>NZ_JBHYGM010000002.1:165116-1282822 GCF_051858985.1 Hydrogenophaga sp. | reverse complement strand
CGATACTCGAACTTGTCCACCGCCTTCATCAGGCCGATGTTGCCTTCCTGGATCAGGTCCAGGAACTGCAGGCCCCGGTTGGTGTACTTCTTCGCGATGGAGATCACCAGGCGCAGGTTGGCCTCGATCATTTCCTTCTTGGCGTCGCGCGAGGTCGACTCGCCCTGGTTCATGCGCTTGTTGATGTCCTTCAGGTGCGCCAGCGGCACGACCACGCTGCTCTGGATGTTCATCAGGCCCTGCTGCAGTTCCTGGATCGGCGGGATGTTGCGCTCCATCACCACGCTCCAGGCCTTGCCGGACGCGGCCTGCTTCTCCACCCATTTCAGGTTGAGCAGGTTGGCCGGGAACTCGGCGATGAATTTCTCCTGCGGCATGCCGCACTTGTCCACGATGATGCGGCGCAGCTCGCGTTCCTTCTTGCGCACTTCATCGACCTGGTTGCGCATGGTGCTGCACAGCTTCTCGATCGCCTTGGCGGTGAAGCGGATCGACATCAGCGTCTCGGTGATGGACTTCTGCGTCTTCAGGTAGGCGGGCGTGCCGTAGCCTTCCTTGTCGTAGGTCTTGTGCAACTTCTCGAACAGCGAGCGCATGGTGTCGAAGCGGATGAGCGCCTCGCGTTTGAGTTCTTCCAGCTTGCGGGTGAGCGCCTTGGAACCGCCCTTGCCATCGTCGTCATCGGCTTCGTCGTAATCGTCAAAGTCTTCTTCGGCCACGTAGTCGTCGGCCTCGTCGGCGTCCGCAAAGCCATCGACCACGGTGGAGATGACCACCTTGCCTTCGCGGATGTCCTCCGCCATCACCAGAATCTCGGCGATGGTGGCGGGGCTCTCGCTGATGGCGGCCATCATGTCATTCAGGCCACCTTCGATGCGCTTGGCGATCTCGATTTCGCCTTCGCGCGTGAGCAGCTCCACCGTGCCCATTTCACGCATGTACATGCGCACCGGGTCGGTGGTGCGGCCGAACTCGCTGTCCACGGTGGAGAGCGCCGCTTCCGCTTCTTCCTCGGCTTCTTCTTCGGTGGCGGCGGTCGGGCCGGTGTTGTTGAGCAGCAGGGTCTCGGCGTCGGGCGTCTGTTCGTAGACGGCCACGCCCATGTCGTTGAGCAGCGACACCACCACTTCCAGCGTCTCGGCTTCCACCAGCTTGTCGGGCAGGTGGTCGTTGATCTCGCCGTGCGTGAGGTAGCCACGCGTCTTGCCCAGCTTGATCAGGGTCTTCAGGCGTTCGCGGCGGTTGCGCGCCTCTTCCTCGGACAGGATCGTCTCGTCCAGGCCGAATTCCTTCATCAGCGCGCGCTCTTTGGCCTTGCTGATCTTCATGCGCAGCGGCTTGACCTTTTCGGTCGTCTGCGCGGTGGTGTCGACCGCCTCGGCTTCGACTTCGCCGGTCAGGTCGTCCTCGATGTCGCTCAAGTCGGCATCGTCCAGGTCTGCATCGGCCTTGCCTTTGCCCTTGGCATCGGCCTTGGGCTTGCGACCTCGCTTGGCGGCGGGCGATTCGGCGACGTCGGCCTTGGCAGGGCGCCCGGCTTTCTTCTTCGCCGTGGTTTCTTCGATCGGATCGGCCTTGACGGCGGATTTCTTGGCGGGCGCGGTCTTGGCCGCAGCCTTGGCGGGGGTCTTCTGGGTCACAGCAGGGGCTTTCTTGGGAGGCGAAGCCGGGGCGGCAGCGCGCGGGCTGGCCTTCTTGGCGGTCTTGGTGCTGGACACGACGGGCGTACTGGATTTCTTCGCGGGCATGAGGACCTCAAAAAAATGTCGAACTGGAACCGGCAGATCACACAAAAACCGCCTGAAGGCCGCGCGACGCGGTCACCCCGGTGATTTTGTCGGGCACATCACCAGCTTCTTGCCGGAAGAAGCTGGGCTGCAAGCTGTGGGGGCGAACATTTGGTGTGCAGTCCTTGCGGGGTTCCGTCAGGACCGGGTGGGTCGCTGAGGTGGCCAGGAGGGTGTCCATATAGCCCCGTCGCTGGGGGCCGGGCCGATGCCGGAGGTGCTGCTGTCGCGCTTGCGGTGCAAAGCCGTGGATTATACCGCGGGATCGCCGATCCTGTGTTCCAGCGCCTTGCGAAGCGCCTGGATCTCCCGGTATCGGTCCAGTTGGCCGGGATCCTGCGCGGACAGGGCAATCGCCTCGCTTTCCATCGCCTTGAGGTGTTCGATGCGCAATCGCGTCATCACCTCCTGCAGTTCCTGCGCTTCCTGCATTTCTGCCTCGGGCTCGGTCGGCATCGCCACCTGATCGGCCTGCGCGCAGGCAAACACCTCGTGCTCGTGGCCGCGCAGAGCCTCGCGCAGCGCTGCCCAGGGCTGAGGACCGTGCTCGTGCAGCTGACCTTCGAGCCAGCTGAACAAGGGGCCGTGGGGAGCGTCCAGGTGGGCCAGCAGCGCATGATCGTCGGCGGAGAGGCTGTCCCAGGCGTGCGCGTTGGCCAGCAAGAGGCCCACGGCACGGTCGGCCCGGCTGGCCACACCCCGCCGGTGGCCGGGGGCGCGTCGGGTCGGGGGCGGCGATGCGTTCCGGCGGGGTGCGCCGGCGTCGGCACCCCGGTTGCGCGGCCGCTGGCTGCTTTCGGCCTGTGCACTGCGCGGCTGTCCGCGCTGGCCACCACCTTGCTGCCAGAGTTGCAGCAGGTCCTGGCTGTCCAGGGCAATGGCGTCGGCGAGTTC
Source organism: Hydrogenophaga sp. (assembly GCF_051858985.1). Classification (GTDB taxonomy): domain Bacteria; phylum Pseudomonadota; class Gammaproteobacteria; order Burkholderiales; family Burkholderiaceae_C; genus Hydrogenophaga. Next base: position 1,280,141 of record NZ_JBHYGM010000002.1, on the reverse strand, counting down.
GCCGATGAGTTGGCGCTTGAGCGCGCCGTCGGGCAAGGCGCTCCACAGTGGGCGCGCCTGGCTCGCCATGCGCGCGCGACCTTCTGCCGTGGACAGGTCGCATTCGGCGCTGGCGGCTTCGATCAGGAAGCGCGAGAGCGGCACGGCTTCTTTGACGCACTGGGCAAAGGCGGCCTCGCCGTTGGCGCGGATGAAACTGTCCGGATCGTGCTCGGCGGGCAGGAACAGAAACTTCACGCTGCGTGTGTCGGTGGCCAGCGGCAGGGCGGCGTCGAGCGCCTTGCGGGCGGCGCGGCGCCCCGCGCCGTCGCCATCGAAGCTGAAGACCACCGAGTCGGTGAATCGAAACAGCTTTTGAACGTGGTCTGGCGTGCAGGCCGTACCCAGCGTGGCAACGGCATTGGCAAAGCCGAGCTGGGCCAGCGCGACCACGTCCATGTAGCCCTCGGTGACCAGCGCGTAGCCGGCCACGCGAATGGCGGTGCGGCCCTCGAACAGGCCGTAGAGCTCGCGACCCTTGCTGAACACCGGCGTCTCGGGGGAATTCAGGTACTTGGGCTCGCCCTTGTCCAGCACCCGACCGCCAAATCCGATGCACTCGCCCTTGACGTTGCGGATCGGGAACATGATGCGGTCGCGGAATCGGTCGTACCGTTTGGACTGGCCATCGGCGCCTTTCTCGTCCTCGTGCTCAATGACCATGCCGGACTCGACCAGCAGCGGGTCCTGGTAGTCGGGGAACACGCTGGCCAACGAACGCCAGCCTTCAGGCGCGTACCCCAGGCCGAAGGTCTTGGCGATCTGGCCCGAGAGACCGCGCCCCTTGAGGTAGTCCACCGCCCGGGGCGAGGCCTTGAGCTGCTTCGCATAGGCCTGCGCCGCTTTTTCCAGCACGTCGGTGAGCGTGGCCTGCTTCTGGCGTTGCTGCGCGGCCCGCTCGCGGTCCTGCGGCGAGGATTCTTCCTCGGGTACCTGCAGTCCGGTCTGTTGCGCCAGGTCCTTCACGGCCTCGATGAAGCTCATGCCCGCATGTTCCATGAGGAAGCCGATGGCATTGCCGTTGGCCCCGCAGCCGAAGCAGTGGTAGAACTGTTTGGTCGGGCTGACGCTGAAGGAGGGCGACTTCTCGCCATGGAACGGGCACAGGCCCATCAGGTTGGCGCCGCCCTTCTTGAGTTGCACGTAGCGACCCACCACGTCGACCACGTCCACGCGGTTGAGCAGTTCCTGGATGAAGGTCTGGGGGATCGCCACCCAGGTATTCTGACCCACGCCCGAGCCTGGCCGGGCAATCTAGTTGCCAGAGACGATGCCCTCACGTCGCGGGTCGGCGCCACCCAGCCAACGGTTGCCCTGGCGCACCAGCGCCTGTGCGCCGCTGGTCATTTCGATTTCCTGGATCGGGTGGCCCAGCTCACGCAACGCCCCCACCGTGGCCGCTGGAAACCTCTTTTGCTCCAGCAGCAACGGCCCGCCCAGGCTCCCGAAATTCGGGAGGTCCAGTGCCGCCTGCGGGTGCAGGCCCCACTGCAGCACCCCGTGCAGGGCCTTGGCCGTGTAGTGAATGATGAGCGCGCCACCCGGGCTGCCGGTGCTCATGAGCAGTTCTCCGCTGGTGCGGTCGAACACCAGGGTGGGCGCCATGGACGAGCGCGGCCGCTTGCCGGCTTCCACCCGGTTGGCCACCGGCAGGCCGCTGGCGTCGCGCGGGGTGAAGCTGAAATCGGTGAGCTGGTTGTTGAGGAGGAAGCCGCCCGGGCGCGAGGGATCCGTGGTCACCATGCGGCGCGCGCCAAATCCGGCCTCGATGGTGGTGGTCATGGCCACCGCCCGGCCCTGCGCATCGACGATGCTGATGTGGCTGGTGCCGTATTCGGCCTGTTCGGGCATGGGCGCGTAGGACACGGCATCCACGGCGGGTTGGCCGGCGGGCATCTGCTCGGCGCGGCGAGGGCCCATGAGCCGGGCGCGAGCGTCGAGGTAGCGCGGATCGAGCAGGCTGTTCCAGCGTCCGCCCGGCGCGGCGACGAAATCCGGGTCGGCCACGAAGCGGGCCCGATCGGCAAAAGCCAGCCGGGACGCTTCCGTGTAGGCGTGCAGCCAGCTGGCGGATGGCAGGCCTTCCTGCAGGGGCTGCCGGGCTTGCGGCGATCGCGCCAGCAGGCCGAGGATCTGGCCGACCGCCAGGCCTCCGGAACTCGGCGGCGGGAAGCCGCAGATGCGCAAGGCGCGACCCGCCGCCTGATGGTCGTGACACAAGGCATCGCGCTCCCGGGGCTGGTAGCTCTTCAGGTCTTCGGCATTCAGGCTGCCCGGCAGGGGCGGGCGCTGCGTGGCCGCCACGATGGCCTGCGCGACCGGGCCCTCGTGCAGGGCGAGCGGCCCAATGGCGGCGACCTGGCGCAACACCTGCGCGAGTTCCGGATTGCTCAGCAGGTGACCCACCGGACGGGCCGAACCATCGGCGCGGTAGAAGAGGGCGCGCGCGGCGGGGTCTTCCCGCAGCGCCGGGTCGGCCGAGAGCAAGGCGTGCAGGCGCGGGCTGACCGGAAAACCCTGTTCCGCAAGCTCAATGGCGGGCAGGAACAACCGCCCCCAGGGCAGGCGGCCGTGCTGGCGGTGCGCCAGCGCCAGCATCATCAGCGCGCCCGGCACCCCGACCGACCTGCCACTGGTAACCGCCGTGTTGAACGGCAGCGGCTGGCCCTGGGCATCGAGAAACATCGATTCGGTCGCGCCAGCGGGCGCCGTCTCGCGACCATCGAATGCCTGTACACGCCGGCCATCGTAGTGCAGCAGGAACGCACCGCCGCCGATGCCGCTGGACTGCGGCTCCACGAGCGTCAGCACCATCTGCACCGCGATGGCCGCGTCCACCGCGCTGCCACCTTCGCGCAGGATGCGCGCGCCCGCCTCGGTGGCCAGCGGATTGGCGGCCGCCACGGCCTGGCGCTGGAAGGACCACCCCGGTTTGGCCGAGAGACCCGAGGATGCTTCGGGTTGCGACGGCGGTGGAAGCGTCGGGGCGCAGGCGCCCAGCAACACCAGCGCAGCGATCGAGGCGAGCCCCTTCATGTCGAGCAGGCGCTTACTTGGGGGCGAGCCTGATGGCACCGTCCAGGCGAATCACTTCGCCGTTCAGCATGTCGTTCTCGAAGATGTGCCGCGCCAGTCTGGCGTAGTCCTCGGGCGTGCCCAGGCGGCTCGGGAACGGCACGCCGGCCGCAAGTGCGTCCTGCACTTCCTTGGGCATGCCGAACAGCATGGGTGTGCCGAAGATGCCGGGTGCGATCGTCATGTTGCGGATGCCATTGCGCGACAGGTCCCGCGCAATCGGCAGCGTCATGCCCACGATGCCACCCTTGGACGCGGCGTAGGCGGCCTGGCCGATCTGTCCGTCGTAGGCGGCCACGCTGGCGGTGGAAATCAGCACGCCGCGCTCTCCGGTGGCCTCGGGCTCGTTCTTGCTCATGGCCTCGGCCGCAAGGCGGATCATGTTAAAGCTGCCCACCAGGTTGACCATGATGGTCTTGGTGTAGACGCCCAGGTTGTGCGCGCCGTTCTTGCCCACGGTCTTCTCCGCCGGCGCAATGCCCGCGCAGTTCACCAGGCCCATGAGCTTGCCCATGGACACCGCCTTGGCGACGACCGCCTGGCCATCCGCCTCGCTGCTCACGTCGCACTTCACAAAAGCGCCCCCGATGGACGTTGCCACGGCTTCGCCTTTCTCAACCTGCATGTCGGCGATCACGACCTTGCCGCCTTGGGCCGCGAGCATGCGAGCCGTGCCCTCGCCCAGCCCCGACGCGCCGCCGGTGACGATGAAAACCTTGCCTTGAATGTCCATGGGTTGCTCCTGAATGAGGGACTGGATGTGACGTTGACGTAAACGTCAATTCAGCGCGGATTATGCGACACGCTCGCGTCACGACACTGTCATGTGCCGCTTCTAGCCTCGTTGCTTTGTTCCCCTCATTTGAACCGCCATGCTCGACAACGCAGACGACCTCATGCGCCGCATCCACGCCGACCTGATGGACGGCTTCGACGAAGAACTCGAGATGGAACTGGAGGACCGCGAAACCGATGCTGGGGATGCGTCGCAGGCGAAAGAAGCGCGCCGGGTCTACTTCCGTGAGCTGTTCCGCCTGCAGGCCGAACTGGTGAAACTGCAGGACTGGGTCGTGGCCACCGGTCACAAGGTCGTGATTCTTTTCGAGGGCCGTGATGCGGCCGGCAAGGGCGGCGCCATCAAGCGCATCACGCAACGACTGAACCCGCGCGTGTGCCGCGTGGCCGCACTGCCGGCACCCAACGACCGCGAGCGCACGCAGTGGTACTTTCAGCGCTATGCCGCGCACCTGCCCGCAGCCGGCGAGATGGTGCTGTTCGACCGCAGCTGGTACAACCGCGCCGGTGTCGAGCGGGTGATGGGCTTCTGCACCGACGAACAGTACGAGGAATTCTTCCGTTCCGTGCCGGAGTTCGAGCGCATGCTGGTGCGTTCCGGCATCCAGCTCATCAAGTACTGGTTCTCCATCTCGGACGAAGAGCAGCACCTGCGATTCCTCGGCCGCATCCACGACCCGCTCAAGCAGTGGAAGCTCAGCCCCATGGACCTGGAAAGCCGCCGCCGCTGGGAGCTCTACACGCAGGCCAAGGAAGTGATGCATGAACGCACCCACATTCCCGAATCACCCTGGTGGGTGGTGCAGGCCGACGACAAGAAAAAGGCGCGCCTCAACTGCATTCACCACCTGCTCCAGCAGATGCCCTACGGCGAAGTGGAGCGACCCACAATCACGCTGCCAGAGCGCGTGCGCCACGAAGGCTACCGGCGGCATCAGGTGCCCGGCGAGATCCACGTACCGCAAATCTATTGAGGCGCAAAAACCGAGGCCCGCGACAGCGGGCCTCGTTCATCCAGAGATGCCATGGAACCGGCTCCGCCGGGCCACAGGCATCGCCCCCTTGAGGGGGTCGCGCGGAGCGCGGCGGGGGTGTGTTACTTGTACCCAGCGCGGTCCATCATCTGCTGGACCTTGGTCATGTTCTTGGCCACCACGCCCAGCGGCACGGTCTCGGCCTTGAAGTTGTCGCCACCCATGGCCGAGATGGCGGGGTTGTCGATCTTCACGCCCTTGGCGGCCGGGAATTCGTTGTTGCCGTTGGCGAAGTAGTCCTGCGCGAATGGGCTGGCAAGGAATTCCATGAACTGCACCGCGTTGTCGCGGTTCTTGGCATGCTTGGCCACGGCAGCGCCCGCGATGTTCACATGCGTGCCGCTGGTGCCCTGGTTGGGGAACACCACGCGAACCTTTTCCATCACGGCGCGGTCTTCGGGCTTGCTGGATTTGATCAGCCGGGCGACGTAATACGTGTTAGTCAGCGCCACACCGCATTCTCCCGATGCGACGCCCTTGATCTGGTCGGTGTCGCCGCCCTTGGGATCGCGGGCCATGTTGGCCACCACGCCCTTGAGCCAGGCTTCGCCTTTTTCATCGCCCAGGCGTTCGACCACGGTGGCAAACAGGGACAGGTTGTACGGATGCGAGCCCGAACGCGTGCAGACCATGCCCTTGAGCTTGGGGTCGGCGAGCTGCTCATACGTCGCCACATCGGCGGCCTTCAGGCGCATCGGGTCGTACACGATCACGCGAGCCCGGGTGGAGAAGCCGGTCCAGGTCACGCCGTCGGGGGTGGCCGTGGCACGCAGGTTGGCTGGTATCGCGGCATCGAGCCTGGCCGACTTGATGGGCTGGAACAGACCCTGGGAATCCGCGACGGCGAGGCGGGCGGCATCCACGAGCATGATGACGTCGGCGGGCGAGGCAGCTCCTTCGGCGCGCAGGCGCGCAACAATCCCCGCGTCGTCTGCGTCCACGCGGTTGATCTTGATGCCGGTCGTCCTGGTGAAGTTTTCATACATCGCCTCGTCGGTCTGGTAGTGGCGGGCGGAGTACAGGTTGAGCACCTTGTCCTGCGCGTGGGCCGAAACACCCAGCGTGGCGGCAGCAGCGACCGTGGCGGTGATCATCGAGACTTTGGCGAGCATGGTCATGGCGGTCCTTTTTTTGAATGAATTTGCAAGAAGCGTGGGGAATGGAACAAGCCGTTTTTCCCGCTGGAGCGAAGCAGATAATCCAGCGCAAGATGCTAACAGAAACGCGAATGGTTCTTAATAAGTCCTTGCCTTTGAAAGGCCTGATCTTGGCGGTGGCGCTGCTGGCGGGCTGCTCCACCACACCACCGCCACCGCCTGATCCGCCGGTGGTCGTGCCTGTGCCCACGCCGCCCGAGCCTGCCACCCGCGCACCGCGTCTGGGCCTGGCGCTGGGTGGGGGTGCAGCCCGCGGTTTTGCGCACGTGGGCGTGATCCAGGTGCTGGAACAGAACGGTATTCGTCCGGACCTCGTGGTGGGGACGTCCGCCGGCAGCCTGGTTGCCGCGCTCTACGCCAGTGGCAAATCGGCCGCGCAACTGGAAGAGGCGGCGATGGGCATGGAGGAGGCGGCGCTCACCGACTGGGCGCTGCCCATCATGGGGCGCGGGCTCCTGCGCGGAGAGGCGCTCACCCGGTACGTGCGCAAACAAGTCGACGGCAAGTTGCTGGAGAACATGAGCCTGCCGCTGGGCGTGCTCGCCACCGACCTGTCCACCGGGCAGGGCGTGGTGTTTCGCCGTGGCGACACCGCGCAGGCCGTGCGCGCTTCCAGCGCGGTGCCGGGTGTCTTTGCGCCCGTGGCCATTTCCGGGCGTGAATACCTCGATGGCGGGCTGGTGGCACCGGTGCCGGTGCAGCAGGCACGCGACATGGGGGCCGAAGTGGTCCTGGCGGTGGACATTTCCAGCGCGCCGGAAGGCAATTCCGCGGTCGGCAGTCTGCAGGTCTTGCTGCAGACGTTTGCCATCATGGGCCAGAGCATCAACCGGCACGTGCTGGCCGGTGCCGAAGTGGTGGTGCGGCCCGCGCTGGTGGGCGTGGGCAGCGCAGACTTCGCATCGCGCAAGCGATCGATCGAAGCAGGGCGTGCTGCCATGCAGGCGGCCATGCCGATGCTTCGCACGCAACTGGCCAGAAAAAAAGCCCTCACTTCGCAGTGAGGGCTTAAGGGGTCCGATGAAATCGAATTTCGAAAAGGACCCGAGGAGACAACCAGAAAAACCAGTTTGATCCTAGAGGTGGTGCCAGGGCGCGTGACGGTTCAACCGATCAACGGCGCCCGTTCGGCGATGTTCAGCGCTTCTTGGCGGCCGTCTTCGTGGCGTTCACGGCCGAAGCGGTCACGGTGTTGAAGTTGGCTTCGGCCATTTCGGTGGCTTGCTTGACAGCCTTCTGAACGGACTCCATGGCGTTGTTGGCGGCGGACACGGCGCTCTTCATCACGGCCACGGCGGTTTCGGAACCGGCGGGTGCGTTCTTGGCGGCGTTGTCGACGACAGCCAGGAATTTCTTCTGGGTGTCGCTGCCTTGGGCTTCAGCGGCCTTGGCGAACTCGGCGCCGGTGCCCGAAGCGATGTCGTACAGGTGGCGGCTGTAGGCCACGGTCTTTTCGGCCAGGGGCTGCATCAGGTTGGCTTGCAACGTCAGCAGTTCCTGCGCGTCCTTCACGCTCAGCAGGGCCTGGGCGCTGTTGGCGGATTCGGACAGTGCGGCCTTGGTGGCTTGCACGTTCAGCTCGACCAGTTTTTCCATGCCTTCGAAGGCTTTCTGGGTCAGGCCAAAGATGGTTTCGATGTTGGCTTTCTGGGCGGCAACGATTTGTTCAGCGGTCAACATATTCATACTCCTGGAGTTGTCAAAAGATAAGGGCTTAGTTGAGGGCTGCTGGGAACACCGCGCTGTCTTGGACGCTGTTGTTCTCGTTCGCTTTGCTGCACTGCAACATGGGCTCGATTATAGGGAGCCGGAACGATCGCGCAAGCCCTTTTTGTTGCATTGCAGCATTCTAGGGAACCGCTTCTAGAAACCGCCGACCGTGCTGTGGATTGGCCAGCCGGACACAATGGAACACCTCTCACGTCGGCCCGCCGTTCCCACTCCCGTGCAAGCCTTCTACGCCGACCACTTCGTCCTTCCCTTGCCCGATGGCCACCGATTCCCCATGGCCAAGTACGCGCGCTTGCGGGAGCGGCTCGCCGCGGAATTGCCCCAGTTGCAACTGGGGCAGGCGCTGCCGGCCAGCGATGGTGAGCTCGCTCTGGTGCACACGCCGGCCTACATCTCGGCCATCACCACCGGCAGCCTGCCGGCCGCTGCTCAGCGCGAGATCGGCTTTCCCTGGAGCCCGGCCATGGCCGAGCGCGCGCGCCGCTCGGTGGGCGCCACGTTGCAGGCGTGTCGCAGCGCGATGGCGCGCGACGGCCTGGGGGCCAATCTGGCGGGCGGCACGCACCATGCGTATGCGGACAGGGGCAGTGGTTTCTGCGTCTTCAACGACTTCGCCGTCGCGGCACGCCTGATGCAGGCCGAGCACGCCCGGCTGCACCGGGCTCGCGGGCCGTTGCGAGTGGCCATCGTCGACCTTGATGTGCACCAGGGCAATGGCACGGCGCGCATCTTCGCCAGCGACCCTTCGGTCTTTACGCTGTCCCTGCACGGCGCCAGGAACTTTCCATTTCGCAAGGAGCCAAGCGACCTGGACGTGGAACTGCCCGACGGTTGCACCGACAGCCATTACATGGAGGCGCTCGAACTGGCGCTCGACGAGCTCGAACGACGCTTCGAACCGGGTCTGGTGCTGTACCTGGCCGGCGCAGATCCGCATGAGGGCGACAGGCTGGGGCGCCTGAAGCTCACGTTCGACGGGCTGGAAGCGCGTGACCGCCGGGTGATGGACTGGGCGTGGCAGCGGCGCCTGCCGCTGGCCATTGCCATGGGTGGCGGCTACGGCCACGACCTGGACGACACGGTGCAGGTGCAGATCAACACCTACCGCACGGCTTTGGAATACGCGGAACGCTGGCGGCAGCCAGGCGTGGCGGGGGGCGCCTTGCCTCACTGGCACAATGCCGCGGCATGAATACCGCCACCCGTTCACCTGCCGAGCGCCCGCAGGCCCTGCCCCGCAGCGCGTACCGCGTGTTCCGCCCGATCGGCACGCGCTGGAGCGACAACGACGTCTACGGACATGTGAACAACGTGGTGTACTACAGCTGGTTCGACACCGCGGTCAACGCCCATCTGATCGAGCAGGGCGCCCTGGACATCCACGCCGGCCCCGTCATTGGCCTGGTGATCGAGACCCAGTGCAACTACTTCGCCCCGCTGGCGTTTCCGCAGACGGTGTGGGCCGGACTTCGTGTGGCGCACCTGGGCAGTTCCAGCGTGCGTTACGAAGTCGGGCTGTTCGCCGACGGCGCCGATCTCGCCGCCGCCTGTGGTCATTTCGTGCACGTGTACGTCAACCGCGAAAACCGTCGTCCCGTGCCGCTCCCTGACACTCTCAAACGCCTGCTGGAGACCCTTCGATGACCCTCAATCCCCAGGCCGCGGTGGGCGGCATCGACGCCGCCAGCGTCGACGCCGCCATCACCAGCCGGATGTCCGTGCGCGCCTTCCTTCCCACCCCCGTGCCGCGCGAGGACATCGAACACCTGCTCACCCTGGCCAGCCGCGCGCCCTCGGGTACCAACACGCAACCCTGGAAAGCGTACGTGCTGCAGGGGGCCAGCCGCGATGCGCTGGTGGAGAAGGTCTGCGCCGCGCACGACGCGCTGCGCGCCGATCCCTCGCTGGCCAGCCAGTACAAGGAGGCCTATGACTACTACCCTGAAAAATGGGTCAGCCCCTTCATCGACCGGCGTCGTGAAAACGGCTGGGGCCTCTATGGCTTGCTGGGCATCACCAAGGGCGACAAGGACAAGATGCACGCGCAGCACCAGCGCAACTTCCGCTTCTTCGACGCACCGGTGGGCCTCATGTTCACGCTGGACCGCGTGATGGGGCGCGGCTCGCTGGTGGACTACGGCATGTTCATGCAGAACCTCATGATTGCTGCGCGCGGTCACGGGCTTCACACCTGCCCACAAGCAGCCTGGAACGGCTTTGCTCGCATCATCCTTCCCCACATCGGCGCCGGCGACAACGAAATGCTGGTGTGTGGCATGTCGCTGGGCTACGCCGACCCGGACCATGTGGTCAACGGTTTCTACACACCCAGAGAGCCGGCCGCGTCGTTCACGACGTGGCTGGAATAATCGGTCGCCTTTCATTCAATTCCAACAGGAGAACACCATGATCACCACCCCCAGCGGCCTGCAATACGAAGACACCGTGGTCGGCAATGGCGCGACCGCGCAGGCTGGCCGCCCCGTGCAGGTGCACTACACCGGCTGGCTCTACAACGATGGCGTGCAGGGCGCCAAGTTCGATTCGAGCAAGGACCGCGGGCAGCCATTCGAATTTCCTCTCGGTGCCGGTCACGTCATCAAGGGTTGGGACGAAGGCGTGCAGGGCATGGCCGTGGGTGGCACGCGCCGGCTGGTGATTCCGGCGGCGCTGGGCTATGGCGCTCGCGGTGCCGGTGGCGTCATCCCGCCCAACGCGACGCTGCTGTTCGAGGTTGATCTTCTGGCGGTCTGACATGCGCTGGCTCGCTTTCACACTGGCCCTGCTGCCCGGTCTGGCGCAAGCCGCCGACCTCGACGGCAGTCAGCTTTCCGTCTGGTGGGGTGTGCCTTTCGCGGGCGTGCTGCTGTCGATCGCGCTCGTTCCGCTGCTGGCGCCCATCTTCTGGCACCACCATTTCGGCAAGGTGTCGGCCGCGTGGGCGCTGGCGTTTCTGGTGCCGTTCGCCATGTTCGTGGGGCCGGGCGTGACCTGGACCGCCGTGGTGCATGCCATGGTGGCGGAGTACATACCCTTCATCATTCTGTTGACCGCGTTGTTCACGGTGGCCGGTGGCATCTTCCTGCGCGGCAACCTGCACGGGAGTGCCACGCTGAACACGGGTCTGCTCGCGATCGGCGCGGTGCTCGCCAGCTTCATGGGCACCACGGGTGCGTCGATGTTGTTGATCCGGCCGCTGATTCGCGCCAACGACAACCGCAAGCACCAGGTGCACGTGGTGGTCTTCTTCATCTTCATCGTCTCCAACGTGGGTGGCTCGCTGACGCCGTTAGGGGATCCGCCCCTGTTCCTGGGCTTCCTCAAGGGCATCGAGTTCTTCTGGACCTTCAACCACATCTGGGGCGAAACGCTGTTCATGCTGGTCTCGCTGCTGGGCATCTTCTTTGTGCTTGACTGGTGGCTCTACCGCAACCGGGAAGAAGTGCAGCCGAGGGATCCGACGCCGGACACCACACGCATCGGCTTCGACGGCGCCAAGAACTTCCTCCTGCTTGGTGTGGTGGTGGGGCTGGTGCTCATGAGTGGCCTGTGGAAGTCTTCGGTGGTGTTCAATGTGTGGGGCACCGAGGTGGGCCTGCCGGGCCTGCTGCGCGACGCCGGCCTGATCGTCGTCACGCTCATCTCGCTTCGCCTCACGCCTTCCAGCGTTCATGAAAGCAACCAGTTCTCCTGGGGACCGATGCAGGAGGTCGCCAAGCTGTTTGCCGCCATCTTCCTCACCATCATCCCTGTGATCGCCATGCTCAAGGCCGGCGTGGACGGCCCCTTCGGCGCGGTGGTGAGGGCAGTGACCAATGCCGACGGCACCCCCAATCCCGCGATGTACTTCTGGGCCACGGGTCTGTTGAGCTCGTTCCTGGACAACGCGCCGACCTACCTGGTGTTCTTCAACACGGCGGGCGGCGATCCGCAGGTGCTGATGAACGCGCTGGCGCCGACGCTGGCGGCGATTTCTGCCGGCGCCGTGTTCATGGGCGCCAACACGTACATCGGCAATGCGCCCAACCTGATGGTGAAGGCCATCGCCGAGGACCGTGGCGTGCGAATGCCCAGCTTCTTCGGCTACATGCTCTGGTCGGTCGGCATCCTGCTGCCGCTCTTCGCGCTGATCACCTGGATCTGGTTCATCTGACGTCTCCTCTCATCACTGCCCTCATGACCACACGCCCTGCCATCCTGATTGCCCGCAACATCTTTCCGGAGGTGGTCGAACGCCTGCGCGAACACTTCGAGGTCGAGGCCAACGGCACCGATGACGTCTTTTCCCCGCAGGAGCTCGCAGCGAGGCTGCAGGGGAAGGCCGGCGTGCTCACGACCGGCAGTGAAAAGATCGATGCGGCTTTGCTGGCAGCCTGCCCGCAACTCAAGGTGGTGGCCAACATCGCGGTGGGCTACAACAACTTCGACGTGCCTGCCATGACGGCGGCCGGCGTGGTGGCCACCAACACCCCCGATGTGCTGACCGAAACGACCGCCGACTTTGGCTTTGCCCTCTTGATGGCCACGGCGCGCCGCCTCACCGAAAGCGAGCATTTCCTGCGTGCCGGCCAGTGGAATCGATGGGCGCTGGACATGTTCGCCGGCGCCGAAGTCAACGGCAGCACGCTGGGCATCCTGGGCATGGGTCGCATCGGCCAGGCCATTGCGCGGCGCGGCGCGCATGGTTTCGGCATGAACGTGATCTACCACAACCGCTCCCGGCTCGACGCCGCGACCGAGGCCGAATGCAAGGCGCGCTACGTCGACAAGGCCGAGCTGCTGCGGACGGCGGATCACCTGATCCTGGTGTTGCCCTACAGCGCGGAAAGCCATCACGCCATTGGCGCGGCCGAGATCGCTCAGATGAAGCCCACAGCGACGCTGGTGAACATCGCGCGCGGCGGCATTGTGGACGACGCAGCGCTGGCCGCAGCCCTGCGCGAGAAGCGCATCGCCGCAGCGGGCCTGGACGTGTTCGAGGGCGAGCCCAAGGTGCATCCGGACTTGCTTTCCGCGACCAACGTGGTGCTCACGCCGCACATCGCCAGCGCCACCATCGCCACCCGCAAGGCCATGGCAAACCTGGCGGCCGACAACGTGATTGCCTTCCTCACCACCGGGCGTGCTGTCACGCCCATCAACGCCGTGGCGTGACGCTCGTTCAACGATGGTTGACTTCCTGCCCTGGGCACTGCTGATCCTGCTGATCGTCAACCTGTTGCTGGTCGCGTGGTTGTTGCTGCGCAGCCCGCCCGTGGACGCCGACGCCCTCGGACATCGGCAGCAGTTGCTGGGGCAGCTCCAGCAGCAAGGCCAGCGTGTCGAACGGGTGGAGAGCGAGCTGCGCCGTGAAATCAGTGAATCGTCGCGGGGCACTCGCCAGGACATCCAGCACACGCTGGCCACGTTCCAGGAGACGCTGACCGGCCAGGCGGCCGAGACCACGCGCACGCAGAATGCCCAGCTCGACGCGTTTGCGCAGCAGTTGGTCTTGTTGCGCGGCACGCTGGGCGACACGCTCACGAAGCAACTGCAGGACATGAGCGAAGGCAATGCCCGTCGCCTGGCCGAGATCCGCACCACGCTGGATGCGCAGTTGCAGCAACTCCAGCAGGGCAACGCGGCCAAACTCGACGAGATGCGCGCGACCGTCGACGAGAAGCTGCAGAGCACCCTGCAGGCGCGTCTGGGCGAGAGTTTCAAGCAGGTGGCCGACCGGCTGGAGCAGGTGCACAAAGGTCTGGGCGAGATGCAGACGCTGGCCCAGGGAGTGGGTGATCTCAAGCACCTGCTGACCAACGTGAAGACGCGCGGCATGTTCGGCGAGGCCCAGCTCGGCGCGTTGCTCGAGCAGGTGTTTGCGCCCGACCAGTACGCCACGCAGGTGACCACGCGCCCGGGCAGCCGCAACGCGGTGGACTTTGCGATCAAGCTGCCAGGGCGAGGGGACGACGGAGCACCGTGCTGGCTGCCCATCGACGCCAAGTTCCCGAACGAGGACTACGAACGACTGCTTGATGCGCAGCAGCGTGCGGACGTGGAAGGCGCCGAGCTCGCCGCACGCGGGCTCGAACAGCGCATCCGCCTGGAGGCCAGGTCCATGGCCGACAAATACCTGCAGCCGCCGCACACCACCGACTTCGCCATTCTCTTCCTGCCCACGGAAGGGCTCTACGCTGAAGTGCTGCGCCGGCCCGGCCTCATGGAAGTGCTGCAGCGCGAATACCGCGTCACGCTCGCCGGACCCACGACGCTCATGGCCATGCTCAATTCGCTCCAGATGGGCTTTCGCACGCTGGCGCTGGAGAAGCGTTCCAGCGAAGTCTGGCAGGTGCTGGGTGCCGTGAAGACCGAGTTCGGCAAGTTCGGCGACGTGCTCTCGCGCGTGAAGAGCCAGACCCAGACCGTGCTCAACACGCTGGACCAGGCCCAGACGCGGACGAACGTGATGACGAGGGCCCTGCGCAGCGTCGAAGCCCTGCCGCAGGATCAGGCCAGTGCGCTCCTGCCGCTGGATCCCACGGACAACGCCGACGCTTGAACCCGAATCTGCGCACCGACCTCGCGCGACTGATCGCGGCCCAGATCAGCCTGCATGCCTGCATGACGGGCTTTCGGCTCGCAGCGCCTCTCATGGCCCTGCGCGAAGGCTACAGCCCGGCGGCTGTGGGCATCTTGCTGGCCCTGTTTGCACTGGCGCCCGTGTTCATGGCCCTGCCCGCAGGGCGCTACGCCGACCGGCGCGGCCTGCGCAAGCCGGTGGCGATTTCGGTCGGTGTCGCATCGGCCGGCGCGGCACTCGCGGTGGTCTTCCCGGTCTTCATCGTCCTGTGCCTGACGGCGTTGACCTGTGGCGCGGCCACTGGGCTGGCCATGATCGCCCTGCAACGCCATGTGGGTCGGCTGGCGAACGGGCCTACCGAACTGCGGCAGGTCTTCAGCTGGATGTCCATCGGCCCGTCGATCTCCAACTTTCTCGGGCCGTTCCTGGCCGGCGTGATGATCGACAGCTTCGGGTTTCGCGCCGCTTTCCTGTTGCTGGCACTGTTCCCCTGCATGGCCTGGTACTGGGTGCGCCACACGGTGGAGCATGAACCCGTGGCCCCGGAACTGCGCCAGGCCAGCGGATCGTCCTGGAACCTGTTGAAGGACAAAGGCTTCAGGAAGCTCATGGCCATCAACTGGATGCTTTCATCTTGCTGGGACGTGCACACCTTCCTGGTGCCGGTCCTGGGGCATGAGCGGGGCTTGAGTGCCACCGTGATCGGCACGATCCTCGGGGCGTTCGCGCTGGCCGCCACGGCCATTCGCGTGCTCATGCCCTGGCTCGCATCGCGCCTGCGCGAGTCCATGGTGATCGGCTCGGCCATGGCGGCCACGGCCTTGCTGTTCGCGGTCTACCCGCTGGTGAACTCGGCACTGGCCATGGGCGTGTTGTCGGTGTTGCTGGGTTTCGCACTCGGCTCGGTGCAGCCGATGATCATGAGTTCCCTGCACCAGATGACGCCGCACCACCGGCACGGCGAAGCACTGGGCCTGCGTGCGATGGCCATCAATGGGTCGAGCGTGGTCATGCCGCTGCTGTTCGGTTCTGCGGGTGCCCTGGTCGGTGTGGGCGCGGTGTTCTGGCTGGTCGGCGGCGTGGTGGGACTGGGCTCACCGCTGGCCTGGTCGCTGCGCACCACCGCGGCGCCCGAAGCCCCCCAGCGCGTGGAGAGCTGAGGGCATTCAGGCAGGTACAGGGTGGGCGTGTGCGTGGCGAGGCAGCACCTCGAACCCCAGGCCTGCCAGGTAGGCGTCGACGGTTTCACTTCCACTGCGCACGAGATCGAACGCGTGGGGATCGAGCAGCCAGTTCTGGATCAGTCCGTCCATCATCACGTGAAGCCCCAGGGCGGCGGTGGACAGCGGCATGGGCAGTTCGATGTGTTCGCGCTTCACGGCATGGCGCAGCGCTTCTGCGGTCATGGTCATGCACTCGTTGCGAACCCGCAAGTGGCGGTCGCGCACAGCCTGCATCTCGCTGACGTACTCCACCTTGTGGGTAGCGACCTCGAACACGCGCCGGGTCTGCTCGTCGTTCGCGGTCTGACGGAGTGCACTGAGCATCGATTCGCGCAGTGCGAGCAGGGGATCGGCGGCGGCCTGCACAGTGGTGGCCAGCGAGCATTCCAGCGGCATGGTGACGCGTTCCATCATGGCGTTGAACAGGTCGGCCTTGTCCTTGAAGTGCCAGTAGATGGCGCCGCGCGTGGTGCCGGCTTCGGTGGCGATGTCGTTGAGCGAGGTGCGCGAAACGCCACGCGCCTGGAACAGGTGTTCGGCCGCATCCAGCAGGCTGTTGCGCGTTTCGAGCGCTTCGGTTTTGGTCCGTCGAACCATAATGTGTGTCTCCTGTTGGCAAGTCCACCAAGACCCTGGTGCGTCTCTGCCCAAGCACCGGACTATACATACATTCTTGTATGTATGTATACTCCACGGCTTTTGCGACGGGAGCTCCATGCGCTGCGATGCAGCCTCCCGCGCTGCCCCATCTTCACCCGAGGATTCCCATGTCCGCCTTGAGCCAGATCAAGTCCGCGCCCGCCGTGCGCCAGCGATTTCCCTCGATGTCACCCGCTCGCCTCGCGCAGGGGCTGACCGTTTTGTCGCTCGCGGTGCTGCTCAGCGCCTGCGGCAAGCCCGACGCGCCTGCGGCCGCTGCCCCAGGTGGCGGCATGCCGCCACCCGAAGTCGGCGTGGTCACCGTGGCTCCCGGCGACGTGGGTTTGATGACCGAATTGCCCGGACGCCTCGAAGCTTCGCGCGTGGCGCAGGTTCGTGCGCGTGCCGCCGGCATCCTGCAGGAGCGCCTCTTTCGCGAGGGCAGCGAGGTCAAGGCGGGACAGGCGCTGTTCCGCATCGACGCAGCGCCGTACACCGCGGCGGTGCAGAGTGCCCAGGCCAGCCTCGCGCGATCGCAGGCCAATCTGACGCAGGCCACGGCTCTGGCCGAGCGCTATGCGCCGCTGGTCAAGGAAAACGCCGTGAGCCAGCAGGAATTTGCCAGCGCCGTGGCGGCGCAGAAGCAGGCCGAGGCCGACGTGGCCGCTGGCCGCGCGGCGGTGCAGACCGCCAACATCAACCTGGGCTATGCCCGCGTGACCGCTCCCATCTCGGGCCGCATCGGCCGCGCGCTGGTGACCGAGGGTGCGCTGGTCGGTCAGGGCGAAGCCACGCAACTGGCCGTGATCCAGCAGATCAATCCGATGTACGTCAACTTCACGCAGTCGGCCGCCGAGGTCTACCAGCTTCGGAAGGCCATGGAGAGCGGACAGCTCAAGGGCGCGGGTACGGACGCCGCCAGTGTGCAGGTGGTGCTGGAAGACGGGAGCGTGTTCGAGCGACCCGGCCGCCTGCTGTTCTCCGATCTGACGGTCGACAGCACCACGGGCCAGATCACGCTGCGCGCTGAGGTCCCCAACCCCAAGGGCACGCTGTTGCCGGGTCTGTATGTGCGGGTGCGCCTGGAGCAGGCCACGGCAGGCAACGCGATCACGCTGCCGCAGCAGGCCGTGACACGCTCGGCGCAGGGTGACACGGTGTCGGTGGTGGGTGCCGATGGCAAGGTGGCCCAGCGCAAGGTGAAGGTGGGTGGCGAGCAGAACGGGCAGTGGGTCATTGTCGACGGCCTCAAGGCCGGTGAGCAGGTGATGGTCGATGGCTTCCAGAAGCTGCAGATGATGCCGCCCGGCACGCCGGTGAAGGCAGTGCCGTGGCAGAAGCCGGGCAGTACCGCGCCCACCCCGCCATCGGCGCCCGCCGCATCGAGCTGAGGAGCGCCCCGACATGGCGAAATTCTTCATCGACCGGCCCATTTTTGCGTGGGTGATTGCGCTCTTCATCATGGTGATGGGCGGCGTGGCCATCACGCAGTTGCCGATCGCGCAGTACCCGCCGGTGGCACCTCCGGCCATCGTCATCAACGCCACCTATCCGGGCGCGTCCGCTGCCACGCTCGAAGACAGCGTGCTTTCGGTGATCGAGCAGGAAATGAACGGCTCCCCCGGCCTGATCTACATGGAGTCGGTGGCGCAGGCCAACGGCACCGGCAGTATCACGCTGAGCTTCGAGACCGGTACCAACGCCGACCTGGCGCAGGTGGACGTGCAGAACCGGCTATCTCGCGCCT
Organism: Hydrogenophaga sp.; assembly: GCF_051858985.1. Classification (GTDB taxonomy): domain Bacteria; phylum Pseudomonadota; class Gammaproteobacteria; order Burkholderiales; family Burkholderiaceae_C; genus Hydrogenophaga. The sequence continues at coordinate 1,262,139 of NZ_JBHYGM010000002.1, read as the reverse complement.
CGCCGCGCCTGCCCTCGGCGGTGACGCAGCAAGGCGTGCGCGTCGACAAGTCCCGCAGCAACTTCCTGCTGTTCACCATGCTGTCCAGCGACGATCCGGCATGGAACCCTGTTGCGCTGGGCGACTACGCCTCGCGCAGTGTGGTGCCCGAACTCCAGCGGGTAGCCGGCGTGGGCCAGGCGCAGCTGTTCGGTACCGAGCGCGCCATGCGCATCTGGATCGACCCTGCCAAGTTGCTGGGTTTCAACATGAGCTCCACCGATGTCACCAACGCCATCCGCGCGCAGAACGCGCAGGTGTCGGCCGGTGAAATCGGCGCGTTGCCCAACGTGGGTGGCCAGAGCATCTCGGCCACCGTGGTGGTCAATGGCCAGCTGGCCGACGTGGAACAGTTCGGCAACATCGTGCTGCGCGCGAGCCCCGACGGCGCCACGGTGCGACTCAAGGACGTGGCCCGCATCGAACTGGGCGCACAGGCCTACTCCACGTCGGCTCGACTGAATGGGCAGCCTGCGGTCGGTATTGGTGTGCAGCTCTCCCCGAGCGGCAACGCGCTGGCCACTGCGGAGGCGGTGCGCGAAAAGATGGCGCAGCTCGAAGCGTTCTTCCCCGCCGGCATGTCCTGGTCGATTCCCTACGACAGTTCGCGCTTCGTGAAGATTTCCATCCAGCAAGTGGCCGTCACACTGGGCGAAGCCATGCTGCTGGTGTTCCTGGTGATGTTCCTGTTCCTGCAGAACTTCCGCTACACCATCATTCCCACCATCGTGGTGCCGGTGGCGCTGCTCGGCACGTTTGCCACGCTGCTGGCGATGGGGTTCTCGATCAACGTGCTCACCATGTTCGGCATGGTCCTGGTAATCGGCATCGTGGTGGACGACGCCATTGTGGTGGTGGAGAACGTCGAACGCATCATGAGCGAAGAGGGCCTGCCGCCACTGGAGGCCACGCGCAAGGCCATGGGCCAGATTTCCGGCGCCATCATCGGCGTGACCGTGGTGCTGATCTCGGTCTTCGTGCCGCTGGCCTTCTTCAGCGGCTCCGTGGGCAACATCTACCGCCAGTTTGCGGCGGTCATGGGCGTGTCCATCGCGTTCTCGGCCTTCATGGCGCTTTCGCTCACGCCCGCGCTGTGCGCCACATTGCTCAAGCAGGTGGAGGCCGGGCACAACCACGAGAAGAAGGGCTTCTTCGGCTGGTTCAACCGGGGCTTCCGCCGCACCGCCAAGCGCTACGAAGGCGGCGTGGCCGCGCTGCTGCCGCGCGCCGGCCGCACGCTCATCATCTACGCCGCGATCGTGGCGGTGGCTGCGGTGGTCTACATGCGCCTGCCGACCTCGTTCCTGCCCAACGAGGACCAGGGCACGATGCTGGTGAACGTGCAGCTGCCGCCCGGCGCCACGCAGGAACGCACGCTGGACGTGATGAAGCAGGTGGAAGGTTTCATCCTCAAACAGCCGGAAGTGCAAGGCATGGTGAGCGTCCTGGGCTTCAGCTTCTCCGGGCAGGGACAGAATGCCGCACTGGCTTTCATCACGCTCAAGGACTGGTCGGAGCGCACCGAACCCAGTAGTTCCGCTTCGGACCTGGCCGGCCGTGCCTTCGGCGCGCTCTCCGGCATTCGCGATGCGTTCATCTTCCCGCTGAGCCCGCCGCCCATTCCCGAACTCGGTGCGTCGTCCGGCTTCAGCTTTCGCCTGCAGGACCGTTCCGGCCAGGGGCGTGAGGCCTTGCTGGCCGCGCGCAACCAGTTGCTGGGCCTTGCCGCGCAAAGCAAGGTCATCACGCAGGTGCGGCCTGACGGTCTGGAAGACGCGCCCCAGTTGCAGATCGATATCGACCGCGACAAGGCGAATGCGCTCGGCGTCGGCTTCGAAGCGATCAATGCGGCGATCGGCACCGCGCTGGGCTCCAGCTACGTGAACGATTTTCCCAATGCCGGGCGTCTGCAGCGCGTCGTCGTGCAGGCGGACGCGCCGGCCCGCATGCAGCCCGACGACCTGCTGCGCCTGAACGTGGTGAACAACCGGTCTCAGGCGGTGCCGCTGTCGGCGTTCGCCACCACGCGCTGGGTCACCGGTCCGATGCAGACCGTGCGCTACAACGGTTACCCCTCCATGCGCATCAGCGGCAGCGCCGCACCCGGTTCCAGCACCGGTGCTGCCATTGCCGAGATGGAGCGGCTTGCCAGCCAGTTGCCGCAGGGCTTCGGCTATGAGTGGACCGGGCAGACGCGCGAGGAAAAGCTGGCCGGCGCGCAGGCCCTGGTGCTCTACGGCTTTGCCATCCTGGCGGTGTTCCTGTGCCTGGCCGCGCTGTACGAGAGCTGGACCATCCCGCTTTCGGTGATCCTGGTGGTGCCGCTGGGCGTGCTCGGCGTGTTGCTGGCGACGTTGGGGCGAAGTTATTCCAACGACGTCTACTTCCAGGTGGGGCTGATCACCATCATCGGCCTCACCGCCAAGAACGCCATCCTGATCATCGAGTTCGCCAAGGACCTGCAGGCGCAGGGCAAGAGCGCGATCGAGGCGGCGCTGGGTGCGGCCCACATCCGGTTCCGACCCATCGTCATGACCTCGATGGCGTTCACGCTGGGTGTGTTGCCGCTGGCCCTGGCCTCGGGCGCGGGCTCGGCCAGTCAGCGCGCCATCGGCACCGGCGTGATCGGCGGCATGATCACCGGCACCGTGCTCGCGGTGATTTTCGTGCCCATCTTCTTCGTGGTGGTCCGCACGCTCTTCAAGGGCAGCAAGCGTCAGCAGATGCACGACGCCGAGCAGGCCCGACACCATGGACATGGAGCCTAAGCCAATGTTTGAGAAGCACCTCTCCCCGATGCGCACTGCGCTCACACTGGTGGCCGCGGCCGTGCTCGCAGGCTGCTCGATGATGCCGACCTACGAGCGCCCGGCGATGCCGGTGGCGCCCGAGTGGCCGGTCGCCACGCCTGCTGCCGCACCCAATGCCGTACCTGCGGCCGATATCGCCTGGAGCGATTTCGTGGGCGATGCGCGCCTGCGTGAACTGATTGCCCTCTCGCTCGCCAACAACCGCGACCTGCGTGTGGCCACGCTCAACATCGAGCAGGTGCGCGCGCAGTACCAGATCCGCAGCGCCGACCAGTTCCCCACCGTGAACCTGGCGGCCAGTGGCACACGCCAGCCTGCGGCCGACGGCAGCGGCGGCATCAGCAACGTCTACAGCGTGGGCCTGGCCCTCAGCGCCTGGGAGATCGATTTCTTCGGCCGCATCGCCAGCCTGAAAGAAGCCGCGCTGGCGCAATACCTGGCCAGCGAGGAAGCGCAGCGCGCGGCGCAGACCAGCCTCGTGGCCGCCGTGACCAGCACCTGGTTGAGCCTGCAGGCCAACGAGGAACTGCTGGCGCTCACCCAGCGCACGCTGGCCACGCGCGAAGATTCCTTGCGGCTGAGCAAGCTTCGCTTTGACAACGGCGCGTCGTCCGCGCTCGATCTGCGGCAGGCCGAATCGTTGACGGCCTCTGCGCAGGTGGCCCAGGCCCAGCAGCGGCGCCTGCGCCTGCTCGATGTGAACGCACTCACCCTGCTGGTGGGCCAGACACTCCCCGCGAACCTGCTGCCCACGGCGGCGCCTGCACCGGCTGCACCAGCCGCGCAAACTTCGCAAGCAGGCACGGCCGTGGCGGTTCCGGCCGCGCCCGCCATGGGGGCGTCCATGTTGCGCGATGTACCGGCCGGGCTGCCGTCAGACCTGCTGACGCGCCGCGCCGACATCCGGCAGGCCGAACAGCAGTTGATCGCCGCCAACGCCAACATCGGCGCCGCGCGCGCTGCGTTTTTCCCGCGCATCTCGCTCACCGCCAGTGCCGGCACCGCCAGCTCCGACCTGTCCGGTCTTTTCAAGAATGGCAGTTGGGGCTTCACGATCGCACCGCAGGCATTGCTGCCCATCTTCGATGCCGGACGCAACCGCGCCAACCTGGATTCCGCCTGGGCCGGCCGCGACATTGCGGTGGCCCAGTACGAGAAGGCCATCCAGACCGCGTTCCGCGAGGTGGCCGACGCCCTCGCGGGCAACGCCACCTGGGGAGACCAGCTCGCGGCCCAGCAGGTACAGGCCACGGCCGAGGCCGACCGCTTCAGGCTGGCCGAACTGCGCTACCGGAACGGCGTGTCGAGCTATCTCGACGTGCTGGATGCGCAGCGTTCCCTGTTTGCCACCCAGCAGGCGCTGGCGCAAACGCGGCTCGCGCAGCAGCAGAGCCAGGTGGCCCTGTACAAAGCCCTGGGCGGCGGCTGGACGCAGCCCTAGACCTTCAGGTCGTAGAACTGGACGATGTGTTCCCAGGCGCTCTGGGGATCGTCCACGTACTTGAACAACTCCAGGTCTTCGGGCGAGATCGTGCATTCCTCGACCAGGACCTCCAGGTTGAGCAGGCGTTTCCAGTAGTCGCTGCCGAAAAGAACGATTGGCACCGGCTTGGACTTCCGGCACTGGACGAGGGTGATGACTTCGAAGAGCTCGTCCAGCGTGCCGAAGCCGCCAGGAAAGGCGACCAGCGCCTTGGCGCGCATCATGAAGTGCATCTTGCGCAGCGCGAAGTAGTGGAACTTGAAGCTGAGCTCGGGTGATACGTACGGATTGGCCGATTGCTCGTGGGGCAGGGCGATGTTCAGGCCGACGTTGAGCGCGCCCTCGTCGTGCGCACCCCGGCTGGCCGCCTCCATGATGCCGGGGCCGCCGCCCGTGCAGATGAAGAGCTGGTCCGCCTGCGGGCACTGCTTGCTGTAGCGCGCCACGATGCGCGCGAATTCGCGGGCATGGTCGTAATAGTGGGCGTTGCGCACCATCGCCGTGGCGGCGCGAATGGCGTGTTCGTTTTCCGTGATCTCGGCCTTGGCGAGCAGTTCGCGCGCGTCGTTCGCCTCCCGGAAGCGTGCGCTGCCAAACACCACCACGGTGTTCTCGATGCCCAGTTCCCGCTGGGCCAGATCGGGCTTGAGCATTTCGAGCTGCAGACGGATACCGCGCGTTTCGCGGCGCAACAGGAATTCAGGATCGGCGAAGGCGAGCCGGTAGGCGTCCGCATGCAGCGCGTTGCCTTCGTTGGAATGGGCCTGCAGCTCGGCCCATGCATCGGCGAGGCGCCGTTCGTTGAGATCTTGGGTGGCTTCCATGTGAGGCTCCTTGTGGTGTGTGACGGCCTAGAGACCCAGTGCCAGCGCGATCGGCACGAAGACCACCGCCAGGGCATTGCCCAGCATGATCATGGCACCGACCTTCTCGGGTTCCTGGTGGTAGCGTTCGGCCAGCATGAACTGCATCACGGCTGGTGGCAGCGCGGCAAACAGCAGCAGTTGCGCGCGAGCAACCCCGTCCAGGCCCAATGCCCAGGCCAGTGGAATGCCGATGGCCAGGCCGAGCAGGGGACGCGCCAGCGCTCCCAGCAGGCCCATGGCCAGGCCGTCGCGCGTCAATGAGGTCAACCGCACGCCCAACGCAAACAGCATCATGGGAATGATGGCGTCGCCCAGCAGCTTGAGGCCGGAGAGCACGACGTCGGGCGGCCTGATGCCGCTCACCGCGCTCGCGAGGCCGAGCAGCGTCGCGATCATCAGCGGGCTTGTCATCAGGTCGCGTGTGCGCGCGATCCGGCTTGTGATGCGCGCACCCACCGAGAAGTGCAGCAGGTTGCTCACGGCAAACAGAGCCACCGCAGCGCCGAACTGTTCGGCGCCGAAGGCGAGCAGCGCCAGCGGAAGGCCGAGGTTGCCGCAGTTGTTGAACATGACCACCGGCACCAGCGTGCGCGGCTGGACGCCAAAGGCGCGCGCCAGCGGCCAGGCAAGCATGCCGCCGCCCAGGATCACCACGGCGCCGCCCAGCAGCAGGGGCAGGTGGTCGGTGATGACGAAGGCCTTTGACGCCATCACCGAGTACATCAGCATGGGCGCCAGCACATCCAGCGCGATGCGGTTGAAGGTGGAGAGATCCGGACGTGCGCGGCGGCCGTAGCCATAGCCGATGGCCACCACCAGGAAGACCGGGATGATGACGTCCGCGATGCGTGAGACCAGGTCCATGGTGGGCGCGCTGTGTGGGATTCGTTTCGATCAAAACGAAGAGGCTCCCGCAGGAGCCTCTTCAGACAAAGGACGCGTCGCGCGCGCCTTCAGACACGCTTGCGGTACTCGCCCGTGCGCGTGTCGATCTCGATGCGGTCGCCTTGTGCCACGAAGAGGGGCACGGACACTTCGAAACCGGTGGCGATCTTGGCAGGCTTGAGCACCTTGCCCGAGGTGTCGCCCTTGACGGCCGGCTCGGTCCAGGTGATCTCACGTTCCACGCTGGTGGGCAGTTCCACCGAGATGGCCTTGCCGTCGTAGAACACCACTTCGACGGTCATGCCGTCTTCGAGGTAGTTCAGGGCGTCGCCCATGTTCTCGGCTTCCACCTCGTACTGGTTGTAGTCGGCGTCCATGCACACGTACATCGGGTCGGCGAAGTAGGAGTAGGTGCACTCCTTCTTGTCCAGAATGATCTGGTCCATCTTGTCGTCGGCCTTGCAGACCACTTCGGTGGCCATGTTGTTGAGCAGGGCCTTGAGCTTGAGGCGCACGGTGGCGGCACCACGGCCACCACGGCTGTATTCGGTCTTGAGGACGATCATCGGGTCCTTGCCGTGCATGATGACGTTGCCGGCGCGGAGTTCTTGAGCGATTTTCATAAGGGTTCCAACGGTTGGTCCGCATGGTGCCGGCTTGGGCTGCGCACCCGACCGGTTTTCCACAAAGCCTCGAATTTTATCGCTTTTCCAGCACGAAGCCGGTCAGCTGGCTGGCCAGGTCTGCCTGGGCCAGCAGCCGCGCGCGCGCTTCGAGCGTGCAGGTGCGCCACTGCAGCAGGGTGGTGCCATCGGGCCAGATGGCAGGGGTGGCATCGATGCCGTTCCAGGCCTGGTGAAAGTCCCGCAGCGATCCCGGGGCCTGCAACCAGTCGAGAAAGGCCGCCAGTTTGGCGTGGTGGGCGCTGTCGTCCTGGGGGTAGATCTGCCACACGAAAGCCTGGCCCGCCCACAGCGCACGCACCAGCGAATCCTCGCCGCGCACGAAGTTGAGGTCGCACGACCACAGCAAATGGTCGAATTCGTGCTGAGTGAGGCGGGGCAGGGCGTGAAGGCGGCAAGCGGGTCCGATCACACCCGGCACGGCCCGCACCGCCTGCGCGGCCCGGCCCGGTGTCACCAGCCAGTCGCTGGCCGTGTCGGCCCGGCCAGCCTGCTGCAGGACGGAGGCCAGCGGCCCAGGTTCGTAGCAGAACAGCGAGACACGAAGCGATGCGCCATTGGCCGCGGGCGAGAGATCGAGCCCCTGCCGCCACGCCGATGCATCGAACGAGGCCTGTCGAGAAAGCAGGTCTTCTTCGCGCAAGAGGCCGCCGGTGTCACCCGTGAAGCCGGGGTAGAAGAACCATTTCGTCAGTCCTCGCGCGGGGCCTGTCATCACGGGCGATGGCAGGCGATGCGAGCGTTCCACGTACGGCTCGGCGCTGAGGTACTCCAGGTTGATCCACACCGGCGCCCGTTGGCCGGCCGCCATCTGGCGGCCGAGTGACTCGATGCACTCCGGCGGCGGATCGCAGCCGAAGGCCTCGATCCAGACGTCAGACAGCGGCAGGTCTTCAAACAGACCGGAAGGCAAAGGCGACGTCCAGTGCAGGACCTCGATGTTCGGCACCCCGCCCTGAAGTGCGCGCGGCGCCATCCACGCCAGCGCATCCGGGTCATCCAGCCAAAGCCGGACCTGCTCGCCGCGGCCCGCCAGCTGGGCGGAAAGCCGCCAGCAGACACCGACGTCGCCGTAGTTGTCGATGACCTTGCAGAAAATGTCCCAGCGCATGGTCGCCATTGTCGGGGCAAGGCTTTCAAGGCCGCGCACAATACGCGCCCATGGCCGACCTGCATTCCGATCAACTGCTCAGTGAAGTGGCCGCGCTGCCGGCGCTGCCGGGCGTGTACCGCTATTTCGATGCGCAGGGCCAGTTGCTCTACGTGGGCAAGGCTCGGAACCTGAAGAAGCGCGTGGCGAGCTATTTCCAGAAGAACCACGATGGCACGCGCATCGGGCACATGGTGGGCAAGATCGTGCGCATGGAAACCACGGTGGTGCGCTCCGAGGCCGAGGCGCTTCTGCTGGAAAACAACCTGATCAAGACGCTCAACCCGCGGTTCAACATCCTGTTTCGCGACGACAAGAGCTATCCCTACCTCAAGATCACCGGCACGCGCGACAAGCCGCTGGCGCGCGCACCATCGCCAGCGCAGGCGTTTCCGCGCATGGCCTACTACCGGGGCGTGGTGGACCGGCGCCACAGCTACTACGGCCCCTATCCCAGCGCCTGGGCGGTCAAGGAATCCATCACCTTGCTGCAGAAGGTGTTTCGCCTTCGGACCTGCGAAGACACCGTGTTCGCCAACCGCACGCGGCCTTGCCTGCTCTACCAGATCAAGCGATGCAGCGGGCCGTGCGTGGACCTGGTCGACCACGAGGTGTATGCGCAGGACGTGCGCGATGCCGAACGTTTCCTGCGCGGCGAGACGCAGGCCGTGCTGGACACGCTGGAGCAGCGCATGCTGGCACACGCAGAAAAACTGGAGTTCGAACAGGCGGCCGAGCTGCGCAACCAGATCAGCGCGCTCTCACGGGTGCTGCACCAGCAGGCGGTGGACAACGTGTCCGACAAGGATGTGGATGTGCTGGCGGTCAAAGTGCAGGGCGGTCGCGCGTGCGTGAACCTGGCGATGATCCGCGGCGGTCGTCACCTTGGCGACCGGCCGTATTTCCCCGCCCATGTGGAGGACGCGACCGCCATCGACAATGCCGTGTCCGACGAGGTGCCTGCGAAAGGTGACCCGGCCGAACGTGTGGCCGTGCAGGTGCTCGAAGCCTTCATCGCCCAGCACTACCTGGGCGTGGCCATGCCGCACACGCTGGTGACCAGCCACGCTGTGGGCAAGCCCTTGCTGGACGCGCTCACCGAGCAGACCGGTGCAAAGGTGCACGCCGTGCATCAGCCGCGCGAGCACCGCCGCATCTGGCTGGAGATGGCGCAGAAGAACGCCGACATCGCCCTGGCGCGCCTTCTCGCCGAAGAGGGCAGCCAGCAAGCCCGCACGCGCGCACTCGCCGACGCCTTGCACCTGCCAGACGACCAGCTCGATACCCTGCGCATCGAGTGCTTCGACATCTCGCACACGGCGGGTGAGTCCACCCAGGCGTCGTGCGTGGTGTTCGAAGGCCACAAGATGCAGAACAGCCAGTACCGCCGCTACCGCATCGAAGGCATCACGCCGGGTGACGACTACGCCGCCATGCGACAGGTGCTGCTGCGCCGTTACGGCCGGATCGCAGAGGCCATGCGGGCCGACGACGCCCCCGTGCCGCCACTCTCCGTGGGCGCGGAGCCCGACGTCACCGTTCAGGCCGAACCCACCGTTCAGGCTGAGCCTGTCGAAGCCCTGGCCATGGAGCCCACGGCGGAATCCGTCGCCGGCCCGCGAATGCCGGACCTCGTGCTCATCGACGGTGGCAAGGGCCAGGTGAGCATGGCGCGCGAGGTGTTCGAGCAGCTCGGTCTCGATCTCTCGCTCATCGTGGGCGTGGAAAAGGGCGAGGGACGCAAGGTGGGGCTGGAAGAACTCGTCTTCGCAGACGGCCGCCAGAAGGTCTACCTGGGCCACGACTCGGCTGCGTTGATGCTGGTGGCGCAGATCCGCGACGAAGCGCACCGCTTCGCCATCACGGGCATGCGGGCGCAGCGCGCCAAGGTGCGCACAGGTGGAAGCCGGCTCGAGGACATTCCGGGTGTGGGACCGAAGAAGCGCGCCAGACTTCTGCAACGCTTTGGAGGCGTGCGTGGCGTGGCTTCGGCCAGCGTGGAGGACCTCAGCACGGTGGAAGGCATCTCGTCCGAACTGGCCGACGCCATCTACAGGGCTCTGCACTAGCCAAGTCCATAATCGGCCCCACTATGTTCTTCAACCTCCCCACCCTGCTCACCTGGGCCCGCATCGTGGCCATTCCGCTGATCGTGGGGGTGTTCTACCTTGAAGGCATGAGCCCGGCGCAGCAGAACCTGGTGGCCACGGTGATGTTCGTGGTGTTCGCCTGGACCGACTGGGCCGACGGGTATCTCGCGCGCAGGCTGAACCAGACGTCTGCCTTTGGCGCCTTCCTTGATCCCGTTGCCGACAAGTTTCTGGTGTGTGCGAGCCTGCTGGTGCTGGTGCACCTGGACCGGGCCGACGTCTTCGTGGCGCTCATCATCATTGGCCGTGAAATCGCCATCTCCTCGCTGCGTGAATGGATGGCCATCATCGGCGCCACCAAGAGCGTGGCCGTGCACATGATCGGCAAAGTCAAGACCACGGTCCAGATGGTGGCGATTCCCTTTCTCCTGTACCACGGCACCCTGTTCGGCCTGATCGACACGCAGCTCTGGGGCACCTGGTTGATCTGGATCTCGGCCGTGCTCACCGTCTGGTCGATGGTGTATTACCTGCAGAAGGCCATTCCCGAGATTCGCGCCAAGTCGCGCTGAAGGCGATTCCATGAACTCGCCTGTGCAAGACAACGCCTGGCTGCGCGCCATGCCCTGGGTGTTCGTGCTGATCTGGAGCACCGGCTTCATCGTGGCGCGCTACGGCATGCCGCATGCGCCGCCCATGAAGTTCCTGGCGGTTCGCTACGCCTTGTCCATCCTGTGTTTCCTGCCCTGGATCTTTCTCGCGGGCGTGAAGTGGCCCACCAGCCGCGCCCAGTGGTTCCACCTGGCGATCACCGGGGTGCTCATGCACGCGGGTTACCTGGGTGGCGTGTGGGCGGCGGTGAAGGCCGGCATGGGTTCAGGCCTCTCGTCGCTCATCGTGGGCCTGCAACCCGTGCTCACCGCCATCTGGCTGTCGGGCACAGGCTCGAAGGTGAGCAAGCGCCAGTGGCTGGGCCTGCTGCTGGGCTTCACCGGTCTGGTGCTGGTGGTGTCGCGCAAGTTTGGCGCCGGCGGTCCGGGCGACCAGGCCAACTGGCTCAACCTCTCCTTTGCGGTGATGGCGTTGTTCGCCATCACGATCGGCACGCTCTACCAGAAGCGCTTTGTCGCCGCCTGCGATGTCCGCACCGCCAACGCGGTGCAACTGCTGGCGGCGCTGCTGGTCACGCTGCCCCTCACGCTGCTCGAAGCCGAGGCCATGAACTGGAACGGCGAGCTCATCGGCGCCATGGCATGGTCGGTGCTGGGGCTCACGCTGGGCGGCAGCTCCCTGCTGTACATGCTCATCCAGCGTGGCGCCGCGGCATCGGTGACCAGCCTCATGTACCTCGTGCCACCCTGCACGGCGCTGATTGCCTGGTTGCTGTTTGCAGAGCCCATCACCGCGGTCACTCTGGCAGGAACGGCGCTCACCGCGTTCGGCGTGGCGCTGGTGGTGCGCTCGGCACGCTGACGCGCTTCCAGGGTTCCTTGCGGAAACTCTCCGCCAGAAAGTCCACCAGCAACCGGATGCGACGAGGCGTCTGAGGCCGGTAGGGTGCCAGCCAGTGGACGTCGGCTTCCGGCATGGCGTAGGACGGCAGCACGCGCACCAGATTTCCACTGGCGAGTTGAGGCGCAATGTCCCACAGGCTGCGCAGCATGATGCCGTGGCCCGCGAGGCACCAGTCGCGCACGAGCTCACCGGAGTTGCTGGACAGCGGCCCACTGACCGGCACATGCTTGACCTGCGCCTCGCCTGCGCGACGCAGTCGCCAGTGATCGAAACGCTGGCCCGGTCCGCCGCCGTTCTCGCGCACGACCAGGCAGATGTGCGCCGCCAAGTCCTGCAGCGTTCTTGGCGTGCCGTGCAGGTCCAGGTACCGCTGTGCGGCCACCAGCACCCGCTGGTTGCTGGCGAGCCGGCGTGCCACCCATTCGGACGCCCGCTCACTGGGTGCGTTCCACAACCAGATGGCACCGTCGAAGCCCTCCACCGCCAGATCGGGCAATTGCTCGGTGAGCTGCAGTTGCACCTGAATGCCGGGATGACGCGCCTGGAATGCAGCCAGTGCCGGCCCCACCCACAGGCGACCGAACCCGAACGTGGCGGCCAGACGGATCGGTCCGGCGGGTTCGGTCTGGCGCTCGCGCAACTCGGCCTCCACCTCGTCGAACGCACGCAACAGGTGGACCGCCCGATCGCAAAGCGTCTCGCCCTCGGGCGTGGGGCTCACGCGCCGCGTGGTGCGCTGGAACAGGCGCAGGCCCAGGCGCGCCTCCAGCGCTGCCAGCCGCTTGGTGACGGCCGACGGCGCGATGCGCAGCGTGCGGGCGGCCAGGACCAGGCTGCCCTGCTGCCGGACCGCCATCACGAGTTCCAGATCAGCTCGGTCCAATTGATTCCCCAGGAGAAATAATGCATTGCCACATTATTGCCGTCTTGCAGGCTATGCTGGAGACCATGTTGACCGGATTGGATTCCCACACCGTGTGTCGCGATGGCGTTGCCCTGCACACGCGCATCGGTGGCAGCGGGCCGCCGCTCTTGCTGCTGCACGGACACCCTCAGACCATGGTCATGTGGCACCGCGTTGCCCCCGTGCTGGCGGAGCATTTCACGCTGGTGCTGATGGATCTGCGCGGTTACGGCGACTCCGCCCGGCCTTCGCCCGATGCCGCCCATGTGCTGCACAGCAAACGAGAGATGGCGCGCGATGCGATGGCCGTCATGGCGCATCACGGCTTTGAACGCTTCGATGTGCTCGCCCATGATCGTGGTGCGCGCGTGGCGCATCGGCTCTGCCAGGACCATCCGGCTGCGGTGCGCCGTCTGATGCTGCTCGACATTGCGCCCACGCTCGCCATGTACGAACTGACTGGAGACGCGTTCGCGCGGGCGTACTGGCACTGGTTCTTCCTGATCCAGCCCCCGCCGCTGCCCGAGGCATTGATCGAATCCGATCCCGCCCGCTACGTGCGCAGCGTGATGGGCAGCCGCCATGCGGGGCTCTCGCCATTTGATGCGGCTGCGCTGGGGGAATATGAGCGCTGCGCAGCGCTGCCCGGGAGCGCGTCATCGATCTGCGAAGACTACCGGGCCAGCGCCACCGTCGACCTGGAGCACGACCGGGCAGACGTCGCGGCCGGGCGCATGCTGCACACCCCATTGCGCGTGCTCTGGGGCGAGCACGGCACGGTGGCCCGCTGTTTTGACGTGCTTTCCCTGTGGCGCGAGCGCGCCGCCAGGGTGAGCGGACACAGCCTGCCTTGTGGCCACTACATCGCAGAAGAGGCGCCTGAGCGCCTCACCCAGGAAGCCCTTTCCTTTTTTCAACCGCTTGCCCAGGAGCAACCATGAGTGCACACCGCATCGCCGTCATTGCCGGAGACGGCATCGGAACCGAAGTCATGCCCGAAGGCCTTCGCGTGCTGGAGGCCATCGCCACGAAACTCGGCATCGGCCTGCAGTTCGATCACTTCGATTTTTCCAGTTGCGATTACTTCGAGCGTCACGGCAAGATGCTGCCCGACGACTGGAAGGAACAGATCGGCGGCCACGACGCGATCTATTTTGGTGCGGTGGGCTGGCCCGACAAGGTTCCGGACCACGTGTCTCTCTGGGGCTCGTTGCTGATGTTTCGCCGCGAGTTCGACCAGTACGTCAACATCCGGCCCGCCAGGCTGATGCCGGGTGTGACGGCGCCCGTGGTGCGGCGCGACGGCAGCCCTCGCGCGCCGGGTGAGATCGACATGGTCATCGTGCGCGAGAACACCGAGGGTGAGTACTCCAGTGTGGGCGGTCGCATGTACGCCGGGACCGAGCGCGAGATCGTGATCCAGGAAACCGTCATGTCCCGGGTGGGCGTGGACCGGGTGTTGCGCTACGCGTTTGAGATGGCACGGTCGCGCCCCAAGAAGCACCTGACCAGTGCGACGAAGTCCAACGGCATCGCCATCACCATGCCCTACTGGGATGAGCGAGTCGCCGAAATGGCCACAGAGTATCCCGACGTGAAGGTGGACAAGTTCCACATCGACATCCTGACCGCGCACTTCGTGCAGCGGCCGGACTTCTTCGATGTGGTGGTGGGCAGCAACCTGTTTGGCGACATCCTGAGCGACCTGGGGCCTGCGTGCACCGGCACCATCGGCATTGCGCCCAGCGCCAACCTCAACCCCACGCGACAACATCCTTCGCTGTTCGAGCCGGTGCACGGTTCGGCGCCCGACATCGCGGGCAAGGGCATTGCCAACCCGATCGGACAGATCTGGTGCGGCGCGATGATGCTCGACTTCCTCGGTCATCGCGATGCGCACGACGCGATCATGCATGCCATCGAGGCGGTGTTGCAGCCTGGAAGCGGCGCACCGCGGACGGCCGATCTTGGCGGCAAGGCCAGCACCATCGACGTCGGCCGTGCCATTGCCGAGGTCATCGCTTCGTAATGCCTGGCGTGCAGCCGGGCGTCGCGATTGCGACATTTTGTAGCCCGCGGTGGGGGTGGAGTTGAAAGCGTCTAGAATCTCGCCTCTTGCGCCGCCACGGATGGAAAGGGCCCCCTCACGTATTGACAGGGGTCGTGCCCAGTGGGTCTAATCACCCAGCGTTTGTCATGATTCTGGCAACGTCCTGCGGTTCAGAGCGATCAGGTTTTTTGCCCGCGGCCCGCCCGCCGTCTCCGGAAAAAACCCGTCATCACGAAACATTCTTTCCATTTCAAGAGGGGCTATTTGTGAATAAAACAGAACTCGTCGAACACATCGCCAAGCACGCTGATATCTCGAAGGCTGCTGCGACGCGTGCGCTGGATTCCACCATCACCGCGATTCGCACCACGTTGAAGAAGGGCGGCACGGTGTCGCTCGTCGGGTTCGGTTCCTTTGCCGTGACCAAGCGCCCCGCTCGCAAGGGCCGCAACCCCCGCACCGGCGCCGAGATTAAAATCAAGGCCGCCAAAGTGCCGAAGTTCCGCCCGGGCAAGGCACTCAAGGATGCGCTGAACTGAATGATCACGCCGGTTTTCCGGTGGGGTGCTTAGCTCAGTCGGTAGAGCGGCGCCCTTACAAGGCGTAGGTCGGCGGTTCGACCCCGTCAGCACCCACCACCATCGAAAAGGCGAACCCGGGTTCGCCTTTTTTGTTGTCTCCGCCGGCACCTCTCCAGGGCGCCGGTTTTTGATGAAGCAGGGCTCAAGGCATGTTCGATACCATCCGCAATCACAAGAAGTACCTCATGGGCTTCTTGATGATCCTGATCATTCCGTCCTTCGTGTTGTTCGGCATCGAGGGTTACACCCGCCTCAACGAAGGTGGTGCCGTGGTGGCCACGGTGGACGGCAAGGACATCACCAAGACCGAATGGGACATGGCCCACCAGCAGGAGTCGCAACGGCTGCGCCAGGCCATGCCTTCGATCGATGCCGCCATGCTCGACAGCGAAGGCGCGCGTTATGCCACGCTGGAACGCCTGGTGCGTGAGCGTCTGCTGGCCGCCGCCGCCGGCAAGCTTCACCTCTACACCAGCAACGAACGGCTGGCTCGCGAGCTGCAGCAGAACGAGACGATCGCCACCCTGCGCCGCCCTGATGGCACGCTCGACGTCGAGGCCTACCGCCAGTTGCTGGCGCGCCAGGGCCTCACGCCTGAAGCTTTCGAAGCGAGCGTTCGCGCCGATCTGTCGCAACGCCAGGTGTCAATGGGCATCCTTGCTTCCGGCTTCACGCCGCTGGCGCAGGCCAATGTGTCGCTCAACGCATTCTTCGAGCGACGCGAAGTACGTCTTGCCCGGTTTGCTGCTCGTGACTTCGCTTCTCAGGTCAAGCCGACCGATGCCGAGATCGAAGCTTTCTACAGCGCGAACGGCGCGATGTTCCAGGCACCCGAACAGGCCGACATCGAATACCTCGTGCTCGACGCAGCAGCCCTGCAGAAAGCCACAGCCCTCAATGAGGCGGACGTGCGCGCCTATTACGACCAGAACGCAGGGCGGCTGGCGGGCACCGAGGAACGGCGCGCGCGGCACATCCTGTTGAGCGTGGCCGCAGGCGCCACGCCGGAACAGAAGGCCGAAGTGCGCCAGCGCGCAGAGGCCCTGCTGGAACAAGTGCGCAAGGCACCGGCCTCCTTTGCCGACGTGGCCAAGGCGCAGTCGCAAGACCCGAGTTCGGCGGCCAACGGTGGTGACCTCGATTTCTTCGCGCGCGGCGCCATGGTCAAGCCCTTCGAAGATGTGGTGTTCTCGCTGAACAAGGGCGACATCTCCGACCTGGTTGAAACCGAATTCGGTTTTCACATCATCCAGCTGAGCGACATCAAGGCGCCGCCCCAGCGGAGCTTCGAGTCCATGCGCGCGGAAATCGAGACCGAGCTGAAGCAGCAGCAGGCGCAGAAGCAATTCGCTGAAGCGGCAGAGACCTTCAGCAACCTGGTGTACGAGCAGGCCGACAGCTTGAAGCCGGCCGCTGAGCGCCTCAAGCTCGAGATCCGCACCGCCAGGGGCGTACAACGGCAGCCGCTGCCGGGCGCCACGGGCGCGCTGGCCAGCGATCGCCTTCTTGGTGCGCTTTTCTCACCCGATGGCATCGAGAAGAAGCGCAACACCGAAGCCATCGAAACGGGTTCCTCGCAGCTCGCCTCGGCGCGCGTCGTGCAGCACATGCCCGCGCGCACGCTTCCGCTGGCGGAGGTGCGTGAACAGGTGCGTGAGCGTCTGGTGGCGCAGCGCGCGACAGAACTGGCGCGCGAGGAGGGCGAGAAGCGCCTGCAGGCGTGGAAGGCCGGTGGCGCAGACACGGGCCTGGGCGCACCGTTGGTGGTCTCTCGTGAAAACCCGCAGGGTTTGATGCAACCCGTGCTCACTGCCGCCCTGAGCACCGATCCCAAATCACTGCCCGCCTGGACCGGCGTGAGCCTGGGCGAGGAGGGCTATGCCGTGGTGAAGGTGGAAAAGGTGCTTGCGCGCGATGCACGCAACGCCCAGCAACTGATGCAGGAAGTGCAGCAGTACAACCAGTGGTGGGCATCCGCCGAGAACGAGGCGTATGTCGAATCGCTCAAGGAGCGCTTCAAGGTGCGCATCCTCGTGCCCGAGCCCGCTGCGGTGAGCACGGCAGCGCGCTGAGCCAGCGGCCTCAATCGATCGGGCTATAATCTCGCACTTGCGGTGGCTGTAGCTCAGTTGGTAGAGTCCAGGATTGTGATTCCTGTTGTCGTGGGTTCGAGTCCCATCAGCCACCCCACCCAGTTCAATGACAAAGCCCGGTTCTCGCCGGGCTTTGTCGCTTCCAGGGCACCCAGATGATCGGGAAGTTTTGAAAGCACTGCTCCTCAAATACTGGGATCGTGTGCGTTCCAGTTTCTGGTTCGTGCCGGCCGCCATGGCGTTAGCCGCCACGGCTCTGGCCCTGGGTGCCGTCGCTCTCGACGAATCCACCACCGAAGACTGGCTGATCGGGTTGGGCTGGAGCTACGGCGGCGGTGCGGAAGGCGCCAGTCTCCTGCTGGGCACGGTGGCCGGTTCGATGATCGCAATTGCCGGCACCGTCTTCTCGATGACGCTGGTGGTGCTGTCGCTGGCGTCCTCGCAACTGGGCCCCCGGCTTCTGCGCAATTTCATGCGAGACACGATCAACCAGGTCGTGCTGGGCACGTTCGTGGCCACCTTCGTTTACTGCCTGCTGGTGTTGCGCACCATCCGTCGCGCTGACGAGACGGCCTTCGTGCCGCATCTCGCGGTGGGTATCGGCGTGCTGCTGGCCATGGTGAGCATGGGCGTGCTCATCTACTTCATCCACCATGTGTCGGTGTCGATTCAGGCCGACGAAGTGGTGGCGCGCGTGGGTACGGAGATCGACGAAGGCATCGACCACTTGTTTCCCGGCCCGCTGGGCAGGCCCGCGCCCGAATCGTCGAGCGCAACGCCAGAGGCGGGCCTGCCACAAGACTTCGATCACCAGGCTCGCGCGGTCGGTTCGGCCGTTGACGGGTACCTCCAGCTCATCGATGCGGATGCGCTGATGACGCTCGCCTGTGAGGAGGACCTGCAGCTCAGGCTGGAGCGCCGACCCGGCCATTACCTCGTGTGGGGACGGGCGATGGTGATGGTCTGGCCGGGCGATCGGGTCAACGACGCGCTGGCCGAGAAGGTGCGCACTGCGTTCGTGGTGGGCAACCAGCGAACGTCGACGCAGGATGTGGAGTTCTCGTTTCTGCAGCTGGTGGAGATCGCCGTGCGCGCCCTGTCTCCAGGCATCAACGACCCCTTCACCGCCATTGCCTGTGTGGATCGCCTCGGTTCGGCGCTTTGCCGCCTGGCACAGCGCGACTTGCCTTCACCCCACCGGCTCGATGCCCAGGGCCGCCTGCGGCTGGTGGCACCAGGGCCCGACTTCCCGGGCATCCTGGATGCGGCGTTCAACCAGATCCGCCAGAACTCGCGCGCCAACCCGGCGGTGTGCATCCGCATGCTGGAGGCCATTGCGCAGGTGGCAAGCCATGTGAGGAACCCCGAAGACATGGCCCGCCTGCAACGCCATGCCGACATGATCGTGTCGGGTGCGCGAGAAGGGGTGCTGGAGGCGAACGATCGCCTCGATGTGGAGGCCAGCTACGGCGAGGCATCCAACGCATGCCGCCGCGCCTGAGCACCTGACGGCTTTCAGCCGCCAATCAGGTCATCCGCATCCAGCGAAGGCGGCCTGACCAGGTCGTCGTCGATGCCCATCACCGCGCTCGCCCGTTCCACGGCCTGCCACAACGGAGGCGGCATTTTCAGGATGTCTTCCGGTGAGTCGGCCCGCGCAATCCAGGCGCTGATGTCGTGGTGCTGCTCGGGTGTGAGCAAGGCCAGGTGCAGCATCTCGTCAATGGTTTTCATCGTGGGGCAGTGGGCTTTGCGGAACAGGGTCAACGGCGCGATGTGAGCCGGGCATAGAGCAGTCCGCCCAGCACCGCGCCACTGGCCATGGCCAGCAGGCCGGGCAGGTGGCGTGTGGCGTCGATGAACACCGGCATGGGGGCCACGGCGTCCACGGCGCGGATGGCCGCCACCATGCCGACGCCCGCCGCCGCGGCCAGCAGCGTCGCCCTGGCTTCAGGCAACCAGCGTGCCAGAAGTGCCGCAAGGGCCAGCGCCGGCAGCCATCCGGCAGCAAGGATGCCGGCGTAGACCGGCGCAAAACCGCCGAGGTCCTGCCAGGTCGTGCGCAGGCGGTCGGTCCAAGGAATCTCCAGGCCCAGCGCGGTCAGGGCGTTCAGGTTCCATTGCGTCTGCACCACGGAACCCCAGAGGGCCGCCAGCAGCAGGGCGAGCAGCAGGGGCATCAGGTGCGACGTCCAGCGGCGACGCGGGCGTTCGATGGCGTTGGTGTCTTTCATAATCGGCAAATTATGTTTTACTTCGCCGCCTTTCTTGCCGTTGCCCTTGCATGCGTGATGCCTGCGCAGGCCGCCAACTACCGGGTCGAGACCGTGGCCAGCGGGCTTGAGCACCCTTGGTCCCTGGCTTTCCTGCCCGGCGGGCGAATGCTGGTCACGGAGCGCCCGGGCCGGCTTCGGCTGATCGAGCCCGGCCCTGATGGCCGTGCGCAACTTCGGCCCGAGCCGGTGGCGGGCGTGCCGCCGGTGCTGGCCCGCGGCCAGGCCGGTCTGTTCGATGTGGTGGTGGACCCTGCTTTTGACACCAATGGCCGGGTGCTGCTGTCGTTTGCGCACGGAACGCCGGAGGCGAACCACCTGCGCGTGGTGAGCGCACGGTTCGATGGCCGGCAGTTGCAGCAGGTCAAGCCCATCTTCACTTCGGAACCGGCCAAGACCGACACCCAGCACTTCGGTGGCCGCATGGCCTGGCTGCCGGACGGCAGCGTGCTGTTCGGCATGGGCGACGGCAACCTTGAACGCACGGACGCGCAGCGGCTTCATACGCACCTGGGCAAGATGATGCGCATCGGGGCCGACGGGAGCGTCCCGAATGACAACCCGTTTCTGGCGCGCAAGGACGCGCGACCCGAGATCTACAGCCAGGGGCACCGCAATCCGCAGGGCATGGTGGTGGTGAACGGCGTGGCCTACTCGCACGAGCACGGCTCCCGCGGCGGCGACGAACTCAACCGCATCGAACCCGGGGCCAACTACGGCTGGCCCGTCACCACCGGCGGGATCGACTACACCTACGCGCGCATCACGCCGTATCAACGCCTGCCGGGCATCCAGCCCCCCCTGGTGGAATGGACGCCCTCCATTGCACCAGCCGGGCTCACCTGGTATGACGGTGCGCTGTTTCCGGCGTGGCGCGGGAGCCTGTTCGTGGCAGCGCTCAAGGAGCGCAGCGTGCGCCGCGTCCCGCTGTCGGGCGGCGCGCCCGGGCCGCAGGCGGTGTTGTTTCTGGAACTCGGCGAACGCATCCGCGATGTGCGCGCCGGACCCGACGGTGCCCTCTACCTGCTCACCGACAGCCCCAGTGGACGGCTCTTGCGCGTGGTGCCGGCAGCGCCCTAGCCACCGCGGCGCGCTGGGTGCTCAACGCTGCAGCGCATCCACCGTGTCGGTGAGACGCAGCGTGCGCTGTGCCAGCAGGCGCAGCAGCAGGCTGCCGAGCGTTCGCGCCAGCAGCGGATCGTCAGCGGTCAACCGCTCCCAGGTCGCTCGGTCCAGCACCCGCACGCGGCTGTCGACATCGGCGATCACATCGGCGCTGCGCTGGCGGTCCAGCACGAAACCGATCTCTCCGATCAGCGCGCCGGCGCACATCGATTCCAGCCGAAGTGGTGGCTGATCGGCCCCTCGCGTGAGGCAGGCCGTCAGCCGCCCGGCCTCGACGATGAACAGCGCGTCGGGCGCATCGCCCTGGCGCAGCAGCGTCTCGCCTGCGTTGAGGGCTCGGGGGGTGGTGTGCAGGAGCAGGGCGTCGACCGCCACGGCATCTGGCAGCACCGCCAGCAGTTGCTCGCGCAGAGACGCCATGGCGGCGTCTGGTGGTGCGGTGTGGCCAGCCTCCGCTTCAAGGAGCAGGCGCTCCTCACACCATTCGATGGCGTGATCGAGGTCCGGGAAGATCGGCAGCGGCGGCCCATCTGTCGCCTGCTTCCAGGGCCGCTCCAGCTGCGGGCTCAATCCCGCCAGCACCAGCTCGGCGCCCAGCAGCTCCGCGCGGCGGCGGAGCTTGGTGAAACAGGTCAGCGCGGTCGAGTCGAGTCCGGACACGTGCTCGAAATCGAGCAGCACGAACCGGGTGCGCGGTGTGAGCTGGCTCCCCAGGCGGTCGACCAGCGCGCTGGCGCTGCCGAAGAAGACGAAGCCTTGAAGCTTGAAGACCCGCAGCCGATGGGCTTGCTGCTGCAGCAGCAGGCGTTGACGCTCGCCGCGCTGCACGCGGCTGTGGGCGCTGCGGCCGTCCAGCGCATGCCGCACGACGTTGATGCGGCTGTAGTTGACGACGAACAGCACCGTGGCGGCCAGCAGGCCGAATGCGATGCCCCACAGGAAGTTGGTGGCGACGATGACCGCAAAGATGGCCAGCATGGCCGCATAGTCGCCGCGCGCCATGCCTCGCCGGGCCTGCAGCAGCCATTCCTGCAGCAGCGCCAGCCCGATGCACACCAGCAGGCCACCCACGACGAAGCGCGGCACGGCGGCGATGGCCGCGGCGCCGAGCAACGCGGTGGCCAGCAGCATCAGGGCGGGCAGCAGGCCAGGCAGGCGGCGCGCAGGAGCCAGCGCATGGCCGATGCTGGTGACGCTGATGGCGGTGTAGCCGATCAGGCCGCCAGCGCAAGCGCACGCGATGTTCGCCATGCCCTGCACGCGCAGCTCATGGTCGGTCGGCAGGTCGCGCTGGATCACGAGTTCGAGTGCGCTGGTGCTCAGCATCAGCGCCAGCGCACCGATGAGGATCGCGGGCGCGGTCGTGGGCAGCGCTGCCATCAGCACACCCCAGTCCACGGTGGCCAGCGTGTGCGGAGCCAGCGGCATGTGCCATTGCAGTTGCTCCGGGAACGGCCCAAGCAACCAGCCGGCCTCTGCCAGCTGCGAGGCCGAGCGATCAAAGCCGAAGCCCATGACGGCGTAGAAGAGCAACGTGGCCAGCACGCTGATCGCAACCAGCAGCGCCCCGTGGCGACCGACCTGCACAGCCATCAGCATCACGGCGCCCAGCACCAGCGCCGGCAGCCAGCGAAAGGCAGCGCCAGGCTCCAGCAGCGACCACCCGAAGCTGGCCTGCGCGGCCACGCCGATTCCGCCGACCACCAGCAGCCATCCCGTGCCGGCCAGGAAGCCGCCGATCACCGGCATCGGCAGGTAGCGCACCAGGGTGCCCAGGCCGAAACTGCCGAGCAGCAGGCACAGGCCGCCGAAGGCGAGGGTCGCCAGCAGCAGCAGGGTCGACACCGTCGCGGCGAGCACATCGGGCGCTGCGGCCGGCATGGCCGCAGCGGCTGCGGCCGCGCCGAGCGCGAGGATCACGCCCGACCCGTCCTGCGTCGTACCGATGGTTCCACCCCAGGCCGCAAAGAGGCTGATGACCGCCACCAGCAGTGCCACGCCCACGAGGATGCCGCCCAGGGCCTGCGGCAGCAGCGTCGCCAGCGGTCCCGCATACACCATGGCCGCGATCGACAGCGTCATGATGCCCACGAGCAGGTAGAGGATGAGGGCAGCGGCGAAACTGCCGAGCAGCTGGCGTGGCGCGAGTTCTGCGGCCAGCAGAGGGGTGAGCGGCATGGCGGGCAAGCTTGAGCCCGCTCGAAGAGGCCGGCCGCTGCGATGGAAGTGGAATTGCGCCGGATCGTACACTGCACTCCGCCAAAGCCCAGGATTTCGCTGACACCCACTTGGAGGAATCATGAAGAAGTTTTTTGCTGCGCTGATGCTCTTGTCCGCCGCCATGCTCGCCCACGCAGCGGAGTTCCCCGAGGGAGCCACGGCACCCACATCCGCCGAACTTCGGCAGTTTCTGGAAGGCAAGGTGTTCACCTCGAAATACGCCAACGGGGTCGGCTTGCGCTACGACTTCAAGTCCAACGGCTACATCTTCGTGAACGTCACCACCGGCGCGAACCTGAGTGGAAAGTGGTCGGTCAAGGATGGTCAGCTCTGCACGGACATCCAAGGCACGGCCACTTGCAACGACGTGCGAATGGCCAACAACATCCTGGTTCTGAAGCGCATCAACGGCGAGATCGTTGCGTTCAATCCCGCGTGAGTGCTGCGCCATGCGACCTTTCTCCAGATTCCTCGCACTGGTGCTGACTGTTTTCCTGCTCGCGGGCTGCGGCGGTGGTGGCGGAGACGGTGACGCGCCCGCCAGGGAGGGAAGCCTTGAGTCCCGGATCATCCGGTCGAGCGCGACCCGGACCGACTACCCGCTCAACATTTACCTGCCGCCCGCCAGCGCCGGGCCTCTCAGTGGCCTGCCCGTGCTCTATGTGCTCGACGGCGAGAGCTGGTTCGACACCCTCGTGGGCATGGCGGAGTCCACACGTCAGCGCGTGATCATTGTCGGCATCGGCACGGCAGGTCAACGCGCGCGGGACTTCGTTCCCGGCAACAGCTGCACGCCCAACGGCGGGGGCAACGCCGCGTACTTCAATTTCATTCGCCAGGAACTGATTCCCTACGTGGAAGGCAACTTCGGGGGCGACCCTGACCAGCGTGCGTTGTTCGGCCACTCGCACGGCGGCAGTTTCGTGCTGTATGCGATGTTCTCCCAAACGCCTGGCCAGCACTCCTTCAAGGCCTACCTGGCGAGCGAATCTTCGATCAGTTGCATGTCGACCACCGCGTTCGCCTGGGAGCGGGATTACGCGGCTGCTCAGAGCGCGTTGCCCGTGCGGCTGCATCTCTCGTACGCCAGCCAGGGCAACTACACATCCAACCTCGACTACGCCGCTGCGATCACGCAGCGCAACTACGCCCATCTGGTGTTCGTGGGTCGTTCCTATTCCGGCACCCACAATGGCATCGTTCCGCAGGTGCTGACGGACGCACTGGGGTTCGCATTCGTGGGTGGCCCATGACAACGGAGCCTCCATTTTCTGTCGAGCGCATCGACCATCTGGTCTTCCGCGTTCGCGATCTGGACGTCAGCGTTGCGTTCTACGAAGCCGTGCTGGGTTGCCAGGTTGCACGGCGCAGACCCGATCTGGGCCTGGTCCACATCCGCGCGGGTGCTTCGATGGTCGACCTGGTGGCGATCGATGGCACGCTGGGGCGCGCGGGTGGCGCCGGGCCCGCTGCAGAAGGTCGCAACGTCGACCACCTTTGCCTGCGCGTGGAGCCGTTCGACGAAGAGGCCATCGTCCGGCATCTCGCCACTCATGGCGTTGTGCCCCGGGGCGCAGCCTCGACGAACTTCGGGGCTGAAGGCGATGGGCTTTCGCTCTACTTCACCGACCCCGACGGCAATGTGATCGAACTCAAAGGTCCGGCGAGCTTGAGCGGTTAGGCCACGCCTTCGACGATGCGGATGTCGCGGTCGGCACCATTCCCCAGCGCATCCAGCGCCGCGTGGTACTCGGGGGTGTCGTGCGCCGCAATCGCCTGCGCCACGCTGTCGAACTCGATCAGCACCGCACGCTGCTGCACGCCGGCCTCGTACACCTGCGCCGGCATGCCGCGCGCCAGGAAACGCCCGCCTGCCGCCTGCAGCGCGGGGCCGGCAAGCTTGGCGTATTCGGCCAGGGCGGCCGGGTCGCTGACGGAACGGTAGGTGGAGATCCAGTAGGCCTTGGGCATGTTGATTCCTGATTGTGGATGGGAGATGGATACAGCGAAGCCGCCGAGTTTGCCTCAGGCGTGCCGCTCGCGCCGAAGCTATAGTGATTTTCACTTTCACATCCTGAGGTCTGATCACGATGACCATCGAACTCACCAAGGAAGACCGAGCCCAGGCGATCGCCTCGATCGAGCGCTACTTCCGCGAAAACATGGAAGAGAAGATCGGCAACGTCGCCGCCAGCGGCCTGCTGGGCTTCGTCCTCGAAGAAATCGGACCGAGCATCTACAACAAGGGTGTCGCCGATGCGCAGGAACGCATCCAGGCCAGGGTCTCTGACCTGGATTTCGAGGTGCACGAAGAGGAGTTTTCTTACTGGCGAAAGTTCGACAAACAGCGTCGGTGAGTGCGAACCCATGGGGATGGGCCGACGCGTTTCACAGCAACGCGTCGGCCCAGATGTTTTTCGCCCAGGATCTCGCGTACTGGCCCTCGAGTGCATTGGCCGTGGGCGTGAGGCCCCCAGCGCCCTGCACCGGCACCAGCGTCTTCTGCTCGGC
This sequence comes from Hydrogenophaga sp., assembly GCF_051858985.1. Lineage (GTDB taxonomy): Bacteria > Pseudomonadota > Gammaproteobacteria > Burkholderiales > Burkholderiaceae_C > Hydrogenophaga. The sequence goes on along the minus strand of NZ_JBHYGM010000002.1, from coordinate 1,236,861 downwards.
GTTCCATTTGTGCACCGAGGCCACGTGCACCACATCGGTGTCGCTCACGAAGCTGTAGCAGGTGTTGGCAATGATGGGTTCGGGGTTCACCGCGCGTCCCTGGATGAGCGCTATGACCGCGTCGGCCGCCACCTTGCCGTGGTTGTTGGCCATGAAGCCGGACTTGGGCATGCCGGGCGCAGACGCCGTGGCGTCGCCCAGCACATGGATGCCCGGAACGGCCTGAGATTCGAAGCTCTGGAAGTTCACGCCCACCCAGCGCCCCGTGGGTTGCACGAGGCCAGCCGTGCGCGCGATGCGGCCGGCCTGCTGGGGCGGCACCACGTTGAGCACACCGGCCTTGATCGTCTCGAAGCTGGTCTCGATGCTCAGCGTGGCGGCGTCCACGCGCACCAGTTCGCTGTTGGGCCGGTAGTCGACGATGCCGGGATAGCGGTCCGTCCAGGCTTTGACGAACAGCGCCTTCTTGGAAACGATGTCCGGGTTGGCGTCGAGCACCAGCACCTTGGAGCGCGGCTTGAACTGCTTGAAATACGAGGCGACCTGTGCGGCACGCTCGTAGGGGCCGGGCGGGCAGCGGTACGGGCCCTTGGGAATGTGCAGCGCGTACACGCCACCATCGGGCAGGGCTTCGAGTTGTTTGCGCAGCGCCACGGTCTGCGGGCCCGCCTTCCAGGCATGCAGCACGCGCTGCTGCGCGTCGCTGGTCTGCAGGCCGGGGACCAGGTCGTAGAGAAAGTCCACGCCCGGCGAGAGGATCAGCCGGTCGTATTTCAACGTCTCGCCGCGTGCCAGGCGCAGTTCACGCTTTTCGGCATCGATGGCGGTGGCTTCGTCGCGCACCACGCGCACGCCGTACTTGCTCTGAAGGGTGCCGTAGCCGGTGGTCAGGTTCTCGATCTTCTCGCTGCCGCCCAGCACCAGGTTGCTCAAGGGGCAGGAGACGAAGGCCGCGTCGCGTTCGACCAGCACCACCTCGATCTCGGGCGCCCACTGGCGGATGTACTTGGCGGCAGTGGCACCGCCGAAGCCGCCACCGATCACGACCACGCGGGCCTTGGGTGTGGTGGCGGTGGTGGCGCAGCCGGGCAGGGCCAGGGCCACGGCGGTGCCGCCGGCGGCGGCGAGCAGGCGCCTGCGGTTGATGTGGGTCATGTCCATGTCTCCTGCCCGTTATTCCGGTTGGCGTGAAAAGTGATCGGCCAGGCGTTCCAGCTCGGCATCGCTGTAGCCTTTGGCGTGCTGGTGCATCACGGTGGCCTGCAATTGATCGCGCTTGTAGGCCAGCAGCTTGGTCAGCAGCACCTGCTTGTCCTGGGCGTTGATGGACGGAATGGCGCTGTTGCTCTTGCCGGCGGTGCCATGGCAGGCCGCGCAGGAAGCGGCCCAGGCGCGAGCCTGAAAGTCGGTGGTCTGGGCGTGTGCAGCCCCGCCCAGCAGCAACAGCGCGACGATCCTCAAGTCTGTCGTCATCGTGGTCCCCTCTTCAGAGCTTGGCGATCGAGACTTCGGTGGACTTCACGAGCGCGACCACTTCAGACCCGATCTGCAGATTGAGGTCGGTGACCGAACGCGTGGTGATGACGGAGGTGACGATGCCCCATGGCGTCTCGACATCGACTTCGGAGACCACGTCGCCCCTGATGATTTCCTTGACCTTGCCTTTGAACTGGTTGCGGACATTGATGGCTTGAATGGACACGTGAGTTTCCTTTGTGAAGTTGGGAAGGTGAAGGGGTTCAGATAGCCCAGCGCAAGGCATGGGCGGGAGATGGGGGCCAGGCCGCATCGCTGGACGGCGTGTCGAGGTTGGGCACCTGCAGCACCCGGTCGAGGATGCGTTTCTCGATCGCAGCGAACTCGGCGTCGCCACGAGAGCGGGGGCGTGCCAGCGGCACCCGCTCGTCGAGTGCGACGGCGCCGTCTTCAATGAGGATCACGCGGTCGGCCAGGGCCACGGCTTCCTGCACGTCGTGGGTCACCAGCAGGGCGGTGAATCCGTGGCGCTTCCAGAGGCCTTCAATGAGTTCATGCATCTCGATGCGGGTAAGCGCATCGAGTGCGCCCAGCGGCTCGTCGAGCAGCAGCAGTTGCGGACGATGCACCAGGGCCCGCGCGAGCGATACGCGCTGGCGCTGGCCACCGGAGAGCTTGGCCGGCCAGTCGCCCAGTCGGTCGCCCAGGCCCACCTGGCCCAGCACGGCTTCGGCATCCTTCTTTCCAGCTTTCGGCAGCCCTAATGCAACGTTGTCGAGCACGCGCTTCCAGGGCAGCAGGCGAGCATCCTGGAACATGATGCGGGTGTCATCGTGCAGCCCGTTCACGCGCTGGCCATCCAGCAGCAATTCGCCACCACTGGGCCGCTCCAGTCCAGCGATCAGCCGCAGCAGCGTGCTCTTGCCGCAACCGCTGCGGCCCACAATGGCGACGAATTCGCCGGGCTCGATGGTGAGCTGGTTGTTTCGCAGCACTTCGCGTTCACCGTATCGCTTGCTCAGTTGCTGCAGCTGCACGCGCACGCCAGCCCGGACGTCGGTTCTTGCGTTCATGCCTTGCCTCCCTGGTAGCCCGGGTGCCAGCGCAGCCAATAGGCTTCAAGGCCACGCGCGAACACGTCGGCGAGCTTGCCAAGGGCAGCGTAGAGCAGGATGCCCACGAGCACCACGTCGGTCTGCAGGAACTCGCGCGCGTTCATCGTGAGGTAGCCGATGCCGGCCTGCGCCGAGATGGTCTCGGCCACGATCAGGATCACCCACATCAGGCCGAGGGAAAACCGCAGACCCACGAGGATGGAGGAGAGCGCGCCCGGAAGGATGATCTGCGTGTAAAGGCCCCAGCGTGAGAGGCCGTAGGTGCGGCCCATCTCGATCAGGCCCGGGTCGACGTTTCGGATGCCGTGGAAGGTGTTGAGGTAGATCGGGAAGAACACCGCCACCGAGATCAGGAAGAGCTTGGCGGCCTCGTCGATGCCGAACCAGAGGATCACCAGCGGGATCAGAGCCAGTGCGGGGATGTTGCGCACCATCTGGATGCTGGAATCCAGCAGGGTTTCGAACAACCGAACCGATCCCGTGAGCAGGCCCAGCAGCAAGCCCAAGCCGCCCCCAATGGCCAGTCCCAGCAGGGCGCGGCCTGCGCTCACCTGCACGTGCGTCCACAGTTCGCCAGAGAGTGCGAGCGTCCAGAATGCCGTGACCACTTCCAGCGGTGCGGGCAGCACGCGTGAGGAGAGCCAGCCGAATGTGGACGCCAACTGCCATGAGGACACCAACATCAAGGGGACGAGCCAGGGCAGGGCGCGCTGTGAGACGGCGCGCAGCAAGCGGGTGACTGCACCGCCCCAAACGGGCAGAGGCAGGAAACCCCAACCGGGCGCGTCGATGGTGTCGGGCACCGGCGTCACCGGTGCCTCGCGGAAAGTCTGGGACAAGGTCATAGCGCCAGACTCCTCAGCTTTGCGATACGCGTGGCACGAACACATTGGCCACCGCTTCCCCGAAAGGCCCGCTCAAGGTGGGTCCGGGCAACGTCTGCTGCAGCGCGCGTGGCAGCAACGGGAACACCAGTTCGGCGAAGCGGTAGGCCTCCTCCAGGTGCGGGTAGCCGGAGAAGATGAAGTTCTCCAGCCCCAGTTCGGCGTACTCCTGGATGCGCGCGGCCACGGTCTGCGGATCGCCCACCAGCGCAGTGCCGGCTCCACCGCGCACGAGGCCCACGCCGGCCCACAGGTTGGGGCTGATCTCGAGATCGCCTCGCGTGCGCTTCTTGCCTCCCGCATGCAGGGCAGCCATGCGGCGCTGGCCTTCGGAGTCCATCTTCGAGAATGCGGCCTGCGCGCGGATCACGGTGTCGTCGTCGAGCTTGCTGATGAGTGAGTCGGCGGCCGCCCAGGCTTCGGCGTCGGTCTCGCGCACGATGACGTGCAGGCGGATGCCGAACTTCACCGTTCTTCCATGTCGGGCAGCGCGCGCCTTCACGTCAGCCACCTTCTTCGCCACGTCGGCCGGTGGCTCGCCCCAAGTGAGGTAGGCGTCCACCTGTTCGGCGGCCAGCTCGTGCGCCGCCTCGGAAGAGCCGCCGAAATACACCGGTGGATACGGATGCTGCAGCGGCGGGAAGAACAGCTTGGCGCCTTTCACCTGCAGGTGCTTGCCCTCGAAATCGTAGGGCTCGCCTTCGTGGCTGCGCGCCAGGATCTCGCGCCAGATGCGGATGAACTCGGCCGATTGTTCGTAGCGCTGTTCATGGTCCAGGAACACACCATCGCCTTCGAGCTCGGCCCGGTCGCCACCGGTCACCAGGTTGACCAGCAGGCGCCCTCCCGAGAGTCGATCAAAGCTGGCCGCCATGCGCGCAGCGAGCGCCGGCTGGTGCAGGCCGGGGCGCACGGCCACCAGGAACTTGAGCCGCTGCGTCACGGGCAGCAGGCTGGCGGCTACCACCCATGGGTCTTCGCACGAACGGCCCGTGGGAATCAGAACACCCTCGTAGCCCAGGCTGTCGGCGGCCTGGGCTACCTGCTTGAGATAAGCGTGGCTGAGCGCGCGGGCGCCTTGGGCGGTGCCCAGGTAACGGCTGTCGCCGTGCGTGGGGATGAACCAGAAGATCTTCATGACACGCTCTTTCGCGAGAAGTCGGGCCGCCAGACGATCTCGGCGACCAGAACGGGTTTGGGAATGAGGCCCAGGCGGTGAAAAGCGTCGGCAACGCGTTGCTGGTCTGCCACCGTGGCGGCGCTCAATGGCCCCACTGGCGACGGCGGCCGACGCTGCAGGAACAGACTGACCACACCCGCATCGAGCCCGCTGAAGTCGGCGATCAGCTTGATGGCCTCAGGTCGCTTCTGCTGCACAAAGCGATCGGCCCGCGTGAGCTCCTCGAACAGTGCGAGCAGCGTGGCGGTGTGCTCGGTGGCGAACGCTCGAGAGGCGAGGTAGAACGAGTTGTTGCTGGCCAATTCCCTGCCGGTTGCGAGTACCCGCGGCCGGATGGCGAGTTCGGTGGCGGCGTAGAACGGGTCCCAGATCGCCCACGCGTCCACGCTTCGGCGCTCGAACGCGGCGCGCGCATCGGCAGGCGTGAGGTAGATCGGCTGGATGTCGTTCCATTGCAGGCCGGCCTTGTCCACCGCGCGCACCAGCAGGTAGTGCGCGCTCGATCCCTTCTGCACCGCGATTTTTTTGCCCTTGAGGTCCGGCAGTGTCTTGAGCGGTGAATCGCCCAGCACCAGAAGCGCCGAACTGTCGGGCTTGGGCGGTTCTGCACCCACGTAGAGCAGGTCCTTGCCCGCGGCCTGGGCGAACACCGGCGGCGAGTCACCCGTCAGGCCGAATTCGAGTGCACCCACTGCCAGCGCTTCGAGCAGTTGTGGGCCGGCGGGGAACTCGATCCAGCTCACCTTGGTGTTGGGCAGGCGCTGTTCCAGCCACCCCTGCTGCTTGATGATCACGAGGTTGGCCGCCGACTTCTGGTAGCCGATGCGCAGGAGCGCGGGACCTGGGTTGGTCTGGGCGCGCGCCTGGGTCGCCGCGATGCCCCAGACGGTGGCGGTCACGGCCAGCAGCTTGAAAACGCTGCGGCGAGACACGGACCGTTGGATGGTGTTGGACATGGTGTTTCTCCTTCGTTGGCGTCGATCAGGGCTGCGAAACCACCACCGCTTCACTGACCTTGATCGCCTTGGGGATCAGCTTGAGATCGAAAAAGGTGTCGGCGATCTTTTGCTGGTCGGCGGCCACGGCGGGCGTGATCGGCTTGACGTTGAATTCGTAGCGTTGCAGGGCGAGTTCCACCACCTCCACCGGCAGGCCTTGCAGGGGAGCGATGAGTTCGGCGGCCTGGCGCAGGTTCTTCTTGAGCCAGATGCCTTGCTCCACGGAGTCCGCGAACAGTGCCTCGATGACCTTGGGGTTCCTGGTCACGAAGTTGCGCGCGCCCAGGTAGTACTGGTAGTTGTTGACCACGCCGCCGGTGCCGTCGGCCAGCACGCGGGCTCCGGTGGCCTTCTCGGCGGCGGCCTGGAACGGATCCCAGATCACCCACGCGTCCACGCGCTTGCTCTCGAAGGCGGCACGCCCGTCGGCCGGCGCCAGGTAGACGGGTTCGATGTCGGTGATCTTCAGACCGTGTTTTTCCAGTTGCTTGACCAGCAGGTAGTGCACGTTGCTGCCCTTGTTGAGCGCCACCTTCTTGCCCTTGAGTTCTGCCACCGACTTGATCGGCGAGTCCTTGGTGACCAGGATGGCTTCGGCGCGCGGCGCGGCAGGATCGAAACCAAAGTAGACGAACTGCGCGCCTGCAGCCTGCGCAAAGATGGGTGGTGCTTCACCCACGTAACCGACGTCGACCGCGCCCACATTCAGGCCTTCCAGCAGTTGCGGGCCTGCCGGAAACTCCACCCACTTCACGCTGAAGCCCTGCGGAGCGAGCTTTTTCTCCAGCGTGCCCTGCGCTTTCTGCAGCACGAAGAGGCTGGCCGACTTCTGATAGCCGATGCGCAGCTCGCCGCGCGTCTGTGCGTTCGCGCTGGGCACGGGCAACAGCAGCAGTGCCAGGCCCAGGCCTGCGATGACGGCCGCGAGCAACGCAAGGCCCCAGCGCTTGAAGCGTGAATAGCCAGGTGTGTTGGACTCGCCCGCCTCGGCGTCGGCGAGGTGCTTGATGGATTCGCTCATGACAGATTCCTTTTTGACGAAGCGCAGGCAAAGGCCGTCCAGGCCACCTGCACGTGGCTGAAAAATTTGAAAACCGGGAAATGGGGGGCGCGGGGGATCGGCCGGGTGGTCCCGGCTCGCAGCGGGTCAGACGCTACATCGCACCTGGGCAAACGGGACGGGCGCGAACCCGGTCGCCAGCGGCATTCGCAGGCCTTCGTGAAGCAGGTTGTTCACGGCGTCGTCCAGCCGGGTACCGAGTTCGTCGGCGACGCGGTACTCACCTTCGTCGTCCTTGGGGATCTGCGCGTCGGTGGCGTAGACCCCGGGAAGGATGTGACGGGAGGCCAGCGACTGCAGCACGGGCCGCAACGCGTAGTCGAGCGCCAGCATGTGGTTGGGGCTGCCGCCCGTGGCCAGCGGCAGCACCGCCTTGCCCTTGAAGGCTGATTGCGGCAGCAGGTCTAGGAAGACCTTGAGCACGCCGCTGTAGGCCGCCTTGTAGACCGGCGTGGCCACCACGATGGCCCGCGCGGTCTCCACCTGGGAGATGGCTGCGCGAATGGACTTGTGGCCCACGTCCGCCAGCAGCAGGGCCTGTGGCGACAGATCCCGGATGTGCAGGCGTTCGATCAGCGCATGGCGCAGGCCCAGACGTTGGTGCACCGCGTCGAGCAGCGCGGCCGAGCGGGAATGCTCGGAAGGGCTGCCGGCAAGAAGAAGAATGGACACGGTGCGGATTCCCTGAGCTGGTTATTTCTTGGTGTAGATCTGGTCGAAGGTGCCGTTGTCGGCAAAGTGCACCTTGGCCGCGTTGTCCCAACCGCCGAACGCGTCTTCGATCTTGAAAAGGTTCAGCTTGGGCAACTGCTTGGCGTACTTGGCCTGGGCCTTGGCCGAGGTCGGGCGGTAGAAGTGCTTTCCGATGATGTCCTGCGCTTCCTCGGTGTAGAGGAACTTCAGGTATTCCTCGGCCACAGCGCGGGTGCCTTTCTTGTCCACGTTCTTGTCCACCACGGTCACGGCGGGTTCGGCCAGGATGGAGAGAGACGGGTACACGAAGTCCACCTTGTTGCCGAATTCCTTCTCCAGCAGGTAGGCTTCGTTTTCCCAGGAGATGAACACATCGCCCTGGTTGCGCTGCGCGAAGCTGATGGACGAGCCGCGGGCGCCGGTGTCGAGCACGGGAACGTTGGCGTAGAGCTTGCCCACGAATTCCTTGGCCTTGCTGTCATCACCATTTGGGCTGCCGTATTTGCGCTTGGCGAACTCCCAGGCGGCCAGGTAGTTCCAGCGGGCACCGCCCGAGGTCTTGGGGTTGGGGGTGATGACCTTCACGTCCGGGCGGATCAGGTCGTCCCAGTCCTTGATGTTCTTGGGGTTGCCCGCGCGGGTGACCAGCACGATGGTGGACGTGTAGGGCGAGCTGTTGAGTGGCAGGCGCTTCTGCCAGTCCTTCGGAATCCAGCCGCCGTTGGTGTGCAGCGCGTCGGTGTCACCGGCCAGGGCCAGCGTGGCCACGTCGGCGTCCAGGCCGTCGATGATGGAACGCGCCTGCCTGCCCGAGCCACCGTGGCTCTGCTTGATCGTCACGTCCTGGCCGGTCTTGGCCTTCCAGTGCTTGGCGAAGGCGGCGTTGTATTCCACATACAGCTCACGCGTCGGGTCATAAGACACGTTGAGCAGGGTCACGGGCGCCGGCTGTGCGTGCGCCGAGAGAGCGCTGGCGGACAGGGCGGTGGCGGCGAGGGCCTGGATGAGCTGGCGGCGGGTGGTCATGGTGTTCCTCGGGAGGCGTTGTTAAAGGGATGCCGGATGATCCCGTCAATGCCACGGATGAGGAACGAATGAATTTTTGGTTGCTTATGACTGAAACATCTAACCCGGGGTGCGAAGCCGCAGCACCATCTGGTTGGCCTTGAGCTCGATGTCAAACCGGGAGAGAAAGCTCTGCCCCAGCAAGGCGACGTCATCGTCGCCCGTTTCCAGCCCGATGCCCACCGCGGCACCGCCCAGGGCAAAGGACCCGGCCGTCACCGGCACACTGCGCAGCACCCGGCCGGGCATGGGTCCGTTGGCGGTGCTGAAGGTCACGCTCTGGCCGCCTTCCAGGCCGGCCTGCTGCGCGAACCCCGCGCTCACGGTGACCAGGCTGGCGCCGGTGTCCACCAGAAATCCCACGGGTCGGCCGTTCACGGTGCCAGGCAGGCGGAAGTGCCCGTCCCTGCTGCGCGTGATCACGATCTCGCCTTGTTCGTTGGTGGTGTAGGGCGCCTGCCGGACGGCGCGCTGGCCCTCGAAGTGGGAGAAGCCGGTGTAGAGCGCCGCGCCCATGCCCACCCAGAAGAGCAGCATCCAGAAGGCGCCCCTTCTGGCGGTCGATGCGGTGCTGCGTTGTCCGTTTTCACGATCGCGCTGGGCGTCGCGGTACCAGTCCCTGTCTTCCAATCCCACGGGCTTCCTTTGTCGAGCGAATCCGATGGAGACCCGCTGCGCACAAAGGTTCCTCGGTCACGGGGCGATGGGCAGTCCGATCAGCCGTTCCAGCTCGGCGTGTTCAAGCCCGTCGACCATGTCGATGAGCTTCAGGCCCTGCGGCGTGCAGGCCAGCGTGGCCAGGTCGCTGTAGATGCGCTTGACGCAGCCGATGCCGGTGAGCGGGTAGCTGCATTCGGCCACCACCTTGCTGGCACCTTGTTTGGTGAGCAGGTCCATCATCACCCAGGTCTGCTTGGCACCGATGGCCAGGTCCATGGCGCCACCCACGGCGGGGATGGAGCCCGCCTCGCCGGTGCTCCAGTTGGCCAGGTCGCCGGTGGCCGACACCTGGAACGCGCCCAGCACGCAGATGTCCAGGTGGCCGCCGCGCATCATGGCGAAGCTGTCGGCGTGGTGGAAGTACACGCCACCGGGCAGAAGCGTCACAGGCTGCTTGCCAGCGTTGATCAGGTCGTAGTCCTCATCGCCCTTCGCGGGTGCTGGACCCATGCCCAGGATGCCGTTCTCGCTGTGCAGCACCACCTCGATGCCCTCGGGCAGGTGGTTGGCCACCAGCGTGGGCTGGCCGATGCCCAGGTTCACATAGGCACCGTCGTGGATGTCCTGCGCGACGCGGCGCGCCAGTTCGTCTTTGGTTCTTCTCGTGTAGCTCATGAAGTGCTCTGCTTTCAGGCGGCGGCCTTGAAGCCGCCGGCCTGCGTGGCCACGCGGGGAATCTGGACGATGGCGCTCACGTGGATGCCGGGGGTGACCACGGCTTCGGGGTCGAAGCTGCCGAGTTCGGCGATTTCGTACACGCTGGCCACAGTGCGCTTCGCGGCGGTGGCCATCACCGGGCCGAAGTTGCGCGCGGCCTTGCGGTAGGTGAGGTTGCCCCAGCGGTCGCCGCGCTCGGCCTTGATGAGCGCCACGTCACCGAAGATGGGGTACTCCAGCACATACGGCTTGCCCTGGATCACACGCGTTTCCTTCGGCGTGCCGTCGGCGTTGCGCGCCAGCTCGGTGCCGAAACCCGTGGGCGTGAAGAAGGCCCCAATGCCGGCCCCGGCGGCGCGCAGGCGCTCGGCCAGGTTGCCCTGAGGGACCAGTTCGAGTTCCAGTTGGCCGCTGCGGTAGAGCGCGTCGAAGACATGGCTGTCGGCCTGGCGGGGGAAGCTGCAGATGACCTTGCGCACACGCCCGGTCTTGAGCAGCGCAGCCAGCCCGGTGTCGCCGTTGCCCGCGTTGTTGTTCACCACGGTGAGTTCCCTCGCGCCCTGGTCGATCAGGCCGTCGATGAGTTCACCTGGAATGCCGGCGGTACCGAAGCCGCCGATGAGCACGGTCGCGCCGTCCTGGATGCCGGTGAGCGCCTCGGCGACCGAGGCGGCGATCTTGTTGATCAAACGATGTCTCCTGCGGGGTTCTTGCGGGTGGGGGGATTTTCATCGCCTTTGCAGGGCGTGGGGCCCATGGGCTTTTCCCGAGCCGGAAAACTGATTTTCACCCGGTCCGTTGCGGCCCGCCGTGCCGGGCGACACACTCAGCGGCCATCGACCACAAAGACCTGGAGACAAGCGTGAGCAAGCGAATTGGATGGATCGGCCTCGGCCGCATGGGCGAAGCCATGGTGAAGCGGCTGACCAAGGCCGGCCACACGGTGGAGGTGTGGAACCGAACGCGGAGCAAGGCAGAGCCGCTGGCCGAGTACGGTGCGGTGGTAGTGGACCACAAGCAGGACCTCTCGACCTGCGACACGGTGTTCACCATGGTTTCCACCACGAACGACCTCAAGGACGTGCTGTTCGGCGAAGGCGGCCTGGCGGCCGGCGACCAACGCCCGCGCGTGGTGATCGACAGCTCGTCCATCTCGCAGGAAGGCTCGGCCGAGATCCGCACAAAGCTCGAAGCCCTGGGCATCGCCTACCTCTGTGCCCCGGTCTCCGGCAACGCCAAGGTGGCCAAGGCCGGCAAACTGCTGGTGGTGGCGTCGGGCCCCCGGGACATCTACGAAGAGGCAGAGCCCTACCTGAGCGCCATGTCGCGCAAGGCCATGTGGGTGGGCGAGGGCGAACTCGCCCGCGTGTGGAAGATCGCGCACAACACCATGTTCGGCGTGATCATCCAGAACCTCTGCGAGATCACGGTGCTGGCCGAGAAGGCCGGCATTCCGCGCGATGTGTTCCTGGAGAGCATCAACGACTCGGTGCTGGGCTCCATGTACACCCGGTACAAGACGCCGGTGCTCACCAAGCTCAATTTCGACCAGGTGACCTTCACGCCCAAGCTCCTGCTGAAAGACATGGATCTCGGGCTCGGCGCTGCCAAGGCCCACGGCGTGGCCATGCCGGCGGCAGCCGCCACGCGCGAGAGCATTGCGCGCATGGTGGGGCGGGGCTATGAAGACATCGACTTTGCCGTTCTGCTGCGTGAAACCGCCGCCGACGCCGGGCTGCAGATCCAGCCGCTGGACGTCGACGTCAGCGACGGCCTGAGCAGCTGAGGGCCGGCGCATGGCTGCAGCCCGCACCCTGCTTCGCGGTGGCACCGTCATCACCATGGACGCGCAGGGCGACCTGGCGCGGGGTGACGTGCTCATCAGCGGCGACACCATCACCGCCATCGAGCCGGTGATCGCTGCCGACGACGCCCAGGTGGTTGATGCCACCGGCTGCATCGTCATCCCCGGCCTGGTCAACGCCCACATGCACACCTGGCAGACGGCGTTGCGCGGCGTGGCCGCCAACTGGACGCTGCTGCAGTACTTCAAGAACATGCACGCGGGCCTGGCCACCGTGTTCACGCCAGGCGATCTGCACATCGCCACGCTGGTGGGTGCCCTCAACCAGATCAACTGCGGCACGACCACGCTGGTGGACTGGTGCCACAACAACCCCACGCCAGCGCACAACGACGCCGCCGTGGCCGCGCTGCTGCAGTCCGGCATCCGGGCGGCCTTCTTCCACGGCACGCCCAAGCCCGATCCCAAGCCGGGCGAAACACCGTTCTGGGAGCAGCCGCACCCGCGCGCCGAGGTGGAGCGGCTGCTGCACGCGCACGCGGGTGAACCCTTGTTGAGCGTCCATGCCGCCGTGCTCGGCCCGCATTACTCGACGCTGGAGGTGGCCCTGCACGACTTCCGCATGGCCAAGGAACTCGGACTGATCGCTTCCCTGCACCAGGGCGGCGGCCCGGCGCGCACGCCCGACGGCTGGGAGCGCCTGGAGGAAGCAGGCCTGCTCGGGCAGCACATCAACATCGTGCATGGCCATGCGCTGAGCGACGCCCAGTTGGCGCGCTTCTGCGACCTGGGCATGAGCTTCTCGGCGGCGGCCGAAAGCGAGATGTCGCAAGGTCACGGCCATCCACTCACCGGCCGCTTGCGCGCGCTGGGTCGCGCGCCTTCACTGGGCGTGGACCTGGAAAGCGTGATGAGCGGCGACATGCTCAGCCAGGCGCGCATCGCCCTGGGCATCCAGCGCAGCCTGGACAACTTTGCCTACCGTGAAGCGCACGGCAGCATCCCGCCCACTTCCACCATCACCACGCGCGAGGCGCTGGCCTGGGTCACCGTGGAAGGCGCGCGCATGCTGGGCCAGCAGGATCGCATCGGCAGCCTGGCGCCCGGCAAGCAGGCCGACCTGGTGGTGATCCGCGCCAATACCCTGAACATGCAGCCCGTGCACGACCCGGTGAGCGCCGTGGTGATGCAGGCCTCACTGGCCAACATCGAGAGCGTGATGATCGCCGGCCAGTGGCGCAAGCGCGGCGGCCGCGTGCTGGATGCCGACATCGGCTCGCTGCTGGAGAGCCTGCAGCAGTCGGGCCGCAAGATCACGCAGGCCATGGGCCTCTGAGACCGGCGGATGGGCGTCCCATCCTTATCCCAGCAACGAGGAGACAAGCATGAAGAAAAGAATCTGGATCCAGGCGGTGGCGATCTGGGCGGGTGCCGTGGCGCTGGCCATGCCGCTGCTCACCGGTACCGCCCAGGCTCAGGCCTACCCCAGCAAGCCCATCCGTTTCCTGGTGCCATTCACCGCCGGGAGCGGCACCGATCTGATCGCGCGCACTGTGGGTGATGCGATGTCGCGCAGCATGGGCCAGCCCATCGTGGTGGAGAACCGTCCCGGCGCGGGCGGCTCGCTGGCCACCGCGCAGGTGGCGCGCGGCGAGGCCGATGGCTACACCGTGCTCATTCCCTCGTCCAGCCACGCGGTGAATCCGGCTATCTACACCAACCTCACCTACGACACCGTGCGCGACCTCACCGGCATCACGCCGCTGGCTGCGCTGCCCAATGTGATGGTGGTCTCGCCCGCGCGGGCCTGGAAGACCGTGGCCGACGTGCTCGCCGCCGCGCGCGCCAGGCCGGGTCAGCTCAACTACGCATCGGCCGGGGTGGGCAGCGCCACCCACCTCAACGCCGAGAAGTTCAAGTTGCAGGCCGGGTTCGACGCGCAGCACATCCCGTTCAAGGGCACCCCCGAGGCGCTGGCCGACGTGATGGGAGAGCGCACCGACTGGTACTTCTCACCGCTGTCCTCTGCGTTGCCGCTGATCCGTGAGAACAAGGTGGTCGCGCTGGCCGTGAGCACATCGCAACGCACCAACGCGCTACCCCAGGTGCCGACCACGTTGGAAGCCGGCGTGCCAGGTTCGGACTTCGTGTTCTGGGTCGGCATGATCGTCAACGCCCAGACGCCGCCCGCCATCCAGCAGCGGTTGCATGCCGAAGCCTTGAAAGCCCTGGCCGACCCGGAGGTGAAGGAGCGCCTGGCCCGCCTGGGGGCTGAACCCTACCCCATGCAGCCTGAGGCGTTCAACGCTTTCATCCGCACCGAGATGGACGCGGCAGCGCGCATCGCCAAGGCGGCCAACCTCAAGGGTCAATGACCATGATCCGTGTGCATTTCATCGGCGTTGGCAAGATGGGCCTGCCCATGGCCAGCCACCTGCTGGCCGCCGGCCACGCCGTGACCGTCAGCGACCCGGACCTCTCGCGCCTGGCGCTGGCCGCCGAGCGCGGCCTGACCTCCGGCAGCATGGACGACCTGGCCCGCGCGGAAGTGGTGATGTCTTCCCTGCCGCACGACCAGGCCCTTCGCAGCGTGGGCATGGCGGTGGCGGCTGCGCTGCCACAGGGAGCGGTGTATGTCGACACCAGCACTGTCTCACAGCGTGTGTCGGCTGACGTGGCCGAGGCCTGTGCCCGTTCGGGTGTGCAGTACCTGCGCACCACCGTCTCGGGCAACAACCACATGGCCGAAGCGGCGCAGCTCACGGTGATGGCCTCCGGCCCGCAAGCGGTGCACGAGCGCCTGCTGCCTCTGCTGCGCTGCTGGGGGCCGAACCATTTCTACCTGGGCAGTGGCGAGCAGGCCCGCCTCATGAAGCTGGTGGTGAACCTGCTCATCGCCCAGACCAGCGCCATGCTGGCCGAAGGCCTCACACTCGGCCAGAAGGGCGGGCTGGACTGGGGCGACATGTGGGCCGTGCTCGGTGCCAGTGCCGTCGCATCGCCCATCCTCAAGGCCAAGTCGGCCCAGCTCTCGAAGCGCGACTACGCGCCCACCTTCACCGTGACGCAGATGAACAAGGACCTCGACCTGATCCTCGCTGAAGCCGCCGCCTGCGAGGCCCCGGTTCCGCAGACGGCCGCCACGCGCCAGCTCATGGCGGCCGCGCAGGCGCAGGGCGATGCCGAGCTGGACTACGCGGCCATCATCCGCGTGCTCGAACGCAGTGCGGGGCTGGCCCGATGAAGCGCTTCGTCTACCAGGGCCTGCCGTCGCGCGTGGTGTTCGGCGCGGGTTCGCTGGCTTCGCTGCCCGCGGAGATGGATGCGCTCAAGGCGCAACGCGCGCTGGTGCTGTGCACGCCGGAGCAGCGCGAGTCGGGCGAGCGTGTCGCCGCGCTGCTGGGCGCGCGCTCCGCCGGCATCTTCGACCGCGCGGTGATGCACGTGCCGATCGAGACCGCCCGGGAGGCCCGCGAGGAAGCGCGGCGCCTGGGCGCGGATTGCGCGGTGGCGATCGGCGGCGGCTCCACCACCGGGTTGGGCAAGGCCATCGCACTCGACTCGGGCCTGCCCATCCTGGCCATCCCCACCACCTACGCCGGCTCGGAGATGACGCCCATCTACGGCATCACGGAAGCGGGCCTGAAGAAGACGGGCAAGGACATCCGTGTGCTGCCGCGCACGGTAATCTACGACCCCGAACTTTCCATGACCCTGCCCGTGGGCTTGAGCGTGACCAGCGGCATCAACGCCATTGCCCATGCGGCCGAGGGTCTGTATTCGGTGGAAGGGAATCCGGTCATCGACCTCATGGCCGAAGAAGGCATTGCGGCGCTGGGCCGAGCCCTGCCACGCATCCGGGCGCAGTCTGGCGATGCGGAAGCCCGCTCCGACGCCCTCTATGGCGCCTGGCTGTGCGGCATCGTGCTCGGAACCGTGGGCATGGCCCTGCACCACAAGCTCTGCCACACCCTGGGTGGCAGCTTCAACCTGCCGCACGCGGAGACACACACCGTCGTGCTGCCCCATGCACTGGCCTACAACGCCTCTGCCGCCCCGCAGGCCATGGAGCGGATCCGACGCGCGCTGGGTGGCGCGAGCGCCGCGCAGGCGGTGTACGACCTGGCCCAAGCCAATGGCGCCCCGGTCGCGCTCAGGGACATCGGCATGAAGGCGGACGACCTGGACAAGGCTTGCGACATCGCCATGAGCAACCAGTACCCGAATCCCCGGCCGCTGGAGCGGGAGGCGGTGAGGCAGCTGCTGCAGGACGCCTTCGATGGCCGTCGCCCGGCCTGAGGAAGGCAGGACACTCAACGGGGTGGTGTCCTACACCTGAAGGTGGCGGGCGGTGCTAACTTTCCTTTCCCGCTTGAAAGGAAATCCGCCATGGCTGAACGCAGCAAGAAGACAACGCGGGCGGAGCCGGTCGACGAAGGCCAGGCGCCCACCTCCACCCGCACCATCTGGAAGGGTGCGATCAGCTTCGGGCTGGTGCACATTCCTGTGGGCCTCTACTCGGCCACCATCAGCTCGGGCATCGACTTCGACTGGCTGGACCGCCGCTCCATGGACCCGGTGGGCTACAAGCGCATCAACAAAGTGACCGGCAAGGAAATCGCGAGCGCCGACATCGTCAAGGGCGTGGAATACGAAGATGGCCGCTACGTGCTGCTCTCGCCCGAGGAAATCGCCGCCGCGTTTCCCAAGGTGACGCAGACCATCGAGATCGAGACCTTTGTCGACGCCGACGAGATTCCTTTCGTCTACCTCGAACGCCCTTACTACACCGCACCGCTCAAGCGCGGCGAGAAGGTATACGCCTTGCTGCGCGAAGCGCTGACCAAGAGCAACAAGGTGGGCCTGGCCAAGGTGGTGATCCAGACCAAGCAGCACCTGGCAGTCCTCATCCCCTGTGGTCGGGCGCTCATCCTCAACCTGCTGCGCTGGGGTGGGGAAATCCGTTCGTTCGAACAGCTGGATTTGCCGCCCCTGGGCGTGAAGGCTGCGGGCATCAAGGACGCCGAGTTGACGATGGCGATGCAGCTCATCGAGGACATGACGCAGCCCTGGAAGGCCGACGAATTCCGCAATTCCTTTGCGGATGAAATCAACAAGCTGGTGGAGACCAAGGCCACGAAGGGCGAACTGGCCGACGTGGCCAAGGTGGACAAATCGGAGAGCGCACCCTCGGGCGCGAACGTGCTCGACCTCACCGCGCTGCTCAAGCGCAGCCTGGGCGCGGCGCGCACGCCAAAGGAAAAGCCGGCGTCGGTGACCGAGCTGCCCGGTGCCAAGGCGCCAGCCGGCAAGGCCGCCGCGAAGAAGAAGCCGGCCGCGAAGAAGGCCGCACCTGCGCCCAAGGCGCCCGCCAGGAAGCCCGCGCGGCGCGCTGCCTAGGAGCCGCCGTGGCCGACGCGCTGGCGCTGTACCGCAAGAAGCGAAACTTTGCGCGCACGCCCGAACCGGCCGAAGGCGGCGAGGCCAGTGAAGGCGCGCTTCGCTACGTGATCCAGAAGCACTGGGCGAGCCGCCTGCACTACGACCTGCGGCTGGAACTCGACGGCACCATGAAGAGCTGGGCCGTGCCAAAAGGACCGAGCTTCGATCCCAAGGACAAACGCATGGCGGTTCAGGTGGAAGACCACCCCATGGCGTACAACACCTTTGAAGGCCAGATTCCACCGGGGCAGTACGGCTCGGGCAAGGTGATCGTGTGGGACAAGGGCCACTGGACCCCCATCGGCGACGCAGAGCAGGGCTATCGGGAAGGCAAGCTCAAGTTCGAACTGCACGGCCACAAGCTCAAGGGACGCTGGACGCTGGTGCGCATGCGCGCCGATGCCGGCGGCAAAGGGCCGCCGTGGCTGTTCATCAAGGAACACGACGAGTTCGAGCGGCCGGCCAGCGAATTCAATGTGGTGGAGGAGCAGCCCGACAGCGTCAGCAACCTGCAGACGGCCACGCCGAAGACGGTGACGCCGAAGAAGGTCATGCCGACAAAAGCCGAACTCCCCGTGGAGCTCTCGCCGCAACTGGCCACGCTCGCGAAGGCGCCGCCCGGCGAGGTGGCTGACTGGCTCTGGGAATTGAAGTTCGACGGCTACCGCATGCTGGCCCGCAAACAGGGAAAGACCGTTCGGATGTTCACCCGCAACGGGCACGACTGGACCGCGCGCATGCCGGCACTGGCCCGGGAACTCGCCACACTGCCTCTCAAGTCAGGCTGGCTCGATGGCGAGGTGATGGTGGTGGACGAGGACGGCGTGCCGAATTTCCAGGCATTGCAGAACGCGTTCGACACCGTGGACACGAAGCAACTGGTGTACGTGCTGTTCGACATGCCCTTTGCCGATGGCCTTGACCTTCGAGCGCTGCCGGTGGAAGAGCGCCGCGAACGCCTTCGCGTGCTGATGGATGGCCAACCCAGCGAGTTGCTGCGGTTCAGCGAGAGTTTTGACGCGCCTTCGGCCGACCTGCTCGCTTCGGCCTGCCAGCTGGGCTTCGAAGGCTTGATTGGCAAACGCAAATCGGCGCCCTACGCTTCGCGGCGAAACAGCGACTGGATCAAGCTCAAGTGTGGCCAGCGGCAGGAATTCGTGATCGGCGGCTACACCGATCCCAAGGGCTCGCGCACCGGCATCGGCGCGCTGCTGCTGGGCCTGCACGACGAAGAGGGGGCGTTGAAGTTCGTCGGCCATGTGGGGTCGGGCTTCAACGAACGCACCCTGCAGTCGCTGCACGGCACGCTGAAGAAGCTCGCGACCACCCAGCGCCCGTTTGCCGGCGCCACGAAGATCGAAGGCCAGCCGCACTGGGTGAAGCCCAGCCTGCTGGCCGAAGTGTCCTTTGCCGGCTGGACCGCGGAAGGGCGGTTGCGCCATGGTGTGTTTCTGGGGTTGCGTGGCGACAAGCCGGCCGTGGCCATTTCCCGTGAAGAACCTCAAGCGGTGACCTCCATGAAGATTTCCAACCCCGAACGCGTCATCGACCCCGAGAGCGGCCTCACCAAGCTCGACCTGGTGCGTTACTACGAAACGGTCGCGCCCTTCATGATGGAACACCTCAAGGGGCGCCCCGTGGCACTGGTTCGCGCCCCCGACGGCATCGAAGGCGAGCTGTTCTTCCAGAAGCACCTGGACAAGACCCGCATGGACGGCGTGGCCCTGCTCGACCCTGCGCTGGATGAAGGGCACGATCCCCTGATCGAAGTGGCGAAACCCAAGGGGCTGCTTTCGGCGGCGCAGATGAACGTTATCGAGTTCCACACCTGGAACGCGCGCAAGGACCGCATCGAGCGCCCCGACCGCATGACTTTCGACCTCGACCCCGGTGAAGGCGTGGCCTGGGCGCAGGTGCAGGAGGCGGCGGAACTCGTGCAGGTGTTGCTCAAGGAGCTCGGCCTGCCGGCGTTCCTGAAGACCAGCGGTGGCAAGGGCCTGCACGTGGTGGTGCCCATCAAGCGCCTGCACGGTTGGGATGCCGTGAAGGGCTTTTCGCAGGCGGTGGTGCAGCACCTCGCGCAGACGATTCCGGAGCGTTTCGTGGCCAAGAGCGGGCCGCGCAACCGGGTGGGCAAGATCTTTGCCGACTACCTGCGCAACGGGCGTGGTGCCACCACGGTGAGCGCCTGGTCGGCCCGCTCGCGACCGGGCCTGGGCATCTCTGTGCCGGTGGCGTGGTCGGAGCTGGCGGCGCTCAAGGGCGGTGCGCACTGGACGGTGCGCACCGTGGACCAGCGACTGCGCAAGGGCAACTCGCCCTGGGACGGTTATGAGCAGGCGGCCGTGTCGCTGGCGCCTGCCATGCGCCAGCTTGGCTACCAGCCTGAGAAGGTCAGTAAACCGTGAACTGGCCGGTCCACTTGCGCTCGTAATCCATCTTCTTGAAGTGCGCGGCCATGAAGTCGATGAAGGTGCGCACCTTCGCGCTCAGGTGCTTGCGGCTGGGGTAGGCCAGGTTGATGGTCAGGCGCGGCAGGTCCCAGTCGTCGAGCATCGGCACCAGCCGGCCGGCCACCACGTCGTCGTACACGATGTAGCTGGGCTGGACCAGGATGCCCATGCCGTCCAGCGCGGCGGCGCGCAGGATCTGGCCGTCGTTGCTCTCCAGCAGCCCCTTCACGCTGACCGTGCGCTGCTCGTCCGCGCGCGAGAAGCGCAGCTCGTACGGGTTGTTGGCGTGGGTGTAGATCAGCAGCTTGTGGCGTTGCAGGTCGTCCAGCGCCTGGGGCACGCCGTGGCGCGCTAAGTATCCCGGTGAGGCCACCAGGATGCGCCGCGTCTCCGCCAGGCGGCGGATGGTGATGTTGGAATCGGGCTCGTACTCGCGGTTGCGGATGGCCACGTCGATGTTGTTGTCGATGATGTCGAGGTAGCGGTTGGCGGCCTCCACGTGCACCGTGACATTGGGGTAGCGATCGGTGTACTCGCGCAACAGCGGCGCGATGTGGTGCATGGAAAACGACAACGAGGCAGTCACCCGCAGGACACCCGTGGGGTTGAGGGCGGCAGCGTTGACGGTGGATTCGGCGTCGCGCAGGTCGGACAGGATGGTTCGGGCGCGCTGGAAGAACTCCTGGCCGGTGTCCGTGAGGTAGAGGCGGCGCGTGTTGCGCTCCACCAGGCGCACGCCCAGGCGCTCTTCCAGGGCTGCCAAGTGCCGGCTGGCGCTGGCATTGGAGAGGTCCAGCAACTCGGCGGCCTTGCTCAGGCTGCCGGTTTCGGCCACCTGCACGAACAATTCGATCTCGGTCCAGCGGTCCATGGTCTGCTCTTTGTTGCGCCTGAAGAAAAAGTCATTTTTGCCGCAGGCATTGGTCTGTCTCCCCCAACGCTCTACATTGTGACGGCACTGCGGGCCAACCGCAGGCGATCCGGAGACAAGCGTTTGAGAAACCTCGATCAGTACAACATCACCCAGGCCGTGCTCGCGCGCCTGTCGCAGACGCCCGATGCCCGCCTGAAGGAGATCATGACCAGCCTGGTGCAGCACCTGCACGCCTTCGCGCGCGACGTCAAGCTCACCGAGGCAGAGTGGATGCAGGGCATCCAGTTCCTCACCGCCACCGGGCAGAAGTGCGACGACCAGCGCCAGGAGTTCATCCTGCTCTCGGACACGCTGGGCCTGTCCATGCTGACGGTGGCCATGAACAACGACAAGCCCGCCGGCTGCACGGAAGCCACGGTGTTCGGGCCCTTCCACGTGGAGGGAGCGCCCCGGGTGGAACACGGCGCGGACGTGGCCAACGGCGCCCCGGGAGAACCCTGCCTCGTGCGCGGCAGCGTGCGCGGCCTGGGCGGGGAGGTGGTAGCCGATGCCGAGATCGACGTGTGGCAGGCCGATGCCGACGGGCTCTACGACGTGCAGCGCGAGGGCCTGGAAAGCCCGCAGGGCAGGGCGGTGCTCAAGAGCGGCCCCGACGGGCGCTTCCATTTCCAGAGCGTGGTGGCCGAGCCCTACCCGATTCCGGACGATGGTCCCGTGGGCGACATGTTGCGCGCCACGCGGCGGCACCCCTGGCGGCCGGCGCACCTGCATTTCATGATCCGGGCGCCGGGCTACGAAACCCTGGTGACCCACGTGTTCCGTGCCGGCGACCCGTACCTGGATTCGGACGCCGTGTTCGGCGTGCGCCAGTCGCTGGTGGCCGAATGGGTGAGGCAGCCCGATGGCTCCACCGCGCTGGATTTCGATTTCGTGCTCAACCCCGTGAAGACATAAGCCAACCGCAGGAGACAAGACCATGCTCAATCTGAACAAACGCGCCTTCCACCGCACCGCCCTGGCCGCCGCTGTCGGCGCCACCTTGCTGTCTGCGGGTTTGCCGGTGGCCCACGCACAGCAGACCTTCAAGCTCACCATTGCCTCCAGCCACCCCACCACGCTGCCGTGGGTCGGCCTCATGAGCACGCTCTTCGTGCCCGAGGTCAACAAGCGGGTGGAGGCCCTGGGCAAGGGTTACAAGATCGAATGGAAAGAGGCCTACGGTGGCCAGCTCTACAAGATGAACGCCACGCTCTCCAGCGTGGGCGAGGGCATCGCCGACATCGGCTGGGTGTTCGCCAACCTCGAATCGGCCAAGATGCCGCTGACGCAATACGCCACCGTGACGCCGTTCGCCACCGGCGATGTGCGCATGCTGCTGGAGGTGGCCAACGAGATGAACGAGAAGGTGCCCGCCCTCAAGGCCGAGTGGGATCGCAACAACCTGGTGTTCCTGGGCGCTTCGGGGGTGGACACCTACCACCTGTTCACGAAGATGCCGATCAACACCTACGCCGACCTGAGCGGCAAGAAGATCTCGGCACCCGGCGCGGTGGGCACCTGGTTGCGCGGCTCCGGCGCGGTGGCGGTGGACGGTTCGCTCACCAGCTACTACACCGACATCCAGACCGGCGTGAGCGAGGGCACCATTTCCATCTCCACGGGCATCCTGCCCAACAAGATCTATGAGGTGGCTCCGTATGTGACCACGGTGGACATCGGCGCGCTCTACAACGGCGGCATGGCCATGAACAAGGACAGCTTCAACAAGATGCCCCCCGAGGTGCAGAAGATCATCAAGGACGTGGGGCTGGAGTACTCCAAGACGCTGGGCAACACGCTGATGCAGCGCTACGAGGCCGCCCTCAAGTCCATCCAGACGCAGGGCGCCACGCAGAGCGTGCCGGTGAAGGTGGCGCCCATGGCCCCCGGCGAGCGCGAGAAGTGGGCCACCACCATGCCCAACATCGCGGCCGACTGGGTGAAGGCCAACGCCAGTCGCGGCCCGTCGGCGCTGATCGTCAAGACCTACATGGAAGAGCTCCGCAAGCGCGGTGCCAAGCCGCTGCGCGACTGGGACAAGGGCCTCTGAGTCGCCATGAGCTACGAAGCCAACACCAACCTGGACGAGGCGCCCGCGCCAACCGCTCCCAGCAGCCCGTTCGGCCACCTGGTCGACGGGCTCAACGGCCTGGGCTCCATCGTGATCGGCATGGTCATGGTGCTGATGTGTGCCGACGTGTTCCTGCGCAACGCCTTCAACAAGCCCATCGACGGCGTGGCCGAACTGGTGGCCGCTTCCATCATCGTCATCGTGTTCCTGCAGTTGCCCAGCACGCTGCGCCACGGCCGCATGAGCCGGGCCGACTTGTTCATCGACCCCTTCCTGGTCAAGCGGCCGCGCGCCGGACTGCGCTTGCGGGCGTTGTTCTCGGCCTTCGGCATCTTCGCCTGCGGTGTCATTGCGTACGCCACGCGGCCTCTGCTCGTGAAGGCCTGGAACAACAACGAGTTCATCGGCATCGAGGGCGTGTTCACCTTTCCCACCTGGCCCATGGCCCTGGTGGTGACCACGGGGGCGGCCCTGGCCGCCGTGCAGTACGCGCTGCTGGTCTGGCACGACCTGCGCGACAGTGGTACCGCCCCGGTGCGTGGTGGAGATCACCATGAGTGAGTTGATGATCGGTTTTCTGGCGATCGGCCTCATGCTGGTGGCCATCGTGGTCGGCATGCACATCGGCGTGGCACTCATCGTCACCTCGTTCATCAGCGTATGGCTCCTGAAGTCACCCGAGATCGCAGCGCGTTTCGTGGGGGCTGCGGCCAACGATTCGATTCGCGACTACCTCTTCGGCGTCGTTCCGCTCTTCGTGCTCATGGGCATGTTCGTGAGCGTCTCCGGCGTGGGACGAGACACGTTTGACGTGTTCCAGTGGCTGTTGCGGCGCCTGCGCGGCGGCCTGGGCCTGGCCACCGTGGGCGCCAACGCGGTGTTCGCGGCCATCACCGGCATTTCCATTGCGTCGGCATCCGTGTTCACCAAGGTGGCCACGCCCGAGATGATCCGCCACGGCTACACGCCGCGCTTTGCCGTGGGCGTGGTGGCCGGTTCCTCCGTGCTCGGCATGCTGATCCCGCCATCGCTGCTGATGATCATCTACGGGGTCCTTGCAGAGGAATCGATTGGGCGGATGTTTCTGGCCGGTGTGCTGCCCGGCCTTCTGATGGCTGGTGCATTTGCTGCGCTGATCCTGGCGATGGCCTACTTCCTGCCCCACAAGATCTATGCCAGCGGCGCACCGCAGACGGCGGAACAGGCCGATACCGAGACCTGGGCGAGCGCGGCCGTGAAGTTCTTTCCCATCCTGGCACTGGTGGTGCTGGTGCTGGGCGGGCTCTACAGCGGCTTTTTCACGCCCACCGAGGCCGGTGCCGTTGGCGCGGCAGGCGCCTTCGTCATTGCCCTGGTGCGACGTCGCCTCACCTGGCGCAAGCTGTGGAACGTGCTCACCGAGACGGGCTACGTCTCGGTGTCGGTGCTGTTCCTCATCATCGCGGCGTCGCTCTACAGCCGCATGCTGGCGCTCACCGGCATGCCCGCCGGCATCACCAGCGCCATCACCGACATGGGCCTGGGTCCCTGGGGATTCCTCATCGCCTACCTGGCCATCGTGATCGCACTGGGCTGCATCATCGACTCGGTGTCCATCATGCTGATCATGCTGCCCATCGTGCTGCCCATCGCGACAGCTTTCAACATGGACCTGATCTGGTTTGGCGTGCTCACCGTGGTGGCGGTGGAGGTTGGCCTGCTCACGCCGCCGTTCGGCGTGTCGGTGTACACGGTGAAATCTGCGCTCAATGACCCGCGAATCACCATCCGCGACATCTTCGCGGGCGCATTCCCCTTCGTGCTCACGATGATCGCAGTGCTCGTGGTCCTCGCGATCTTCCCGGCCCTTTCCACCTGGCTGGCGCGCATGCAATGAGACCGACGCCATGATCTACATCTTCCACCTGCTCGACAACCCCGGTGCCGGCGAGCTGAGGCAGCGCATCCGCCCGCAGCACAAGGATTACCTCGGCGCCGTGGCCGACCGCATCGCCTTTGCCGGCCCGTTGATGGCCGACGACGGCCACACCATGGTGGGCAGCCTGCTCGCCATCGACTTCCCTGATCGGGAGGCCGCACGGGCCTGGCTGGCGCAGGAACCGTTCACCCAGGCGGGCGTCTATGCCGGCAGCACCGTGCACGCCTTTTCCAACCTCTGGCCCCAGAAGGCCGGTTTCCCCTCCACCTGATGCGACCGAGCATGATCAAACACATCGTCATGTGGAACATCCTCGGCAGCACCGCGGATGAAAAGGCAGGCAACGTGAGCCGTCTCAAGGCCGCGTTCGAAGGCATGCGCGAGCGCATCCCCGGCCTGCTTCGGCTGGAGATCGGCATCGACGAGAGTCGCGTCGATTACGCCTGCGACGTGGTGCTGTACTCCGAGTTCGAATCGCGGCAGGCGCTGGCCGCCTACAGCGAGCACCCGGAGCACTTGCGCGTGCGGCGCGAACTCGAAGGCCTGCGCATCGCGCGCCACCAGGTGGACTTCGAAGTCTCCTGATTCCAACTCCCACTTCTCCCCGCCATGAACCTCGACGCCCAAGCCCTGGACCTGATCTTTCTGAAGGCGCGCACCGCCAACGGCTTCACCAGCGACCCGGTGCCCGAATCCCTGCTTCGACAGGTGTACGACATCGCCCGCATGGGCCCCACTTCCATGAACACGCAGCCCACGCGCTACGTGTTCCTGAACTCTCCCGAAGCACGGGCGCGTCTGCTGCCCGCCCTGACGCCCGGCAACGTCGACAAGACGCGCGACGCACCGGTCACGGTGATCGTCGCCACCGACACCCAGTTCTTTGAATACATGCCGCAGGTCTGGCACAAGGAAGGCGCCAAGGAAAACTTCGAGAGCAATCCGGCACTCAGCGAGGCCACGGCCACCCGCAACGGCACGCTGGGCGGCGCCTACTTCATCATCGCCGCGCGCGCCCTCGGGCTGGACTGCGGGCCCATGAGCGGCGTGGACCTGGCCAAGGTCAATGCCGAATTCTTCCCCGATGGCCGCTGGCGCGCCAACTTCCTCATCAACCTCGGCCAGGGCGACGACAGCAAGCTGTTCGACCGCAATCCACGCCTGAGCTTCGAGCAGGCCTGCCAGATCCTGTAAACCAGTTGTGGTCGATCCGGCGCCGCGCCGCCCCAAGCCGGATCAGCCCCCTCAAGGGGCAGCGACCCGCGCAGCGGTGGAGCGTGGGGGCTCAGCCAGCCGCCCTGCGGATGACGGAGGCCATGTGCTTCACGATGGGAGAGCGGTTCGCGCCTTTCTTCCACAGAAGGCCTGGCGTGCGGATGGGCGTCGGGTCTTCGATCGGCACCACGCGCAAGTCCACTGCCGGTGTCACGGCGGTCTCGGCAATGATGCCGGCCAGGTCCGTCTGGCGAATCAGTTCGATCATGGGCGCGATCGAATTCAGCTCGGCGATCACCAGCGGTTGGGCGCCGGCGGCTTCAAAACAGTCGTCCAGCAGCTTGCGAGTGGAGAACTGCGCCGGCAGCAGAACCATGCGGCAGTGATGCAGCTCGACCATGCGCACGCGCCGCCGACGCGCGAGCGGGTGCGAGGCGGCCACCACCAGACGCAGTTCCTCGTTGTAGAGCGGTTCGAACCAGAGCTCGGTTCGGTCGTTCGGCCGGTACGACACCCCCAGGTCCAGGTGGCCGCTGACCAGGCGCCGTGCGATCTGCTCGGCCGAGAGTTCTTCCACGCTCACCTTGGTGCCCGGGTGGTGACCCAGAAAGGCGGACACGCACAGAGGCACCAGCCGTGTGTTGAAACTGTGCGTGGCGCCAATGCGCAGTTCGCCCGCCAGCGATTCGGGCGCGTGCTTGAGCGATTGCAAACCGCGGTCGATCTGCTGCAGGGCCGGCATGAGGTGGCTGCGCAGCATCTCGCCGGCCTCGGTCAGCGCCACGCGCTTGTGGGCCCGGTCGAAGAGCACCAGGCCGAGCTCTTCTTCCAGTTGCCGGATCTGGTGCGACAGGGTGGATTGCGTCACGTGCAAGCGCTCGGCCGCTCGCGTGAAGTTCTGGGTTTCCGCCACGGCGTCGAAGTAGCGCAAGTGCCTGAGTTCCATTGCAAGCTCGCTGTTTCAGGTATCGATGTCATCGATCATAGCGGTCGAAAATCATCATTTCCATCGTCATCAACCCACCCCTAGACTCACGCCATAAAAGGAGACAACCCATGGCTCAACTCGAAGCCGGCGACATCACGCAGGCGGTCATCGACCGCCTCGCCGACTGCACCGATCCCCGTTTCAAACAGGTCATGAGCGCGCTGGTGCGCCACGCCCATGCTTTCGTGCGCGAAGTCGAACTGAGCGAAGAGGAATGGATCTCCGCCATCGGCTTCCTCACCGAGACCGGCAAGACCTGCGACGACAAGCGCCAGGAATTCATCCTGCTCTCGGACACGCTGGGCATTTCCATGCTGGTGGTGGCCATCAACCAGCTCAAGGCGGCACGCGCCTTCCAGGACGCTGGCGGCGGCAAGAGCACACCCACCGAGGCCACGGTGCAGGGCCCCTTCTACTGGGAAGGTTCGCCCGAACTCGAGCTGGGCAGCGACATCGGCGAGCAGATGCCCGGCGAGCCGGCCTACTACCACGGCACCGTGACCGACACCCAGGGCAAGCCCATTGCGGGGTGTTGCCTGGACGTGTGGTCGGGCGACGGCGACGGTGTGTACGACATGCAGATGGGCAGTGATGCCGGCATGCGCCTGCGCGCGCGCTTTCGCACCGATGCGAAAGGCCAGTACCGCTTCTGGTCGATCAAGCCTTCGTTCTACCCGGTGCCCGATGATGGCCCGGTGGGCGCCATGCTGCGCCGCATGGGAAGGCACCCCAACCGGCCGGGCCACATCCACATGAAGGTGTACGCGCCAGGCCACCAGACCGTGACCACGCACCTTTTCGTGGCCGACAGCCCCTACCTCGATTCGGACGCCGTGTTCGGCGTGCGCAACAGCCTCATCGTGCCGTTCGATCAGCACCCGCCCGGCACCGCGCCCGATGGCCGCAGCATGAACGTGCCGTACCACAGCGCCACCTACGACTTCCGCCTCGTCCCTGCCGCCTGACCGGCCGGCATTCCCTGTTCCTCTCACTGGAGATCTCTCTTGAAAATCGGCAAGGCCACCGTGCCCGAGTCCGCCATCTGTGCTTCCAACCCCGACACCATCGTGGTGCGCGGCCAGGACCTGTGCCAGGACCTGATCGGGCAGGTGAATTTCGCCGACTACTTCTACCTGCTGCTCACGGGACGCAAGCCCGACGAGCCTGCCAGCGCGGTGCTCAATGCCACGCTGGTGGCCATTGCCGAGCATGGCCTGGTGCCGAGCGTGCAGGCTGCGCGCATGACGCTGGCCGCCGCACCGGATGCGCTGCAGGGCGCGGTGGCGGCCGGCATCCTGGGTTGCGGTTCCGTGATCCTCGGGGCTTCCGAAACCGCAGGCCGCCTGTTCGACGAGATCGACCAGGCCGCGCCCGCACACGGTGGCGACCTGAATGCGGCCGCCCGCACCGTGGTGGGCGAGTGGCGCGCGCGCAAGCAGGCCGTGCCCGGCTATGGGCACCCGCTGCACAAGGCGCGCGATCCGCGTGTGGACGCGCTGTTCCGCGTGTCGAAGCAGGCCGGTGGTGGACAGCGTTTCGTGCAGATCGCCGAAGCGGTGGAAGCCGTGCTGCCCGATGTGATCGGCAAGGAGCTCAAGCTCAACGTTTCTGCTGCCATACCGGCCGTGCTGCTGGGTTTGGGCTTTCCGCTCAATGCCCTCAAGGGGGTGCCCATGCTGGCGCGCTGCGCGGGTCTGATTGCCCACATGAGCGAAGAGCTGGAGACACCCATCGGTTTCGCGCTGTCGTACCAGGCGACGCGCGAACTGCGCTACACCGGCACCGTGCCCGAGGGCTTCGTGCCCGACCAGAAGCTGTGAGGCATTCGACATGACCCAGGTACTCAAAGGCCTTCGTGTGGTGGAACACGGCACCTTCATCACGGGGCCGGCGGCCTCGATGATGCTGGCCGACATGGGGGCCGAGGTGGTGAAGGTGGAACTGCCCGGCACCGGCGACCCGTTCCGCGCCTTCAAGGGCGGGCTCTACAGCCCGCACTACCAGACGTACAACCGCAACAAGCACAGCGTGGCGCTGGACACGCGCAAGCCGGCCGACCTGGAAACCTTCGACCGGCTCATCGAGGGCGCGGACGTCTACATCCAGAATTTCCGCCCCGGCTTTGCTGAACAGATCCACGCCGGTGAGGCGCGCCTGCGCGAACTCAACGATCGCCTGGTGTACTGCGCCATCAGCGGTTTCGGGCAGGACGGCCCGGCCGCCAGCCGGCCGAGCTACGACACCGTGGCGCAAGCGGCGAGCGGCTACCTGCGCCTGCTGGTGAATCCGGCCAACCCGCGCGTGGTGGGCCCGGCCATTGCGGATGCCATGACCGGCTACTACGCGGCCTTCGGCATCCTGGGAGCGTTGTTCGAGCGCCAGAGCACCGGACAGGGCCGCAAGGTGGAGGTTTCGATGTTCGAGGCCATGGCGCATTTCAACCTCGACGCCTTCACCCACCTGTTTTCCGTGGGCGAGGTCATGGGCCCCTACAGCCGGCCCAGCGTGTCGCAGTCGTACGTGCTCGAATGCGCGTGCGGTGGCTGGATCGCGCTGCACATGTCTTCGCCTGAAAAGTTCTGGCAGGGCCTGGCCAACGCCATGGAACGGCCCGACATCTTCGAGGACGAACGCTTCGCCAGCCGGCCTGGCCGCATTGCGAACCAGGACGCGCTCATCGATCTGCTGGGCGGCATCTTCAAGGGCCGCACGCGGGACGACTGGTGCGCCCGCCTGGTGGCCCAGGACGTGCCGCACGCCCCCATGTACCGCACCGACGAAGTGCCCGAGGACGCGCAGGCCAAGCACTTGCAGCTCTTCGTGGACACCCACCATCCCGTGATGGGCGCTTCGCGCACGGTGCGCTCGCCCCTGAGCTTCGACGGCCAGCGCAGCCTGGACGTGGCCCCGCCGCCCACCCTGGGCGAACACAACGCGCTGTACGCGCACGGCTGGCCCGCCAGCACCCTTGATACCCGCCACAAGAAGGAGACCGCATGACCCGATTCCCACGCCAGCCCAGCCGACGCGAAGCCCTGATCGGCTTTGGCGCAACGGCCGCAGGCCTGACGCTGCCACTGAGTGCCTTTGCGCAGGCCTACCCCGACAAACCCGTGCGCCTGATCGTGCCTTTCGGTCCTGGCACCACCACCGACATCATTTCGCGCGTGGTGGGTGAGGGCATGGGGCGCGAGCTCGGCCAGCCGCTGGTGGTGGAGAACCGCGCCGGCGCAGGCGGTTCGGTGGGTTCGCAGCAGGTGGCGCGTGGCGCGGCAGATGGTTACCAGATCGTCATGGGCACCGTGGGCACGCACGCCATCAACGCCACGCTGTTCCGCAGCCTGCCCTACGACCCGCTGAAGGACTTCGCGCCCATCGCGCTGGTGGGCTACACGCCCACGCTGCTGGTGGTCTCGGCCCAGGGGCCGATCAAGACGCTGGCCGACCTCAAGGCGCGTGCCGCCCAGGGGCAGGGCGTGAGCTTTGCTTCGGCCGGCAACGGCACCTCGGGCCACCTCGCGGGCGAGCTGTTGAAGGCGCGCCTGGGCGGCCAGATGCTGCACGTGCCCTACAAGGAAGGCGGCATGGCCATGAACGACGTGATGGGCGGCCGCGCCGACTTCATGTTCTACCACCCCGCCGCCGTGCTGCCGCACATCCAGGGCGGGCGCCTGCGTGCGCTCGGTGCCTCGAGCGTGCAGCGCAGCGCCGCCGCGAAAGACGTGCCGACCATCGCCGAACAGATCAACGCGGACTTCGACCTCGTGGCGTGGTTCATGTTGTATGCACCTGCAGCCACGCCGGCACCGGTGCTGGCGCGCCTGCGCCAGGCCGCCGCCACCGCGCTGGCCAGCCCTGAAGTGGCGCCCAAGCTGGCCGCCCAGGGCGTGGAACAACGCCCGCTGGGTCCCGATGCCATGGCCGAATTCGGCCGCGCCGAGGTGACCAAGTGGGCCGCGCTGGTGCGCCAGTCCGGCGCCCAGGTCGATTGAGTTTTCAGCGTTCGCACACCCAGACCCACAACAGGAGACAAGCATGAAACGTTCGACCTTCGTCCGACTCGCCGCCTCGACCGCCGTCGCCATCAGCCTGCCCATGGCCGCTTCGGCCCAGCAGGTGATCAACCTCACCGTGGCCTCCAGCCACCCCACCACCATTCCGTGGGTGGGTTTCATCCCGCAGGTGTTCATGCCCGAGGTGGACAAGCGCCTGGCCGCAGGCGGCAAGTACAAGGTGCAGTGGAAGGAAGCCTTCGGTGGCCAGCTCTACAAGGCCAACGCCACGCTCACCTCGGTGGAGCAGGGCATCACCGACATTGGCTGGGTGTTCAGCTACCTGGAGCCGGCGAAGATGCCGATCAGCCAGCTCAGCGTGCACACGCCCTTCGTCACCAGCGACACACGCATCGTGCTCGGCGCCATGAACGAACTCATCGAGAAGAACCCGGCGTTCAAGAACGAGTGGGACAAGTACAACCTGGTCTTCCTGGGCGCCACTGGCTCCGACACCTACGACATCTTCACCAAGTTCCCGGTGAAGTCGATCGAGGACCTGCGCGGCAAGAAGATCTCCGCGCCCGGCATCCTGGGCCAGTGGCTGCGCGGCGTGGGCGCCACGCCGGTCGATGGCGCGCTCACCACCTTCTACACCGACATCCAGACCGGTGTGTCCGATGGCGTGGTCTCGCTGGCCACCGGCATCCTGCCGACCAAGATCTACGAAGTGGCGCCGTACATCACCAAGGTGAACATGGGCGTGGTGTTCTCGGGCGGTCTGGCCATCAACAAGGACACCTGGGCCAAGCTGCCACCTGAAGTGCAGGTGGCCATGCGCGAAGCCGGCGCCGAGTACTCGCGCCGCCACGGTGAAGACCTGGTCCAGCGCCACGAAACGGCCATTGCGCGCATGGTCGAGGTGGGCAAGACGCAGAACCCGCCCGTGACGGTGACGCCCATGTCCGAAGCCGACCGCCGCAAGTGGATCGACCAGTTGCCTGCACTCTCGCAGGAATGGGTGAAGAACAACGAAGCGCGCGGTACGCAGGCCAAGGCGCTGCTCTCGCAGTACATCGCCGCCGTCAAGGCGCGCGGTGCGAAGCCCGAGCGCGACTGGGAACGCTAGAGCCGGCCCCGGCGGGATCTCTGGTCCATGGCTTGCACCGCCGGTACCGCCAGGAAATGCGCCAGCAGGCGCTTTTTCTGTTCGGGCATCAGCTCGCTGGCTTCGATCAGGGCCGGCCAGGTGGCCAGCGCACGGGAAACGGTGTCGCGCAGCACGGCGCGCACGCGCGTTTCCAGCAGGCCGCTGGCGTTGCAGAGCTGGCGCACCAGCGCGGGCGTGAGCAGGGCGCGGTCGGGCGCGCCGGGGTAGAACTTCAGCGCGTGGCCGCGCCCGCCCAGGTAGGCGGCGTAGGCCACCACGTCGTAAGCAGGGCTCAACGCTGGCGTGCGGCCATCGGCATAGATCACGCCGAAGTTCTTCACGTGGGCGTCGTAGTTGCCCAGCATCTCGTTGACCATGAGCCGGCGCAGCAGCTCGTGCGTGGCCTCGTCGCCCAGGCCCATGGATTCGCGCAGCGTGAGCAGCAGCGCGGCGTAGTGGGCGCGTTGCTGCGGGTCCTTGTATTTGTCCAGCGGGTCCAGGCCCAGCACCTGGGCGAAGTCTTCGCAGTGAATGTGGCGCGCGCCATCGCGATCGAAGCGTTCCACCGCCAGAAAGTGCGCGCCGGCGTTGAGCACGAAGGGCTGGTCGTGCAGGTCGATGTCGCTCACCGGGCGCAGGCTCGCCTGGCACACCTGCACGCCCGCGGCGTGCGCGAGCTGCAGCGACAGGTGTTCCACCTCGGGCAGCAGGGCGTAGTCCAGCGCGGGCAGCTTGGCGATGATGTGCAGGCCGTCGGAGCGCGCGCGCGTGCGCGCCACGTAGCGGCCCCCCTTTTCCACCAGGCCCAGCTTGGGCTGGATGCCCGAGAGCGACACCGCACCGGCCACGGGGTCATCGACCACGCTGGGTTCCAGCGCGTCCTGATGCTGCGTGACGATGGCGGCGGTGGCCATGCGGCTCTGCGCTGATGGCGTGGCACGCACGGCGCCGGGCAGGTCGTCGCCGCACATGGCCAGCAGGTCGAAATGGTCGTCGGGTGCGCAGCCGCGCAACTGTTCCAGGTGCCGGCGCAGAGGCCCTTCGGGCAGCAGGTTCTGGAAGAAGCGGGGCAGGCGCTCGCCTACGCCATTGAAGAACGGTTGCACGGTGTACTGCGCCACGAAGGCGGCGCGGTCGGTGGGGTCGTTGAAATGGGTGGCCCACGAGAGCACCGGTGCCTGCGCATCGAGCCAGTAGGAAGGTTCGGGTTGCAGCCGCGTGATGGCATCCGCGCCCTGGCCGTACTGGAACAGCACGCCCACCAGGCGCGTGCCGATGAAGACGTCGAGGCTGCGAAACCTCATCGGACGTGCCCTGGTGTGCCCGTGTGGCGCGCCAGCAGCCGCTCCACGTCGCTGAGCACGCGTGGGGTGCTGGCCTGTTCCGCACCGGCGCTGCGCAGCGATGCGGCCATCTCCTTGGGTACCAGCGCAAGTTCAAGCCCGAGTTCGTCGGCCAGCGCCATAAGGTTGTTGGCCCGCAGCGCGGTGCGGCCTTGCAGCGCCTGGCGCACGGCCAGTGGGCTCAGCCCCGTGCGCTCGGCCAGGGTCTTGTAGGGGAGACCGCGTGCGAGACGCGCTGTTTCCAGTTCGGCGGCAAGGGCTTGGAGAGTGTTCATTTGATATACAAAACCATCTTATTTTGATTGGATAAAATTTTAATATTGTTTCTTACGAAATTTAAAATAAGTTAAGTATCTATAGACTAAAAAAAGATAGTTTAATTGTCAAGGCCCAACCTTCAAACTTCTGACTCAAAGACCCTTGCCGATGGACAGTGACAGGGGTTTCGGATACTGTACGTTCATACAGTTTCAGGCTTTCCGTTTCCCACCACCCTACGCCATGCAGCCCGCCATCGACTGGCAGGAGGACGATCCGTCTCCCCCTGCCGTTTCCCCGCCTTCCCGTCTGGTGCAAGCCCCGGGCGGATGGTCGGCCGCCGTGGCCTCGGCCCTGTGGCGCGGGGACCAGCTGGGCACGCCGGTGTCTGCGGTGTGGCCCAGTGGCTTTGCTGCGCTGGACGCGCACTTGCCCGGTGGCGGCTGGCCCGGCCATGGGCTCACCGAAATCCTCACGCCGCACAGCGGCACGCTGGAATGGCGCCTGCTCGGGCCGGCGCTGCGCCAGGTGTGCGCCGCCGGGCAACCGGTGGTGGTGATCGGTCCGCCGCTGGCGCCGCACCTGCCCGGCCTGCGTTTCGAAGGCATCGACGAACGTCGGCTGGTCTGGGTGCAGGCCGATTCCGCTCCCGAGCGTCTGTGGTCGGCCGAGCAGCTCATCAAGGCCCAGGCCTGCGGTGCCTTGCTGGTGTGGCTGCCGCAGGCGCGGGCGACGCAGATCCGCCGACTGCAGGTGCTGGCCGCCAGCTTCGAATCGCCGGTGTTCGTGTGCCGGCCCAGCCGCGCGCTGCGCGAGTCCTCGGCCGCGCCGCTGCGCCTGCAGGTGCGTGTGGGGATCGACTGGGAACTGCACGTGCGCATCGCCAAGCGCAAGGGCCCGCCGCTGGATGAAACCCTGCGCCTGGCCTCGGTGCCAGGCGGCCTGCAAGCCTTCATCACCCCCCGGCTGCGCCAGCCCAGCCGGTGGACGCCCCGCGAAGAAGAGGTCGACCATGTTGTGGTCCGCGCTCCTGCCCAGCCCAGCCGACACCACAGCCCCGCGCACTGAAGCCACGCAGCGCGCGCTGGCCACCTGGGCCCTGCAGTTCACGCCGCGCGTGGCGCTGGTGGACGAGGCCGTGCTCATGGAGGTGCAGGCCAGCGTGCGGCTGTTTGGCGGCAAGCGCGCGCTGCGCGACCGCGTGCTGGGCGAGGCGCGCGAACTGGGCGTGGCTCAACTCGCCTGGGGACCCAACGGGCTGGCCGCGCTGGCGCTGGCGCGCGCCGGCATCGAGAACGGCTTCAAGCGGACGCTCGATGCCCTCCTGGACACCTTGCCCATGGCCACGCTGAGCGCCACACACCCGCACCGGCTCACGCTCGAACACATCGGCTGCCGCACGCTGGGCGACGTGCGCGCGCTGCCACGCGGCGGCATCGCCCGGCGTTTCGACCAGCACCTGCTCAAGGCCCTCGATCAGGCCTACGGCCTCGCGCCCGAGGTGCATGAATGGGTGGCACTGCCCGAGCATTTCGAAGAGCGGCTCGAACTCATGGCGCGCGTGGAACAGGCGCCGGCCCTGCTGTTCGGGGCGCGGCGCCTGTTGCTGATGCTCGGCGGCTGGCTGGCGGCACGGCGCGCGGGGGTCACGGCCTTCACGCTGAAGTGGGCGCACGACGCGATGCGCTCACGCGTGGCGGGCGAGGGCGGCGAAATCACCATCGGTACCGCCGAGCCCACGCGCGACATCGAGCACCTGTGCCGCCTGCTGGCCGAGCACCTGGCGCGGGTGGTCTTGCCCGCACCCGTGGGCGACCTGGTGCTGGTGGCCACCGAGGTGCGGCCGCTGCACGAGGTCAGCGCCTCTTTGCTCCCCGATGCCGTGCGCCAGGGCGAGAAACTGGGCCTGGTGCTGGAGCGCCTGGCGGCCCGCCTGGGGCCACAGCGCGTGCTGCGCCCGGTGCTGCGCGAAGACCACCGCCCTGAATGGATGTGCCACTGGCAGCCCGCTGCGCAGGCCTTGCCCCGGCACGGCGCACCCGCCACCGGTCTGCCGCAACCCGGCTTCGTGCTGCCGGTGCCGCTGCGCCTGCTCGTGCGCGAGCACCGCCCGCTCTACCAGGGTGAACTGGTGCTGCTGCTCGGACCGCAGCGCGTGGAAGGCGGCTGGTGGGACCGCGTGGGCGACGAAGACCGCAACGTGGTGCGCGACTACTGGGTGGCCCTGTCGCCCGAGGCCGGTGTGGTGTGGGTGTTCCAGACGCGGCTGGCCGAGTCGCCGGGCTGGTTCCTGCATGGGCATTTCGCCTGAGGCTGCGCCATGAACGCGCCTGTGCTGCCGGACTACGCCGAACTGCGTTGCCTCTCCAACTTCAGCTTCCTGCGCGGAGCCAGTCACCCCGAGGAACTGGTGGAGCGCGCGAAGAAGCTGGGCTACCAGGCGCTGGCCATGGTCGACGAATGCTCGCTGGCCGGCGTGGTGCGCGCCCACGTGGCGGCCAGGGAACACCAGCTCACGCTGCTGGTCGGCAGCCAGTTCCAGGTGCGGTGCGACGCACCCTTCACGCTGGTGGTGCTGGCCTGCAACCTGAATGGCTACGGCAACCTCTGCGAGTTCATCACGCGCCTGCGGCGCGCCTCGCCCAAGGGCAGCTACCGCCTCACGCTGGACGATGTGCAGGCCGATGCGCTGGCCGACTGCGTGGTGATCGCCGTGCCCGACCGCCACTGCGACCAGGAGGCCCTGGACACGGTGGCGCGCTGGCTGCTGCAGCACTTCACCGGCCGCTGCTGGCTGGGCGTGGAGCAACTGCGCCGTGTGGACGACGAAATGTGCCTGCACCGCCTGCGCCAGAGCAGCGAGCTGACTGCCGTGCCGCTGGTGGCCGTGGGCGACGTGCACATGCACGTGCGCTCGCGCAAGCCCCTGCAGGACGTGCTGACCGCCACGCGCATCGGCAAGCCGCTCACCGAATGCGGCTTTGCGCTGGAGCCCAGCGCCGAACAGCGCCTGCGCCTGCGCTCCACGCTGGCCAACCTGTACCCACCCGAGCTGCTGGCCGAGACGCTGGCGGTGGCCGCGCGCTGCCAGTTCTCGCTCGACGAATTGCGCTACCAGTACCCGAGCGAGGTGATTCCCGAAGGCGAGACGCCGCCCAGCTACCTGCGCCGCCTCACCGATGAAGGCGCGCGCAGGCGCTGGCCGCAAGGCACGCCCGAGAAGTTCGCGCAACAGATCGAGCACGAACTCGCGCTCATCACCGACATGCAGTACGAGCACTACTTTCTCACCGTGCACGACATCGTGGCCTTTGCGCGCTCGAAGGAGATTCTTTGCCAGGGCCGGGGTTCGGCCGCCAACAGCGTGGTGTGCTACTGCCTGGGCATCACCGAAGTGGACCCGGCGCGCGCCACCGTGCTGTTCGAGCGTTTCATCTCGAAAGAGCGCAACGAGCCGCCCGACATCGACGTCGACTTCGAGCACGAGCGGCGCGAGGAAGTGATCCAGTACCTGTATGCCAAATACGGCCGTGAACGCGCCGCGCTCACCGCCGCCGTCATCAGCTACCGGCCGCGCAGCGCGCTGCGCGACGTGGGCAAGGCCCTGGGTTTCGAAGAAGGCCTGCTCGACGCGCTGGCGAAACAGTCGCGCTGGTGGAACGGCCGCGAGATCGCACCCGAGCGCCTGCGCGAGGCCGGCCTGGATCCGGAAAGCCTGAAGGTGCGGCAGTTGCTGGACATCACCGCCGATCTCATGGGTTTTCCGCGCCACCTCTCGCAGCACACCGGTGGCTTCGTGCTCACGCAGATGCCGCTCTCGCGCCTGGTGCCGATCGAGAACGCCACCATGAAAGACCGTACCGTGATCGAGTGGGACAAGGACGACCTCGACGCGCTGGGCCTGCTCAAGGTGGACGTGCTCGCGCTCGGCATGCTCACGGCCCTGCGCAAGGCCATGGCGCTGATCGGCCAGAAGGAAGGCCGCACCTTCACGATGCAGGACATCCCCGACGACGACACGCCCACCTACGACATGGTCTGCGCCGCCGACACCGTGGGTGTGTTCCAGATCGAAAGCCGCGCGCAGATGAGCATGTTGCCGCGCCTGAAACCGCGTCGCTACTACGACCTGGTGATCGAGGTGGCGCTGGTGCGCCCCGGCCCCATCCAGGGCGGCGCGGTGCATCCCTACCTGAACCGGCGGCAAGGCAAGGTGCCGGTCACGTTCCCCGGGCCCGAGGATGGCAAGGCCCTGCGGGAGGCGCTAGGCCGCACCCTGGGTGTGCCCATCTTCCAGGAGCAGTGCATGCAGATCGCCATCCTGTCGGCCGGCTTCACGCCCGGCGAGGCCGACGGCCTGCGCCGCGCCATGGCCGCCTGGAAGCGCCACGGCAACCTGCACAAGTACCAGGAGCGGCTCGTCCAGGGCATGACCGATCGGGGCTACGAACTCGAATTCGCGCAGAGCGTGTTCGAGCAGATCAAGGGCTTCTCCAGCTACGGCTTTCCCGAAAGCCACGCCGCCAGTTTCGCGCTGCTGGTGTATGTGAGCGCGTGGATCAAATGCCATCACCCGGCCGAATTCCTCACCGCGCTGCTCAACAGCCAGCCCATGGGTTTCTACACCCCCAGCCAGCTCGTGCAGGACGCGAAACGCCATGGCGTGGAAGTGAGGCCGATCGACGTCCTGCACAGCCAGTGGGACAGCACCATGGAAGGCGAAGGTGTCCGCCTGGGCCTGCACCTCGTCAACGGCATCCGCAAGGACGCCGCCGAGCGCATCCTCACCACCCGCGCCCGGCAACCGCTGCTCAACGCACAGGACCTCGCCCGCCGGGCCAGCCTGGACCAGTTGCAGATGAAACACCTGGCCGCTGCCGACGCGCTGGCCGGCCTGAGCGGCCACCGCCGCCAGCAGGTGTGGGACGCCGCGGCCCTGCAGGCACCGCCCGCGTTGCTGAAAGGCGCGCCCATTGAAGAAGCCCCGCTGGCCCTGCCCGAAGCGCCCGAAGGCGAGGCCATCGTGTGGGACTACGCCAGCACCGGCCTCACGCTGCGCCGCCATCCGCTGGCGTTGCTGCGAGCCGAACTCGCGAAACGAAGACTCATGAGCGCGGAGCAACTCAAGGACGCACCCAATGGAAGGCTGGTGCGCCACTGCGGCATCGTCACCCTGCGCCAGCAGCCCGGCACCGCATCGGGCGTGGTGTTCGTCAGCCTGGAAGACGAAACCGGCGTGGTGCAGGTCATCGTCTGGCGCCACCTGCGCGAGCGCCAGCGCCACGTGCTGGCCAACTCACGCCTGCTGGCCGTGCGCGGCGTGTGGCAACGCGAAGGCGAAGTCACCAACCTCATCGCCGGCCATCTGGAAGACCTCACGCCCCTGCTGCGGGGCCTGTCGACGGTGAGCCGGGATTTTCATTGAGTCGGGAAGGACTACAGTGGGCCTTCCACCCCGGAGGAACTCCACATGAACGCTCGCCAACACCTCGCTGTGCTCCTGTGCCTCCTCGCCAGCGCGGGCTCCACGGCCCGCGCGCAACAACCTCCACCGCTTGAAGACGTGCGCGACAACACCGCGCTGCTCAAGGCCTTCGTGACCGTCAATGGCCAGGTCATTCCCAACATCCATGCCGACATCCTGGCGCGCGAGCAGATGGGCCAGGGCGCGAGCGATGGTCCTTCGTTGCGCACCAGCATCCGCGACACGCTCATCAACCAGGCGCTGATGGCGCAGGCCGCCCGCGCCGTGGGGCTGGACCGCGCCACGCTGGCGGCGGCGCAGATCGAGCTGGCCACGCAGGCTGCGCTGGTGAAGATGTGGCAGCAGCGCGAGGTGTCGCTGCATCCCGCCAGCGACGAAGACCTTCAGGCGGAATATCTGCGGCAGGTGGCCGGGCTGGGCACTGTGGAATACCAGTTGCGGCACCTGCTGGTGGCCGATGAAGGGTCGGCGCGCCGGCTCATCCGGCTGATCCAGAAGGGCACGCCGATGGTGGACCTGGTGGTGGCGCATTCCACCGACATGGGCACACGCACCACCGGCGGTCTGGCGGGCTGGGTGCCGCGCGGGCAACTGCACGCATCGCTGGCGCAGGCCATGGACGGCCTGCAGCCTGGCGCCATGGCCCTCAAGCCGGTGCGCAGCCCGGCCGGCTGGCATGTGCTGAAGCTGGAGGCCTCGCGTCCGCTGGCGCCGCCCAGCTTCGACGCCATCCGCCCGCAGGTGGGGCGGGTGCTGGCCGAGCGGATGCTCGATGCGCAGCTTCAGGTGTTGCGCGCCAGCGCGAAGATCGAGTGAGCGGCCCCGGGGCGCTCGACTTCAAGCCCGCTCCGGGTCCACGGCGTCCACCTGGGCGTCCGCGCCCTTCGGAGGCGCAGGCGAAACCGTGCGCTTGCGCAGAGGCGCCATGATTTCCTCGGCCAGGGATTCCAGCAGCCTGGCGTCGCGCAGGCTCATGGTGCGGGGTTCGGTGTCGTGCAGGCACAGCGTGCCCAGGACATGGCCTTCGGCGTCGCGCAACGGCGCACCGGCGTAGAAGCGGATCTCGCTCTCCATCAGCACGGGGTTGCCGGCAAAGCGCGGGTCTCGCTGCACATCGGGCACGACCATCACCGCGCCGCCCACCACCACGTGCCCGCACATCGACACACTGCGCTCCGGCCCACGTTCGGGGTCCCCTGTGCCGGTACGCCCCGACTGGGTGGAGTCGCCATGGTTGTATTGCCACTGGTCATCGATCAGCGTGATCATGGCCGTGGGCACGTCGAAGATGTCGGCGGCGCGCCGCGCCGCGCTGTCGAACGTGCCACGCAGCGATGCGTCGAGCATGCCGCTCTCGCGCAGCGCACGCACGCGCTCTTCATCCTCGTCCCTGAATTGGGCGGGAGTCCAGCCCACCGCGCCCACGCGGTCCAGCCGGGCCGAGACCTCGGTCACCAGGGCGTTGATCGAGCCGACGGCTGCGTCCACCCCCCAGTCGGCGATCGGCCATGCCGCGATCTCCGCGCCCTCGACATTCCACAGCGCCAGCACCACCTTGGAGTCTGGCCAGCGGCGCTTGAGCCGGCGGGCGAAATACTGCGCATGTTCCTGCGGCGTGGGACTGAAATAGGACAACACGAACACCTTGGCACCTTCGGAACCCAGCGACGCGATGAGCTCCGCGGTGACGGTGCCTGCCGCCGTGGTTGCGGCCCTTGCGGCCACGCCGTCCAGCGCCAGCGCGTGGGCCGCCATGCCGGCGCCCAGCGTGTCCACGGTCCAGCGGCTGCCAATGCACAGGGCCTCCAGTGGCACCTCGGGCCGCTCAGCGGGAAAGCGTGTGCGCAACTCTTCAATGACCGCTGACATGCCGCTGACCACCCGGTGGCGGTGCTCCGCCGATGCCTCCTGCGAGCGGTGGTCCACCGTGGCCATGCGCAGCACCGGGATGCCGACGTCCTCGTAGAACTGGCGTGGACTCGTCGCATCCACCGCCTCGTCAGCCAGTTCGATGGCATCGGCGCTGTTGCCGGCCAGGAGCCGCTGGTACATGCGGGTGGATGGCTCCAGTGCAGGCCGGCTGCCCAGCATCACGTCCAGGAACGCCAGTTGCGGCAGATGCCGGCCAAACACCAGCAAGCACACCGTCAGCGGTGTCGACAGCGCGAGCCCGACCGGACCCCACAGGGCAGTCCAGAACGTCGCGGCGACGATCAGCGACATGGTGGAAAGACCCGTGCTCGCGCCGTAGAGCCAGGGTTCGATGATGTTGTTGCTGATGAGCTCCAGCACCGCGATCAGCGCCAGCGCCCACAGCAGCATCGACCAGCCCGGATCGACCGCCACGGCCAGCATCAGCGGAAACACGGCGCCCACCAGCGCGCCCACGTAAGGGATGAAGCGCAGCACCGCCGACACCAGCCCCCACAGCAGCGCGCCGGGAACGCCGATCAACCACAGCCCCGCCGCCATGGGAATCGCGTAGCAGAGGTTGACGATCAGTTGCATCGTCAGGTAGCGCGTGACACGCTGGCCCGCATCGTTGAGTGCGTCGGTGGTGCGGTGGACGCTGCCCCCCAGCAACCTCACCAGGCGATCGCGCAGGTCACCCGGATTCAACAGAACCAGCACGAGGTAGATGAGGGTGGTGGCAAAGATCGCAGCGGGCGGGCCGAATCGCTCCAGCCAGAGGCCCACCGTCGCATACGCCCCGGGCGTCACCGGCACCACTTCCACACGGGCCGGGCGGCGCTGGGCAGGCGCCGAGCCTTGCTCCAGTTGCCCCTGCGTCTGGGCGATTTCCGATTCCACCGCGTCGAGCACCCGGCTCGCCTCGCTGAAGACCCCCGGTGCACGCAGGTGCGCCCGCAGTCGGTCGAACTTGGTCGCGATGTTGCTCTGGTAGGTGGGCAGTTCCTTGCCCAGCTCGCGCACCTGCCCGGCCATGAACAGACTCAGCCCCACCAGCGCGCCGAGCGTGACGAGCACCACCGCAATCACCGACACGGCGCGGGGAATCCCGAGACGCCGCATGCCTTCGGAGAGCGGTGCCAGAACAAACGCCAGCAGGGTGGCCAAGGCCAGCGGAATCAGCAGGTCCTGTCCGAAATAGAGCGCAGTGACGACCACGGCCGCCGCCAGCAGCCGTTGGGGCAACGGCAGGGATGTTTCTGATTCCTGCAAACCGCTTCTCCTCGATACGGCACAAAAAGATCCCTGCCCGGTGGCATGGCCTGCCCGCTGCTGCCGATAGCACTATAAGTTGAAGCCCGAGTGCCTGGACATCGCCAGTGCACAGAGGGTTTTCTTCACCGACCCTCGATCTTCTTTCTCACCACCACGTTGCGCTGCGTGACGCGAAACCCGCAGTGTTCATAGAGCCTCGCGGCTTCATGCTCATTGTCGGCGTCCACGCCCAGAACCGACTCGTTCATGCCCGCGTCGCGCTGTGCCCGCAAGGCACGCACGATCAGCGCGCGCGCCAGGCCACGCCTTCGCCAGGGCGCGCCGACGCTGATGAACTCGGTCTCTCCACGCCGCCGGTTCTGGGTCTGGTTCTGCTCTTCGTTGATGAAGGGCTTCACCTGTCCAGCCACCTGGTTGGTTTCAACGTGCCAGGCCACTTGCCACAGGTGGGGCTGGAAGGTGGGCAGGGTGGTCCAGCGTTCGAAATCGCCCGGCCTGGCGGGCGCCACGCCCCAGTGGTCTTGCAGCGCCTCCATGTGCGCGTCGAAGATGGATCGCAGATGGTCGGGCTGCACGCGGCGCAGCTCGAAGCCTTCTGGCAGCGGGAAGTCGGGGATGTCGTCCAGCGTGGCCCGTTCCATGCGCAGAAAGTGACGAGCGGGCGCATAGCCCGCGCCCTGCAGGAAGGCGGCACGACTGGTTTCGCCTTCGGTCACGAACACGTGGTGCACCGACGCGGCTGCGCCTTGCGCCTGCGCCACCTCGCGCTGGCGTGCTTCCACCCAGCGCAGCAACTGGCCGCCCACACCCCGGCGCCGGAACGCCGGGTGCACGAACCCGATCTGCCCCTGCACCAGGATGCCTTTCTCGTCGATCCACTGCGCGGTTCGCACGTAGCCCACCAGGCGGTCATTCACTTCGGCCATGGCGACGTCTCTGGCCGCGTCGAAATTGGTGAAGCTGGCGTAGTCGCGCCGAATGTGTTCGGGCGTGCGCACCCAACCCATCGAGTCCGCGGCAAACACGGCGTTGGCGACCTCGGCCATCGCAGGGAAGTCGCCGTCGCCCGCGAAAGGGCGAAGGCGAAGGCCGGGCAGGGGGCTTTCGATCATGGCGATGGGTGTCTCCTCTTGCGCCCGATTCTGCCTTCATCGAAGCGCCATGCGGTGGCCTGCCGTTACACCGTGGGCACCGTGCCGCCGTCGATCAGGTGCTCCGAACCCGAGATGGAGCCGGCGCGCGGCGAGACCAGAAAGGCAATGAGGTCGGCCACTTCCTGTGGCCGGGCGGGCCGGCCGAGCGGAATGCCACCGAGCGACTGCATGATGATCCGCTGGCCGCCCGCGTAGTCCGTGCCGGCCTGGGCGGCCAGGCGCTCGGCCAGGGCCACCGAGGCGTCGGTCTCGACCCAGCCTGGCGATACCCGCAGCACGCGAACGCCTTGGGGCGTCACTTCTTTCGAGAGTGCCTTGCTGTAGTTGGACAGGGCGGCCTTGGCCGCGGCGTACGCGATGGTGGACTCCGGTAACGGCAGCACGCGCTGGATGGAAGTGACGTGGACGATGACGCCCGAACCCTGCGCCAGCATGGCGGGCAGCAGGGCGCGGTCCAGCCGCACGGCGGGCATGAGGTTCTGGTTCAGCTCCGTGGACCATTGCGCATCGTCCAGCGCCGCGAAACCACCACCCGGCGCGCTGGAACCGCCTACCACGTGGACCACGATGTCAACGCCGCCCCATTGACTCAGCACGGCATGCGACACCGCACCCGCGCCCTCTGGCGTGGAGAGATCGGCGGCGATGTGGAAGATGCCTTCCCTCGGCGATGAAGGCACCGAACGCGCCGTGGTCATCACCTGCACGCCGGCGCCGTGCAAGGCTTGCACCACGGCCGCTCCGACGCCCTTGGTGCCGCCGGTCACGAGGGCACGTTGCCCCTGGAGTTGAAGGTCGAAGCTCATGCGCCGATCTCCAGCGAAGCAATCAGGCCGCGTTCCAGACGAAAGCGGTATTCCAGGTTCACCGGGCTGCCGGGGAAGTTGCCGGCCACCTGGCTGCGGACTTTGTGGACCCCGTCGTCGTGTGAATGAGCGCAGGGCTGCGTGGTGTAGCTGTATTTCCTGGATGCGCCGGTCTTCCACGCCTGGATCGCTTCGCGGCCCACGTGGGTGTGGCCTTCGTCCTTGACGCTGGCTTGCGCCGTGAAGCATCGGGCCAGCAATTCCGGATGCTGCTGGTCTGCCGCGAAGTAGGCGGCAATCGGGTCGGGGAGGTTGAGGATGGTCATGTCGAGGCTCCTTTTTGCTGGGGAGCTCCAAGGATGCGATCCCCAGTGAAATAAGTGAATGACCTAGAATTCGAATGCACTGTTTAGAGAAGGATGCACAATGCGGGGCGCTGAATACGCGGAACTGAAGGCGTTTGCCGCCGTGGTGGAGCGGGGCA
The DNA here is from genome assembly GCF_051858985.1 of Hydrogenophaga sp. GTDB lineage: Bacteria > Pseudomonadota > Gammaproteobacteria > Burkholderiales > Burkholderiaceae_C > Hydrogenophaga. The sequence goes on along the minus strand of NZ_JBHYGM010000002.1, from coordinate 1,192,351 downwards.
GCTTCGCGCGCGCCGCCGAACATCTGGGCCTTTCGCCTTCGGCGCTGAGCCAGACCATCCGCCAGCTCGAAGCGCGCCTGGGAGCACGTCTGTTGAACCGCACCACCCGCAGCGTGGCGCCCACGGCCGCTGGCGAGCGTCTGCATGGCCGCATCGCTCCCTTGTTCAGGGAACTCGCCGATGCCGTGGCCGAAGCCGGCGCGGCCACGGGCGAGATGCGGGGCACGCTGCGCATCAACACGCTGGCCATGGCCGCGCGGCAGGTCATCGCGCCGCGGCTCGGACGGTTTCACCGGGCACACCCCGAAGTGACGCTGGACATCGTGGTCGACGACGCGCTGAGCGATATCGTTGCGGGCCGCTTCGATGCCGGCATCCGCGTGGGCAACCGGGTGGAGAAGGACATGATCGCCGTGCGCCTCACGCCGGACGTGAAGATGATCGCCGTGGCCTCGCCCGACTACCTCGCCATTCGAGGCACGCCGCGATCACCCGCCGACCTTCACCACCACGCCTGCATCAACTGGCGCCTGCAGGTCGACGGGCGCGTCTACCAGTGGCAGTTCGAGAAGCGGGGACGCCGGATCGAGGTGGCCGCCGAAGGTCCGCTGGTCACCAACCACTCGGACGTGGGCGTGGCGGCCGCCCTGCAGGGCCTGGGCATCGCCTACGCGTTCGACCACGAGCGTGTGGATGAACCACTGGCGAAGGGAGCCCTGGTGCAGGTCCTCGCCGACTGGTCCATCACGCGACCTGGGCTCTTCCTCTATTTCTCCAACCGGCGTCACCAGCCAGCGGTGCTGGGCGCGTTCATCGACTGCCTGCTGGATCGGGACCTGGCTGCAAGCTGACGTGTGAGTCTGCGCTCAGCGCGGCCAGTGGCGCATGGTTCTGAAGTGGGCAAACGACATGCCCGTTTTCTGTCTGGAATCCATGCGCGTCGCCTGTGCGACTTCTTTCGGGTTATCCCGCTCCTGCCGTTTTTTTGCTCACCGCATAACCCATGGGTTGCTCGCGCGTGAGTGCGATCAACCATTGGATCGACCTACAACGACTTGGAGACAACCTTGAAAACAGCAAACAGATTTCGCCTGGCGATTCTGGCGGGCGCAGCCTTGCTCGCCGCCTGTGGTGGCGGCGGAGACGACCCGGTGGTCGTTGCGCCACCACCGCCCGTGGTGCCTGAAGAAACGCGCCCGCAGGACAGCCGCACCTTCACCCCGCAAGACCCGAGTGCCACCACCTTCGCCGCCATGTCGGGCGTGATGGTCGGTACCGAGCGGTGGGCCGGCGTGCTCAACGGCGCCGCCTACCGCGTGGAAGTGCCCGCCAGCGGCTGGAACGGCAGGCTGGTGATGTACGCCCACGGCTTTCGTGGCGAGGGTTCCGCGCTGACCGTGTCCAACCCGAGCATTCGCCGCTACCTCATCGAGAACGGCTACGCCTGGGCGGCTTCGAGCTATTCCACCAACTACTACGACGTGCGCACCGGCGTGGAAGACACCAATGCCCTCGCCCTGGCTTTCAACAGCATCGCCGCCGCCAACGGCCGCGTGCTGCCCGCGCCGAGCCGCATCTACATCACCGGCCACTCCATGGGCGGTCATGTCACCGGCGCGGCCATCGAACAGGAGGCCATGGCGACCGCCAAGAACAAGGTGAGCTACCACGGGGCCGTGCCCATGTGCGGCGTGATGGGCGATACCGAACTCTTCAACCGGTTCGCCGGGATGCAGGTCACGGCCCAGGCCCTGGCCGGCGTGCCCAGCTACCCCACCGACAAATGGTCGGAGATCGTGGGGCTGGTCAACAGCACGCTGTTCTCCACCTTCACCGCAGCCAACATCGTGCCCACCGCGCAAGGGGTGAAGTACCTGTCGGTGGTGGAGAACCTCACCGGTGGCGAGCGTCCCATGTTCGACGAGGGCGTGCTGTACGGCCGCAGCTTCCAGTCGGCCTACGGCACCTTCGGCAGCGACGGCACCGTCACCGGCATCCTGAACCGCAACGTCCTGGACACCAACGCGCTGACCTACGTGATCGCAGGCGACGCACCGGGTTCGGCCTCGCTCAACGCGTCGGCGATCAAGCTCACCGCCGCGCCGGACGCCAACCGCCTGAGAAGGGATGGCCTGCGCTGGATTCCAGTGATCAACGGCGAGTTCAAGATTCCGGTGGTGTCCATCCACACGCTGGGCGATCTGTTCGTGCCCTTCAGCATGCAGCAGGTCTACCAGCAGCGCGCGGCCGCCAAGGGCAATGCCGGCTGGCTGGTGCAGCGCGCCATTCGCGGCGCCAGCCATTGCGACTTCACCACGGCCGAGCAGGTCAAGGCCTTCGAGGACATGGTGACCTGGGAGCAGACCGGCGTGAAACCCTTGGGCGACGACGTCATGACCCCGGCCACCGTGGCCAACGCCGCCTACGGCTGCACGTTCACCGACAACACACTCGGCGTGGACGACACCGGCACCGCCGCGTCCTCGTTCCGCCCGATCGCACCTGCCTGCCCTCCCTGATCGCAGCGTTTCACGAGAAAGCCCCGATGCGGTTTCGCGTCGGGGCTTTTTTTGACTCGGAAACTCTCAGTGGCTCGCCAGCTTCTCCTGGATGACCGCCCAGTGTTCCTCACTCACCGGTGTGATCGACAACCGGTTGCCCCGCTTCAACACCACCATGTCCGCCAGTTCGGGGATCTCGCGCAGTTCGGGCAGACCCATCAGGCGCGTCTTCTTCACCGCCTTCACGTCCAGCAGCAGCCAGCGCGGCTCCTCGGGTTTGGAGGCTGGGTCGAAGTAGGGGGACTTCTTGTCGAACTGCGTGGGATCGGGCCGGGTGGCAGACGCCACTTTGGCGATGCCGGCGATGCCCGGCTCGGGGCAGCTCGAGTGGTAGAACAACACGCCGTCGCCGACCTTCATCTGGTCGCGCATGAAGTTGCGGGCCTGGTAGTTGCGCACGCCGGTCCAGGGCACGGTGGCCTTGGGTGCGTTCAGTGCGTCGTCGATCGAGCACTCGTCGGGCTCGGATTTCATCAGCCAGTACTGGTGGGTCATCGCGCCATTCTGCGGATTTTCCCGGGGCTGTCGAGGCCCCGCTGATTTGCGTCAGCGAGGCGTCGTGGGCATCAGAAGGATTCCCAGTCGTCGTTCTGAGCGGCGGCGACCTTCTCCGCCGGTGCCACCCGGGTCTTGAGCGTGGGCGGCGCAACGGCCGGGGCCTGCGCGCGTGCAGCGGTGGGCCTGGCTGCAGCGGTGGGTGCCTTCGGCGAAGATTTCACCGGGGGCGCCTTGCGCGGCTCGGCCGGGCGCAACTGGGTGATGGCGCTTTGCGTGGCGGCGTGGGCATCCACCCGGAACACCTGCACCACTTGCGCCAGGCGGTCGGCTTGGTCGTTCATGCTCGACGCGGCGGCCGCGCTTTCTTCCACCAGCGCGGCGTTCTGCTGCGTGAGCTGGTCCAGGTTGGCCACGGCGGCGTTGATCTGGTTCACGCCATCGGCCTGTTCGCCCGATGCGCTGGCGATCTCGCCGATCATGTCGCGCACGCGCACCACGTTCTCCACGATCTCGCCCATGGTCTGTCCGGCCTGGTTCACCAGCTCGGTGCCCGTGGTCACCTTGTCCACGCTGGCGCCGATCAGCACCTTGATTTCCTTGGCGGCCTGCGCGCTGCGCTGCGCCAGGTTGCGCACCTCGCCTGCCACCACCGCGAAGCCGCGGCCCTGTTCACCTGCACGAGCCGCTTCCACGGCGGCGTTCAGCGCCAGGATGTTGGTCTGGAAGGCAATGCCATCGATCACGCCGATGATGTCGCTGATCTTGCGCGAGGCCTGGTTGATCTCTTCCATGGTGGCCACCACCTGGCTCACCACGGCGCCGCCTTTTTGCGCGCTCTGGCCCGCCACGTCGGCCAGCTGGTTCGCCACGCGGGCCGAATCGGCGGACTGGCGGATCGCGCCGGACATCTGCTCCATGCTCGCCGCGGTCTGCTGCAGGTTGGACGCGGTCTGCTCGGTGCGGGCCGAGAGATCGTTGTTGCCGGTTGCGATCTCGCGCGCGGCCACGTTGATGTTCTCGGTGCCGCGCTTCACATCGGCCACCACATTCACCAGCCGGTCGCGCATGCTGAGCAGGGCTGCGCTCATGGCACCGAACTCGTCCTTGCGGTCGTTGCGAATCTGCGCGGTGAGGTCGCCGCTGGCGATCTGCTCTGCGAAGCCCATGGCTTCGCGAAGCGGGTTGCGGATGTTTCGGATGAGGAAGAACGCACCCGCCACGATGCCGGCGATCAGGATCGCCACCTGGAAGGCGGCAATGGTGAGGCTGGTCGAGCGGCGCTCGGTGAACTCGGCCTGCGCCTGCTGGCGGATGTCGGTCTGCATGCGGGCGAACTCGCGCAGCGCGGCCAGGTACGGCGTCACGGCGCCGTTGAAGTTCGATGAAATTTCCCGCGAGGCGCCCGCGGCATCGCCAGCCTTCTTCATCTCGTTGGCCTTGGCCAGCGAGTCCAGCACAGCCTTGCGCAGGCCTGCGATCTTTTCCAGCTGGGCCTTCTCGGGCGGGCTCATGTCCATGGCCTGCAGTTGCTTCTGCAACTCGGAAATGGAGGCCACGCCGGCGGGAATCAGGTCCTTGTACATCTCGGCGATGGTCGGGTCGGTGCTGGCAATGGACGCCTGCACACGCGTCACGTTGGTTTCAGTCAGGCCCGCCCATTCGGTGGCGATGGTGGTCTTGGCCGCCAGGGTCGAGAGCACGCGCTCGGATTCCTCGTTCAGGCTGGAAGAGCGCGAGCCGGCCGTGGCCACGACCACGAACAGCGCCACGATGATGGCAATGACGCCGGCCCACAGCCTGGCGCCGACGGAGAGGTGTCGGAAGAAGTTCATGACGAAGGGAGAAGGGGATTTACTGAAGGGCAGGAGGCGCGTTCACCAGGCCCAGTTCGGCGCTGCCGACGAGGGCACCGATGTCGGCCAGGATGAGCATGCGTTCGCCGACGTTGGCGATGCCGGTGATGAAGTCGGCGTCCAGCGAAGTGCTGATCTGCGGCACCGGGCGAATCTGGTCCTGCGTGAGTTCGATCACATCGCTCACGGAATCGACCACCAGGCCGATCACGCGGTCGTGCACGCTGATGACGATGGTGACGGTGAAACCGTTGTATTCCACCTTCTCGCAACCGAGCTTGATGCGCATGTCCACCACCGGCACGATCACGCCGCGCAGGTTGACCACGCCCTTGATGAACGACGGCGCGTTCGCAATGCGGGTGGGCTCCTCGAAAGACCGGATCTCCTGCACATGCAGGATGTCGATGCCGTATTCCTCGGCACCCAGTCGAAAGCTCAGGAACTCACCGGCGCTGGCCAGCGCAGGAGCAGGGTGGCGCGTTGCCGCGGCGGCAGAGGGGTGGTTTGGGATGTCCATGGGGGTCCGGGAAGGAGGGTTGATGCCACCGTATCGGCGGTTTCCCGGAAATCTTGAGGGTCCTCAGGACGACGCTTCCGCCTCCGGCCAGAGCCTGGGGAAATAAAAGCGAAGCGCGTGCTGTGGCACACCCAGACGCAACTTGCCATGGGGAGAGTCGGATTCGAGCAGGCCGCGCTTGAGGAGGGCGCTGACCTGTGACGTGGCCAGGCGATCGCCCAGGCCCAGCATGGCCTTGAAGTCGGCGCGATCCATTTCGCCCTGCAGGGCGTACAGATAGTGCAGGGCTCGCAGTGCTTCGATGCGGACACCCTGTCCGACCACTTGTTCCTCAAAGCTCAGACACGCCGCCATGCGGTCCTTCATGGTGTCAAGCGCCAACGCCTTCGCCATGAACGTCACCTGGTCCTGGCAGATCTCCAAAACATAGCCGATCCAGCGTTCGAGTCCGCGCTCGGTGAGGTTGCCGCGCCCGTCGAGTGCTCCCGCACGCGGTGCGTCTGCGGCATCGAGGTGCGCGTAGTAGGCGTCCTGTGTGCGCGCAAATCCCCGCAGAGGGGACCAGAGGCCGTTTGTCAGGCCCAGGTGGCCCAGCACGAGGTGGCTGTGGAGGCGGGCTACACGCCCGTTGCCGTCGCGAAATGGATGAATCCACGCCAGGCGATGGTGGGCCGCCGCCATGGCCACCACCTGTTTTTCGCCCCGTCTGACGCTGCCGTAGAAGTGCGCCCATCGCTGCAGGAAGAGAGCGAGATGTTCTGCCGCAGGCGCGGCATGGCGCCCAACGCTCACCTCGTTGTTGCGCAGGACGCCAGGTTCGAGTGCTTCGGGGCCGGCCTGGGAATCGGTCGATGGCAGCACGCGATCGGCTTCAGGAAGGCGCGCGAAGAGGTCTTGATGAATGTCCTGCACGGTCTGTTGCGACCAGACTCGCTGGCTGTCCCATTCGGGCCAGAGTTCTTCAAGACGTTGTTCAGTCGCCATGTGGGCGAGTGCCAGGCGCTGGCGTCGCGCTTTGTCCGCATCTTTGGCGTAGTCGTCGCGCAGAGCCTGCTCGATCTCCAGAGGCAGCGTGTGTTGCCCTTCAATGCGATTGGAGTAGTAGGAGTTCATGGCCCGCAACAGATGACGCAGGCCCACCAGCGCACCGGGGGGGCACAACCCAGCCAATCGATCGGACTGGCGGATCAGGTCATGCGCCTGTTCCAGCAAGGGCGTCAATCGGTGCTCACCCGGTAGAAGCGGCTCCATGTCCACCGGATCGGTATGAAGCGCGAATTTTTGCGACTTTGAGATCATGCGTAAGTGTATGACTTACATCGATAATTTCAAAGTACCGCGGGAATTTTTGCGACTTGTAATGCGACTTTTAATGCGCGACTTCGACCTTGAATCCCGATGGGGCGATATTCAGTGCAGCTTCACCAGCGGCGTCGCCCGCTTCACCAGAAAGCGCGCCACCGCCAGCACGCCGGTGCGCAGGGTGCCCAGCACCGCCTGGTGGTGCATCAGGTGCAGGCTCACGTACATGGTGCGGGCCAGCAGGCCCTGTACGTACCAGGTGGACTTGAACAGGTTGCCCATGAGGCTGCCCACGGAGGTCTGCGTTCCCAGCGATACCAGCGAACCGTGGTCCCGGTAGACGTAGGGGCGCCGGGGCGCGGGCTTGTCCATGGCGATGCGCAGCAGCGCGTCGTGCAGGTAGCTGGCCTGCTGGTGGGCGGCCTGGGCGCGTGGGGGCACCCAGCCGCCTTCTGCGGTGGGGCAGGCAGCGCAATCGCCCAGGGCGTGGATGTTCGCCTGGCCCTTGACCCGCAGGTGGTCGTCCACCTCCAGTTGGCCCGAACGGTTGGTGGGCAGGCCCAGGTTGCCCAGCACGTCGGGCGCCTTGATGCCGGCGGCCCACACCACGAGGTCGGCCTGAAAGACACGGCCGGTGGCGTCTTCCACCTGCGTGGGTGTGATGCGCGCCACACGGCATTTGGTCTCGATGGTCACGTGGCGTTCTTTCAGCAGCTTCGCGGCGGCCTCGGACACCTTCTCGGGCAACGGCGCCAGGATGCGGTCGGCGCCTTCGAGCAGCGTGAGCTGCACGTCGCGCTGCGGGTCCAGGCGGCGAAAGCCGTAGCGCGAGTGCACCACGCTGGCTTCGCGCAGTTCGGCGGCCAGCTCCACGCCGGTGGCGCCCCCGCCGATGATGACGATGCGCACCTGGCCTTCGTTGCCCGCGCTCTTGCGCAATTCGGCGGCGGTGAGCAGCTTGAGCATGCGAAGGCGGAAGTGCTCGGCATCGGCCGGGCGGTTGAGCGAGAGCGTGTGCTCGGCCGCACCGGGCACGCTGTAGTGGTTGGCGGTGCTGCCCACCGCCATCACCAGCTGGTCATAGGGCAGGGCGCGGGCGGGTACCAGCTCCTCGCCGCGCTCGTCCAGCACGGGCGCCACCTGCACGGTGCTGGCTTGCAGGTCCAGTCCGGTCATGGCGCCAAAGCAGAAGGTGAAGCGGTTGTCGTGTGCCAGCATTTCGTACGACAGGCCTTCCTGGTGGATGTCCAGGGTGCCCGCCGCCACCTCGTGCAGCGAAGGTTTCCAGATGTGGAACAGCTGCTGGTCCACCAGCGTCACCTGTTCGGCGCCGAGCTGGCGGCCGAGCTTGCAGGCCAGTTCCAGCCCCCCGGCGCCGCCGCCCACGATCACGATGCGTGTTTTCATGGCACCACTGTAGTCCACGCGTTCGCCGGCAACGCGCGTGGGTGGCACGGTACTGGCTATGCTGTGGCATGGACTTGTCGAACTGGCTCCCCGAAAACTTCCCTCCTTTCCTCGTCGATTGGCTGCCTGCGCTGCTGGTGGCGGTGCTGCTCATGCTGCTGGCCGAGCTGGTGTACCGCGTGGGCAGGCGCATCGTGCAACGCGCCGGGCGCGACTCGCCCATGATCATCAGCGTGGGCCGGGCCATCGAGGCGCCCGCGCACCTGCTGCTGCAGTTGCTCGCGCTCAACATTGCGTGGCAGCAGGCGCCGCAGGGCATGGCCTGGCTCACCTGGGCCGAGCGGCTCACCACGCTGCTGTTGATCGGCGTCATCACGTGGCTTCTGACCCGCACGGTGCAGGGCGCTGCCAACGGCGTGGCGGCGGCCAACCCGCTGGCGGTGGCCGACAACCTGGTGGCACGGCGCATCCAGACGCAGACCCTGGTGCTTTCGCGCACGGTGCAGGGTCTCATCATCCTGATCGGCGGCGCGCTCATGCTCATGACCTTTCCAGCGGTGCGGCAGGTGGGGGCCAGCCTGCTCGCATCGGCCGGCGTGGTGGGCATCGTGGCGGGTTTCGCGGCGCGGCCGGTGCTCGGCAACCTCATTGCGGGCTTGCAGATCGGGCTGAGCCAGCCCATCCGGATCGACGACGTGGTGATCGTCGAGAACGAATGGGGCGTGATCGAGGAAATCACCGGCACCTACGTGGTGGTGCGCATCTGGGACCAGCGCCGGCTGGTGGTGCCGTTGCAGTACTGGATCGAAAAGCCATTCCAGAACTGGACGCGCCAGACCTCCGAGCTCATGGGCACCGTCTTTCTCTGGGTGGATTACCGCATGCCGCTGGCGCCCCTGCGCGAAGCCCTGCAAAAGGCCGTCGAAAGCAGCCCGCACTGGGACAAGCGCTTTTCCCTGCTGCAGGTAACCGAAGCCGGCGAGCAGGCCCTTCAGTTGCGCTGCCTGGTCACGGCGGCCTCCGCGGGTGCTGCGTGGGATCTGCGCTGCCACGTGCGCGAACAGCTGATCGACTTCATCCAGCGCGAGTACCCGCAATGCCTGCCGCGCCAGCGTCAGGAGGGCGAGGTGGCGGTGGAGATGAGGAACTCCGCGGGCACGGCATAAGTGCTGCCGCAGCGCCAGGGTTCGATGGCCCGCAGGTAGGCCGCGCACACGCGCTCGCGGGCTGTCTGACCCATGCGTGACCAGGCCAACGCCACCGGCCCGCCCGCAAACGCCGCCCGGCAGGCCTCGTCGGCATCGGCGTAGTGCAGGGTGGTGCTGATGCGCTCGGTCCGCACATCGATGAAGCCGGCCTGCGCACACAGCCGCGCCAGTGCATCGCCCTGGCCCAGGCGGAAGAACAGGGGGCAGACCTCGCTGGCCACTTCGGCATCGACGATGGGAAACAGCGCCGACCAACCGCAGCGCGCGCGCTCGCCCCACACTGCCAGCCCGAGGCGTCCGCCCCGGCGCAGCACGCGCCTCAGTTCTTGCAGGGCCCGCTCGGGCTCGGGCAGGTACATCAGGCCGAAGGCACACAGCGCCACGTCAAAGCCGGCATCGGAGAGATCCAGCTGCTCCGCGTCCATGCGCTCGGCTTCGACGTGGTGCAACTTCAGCGCCCGGGCCCGGTGCAGCGTGGCTTGCACCATGCGCCCGGAAAGGTCCACGCCCCGCACCGTGCCGCGCGGCCCCACTGCGCGCGCAGCGGGCAGCGTGATGAGACCCGTGCCGCAGGCCACGTCCAGCACGCGCTCGCCCGGCGCCAGCGCCACCTGCGCCAGCAGCTCGGTTTGCGCGGGTGCGAGCTGCGCCTGCCACAAGGGCTCATAGTCGTCGGCGGCCAGGTCCCAGCCGTAGCGTTGCACACGGCGTTGCAGGCGCGGCTCCATGGCGTTCAGCTGCGCGTGATCACGATTTCCTGGTATTCACTGGGCACCACCAGCGAACCGGGCCCGGCCTGGTTGAGCCCGACCAGCAATGCGGTGAGATCTGCCTCCAGCGCCTGGGCCTTGTCGGCGGGGAGGGCCGCAAAGGCCTTGTGAACCGGGCCGTACCAGGTGCGGAACACGTCGATGAAGTGCGCGGCGGAGCGGTAGCGGAAGTTAAAGGTGCGCGGCGTCACTGCGATCTTCCCGGCGCCCGAGCCGAACAGTTCGCGCAGATGGGCCTCCGTGCCCCACAGCGAAGGCGGTTGCAGGCCTGCCGGTGGAGGCAGTTGCTTGCCCAGCGTCTTGAAGAGCTGGCCGATGAAGCCGGCAGGCGTCCAGTTGGCCATGCCGATGCGCCCGCCGGGGCGGCACACGCGCAGCATCTCGCTGGCCGAGCGTGCATGGTCGGGCGCGAACATCACGCCGAAGGTGGAGAGCACCACGTCGAAGCTGGCGTCCGCGAACGGCAGTTCTTCCACGTCGGCTTCCTGGAAGCTCACGTCGAAACGCTCGGCGCGCGCGCGTTCTGCGCCGCGCGCGAGCAGGCTGCCCACGTAGTCGGTGGACGTCACCTGGCAGCCTCGCCGCGCTGCAGCCAGGGTGGCGTTGCCGTTGCCGGCCGCCACGTCGAGCACGCGCTCGTCCCAGCGCACATCGCAGGCCTCGGCGAGCGACTCCCCGACGATCTGCAGGGTGGTGCCGATCACCGCGTAGTCGCCACTGGCCCAGGCGGTCTGCTGGCGTGCCTTGAGGGCAATGAAGTCGTTGGATGCGTTCATGGTGTTCTCTCCTGATGGGTGGGTGGCAAGGACGGGTGCGCGCCGCAGAGCGCCGGACCCGTCGTGCAGTGGAACGCTGGTGCACCTTGCGTGTCCGGCTCGATCGGCCTGCGCGCCTGTCCGATCGTCCGTTCTGCGACGGCGCGCGCTGCGGGATTGACGCCGCGTCCGCGAGAGTTGACCCTGCGTCCGGTGACCTTCCCGCCAAGGACACACCCGCCCATAATTCGACGCAGGTTCGCACCAGGAGCAGCACCGTGTCCCAGCTTCCACTTGCCCAGGCCCTTCAACGCGTTCAGACCGTGCTCGAGCGGCGCCCGGATACGGGCCTGCACGATGACGCGCCGGCTTCCGTGAGATGGTCTGGCGGCACGCGCATGCTGGCCAGTCACGCCAACGGCACGGTGCTGCCCACCGACATGCCTGCCGAACTGGGCGGCACGGGTGACCAGGTGACGCCGGGCTGGCTTTTTCGCGCGGGGCTGGCGTCGTGCGCCGCCACCTCCATCACCATGGCGGCTGCCGCTCAGGGCATCGAACTCACCTTGCTGGAGGTGAAGGCCAGCAGCCGCTCCGACACGCGGGGACTGCTGGGCATGGCAGATGCGGATGGACAGCCCGTCTACGCCGGTCCTGGCGATGTGGCGCTCGCCGTGCGCATTGCAGCCCCGGGCGCGTCACCCGAACGGCTGTGTGAACTGGTGCAGACCGGCGTGCAGTGTTCGCCGATACCGTCTGCCGTGCGCACGATCACGCCACTCGCCCTGGACATCGAGATCGCCTGAATGGACGCCCTCTCCGAGACCTTGCGCGTGGTGCAACTGGTGGGCGCCATCTTTCTGCAGGCGCGCTTCACCGCGCCCTGGTGCTACCAGTCGCCGCCCGCCGACGCGGCGGCACCGCTGCTGGAGCCCGATGCAGAGCGCGTGGTGATCTTCCACCTCATCACCGAAGGTGAATGCCACGTGGAACTGGATGGCGAGGAACCCATGCGCCTGACCGCCGGCGACGTGATCCTGTTCCCGCAGGGCGACGCCCATCGCATGGGATCGGCGCCGGGACTTCCGCCCGCCCGTGGTACGCCCTTGAAGGAACTGCTGCAGCGCCGGCCGCGCCAGTTGAACTATGGCGGTGGTGGTGCCACCACGCGGCTGCTGTGCGGCTACCTGGCCTGCGACGCGCGTCTGGCGCGCCTGCTGCTCGCGGGGCTGCCGCCATTGGTGCGCGTGAACGTGCGCGGTTCCAACGCGGGCGTGTGGCTGGAGGCCTCGGTGCGCTATGCGCTGGCGGAGGCGCGATCACCGCGGCCGGGTGGCGCGGGCGTGCTGGCCAAGCTGGCCGAGGTGCTGTTCATCGAGGTGCTGCGGCTGTACATCCACGAGCAGAGTGCGGGCCGCACCGGCTGGCTGGCCGGTCTGGGTGACCGCGTCGTGGGCGCCTCCCTGAATGCCTTGCACCGCAAACCCGCCCACGCCTGGACGCTGGACGAGCTCGCGCGCGAAGCGGGCGCTTCGCGATCGGTGCTGGCCGAACGCTTCCAGCTGCTGGTGGGCAGCTCCCCCATGCAGTACCTGACGCAGTGGCGCATGATGCTCGCGGCCAATCTGCTGTGCCGAAGCAAGGCGCCCATGGCGCAGATTGCGCAAGATGTGGGTTACCAGACCGACACTGCGTTCATCCGCGCGTTCCGCCGGGAATACGGCGTTCCGCCGGCCACCTGGCGGCGCAACCGCCACGCGGCCCCCGACACGGTGCACTGATCAGGGCTTCCTGGCGGGAGCGGCAGCCAGCGTCGGGTTGCAGGGGTCCGCACCTTCCTTGCTGCCCTGTTCGATGAGCGGAATCAATGCCGCCAGCGGCCCCACCGTGGCACCCAGCGCCAGCGCACCCAGCACGCGCCCCACCAGTCCCTGCGCCTCGATCCCCACGTCCGGATTTCCGAGCGTGCCGCCCACGGTGATGGGCGTGCGCAGGGACAGTGGTGACCAGTCCTTCGGCCTCGTCACCACGCGCAGGTCCAGCGACTCGTCCTTCAGGTTGATGGGGCCGGTGACCCAGATGGTGCTGTCCGCGTTGTCGGCCACCGCCAGCCGCGGCTCGATCACGCCGTTGCGCGCCACCAGGTCGAAGCGTGCGCAGCGCAGGGGCAACGGTTTGTCGCCGCTGATGACCACGCCCAGCGCCTGGGCCACGTCCAGTCCCATGGCTTCGGTGACGAGGTACGACACAGTGCCATCGCGCAGGTTGATCTGCATGGGGCCGTTCAGGCTGCCCAGGATGGCTGCGGTGGAGTTGCCCGCGCCAGTGACCTTCACGTTGCCCGAGAGCGCGCCGGTGAGGTACGACTGCACGGGTTGGTCGCCGCCCTGGCGGGCTTCATTTCGTTCACGCTTGAGGGCCGTGGTGGCGGTGGCCGCCGGCGGCTTTTCGGTTGCACTGTCCTTCTGCAAGCCGCGCAGCCAGCCCGCCACATCGATGCCGGCGAAATCCAGATCGGCTTCCCACTTCGCGGGGCTGGCGTTGGCGTCGAGCTGCGTCAGGCCCTTGAGCGAGCCACCCGCCACCACCGTCTGGAGCGATTCGAGGCGCAGCACGCCGCCATCCAGCCGCAGCCGCGTCTGCAGCTGACGCAGGGGCGCCATTGATGCGGTGCCGAAGTCCAGTTCGTCGAATTTCATGCGAACGTCCGCATCCATGGCCTTGAGCGAAGGCAGGTCGAACTTGCGCTGCGGCAACACGCGGCCCTCGGGTTGGCGCTGCGCAGGTTGATCGCCCGCGCCATCGGCGCCCACGGCAGGGCCCAGATCGGCGAAGGCCAGACGCGATCCATTCACTTCCCCACTCAGACGGGCCGGGCTCACGGTCTGGTCAAACAGCAGGTCACCGGCCAGCCGGCTGCTGCCGATGTTCGCGCGCGATGCCTGAAGGCGCCACTGCCCACCTTCGTGTTGCAGGTTGCCTTTCAGGTCGAACGGCGGCGTGGTCGGCAGGGTGATGCCCAGCGGCTCGCCCACGGCGGCCAGCGACGGGCCCTTCAACTCCAGCGCACCGCGCAGCCGCGGTGTGCCCAGCAGCGCCGCGGCCTCACCATCGAACAGCAGCCGCGATGAGGCCACCGTGCCTTCGACGCGCACCGGAACCCACGGCGCCTGAGCGGACGCGTCGGGGTCCTGCAGCAGGGGCAGGGTGCCGCCGGCCTTCACAGCCAGCTTCATCGCCATGGCCTGGTAGCGGCCGTTCACCGTGGCCTCGTAACCAGCACCTTGCTGGCTCACGGCCTCGCCTTCGCTGCCGCGCACGGCAATGTCCAGGTCCACATCCTGCACGGCGTCGCGCCAGTCAATCTTCCCGCGCCCCACCATCAAGGTGCCGAAACGCGGCAGGTCGAAGCCATCGGGGTCCGGCTCCTTCGACTGGCTCTGGTCGCCCAGTTGCCAGTTGGCCTGCCCGTCGGGCGTGCGCAGCAGGTGTGCATCCAGGGTCTCTGCCTGCAACGCGTGCACGCGCAACGGCTCGCCCTGGCGCCAGCGCCACACGTCACCCCAGCGCCAGGCCAGCACCACCTGTCGGGCATCCAGCAGGTGGGGCACCTCAAAGCGTGGGTCCGAACCGATATTGAGGTGATCCACCTCCAGCCGGGGCCGCCAGAACAGATGCAGTTTGAAAGGGCCCTGCAGCGTCGAGGGCACGGCCGTGGCGCGTGTCATCGCGCGCTCGATCGGTTGCCGCAGGAACGGCCATCCGGCCACCTCCAGCGCCACCACGCCCAGCAGGAGCGTGGCCGCCACGCCGATCACCGCGTGTCGGAGTCGGAATCGTCTCTTGGGAAGGTCCATGGCTTCAGGGTAGGCGCGAAACGTCGGGTGTGGCGTAGGCGCAGGCCGCGATCCGTGTGCGCGATGTCCTACAGACGGACCCATCGATAGAATCCACACTCCCCTGCATGAATGGACCGCCCCGTGCACCGTGCCCACCCTGGACATGCCTCTTCGAACGTCATGGAGGCGCATGACGAGGCGCACGCCCCCGAGGCGCGGTGGGATACACAGGGAGATGCATGGGTGCTGCATCTCAGCGGCGACTGGCAGGGCAACGCGGGCACCTTTGCGGTGCCGCCCGAGGGCGACGCGCGCCAGGTGCGAATTGATGCCCAGTTTCTCGGCACCTGGGACGCGGCCCTGGCCTCCGTCCTCTGGACGCAACTCCAACCCTTCGCACAGCGCGAAGTCCCGGTCGATCTCCAGGGCTTGCCCGAAGGACTGCAGGAGATCGTCTCGCTTGCGCTGAAGGGCACGCCGCCGCTGGCGCCTGCGCCGTCCACCAGCTCACCGGGGCGCGTCACGCGGCTGGGCGCCCGCACCGCCGCCTGGTGGGTGGACAAACGCAAGGCACTGACGTTTTTCGGCGAGGTGCTGCTGTCGGTGGGCCGGCTGGTCCGCGGCAAGAGCGACATGCGGGCGTCCGACCTTCTGTGGCAGATCGAACAGACAGGCCCGCGCAGCCTGCCCATCATCGCGCTCGTGAGTTTCCTGGTGGGGCTGATCGTGGCCTACATGGGCGCTGCACAACTCCAGCGTTTCGGCGCGCAGACGTACATCGCCGATCTCGTCACCGTGGGCGTGGTGCGCGAAGTGGCCGCGCTGCTGGTGGGCATTGTGCTGGCCGGTCGCGTGGGCGCTGCCTTTGCGGCGCAGATCGGCAGCATGCGCGCCAACGAAGAGGTGGACGCGCTCGCCACCATGGGCGTGAACCCGGTGGATTTCCTGGTGCTGCCGCGCGTGCTCGCCCTGCTCATCGTCGGCCCCATGCTCACCGCATTCGGTGCGCTGGTGGGCATGGCGGTGGGCTGGCTGGTGGCGGTGGGCATCTATGGTGTGACGCCGCTGGAGTATGTGTATTCCAGCGTGCAGGCGCTGACCCTGCCGCACGTGCTGGTGGGGTTGATCAAGGGCACGGTGTATTCGGTGCTGGTGGCGCTCGCGGGCTGCCTGCAGGGCCTGTCTGCGGGGCGCAGCGCCCAGGCCGTGGGCGACGCGACCACCGCGTCGGTGGTACAAGCCATCGTCTGGATCGTGGTGGCCGCATCGGCGCTCACGGTCGTTTTTCAAAGGCTCGACTTCTAGATGGACACGCAGCAGGACGCATCGCTTGACGCGGCAGCACCACCCACGGCGGTGCAGCCGCTGGTGAGCGTGCGCAAGCTCACGATGGCGTTCGGCCCCAAGGTCATCCAGCGCGACCTGGACTTCGACATCCTGCCTGGCGAGGTGCTGGCCATCGCGGGCGGTAGCGGCTGTGGCAAGAGCACGCTGTTGCGTCACCTGATCGGTCTGCAGGCGCCTGCCGCAGGACAGGTGCTGTATGGCGATCGCGACCTGTACGCCGCCGAGGCGATGGAGCAGCGCAAGCTGCTGCAGACCTTCGGTGTCACCTTTCAGGCGGGGGCCTTGTGGAGCAGCATGACGGTGGGCGAAAACGTCATGCTGCCCATGCAGCTTTTCACCGACATGGACGCGGCGCAGTGCGAACACGAGGCGCGTTTCAAGCTCGCGCTGGTGGGCCTGGGCGGCAGCTTCGACGCCGAACCCGCCACGCTCAGCGGCGGCATGAAGAAGCGTGCGGCCATCGCCCGCGCGCTGGCACTGAATCCGCCGCTGGTGTTCCTGGACGAGCCTTCTGCGGGCCTCGATCCGCTGGCCTCGGCCAACCTCGACGAACTCATCCTGCACCTGCGCAACGACCTTCACACCACGGTGGTGATGGTGAGCCACGAACTCGAGAGCATCTTCACCGTGGCGGACCGCCTGCTGTTCCTCGACGCAGAGACCAAGACCATGACCGCACTCGGCCCCCCCAAAGAACTGCGGCGCAGCGGACCGGAAGGCGTTCAGACCTTCCTTCGCCGCGGCGCGCCTTCTCCCCAGGAGACCTCGACATGAAACGCAAGGCCAGCGCCACGCTGATCGGCACCTTCGTGGTGGCGGGCATCGCTTTGATCGCCATCGCCATCATCGCCCTCGCGGGCAACAACCTGTTCACCCGCAAGGAGCGCACCGTCATGTATTTCAGCGGGTCGGTGTACGGCCTTCAGGTGGGTGCCCCGGTGGTGTTCCGCGGCGTGCGCGTGGGCAGCGTGGAATCGATCGACATCTTCTACGACCGCAAGAACGACAACTACGCCATTCCGGTGGTGGCTGTGCTCGACAGCAACGCCGTGAGCGGGCTCGATGGCAAGCGCGGCTCGGAGCCGGCGCTGCCTGCGCTGGTGGAACGCGGCCTGAGCGCCCAGTTGTCCATGCAGAGCCTGCTCACCGGGCTTCTGTATGTGGACCTGGACCTGCGCCCTAAGCTCGATGGCCAGTTGCGTGGCAGCACCCGCCGCGCGGAGATCGAGATCCCCACGACGGCCACCGCCATCCAGAACCTGCGCGAGCAGTTCGACGGCATGGACTTCCGCCGCATCGCCGAAGACATCTCGGCCATCGCGTCGTCGGCGCGCGCGGTGGTGGGTGGCCCGCAGCTCAAGCAGGCCATGGACGACCTGGCGGCGATCACGGCCACCTTCAAGCGCATCTCCGAGCGGCTCGACAAACGCATCGATCCGCTGGCCAACGAGTTACAGCGGTCGCTGGAGTCCACGCGGAAGGCCATGGACGGCATGGGGCAGGCCGCCGCATCGGTGAACACCACCGCCGAGGGCCTGGGCAAGACGTCCAACCAGGTGTCGGAACTGCTGGCGCCCAACGCGCCGCTGGTGACCAACCTTCAGCGCGCGGCCGACGAGGTGGCACGCACCGCCACATCGCTGCGCGAAGCCACCTCGGGCGACTCGCGCCTGATGACCGGCGCCGACCAGGCGCTCACCGATCTCTCGCGCGCCGCGCGCGCCCTGCGCGACCTGGCCGAAGCGCTCGAACAACAACCTGATTCACTGCTGCGTGGCCGGAGGGTCCCCGAATGAGCGCCGCGCCGGGCCGCCCCAGGCAAGCTCGCACCGCAGTGCGCCGCACGGAGGTTCCTGACATGAAAAGAAGACTGATCCTGGGAGGCGCGTGCGCCTCGACCTTCCTGCTGGCGGCCTGCGCGGGCGACCCGGCTCCCGCCACGCGCTGGTACGAACTGCGCAGCGAACCACCCGGCCCACGGCCTGCGGCGCGTCCAGGCGACGGGGCGGTGTGGGAGGTGGCCAGTGTGGTGGACATGCCGGGCGCACTGGACCGCGACACGCTCATGGTGGCCAGCGGCGCGGCGGGCCTGCAGCCGCTCACCGGCCACCGCTGGGCCGAGCCCCTGCGCGACAGCATTCCCCGCCTGCTGGTGTCCGATCTGGCGCTGCTGCGCGGCGACGGACTGGTATGGCGCGCACCCGCGCCGTCGGGTGTGACGTTGGGCCGCCGGTTGCGCTTGGAGATCGTGACCTTGATGGCCGACGCCGCGCAGCGCACGCTGCGTCTGCAGGCGCGGTGGTGGCTGACGGGAATGGGGGCCGGCGCTGCCGCGCCCGTGCTGGGCGCTGCCGACTTTCAGGTGACGTTGAGCGATGCATCGCCCGATGCCCTGGCCGCCGCGCACCGGGTTGCGCTGTGGCAACTCGCGATGCGGGTGGCAGGGTCAGGGCCGACTTAGAAAGGCGAGTCCGGGAAGTAGTACTTCGACGCGTTTTCCTTGGTGATCAGCACCGAGGGGATCGTGGTGGTGGCGGGCATGGCAGTGCCCTTCACGCGCGACTCGGCCGTGAGCTTCATGGCGTCCGCGATCATGCTGGGCGAATACGTCACATCGGCGGTGACGACCTTGTCGCCGTCCATCACCTTCTTGATGTAGTCCTTGGAACCCGCGCCGCCCAGCACCAGCTTCACGTCGGTGCGCTTGGCCTGCTCAATCGCCTTCTGCACGCCCACGGCCATGTCGTCATCCGATGCCCACACGGCGTCGATCTGCTTGAAGCGCGTCAGGTAGTCCTGCATCACCTTGAAGGCGTCGTCGCGGTTCCAGTTGCCGTGCTTGGCGTCCAGCACCTTGATGTTCGGGTGGTTCTTCATCACCGCGTTGAAGGCGTCGACACGCTGGTTGTCGATCACGGTCGGGATGCCGCGCAGCACCACCACGTTGCCCTTGCCACCCATGGCCTTGGCCATGTACTCGCCGGCCACCTTGCCGAAGCCGGGGTTGTCACCGGCCACATACGCGTTCTGCGCGGTGGGATCGGTGAGGCCACGGTCCACCACCGTCACGAACACGCCCTTGCTCTTGACCTGGCCCACGGGCTTGGTCAGCGGTGCGGATTCGAACGGCAGGATCACCAGCGTGTCGATCTTGTTGACGGTCTGCAGATCCTGCACCTGGTTGGCCTGCTCGGCAGCGGAGCCGGCGGTCTTCACGATGACGGAAGAGCCGGGGTACTGCTTCTCGAGTTCGGCCTTGGTGCGGTTGGCCCAATAGACCACGCCGCCGGTCCAGCCGTGGGTGGCGGCGGGAATCGACACACCCATCACCATCTTGTTCTGGGCGAAGGTGGTCGGTGCCGTGACGAGGGTGGCGATGGCCAGTGAAATGGCAGAAAAAAGGCGTCTGTTCATGATGTCTCCTGGGTAGGTTCTCGAGGCTGAAATGGCTCGCCGGCCAAAGGGCTGCGCCGCCGGGGAATTCATCGTCGCCCTCTTTGGAGGAAGGCCACGACGATGATCACGAAACCCTGCACCGCCGCGTTGAGGTACACGCTGATGATGCTGGTGAGGTTGAGGATGTTGCCGATGACGGAGAGCAGCACGGCACCGACGACAGTGCCGACGATGCGACCCTGGCCGCCCTTGAGCGCCGTGCCACCGACGATGACGGCCGCAATGGCTTCGAGCTCCCAGAGCAGGCCGGTGGATGGCGAGGCCGAGCCCAGGCGCGGCACGTAGAGCAGGGTGGCAATGCCCACGCAAACGCCGAGCAGCACATAGGTGAGGATCTTGATGCGGTCCACCGCCACGGCGGCGTAGCGCGCCACCTGTTCGTTGGAGCCAATGGCCTGCACATAGCGGCCGTAGCGCGTGCGGTTCAGCAGCAGCGCACCGGCCAGCGCCACACCCAGGAACACCCAGATGGGAATGGGAATGCCCAGCCAGGCGCCGTAGTACACCGGGCCGTAGGCGTCGCCGAGATCGTTGTCGAGCGTGAGCGCGCCGCCGTTGGAGAAGTAGGTGAGGTAGGCGCGGAAGATGCCCAGCGTGCCCAGCGTGACGATGAAGGGTTCGATGCGGCCCTTGGTGATGAGCACGCCGTGCGCAAGACCAAAGGCAGCCCCAAGGATGATGGCAATCGCCATGCCGACCAGGACGGCGGCCACCGGGCTGCCCACGAGCGGCGCCACCCAGTTCATCACCATGATCATGCAGCCCGCAATCAGCGCGGCCATGGACCCGACCGAGAGGTCGATGCCGCCGGAGATGATCACGAAGCACATGCCCACGGCGATGATGCCGATGAAGGCCGTGCGCGTGAGCACGTTCATGGCGTTGTCCCAGGTGGCGAAGTCCGGGTTGAGCAGCGTGCCGACGATGCAGAGCAGCACCAGCCCGACGATGGGACCGGCGTTACGCAGGAACTGCCGCAAGGGTTGACGGCCCTGGGTGGGCGGGGCTTCGACAGGCTCAGCCCGAACGGGGGAGGGCTCAGCGTGAGCGGTGTTCTGGTTCATTTCAATGTGTTCCAGTGGCGTGAGCAATGAGCGCCTCTTCGGTCAGGTGGTCGGCGTCCAGCGTGGACTGCACGGCGCCCGCGCGCATCACCACCACGCGGTGGCACAGGCCGATCAGCTCCATCAGCTCGGAGGAGATCACCACCACGCCGCGGCCTTCCGCCGCGAGGCGCTGGACCAGGAAATAGATGTCGCGCTTGGCACCCACGTCCACGCCGCGCGTGGGTTCGTCGAGCACCACCACGCGGGGGTTGGGCTGCAGCACCTTGGCCATGGCCAGCTTCTGCTGGTTGCCGCCCGAGAGTGAGCCCGCGGGCGCATCCAGCGAGCCGGTGCGGATGCCGAAATCGGCCACCGCCTTCTCGAGGGCGCGGCGCTCGGAACTCGGGTCGAGCATCGGTCGGGCGTGCCGGTCCAGGTCCATGAGCGTCAGGTTCTCCTGCAGGGACATGCGGATGTGCAGGCCGCAGCCCTTGCGGTCTTCGCTCAGGTAGGTCAGGCCCTCGTGCGCGGCCTCGCGCGGGTTCTTGAAACGCACCACGCGGCCGGCCAGTTGCATCTCGCCGGCGCTCACGGGTCGCAGGCCCAGCAGGCCTTCAAAGAGCTCGGTGCGACCCGCGCCCACCAGCCCGGCAAAGCCCAGGATCTCACCGGGGCGAACGTCGAAGCTCACGTTCTTCGCCCAGCCGGGCACGGTCACGTTCTTCACCGACAGCAGCGGCTCGCCGGCAGGTGGTGCCACGCGCGGCGGGAACATGTCGGAGAGCTCGCGCCCCACCATCAGGTTGGCCATCTGGTGGCGGGTGTGTTCGGCCGTAGGCCCGCGCGCCACGAAGCGGCCGTCGCGCA
Source organism: Hydrogenophaga sp. (assembly GCF_051858985.1). Classification (GTDB taxonomy): domain Bacteria; phylum Pseudomonadota; class Gammaproteobacteria; order Burkholderiales; family Burkholderiaceae_C; genus Hydrogenophaga. The sequence continues at coordinate 1,170,922 of NZ_JBHYGM010000002.1, read as the reverse complement.
TCACCACGATCTCGTCCGTCACACGCTCCACTTCGTCGAGCTTGTGCGAGATGTAGATCACCGTCACCCCCTGGGCGCGCAACTGCGCAATGAGCGCGAAGAGGCGCTGCGTCTCCGACGGTGTGAGCGTGGCCGTGGGCTCGTCCATCACCAGCAGGCGCGCGTTGCGCGAGAGCGCCTTGGCAATCTCCACCAACTGCTTCTCGGCCACGATCAGATCGCGCGCCCGTGTATCGGGGTCGATGTCCAGCCCCACCTGCTGCAGCACATCGCGCGCGGCGCTGCGCATGCCCGACTCGTCCAGCAGCCAGCCCTTGCGCCGCTCGCGCCCCAGAAAGATGTTCTGCGCCACGGTCAGGTCGTCGGCCAGGTTGAACTCCTGGTGGATCAGCACGATGCCGGCTTCTTCCGCGTCGCGCGAGCTGGTGAAATGCCGCACCTGGCCGTCCACCTCCAGGCTGCCGCCGCTCAAGGTTTCGTAGCCCGAAAGGATCTTCATCAACGTGGACTTGCCCGCCCCGTTCTCGCCCAGCAGGCCGACCATGCGCCCGGGCGCGAGCTCGAAGCTCACGCCGTGCAGCACGCGCACCGGCCCGAAGTCCTTCACGACCTCGTTAAAGCGCACGCTGAGGCTCACGCAGGTACCTCCACCCATTGCCCACCCTGCTGCGACGAGCGCACGGCAGCTTCGATGAACGCCATGCCGTGCACGCCGTCCTCGATGGTGGGGAACACCACGTCGGGCGAGAGGGCAGACCCATCGCGCGCGGCGCGCAGGGCCTGCGCGATTTCGGCGTAGACCGTGGCAAAACCTTCCAGGTAGCCTTCCGGATGCCCCGAGGGCAGGCGTGAGACGCGTGCGGCGTCGGCATTGGCCGCGCCCGTGCCGCGCGAGACGATCTGCGTGGCCTGGCCGAACGGCGACCAGTGCAACTGGTTGGGGTGCTCCTGACGCCATTCGAGCCCGGCCTTGTCGCCGTAGATGCGCAGGCGCAGGCCGTTCTCATTGCCCGGTGCCACCTGGCTGGCCCAGAGCGCACCGCGTGCGCCACCGGCAAAGCGCAGCATGACCTGCACGTTGTCGTCCAGCGCGCGGCCGGGTACAAAGGCGCTGAGCTCCGCGCAGAGCGACTGCGTCTGCAGCCCGCTCACGAACGCAGCAAGCTGGTAGGCGTGCGTGCCGATGTCGCCAATGCAGCCACCCGCGCCAGCGCGCGCCGGGTCGGTGCGCCACGCGGCCTGCTTCTGCCCGCTGGATTCCAGCGGTTCGGTCAGCCAGTCTTGCGCGTACTCCACCTGCACCAGGCGGATCTTGCCCAGCGCGCCATCGCGCACCAGGCGGCGCGCGTGCCGCACCATGGGGTAACCGCTGTAGTTGTAGGTCACGGCCAGCAGCCGGCCTTTGGCCCTGGCCAGCTCGCGCAGGCGCTTCGCTTCGGCCAGGGTGGTGGTCACCGGCTTGTCGCAGATGACGTGGATGCCGGCTTCGAGAAACGCTTCGGCGGCCGGCGCGTGCTGGTCGTTGGGCGTGACGATGGACACCACCTCGATGCCATCCGCACCGCGCGCCGCTTCCCCGCGCGCCATGGTGCGGAAATCGGGGTACGCGCGCGCCAAGCCCAGCGCCTGCGCCGAACGCAGGGCCTTTTCAGGTGTGGACGAGAGTGCGCCGGCCACCAGCTCGTAATGGTCGTCCAGGCGCGCAGCGATGCGGTGCACCGCGCCGATGAAAGCGCCTTCACCGCCACCCACCATGCCCAGGCGGATGCGGCGGCCCGCACCTTCCGCTGTGGAACCGGCTTCGATCGTCATTTCGAGGCCTCCTGCAGGCCGAGCATGCGGCGCAGTTGCGCGGGGTCGGTGTCGCCACCGGCGAAATCATCAAACGCCTTTTCCGTGACGCGGATGATGTGCTTGCGGATGAACTCCGCGCCTTCGGCCGCACCGGCCTCGGGGTGCTTCAGGCAGCACTCCCACTCCAGCACGGCCCAGCTGTCGTAGTTGTACTGCGCCATCTTGGAGAAGATGGCGCCAAAGTCCACCTGCCCGTCGCCGAGGGACCGGAAGCGCCCGGCGCGTTCCACCCACGGCTGGTAGCCGGAATACACGCCCTGGCGGCCGGTGGGGCGGAACTCGGCGTCCTTGATGTGCAATGCCTTGATGCGGGAGTGGTAGATGTCGATGAACTCGAGGTAGTCCAGCTGCTGCAGCAGGAAGTGCGACGGGTCGTAGTTGATGCAGCAGCGCGGGTGGTTGTTCACGCGCTCCAGGAACATCTCGAACGTGGTGCCGTCGAACAGGTCTTCGCCGGGGTGCAATTCAAAGCACACATTGCAGTCGGCGTCTTCGAACGCGTCGAAGATCGGCTTCCAGCGCTTGGCCAGTTCGTCGAAAGCGGCGTCGATCAGACCCGCCGGGCGCTGCGGCCACGGATACAGGAACGGCCACGCCAGCGCACCGGGAAAACTCACGTTGCTCTTCAGGCCCAGGCGCTGCGAGGCCTTGGCCGAGAGCTTCATCTGTTCCACCGCCCACGCCTGGCGCGCCTTGGGATTCTTGCGAAACGCCTCCGGTGCAAAACCGTCGAAGGCTTCGTCGTAGGCTGGGTGCACGGCCACGAGCTGGCCCTGCAGATGCGTGCCGAGTTCCGTGATGGCCACGCCGTTCTCGCGCGCCACACCGGCAATCTCGTCGCAGTAGGTCTGCGATTCAGCGGCCTTGTCCATGTCGAAGATTCGCTTGTCCCACGACGGGATCTGCACGCCCTTGAAGCCCAGGCCGCCGGCCCATTTCGTGATCGATGCCCACGAGTCGAACGGTGCGGTGTCGCTGGCGAACTGCGCGAGGTAGATGCCGGGGCCCTTGATGTTGGTGGCCATGTGTGTCGTCTCCTTGTTCTGCGATGTCTTGGTGTGTGACGGTGTTCAGAGGTAGCTGTTGACCAGGTGCTCCAGCCGCTCCTGCTGGGCCGAGCGCGGCTGCGGCTCCAGGCCGTCGGCCTCCACCTCTCGCGCCAGCGCGTCCAGCGAGCGTTCGCCGTTCAGGATGGCGCGGCCACGGGGCGAATCCCAGCCCTGGTAACGGCTCTCCACGTGGCGCTGCAACGCGCCATCCTGGATCATCTTTTCGGCCACCAGCAGGGCGCGTGCGCACAGGTCCATGGCGGTGGCGTGGGCCCACACCAGGTCGTCGGCGTCGATGGACTGGCGGCGCAGCTTGGCGTCGAAGTTCAGGCCACCCTGTCCGATGCCGCCGGCCCGCAGCACTTCGTACAGGGTGCTGGCTACCTGGGGCAGGTTGTTGGGGAACTGGTCGGTGTCCCAGCCCAGCATTTCGTCGCCCCGGTTCATGTCGAGCGAACCAAAGATGCCGAGCGCGCCCGCCAAGGCAATTTCGTGTTCGAACGTGTGGCCGGCCAGCAGCGCGTGGTTCTGCTCCAGGTTCACCTTCACTTCGTTTTCCAGCCCGTGCGCCTTCAGGAAACCGTACACGGTGCCCACGTCGTAGTCGTACTGGTGCTTGGTGGGCTCGGCTGGCTTGGGTTCGATGAGGATCTGGCCGGTGAAGCCGATCTTGTGCTTGTGCTCCACCACCAGGTTCAGGAAGCGGCCGAGCTGCGCCAGCTCGCGCTTGAGGTCGGTGTTGAGGAGCGTCTCGTAGCCTTCGCGCCCGCCCCACAACACGTAGTTCTGGCCCTTGAGTCGGTGGGTCATTTCCATCACGTTCTTCACCTGCGCGGCGGCGTAGGCGAACACGTCCGGGTCGGGGTTGGTGGCGGCGCCGGCGAGGTAGCGCCGGTTGGAGAACAGGTTGGCGGTGCCCCAGAGCAGCTTCACGCCGGTCTCGTCCATCTTCTGTTCGAACACGCCTTCGATGCGCTTCAAGTGTTCGTTCGATTCACGCAGCGTGGCGCCTTCGGGGGCCACGTCGCGGTCGTGGAAGGTGAAGAAGGGCGAGTCGATCAGGCGGAACAGGTCGAAGGCGACATCGGCCTTGTGGATGGCCTGCGCCATGGGGTCGCCGGCGCCGTGCCAGGGGCGCTGGAACGTGGGCTCGCCAAAGGGGTCGGTGCCACCCCAGCCGAAGCTGTGCCAGTAGCAGGTGGCAAAGCGCAGCTGGTCTTCCATGCGTTTGCCCAGCACCAGGCGGTTCTTGTCGTAGTACTGGTAGGCCAGCGGTTCGGATGCCGTGGGCTTGAAGCCTTCGCCCCGGAATGCAATGGGCTGGCGGAAGCTGAAGTAGCCATGGCGCTGGGCGCTGGCCACGGGTTCGGGTGCGAGGGTCTGTGTCATGGTGAGGGCGCTGTGAGCGTGTTGGGCGGTGGAAAGGGAAGGCTCATGCGGGCATGGCCGAGGGAATGGTCTGCAGGGGCGTGGCCACCTGCCGTGCCAGGCCGTACAGCGCCTGCCAGCGGAGATGGGCCTCGTCGTAGAGGGCCGCACGTTCGCGGCCGGGTTCGAAGCTGCGCAGCCGGCGCGGCTTGTCAAAGGTGCTGCCGCCGCCGGCCGCCGCGCGCGCCAGCCGCGCTGCGCCCAGCGCACAGCCGTGTTCGCCGCCTTCGATCTGGTGCAGCGGCATGCCCAGCACGTCGGCCAGCACCTGGCTCCAGCGCGCCGATCGCGCGCCGCCGCCCAGCAGGTCGGCCTCAGCGAGCCGGGTGCCGGCGGTGGCCAGCGCATCGCGCGCATCGCGAAACGCGAACGCCACGCCTTCCAGCACGGCCTGTGTCATGTCATGGCGCTCGGTGTCGGCCGAGAGGTGCAGGAAACCGCCGCGCACCGCGCTGTCGTTGTGCGGGGTGCGGTCGCCGTTCAGGTAGGGCAGGAACCAGCAGGGCGCGGGCCCGGGGTCGGCGTGGTCCAGTTCATCCAGCAGTCGCGCTTCGTTCGCCCCGGCGGTGCGCGCCCACCACGCCAGCGACGCCGCGGCCGAAAGCTGCACGCCCATCTGGTGCCACAAGCCGGGCAGGGCGTGGCAGAACGCGTGCACCCCCTGGCTGGCGGCGGGCGCGAAGCCCGCGGTGGTGGCCCACAACACGCCCGATGTGCCGAGCGACACGAACGCATCGCCCGCATTCACCGCGCCCACGCCCACGGCACCGGCCGCGTTGTCGCCAGCGCCACCCGCAATCACCGGGGCCACATTAAAGCCCCAGCGCGCCACCCATTCCGGGCGCAACTGGCCGGCCGGTTCGGTGCCTTCCACCAAACGCGGCATCTGCGCTTCGGACAGGCCGCACGCCGCCAGCAGCAGCGGCGACCAGCGGCGCTGCGCCACGTCCAGCCACAGCGTTCCCGAAGCATCCGACATGTCTTCCACGAACTCACCGCTCAATTTCCAGCGCAGCCAGGCCTTGGGCAGCAGCACGCGCGCCACCCGCGAAAAAATCTCTGGCTCGTGCTCGCGCACCCACATCAGCTTGGGCGCGGTGAAGCCCGCCATGGCCGGGTTGCCGGTGAGGCGGCGCAGGTTGAGCGCAGGCGCTTCCAGCTCGGCGCACTGCGCGCCGCTGCGCGCATCGTTCCAGAGGATGCAGGGGCGCAGCACGGCATGACCCGCGTCGAGCAGCGTGGCGCCGTGCATCTGGCCCGACAGGCCAATGCCTTTCACCGCCGCCAGCGCGCGCGGGTGCGCGGCGGCGAGTTCGTCCAGACACCGCTCGGTGGCACGCCACCAGTCTTCCGGGTCTTGCTCGGACCAACCCGGCTGCGGCCGCTGCACCGTGAGCGGCGCCGTGGCCGTGGCCAGCGTCGTGTCGCCGTCCAGCAGCAAGGCTTTCACGCCGGAGGTGCCCAGGTCCAGGCCGAGGGTGATCACGGCAGGTTGTCCTTCAGGTAAATGTCGATGCGGATGCGTTCCTGGTCCGCCAGCACCGGCTCTTGCGACCATTGCGCCAGCGCCACGCGCAGGGCCGAGCGGATCTCGTGGCCCGCGTCCTGGTTGATCACCGCGTCCATCGTGCCGCTGAGCAGCTCCGCGCGCGACACGGCTGTGAGTTCATGGCCGACGAACACCGTGTTCTGGTCGCGCCCCGCGCCGCGCAGCGCCTGGCAGATGCCGGCATTGCCCGCGCCCACGCTGTAGATGGCGGCCAGCTCCGGGTGATCGGCGAGCAACTGCACAGCCAGCGACTGGTTGCGCCCCGCGTCGTCCTGCCCCTCGAGCGGCGGCAGCACCGTGAGGTGCGGGTGCTCCTGCGCCATCACCTGGTTGAAACCGAAGTAACGCTCGGCGTGGTCGCGCAGCGAAAGGCTGCCCAGGATGATGGCCACCTGCGCCTTGCGCGAGCCCACGAAACGCCCAATGAGCGTGGCCGCCGTGCGGCCCGCCGCTGTGTTGTCGATGCCCACATAGTGCTGGCGCGTGGAAGAGGGCACGTCCGACACCAGCGTGATCACCACCGTGCCCGCCTGCGTGAGCTGGTCGATGGCCGAGCGCACCACCGGGTGATCGAGCGCCATGACCACCACCGCATCGCGCTGGCCCACCTGTGCCAGCAGCGCCTTGGCCAGCTCGCCGGGGTTGAACACGTTGACCGACAGCACCTCGGAGTCGATGCGCTGGTCGCGCATCCATTCGGCATTGGCCTCGATCTGCTCACCCAGCTGATCCACGAACCGGTTGTTGCCCGCCGGCAGCAGAAACGCCACCCGGCGCAGGCGCGAGCGCGCCAGCTTGGCCGCAGAAGGATCGGGCCGGTAACCCAGCCGCCGCACCGCCGCATTCACCCGAGCCACGGTCGCTTCACGCACCCCGGGCCGCTTGTTCACCACCCGGTCCGCCGTGGCCAGGCTGACCTGCGCATCCAGCGCCACGTCTTCCAGCGTGGCTCGCGCTTTGAGGGGGTTCCGGGCTTCCATGCCGGCATTCTGAGGTACGTACCTCAGAAATTTGCTAGGTGTTTTTACCGAGCTGGTCATTGGTCTGAGGTCCGTTACTCGGGTTGTGGTGGTGGAGGGTGAAGGGCGCTCCTCGACCGAAAAACCGTACAGAAAAGTATCCTTACAGACTAATCAGTCTATTTGGAGAATTTGGCGTTTAGTATTCGACCGCGATGACTCGCTGAAGGCGAATTCGCCAGCAACGCAGACAGTGCAATCGACCTCTACCTCAACCCTCTTGCAAGGACTTACCCATGAAAAAGCTGATCATTTCTTCCCTCGTGGCGTTTGCCTCGCTGGGCTCCGCCCAGGCTGCAGACATCGTGGACACCGCCGTTGCAGCCGGCTCGTTCAAGACGCTCGTCACCGCCGTACAAGCTGCCGGCCTGGTTGACACGCTCAAGGGTCCTGGCCCGTTCACGGTGTTCGCCCCAACCGACGAGGCATTTGCCAAGATCCCCAAGGCCACGCTGGACGCGCTGCTGAAAGACAAGGCGGCTCTCACCAAAGTGCTCACCTACCACGTCGTGCCCGGCAAAGTGATGGCCAAGGACGTGAAGGCGGGCCCCGTGAAAACCGTTCAGGGCAGCTCCATGACCGTGTCGACCACCGGTGGCGTCAAGGTGGACGCTGCCAATGTGGTGAAGACCGACATCGCGGCAGACAACGGCGTCATCCACGTGATCGACACGGTGATCATGCCCAAGTAAGAAGGCAGAGCCTGAAGAGCGCCCCGCCCATGCGGGGCGTTTTTTTTTTCTCTGGTTCAGCTCTGCTGCTGTGATTGCATGGGCGCTTTCCTGGATGAGCTCATTCGGGCCCATCCTGGAGTTCTTTTGCTCAATGACTGGATCGAGACTCCAGCAAGGCCTGAAGTCCCTGGATCAGACGTTCCAGGCCGAAATCGAACGAAATCGCAGGATCGGTCGTCCCGCCGTACTCAGCTCCGGCCTTCGCGCCAATCCTCACCGCCAGCGGGAAAACTTTCGGATCGACGAGTTCTTCGACGAAGCTGGAATGAAGCTTCCACCATTCCTCATCAGAGTGGCCCGTCGCCTGGCGAGCGACCCGACCCTCGACCGCTCTGCTCGCGGCGCCCCGCACATAGTCGGACACGGCGGAGACCGTCAGATCCATCTCCAGGTCGGTGAGGCCTATGCCTGCTACCGCGTTCAACTCACGCTCGTACTTGGCGATCGAATAGGGTCCGAGTGACGCTCGATACATGGAGATCTCCAGCATCCACGGATGCCTCAGATACAGGTCCCATGTGTCGCGCGCCAACCGGCGAAGCCGGGTAGGCCAATCCCCTTCCGTCAGTTCCTGTGCGAGCTCTCCGTAGGCCAGTTCCAGTATCAGGTCGAGCAGCTCCGGCTTGCCAGGGACGTATCGATAAAGGGACATGGTCGACACGCCGAGCTCTTCTCCCAACGCGCGCATGGACAACGCTTCCAGTCCAGAGGCGTCTGCCAGGGACATCGCCGCAGCACCAATCATCTCGGGCGAAAGACTGGGCTTGCGACCTGGCTTCGGCGTCCTTGGCAAGCCCCAAAGCAGGGAGAGCGTCGCACGGGGGTCGCCCCTTCCGGAAAAGTGTGAAGACACGCGGACTCCTATCGGCCAGTTGACGAGCAGAAGCGAAAATGAGACCATCGCGTACATCGTACGCATACAAGGGAAGGCAATGAAATCATTCGATGAACAGGTCGATCAACTCGTGAAGTTGGGTTACCCGGAGATGCTGGATTGCACGGCCGAGGTGTTTCGCCAGCGCCTGTCCAGGTTGCGCGCACATCTGCCCGAAGGCGCTCCCGGCTTGAAAGTGCAGGAAGGGACGATCGGCTATGTCCTGATTATCAACAGTGCGGCTGCCCCCGTGGAGAAGACGCTCCCGCTCGTGGAGCGTGACGGGCGAACGGCCGTCGAGGGGCTGCGTCCTTGCACGCCAGCAGACTTCAGACCGATCGCCGATCTTCCGATTCCGGATGGGCAGGCGTATCTCCTGATGGACATTGATCGGGGCAACGAATCACTCAATGAAGTTCCCAACGCGGCCCACATGCAGATCAGGAGCGAAGGCCGATTTCCTCTGACCATTGAGGAAGGTGTCTCGGTGGTTACCCAGTACCCTGAGTTTCTTCAACCCAACCGCTGTTTCATGATGCTGGGCTCGCGAGGCTCTGACAAGCGTGTGCCCGCACTTTGGCTCAGTGCCAAGCGCCCGAAGCTGGGATGGTGTTGGGAAGGGAACCCGCATACCTGGCTGGGCTTCGCCTCGTGTCGGACTCGATCTCCCGCAGTGGAACTCTAGAAGTGCGCTTGCCGCAGCTTTCCGCCAGTACGTTGGAATCGAAATTCATGAATGTCCTCAACAGAAATGTGCACGCAGGTGGTGTAACCCTCGCCACACAGAGCTTCGGAACTGCTTCAAGCCCTGCAGTGGTGCTCGTCATGGGAGCGACGGCTTCCATGCTGGGTTGGCCAGACGAATTGTGTGTTGGCTTGGCTGAACATGACCATTTTGTCGTTCGATACGACCATCGCGATACCGGTCGTTCCACCACCTACCCACCCGGCGCCCCCCGTACGCTGTCGAGGACATGGTGGCGGATCTACTGACAGTGATGGATGCCTATGGCATCGAACACGCACACCTCGTCGGCATGTCGCTTGGCGGCCTCATTGCGCAGATCGCCGCCCGCACCACCCCCGATCGAGTGACCGGTTTGACGTTGATCGGCTCGGAGCCGCTGGGTTGGGACGGCGAAGCGCTGCCTCACATCGCACCGGTGTTTCTTGAACACTTTGCGACGCTTGCGAACCTGGACTGGTCCAAACCGCAGTTGGTCCGCGACTTCCTGATGAATGCGGAACGGTTGTGCGCGGGCTCGGGTCAGCCCTTCGATTTTGAGCGGGCGAACGCCCGGGTCGAGGCCGTCATGAGCCACTCCCCACAACTTGCCAGCGCCTACAACCATGGATGGGTGCAACTCCGCGACGACTGGACCGGGCAGTATCGCCAGATCACGAAGCCCACTCTCGTCATCCACGGCGAAGACGATCCCATCCTTCCAATAGAGAACGGCGAGGCTCTCGCTTCAGGCATTCCAGGCGCACGACTTCTGGTTCTGCCTGGCGTCGGGCACGAACTGCCGGTCAGGGTCATGCACACCCTCGTTGAGGAAATCTCGGCCCACGTCTAAGGGCCTGCTCAAGAGAACCTCAAGAGCTCCATTGCAACCCCGCGGACATACCCATGAACTTCAAGCCCCAGACTGCAAGCGTTGTCTACTACGTCAGCGACATCGAACGGACCGAGTCCTTCTACACCGACACCTTGGGCCTGAAACTTGAACGCATGGAAGGTGCCGAGCCTTTCTGGCTGCAAGGCAGGCTCGAAAACGGGCTGGAGATCGTCTTTTTCCAGCAAGAGGCCGTGCGCGGGAATACGCCAGCCCTCGTGTTCACGGTACCGGACGGCGGCATCGATGACGTGGTGGCAAACCTCGCGTCCAAGGGTGTCACGATCGTCACGCCAGTCACCGAGGCTCCAGGCGGCTGGAGCGCTGACTTTCTCGATCCGGACGGATTTGCGCTGGGCTTGTGGCAGTCACTAGAGTACCTACGGACGATTCAGCGCGCTTCTGCTGGGAGAAGCACAGGAGCTTCAGACACGTCGCCCTTCTGAGTGTCGTGTTGTCTTCGGTCAATTCAAGCCAGTTCGCCGGGGCATCTGGCAGTGTGACTCCAGGTCAAAGGTGCGCGCGGCTCAGTGCAGCGAGAGCACCAGGGCGCCGACGAAATCGTTGCCCGCGTCATACTTCCAATGCTCCAGCGTCATGCGCAAAAGCCCAAGCCCACTTCATTCCCTTATCCACGCGCATGACAAGCTTCCGCATCCGCATTGACGGCCAGACGGCAGACATCGAGGCCGACAGCGAGAGCAGCCTGTTTTCTGCGATGACGCGCGCAGGCATGGCATGGCCCGTGTCGTGTCGCAACGGCACTTGCCGCACGTGCCTGGCTCGGCTGCTGCAGGGCCAGGTGCGCTACGAGATGGCCTGGCCCGGCCTGAGCGCCGAGGAAAAAGCAGAGGGCTATTGCCTGCCTTGCGTTGCCCGGCCTGTGACGGATGTGGTGATCACCAAGGCTTGACTGGCGAGCCGAGCACGATTTCTCGACGTCGGCTTAAGACTGGACCCAGTCACTCGCGTTCGCGGCCCGAACGGCGGCTGCCGACACAACCGGTCGCTCGACCACTCCGGCCTTGATCGACTGCTCGAGGTTGACAGCCGTCATTCAAGGGTAGCCGAGTCAATCAAGCCCGCCGGTCGACGGGAGCCTTGATCGCGAGCGGCAGCTTTGACCAAGCGGGGAGGGCGGCCGACGACCCTGAACCGACATCCACGGCCCTGAATCCGGCGTCACGAAGCGGTCGGACCGGTACGCCGGCCGCCCCGTGGAGGGCACACACGGGTAGACGGTAGTCAGGGCGATAAAGGCGCAGCGCGCGGGTTGAGACCGTGCGGGCTAGCCGCCCGCTCCCACGGGCGGTTTGTGGCCGGGACTACTTCGACGCGGCCACCGCCGGCAAGAGCGGTTCAATTGGGATCGGTTTGAAGGAGCGGCCCACGAGGACAGGACCTCTTCATCCCGATCACTCAAGCCATACGGAGCTTCACATTTGCCGCCGTGGTCAGCTCGTCAGCCAGGCAATTTCGCCGCCAGCAGATCGATCCTCTCGATGTTCGGCGGTGTACTGAGCAAGGCGCCTGCGTTCGCCATCAACGCGGCGGCAATCGGGCCGTGCAGGTGAGCCTCGCGGCCGGCCTCGTCCGCAAAAGCGTCAAAGACGCCGAACGTCGATGGGCCGAACTTCAATGCGAACCAGGCGGTGGTGCCCGACTCGGCGTTGGCGAGCGGCAACGCGCCTCGCAGAAAGTCGGCAACGGCGGCTTCCTGGCCAGGCTTGGCTTCGAGGCGGACGAACAGGGCGAACTTGGTCATGGAGTGATCCTCTGGTTGAACGGGTGACAGCGTTGGCGCGTCCTAAGTCTCGGGCGCGGCGGCAGTTTCCGCGAGTGGCAGGAATGCCAACATTGATATCATTTCTGCCATGAATCTACACCTTCTTGTTCTCGATGGCGTGTTCGACCTGGGTCTTGCTGCACTCATGGACACACTGAGCACGGCCAATGAACTGGCGGGCTCGCTCGCACAGGCGCCGCCGCCCGTCGACGTCACGGTAGTCGGCGTTCGGCGTCGCGTGCGCACCGCGCACGGTCTGACGGTACCGGTCGTGCCAGTGCACCGCGTGCAGAACCCTGACGTTGTTCTGGTGCCCGCGCTCGGCGCCAAGATGCCAGACGCGCTCGCCGCGCGTCTCGCGCATGCGGACGTGGCCGACGCAGTCGTCGCGTTGCAGCAATGGTCAAGCGCCGGCGCGGCCACTGGCGCCGCCTGCACCGGCACCTTCTTGCTGGCGGAGAGCGCGCTGCTAGATGGCCAGCGCGCCACAACTTCGTGGTGGCTGGCGCCAATGTTTCGGCAGCGCTATCCGCACGTGGCGCTCGACGAGTCCCGCATGCTTGTGAGTTCGGCCGGCTTCACCACGGCCGGCGCCGCCTTGGCTCATCTCGACCTGGCATTGAGCGTCGTGCGCAGCCGTAGCCCGGCGCTGGCGGCTCTGGCGGCGCGATACCTGCTGGTAGAGGCCCGCGGCTCGCAAGCTGAGTTCGTGATCCCCGATCACCTAGCCCATGCCGACCCGGTGGTCGAGCGCTTTGAAGGCTGGGCCAGGCAGCAACTCGCGCACGGGTTCTCTCTCGCCGATGCGGCCGTCGCAGCGGGCGCCAGTGAACGCACCTTGGCGCGGCGCGTGCAAAGCGTGTTGGGCAAGACACCCCTCTCGTACTTCCAGGATCTGCGCGTCGAGCGTGCGGTGCATCTGCTGCGAACCGGCAGCCAGAGCGTCGACCAAATCGCCGCACAGATTGGCTACTCCGACGGTGTGACCCTTCGGGCCTTGTTGCGTCGCAAGCTGGGCCGCGGCGTGAGGGAGTTGCGCGCACGTGCATGATCGGCGCCGCGTGGTGCAGGTCGATGAAGTGCCGGAATGCTGCCGGTACTGAACGTCTGCAGATGGCCAAGACCTCTCGATCGGCCGCCCGCCACAAAGCTGGCATTCAGGGCGGACGCCCCGTCACGGCGACAGGTGCGGCCGCTCCGGTTCAAGGGCTGACTCAGATTTCCGTCTGCTCAGAAATTTCGAGCGCGTCATCGACCTCGATGCCGAGGTACTTGACGGTCGACTCGAGCTTGGAGTGCCCGAGCAGCAGCTGCACCGCTCGAAGGTTCTTGGTGCGCCGATAGATCAGCGTCGCCTTCGTCCGCCGCATCGAGTGGGTGCCGTACTCGGCTGGGTCCAGCCCGAGCTCCTCCACCCAACGCCCAAGAATGCGAGCGTACTGACGGGTGCCCAGGTGCGGCGAGCCGTGGATGCGGCTGGGGAACAGGTAGTCTTCCGGCTTCAGCCCTGCACGCTTGATCCAGGCCTGCACCGCCTCTCTGGTAGCCGGCGTGATCTCGAACTGAGCAGGACGCTCGGTCTTGTGCTGCATGACCAGTGCACGCGCCGCCACTTGATCGCCGTGGCAGACGTCGCGGACCCTCAGGCCGATAAGGTCGCAGCCCCGAAGCTTGCTGTCGATGCCAAGGTTGAAGAGCGCCAGCTCCCGCGCACGACCCTGCATCTGCAGCCTGACGCGAAGCGCCCATATGTCCTTGACCTTGAAGGGCGCCTTCTGTCCGACGATCTTGCCCTTGTTCCACGGCTCCCGATGAGTGGTTCCCATGACGGTCTCCACAAAGTTGAGGGCCGCTTAGGTTGCGCTCTCGGGCGTGCCGGGCCGCGGGGCGCAGGGTGAGGAACCTCTCGGATCGCTGCGGCGAAGGTCAGCTTTCGGATGCTGGGGCGGCCGAGCACTGTCGGCCAAGAAGAGTCATTCGCGAAGGACAGCTCTAGGGCACCCAGCTTAGCCCGAGCGCGCTGGATGGAGACGCCAGGGGGTAGTGATGCTCACGTCAGCGAGACGCAGCAGACAATGCAGGCTGAAGTCGAGACGCTGATGCGGCTGGTGCGGGGATCGTCGCGAACGAAGATGCCGAGGAGGTGGTACTGGGCGGCACCACCGCAGGGCGTGCCACGGACGGTTGAGGCGCAGCGGTGCTCGCCGCACTCGCCGCCTTACCACCGTTCGCCTTCTCCTTCTGCAGGTCGAGCACAGTGGGCAGCTTCAGAAAGTTCGCCTGCGCTGCGGCGAACACCAAAGCGGCTGCGGCGACGACCCACCCCGCGAATTGCATCCACCAGTTAGCGCCGTGCTTCCGAGAGGCGTCTCGCCGCTCATCTAGGGTCCGTACGCCCTGACCAGTCAGGCGAAAGCTGTAGTTGTCCGATGTCGACAGGTCGCCAGCCTCGGCGAGCAGCTGCAGTTGCCTGTCCAGGCGTTCCTGGAACGCCTGCCAGTTGGGGTGGCCTGCCCAACGGTCGCCATATCGATGGCTCATCACCTCGAGGGCGCCAATTCTGTCAACGCCCCGCGAGGTGAGCTCAGCAACGTCCTTCAGTATGGTCAGGCGGTCGCCGAGCATCATCTGACGGGCATTGAACAACTTCTGTAGAACCCAACGCTGCACGCGCAGCGCGTGGAGCCAAAGATACGGCCACTTGGTTCCTTGCCCGAGTACGAGATGGACAACGCCTTCGTATCGAACTTCATCGAGCCCGTAGTAGTGCGTCACCTGGAGCGCGGCGGCGTCAATCGCGTCCAGTTGGACGGTGACAGGGCGCCTATGACTATGGCCGTCGAACTCGAGCCCTTGGACGGTGGGGGCCGTGATGCCTACCAGCACCGTACGTGGACGCGCGCCCGTTTCGGGCATCACGACGTTGAAGCAGTTGATCTTCATGCCCTCGTCGCTGGAGCGGTGAACTGTGGCCGGGCAAGCTCGTGCCAGAAGCCGGGGGAGGAAGAAACGCAGCAGGACTTGGTGGATTCGTTGCATCGGCGCTCATTATCGGAGCGTCGAGGCCGGTCCTCCGCAACGTGCGCTGTCGCCTACCTCGCACTGCGCCAAACCCTCACGCCGAAGGACGATGCCCAAGATGCCCCAGACCGCGATCCCGAGATGTTGGGCGCGTTACGGCGCAGAATCGACGCAAAGTAGGCAGGGAAAGAGAGAGCCAAGTGCGCCCCCCACTGCATCAGAGGCTTGTCGACAAGGCGGTCGCTGCCATCACGGCGGCGGTGGAGGTCTACAACAAGCCGGCGTTCGCGTACCGAGCGGAGACCTTCGCCACCTTGGCGCTGAACGGCTGGGAACTCCTGCTCAAGGCCAAAGTGGTCAAGGATGAGGGGAATGACCTGAAGGCCATACGTGTCTATCAAGCGCGGCCGACGAAGTCGGGCAGGCCGAGCAAGAAGCTGTTCCTGAAGCTCAACCGTGCCGGAAACGCGCAGACGATCTCTCTCGGTGCCTGCATTGTCGAACTCGAAAAGTCACCGGCGAAGCTTCATGTCGAGGTGAAGAACAACCTCGAGGCCCTCACCGAGATTCGAGACAACTCAGTCCACTTCGTTACTGCGAACGCGCTGCTTGCGCGGCAGGCGCAGGAGCTGTCAGCCGCCGCGGTTCAGAACTTCGTCGTTCTGACGAAGCAGTGGTTCGCTCGAGACCTGTCTCGGTCACTGCATGTGATCCTTCCGTTGTCCTTCATCGCTCCAGCTTCGACTGCTGAAAGCGTCGTCGTTTCGGCAGACGAGAGCCGGCTGATCCGGCACCTTGAAAGTCTGGCGAAGGTGCCCGGCAATGCCGAGTCGCCGTTCGCGGTCGCTGTGCGCTTGCAGTTGAAGTTGGAGAAGTCGACGCTTTCCGCCGCCCCCAAGGTGCAAGTCACCAAGGACCCCGACGCGGTGAAGGTCACCTTGACTGAGGAGGACGTGAGAGCGCAGTACCCATGGGACTACCGGGAGCTGTGCAAGCGGATGGCTGCTCGGTATAGCGACTTCAAACAGGACGGCCGATTCCACGCTCTGCGTAAGCCACTGTTGACGGATGAGCGATACGCCAAAGCACGGTACCTCGATCCGGGGAACCCGAAGAGCCCCAAGAAGGACTTCTACAACCCAAACGTGTTGAGCGTCTTTGATGCCTCGTACAGACGGGTCTAGCGTGAGCGTGAACGACCGCTTGAACGAGCATGAATGTGAGGAGCAGATAGCCGGTTCGGGTCGGCACCGCCAGGTCAAACTGTAGGAAAGCGGTCACTGGCACGGCGCGACCCGACGTGCGGAAGTCGTCCGGCCGCTGTACCTCGGACAGCAGACGGTCGCACCCCGGGTCGGGCCTCTACCGAGCGACTGTTTGGTGCCCTTGAGCGTGAGTAGGAACGCGGCTCATGACGGGCAGCTCTCGCTGCATAGCGGACCCCAAAGCCCAAATTCTCCAACCGCCCCTCGCTATACTGCCGCGATCAAGTTCCAAAAAGGACTTGATCGGGATTAGCCTCCTGCCGAAGAACCTCCTGTGGCGAAAGCCGCAGGATCTCCTAACCGCAGACCCTGCGGCTTTTCGCTTGCGCCTCCATTTTTTGGCGGCTCGGGCGGAGAGCTCTCGGGCTCGCCGGTTCTCGCAGGAGGTTCCCGGTAAGGCTAATCCGTTCGGGCCGCCGCCACCGATGATCTTGGTGGCGGCGGTTGGTGATGAAAGCCGAAGCTTCAGGGAGACCCACCATGGTCATTTCTCCGACCCGCACCCCAGCGCAGAAACTCGCCATGCAGGCAGCGGACCAGGCCTATTGCCTTTCGCTCACGCTCAAGACGCACAACAAGCTGGAGCACATGATCCTGCCGCAGCGGGAGCCGCATCCGGATCACCCTTGTTGGATCCCGGTGCGGCCGCACTTTGCGGAACTGGTGCACACGTTCAATGAAGAGCTGGCGCGGCAGTTGGGTGCCTTGATGCAGACGCTGGACGCGATGCAGGCGTTGATGGCCGATGAGCCACAAGGCCCTGTTGGGACTACATTCCCGGAACGCGTTGCGGATTGACGCCGCACCCCGCACGGAATGGGTTGAAAACAGCGTCACTCGTCGCTGCACTTCTCGGCTGGAGGATCCATGGATCAGGACCTGGAAGGTTTGAGTCGCGAGGAACTCGTGACGGAACTGGTCAAGCTGCGCAACGCGGTGCGGGCGCATCGCGACACATCGATGCACGACCTTTGCTGGCATCACCCCGGCATGTGGGATCTCTTGCCCGAGAAGTCGGCCATCAATCCGGTGGTGCCAGAGTGGCCCGTTTTCCTGCGCGGTTGTCTCAGGTATCGGCAGTCGCTGGACGAGCAACTGCCGGATGCACCGCGATCGAAGGATGAGTATTCGGGTGGAGATGGTGGCTGACGCGCCTGAAGTTCACCCCTGCCGGATCTCCTTCAGCAGCCAGTCCCTGAACGCCACCGCCTTGGCTGGCATGCGCCTGCGTGGGGCCACAAAATAGTAGTTGTCGCCGCTCGGTATCTTGACTCCACTCAGGGCGACAAGGCTTCCCTTGGCCAGATCGTCTGCCACCAGGACATGCTGGGCCATGGCCACGCCAGCGCCGTCGATGGCGGCTTGATAGGCGAGGCTTCCGTTGTCGAACGTGATGCCGGTGCGGGCTCTGTCGGTCGGGGCGGACACGGCCTCGAGCCATTTTCGCCAGTCGTGGGGACGGGCTTTGGAGTGCAGCAGTGTCACGCGGGCCAGATCGCCCGGGAAGCGGTTCGACTTCAACGCGGCGCGCCGTCCTGGACTGCAGACCGGGACCAGCTCGATCGGCGCCAGCAGCACACAGTCCCAGGCGGGCCACTGTCCGTCTCCGCCCCGAATGGCCACATCGATGTCGGAACGCTCGAAGTCCACCACGTCCATGGATGAGTGAAGCTGGATATCGATGTGCGGATGCAGGTTGTGAAAGCGGTGCAACCGAGGAATGAGCCAACGCATGGTGAAGGTGGCGTACCCGCAGATCTTCAGCACAATGGCCGACCCTTCGCTCATGGATTCGGTCGCGCTTTGCAATTCATGAAACGAGCGGGTGACGGCGACGAAGAGCGTCTCACCCGCCTTGGTGAGGCGGATGCTGCGATGTTCCCGCACGAACAGGCTGACACGCATCGACGCTTCCAGCGCGGCGATCTGCCGGGTGATGGCCACCTGGGTGACGTTCAATTCGTCGCCGGCAGCGGTCATGGTGCCCAGGCGCGCGGCCGATTCGAACGCCTTCAGCGCGTTCAGGGGCGGGAGTTTCCAGCTCATCTTTGGATAACCATGGGTTATGGCAATCGCGAATGATCTCATTGGACGCACGGCGGGTCAATTCATAACATGGGCGCTCATTCATTCCATGAAGCGAGCAGATGACAACGAACGTGCGACCGGCCTGGGGGAGAGTCCCCTACGACATGCCGTCCAGAACCCCGTGGCTTCGGGTGCCCTTCACCCGGGAGGAGTACGCCGAACGCTGGCGGCGCGTGGGCGCGGCCATGGGCAAGGGCGGCCTGGGTGCTGTGGTGGTGCTGGGGGGTCCCGGCGACAGCGGGCTGCTTCGCTACCTCACCAATTACGACAGCAACGCAGGCTACACGGCTGCCGTGGTGACGCCGGACGGCCGCTGCGCGATGGCCACCAACTCTTTGCTGCGCGGCGAGCCCATGCACTCCGGCGTGTGGATGTCGTATGTGGAAGACGTGAGGCCCACCATGTCACGTCGCTACAACCCATCGGCGCCGACGCTGGAAGAAAAGGTGGCGGAAGTGCTGTCGGACTACGGCGCAGAGGGCAGTTCCATCGGCATCGCGGGCATGGCCAGCCACGACATGTGGACGGCCTTGAACCGCGTGTCGATGGGCTCGGTGGTGGACTTCTCTGCGCAGCTGAATGAAGCGATGACCATCAAATCGCCAGCGGAAATCGATCTTCTTCGCCGGGCCAACACGGTCTCCGAACAGGCCTATGCCGCCATTCGCGCCGAGATGAAGGCGGGCGTGACCGAGATGCACCTGGCGGGCGTGGCCTTCGAGGTGGCGATGGGGTCGGGTGCCGAAAACCTGTCGTTTCCCATGGCGCTGGTCGGTGGCCCTCGCGCCGGCCTCAAGCACGTGTTGCCGACCGACTATGTCCTGCGGGAGGGCGACATGGTGTTCATGGACTTTGGCCTTGTCTTCGACGGCTATGTGACCGACAACGCGAAGACGGCGGTGGTGGGGCGCGGCCCTGAGGAGGTTGTTCACTACGTCCGCACCGCGGACGAAATGACGAAGGCGTCTGTGGCTGCCATCAAGCCCGGTGTCGCGCAAAGTGTGATTGACGATGTGGCGTTCGAGGTGGCGTGCGAAGCGGGACTGTCAGATGACTACTACTTCAGGGCGCATGGCGTGGGCACCACGCTCTTCCAGTTCCCGCGCTTCTTCCCGGGCGACGGCACGCCGTTGCGCGAGGGGCAAGTGTTTTCCCTGGAGCCAATGGCGACCCGATTGGGATTTGGCGGTGCTTGCGTGGAAAGAACCATCCTGGTCACCAGCGATGGATGTGAGCTGTTGGGCGGAGAGACGGATGGAGTCTGGATTGAACATGAATGAGCGAGAAAACGAACCGATGAACCAGCGTCAAGCGGTGGCCGTGCCGCGCCATGTCACGGTGGTGGGGGCCGGCATCATGGGTTGCGACATTGCAGCCATCTTTGTGGCAGCGGGTGCGGATGTCACGGCCGTTGCCACCAGCTCCGCGCGGCAAGAGGAGCGTGTCGACCATGTGCGGCGCTCGGTGGGGCAGCTCGCCACGGGGAAGGCCGAGGGCAGGTTCTCGCTGGTCGAAGGCCTGGAGGCGGCGCCGCTTCGCGAGACGGACCTGATCATCGAGACGGTGCCGGAAGACCTGGCGCTGAAGAAGCGGGTCTTTGAGCACCTGGAAAGACTCGCGTCGGCGGACGTTCCCATCGCCTCCAATGCGTCCGGGTTCCCCATCTCGGCCATTGCGGGTCACCTGGACTCGGCATCGCGCACGGCAGGGCTTCATTTCTTTCTGCCGGCACACGTCGTTCCGGTGGTCGAGGTGGTCAAGGGGGAGCGCACGTCGGATGAAAAGATGGACTTTCTGGTCGACACGATGCGGGCAGTGGGTCGAGTGCCTGTTCGGGTCAAGCGGGATACGCCGGGTTTTCTGGCCAATCGAATCCAGCACGCCTTGATGCGGGAGGTCTTCTCCATCCTCGACGAGGACCTGGCGTCTCCCGAGGACGTCGACGCGGCGGTTCGATTCGGCTTTGGCTTCCGGTACGTGGCGGCCGGGCCGCTAATGCAGAAGGAGTTTGCTGGCCTGGACACGCAGCTGGCCGCCGCCACCAGCATCTATCCCGGTCTCTCGAAGTCGAGTGAGCCCAGTCGGACGCTCAAGGACCTGGTGGCCAGTGGGCGAACCGGCGCCAAATCGCTCCATGGCTTCTGGGACTGGGATCCCGCGTCGCTGCAAGCGGCCAGGGCGGCGTACGAGAAGACCTTGCTTCAGGCCTTGCACGTCCTGAAGAACTCATCCACCGGGAGCCCGAGTGGAACCTGACTTTCGAGCCATCAAGGCCGCGCACACGCGCCTGCAAGGCCTGGTGCTGCGCACCCCGCTGCTGGAATCGGAGCGGCTCAATCGAAGGGTGGGCGGTCGCTTGCTGCTCAAGGCGGAATGCCTTCAGACCACCGGCTCGTTCAAGTTCAGGGGCGCTACCCACGCGCTCCTTGAATTGAGCGAGGCGCAGCGCGTGTGCGGCATCGTGGCCTACTCGTCCGGCAATCACGCGCTTGCGGTGGCAACGGCTGCTAAGCGGCTGGGTGTTCACGCGGTGGTGGTGATGCCATCGGACGCGCCATCTCCCAAGATTCAAGGGGCGCGGCTGGCGGGCGCGGAAGTCGTGGTCTACGACCGCGACAAGGACGACCGTCTTGCCATCTGTGCGGAGCTGGTTGAAACGCGCGGGTTGACGCTGATTCCGCCGTTCGACAGCACCGCCGTCATCGCAGGGCAGGGGACCCTGGCCATCGAGGCCTTCGAGCAGGCTGAAAAGCTGGGGTACGAGATCAGCAACGTCTTTGCACCTTGCAGTGGCGGTGGCCTGGTGGCGGGCTGTGCGGTGGTCGCGCGGGTGCTCGCCGCCAACGCGCGCATCTTTGCGGTGGAGCCTGAAGGGTTCGACGACACAGCGAGATCTCTGGCATCTGGCGAGGTGCACCAGAACGCGTCGACGTCCGGCTCCATTTGCGATGCCCTGCTTGCGATCAGGCCGGGCAAGCTCACGCTGCCCATCCTGCGGCAGATGGCAGTGGAAGGCGCTCAGGTGTCGGACATCCAGGTGATGCAGGCCATGAAGTGCGCACTCGACGAGCTGGGACTGGTGGTGGAGCCCGGCGGCGCTGCGGCGATGGCCGCTGCGATGAACAGCCCACATTCGAAACAGCGCACCTCCCTGGTGGTGGTGTCGGGCTCGAACATCGACCCCGCGCTGGCTCGCCGGGTGGCCGGGCTGGAGATGCACGATGCATGACGGCCCGCTGGATCTGATCCTGTCGCGTGCGACCGTGGTCGACGGCACAGGCGCTGGGGCCTACGGCGCCGACATTGGCGTGGTCGACGACAGGATCGTGGCGATCGGGGAACTGGCGGGACGACGTGCAGGTCAGCGGGTGGACGTTGCCGGCCGAGTGGTGGCGCCTGGCTTCATTGACACGCACACCCACGACGACGGCGCCTTGCTCTCCTGGCCGGCGATGCCCATGAAGGCCAGCCAGGGTGTCACCACGGTGGTCGTTGGCAACTGTGGCGTGAGCCTGGCGCCTCTGAAGCTGGCGTCGGCTCCGCCCGCACCGCTCGATCAGGTGGGCGGCCAGGAGCACTACGCCTTCGGGAGTTTCCGGGAGTATTTCCTGCGGCTGGAGAGTGAACCGCCGACGGTGAATGTGGCGGCACTGGTGGGGCACATGACCCTGCGGGTGGCCACCATGGACCGCCTCGACAGAGCGGCCAATGCAGGGGAGGAGGCTGCCATGGCCGCTCTGCTCGAAGAGGGCTTGGAAGCGGGCGCTCTCGGATTCAGCACCGGACTGGCCTATGGGCCGTCGTCGGCCGCGCCGACGGCCGAGGTGTTCAACCTCGTGCAAAGGGTCGCCACGCACGGCGGCATCTACTGCACTCACCTGCGAGACGAAGGCAACCACGTCATGGATGGGCTGTGCGAAGCGTGCGAGGTGGCCGCACGCGCACGGCTTCCCCTGGTGGTGTCTCATCACAAGGTGCTGGGGCGAGAGAACTTCGGCAGGAGTGTTGACACGCTGGCCTATCTGGACAAGGTGGCCGCTGCGCAACCCATCGCCATCGATGCCTACCCTTATGCGGCGTCGTCGACGATGCTGAGGATGGACCGGGTCCGGCAATCCGAGCGTGTCCTCATCACGTGGTCCCGGGCGATACCGTCGGCGGCGGGGTCCACCCTGGCATTCGTCCAGGAGCTGCTGGGTGTGAGCACAGAGGAGGCCGTGGCGAGGCTCTCACCAGCGGGGGCCGTGTACTTCTCGATGTCGGAAGATGATGTGCGGCGAATTCTTTCGTGGCCACGCACCATGATCGGCTCCGATGGCATCGCACTGGATGCCTCTCCACATCCGCGCCTCTGGGGCACTTTTCCGCGAGTGCTGGGCCACTATGCGCGTGACCTCGGCTTGATGCCGTTCGAACAGGCGATCCACCGGATGACGGGCCTGGCCGCGGAGACTTTCGGGCTCAGGAACCGTGGGCAGATCCAGGAGGGCTACTTTGCCGACCTCGTGGTTCTGGACCGGGCCACGGTGGCGGATGTCGCCACCTTCGAATCACCGACGGTGCCGTCGGCCGGGATCGAACACGTCTACGTCAACGGGCGTCTGACCTGGTCGAAAGGGGCCACATGTGCCAACCGGCCCGGAAGAGTCCTGAAGCGGCAGCAGCAGCACCCGCCCATGAGGAATTTTCAGAGAAAGGAGGCCGCGCGTGGCCCTTGAGTTGCATGAGCGTCTGGTCGCTCTGGGTTTCAGCCTCCCCGCGTACGCACCACCCACGGCCAGCTACGAACCCTGGGTTGAAGTGTCAGGGCAGTTGCTGCTGTCGGGTCATGTGTCCATCCTGCCCGGAAGCGAATACCGCGGCCGGCTGGGAGAGAGCCTGTCCGTTGACGATGGGCAACGCGCCGCAGAAGTCTGCGCCCTGGGCCTTCTCTCGCGCATGAATGCCGCGCTTGGCGATTCGTGGGATGGCTTCGACCGGCTGGTGCGTTTGAACGTCTTTGTGGCAGGCACGAGCGACTTTTCTCAGCAAGCGGATGTGGCCAACGCTGCGTCGGACCTCTTCCTGAAGGTGTTGGGGGAATCGGGCCGGCATGTTCGAACGGCTGTGGGTGTTTCCGCCTTGCCCAGAGGTGCGGCCGTGGAGATCGACCTTCTCGCTCAACTTCGTCCGGTCGCGTCGAACCTTCGCGACTGATTCCATTCTTTCCT
Organism: Hydrogenophaga sp.; assembly: GCF_051858985.1. Taxonomy (GTDB): domain Bacteria; phylum Pseudomonadota; class Gammaproteobacteria; order Burkholderiales; family Burkholderiaceae_C; genus Hydrogenophaga. Next base: position 1,147,429 of record NZ_JBHYGM010000002.1, on the reverse strand, counting down.
GAACCAAGGTGTTGCCATGCGCAGAATTTCCTTCGTAATCCCACTGCTTGCCGGGCTCGTGCTGACGGCGGCTGGACCTGCCAGTGCGCAGAGTGGCTGGCCAGACCGACCGGTGCGCATCGTGGTCGGGTTGGCGCCCGGCGGTGGGACGGACATGTTCACGCGCGTCGTGGCCAACGAACTGGCCAAACGGCTGGGTCAGCCGGTGGTGGTGGAGAACCGGCCTGGCGCAGGGGGCTCCATTGCAGCAGGCGCTGTCGCCAAGGCGGAGGCGGACGGCTACACGTTCTTCATGGCGTCCAGCAGCTATGCAACGACGTACGCCACTTATCCCAAGCTCAGCTTCGATCCTTTCAAGGATCTGAAGGCCGTCGCACAGATCCTTTCTGGCACCTTCAGCATCGTGGCGCATCCTCGCGTGGCCGCCAGCGATGTGCCGACGCTCGTGCAGCTTGCCAGGAGCAAACCGGGTGCGTTGACGTACGCCACGTCTGGCAACGGAGGAGCGGGACACCTCGGCGGCGAGCTGTTCCAGTCGCAAACGGGCGTGAAGCTCACCCACATTCCGTATCGGGGAAGTGCCCCCGCCATCACCGACGTTCTTGCCGGGCGCGTCGACCTCATGTTCGTGGAGCTTGCGTCGGTGGCGACGCGAATCGAGGCGGGTGAGCTCAAACTGATTGCGGTGACGGGCTCGAAGCGGGCTGCCTCGGCACCCCAGGTTCTCACCGTGACCGAAGCCGGCATTCCAGGCTACAGCTTTTCCGGCTGGGCGGGTCTGCTTGCACCCTCTGGCGTGTCGCCGGAGATCGTGGCCCGCATGAACCGCGAAGTCGCCCACGTGTTGAACATGCCGGAGATACGGCAGCGGTTCAGTGCCCAGGGTGTGGATCCCACCACCGGCCCTGCAGCCGAGTTCCAGAGTCTCGTCCACAGCGAACTCACGCTGTGGAAAGCCGTCGCGACGAAGTCGAACATCGTCGCCGAGTAAGCACCACGTCGCCTGAATGCGCGGGGTCCGTCGAGCGGACCTCGGGTAGCGGCGTGGAAATTTGTTGGTTCATCAATCTTGGGGGTAGTCCATGAAGCGGGTCCTTGTGGGTGTGGTTGTCACGTCGGTCTTTGGTGCAACGGCTGCGAGAGCGCAAATGCAGGTGCCGCAGCGAGCGCAGGCCGAACTCTCTGGAACGATCGACAACGCGTTGGCATGGGGCAGCGCCGGTGGTGTTGGCTCCAGAGACCAGAGGGCTTTGATCAACAGCGGTCTGGGAAGCAGTCACATCAAGTTCCGGGGGCGTGAAGACCTGGGCGGCGGGCTCTCCGCGTCGTACTGGCTGGAGATGGGCGTCAACACAGACACTGGCACGGGCACTGCGTCGAACGCCAACAATCAGGTCTCTGGCGGGAGTCCCCCCGGGGCGCTGACGTTCGGCAGAAGCTCCTGGGTGGATGTGGGGGGAAACTGGGGACGTGTTCGCCTCGGACGCGACTACACCACCACATTCTGGGGAATGGGCACCTACGTTCCCCTGGGCCCCAATGGCATCGGGTCTCCCCTGGTGCTGAGCGGGATTGGTGTGCAACGCACTGCAGCGTTCGGCCCTTTCCCCGCCGGGAACTCGGTGACCTTCCCGGGCGCCTACGTGATGACCCGTGTGCGTGCGTCGAACGCATTGGCCTACATCTCGCCTGAAATCGGTGGCTTCACAGGGTGGCTGCAGCACTACCTGGGTGAGAACGCCGGGAGTGCCGCTGCAGGTGCCAACGCACCAGGTACAGGCAGGGACGACGGGAACGGAACGGCGGCTCGCATCGGCCTACAAGAGTGGCCCCCTGGACGTGGACGTCGCCTACCAGAAGACGACCTACGCTCTGCTGGGGGACTACACGACCTGGAACGCTGGAGGGCAGTACGACTTCGGTGCATGGCGCGCCTACGCGCTGGTGAACCAGGACCGCAGTTCCGCCACTGCGTTGGTGGGCGGAGCACCGAACGCGACTCGGGCCAATTCGTGGTCCTTCGGCGTGACCATCCCGGTCTTTCAGACCGACCTGGTCCGCCTGGGTGTGTCTCGTTATTCGCTGGACCTTGGCCCTGGTGCGAATCCCACTTCTCAGAAGTACGCAGTCAGCTACGTGAAGAACCTGTCCAAACGCACGGCCATCTACACGACCTTTGCGCAGGTGGACAACTCACATGGTGCGAACACGGTGCTCAATGGCGCGCAGTTGGGTCCCGGAGTTTCAAACCAGACCTCTCGTGGTTTCGAAGTGGGCGTGCGGCACAACTTCTGATCGGGTTCAATTCGGAACCCGCTCGAAGAGTCCTGCGTACGTCGTTGGCAGTCCCTCGTCGTCCACCTCCAGGTCGGCAGTGAAGCCCTCGAAGAGTCCAAGGTCGACAAAGCGCAGGCGGCCGGCGCCCTGGCGTTCGTAGCGTTGCCGTGATCGTGTGACGGTGAGCGTTTCGCCGTCGATGAAAGCTGTGTCCAGGGTGAGGGATGAGCCAACGGCCTGCGGTACGCGGCGGATGGGAAACGTGTTGCAGAACGGCGTGACGGAAAGGTCAGGCTCTTCTGCGCCGTCCAGGTCGGGCCGAGCCGTGCCATTCACTGCCCACTCGGCAGGGCCCACGCGAGCCAGATGAAGCTGTTCGTGGCCTTGTGCATCCCACCGCTCGATCTCCACCGATTGGGCACGCCAGTCGGGCGTGAGCACCCATCGGTGGTCCAGGCGAAGGCCGCCGGCTTCCGTGCTGATCACGGTGGACACAGCAGTGACTCGATCCGACTTGATTTGAAGCGACAGACGCTCCAGCCCATCAAGATCGGTTCGACGCCAGAAGAGGATGGACATTCAGCGAGGCAGATGCCGTCTCATGGCGTCAGAACCACCTTTCGGCAGTTCTCTTCCTTCTTCTCGAAGATCTCGTAAGCACGGGCGGCGTCGGCCAGCTTCATGCGGTGGCTGATGATCACGTCGGGCTGGAGGCGTCCATTGCCGATTTCTTCCAGAAGTTGCGGCATGAATTCCTGCGCATGGGTCTGTCCCATCCGGAAAGTGAGGCCTTTCTCGAACGCATCGCCGAACAGGAAGGCATGGATGAAGCCGGCGTACACGCCCGGCACGCTCACCACGCCACCGCGTCGCGTGGCAGCCATGCACTGGCGCAGGGCCTTGCCGCTGGAGCCTTCCAGCTTGATGGCGGTGAGGGCGGTCTCGATGGCACTGCCCTTGGCCTCAAAGCCGACGGCATCGATGGTGGCGTCCACGCCGCGTCCGTTGGTGGCGTTCAATATCACGTCCGCCGGATCGTCGGTCTTGTCGAAGTCGATGGTGGTGACGCCATAGGTGTCCTTCGCGAAGTTGAGCCGATAGGCATGGTGGTCTACCATGAAAATCTGCTCGGCTCCCAGGAATCGCGCGCACGCTGCGCTCATCAACCCGACCGGTCCGGCACCGAAGATGGCCACGCTGGACCCGGGACCGATGCCGGCGTTTCGTGCCGCCTGGTAACCCGTTGGGAGAATGTCGGACAGGAACAGCACCTCTTCGTCGGTCAGCGCGTCGGGAATCTTCAACGGCCCGACGTTGGCCTTGGGCACCGTGACGAACTCCGCCTGCCCGCCGGGAATGCCGCCGTAGAGGTGGCTGTAGCCGAACAGTGCCGCGCCTGAGGTTGCGCTCTTCTTGTTCATGATGGCGCCGCGCCCGGGGTTGGTGGACTCGCAGGCGGCGAACAGCGAACGGTTGCAATAGAAGCACTGGCCGCAGGCGATGACGAAGGGAATCACCACGCGGTCGCCGGGCTGAACGTTCGTCACGGCGGGGCCCACCTCTTCAACGATGCCCATGAACTCGTGACCCAGGATGTCGCCATCTTTCATCATCGGGATCTTGCCCCGGTAGATGTGAAGGTCGGATCCGCAGATGGCCGTGGCGGTGACACGCAGGACGATGTCGTCCGCCTCTTCGAGGACCGGATCAGGCACGGTCTCGACTCGAACGTCATGGCTACCCTGGTAGGTGAGTGCTTTCATGGTGGTCCCTGAAAAGAACGGGTTGGGAAATGGCAGGACCTCCGCTGGGCAAGCGGCATGCCTCGGACGGACTCCTAGCGCTCCTGCTTCCAATGAAAAGAGGGCGCTCAGGCGGAAGCCCGAGCGCCCAACCACCCCGCTGGGAAACCGGGGTGCGTCCATGGACGGGACGCACGCGGGTGGGGGCAAGCTGTGTTCCCGTGGTCGGGCGCGATCGACAGGCTGCACAGGCACCCGGATTGCCAGTGTCGGGCGCGTCTGGCTGCGTCTGTGGCCAGGTTCATTCACCTCTTTTGGAGACACACCATGACCACGAAACGGTTTGCACTCATCTATGGCATCGTTTTTGTCATCATTGGCCTGGCCGGCTTTGTTCCCGGGCTTGCTATCGGGCACAGTCATCCAGACATGGAGATGACGACAGGACTCGGCCTCTTGTTCGGGTTGTTTCCAGTCAACATCCTTCACAACCTCGTGCACCTGGTGTTCGGTGTCTGGGGACTCGCTGCTGCGAAGTCTGTCGTCGGCGCCGTGACCTACGCGAAAGCCGTCGCAGTGATCTACGCGATCCTCGCCATCTTGGGCCTGATGCCAGTCCCCGGTCTGCAAACTACGTTCGGCCTCATCCCGCTGTATGGGCACGACATCTGGCTTCACATACTGTTGGCTGCAGGCGCCGCGTATTTCGGCTTTGTGCGCAGCCCCGCCGATAGCTCACGCGCAGTTCCCAGTCGATGAGCGACTCAGCCGAGCGGCTGTGAGTCGACAGGCGCTCGGTCTGCAATCCAGTTCAGTGGAGGCAAGAGCGGTGCGGTACCGATGCAGGTACCGCGCGTCTACCGGCCGTAGCCGTCACGGACGTTGTCCAGAGCGTCCTTGCTTTGCTCGGTCAGCCTCTTTGCCGATTCTTTTTCGGTTAGAGCGGGGTTGCGTTCGGCTTTCAGTCGTACGTCACCCTGGCCCGGGCGATCGGGCTGAAGCGGTTCCGCACGCCGCGGCCGCGGCTTGGTACCGGACGGCGGAGCCTTTGCGGCGGTCTCAGGAGCAGGGCGCCCGGGTGTTCTCGGCCTGGGACTCGTAGCCGGATCTTGCGCAGGCTCTGCGTCGCGGTAGGCGCCGCGCTCGTTCAGCTCACGGTTCACGTCGTCACTGCTGCCGAGCTGGGCGTGGTCGCTGCCTCGCCCGAAGTCACCTTGCGGTTGGCGAGGGCTCGCGTACACCCCTCTGCGGTACTTGATGTGGTCATGCGTCATGAGAGGCTCCTTTATCTGATCGGCGTTGGCGGCAAACCACGTGCCTGAGTTGCCCTTGGAACACTCCTTGCACCCCTTTCACGTGAGGCTGATCGGAGGCGGGCGCGCCGATTGCTGGCGCTTCCCTCCATGGACAACGCGCAACGGCACGATTCCACAATCTGCAAGAACGAGTCGGCATTCAGAAGGCGCCCGATCTTCTTTTTGCTGTGCGTGCTCATGAGCCTGTGGATGGCAGTTGCAGAGGGCCAGCCCCGGCGTCGGCCGCCCCTCATGCCTTGGTGGTTTCGATTGACACTGCGATCGGCCCTGCGACGTCGCGGCAGGTTGAGCTCGGCTTGCAGCAAGCCGGGCGTGAGGGGGCCCGTCTGATGGTTCTGCAACTGGACACGCCCGGCGGGCTCGATTCGTCCATGCGCGACATCGTGCGTGCCGTGCTCGCCTCACCCGTGCCGGTCGTGGGATTCGTGGGGCCGCCCGGTGCGAGGGCTGCCAGTGCAGGTACTTTCATTCTGTATGCCTCTCACCTGGCGGCGATGGCGCCCGGCACGAACCTGGGCGCGGCCACCCCCGTCCCACTTGGCGGCAGGGGCGGGATATCGCCTGCGCGCCCCGGTGCCAGCGCGCCCGCCACCGCCGCCGATGATGCTGGAGGCAGCAAGGCGGTGAATGACGCGGTGGCCTACATCCGCTCTCTGGCCGACCTGCGCCGCCGCAATGCCGACTGGGCCGAGGAGGCCGTGCGTTCGGCCGCGTCGCTGCCGGCTGACGCGGCCCTGTCGCAAGGGGTGGTCGACCTGGTCGCTGCCGATGTCCCCGCACTGGTGCGAGAAGTTCACGGCCGAGAGGTCCTGGTGGGCGGGCGGCTGCTGCGGTTGGACACGGCCGGCATTGAAGTGCGGGCCATGCAGGTGGACTGGCGCACCCGCCTGCTTTCGGTGATTGCGAATCCCAACCTGGCGTTGCTGCTGCTGATGATCGGGGTGTACGGCCTGCTGTTCGAGTTCCTCTCGCCGGGCGCTTTGGTCCCAGGGGTGGTGGGGGCCATTGCGCTGGTTCTCGGGCTCTATGCGCTCTCGGTGCTCGAGATCAGCCATGCGGGCTCCGCCTTGCTGCTGCTGGGCCTGTGCCTGCTGGTGGCGGAGGCCTTTGTGCCCTCGTTCGGTGTGCTGGGCCTGGGCGGTGTGCTGTCCCTCGTACTGGGCGCTGCCCTGCTGATGGACGAGCCCGATGGCGCCTGGCTGGCACCGTCTCTTCCCCTGGTGGCGGGCATGGGCCTGGCGGCGCTTGCAGCCAGCATCCTTGTACTTCGACTGGCGGTCCGCAATCGCAGGCTGCGCAGCCACAGCGGCCCCGAAGCCCTGGTGGGGCAAGCCGCCAGGGTGCTGGACTGGTCGGCTGACACGGCCAAAGGCCATGTGTTGCTGGCAGGAGAACGCTGGCAGGCCCAAGGGGCGGCCGATCTGCAGCCGGGCCAGGCCGTCAGGGTCGAAGCGGTGCGCGGCCTTCGTGTGGAGGTCAGTGGCATAGGTGACGCGCCGTCCATGGCCACAAATCTTCATTCTTCCAACCTCTGACAAGGAGATCCCATGAACACCGTGTTCTTTCTCGGTCCGCTGATTTTCTTTCTGCTCGTGTTGCTGGTCATGGCGTTGCGCATCCTGCGCGAATACGAACGCGGTGTGGTGTTCACGCTGGGTCGCTTCACCAGCGTCAAAGGGCCTGGGCTGATCCTCCTCATCCCCATGATCCAGCAGATGGTGCGGGTTGACCAGCGCACCCAGGTGCTGGACGTGCCCGGACAGGACGTGATCTCGCGCGACAACGTTTCGGTGCGCGTCAGCGCGGTGATCTACTTCCGCGTGGTGGGACCCGAGCCTTCGGTCATTCAGGTGGAAGACTACCGCCAGGCCACCAGCGAGCTCGCCCAGACCACACTGCGGTCGGTTCTGGGCCGACACGATCTGGATTCCATGCTGTCCGAGCGTGACCAGCTCAACAACGACATCCAGACCATCCTGGACGCGCAGACCGAAGCCTGGGGTGTGAAGGTGGCGAACGTCGAACTCAAGCACATCGACCTGGGCGAGAACATGGTGCGCGTGATGGCGCGCCAGGCGGAGGCTGAGCGCGAACGTCGAGCCAAGGTCATCAATGCGGAAGGTGAAGAGCAGCCCGCCCGCAAACTGCTCGAAGCAGCCCAGGTGCTGGCAGAGCAACCGGAAGCCATGCAGTTGCGCTACCTGAGCACGCTGGCCACCATCGGGCAACAAAACAACTCCACCATCGTCTTCCCGTTTCCGACCGACTTCGCTGCCTGGCTGCGGGGCATGAACCAAGTCACAGAGAAGCGCTAAGCCTGCGTTCCGTGGATGAAAATACCACTCACACCATTGCCCTGAGCGCCCTTGCGCGATGCATGAGGAGTTCGCCATGACAGATCTCATCCATGGTCTTGCAGTCGTTACGTGTGCTGAAGTGGAGCTGGGACGGGCCTTGGCGCTTGAGCTGGTCCGGCGGGGAATCCGCGTGGCCGGATTCGGAAGGGAACACGCCCTGGAAGAAACCGCCGATCTTGCTGGCCCGGGCTTTCGGCCCTGCCATGTGGACGTGAGCTCGGCGAAAGAGGTGAGCGGCATGATGGATCGCCTCGCTCATGAAATGGCGCCAGTGACCATTCTGATCAACAACGCGTCAGTCCACCCTCGACGCGATTTCCTGGATGAGACGCCAGAAACATTCATGCAGACGATGGCACTCAATCTTGGGAGCATCGTCAATTGCAGTCACGCCGCGCTACGGCAAATGGTGCACACGGGCCAGGGGCGAATCCTCAATGTATTTGCCGCAGCCGAAACATCACCCTTTCCGGCTCAAAGCGCGTATGTCGTGTCAGACGTCGCTGCACGGAGCTTCACCCGCGCGCTGCGTGCCGATATCGAAGATCGCTTCCCAGACATCATCATCAGCGACTGGATCACCGGGCCGTTGGCCTTGGAGCCCGACCATTCGGATGGCAGCACCAGCTTCCAGATTGCGGCGGCCTGGGGCGTCGAACTGGCCCTTTGGACAGACACCTCGCTGCGTGGCAGCGTATGGGAACGAGACCACGAACTGCTGCCTTCCAGATCGTTCAAGCGCCAGATCAAGGACACGCTGCTGATGCGTCCGACAAAAGCACGTTGTCTCGGCGGTGCTCGTCAGAACTGATCTCATCGCTTCCAGGCGTGTGACTGCCTTGTCTTCAGCGACTTCGGCAGCTCTGGCGCAGTAGTGTGACGCGATCCACAAAATGACGCGTGCGCGAAAAGCATGTGGAGGCACAGGCAGAGTGGACGCGCGCCTGGCTCAATTGGCGGCGCTTGGGCACGGAGATTGCCGGCACGTGGTCATGGCTGAGAACCTTTCGAATGCGCTACCTCCCGACGGAGCCGCAAGTGCCGCTCCGCTGCGCTGGCCCGGACTTTTACTGGGAGTTGCCTTCGGCGGCTTCTTCGACGGAATCGTGCTGCACCAGATCCTGCAGTGGCATCACCTGTTGTCAGGTCTGTCGGAAGGGCGCTGGAACGATCTTCGGATACTGATCCTGGCCGACGGCGTGTTTCACGCTCTGATGTATGCCCTGGCCGCGTTGTCAGGGCTGCTCCTGTTCAGGCGTCGCTTTCACCTGACATTGCCGGGTGCCCGCGACACCTTGCTGGTGGTATTCGTCACGGGGTTCGCTTCGTGGCACTTCCTGGACGCTGTGGTGTCCCATTGGCTGCTGGGAATCCACCGCATTCGCATGGACAGCGCGCAGCCGCTGGCGTGGGACCTTGGTTGGCTGGTCATCTTTGGTTTCCTGCCTTGCCTGTGGGCCCGTCGTCATGCCCGGCGAGCCTTGGTTCGCGCGCCCTCCTGCAAAGGTGGTAGTGCCCTGATGCTGCTCGTGGGCAGCACGGCGCTGGCAGGTGCCCTGTCGGCCCGGGCTCCGCAGATGCACCCAGCGTGGTGTTGTTGCAGAACCCCGGGGACGCCGGGGCACTGCTGATTTCGCTTCCGCCTGAGGCGCGGATCCTGGGTTCCAACGCCGGCGGCACCGTGTGGTTCTTTGAGGGAGCGCCTCCTCCCTCTCAGCGAGGTGCGTGGGTTCTGCGTGGCCCGTGGTGGCCGGCAGCATGCAGCAGCTGGACGCGTGTGTGATGCTGCTGGCAGCCCCACACCTCGGGACGCCAGGCAATCACAGGGACTCGGGTGTGCCCGCGGCGGAAGGCTGGACTGCTCGAAACAAGGTCTCAACAAGAACCTGTGGAGTACAAGGTTTCGGCAGCACGGTGAAACCACCATGGCGAGCGGTTGCCAGTTGTGCCGAGTAGCCCGTCATCAGCACCACGGGCAGATCGGGGTAAGCCCGTCGCAGCGCGTGCGCAAAATGGATGCCATCCAGGGCTCCCGGCATCACGATATCGCTGAGCACCACGTCGAACACGGGTCCGTCGGTGAGTGCTCTCAGTGCATCCTTGACGGACGTCGTGACATGGACGGTGCAGCCCACTGATTCGAGCATGGGGCGGATCGACTCGGCGAGGGACACGTTGTCATCCACCAGCAAAACCCTGCACTTCAACTCAACGGGTTTCTCTGCCGGGGTTTGAACGGCTTTCTCGGCTGCGCGTGACGATGCCGGCAGATACATGCGGATGGTGGTCCCTTTCCCCAACTCGCTGGAAATATGTGCAACGCCGTTTGCTCGCGCGCAGAACCCATGCACCTGGCTCAGTCCCAGGCCGGTGCCTTCGCCCACCGGCTTGGTCGTGAAGAAGGGCTCGAACACCCGCTCCATGAGCTCAGGATCAATGCCTTTCCCGTTATCAGAAAACTCGATGACGACAGCTTGCTCAGGCGCATCGGGTGCTTCCCCGGGGCCTGCATTCCGAGCGGTGATGGTGACGCGGCCTCCCGGAGAACTTGCGTCCTTTGCATTGACTGCCAGGTTCAACATGGCGAGTTCCATCTCGGCACGGTCCACTTCGATCGGCGCGGTATCCGGAGCAACGCTGACCACGCACTCGATGTTGCTGCCCAGCGCGGTGTGCAACATGTCCGCGAGCGCGGGCAAGCGTTCCTGCAATGACAGGATCTCGGGTCGCAGGGCCTGGCGCCGGGTGAATGACAGAAGTTGCCTTGTCAGTGAGGTTCCCGACGCCACGGCCCGTTCGATCCCTTCAAGTGCTTTGGTTCGGTGTTCCTCTGCGAGACCTTTCATCTTGAGGAGAAAGGTGTTGTTGCTCACCACCGCAAGCAGGTTGTTGAAGTCGTGCGCGACCCCTCCGGTCAGGCGCCCCATGGCCTCAAGCTTTTGGGCTTGTCGCAACGTTTCTTCTGCGCGCAATCGCTGGGCCGTTTCCTGCTCCAGGCGTTGAGCTGCCAGGAGTTGCTCTCGGGTTCTCTGCCTCGCCACCCATGCTATCCAGGCGAGCAGCAAAGAGACAGGCCCGACGAACGCGGCCAGCAGACCCATCTCCCGCCGCCACTCCGCCTCTACCTCCTCGCGCGGCACGCTCGCAAAGACGTATAGCGAATAGTCGCCGACTTTCTGAAACGCCCCCAGGCGCTCGGAGCCATCCAGGAGTGAAGGGGCGTCGTGCACGCCGAAGGTCTCGCCCTGCGCCCAGCGCGCAAGCAGGATGTTGTCGCTGGGAAGACGTGCTTCGGGAGGAGGCAGGGTGGGCCAGCGCGCCACATAGCGCCCATCGCTTCGAAAGAGCGCGACGCGGCCATCCTTTCGGTCCCCGATCATTTCCTTGTAGATGCTGCCAAAGTGTTCCGGACGCAGGCCCACCGAAATGAGGCCCGCAAAATCCCCATTGCTGTCCACGCGGCGCCTGCTGACGTCAAAGAAGCGGTCGCCGCCAAACCGGGCCACGAGTGCTTCCGTCACGTACGTCGGCCCGTGCCCCGCCAGATGCCATTGGAAGTACTCCCGATCCGACACATCGAACACCGGCGTCGGGAAGAAGCGATTGCTCACCAGTGGCGTGCCGCGATTGCTGTAAACCCAAAGCGACTGGACATGGGGCAGCGATGCCGTGATGCGTTTGAGCTCTCTGTGCAGTTCTTGCTCCCGAGCACGTATGGAGGTTTCATCGCTGTTCCCGATGAGATCAAAGGCTCTCTCAAGCAACACGTCGGTGGTGTCAAAGACGCGCAGTGCATGCTGAGCTGCAACTTCCACGTCGCTGCTCAAGCGGACTCGGGCACGGTTGATGGCGTCCGTGTGGCTTCTCCACGCTTCAAGGGCGAGAAGCATGGCTGGCAGGGCGACGGCCAACACCACCGTCGCTTCAAGGTAACGCAACGCGCTGTTGCGGGGGGTGCTGTCGGCGGGGCGCGCCGATCGGTGGTTCAACTGAGTGGTCCTCCAAACGTTCTCACTTCAGGAAATGTGTCAAATCTTAGCTCGGAGATGCAGATCCAATGGTGCCTGCGCGGAGATCTTTCCTTGCCGCCGCTGTTCCCGGGAACGCGGTTTGCCGGACATCGCGACGTGAATGCGCGATTCGAGGATCGCGATGTTCGGCCGATGGATGTTTTCAAGGACGGAGCTCAGCGCACTGACCATCAATTGCACCCTCAAGCGCAGCAAGCCCGGCGAACCGTCTTCCACGGCTCGCATGCTGGGCGAGGTGGAGAACGAGTTCCGGAAACTGGGCGTCAAGGTGGAATCCATCCGTGCAGCCGATCTGAACTTGCTGCCGGGGGTCAGCTCCGACGAAGGGGCTGGTGACGACTGGCCGGCGGTGCGGCGGCGAATCATGGCGGCCGACATCCTCGTGATTGGGACACCCATCTGGCTTGGCCAGCCTTCCAGCGTGTGCAAGCGGGTGCTTGAGCTCATGGATGCATTCCTGAGCGAGGCGGATGATTCGAACGGACACATGCCCAGCTTTGGCAAAGTCGCGGGGGTGGCGGTGGTGGGAAACGAGGACGGTGCGCATCACGTGTGCGCAGAAGTGTTCCAGGCGCTCGTCGATGTCGGTTTCACGATTCCGGCCAGTGCCTCCACTTATTGGGTCGGCGAAGCCATGGGAGATACCAACTACGTGGACCTCGACGCCACTCCTGAAAAGACCGCCGGGACCACCCGCACGCTAGCGCGGTTGACTGCCCACCTGGCGGGCGTCTTGAAGGCGTCCAGCTACCCATCCATCAAGAAGTGAACTCACTTCTCAGCCAGGTTGATGCGTGGTGAATCTCAGACAGCTTCTCGGAAATGAATCGAACCGGGTGCGCAACGACGAGCGCCCGAGCATTGATTTTTTCTGCGTGGACCAACAAGACCATCAGTTCGGGAGAATCAGGGAAATGAGCAGGGCGGAAAGAGGCCGCATTCAGGTCCTCGTCGTTGACGACAATGAAGACGCGGCGAACATGCTGGCCATGGCCATGCAGTTCTACGGTTATCAGACTGTGGTGGCTTTCAGCGGTGCCGAGGCGCTCGGCGCTGTTCGCGACGCCATGCCCCAGGTCGCCATTCTTGATCTGGGCATGCCAGTGATGTCGGGGATGGAACTTGCCCGGCACCTGCGTCTAAAGGCTTCAGGGAGCGACTTGCTGTTGATCGCGTTGACGGGCTGGGGGCAGGAACAAGCGGGGGAAGCGGCGAAGGCGGCAGGTTTTGATTGCCATTTCGTCAAACCGGCGGACCCTGCGGCCCTGAGTGCGGCGATCGAAGAGGAGACTTTTCGGCAACGCGTCGCCGGCAAGACTGAGCGTGGCTAGGATTTGCGCGGTTGGTTGAGAGCGGCGTCGCGTTGTGATGGATGCGACCGAACCGTTACCTGCGATGCATCGGGGGCACTGGCGAGAAGCGGAGGTGTCCGGGAAAGCGCCTTGAACCCCCGACACACAGCAGCAAGCTTGTTGCCATCCGGGTCGCGGACATAGGCGACATAGAAATCTTTGCCATAGTGCGGGCGCAGGCCCGGCGCTCCTTCCGATGTACCACCATGAGCCAGTGCGGCCGCGTGAAAAGTCTGCACCTCGAGCCAGGTGCGCGCCTTCAACGCCACCATCACGCCGTTGCCCGAAGTCGCCCTGCGGTGGTCGAACGGCGCACAGACCCAGAGTGCGAGTTCGGTCAGGCCGCCATGCTCGTAGATGCCCCAACCGACCCAGTTCTCCCAGTTTGCATCTTCGGCCGTGCAGCGCGTGATGCCCAGCACCCCCAGCGTGGCGTCGTAGAACGAGGTGGATCGTTCAAGATTGTTCGAACCAAGACAGACGTACGAAAACATGCGGACCCTCCAGGTTCGTCCGCTCATTCCGGTGTGGGATCTCAATGCGCCGGGCAGCTCCACCCATCGTGTGCTGCCGATCGTATGGGCCATTGCTCCCGCGGACGGTAGCCCGAGCGGGCAACCGGCGTACCCGCTCACTCTGTTGAAGTGCGGTGGCCGCGTCCTGCGAGCTGCTCTTCGAGCATGCGAACCAACTGTGAAAAGTTGATGGGTTTGGTGAGATGGGCGTCGAATCCCGCTTCCAAGGAGTGGCGCACATCGGCTTCTTGTCCCCATCCTGTGGCGGCAATGAGAACAATGTCGGCACCCAGCTTTCGTCGAACAAGTCGGGCCACTTCGTGACCATGCTTGTCGGGCAACCCGAGGTCGAGAAGCATGGCGTGGGGCTTCCAGGCATCAGCCACCTCGAGCGCTTCGTTGCCCGACGATGCTGTGCGGATCTCGTAGCCGCCGAGTTCCAGCAGCCTTGCCACACTCCAGGCGGCATCCAGGTTGTCGTCAGTGACGAGAACGCGCATCGCTGGATGCGCGCCCGCGACATCGGATTGCACGCTGGGGCCTGTCGCCTCCGAGTGTCCCAGCAGGGCAGGTACCTTGGTGGTTCTGAGGACCGGCAGCAAGACCCTGAAGCTGCTCCCTTTGCCCACGCCGGCAGAAATGGCTTCCACTCGCCCTTCATGAAGCTGGACAATTTCCCTCACCAGCGCCAGGCCGATACCCAGACCGCTGCCGTTGTGCTTGAGGGCACTGGAGACTTGCGTGAACATGTCGAAGACATTCGCGATCTCTTCGAGCGCAATGCCGATGCCATTGTCAACGACGCTCAGTGCAACATCTTCTCCCGCCAGTTCCATGGATACCGTGATCTTTCCATTCGAAGGGGTGTACTTGATGGCGTTGGTCAACAGGTTCGTCACGACTTGAGTCAGCCGCAGGGGATCGCCGTGCACCTCGATCTCGTGCGCGGGTAGCGCCAATGACAATTGATGACCTGCAGCGTCGAGCAGTGGCCGGGTCATTTCCACCGCGCTCATGGTGATTTCGGTGAACCCCACGGGCCGTCGTTCCATGATCAGTCGGCCCAGGCGCAGACGGGAAATATCGAGCAGATCGTCCAGCAATGTGCGCATCGCTTGCGACTGCCGCACGATGACCTCTCCTGCCTTGCTCCGATCCCTCTCCGAAGCGCCTTTGAGGCTCAGCAGATCGGCTGCGCTGGCAATGGAGGCGAGCGGATTGCGCAACTCGTGAGACAGCACCGCAAGAAATCGGTCCTTGGCCCTGTCAGCCGCTTCGAGTTCCTGTCGCGCCAGTTCGGTGCTCGCAAGGGCGTGCAAGGACTCCTCACGGCTTTTCTGCAAGGCTTCCTGAATATCCCGGGCGGCGGTCTGATCGCGAAGGATTTTCACGAAGCCAGCAGCTTCGCCATGTTCGTCGCGCATGAGCATCAGTGCGCCGCTGGCCCAGAAACGCGAACCATCCTTGCGCAGATGGAAACGATCGTCTGCGGAGCGGCCTTCGCTCAGCGCCGTCGTCGCTTCCTTCTCCGCTTCACCGCGCTCCCGGTCTTCCGGTATGAAGATGATGTCCGCCGGCTGACCGAGCACTTCCCGTTCGGAATAGCCCAGAATGCGTTGGGCGCCGGAATTCCAGATGGTGATCCGTCGCTGCAGATCGGTGGAAAAAATCGCGTACTCGGTGGCGTTCTCGACCACCATGCGCAAGAGTTCTTCTCCGCTGCGCAGGGCCTCGGCGGCTTCCAGCGATGACGAGATGTCCCGCGCCAGCGCCGTGCCGGCCATGACCTTGCCGCCGTCGTCGCGTATGGGGGAGATCGTGATCGCTACGTGGATCTCCCGCCCATCCTTGCGCCGCCGCATCACATCCTTGTGCTCGACAGTGATGCCCTTGCGCAGCGCTTCGACATCGGCGTCATCCTGCAGATCGCCATCCAGCGTGAGGAAGGTCAATGGTTTTCCGATGGCCTCGCCGGGCGAGTAGCCGAAGATGCGTTCGGCGCCGCCATTCCAGCTTAGGATGGTGTGATCAAGAGAAAAGCTGATGATCGCGTCACTCGATGCCGTGACCACCGCCGACAACCACAAACGCATTTCTTCGGCGCGTTTGCGTTCGGTGATGTTCACGAAAGTCAGCACGATGCCAGCAATGCGATCGTCAATCGTCCGATACGGCAGTAGTCGAGCAAGGAACCAGCTCCCATCGGCCTGACCCACTTCACGCTCCAGCGGGGCGAGGTTTTCGAGCACCAGGCGAGCGTCGTTTTCCAGTTGGGCGTACTGAAGGTGGGAAGTCAGGTCCGTGAGCGGTCGCCCCACGTCGGTGGGAATGAGCTTGAAAATCGAAACAGCCGTGGGCGTGAACCGCGTGACACGAAGTTCGCGATCCAGAAACACGGTGGCAATCGCCGTGGCATCCATCAGGTTGTGCAGGTCGCTGTTCGTGTTCCCGAGTTCGTCCACCTTGGACTTGAGCTCCAGGTTGACCGTGCTCAGTTCCTCGTTGATGGATTGCAGTTCTTCCCGGCTGGTCTCGAGTTCCTCGGTGGCGGAGCGCAACTCCTCATTCATCGCCTGCAGTTCTTCGTTGCTGGCTTTCAACTCCTCGGTGGACGCTTCGTACTGCTCCACCGTGTCGCGCAAATGGGCCTTGAGCCGTTCCAGTTCGCGGTCGAGCTGGCGAGCCACCGGATCTCGCTCGGTGTCCGTTGAATCCGTCCGGATCAATGCGGCATCGCTGTCTTTCGATGCGGTGTCGAAGACCACCAGGAACATGCCGTCGCCCAAGTCGTTCGCAGGTGCGACCCGCGTGGCCACATGCGAGGTCTCGTCACCGAGCTTCACCGGAATGACGGGCATGTGGGCCGGCAACTGACTTTGGGCGGCCTGATAGAGCCCTGCCCGCAATTCGATGCGCAGATCCGGGTGGACCATGCGCAGAAGGTTTCGGCTGGGCTCTCCCCCGCTGTACTGCAGGAAACGACCTGCGCTGGGCGACAGGTGGACGATGTCGTGCTCTGCATCGACGAGCACCGAGGGCGGTGAGAGCTCCTCCAGCAACCGCAAATGGAGTTCACCCCAGGTCTGATGACGACCCTCCATGCCTTTTGGAAGTCGGGTTGTCTGCAAGGGTGGATTGACAAATGCGGGACTCGCGGCCAGTGAAGTTCCTGCGTTCCTGGTCTGGGCGTTGACGCCCAGCGCCAGCGTGCTCAGACCTGCTGGCACGTGCCGCGGCGGCCTGGGCGAAGGGCGCTGTGCATACAAGCGATGCTTCTTGTCAATCACGGAAAACAACTGACTCCCCTCGTCCACGGATTCCGACGAACCGAGGAACAATCGACCTCCGGGCAGCAGCGCAAAGTGGAAAGTTTCCAGGACCCGTTCCTGCGCCTCAAGCGTCAGGTAGATCAGAAAATTGCGGCAGGTGATGAGGTCCACCCGTGAGAACGGCGAATCCCTGAGCACGTCATGATGCGCAAACAGCACCATCTCTCGAAGCTCGCGGCGCACGCGATAACCTCTGCCCTCTCTGGTGAAAAAGCGGCGTAAACGGTCTTCAGATACATCCGCATCGATGGTGAATGGATAAAGACCCTCGCGGGCCGCCTGAATCGCCTGCTCATCGAGATCGGTGGCAAACACCTGGATCGCGGGCGGCGCCTCCATGGAGCGGCAATGCTCGGCCAACAGCATCGCGACCGAATAGGCCTCCTCGCCCGTCGCGCACGCTGCAATCCACACCCTGACGGGTTCGTTGGGTCTCTTGGGCACGAACAGCAGCGGGACCTGTGCCGCCAGGGCTGAGAAGCTCTCTTCGTCTCGAAAAAAGTTCGTGACGCTGATGAGCAAATCTTGCAGCAGGGCGCCGGCTTCGCCGGGCCGCATGCGCAGGCAGGTGAGGTAAGCGGCGAGGTCGTCGAGTCCATTCACCTGCATGCGGCGGCCGATGCGTCGCAGGACGGTCGCGCGCTTGTAGCAGGAGAAGTCCCGTCCTGTCCGATGCCGCAGAAAATTCAGGATGCCTCGCAACGCTTCTTCGTGGGGATCGGCAGCCACCAGTCCGCCTGGGCCGGACGGGGGGATTTCGGGCGGGAGCCTGAGTCTGGCCTCCATCTGGTAGTAACCCAGCAGGCGCGGCGCCATCTCGTCGATCGGCAGCACCCAGTCCACCATGCCTGTGGCGATGGAGGACTGAGGCATGTCGCTCTGCTCGGCTTCCTGGGGATCCTGGGCGATGGTGAGACCGCCGCGCTCCTTGATGCGCTTGATGCCGATGGCGCCGTCGCCATCGGCACCAGAGAGCACGATGGCCGCAGAGTGGGGACCATGGGTGTCGGCGAGCGACCGAAAGAAAAAATCCACGGCCACGTGGCGCCCGCGCGGCTGCGTCATCTCCTCCAGGTTCAGGAACCCGTCTGCCGCGCGCAGCCACTTTCGCGGCGGAATCACATACACCGTGGAGGGCTCCACCTTGGTGCGTTCCGTGACCTGGACCACGCGCATCCGGGTGCAACGCTGCAGCAACTTGTGCAGGTTGCTTTCGTGTTCGGGAGAGAGGTGGAGGATGACGACGAATGCCAGGCCGCTGTCGTCTGGAACCGCCTTGAAGAACTTCTGAAGCGCCGGGATGGCCCCCGCCGAACCCCCCATGCCAACCAGCGGCACCATGCGGTATCCCCGGGTGGGAATGGCATCGTCGAAGTGCTGAGGCTGCTGCTCTTCGATCAAGTCGGGCGAGGGAGCGGTCATCCGGTTCTCGTTTCTCGAAGCGGACGATTATGCGCGTTTGCGGCGTCGGGCTCCCCTTCCAGAAGTCGCCTGAGTCGCTCCGCTTGTTCCAGCAAGAGATCTGCCTGGCTCTCGCCGGCCTGAGCCTGGGTCAGGTCCCCTTGACTCCGAGACACCTGCGCCAGACGACGCAGCAGGATTTCGCGTTCTCGCAGGGCCCGGATGCTGGCGCGCAGTGACCCTTCGGCGGTCTCCTCCTGGCAATGGGCGAGGCTGAGGCCACTGTAGGCGTGACCCGTGTGACATCGGTATCGCAACAGCGTCTGGTCCTTGATTTCCCACAGACTTCCCCCGCAATCGGGGCATGAAAGACCGGATGGCGATCCGATCGCATTGACGTTTGCCATGGTTGCCTCTCCGCGGTTGATGTGAACCTCGCGGGCCAGATGCTCCGGCAATGCCTCCGTCTCCACTCCTTGACCCGCGTGCTTTGCGGTCACGATACGCACCAGCTCCTGCGCAATCGCCTCGATGTTGCCGCAGAAATCCACTTTCACGCACGCCAGTGCGGCGTCGGGCATGCTGCGGTGCAAGGCGGTGGCAGGGTCCTGCACCAACGATCTGCCTCCGCATGCCTTGATGGCTGCCAAGCCCGCTGCACCGTCATCCAGATTGCCGGTGAGGACCACCCCGATGGCCCGTTCACGCCAGTGGAACGCTGCGGACCGAAACAAAGGGTCAATCGCCGGGCGCGAGTGGTTTTCTTTGGGGCCACGGGTCAAGCGGATCTGCCGAGGTTCCAGCAGCATGTGATGGTCGGGGGGCGCCACATAAATGTGGCCGGGTTCAGGCCTTTCGCCTTCGGAGGCGTGCCGGGCGGGGTTGGGCCCACTTCGGGTCAGCAGTTCGGGGAGGACGCTGGGCAGAGCGCCCACGTGCTGTACCACCAGCACCGGCGCCTCGAAACGGGGAGGCAGCGCCGAAGCCAGCTGCATCAGGGCATGAATGCCACCGGTCGATGCGCCGACGGTGACCGCATAGGTTGGGGATTCCGCATTGCTGTTCACAGAATGTCGGGAGCAATCGACGTGCCCCTGCTACGCTGTGCGCACACCGGATTTGCGTAAATACTGCGGCAAAGGTTGGGTGACGGCGTCTGTGGTCAGGCCGCCGGGAAGGCACGGGATCTGCCTCGGCGGATGCTTGTGTTTTTGCATCACAAAGGAGTTGGTCATGAAATCTACCGATCTGCGACCCCTTGCCGTTGTTACTGGCGCGTCTTCGGGGATTGGGCTGCATCTGGCGCGCTGTTGTGCCGAGAGCGGATTCGACCTCGTCATTGCAGCTGACACCGCTGATCTTGACCACGCTGCGCAGTCCCTTTCGGGTCTCGGTGCTCAGGTCGACCTGGTGCGAGTGGACCTCGCTGGCCGCGAAGGTGTGGATCACCTTTGCACCGCCATAGCGGATCGCCCAGTGTCCGCCCTCCTGGCCAATGCCGGGCATGGTCTCGGCGGAGCATTTCTGGATCAGAACTTCGAGGACATCGAGCATGTCATCGACACCAACGTGACGGGGACGCTGTACCTGATCTGGCGTCTGGCACAAGAGATGCGTTCCCGGCGCGACGGTCGCATTCTGATCACCGGGTCCATAGCGGGCTTCCAGCCCGGCAGTTTCCAGGCCGTCTACAACGGTTCGAAGGCTTTCATCGACTCTTTCGCGGCTGCGTTGCGCAACGAGATGAAGGACAGCGGGGTGACGGTGACCTGCCTGATGCCGGGCGTCACTGACACGGATTTTTTCGAACGCGCTGGCATGCTGGACACCAAGGTGGGCGCGTCCGACAACAAGGCCGATCCCGCCGACGTTGCCCGAACGGGTTTCGACGCGATGATGCGGGGCGAAGCCGATGTGGTCGCAGGGCTCAAGAACAAATTGGCCGTGGTGGTGGCGAAAGTGACTCCCTCGCAACTGGCCGCTGAACAACACAGGAAGATGGCTGAGCCGGGCTCGGCCAATCACTGATGCGCCGAGGGCCACGCGCGAAGTTTCATCGGGTGCCGGCCCTTGTGCTCCTTGAGGGCTGCGACGTGGGCGCGGACGGAAGCGGCGGGGCACTCGCCCCGACCTTCATGCCATCGCTCCCAGCCGGGGTTCGCCCGTCAGTTGCTCAATGGGTTCGGCAGGCGTGCTTGACTCGTCTGTCTCCGGGTCTGAGTTCGGCGGTGGTTTTGGTTCGAAGTAGCGGGCCGGCACGACCACGATACCGTTGGCGGTCACATGGAAACGCCGGCGGTCTTCGTCCGCATTGAAGCCGATGCATTCTCCCGCGGGGATGTCGTTGTCCTGATCAATGATGGCTCGCCGGATGCGGGCTCCTCGGCCGACCCGCGACCTCTCCATGATGATGCAGTGTTCGATCTCTGCACCGGGGTCCACCAGCACCGAGCGGCGCAGCATGGCGTGGTCAAGTCTGGCGTGATCCACGATGCTCCCGGAGCCGACGATGGAGCGATTGAGAAAACCGTTCTCGATCTGTGCTGACTCCGCCTGATCGGGACTGGCATAGATGGGCCACTGGCGGTTCGTCATGCGGAATTTCGGCCGCGCACCCAGCGTGTCGAAATGGGCGTCGTAGTACGCATCAATCGTGCCCACGTCGCGCCAGTATCCCGTTTCCTCATAGGGTTCGGTGCCGGGGATGCTGTTGGTGGTGAAGTCGTAGGCCATGAGTTTGTGCGTCTTCAGCATCGATGGAAGGATGTGTTTGCCGAAATCGCTGTGGCCAGTCGTGTGGGCACGTTTCAAAACGTGCAGTAGAA
The DNA here is from genome assembly GCF_051858985.1 of Hydrogenophaga sp. GTDB lineage: Bacteria > Pseudomonadota > Gammaproteobacteria > Burkholderiales > Burkholderiaceae_C > Hydrogenophaga. Next base: position 1,126,284 of record NZ_JBHYGM010000002.1, on the reverse strand, counting down.
CGTCAGCGCTGAAGAGGTAGTTGCCCATCGAAGCAAGGGCGTGCGTGCCGCTGCCGGGCATGGGCTTGGCCGATCGAGGCTTCTCAATGAACCCGGTGATGCGATGTTGGTCGTCTGTTTCAACGATGCCGAACTGGTCGCATTGCTGGAGCGGGACAGGGAGGGTGGCCACGCTCACCGGGGCGTCATTGGCGATATGGAAATCCATCATCTGCCGTATGTCCATGCGGTAGATGTGATCTGCGCCGAAAACCGCCACGATGTCCGGGCGAAAGCTCTCAATCAGATGGATGTTTTGAAACACCGAGTCGGCGGTGCCCTGAAACCACTCAGGTCCATTGCGCATCTGCGGGGGGACCACAGTCACGAAGTGCTGCGATATGAACCGCGTCATCGTCCAGGACTGACGGATGTGTTCGATCAAGGACTGTGACTTGTACTGGACAAGCAGGTAAATCGAATAAATCTCCGAATTCACCATGTTGGAAAGAACGAAGTCGACGATGCGATGCTTGCCGTTAAACGGCACGGCGGGTTTGCACCTTTCCGCAGTCAGCGGGTGCAACCGCGAACCCTCCCCACCGGCCAGGACGAAGGCGAGGACGTTTTTGCGGCGAGAGGAGATGGCGAAACTTGACCCCATAGTCCCACGACTGGGCAAAACGCGTGCCCGCGACTGTTACTGGAACGCCGGACCAGCGTGCTGCAATTTCTTCCCGTGCGTGGTCTCCCCGCACCCCATTCCAAGGCGGAGTGGAAGTCGGCAGCGGTGACCGTCCCCTGTAGGCATGTGTCTTGCCGGACGGTCGGGAGCTGTAGTGTGGCGAAGGTGCACAGGCGGTGCAGGCAGCCTCAGCCTTCCCGGAAAGGAAAACTGCATGCACGCACTTCCCCTCTGTAACGCCCCACGTCGTCGCTTGCGCGTGCTGACCTGGCACGTGCATGGCAATTACCTTTACAACCTGACTCAGGTTCCACACGATTTCTGGCTCGCTACCGATCCTGCCCGAATGGTGCACCGCACAGGTTGCAGCGGCACGCTCCCATGGGGCAGCAACGTCCATGAGGCTCCATTGCATCAGTTGGCCCAAATGGAGTTTGATGTCGTGCTTTATCAGTGTCGCGACAACTGGGAGGTTGACCGCCTTCGGTGGCTGTCGTCTGCGCAGCGCAAGCTTCCCAGAATTGTTCTGGAGCACGATCCTCCACAGCAACACCCCACCGACACGCCCCACTGGTGCAATGACCCGGGTGCCCTGCTCGTGCATGTAACGGCGTTCAATGCGCTCATGTGGGACAACGGCCCAATGACGGTGAGATTGGTGGAGCACGGTGTGCTGCCCCTGGCAAGCCGGCCCTGGACGGGTGAAATTCCAGAGGGGCTGGTGGTCGTCAACAACATGTGGCGCCGTGGCCGTCGACTGGGTCTGGATTTGTGGCAGCAGGCGTCGACGCAGGTTCCGCTATGCCTGGTGGGCATGGGAAGTGAGGTCCTGGGCGGCGTAGGCAACGTGTCCCAACAGGAACTTCCGTTGGTCATGTCCCAGCACCGATTCTTCTTTCATCCTGTGCGGCACACCAGCCTTGGCCTCGCGGTCATCGAAGCGATGCATGCCGGGATACCCGTGGTTGGGCTCGCTACCACAGAACTGGTGACGGTGATTCAAAGCGGTCACAGCGGTTATGTCGACACGCGGCTCGACAGGTTGGTGGACGTGATGCACTGCCTCTTGCGTGACCGGCGAATGGCCGCGGAATGGGGGGAGGCGGGCAAAAAGATCGCTCAGGAGCGGTTCTCCATCCACCGTTTCGTCAAGGACTGGTTGGGGGTGCTGAACGAGGTCACAGCGGCCTGAATTGAAGTCGACGCGTCGCTCTTTGAAGAAGCGATGGTTCCCCGGGCACCTCGACCCCCTTGGAGGTGGCCATTGCCTCGAGCTCTTCACCAGATTTCTGATGGTCCTCGACCATCGTATGAGCAAAGCGTTTGACGCGAGCCCCGTGGGCCCCTCGTCGGAAGTTCGCTGTCGGGAATGCGCATTGCCCGGACGGAAGTTCGTCCACCTGAATGGAGCTGCCATGAACTCGAGAACCCATGCTTCCTGTATAGATGCCTGTACGCGCTGTGCCCTTGCCTGTCATCAATGTTCTGCCGCCTGCCTTGCGGAGAAGCGTGTTGAGCCTCTGGTCCGCTGTATTGCACTTGACATTGACTGTGCGGCGCTGTGCGAGGTTGCTGCCGAGGCGATGGCCAGGAACAGCAAGAACGCCGGACCTATTTGCCGTCTTTGTGCGCAACTGTGTGATATGTGCGCGGAAGAATGCGGAAAACACGACTCCGAACACTGCCAGGCCTGTGCGCAGGCTTGCCGCGCGTGTGCGGCCGAATGCCAACGGATGCAAGCGCTCTCGACTTGAAGCACTTTGCGGCAGCGGAGATCGGGTATGCGACTTGCCGTTCCATGTCTTGCATGAATTCCTGGAGACCCTCATGAAGAATTGCCGCCTCACGGACGCCCGTATTCATTGCGCTAGCGCCTTGTTGGTGCTTTTTCTTGGGCCTGGATCCGTGCATGCTCAGTTGCCGCCGGGTGACGGACCTGTGAGCCAGACCGTGACGGTTTTAGAACCTACACCCGTCAAGTTCCGCGACGATCTGCTGACGCATCTGAAAGTGCCACCTGGGTTCCGCATAGCGGTGTTCGCCAGGGATCTGGAAAACGTTCGTTGGCTTGCGCCCATGCCCAATGGCGACGTTTATGTCAGCCGGCGAGAGCAGGGAGACGTGCTGTTGCTGCGCGATGGCAACCAGGATGGCGTTGCTGAACAACGGGTAGTGGTGGTTCAGAACCTCAAGGGCGTGCATGGCCTTGCCACCCGGGGAACGCAGCTCTATATGACCGCAGACAAAAAGGTGCTGTTGTCGGACATTCAGCGAGATGGAACGCTCTCCAACCCTCGAGTAATCATCGATGACCTTCCTGACGCTGGGCAACACCCGAACCGCACCATGGGGTTTGGGCCCGACGGCTTGCTCTACATCACGGTGGGGTCAACGTGCAACGACTGTCGCGATGCGAATCCCGAAAACGCCACCCTGCTGCGGGTGCAGCCGGACGGGCAGGCGAGAGGTGTCTTTGCCAAAGGGCTGCGCAACACCATCGGTTTTGGCTGGCACCCTGTCAGTGGTCAGCTGTATGGCTTTGACCACGGCTCGGACTACCACGGAGATGACACGCCCCCTGAAGAATTGAACCACCTTCGGGCCAATCAGCACTATGGCTGGCCGTTCTGCTTCGGGAGCCGTCAGCCGGACCCGATGGTCTTCAATGATCCGCCTGGATCGACCAAGGCGGATTTCTGTCCCACGACCCAGCCGCCGGCGCTCGCCTACATCGCTCACGCGGCGCCCATCGGCTTCACCTTTTACAGCGGGCAGCAGTTTCCGGCCGAGTTTCGGAACGACGCGTTTGTTGCATTTCGAGGCTCTTGGAACCGTGCTCAACCCAGCGGCTACCGTGTCGCCCGAGTGCGCTTCGACGGCGGCGGTCGCCCGGTCGGCGTCGAGGACTTTGCCACCGGGTGGCTGTTGAACACCCCTCCAGACCCTCTCAACCAGGCGGGTGTCCAGGCTTCGGCCTCGGAACAACAACAAGCCCGTCGACCGGCTCAGTTCGGGCGACTGGCGGGGCTTGCGATTGCTGCGGATGGCTCGTTGCTCGTCGCTGAGGATCAGAACGGCGTGATTTACCGCATCAGTTACGCCGGGCGTTGAATTTTTTTCATCAGGAGGCTCTCGATGAAGCTGTGCACCTTTCTTCCTTTCAGATGGGCCGGCCTGGCCGTACTCGTTGCTGGGTTGACGGCCTGCCAAAGCCCACAGACTCACGATGGTTCGAGGGGGCCACCTGGCGATTCAAAGGCTCGAGGCCCTGCCGTGGCACAACTTGTGGACGCGAAAGGTGATGTGAAGGGCAGAGCGGTGCTGACCGAATCACCGGGAGGGGTGGACATTGCCATTTCCGTTCGCGGCCTGCCGCCGGGACGTCATGGCTTCCACATACATGAAAAGGGCCTGTGTGCGCCAGGGCCCGATGCTTCCACCGGCGAGACTGTGGCGTTTGGTGCTGCCGGGGGTCATTTCGATCCCGGTCACTCGCGCAATCATGGTCAGCCGGGACAGCCCCTTCATCTGGCCCATGCAGGTGAACTGCCCAACATCGAGGTGGGAGCAGACGGGAACGGATCGCTGCGGTACCTTAATCCGAACGTTTCCTTGTCGCGCGAGCCATCGTCGGTATTCGGACGTTCACTGGTGGTGCACGACCAGCCGGATGACTATGTCACCGATCCGGCAGGGGGCTCCGGACCTCGTTTGTTGTGCGGCGTGATAAGCGCCGACAGACCTTCGTCGTCGATCAGTGGACGGGCCACGATTGAGGGGACCGCAGTGTATCCAGAGGGTATCGCGGTCGACACGCGCACTGAAACTGCCTACGTGGGTTCAACCAGGGACGGGTCTATCTGGCGTCTGCCCTCGGGGGCGGACAAAGCCGAGTTGCTCCAGGCCGGTGGTGCGGCGGGCAGGCAGGCTGCATTCGGCATGAAGGTCGATCCAGCCGGGCGGCTGTGGGTGGCCGGTGGGCCGCAAGGGAATGTCGCTGTGCTGGATGTGGCCACCGGCATGACTGTGGCAAACCTGCAAGCCCCGAAGGGCTCTCACACGTTCCTGAACGATCTGGTGATTGCACCCGACAACCGGGTGTATGTGACCGATTCGTTTCGGCCCATGCTGTACCGGGCGCGCCTTGCACTGGACGGCGGAACATCCTTGGAGCCTTGGCTGGACCTGAGTGGCACGTCGATCAGATACCAGCCGAATCAGATCAATCTCAACGGCATCGTCGCGTCGCCGGATGGCCGCTGGCTGATGGCCATTCAGCTCGTGACAGGGCAACTCTGGCGCATTGGTCTCGCGGACGGGATGGTGACCGAAGTGGCGGTTCAAGGGGGCGATCTTCGGCGTGGCGACGGGCTCGCCCTTCGTGCCGGCAACGAGCTGTACGTCGTGCGCAACCAGGACAACGAAGTGGCGCGTCTGGATTTGAATTCTGACTGGTCCAGCGCGCGCGTGACGCGACGCTGGAACGAGCCGGAGTTCAATTTTCCTACGACGGCAGCAGTGGGCCGAAGTGGATTGATGGTGGTCAACGCTCAACTGGACAAGATGAAGCAGCCGCCACCTCTCTTGCCGTTTGATGTGGTCACCCTGGACGTTGCGCCATGACCGCCGTTGCTCAAAACGGAGTCCATCGTGGGCACGCCCATTGCCCGCCATATTGATCATCCATGAAAGGAGCATTTCCATGACACAAGTTCAGACATCATGACGAGAGGGGTACGCACCCTCCGTTCCACGGAGTCCATCGTTGCCGCGGCAGAGGCCATGCGCGAAATGGATGTCGGATCGGTTCCTGTGTGCGACGACCGGACCTTGGTCGGCATCGTCACGGACCGAGACCTCGTCGTGCGCGCCCTGGCGGAGGCGCGCTCTGGTGATACCCCCATCTCCGACGTCATGAGTTCGTCCCCGTGCTGGTGTTTTGAGGATCAGTCGGTCGACGAGGTTGCGCAGGAGCTCTCCGACCAACAGATACGCCGCGTACCTGTGCTCAACCGTGACAAGCAGTTGGTAGGCATCTTGTCGTTGGGCGATCTTGCCTCGAAGGGCGCCGAGTTGCCGGCGGGTCGAGCCCTGGAAGGTATTTCCGAACCAACCGGAAGCAAGAGCTGAGCGCTATCCGATTCAAGTCACCCTGAACGCAGCAGAAGGGAACTTCATATGAGCAAATATGGCCCCAAGGCGTCTGAGAAAGTCGAAGAAGCCGTGCACGAGATGAAGCAGGGCAAACTCAAGACGGGCACTGGCAAGAAGGTCACGAGCCGCAAACAGGCAGTCGCCATCGGGCTTTCCGAGGCGCGAGAGGAGGGTGGAAAAGTCCCCACGAAATCGTCCCGCAAGTCCGCCTGATCAGGGAGTGCGCTGCTCGCATTCGCGAACGGTCACTCCTTTTTGAGCCAGCGAGCTTTCCGCCATGGGCGGGTCTCGCATTTGAGAATATCGGCCATGTACGCGAGCGCCCTTGATTTCTTATCCGGCGTTTCGGCTGCGGTGCAGTCCTCGGGCGCGTGAACATCCAGGCCCCGGAGAAATGCATCGGCAGCGGTGAGCTGTATGCAGATATCGGTCGCGAGCCCCGCGATGATCAGTGATCGGGCGCCGATCTGGCTCAGAAGAATGTCTAGCGGCGTGCCGTAAAAGGCCGAGTGCATGGGTTTGAGAACAGCCAGGTCGCCGGATTTCGGGCGTATCAGTCGCGTCATGGTGGCGGTGGGGCTCCTTCCCTTGCCCAGTTCCTTCACCATGCTTTTGAAGTCGGATTCCCAACGCCCAAAGTTGTCGTTGGCAAATATGACCGGGATCTGATGCGCGCGGGCGGCATCTGCAAGTTCCCGGGCGCTCGCTGCGGCCTCCAGCGCGGGCCCGGCCAGTTGCGCAGCTTCAGGAAAATTCAAGGGATTGATGAAGTCCACCAACAGCAACGCGCGGCGGCTCTTCGGCAAGCTGGTTTTTATCAAGATCGTCTTTCTAGCCCTCTTTGCTTGATGAGGTTTTCAAGATGCTGGTGACGCCATCTGCTTCCAGAAAGGCGAATTTCATGTCTTTCAGGTCGCAGTCGGCTTCTCTCAAGGCTCGCTCCAGATCCACGACGGGTACATGCTCTCGTTTGAGCACCTCTTTGAAAATCTTCCCATCGCGACCGATCAGGACCGCTTCGCCCTCGGTCATGGTCTGCACCCAGGCACTTCGGCTGGCTGCTGCGGCAACGCACACATTGAGTCCAATCAGCGTGGAGACGGACAGCAGGCTTCCGGTGATTGAAGTGTCGTCGCCCTTGAGAGCGGCGCCCGCCGCTTCGGCCAGCAAGAGGACTACCAAAAGATCAAAGGGGGTAAATTGCCCGACCGTGCGCTTGCCGGATAGCCGCATCATTACCACCAGGGCTACATAGATGAACAGGGCACGAAGCGGCAGTTCCCACCAGGGGACGGACAAACTCCACATCCAGACGACTCCTCAACCGGCACCGCCGGTTCCTGAGCCGTCGGGGGCAATCGGCGCTCCTGTGGGCTCGCTTTCAAAAAGAGAAGTCGGAAGAGAAGTGAAATCGCCTGCCGCTCTTCAGCCGTTGGTGGCCACCTGCCAGAACAGCATGGGCAACACCGACAGCAGCAGCAGCGAGACCAGAACCACCGCGCCATCCCTCGTCAACAGCCCTGCGGCAAAGAGCGCAATGATGGCCGAGGCGATGGAGCCCGAGGTCGGTATGAGCTCCATGAACGGCATGAACATGGAGAGCAACAGGATCAGGCAGAGAGGCACATACAGCCAGGGCCGATGTACCAGGAAGGTCAGGCGGCTTTTCAAACCGCGCTCGACGAAAGCGACGGGCTTGCGCAGCCACCCAGTGCCCTTGCGCAATGCCGCGCTGGAGATGCACCGGCGGCGGACGAACGAAGGCAGCCACACGTATTTCCGTCCAAGGATCATCTGGCCCACCAGCAGGAACACGATGACCGCCACCCCGGCCGTGACACCGGGAACGGCGCTGGCGGGAGAGACCGCGATCAGTGGGAAGATCAACAGCAAGGACGCAAAGGACCGCTCGCCCAGCGCCTCCAGGATCTGCTCCACGCTTACCGAGTCGCCGTCGATGGAGCGATCGAGTTGGTCGAGGACTTCGCTCAGGACGTGGCTCATCGGGCGCAGGAGAAGGAACGCATCTCCTAACGTTGCCATGAAAACGGCTCAATGCATGTCAGACGCTGCCCACACCTGTGTCAGCACACGCCTACCCCCGCCTCGGCATCCTCCAAGGCAGCATCGCCTGCACCACCGGCGACACCAGCCTGGGCACGTGCAGCGTCTCGTGAAAGCTCGTCACCGTCTCGCCCATCAGCCGGCTGGACAGCATGGACCGTTGGTAGAACGGCGTGTCTTCCAGTTGCTGGATCACCTGCACAGGCGCCTCGCTGCACATGCGCCGCGCCAGTCGCCAGGCGGTGCGCGGGAGTTCGTGGCGCGGTGGGGCTTCGAACGGTGTCACGCTGCCGTGGCGGCCGAAACGCAGGGCGAGCAGGCGGCCGTTGGCGCGGCCGGGTTCCACGTCGTAGAGCACGGCGGTGCTGCCGTCTTTCATGGCGCTGCGTGACCAGTCCCATTCGGTGAAGCCGCGTTCGATGGGTTCGTCGCCTTCGTTGCTGTCCAGGTAGGCGTGACCGCGCCAGCGCTGCGCGGGGTGGCGCAGGTCCACCTCCACGCGCGAGCGGGGCGCCAGCGGCCCCCAGCGGTGGCGGCCGGCAGCGTCCAGCGGGGTGCTGAAGTTGAAGAGCTGTTGCGGGTGCAGCGTCACCGTGCCGCGAATGCGGCGAGGCAGGGGCACGCCGACTTCGTCGATCTCGATGCAGAGCGACTGGCCGTTCCAGTGGAGCTGGCTGGGGCCGATGACGAAGCGGGTGCGGTCGCGGTGGTTGTGGGCGGCGCCGCGCTCGGTCATGCTCCAGCGCCTTGCCTGGCGGCTGTAGAGCGCGACGTTGAGTGCGCAGAAGTGATCGGGGTTGGTGGGGTTGCCGCGCCTTCGCGCCCACGCGTAGTAGGGCGAGAACACGCTGCCCACGAAGGCGATGATGGACAGGCCGTGCTGGCCGTCGTCGCTCAGGGCGTCGATGTACCACCAGAGGTAGCCACCGGAGGGCACCACCTGGTCAAAGCGGGGCTCGCCATCAGCGCCTCGGCCGCCCGCAGGCCCGAGAGGGCCGCCATGGGAACCCCCGGACCCGGGTGCACGCTCCCCCCCGCCAGGAAAAGTCCCGCCACCGGCGTGCTGGCGCCAGGTCGCGAGAAAGCCGCCGTCCAGCCGTGGGTGGCCTGGCCGTACAGCGCTCCCCCCGTGGCCGGGAACAGCCGATGGAAATCCGCCGGTGTGGTGCGGATGGCCTGCCGCTGCGGATTCGAGGCGGTGATGTCCAGGCCACAGCGGCGCAGCAGGGAAAAGCTGGTGGTTTCGCATTGTTCGATGGCCTCCGGGGTGAGCTCCTGCGAGTGGGGGGTGTCGCCGGCAGCGGGTGCGTTCACCAGGCAGAGCAGGCGTTCGCTGCCCACGCGCACCGGCTCGCCCGCGCCCCGGTCCTGAGCGCACACGTACACCGTGGGCGATTGCGGCAGGCGGCCGCGCTGGAAGATGTCGGTGAACTCGCTGGCGTAGTCGGCGCGGAAGAACACGTTGTGCCGGTCCAGTGCCAGGCCTCGCGTGGGCGCGTGGATGGACCAGGTGATGGCCGAGAGCGAGCGCGGTGGCGCGCGGCGTGGCACGGCGCGGCGCGCGCCATCGCCCAGCAGGCCCTGGCGCAGCGCGGCGGCGTCGCCGTTGAAGATGACGCTGCCGGCTTGCAGCGTTTCGCCGCTGGCCAGCGTCACGCCGCGCACACAGCCGGCGTGCACATCGATGCGTGCGCAGGCGCTGCGGTAGCGGAAGGTGGCACCGCGCTCGCGCGCCAGCCGCTCCAGGCAGCGCGCCAGGGCGTGCATGCCGCCGTCGATGCTCCACACGCCGTCCAGCTCCACCTGCGCGATCAGCATCAACGTGGCCGGTGCCTGCCACGGCGACGAGCCGGTGTAGGTGGCGTAGCGCGCAAACAGCTGGCGCAGGCGCGGGTCGGTGAAGTGGCGGCCCAGGCTGCGCCACAGGCTGTTGAGCGGGCCAATCGATGCCAGCACGCCCATGCCCCGCAGGCCCAACCCCATGGAAAGGCCTGTCATGCTGGGCGCAGCGGCGCGCATGTAGGGGCGCTCCAGCGTGCGGTAGAGCGCTTGTGCCTGCGCACAGAAGCCCTGGAAGCGACGAGCCTCTGCGGAGCCGGCGAAGTTCGCCACGGCGTCCACCGAGCGCGCCGGGTCGGCAGACAGGTCCAGCGTGCCGCCGTCTTCCCACCAGTGCCTGGCCAGTACCGGCAGCTGGCGGATGCGCAGCTCGGCTTCGAGGCTGGTGCCCACCGAAGCCAGCAGTTCGTCGAACACCCAGCGCAGCGTGAACACGGTGGGGCCGCTGTCGATGGGCGCGCCGTCCACCACCAGTTGGCGCAGCTTGCCGCCCGGGCCATCGGCGGCTTCCACCACGGTGACGTCCAGCCCCTGGTGGGCCAGGCGCAAGGCGCTCACCAGCCCGCCGATGCCGGCGCCCACCACGATGGCCTGGTGTTCAGCCATGCACGCGCTGCTCCGTGCGGTCGGGAGGCGGTGGATCCTCGGCCACCTCGGGCGGCGCCATGGGTGCGGGCCAGTGGCCGTGGTGCGCCAGCAGGCGCATGCGCACGAAGAGCGATTCGGAAAAGTAGCCATGCCGGTAGGCCGCTTCGATGGCCTGCTGGTGCGCACCCTGGTGCGCATAGGCCAGCATGGACGGCGTGTCCTTCCAGAGGCTGAAGGTGCACTGGCGCACCAGCGGCGCTTCCCCTAGGCCCATGGCCAGGGTGCAACCGGGCGCGGTGTGCAGCGCGTTCTGCGCGGCCGGTGCGTTGCGCCAGAAGGCCATGGCCTTGGCGGGGCGGATGCTGGCGCGCGTGAGGGCGGCCAGCGGGCGCGGCGATTCCTCGTCGTTCGCCGCGCGCACCCAGGTGCCCAGCTGCGTGCCGGGCGTGGCGCCCCAGGCCTGGCCGTCCCACTGGCCGCGTGCCGACAGCACCTCCAGCATGCCGCTCCAGAAATCGCCGGCGCGCTGGTGCATGGCTTTCACGTGCGCCCCGTTGAGGAACGCGTGGGCCTGCTCGGCATGGGCGAACATGGCAATCAGGCCCTGGTGGCTGGCGCTCGGGCGCAGCCCGAAGCCACCGCCGTGCCCGCTGCCCATCACCTTGGCAAAGCACAGGCCGGGTGTGTCTTTCAATGCAGACGGTCCCTGCACCATGCGCATCCAGCCCCAGGCCTGGTGTTCGCGAAGGTAGTTGACCAGCACCACCACCACCACGCCCGAGAGCGTGATGACGTCGGGTGGGGTGTCTGTCATGGCAAGGCCAACTCGGCGGGCAGCCGGAAGCTCACTTCTTCGCGCACGCCCGGCAGTTGCACCACCGGCGTGAGGGGATCGGGGTGCAGCGCAGCCAGCGCGGCCACCACGCGCTGCACCAGCAGTTCGGGCGTGGAGGCGCCCGACGTGACGCCCACGCGCGGCGCACCGCGCAGCCAGGCGGGGTCGATCTCGTGCTCGTCCTGCACCAGGCGGGCCGGCACGCCCGAACGCTCGGCCACTTCGCGCAGGCGGTTCGAGTTGGAGCTGTTGCGCGCGCCGACCACCAGCACCAGGTCGACCCGCGCGGCCAGTGCGCGCACCGCCACCTGCCGGTTCTGCGTGGCGTAGCAGATGCCATCCACCTCGGGCCCGACGATGCCGGGAAAACGCGCGTGCAGCGCGGCGATGATCTCGCGCGTGTCGTCCAGGCTCAGCGTGGTCTGGGTCACGTAGGCCACGGGTGCGTCGCCGGGCAGGTCCAGGGTGTCCACGTCGGCCGTGTGGCTCACCAGGTGCACCGGCGCATCCACCTGGCCCACGGTCCCCACCACTTCCTCGTGCCCCGCGTGGCCGATCATCAGCAGCGTGCGGCCCTGGCGCACAAAGCGCTGCGCCTGCTGGTGCACCTTGCTCACCAGCGGGCAGGTGGCGTCGATGGCGTGCAGGCCGCGGGCCTTTGCGTGCGCCACCACCTGCCGCGAAACGCCGTGGGCGCTGAACACCACCACGGCGTTGGCGGGCACGTCGTCGAGTGCGTCCACGAACACCGCGCCGCGCGTGCGCAGGTCGTCCACCACCCACTGGTTGTGAACGATCTCGTGGAACACGTGCACCGGCGCGCCATGAATGGCGAGCGCGCGGTCGACGATGTCGATCGCGCGCGTAACCCCGGCACAGAAGCCGCGCGGCTGGGCCAGGATCACTTGCATGGTGTTCGCCGGCAGGCCGCGGATTGAAGGGTTCCTTACTGCGACGGGCCCGGCGCCGTGGCGGGTGCCGGTGCCGCTACCGGCGCGGGCGCCGTGTACGGCCGGAAAGCCGCCAGCTCGGGGTGATCCTTGAGCATGGGCACGCCAGCCAGCGGCTTGTTCACGCCCTGGTGGCAGGTGGCGCAGTTGGCCTTGGCCACATCGCCCAGCTCGCCCTTGCGGTTGGCCGGGAACACGGTGGCCAGCGGCTCCATGTAGGCCAGGTTCAGGTCACGCGTCATCTGGATGCCATGCCACGCGGTCACGCGCTGCGGCGGTGTGCCTTCCCACTTGTTGAAGTTCTGCGTGTTGTGGCAGAAGGTGCAGTTCTGTCCCAGCGCGCTCGACATGTGCGTCATGAGCGCGTAGGTCTTCTCGGTCTGCTGGATGCTCGCGCCCGGCCCCGTGGGCAGGGCGGTGGTGCCGCCCACGCGAATGGCCTGCGGTGTGCCGGCCAGGTAGCCACTGAGCGGGTCGTAAGGCAGCGACCCGAGCTTGACGTCCACGGTGGGGGAGTTCTGCCCCGCCTTGTCGCCCATGAAGTTCGAGCCGTACGGTTGCGCATCGGCGGTGAACCACACGTTTTTCGGCACAGGCAGGCCGCGGTGGCAGGTGTAGCAGGTCACGCCGGTTTCGGCCACGTGGGCTTTCCAGTCCGTGTTGATGTGCTGCGTCATCTGAATCATGCGGCGCGCCACCACCTTGGTGTAGATGCCGTCGTCGGCCAGGTTGGCCGGGTTGTGGCAGTAGTTGCAGCCCTGTTCGGGCGACACCCAGGCCGTCATGTTGACCATGAGCCGCGTGAACTCGCCCACGCTCAGGTCGCCGAGCACCTTCACGTTCTGGTAGACCTGCCCGGCCTTGGGGCCGTCGGGGCTGGCCGGCGGGATCGACACCGGAATCTGGTTGGCCGCCGCCACGTCGCCCTGCAGGCGCGGGTTGACGATCTGGACCATGCCGGTGCCGCGGTAGCCCTGCTGCGTCGTTTCCATGGGCGGGCGCTCGCAGGCGGCCAGCAGCACGAGCGAACCGAGCGCGATCAGGCGCAGCCAGGGGCGTGTGGTTGAGGTGGTGTGGTTCATCACTTGGCTCCTGGGGTGAGCGCCGGATCCATCACGGCGGGGAACACGTCGGGGTAGGGCGGTGCCACGCCATGCTTGATGGCCCAGAGGTACCAGTTGTCGACCACCGTGCCCGTGAGCAGGATGCCGATGCCGCCCACCAGCGGGCACAGCACGGCGAACCACCAGGCCCAGCGGTGGATGGATTCCATGGTGGCGTTGAACCCCATGGTCCAGCGCCAGAACAGCGCGGCGCGTTCGCTGGCCGTGCCACGGTCCACGATCTGCTCGATCTCGCGTTCACCACCGAAGCGGCTCACGGCGAGGATGGTGGCCCCGTGCATGGCGAACAGCAGCGTGGCGCCGTACAGGAACGCGATGGAGAGCGCGTGGAACGGGTTGTAGAACAGGTTGCCGTAGCGCAGCGAGAAGGCGGCCGTCCAGTCCAGGTGGGGGAAGATGCCGAAGGGCACGGCCTCGCTCCACGAACCCATGAGCACCGGGCGGATCACGCCGAGCACCAGCATGAGCCAGATGGCGGCGGCAAACGCCCAGGCCACGTGCGTGCCCATGCCGAGCACCCGCGCCCGGCGGTAGGTGCGCGCCCACCACAGCAACACGGAGATGGTGAGGAACAGGCCGGCGATCTGCCACCAGCCACCCTGGTTGAGCGGCGCCAGGCCCAGGCCGTGCTGCGGTCCGGGTGGCTCCAGCGCCAGCCAGAAGAGCTGCCGCATGAACTGCACCGGGTCGTAGTTGACCGAGGCCAGCATGTTCAGGCCCATGATGTTGATCGACAGGATGCCGAAGATCAGCGAGGCCAGGCCAAGCCCGCCCAGGTAGATCGGGCCGATCTGCGCGTTGCCCAGCCGGCCGAGCCAGTGCCAGGAAGCGGGGACCTTGCCGGTGCGCGGGCTGTCGCCGTGGGGAAGGGGCACGCCGTGGTGCAGCGGGCCGACGGCCTGGACGGTGGTGAAGAGGTTCTGGTATTGCGACATGGTGTTCTCCTCAGCTCCAGATGGGCATGTTCAGCCACCAGCCCCACCATTCGGGCCAGCCACGGCTCCAGAACGGTCCGCTGATCACGATGCACAGGGCACTGAACAGCACGGCGGCCAGCGCCAGGAACAGGCCCAGGCGGTGGATGCCCAGGGTGCCGATCGAGTAGCCGATGGTGTCGCGGAAGAAGGTGTCTTCGTGTTCGGGTGTCTTCACCGTTTCGCCTGCCTTCGGGTTGGTGGCCGAGAGGATCAGCGAGCCGTGCAGCGAGAGCGCGAAAGTGGTGGCGAAGAAGAAACTCACCGCGATCATGTGCGCGGGGTTGTAGTGGAAGTGCAGGTACTGGTAGCCCACGTTGGACACCCAGTCGAGGTGGCTGAAGATGCCGTAGGGAAAGCCGTGTCCCCAGGCGCCCAGCAGCACGGGCCGGATCACGACCAGCGTGACGTAGGCCAGGATGGCCACGCCGAAGGCCGCGGGCACGTGGTAGCCCATGCCGAGTTTTCGGCAGATCTCCACTTCGCGCAGCATCCAGGAGACGAACGAACCGATCGCACACACGGTGATGAGCTGCCACAGGCCGCCTTCCATCAGCGGCGCGAAGCGCAGGCCGTAGGAGAGGTCGGGGGGCGCGATGCTGATCTGCCAGAGGTTCCAGGTCGGCCCTTGCGAGGCACCCCACAGGATCATGGCGGTGCCGAGGAAGGCGAAGAAGATGGTGGTGACACCGAAGAATCCGACGTAGAACGGACCCACCCAGAAGTCGAACAGGTCGCCGCCGACCAGTGTCCCGCCCCGGACCCGGTACTTCTTTTCAAAATTGAGCATGGCCATGGATCGGCCCTCCTGTCTCAGGTGGATGAAATGCTTTTTCTACTGTCGGGAAATGGGGGGAGCAGATGCTGCGCTGGCCCATGCAAGGAACAGCATCTGCACACCTGGGGTGAAGTTCAGGACTTCACTGACAGCGTGGCGGTCGGCACAGTGGCCGGAACCGTCAACGCGGTTTTTGCTGGTGCGGCCTTGGGGCCGTCGAGCCAGTTGAACTTGTTGGTGCTGAGCAGGATGAGGTGAATCATCACGGCCACGGCGAACAGAAAAACGCCTTGCACCACCATGACCCTGACCGGGTCGAACAATCGCCAAATTCTCCACATGATGTGAATTCCTTTAAATGATGTGAGACATGAGGGTGTAGACGGCGGCATGGACGCCCGAGAAGATGCTGGCCTTGTGCTCCGCGCCTGGCAGCCAGAGTTGCCAATGCAGGCCGACCAGCTGGCCGAGCAATGCAAGCGACAACAACAGCACGAAGCAGGGAGCAAAGATCAGCACGAACGACAACTTGTCGCCTCGGCTGGATGGCTTATGAGCCTCATAAGACATATCGTTCATGGCAGTCTTCCTTTCATGACAAGGGGTCGGACTTAAAGCCAGGGCCGCCAGAACCAGACCAGGAGGTGGGCGACCACGGCGATGGCCGTGAACCCGATGAACCCCTGGATGTAGTACTGGTGGAACTCCTGAGCCTCTTCGTCCGTCAGGCCGGATATGGATGTCCGTGTTGACATGCGATGCTCCTTCTTGATAAGGCCTCTCGGCCTGCGATGCGCCCGACCCGCGCAACCTGGGCAGCCGTGGCGGAATGCCACAACGTGGGGGAGACCCGGCCTGTCGGCGCGAATCGAATGGGGTGGTTCATGGGGGAGCTGCTCATGCTGTCTCTCCCAGGCCGAGTTCTTGCCCGGCGGTGTTCACGTGGCTCTCGGTCACGGCCGCGTCGCCACTTTCGCGAGCGCGGCGTTCCGCTTCGTCGCGCAGGCGCTTGGCCGCCGAGATCTGCACCAGCACCGGCTGGTTGGACACCAGTGCGTGCAGCCGGGCCTGGGCCTGGTCGTTCCAGGGTGTGGAGAGACCCGCCACTTCGCCGCGTGCGAGCGTGGGGTCGACCTTGTCCATGTCGGTGCCCAGTGGAAGGATGTGGAACAGCGCATCGAACAGCGCGTTGCACACCTCCTGGATGAGGTAGGTGGCGCCGCTGTAGCCCATGAACGGGGTGCCGGTGTGGCGGCGGATGATGGCGCCGGGGAACGAGGCCGGAATGAAGGCTGCGCGCATCGGGCCGCTGGCGCCGGCTTCGGCCAGGTACATGCGTTCGTTGAAGCTGCCGAAGAGGATCAGCGGTGTTTTGGTTCGCACCAGTTCGCGCACGGCGGCGTTGTCGGTCTTGGCGCCGGCGATGCGCGGCACGGCGAAGCGGCAGGGCAGCCCCATTTCCGTTTCCAGGAAGTGCTGCAGGCCGCGCGTGTAGGTCTCGTTGGCCACCACGGCAAAGCTCGCGGTGGCGAAGAAGTCCTGTGTGACCGAGCGCCAGAGGTCCCACACCGGTTTGATGGTGGTGTGCTTCTCGCGCTGGATGAAGGGCTCAGGGTCCAGCCCTAGAAGTTCACCGAGCTTGCGCAGGAACTTGGTGGTGCTGTGCAGGCCGATGGGCGCCTGCAGGTAGGGGCGCTCGAGCGCCTCGCACAACATGCGGCCGAACTCGCGGTACATGCAGATGTTCACGTCGGCCTCGACCAGGCGCGAGACCTCCGAGAGGTGGCTGCCCAGCGGGAACACCAGGTTGATCTCGGCGCCGATGCCTTGCACCAGGCGGCGGATCTCGGCGAGGTCGCTGGCGCTGTTGAAGGTGCCGTAGCAGGGGCCGATGATGTTGACGCGCGGCTTCTCGCCGGCCGGGCGTTCGCTGAAGGGCTTGCGCTCTGGCACCTTCTTCATGCCGTATTCGCTCCAGAGCCAGAACATGGCGCGGTTGGCGCACTGCCACTGATCTTCGTCGATGGTGCGCGGCAGGAAGCGCATGAGGTTGGTGCCTTCGGGCGTCACGCCGCCACCGATCATCTCGGCAATCGACCCGGTGACCACCACGGCCGGCAGCTCGGGGTCGAGCACCGCGTGGGCGCGCTTCATGGAACCTTCGGTGCCTTCGCGGCCAAGCTGTTCTTCGGCCAGACCCGTCACCACGATGGGCAGTTCGTGCGGCGGCAGCGCGTCGGTGTAGTGCAGCACCGAAGTCACCGGCAAGTTCTCGCAACCCACGGGACCATCGATCACCACCTGCAGGCCCTTGATGGCGGTGAAGACGTACACCGCCCCCCAGTAGCCTCCTGCGCGATCGTGGTCGAGAACTAGCACTTCTGCATCTCCTTCCAGCACGCGCCGCGGAACTGGCTTTGCCAGGCCGCTGGCGTGGCCCCCTGTAGGGGGTGACGACCGAAGGTCGGCGCGGGGGTCATACGTTTTCCTCGGCTTTTCTTTTCTTCGCCTGCTTCTCGTTCTGGCGCCGGTTCTCCTTGCGGAAATCCGGGAACGGGCGTGGCACTTCTTCCCACACACCGGCTTCGTCGCCCTGGCCCACGCCGCTGAAGAAGGCCTTCATGTCGTCGAAACGGGCCTGGTTGCCCATGGCCGCATTCACCACCTGGATGAGCGAGCCCGCACCGGCCACACCCATGAGCGGGCGGGCAGAGATGAGGTTGGTGAAGTAGAGCGAAGGCACGCAGGCTTCCTTGGCCGCCTGCACCACCGGGGTGGTGCCAATGGCCAGCTGCGGCTGGTATTCGTGCAGCGCGTCGAGGTCGTTTTCCAGCGAGGCGCGGAACTGCACCTGCACACCTTTGGACTTGAGCCACTCGGCGTCGTGGGCATTCCACGGCGTGGCCGGGCAGGCCGAGCCCACGTAGCGCAGGTCGGCACCGCATTCCACCAGCAGGCGGCCCACCAGCAGCTCGGAGCCTTCGTAGCCGCTCAGCGTGATGCGGCCCTTGATCTTCTGTTGCGACAGCACGCCGCGAATGGCGCCCAGCGACTGGTTGCGCGCGGCATCGACCAGCGCTGGCGAGATGCCCATCGCCTGGCCCACGGCGCCGAGCCAGTCGTGCGTGCCGTCCACACCGACCGGTGCGGAACCGACGATCGGCCGGCCGGCGGCTTCGAACTCGCGGATGCTGGCGGTGTAGAACGGGTGGATGGCAGCGACCGCGGCGCCGTCAAGCGCTGCGTACAGCTCGCGCCATTCGCGCGTGGGGGCCACGGTGCCGACCGCGATGCCCATGGGCGCGATCATCTGGGCGATGCCCATGGGGTCGGCGGGGAACATCTCGCCCAGCAGGGTCAGCGTGGGCAGCGCCTGGCGACCCTGGCGCGGTGCCGCCACCGGGCCGGCCATGATCTCGTCGCGTGCGTAGCGCAACATGGCGCCGGTCAGCACGTCCTTGGCTTCGGCATGGGTCGGCACGCCGAAGCCCGGCACGTCGATGCCGATGATGCGCACGCCATTGATGGCCTTGGGCAGGATCTGCAGCGGCACGCCGCTGGCCGTGGGCACGCACAGGTTGATGATGACGATGGCGTCGAGCCTGGCCGGATCGGCCTGGGCGTGCACCGCGTCGCGGATGTCTTCGAACAACTTGCCGGTGACCAGCGATTCGCTGTTGAACGGCACGTAGCCCACGCTGCGGCGCGCACCGTAGAAGTGGCTGGTGAAGGTGAGGCCGTACACGCAGCAGGCCGAGCCGCTGAGGATGGTGGCGGTGCGGCGCATGCGCAGGCCCACGCGCAGCGAGCCAAAGGCCGGGCACATGCTCTGCGGCTGGTCGTGCGGGCCGCTGTTCTCGCGCTTCGGATAGTCCTTGGCGTACTGCGCCAGCACCTCGTTCTTGCCGGCCGACTTCGCGGCGGCGAGCAGGGTGTCGCCACCGGCGTGGCAGCCCATGCCATCGCCCTCGATGGCGGTGGTGGCCTTCAGCGGAACGATGGGAATGACGGGCTGGCTCATGGTGCTCAGACTTCGTCGTAGACCACTTCGAGCGTGGGACGGATGGTCTCTTTCTTGCCGCACATGTCGAACTGCGTGGCAGGCTCCAGCACCACATCGCGTCCCACCGAAGCGGCGGAGAAAAGGCCGAGCAGGCCGTCTTGAGACATGGGTTTTGGCCGCATGGGCGTGGAGGTCCCCACGTTCTCGGCCAGCTCGGCAAACAGGGGGCCCCACACGGATTCCGGGCGGCCGATGATTTCGTAGCTCGCGCTCTTGCGGCGGATGTCGTCGTCGGCCGGTATCACCGAGAGCACCGGGATGCCGACCTGCTCGGCAAAGGCCATCGCCTCGCCGGTGCCGTCGTCGCGGTTGATCACCATGCCGGCCACGCCGACGTTGCCGCCGAGCTTGCGGAAGTACTCCACGGCGCTGCAGACGTTGTTGGCCACGTAGAGCGACTGCAGGTCGTTGGAGGCGACGACGATGACCTTCTGGCACATGTCGCGCGCAATCGGCAGGCCGAAGCCGCCGCAGACCACGTCGCCCAGGAAGTCGAGCAGCACGTAGTCGAAGCCCCAGTCGTGAAAGCCCAGCTTCTCCAGCAGCTCGAAGCCGTGGATGATGCCTCGCCCGCCGCAGCCGCGACCCACTTCAGGGCCGCCGAGCTCCATGGCGTAGACGCCGTCGCGCTTGAAGCACACGTCGCCGATCTGCACCGCTTCGCCGGCCAGCTTCTTCTTTGACGAGGTCTCGATGATGGTGGGGCAGGCCCGGCCACCGAACAGCAGACTGGTGGTGTCGCTCTTCGGATCGCAGCCGATCAGCAGCACCTTCTTGCCCTGCTGGGCCATCATGTAGGAGAGGTTCGCCAGCGTGAAGCTCTTGCCGATGCCGCCCTTACCGTAGATCGCGATGATCTGCGTTTCCTTCTTCACCTCACCGGTGTGCACCGGTTCGGGCTCGATGGCGGCTTCCTGTCGCAGTGTTTCCATGAAGCGTGCCGGTTGCACGTTGACAGGCAGTGAATTCATCAGTGTCTCCAGTCCAGGACCATCTTCAAACATTGCGGGTCGCCGAAGGCGGTCGCATAAGCCGCGCTGGCGTGCGCCGGCGTTTCGGTGTGGGTGAGCAGGCCGTCCAGCGAGAGGCGGCCGGTCTGCACCAGCTCGGTGACGGCGAGCAGGTCGGCGCGCTTCCATTCGGCGGCCACGCGGATCTGTGCTTCGCGCATGAAGGCCGGCGCGTACGCAAAGGAAATGTTCTGCTTGTAGAAGCCGGCCAGCACCACCTCGCCGCCCTTGTCCAGGCGGGGGATCACGCGGTGCAGGATCTCGGCGTCGCCGCTCACGTCGTAGATGGCGCGGTAGTTCTTGCGGTCGTCTTCATCGGGGTGCACCACGCTGTAGCCTTCGGCACCTTCGCGGCGCTGCGCCTGCGTTTCCCACACCACCGGAGCGGCGGCGCCTGCGGCCACCGTGAGGCGCGCGAGCAGGCGGCCCATCACGCCGTGGCCCACGATCAGGTCGGGCGGGGTGTCGGGGGCGCGAGTGCCGCCGTAGCTCACCGTGTGGTACGCGGTGGCGGCCAGGGCCAGCAGCACCATGTCGGCGGTGGGCGCTGCGTCAAGCCGCACGGCGCGGCTGGCCTGGACCACCAGGCGCGAACCGGCGCCGCCGAAAAGGTTGTGCACGCCTTCGAAGCTGTAGGAGCCGGGCACGAACACGTGGTCGCCGACGGCCAGGCCGCAGTCGCCCTGGGTTCGAACCACGCGGCCCACCGTTTCATATCCGGGGACCAGCGGGTAGCCCATGCCGGGGAAGGGGGGCATGCTGCCGTCCCACAGCAGCCGCTCGGTGCCGGTGCTGATGCCGCTGTACGAAACTTCCACTTCGACATCGCCTTCTGCCAGGCTGCGAAGCTCCAGCGAACGCACCGACAGGTTGCATGGACTCTGGAAAACGATGGCGTCGGCTGTCATGTGATGTATTTAATGAGTGACAGTTAAAAGTGTCAATCTGAATTGACGCTATCGGCGTCAAGTGCGGGTAAACACCTAGCTTTGCGGGCCAGCAGCAGCTGTGCGTGCAGGGGTTGGCGGTTGGGCACGCGTTCGATGTGCGAAAAGCCGGCTTCGCGCATCAGGGCCATGAGCTGCTCTGGTGTGCGCAGCCGCCCCGCGCCCATGGCCAGCAGGTAGAAGTGGAAATACGGGTCGCTGGGCTGCGGCGATCCGCCTGCTTCGGCCATCGGTTCGGCCAGCAGCAGCGCGCCGCCCAGGGGCAGGGCGCCAAAGATGGCGCGCAGCACTTGGAGCACCGTGGCATCGGCGTGGTCGTGTGCCACCCGCACCAGCGTGACCAGATCTGCCCCGCGCGGCAGCGGGTCGTGGACGAAGCTGCCGCCGTGCGTGCTGATGCGCTCGGCCAGCCCCTGCCGCTGCACGTGCTGCTGTGCCAGCGCGGCCACGGGCGGCAGGTCGAAAAGTTGCAAACGCAGGGCGGGGTGCGCCTGTGCGAGCGCGCTCACCCAGCCGCCCATGCCGCCGCCCACGTCGAGCACCACGCGGTGGTCATGGAACGGGTAGGCCGCGAGCAGCTCGTCGATCACGAAACGTTGCGAACTGGCCATCAGCGCCGAGTAACGCGCGCACTGCTCCTGCGGTGCGGGCATGGCGCCTTCTTCGGTGTAGGGCCAGTAGCGGTGCATGCGCGCCTGGGCCGGGTCGCGCAGCAGGGCCAGTGGGTCGCGCAGGTCCTCGAACAGCACGGCGTTGTGTTCGATCATGTCGCGGATGCCCGCATGGGCCAGCACCGGCGCACCCAGGCTGCCCAGGCCGTAGCGCGCCTGGCCGCGGCGTTCGAGCAGGCGCAGGGCCACGGCGGAATCGAGCAGTCGCAAGAGCGAGGCGGCGGGCGTGCGCGTCAAGCGGGCGAGCTCGTCCGCCGTGCGCGGCGCTTCGAGGACGTGATCGAGCACGCGCAGCCGGACGCAGCCCAGCAGCACCTGCGTGTGCACGAAGCCGGCCATGAGCCCGAAGAGCTGGGCCGAGCGCCAGCGCACCAGCCAGCGTGTGAGCACGCTGGCGCTGGCCCAGCGGTTGAGCGCGGGGCTGGTCATCCAGCGGTCGGCGCGCGCGGCGAGGCGATCGCGCCAGGACGGCGGTGGCTCCTGGGAGAGCGGCGGTTCGGTGGCGTTCAGCGTGGCCATGGCTCAGAGGCTCGCCAGGGTGCTGACGTGGTGTTCGCGCTCGATGCGCTCGCAGGTGCTCTGCGGAATCAGGCGTTCGGACTCCTGGAGCACCAGGTGGCGCATGGCGCCGCGGCTCGGGCAGTCGGGCAGCGAGTCGACGGCGGCCTTCATGAGGCCCCGGAAATGGTCGATGGCGCCCAGCAGGCCCAGGTCGGCCGCGGCGCTGGGCCGGCCATGGGCCGCATCCTGGCCCGAAGGCTTGCCAAGTTGTTCGGCCTGCAGCATCACGTCGCGGATGTCGTCGGCGACCTGGTAGGCCTCGCCCAGGCATTCACCCAAAGCCCGCCAGCCGTCGGGATCGGCACCCGCCGCCTGCGCGCCGGCGCAGGTGGAGGCCACGAACAGCGCGCCGGTCTTGGCGCGCTGGTACTGGCCCAGGTCCACGCGGTTCTCGCATTCCCAGGCCTGGCCCGCGACGATGCCGTCGGGCGCACCGGTGCCATCGCACACGGTCTGCAGCAGCCCGGCCAGGCGCGCCGGGTGCTGCACGCCCGCGCGCGCCAGCGCCTGGTAGGCCATCACGATCAGGGCGTCACCCGTGAGCAGGGCCAGAGGTTCGCCATACACCTTGTGAACGGTGGGCTGGCCACGACGGGTGTCGGCGTCGTCGAAGCACGGCATGTCGTCGTGCACCAGCGACGCGCAGTGAAGCAGTTCGATGGCCACCGCGGCCGCGTCGGTCAGTTCGGGGGCGTCTTCCCCGCAGGCGCGCGCCACCGCCAGGCAGAGCTGCGGGCGGATGCGGGCACCGCCCGGAAACACCGCATGCCGCATTGCGGCCATCAGACGGGGTGGGGCGCTGGGACTGCAAGCCTGGGTCAGTTGACTGTCCAGTGCTTGCTGGATGCGTGACATCATGTCCATGGGCGCCTCGTCCGGTGACTTGCTGTCATCAAGATGTGACATCAAGTAGTGTCAATCTAACATGACACATCGGATTGTCAAAGGCTCTTTGGTTGTGCACTGCAACCAGAAACCCGGCCAGAGGGTCGGGGGTGATCAGGGCTTGGGAGGCACGGGTTCTCGCGCCAGCCCGTAAGGCCGCACCAGATGCACCACGTGCTCAGGCACCATGGTCTTGATGCGGGCCGGGGCTTCGCGCTGCAGGTGCAGCAGGGTCTCGATGGCTTTCATTTCCACCCGCGCCCGTGCGAATTCCAGGCCGCGCGGGCCGATGCGTGGCATCAGCCAGCCCACGATGGGGCGCAGCCAGTCCGGCATGCGGCGCAGCGGCAGGCCGCCGGCGGCCAGCTCGACGTTCTTCAGGAAGCCGCGCACCGCGCCGGCGCGCTTGCCCGCGCTGCCCGGCGCCTGCGTCACCACCTCGTCGCCCAGCAATTCCAGCAGGGCCTGGCCGCGATCGTTGCGCACCAGCAGCCACTGTTCACCCTGGCCACCCATGTAGCCCACGGTGATGTCCGAAAGCGCGTTGGTGTAGTCCACACACGTGCGGCAGGTGGTGGGGAAAAAGTCCGGCGGCAGGGTGGACAGCGGGAGCTGCAGGAAGGGAATGGTGCGCACCTCGCCGCCCTTCATGCGGATCTCCACGTGGTAGTCGGCGCGGAACTCGAGGTAGGTGATGTCCTCGGGGTGTGGCGAGATCAGAGACAGAAAATGGTGGAAGCGTTCGGTGGTGGTGTTGTCGGAGCAGGGCGTGCCGATCACGAACAGCTTTTCCAGCCCGAGATCGCGTTCCAGTTCGGGCTGGATGGCGCGCAGCGCATACACCTGGCAAGGAATGCCAATGACCGCCAGGCGCTTGAAGCCCTGGCGCAGCGCGGGTTCCACCAGCGCGATCAGCGGGGCATACCCCATGCGCATGCCGCGGCAGCGCGCCATGTCGTCGGGGTTCGTCACCAGCACCGGCATCGGCCGCCAGGCGTCGTCCGGGTGCGGCGCCATGGCAATCACCGCGTCCACCTCGCCCGCACGCAGCAGCTTCTCGGCGATGCGGGTGGTGATGCCGGTCCATTGCGCACCGGCCAGGGGCTTCGCCAGCCGCGCCTGCAGCATCTGGCGGTGCGGGCCGAAGAACAGTTCGTCGCTGCCCAATTCGCCCGGCGCTGGCAGCGCGCGGGTGCGGCCATGGATGCGCGTCTCAAGCGCCGGGTAGTCGGGCTGGATGAACTGGCAGGCCTGGCCGCAACGGCGCGGGTTGTCGGTGCGGGAGAGGCCACAGTCGGTGCAGAAGTGCCGGGCTGGCGCATCGGGCAGAGGGGGTGCGCGCCAGGTCCGGGTCGGGGTTTCTGCGTTTGTGTCAATCATCGACCGATGATATAAGTGTCACATTAAGTTGACAACGACATTCGAGACGAGCCGGTGAACACCCCTACCAACCGCGACAGCCATCTGCTGCGCATCGACGGGATGGCGAGATGAGCGCCGGCCTGGCGCTGGACCGGGTGGCCTGCGTGCGCGGTGGGCGCACCTTGTTCAGCGGTCTCAACGTGCAGCTCGGCGCCGGCCAGCTGCTGCGGGTGGCCGGGGCCAATGGCGCCGGCAAGACCAGCCTGCTGCGCCTGATGTGCGGGCTGCTGCTCCCGACCGAGGGCGAAGTGCGGTGGCGCGGCCAGTCGCTGGCGGCGCAGCGCGAGAGCTGGGGCCGCGACCTGGTTTATCTGGGGCATGCCGCCGCGCTCAAGGACGACCTGTCCCCACTGGACAACCTGCAGACCGCCTGCACCCTGGGCGGGCAGGACGTGACGCGCGCCGAGGCAAGGCAGGCCCTGGCCGATGCCGGCCTGCGCGGATTCGAGCGCACACCGGTGCGCCACCTCTCGCAGGGCCAGCGCAGGCGCTGTGGTCTGGCGCGGCTGGTGCTGGCGCGCGCGGCGCCGCTCTGGGTGCTGGACGAACCCTTCAACGCGCTCGATACCGCCGCCACCGCCTGGCTCGAAGGCCTGGTGCGCGCGCAGTTGCGTCGCGGTGGCTCGGTGGTGCTCACCAGCCACCAGGGCGTCGCGCTGGACGACGTGGCGCACCAGGAGCTGGCGCTGTGAACACCGCTGTGGTCGCCACCCCTTCGGCGCCGGCGACCGCGCCCGGCTGGCTGGCCGGCCTGCGCTGCATCTTCCTGCGCGACCTGCGCATCGCCGCGCGCCGGCGCACCGACGCGCTCGGCGCCCTGCTGTTCTTCGTGATGGTGGTGAGCCTGTTCCCCCTGGGTGTGGGCCCCGAGCCTGCGCTGCTGCGCACCATGGCACCCGGCGTCGTGTGGGTGGCGGCGCTACTGGCCTGCACGCTGCCGCTGGCGCGCCTGTTTGCCGACGACCACCAGGACGGCACGCTCGAACAACTGCTGATCGGCGCTCACCCCTTGCCCCTGCTGGTGCTGGGCAAGGTGGCCGCGCACTGGTGCAGCTCGGTGCTGCCGCTGGTGCTGGTCTCGCCGCTGCTCGCCATTCAGTTCGACCTCTCGGCCTCGGCCACCGGCGTGCTGGTGCTCTCGCTGTTGCTCGGCACGCCGGTGCTGAGCCTGGTGGGCGCCATTGGCGCGGCTCTCACGCTTGGCTTGCGCGGTGCGGGCGTGCTCATGTCATTGCTGGTGCTGCCGCTGCTCATGCCGGTGCTGATCTTCGGCGCGGGCGCGGTGCAGGCGCACAGCGCGGGGCTGGACGTGGGCGGCCATTTCTCCTTGCTCGGCGCCATGCTGCTGCTCTCGCTGCTGGCCGCGCCACTGGTGACCAGCGCGGCCTTGCGCATTTCGATGGAGTGAACACACCATGAACACGACACGACGCATCGACTGGTTCCACTACGCAGCGCCGCAGCGCTTCTACCCGCTCGCGGGCAAGCTCATTCCGTGGTTCGGCGCGCTGGCGCTGGTGCTTGCGGCCATTGGCCTGTACATCGGCTTCTGGCTCGCGCCCACCGACGCGCAACAGGGCGAGGCCTACCGCATCATCTTCGTGCACGTGCCCACGGCGTGGATGTCGATGGTGGTGTACCTGGCCATGGCGGTGTGGGCCGCCATCGGCCTCATCTTCAACTCGCGCCTCTCCAGCATGATGGCCTGCGCGCTCGCGCCCACCGGCGCGCTCATGACCTTTCTGGCGCTGTGGACCGGCGCCCTCTGGGGCAAGCCCACCTGGGGCACCTGGTGGGTGTGGGACGCGCGGCTCACGTC
Source organism: Hydrogenophaga sp. (assembly GCF_051858985.1). Lineage (GTDB taxonomy): Bacteria > Pseudomonadota > Gammaproteobacteria > Burkholderiales > Burkholderiaceae_C > Hydrogenophaga. Next base: position 1,099,936 of record NZ_JBHYGM010000002.1, on the reverse strand, counting down.
CGAGCTGGTGCTGCTGTTCCTCTACATCGGCTTCATGGCGCTGCACAACGCCATCGACGACACGCGCCGCGCCGACCGCGCGGCCGGCCTGCTGGCCATCGTGGGCGTGGTGAACCTGCCCATCATCTATTTCTCGGTGCAGTGGTGGAACACGCTGCACCAGGGCGCGTCGGTGAGCCTGTCCAAGGCGCCCAGCATGGCCACGCCCATGTTGCTGGGCATGCTGGTGATGGCGCTGGCGTGCTGGATGTACTGCATCGCCGTGGCACTGGCCCGGGTGCGCGTGATCATGCTCGAGCGCGAACGCCACACCGGCTGGGCGCACCAGACCCTGGAGGCCGCACGATGAACTGGACCGACCTGCGCGATTTTCTGGACATGGGCGGCTACGGCCTTTACGTGTGGGGCTCGATGGGCATGACCGCCGCCGTGGTGGTGGCCGAACTCGCGATGCTGCGCCTGCGCCGCCGCTTGCTGGTGCGCGAGGCTGAGGACGCAGACAGTGCCGACGCTGTTCGGGAGCGCATCGCATGAAGGCGCGCACACGCCGCGCCGTGGCGCTGGCCGTGGGCCTGCTCACGGTGGGTGCGGCCAGCGCCCTGGTGCTCAACGCGTTTCGCAGCAACCTGGTGTTCTTCTACAGCCCCACGCAGGTGCAGGCGAAGGAAGCGCCGCGCGACCGCGCGTTCCGCATCGGCGGGCTGGTGGAAGAGGGCAGCGTGAAGCGCGACGCCAAGGGCCTGACCATCCATTTCCAGGTGACCGACACCGCGCGCGCCATCCCGGTGACCTACACCGGCCTGCTGCCCGATCTGTTCCAGGAGGGCAAGGGCGTGGTGGCGCAAGGACGCCTGGGGGCCGACGGCATCTTCCGCGCCGACCAGGTGCTAGCCAAGCACGACGAGAACTACATGGCGCCGGAGGCGGCAGACGCGCTCGCGCGGGCCCGCGCGGGGCAAGGCAGTGTGGTGGAAGGCAGCGCGCGATGATCGCCGAGCTGGGTCACTTCGCTCTGGTGATGGCGCTGTGCGTGGCGCTGGTGCAGGGGGTGATGCCGATCTGGGGCGCGCAGCGTGGCCGCGTGGCCTGGATGGCGCTGGCGGTGCCCGCAGCGCGCCTGCAGTTCGGTCTTCTGCTGGTGTCCTACGTGTGCCTCACGCACGCCTTCGTCACGCACGACTTCACCGTGCTGCTCGCGGCCAACCATTCGCACAGCGCACTGCCGCTCATCTACCGGCTCAGCGCGGTGTGGGGCAACCACGAAGGTTCCATCCTGCTGTGGGCATTGATCCTGGGCGGCTGGACGCTGGCCGTCACGGTGTTCTCGCGCGGCATCGACCTGCCCATGAAGGCGCGCGTGCTGGGTGTGATGGGGCTCATCAGCGTGGGTTTTCTGCTCTTCACGCTGTTCACCTCCAACCCCTTCGAACGCGTGTTCCCGGCGCCGCCCGATGGGAACGACCTGAACCCCCTGCTGCAGGACCCGGGCATGGCGATCCATCCGCCCATGCTCTACATGGGCTATGTGGGTTTCGTGGTGGCCTTCGCGTTTGCGGTGGCGGCCTTGCTCGGTGGCCGGCTCGACGATGCGTGGGCGCGGGCCTCGCGCCCCTGGACGCTGGCGGCCTGGAGTTTTCTCACCGTGGGCATTGCGCTCGGCAGCTTCTGGGCCTACTACGAACTCGGCTGGGGCGGCTGGTGGTTCTGGGACCCCGTGGAGAACGCGTCCTTCATGCCGTGGCTGGTGGGCACGGCGCTGATCCATTCCCTCATGGTGACGGAGAAACGCGGCGCGTTCCGGCGCTGGACCGTGCTGCTCGCCATCCTGGCGTTCTCGCTGTCGCTCCTGGGCACCTTCATCGTGCGCTCGGGCGTGCTGAGTTCGGTGCACGCCTTTGCCACCGACCCGGCACGCGGCGTTTTCATCCTGGCGTTCCTGGTGCTGGTGGTCGGTGGGTCGCTGGCGCTGTATGCGTGGCGTGCGCCCAGCGTGGGCGAAGGCGAGCGCTTCGGCGTGCTCTCTCGCGAGAGCTTCCTGCTGGCCAACAACCTGCTGCTGTTGGTGGCCACGGCGGCCGTGATGCTGGGCACGCTGTATCCGCTGGTGATCGACGCGTTCGGCATGGGCAAGCTCTCCGTGGGGCCGCCGTATTTCAACGCCGTGTTCGTGCCGCTGATGGCGCCCGCGCTGTTCCTCATGGGTGTGGGGCCGCTGGCGAAGTGGCGTCAGGCGCAGGTGGGTGATCTCGTGAAGCGCCTGCGGTGGGCCGCTGCGGTGAGCGCGGCGGCTGCCTTGCTGGCTGCGCTGGTGTGGCAGGCCACCGCACCTCTCACCGGCCTGGGCCTGCTGCTGGCTGCGTGGGTGGCGGTGACCACGTTCACCGGAGCATGGCAACGGCTGCGCGCGCACCCGGCCGGCTTTTCTGGTGGCCTCGCCGCGCAGCCGGGTGCCTGGCTGGGCATGTTGCTCGCGCACCTGGGCGTGGCCGTGTTCGTGGCCGGCGTGAGCGTGGTGAGCAGCTTCAGCACCGAAAGCGACGTGCGCATGGAAGCCGGCCAGCACGCCGAAGTGGGGGGCTACCGCTTCACGCTGGAAAGCATGGGCGTGGTACAGGGACCGAACTACACGTCCGCCCAGGCGCAGATGCGCGTGACGACGCTTGACGGCGAACCCGTGGCGCTGCTGCGGCCCGAGCGGCGCCTCTACACCGTGAGCCGCATGCCCATGACTGAAGTCGCGATCGACCGCAGCGTGATGCGCGACCTGTACGTGGCGCTGGGTGAGCCGGTGAGCGAGACCGCCTGGAGCGTGCGCCTGCACCACAAGCCGCTGGTGAACTGGATCTGGGGCGGCTGTCTGATGATGGCGATCGGCGGGTTCCTTGCGATGGCGGACCGGCGCTACCGCGTGGCGCGCAGCCGCCGCGAGGAACGGGCTGCAGCATCGATGCCCGTGCCCGCGCTGGTGGTGGCCCGCCAGGTGCAGCCATGAACGAGCCAATCAAGAATCCGGTCGACAGGCCCGCGCCGCGCGGCCTGCGTTTCCTCTGGCCGCTGGTGGCCTTCGTTGCGCTGGTGGGCGTGCTGGGCGCGGGCCTGCAGCTCAACCCGCGCGACGTGCCTTCGCCGCTCATTGGCCAGCCCGTGCCCTCGTTTGCCTTGCCCACGCTGGCGGCGCCCGAGCGCACGCTGGGTCCTGAGCAACTGCGCGGCCAGGTGTGGGTGCTCAACGTGTGGGCCTCGTGGTGCGTGGCCTGCCAGGCCGAGCACCCGCTGCTGGTGGAGATGGCGAAGACCGGGCAGGTGACGTTGATCGGCCTGAACTACAAGGACAAGCGCGATCTGGCGCTGGGGTGGCTGGCGCGCCACGGCAACCCGTACCAGGCCACGTTGTCCGACACGCAGGGCCGCGTGGGGCTGGACTTCGGCGTGTACGGCGTGCCCGAGACGTATGTGATCGACCGCGACGGAGTGATCCGCCACAAGCACACGGGCGAGCTCACGCGCGACGTGATCAACAGGCAACTGCTGCCACTGCTGCGGCAACTGGAGGGCTGAACCATGCGATGGCGCCATGTATTTTTTGGGATGGCTTGTGTCCTGAGCCTGCACGTGGGCGCGCAGGATCGGGGCACGGCATCACCGGCGGTGGCCGACCCCGCACTGGAGGCGCGCGTGATGGCGATCGGTGCGGAGTTGCGCTGCCTGGTGTGCCAGAACGAAACCGTGGCCGCCTCGCACGCCGAGCTGGCGGTGGACCTGCGAGGCCAGATCCGCGAACAGTTGCGCGCGGGCCGCGACGAGGCCGAGATCCTGGCGTTCATGTCGCAACGCTACGGCGACTTCGTGCTGTACCGGCCGCCGCTCAAGACCAGCACGGTGCTGCTCTGGCTCGGACCGTTCGCGCTGCTGCTGCTCGGCGGTGCGGTGCTGGTCCGCCATCTGCGCCGCCGCGCCGCCGGTGCTTTCGATCCGGGCGAGCGCAACGACTCGCCCGCCGGGGTTGCCACCGCACCGGCTGGGGGTGCCTACACCGCGCGCCAGCTCACGGTGGGCGCGTTGTTGCTCTCGGTGCCTGCGCTCGGGCTCTACAGCGTGCTCGGCCAGCCGGCCTCCCTGCTGCAGCCGGCCAACGCAGCGCCCACCATGGCCGATGTGGACGGCCTGGTGCGCCAGATGGAGCAGGCCCTTCGCGCCCGGCCAGCCGGCAACGCCGCCGACGCACCCGCGTGGGACATGCTGGCCCGCGCGCAGGCGAGCCTGCAACGCTACGCGCAAGCCGCAGAGAGCTACGCCCGCGCGATCGAGCTCGATCCCAACGATGCGCAACGGCTGGCCGACCGCGCCGATCTGCTGCGGCTGATCAACGGCCCGGGCGGCATGCAGGAAGCCGAGCGGCTGGTTCAGCGGGCCCTGAAGATCGACCCGCGCCATCCGAAAGCGCTGGCGCTGGCGGCCGCGCAGGCACCCGCTGCTGCATCGAGTGCCGGCATCAGCGGGCGTGTGGAGATGGCACCAGAGTTGCGCGCGCGACTTCAGCCCGGCGACACGCTCTACATCACCGCGCGCACCTTGCAGGGACCGCGGCTTCCGCTGGCGGTGCTGCGCTTGAGCGCGTCTGCCGAACCCGTGCCCTTCAGCCTGAACGACGACCAGGCCATGGCGCCCGACCACCGCATCTCCGACCACGCGCAGGTGGTGGTGGAAGCGCGCATCAGCCGTTCGGGCGACGCCATGCCCCAGGCGGGCGACCTGGTGGGTCGCACCGGCGCCATCGCCAACACCCAACAGGGCCTGCGCGTGCTGGTGGCGGGCGTGGTGCCCTAGCGGTCCTGCAACGACAGCATGTGGCCCAGGCGCGGGTCGCTGCGCCCACCCAGCACCAGCGCATGCGCTGCGGCCACCGCATCGGGTCCCTGGTGGCGCTGGACCTTCACCCACGGGGCATCGGGCTGGCTCACCTGGGCGATGAAGGAGTGCCATGCGCGGGCCATGCGCTGGTTGAATTCGGCCGCGCCCCAGTCGCCATGGCGCTTCTTCGCCTGCGCGGGTGCGAAGAACAGCACCGGTCGCGGCCCGGGCAGATCGCGCGCGCCCGACAACTGGTCCACATGCGTGCCGCCGATGGAACAGCTGTAGGCCAGGTTTGCAAAGCGGCTGTGGATGGCCTTGCGCAGGCCCCCGTTGCCCGCGAAGTCCACGTACACGCAGGGCGCGTCGCTGGCCAGCACCTCGAGCTGGTCGTAGGTGAGCACGCGGCTGTAGACGCCCAGGCTCTCGCTGAACGCCACGTTGGCGGCCGAGGTCAGGCCCACCACCTCCACTTGGGGCCGCTTCGCGAGTTGCGCGGCCGTGGCGAAGGCGGTCTTGCTGCTGGCGGAAGACAGCAGCATCACACCACGCTGGCCACTTTCGCAGGTGCCGAAGAAGGCGTTGTCGGCCAGGAAATCGTCGATCAGCCAGGCCGTGAGGAACAGCGGGCGCAGCAAGGCCTGCAAGGCTTCGGTGGCCGGGTCGTGCAGGGGATCGGCCGCGCACCGCAGGTACTGGTTGTAGATGGTGTGCAGCGCAGCGCGGTGCGCGGCACCGTCCAGGAAGCCTTCGGGTGTCATGCGCACCGGTTGCAGCACCGCGTGCGTGGCCATGGGCCAGTAGCCATAGAGACGCTCGCCCACCGCCACGCCCTCGCAGCGCGATTGCTCCACCACGCCAAAGCCCCACACCGGCACGATGCCCCAGGCGCCGTCCGCGTCGTCCGGGACCGGAAAGAACTGCCAGTAGTTCATGGCGTCGCCGAACGCGGCGTAGGTGATGTTGTTGGCCGTGTAGGCGAACTGCTCGACACGCAAGCGGACCTCGCCCGCGGCGAGCGGCTCTTCGGGCAGGCTCACCAGGCGCGAGGTGGGCAGCTGGTTCTTGCGGATCTGGAACTGGGCGGTGTGCATGGAACGGCTCCAAAAAAAAGAGCCCGTCACTTTCGTGGCGGGCTCCCGGATCAAGGGGTCATGTCGACAGGTGTCAGAGCTTGACGCCGGTGATGTAGCTGTCGTAGCGCCATTCGGAGAAGCGGCTCCACAGGATCTGGTCGCGCTGGAAGGCGCGCATGTCCTGGTGGATCTTCTTGAACTCGGGCGACTTGGCTTCGTGTGCGGCAAACACTTCTTGCGAAGCCTTGAAACCGGCGTCCATCAGGGCCTTGGAGAACGGCATGAGCTTGGTGCCGGCGGCCACCAGACGCTTGAGGGCGATCGGGTTCTGGGCGTCGTACTTCGCGGTCATGTCGCGCGCGGCCACGGCACCCGCGGCGCGCACGATGGCCTTGTTCTCGGCCGACAGCGCATCGAAGGCCTTCTTGTTGATGAAGAACTCCAGCTCGGCGCCACCTTCCCACCAGCCGGGGTAGTAGTAGAACGGTGCGACCTTCTGGAAGCCCAGGCGCTCGTCGTCGAACGGGCCGACGAATTCGGTGGCGTCCAGAGAGCCTTTTTCCAGGGCCTGGTAGACCTCGCCTGCGGGCATGTTCTGCGCCACCACGCCGAGCTTGGCCATGGTCTCGCCGAACAGGCCGCCGCCCAGGCGCATCTTCAGGCCCTTGAGGTCGGCCACGGTCTTGATTTCCTTGCGGTACCAGCCACCCATCTGGGTGCCCGTGTTGCCCGAGCTCATCGAGACGATGTTGAACTTGCCGTAGAACTCGTCCATGTACTTGCGGCCGTTGCCGTGTTCCATCCAGGCGTCCATGTGGCGCGCGGTCAGGCCGAAGGGCACAGCGCAGCCGAAGGCGAAGATCGGGTCCTTGCCGGTGAAGTAGTAGGAGGCGGTCTGCGCCATCTCGATGGTGCTGTCCTGGATCGCATCGACCACGCCGAACGCGGGGACCAGGTCACCCGCGGCGTGCACGGACACTTCGAATTTGCCACCCGAGAGGGCCTTGACGGTCTCGGAGAATTTCTCGGCCGAGCCGAAGATGGTGGGCAGCGACTTGGGGAAGCTGCTGGCCAGGCGCCAGCGAACAGCGGCCTGGGCATGCACGGCGGGCGCGATGCCAGCGGCGAGAACACCGGCGATGCCAGCGTTCTTGATGACGGAACGACGATCCATGGAAACAGTCTCCTGAGGGAAATGGTCTGGGTTGCGGAAAATTGGGGCGTTGCACCCCGCGTAGCCGGACGATTATGCCCGTACCCCCCAGGGCTTGCCTCGGGCCGGGGCTAGGGGAACATCTGCGCCACGACCCGCGCGGGCGCTTCCTCGTGGGCCAGATGGCCGAGGCCCGCGAGGCGCACCAGCCTGCCGCGCGCCGCTGGCGCAAGTCGCTCCAGAATCTGCGCGCCGTGCTCGGGCGGCACGGTGCGGTCGTTGTCACCCACCAGCAGGTCCAGCGCGGTGGACAGGCGTGGGAGATCGCGCGCCAGTTGAGGCAGGTTCCAGTTGGCCATCATGGCCAGCGCGCCGGCGGCGTGCGCCGCGTCGCTGACCAGGCGGTGGTAGAGCGCGCGGCCGGTGGCATCGAGCCTGGAACCCGTGCCGCCGAGCAGGCGTTCGAGCACCGCCGGGTCGCGGGCACGCCATGCGAACAGCCTCGGTACCAGCGGTGCAGCCGCCATGATCTTGGCCACGGGCGAAAACAGCGGCCCGGCCAGACCGCCCAGCGGCAGCACGGCGGCATTGATGCCGACGATGCGCTGCGGCGCGTGCAAGCCGTCGAGCGACATGCGGATGGCGATGGCCGCACCCGCCGAGTGGCCCACCACCAGCGCGGGTTGCGCATGAAGCACCTGCAGCAGCGCATGCAGCGCACGCGCCATGCCGTTCAGGCCGAGTTGCGGCGCGCCCACGCCGCCCGGCGGCATGCCGGTGAACGCGTGGCCCGGCAGGTCGGGCGCGATCACGGTGTGGCCCCGGGCCACCAGCAATGGAGCGACGTCGCGCCAGGAGTGGGTGGACGCGCCGGTGCCATGCAGCAGGAGGACCACCGGGGCGTCCGCGTCGGTGTTCTCGAACACCTGCACATGCCAGGTGAGGCCACCGGCCTGCAGGAAACGGCTGCGCTCGCGGTGGGGCCAGTCTTCGCTGTCGCGCTGCCAGTCCATGAACAGGCTCAGCGGGCGGGTTGGGCCAGCAACACCGCCTGCGTGAGGCCGGCAGCGCCCGCGTAAGGCAGCGGGATGTAGGTCGCGCCCATGGCCAGTGCCAGCTCACGCGCGGCATCCGCCGGTTGCGGCGAGGTGTCGATGAGCAGCGCGTTCAGCCCGGTTGCGGCAAACGCCTGGGCGGCGGCCGTCGCGTCCTGCGTGGCCTGCGCCCGGCCAGGCATGCCGTGGCGGTCGATGTTGGCGCGCCCGTCGGTGAGAAACACCGTGACCGGCGTGTCGCCGGCGCGCGCGATCTGCTGCGCCAGTTCGAGTGCGCCGGTGATGCCGCCGGCCAGGGGCGTGCCGCCGCCGCCGGGCAGTGCGGCCAGCGCGCGCTTGGCGCGGGCCAGCGAGCGGGTGGGCGGCAGCAGGAGTTCGGCACCCGCGCCGCGAAACGCGAGCACGGCCACCTTATCGCGTCGCACGTAACACTCCGCCAGCAGCAGCTCCACCGCGCCCTTGGCCTCGGCCAGGCGGTGCAGTGCCGCAGAGCCCGAGGCATCCACCACGAACACGGTGGTGGTGGGCCGATGCTGGCGGTGGCGCACCACGTGGAAGTCTTCGCGCCGCACTTCGATGCGCTTTCGCGCGTGCGGCGCGGCGTCTCGCTGGCGCAGGCGCTGCCAGGGCGCGGCCGCGCGCAGGGTGTCGAGCACGTGCAGGCGAGCGCCTGCGCGCGGCTCGCCCCGGCGCGTGCCGACCGGGCGGCCGCGGTGCGCATGCTTCTGCAGCGCGCCCGACGTGCCCGCCGTGCGCGCCTGCGCCTGGCGTTGCTGGCCCGCCTGCAAAGCGGCGAGCAGGCCCGGCGGCAAGGCGGCCTGCATGGCTTCGATGAGCTGGTCCTCCAGCGCCTGCGGATCGGTGGGCGGGTCCTCGTGATCCTCGTCCTGCCGGGTTTCTTCCGCGCGGTCCTTGCTGGGCGGAGGGGGTTCCTCGGCTTCGGCTTCCTGCGGCTCGGGCGGCGCGGGCGGCGCGGGCAGGCGCGTGGCGCGCGGCGCCAGCACGAGGCGTGCAGCCAGTGAAGCATGCGATTCGTCGGCCTCGGGCAGGCCGGCCAGTGCGGCCGCAGCCCGCGCCGCGCGCAAGGCCATGAGCGGGGCACGCATCGAGTTCACCCCCCAGGCCAGCGCAGCGCCGCACAGGGCCTGCACCAGTTCGTCGGGCACGTGCACGGCGGGCAGCGCGGTTCGCGCGGCGGCGATGTCTTGTGCGGTGAACGTCGTTGCGTCGTGGGCGTCTTGCGCGGGCTCGAGCACCAGTAGAAAGGCGAGCCGGTCGAGCAGGGTGGCGGGCAGGCGCTCGTCGTCGCCCTGTCCCTCGTCCAGCGCCACCAGGCCGAACCGCGCCGGCGCGGTGTGGGCCAAGCCTTCGCGCTGCACACGCACCTCGCCCATGTCCAGCACAGCGCCCAGGTGCGCGGCCACGTTCGCGCCGCAGCGTTCGGCCATGGCCAGCATCAGCCAGCCGCCATCGGCGCGCGCGAGCAGGCCGCGCTGTGCCACGGGGCGCCCGGCGTGCAGCGTGGCGGCCAGGTCCAGGCCGCCCAGCAAGGCGGCGTCGGTGGCGTGGTGCGGCAGGCGCAACCAGGGTGTGCCATAGGGCAGCAGCGACCTGAGCAGCTGCAGCCAGGCTTCGCGCATCGGGCCAGCATCCGCGCGCAAGGCCACACCGCCGAGGCCGACCGGGTCCACCGCGCAGAGGGCAGCGGCCAGGGTCGCGTCGGCGGGGAGCGGGGGGGATGCAACTTCGAACATGGGTGGCGATGTGAGCTTGGCTTTGACAGGCTCAGCCCGAACAGTGCATGTGTGGGGCCCGAACGCCCTACACGAGCAGCTCGGCCACGGCGCGTTCCACGCGCGCGCTGGAACCCGAGTTGTCCAGCGGATTGCGGCGCAGGCGGTGGCGCAGCGCGGGCGCCGCCACACGGCGGATGTGCGCATCCCCCACGATCCTGTCGCCGTCCAGCGCGGCCAGCGCGCGCGCCGCGCGCAGCAGCGTGAGGTCGCCGCGCAGACCGTCGGTGCCCAGCGCCGCGCACAACGCGCTGATGCGTTCGCGCACGGCGTCGGTGATGGTCACTTCCGCCAGGCGTTTGCGGGCAGCGGTGATCTGCTTGCGGATGCGCTCGTCGTCCTTCTGCCAGCGTTCGATGAAAGCGGCGCGATCCTGCTCGAAAGCATCGCGACGACGCACGACTTCCACGCGGTCAGCCAGCGCCTCGGGCGTGCGGACTTCCACGGAGAGGCCGAAGCGGTCCAGCAACTGCGGACGCAGTTCGCCTTCTTCCGGGTTGCCACTGCCCACCAGCACGAAGCGCGCAGGGTGTCGCACCGACAGTCCTTCGCGTTCCACCACGTTCTCGCCCGAGGCGGCCACGTCGATCAGCAGGTCCACCAGGTGGTCTTCGAGCAGGTTGACCTCGTCGATGTAGAGGAAGCCACGGTGCGCCTGCGCCAGCAGCCCGGGCTCGAACGCTTTCACGCCCTGCGAGAGGGCGCGCTCCAGATCGAGCGCGCCGACCACGCGGTCTTCGGTCGCGCCCAGGGGAAGATCGACGACGGGCACCGGAATGAGATGGGATTTGCCCGAGCCGCGAAGCGCTGCACAGGCTTCGCAATGGCTCGCTGTTTCGGCGGGATCGCAGCCGTAGCGGCAGCCCACCACGGCGCGCATTTTCGGCAGCAGGGCGGCCAGCGCACGAACGGCGGTGGACTTGCCCGTGCCCCGGTCCCCGAGCACCAGCACACCACCAATGCCGGGATCGATGGCGGCGATCAGGATCGCCGTCTTCATCTCATCCTGCCCCACGATCGCCGAGAAAGGGAATGCCTGTGCCATATGGGAAATCAGTATGGCATGGCACTCTGCTTTCGCCCCGAGGGCTTGTACTGAAACCCGTGTCTTTTCGGCGACTCAGCGCAGCCGCGCGGTCTTCACATCCACAATGCGCGCCACGCCAGGCCCGGCACTGTGCCGCGGTCGAGCTTCACACGGGTCTGCCAGCTGCGGTGTTCGATGGCGGCAATGCGATCGAGCACGGCCAGGCCGCCTTGAACCACCAGCCGCAGTTCCCACCCCGCGCGACCCGGCACCCGGTGCACCAGGGGAGCGCCCTGCTGCATGAGGCCGCGAGCGTAACCACACAGCTCGGCCACGACGGCCTGCTGCCGCGTGATGGAAGCCCCGGATCCGGCGTCGGCAGCGGGCAGGAAATCGGCGACCCGTGCGCCATGGCGCTGCAACACATCGGCGGGCAGGTAGCAACGGCGACGAGGCAGGTCGACGCTCAGGTCCTGCCAGAAGTTGATGAGCTGGAGCGCGCTGCAGATCTGGTCGCTCTGGGCCAGCGCTACCGGGTCGCGCACGCCGTACAGGTGCAGCAGCAGACGCCCCACCGGATTCGCGGAAAGGCGGCAATAGGCCAGCAGCTCGGCCATGTCGGCGTAGGGATGCGCCGTTTCGGTGTGGCGCACGTCCTGCTCGAACGCACTGATCAGGTCGTGCAGGTGCCCGGCGGGAATGGCATGCCGGCGGATCGCCAGCGCGAGGGGACCGAAGACCCTGGGCCAACGTGCCGCCGGCACCTCTGCCGTGACCACGCCTGGCAGGCACTGCACCAGTTCAGCCCGGTAGGCGGCCAGTTCGGCCAGGCGCTCCCCGGAAGTGGCGTCGCCTTCGTCCGCAATGTCGTCCGCCGTGCGGGCGAAGTGATAGATGGCCGCCACGGCCGGGCGCAGGGCGGCCGGGCACAACCAGGACGCGACAGGGAAGTTCTCGTAGTGCCCGACCGACCGGCCCAGCATCGCCGCGTGGGAAGGCGCGGCGTCGGCTCGGGTGGGTGACGTTTCGGGGGAGGGCGACATGAAGGAATTCCTGTGGAAGGGGGTCGAATTTACACTACAATTTTGATTACTAACCGGTCAGTCATTAATGATCTGACCAATTTTCACCCCGTCCCGCCCCTTTGGCGCAAGCCCGCACCGCCATGAGAACACCCCGCTTCCTCCTCCTCGTTGTTGCCGCTGTCGCGTTGACCGCCTGTTCCCGGCCCGAGGCGCCGCAGGAGCCGATCCGCTCGGTGAAGCTGCTCACCGTCGGCACGGGCAACGTGAATGCGCGGGCCGAATACGCCGGCGAGGTGCGCGCGCGCACCGAATCGCGCCTGGGCTTCCGGGTGGGCGGCAAGCTGGTGCAGCGGCCGGCCGAGGTGGGGCAGCGCGTGAAGCCGGGCCAGTTGCTGGCGCAGCTGGATGCACAGGACCTGGCGCTGTCCAGCCAGGCCGCGCAAGCCCAGGTGAGTGCGGCACAGACCCAGCGCGACCTGGCCGCGGCCGACCTCAAGCGCTACCAGGACCTGCTCTCGCGTGGGTTCGTGAGTGGCGCGGAAATCGAGCGCCGGCAGGCCACGCTGCAATCGGCCGAGGCCACCTTGCGCCAGGCCAGGGCGCAGGGCGCGGTGCAGGGCAACCAGGCGGCCTACGCGCGGCTGGTGGCCGATGGCGCCGGCGTGGTGCTGGCGGTGGAGGCCGAGGTGGGGCAGGTGGTGGCGGCAGGCACGCCGGTGGTGAGGCTGGCGCGCGACGGTGCGCGCGACGTGGTGATCGCCGTGCCCGAGGACCGTGTGCGCCAGATGCAGGTGGGTGCCAGTGCGCAGGTGCGCCTGTGGGCCGGCGCTGCGGGCGCGGGCGCGAACGTGGCGCCGCTGAATGCGGTGGTGCGTGAGGTGGCGGCCAGTGCCGATGCGGCCACGCGCACCTACCAGGTCAAGCTCTCATTGCCCGAAGACGCCGCTGCGCCGCTGGGCGCCACCGCCTACGTGACGCTGGCGCCATCGAGCGGCCAGCTGGCAGCGGGTCCGGTCATCAAGCTGCCCACCAGTGCGCTGATGCGCTCCACCGAAGGCGACCGTTCGGGCACATCGGTGTGGGTGTTCGACCCTGCGGCCGGCACGGTGCAACCGCGCCCGGTGGTGGTGGCCGGCGCCGACGGCAACGACATGGTGATTGCCTCGGGCCTGAAGCCAGGCGATGAGGTGGTGGCCACCGGCGTGCACGTGCTCGCGCCCGGGCAGAAGGTCACGCGCTTCGTGGCCACTTCCACGCAGTGAGCGCCGAATGAGCGACGCCGTCAACGCCACAGCGCCAGCCACTTCCTGGGTCTCGCGCTTCAACCTTTCCCAATGGGCGCTGGACCACCAGGCCTTCACCCGCTACCTGATGATCGTGCTGATGCTGCTCGGCGTGGCGGCGTATTTCCAGCTCGGTCAGGACGAAGACCCGCCGTTCACCTTTCGCGCCATGGTGGTCAGCGTGGCCTGGCCGGGGGCCACCGCCGAGCAGGTGGCCGAACAGGTGTCGGACCGCATCGAGAAGACCCTGCAGGAAGTGCCCTACGCGGACAAGATCCGCAGCTACGCCAAGCCCGGCGAAGCGCTCATCATCTTCCAGCTCAAGGACTCCGCGCCGCCGGGTGAGGTGCCTCAGGTCTGGTATGCCGTTCGCAAGAAGGTGGGCGACATGCGCGGCACGCTGCCGCAAGGGGTGGTGGGCCCGTTCTTCAACGACGAGTTCGGCGATGTGTATGGCGTGATCTACGCGCTGCAGGGCGAAGGCTTCTCTGCGGCCGAACGCAAGACCGTGGCCGACGACGTGCGCCAGCAACTGCTGCGCGTGCGCGATGTGAGCAAGGTCGAACTCTTCGGTGTGCAGGACGAGAAGCTCTACATCGAGATCTCGCAGAAGCGCCTGGCGGTGCTCGGCCTGAACCTGCAACAGGTGCTGGACGCGCTGGGCCAGCAGAACGCGGTGGTCTCGGCGGGCGCGGTGCAGTCGCCGCAGGACGTGGTGCAGGTCCGTGTGGCCGGCGCTTTCAATTCGGTGGAGCAACTTCGCGCCATGCCGATCCGCGCGGCCAGCGGCGCGCAGATCCGCCTGGGCGACATCGCCGAGATCGGCCTGGGTTATGTGGACCCGCCGGCCGTGCTGGTGCGCCACAACGGCCAGGACAGCATCGCCCTGGGCATTTCCATGGCCAAGGGTGGGGACATCATTTCGCTCGGCAAGGCGCTCAAGACCACGGTGGCCGGCATCGAGGCGCGCCTGCCCGCCGGCATGACGCTCGCGCAGGTGCAGGACCAGCCTTCAGCGGTGACGAGCTCGGTCAACGAGTTCGTGAAGGTGCTGATCGAGGCGGTGGTGATCGTGCTGGCGGTCAGTTTTCTCGCACTGGGCCTGCACCGCCGCGAGGGCGGCAAGGGCCTGCGCCGGTACACGCTCGATATTCGTCCCGGCCTGGTGGTGTTCATTACCATTCCGCTGGTGCTGGCCATCACGTTCCTGGCCATGAACTATTGGGGCATCGGCCTGCACAAGATCTCGCTCGGCTCGCTCATCATCGCGCTCGGGCTGCTGGTGGACGACGCCATCATTGCGGTGGAGATGATGGTGCGCAAGCTGGAAGAGGGCTACAGCATGGTGCGCGCCGCCACCTTCACCTGGGAGGCCACGGCCATGCCCATGCTCACCGGCACGCTGATCACCGCCGCCGGTTTCCTGCCCATTGGCCTGGCGAACTCCACCACGGGCGAGTACACGTTTGCGATATTCGCCGTGACCGTGCTGGCGCTGGTGATCTCCTGGGTGGTGGCGGTCATGTTCGTGCCCTACCTGGGTGTGAAACTGCTCAAGGTCAAGCCGCACGTGGGCGAAGTGCACGAGGTCTTCGACGGCCCGTTCTACGTGCGCTTCCGCTCCCTGGTGGACTGGTGCGTGCACCACCGATGGATCACCATCGGCGCGACCATCCTCACCTTTGTGCTGGGCGTGGTGGGCATGGGCTCGGTGCAGCAGCAGTTCTTCCCCGATTCGAGCCGCCCCGAAATCCTGGTGGATGTGTGGCTGCCCGAAGGCAGCAGCATGCAGGCCATGGACGAGGTGACGAAGCGGGTGGAAAAGCGCCTGGCGGCAGAGCCGGGCGTGCGCAGCGTGAGCACCTGGGTGGGCACGGGCGTGCCGCGCTTCTACCTCCCGCTGGACCAGATCTTTCCGCAGACGAACGTGGCGCAGATGATCGTGCTGCCGCAGGACCTGAAGACGCGCGAACAGATGCGCAAGGCCTTGCCGGCCTTGCTGGCCACCGAATTCCCCGAGGTGCGTGGCCGCGTGAAGCTGCTGCCCAACGGACCACCGGTGCCGTATCCGGTGCAGTTCCGCGTGGTGGGCACGGATCCGGCCGTGCTGCGGGGCCTGGCCGACGAAGTGACTGCCGCCATGCGTGCGAACCCGAACACGCGTGGCGTGAACGACAACTGGAATGAATCGGTGAAGCGCCTTCGGCTGGAGGTGGACCAGGCCAAGGCGCGTGCACTGGGCGTGTCGAGCCAGTCGATTGCGCAGGCTTCGCGCACCTTGCTCAGTGGCACCACGGTGGGACAGTACCGCGAAGGCGACAAGCTGATCGACATCGTGCTGCGCCAGCCGATCGAGGAGCGCGATGCCATCAGCAGCCTGGCGAACGCCTACCTGCCCACGGCCAGTGGTCAGGCGATTCCCCTGTTGCAGATCGCCAGGCCGGTGTTCGACTGGGAGCCTGGCGTGATGTGGCGTGAGAACCGGGAGTACGCGATCACGGTGCAGAGCGATGTGGTGGAGGGCCTTCAGGGCGCCACCGTGACGGCCGAACTGCAGCCGGCGCTGAAGAAGATCAGCGATGGCTGGGCCGAGCGCGGGCTCAATGCCTACCGCATCGAGGTGGCGGGCGCGGTGGAGGAGAGCAGCAAGGGCTCGGCGTCGATCGTCGCGGGTGTGCCGCTGATGCTGTTCATCGTCTTCACGCTGCTGATGCTGCAGTTGCAGAGTTTCAGCCGGTCGATGTTGGTGTTCCTGACCGGGCCGCTGGGCATGGCAGGCGTGGCGGGCGCGCTGCTGCTCCTGAACCGGCCGTTCGGCTTCGTGGCGTTGCTGGGGGTGATTGCGCTGATGGGCATGATCCAGCGCAACTCGGTGATCCTGATCGACCAGATCGAGCAGGACCGTGCGCGCGGCGTGCCAGCCTGGGACGCGATCGTGGAAGCCGCGGTGCGGCGGATGCGGCCCATCGTATTGACCGCGGCGGCTGCGGTGCTGGCGATGATTCCTTTGTCGCGCAGTGTCTTCTGGGGGCCGATGGCGGTGGCGATCATGGGGGGGCTTGTGGTGGCCACCGTGTTGACCTTGCTGGCTTTGCCGGCGATGTATGCAGCCTGGTTCCGCGTGAAGCGGGAGCCTGCGCCCGCTTGAGTTTTCTTGCCTGCGCTGTTGCGGGCTCGTGAAGCTCAGGCGCTCTGTTCCGCGAATGTCCCCCGGCGGCGGGAGGCCGCCTCCACCTTTATTTCGCTCCACAGAGCGCCTGAGCTTCACGAGCTGCAGACCTGTTGGCGCTCCACCTTTCGCGGGCAAGGAGGTCATCGGCAACCGGGGTGATCGGCGCAGCGAAATAAAGGAGGAGGGGCGGCGAAGCCGACCCGGGGGACATTCGCGGAGCCGATCACCCCGGTTGCCGATGACCGTACCAGCCGAAGAAAAAGAGAAACAATACCGAGCATGCGCCTACGCCACATCGAAGTCTTCAACGCCGTCATGCTCACCGGCAGCGTGAGTGCCGCCGCCCGCATGATCAACGTGACGCAGCCCGCCGTGAGCCGCACGCTGCAGCACGCCGAACTGCAACTTGGCTTCCAGCTGTTCCAGCGCGTGGGCGGCAGGCTCAAACCCACGGTGGAAGCCCAGGTGCTCTACCCGCACATCGAACGCCTGTTCTCGCAGCTCGATGAAGTGCAGCGCCTCTCCGCCAGCCTCAAGGCCGGTCGCGGCAAAGGCGAACTCCGCGTGCTCACGGTGCTGGCCCTGAGCTATGAAGTCTTTCCGCGCGCCATGCGCCTCTTTCGGGAAAAACATCCATCGGTGGTCGTGCACCATGAAGCGCTGCACTCACCGCAGATCGTGTCATCACTGGTGCTGCAGGAGGCCGATGTCGGCTACGTGTTCAGTGCGGTCACACACCCGGCGCTGGCGCAGGAGCAACTGGCCAAGCGGCGAGTGGTCTGTGTTGTGCCCAAAGGCCTGTTGCCGGCGAAACAGGTCAAGGCCGGCACCATCACGCTCGCGCAGCTCTCCAGACTGCCCGTGATCGCGCTGGACGGGCAGGACCCGTTGGGCACGCTGCTGGCTCACGCCGTGCGCGACAGCGGCGCCGGCCTGCAGGAAGTGATGACCGTGCAGACCTACCACGTGGCGCTGGCGCTCGCCCACCATGGTGTCGGCGTGGCCATGGTGGAAGGTTGCACGGCGGCGTCTGCCGACCTCGAGCGTGTCGACGTGCTTGCGCTCGAACCCGAACTGGCCACCACCGTGCGCATGCTGCGGCCCACGGCACGACCCAACTCGCTCACCACGCGCGCGTTCACGCGCTGCATGCAGCAAGCCCTGCAGCAACTGGCCTGAGGCTGGTGTTCAGGGCGCGCGCCACGCGTTGCGCGCTGCCGAAAGCCAGCGTGAAACCCAGCGCGCCGTGGCCGGTGTTGAACAGCAGGTTGTCGGGCGAGCCGCGCAGACGGCCCAGCACCGGCAGACCTGTGGGCGTGGCCGGGCGCAGGCCCGCCCACGGATTGACTTCTGCGAAATCTCCGCACCGTGGAAAGACCTCGCGCGTGCTCGTCACCAGCGATTCGATGCGCTCGGCAGGAATGGCCCGGTCGTGCCCCACCAGTTCTGCCATGCCGGCCACCCGCAACCGGTTGCCGATGCGCGCGAACACCACCTTGCGAGCGGCGTCGGTCACGTTCACCGTGGGCGCTGCGCCCACCGCGTCGTTGGCTTGCAGCGTGATGCTGTAGCCCTTGATGGGATAGACGGGCACATCGAGTCCCAGCGGTGCGGCCAGTCGGCGCGAACCGGTGCCCAGCGACACCACGAAGGCATCCGCCTCGATGCGGCCTTCGCGCGTGTCGGCCGCCACGATGCGATCCCCCTGGCGGATGAGGCCCGTCACCTCGGTCTGGAAGCGAAAGCGCACGCCGCGTGCGGCCAGCCGTTGCTGCAGCGCCTGGCAGACCTTGAAGCAGTCGGCCGCGCATTCGCTGGGTGTGTGGATGGCGCCGGCGAACCGGGACGCATGGTGGGCAAGGGCAGGTTCGATCGCCACGGCCTCTGACGGCGAGACCGCATGCTGCACCGTTCCCAGCCTGCGCTGGAGTTCCATCTGCTGGCGCGCCGCGGCGAACGACGCTGCGTCCGGATACAGCACCAGCTTGCCGGTCGCCGAGAAGTCGCAGTCGATGGCTTCCTCGGCCATCAGCTGCTCGAACCCAGCGCGGCTCTCTGCAGCCAATGCCAGCAGGCTGGCGGTGGTGCTGCGCGAGACGCTGGCGCGGCAGGCCGCCAGGAAGCGCAAGCCCCAGGACCACTGGTGGGGATCGAACTGCAGGCGGAACTTCAGCGGGGAGTCGGTCGCCAGCAGCAGCTTGGGCAGCTGCAGCCACAGCGACGGGTCGGCCAACGGCTGCACATACGAATAGCTGAGCTGCGCGCCATTGGCGCCGCTGGCGCCGGCACCCGTGTGCGCGCTGTCCACCACTGTGACCTGGTGCCCGTCGCGCAGCAGTTGCCATGCGGTGGCCAGGCCGACGATGCCGGCGCCGAGCACGCAGACGTGGCGGGGTGAGGTGGATTCGAAGCTCATGAACCGCACTGTAGGCAGCCGCCGCTGTTCTGCAAAATGCCGTTCACGCCATCGCCCATGCCGTGAAGTCATGGCCTGGCCGCCGTCGCCGGTCCATAAACCACGGGCATGGATGGGCGACAAAAAAGCATCCACCCCTGGCGGATGGGCTCCTTACACTGCGACTTTCCCACCACCACCCTGCGCATCCGAATGAATCCCACGCGAGTCTTTCACCGCCAGCTTCGCCACGACCTGCCCGTGGCGGTGAGCGGACAGGGCATCACCCTGACCGACGCCCAGGGCAAGAGCTACCTCGACGCCTCCGGTGGCGCTGCCGTCTCCTGCCTGGGTCATGGCCATCCCGACGTCCTGGCCGCCATGCACGCCCAGATCGACCGTCTGGCCTACGCCCACACCAGCTTCTTCACCACCGAAGTGGCCGAGGAACTCGCCAGTGTGCTGATCGACAGCGCTCCAGCGGGCATGAGCCACGCGTACTTCGTCAGCGGCGGTTCGGAGGCGGTGGAGGCGGCGCTCAAGATGGCGCGCCAGTATTTCGTGGAGATCGGCCAGCCGCAGCGGCGCCACTTCATAGCGCGGCGTCAGAGCTACCACGGCAACACACTGGGTGCGCTGGCCGTGGGCGGCAACGCGTGGCGTCGCGAGCAGTTCAAGCCGCTGCTGATCGATGTGACGCACGTGTCGCCCTGCTACGAGTACCGCGACCAGCGGGACGACGAAACGCCCGAGCAATACGGCCAGAGGCTGGTCGCCGAACTCGAGGAAGCCATCGAACGGCTGGGCCCGGAATCGGTGATGGCCTTCGTCGCAGAGACCGTGGGCGGCGCCACGGCCGGCGTGCTCGTGCCCGTGCCCGGTTACTTCAAGGGTGTGCGAGAACTCTGCGACCGCCACGGCATCCTGCTGATCCTGGACGAAGTGATGTGCGGCATGGGCCGCACCGGCACGCTGCACGCCTGCGAGCAGGACGGCGTGGTGCCCGATCTGCTCACCATCGCCAAAGGCCTGGGCGGCGGCTACCAGCCGATTGGCGCCGTGCTGGCGCAGGGAAAACTGGTGGAGGCATTCCGCCGCGGCAGCGGTCTCTTCCAGCACGGCCACACGTACCTCGGCCACGCGGTGGCCTGCGCTGCGGCGCTGGCGGTTCAGCGTGTCATCGAGCGTGACGGTCTGCTGGCCCAGGTGCGCGTACGTGGTGCACAGCTGCACGGTTTGCTGCAGCAGGCCTTTGGCGATCACCCACACGTGGGCGACATCCGGGGGCGGGGCCTGTTCTGGGGCATTGAACTGGTCGCCGACCGGCACAGCAAGCAACCTTTCGATTCGAAGCACAAACTGCACGCCAGCATCAAGAGCAAGGCCATGGCCAACGGCGTGCTGGTGTATCCCATGGGCGGCACGGTGGACGGCCGCTGCGGCGATCACGTGCTGCTGGCGCCGCCCTTCATCAGCACGCCGGGCGAGCTGGCGCAGATCGTGGAGCGCCTTTCGGGCGCCATCGATCTGGCGATCGCGCAGGCCGACGTTCAACGGACCTCATGACGCATTTGCATACCCCCTTGGGGTAAATACCATGCCCGGAGCCCAAGGTCGGCACGATGCTTGCCTTAGGATTCGAAGCATCGAGGAAGCGCTCTTCAGGGGCACCACGATTGTTCAACCAAGCAGAAAACTGCAGGAGCTACCACCATGAAAAAAATCCAACTCTGTCTCAGCGCCATGGCCGCCGCCGCGGCCCTGATGGTTCCCACCGCTCCCGCCCAGGCCCAGCAGAAGTTCATGACCATCGGCACCGGGGGTGTCACGGGCGTGTACTACGCCGCTGGCGGCGCGATCTGCCGCCTGGTCAACAAGGACCGCGCCAAGCACGGCATTCGCTGCTCGGTGGAATCCACCGGTGGCTCGGTGTTCAACGTCAACACCATCAAGGCGGGTGAGCTCGACCTGGGCTTCACCCAGTCCGACGTGCAGTTCAATTCGCTCAAGGGCGTGGGGCAGTTCAAGGACGCTGGCGCCTATGGCGACCTGCGCGCTGTGTTCGCCGTGCACCCCGAGCCCTTCACCGTGCTGGCCCGCAAGGAAGCCGGCGTGACCAAGTTCGAGGACTTCAAGGGCAAGCGCTTCAACGTGGGCAACCCCGGCTCCGGCACGCGTTCTTCGATGGAAGAAATGCTGGGTGCCATGGGCTGGAAGCTCAGCGACTTCTCGCTGGCCTCCGAACTCAAGGCCGATGAACACGGCCCGGCACTGTGCGACGGCAAGATCGACGGCTTCTATTACGCCGTGGGTCACCCCAGCGCCAACATCCAGGATCCCACCACCTCCTGTGGCGCCAAGCTGGTGTCCATCACCGGCCCTGCCATCGACAAGCTGGTGGCCGAGAAGCCCTACTACGCCAAGGTCACATTGCCTGGTGGCCTGTACCCCAACAACCCGCAGCCGACCAGCACCTACGGCGTGATCGCCACGGTGGTGGCCTCCAGCAAGACGCCTGCCGACACCGTGTACGCCGTGGTGAAGTCGGTGTTCGACAACTTCGACGAGTTCAAGAAGCTGCACCCCGCGCTGGCCAACCTGAACCCGGAGAACATGGTCAAGGACGGCCTGAGCGCGCCGCTGCACGAAGGTGCGGTGAAGTACTACAAGGAAAAGGGCTGGATCAAGTGATCCCCGTGGGCTTGCGTGCAGGCCCGATGTGACCCTCCATGGCGAAGTGATCTTCGCCATTTTTTTTCGTCTCCTTCAGCAGATCCGAAGCCATGACCACCGATCTTGAAAAAGCGCCTGAAGCCTTGCAGCAACTCGTGGCCGACAGTGACACCGGCGGCCGAAAACCCACAGGCATCACCGCTGGCGTGGTGTTCGCCGTCGCCATGCTGTGGGCTTTGTTCCAGTACTGGTATGCCTCGCCGCTGCCGTTCGCACTCGGGTTCGGCATCCTCAACGACACCGAGGCGCGCGCCATCCACCTGGGATTTGCGTTGTTCCTGGCTTTCCTGGCGTGGCCGGCCTTCAAGCGCTCGCCTCGCAACCGGGTGCCGGTGGTCGACTGGCTGCTGGCGCTGGTGGCCGCCTTCTGCGGTGCCTACATCATGCTGTTCTATGCAGAGCTCGCCATGCGGCCGGGCCAGCCCAACACCATGGACATCGTGGTGGGTTCCGCGGGCGTGCTGCTTCTGCTGGAGGCCACGCGCCGCGCCGTGGGCTGGCCGATGGCCGCTCTGGCCTTGATCTTCCTGGCCTACTGCCTGCTGGGCCCCCATCTGCCCGATGTCCTGTCTCACAAGGGTGCGTCGGTCAACCGCCTGATTTCGCACATGTGGCTCACCACCGAAGGCGTCTACGGCATCGCGCTGGGTGTCTCGGCCGGCACCATCTTTGTGTATGTGCTGTTCGGCGCCCTGCTGGACCGCGCAGGTGGCGGCAACTACATGATGCAGGTAAGCTTCGCAGCGCTTGGCCACCTGCGTGGCGGCCCTGCCAAGGTGGCTGTGGTGTCGTCTGCCCTCAACGGCATGATCTCCGGCTCGTCGGTGTCCAACGTGGTTTCCGGCGGCATCTTCACCATCCCGCTCATGAAGAAGGCAGGCTATGGCGGCGTCAAGGCGGGCGCCATTGAAACCATGGCCTCGGTCAATGGCCAGATCATGCCGCCGGTGATGGGCGCTGCCGCCTTCCTGATGGTGGAGTACGTCGGCATCCCTTACGCCGACATCGTCAAGCACGCCTTCCTGCCCGCCACGCTGTCCTACATCGGCTTGCTGTACATCGTGCACCTGGAAGCGCTGAAGATGGGCATGCAGCCGATCATCAAGACCACGCCCAAGCCCTGGCGCATCCGCGTGCTGCGAAACGCCATCGGCATCGCCGGGACGATTGCCGTGGTGTGCGCCATCTATTACCTGCTGCAAGCCATCAAGGCGGTGATGGGCCCGGTGGCACCGTATGCCGTGTCCGCCGTGGTGCTGGCGCTGTACCTTTTCTCGGTGAAGCAGGCAGCGGGCTGCCCCGATCTGCCGGACGACATCGACATCGAGCATCCCAAAGCACTGGAAACCTGGCCCACGGTGCGCGCTGGCCTGCACTATCTGATGCCGATCGCCATGCTGATCTGGTGCCTGATGGTGGAAGAAATGTCGCCTTCGCTCTCGGCGTTCTGGGCAGTGACCACGCTCGTCGTGCTCATGCTCACCCAGCGTCCGCTCATCGCGCTGTTCCGCCGCGCCAGCACCGCAGGCACGTGGCTGGCGGGCTGGAACTCGGTGGTGGGCGGCTTCAACGACGGCTCACGCAACATGATCGGCATCGGCGTGGCCACCGCCACGGCAGGCGTCATCGTCGGCGCCATCACGCTCACCGGCCTGGGACTGCGCATGACCGAGTTCGTCGAGTTCGTGGCGCAGGGCAACGTCATGGTGATGCTGCTGTTCATCGCCTTTGTGTGCCTGGTGCTCGGCCTTGGCGTGCCGACGACGGCCAACTATGTGCTGGTGGCCACGCTGATGGCACCCGTGGTCGTCGAACTGGGTGCGCAGTCCGGGCTGATCATCCCGCTGATCGCCGTTCACTTGTTTGTCTTCTATTACGGGATCATGGGTGACATCACACCCCCTGTGGGGCTGGCGACCTTTGCCGCTGCGGCCATTTCTGGCGAGGATGCCATCGAGACAGGCGTACAGGGTGCGGTGTACGCGCTGCGCACCGTCATCCTGCCCTTCATCTGGATCTTCAATCCACAGCTGCTCCTGATCAACGTGCACGGCTGGGGCGAGCTGATTCGCCTCGTGCTGGCCTGCACGCTCGCCACACTTCTTTTCGCAGCGGTCACCATGAACTGGTTCCGCGTTAAGAGCCGCTGGTGGGAGACGGTGTTGCTCTCCGTGGCGGTGGTGCTCCTGTTTCGCCCGGACTTCTTCATGGATCGCATCGCGCCGGAGTACCGTCTGGTGCCCGCGTCGCAGGTGTACGACGTGGCGCGCGATGTACCCACCGATGACCGCGTGGTGATGGTCATCCAGGGACTCACCATCGAAGGCGATGAAGTCAAGAAGACCGTGGCCGTTCAGCTCGGCGACCTGGGGCCTGACGGTCGCAAGCGGCTGTCCGATGCCGGACTCCAGCTCATGCCGCTCGGTGACGCTGTACAGATCGGCCAGGTGAAGTTCGGCACCCGCGCGGCCAAGTCCGGCTTTGAACAAGGCTGGGATGTGACCGGTATTCAGGTGCCGACCGACCGGCCCACACCCCACTGGTTCTACCTTCCAGCCCTGGTGCTGGTGCTGTTGGTCTGGTGGAACCAGGGTCGCCGCTTGCGTCTCACGCCCCTGGCTCAGCCGGCCTGACATGCGCATCGCCCTCATCCACGCGCTGTCGCACTCGGTCGCGCCCATCAACGAAGAGATGGAGCGCGCCTGGCCCGAGGCGCTGCGCATGAACCTCCAGGACGACAGCCTCTCCGCCGACCTGGCGCGCAGCGGTCAAGGACTGGATGAGGCCATGCACCGCCGTTTCGAGGCCCTGGCTGCCTACGCCGAGGGCACGGGCGCGCAAGCCATCCTGTTCACCTGCTCGGCCTTCGGTCCGTGCATCGAGGCGGTGGCCGCCCGCCGGCCGCACATGCCGGTGCTCAAGCCCAACGAGGCCATGGTGGCTGAGGCGGTGGCGCGTGGAGGACGCATCGGACTGGTGGCGTCATTCGCGCCCACCTTGGTGTCCATGCCGCCGGAGTTCCCGCCTGGGACCGAGCTCGTCACCTGCCTTGCCGAAGGCGCCATGGACGCCCTGAATCGCGGCGACGACGCCGGCCACGACGAGCGCGTGGTGGAGGCCGCTCACTGGCTCGCTGGGCAGGGCTGCGACCTGATCGCCCTGGCGCAGTTCAGCATGGCGCGGGCCCAGCGAGCCGTGCACAAGGCCAGCGGCCTGCCGGTGCTGACCACGCCGGGCAGCGCCGTGCGGGTGCTGCGACAGCGACTGGGTGCCTGAACAGACCAGGTGCGGACCAGCGCAGCGGCTACAATCTAAGGTTGCCGTGAAGTGGACAACCGGCCGCTCAGCGAACCCTTTGCGCTGCGTCGGAAACCCCCTACGAGGCGCGCGGGTGGCGAAATTGGTAGACGCACCAGGTTTAGGTCCTGACGCCAGCAATGGTGTGGGGGTTCGAGTCCCCCCCC
Organism: Hydrogenophaga sp.; assembly: GCF_051858985.1. Taxonomy (GTDB): domain Bacteria; phylum Pseudomonadota; class Gammaproteobacteria; order Burkholderiales; family Burkholderiaceae_C; genus Hydrogenophaga. The sequence continues at coordinate 1,074,909 of NZ_JBHYGM010000002.1, read as the reverse complement.
GCGCACCACACCACAGACAAAGCATTTCACCCGGGTCGGCCAGGCAGGCTGGTTGACCGACACCCTTTTGGAGAAAACCATGACCGTGACCGTTGAAACCCTGGAGAAGCTGGAGCGCAAGATCACGCTGACGCTGCCGGCCGATGTGATCCAGAACGAAGTGTCCAATCGACTCAAGCGCATTGCCCGCGACGTGAAGATGGACGGTTTCCGTCCGGGCAAGGTGCCGATGAACGTCGTGGCCCAGCGCTATGGTTACTCGGTGCATTACGAGGTCATGAACGACAAGGTCGGCGAGGCCTTTGCCAGCGCCGCCAACGAAGCGCAGCTGCGCGTGGCAGGCCAGCCCAAGATCACCGAGAAGGAAGGCGCGCCTGAAGGCCAGTTGACCTTTGACGCCGTGTTCGAGGTCTATCCCGAAGTGAAGATCGCCGACCTGTCCACCGCCACGGTGGAAAAGGTGGCCGCCGAGGTGGACAACGCTGCCATCGACCGCACGCTCGACATCCTGCGCAAGCAGCGCCGCACTTTCACGCAGCGCGCGCAGGATCAGGCCGCGCAGGACGGCGACCGCGCCACCATCGACTTCAGCGGCAAGATCGACGGCGAACCCTTCGAAGGCGGCAAGGCCGAAGCCTTCCAGTTCATCGTGGGCGATGGCCAGATGCTCAAGGAGTTCGAAGACGCCGTGCGCGGCATGAAGATCGGCGAATCCAAGACCTTCCCGCTGGCCTTCCCGGCCGACTACCACGGCAAGGATGTGGCCGGAAAGACCGCCGACTTCCTGGTGACGATCAACAAGCTTGAAGCCGCGCACCTGCCCGAAGTGGACGAAGCGCTGGCCAAGTCGCTCGGCATCGCCGAAGGCACGGTGGAGGGCTTGCGCGCCGACATCCGCAAGAACCTGGAGCGCGAAGTCAAGTTCCGTCTCCAGGCCCGCAACAAGCAGGCCGTGATGGACGCCCTGATCGCCAAGGCCGAACTGGACCTGCCCAAGTCGGTGGTTCAGGCCGAACTGGATCGTCTCGTGGAGGGCGCCCGCGCCGATCTCAAGCAGCGCGGCGTGAAGGATGCCGAGAAGGCACCGATCCCTGAAGAACTGTTCCGCCCACAGGCTGAACGCCGAGTGCGTCTGGGTCTGGTCGTGGCCGAGCTGGTGCGCGCCAACGAACTGCACGCCAAGCCCGAGCAGATCAAGGCCCACATCGAGGAGCTGTCGGCCTCCTACGAAAAGCCCGCCGACGTCGTGCGCTGGTACCAGAGCGACAACCGCCGCATGGCCGAGGTCGAAGCCATCGTGATCGAGAACAACGTCACGGAATTCGTGCTGGGCAAGGCCCAGGTGACCGAAAAGGCGGTCAGCTTCGACGAATTGATGGCCCAGTCCTGAGCAAGTCTGCCTGCCAACGGAGAAGGGCGGAGCGATCCGCCCTTTCTTTTTCCGGATCGTCCCCCATCTGCGCATCTCCGCGGCCCTGCGGTCGTTCCGGTCTTGGTCCGGCGCGGATGGCGGGCTCGGCGGGTTGGTTACAGTAGTGACATGGCTAGCATCAACACATGGAGAAACGCATGAGCGCAATGGACATTCAAGGTTTGGGCATGGTGCCCATGGTCATCGAACAATCGGGCCGCGGCGAGCGCTCCTACGACATCTACTCGCGCCTGCTCAAGGAGCGCGTGATCTTCCTGGTGGGTGAAGTGAACGACCAGACCGCCAACCTCGTGGTGGCGCAGTTGCTGTTCCTGGAAAGCGAGAACCCCGACAAGGACATCTCGTTCTACATCAACTCCCCGGGCGGTAGCGTGACGGCCGGCATGGCGATCTACGACACCATGAATTTCATCAAGCCGGACGTGTCCACGCTGTGCTGCGGGTTTGCCGCCAGCATGGGCGCGTTCCTGCTGGCCGCGGGCGCCAAGGGCAAACGGTTCTCGCTGCCGAACTCCAAGGTCATGATTCACCAGGTGCTGGGCGGCGCGCGCGGCCAGGCCACCGACATCGAGATTCACGCCCGCGACATCCTGCGCACCAAGGACCAGATGAACCGGATCCTGGCGGAGCGCACCGGCCAGCCGCTGGAGAAGATCAAGCACGACACGGAGCGCGACTACTTCCTCACGGCCAACGAAGCCCAGGAATACGGGCTCATCGACAAGGTCATCGAGAAGCGGCCTGGCACGACTTGATCCGCTGTCGCAGCTCGGTCGGCCCTTCGAGGGGGCTAAATGGGGGACATGGTGCCAATTCCGGCGCTTTTCTCCCGTTTGTTGACCCGCGCCCTTGAACTATCATTGTTGAATCGCTTTACCCGAGCCCCAATCTATGGCCGACAAAAAAGCCGCCTCCAGTGAAAAAGCGCTCTACTGCTCGTTTTGTGGCAAGAGCCAGCACGAGGTCAAGAAGCTGATCGCCGGCCCATCGGTGTTCATCTGTGACGAGTGCATCGAACTTTGCAACGACATCATCCGCGATGAGTTGCCAGGCCTCGAGTCCGTCAAGGCCTCGGGCGATGATGTGCCCACGCCAGCCCAGATCAAGGCCAACCTGGACAACTACGTCATTGGCCAGCAGCCCGCCAAGCGCGCTTTGGCCGTGGCGGTCTACAACCACTACAAGCGCCTGCGCCACAAGCAGACGGCTCGCAAGGACGATGTCGAACTCGCCAAGAGCAACATCCTGCTGATTGGCCCCACCGGTTCGGGCAAGACCTTGTTGGCCCAGACCATGGCTCGCATGCTCAACGTGCCCTTCGTGATGGCCGATGCCACCACCCTGACCGAAGCGGGTTATGTGGGCGAAGACGTGGAGAACATCGTGGCCAAGCTGCTCCAGAGCTGCAACTACGACGTCGAGCGCGCCCAGCAGGGCATCGTCTACATCGACGAGATCGACAAGATCACCCGCAAGTCCGACAACCCGTCCATCACCCGCGACGTGTCGGGAGAGGGTGTCCAGCAGGCCTTGCTCAAGCTCATCGAGGGCACCATGGCCTCCGTGCCGCCGCAAGGGGGTCGCAAGCACCCCAACCAGGACTTCCTGCAGGTGGACACCACCAACATCCTGTTCATCTGCGGTGGGGCGTTCGCCGGCCTGGAGAAGATCATCGACAACCGGACCGAAGCCTCCGGCATCGGGTTTGGCGCCACCGTGAAGAGCAAGCAGCAGCGCAGCCTGACCGAGGCGTTCAAGGAAATCGAGCCGGAAGATCTCATCAAGTTCGGCCTGATTCCCGAGCTCGTGGGTCGGGTGCCGGTGATTGCCGCACTCTCGGAACTCAGCGAGGATGCGCTGGTCGAAATCCTCACGGAACCCAAGAACGCGGTGGTCAAGCAGTTCTCCCGCTTGCTGGCGATGGAAGGTGCTGAACTGGAAGTGCGCCCCACGGCCTTGAAAGCGATCGCTCGCAAGGCTCTGGCTCGCAAGACGGGCGCGCGGGGATTGCGTTCGATCCTGGAAAACGCGCTGATCGACACCATGTTCGATCTGCCCGGCATGAGCAATGTCGAGAAGGTGGTGGTCGACGAGTCCACCATTGATGAAAACAAGCCGCCCCTGCTGGTGTACCGCGAAGCGGCCAGGCAGGCCTGAATGGTCCACCGGCGCGTGCCCTGAAGGCGCGCGCCGACGTGTTCGATGCGTCCGGTTGAGATCGCCCGCACCAACCCCATTTACCCGTTTTAGTCGAGGTTGAAATGTCCGGACAAACCCCTTTGCCCACTTCGCCGGTTGAACTCCCGCTGCTCCCCTTGCGAGACGTGGTGGTGTTCCCGCACATGGTGATTCCCCTGTTTGTGGGGCGCCCCAAGAGCATCAAGGCCCTGGAAGCCGCGATGGAATCCGAGCGCCGCATCATGCTCGTGGCGCAGAAGGCCGCCGCCAAGGACGAACCGTCGACCGACGACATGTTCGAGATGGGCTGCGTCGCCACGATTCTGCAAATGCTCAAGTTGCCCGATGGCACGGTCAAGGTGCTCGTGGAGGGCGTGCAGCGCGCCAAGGTGCTCGACATCCGCGATGGCGAAACGCACTTCATGGCCAGTGTCAGCCCCGTCAGTCCGGGCGCAGACAAGCCGGAGACGCCGTCCAATGAACTCGAAGCCCTGCGTCGCGCGGTGATGCAGCAGTTCGACCAGTACGTCAAGCTCAACAAGAAGATCCCTTCGGAGATCCTCACGTCGATCTCCAGCATCGACGATCCAGGCCGGCTGGCCGACACCATTGCCGCCCATCTTCCCCTCAAGCTGGAGTCCAAGCAGGTCGTGCTCGATCTCGATCCGGTCAACAAGCGGCTCGAGAACCTCTTCGAACAACTGGAGCGCGAGGTCGACATCCTCAATGTCGACAAGAAGATTCGCGGTCGCGTGAAGCGCCAGATGGAGAAGAACCAGCGCGACTTCTATCTCAACGAGCAAGTCAAGGCGATCCAGAAGGAACTCGGTGAAGGCGAAGAGGGCGCCGACATCGAGGAGATCGAAAAGAAGATCAAGGCCGCCAAGATGCCGGCAGAGGCGCGCAAGAAGGCCGATGCCGAGTTCAAGAAGCTCAAGCTGATGTCGCCCATGTCGGCCGAAGCCACCGTGGTGCGCAACTACATCGACGCGCTCGTCGCCTTGCCCTGGAGCAAGAAGACCAAGATCAAGCACGACCTGGCGCATGCCGAGGCCGTGCTGAATGAGGACCACTACGGGCTTGAGAAGGTCAAGGACCGCATTCTTGAATACCTCGCGGTGCAGCAGCGCGTGGACAAGGTCAAGGCGCCCATCCTGTGCCTGGTCGGCCCGCCCGGTGTGGGCAAGACGTCGCTGGGCCAGTCGGTGGCCAAGGCCACCGGCCGCAAGTACGTTCGCATGGCACTGGGCGGCATGCGTGACGAGGCCGAGATCCGTGGCCACCGCCGCACCTACATCGGCGCCATGCCTGGCAAGGTGCTGCAGAGCCTGTCCAAGGTGGGCACGCGCAACCCGCTGTTCCTGCTGGATGAGATCGACAAGCTGGGTACCGATTTCCGGGGTGATCCTTCCAGCGCTTTGCTGGAGGTGCTGGACCCGGAACAGAACCACACCTTCGGCGACCACTACGTCGAGGTCGACTTCGATCTCTCCGATGTGATGTTCGTGGCGACCTCCAACTCCATGAACATCCCGCCGGCCTTGTTGGACCGCATGGAAGTGATCCGGCTTTCGGGTTACACCGAGGACGAGAAGGTCAATATCGCCATGCGCTACCTGCTGCCCAAGCAGCTCAAGAACAACGGCTTGAAGGAGGGTGAGCTGGAGGTGCGCGAGGAAGCGGTGCGCGACGTGGTCCGCTACTACACACGCGAAGCTGGCGTCCGGTCGCTTGAACGCGATCTCTCCAAGATCTGCCGCAAGGTCGTCAAGGGCCTGCTGCTGAAGAAGTACACGCCCACGGTGGTGGTGAACGCCGAGAACCTCAGCGAATTCCTGGGTGTGCGCAAGTACAACTACGGTCGCGCAGAAGCGCAGAACCAGGTCGGGCAGGTGGTGGGTCTCGCCTGGACCGAAGTCGGTGGCGATCTGCTGACCATCGAGGTCGCCATCATGCCGGGCAAGGGTGTCATCACGCGCACGGGTTCGCTGGGCGATGTGATGAAGGAATCCGTGGAAGCCGCACGCACCGTGGTTCGCAGCCGTGCTCACATGCTGGGCATCAAGGACGAGCAGTTCGACAAGCGCGACATCCACATCCATGTGCCCGATGGCGCGACGCCGAAGGATGGTCCGAGTGCGGGCGCAGCGATGACCACCGCCCTGGTGTCGGCCATCACCGGTATTCCCGTGCGAGCCGACGTGGCCATGACGGGTGAGATCACGCTGAGGGGTGAGGTCACGGCAATTGGCGGTCTGAAGGAAAAGCTGCTGGCGGCACTGCGCGGTGGCATCAAGACGGTGATCATTCCGGAAGAGAACGTGAAGGACCTGGCCGAGATTCCCGACAACGTCAAGCAGGGGCTTGAGATCGTGCCGGTGAAATGGATCGACAAGGTGCTCGCGATTGCGCTGGAGCGACTGCCTGTGCCGCTGACGGAGGAAGAGGTCGCTGCGCAGATCGCAGCGGCGTCCGTGCGCACGCCAGCGCCGCCGCCCGATGCGGTGAAGCACTGATCCAAAAAATGAATCGGGCTTGAAAGAGCCCGATTTTTTGCGCTATAATTTTGGTTTTCGGCGAGCACTGAAGCAACGCAGTCAACACCGAAAAGAATGCGGGAATAGCTCAGTTGGTAGAGCGCAACCTTGCCAAGGTTGAGGTCGCGAGTTCGAGTCTCGTTTCCCGCTCCAGATTCAAAAAGGGAAGCTCTGCTTCCCTTTTTTGTCAGAGTTCCAGATCGGCGCTTCCTGTGCCGATCTTGATGGCGCGATAGCAAAGCGGTTATGCCCCGGATTGCAAATCCGGTTAGTCCGGTTCGACTCCGGATCGCGCCTCCAGAATTCCCTAAGCTGCCTGTCGCTCCGCCGCTTTCAGCGTGTTGACGAGCAACATCGCGCGGGTCATGGGCCCCACGCCGCCCGGCACGGGCGTGATCCAGCCTGCGACCTGCTTCACCCCCTCGAAGTCCACATCCCCGCAAAGCTTGCCGTCGTCGTTGCGGTTCATGCCGACATCGATCACCACCGCGCCCGGCTTCACCATGTCCGCCGTCAGCACGTTGCGTTTGCCCACGGCAGCCACCAACACGTCGGCCTGCAGCGTCAGGGACTTCAGGTCATGAGTCGAGCTGTGGCATATGGTCACGGTGGCGTTTTTCTGCAGGAGCATCAGCGCCATCGGCTTGCCCACGATGTTGCTGCGCCCGATGACCACCGCGTGCTTGCCCTTGAGCTCGTACCCGATGTCCTCGAGCATCTTCATGCACCCGTAGGGCGTGCATGGCCAGAAGCCTGGCTGCCCCACCATCAACGCGCCGGCGCTCGAGATGTGAAACCCGTCCACATCCTTGGCAGGCGAGATGGTTTCGATCACCTTGTTCGCGTCCATGTGGCGCGGCAAAGGCAACTGCACAAGGATGCCGTGCACCATAGGGTCTCGGTTGAGCGCTTCTATCCGGGCGAGCAGCTCCGCTTCGGTCATGCTGGCGGGGTAGCGCTCCAGGGTGGCCTGCAGGCCAGTCTCTGTGCTGTCGTTGACCTTGTGCTTCGTGTAAACCTGGCTGGCCGGGTCCTCTCCCACGAGGATGATGGACAGCGCGGGCACGACACCCCGGGCTCTCAGCGCAGCGGTGCGGCCGGCGACTTCGGCGCGGATCTTTTTCGAAAGGGCGTTGCCGTCGATCAGTTGGGCGGTCATGTCGAGGAGAGGCGAAAGGTTTGAAACGGAAACGCCCGCCGGGATGAGGGCGGGCGTTGCGAAGCGGGCGTGTGAACGGTGGTCAGGCCTTGGCGGGTGTTTGTCCCAGTGCGATCTTGAGCAGGTCGGCCACGGTGTTGGCGCCCAGCTTTTCCATGATGTTGGCGCGGTGGGCTTCCACCGTCTTGATGCTGATGCCCAGGTCGTCGGCAATCTGCTTGTTCAGCCGGCCCGCAACGATGCGCTCGAGCACCTGGGCTTCGCGGCTCGTGAGCTTGGAGAGCAGGGCGTCACGGCTGACGGCCTGCTGGTGTGTGGCAAACGCTTCGCGCGCGTGTTCGAGCATGCGCTCGACGAGGGCCACGAGCTGGTCTTCCTTGAACGGTTTCTGGATGAAGTCGAGCGCGCCCTTCTTCATGGACTCCACAGCCATGGGCACGTCGCCGTGGCCGGTGATGAAGACGATGGGAAGGGGGGACTGGCGCTCAATCAGCCGGTCCTGCAATTCCATCCCGGTCATGCCGCCCATACGGATGTCGGCAATGAGGCAGGCCACTTCACGGGCATCGTAGCGGCTGAGGAACGCTTCGGCCGATTCGAAACAGCGAACCCGGAAGTCCTTGCCCTCCAGCAGCCATTGCAGTGAGTCTCGCACCGCCTCGTCGTCATCGACCACGTAGACGCTGCCTTTTTTGGGGATCAAACTCATCTCGCTCTTTCTGTGTCCGTCAGCGGCTCTGTGGCAGGCCCGGCCGCGGCGCTGTGGATCTGCAGCCGCGAGACCACGGGGATCCAGAAGCTGAAGCAGCAGCCCACCACCTCTTCACCATTGTAGATGTTCTGCACCTGCATCCTTCCATGATGCGATTCGACGATGCTGCGGCACAGCTTGAGCCCGATGCCCATGCCCTCGCTCTTGGTGGTGTAGAAGGCTTCATAGATGCGCTCGATCATTTCATCGGGCACGCCGTTGCCCGAATCACGCACCGAGAACTCGACCACATCCTGGTCATCGAGACGCCGAGGCCCGACGCGAAGTTCCACGTACCGTTCGCCGGGCAGACGACCGGCCTGCGCGATCGCTTCGCCGGCGTTCTTGAGCAGGTTGATCAGCACCTGTTCGATCAGGATGGGATCCACCATGAGGTTGGGGAGTCTCGCGGCCACATAGGGCGAAAGGCGCACCTGGTGGCGGCGCAGTTCGATGTCCGCGAGCTCAATGGCGTTGTTGACCATCTGCGCCACGTCCGACAACGTGGGATTGGGTTCACTGCGCTTCACGAAGGCGCGAATGCGCTGGATGATCTGCCCGGCGCGTTGTGCCTGCCGTGAGGTTTTTTCCAGTGCGCCCAGCAGTTCGTCCGGGCTGATTCGCTGTTCCTGCAGGCGCGAGATCATGCCATTGCAGTAGTTGGTGATGGCGGTGAGCGGCTGGTTGAGCTCGTGCGCCACGCTGGAGGCCATCTCTCCCATGGTGATGAGGCGGCTTGCGGTCTGGGCACGCTCGGCCTGACGGGACGCCTGCTCCTCGGCAAACCGGCGCGGCGTGATGTCGCTGGCGATCACCATTTGTGCGAGACGTCCGTCGACCCAGGTCAGGTAACGTGTGCGCACCTCCAGCCAGCGGTCCAACTCCTCCACGAACACTTCGGCGTTCTCCGCGCCCGCATCGGTCAGCGTCTCCGTCGGCATGCCGGCAAAGGCGTCGACGGCGTCACCGTCGTCCGGGCTGGGCGACGGCTGGTTGCCAGCGAGGTCGACAAGGTGCCGGTGACCGAGGCCACGGGTGCCAAACCACAGGCGGTACATCTTGTTGGCAAAGAGCATTTCGTCACTGCCCAGTGGTGCCACCGACACGGCGGAGTCCAGAGACTCCAGCACGGTGGTGAAACGTTCATACGAAGCGGAGAGCTCTTCGCGGATGCGCTTGGGTTCGGTGATGTCGGTCATGGACGTCATCCAGCCCGTTTGATGTCCTTTGGGATCGATCAGCGGTGAGACGTACATGCGCGCATCGAAGATGCTGCCATCGCGGCGGCGCACACGAACCTCGAAGCCGCCCGGCGTGGAGCGACCACGAAGTTCGTCTTCGAGCCGTGCGGCCAGTTGGTCGTGATCTTCTTCTGGCCAGTAGGGAAATGGCGCCGTCCGCCCCACCAGTTCGCCCTCGGTCCACCCCGTCATGGAGCAGAAGGCCGGATTCACGTAGGTGATTCGGCCCTGCATGTCCAGGGCACGCATGCCGGTGAGCATGGAGTTTTCCATGGCGCGGCGGAAATTGGTCTCAGCCATCAGGGCCTGTTGTGCCTGCACGCGGCGGCGCGTGTGGCGCCAGGTGCCCAGGAGCATCCACACGGTCAAAGCGCTCAAGGCGCCGATCACCCAGAAGAAGCCGCTGCCCACGATGTCCTGGGAAGTGCGGTAGCCCTGCGCCTTCAGGATCAGACCGTTGCCCACAGGGGACACGGGAACTTCGTGTTCAAGCGGCGGGTTGGACCATGGCAGCAGACGCAGCACCGAATCCGGCGCCTGCAGGCTGCCGGCCAGTACGCGCTCGCGATCATCCACCAGGGCCACGGCATAGCGCGCCATGATCTCCGGCGGAATCCCGAACCGCATCAATCCATCAATGGAGTACTCGCCCATGATGGTGCCGGAGAAGCGCCCCTGCTCGCTCAAGGGGACGTGAAGCATCAAGGTGGCGTTTCGGGCGTCGTCGCCCAGAGGGCGCGAATAGACCGGCTGGCGCAGGTCGCGCGCGAGTTCGAAGGTGCCATCGGTCTCTCCCGGCGACAGGGTGCTGCCCACGGCGCGCGTGAGCGCCACCGGTGCGCTGGGCGAGGCATAGGTGGCCTGCACATTGCGCCGACCGTCGACCCAGCTGATGGCCAGCATCTCGGGAAATTGGCTCACCAGCGATTCCACCTGGAATTCGAACTCTTCGCTCTCGATCTCCTTGTTGCTCACTTCGCGGGCCAGGCGCATCAGTTGCTCCTGCCGTTCCAGCAGCCGCAACCGCAATCGCTGCTGGGCGTATTCCACGTCCCGGGTCACGGCCTCCTGTTCGCGTTCGAGTTCCTCGTAACGGAGGTAGGTGATCGCCACCACGATGGCGGACAGGAACAGGAGCACGGCCAGCAGGGGGCCGAGTGTGGCGAACCTGTCCTGACGTGAAGGGGGCAGGCGCCGCCACCAGCGTTTCCACCAGGCCGCCTGTGTGGCTGGCCGGTTCGGGTTGGAGGCAGGCGGCAGCGGAATCATGAGGGTCTTGAGTCTACGTGAGACCCTGTGGAAGAAGGCGATGCATCTCGCCTTGAATATCACATTATAAAAACTTCAAGCACATATTGAAATTGAAAACCTTTTGTGGAAAAATCCGTGACACTGCGGAAAGACCTCCGTAAGCTCGATTCAAACCAACAGGAGACAAGCATGTCAGCGAACGACGCTCGCAACGGCCCCGGTGCCGCCGGGGATGTGGACGCCCAGGAAACCCGCGAATGGATGCAGGCCCTGGCCGCCGTGATCGAGCGTGAGGGGCCCGAACGGGCGCACTTCCTGCTTGAGCAGCTCCTGGAGGAAGCGCGTCAACACAGCATCGACCTGCCGTTTTCCGCCACCACGGGCTACGTCAACACCATTGAGCCCGACCAGGAAGAGCGCTGCCCGGGCAACATCGAGATCGAGGAACGGCTGCGCGCCTACATGCGCTGGAACGCCATGGCGATGGTGGTCAAGGCCAACCGACACAACCCGGACGACGGCGGCGACCTCGGTGGGCACATCGGTTCCTTTGCTTCGCTGGCCCACATGTTCGGTGCCGGCTTCAACCATTTCTGGCATGCCGAGAGCGAAAACCACGGGGGAGACTGCCTCTACATCCAGGGCCACGTGTCGCCCGGCGTTTATGCACGCGCCTATCTGGAAGGCCGCCTGACCGAGGAGCAGTTGCTCAATTTCCGGCAGGAAGTCGACGGCAAGGGGCTCTCCAGCTACCCGCACCCGAAACTCATGCCGGAGTTCTGGCAGTTTCCCACCGTTTCCATGGGTCTGGGCCCGCTGATGGCGATCTACCAGGCCCGCTTCCTGAAGTACCTGCATGCGCGCGGCATTGCCAATACGGAGAACCGCAAGGTCTGGGTGTTCTGTGGCGATGGCGAAATGGACGAAGTGGAATCGCTGGGTGCCATCAGCCTGGCCGCGCGCGAGAACCTGGACAACCTGATCTTCGTGGTGAACTGCAACCTGCAGCGCCTGGACGGTCCGGTGCGTGGCAACGGCAAGATCATCCAGGAACTGGAAGGTGAATTCCGGGGTTCCGGCTGGAACGTGATCAAGCTGCTGTGGGGCAGCGAATGGGACAACCTGCTGGCGCGCGACAAGGACGGCGCGCTGCGCAAGATCATGATGGACACGGTCGATGGCGACTACCAGGCATTCAAGGCCAACGACGGTGCCTACGTGCGCAAGCATTTCTTTGGCCGCGATCCCAAGACGCTGGAGATGGTGGCCCACCTCAGCGACAACGACATCTGGAACCTCAAGCGCGGTGGTCATGATCCGCAGAAGGTCTACGCGGCGTACCACAAGGCGGTCAACCACAAGGGTCAGCCCACGGTGTTGCTGATCAAGACCGTCAAGGGCTTCGGCATGGGCAAGTCGGGCGAGGGCAAGAACACGGTTCACCAGACCAAGAAGCTCACCGACGAAGACATCAAGATCTTCCGCGACCGCTTCAACCTCCCCATACCCGATAGTGAACTGGCCAAGATCCCGTTCTACAAGCCGGCCGATGACACGCCGGAGATGAAGTACCTGCACGAGCGCCGCCAAGCGCTGGGCGGCTACCTGCCCAAACGCCGCGTTAAGGCCGACGAAAGCTTCACCGTGCCGTCGCTGGAGACCTTCAAGGCTGTGCTGGAGCCCACGGCCGAGGGGCGCGAGATTTCGACCACGCAGGCCTACGTTCGCTTCCTGACTCAGTTGCTGCGCGACCAGGCGCTGGGTCCGCGCGTGGTGCCCATCCTGGTGGACGAAGCCCGCACCTTCGGTATGGAAGGGCTGTTCCGTCAGGTGGGCATCTACAACCCGGCGGGTCAGCAGTACACCCCGGTCGATAAAGACCAGGTGATGTACTACAAGGAAGACAAGGCCGGTCAGATCCTGCAGGAAGGCATCAACGAAGCCGGCGGCATGAGCAGCTGGATCGCGGCAGCCACCAGCTACAGCACCAGCAACCGCATCATGGTGCCGTTCTACGTGTACTACTCCATGTTTGGCTTCCAGCGCATCGGCGACCTCGCCTGGGCGGCGGGCGACATGCAGGCGCGTGGCTTCCTGCTGGGTGGCACCTCGGGCCGCACCACGCTCAACGGCGAAGGTTTGCAGCACGAGGACGGCCACAGCCACATCCTGGCCGGCACCATTCCGAACTGCATCAGCTACGACCCGACGTTCGCGCACGAGGTCGGTGTGATCCTTCACCATGGCCTCAAGCGCATGGTCGAGAAACAGGACAACGTCTACTTCTACCTGACACTGCTCAACGAGAACTACGCCATGCCAGGCCTGCAGCCCGGCACGGAAGAGCAGATCATCAAGGGCATGTATTACTGCAAGCAGGCGCCGGCACTCAAGAAGACCTCGCCGAGCGTGCAGTTGCTGGGCAGCGGCACCATCCTGCGCGAAAGCATCGCCGCCCAGGAGCTGCTGGAGAAAGACTGGAGCGTGAGTGCGGGCGTGTGGAGCTGCCCCAGCTTCAACGAACTCGCGCGAGATGGCCAGGAGGCCGATCGCTGGAATTTGCTCCACCCCACCGAGACGCCTCGCGTGCCTTTCGTGGCGCAGCAGCTGGGCTCGACCACCGGCCCTGTGGTGGCCTCCACGGACTACATGAAGAACTACGCTGAGCAGATTCGACCCTTCATTCCCAAGGACCGCACCTACAAAGTGCTGGGCACCGATGGTTTCGGCCGGAGCGATTTCCGCAGCAAGCTGCGTGAGCACTTCGAGGTCAACCGCCACTACATCGTGGTGGCGGCGCTCAAGGCGTTGAGCGAAGAGGGCAAGGTGCCAGCGGCCAAGGTGGCCGAAGCCATCAAGAAGTACGGCATCCAGGCCGACAAAGTGAACCCGCTCCACGCCTAACCCGGAGACAAGAACATGGCACTGATTGAAGTGAAGGTCCCGGACATTGGGGATTTCGATGAAGTGGCGGTGATCGAGCTGCTGGTCAAGGTGGGTGACACGGTCAAGGCCGAGCAGTCGCTGATCACCGTGGAATCCGACAAGGCCTCGATGGAGATTCCGTCGAGCACGGCCGGCGTGGTCAAGGAGCTCAAGGTCGCGGTAGGCGACAAGGTGAAGCAAGGTTCCGTGGTGCTGGTGCTGGAGGCGCAGGGTGAGGCGGCTGCCCCGGCGGCTCCCGCTGCTGCACCGGCGCCTGCTGCCGCGCCCGCGCCGGCTGCCCCAGCGGCGGCCCCGGCGGCCGCGCCGGCTTCCAGCGGCCCTGTCGAAGTGCACGTACCCGACATCGGCGATTTCAAGGACGTGGCTGTCATCGAAGTGCTGGTCAAGCCCGGCGACAAGATCGCCGTGGAGCAAAGCCTGATCACGGTGGAATCCGACAAGGCCTCGATGGAGATTCCCTCGTCCGCCGCAGGTGTGCTGAAGGAACTCAAGGTCAAGGTCGGTGACACGGTCAACATCGGAGATCTGCTGGCGGTGCTCGAGGGCGCCGTGGCCGCTGCTCCACAGGCTGCTCCCGCATCCGTTCGGGCTGAGCCTGCCGAAGCCCCTGTCCCGGCGCAGGCTCAGGCAAGCCCCTCGACAAGCTCAGGGCGAACGGAAGTGGTTGCCGCGCCAGCGGCGCACAACCCGACGGCGACGACCCTTGTGGGGCTGCCCCACGCTTCGCCATCCGTGCGCAAGTTCGCTCGCGAACTCGGCGTGCCGCTCGAAGAGGTCAAGGGCAGCGGACCCAAGGGCCGCATCACGCAGGAAGACGTCCAGGGTTTCACCAAGGCGGTCATGTCCGGTGCGGCGCAGACCAAAGTCCAGTCTGCCAAGGCACCGGCGGGCGGCGGCGGCGATGGCGCCGGCCTGGGGCTGATTCCCTGGCCCAAGGTGGACTTCGCCAAGTTCGGCCCGATCGAGCGCAAGGAGATGGGCCGCATCAAGAAGATCAGCGGCGCGAACCTGTTGCGCAACGCGGTCATGATCCCGGCGGTCACCAACCACGACGACGCCGACATCACCGATCTCGAAGCCTTCCGCGTCTCCACCAACAAGGAAAACGAGAAGAGCGGCATCAAGGTGACCATGCTGGCCTTCCTGATCAAGGCCTGCATGGCCTCGTTGAAGAAATTCCCGGAGTTCAACAGTTCCATCGACGGCGACGCACTCATCTACAAACAGTACTGGCACATCGGCTTCGCGGCCGACACGCCCAACGGTCTGATGGTCCCGGTGATCAAGGATGCCGACAAGAAGGGCGTTCTGCAGATCAGCCAGGAAATGGGTGAGCTGGCGAAGAAGGCGCGGGAAGGCAAGCTGAGCCCGGCCGAAATGAGCGGCGCCACGTTCACCATTTCCAGCCTGGGCGGCATTGGCGGGCGTTACTTCACGCCCATCATCAATGCGCCCGAGGTGGCCATTCTGGGCGTCTGCAAGAGTCAGATGGAACCGGTGTGGGACGGCAAAGCCTTCCAGCCGCGCCTGATGCTGCCGCTCTCGCTGACCTGGGACCACCGCGTGATCGACGGTGCCGCAGCCGCGCGGTTCAACGCCTACCTCGGCCAGATCCTCGGCGACTTCCGTCGCGTTCTTCTCTAAGGCACGGCGATGGCACTGATTGAAATTCAAGTTCCGGACATCGGCGACTTCGATGAAGTGGCGGTCATCGAGCTGCTCGTCAAACCGGGCGACGCGGTGAAGGCCGAGCAATCGCTCATCACGGTCGAGTCCGACAAGGCATCGATGGAGATTCCTTCTTCGCAGGCAGGCGTGGTCAAGGAACTCAAGGTGAAGCTGGGCGACAAGGTGAAGCAGGGGAGCGTGGTGCTGACGCTGGAGGCGGCGGCTGCTGCACCAGTCGCACCTACGCCGACTTCCGTTCGTCCTGAGCCTGTCGAAGGCCTCGCCAAAACCTCGGCCAGGGCTTCGACTGGCTCAGCCCGAACGGAGGTGGATGCCGCTTCCAGTTATGCGGGCTCGGCCGATCTCGATTGCGACGTGCTCGTGCTCGGTGGTGGGCCCGGCGGCTACAGCGCGGCGTTCCGCGCCGCCGATCTCGGTCTCAAGGTCGTGCTGGTGGAGCGCTATGCCACGCTGGGCGGCGTCTGCCTGAACGTGGGCTGCATCCCGTCCAAGGCCTTGCTGCACGTCGCCTCGGTGATGGACGAGGTGAGCCACATGGCCGCGCTCGGCGTGTCTTTCGGCGATCCCGTGCTCGACATCGACAAGCTGCGTGGTCACAAGGAAAATGTCATCGGCAAGCTCACGGGTGGCCTGGCCGCCATGGCCAAGATGCGCAAGGTCACCACCGTGCGCGGCTACGGGGCCTTCGTGGGCGCCAACCACCTGGAGGTGGAGGAAACCACGGGCGCTGCGCAGGAGAAGACCGGCAAGAAGCAGGTGGTCGCCTTCAAGAAGGCGATCATCGCCGCGGGCAGCCAGGCTGTGCGCCTGCCCTTCATGCCCGACGATCCACGCGTGGTCGACAGCACGGGCGCTCTGGCGCTCAAGGAAGTGCCCAAGCGCATGCTGATCCTGGGCGGCGGCATCATCGGCCTGGAGATGGGCACGGTCTACAGCACGCTCGGCGCGCGCCTGGACGTGGTGGAGATGCTCGATGGCCTTATGCAGGGTGCCGACCGGGATCTGGTGAAGATCTGGCAGAAGATGAACGCCAAGCGCTTTGACAACATCATGTTGAAGACCAAGACGGTGTCGGCCAGGGCCACGCCTGAAGGGATCGAGGTGACCTTCGCTGCTGCGGAAGAGGGCGGCAAGGCGCCCGAGCCACAGACCTACGATCTGGTGCTGCAGGCCGTGGGCCGCAGTCCTAATGGCAAGAAGATCGCGGCCGACAAGGCCGGCGTGGCGGTGACCGATCGCGGCTTCATCAACGTCGACATCCAGATGCGGACCAACGTGCCGCACATCTTCGCCATCGGCGACATCGTGGGTCAGCCCATGCTGGCGCACAAGGCAGTGCACGAAGGACACGTGGCGGCCGAGGTGATCGCTGGTGAGTTGCAAGGCAACCAGGAGCTCGCCAGTGCCGCGTTCAATGCGCGTGTGATTCCCAGCGTGGCCTACACCGACCCCGAGGTGGCCTGGGTGGGCCTCACCGAAGACCAGGCCAAGGCGCAAGGCATCAAGGTGAAAAAGGGCCTGTTCCCCTGGAATGCTTCTGGCCGCGCCATTGCCAACGGGCGCGACGAAGGTGTCACCAAACTGCTGTTCGACGATTCGCCCGAGGCCCACGGCCACGGCAAGATCCTGGGCGGCGGCATGGTGGGCACGCACGCGGGCGACATGATCGGCGAGATCGCTCTGGCCATCGAGATGGGAGCAGACGCCGTGGACATCGGCAAGACGATCCATCCACACCCCACGCTGGGCGAGAGCATCGGCATGGCAGCGGAGATTGCACACGGGTCGTGCACCGACGTGCCGCCGCAGCGCAAGTAGGGCCCTGAGCTCCCCAGAAGAAACCCGGCAAAGGCCGGGTTTTTTTCTGGGTGCAGCAGGCGGATCAGCGTGACTCTTGCGCGCCCAGTGGCACACGGCGCGCGCCGTTGAATCGCTTGTGCCAGTAAGCGACCCGCATGTCTTCCACCCTCACCTGTGCCCCGGCCCTGGGTGAGTGGATGAACTTGCCTTCGCCCATGTAGATGCCCACATGGCTGAACGCACGCCTCATGGTGTTGAAGAACACGAGGTCGCCGGGCTTGAGATCGTTTCGGTCGATTTCCTGGGTGGCAGCGGCCTGCTCGTCGGAGCGGCGCGGCAGCACCTTGCCGACCGACTGCTCATACACCGCACGGACGAAACCGCTGCAATCAAACCCGGTCTGGGTGTTGTTGCCACCGTAGCGATACGGAATGTCGAGAAAGGCCAGGGCGTTGATCACGAGACTGGACGCCTGCTCGCCCACCGTGTCGCGCGTCTGTTGGATCTGTTCGCCCATGCGCGTCATGAGGCCTTTTTCCACCAGCAGGCCGTCGATGTCGTTGAAGCTGGTTCCCCCCGGCGTGGCGTGTGCCACGGCCGAGCAACTCAGGATCAGGATGGGGAGCCAGCGGAACATGGGGCGCAGCGTAACGGGCGCAGCGTTCGAAGTCAAGTTATGAATTTCCCGCAAGCCTTTGATTTGCCTTGTGATTTCCTCCGTCGGCCTGCCGTGGCCAGCCCGGTGGTTGAACCCGACCGACGAAGGGCGCGCCCCACGCTGCGAGAATGCCGCACGAACCCGATCCGAAAGAAACACACGATGCTGCTGGATGCCTCTGAATCCCAACTGGTGCTGGTGGACTACCAGGCCCGCCTGATGCCCGCGATCTTCGAAGGCCCCGCGGTGCTCGCGAACGCCCGGCGCCTGGCGCGCATGGCAAACTTGTTCGATGTCCCGGTCTTCGGCACCGAGCAGAACCCCGACCGGCTGGGCCCCAACGACCCCGAGCTGCGCGAGCTCTGCCGCAAGACGCTGGCCAAGATGAGTTTTGGCGCCGTGGGCGAAGGCCTGGCCGACTGGCTTCGTCCACCGGTGCGCCAGGGTGGAGGCAACGCGCGCAGCTTGCCCAGGCACCTTCAAAAACCTGCCCCGGCCGCGCCTGCGGCCGAACGCGCCGTGATTGTGATGGCGGGCTGCGAAGCCCATGTGTGCCTGTTGCAGACCGCGCTGGAACTCATTGAACAGGAGTTCGACCTGTGGGTGGTGACGGATGCCTGCAGTTCGCGCACCGAACGCAACCGCGATGCCGCCTTTGACCGCCTCGCCGGGGCGGGCGCTGAGCTGGTCACCACGGAAATGGTGGCTTTCGAATGGTTGCGCACCGCTGAACACCCTGCGTTCAAAGAAGTGCAGGCGTTGATCAAGTGAGTCGGGCCACTGGCGCTGCCCCTTTCGGGCCGTCAGCCTCTCGAAAGGCTGGCTCTCATAATTATGAATTCAGTTTGATTTCATCCGCATTCCAACGCAGGAGACAACCATGAATCACCACCGGGGCTACGCCGAGTTCTACCGCCGTTCCATGGAGGACCGCGATGCGTTCTGGACGGAGCAGGCGGCCCTGGTGGACTGGGAGAAGCCATTCGACCGCGTCTGCAATCACGACAACCCGCCGTTTGCCCGTTGGTTCGAAGGCGGCCAGATCAACCTCTGTCACAACGCGGTGGACCGCCACCTGAAGGACCGGGCTGAGCAGAACGCGTTGATCTTCGTGTCCACCGAGATTGACGCCGAACGCACCTACAGCTTCCGGGAGCTGCACGCCGAGGTGCAGCACATGGCCGCCGTCCTGCTGGATCAGGGCGTCAAGAAGGGCGACCGGGTGCTCATCTACATGCCGATGATTCCCGAAGCGGCCTTCGCCATGCTCGCCTGCGCGCGCATTGGCGCCATCCACTCGGTGGTCTTCGGCGGTTTTGCGAGCCACTCACTGGCCAACCGCATCGAGGACGCCTCGCCGGTGGCCGTCGTCAGCGCCGATGCCGGTTCCCGGGGCGGCAAGGTGGTGGAGTACAAGCCCCTGCTTGACGAAGCCATCCGCCTCTCCAGCCACAAGCCGACCTCCGTCATCATGGTCAACCGGGGACTTGCCGCCATGAATCTGGTGCCCGGGCGCGATCACGACTACGCAGCCTTGCGCGAACAACGCCTGGGTGCGCAGGTGCCATGTGAGTGGCTGGACGCCACCGACATCAGCTACACCATATACACCAGTGGAACCACCGGCAAGCCCAAGGGCGTGCAGCGCGACACGGGCGGCTACGCGGTGGCGCTGGCGGCCAGCATGAAGCACATCTTCATGGGTGAACCGGGCGACACCTATTTCTCGACCAGCGATATCGGCTGGGTGGTCGGGCACAGCTACATCGTTTACGGGCCCCTGATCGCCGGGATGGCCACGATCATGTACGAGGGCCTGCCGATCCGCCCGGACGGCGGCATCTGGTGGAGCCTGATCGAGAAGTACAAAGTCTCGATGATGTTCAGCGCGCCCACGGCCGTGCGCGTGCTCAAGAAGCAGGACCCGGCCTACCTGAAAAAGTACGACCTCTCCAGCCTGAAGGCGCTGTTCCTGGCCGGCGAGCCGCTGGACGAGCCGACCGCTCGCTGGATCAGCGATGGGCTGGGCGTGCCCATCATCGACAACTACTGGCAGACCGAGAGCGGATGGCCGATCCTGACGATCGCCAATGGTGTGGAAAGGAAAGACAGCAAATTCGGCAGCCCAGGCGTGGCCATGTACGGTTACGGGGTGAAACTGCTGCATGAGAGCAGCGGCGAGGAACTCACCGCTGCAGACGAAAAGGGTGTGGTCGTGATCGAGGGACCCACGCCGCCGGGTTTCATGCAGACGGTCTGGCGCGATGACGCGAGATTCGTCAACACGTACTGGAAGAGTATTCCCGGCAAGCTGGTCTACAGCACCTTCGACTGGGGCGTTCGCGACAAGGACGGCTATTTCTACATCCTGGGACGCACCGACGACGTCATCAACGTGGCAGGTCATCGGCTGGGCACGCGGGAGATCGAGGAAAGCATCTCCAGCCACCCCAACGTGGCCGAAGTGGCGGTGGTGGGCGTGGCCGATCAGCTCAAGGGGCAGGTGGCCATGGCGTTTGTGGTGGCCAAGGACGCGTCCGCGCTGACCACGGATGCCGCCCGCCTCCAGCTGGAGGGCGAGATCATGAAGGTGGTGGACGAGCAACTCGGTGCCGTGGCCCGGCCCGCGCGAGTTCGCTTTGTGAGCCTTCTGCCCAAGACCCGCAGCGGAAAGCTCCTGCGACGGGCCATCCAGGCGGTCTGTGAAGGCAGGGACGCAGGCGACCTCACCACCATGGACGATCCGTCCGCCCTGCAGCAGATCAAGGACCTTCTCGCCTGAATGTGCCCGAGCGGCGCTCCGGGGGCTTCAGGTGGCCTAGCGAGGCCTTTATAAGTATGATTCATGCTTATATTGCCACTACCGAAGATCGCCATGGACCAAATGATCGAAACCCCCGGGCAGGTGGAGAAGGTGCGCGTGTTCGAACTGGCGGCGGAGTTGTTCGGCGTGCTGGCCACCCCGATGCGACTTCGAATCCTCAGTGCGCTGTGCGACAAGGAGAAATCGGTCTCCCAACTGTTGCAGGAGATCGACACCACCCAGCCCAATCTGTCTCAGCACCTGAACCTGCTGTACCGGGCCGGCGTTCTGGCCAAGCGCAAGGAAGGCACGCAGGTCATTTACAGGGTGCAGAGCGAGAAGGCCGTCACGCTCTGCCGCACCGTCTGTACCCAGATCGCCATTGAGATGGACGAGCCCAGTTCCGTGCCCGCATCCGAGCGGCTTTCGCCTCGCGTTGCATCCTGACGCACTTCTGAAACACGGCAGGCGCATTCTTCTGCCACCTGCATAGCCCAAGGTGGCACAATCCAGGGCTGCAGTCAGGTCCTTCCACAGTCACTGTCGCATCCGCCAAACGGTTCAGCCGTGCCGCGGGAGGTTTTACTTAACCAGCTAATGTTTCCCCAAGGGAAACGGAGGTCAGCGGATTCATGAGCGATACCCCATCGAACGGGGGCAACGTCTACGTTGCCTACAAGGGCAACTCGTACCTCTTCGGCGGCAATGCGCCGTACGTGGAAGAGATGTACGAGAACTACCTCGAAAACCCGGGCAGCGTGCCCGACAACTGGCGCGGCTACTTTGACGCCCTCCAGCACGTTCCGGCACTTGACGGCTCCGACGCCCGCGACGTGCCCCACCAGCCCGTCATCAACGCGTTTGCCGAACGCGCCAAACAAGGTGGCACCAAGGTCGTCGTGGCCACCGGTGCTGATTCCGAACTTGGCCGCAAGCGCGTCGCCGTCCAGCAGTTGATCGCCGCCTACCGCAACGTGGGTGCCCGCTGGGCCGACCTCGATCCCCTGAAGCGCGCCGAGCGCGACCACATTCCCGAACTCGAACTCTCGTTCTACGGCTTCTCCGATGCCGATCTCGAGACCGTGTTCAACACCAGCAACACGTTCTTCGGCAAGGAAACCATGTCCTTGCGCGAGTTGCTCAATGCCCTGCGTGAGACTTACTGCGGCTCCATCGGCGCCGAGTACATGTACATCACCGACCAGGGCCAGAAGCGCTGGTGGCAGGAGCGGCTGGAAGGCAGCCGCACCAAGCCCGCGTTCAATGCCGAGAAGAAAAAGCACATCCTCGACCGCCTGACCGCGGCTGAAGGCCTTGAGCGATTCCTGCACACCAAGTACGTGGGTCAGAAGCGTTTCTCGCTGGAAGGCGGCGAGAGCTTCATTGCGTCCATGGACGAACTCATCCGCCAGGCGGGTCAGGTCGGCATCCAGGAAATCGTGATCGGCATGGCGCACCGGGGTCGCCTCAACGTGCTGGTCAATACCCTGGGCAAGATGCCCAAGGACCTGTTCGCCGAGTTCGATCACACCGCACCTGAAGACCTGCCTTCCGGCGACGTGAAGTACCACCAGGGCTTCAGCTCGGACGTGACCACCCCCGGTGGTCCGGTGCATCTTTCGCTCGCATTCAACCCTTCGCACCTGGAGATCGTGAATCCGGTGGTGGAGGGCTCGGTGCGCGCCCGCATGGACCGCCGTGGCGATCCGCTGGGCAAGCAGGTGCTGCCGGTGCTGGTGCACGGTGACGCGGCGTTTGCCGGGCAGGGCGTGGTCATGGAAACCCTGGCGCTGGCCGAGACGCGTGGTTATTCCACGGGCGGCACGGTGCATCTGGTCATCAACAACCAGATCGGTTTCACCACCTCCGACCCGCGAGACAGCCGTTCCACGCTGTACTGCTCGGACGTGGTGAAGATGATCGAGGCGCCGGTGCTGCACGTGAACGGGGACGACCCCGAAGCGGTCGTGTTCGCCACCCAGCTGGCACTCGATTTCCGCATGGCCTTCCAGAAGGACGTGGTGGTCGACATCGTTTGTTTCCGCAAGCTGGGTCACAACGAGCAGGACACACCCAGCCTCACCCAGCCGCTGATGTACAAGAAGATCGCGGCCCACCCGGGCACGCGCAAGTTGTACGCCGACAAGCTGGCCGCACAAGGCCTGGGCGACACGCTGGGCGACGACATGGTCAAGTCCTACCGTGCAGCGCTCGACGCCGGCCGGCACACGGTGGACCCGGTGCTGACCAACTTCAAGAGCAAGTTCGCCGTTGACTGGAGCCCGTACCTGGGCAAGAAGTGGACCGACAACGCCGATTCCGCCATCCCCATGGCCGAATGGAAGCGCCTGTCGGACCGCCTCACCACGATCCCGGAGAACGTGACACCCCATCAACTGGTGAAGAAGGTGTACGCCGATCGCGCGGCCATGGGTCGCGGCGAGATCCCCGTCGACTGGGGCATGGGCGAACACATGGCTTTCGCCTCGCTGGTGGCCAGCGGTTTTCCGGTGCGCCTGTCGGGTGAAGATTGCGGGCGTGGCACGTTCACGCACCGCCACGCTGTCATCCACGACCAGAACCGCGAGAAGTACGACGAGGGCACGTACGTGCCGCTGCAGAACGTCGCCGACAACCAGGCGCCGTTCGTGGTGATCGATTCCATCCTCTCCGAGGAAGCGGTGCTGGGTTTCGAGTACGGCTACGCGTCGAATGATCCGAACACGCTGGTGATCTGGGAAGCCCAGTTTGGCGACTTCGTCAATGGCGCACAGGTCGTGATCGACCAGTTCATCGCGTCGGGTGAGGTGAAGTGGGGTCGCGTCAACGGCATCACGATGATGCTGCCGCACGGCTACGAAGGCCAGGGCCCCGAACACAGTTCGGCGCGCCTGGAGCGCTTCATGCAGCTGGCCGCAGACACCAACATGCAAGTGGTGCAGCCGACCACCGCCAGCCAGATCTTCCACGTGCTGCGGCGCCAGATGATTCGCGGGCTGCGCAAGCCGCTGATCATCTTCACGCCCAAGTCGCTGTTGCGCAACAAGGACGCGACGTCACCGCTGTCGGAGTTCACCAAGGGCGGTTTCCAGACCGTCATTCCAGAGCACGACGCCGATGTGGTGAAGAAGGCCGAGAAGGTCAAGCGCGTGATCTGCTGTTCGGGCAAGGTGTACTACGACCTGGTGAAAAAGCGCGAGGAGCGTGGCTCGGACGACGTGGCCATCCTGCGTGTGGAGCAGCTCTATCCGTTCCCGCACAAGGTGTTCGGTGCGGAAATGCGCAAGTACCCCAACGCCACCGACGTGGTCTGGTGTCAGGACGAACCACAGAACCAGGGTGCCTGGTTCTTCGTTCAGCACTACATCCACGAGAACATGCTGGAAGGCCAGAAGCTCGGCTATGCCGGGCGTGCGGCGTCCGCTTCTCCGGCAGTGGGTTACGCCCACCTGCACCAGGAGCAGCAGAAGACGCTGATCGAAGCCGCTTTCGGCAAGCTCAAGGGCTTCATCCTCACCAAGTGATGCACAACGCACAACGCATAGCGCAGGAAAAACAATGGCAATCGTAGAAGTCAAAGTCCCGCAACTCTCTGAATCGGTGGCCGAGGCCACCCTGTTGACCTGGAAGAAGAAGGCGGGCGATGCCGTCGCGGTCGACGAGATCCTGATCGAGATCGAAACCGACAAGGTGGTGCTGGAGGTGCCAGCCCCATCTGCCGGCGTGCTGGTGGAACTGGTTCAGGCCGACGGCGCCACGGTGGCTGCAGAGCAGCTGATCGCGCGCATCGACACCGAGGCGGTGGCCGGGGCGGCCGCGCCAGCCGCTGCACCCGCGTCGTCAGCCCCCGTGGCGGCTCCTGCCGCAGCGGCTGCGCCGGCGGCATCGGCGTCGCAGTCCAAGGCCGGTGTGGCCATGCCGGCTGCCGCCAAGCTCATGGCGGACAACAACCTGGCATCCGGCTCGGTGTCGGGCACGGGCAAGGATGGCCGAGTGACCAAAGGCGACGTGCTCTCGGCGGTGGCCGGCGGCGCAACGGCACCGGCTGCTTCCGCACCCAAGGCCGTGGCCGCTCCCGTCTCGATTCCGACCGGGGCTCCCGCCAAGGTGCTCCCGCAGGTCCCGGTGGTCGCACCCGACCTGGGCGACCGCCCGGAAGAGCGGGTGGCCATGACCCGCCTGCGCGCACGCGTGGCCGAGCGCCTGTTGCAGTCGCAGTCGACCAACGCCATCCTGACCACGTTCAACGAAGTGAACATGGCGCCTGTGATGGAGATGCGCAAGAAGTTCCAGGAAAAGTTCGAGAAGGAACACGGCGTCAAGCTCGGCTTCATGAGCTTTTTCGTCAAGGCGGCGGTGCACGCGCTCAAGAAGTACCCGATCATCAACGCCTCTGTGGATGGCAACGACATCGTCTACCACGGCTATTTCGACATCGGCATTGCGGTGGGCTCACCACGCGGCCTGGTGGTGCCCATCCTGCGCAATGCCGACCAGATGAGCTTTGCCGACATCGAGAAAAAGATCGCCGAATTCGGACAGAAGGCCAAGGACGGGAAGATCGGCCTGGATGACCTCACGGGCGGCACCTTTTCCATCTCCAACGGCGGCACCTTCGGTTCGATGTTGTCCACGCCCATCATCAACCCGCCGCAATCGGCGATCCTCGGCGTGCACGCCACCAAGGATCGGCCGGTGGTCGAGAACGGACAGATCGTGATCCGTCCCATCAACTACCTGGCCATGTCGTACGACCACCGCATCATCGACGGACGTGAGGCGGTGCTGGGCCTGGTGGCGATGAAGGAAGCGCTGGAAGACCCGGCCCGCATCCTGTTCGACATCTGATCCGCAGCCTCTCCCGCCAACGCCCCGCCAGGGGCGTTGGCCCTTTGACCTCAGGAAAACAACATGTCCCAAGCATTTGACGTCGTCGTGATCGGCGGCGGCCCCGGCGGTTACATCGCCGCCATCCGTGCCGCCCAGCTCGGCTACAAGGTGGCCTGCATCGACGAGTGGAAGAACGCCACGGGCGGCCCTGCACCGGGCGGCACCTGCACCAACGTGGGCTGCATCCCCAGCAAGGCGCTGCTGCAGTCGTCCGAGCATTTCGACCACGCCAACCACCACTTTGCCGAACACGGCATCAGCGCCAGCAACGTCAAGATCGACGTCGCGAAGATGCTCGCCCGCAAGGATGCCGTCGTCAAACAGAACAACGACGGCATCCTCTACCTGTTCAAGAAAAACAAGATCACGTTCTTCCACGGCCGGGGGTCCTTCGTGAAAGCGGTGGAAGCGGGCTACGAGATCCAGGTCGCCGGCGCCAGCGAAGAAGTCATCACGGGCCAGCAGATCATCGTGGCCACGGGCTCCAACGCGCGTGCCCTGCCGGGCGTGCCGTTCGACGAAGAAACCGTGCTGTCCAATGACGGCGCGCTGCGCGTCGGCGCTGTTCCGAAAAAGCTGGTGCTGATCGGCTCGGGCGTGATTGGCCTCGAAATGGGTTCGGTGTGGCGCCGCCTGGGCGCTGACGTCACCATCCTCGAAGGCCTGCCCACCTTCCTGGGCGCGGTGGACCAGCAGATCGCCAAGGAAGCCAAGAAGGCGTTCGACAAGCAGGGTCTGAAGATCGAGCTGGGCGTGAAGGTCGGCGAGGTCAAGACCAGCAAGAAGGGTGTGAGCGTGGCTTACACCAATGCCAAAGGGGAAGAGCAGAGCCTCGATGCCGACAAGCTCATTGTCTCGATCGGCCGCGTGCCCAACACCATTGGCCTCAACGCCGAGGCCGTGGGCCTGAAGCTCGACGAGCGTGGCGCGATCGTGGTGGACGACGAGTGCCGCACGAGCCTGAAGGGTGTGTGGGCGGTGGGCGACGTGGTGCGGGGTCCAATGCTGGCACACAAGGCGGAAGAAGAAGGCGTGGCGGTGGCCGAACGCATTGCCGGCCAGCACGGGCATGTCAACTTCAACACCGTTCCCTGGGTGATCTACACCAGCCCCGAGATTGCCTGGGTGGGGCGGACGGAACAGCAGCTCAAGGCCGATGGTGTCGCCTACAAGGCCGGCACCTTCCCGTTCCTGGCCAATGGCAGGGCGCGCGCATTGGGCGACACCACCGGCATGGTCAAGTTCCTGGCGGACGCGACCACCGACGAAATCCTCGGCGTGCACATCGTGGGCCCCATGGCTTCCGAACTGATCGCCGAAGCCGTGGTGGCGATGGAATTCAAGGCCAGCGCTGAAGACATCGCGCGCATCTGCCACGCCCATCCCTCGCTCTCGGAGGCGACCAAGGAAGCCGCTCTGGCGGTGGACAAGCGCACGCTGAACTTCTGACGCTGCGATCTTGAGCGTCCGCAGCACCTACGAGGCCGCGCTCAAGGAGCGTGGCTACACGTCCGACCCGGCGCAGGAGCGCGCAGTGGACGCGCTGGAACGCTGCGCGAGCGAATGGGCGGCCTACAAGCAGAAGCGGTCCAACTCGCTCAAGAAGCTCTTCGTCAACCCGGAGATTCCGCGCGGTGTGTACATGCACGGCGGGGTCGGGCGCGGCAAGAGTTTCCTGATGGAGTGCTTCTTCGAGGCGGTGCCGCTCAAACGCAAGACGCGCCTGCATTTCCACGAATTCATGCGCGAAGTGCACCGGGAACTGCGCGAACTCCAGGGGACCGTGAACCCGCTCGAAGAGCTCGGCGCGCGCATCGCCAAACGGTACAAGCTGATCTGCTTCGACGAATTCCACGTTGCCGACGTCACCGATGCCATGATCCTGCACCGGTTGCTGGATGCCTTGTTCAAGGCTGGCGTGGGTTTGGTCACCACTTCCAACTTCCACCCCGACGCGTTGTACCCGGACGGTCTGCACCGGGATCGGATCCTCCCTGCTATAGCGCTGCTCAAGGAACGGCTTGAGGTCCTCAGCGTGGACAACGGGACCGACTACCGGCAGCGCACGCTCACGCACATCCAGCTCTACCACTGTCCATTGGGGCCAAAAGCCGATGCGGCCATGGAAGCCACCTTCGAGCAACTGGCCGAGGTGGGCGATCAGGATCCGGTCATGCACATCGAGGCGCGCCAGATCCATGCGCTGCGGCGTGCGGGCGGCGTGATCTGGTTCGACTTCCGCACCCTGTGCGGCGGGCCGCGTTCGCAGAACGACTACCTGGAAATCGCCACCCAGTTCCACACGCTGATGCTGTCCAACGTGCCCCAGATGTCGGTGCGCCAGGCCTCGGAGGCGCGTCGCTTCACCTGGCTGGTGGACGTGCTCTACGACCGCAGGGTCAAGTTCGTGATGTCGGCCGCGGTAGTGCCCGAGGAGCTGTACCTGGAGGGGCCGATGTCGCACGAATTCCCGCGCACCGTGTCGCGCCTGAGCGAGATGCAATCGGCGGAATTCCTGGCGCTGGAGCACCGGCTGGTCGATACCGGCCTGACCTGAATCGGCGCTGTTCAGCCGAGAGGCTCGAGCTTGACGATCGTCAGGGACAGGTTGTCGCCCATGCCCTTGGCGCGCGTGCGCGCCTTCTGGATCAGGAATTCGCAGGCCTCGCGCGGCGAGAGCATGGCAATGGTGCTGGAGAGCTCTTCGGGGGTGAAGTAATGCCACACGCCATCGCTGCAGGCCATCAGTGCATCGCCAGGGTGCAACTGCGGCACGACGTGGATGTCGACCGGTGGATCGTTCTCGGTGCCCAGGCAACCCATGAGAATGTTGGCGTGTGGATGGTCCAGCGCTTCTTCCTCGCTGATCTCGCCCTGGTTCACCAGCGTCTGCACGTAGGAGTGGTCCATGGTTCGGAAGACCATCTTGCCGTTGCGGAAGTGGTAGATGCGCGAGTCACCTGCGTGCACCCAGTGGCTGTCGCCACCCGGGTTGATCAGGAACGCGGCGATGGTGCTGTGCGGTTCCTGCTCCGCCGACACCGCCGTGAGCTTGATCACAAGGTGCGATTCCTCGACGATCTGGCGCAGCAGCGAGCCTGCGTCGTCGGTATCGGGATCGTAACGGTCGAACAGTTGCCGCGCGGTGAGCATGACCTGATCAGAAGCCTTGCGGCCCCCACTGCGACCACCCATGCCGTCGGCCAGCACGGCCAGCATGCAGCTGCCATGTCGGGGATGGTGCAGCAGGCACACCTGATCCTGCTGGTAGTCGCGGTCCCCCCGGTGAATGCCGGTGGATGCCTGTATGCGGTAGCCTTTGGACATGTTGGGGTCGAAACTCGCGAGGGCGTTGTGCGGATGATTGCAATGGTAGCCACGGATCGGGCAAGGCGCGTCCAGCCTATCATCAAACGCGACACAACTGGCGCCGCTGGACGGCGCCAAAGCGCCGCCTGTGACTTTGTCCGCCGTGGACGATGCACGGCGCCGACGGAGGCACTCTGAGCACACTGGAATCCGAGGTCGAGGCGGCATTTGCTGCCGACGGACCGCTGTCGCGCGCCCGGCCCGGCCTGCGCGAGCGTCGTGGCCAGCGCGCCATGGCGCAGGCCGTGGCACGCGCACTTGAGGCAGGCGAAAGCCTGGCGGTGGAGGCGGGCACCGGCGTGGGCAAGACCTTTGCCTATTTGGTCCCCTTGCTCCTGAGCGGTCAACGCGCACTGCTCTCCACGGCCACGCAGGCGCTGCAGGACCAGCTCTTCAACCGCGACATTCCCGCCGTGGTCAACGCGCTGGGCATGCCGGTGCGCGTGGCGCTTCTCAAGGGACGTGGCAGTTACGTGTGTCTGCAGCGGCTCGATCAGGCGCTGAACGGCCCGGCGTCCACAGGCCTTCGCGATCCCGCGATCGCGTCGGGGCTGTCCCGCGTGATGCAGTGGGCTCAACGATCAAGCCGGGGAGATCTCGCCGAACTCGACGGCCTGGACGAACGATCGCCCCTGCGGCCTTTGATCACCTCGACGCGTGACAACTGCCTTGGCGGATCCTGTCCCCAACATGCCGCCTGCCATGTCCACCGTGCGCGCGCAGATGCCCTGGGAGCCGACTGGGTGGTGATCAACCACCACCTCTTCTTCTCCGACCAGTTGCTGCGGGAAACCGGCGTCGCGGCCATGCTGCCTGCGGCTGGCGTGGTCGTCTTCGACGAAGCCCATCAGCTCAACGACACAGGCATCGGATTTCTGGGCCAGTCCATCGGATCTGCTGCGCTGCGCGAACTGGGGCAAGACCTTGCCTTGCACGGACCCCGATGGGCGCGCGGCCAGCGGCCCTGGGCGCACCTGGCCCTGCATCTCGAGCAGGCCGGCAAGGCACTGCTGGCGGTGCCGCGGGCAGGCCCGCAGCGCAGCCGCTGGACCGACGTCGCTCCGCAGGGCGCCGACCCGACGCTTTGGGCCCACGCCGTAGCCGGACTGGAGCGAGCCCTGGGCCATGTGGTGCAGTCGTTGCAGGGCACCGCGCAGGCTTCCGCGGATCTGGAGCGTCTTCTTGTGCGCGCCGAGGGCATGCACGCGTTGTGGCGCGATCTCAGCGAAAGTCAGTCGGAGGACGGTCGCATTCGTTGGGTGGAATGGGGGGAGGGCCGGTCGTGGCGGGTGGTGCGCTCGCCCGCTGACAGTTCCAGCCTGTTTCGCGAGTTGCTGAGGCCCGACCCGCAGCGAAGTCGAAGCTGGATCTTCTCCTCCGCGACCCTGGGCCATGAAGCGACGCTGGGATGGTTCACCCGTGGCCTGGGCCTGACCGATCATCCTGCGCTGCGTTCACTTCAGGTGCCGAGCCCGTTTGACCATTTGTCCCAGGCCGCACTGTATGTGCCCGAGGACCTGCCCGAGCCCGCCGACGAGGCTCACACGCCAGCCCTGGCCGATTCGGTCGCCCGCTGGGCTTCCCGACTGGGGGGGCGCACCCTGGTGCTCACCACCACCTTGCGCGCCGCGGACCGCCTGGCGCAGCGGCTGATGGAGTTGATCGGGCAAGGCCGTTGCAGGCCGCTGCAGGTGCTGGCGCAGGGGCGCGGTTCCCGCCGCGCCTTGCTGGATCGGTTCCGTGCGACCACCGAAGCCTCGGTGCTGGTGGCTTCGGCGTCGTTCTGGGAGGGTGTGGATGTGCCGGGAGATGCCTTGCAACTCCTGGTGATCGACAAGTTGCCGTTTCCACCCCCCGACGATCCCTTGATGGAAGCAAGGGCGCGTCTGCTGGAGGCCGATGGCCGCAACGCGTTCACCGATGGTTTTCTGCCGGAGGCTGCCATGGCCCTCAAGCAAGGGGCCGGACGCCTGATCCGCTCGGAGTCGGACCGGGGGGTGCTCGTGATCGGGGACCGCCGGCTGCTCAGCCGTTCTTACGGCAACCGACTGCTGGCGGCCTTGCCCGCCATGCGGCGGCTGGAAGACGAGGCCGAGATGACCGAAGCCCTTGATGCGCTGGTGCTTACCAGAGCTTCCACCAGGGACTGTCGACCGACTTGAAGCCCTTGCTCAGGTACTCGCTCTGTGGGTAAGTGGCCTGCATCACGCGCTGCGCGTCGTCACGCAACTGCGTCATGCCCAGGGCATCGTACGACTTCACGATGATGAACAGGGCTTCTTCCAGTGCAGGCGCGTCGGTGTAGTCGGTCAGCGCGGATTGCGCGCGGTTGATGGCGGCCACGTAGGCGCCCCGGCTGTGGTAGTAGCGTGCCACGTGCACCTCGTACTGCGCCAGTGAGTTGACGATGTACGTCATGCGCAGGCGCGCATCGGGTGTATAGCGCGAGTCCGGGAAGCGGCCGACAAGCTCGCGGAAGGCCTCGAAAGACTCCTTGGCCGCCTTCTGGTCCCGCTCGGACAGATCCTGCCGGGCCAGCGAACCGAACAGCCCGAGGTTGTCGTTGAAGTTGACCAGACCCTTGAGGTAGAGCGCGTAGTCCATCGCCGGGCTGGCCGGGTGCAGCTTCTGGAAGCGGTCGATGGCGGCCAGCGCCTGTGCCTGTTCACCCGCCTTGTAGTGCGTGTAAGCCTTGTCGAGCTGGGCCTGCTGGGCCAGCGGCGTACCGGCGGCACGCCCTTCGAGTTTTTCCAGCAGGGTCACCGACTTTTCGAAATTGCCAGCAGAGCGCTCTTCGGTGGCTTCGGTGTAAATGCGATTGGGACTCCAGCCGACCGTCTCATCCACGGGCTTGGTGCTGCACGCGCCCAACACCAGTGCCGTTGCCAACACACAGGGGGACACCACCGATAATCTGAAACTAAGCATCAAGGATGCACCTTTACAACGGGACAATGGGTTTGGCATCGCAAATTATATCGACGGGGGATGTCACAGAAGGTTCATCGCCAGGGCTGGTCGACGAGCTCGGGCCGGATGTCGAAACCCGTGACTGCGAAGTGCCCGCGCAGATGCACGGCTGGCGCATCGACCGCGCGCTGGCGGCCCTGATCCCTGAATTCTCCCGTTCGTATCTGCAGCAACTCATGGCCGATGGGGCCGTCGTGCTTCGCGGCAGCCCGCTTCGCAAGCCGGCTGCACGCATCGCCGCCGGCGATCGGTTGACGGTGGAGTTGCGACCCACGTTGCAGGCTCAGGCCTTCGTGCCCGAACCGATGGCGCTGGATGTGGTTCACGAAGACGCCGACCTGCTGGTGATCCAGAAGCCGGCTGGGCTGGTGGTGCACCCGGCCGCCGGCAACTGGAACGGCACACTCCTCAATGGGCTGCTGGCTCACCACGCGGGCGCCGCGAGCCTGCCACGCGCGGGCATCGTGCATCGGCTGGACAAGGACACCTCGGGCCTCATGCTGGTGGCGAAGAGCCGGCAGGCCATGGAAGCGCTGGTGCGTGCCATTGCCGCTCGCGACGTGAGCCGTCAGTACCTTGCCCTGGCACAGGGTCGCTGGCAGGGCGCTTCCGAGCAGAAAGTCGACCAGCCGATTGGACGCGATGTGCACCACCGCCTCCGCATGGCGGTGGTGCGCCCGGAAGGCGGTATCGGCAAGGTGGCGCAGACCACCATCCGCCTGATCGAAGGGTCCGACCAGGCTTCACTGGTGGCCTGCAGGCTCCACACCGGACGAACGCACCAGATCCGCGTGCACATGGCGTGGCTGGGCCATCCCCTGGTAGGCGACGCGCTGTATGGCGGGCGGGTGCAGTGGGGCATGGCGCGGCAGGCGCTGCATGCTGCGAGGCTGTGCCTTCGACATCCCACCACGGGCAAGGACCTGGTGTTCGAGAGCGCCCCGCCAGCGGACATGCAGTCCGCCATGGAAGAAAGCGGCCTCCGTTACAATCGCGACCGTGTGGCCAGCGCCTTCCTGGACCCACAGACCCCTTGAAGTTGCCCCGCCACGGCAACCGGTTGCACCCCTCCGATCCCTTTCCCGCTCCAGGCGGTCGACAGCGTGGCGGTGTTCCCGATGCCCTACCGAGAGTCCCGGCTGCCAGCCGGCATTTGGACCGACCGACACCATGAACACCACGGATGCCAAGCGCGTCCTCGAGACAGCCTTGATCTGCGCACCCCAGCCGCTGTCGGTGCGGGAGCTCGGCACGTTGTTCGACGACGAAGTATCTGCCGATACGCTGAAATCGCTGCTGGCCGACCTGCAGCTTGAATGGACCGGGCGCGGGGTCGAGCTGGTCAAGGTGGCCACCGGGTGGCGGTTTCAAAGCCGGCCGGAGTTGCGCCCCTTTCTGGATCGGCTGCACCCGGAGAAGCCGCCCCGCTACAGCCGTGCGACCATGGAAACGCTGGCCATCATTGCCTACCGCCAGCCTGTCACGCGGGGGGATATGGAAGACATCCGCGGCGTGACCATCAATTCGCTGATCATCAAGCAGCTCGAGGATCGAGGCTGGATCGAGGTGATCGGGCATCGCGAGACCGTGGGCCGCCCCGCGCTGTTCGCCACCACACGCCAGTTTCTGGACGATCTCGGCCTCTCTTCACTCGACCAGTTGCCTCCACTGGAGGGCAGCGACGTGCAGGAATCCGCCCTGTACCGGCTGGATTTCGATTCGCTGTCGGCCAGTTTGCAACCTGAGCCCGGTGACACCGTTGAACCCGCCGAATCGGTGGACCTGCTGTCCACAGCCGACACCCTTCCAGGCGACCCCCAGGCGCTGGAAACCTCCTCACAGGAAACCCATGAATCCGGCGAACCACCCTCCCACAGCGGCTGAACCATCGGAGTCCGAAGCGCTGCGCTTCGACGACGTCGTCAGTGGTGCCTTTGACGCCGAGCAGGAACAGGACCTGCCGCTGCCGACCAAGCGGGTGCTCAGCGCCCAACCCGAGTCGCCGAAACTGCACAAGGTGCTGGCGCAGGCCGGCATGGGTTCGCGGCTGGAGATGGAGCAGCTCATTCTGGAAGGCCGCATCTCCGTCAACGGCGAGCCGGCCCACATTGGTCAGCGCATCCAGTTTGGCGACACGATCAAGGTCAACGGCAAGCCGGTGCGCGTGCGCATGACGCCACCGCCTCCGCGGGTGCTGGCGTACCACAAGCCGGCGGGCGAGGTGGTCTCCCACGACGACCCGCAGAACCGCCCCACAGTTTTCAGGCGGCTTCCCCGGCTGATGCAGGGCAAGTGGCAGTCGGTCGGGCGATTGGATCTCAACACCGAGGGCCTGCTGCTTCTCACGAGTTCGGGTGAGTTGGCCAACCGGCTGATGCATCCCCGCTTCGGATTGCAGCGTGAGTACGCCGTGCGCGTGCTCGGCGCCCTGTCCAACGAAGAGAAGCAGCGGCTTCTCGATGGGGTGCGCCTCGACGACGGCATGGCCCAGTTCGCCTCCATCGAGGATGGCGGCGGTGAGGGCGCCAACTGCTGGTACCGCGTCACCATCGGCGAAGGCCGCAACCGCGAGGTGCGCCGCATGTTCGAGGCGGTCGGTCACGCGGTCAGCCGTCTCATCCGCATCCGCTACGGCGCCATGATGCTGCCACGTGGACTCAAACGTGGCGCCTGGGTGGAACTGGACGACCGGGACATCGGGCGCTTGACGGCTGCCGCAGGCATGCAGGACGGCGACGAAAGTTCAGCGGGCCGGCCACCGCGTGCACCGGGACGTCATCCGACCCAGCAACCCGTGCGCCGGGGTCAGGGCGGCCGTGGGCAGGGCAAACCCCCGGGCAGCCGCGCCGAAGGGCCGGGCTTCGACGACCGGCGTTCGGGTGGCTACGGCATGGGGGGTGCGTCGCCTGCTGGCCCGGGAGGCAAGGGCAGGGGCCGGGGGGGCAAAGGCGCAGGCAAGCCGCCGGGAACTGGCCAGAGCCAACCCGATCCCATGAAGACCTCCTTTGGCTACATCGGACAGGACGCCCTGCAGCGCCGCCGCGAACAGGACTCCGCCCGCGGGGGTCCGGCAGCGGGGGGGCGCCGCCGTGGGGGCGGTGGTGGTCGTTCGGGTGGCCGCTGAGCGCCCGATCAAGCCAGCCTCCATGGCTCGACCGATGTAGAATCATGGGCTTTGCGAGGTGTCTCATACCTCGGTTGACTGACCCAACAACTTCAGGATTTCCATGGCCATCGAACGCACCCTCTCGATCATCAAGCCCGACGCCGTCGCCAAGAACGTCATCGGCCAGATTTATGCCCGTTTCGAAGCCGCCGGCCTGAAGGTCGTGGCCGCCCGCATGGCCCATCTCTCGCGCGGCGAAGCCGAGGCTTTCTACGCCGTGCACAAGGCCCGTCCCTTCTTCAAGGACCTGGTCGACTTCATGATTTCCGGCCCGGTGATGATCCAGGCGCTGGAAGGTGAGGGCGCCATTGCCAAGAACCGCGACCTGATGGGCGCCACCGATCCCAAGAAGGCTGCCGCTGGCACCATTCGCGCCGACTTCGCCGACAGCATCGACGCCAACGCCGTGCACGGGTCCGACGCGCCCGAGACCGCTGCTGCCGAAGTGGCCTTCTTCTTCGCCGGCCTCAACGTCTACTCGCGTTGATCATGTCATGACGGCCAACCTGCTCGACTTCGATCTCGAGGGTTTGGCCGCCTTTTGCGAGCAGCTGGGCGAGAAGCGCTTTCGCGCAGTGCAGCTGTTTCGCTGGATTCATCAAAAGGGTGCGGCGGACTTCGCCGACATGACGGATCTCGCCCGCAGCCTGCGTGAAAAGCTGCCCGGTGTCTGCACCATCGCCGACCTTCCCGTCCTCTCCCGCCAGGACTCCACCGATGGCACCATCAAGTGGCTGTTCGACGTGGGCGACGGCAACGCGGTCGAGACCGTGTTCATTCCCGAGGACGATCGCGGCACGCTGTGCATCTCCTCCCAGGCTGGTTGCGCGGTGGGCTGCCGCTTCTGCTCCACCGGTCACCAGGGTTTCTCGCGCAACCTCACCACCGCCGAGATCGTCGCGCAACTCTGGCATGCCGAGCATTTCCTTCGTCGCCACCTGAAGTCGACCGAACGCGTGATCACCAACGTGGTCATGATGGGCATGGGTGAGCCCTTGCAGAACTACAGCGCCCTGGTGCCCGCGCTTCGCGTGATGCTTGACGACCACGGCTATGGCCTTTCGCGGCGGAGGGTCACGGTGTCCACGTCCGGCGTGGTGCCGATGATCGAGCGGCTGGCGCTGGATTGCCCGGTGGCGCTGGCGGTCTCGCTGCACGCTCCCAACGACGCGCTGCGCGATGACCTCGTTCCGCTCAACCGGAAGTACCCCATTGCCGAGTTGCTGGACGCCTGCCTGCACTACCTGCCGGCCGCGCCGCGTGACTTCATCACCTTCGAGTACTGCATGCTCGACGGCGTCAACGACCAGCCCGAACATGCGCGGGAGTTGCTTGCGCTTCTCAAGGGACACGGCGAGCGTGGTGTTCCGTGCAAAATCAACCTGATCCCCTTCAACCCGTTCCCCGATTCGGGTCTGACCTGCTCGCCGCGCCCCGTCGTGCTGCGTTTCGGACAGATCCTCAACGAGGGCGGGGTGGTGACCACCGTGCGCAAGACCCGGGGCGACGACATTGACGCCGCGTGCGGGCAACTGGCGGGCGACGTGCTGGACCGCACCAACGCGGCCAGCCGGCTGGCTCAACGTCGCGAGACCACCGCAAGACCGATTCGCATCGTCCGCAAGGAAAGGCAGGCATGACCCCAGCGCTCCGCATCTCCGGTTCGACTTCCAGGCCCTGGCCTCTTGCATGGCTGTTGGTGCTCGCCACCCTTGTGCTGTTCGCAGGCTGCGCACAGAACCCCGGTGCGGCTCCGGGCGCTGCACCGAGCGCGGGCCGCACGGTCGAACCGCTCACGGAATCGGATGAGCCCGAGGCACGCAAGCGCGCGCGAATCCGCTTGGAGCTTGCTGCCGGCTACTTCGGGCAGGGCCAGACCACGGTTGCACTGGACGAGATCAAGCTCTCCCTGGCTGCCGATCCGACCTATGCCTCTGCGTACATGCTGCGCGGCCTGGTGTATTCGCGCATGAACGAGCTGCCGCTCGCGGAAGAAAGCTTCCGCCGTGCGCAGCAACTCAGTCCGCGCGATCCGGACGTGCTCCATCACTACGGGCTCTTTGCCTGCCAGCAAGGTCGCTACGCCCAGGCCATCGATCTGTTCCAGCAGGCGATGGCCAGTCCTGTCTATGGCGGACAGGCCAAGACCCTGATGGCCAAAGGCGTGTGCCAGGTTCGCGCGGGCCAGTTCGCCGAGGCAGAGGGCAGCCTGGCGCGCTCCTACGAACTTGATG
Organism: Hydrogenophaga sp.; assembly: GCF_051858985.1. Classification (GTDB taxonomy): domain Bacteria; phylum Pseudomonadota; class Gammaproteobacteria; order Burkholderiales; family Burkholderiaceae_C; genus Hydrogenophaga. Next base: position 1,037,835 of record NZ_JBHYGM010000002.1, on the reverse strand, counting down.
CGAGCAATCCCATCACCGCCTACAACCTCGCCGCCCTGCAGTTCCGGCGCGGTGAGAACGAAAAGGCTCAGTTCACGATCCGCCGCCTCAACAATTCCGACTTGGCCAACGCAGAGACGCTCTGGCTCGGCATCAAGGTCGAGCGCAGGGTCGGCAACGTCGAAGCCATGCGGCAGCTCGCCCAGCAACTGGGTCGCCGATACGCCGATTCGCGGGAGTGGGCGTCCTACCAGCGGGGGGCCTTCGATGAGTGAGGTGCAGAACGCGATGGAGGCGGGCAGTCGTCCGGTGCTCCTGCGTGCCGCGCGCGAGTCGGCGGGCCTGCATATTGCAGCCCTCGCGGCCGCACTCAAGGTGCCGGTGCGCAAGCTGGAGGCGCTGGAAGCCGGGCGCTACGACGAACTGCCCGACCTCACGTTCGCGCGCGCACTGGCGTCCAGTGCTTGCCGTCATTTGAAGGTCGACCCCGCACCCATCCTCGGCCAGATTCCCCAGGGCGTGGCGCCGGAGCTCGGCGATTCCCGCCATGCCATCAACGCACCGTTCAAGCCCGCGAGCGATCCCGCGCCCGTCAATCCGCTCTCCTGGCTGTCTCGCCCGGCCTTGCTGGCGGCCATCGCGCTGTTGCTCGGTGCCCTGGTGATCGTGTTCCTGCCGCGCGCTCAGGAGCCATCCCCGGCGGGCGTCGTGGGCGATTCGGTGGTGACCCCGGTGGAGCCGGTGGCCGCTGTGGAGCCCGGAGCCAGCCCCGTGCCCATGGAGCCCGCTGGCGCGCCCGGCACTGGCGAGGCGGCTGTAGTTGCGCCAGATGTCCCCGCGGCCGAGCCTGCACCCGCAGCCCCCACCACTCCGCCCACCTCAGCGGTTCCGAATGCGGCCCCCACGCCTGGCACCCTGCTCACGATCGCTGCGACCGGCGAATCCTGGGTGGAGGTCACCAATGGCAACGGCAGCGTGGTCATCCAGCGAATGCTCAAACCCGGCGACGCCGTCGATTTTTCCAGTTCGCCGCCGTATTCCGTGGTGCTGGGACGCGCCGAGTCGGCCCAGGTCACCGTGCGCGGTCGGCCTTTCGATGTGAATGCGATCGCCCGCAACAACGTGGCGCGGTTCGAGGTGAAGTGACGATGGACGACGTTGTTCGAATGGCCAGTTCCTGCGAACCGATTCCGCTTTCTTTGGCGCAGCCGCGACGCACGCGCCAGGGCGTGGTGGCCTGGGGCAGCCACCGTGTGACGGTGGGCGGCGACGCTCCGGTGCGCGTGCAGTCCATGACCAATACCGACACGGCCGACGCGGTGGGCACGGCCATCCAGGTCAAGGAGCTCGCACTGGCCGGGTCCGAGCTGGTCCGCATCACCGTCAACAACGACGAAGCCGCCAAAGCCGTCCCCTACATCCGCGAACAGCTGGACCGCATGGGGGTGAACGTGCCGCTCATCGGCGACTTCCACTACAACGGTCACCGGCTTCTGACCGACCACCCAGCCTGCGCCGAGGCGTTGTCGAAGTACCGCATCAACCCCGGCAATGTGGGCCGCGGGGACAAGGGCGATCGCCAGTTTGCCCAGATGGTCGAGATTGCAGCCCGACACGACAAGGCGGTTCGCATCGGCGTGAACTGGGGCAGCCTGGATCAGGATCTGCTTGCCCGCTTGATGGACGAAAACGCCGGTCGCACCGATCCCTGGGATGCACGCCAGGTGATGTACGAGGCATTGATCACGTCCGCTGTTGAATCTGCGAAGCGCGCCGAGGCCATCGGCCTCAATGGCAACAACGTTTTCCTCTCCTGCAAGGTGAGTGCGGTGCAGGACCTGATCGCCGTGTACCAGGCGCTTGCTCAGCGTTGCGACTACGCGCTGCACCTGGGCCTGACCGAGGCGGGCATGGGCACCAAGGGTGCGGTGGCCTCGGCGGCTGCGCTTTCCGTGCTGTTGCAACAAGGCATTGGCGACACCATCCGCGTCTCACTCACCCCGCAGCCGGGCGAGGCGCGCACCCAGGAAGTCGTGATCGCCCTGGAGATCCTCCAGGCGCTCGGGATGCGCGCCTTCGTGCCGTCGGTCACCGCCTGCCCCGGATGTGGTCGCACCACCAGCACGACCTTTCAGGAACTGGCCAAGCAGATCGACGACTACCTGCGCGCCTCCATGCCGGCGTGGCGCGCGCGCTATCCGGGCGTCGAAGGCCTGAAGGTGGCGGTGATGGGCTGCATCGTCAACGGTCCGGGTGAGAGCAAGCATGCCGACATCGGCATCAGTCTGCCGGGAACCGGTGAAGCGCCAGCCGCACCGATCTTCATCGACGGGCAAAAGGCCATGACGCTGCGCGGTGCAGGCATCGCGCAGGAATTCCAGACGATCGTCGAAAACTACATCGAGAAGCGGTTCGGCACGCCGGCCTGAACCGTCCCACCGCACATGGCAGACAAACTGACCGCCGTCAAAGGCATGAACGACATCGCCCCTCCTGCGTCAGCGCACTGGGAGTGGCTGGAAGACAAGCTGCGCGGCCTCATGCGCCGATATGGCTACCGCAACCTGCGCACACCCATCGTCGAGCCGACGGCGCTCTTCGTGCGCGGCCTGGGCGAGGTGACCGACATCGTCGAGAAGGAGATGTATTCCTTCGAAGACCGGCTCAATGGCGAACACCTCACGCTTCGTCCGGAGAACACCGCGGGTGTGGTGCGCGCGGCTCTCGAGCATTCGATGCTGTACGACGGGCCCAAGCGGCTCTACTACATGGGACCCATGTTTCGCCATGAACGGCCTCAGCGCGGCCGCTATCGCCAGTTCCACCAGTTTGGTGCCGAGGCCCTGGGTTTCGCTGGCCCGGATGTGGACGCTGAGCTCATCGTGCTGGCCTTCGACCTGTGGGCCGAGCTGGGGCTCGAAGCCATCGAGCTCGAAATCAACAGCCTGGGCCAGCCACCGGAGCGCCTGGCCCATCGGCGCGCACTGATCGCCTACCTCGAGGCTCACGCTGACCAGCTCGACGAGGAGGCCAGGCGTCGCCTGCACAGCAATCCGCTGCGCATCCTCGACACCAAGAACCCTTCGATGCAGTCGCTGGTGAATGCCGCGCCTCGCCTGATGGATCATCTGGGCGACGAGTCGCTGGACCACTTCAACCGTCTGCGTGGCCTTCTGGACGCGCACGGCATTGCCTACCGCGTCAATCCTCGCCTGGTGCGCGGTATGGATTACTACAACCTCTCCGTGTTCGAGTTCGTGACCCTGCAACTGGGTTCACAGGGCACGGTGTGCGCAGGTGGTCGGTACGACGGGCTCTTCGAACAGATGGGCGGCAAGGCTGCGCCTGCCGTGGGCTGGGCCTTGGGAATGGAACGCATCCTCGAGCTGCTCAAGGAGCAGGGCAAGCTGCCGCAACAGCCGGTGCCCGACGCCTACGCGGTGGTGCCTGAGGCTGCCCGTGTGCCCGAGGTGATGCCGGTGCTGCGTGCTCTGCGGCGCGAGGGGGTGAGTGTGCAGATGCACGCCGGCGGCCCCGAAGGCATGGGCAGCATGAAATCGCAGTTCAAGAAGGCCGACGCCAGCGGAGCGCGTCATGCGCTCATCTTCGGCGAGCAGGAAATGCAACAAGGCAACGTGGCCATCAAACCCTTGCGGGGACCGCGCACGTCGGGGGTGGGCGATTCCACCGAAGCGGCGCAAACCCTGATGCCTCTGACCGCGGTGGCCGAATGGGCCGCCCGCCTTCGCCAGCACTGAGCGTGTGCGAAGCGGCGCAACCACCCGCCTACAATCCCCTGTTGCGCACACAGCGCACGACCGCAGTTCACAACGACCATGGCCAAACACCTCGACCTCGAAGAGCAGGAACAGCTCGACCAGATCAAACACTTCTGGACCCGCTACGGCAACCTCATCAGCTGGGTGTTGATCGTCGTCTTCGGTGCGTTCGCGGCCTGGAATGGCTGGAACTGGTGGCAGCGGAACCAGGCCGTCAAGGCCGCAGCGCTCTACGACGAAGTTGACCGTGCTGCAGTCGCCAAGGATGCCCAGCGCATGGAGCGCGCCCTGGCCGACATGCAGGCCAACTTCGGCAACACGACCTTCGCGAGCCAGGCGGCCTTGCTGGCCAGCAAGACCCTCTTCGATGCCGGGCAGGCCGACAAGGCCCGTGCAGCGCTGAGCTGGGCAGCGGACAAATCGGACGACGCCTCCTACAAGGCCGTGGCGCGCCTGCGCCTGGCCGCTCTCGATCTCGAGGCAAAAGCCTTCGACCAGGCGCTCAAGACCCTGGAACCACCGGTGCCCAAATCCTTTGAACCGCTGGTGGCAGACCGGCGTGGCGACATCTTCATGGCCCAAGGCAAGCCCGACGAGGCTCGGGCGCAATACCAGAATGCCTGGAAAGCCCTGGGCCCGCGCACCGAATACCGTCGTCTGGTCGAAGTGAAGCTCGCCGCCCTGGGCGTGAACGTCTCCAGCCTGACCTCTACTGCGCCCTGAACGCCATGCCGAACCGCACCATCTCCCGATTCCCACTGCCGGCACGCCACACGCTGGCCGCCCTCGGCCTTGCGCTCACCGTTTTGGTGACGGCGTGTTCTTCGGGCCCCGACAAGCCCAAACCCACCGAGCTCGGTCCAGTGGCGGCCCTCATGGGCACCCAGGTCGCCTGGACGGCTCAGGTCGGCGCTGGTCACGCTTCGCTCGCGCCCCAGGTGGCGTCCGGACGGGTGTTCGTGGCCAGCGAGGCCGGTACGTTGGCTGCACTGGATGCCGGCACTGGAAAAGATGTCTGGCGCATCGACCTCAAAGCCCGCATTGCGGCGGGCGTGGGAGCGGACGGACAGACGGCAGCTGTCGTCACCCGTGAGAACGAACTGGTTGCAGTCGCCGACGGGCGAGAACTCTGGCGCGTTCGCCTTCCAGCGCGCGCGTTCACGGCGCCTCTGGTTGCCGGCAAGCGGGTTTTTGTGCTGACGGCCGACCGCACCGTGATCGCTTTCGACGGTTCCAATGGCGCGCGGCTGTGGAGCCAGACGCGTCCGGCGGAACCGCTGGTGCTGAGTCAGAGCGGTGTGCTGCTGGCTGTGGGTGACATGCTGGTGGCGGGCCTGTCGGGTCGACTCGTCGGCCTGAACCCGTCAAACGGCGTGGTCCGCTGGGAGGCACCTGTGGCCACGTCCCGCGGCACCAATGAAGTCGAACGCCTGGTCGATATCGTCGGCCCGGCCAGTCGCATCGGGGGCAGCGTCTGCGTGCGCGCCTATGGCGCCGCAGTCGGTTGCGTAGACACGACCCGCGGCACGCTGGTGTGGACCAGGCCAGCGCAGGGAACCACCGGCGTGCACGGGGACGACCGGCTGGTCTTCGGCGCTGAATCCGACGGCAAGTTCCAGGCCTGGCAGCGCGGCACCGGTGAGCCCGCGTGGAGCGTTGACCGCCTCAAGTACCGCGATCTGAGTGCCCCGCTGGCGCTGGGTCGTGTGGTCGCCGTGGGCGATGCTTCGGGACAGGTGCACCTGATCTCACGCGAAGACGGCAGCGAGATGACGCGCCTGTCGACCGACGGTTCGCCGATCCTGTCCGCTCCGGCGCTGGCCGGTGATGCGCTGGTGGTGCAGACGCGCAATGGCGGCGTCTACGCCTGGCGCCCCCAGTGAAGCCTGTCATTGCTCTGGTGGGCCGGCCCAATGTGGGCAAGTCCACCCTGTTCAACCGGCTGACCGGGACGCGCGACGCCATCGTGGCCGACTTCGCCGGACTGACCCGCGACCGCCACTACGGCAACGGCAAGCTGGGACGTCGCGAGTACATCGTCATCGATACGGGCGGCTTCGAGCCAGAAGCCAGCGAAGGCATCTACAAGGAAATGGCCAAGCAGACCCGCCAGGCCGTGGCGGAGTCCGATGTGGTGATCTTCGTCGTGGATGCGCGCGCGGGCATCAGTGCGCAGGACCACGAGATCGCGCAATACCTCCGTCGCCTGGGCAAGCCCACCGTGCTCGTGGCCAACAAGGCCGAGGGCATGACGCAGGGTCTCCAGTTGGTGGAATTCTTCGAGCTGGGTCTGGGCGAAGTGTTGCCGGCTTCCAGCGCTCACGGCCAGGGCATCCGGTCCATGCTCGAAACCGCACTGGAGAGCATTCCCGGACTGCCGCCTGAGGACGAGGAAGAACCTGAGGCCGAGACGGGCGTGATCCGCCTCGCGGTGGCCGGACGACCCAACGTGGGGAAGTCCACACTGATCAATGCCTGGCTGGGCGAGGAACGCCTGGTGGCTTTCGACCTCCCGGGCACCACGCGCGACGCGATCTCGGTGCCATTCGAGCGTGGCGGACAGAAGTTCGAACTCATCGATACGGCCGGCATTCGCCGCAAGGGCAAGGTGTTCGAGGCCATCGAGAAGTTCTCGGTGGTCAAGACCCTCCAGGCAATCGAGAACGCGCACGTGGTTTTGTTGCTGCTTGATGCAACCCAGGGCGTGACCGACCAGGATGCGCACATTGCCGGCTACATCCTGGAGAGTGGCCGAGCGGTCGTCCTGGCCATCAACAAGTGGGACGCGGTCGACGCCTACCAGCGCGAGCAGATCGAACGGCAGGTGGAAACCCGTCTGGCGTTCCTCAAGTTCGCATCGATGCACCTGATCTCGGCCAAGAAGCGCCAGGGCCTGGGACCCGTCTGGAAATCCATTGGTCAGGCCCACGCTTCGGCCATGCGCAAGATGACCACCCCGGTGCTCACCCGCCTTTTGCTAGAGGCTGTTGCTTTCCAGGCCCCGACGCGCAGCGGCATGTTCCGCCCCAAGATGCGCTACGCCCACCAGGGCGGGATGAATCCTCCGGTAATCGTCATCCACGGGAATTCACTGGAGCACGTGCCGGACGCCTACCGACGCTTCCTGGAAGGGCGGTTCCGCAAGGCCTTCGAACTCGTGGGAACGCCCTTGCGGATCGAGTTCAAGACGTCGGCCAATCCCTTCAAGGAATAGGAATTTCGGGTTACCGGTTGTGCACCACGGGTGCTGTGGTATGGTCCATTCTTCATTAACTTTCGTTGAACACGGAGCATATCGTGAGCAATAACAAAGGCCAGCTCTTGCAAGACCCTTTCCTGAACCAGCTTCGCCGGGAGCATGTGCCCGTGTCGATTTATCTGGTCAACGGCATCAAGCTGCAGGGTCAGATCGAATCTTTCGACCAGTACGTCGTGCTCCTGCGCAACACGGTCACGCAGATGGTCTACAAGCACGCCATTTCCACCATCGTTCCCGGCCGCCCCGTGCAGTTCTCGGCGGTTGGTGCGGACGAACCCACACCCTGATCCTGATACCGAATCACCTTGAGTCCGTGCAGCGAGCCTGCCGGACTTGCAGCGCCTTGCGCGTTGCCGCCCACACCATTTGAACGCGCCTGTCCCCTCCTCATCCTCCACGCCATCGGTCATCCTGGTGGGTGTGGATTTTGGTGTTCCCCATTTCGACGGCGGTCTCGAAGAACTTGGTTTGCTGGCACAAACGGCCGGCTACTCGGTGGCCGAGCGCGTGACCTGCAAGCGCCGCGCCCCGGATCCTGCGCTTTTTGTGGGATCCGGCAAAGCCGATGAAATCAAGATGCTGGCCCAGTCCACGGGCGCGGCCGAAATCCTGTTCGACCAGTCGCTGAGTCCGGCACAACAACGCAACCTGGAGCGGCACCTGGGCTTGCCGGTCAATGACCGCACCTTGCTGATCCTGGAGATCTTCGCGCAAAGGGCGCGCAGCCATGAAGGCAAACTGCAGGTCGAACTCGCGCGGCTGCAATACCTCTCGACCCGTCTGGTTCGGCGCTGGTCGCACCTGGAGCGTCAGAGTGGCGGCATCGGCATGCGCGGCGGGCCTGGAGAGACGCAGATCGAACTCGACCGCCGAATGATCGGTGAGGCCATCAAGCGCACCAAGGATCGGCTCGAGAAAGTCAAGAAGCAGCGCGCGACCCAGCGGCGTCAGCGTGAACGGCGCGACACGTTCTCGATCTCGCTCGTGGGCTACACCAACGCCGGCAAGTCTTCTCTGTTCAACAGCCTGGTGAAGGCTCGCGCGTACGCGGCCGATCAGCTCTTCGCCACCCTGGATACCACCACGCGACAACTCTACCTGGGCGAAGCGGGGCGTGCGGTCTCGCTCTCGGACACGGTCGGATTCATTCGCGACCTGCCGCACGGGCTGGTGGACGCTTTTGCTGCCACGCTGCAGGAGGCGGCTGATGCCGACCTGCTGCTGCATGTGGTGGATGCCTCCAATCCGGCATACCCCGAGCAGATCGCTTCCGTGATGGGGGTGCTCAAGGACATCGGGGCGGATCAGGTGCCCCAGATCCTGGTCTTCAACAAGCTCGATGCGGTGGATCCCGACCATCTGCCGCGCGTCCTCAGTGACGTGATGGAACTGGAAGGGCAATCGGTCCCTCGAATCCATGTCAGCGCCCACACGGGCGAGGGCGTGCCATCCCTCCGAGCCTTGCTGGCCGAGCGTGTGCTGGCGCAAAAGGGCGACCCGGAGTCCATGTCCCCCGGTCCAGCACCTGAATTAGGCAACCCGGTCTCCTGATTGGGCACAATGTGACTGTTTTGTACCTTGCACCGAAAAGAGTTGGCAACACATGGATGTGAATCTGCAAACCCCCGCACGCGGCGCCCAGGCTTCTGCGCAGTCCTCCCGCCGTCGGGGCTGGCGGCGCTGGCTGGGCATGTTCAATCTGAACGATCCCCGCTGGGGTCGCGGTGACGACGCATCCCGCAATGAAGGCTCGAAAGATGGTCAGGAGCCGGGTCGCGACGAGGATTCGCGTCCTCCTCAACGTCCCCCGCGGGGCCAGGGGCCCAACCAAGGTCCGCCCGACCTCGACGAGCTCTGGCGCGACTTCAATCGCAAACTCGGCGGCCTGCTGGGCAACAAGGGTGGCCGCGGCGGTGGGAGCGGTGGCAATGGTTCGGGCGGTGGCATGCCCGGTTTCAACCCCAGCCCGAAGACCACCGGCATTGGCGCTGGCCTGATCGTCGGTGTCGCCGTCCTGATCTGGCTGGGCACTGGTTTCTTCATCGTCCAGGAAGGCCAGCAAGCCGTCATCACCCAGTTCGGCAAGTACCACAGCTCCGTGGGTGCCGGTTTCAACTGGCGTCTGCCATACCCCATCCAGCGCCATGAGACCGTCTTCGTGACGCAGATCCGGTCGGTTGACGTGGGCCGGGACAACGTGGTGCCCGCCACCGGCCTGCGCGAGTCGGCCATGCTCACCGAAGACGAGAACATCGTCGAGATCAAGTTTGCGGTTCAGTACCGCCTGAACGACGCGCGCGCCTTCCTGTTCGAGAGCCGAGACCCCGACGCTTCGGTCGTCAAGGTGGCTGAAACCGCGGTGCGCGAGGTGGTGGGCAAGATGAAGATGGATGCAGCGCTGGCCGAGGAGCGTGATCAGATTGCTCCGCGTGTGCGTGCATTGATGCAGAACATCCTGGACCGCTACAAGGTCGGCATTGAAGTGGTGGGCATCAACCTGCAGCAGGGCGGCGTGCGACCGCCCGAGCAGGTGCAGGCCTCTTTCGACGATGTGCTCAAGGCCGGCCAGGAACGTGAGCGGGCGAAGAACGAGGCACAGGCGTATGCCAACGATGTGGTGCCCCGCGCCCGTGGTGCCGCATCGCGGTTGACCGAGGAAGCGGAAGGTTACCGGGCCCGTATCGTGGCGCAGGCCGAGGGTGACTCGCAGCGCTTCAGCTCCGTGCTCACCGAATACCAGAAGGCGCCCCAGGTGACGCGCGAGCGCATGTACACGGATGCCATGCAGGAGATCTACTCCAACGTGACCAAGGTGTTGGTCGACTCCAAATCCGGTTCCAACCTGCTGTACCTGCCGCTGGACAAGATCATGCAGATGACCGCCCAGACCGGTGCGGCCGCCGCATCGACCGCCCCGAGCGTGCCTGCGCCGAGTGCGGGCACGACCTCGACGCCCGCCAGCCGCAGCATGGACAACGCCGCGCGTTCGCGCGAGCGCGAAGTCCGCTGAGCCGCCCCACGCGACCCGAGAGCACTCACATGAACAAACTGGGTTTCATCCTTACATCGCTCATCGTGGCCCTGGCGATCGCCAGTTCCATGCTGTTTGTGGTCGACCAGCGTCAGTTTGGCGTGGTCTTCCAGCTTGGTCAGATCAAACAGGTGGTCACCGAGCCAGGCCTGAACTTCAAGCTGCCGCCACCGTTCCAGAACGTGTCTTACATCGACAAACGGCTGCTCACGCTGGAGAGCACCGATACCGAGCCCACGCTGACCGCCGAGAAGCAGCGCGTGGTCATCGACTGGTATGTGCGCTGGCGCATCAGCGAGCCGCAGGAGTACATCCGCAATGTCGGCATCACTGAGCGCGCGGGTGCGTTGCAGCTCAACCGGGTGGTGCGCAACTCTTTCCAGCAGGAAGTGAACAAGCGCACCGTGAACGAACTGCTCTCTACCCGTCGCGAACAGCTCATGGAGGACGTCAAGCGCGAGGTGCTTGCTGCCGTGCGCGGCGCCGACAAGCCCTGGGGCATGGACGTGGTGGATGTGCGCATCACCCGCGTGGACTATGCCGAGAGCATCACCGCGTCGGTCTACCAGCGAATGGAAGCCGAGCGCAAGCGCGTGGCCAATGAGTTGCGCTCCACGGGCTTCGCCGAAGGTGAAAAGATTCGCGCCGATGCGGATCGCCAACGCGAAGTGATCGTGTCAGAAGCGTACCGCGCAGCCCAGCTCATCAAGGGCGAGGGCGATGCCAAGGCCGCCGCCGCATTCAACGATGCGTTCGGACGCGACCCTGCATTCGCGCAGTTCTACCGCAGCCTGGATGCCTACAAGGCCAGCTTCGCCAGCAAGGGCGATGTGCTGGTGATGGATCCCTCGTCCGACTTCTTCAAGGCCTTGCGCAGCAGCAACCTCGCACCCGCCAGCCGCTGAGGCGCGAGCGGGGCCGGGGCGCCGCTCACATGCTGCGCCCCAGATTCACGAGGACTTGTCGTGTCTGAACTTTTCTGGCCCGTGCTCGCCCTCGTGCTGATCGTCGAAGGCCTGCTGCCCTTGCTGGCGCCTGGCCTGTGGCGCCGGATGTTCTCGGAAATGCTGCGCCTGCGCGACGGGCAACTCAGGTTCTTCGGCCTCACCAGCATCATCGGCGGCGCGCTGCTCTGGTGGTTGCTCGGCTGATTCCGCCCGGGACCCCGGTACCGGGGCCGGTAAAATCGCGTTTTTAACAGCTCCTGAAAATGCCCATGTCAGCCTGGGTCCTCCCGGATCACATCGCCGATGTCCTGCCCTCCGAGGCGCGCCACATCGAAGAACTACGCAGGAGCTTGCTCGACACCGCCCGAGGCTACGGCTACGAGCTGGTGATGCCGCCGCTGCTGGAACACCTCGAGTCGCTGCTCACCGGCACCGGTGAGGCGCTCGATCTTCAGACCTTCAAACTCGTGGACCAGCTCTCCGGGCGCACCCTGGGCCTGCGTGCAGACAGCACCCCGCAGGTGGCTCGCATCGACGCGCACCTGCTCAACCGCCAGGGCGTGGCGCGACTGTGCTACTGCGGTCCGGTGGTGCACACGCGCACCGATCGTCCTTTCGCCAGCCGCGAACCGCTGCAGTTCGGTGCCGAGATCTATGGCCATGCGGGTCAGGAGGCGGACCTCGAGGCGATAGAGCTCGCCCGGGCCTGCCTGCACAGCGCGGGCGTGAAAAGTCTGCAGCTCGACATGGCCGATGTCCGCGTGATCGATGCCGTTCTCGCGCCCGTGGTGCTGAATGCGGGCGAGGAAGCGCGCATCCACGCTGCCCTCAATGCCAAGGATGTGGCAGCGCTTGAAGTACTGGCGCGCAGTCTGCCCGAACGCGTGCGCCACGATCTGTGCGCGTTGCCGCGACTCTTCGGGGGTGTGGAGGTGCTCGACGAGGCGCAGCGCATCCTGCAGCCGTCGGAAGGTCTTCATGCCGCGCTGCAGGGACTGCGCTGGCTGGCATCGCACGCGAACGGTCTGCAGGTCTCGATCGACCTGGCCGATCTTCGCGGTTACGCCTACTACACGGGCATGCGCTTCGCCTTGTTTGCCCACGAAGCGGGGAGCGGGGCAGGGCAGTCGCTCGAGCTCGCACGCGGTGGTCGTTACGACGAAGTGGGCGCGGTGTTTGGCCGCAATCGTCCTGCGGTCGGCTTCAGCCTGGACCTGAAGGAGCTGGTGGCCGCCGTCGCACCACGCCCGCTCAAGGCGGCCATTCGCGCGCCGTGGGGCATGGATGTCGGTCTGCGCGAGGCCATTGCAAAGCTGCGCAGCGAAGGCCACACCGTGGTGTGCGTGCTGCCCGGCCATGAACACGAAGTCGACGAATTCCATTGCGACCGCGAGCTGGTCGCGCCTGCGCGCCAGGGCGGGCAGTGGACAGTGAAACCCATTGAAACGGAAACCAGCAAATGACGAACAGCAACAGCGCCGTGACCCCAGGGCGCAACGTGGTGGTGGTGGGCACCCAGTGGGGTGACGAAGGCAAAGGCAAGCTGGTCGACTGGCTCACCGAAACCGCCACCGGTGTGGTGCGCTTCCAGGGCGGACACAACGCCGGTCACACACTGGTGATCAACGGGGTGAAGACCGCGTTGCACCTCATCCCCAGCGGCATCATGCGCGAGGGTGTGAAGTGCTACATCGGCAACGGCGTGGTGCTCTCCGTGGGCAAGCTGTTCGAGGAAATCGCCGGGCTTGAGAAGGCGGGTGTCGAGGTGCGTTCGCGACTTCGCGTGAGCGAAGGTTGTCCGCTCATCCTGCCCTTTCACGCCGCCATCGACATTGCGCGCGAAGCCGCCAAGGTCAAGGCCGGCACCGAGAAGATCGGCACCACCGGTCGCGGCATCGGCCCGGCCTACGAGGACAAGATCGCGCGCCGTGCGCTGCGCGTGCAGGATTTGAAGTACCCCGATCGTTTTGCCGCCAAGCTGCGCGAGCTGCTCGCGCTGCACAACCACCTGCTCACCACCTGGCTGCATTCGGCCGATCTGCAGTGGGATGAGAAGATCGCTGCCTACATGAAGGACGGCGCGATCCAGTTCGAGCCGGTTTACAACGAAGCCATGCAGCAGGCCGAGCTTCTCAAGCCCATGATCGCCGATGTCTCGCGCGAACTCAACGAAGCCCACCGCGCAGGCGCCAACCTGCTGTTTGAAGGCGCCCAAGGCACGTTGCTCGACATCGACCACGGCACCTATCCCTTCGTCACCTCCAGCAACTGCGTGGCAGGCAATGCGGCCGCCGGGTCCGGTGTCGGTCCCGGTCTGCTGCACTACGTGCTGGGCATCACCAAGGCATACTGCACGCGCGTCGGTGGGGGCCCTTTCCCGACCGAACTTGAATGGGAAAAGGAAGGGACGCCGGGCTGGCACATGGCCACCGTGGGCGCCGAAAAGGGTGTGACAACCGGTCGCAGCCGTCGTTGCGGCTGGTTCGACGCGGCGCTGCTCAAGCGCTCGGCGCAGGTCAATGGCCTGACGGGCCTGTGCATCACCAAGCTCGACGTGCTGGATGGCCTGGACGAACTGAAGCTGTGCACGGGCTACCGGCTGGACGGCGAGGTGATCGACATCCTGCCGATGGGCGCCGAGGACATTGCCCGCTGCGAACCCATCTATGAAACCTTGCCGGGCTGGAGCGAAACGTCGGTGGGCGTGACGCGCCACGAAGACCTGCCTTTGAACGCGCAGCGCTACCTCAAGCGCATCGAGGAAACCACGGGTGTGCCGATCCACGTGGTGTCCACCAGCCCGGACCGCGACCACACCATCCTGCTCGTCAACCCCTACCATGACTGAGTGTTCCGCTGCCTGTGCGGGGCTCAGCCTTCGTGCAAAATCCGTCCCACGTCCCCCACCCGGAGTCCGCATGCTGACCGAAGACGGCAAACACCTGTACGTTTCCTACGACGAGTACCACAACCTGATCGAGAAGCTCGCGCTCAAGGTCTACCAGTCGGGCTGGGAGTTCGACACCATCCTGTGCCTGGCACGCGGCGGCATGCGCCCCGGTGACATCCTCTCTCGCATCTTCGACAAGCCGCTGGCGATCATGTCCACCAGCTCTTACCGCGCTGCCGCTGGCACGCAGCAGGGCAATCTGGATATTGCGCGTTACATCACCACGCCCAAGGGTGAGATTGCTGGCCGGGTTCTGCTGGTCGACGATCTGGCGGATTCCGGTCACACCCTCAAGGCGGTGATCGATCTTCTGCGCAACAACTACAAGCCCATCACCGAAATGCGCAGTGCGGTGATCTGGACCAAGCAGCTTTCGGCGTTCACCCCGGACTACTCGGTCGAATTTCTCCCCACGAACCCCTGGATCCATCAGCCCTTCGAAGGCTACGACAGCCTGCGCCCGGCGCAACTCCTTGAAAAGTGGAAACTCTGAACTGAATGAGCGACGACCTCTCCACCCGGCTGATCCACCATCCCTACAAGCCCCCCGAGGGCTTCGATGCTGTGGCGCCTGGCGTGCACAAGGCGTCCACGGTGCTGTTCCCAAACGTCCAGGCTCTGCGAACCTACGACTGGAAAGACAAGACCGGCTACACCTACGGCTTGCACGGCACACCGACCACCTTCACGCTGGAAGAACGACTGGCCACGATCGAAGGGGGCGCCCATTGCATGCTCGCGCCCAGCGGGTTGGCCGCCATGACGCTGGTCGACATGGCGTTGCTGCGCAGCGGCGACGAATTGCTCATTCCCGACAACGCCTACGGACCCGGCAAGGTGTTCGCCGGTGCCGAGCTGGCGGCCTGGGGCATCACCCACCGGTACTACGACGCCATGGATCCGGACGATCTGGAGCGTCAGATCACGCCGGCCACGCGTGTGGTGTGGCTGGAGGCGCCAGGGTCGATCACACTGGAATTCCCCGACCTGCCAGCGCTCGTCAAGCGGGTGCAACAGGCCAACGCGACGCGTGAGTCGACGCAGGCCATCGTCACCGCGATCGACAACACCTGGGGTGCAGGCATTGCGTTCAACGCCTTCGATCTCGGAGCGGATGTGTCGATCCAGGCGCTCACCAAGTACCCCAGCGGTGGGGCCGACGTGCTCATGGGATCGGTGATCACACGCGATCTGGCCCTGCACCGCAAGATGTTGCTGACCCGCATGCGCCTGGGCCTTGGCGTGGGTGCCAACGACGCCGAGCTGGTGCTGCGCGGTCTGCCCAGCATGGCGCTGCGGTACCACGCGCAGGACGCCACCACGCGCGATCTGGCCACGTGGATGGAGCAGCAGCCGGGCGTGGTGAAGGTGCTCCACCCCGCCCTGGCCGGATCGCCCGGCCATGAGGCCTGGCGACGCGACGCCACCGCGGCGGCCTGCCTGTTCAGTGCGGTGTTCGATCCCGACATCCCGCAGGCGCGCATCGACGCCTTCTGCGACCGGCTGCGACTGTTCCGACTGGGCTGGAGCTGGGCGGGCCCGATCAGCCTTTGCGCGCCTTACGACATGGCAGCTTCGCGCACCCGGCCCTGGCCCCATGCGGGCGGTCTGGTACGCTTTGCCGTGGGGCTGGAATCCGTGCACGACCTTCGGGCCGACCTGACGCAGGCGCTCGAGGTTTTGCAGGCCTGACCCCTTTCCCCACCACCGACCCGAAAGATCGATTTGGCTACTCCCAATTACGGATACGAAAAACGCCAGCGCGAGCTCGCCAAGAAGAAAAAGAAAGAGGAGAAGCTCAAGGCCAAGGCAGCGGGTCGTCGACCCGAAGACGGCGAAGGACCGCAAGGCGATGACGCTGACGCGCCCGACGCTTCGGGCGATGCGCCTGCCGCTGGCGAGGGCGCTGGCGGTACGAACTGAAGCAGTGCTTCAGCCGTGCGCCACGGCCGGTGTTTCGCTGGCAATGATGTCGCGGGCCACTTCGCCCAGCGCTTGCGCAGACCGATTGGCCAGCTCGCACGGCAGGGCCCTCGGGAATTCGCTGAAGTTTCGCGCCATCGACTGGCTGTAGGTGGGGTCGTAGTGCTGACGGAGCAATTCCAGCACCACATCGGGCGTCTGCCCTGATTGCACTTTTCCGATCCATCCCGTCACTGTTTCCTTGCCACGCAGCTCGGTCAGCGCCCTCAGGCGTTCACAAAAGGCCGATGGGTCGGCGACGAAGAACGCATAGTCCTCCAGCAGCAAGGCCACGCGCTCTTCGTCGCGCAGCCGCAGGTCGATGCAGGGGCTCGCGCGCATCTTCTCCATCAGCGCATCGGGCACGCGCACATTGCCCACCTTCTTGCTCTCGCTCTCCACATACACCACACGCGCCGGGTCGAAGCCCCGCAGGGCGTTCCACACGAGTGAGTCAAAGCGCTTCTGGCTGGGCTGTGGCTGGCCGGGAATGTGGCCCAGCACCGAACTGCGATGGCTCGCCAGGGCTTCCAGATCCAGCACCTGGGCGCCTTGCGAAGCCAGTGCATGCAGCAGTCGCGTCTTGCCGCTGCCGGTGGGACCGCACACCACGCGGTAGTGGAGGCTCTGAGCCAGCGCGGGGAGTGCGGCCACCAGCGCGGCGCGCCACGCCTTGTAACCCCCTTCGATGAGGGTCACGTGGAATCCGATCGCACTCAGGATGGTGGCCAGGGCGCCGCTGCGGTTGCCGCCGCGCCAGCAATAGACCAGCGGCTTCCAGTCGCGCGGTTTGTCGAGCACGTCGCGTTCGATGTGAGCGGCGATGTTGCGCGCCGACAGTGCCGCGCCGCGCTTTCGGGCTTCGAAAGGGTTCACCTGCTTGTACATCGTGCCGATGACGATGCGCTCGGCGTTGTTCAGCGTGGGCCAGTTGACCGCGCCGGGCACGTGGTCGAGCGCGTGTTCGTCCTCCGTGCGGGCGTCGATGACCGTGTGAAATTCGGCGAGGCGGCCAATCGCCAGCTCGGCGCTCAGGGTGTGGACGGGCATGGTGCCGCGATTATCCGCGCGGCAGCAGTTTGCGAAGCTCGGGCCAGACGTTGTCGAGCATCAGCGCCTGGGCGCTTTCATTGGGATGGATGCGGTCGGACTGGAACATGGCGGTGGGATCCTTGATGTCGGCCACGTTCTTCAGGAAGAACGGCACCAGTGCGGTCTTCTCGGACTTGGCCACCGTCGTGTACATCTCGCGAAACTCCTGCGCGTACTTCGCACCGTAGTTGGGTGGCATCTCCATCCCCAACAGAAGCACCCGCGCCCCGGCTTCGCTGGAAAGCCGGGCCATGGTGGCCAGGTTCTCGCGGGTCATGTTGTTCGGCAAGCCGCGCAGGGCGTCGTTGCCGCCCAGTTCGATCACCACCACGGCGGGTTTGTGCTGCTTGAGCAAGGCCCCGATGCGCGAGCGCCCGCCTGAAGTGGTGTCGCCGCTGATGCTGGCGTTGACGATGCGCGCCTGAACTTTCTCCTTCTTCAGGCGCTCTTCCAGCAGGGCCACCCAGCCCGTGCCGCGCCGCAGGCCGTATTCGGCGCTCAGGGAGTCACCCACCACCAGAATCAGGGGTGGTTGGGCCTGGGCCAGGACGGGGGCCGCCAGCCCCGCCAGGGCCAGCACGTTAAAGTGACGACGTTTCAACTTGAGATTTCCTTCCATGTCCGATTCGATGATTGCGGTGCAGCACGTGTTCAAGACGGTGACCGATTCCACCGGTTCCCTGACCATTCTGCGCGATATCGATTTCACCCTGAACAAGGGGGAAACCGCTGCCATCGTGGGCGCATCGGGCTCGGGCAAGAGCACCCTTTTGTCGATCATTGCGGGATTGGATACGCCCACGCAGGGGACGGTTCACATCGATGGTGTCGATTTGTTCGCGATCGACGAAGACCAGCGCGCCGCGCTGCGTTCGCAGAAGGTTGGTTTCGTATTCCAGAGCTTCCAGTTGCTGGGCAACCTCACGGCACTGGAGAACGTCATGCTGCCGCTGGAGCTGGCCGGGCGTCGGGATGCGCGCGCCACGGCCACGCAGATGCTGCAGCGGGTGGGGCTGGGCGAGCGCCTGTCCAGCTATCCCAAGGTGCTCTCGGGCGGTGAGCAGCAGCGCGTGGCGCTGGCCCGGGCGTTTGTCGTGCAGCCGGCGGTGCTGCTGGCCGACGAACCCACCGGCAGCCTGGACTTCGCCACCGGCGGGAAGATCATGGAACTGATGTTCGATCTCAACCGCGAGCAGGGCACCACGCTGGTGCTGGTCACGCACGACCGCGGGATTGCCCAGAGATGCGAGCGTCGCATCACGATCGAGGCGGGCCAGGTGGTGGCCGAAGCGCTGGTCTGAGGCGAATTCAGCGCGACCCGCGCAGTTGCCGCACGTCCAGGGCGCTCACGGGCGCGGCCTGGTTGCCCCACTGGGTGCGCACATGGGTCAACACATCGGCAATGTCCTGTTCGCTGAGTTCCAGCACAAACGGCGGCATGCCGAAGGGACGCGGGTGGCCAGCGGTTGACGGACCGAATCCGCCGTTGAGCACGGTCTGCAGTGCATTGGCGGGCGAGTCCATGAGCACCGCGCGGTTGCCCGCCAGGGCCGGGTAGACCGCCACACCTTCGCCCTGCTTGCCGTGGCACTGCGCGCAATGCTGCTCGTAGCGTTCGCCGCCCATGCGCAGGGCCCGATCGTCCGGTGCTCGCGCCGCGGCGGCTTGTGTCACCCCTGCCTGCGGGAGTTGACGCAGATACGTGGCCATGGCGCGCAGGTCTTCGGGCCTCCAGTACTGCGTGCTGTGCTGCACCACCTCGGCCATCGGCCCGCTCACCGTTGCGCTGCGCGAGCGGCCATCGCGGAACAACGCCACGATCTCCTCGATCGACCACTCCTGCACGCCGGCCTCTGCGGGATCGAGCAGCGAAGGCGCGTACCAGTTCTGCAAGGGGATCAATCCACCGGCCAGATCCAGCATGTCGCGGTTGCCGCTGAGCGCATTCCGGGTCACGTGGCAGGCGCTGCAGTGGCCCAGGCCATTGACGAGGTAGGCACCGCGGCGAACCTCATCCACCGCAACCGCCTCGCTGGCGGATGCCGTCGCGTCGCCCTGGACGAAATAGAGCGCGCGCCAGACCTTCAAGGCGCCCTGCGTGCTGTAAGGCCAGCGCAGGTCGTGCGGCGGCACGGGCGCATCCGACGGTGGCAGACTGCGAAGAAACGCGAAGAGGGCGTCACTGTCGCTGCGGGCGATCCGCGTGGTGTTGTTGAACGGGAAGACCGGGTTGAGCCAGCGCCCGTCGCGCGACTGGCCATGGTGCAGGGCGCGCCAGAAGTCGTCGGCGCTCCAGGCGCCCAGGCCCGTGTCGCTGGGTGTCAGATTGGTGCCAAAGACGGTGCCAAAGGGCGTGCCGATGGCGCGGCCGCCGGCAAACGGGCTGCCGCCGCGCACGGTGTGGCAGCCCTGGCAGTTGCCCTGCAAGGCGAGGTAGCGCCCGCGTTCGATGGTGCCTGCGTCCGCACTCCCGGATGCCGTGGGCGCGATGGCAATGGGTGTGGCGGGCCAGGCCATCCACGCCACAACGGCCATCAGGACCAGCGCACACACGCCGAGGATCTTCAACGCGCGAGCACTCATGGCGTCGTCCCCGGTGGCGTGGCGCTGCCACAGCGCATGGGAAGGGCCACGCTGGCCGCTTTGACGGCGTGCGCCTGCGCCGGTACCGGCTGCGACGCCAGCCACGCGCTCACGGCGGCGATGTCCTCGGGCGCCAGCCGCTGAGCGACATCGGCCATGCAGTCGGGCGCGTGCGCCTTGCGCAGACCAGTGCGCCACGCGCCCAACTGGGCATTGAGGTAGTCGCGCGGCAGTCCGAGCAGGCCGGGCGTGGCGGGCAACACGCCGGTGAGCGCTGCGCCGTGGCAGGTGGCGCACGCCGGCAACTGGCGCGCCGCATCGCCGCGCATCGCGAGCTGTTCGCCTCGCCGACGCTGTTCGGCCGTGGCCTGCAGGGGCGCGGGAGCCGGGTAAGGCACCTCCATGGCGGCGAAGTGTTCCGCAATCTCCAGCAGGTACGCCTCGCTCAGCGGCTCGACCATCTGCGCCATCAGGCGGTACTGGCGCTGACCATCCCGGAAATTCAGCAACTGGTTGTAGAGGTAACCGGCGGGCTTGCCGGCCAGGCGCGGGTAGTAGCCGTCGGGTGCGGCGCGCCCTTGCGGTCCGTGGCACGCGGTGCAGGCCAGCAGGCGCTGGGCCATGGTGTCCTCAAAGGGTGCAGGGATCGCGAGCGGGGTCATGAGCCAGCCGACGGCCAGTACGACCACGCGCCACGGCTTGGGCAGGCAGCGGGTTTTCATCGTGGCTCGATCATGGCAAAGACCTATCTGATGCGCAATGTTCAGATATATTGAAAAACAACCGGATCAGATGGCATGAAGCACGCACAGATCACCCGCTACCAGCACCTCGCTGAAGAACTGGCCGAAGGCATCCGTACCGGCGCGTTGCGCCCGGGCGAGCGGCTGCCCTCGGTGCGCCAGACCTGCGTGCAGCGCGGCATGAGCCCTTCCACGGTGTTCCAGGCCTATGGGCAGCTGGAGTCCCTGGGTCTGGTGGAGGCGCGAGCACGCTCCGGGTTTTTTGTGCGCGCGGGGCGCCGCCCACCGCGCGCGGTGCCACAGGCTGCCCAGCCCCGCCCGGGCGCCACCCCCGTGGCGGTGAGCGAGCTGGTGTACGACTTGCTGGAATCCACGCGCGACGCCGATGTGGTCCCGCTGGGGTCGGCGTTTCCGGCATCGCACCTTTTTCCGTTCGATGCGCTCGCGCGCAGCGGAGCGCGCGCCATGCGCCGCCTGCCTTCGGCGCGCATCACCGGCGCCCTGACTGCGGGTGACGAAGGCCTGCGCCAGGCGGTGCGGCGGCGCTATGCGATGCATGGCGTGCCGCTGAGTGAGCGCGAGCCCATCATCACCAACGGCGCCATGGAGGCGCTCAACCTGTGCCTGCAGGCGGTGACAAAACCTGGCGATCTGGTGGTGGTGGAATCGCCGACTTTCTACGCTGCGCTGCATGCGCTGGAGCGGCTGCACCTGAACGCGGTGGAGGTGGCCACGGATCCGCGCGATGGCGTCGATGTGGACGCGCTGGCCGCGCTGCTGGCGCGCCAGAAGGTGGCGGCCTGCTGGTTCATGCCGAGTTTTCAGAACCCGCTGGGCGCCTTGATGCCGCCCGCGCGCAAACAGGCTCTGGTGGAGCTGCTGACGCAGCACCGCGTGCCGTTGATCGAGGACGACGTGTATGGCGAACTGCACGCCGGGGCGCGCCGCCCGCCGCCGGCCAAGGCCTTCGACCGCGAAGGCTGGGTGCTGCACTGCTCGTCGTTCTCCAAATGCCTGGCTCCGGGCTACCGGGTGGGTTGGGCCGCTGCCGGGCGCTTCGCCGCAACGGTGGAGCGGCTGAAGATGATGAGCTCGCTGGCCACCGCTTTGCCGCCGCAACTGGCCCTGGCCGAATACCTCGCCCAGGGCGGTTACGACCGCCACCTGCGCGGCCTGCGCGAGGCGCTGGCCGCGCAACAACAGCGCGCGCAGCGTCTGGTCGAGCGCCACTTCCCCACCGGCACACGCGTCACGCGACCACTCGGTGGCTATTTCCTCTGGCTCGAACTGCCACCTTTCGTGGACGCGCTGTCCCTGCACCACCGCGCCAGGGAAAACGGCATCAGCACGGCACCAGGTGTGCTGTTCTCTGCAGACCACCGATTCACGCACCACCTGCGTCTGAACGTCGGGCATCCTGGCGATGGGCGCTTCGACGGCGCCGTGCGCCGTCTCGGCGAACTGGCTCACACCGCGTGAACATCGATAATCCCCGGATGTCATCCCCCAAAGTGCTGTTCGGCTTTCACGCCGTGGGCGTGCGCCTGAAGACCGCGCCGCAATCCATCATCGAGATCTACTTCGAGCCCACGCGGCGCGACGCGCGCATGCGCCAATTCCTGGACAAGGTGCGCGAAGCCAATGTTCGCCTGATCGAGGCCGACGGCCTGCGCATCGCCAAGCTCGCCGGCAGCCATGGCCACCAGGGTGTGGCCGCCCGGGTGGAGCCGGTGGCCCAGGCCCGCTCGCTCGACGACCTGCTGGAGCAGCTCGAACCCACCGGCGTCCCGCCGCTGCTGCTGGTGCTTGACGGCATCACCGACCCGCACAACCTCGGCGCCTGCCTGCGCGTTGCCGACGGGGCTGGTGCGCACGCGGTCATCGCGCCCAAGGACCATGCAGCCGGCATCAACGCCACCGTGGCCAAGGTGGCCAGCGGCGCGGCCGAGACCATGCCGTACTTCATGGTCACGAACCTGGCGCGCACGCTCGGTGAACTCAAGGAACGCAACATCTGGATCATCGGCACCAGCGACGACGCGCCGAAAACGCTGTACCAGGTCGACCTCAAAGGCCCCGTAGCGCTGGTGCTCGGGGCCGAAGGCGCGGGCATGCGCCAGCTCACGCGCAAGACCTGCGACGAACTGGTGAGTATTCCCATGGCCGGCGCGGTGGAAAGCCTGAACGTGTCGGTGGCCAGCGGTGTGTGCCTCTATGAGGCGCTGCGGCAAAGAACCTGACACCCCAAACGGGAGACGACATGACACTGGACACCCTGGCGACCTGGCACGACGTGGTCAACACCCGCAACGTCCGCGGCCTGCGCGATCTGCTGGCCGAGGACGTGGTCTTTCACTCGCCGGTGGTGCACACGCCGCAGGCCGGCCGGGCGGTGACCACGCAGTACCTGGCGGCGGCCTTCCAGGTGTTCTTCAATTCGTCGTTCCGGTATGCGCGCGAGGTCGTTGGCCCGCGCGACGCCGTGCTCGAGTTCCAGGTGGAGATCGACGGCATCGCCGTCAATGGAGTCGACATGATCCGCTGGAACGACGAGGGTCGCATCGTCGAGTTCAAGGTGATGGTCCGTCCGCTCAAGGCGATCAATCTGATCCACCAGAAGATGGCGGCCATGCTGCAGGCCAACCAGTAGGCCCTAGACCAGGCCAAAGGCGCCGAGCAGTGCGCCCGCGCCGATCATCCACAGCAGGTGCAGCTTCGTGCGCCACACCAGCACGGTGGCCACACCGGTGAGCAGCCACAGGGGCCAGTCGCGCGCGGGATGATCGTGCGAACCGGTGAGCAGCCAGCCGGTGGCGATCAGCAGGGCGATCACGATGGGCGCCATGCCGGTCTTGAAGGCGCGCACGGCGCGCAGTTCGCGGTTGCGGTGCGCCCAGCGCGTGGCGCTGTAGGTGAGCACCGAGGACGGCAGCAGGATGGCCACCATGGTGACCAGCACCCCCAGGAAAGCCAGGGCCCAGGCGAGCCAGCCGGCAGAGGGGCCACCGCCGGCGTTGAGCCCCACGTTCCAGCCGAGCAGGGCGACGAAGAGCACATTGGGACCCGGTGCGGCTTGCGACAACGCGATGGAAGACGTGAACTGCGATTCGCTGAGCCAGCCGTTCTGGTAGACGAGGTAGCGGTGCATGTCGGGCGCGGTGGTGATGGCGCCGCCCACACCCAGCAGCGAGAGCGAGGCAAAGTGGGTGAACAGGTCGAGCCAGTTCTCTGGCGTGGGGGCCATCATGGTCAGGTGTCCTTGCGGCGATCCGCATCGACATCGGAGAGCACCCGGTAAGCCCACAGGCAGGCGCATCCGCCAATGCCCAGCAGCACCCAGAGCAATGGCCACCGCAGCAGTGCAATGGCGACGAAGGTGAGGGCGGCCAGCGCGATGCACACTCCCAGGCCCATGGCGTTCTTGTCCAGCGCGCCGATGAGCTTGATGCCGGTGGCGGTGATGAGCCCGGCGGCCACCGCGCCCATGCCGCGCAGGGCGTTCTGCGCCATGGGTTGGTCTGCCACGTTGCCGTAGAGCACGGCGAGCAGAAGCACCACCACCATGGGTGCGCACAGCATGCCGGCCAGTGCCGCGAGCGCACCTGGCAGACCGAAGTAGCGTCCGCCAATCATCATGGAGAGGTTGACCACGTTGGGTCCCGGCATGATCTGCGCGACGGCCCAGTCTTCCACGAACTGCTCGCGCGTCATCCAGCGCTTTTTCTCCACCAGCTCGCGCTGCACCACCGCCAGCACACCGCCGAAACCCTGCAGGGCGAGCCAGGTGAAGGACACAAAGAGGTCGGTCTTCGACGTGGGGTGGCTGTGTTCCGGGGTGGGGGGCAGAGGCTCGGGCATGGTGGCGACGATTATCGGTTCGGCGCCATTGCCTCGATGCGTCAAAGGTTGAGGGCCCAGGTTTCCCCCACCAGTTCCTGGCCGTAGCCTCGGTACGGTTCGCTGTGCTCCAGCACGAAGCCGCGCCGTGCGTAGATGGCGCGCGCGGCGGTGAGGTTGCTGTTGGTCCAGAGCACCATGCGGCGGTAGCCTCTGGCGCGGGCGAAGGCCAGGCACTCGTCGGTGAGGCGACCGCCCAGTCCCAGACCGCGCGCAGCCGGGCTGAGGATGAGCAGGCGAAGCTGCGCCTCGGTCTCGCTCTTGCGCACGACGAACACAGAGCCCACCCGCTCGCCATTGAGTTCGGCGATCCAGCCCCGTTCCTGCGCGGGATCGTGCTGGCGGATCATGCCGGCCACGATGTCGGCCACCAGCGCCTCGAACTCGCTGTTCCAGCCGTACTCGCGCGCATAGAGCTCTCCGTGCTGCTGCACCACCCAGCCCATGTCGCCGGGACGCGGGTCGCGCAGCACCGCGGTGTGCGAGGTGGGCGCGCCGGGCGATTCCAGCAGGCCTTGCGCCCGGGTCAGCGCGGCCACCAGCGTGTCGCGCTGCGCCGCTGGCAAGGGTGCCAGCAGCCGGGCCGCTTCCTCGCGCGAACGCTGCTGCAGTGGTTCGAACACCGCACGTCCCGCGGGCGTGAGGCTCAGCGTGAGCTGGCGCGCATCGACCTGGGAGCGCGATCGTGCCACCCAGCCTGCCGAGCCAAAACGCCGCAGGATGCGGCTGAGGTATCCCGCATCCAGCATCAGCCGGCGCTTGAGTTCGCTGGCGGTGCAGGGCGCGTGGTGCGCGAGCTCGTAGAGCACCCGCACCTCAGTGAGTGAAAAATCGCTGCCAGGTACGGATCGAGCAAGCCCGTGCGCTGGGTGTAGAAGCGGTTGAAGGCGCGCAGTGCGCGAACCTGCAGTGGGTCGACGGCGGAAACGGCTTCGGGCAGGTTCATGCCCGGATTGTGCGGCGTTTAGTTGACCATGGCAACTTGTTTAGGGCTTTCGGCAACCAACGACTCAGACCGACATGCCGCCGGACACCTCGATGACGGCGCCATTGACATAGCTGGCCTCGTCGCTGGCCAGAAAGGCATACACATTTGCAATTTCTTCCGGACGGCCCAACCGGCGCAACGGCACGCGGTGCTCCATCTCGCTGATCACCTTGTCCGGAATCGTCGAAAGGATGGGCGTGGTGATGAATCCCGGCGCCACGGCGTTCACGCGCACGCCCTTGGGTCCGAGTTCACGGCTCCAGGTCTTGGTGAAACCGATGACGCCAAACTTGCTGGCCGCGTAGTTGGTCTGGCCGAAGTTGCCGTAGATGCCGACCACCGAGGAGGCGTTGAGAATCACGCCGCTGCCTTGCGCCGTCATGCCGTCGGCCACTGCCTGCGCGCAATGAAAGACCCCGCGCAGGTTCACGTCGATCACACGATCGAATTGCTCCAGGCTCATCTTCTGCAGCCGCGCGTCCTGCGTGATGCCGGCGTTGTTCACCAGCACGTCGATGCGGCCGAAGCGCTCCATCACCTTCGCCACCACGTCGTCCACCATGTCCCGCTGTGTCACATCCATCACGAAGCCCAGGCACTGAACGCCGAGGGCCTCGCACTGTGTCACCGCCTCGTCCACGCCGGCCTGTTTCACGTCGCAGACGATGACGGTGGCCCCTTCCTGCGCAAACTTGATCGCGGTGGCCAGGCCGATGCCCTGAGCCGCGCCGGTGATGAGGCTGATCTTTCCTTCGAGTCGTTTCATGGCGGGGTGCTTCTCAATACGCGGGCTGGTGCATGCGGATGGCGTCCTTGTCGGCCTGGGTGAGCTCGAAACCCTTGCCATACGTGGCGGCCAGACTGGCGCAGCGCTGTTCGAACGCCTCGATGCCGGTGCCGTAGATGAACTGCATGGCACCGCCCGTCCACGCGGGGAAACCGATGCCGAAGAGCGATCCGATGTTGGCGTCGTGCACGCTGGTGAGCACACCTTCTGCCAGGCAGCGCGCGGTCTCCACCGATTGGCGGTAGAGGAGCCGGTCCTTGATGTCCTGGAGGTTCCAGACCAGCGTCGGTTTCTCGAAGCGCGACTTGAGTTCGGGCCACAGGTGCTTTTTCTGACCGCTGGGATAGTCGTAGAAACCGCCGCCGCCCGCGCGGCCCGGGCGCTTGAACTCCTTGACCATGCGTTCCACGAGCCGCTCGCCGGGCGAGGCCTCGTAGGTCTGGCCTTCACGTGCAAAGTCGGAGCGCGTCTGGTCCAGCACATGCACCGAGAGCGAGAGGGCCGTCTCGTCGAGCACGGCCAGCGGCCCCACGGGCATGCCGACCTGCATGGCGGCGTTCTCGATCACCGGGGCCGGGATGCCTTCGCCCAGCATGGCCGCGCCCTCCATGACGAAGGTGCCGAAGGTGCGGCTGGTGTAGAACCCGCGCGAGTCGTTCACCACGATCGGCAGCTTGCCCAGGGCCTGCACGTAGTCGTAGGCGCGCGCCACGGTTTCGTCGTCGGTCTGTTTGCCGCGGATGATCTCCACGAGCTTCATCTTGTCGACAGGACTGAAGAAATGGATGCCCACGAAGCGCTGCGGCTTGTTGCTCGCCTTGGCCAGACCCGAGATCGGCAGTGTGGACGTGTTGCTGGCGAAAAATCCGCCCGCGGCCAGCATGGGTTCGGCTTCGCGCGTGACCGCAGCCTTGAGCTCACGGTTCTCGAAGACGGCCTCGATGATGAGGTCGCAGCCCTTGAGATCGACGGGAAACTCGGTGGCCGTGATGCGGTCCAGCAGCGCCTTCTGGTCGAAGGGGCTCATCTGCCCTTTTTCCACGCGCGGATCGGTGACCTTGAGGCTGTAGGCCTTGCCGCGCTGGGCGTTCTCCAGGCTCACGTCTTCGAGCACCGTGGCAATGCCCCGGCTCGCCTGGACATAGGCAATGCCCGCACCCATCATGCCCGCCCCCAGGATGCCGACGCGGCGGGGAATGTAGCGCTGGATGCCCTTGGGGCGCGAATGCCCGCTGCGGATCGCGTTCATGTTGAAGAAGAACGTGTTGATCATGTTCTTCGCCACCGGACTCACGATGAGGCGCGCCAGATAACGGCTCTCGATGCGCAACGCGGTGTCGTAGTCCACCAGGGCGCCCTCTACCATGGCCGCCAGCGCGGCTTCCGGCGCGGGGTACAGGCCGCGCGTCTTCTGCTTGAGCATGGCAGGCGCCACGGCCAGCATGCCGGCGATCTTCGGATGGGACGGGGTACCGCCCGGCATCTTGTAGTCCTTGGCGTCCCAGGGGTGCCGCGGTCGCGGGTTGGCCGCGATCCACGCCAGCGCGGCGTGGCGCAGCGCGGCGGGCACATCGCCCTCGGCAGAGACGAGCTCGTGCACCAGTCCCAGGTCCAGGGCCTCGCGCGGATTGAACAGCTTGCTCTCCAGGATGTAGGGCTGCGCACCCAGGATGCCGAGCAACCGCGTCATCTTGGTGATGCCGGTGGCGCCTGGAATGAGGCCGAGCGTGATCTCGGGCAGGCCGAGCTGGATCTTCGGGTTGTCCACCGACACGCGGTAGTGCCCCACCAGCGCCACTTCCCAGCCGCCACCCAGCGCGGCGCCGTTGATGCAGCTCACCACCGGCACGCCCAGGGTCTCCAGCGTGCGGAAGTTCTTCTTGGTCTGCTCGACTTCGGTGAACACGCGCGGCGCATCACTCGACTTCAGGCGCATCGTGCCCTTGAGGTCGGCGCCGGCAAAGAAGGTGGACTTGGCCGACGCCAGGATGATGCCCTTGATGTCGGCGGCGTCGCGCATCACCTGCGCGGTGGCTTCGGTCAGGTCCTGCTGCCAGTCCGCGCACATGGTGTTGACCGGCGAGCCCGGCTCGTCGAACGTGAGGGTGGCGATGCCGTCGGCGAGTTCGTAGCGGATGGTTTTCATCGTTGCGCTTTCAAGTATTCCTGTCCAGAAACACCGCGGAACCGGCTTTGCCGGGCCGCTGGTGTTGCCCCCTTTCAGGGGGTGACGCGCCGATGGCGCGGCGCGGGGGTGGGTCGTCAGACCCTTTCGACAATCGTTGCAATGCCCATGCCGCCGCCGACGCACAGGGTGGCCAGGCCGTAGCGCAACTGGCGGCGGTGCAACTCGTCCACCAGAGTGCCCAGGATCATCGCGCCGGTGGCACCCAGCGGATGGCCGAGCGCAATGGCCCCGCCATTCACGTTCACTTTTTCGTGGGGCACACCGAGCTCTTTCATGAACTTCATGGGCACCGCCGCAAAGGCCTCGTTGACTTCGAACAGGTCGATCTGGTCGATGGTGAGGCCCGCCTTGGCGAGTGCCTTGCGCGCAGCCGGCATGGGTCCGGTGAGCATGATGGTCGGATCGGCGCCTGACAGAGCGACAGAGACGATGCGCGCACGCGGCGTGAGGTTGTGCGTCTGGCCAGCGGCCTCGCTGCCGATGAGCATGGCGGTGGCGCCGTCCACGATGCCGGAGGAGTTGCCCGCGTGGTGCACATGGTGGATGCGCTCCACCTGTGGGTAGCGCTGCATGGCCACGGCATCGAATCCCATGCCGCCGAGCTGATCGAACGCCGGCTTGAGCGAGGCCAGGCCTTCCAGCGTTGTGTGGGGCTTGATGAACTCGTCCTCTTCCAGGATGGTCTGGCCGAGGAAGTCGGTGACCGGCACGACTGAGCCTTTGAAGTGGCCCGCAGCGCGCGCAGCCGCGGCGCGCTTCTGCGATTCGAGGGCGAAGGCGTCCACGTCCTCGCGGCTGAAACCCTCCAGCGTGGCGATCAGGTCTGCGCCGATGCCTTGTGGCACAAACAGGGTGTCGCTGTTGGTCTGCGGGTCCTGTGCCCAGGCGCCGCCATCCGAGCCGATGGGCACGCGGCTCATGCTCTCCACGCCCCCAGCAACCACCAGGTCTTCCCAGCCGCTCTTCACCTTCATGGCAGCCAGGTTCACAGCTTCCAGGCCGGACGCGCAGAAACGGTTGAGCTGCACGCCGGAGCAGCGCCAGTCCCAGCCGGCCTTGAGCGCGGCCACCTTGGCGATCACCGAGCCCTGTTCGCCAATGGGGGAGACCACGCCCATGACGACATCGTCCACGGCGCCGGTGTCGAATCCGTTGCGTTGCTGCAGTCGGGTCAGCACGCCGGCCAGCAGGTCGACCGGCTTCACCTCATGCAGGCTGCCGTCTTTCTTGCCCTTGCCGCGCGGCGTGCGCACGGCATCGAAAACGAAGGCTTCGTTCATGGTGTCTCCTCGGGGAATGCGGATGCCGCGAACCAGTATAGACTTTTGCCAAGCATCTGCTTTCTGTAATTCCCTGCACCCAGTCTGATAGGTGACACCGCCATGATCGAACGCACGCTTTTCAACGCCGACCACGAAGCCTTCCGCGACAGCTTCCGCAAATTCGTGGAGAAGGAAATCGCACCCCATCACGAGGCCTGGGAGGAGCAGGGCTATGTGGACCGGGCCGTGTGGGACAAGGCGGGCGAGAACGGATTCCTCTGCATGACGCTGCCGGAGACCTACGGCGGATCCGGTGCGGACAAGTTGTATTCGGTGGTGCAGATGGAAGAGATTGCGCGCACCGGCTTCACCGGCATCGGCTTTGGCCTGCACAGCGAGATCGTGGCGCCCTACATCCTTCACTACGGCACTGAAGCACAAAAGAAGAAGTACCTGCCCCTGCTGGCCACCGGCGAGATGGTGGGCGCCATTGCCATGAGCGAGCCTGCTGCCGGCAGCGACCTGCAGGGCGTGAAGTCCACCGCCATTCGCCAGGCCGACGGCAGCTACCTGCTCAACGGCAGCAAGACCTTCATCACCAACGGCTGGCACGCGGACCTGGTGATCGTGGTGGCCAAGACCGATCCCGCCGCCGGCGCCAAGGGCACCAGCCTGCTGCTGGTGGAGCGCGGCATGCCAGGGTTCGAGAAAGGCAAGCGACTGAAGAAACTGGGCATGAAGGCCCAGGACACCTCCGAACTCTTCTTCGACAACGTGAAGGTGCCGGCAGAGAACCTGCTGGGCGGCGCGGCCATGGAGGGGCGCGGCTTCATCTGTCTCATGGAGCAATTGCCCTGGGAACGTTTGCAGATCGCGATCGGCGCGGTGGCGGCGGCGCAGGCGGCGATCGACTGGACGGTGCAATACACGAAGGACCGAAAGGTGTTCGGGCAGGCTGTGGCGGCGTACCAGAACACGCGTTACACGCTGGCCGAACTGCAGACCGAGGTGCAGGTGGCGCGCGTCTTCGTCGACAAATGCTGCGAACTGATCGGCGACGAGAAACTCGACACCGCCACCGCCAGCATGGCCAAGTACTGGTGCTCGGACCTGCAGTGCAAGGTGATGGACGAATGCCTGCAACTCCACGGTGGCTACGGCTACATGTGGGAATACCCCATCACGCGGGCCTATGCCGACGCGCGCGTGCAGCGCATCTACGGCGGCACCAACGAGATCATGAAAGAGGTGATCTCACGGGGCATGGGCCTGGGTGCCAGGTGAGCACCATGGGGTTCGGAAAGATCATCCCCATCCTGCGCAGCTTCGACGAAGCCCGCGCGCGAGATTTCTACGTCGACTTCCTCGGCTTCAAGATCGACTGGGAGCACCGCTTCGCGCCCGACCTGCCTCTGTACATGCAGGTCTCCATGGGCGAGTGCACGCTGCACCTGTCGGAACACCACGGCGACGCCACGCCGGGCAGCGCCGTGCGCATCCACACCGACGAACTCGATGCGCTGCATGGGCGTCTCACGGCCGCTCGCTACAAGCATGCCCGACCGGGCATCGAGCAGATGCCCTGGGGGACGCGTGAGATGGCGGTGGCCGATCCGTTCGGCAACCGCCTGGTGTTCGTCGGTGACTGAGCGCGCGCTCTGGGTGGCGCGCTCACTTCATTTCTTCGCCGCTTCGGAAAGCCGGCGTCCCAGCGACAGCGCATAGGGCGCGGCACGCGCGTTGAGCACCGGGTCTGCGGATGGCTTGATGCCCGCTGGCAGGACCACCGGGTTGAAGGTCATGGCATCGCAGGCACCGCCCATTCCGTCGGCCACCTTGTCGATCACCAGCTTGCCGGCGGAGACCACCTGGCGTGCATCGGGCCAGGTCAGGGTGGGGTCGAGCAGGTTGTCGCCCGCTTCCGCGAGTTGCAGGCGGAAGTCGAAACTCACTGGTGCCTTCGCGACGCGCTCGCGCAGTTCACCGGCCAGGAATTCGTCGCCCATGCTCTTGAGCTGTTCTTCGGTGAGGCCAAGCGCACCAGCCTCCGGCACGAACTGCCAGCGCACAAAGCGGCTCTTGCCGGGCGCAGCCTCGAATTCGAACGCGTTGACGCCCCAGTAGTTGACCGTCCCGTAGCTGGCGGGTACCGGCGCCTGCGCGAGATAGGCGCCTTGTCGCAAGGTATCGGGGTTGGCGGCATTGAAGGCCTTGAGTTTTTCCGGGTCGGGCTTGCCCGTGGCGGGATCGGCCGTGCGCGCCTGGACGAAGGGCGCGAACTGCTCGGGCTTGCTCACGAAGAACACCGGCGCAGAAATGTTGGCCATCTGCCATTGCTCGCCGCCCGGCAACTGGAACTGCAGCGCCAGTCCGCGCACCGATCTGCTCCTGTCGCTCGCCTTGGGGCTGCCTCCGCCCACCGAGAAGCGCGCCACCACGGGCACTTTCTCGCCCTTGAACACGGTTGCGCGGGAGAGTTCGCGTCCGGCCGCGTTGCCCACGAAATGGCCGCTGGCACAGATGCCCTTGGCGCCGGAACGCCGGGAACCCGGCTGGGGGCCGGCCAAGGCCTCCAGGGCATTGACCTGGGCTTCAGCGGGCGAAGTCTGGGCCTGAGCGAGCGGGGCAAGGAAGGAACTGCCCATGGCGGCGGAGGCGGCGGCAGCGAGAAGCAAGGGTTTCATCGTGGACGACCTTTTCGAGTGGGTTGTTGCGGTGGAGCAGGGCGCGACCACCTGTGCAGTGGTCGTGGCCGGTCGCAACTTCTTACAGAAAAGTCGTCAGATTTCGAGGGTTCTGGCCAGTACCACGCCTTGCGGAGCTTCGTGATCCGCCAGCAACCAGGCGCGGCTGGGGTGGGTGCTGGCGTCCTGGAGCAGTTCGCGCAGGAATCGCGTGGAGGGCGCGTCCAGCGCCGCAAACGGCTGGTCGATCAGGGTGAGCGGCGTGCCTGCCGAAAAAGCCGCCGCGAGCCAGACCTTGCGCCGGCTTCCGGTGGACAGCATGTACATGGGCTTGCCCAGGTGCGGGCGCAGGCCGAAGCCGTCCAGCAGTTCCTGCAGGGTGTCGTTGTCGAAACGCGGGTAGTGGCGGCTGAGGCTCTCCAGGTAGCCGCCTGCGGCCAGCGCGTCGTGCGCCTCGGTCTGGGGGTCGACCCAGAACACGCGATGGCGGTAGGCATCGTGTTGGGCGAGCGAGTCGATTCCCTGGACGGCCAGCGTGCCAGCCTCCGGGTTCAGCGCGCCTGCCAGCAGAGCCAGCAGAGTGCTCTTGCCACTGCCGTCGTCGCCCCGCACCAGGCTCACGCCGGGCGGCAACTCGAACGAGACGTCGTGGAACAGGGGCCGACCAGACCAGCCGAAATTCAGGCCTCGCACCTGAAGCACCGGGTCGACGGGATCGACGTTCATGTCAGTAGCCGATGGAGTAGCGCAGGCCCTGGTGGTTGAGCACGGCGCTGCGCTGGCCGATGGTCTCCAGCTTGAGGCCGGGCGCGATCTCCTGGCCTTCCTGCACCACCTTGCCGTTGACGATGAGCATGCGCACGGCGGCGTCCTTGGAATAGGTGGCTCCGCTCACGCTGACCGCCGGCAACTGTGCACGCGCCTCGGGAGGAAGGTCTGCAAAGCTGCGCACGGCGGACTCTGGTTGAGCTGGCGCCGCGGCTGCGGGCGCCGCCACGGGAGCAGGCGCACTGGCGGCAGTAGCTGGGTCTTTCGGGCTCGCCGCCGCCGATCGCGGTGGAGTCACAGGTTCAGGGCGGGGCGGGGCGAGGATCGGCAGCACCGGTTCCGGCGGTGCGGCGGCCTGAACGGGCGCCGGTGCTTCGGCCACAGGTGCTGGTGACGCCGGCGCGTCGGGCGTGGCCTCGATGGAGGGAGGCTGCCACCACCACAACGCGAGCACCACGACCAGACCGACGGCCACCGCCAACACCACATGCCAGGTGCGCAGTCGGCGCGGCTGCACGGGTTTGCGGCTGGCGGGAGGCACCCGCTGGCTGTTGAGGCCCGGCACATGGCCGCGCTCGCGTTCGGCATCGGCGCGCTGGAGGGCATCGAGGATGTAGGACATGGCGGTCGGGTGGAGTCAGGAGCCGGGCGAGGACAGGCGAGGTTCATCGACGCCACTGGCCAGGTTCACCTGCATGAACGTGATGGGGCCGGCCAGCCCGGCGGGGTCGATACCGTTGACGCGCTGGAAGGCCTGGATGCGGGCGGTGAGGTTGTTGGCCGTGGGCGGAACCTTGCCGATGGCCTGGAGGCCGGCGATGCGGCTGCCCAGCCATTCGCTGGCGGGGCCGGTGCGCCCGTCCACCAGGCGACCTTTCTGGCCCGGCGGCGTGCGCCACAGCGTGGTGAAGTCACCGCGCCACACATCGGCCAGCGCGGTCAGTGGCATCTGCCAGCGCTGCCCCCCGGCCTGCAGGGTCACGCTGTCGCCCTGCAGCGCCGTGACGAGGGCGAGGCCCGATCCGCCGGGCAGGCGCAGGTTCACGATGCCCGGTCGATCCAGCTGGCGCATGCCGCTGAGCGTGAGGCGGTCGGTGCGGTAGCACTGCAACTCGGCACCTTGCGCGACCGCACACGGATCGCCGCCGTCCAACGGCTGGCCCCAGAGGGGACCCAGCTCACGCAACGCCAGGGCTTCACTGGTGAGCAGATCGGCCACCGGCGGGGGGCCGCTGGGCAGCGCGGGCGCTGGCGATGCGGTGTTTGCGGATGGGTCGGATGGCGCCTGACCCGCAGCGGGCTGGCTGGCCGGGGTGGCCGCTGGCGTCGTCTCGGCGGCGGCCATGTTCTCACTTGAAGCAGCCGCAGTGGGAAGGGCCTGCCTGTGGTTCCAGAACCAGAACGCCGCGCCAGCGAGCACCGCGCCACCCAGCAGGCCGGCGCCGAGCATGCCGAGCGAGGCCGTGCGAGCCTGGGCGCGCGCCGCGCGACGCCGGGCTGTCGGTGCGGGAGCCGTCGACTCGAAAACTTCGCGGGCGGCCTTGTCCACCACCGCGCGGTCCACACGCGGCTGGTTGGTCGCGTACGCGCCGAGCAGGGCGCGGTCGCAGATGAGGTTGATGCGGCGGGGCACTCCGCGCGCAATCTCGTGGATGCGCTGGATGGCCTGACTGGAAAAAGGCAGCGGGCCGCGCAGACCGGCCACGTGCATGCGGTGCTGGATGTACTGACGCGTCTCGGCTTCGTTGAGGGCGCCCAAGTGAAAGCGGGCGATCACGCGCTGCGCGAGTTGTTCGAGTTCGGGCCTTGCCAGCACCGTGCGCAGTTCGGGCTGGCCGATCAGGATGATCTGCAGCAGCTTGCGCTCGCTGGTCTCCAGGTTGGTCAGCAGCCGAAGTTGCTCCAGCACATGCGGCGTGAGGTTCTGCGCCTCGTCGATGATGAGCACATTGCGCTCACCTTGCGCATGGCTCTTGAGAAGATACTCGTTGAGCGGATCGAGGTAATCCTTGATCGTGGCCGGCCCGATGCCCTCGTGCTTCACCTCGAGATTGAATTCGTGGCAGATCGTCTTGAGCAGATCGCCCACGGTGAGCTTGGGATTGAAGATGTACGCCACCCGGCAGCCCTCGGGGATCTGCTCCAGGAAGCATCGGCAGATGGTGGTCTTGCCGGCGCCGATCTCACCGCTCAGCAGCACGAATCCGCCACCGCCGCGAATGCCGTACAGCAGATGCGCCAGCGCTTCCCGGTGACGCTCGCTCATGAAGAGGTAGCGCGGGTCGGGCGCGATGGAGAACGGGTCGTGCTTCAACCCGAAGAATTCGGCGTACATGCCCCAGAGCATAACGTCGCGCTCTGAGGCGGGCAACGCGGCACGGCCCGCGGGCCGCGTGGACGTGCCCGGGGTGAAGATCAGGCGGCCAGCGCCATGGCTTGCTGCTTGTTGCCCTGCGCCTTGCCAGACGATGCCACGGAGCACTCGATGTCGCCGGACAGCTGCCCACCTTCCTCGATCACCACCTTGCCGTAACGGATCTTGCCGGTGACCTTGCCGGTGGCGTAGATCACGAGCTTCTGGCGCACCGTCAGGTTGCCTTCGAAGGTGCCGCGAATCTCGGCAATGTCGATCTCAACAGATCCTTTGAATGCACCCTGCTCGGCGATCTGGATCACGCGCGAATCCATGGTCGCTTCGACCAGGCCTTCCACCACCAGCGTGTCGCAGTCCGTGATCTCCACGCCCTTGAGCTTGATGTTGGGGCCGACGGTGAGCTTGCTGCCGCCTTCGGGCGACTTCGTGGATTCCGGAGCCGACAGGGGCAGGTCGACGTCCGTGGTGGCCGTCGCGCTGGACTGCACGGCGTTCTGTGCGTGCGCGCTCGCCGCGCCAGACGAAGGCTGGCCATAACGCTGCGTGGCCATGCCGGTGTTGAGGGTCTTGGGTTGTTCGGTTTCGCGCTTGCCAAAATGCAGTGCCATTGCCAGCTCCTTCAAAAAGTGAAGCGGCCATGCTATGCGGGGCGCCGTTTACATTCGGACAGGTCCGGTAAGAGGGGTAACAAGATGAACCGTACATGCGGTTTCATTTCTGGGCAATGTTCCTCTTGCGCTTTTCCATTTCCCGCACCAGTTCCCGCGCTTCATCGCCTTCGGGAATCGGCCGTCCACTGTCGCGCCATTGCACCGCGTCCTTGAATCCGGCCTCCTGCGCGTGGCGCCTGAACCAGAGGCCTTCGGGGTTGTGGCGCGTGATGCCGTCGAACACCGTGGCCATCGTCTGCGCTTGCTCCAGGCCCATGGTGAGCATCACCTGGTTCACCACCAGCTTGTGCATGGCCAGGTGCGAACTCGGCACGCCGGCAATGCGGTTGGCCAGTGTCATCACGGCGTCGTCCAGCTGTGCTGCCGGCACGGCTTCATTGGCCAGACCCCAGGCGGCGGCGGTGCGGCCGTCGATCACGTTGCCGGTGAACATCATCTGCTTGGCGCGCGCGGCGCCCAGCCGGTATGTCCACATGGCGGTGGTCGGGCAGCCCCAGACGCGCGTGGGCATGTAGCCGATGCGCGCGTCGTCTGCCATCACCAGCAGGTCGCAACACAGGGCGATGTCACTGCCACCCGCCACCGCCGCGCCATGGACCTTGGCAATGGTCGGCTTCGCGCTGCGCCACAACGCCATGAAATCCTCGGTGTTGCGCTTCATGAACGCGTAGTCGTCCATCGGATCCCAGGGGTGGCGCTCCTGCTGGCAGGGGTGGTCGATCTCGCCCTCGCCGAACATGGAAAGGTCGTATCCACCGCAGAAGCCCTTGCCGGCGCCCTCCACCACGATCACGTGCACCTCGCGCTGGGCATTGGCCCATTCCACCGCCGCGCGGATCTCGCGCGGCATCTCGTCGTTGATCGCGTTCAGGCGCTCGGGTCGGTTGAGAAGCAGTCGGGCGACGCGTGGGTGATCGGCGTCCTGCTCGATGCGAAGGGTGGTGAAGTGGGGCATGGAAGTCTCCTTGGATGGCGTGGCGAGACTCCACTATAGTTGCGCACGCAACAAAAATGCAGAAATGCCCGCCATGAAGAATTCCATCCCCGAATCCGTTCCCGTGCTCATCGCGGGGGGAGGGCCTGTGGGCCTCACCCTGTCTGCGCTGTTGTCCAGCCAGGGAATCGCCAACCTCGTCATCGAGGCCGACGAGGGCTATTGCAGTGGCAGTCGCGCCATCTGCATGTCGCGCCGTTCACAGGAGATCCTGGGCTGGGTGGGCGCCGACCGGCCACTGGTGGACAAGGGCTTGAGCTGGGTGGGTGGTCGCAGCCACTGGCGCAGCACCGAGGTGTTGCACTTCCAGATGCCCAGCGAACCGACCCAGCGTTTTTCTCCGATGGTGAACATCCAGCAGTTCTACCTGGAGGAGTTCGCCCACCGGGCCGCGCAAGCCGCAGGCGCCCAGGCCCGGGTGGCGTGGGCGAGCCGTGTGAGCGCCGTGCGGCCGCGCGACGAGGGCGTGGCGGTGGACGTGCAGACGCCTGCAGGCATGCAGACGGTCAGCGCCGACTGGCTGGTGGCGTGCGATGGCGGGCGCAGCACCGTGCGCGAGCAGCTCGGCCTTCAACTGGAAGGCACGCAGTACGAAGGCCGCTATGTGATCGTCGACATCGTGCAGAAAACGCGCAGAGCGGTGGAACGCCTGGCCTGGTTCGACCCGCCGTCCAACCCCGGGTCCACCATCCTCATGCACCGCCAGCCCGACGACGTCTGGCGCATCGACTACCAGATCCGGGACGATGAGGACCCACTGGAAGCGGTGAAACCAGAGAACGTGTTGCCGCGCGTCCAGAGCCACCTGGACATGATCGGTGAGACCGAGCCCTGGGAGCCGCTCTGGATTTCGATCTACAACGCGAAGTGCCTGACCTTGCCGGACTACCGCCATGGCCGCGTGTGTTTCGCGGGCGATGCGGCCCACCTCGTGCCCATCTTCGGCGTTCGTGGTCTCAACTCCGGGCTGGACGACGCGGGCAACCTGGCCTGGAAGCTCGCCCGTGTGATCCGGGGCCGCTCGCCCGAGCGCCTGCTCGACTCGTACTCCGTCGAGCGCGTGCACGCTGCGCGGGAAAACATTGCCTACGGTGCCAAGAGCACCGAGTTCATGGCACCGCCCAACTTCGCCTACCGCCTCATGCGCGAGGCCACCCTGCGCCTGGCGGTGAGCGATGTGCAGGTCCGTTCGCTCATCAATCCGCGACAGTCCTCGCCCATCACTTACCGTGACTCGCCGCTGAACGCCGGTCAGACCGGCCACTGGACCAGCGAACTGGCCGCACCCGGTGCCCCCGCGCCGGAGGCACTGCTCCAGGGCCCGCACGGCCCCTTCCACCTCAGCAGCCGATTCGGCCACCGCTTTCTGGCGCTGGCCTGGGGTGGCGATCCCTTGCTGGCGTGGCCCGATCTGGAGGTGCTGCCCATTTCAACATCGATGGACGTGCAGGGCCAGGCCTGGCAACGGTATGGCCTGCAGCATGCCGAAGAGCCCGCACTGGTGCTGGTGCGACCCGATGGCTATGTGATGGGTCGCTGGCACGGCCTGGACCCCGCGCCCCTGTGCGCAGCCTTGAATGAACTGGAGGTGCCCGCATGACCGATGCCGATCTTGACCAGAGCTACAGCGCCGTGTGCGAGGCACTGACCCGCGTGGGAGAAGCCGGTGCGCCCATGTTCCTTTCCATGCTGTGCCTTTCGCTCATGAGCCGGTTCGAGCGCGCAGACCAGGTGCTGCCCCTGATCGAGAACGCGCTGGCGCAGAGCGACGCGGGACAGGCATGAGCGCGGAGCCTCTGTCGCTGCAGGGCTTCCTGACCTATCGCCTGCACAAGCTCAACAAGCTTACCGACCGGCACAGCAGCGAAGCCTACGCCGAACTCGGGCTCGGTGTGGGGGAAGCTCGGTGCCTCGCGGCCATCGGGCAGTTCGCGCCGCTCTCGGTGAACGACCTCGCCACCCGGGCCAACCTCGACAAGGCGCAGGCCAGCCGCGCGGCGCAGATGCTGGTGGAGCGCGAACTGGTGCGAAAGTCGGCGAGCGAGACCGATGCGCGCGGCGTGGTGCTGACGCCCACGCGCAGCGGCAAGCTGCTCTGGAAGCGTGTGATGCGCCTCATTGCGCAACGCAATCACGACATCTTCGGTTGCCTCTCGGCAGCGGAGCTGCGACAGCTTGAAACATTTTTTGACCGCCTGATCGCCCATTCCGAGCGCCAAGGGGTCGATGGATGAGTGCGATGCGCTTATAAAACGGGCATGAACCCATTGAACGACCTGGGCTACAAGCCCGAAGACCTCTCCGTGCAGGTGACCGAACTCCTGGTGGCCACCGCCGACAGTTCCGATGAACTCGTCGACCAGTCGGTTTCGCAGGTGCTGAAACTTTTGCGCGAACGCATGAAGATGGACGTGGTGTTCGTCTCCGAGTTCACCGATGGTCAGCGTGTGATGAGGCAGGTGGCCGCAGGCGATGAGCCCGTCGTCCGGCCTGGGGACTCAGCGCCTCTGGAGCTGAGCTGGTGCCAGCGGGTGGTGGACGGGCGTCTGCCGCGCTTCATCGCCGATGCGAAGGCACTGCCGGCTTCGGCTTCGCTGCTGAAGGAGCTGCCCTTTGCCATCGGAACCCACATCAGCACGCCCATCGTGCTGCAGAACGGCGACGTGTACGGCACCCTGTGCTGCTTCAGCTTCCACCCGCAGGACAAGCCCGATCCGGAAGACCTGAAGAAGCTTGAATTCACGGCGCGGCTGGCGGCCCAGAAGCTCGACCAGCGCCGCGTGGTGCGCAAGGCACCGGAAAACGTGCCCGACTGGCAGCTCAAGCCCAAATGAAGCCGGGCCGCGCCTCAGTACCCCTGCCGGGTGCTGAAGCGGGGGTGGAACGGTAAAATCGCGGGTTTTCCACCCACCCGCGCTCCGGGTCTGTGCCAGCCCCATGAACGCTCCCCTTGACGTCTCCTTTTTTGCTCGTGCGGCCAAGCCGATCACGAGCTACCGGCCGTACTGGGCCAGGCGGTTCGGCGTGGCGCCCTTCCTGCCGATGAGCCGCGCCGAAATGGAGCAGCTGGGCTGGGACAGTTGCGACATTGTTCTGGTGACCGGCGACGCCTATGTGGACCACCCGAGCTTCGGCATGGCGGTGGTGGGGCGGGTGCTGGAGGCGCAGGGATTTCGCGTGGGCATCATTGCCCAGCCCGACTGGACCAGCGCGGAGGCCTTCAAGGCCCTGGGCAAGCCCAACCTGTTCTGGGGCGTGACGGCGGGGAACATGGATTCCATGATCAACCGCTACACGGCGGACCGCAAGATCCGCAGCGACGACGCCTACACCCCTGGCGATGTGGGCGGCAAGCGACCCGATCGCGCCGCGATCGTCTACAGCCAGCGCTGCCGCGAAGCCTTCAAGGACGTGCCGATCGTGCTGGGCGGTATCGAAGGCAGCCTGCGCCGCATTGCCCATTACGACTACTGGAGTGACAAGGTTCGCCGCAGCGTGGTGGTAGACAGCAAGTGCGACCTTCTGCTGTACGGCAATGCCGAGCGCGCGCTGGTCGAGGTCGCGCACCGCATTGCAGCGCGCGAGCCCATCGAGCAGATCACGGACGTTCGCGGCACGGCTTTCGTGCGCCGGCCGGGCGATCCCACGGCGGCAGGATGGATCGAGATCGACTCCAGCGAGGTGGACGCGCCCGGGCGCGTGGAGAGTCACATCAACCCCTACCTCACCACGAGCGAACAGGCGCAGGCGCAGGGACAGAGTTGCTCCAAAGAAGAGGGGGATGGCCCCACGGTCGAGGCCAACCCCGCGATCCAGCCGCTGAAGTTCATGCCCAACCCGGCCCTTCAGAGCAAACGAAAGCCGCCGCCGCGCGACCGCTCCGTGATCCGCCTGCCCAGCTACGAGCAGGTTCGCAGCGACGCGGTGCTCTATGCCCACGCGAACCGCGTGCTTCACGTCGAAGCCAATCCCGGCAATGCCCGTGCATTGGTGCAGGCTCACGGAGAGGGCGCAACCGCCCGCGACGTGTGGATCAACCCCCCGCCGATTCCGCTCACCACGGCGGAGATGGATCACGTCTTCGATCTGCCTTACGCGCGCAGCCCGCATCCCACATACG
Source organism: Hydrogenophaga sp. (assembly GCF_051858985.1). Lineage (GTDB taxonomy): Bacteria > Pseudomonadota > Gammaproteobacteria > Burkholderiales > Burkholderiaceae_C > Hydrogenophaga. Next base: position 996,777 of record NZ_JBHYGM010000002.1, on the reverse strand, counting down.
CTGACAAACACGGCAGGCACGATGGCGCGACGAAGATCCCCGCGTGGGAAATGATCCGCTTCAGCGTGAACATCATGCGCGGCTGCTTCGGCGGCTGCACTTTCTGTTCGATCACCGAGCACGAAGGTCGCATCATCCAGAGCCGTTCGGAAGAATCCATCATCAAGGAAGTGGAAGACATCCGCGACAAGGTGGAGGGCTTCACCGGCGTGGTGTCCGATCTCGGTGGCCCCACGGCCAACATGTACCGCCTGGGCTGCAAGACGCCCGAGATCGAGGCCGCCTGCCGCAAGCCGAGCTGTGTCTACCCCGGCATCTGCTCCAACCTGCACACGGACCACGGCCCGCTCATCAAGATCTACAAGCGCGCGCGCGAACTGCGCGGCATCAAGAAGGTGCTGATCGGCTCCGGCCTGCGCTACGACCTGGCGATCCAGAGTCCCGAGTACGTCAAGGAGCTGGTGCAGCACCACGTGGGTGGCTACCTGAAGATCGCGCCCGAGCACACCGAAGGCGGGCCGCTGTCCAAGATGATGAAGCCCGGCATCGGCAGCTACGACAAGTTCAAGCAGCTGTTCGAGAAGTTCAGCGAAGAGGCGGGCAAGAAGCAGTACCTCATTCCTTACTTCATCGCCGCCCATCCAGGCACCAGCGACGAGGACATGATGAACCTGGCGGTGTGGTTGAAGAAGAACGGATTTCGCGCCGACCAGGTTCAGACCTTCTACCCCAGCCCCATGGCGACCGCCACGGCCATGTACCACACCAACCTGAACCCGCTCAAGGGCATTCACCGCGACGAACGCGCCGAGCGCGTGGACATCGTGCGGGGCGACAAGCGCCGCCGCCTGCACAAGGCCTTCCTGCGCTACCACGATCCGAACAACTGGCCCCTGCTGCGCGAGGCGCTCAAGACCCTGGGACGTGCCGACCTCATCGGCAATGGCAAGCACCACCTCATTCCCACCTTCCAGCCCATGACCGACGGCGGCTACCAGAGCGCGCGGCGCAAGAACAGCACGCCGGTGGCCAAGGGGGTTGTGGCGCCCGCCAAAGGGCGCCTGCTCACGCAGCACACCGGTCTGCCGCCGCGCGTGACCGGTGCGGCCCGAGCGGGTTCGCCGGTGGGTGCCGGCAAACGCAAACCGCGCTGAAGGCGGCTTTTCAGGCTTCCGGCGGCCCCATGAACAAGGGCCAGCAGATCCACGCCAGCAGAGCGGCGAAGTTCAGTGCCACGGTGGCCCAGAACATCATCTGAAAACGCATCTTGGCGGTCTTGTGCCTCAGGATGTGCTGGGCAAACCACCCGCCGGGCCATCCGCCCGCCAGGTCCAGTCCATGCAGCCAGTCTTCGGGCACGCGCGGGCTTTCGGTGATGGCCGCATCCTTGTCGCGCCAGTACATGTAGAACGTGGCCAGGTTGACGATGATCACCGCGGTCATGATCACCCACGGGAAGCGGCCGAACCCGATGCCGATCAACCACAGCAGCAGCCAGGTTGCGATCAGCCCCAGGCCGATCCACAACGGCAGTTCCTCGCGGCGTTTTTCGCGCGGCGTGCGGGAACGCTGTGCGGGTCGTGCCTTGGGCAGGATCTCCGCCTCCGCCGCGATGGGCAGGGGCGTGGCATCCAGCGGGGAGGCCAGGGCATTGCGCAGCGGCTCCACGGACAGCGCCCGCGGCCCCTTGCCGCCGACGTGGATCTCCTCGAACGTCACTTCCATGCCTTCGCCCGGCGGGTTGTGTCCGCTGAAATCCCGGGTGTGGAAAAAGATGTCGGCGGCCGTGTCCGGGCTTCGGATGAAGCCGAATGCACGTTCACGGTCCCAGCGCACCACGGTTCCCTGTTTTCTCATGGCGATCAATTTCGTTTGGCGCAGGTGTGAGCGTGGTTCGCCGTCTGGCCTCATTCTTGGCAATATCGGACGACGGCCTGAAATCTTCAGTCGGGGGTGTCGCTGGCTGAGTTCCGGGCCACGTTTTCACGAGCCAGGCGCTCGGCCTTGGCCTTCTTCACGTCCCACAACTGCCAGACACCAAAGGCCAGCACGACGATGAAGATGCCGAGTTCCATCCAGATGGCCATGGGGTGTGCCTTGTGTGTGGGGTGAAGCGCCGCATGGTGCCCGAAGCGGTGCGCCGGTGCAATACAGTGCGGCATGTCCGACGAATCCCAGATCGAAATTCCAGCTTCCTTTCTGGAGCTCTACCTCGCGCCCGGGCGGCAGAAGCCGTCGTTGCCGCGCGCCGAGCTGGCGGCGCGCTACGAGCTTTGCGAGGACATGGCGCAGATGCTGACGGAGACCGCGCGGCAGATGGAGTTCAGCCTGGGCATCGCTGAAAGCGATGTGCTCACCCGCTGCCTGCTGGGGCTGCGGGTGGAGCCGGCGGTGGTGACCGAGGCTGAAGCCACCTGGGTGGTCACGCGCCTGGCGGAGCTGCTGAACTGGCCCGCACCCCTGCAGGCCGACGCCGGCTGATCAGCGCCTGGCGCCGGTGCGCAGCCACAGCAAGGCCGCCACCGCGCTCAGGCCCAGCGCACTGGAAATCCACAGGGCGCCTGCGCCCCAGCGCTCGATGCAGGCGCCGAACACCAGCGGAGCGAACGCCTGGGCGACGCGCGAGGGTGCCGTGATCAGGCCTTGTCGCTGGCCGTAGCCACGGGGCCCGAAAAGCACCAGTGGCAGGGTGCCCTTGGCGATGGTGAGGATGCCGTTGCCCGCTCCGTGGAGCACGGCAAACACCGGGCCTGCCACCGGACCGAAGAGCATCCAGCAGGCCACGCCCAGGGGATGACCCAATGCGGCGGCCCGCGCCGCCAGCAATGGATTAAGGCGTCGAAGGAGCCCGAACTCCAGCAGCCGGCCCGCCACCTGGGCCGGGCCGACCAGCGCGCCGATGGCCACCGCGCCCGCCATCGTGGCGCCGCTGGCCACGAGCAGTTGGGGCAGGTGGGTGGCCATGGCGGTGCTCACGAACCATGTGACGGCGAACACGTAGGCCAGGACCCAGGCCGCGTGACGGGGCGCAGGTTCCGAGGGGTGGTCAAACGCGGGATCACCATCCTGCCGGATGGCTTGCGGCGTGGGCAGTGCGGCGGCACGCGGGATGCTTGCATTGAGCGGCAGGCCCACCAACAGATGCAGACCTGCCCACAGGAGGCAGGCGGTGCGCCAGCCCCACTCGGCCTCCCACCAGCCGCTCAGCGGCCATCCCACCGTGCTGGCGAAACCGGCCAGCAGCGTGATGCCGGTGATGGACGCCCGTGCCTGGGTGCCGCGCAGGCGCACCAGCGCTGCGAACGCGGCCTCGTAGAGGCCGCCACCCATGGCCACGCCGATCAGCATCCACGCCAGCAGCAGGCTGGCGAAGCCCTGCGCCTGGGACAGGCCGGCCAGGCCCGCTGCAAACAGCAGGCTGGTCCCCATCAGCACCGGGCGTCCGCCCCAACGGTCGATGGCGCGTCCTGTGAACGGGCCGAGCGCTGCGGAGAGCAGCAAGGCCACACTGAAGGCCGTCCATACCTGCGTGACGGGTATGCCCAACGCCTGCGCCATGGGGCGGGCGAGCAACGCAGGCAGGTAGTAGGAAGAAGCCCATGCCAGCGTTTGCGCGCTGCCCAGCCGAAGCACCAGGGGCCAGTGGCGCGAAGGGCTCATGGGCGCCTTGCTCGCGGCCTTCAGGCGATGTCGAAGGCGTGGAAGCCGAAGGCGCCCCGGCGCCGGTCAGCGAAGTAATGTTCCAGCGTCTCCTTCACGGTCCGAAAGGCTATCTCGTCCCAGGGGATCTGGTCTTCGGTGAACAGGCGCGCCTCGATGGTTTCGTGACCCGGATCGAACTCTGCGCTGAGCAGGCGCGCACGGTAGTAGATGTGCAACTGGCCCACCCGGGCCACGTTCATGAGGGTGAAGATGTCGCCCAGCTCGAACTGCGCGCCGGCTTCCTCGTCGGTTTCGCGCGCAGCCCCCTCGGCGGTGGTTTCGCCCAGCTCCATGAAGCCCGCTGGCAGTGTCCACTTGCCACGGCGTGGCTCGATGTTGCGTTTGCACAGCAGCACGTACTCCCCGGCCTCGCCCCATACCGGCACGGTGCCCACCACATTGAGCGGGTTGTCGTAGTGCACGGTCAGGCAGGCCGGACACACGGCGCGCGCGCGCGTGTCGCCGTCATCGGGCAGCCGGAGTTGCACAGCGGTGCCGCAATTGCGGCAGTGTTTGGCGGGAGTGCGGAGCATCGGGGCAGTTTACGGGCTCAGAAAAAAGCCGGGCTCAGGGCCCGGCTTTTCAAGGGAGAGGGCCTTACGCCTTTTTCCCGTGCTTGGCGATCAGTGCCTTGGCCGTGTCCAGCAGTTCCTTGCCGTTGAAGCCACGCTTGTCCATGTCCTGCACCCACTCCACTTCCACCAGGCGTGCCTTGCGGCGGAATTCCTGCGCTTCGGCGGCGGGGATGGTGTAGATGGTGTTACCTTGCTTGACGGCCTGCTCGCGACCCGGGCCATCGCCGGCCTGCTGCACCTTGCCCAGCCAGCCCGAGGTCTCCAGGCCGGAGTTCTTGTCGATGACGGCCTTGAGGTCAGCCGGCAGCGAGGCGTACTTGTTGCGGTTCATCGCCATCACGAAGGTGGTGGTGTAGAGCGCGCCGCCGGCGGGGTCGAATTCGCTGTGGAACTTGGTGAGCTCGTGCACCTTCACCGAAGGCACCACCTCCCAGGGGATCACGCAGCCGTCGATCACGCCCTTGGACAGCGCGTCTGGAATCTGCGGCAGTGGCATGCCCACGGGTGTGGCGCCCAGGTAGCCCAGCATCTTGGTGATCTGGCGGGTCGGGCCACGGACCTTGGAGCCGCGGAGGTCTTCAGCGGTCTTCACCTGTTTACTGCGCATGTGGAACATGCCGGGGCCGTGCACCTGCAGGGCGATGGGGTGGGTGTCCTTGAACTCGTCCTTGGCGACCGTCTGGACGTACTCCCAGTAGGCCTTGGAGGTGGCTTCGGCGTTGTTCATCATGAACGGCAGCTCGAAGGCTTCGATGCGCGGGAAGCGACCCGGGGTGTTGCCCGGCAGCGTCCAGACGATATCGACCACGCCATCGCGGGCCTGGTCGTACAGCTGGGCCGGCGAACCGCCGAGCTGCATGGCGGGATAGCCTTCGAACTTGATGCGCCCGCCGGAATCCTTCTCGACCTTGTCCATCCAGGCCTTGTGCATGTTGAGCCACACATTGGATTGCGGGGCCATGAAGGTGTGGAACTTGAGCGTGACGCTTTGCTGCGCCAAGCTGGCGAAGGCCGGCGCGCCAAGGGCCACGGCGGCGCCGGACTGGAGCAGGGTTCTGCGTTGGATCATGGTGGAGTTCTCCTGGGTGCTGTGAAAAAAAGTGGAGCAAGGATACGCGGGGGCGTCGTGGATGCCGAGAGGTCTAACCCTCGGTGTGGCCGTGCCGGGGGTCAGGCGACCTTGACCGAGATGGGTGTCAGGCCGTCCACGCCGCCGGTCATGGCGTCGCCGCTCACCACCGCGGCCACACCTTCGGGCGTGCCTGTGTAGATGAGGTCGCCGGGCTTCAGTTCCCAGGCGGCCGACAGATGCTCGATGGTTTCGGCAATGTTCCAGATCAGCTTGGCCACGTTGCTGCGCTGGCGGTCGGTGCCATTCACCTGCACCCAGATGGCGGCATGGTTGACGTCGCCCGCCTGCGCCGCGAGGGTGATCGGCCCGATGGGGGCGGACTGGTCGTAGGCCTTGCCGATGCACCAAGGGCGACCCTGCTTCTTCATGTCGGTCTGCAGGTCACGGCGCGTCATGTCCAGGCCCACGGCGTAGCCATAGATGTGCCGGGCCGCGTCGGCGGCCTTGATGTCTTTCCCGCCCACACCGATGGCGACCACGAGTTCGATCTCGTGGTGGAGGTTGGAGGTCTGGGTGGGATATGGAATGGTGGCAGTCTGGCCCGGTTCAGCCACCACGATCGCGTCGGCCGGCTTGAGGAAGAAGAAAGGCGGCTCGCGGCCGGTGAAGCCCATCTCTTTGGCGTGTTCTTCGTAGTTGCGGCCCACGCAGTAGATGCGGTGCACGGCGAAACGCTCGGCGCGGCCCAGAACGGGCACGCTGACGACAGCGGGAGGGGCGAAGGCGTAGGTGGTTTCGGTCATGGTGTGTGGAATGTCGGGCAGACGATGCGGTTCAATCAGTGTACTCAGTGTTGGGTGGCGGGCAGCCGGACCACCAGGCCATCCAGCTCGGGCAGGAGTCGAATCTGGCACGAAAGCCGGCTCTCTTTTTCCACCGGGCTCGCGGCGAAGTCCAGCATGTCGACCTCATCGGTTACCGGGGGCGGCAGGCGGCTGGCCCATTCGGGCGCCACGATGACGTGGCAGGTGGCGCACGTGAGCGAGCCGCCGCAGTCGGCTTCGATGCCGGCCACGTTGGCGTCCACGGCGGCCTTCATGAGGCTCTGGCCGGGTTCGGTCTGGATGTCCTGCACGCGCTGGTCGGCGTGGATGAAGCGGATCGTGATCATGGGTGTGTGGGTCAGGTTCGGCTGAAATATTCGCGGCGCTCGAAATCGGTCTTGTCCTCGGCCTGCGCGTGGCGATCGATCTCGCTCTGCTTGATGCGGCTGTAGTAACCGACGAAATCTTCGCCGAGGCCGTCGCGCAGCGCGGCATCTTCCTGAAGTGCAGCCAGGCCGTCTGCGAGCGACGTGGGGATCTTCTCGCCACCGTCCGCATACGGCGCTTCGCATGCGGGTGGCGGGGTCAGGCCGCGCTCGATGCCGTCGAGCCCGGCATGGACCTGCGCGGCCATGTAGAGGTAGGGATTGGCCGCCGGCTCGCCCACGCGGTTCTCGATGCGGGTGGCACCGTCGCCAGCCGCACCCACCACGCGCAGCATGGCGCCCCGGTTGTCCTGGCCCCAGAGCACTGCCTGTGGCGCGAGCGCGTTGGGCCGGAAGCGGGCAAAGCCATTGATGGTGGGCGTGCACAAAACTGTCATGCCGCGGGCGTGCGCCAGCAGGCCAGCGAGCCAGTGGGCGCCGGTCTTCGAGAGGGTGTGGGTGGCGTCCGACGGGGTGGTGCCAGGCGCGGGCGCGTCGCGCACAAAGGCGTTGCCACCCTGGTGCAGGTCGACCAGCGACTGGTGCAGGTGCCAGCCGCTGGACATGATGTTCGTGAACGGCGGTCGGCACATGAAGGTGGCGTGGAAACCCGCGCGGCGAAGGGCCTGGCGCACCCCGTTGCGGAACAACACCATCTGGTCGGCGGCCGTGAGCGCGTCGGTGGCGTCGAACACGGCTTCCACCTGGCTCGGGCCCAGTTCGATCTCCAGCGATTGCAGCGGCAGGCCCAGTGCCTGTGCCGTGCGCTGCACGATGCGCAGCGGCTCGTCGGCCAGGTCCGCCATGGCCTCCGCCTGCAAGTTGTAGCCGGGATGGATCATCTCCACCGTCGGTGGCAAACCGGGCCATGCGGCCATGTCGGGGTCGAGCTGTGGTCGGGTGTCGGTGATCCGGTAGATATGGAATTCGACCTCCAGTCCGGTCTTCAGGCCGTAGCCCGCCCGGGCCAGTCGAGCCAGCGCGTTCTGCAGCACGCGCCGGGTGTCCAGCGGCACCGGCGTGCCATCGCCGAACCAGGGCTGGCAGCGCAGCCAGCCGGTGCGCTCCAGCCAAGGCAGGGTGGTGTAGCTCTCCGGCTCCGGCAGCAACATCAGATTGGCCGCGCCGGCAAAACCCGGCAATCCGTCGGTGGCGCCAGGTTCGAACACTTTCCAGGCCGTGCGGTCGGCCGTGTCCTTGAGCATGAGCGTGCCCACCATGCCCACGCCATCACGCAGCGCCCGCACGGCGGCGGCGGCGGTGAGCGTCTTGCCGCGCAACATGCCGTGGGTGTCGCACCAGCCGAAGCGCACCAGCTCGATGCCACTGGCCTCGATCACTCGTGCGGTGCGCAGGCACGCTTCCTCGCGCGCGGCGGGGTGAATGCCGCAGCGTTCGGCAAAGTGCGTCATTTCGATTCCGCCATCACGTCGCGCCCGACCCAGGGCGCGTTCTCACGCTTGGCTCGCACGCCTTCCTGCCACCATGCCTGCCAGTCTTTGGCGGGCGCTATGCCGTCCACCGTGTCCGGGCCACTGATCGCACTGTGGAGCGCGGCGTCGGCAATGCCGGGGGGCGTGCCGCCTTGCTCCACCGTGTCGATCGCCTGTTGCAGCATTCGCCGGTTGGCCATGATCACGCGGTCGGTGGTCCCCAGGTGTTCGCGCGTGCGGTCCTGGATGGCGCCCATGCTCTCGCACGCCCACTGGTCGTGCACATTGATGTCGTCTTCGCCCATGCCCAGGTACGTGCGGGTCTGTTGTTCCTCGGGGTTGAAGCCCCAATGGTTCTGCCGGCCGGACTTCGGGATGTAGTCGGGCAGGGTGACGGCGGGCAGGCGCTGGTTGCGCATGGCCTCCTTGTCCACCGGGCCGTCAAAACTGGTGAAGAACGCGTACCAGTAGTTGTGCGTGTCGTCCACCGGCACGTGCATCTGCGTGATGGTCATGGTCTCGGACAGCGGGATCACGAAGGTCTGCGGGAACACGGCGTTGGTGATCCGCACGTGCGTGAGCTCCTCCGTCATGGGGCGCAGTGCAGTGAGCTGCAAGCCGTAAGGTGTGGCCTCGAAGGAAATCTGCGGCTGCCCGAACTCGCGCATCACGCGGGTCATGGGCCAGCGCTCGCCGCCCACGTCGCCCGCGCTTGCGCCGCGGAACTGCTTGCCATAGCTGTCTTCCAGCGACGCGTCGTTGAAGAAGCGGTGCAGGTACGACGCGTGTGCGGGGTCGATGCCCACCTCAAACGACTGCAGCCAGTTGCAGTGCCACAGGCCCTTGAAGGCGAATGTGTGCGAAGCCGGCGCGGCAAAGCAGTCCAGCGCCGGGAGCGGAGGCGGTGTCTGGCCTTCGGGCCCGAGCCAGGCGAACAGCACCCCGCTGGCCGTCTGCAGCGGGTAGCTGCGCTGTCGAATGCGCGTGCACAGCGTGCTGCCCGCTGGCTCTGCCGGCGTTTCGATGCACTGGCCCGAGGTGTCGAACTTCCAGCCGTGAAAGGGGCAGCGCAGGCCGTCCCCTTCGTTGCGGCCGAAGGCCAGATCGGCGCCCCGGTGCGGGCAGTCGCGGTCGAGCAGACCGAATTGTCCTTGCGCATCGCGGAACAGCACGAGGTTCTGTCCCAGCAGGCGCACCGGTTTCACCGGGCGCACCGCCATGCGCGGGTCCAGCGTGGGATCGAATTCGTCAAGCAGGGCCACCGGCTGCCAGTAGCGTCGAAGCAGTTCACCTCCGGGTGTGCCAGGGCCCACCTGGGTGAGACGTTGATTGAGTTCGGCTTTCATGGGCGGGCTCCAGGCGGGGTGTTCAAACGGTATACCGTTTCCTAAATTCAGTGTACAGTTTGCGGCATGAGCTTGCAAGACACCGTGTTGATGCAATTGCGCGACCTGATCCTCAATGGGGGGTTCGAACCCGGTCAGCGCCTGGCCGAGCAGCAACTCGCCGAGCGCCTGGGCGCCTCGCGCACGCCGGTGCGTGCTGCGCTGGTCACGCTGGAGCAGGAGGGCCTGGTGGAGGCCAACGACACCGGCAAGTACCTGGTGCGGCAGTTCACCGCGCAGGAAGTGCGCGACGCCATTGCCGTGCGCGGGCATCTCGAAGGCATGGCGGCGCGGCTGGTGGCCGAGCACGGCGTCTCGCGCCAGTTGCAGGGTCAGTTGCAGGGTTGTCTGGAAGAGGGCGACCGTCTGCTCGCCGACAACCCGCTCACGATCGAAAGCTACGCGGCCTATTCGGTGATGAACGACCGCTTTCATGCCCTGCTGCTGGAAGCCTGCGGCAACCGCGCCCTGCAACGAGCGGTGGCGCTGAACGACAAGCTGCCGTTCGCACCCGCGTCCGCCATGCTGCCCATGCAGGGCACGCTCGCCATGGACCGCGACTGGATGCTCTATGCCCACCGCCAGCACCACATGCTGTTCGATGCGCTGGTGCGGGGCGAGAGCGCCCGCGCGCAGGCCCTGGCGGTGGAACACACCGAAGTCGCGCAGATGAACATGCGCCTGGCGCTGGAGCGTCGCGTCGATTCCGAGCGCGTGCTGCCCGCCATCCGCCTCGTGGTGGGTTGAACACGCGCCCGGTGTATCGTGCCGGGCATGAACCAAGGAACCGGGCAGGGCGTCCTGCTGTGCTTTGACGACGAAGAGGGCATTGCGCGCGCCACCGCCGGGGCGGCCGGGCTTGCGCTGGCATTGATCGAGCGGCACCGGTTCCCCGATGGGGAGTGGCGCCTGCGCCTGCCAGATGCACTGCCCGAGCGGGTGGTGATCTGGCGCAGTCTTCACCAGCCCAACGAAAAACTGGTCGAGTTGCTGATCGCCGCCCGCGCGGCCCGCGAACTCGGCGCCGTCCACCTGACACTTGTGGCCCCGTACCTGGCCTACATGCGCCAGGACATGGCTTTCCATCCCGGTGAAGCGGTGAGCCAGCGCATCGTGGGCGGTTTCCTGGCCGATCTGTTCGACGCGGTCATCACCGTGGACCCGCACCTGCACCGCATTGCCACGTTGGACGAGGCGATTCCGCTCAAGGATGCGATCGCGCTCAGCGGCGCGCCGCTGCTGGCCGAGCACGTTGCCTCCCAGCGACGCGACGTGTTGCTGATCGGACCCGACGAAGAAGCCCTGCAATGGGTGGCGCTAGCGGCGCAAACCCAGGGCTGGGACCACGCCGTGTGCCACAAGACGAGGCACGGGGACCAGGAGGTTGACATCGAGCTGCCTGAGCTGCCGGTGGCCGGCCGTGCCGTGGTGCTCATCGACGACGTGGCCAGCTCCGGCCAGACCCTGGCGCGCGCTGCGGCCATGTTGCTCGCGGCAGGCGCTGCCTCGGTGGACGTGGCGGTGACGCATGCGCTGTTCGCGCCTGGCTCGGTGCAACGCGTGCGGAGCGCCGGTGTGCGCGAGATCTGGAGCACCGACTGCATTGCGCACGCGAGCAATGCCGTGAGCATCGTCCCTGTGGTGGCGGGGACATTGGGCGCCTTGTATGCGGGCAAACCCTGAGCTGCGCACAATGCGCGCATGACCACTCTCTTCGAACCCATTTCCGCTGGCCGACTTCAACTCGCCAACCGCATCGTCATGGCCCCTCTCACGCGCAACCGCGCGCCCGGCGCCGTGCCCACGCCTTTGATGGCCACCTATTACGCGCAGCGTGCCAGTGCCGGCCTGCTCATCACCGAAGCCACGGCCATCAGCCATCAGGGCCAGGGTTATTCGGATGTGCCGGGCCTCTACGCGCCCGAGCAGATCGAAGGCTGGAAACGGGTGACGCAGGCGGTGCATCAGGCTGGCGGCAAGATCGTCGTGCAGCTGTGGCACGTGGGGCGCGTCTCGCACACCGAGCTTCAGCCCGACGGCGGGGCTCCCGTGGCGCCCTCGGCGATCCGCGCCAAGACCAAGACCGTGCTCATCAAGGAAGGCGTGCCCACCTTCGTGGAAACCTCCGAGCCCCGCGCGCTGGCGCTTGACGAGATGCCCGGCATCGTCGATGACTACCGTCGTGCGGCCCTGGCCGCCATCGAGGCGGGCTTCGACGGCGTGGAGATCCACGCGGCCAACGGCTACCTGATCGACCAGTTCCTCAAGACCGGCAGCAATCAGCGCACAGACGCCTACGGTGGCTCCATCGAGAACCGTGCACGGCTGCTGCAGGAAGTGACGCAAGCCGTCACGGACGCCATCGGTGGCGATCGCACCGGCATCCGCCTTTCGCCCGTGACCCCGGCCAACGATGCCCTCGACACCGATCCCCAGCCGCTGTTTGAACACGTGATGCGCCTGCTCGCGCCCATGGGCCTGGCGTATGTGCATTTCATCGAAGGCGCGACGGGTGGGCCGCGGGAGATCGCCGATCGTCCGTTCGACTACCTGGCCTTGCGGGAGACCTTCCGCACCGCAGGGGGCCGCGCTGCCTGGATGGTCAACAACGGCTACGACCTGGCTCTGGCGGAGAAGTCGCTTGAGCAGGGCGCCGATCTGATCGCCTTCGGCAAGCTCTACATCGCCAACCCCGATCTGGTGCAGCGCTTGAAGCAATCTGGCCCCTTCAACGAACCCGACCGCGCGACCTTCTACGGCGGCGGCGAAAAAGGCTACACCGACTACCCGGCGCTGGCGGCGGCTTGAACGCGCGGGGGAGCGCAGGTTTATCCTTGGGCCCATGAAGCTCTACAACTACTTCCGCTCCTCGGCCTCTTTTCGCGTGCGCATCGCGCTGGCGCTCAAGGGCATCCCCTACGACTACGTGCCGGTGCACATCGCGCGCGGCGACCACAAGCTCCCTGCGTTCGGCCACATCTCGGTCGAAGGCCTGGTGCCGGTGCTCGAGCTTGACGACGGGACGCGGCTGACCCAGAGCATGGCGATCATCGAGTACCTCGACGAAGTGCATCCCACGCCGTCGCTGGTGCCGGCCAACCTGATCGACCGTGCACGCGTGCGCGCGCTGGCACAGATCGTGGCCTGCGAGATCCATCCGGTGAACAACCTGCGCATCCTCAAGTACCTCACGCGCGAGTTGAAGGTGGAGGAGGAACCCAAGAACGTGTGGTACCGCCACTGGGTTCGCGCCGGGCTCGAGGCCTACGAGGGCCAGCTCGCGCAGCTGCCGCCGTCCACCTACAGTTTGGGTGACACACCGACGCTGGCCGACTGCTGCCTGGTGCCGCAGATCTTCAACGGGCAGCGCTTCAACACGGACTTCAGTGGCCTGCCGCGCACCATGGCGGCCTTCGAGGCCTGCATGAAGCTCGAGGCGTTCCAGAAGAGCCAGCCGTCGGCCTGCCCCGACGCCGAAGCCTGATGCTGCTGGCGGCCGACGGCCTGGTGCCGGACTGGCCGGCGCCGCCTGGGGTGAGGGCGGTGTTCACGACGCGGGAGGGTGGCGTTTCGGTGGCGCCCTTCGACAGTTTCAACCTCGGTGATCACGTTCGCGACGAGCCCTTGGCCGTGGCAGCCAATCGCGATCGGCTGGCCGCGTTCACTGCGCCCGCGCGTCCTGTGTTCCTGCAGCAGGTTCACGGCACGCAGGTCGTGCACCTCAACCCGTCAACATCCAACGGAACCGAGGCCGATGGCTGCGTGGTCCAGGGTCCTGGAGTGGCCGCCACCATCATGGTGGCGGACTGCCTGCCGGTGCTGTTCGCGCACGCCTCGGGTACCACGGTGGCGGCCGCTCACGCCGGCTGGCGAGGCCTGGCAGCCGGCGTGCTGCAGGCCACGGTTCAGGCGCTTCGTGAGGCCGCGGGGGAGGGCGAGGTGATGGCCTGGCTGGGACCCTGCATCGGGCCCAAAGCGTTCGAGGTGGGCGCCGAGGTTTGCGAGCTGTTCGTGAGCGCCGATCCCGCTGCCGTGGCGCACTTCTGGCCCAGTGGCGATGGCAGGTTCATCGCCGACCTGCCCGCGCTGGCACGCCTTGCGCTGGGGTCGGTCGGTGTCATCGATGTGCATGGCAACGACGGCAGCGATGCGTGGTGCACCGTGGCCGATGCCTCAAGGTTCTTTTCGCACCGGCGTGATGCCGCTCGCCTCGGCAGCACCGGACGCATGGCCGCCTGCGTCTGGATCGCTTGAGGCGGCCGTTGTCGCCTCACGCTGCTCGGCCGCTTCGCGGGCCTTCAGCGCCTTGCGCCGCTGGGGCGTGCGCATCAGGTAAACCACCAGTGCCACCGGCAGCACTCCATAGAGAAAAAAGGTCACAATGGCCCCAAGCACCGTCCCTGTGGTGTTGGTGGCCTCGGCCACCGACATCATGAGCACCACGTACATCCACCCGATCACCACCAGATACACGGCCATCCTTGAAGCCCGGGGATCTCGCGTCAGCTTGCTGGAAGCCGAGACGCCGACACTAGGGAAAACCCGGAACACCTTCCCCAGACGAGCCATCATAGGCCGCAGGCAACACCCACGGAGACCAGCATGACATCGGGCAAGAATTCCCCTCCCAACTGGCTGGAGTCCGCCCAGCAGTTCCAGCAGAACCTCATCAGCCAATGGACCCAGCTGGCGCAGACGATGCCGGGGGCTGCGGCGGGATCATCCAACCCTTTCGCCATGCCGGTGCCCACGGCCATGCCAACCATGCCGGGCATGGCCGGCATGGGGGACCTGTTCACGCAGGCCGCCGGTCAGGGTGTGAGCTTCGATCCTGCCAAGCTGCTCGAAATCCAGAACGCGTACCTGAAGGATGTCACGGGCCTCTGGAACCAGGGTCCCCACGTCAAGCCGGCGGGTGATCGGCGATTCGCGTCAGATGCCTGGGCCGGCAACCCGGTGGCCGCTTTCGCGGCGGCTTCATACCTGCTGAACGCGCGCACGCTCATGGCCATGGCCGATGCCGTGCAGGGCGACGCCAAGACGCGCAGCCGCGTGCGCTTCGCCGTGCAGCAGTGGATCGACGCCAGCGCACCGAGCAACTTTCTCGCGTTCAATGCCGAGGCGCAGAAGAAGGCCATCGACACGCAGGGCGAAAGCATCGCCAAGGGCGTGGCGAACCTGCTGCACGACATGAAGCAGGGCCATGTGTCCATGACCGACGAGAGCGTGTTCGAGGTCGGCAAGAACGTGGCCACCACCGAAGGCGCCGTGGTGTTCGAGAACGAGCTGTTCCAGCTCATCGAATACAAGCCGCTCACCGCCAAGGTGTACGAGCGACCTTTCCTGCTGGTGCCACCCTGCATCAACAAGTTCTACATCCTCGATCTGCAGCCCGAGAACTCCCTGATCCGCTATTGCGTGGAACAGGGGCACCGCACCTTCGTGGTGAGCTGGCGCAACCCGGACGAATCGCTGGCGCAAAAGACCTGGGACGAGTACATCGAGGAAGCGGTGATCAAGGCCATCGGGGTCACGCAGGACATCACGGGCGCCAAGACCATCAACGCACTGGGCTTCTGCGTGGGCGGCACCATGCTGGGCACGGCGCTGGCCGTGCTTGCGGCGCGTGGCGAAGAGCCCGTGAACTGCGCCACTTTCCTCACCACGCTGCTGGACTTCACCGACACCGGCATCCTCGACGTGTTCATCGACGAGAACTTCGTGAAGTACCGCGAGATGCAGTTCAAGGACGGCGGCCTCATGCCCGGGCGCGACCTGGCCACGACCTTCAGCTTCCTTCGCCCGAACGACCTGGTGTGGAACTACGTGGTGGGCAACTACCTCAAGGGGGAAACCCCGCCGCCTTTCGACCTGCTGTACTGGAATTCCGACAGCACCAACCTGCCTGGGCCGTACTACGCCTGGTACCTGCGCCAGATGTACCTGGAGAACAACCTGGTCAAGCCGGGCAAGGTCAAGGTCTGCGGCGAGAAGATCGACTTCCGCCAGGTGAAGCTGCCGGTCTACATCTATGGCTCACGTGAGGACCACATCGTGCCCATCGGCGGTGCCTATGGCAGCACGCAGCTGTTTCCCGGCAAGAAGCGCTTTGTAATGGGTGCCTCGGGCCACATCGCCGGCGTGATCAACCCGGCAGCCAAGAACAAGCGCAGCCACTGGATCGGGCCTGCGGGCAAGTTCCCGAAGGACGTGAAGGACTGGATCGACAGCGCCACCGAACACCCCGGCAGCTGGTGGACCGACTGGTCCGCATGGCTCAAGCCGCAAGCGGGCAAGCAGATCGCAGCGCCACGGACCTATGGCAAGGGCAAGACCTACGCCGCCATCGAGCCTGCACCGGGTCGCTACGTCAAGGCCAAGTCCTGATATCTGATTTTTTTGAGCACAACAAGGAGAGAACCATGGAAGACATCGTCATCGTCGCCGCCACCCGCACCGCCGTGGGCAAGTTCGGCGGCTCGCTTGCCAAGACGCCCGCCACCGAACTCGGCAGCATCGTCATCAAGGAACTGCTCGCGCGCACCGGCCTGCCGGTGGACGCCATTGGTGAGGTCATCATGGGTCAGGTGCTGGCCGCCGGTGTGGGCCAGAACCCAGCCCGGCAAGCCATGATGAAGGCGGGCGTGGCCAAGGAGACGCCGGCGCTCACCATCAATGCCGTGTGCGGCTCGGGCCTGAAGGCGGTGATGCTGGCGGCGCAGGCGGTGGCCTGGGGCGACAGCGAGATCGTGATCGCGGGTGGCCAGGAGAACATGAGCGCGTCGCCGCATGTGCTCAATGGCAGCCGGGACGGCCAGCGCATGGGCGACTGGAAGATGACCGACACGATGATCGTCGATGGCCTGTGGGACGTCTACAACCAGTACCACATGGGCATCACCGCCGAGAACGTGGCCAAGGAGCACGGCATCAGCCGCGACGCGCAGGACGCGCTGGCCTTGGGCAGCCAGCAAAAGGCCAGCGCCGCGCAGGATGCCGGCAAGTTCAAGGAGGAGATCGTGGGCGTGAGCATTCCGCAGCGCAAGGGCGATCCCATCGTTTTCGATGCCGACGAGTTCATCAACAAGAAGACCAATGCCGAAGCGCTGGCGGGCCTTCGCCCCGCGTTCGACAAGGCCGGTTCGGTCACCGCAGGCAATGCCTCGGGCATCAACGACGGCGCTGCCGGCGTGGTCGTGATGAGCGCGAAGAAGGCCGCGTCGCTGGGCTTGAAGCCGCTCGCTCGCATTGCCGCCTTCGGCACGAGCGGCCTGGACCCCGCCACCATGGGCATGGGGCCGGTGCCGGCGTCGAAGAAGGCGCTGGCGCGCGCCGGCTGGAAGGCCGCCGATGTGGACCTGTTCGAACTCAACGAAGCCTTCGCTGCCCAGGCCTGCGCGGTCAACAAGGCGCTGGACATCGACCCCGCCCGCGTGAACGTGAACGGCGGAGCCATTGCCATCGGGCACCCCATCGGTGCGTCCGGCTGCCGCATCCTGGTGACGCTGCTGCACGAGATGCAGCGACGCGACGCGAAGAAGGGCCTGGCCGCACTGTGCATTGGTGGCGGCATGGGGGTTTCCCTCGCGGTCGAACGCTGAATCTTGGGTCTAATCGTCCCGTGCACTGCATTTCGCAAAACACCTCAGAGGAGCACACACAATGAGTCAAAAAGTTGCCTACGTCACGGGCGGCATGGGTGGCATCGGAACCGCCATCTGCCAGCGCCTGCACAAGGAAGGTTTCACGGTCATCGCAGGCTGCGGCCCCACGCGCGATTTCAAGAAGTGGCTGGACGAGCAGAAGGCGCAGGGCTACACCTTCCACGCTTCGGTCGGCAACGTCGGAGACTGGGATTCCACCGTGGAAGCCTTCACCAAGACCAAGGCCGAGCACGGCACCATCGACGTGCTGGTGAACAACGCCGGCATCACGCGCGACCGCATGTTCCTGAAGATGTCGCGCGAAGACTGGGACGCCGTCATCGAGACCAATCTCAACTCCATGTTCAACGTGACCAAGCAGGTCGTGGCCGACATGGTTGAAAAGGGCTGGGGCCGCATCGTCAACATCTCCTCGGTCAACGGCGAGAAGGGCCAGGCCGGTCAGACGAACTACTCGGCCGCCAAGGCCGGCATGCACGGCTTCTCGATGGCGCTGGCGCAGGAACTCGCCACCAAGGGCGTCACGGTCAACACCGTGAGCCCGGGCTACATCGGCACCGACATGGTCAAGGCCATCCGCCCCGATGTGCTGGAGAAGATCGTCGCCACCGTCCCGGTCAAGCGCCTGGGCGAGCCGAGCGAGATCGCCTCCATCATTGCCTGGCTGGCCAGCGAAGAAGGCGGTTACGCCACAGGCGCGGACTTCTCCGTCAACGGCGGCCTGCACATGGGCTAGATGGACCACCCCTGCGACGGACTCGCGAGGCGAGCCCGTCACCCCCTCAAGGGGGCGGTGCCCGCCGACCGGCGAAGCCGGACCGGCGGCACCCTCGAACGGGGTCCTTCTCTTCGCACCAAACCCGCTTCGGCGGGTTTTTTGTTGCCTGGGCTTCGGCGCCAGGGGGGTGGTGTAAATTCGACCGATGCCCCACAGCATTTCATTGATCAACACCATTGCCGCCGGCCTGGGCCTGGCGTTGGTGCTCGGCTTCCTGGCGGCCAAGCTGCGCCTCCCGGCGCTGGTGGGCTACCTTCTGGCGGGCGTGATCATCGGTCCCTTCACGCCGGGATTCGTGGCGGACGCTGGCATTGCTGCACAGCTCGCCGAGATCGGCGTGATGCTGCTGATGTTCGGTGTGGGCCTGCATTTTTCGCTGGACGATCTCCTCTCCGTGCGCAAGATCGCGTTGCCAGGGGCGGTGGTGCAGATGGCCGTGGCCACGCTCATGGGCATGGGCCTGGCACTGTGGTGGGGCTGGACGCCTGGCGCTGCGCTGGTGTTCGGCATTTCGCTGTCGGTAGCGAGCACGGTGGTCCTGCTGCGCGCGCTGGAGAGTCTGGGCTTGCTGGATTCGTTCACCGGGCGCATTGCGGTGGGCTGGCTGGTGGTGGAAGACCTGGCCATGGTGCTGGTGCTGGTGTTGCTGCCGCCGCTGGCGGGATTCCTGGGCGGCCGAGGTTCCGACGGCGACCTGGATTCGATCTGGCGCACCCTCGGCTTCACCTTGATGCAGGTGGGTGGATTCGTGGCGCTCATGCTCATCGTGGGGCGGCGCCTGTTCCCCTGGCTGCTCTGGCAGGTCACGCGCACGGGTTCCCGCGAGCTGTTCACGCTGTGCGTCGTGGCCGCCGCCGTGAGCATCGCTTTCGCTTCGGCCGCGCTGTTTGGCGTGTCCTTCGCCCTCGGAGCATTCTTTGCGGGCATGGTGTTGCGCGAGTCCGAGTTCAGCCACCGCGCGGCCGAAGAATCGCTTCCCCTGCGCGATGCCTTCGCCGTGCTGTTCTTCGTCTCGGTGGGGATGCTGTTCAACCCGGCGGTGCTGGTGGAGCGACCGCTGCAGGTGCTCGGCGTGGTGGCCATCATCATCGTCGGCAAGTCCCTCGCGGCGGCCGCGCTGGTGGTGGCCATGCGTTACCCGCTCAACACGGCGCTGACGGTCTCGGCGAGTCTGGCGCAGATCGGCGAGTTTTCGTTCATCCTTGTCGGCCTGGGCGCTTCGCTGGGTCTGTTGCCGCCGGAGGGCACGAGCCTGGTGCTCGCTGGCGCGCTCATTTCCATCGCCATCAATCCGCTTTTGTTCAAGGCCATCAACCCCTTGCAGGAATGGCTGCGCAAGAACTCCGCATTCGCACGCCAACTGGAAGCGCGCGACGACCCGCTGGCCGAACTGCCCGTGACCACGCATGAGAAATACCTCTCGCGGCAGGTCGTGCTGGTGGGCTATGGGCGGGTGGGGCGTCGCATTGCAGAAGCGCTCGAAGCGCAGCGCCTGCCCTACGTGGTGGCCGAGCAGAACCGCGACATCGTGGAGCGGCTGCGGGCACAAGGCATACCGGCTGTGTTCGGCGACGCGGCCGATCCGGCGGTGCTCATCCAGGCCCACATTGCGCGAGCCGGCATGCTCGTGATCGCCACGCCCGACACGCTGGACGTGCGCCAGATGATCGGCATCGCCCGCACCCTGAACCCGGAAATCCAGACCGTGATTCGCACCCACAGCGAGGAAGAGGCAGGCCTGCTGGAAAAGGAAATCGCCGGCAAGATCTTCATCGGCGAAGAAGAGCTGGCGCAGTCGATGACGCGCTATGTGCTGGAACATTCCCAGGCAGCAGGCGTCGCCCGCGCGCCCGCTTGAGGAAGCCGTCCGATGGATACCCGAGACTTGTCACCCTGGCGCGTGTCCGTCGCGCCGATGATGGACTGGACCGATCGCCATTGCCGGTACCTGCATCGCCTGCTGTCCCGGCGCACGTTGCTGTACACCGAGATGGTGACCACCGGTGCGCTGATGCACGGCAGCGTGCAGCGGCACCTGCGTTTCAACGCGGAAGAGCATCCTGTCGCGCTGCAGCTCGGCGGCAGCGAGCCGGCTGACCTGGCCCATGCGGCGCGCCTGGGCGAGCAGTGGGGCTACGACGAGATCAACCTCAACTGCGGTTGCCCGAGCGAACGCGTGCAGCGCGGCGCCTTTGGCGCCTGCCTCATGGCCGAGCCGCAGACGGTGGCCGATGGGGTGAAGGCCATGCGCGATGCGGTGTCGATTCCCGTCACCGTCAAGCACCGCATCGGCATCGACCGGGTGGAGAGCTACGACTTCGTGCGCGACTTCGTGGGCAGGGTGAGCGAGGCCGGTTGTTCGGTGTTTCTGGTGCACGCGCGCAACGCCTGGCTGGAAGGGCTCTCACCCAAGGAGAACCGGGAGATTCCGCCGCTGCGCTATCCATTGGCCTACCAGCTCAAGCGCGACTTTCCGTCGCTCACCATTGCGGTGAACGGTGGCATCACCACCAACGACCAGATCGCCGAACACCTGCAGCATGTCGATGGCGCCATGGTGGGCCGCGAGGCGTACCACAACCCCTGGCTGCTCACCACCTGGGACGAGGCCTTCTTTGGCGCCGCACCGTCCACTTTGACGCGGGAGGCCGTGGAGGAGCAGATGGTGGCCTACATGGAGCGGGCGTTCCTGGAAGACGGCTGTCCGTGGTACGCGATCGCGAGGCACATGCTGGGGCTGCGCCATGGCCTGCGCGGCGCGCGCAAGTGGCGGCAGGTGTGGAGCGATCACCGGTTGAAGCCGCTGCCGCCGCGCGAGGTGTGGGCCATGGCGCGCGCGCAGGTGCACGAAGAGGCCGAGGTGACGTCGGCATGAGCGTGCCCACGCTGCCGCCTGGCCTGACCGCGCCCATGCAGATCCTGCGCACGGCGGCGGGCCGCGTGGCGGTGTACCACAACGAAGCCCCGGCCCGAGGCGACGGTTTGCCGCCGCTGCTGCTGGTGCACAGCGTCAATGCAGCCGCATCCGTGGCCGAAGTGGCACCGCTTTTCGATCACTACCGCGCCAAGCGGCTCGTGGTTGCACTCGATCTGCCGGGCTACGGGCACTCCGAACGCAGCGACCGCGCCTACACGCCGCGCCTCATGACCGATGCGGTGCTGGCCGTGGCGCAGTGGATGCGCACGGACCTCGGTGCCGAGCAGGTGGATGTCCTGGGTGTGTCGCTTGGGTGCGAGTTCGTGGCGCGCGCGCAGATCGAGGCTGCCGGGCACATCCGGCGCATCGCGCTGGTGACGCCGACCGGCTTCTCCCGGAGCAAGCGCCGCCACGGCCCACCGGGCACCACGCTGGTCAAGCCATGGCTGCTGAAGCTGCTGGCCCGCCCGGGCTGGGGCGATCGCATCTTTCGGCAGCTCACCCGCCCTGGGGTGGTGCGCTATTTCCTCAAGCGCACCTTCGGCAGCAGCCAAATCGACGAGACGCTCTGGCGCCAGGCGGTGTTGACGGCGCAACAGCCCGGTGCGCACCATGCGCCGCTGCATTTCCTCTCGGGTGCGCTGTTCAGCGCCGACATCAACACCCTGTACGAATCGCTCACAGAGCCGGTGTGGGTCAGCATGGCCACCCGGGGTGACTTCACCGACTTTCAAGGCCGCGACACGGTGCAATCGCGCCCCAACTGGACGTTCCACACCATTGAGGGTGGCGCTCTCCCTTACTTCGAAGACCTGCCGGCCTTCACCAGCGCGCTCGATCCTTTCTGGCTCTGATCGCCAGGCCAGACGGTGCGATGTCGCACCGACGTCCACCGATCACGCGGGTAACTTGCACGGGCGGAATGTTGACCGCCCTCAAGGACTCCCATGACCACCTCCAGCCGCCGCACCTTCATCGTGCGCCTCGTCTCCGTGTCTGCGGCCGTGTCGGCCGGTGGCGTGCTCTCGGCCTGTGGTGGCGGTGGCGACGACGGCAACGAGACGCCCACGCCACTGGCGCCTGTGCGGTTCGACTTCGGTGTGGCCAGCGGTGATCCACTGGCCGACCGGGTGATCCTCTGGACCCACGCCACGCGCGGCGACGCGGATCCGGTGGCCTTGTCCTGGGAAGTGGCGGCGGACGCTGGCTTCACCCAGATGGTGTCCACCGGTCAGGCGCAGGCGTCGCCCGATGCAGGCCACACGGTGAAGGTGGATGCGACGGGCCTGGCGGCCGGCCAGAGCTATTTCTTTCGCTTCCGTTCGGGTGACGACATCTCGCCCGTGGGCCGCACACGCACCTTGCCGGCCTTGAACGCCACCAGCGTGAAGCTGGCAGTGTTCAGTTGTTCCAACTATCCCGCGGGCTTCTTCCAAGCGTACAGCGGTGCCTTGTCGGTGGGGGCCGAGTACGCCGTCCACCTGGGCGACTACATCTATGAATACGAGGCGACCGGCTACGCATCCGAAGACGCGGTGACGCTGGGCCGGGTTTCGGTGCCCGCCAACGAATGCCTGACACTGGCCGACTACCGGGCGCGTTACGCGCAGTACCGAAGCGATCCCGACCTGAAGCAATTGCACGCCACCATGCCGATGATCGCCATCTGGGACGATCACGAGATTGCGGACAACGCCAACGCCAACGGCTCGGTCAACCACACCGAAGGCGCGGAAGGCAGCTTCAGTGCCCGGGCGGCAGCGGCGGCGCAGGCCTATCACGAGTGGCTGCCGATCCGCACGCCCGACACCACCAACCTGCGCCGGGCCTACCGCAGTTTCGACTTTGGAAGCCTGCTTTCACTGCACATGCTGGAGACGCGCCTGCTGGCGCGCGAACCCGCGCTGACGATTGCCGAGCTGACCGACCCCGCGACCTCGGCCGCCGCCCTGGCCGTGCTGAACTCGCCCTCCCGACAGATGCTGGGTGCCGAGCAGACGGGCTGGCTCACCCAGCAGATGACAGCCTCCAGCGCCACCTGGCAGGTGCTGGGCCAGCAGGTGCTGATGGCGAGAATGATGTTTCCCGCCTCGGTGCTGCAGGCGATCGACCCGGCCACCGACCCCGTGGCCGGCGCCGCCGCGGTGGCGGCCTACCTGCTGGCCAGGGAGCTGGAAGTTTCGGCACCGCAGCTGATGACCCCCGAGCAACTGGCACTGGTCGACCCGGTCCAGAACCCGAAGATCGGCTACAACCTCGACGCCTGGGACGGCTACCCGGCGGCCCGCGAAACGGTGCTGTCCTCCGCAGCAACCCTGGGCAAACGCCTGGTCTCGCTGGCCGGGGACACCCACAACGCCTGGCAGAGCGACCTGAGCCTGGCCGACGGCACCGTGGTCGGCCAGGAGTTTGCCGCGCCCAGCGTGACCTCACCAGGTTTCGAGGCCTACCTGGGTTCGCTCTCGCCAACCGTGGTGGCCGACATCTTCACCGACGTGCTGGACATGCTGAACTTCGCCAACACGGAGCAGCGCGGTTTCCTGTTGATGAGTTTCACGGCACAGGCGGTCCAGGGCGACTGGTACTTCATCGACACGGTCAAAGCGTCGGCCCACACCGTCACGCTCGGCCACACGGCGGTGGTCAGCGCCTGACGCCAGGCGGTCTGCTCAGGCAGCGGCTTCCAGGCCGTTCTGGAAATGCTCGCGCATCCGTTGCACCGTCAGTGCGGGGTCGCGCCGGGCGAGGGCAGCCACGATGGCGCGGTGCTCGGCCAACGACTCTTCGATGCGCCCGGTCTTCAGCAGCGAGTTGTGGCGGTTGAGCTTCATCACCTTGCGCAGGTCGGCCACCATCTGCTCGCGCCAGCGGTTGCGCGCCAGTTCGAGCAGCCGCATGTGGAACTGTTCATTGATGGCAAAAAACCGGTCTCGCTCGCCCACTGCGGCTTCCAGCTCGGCGTGCAGCGATTGCAGCGACGCGATTTCTTCGTCACTCGCCCGCTCGGCGACCACGCCGCCGGCATCCGACTCCAGCAGCGACAACAGGTGGTACACGTCGGCGAGGTCTTTTTCCGATACCTCGGTGACGTAGGCACCGCGCCTGACTTTCATGGTGACCAGCCCCTCGGCGGCGAGCACCTTGAGTGCTTCGCGCAACGGGGTGCGGCTGATGCCGTATTCCTCGGCGATCTTCAGCTCGTCGATCCAGCTGCCCGGCTCGAGCTCGCGGCTGAAGATGCGCTGGCGCAGCAGCTCGGCCACTTCTTCATAGAGGGCGCGGGGGGAGAGCGATAGGGCGGACATGGACGAGATTGTAGGCCAGGCGCCATATTCTGCATCAATAATTATGAATGATGTAAACTCGCCACCGTTCCGAACACCCAGATTGCCATCCGCCATGAGCCCGTCCAAGCCCGATTCCGTGCCCGAATTTGCCCCTGCCACCCTGAAAGCCTGGGCCCAGGCCGCCCGCAAATCCGCGCCGGGTGGGGATGTGGGCGCACTGGACTGGGTGACCCCGGACGGTATTCGAGTCAAGCCGCTCTACACCGCTGAAGACACGGCGAACCTGCCGCACACGCACACGCTGCCCGGTTTCGAACCTTTCATCCGGGGCCCCCAGGCCACCATGTACGCCGTGCGCCCCTGGACGATCCGTCAGTACGCCGGGTTCTCCACCGCCGAGGAAAGCAATGCCTTCTACCGCAAGGCGCTGGCTGCGGGCGGTCAGGGCGTGAGCGTGGCTTTCGACCTGGCGACCCACCGAGGCTACGACAGCGACCACCCGCGTGTGACCGGCGATGTGGGCAAGGCCGGCGTGGCCATCGACAGCGTGGAGGACATGAAGATCCTGTTCGACCAGATCCCGCTGGACAAGGTGAGCGTGTCCATGACCATGAACGGTGCCGTTCTGCCCGTGCTGGCCGGCTACGTGGTGGCGGCGGAAGAACAGGGCGTCTCGCAGGACAAGCTCAGCGGCACCATCCAGAACGACATCCTCAAGGAGTTCATGGTCCGCAACACCTACATCTTCCCGCCCGAGCCGAGCATGAAGATCATCGGCGACATCATCGAGTACACGGCAAGGCACATGCCGAAGTTCAACTCGATCAGCATCAGCGGCTACCACATGCAGGAGGCGGGGGCCAACCAGGCGCTGGAGCTCGCCTTCACGCTGGCCGACGGCAAGGAGTACGTGAAGACGGCCACCGCCAAGGGCATGGACGTGGACGACTTCGCCGGGCGCCTGAGCTTCTTCTGGGCGATCGGCATGAACTTCTACCTGGAGATCGCCAAGATGCGCGCGGCCCGTCTGCTGTGGACGCGCATCATGAAAGGCTTCAACGCGAAGAACCCCAAGAGCCTGATGCTGCGCACCCACTGCCAGACCTCGGGCTGGTCGCTCACCGAGCAGGATCCCTACAACAACGTCGTGCGCACCGCCATCGAAGCCATGGCGGCCGTGTTTGGCGGCACGCAGAGCCTGCACACGAATTCGTTTGACGAAGCCATCGCGCTGCCCACCGAGTTCAGCTCACGCATTGCGCGAAACACCCAGCTCATCATCCAGGAAGAAACGCACATCACCAGCGTGGTCGATCCGTGGGCCGGCAGCTACATGATGGAGAGCCTGACCCAGGAAATGGCCGACAAGGCCTGGGCCATCATCGAAGAAGTCGAGGCGATGGGTGGCATGACCAAGGCGGTGGACAGCGGCTGGGCCAAGCTGAAGATCGAGGCAGCGGCCGCCGAGAAGCAGGCGCGCATCGATTCGGGCAAGGACGTGATCGTGGGCGTCAACAAGTACAGGCTGGCCAAGGAAGACCCGATCGAGGCGCGCGACATCGACAATGTGGCGGTGCGCGAAGGCCAGATAGCACGCCTGCAGAAGATCAAGGCCACGCGCGACGCTGCCCGTGTGCAGGCGGCACTGGATGCGCTGACGGCAGCGGCCGACAGTGGCGAAGGGAATCTGCTCGACTTGAGCATCCAGGCCATCCGCCTGCGCGCCACGGTGGGCGAGGTGAGCGATGCGCTGGAGAAGGTTTACGGGCGCCACCGCGCCGATACGCAAAAGGTGACCGGTGTGTACGCTGCTGCCTACGATTCCGCCGAGGGCTGGGACGCCCTCAAGACCGAGATCAACGCCTTCGCCGAAGCCCAGGGTCGTCGCCCTCGCGTGATGATCAGCAAGCTCGGCCAGGACGGCCACGACCGCGGCGCCAAAGTGGTGGCCACGGCGTTCGCCGACCTGGGCTTCGACGTCGACATGGGCCCGCTGTTCCAGACACCGGAAGAATGCGCGCGCCAGGCGATTGAAAACGATGTGCACGCCGTCGGCGTGAGCACGCTGGCCGCTGGCCACAAGACGCTGGTGCCGGCCATCATTGCCGAGCTGAAGAAGCAGGGAGCCGACGACATCATCGTGTTCGTGGGCGGCGTGATTCCACGGCAGGACTACGACATGCTCTTCGAGGCCGGTGTCAAAGGCATCTACGGCCCGGGAACGCCCATTCCGGCCAGCGCCAAGGACGTGCTGGAGCAGATCAAGAAAGCGATCGGGTGATTCCTTCGGCGTTGCAGGACGGCATCTTGCACGGCGAGCCTGCCGCGCAGCGCCGCGCCATGGCCAAGGCCATCACGCTGCTGGAGTCCACCCGTGCGGATCACCGCGCGCAGGGCGATCAGTTGCTCACCGCCTTGCTGCCTCGCACCGGCAACGCGTTTCGCCTGGGCATCAGCGGCGTGCCGGGCGTGGGCAAGAGCACCTTCATCGAGGCGCTGGGGCTTTACCTGATCGAGCGCGGTCACCGGGTGGCCGTGCTCACCGTCGATCCTTCCAGCACGGTCTCGGGCGGATCCATCCTGGGCGACAAGACGCGCATGGAGAAGCTCTCGGTGCACGAGCGGGCTTACATCCGCCCCAGCCCGAGCAGTGGCACGCTGGGCGGCGTCGCTGAGAAGACGCGTGAGGCGATGCTGGTGTGCGAGGCCGCAGGCTACGACATCGTGATCGTCGAGACGGTGGGTGTGGGGCAGAGCGAGACAGCCGTGAGCGGCATGACCGACATGTTCGTGCTGATGCAGCTGCCCAACGCCGGCGACGACCTGCAGGCGATCAAGAAGGGTGTGATGGAACTGGCGGACCTGGTGGTCATCAACAAGGCGGATCTCGATCCCGATGCCGCCACGCGCGCCCGGGCGCAGATCACCTCGTCGCTGCGCCTGCTGGGCTTGCAGGGTCACCCCGAACACGCCCACCACAACGAAGCGCTCTGGCACCCGCAGGTGATCCAGCTCAGCGCGTTGCTCGGTCGGGGCGTGGATGCCTTCTGGGCCGAGGTCTCCCGGTTCCGCACACTGCAGACCGGCAACGGCCGGCTCGAATCGCGCCGCCAGCAGCAGGCCCGCGCATGGATGTGGGAGCGCATCGACGCTGGCCTCAAACAACGCTTTCGCGCACACCCCCAGGTGCGCGCCGAGCTCGATGGCGTCACGCAGCAGGTGCTGGCCGGGCAGTTGCCCGCTTCCACCGCGGCACGCCGCCTGCTCGATCTTTTCGACTGACACCCTTTTTTTCTGGAGCACACGACCATGCAGGACATCCTGGAACAACTGGAGAAAAAGCGCGCCGCAGCCCGCCAGGGTGGCGGCGAGAAACGCATCGCCGCACAGCACGCCAAGGGCAAGCTGAGTGCGCGCGAACGGCTGGAGGTGCTGCTGGACGAAGGCACTTTCGAAGAGTGGGACATGTTCGTCGAGCACCGTTGTACCGACTTCGGCATGCAGGACAACAAGATTCCTGGCGATGGCGTCGTCACCGGCTACGGCATGATCAACGGCCGCCTGGTGTTCGTGTTCAGCCAGGATTTCACCGTGTTCGGCGGGGCGCTGTCTGAAGCGCATGCGGAGAAGATCTGCAAGGTGATGGACCAGGCCATGAAGGTCGGCGCACCGGTGATCGGGCTCAACGACTCGGGTGGCGCCCGGATTCAGGAAGGCGTGGCTTCGCTCGGCGGTTATGCCGACGTCTTCCAGCGCAACGTGATGGCCAGCGGCGTGGTGCCGCAGATCAGCATGATCATGGGCCCCTCCGCTGGAGGTGCCGTGTACTCCCCGGCCATGACGGACTTCATCTTCATGGTGAAGGACTCGGCCTACATGTTTGTGACCGGCCCCGAGGTGGTGAAGACCGTGACCCACGAAGAGGTGACGGCCGAGGAACTGGGCGGCGCCATCACGCACACCACGCGCAGCGGCGTGGCAGACCTCGCCTTCGAGAACGATGTGGAGGCCTTGCTGATGCTGCGCCGCCTCTACAACTACCTGCCGCTCAACAACCGCGAGAAGGCACCTGTGCGCCCCAGCGGTGACCCGATCGATCGCATGGACATCAGCCTGGACACGCTGGTGCCGGAGAACCCCAACAAGCCCTACGACATGCGCGAGCTGATCGTCAAGACGGTGGACGATGGCGACTTCTTCGAGCTGCAGCCGGAGTACGCCAAGAACATCCTGATCGGGTTTGCGCGCATGAACGGCCAGACGGTCGGCATCGTGGCCAACCAGCCGCTGGTGCTCGCGGGTTGCCTTGACATCAAGAGCTCCATCAAGGCGGCGCGCTTCGTGCGCTTCTGCGATGCCTTCAACATCCCGGTGGTCACGTTCGTCGATGTGCCAGGCTTCATGCCCGGCACTTCCCAGGAGTACGGCGGCATCATCAAGCACGGCGCCAAGCTGCTTTACGCGTATGCCGAGTGCACCGTACCCAAGATCACCGTGATCACGCGCAAGGCTTACGGCGGCGCCTACGACGTGATGAGTTCCAAGCACCTGCGGGGCGATGTGAACTTCGCCTGGCCCAACGCCGAAATTGCGGTGATGGGGGCCAAAGGCGCTGTGGAGATCATCTTCCGCGAGGAAAAGAAGGACCCCGCCAAGCTGGCGCAGCGCGAGGCCGAGTACAAGGCGCGCTTTGCCAATCCCTTCGTGGCCGGTGCGCGTGGCTTCATCGACGACGTCATCCTGCCGCACGAGACGCGCAAGCGCATCTGCCGCAGCCTCGTGATGCTGAAAGACAAGAAGCTCGAGAACCCGTGGCGCAAGCACGGAAACATCCCGCTGTGAGCCTGAGGAGAAGAACAAGATGTTTACCAAGATCCTGATTGCCAACCGCGGCGAAATCGCCTGCCGCGTGATTGCCACCGCCAAGAAGATGGGCATCGCCACGGTGGCGGTGTATTCCGAGGCTGACAAGGAAGCGCGACATGTGCAACTGGCCGATGAGGCCGTTCTGCTGGGCCCGGCGCCTTCGCGCGAGTCCTACCTGGTCGCCGACAAGATCATCGAGGCCGCGAAGAAAACGGGCGCGCAGGCGATCCACCCCGGCTATGGCTTCCTGTCGGAAAACGAGGCCTTTGCCAGGCGCGTGGAAGAGGAGGGCATGGCCTTCATCGGGCCCAAGCACTTCAGCATTGCCGCCATGGGCGACAAGATCGCCTCGAAGAAGCTCGCCAATGCGGCCAAGGTCAACACCATTCCTGGCTGGAACGACGCCATCGAATCGGCGGAGCGCGCTGTGGAGATCGCCAGGGACATTGGCTATCCCGTCATGATCAAGGCCAGTGCCGGCGGTGGCGGCAAGGGCCTGCGTGTGGCCTTCAACGACAAGGATGCGCTCGACGGCTTCAAGGCTTGCCAGAACGAAGCGCGCAACAGCTTCGGCGACGACCGCATCTTCATCGAGAAGTTCGTGCAGGAGCCGCGCCACATCGAGATTCAGGTGCTGGGCGATTCGCATGGCAACGTGATCTACCTGAACGAGCGCGAGTGCTCCATCCAGCGTCGTCACCAGAAGGTGATTGAAGAGGCGCCGTCGCCCTTCATCAGCGACGCCACCCGAAAGGCCATGGGCGAGCAGGCTGTGGCGCTGGCCAGGGCCGTGAAATACCAGAGCGCCGGCACGGTGGAATTTGTGGTCGGCAAGGACCAGGACTTCTACTTCCTGGAGATGAACACGCGCCTGCAGGTGGAGCATCCGGTGACCGAGTGCATCACCGGGCTGGACCTGGTGGAGCTGATGATCCGTGTGGCGGCTGGTGAGAAGTTGCCACTGACGCAGGCCGACGTGAAGCGCGAAGGCTGGGCCATCGAATGCCGCATCAACGCCGAAGATCCGTTCCGCAACTTCCTGCCCAGCACCGGGCGGCTGGTTCGCTTCGCGCCGCCCACCCAGACCATGTTCCAGTCGAACACCGACGCGCTGTACGGCGTGCGTGTGGACACCGGTGTGCAGGACGGTGGCGAGATCCCGATGTTCTACGACTCGATGATCGCCAAGCTCATCGTGCACGGCAAAGACCGCACGGAAGCCATCGCGCGGATGCAGGAGGCGCTCAATGGCTTCGTGATTCGTGGCATCAGCAGCAACATTCCGTTCCAGGCGGCGTTGCTGGCGCACCCGAAGTTCATCGCCGGCGATTTCAACACCGGCTTCATCGCCGAACATTACGCGCACGGCTTCCGCGCTGAAGATGTGCCGCACAGCGACCCGGACTTCCTGGTGGCGCTGGCCGCTTTCGTGCGGCGCAAGTCGCGTGAGCGCGCTGCCGGTCTCTCGGGCCAGTTGCCGGGCTACGGCGTGAAGGTCGGGCACGACTACTGCGTGATCGTTCTCGATTCGAATGGGCAGCACACCTACCGCGCCGTGCACGTGGACGAAGTGGTGGGCCAGATCGGTTCGGCGGTGGTGACGGTCGACGGCAAACGCTATGCGCTCACCAGTCCTTCGCGACTGAACGACATCTGCGTGACCGGGATCTGCAACGCAGAACCTTTCTCTGTGCAGATCGAGCGCGGCACGCCCCGCAACCCGCTGGCGCTGGTGGTTCAGCACAACGGCACCCGCATTGAGACCATGGTGGTGTCGCCCCGCATGGGCGAGCTGCATGCCCTGATGCCTTTCAAGGCGCCGGCCGACATGAGCCGATACGTGCTCTCGCCCATGCCCGGACTGCTGGTGGATGTGGCCGTTCAGCCCGGCCAGAAGGTTCAGGCCGGTGAACGCGTGGCGGTGATCGAAGCCATGAAGATGGAGAACGTGCTCTTTGCCGCGGCCGATGGCGTGGTCGCCAAGGTGCTGGCCGCCAAGGGCGATTCTCTGGTGGTGGATCAACCCATCGTCGAATTCGCGTGAGGCCCTTGCAGCGCACAACCCGAAACGGACGCTGTCAGGCAAATCGGATACCCTTCGGCCCATTGCGGCTTCGAAGGGTTTCCATGCGCCACGGTCTGGCTTTTGCCCTGGGTTGTCTGCGCGATCCGCGCCGCATGGGTGCGATTGCACCCGCGTCAAAGGCACTGGCCCGCGCCATCGCTGAAGAAGTTCAGCGCGACCAGCCTTCGGTGCTGATCGAGGTGGGTGCTGGCACGGGCGCCATCACCCGGGCGCTTGCCGCCTCGCACATCACTCCAGAGCGGTTCATGGTGATCGAGCGCGATCCCGATTTCGCCCGCCTGCTGCGTCTGGCCTTTCCTGCGCTGGAGGTGTTCAACCACTGCGCCTCCAACCTGCGCTCCCTGCCGATCGAGGCGCTGTCGCCGGTGACGCTGGTCTCTTCGTTGCCGCTGTTGTCGATGCCGCGGGAAGAAGCCAGGCAGTGCATCGAAGCCATGTTCTCCCTCATTGCACGCCAGCCGGGTTCGCGCCTCATCCAGTACACGTACGCAGCGCCGCACCTGCGGCCCTTCAACCACATTCCCCCGGGCTGGCACTGGCGGCGCGCGGCGTCGGTCTGGGCCAACCTGCCGCCGGCCACCGTGTGGTCGCTGGAACGCACGCCCGGGTTCGTTCACGGAATCCACTGAATCATGCCAACTTCGCCCACTGCCCCACGCCCCTTCAAAGTCCTCGGCATCCAGCAGATCGCCATCGGCGGGCCCGACAAGCAACGCCTGAAACAGCTCTGGGTGGACATGCTGGGGCTGGAAGTCACAGGCACCTTCCGCAGCGAGCGCGAGAACGTGGACGAAGACATCTGCGCCATGGGCGCCGGGCCGTTCAAGGTCGAGGTGGACCTCATGCAGCCGCTGGATCCAGAGAAGAAGCCCGCGGTGCACACCACGCCGCTGAACCACGTGGGCCTATGGATCGACCGGCTTCCCGAGGCGGTGGAATGGCTGAGCGCGCGGGGCGTGCGTTTTGCCCCGGGTGGCATCCGAAAGGGTGCCGCCGGCTTCGACATCTGCTTCCTTCACCCCAAGTCGAACGACGAGTTCCCCATTGCGGGCGAAGGCGTGCTGGTGGAGCTGGTGCAGGCGCCGGCCGAGGTGGTGACGGCCTTCGCCGGCCTGGAAATCCAGCCCGCCTGATCCCGCAAGCCCTGAGCAGCGCGGCTTTTCCCGCCTTTTTTGCGGCATTGCGCCCGAAAGGCCCCATTTACGCTTGTGGCTCCAGGGGCCATGCCGTGCGCAGGGCTCCGCCACCCTGCCGCAGGAGCGTGCCATGGAAACGTCCGCCAAGACACTGACCACCGACCAGACCGCCGTGAACCGCTGGCGCGGCATGTCGCACGCCGAGCCCTGGCCCGACGAGTTGCTGGAGCGGTTCTGCCTGCGCATGTCCAGCCAGGGCATGTGCGTGAGCCGGGCGCTGATGCTGTGCGACCGGCGCTACGCACTGGAACAGCTTTCGCACGGCCACAACATGGCCGACGACACGCTGCGCGCCATGGCCGTCGAACTCTTCCGACACTTCCTGAACCAGCGATCCGGCATCGTCGGCGTCCACTGAAAGACCCTTCCTCAAGGAGCTGCTCCGCATGTCCGCGTTTCATTTCCTGTTTTCGCCCGGCATCTGGCTGATGCGCCGGCTGCGCCTGGGCAGCAAGCTGCTGGTGCTCGCGGTCGCCGCGGCGTGGCCGCTCAAGGCGGTTCTGCTGGTCGATCCGCAAGGCATCGCGGTGATGCTGATCTCCGGCGCGGGGCTGGCGCTGCTCGCCTACCTCATGCTGGCGTTTCACATCAGCTTCATGGCCGATTTTCGCCGCGTTCGGCACGCGATGGAGCAGACCGCCAGCGGCAACCTGCGCTCCTCGGTGCAGATTCAGGGCCGAGACGAACTGACCGACCTGGGCCAGCTCGTGGAGCGCGTGGCCACCAATCTTTCTGCCATGGTGGCCGAGGTGCGCAGCAATTCCGCGCTGGTGGCGCATGCGGGCCGCAGCCTGGCGGCAGGCAACCGGGACCTGGCCGACCGCACCGAACAGCAGGCTGCCAACCTGGAGCAGACCGCGGCCAGCGTGCAACAGCTCTCCAGCACCGTGCAGCAGAACGCGCAGACGGCCGGGGAGTCCGACCAGCAGGCTGCGCAGGTGCGCGACGTCGCCGAGACCGGCGCGCAGTCCATGGGTCGCGCAGTGGACTCCGTGGAAGGCATCCAGAAGGGTGCGCAGCAGATGAACGAGATCATCGGCGTGATTGACAGCATCGCTTTCCAGACCAACATCCTGGCCCTGAACGCGGCCGTGGAAGCCGCTCGCGCCGGCGAGCAGGGGCGAGGCTTTGCGGTCGTGGCCAACGAGGTGCGAACCCTCGCGCAGCGCTCGTCGTCCTCGGCGCGCGAAATCCGCGAACTCATCGAAGCCTCGCGCATGCAGGTGGAAACCAGTGTGGCTCGAATGCGCACGGCAGGCAGCAGCATGGGGCAGATCGTCACGGGCGTACGCGGCGTGGCCGCCAACATGTCGCTCATCTCGGCGTCGAGCGCGGAGCAGAGTTCGGGCCTGAGTGAGATCTCATCGGCCGTGACGCAGCTTGATGCCATCACCCAGCGCAACGCGCAGATGGTGGAACGGGCGGTCGCGCAGGCCGACCAGCTCGAGCAGCGGGCGGCGCACCTCTCGCGCGCGGTGTCGTCGTTCATGTTGCAGCAGGGCACGGCCGAGGAGGCCATGGCCTTGGTGGACCGCGCCCAGGCGATGCGCCTGCAGCGCGGTCGCGAAGCGTTCGTGCGCGAGATCACGGAACCGGCTTCCGGTTTCCACGACCGCGACATGTACGTGTTTGCGCTCGACCGCGAGGGCGTGTACCGCGCGTTTGGCGGCAAGCCGGAGAAAGTGGGCAGCCGCGTGCAGGACATTCCGGGTGTCGATGGCGTGGCCCTGCTGAACGCCATCGTCGATCAGGCCGAATCGGCCGCTGGCTGGGTGGAATACGACATCGCCAACCCCGTGACCGGCGCCATCCAGGGCAAGATGTCCTATGTGGTGAAGGTTGATGACCTTTACGTCGGCTGCGGCGTGTACAAGACCGTGGCCGCCCGCCAGCAGGCTTAGGTCGGGTCGCGCTGCGCGCGTGCCCGGGCCAGCGCGGCTTCGATCACTGCGCGTTTCCTGTCCAGCTGAGCCGGGTCGGTGATCTGCGAGTGCTCCGCCAAGTGGGCCAGCTTCTCGTGGGCCCTGGCCTCCAGCCTTGCGCCGCGTTCCTGCTTTTCACGCGCCAGGCGCGCCTGCCGGCTGGCATAGCGCTCGCGCCCCAGGCGCGCCTGTTCGGGCGACCACGCCTGCCAGCCGGTGCGTTCGCCGCTCACCACCTCCAGGGAGATGCAGTCCACCGGGCACACGGGCAGGCAGAGTTCGCAGCCGGTGCAGTAGGGCTCGACCACGGTGTGCATGCGCTTGTGCGTGCCCAGGATCGCATCGGTGGGACATGCCTCGATGCACAGCGTGCAGCCAATGCACCAGGCTTCGTCGATCACGGCCACCGTTACCGGGCCCTCAATGCCGAACTTTGGATCGAGTGGCAGCGGTGTCTTGCCCGTCAGGGCGGCGAGGCGTTCGATGCCTTCGGTGCCGCCCGGCGGGCACTGGTTGATACCCGCTTCGTCCGCGGCAATCGCTTGGGCATAACTTGCGCAATCGGGGTAACCGCAGCGGGTGCACTGCGTCTGCGGCAAGGCGGCGTCGATGCGCCGGGCCAGTTCGTTCATGGGCGCGAATATACCGGTGGCGCGGCCAAACCGGCCGCGCAGGGCTCAGGCCTTGACGGTCTTGCGGACCCGGGTGGCGGGCCTGGCCACCGGCTTGGCCTTGGCCTTGGCGCTTGCCGGTTTTGCCATGGCCATCTTTTTCGCCGGCGCCGGTTTGCCGGTGGACCGAGCCGGTGTCTTTGCAGCGGGGCGGGCGGTGGCGGGCTTGGTCGTCGTGGTGGCAGGTTGGTGCGCCAGGATGAAGTTCTTCACGACAGGGTGCACCATGTCGCGCCATCGCCGGCCGCTGAAGATGCCGTAATGCCCGGCACCGGGCGCCTCGAAATGCATGCGGTGCGCTTTTGCGATTCCGGTGCACAGGTCGTGCGCTGCGGCCGTCTGGCCGGAGCCTGAAATGTCGTCGAGCTCGCCTTCGATGGTGAGCAGGGCGGTGCGCGTGATGTCCTGGGGGCGAACGCGTTCGAGTTCACCAGCTTCGTTCTTCACGTCCCAGGTGCCGTTGACGAGCTTGAAGTCCTGGAACACGGTCTCGATGGTTTCGAGGTAATAGTCGGCGTCCATGTCGAGCACGGCGTTGTACTCGTCGTAGAACTTGCGGTGCGTCTCCACGCTCTCGTTGTCGCCCTTGACCAGGTCCTTGAAGTAGTCGTAATGACTGGTGGCGTGGCGATCCGGGTTCATGGCGACGAAACCCGTGTGCTGCAGAAAGCCGGGATAGACGCGTCGACCCACACCGGGGAAGTTGTCGGGCACTCGGTAGATCACGTTGTTCGCGAACCAGTCGTGGCTGCGCTGCGTGGCCAGGTTGTTCACCGCGGTGGGCGACTTGCGGGCGTCGATCGGGCCACCCATCATGGTCATGGACCAGGGCGTCGTTTCACCGCGGCTCGCCATGAGCGACACCGCCGCCAGCACCGGCACCGTGGGCTGGCAGACGCTGATCACGTGGCAATTGCCGTAGCCCTTCTGCAGGTAACGGATGAACTCCTGCACGTAGTTCACGTAGTCGTCGAGATGGAACTCGCCTTCGGAGAGGGGTACCAGGCGCGCGTTCTTCCAGTCGGTGATGTAGACCTTGTGGTCCTTGAGCATGGTGCGAACGGTGTCGCGTAGCAGGGTGGCGTAGTGGCCGGATAGCGGTGCCACGATCAGCACCACCGGCTGACCCTTGAGCTTGGAGAGGGTGTCGGTGTCGTCCGAGAAACGCTTGAAGCGGCGCAATTCGCAGAAGGGCTTGTCGATCTCGATGCGCTCGTGGATGGCCACATCCACGCCATCCACGTTCACGGTGTGGATGCCGAACACCGGCTTCTCGTAGTCCTTGCCCAGCCGGTGCATGAGGTCGTAACCGGCGGAGATGCGCTGCGCGCCGGGCAACTGCGCGAGCGGCAGCATGGGATTGCTGTACAGCTTGGCGGCCACTTCGGCCAGATCCGCAAACGGCTCCATGATGGAGCGTTGGGTTTCGTAAATCTGATACAGCATGACGGGCAGACAAGGTTATGTTGCAGTGCAATATAGCAGCATGTCAAAGGCCTTGTCAGGGTGAAAACACCTAATCTTCGGGCCTACTTGTCACCTTCGTGAAAGAATGCGAACGGAGCTTCCATGACCCAGATCGACCCACCCCAGGCCACCTCCCGCCAGCCCGTGCTGTTCGTCGGGCACGGCAGCCCGATGAACGCCATCGAAGACAACGCCTGGCGACGGCAGTGGCAGGACCTGGGCCGCCAACTCCGCTCGCGCCCGGCGAAACCCCGTCTGATCCTCTGCATTTCGGCCCATTGGCTGACGAACGGCTGGGCGCTCACGGCCATGGACGTTCCCCGCACCATCCACGATTTCGGCGGTTTTCCCCAGGCGCTGTTCGATCAGCGGTACCCCGCACCCGGCGCGCCCGCCCTGGCCCGGTCCATCAGCGAGCAGGTGCGCCAGCCGGGCATCCAGGAACCTCTCTGGCTGGACGATGGCGAGTGGGGGCTGGACCATGGCGCCTGGTCGGTGCTCAAGCCCATGTTTCCCGAAGCGGACATCCCGGTGATCCAGCTCAGCATGGACTACCGGCGCCCACCCGCCGAACATCTGGCGGTGGGGCGCCAACTGGCGGCGTTGCGAGACCAGGGCGTGCTCATCGTGGGCAGTGGCAACGTGGTGCATAACCTGCGCACCATGCGCCGCGACGCCGCCGACCACCAGGCCTACGAGTGGGCCATCGAATTCGATCGCGTGACGGCTGGGCATCTGGCGGCCGGACGGACCGACGCACTGGCGGACTTCCAGCAGATGGGTGCGGTTGCCCAGATGGCCCATCCGACGTGGGAGCACTACCTGCCTCTGCTCTACGCTGCCGGCGCGGTGGGCGACGACGAGACGCCCACCTTCTTCAACGAGGGGTTTCAGGGCGCATCGATTTCCATGCGCTCGGCGATCTGGGGCTGATCGTCAGACCACCTTGGCGATGGACTGGCAGACGTAGTCGATGTTCTTGCTGTTGAGCGCAGCCACGCACATGCGGCCGGTGTCGGTGCCGTAAACGCCGAACTCGCTGCGCAGGCGCACCATCTGGTCCTTGGTGAGGCCAGAGTAGCTGAACATGCCGATCTGGCTGGTGATGAAGCCCATGTCCTGCTTCACACCCGCCGCCTTGAGGCCATCCACCAGCTTCTGGCGCATGGCCTTGATGCGCACACGCATGTCGGCCAGTTCCTTTTCCCACTGCGCGCGCAGTTCGGGGTTGTTCAGCACGGCAGCCACCACCGCGCCGCCGTGGATGGGCGGGTTGGAATAGTTGGTGCGGATCACGATCTTGAGCTGCGACAGCACGCGGGAGGCTTCCTGGGCGTTCTCGCACAGCACCGAGAGGGCGCCGACGCGCTCGCCGTAGAGGCTGAAGCTCTTGGAGAACGAGGTGGAGACAAAGAAGGTGAGGCCAGCAGCCACGAACTTGCCGATGACAGCGCCATCTTCGGCAATGCCGTGGCCAAAGCCCTGGTACGCCATGTCCAGGAAGGTCGTGAGTTGCCGCGCCTTGACCACCGCGATCACATCGTCCCACTGGGTGGGTGTGATGTCGTAACCGGTGGGGTTGTGGCAGCAGGCGTGCAGCACGGCAATGGTGCCGGGGGCGGCCGCCTGCAGACTGGCCAGCATGCCTTCAAAGTTCACGCCACGCCGGGCTGCGTCGTAGTACGCGTAGGTGTCGACCTTGAAGCCGGCATTCGTGAACAGGGCGCGGTGGTTTTCCCAGCTGGGGTCGCTGATCAGGACGGTGGCGCCGGGGTTGAGGCGCTTGAGGAAATCGGCGCCAATCTTGAGGCCGCCCGTGCCGCCGATGGCCTGGACCGTGGCCACCCGGCCGGATTTCACCGGCTCGGAATCGGCCCCGAACACCAGGCTCTTGACGGCGGCATCGTAGGCCGCAATGCCGTCGATGGGCAGGTAGCCGCGGGCGGTGGGCTTGTCCATCATGGTCTTCTCGGCCGCCTGCACGCATTGCAGCAAGGGCAACTTGCCGTTGTCGTCGAAGTACACGCCGACGCCAAGGTTCACTTTGTTGGGGTTCGTGTCGGCG
Organism: Hydrogenophaga sp.; assembly: GCF_051858985.1. Taxonomy (GTDB): domain Bacteria; phylum Pseudomonadota; class Gammaproteobacteria; order Burkholderiales; family Burkholderiaceae_C; genus Hydrogenophaga. Next base: position 958,442 of record NZ_JBHYGM010000002.1, on the reverse strand, counting down.
GCAAACTGTTCGTTCAGACCCAGAATCGGGTCGCGGGGCGCCATCTCGACGGCGGAGAAGAGGGACATGCTGAATTTCCTGGGGAGGTTGAGTCGGAAGCAGGCGGCATTTTACCGGCTGGCTTCACGCCACATGCGGTGACCGGTTCGCCATGTATGCTCTCGGGCTCCCGTTTTCGCCGGCCACAGGGGCCAACCTGTCGCGGCGCGAATGCGGTGCAAAACGCCCAGAAAGATCGGTATGAGAGTCATGTTTGTGTTCGGGACGCGGCCCGAGGCCATCAAGATGGCACCGGTGGTCAAGGCCTTCCAGGCGGCCGCCCCCGTCATCGAAACCCGGGTCTGCGTGACGGCGCAGCATCGTGAGATGCTGGACCAGGTCCTGCAGTTGTTCGAGATCGTGCCGGACCACGACCTGAACATCATGAAGCCGGGCCAGGACCTGTTCGACATCACCTGCAACATCCTGGCAGGGCTCAAGCCGGTCCTTGCGAGCGAGAAGCCCGATCTGGTGCTCGTGCATGGCGACACCACCACCACGCTGGCGGCCAGCCTCGCCGCCTACTATTCGCGCATTGCAGTGGGGCACGTGGAAGCTGGCTTGCGCACGGGCAACAAGCAGGCGCCGTTTCCGGAAGAAATCAACCGCAGGCTCACCGGCGCGGTGGCAGACCTTCATTTCGCCCCCACGGAAGCGGCGCGTGCCAACCTGCTGCGCGAAGGGGTGGACCCCGCCACCATCCACGTGACCGGGAACACCGTCATCGACGCGCTGGTCGCGGTCGCCCAGCGCCTCAAGGAGCAGGCGACCCTGCGGGAAGAACTCGACCGTCGCTTCGACTTTCTCAACGCCTCCAAACGGCTGATCCTCGTGACAGGACACCGGCGCGAAAACTTTGGCGAAGGTTTCCAGAACATCTGTCAGGCGCTGGCCGACATCGCGGAGGCCGAGCCGGATGTGGAGGTTCTCTACCCGGTGCACCTCAACCCCAACGTGCGAAAACCGGTGGCGGACATCCTGGCTTCGCGCCAGCTCACCAACGTCCACCTGATCGATCCGGTCGACTACCTGCCTTTCGTGTACCTGATGACCCGCGCCCACCTGATCATCACCGACAGCGGGGGCGTGCAGGAAGAGGCACCATCACTCGGCAAGCCCGTGTTGGTGATGCGCGAAACCACCGAGCGTCCCGAGGCCGTGGCCGCCGGCACGGTGATGCTGGTGGGCACCTCGAGGGACCGCATCGTCAAGGAGACCCTTCATCTGCTTCACAATCCTGCCGCCTACGCCACCATGTCGCAGGCTCACAATCCTTATGGTGATGGCCATGCCTGCGGACGCATCGTCCAGGCGGTGCTGTCCATGAAAGCGAGTTGAACGTGCAACGCATCAGTCAGAAAATCGTCGTGATGGGCTTGGGCTACATCGGCCTGCCCACTGCATCCATGCTGGCCACCAAGGGGCATCAGGTTCTGGGCGTGGACGTGAACCAGAACGCGGTGGACACCATCAATTCCGGTCGCATCCACATCATCGAGCCCGACCTTGACATCCTGGTGCGCTCGGCCGTGAACAGCGGCAATCTCAAGGCATCCACCGAGCCGGAAGAGGGCGACACCTTCATCATCGCCGTGCCCACGCCCTTCATGGAGATCGATGGCAACCCCAAGGCGCCTGATCTCTCGTATGTCGAAGCCGCCACGCGCGCCATCGTGCCTTACCTCAAGCCCGGGAACCTGGTCATCCTGGAGTCCACTTCGCCTGTGGGCACCACCGAACTGATCCATCGCATCATCGTGCAGGCCCGCCCCGAGCTGGACGGCCAGGTTCACGCCGCGCACTGCCCCGAGCGTGTGCTGCCTGGACACATCCTGCGCGAACTGGTCGACAACGACCGCATCATTGGTGGCCTGACCAAGGCGGCCAGCGAAAAGGCCTGTGAACTCTACAAGAGCTTCTGCCACGGAGCGATCCTGCTCACCGACAGCAAGACCGCAGAACTCTCCAAGCTGGTGGAAAACTCGTTTCGCGATGTCAACATCGCCTTTGCCAACGAACTGTCCGTCATCTGCGACCACCTGGACATCAACGTCTGGGAGACGATTGCCCTGGCCAACCGGCATCCGCGCGTCAACATCCTGCAGCCCGGGCCCGGCGTGGGCGGTCACTGCATTGCGGTCGATCCCTGGTTCATCGTGTCGTCAGCGCCAGAGCAGGCGCGGTTGATCCGCACGGCGCGGCAGGTCAACGACGCCAAGCCCCATTGGGTCATCGACAAGGTCAAGGCCAAGGCCGAGCGGTTCAAGGATCCTGTCATCGGTTGCCTGGGCATCACCTTCAAGGCCAACATCGACGACATGCGCGAATCGCCAGCGCTGGACATCGTGCACGAATTGAGGCGCGATCGCGTGGGCTCGCTGCTGGTGTGCGATCCGAACGTGAGCCCCGACAAGGTGGACTTCCCGCTCACACCGCTCAAGCAGGTGCTCAAGGAGGCCGACATCCTGCTGCTGCTGGTGGACCACACCGAGTTCAAGGACATCGCATTGGACAGCCTGCGCGACAAGGTCGTGATCGACACCCGCGGGGTGCTGCGCTGACCCGATGGCGGCAAGGCCGCCGTTGCTGATGCGCCCGCGTGGTGATTGGGCCTCAGCCCGGTGAGCCTGACGCGGGATCGAGAACCGCTGGCCCGACACTTGCTAGATGCCTCCGTTGACGTCGCGCGACCATTGTGTGGAATAAGGCGCGAGATCACGGGAAATCAGACCCGTTGCTTTCCTTTCGCCGCCTTTTGAGGCGGATCTTTGATGGGATACTTGGGATCATGCGCTTGAATCTTCTTCTCCTGGTGTATGGGCGCAGGCAAGGCGCCGTGCACGCAAGGTCAGATCGAGACGCGGGAGGGAAGCAATGAGCGCGGTCACGCTGGTGGGCTGTGGGTTCGTGGCCGATCTCTACGCGCGCTCGCTGGCCAGCTTTCCCCATGTGCAAGTGCTTGGTGCCCATGACCGCGATCCCGTCCGCATGGCGGCTTTTTGCGCGCACTGGAAGTACCGTGAACTGCCCACGATGGCGTCGCTGTTCGAGGCCATGCCGAAGGATGGCGTGATCCTGAACCTCACCAATCCGTCCGAGCATCACGCGGTCAATCGCGCCTGCCTGGAGGCGGGCTTCCATGTGTGGTCCGAAAAGCCGCTTGCTGTGACGATGGATGAGGCGCGCGACCTGCATGAAATAGCCGCTGCCAGGGGGCTTCAGCTGGCTTCTGCGCCCTGTTCGGTGTTGAGCGAGGCAGCGCAGACCCTGGCCCACGCGGTGCGGACCGGCGTGGCCGGCGCAGCGCAACTGGTCTATGCCGAACTGGACGACGGCTACATTCCCCAGGCTCCTCTGGAATCCTGGGTCAGTGAAAGCGGCGCGCCCTGGCCCTACGAGGATGAATTCCGCACCGGTTGCACGCTGGAGCATGCGGGCTATTACCTGAGCTGGCTGATCGCCATGTTCGGACCGGTTCGCACCGTGGTGGCGGCCTCGGCGGGCGTGATTCCGGACAAGCGCGGCGTGACCGGGTCAGCACCCGATTTTTCGGTGGCGACGCTGTTCTTCCACGGCGGCATGGTGGCGCGGCTGACCTGTTCCATCGTGGCGCCCCACGATCACCGGATCCGGGTGGTCGGTGAGAAAGGCGTGCTGGAGATGGCCCGCGCCTGGGACAATGCCGCCCCTCTGAAGTACCGCCGGCGTCTGCGCATTCGCCGCCGGCTGCTGGAACATCCCATCGGGCAGCGCATCCGGCTGGCGGGACCGACCCACCCGATGCTTGGGAGGTGGGGTGCCGCCTCGATGAACTTCGCCCTCGGGCCGGTGGAGATGCTCGAGGCCATTGCCCAGGGACGTCCCTGCCGGTTGGGGGGCAACTACGCGCTGCACCTCAATGAAGTGACGCTGGCGATCCAGAACGCCGGGGAAACCTCCGGCGCACAGCTCATGCAGACGACCTGTGACCCCATGGAGCCCATGCCGTGGGCGCGCTGAACCTGGCCATCACGGGCGCGACCGGCTACCTTGGCCGCGCAGTGGTATCCGAAGCGCGGGCTCGGGGGCACCGCGTGCGAGCGCTGCTGCGCGATGCGCGGCAGGCGCCCCACGAGTGGGCAAGCGATGCCGGCATCGTCGCCCAGCCGGGCGGGTTGGAGCGGCTCACCGCCACGGATCTGGCGGGCGTTGATGCAGTGCTCCATCTGGCGGCCGCGATGTCGGGCGATGACGCCGCGCAGGAGCACGACACGCTGGCGCCGATGCGGGCGTTGCTTGCGGCCATGGCGGGCTGTCATCCGGTGCCGCGACTGGTGCTGGCCAGTTCGATGGCGGTTCACGGCGGCATGCGCCAGGGCGACACCGTGACGGAAACCACGCCGCTCGAAGATCAACCGCAGCACCGCGACGCCTATGCACGCGCCAAGCTCGCGCAGGAGTCGCTGGCCCGCGGCCATGGGGCCGCCACGTGCGCCGCTGTGGCCATCCTTCGGATCGGGGCCATCTGGGGGCCGGGCCGACTTTGGAATGGTCATCTGGGCGTCGGTGTGGGGCCCGTGCTGATCCGCATGGGCAGTGACGGACAGATTCCGCTGGCGCACCGCGACCGCGCAGCCGGCATGGTGGTTCGCGCTGCCGAAGTGCCGCTGCAGGGCGTGCAGATTGCCCAGGTGCTGGATACCGATCTCCCCGGCCGTGCGCGCTATGTCGCCGCATTGCGGCGCGGCGGCTGGCCACGCGTGGTGCTGCCCGTGGGATGGCCCGTCATGCGCGCGCTGTCGTTGCTCGGCCCTTTGCCAGGCATGCCGGGGTTGCTGCGCGCGCCCGTGCAGCGGGCGCGCATCATGCCACTGACCTATGTCAGCCAGGCGGATTGGCTGGGCGATCTGCCCACACAGACGTTCGAAACTGCCATGAGCGCGGCTTTGGCCGCCGAGAGAAAAACGCATGGTTGAACCCGTTGCCGTTGCCGGGCCGGTGGCCTACCTGACCGGGGAGTATCCCCGTGCCACCGACACCTTCATCCAGCGCGAGGTGGCCGCGCTGCGCGGCCATGGGCTGAAGATCGAGACCTGCTCCATTCGTCGCACCGGGGCGGAACACCACGTGGGCGAGCAGCAGCGCAGCGAGGCGGCCCGAACCTTTCATGTGCTGGAGGCCGCTGCCCGCCCGCTCACCAGCCTCAAGGCGCACCTGGCTGCGCTGCGCGATCCGGGGCGCTACTTCCGAGGGTTGCGACTGGCCTGGCGCACATCGCCGGATGGCATCAAAGGCCATGTCTACAACCTGATCTACTTCGCTGAGGCCGTCGTTCTGGCGCGCCACATGCGTTCGCGCGGCGTGGTGCATTTGCACAACCACATTGCCAAGTCGTCCTGCACGGTGGCCATGCTGGCCAGCGAAGTGAGCGGCATTCCCTTCAGCTTCACGATGCATGGGCCGGACATCTTCTTCGAGCCGTACCACTGGCGCCTCGATGAAAAGATCGCGCGAGCGGCCTTTGTGGCCTGCATCAGCCACTTCTGCCGCTCGCAAGGCATGTTGTTCTCTTCTGCCGTGCACTGGCCGCGGCTGCACATCGTGCACTGCGGTGTGGATCCGGCGCTTTACGACGCGCCGCGTGGCGCTGGCGCCAAGCGGCTGCTGTTCGTGGGGCGGCTGGCAGCGGTCAAGGGCGTGCCTGTGCTCTTCAAGGCTCTGAAACGTGTGGCCGTGGACCACCCGGACCTGCGCCTGACCCTGGTCGGCGATGGCCCGGAGCGTGCAGCGCTGGAAGCAGAATGCCGCGCGATGGGCCTTTCTGACGTCGTGGAATTCGCTGGCTACAGAGGGCAGGCCGAGGTGGCGCAAGCCTTGCTTGAAACCGACGTGCTGGTCCTGCCCAGTTTTGCCGAGGGCCTGCCGGTGGTGCTGATGGAAGCGCTGGCGGCGCGCGTACCGGTGATCGCCACCCGCATTGCCGGGGTGAGTGAACTGGTCGAGGACGGTGTGAGCGGCAGACTCGTCGCCCCGGGCGATCCGCTGGCACTGGAGCAGGCCTTGCGCGCTCTTCTGGAAGCGCCCACCGAGGCCCGCAACGCCATGGGTACCGCAGGCCGCGAGCGCGTGGTGGCGGAGTTCGACAGCGTGGTGGAGGCGGGCAAGCTTGCACATCTCATCGCCGCTTCGGCAAAGGGTGCGGCATGACGGCAGAGATCGCCGTCGTGGTCATTGGCCGCAATGAGGGCGAGCGCCTGAAGCGCTGCCTGGCCAGCGTGCTGGCCGAGGTGCAGCGCATCGTCTACGTGGACAGCGGCTCCAGCGATGGCAGCGTCGCCCATGCCCGCGACCTGGGTATCCAGGTGGTCGAGCTCGATACCAGCGCGCCCTTTACCGCCGCGCGTGGGCGCAATGCCGGGTTCATGGCATTGCACGCATCGGGCGACCTGCCGGAGTTCGTGCAATTCATCGATGGCGACTGCCTGCTGGTGCCGGGCTGGATTTCTGCGGGGCTCGCGCACCTGCGGTCTCGGCCCGACCTAGGCCTGGTCACCGGCTGGCGATCCGAGATCCACCGCGATCGCAGCGTCTACAACGCAATCTGCGATTTTGAATGGCACCGGCCGGCAGGGCCGATCGAGGCCTGCGGTGGCGACATGATGGTGCGAGCCCAGGCGTTTCTCAACCTGAAAGGCTTCAACCCGCAGGTGATTGCGGCCGAAGATGACGAGTTCTGTGTGCGACTGCGCAAATCCGGGCTCGGCATTGAAAGGCTGCCCCTGCCCATGACCCAGCACGACGCTGCCATGACACGGTTCTCGGAGTGGTGGCGGCGAGCGGTGCGCAGCGGTCACGGTTTTGCGCAAGTGGGCCATCTGCATCCCGAGCACTTCCGGCCCGAACGCCGGCGCGTCTGGCTGTATGGCCTGCTGCTGTCGCTGGTGCTTGTCGCGGGGTTGCTGCTGGCGATGTCGGGCGCCTTGCTGGCGGGTGGGCTGCTGGCGGGCGCTGCGCTCTCGGTGTATGCGCTCTCATGGGTGCGCACGGTGCAGGGCCTGGCGCGTGCAGGGCTTCCCAGGAGCGAAGCGATGCACCATGGGCTGTATCTCTCGCTGTCCAAGTACCCGAACCTGATCGGCATGCTGACCTACTGGGTCCGGCGCTGGCAGCGGCGCGACATGAGCATCATCGAATACAAATGATCCAAGGAGGAAATTGACATGACGGCAAGCACCCAGACCCGCGTGGGCATCATCGGGGCCGGCTACATCGCCACCTGGCATGCCGATGCGATCCGCGCTACCCCGGGCGCCAGGCTCGTCGCGGTCTGCGATGCATCGCGCGGCGCGGCAGAGGATATGGCCCGGGCCTATGGCCTGCAGGCCTATGGCTCGGTCGACGACATGATCGCGGCTGGCGTCTGTGACGCGGTGCATGTCCTCACGCCGCCATCGTCGCACCGGGATCTGGCCGTGAAATGCCTGCGCGCGGGACTGCATGTGTGGGTCGAGAAACCCGTCGCCGTGTCGGCGGACGAAGCCGCGGAAATGCATGCCACGGCGCTGGAATCGGGGAAGGTGCTGGGTGCGGGACACAACTTCCTGGGCATGCCGTCGTATGAGCGGCTCAAGGCGATGGTTCAGGCCGGTGAACTGGGGCGCATCTCCACCCTGCAGCTCAACTGGAGCCTTCCCCTGTCTCCATTGCGTTCGGGGCCGTTTGGCCTGTGGCTGCTGCGCGAACCCAGGAACCTGCTGCTCGAACTCGGCCCCCACCTCTACGCATTCGCCGTCGACCTGCTGGGCAAGCCCGAGGTGTTGCACCTGGAACTGGGCCAACCTGTCGAGCTCTCCGGCGGAGGCACGCGGCACCAGAGCTGGCGCGTCCTGGCCAGGGCAGGGGATGTCGATCTGAGTTTCCACATTGCGCTGGTCGAAGTGGTGGAAGACCGCTCGATCACCGTGCGCGGATCTTCGGCGATGGCGCGGATGGACTTTGCCGACGACACACTCATCGTCAGCAAGGACAACACCGCCGATCTGGTGCTGAACCCGTTCCTGCACCAGATGTCGCTGGCTGGCCAACACCTGCGTGAAGGCATTGCCAACGCCGCTCGGCAACTGGTCTCACTGAACCAGAAGTCACCCTTTGCGTTGAGCTTTCGCAACGCTTTCGGCGCTTTCTACGCCGCCATCCAGGGGCGAAAGGCACTGGATGCGCGGTTCGATTTCACCTCCGCCACAGCGGTCATGCGGGCGATCGACGACACGCTGGCCCACATGCCGCCACAAGCCAGGGATCCCGTTGCGCCGCACGGCGCGCCAGTGCCCAAGGTGATGGTGATCGGCGGCACGGGGTTCATCGGGCGAAACCTCACCCGAATGCTGGTCGCGCGCGGCCACGACGTGCGCGTCCTCAGCCGGGGCAGCACGGGACCGTTCGATGACATCGCCGACCACGTGGAAACGGTCCCCGTGTCCCTTCGCGACCAGGACGGCCTGACGAAAGCGATGCAGGGGATCGATGTGGTCTTCAATCTGGCCAAGTCGATGGACAAGACCTGGGAGGCTGCCCTGGAGAACGATGTGGGCACGGCCCTGCGCGTCGCAGAGGCCGCGCTCGCCGCCGGCGTCAAACGCCTGATCTATACCGGCACCATCGCGTCCTACGACATGTCGGACCCGAACCGGATCATCACCGAGGACACGGGATTCGGCGGCGACATGAGCGACCGCAACCTTTATGCGCGTTCCAAGGCGGAGTGCGAAACGCAGCTCATGGCCATGCAGCGCACGCGGGGCCTGCCGCTGGTGATTGCGCGGCCGGGCATCGTGGTGGGTCATGGCGGTCCGCTACAGCACTGGGGCATCGGGCGCTGGCATGGGGCGGGCGCCGTCCGGATCTGGGGCCACGGCCGCAACATCCTGCCTTTTGTGCTCGCCGACGATGTGTCGGATGGATTGATCCGCATGATGGACAACCCCGGTGTCGTGGGGCGGTCTTTCAACCTGGTGGGCGACCCGATGATGTCGGCGCGGGATTACTTCGATGAGATCCATCAGGCGCTGGGGGCACGCATCACCGTGACCCCAGGCGCGCTGCACGTGATGTGGATCGCTGACGGCATCAAGTACTTCCTCAAGCGGCACGCACTGCGGCGCAAGGGTGCGGTTCGGGCTTCGCTCGCAGACTGGAAAAGCCGGGCGCATTTCGCCCGCTTCGACAACAGCCTGTCCAAGAGCCTGCTGGGCTGGGCGCCGGAGCCAGACCGCAAGGCCTTTGTCCAGCGCGGCATCGTGCAGGCGAATCTTTTCGGTCTTTAGGCGCCTGCCTCGGCCCTGGTGCCCTGCAAGAGGGCCGGACTCAGGCCAGCGCGCCCATGAAGCCCAGGTCGCGCGAGGCGAAGCGACCGATGTTGGGCAACACGGTCGGCAGGTTGCTGACGGACACGCCAAACCAGCGGGCCAGCGTCGCCGCGTATTCGTCCACCGAGGTGGTGGGAATGAGCGCACCGCGTCCCGAGTCGTCAGGGCCATTGAGGGCCACCGTCGGGAACTGGCCGTACACGCGGTTCCCCTGCACCGCCCCGCCCATCACGAAGTGATGGCCGCCCCAGCCGTGGTCGGAGCCTCGGCCGTTGTGCTGAAGCGCCCGGCCAAAGTCCGAGGCCGTGAATGTGGTCACCTGGTTGGCCACGCCCAGCGCTGCGGTGGCCTGGTAAAACGCAGCCATCGCGTCACCCAGTTCCTGCAGCCGCAGGTTCTGGTCGGTCAGCAGGTTGTCGTGAAAGTCGTAACCGCCTTGCTGGACGAAAAACATCTGCCTGCGCTGTCCCAGCGCCCCTCGCGCAGCGATCATGCGCGCGACCATCTGCAACTGCCTTCCCAGACCGGTGGCCGGGAAAGTGCCGCCCGCGGTGACCCCGTTGAGGGCATTGCTCACCAGGGCTTCGGAGTCGATGGCGCGGCTGGAAATGCGGTTCAGTTCGCTCTGAAGCAGATCGGAGCGGCCCTCGGTCATCAAGCGCCGCATGGCCGCTCCGCCAGTGGCCGATCCGTACAGCGAATTCAACGCGCCCACACGCACTGCCCCGTTGGTGGTCAGCTGGTACTGGATCGTGTTGTTCCCGGCCTGCATGATGTTGTTGCCGGCCACCGACATCGCGATCGAGATCCCGCTGCCCGCGTTGTAGCTGCCTGCCAGCAGGTCGCCCATGCGCCCTTGCCAGCCGGTCTGCGAAGCCCGGTCGGGCAACCCGGTCTGCCAGGCGCCTTGCTGGTCGGAGTGAGATCCCAACTGCTGTGGCACCGCCACGGTGGGTTGCCCGGAGTTCCATTGCGCCTTCGTGATGGGAACCGCGAGGGTGCCCACGTTGGCCATCAGGGCGATGCGCTGCTGGTTGAAGAGGGGCTGGATGGCGGAAAGTGAGGGGTGCAGGCCCAACGGATTGCCGCTGTAACCGGTCGGGTTGATCGCCAGCAAGTTTGCCGCAGGCAGTGCCAGCGAAGGGCGGGCCTGCTGGTAGCTGTTGTAGCCAGCGCCGCTGCGGGGGACCACGGTGTTCGAATGGTCGTTGCCACCGGCGAGGAAGATGCAGACGAGGGCTTTGTGATCGCCGCCAGACTGCGCGCTGGCGGCACCAGCGGCCATCAGGTTCATGGCGAAGGGCGTGCCAGCGAAAGCGGACAGGCGCGCGGCCTGGCGCAGGAAGTCGCGACGGGCAAGGGAGCGGTGGATGTAGGTCATGGTCACAATCTCATTTCTGCACAACGAACTCAGGCGAGATCATGGTGAGCGTGATGGCGGTGTGCACGCGCGCGGTGGCTTGGGAAGAGGGGATCGCATTCACGGCGCCCAGAATGACTTGCTGCGTTGACGGAGTCATGCGGCCGGCCACCAGCAGCAGATTCAACCGCTCGAGCAACGCGGCCGGATTGCCGGCGAGAGCAATCTCGGGGGCGTAATTCGGCGCCACAATGGCGCTCGACATGGAATTGAAGCCTCGCTCTACAACATGCGTGACAAAGTTGGCATAGCCAGTCGCCGTCGTTTCATGGGTGATCTGGAACTCCGGCGCCACCAGACCACGGCTCATCACTTCACCAGGCGGCGCGTAATCCGGGCGAAACCAGTTGAACACGCTGGGTGACCTCAAGGGGTTTTGCCCAAGACTCGACACGCTGTCCTCCAGGTTCCAGATGGCGTACCTGTCCTGGGGAGAGCGTGCATTGAAGGCGCGCATCCAGGCACCAAACCGCACCATGGGTTCCCGCAACTTGCCCCACGTTGCTTGATTGGCCAGGCTCGGGTCCCTGGCCTCAGGGTCCAACAGAACGGCTCGAATCACCGCGCGCATGTCACCCCGCACACCGTTGCCGTTGTTGTTGAAAGCCGATGCCACCCGGCCGACGTAAGCAGGGCTGGGGTTGCTGGTGACCAACCGCTGGATGAGCTGGCGTCCAATGAACGGGCCCACGTTCGGGTGGTTGAACAAAGTGTCCAGCGCGATGCGCATGCTGTTTTCGCCCGAGGTATTGGCTGGAATGGTCACACCCAGGAAGCGCTTTTCGCTGCTTGAGTGGTAGTTCGGGTAGTTCTGCATCTGCTCACGCCAGTTCCGCAGCGCTGGAGCCGGTGGCACCTCACCTGCCCATCGCCCCTCACTCTTGTCTGGGCCGTTCCAACTCCAGCCCGTGAACACCCGAGCCAGCCCGGAGACGTCGTTCTGGTTGTAGGTTGGAATGAAGTTGCCGCTGCCATCGCGACGTCGTGAGCCGTCCGCGTTCAGTTGCCAGAGACCGATGCTGAACAGCTGCATGACCTCGCGCGCGAAGTTCTCGTCGGGAATCCGTCCCGTCGCCGCGTCTTCGCGCTGATTGCGGAAATGCGAGAGGTAGTGGCCCATGGCCGGGTGCGTCGCCACCTGTTCCAGCAACTGCCGATAGTTGCCAAAGGCGTTCCGCGAAAGCATGTCCAGATAGCTGGCGTGCGCAGGCTCGGTGCCTTCAATGACGCTGTTGACCGTGGAAACGACAAAGATTTCGCTCAGCGCCAGCACGGTGCGCTGCCGGAGTTGATCCTGGCCGCGAACGGCTTGCAACCAGAAACTCTCCATCACCGCGTTGATGTACCCGGAGTTGCAGGTGGTGCAGCCCGGAGCGCCGCGGCGAACCACGGTGTAGTCCCAGTGGGTGTCGATGCTGCCGGTGTTGAACTGTTGCTCGATCCATGCGGCAGGACCGATGCTTGCCACCAGATCGATCTCCGCCATGTTGGGGCCGTAGGTGGCCTGCGTCAGGAAACGTGCGGCCTCGGTGCGCGCAGTAGGCACGGGAGCCGGCGCAGGCGCAGGCGCCGGCGCAGGCGCAGGTGCAGGTGCAGGTGCAGGTGCAGGTGCAGGTGCAGGTGCAGGTGCAGGTGCAGGTGCTGGGGCAGGTGCAGGAGCAGGAGCAGGTGCAGGTGCAGGTGGACGCGGTGCGGGGGCCGGAGCTGGAGCTGGAGCCGGGGCTGGAGCCGGGGCTGGAGCCGGAGGTTTTGGGGCTGGGGCTGGAGCCGGAGCCGGAGCCGGAGCCGGAGGTTTCGGGGCTGGAGCAGGCGCAGGCGCCGGTGCCGGTGCGGGTTTGTTGGGGGTGGCCGGGATCGGGGCGGGAGCCGGCGTCGGCGCCTGCGTGATCGGGCTGAGGTTGGTGCCGCCGTCGGCGCCAGCTTCGCTGCCACCGCCGCAACCACTCAGCACCGCCAGGAACAGGAATGAAACCGAGAGTTGCGACAGGCGGGAGCGATGCGCCTTCACGTGATTGGCTGGAGTGGACATGGGTTTCACAAGAAATGTGGGGAGGCTGTCGGTGGTCAAACCCGCTGGAACTCCAGGCGGCTTATGTGCTCAAACGCACAATTGAAGGTTAGTGTGACTGGTACAACTGCAATCCGAGAAGATGCGGCAGGACAGCCGGCCAGTTTCACGGCTTCGACGGGAACGGAGTATCGCCGCACTGCAGCATACCCAACCACCGGGGGTAAACGCGCGTAACGAATTGTGCCCTCTGAGGGGCGTCAGCACGGGGAAAAGGGCGCTTTTTACCCGCTGATGGGACCCACCGACGGACGACACAAATCGTCACGTTTGATACGGCGCGCGCCGCTCGGCCGAATCTGGCCGTCCTCCCGCCGGGGTTCAGACTGAAATGTCGCCCCGGGCCTTGGCGATGTGCGCCCGCAAAGCGCTGGCGAGCACATCCACATTGGGTGGTTCCATGAAGTCCATGTGCCTGCCAGGCACCTGCTCCACGGCCAATCCTGGCACCAGCGATTTCCAGCCATAGGCCGGTTCGGCGGCAGCGTCGCCTCCCGCCTGCATGAAGGCCACCGGCACATTGCTGGCCCGGGCGTTGTAGCTGCGCATGGCCTGGGTGTAGGCCTGAATCCGCAGGCCACCCGGCTCCTGCCGCGTGGCGACCTGGTCCCGGTAGACCTTGAACACGTGCGTCAGGTGTGCAAGACCGTGCATGGAGATCAGGCGCCAGCGCCTTCGCGCGGCTGCCCACAGGTGCCGCAGACCCCGTCCGGGCAACATGGTGTCGAGAAGAATCACCAGTCCGATGCTTTCGCCCGCCTCGCGCAGTCGCTGCGCCACCTCGTAGGCCAGCGCCCCGCCGATGGAAAAGCCACCCAGGTAGTAAGGCCCCTGAGGTTGGACGCCGCGAATCAGTGCGAGGTACTCCAGGGCCAGCTTTTCGACCGACACCGGGGGCGGAGGGATGTCGGCAGGCCATCTCAACAGGTTGATCTCGGTCTGCGAATACACGCCGTAAACCGGCATGTCCGGGTCCAGCCGGCGCGCGAGCGGCAGGTAGCGTTCCGCGCCAGCCAGCAGAAAGAGTCCAGGCCCTTTGCCCTGCGGCTGAAGAACCAGCACGGGGACTTCCGAGGTGCTCTGAGGCGCAGACTCCGAAAGGGCGGCGGCCAGCTCGGCCACCGTGGGGTGATCAAACATCAGGCGCATCGTGCACGGACGCTCCAGCGCCGACTCGATCCGGCCCATGACCCCGACGGCGAGGATGGAATGACCGCCCAGGTCGAAGAAGTTGTCGTGGACGCCGATCTTCTCGATCTTCAAGGCTTCCTGCCAGATGGTCAGGATGGTCGCTTCCGTGGCGTTGCGGGGTGCCACCATGGCCGTGCTCGACACCGTGGGATTGATCGCAACGAGGGAGAGTGCCTTGCGGTCCGTCTTGCCGTTGGGCAACAGGGGAATGGTGGTCAATTCCACAAACTGACTGGGAACCATGGGGTCGGGCAGCCACTGGCGCAGATGCTGCTGGAGCGTTTCGCGATTGGGCATGGGCCCTTCAGGCACCACGTACGCGACCAACCTGACCTGGCCAGCGGGGTCTTCCCGCAACATGGCGATGGCGCGCGAGACCCCCGGGTGGCTGAGCAGGTGCGATTCAATCTCGCCGAGCTCGACTCGAAAGCCGCGCACCTTGACCTGGTCGTCCAGCCGCCCGCCGTGTTCCAGCGAGCCATCGTGCCGCCAGCGCCCCCGGTCTCCGGTGCGATAGATGCGACGGTTTTCGAGGACAGGAGCCTCTGGCCGGTCGATGAAGCGCTCCGAAGTCAGTTCCGGGCGCTTGTAGTAGCCCAGCGCGACTCCCGTGCCGCCGATGTAGATCTCGCCAGGGACTCCGATGGGGGTCGGCTGAAGGTACTCATCGAGCACCTGGATGGAGGTGTTTGCCACAGGTAGGCCCAGCGCAATGGCCTGCGGCATGTCGGATGAAACCTTCCAGCAGCTCGACCACACAGTGGTCTCCGTGGGGCCATACATGTTCCAGACTTCGGCACAGCGCGGCATCAGTTGTGCGGCCAGGCTGGGCGTGAGCGGTTCTCCCCCCACCAACGCCTTCAGTGCGGGGCTTCCAGTCCATCCCGAATCGAGCAGCAGGTGCCAGCGCGATGGTGTGGCCTGGAGCACGGTGATCTGCTCACGGGCCATCAGGTCGGCCAGGGCACGGCCGTCGGTGGCCTCCGCTTCGCTGGCAACCACCACGGTGCCGCCTGTTCCCAGTGGCAGCAAAAGCTCCAGCACCGCAATATCGAAGCTGGGTGTGGTCACGGCCAGCAGGCGGTCCCTGGCCGTGAAACCCGGCTCGCTGGCCATGCTGGCCAGCAGGTTGACGACAGCGCGGTGCGGCACGGCGACACCCTTGGGCGTGCCCGTCGAGCCAGAGGTGTAGATCACGTAGGCCGGATCCTCAGACCGGGAAGATTCTCGGGGCTCGACCTCGAGCGGGGCGCACGACGACGCTGCGGCCAACGCCGCATCGACATCGAGCAGCAGGCTCGGCGGCTGGGTACGCGCAGGCGCCACCGATCCCTCGGTCACCAGGAGCACAAGATCCGCATCTTCGATCTGGTGGTTCAACCGCTGGCTGGGGTAGGCCGGATCCAGTGGTACATAAGCAGCGCCTGTTTTGAGGATGGCGAGCAGCGCAATGACGATATTCAGGCCGCGTGGCAGACAGATGCCGACCCGGGTGCCGCGAACGACGCCGCGTTGACGCAGCAATCGGGCCAGCCGGTTGGACGCTTCATCCAGCTCCTGGTGGGTCAGTCGGCTGTTGCCGGAGACCACGGCCACCTGCTGCGGAGACAGTTGCACGCCCTTTGCCACCCAATCCACCACCGTTGGCGCCGAAGGCAGCCCGTTGGGACCCAGCGACCAGTCTTGCAGGCGTGCAAGCTCCATGTCGCTCAGCAGCGGGATCGTGGACACGCGGGTCTCAGGAGTCTCCACGGCGTTGCGCAGAATGTTCTGGAGATGCTCCCCCATCCTCTGCACCGTTTCACGGGCGAAGAGGTCGGTCGCATATTCGATCACGAGCGAGTTGTCGTAGATCATGTCGGCGACGACGGTCAGGTCGAACTGGGTCGATGCCCGGTCGAAATCGAACCTCGACCAGCTCAGCCCTTCGAATTCGGTGCCGCGGACCTTGGCGTTCACCTGGTTGAACATCACATTGAAGAGCGGTTGCCGGCTGGAGTCAGGCCGTCCCGCCAGTTCGCGCACCAGCAATTCGATGGGCATGTCCTGGTGCGCAAAAGCCTCCAGAGACACTTCTCGCACACGCGAGAGCACGGTCAGGAAATCCGGGTCGCCGCCCAGGTCGGTTCGGAACACCAGCGTGTTCACGAACGTCCCCAGCAGGTTTTCGGAGGCCAGGTGATGGCGGTTGGCAATGGGCACGCCCACGGCGATGTCGGTCTTTCCGGTGTGACGCAGCAGCATCACGTTGAGTGCCGCGATCAGCACCATGGACACGCTGGCGCCGTGGGTCGCACCGAGTCGGCGCAAGCCCTGGATATCTTCCGCGCCGAGGGGCAGGCGCACGGAAGAGCCGCGGAAACTTTGCTGCCTGGGTCGTGGGAAATCCTCGTTCAATGGAAGGGGTTCGAGCCCGCTCAACCGGCGTGACCAGAACGCCGTCTCCTGCGTCCGCCTTGCACCTTCGAACCAGCCGCGGTGCCAACCCGCGTAGTCTGCGTACTGCACGGGCAGACTCGGCAGCGACGCCGTGTTGCCGCTCACGGCGGCGCTGTAGTGCACGGAGAGTTCGCGCACCATCTGTGCGAACGACCATTGGTCCGTGACGATGTGGTGCAGCACCATCAACAGCACGGTCTGCTGGTCCGACACGCGGATGAGCTGCACGCGGAAAAGCGGACATTGGTCCAGCTGGAAAGGCGTGCATGCCACCTTGGCGAGATGACGGTGCAGCACATCGTCGGACGCCGGCGAGTCGTTGGAACTGAGGTCCACCTGTTCGATGATCGCATCCGGCACTGGCAGGATTTCGCCCGCCAGGCCATCCGGTGTCTTGATGAACCGGGTGCGCAGGATTTCGTGGCGTTCCACCACCCGTTCCAGTGCGGCGGTCATGGCCTCTACGTCTACCACCCCCTGCAGCCTGAGCGCCACCGGCACGTTGTACGCGCTGCTTTGCGGTGCCAGTTCGTGCATGAACCACATGCGCTCCTGGGAGAAGGACAGGTTGACGCGAGTACCCGGGACGCGAGGTACCGGCGGTTCCGCTGGCTCCCGCATCAGATGGGTGGTCGAGTCCTTGCTACCTCGCTGGGTTCGGGCCACCTGCTGGGCCAGGCCGCGTACCGTGGGGCTTTCGAACACGGCCCGAATGGGCAGGTCGATGCCCAGCCTCGTTCGCATGCGCGAAACCAGCTGCGTGGCGAGAAGCGAGTCGCCACCGAGGTCGAAGAAATTGGCATCGGGCTGGACGATTTCCTGCCCGAGCACGTCGGACCACAGTGCGACCAGTGTCTCGATCAGTGCGGCATCGACGTCCCCCTCAGCCGCGAGGGGTGCTGACGTGGCCGGCTCTGACGCCAGCCGCAGGGTCTCGAAAGCGCCCTCCATGTACAGGCGCCGCGCGACGCCTCGCTGCGGTTTGCCGCTGGAGGTGCGGGGCAGGGAGCCCGCGCGCATGGGCACGACGTCGAGCAACTCCAGCTGGTGCTCGATGGCCACCTGCTTGCGGATGTTGTCCAGCAGTTCCTGCACCGCGCGGGCCGAGGGACGCCGGCTGCACTCGATCAGGATCACCACCGATTCCTTCAGCCCATTGTCGACCGAAATGGCAATGACGCCCCCTGCACGGGTGTTGACCTGCAGCTGTTCGGCCGTCCTTTCTATGTCTTGCGGATACAGATTGCGACCGTTCACCACAATCAGGTCCTTGAGACGGCCGGCCACAAAAAGCTCGCCCGCGTGCAGGAAGCCCAGATCTCCGGTCCGCAGGAAGTGGGTGTCGCTGGTCGCTTCGTCAGCCAGCGTGGCTCCGAAGACGGTTGCGGAGGCTTCTTCCTGTCCCCAGTAACCCTGGCCGACACTGGGACCCGCTACCCAGATTTCCCCGATGCGGCCGGCAGCGCATGGCTGGCCAGTGGCGGGGTCGACGATGCGCAAGTCGAAACCGGGCAAGGCCGGACCGCAACCCACCAGCGTCCGGGTGCCGGACGCCTGCACGGCAACGGGTTTCACATCATGCCGTTCCAGGGCCTGTGCATCCACCGTCAACTGAAGGAGCGGTGCTTTCGTGTCGCGCACCGTCACGGCAAGGACCGATTCTGCGAGTCCGTAGGACGGAGCGAGCGCGGCGGCGTTGAATCCAAAGGGCTGGAAAGCGTTGACGAACTCGTCCACCGTGGTCGCGCGCACCGGTTCTGCGCCGCAGGTCGCGAGTTGCCAGGTGTCCAGGCGCGCGCTCCAGTCGGTGGATCTGGCCAGCGCCTTGACGCAAGCTGCGTAGGCAAAGTTCGGCGCGCCGCTGTGCGTGATGCGGTGTTTCGCCACGGCCTCCAGCCATCGCAACGGGCGCAGCATGAACTGGGCGGTGGACATCAGAAACGAAGTCCCTCCTGAATAGAAAGGCTGCACCACACCATGCACCAGACCATAGTCGTGAAACCAGGGGAGCCACACCAGTCCTCTCATGCGGTGCGTATCCGGCCCATTCATCAGGGCGCGGCATTGCGCCAGCACGTTGCCATGGGTCACGATCACTCCGCGTGGCGCACTCGTGGATCCCGATGTGTACTGGAGATAGGCAATCTCCGACTGCACGGCGTCGTCCATCGCCGTGCACCCTGCAGGGGTTGGGCGGGGTGCACCCTGCAAGGTGCGAAGCGAGTGCCAGGGCAGTTCGGGGAGGTGAAAACGGGCAGCGTCGAGGTGGGTGTCGTGGGTCAGGGCCAATACCGCGCCGGAATCGGCGCTGATGCCTCCGAGTCTTGATCGGTCGCGGTCCACCGTGGCTGGATCAGGCGCGGGCGCCGGAATGGGAATCACGCCAGCCTGGATGCAACCCCAGAACAGTTGCACCGCCTCCAGATCGTTGTTGAACGCCAGCAGCACGCGGTCTCCCGGCGACGTGTGCCTGCGCAGATGACGAGCGACGGTTTCGACGGCTGCGCCGAGGGCCTCGTAGGTCATGACCTCGGATGCCTCGAGATCGTTGCCCACAAACACATAGGCAGGGCGATCGCCGCCCTCCGCGATCCGGGTGCGCAGGAGGTCTTGAAGGTTGAAATCTTCGGAGACCAGATCGAGAGTGGCGTTCAGATTCTCTGGGGACATTCCAGCAATGCTCTATACATGAACCTGTGATCGACAAGCGACCAGGCCAGACCTTCGTGTGTGGGTATGCAGCTTTCGCCCGGACTTCCCTTGCGGGAAAGGACGGTCGGAGGTCGAACCAGCTGATGCTGGCGGTGGGAAGAAACTCTCTTGCAAAATTTGCCGATGCGCTCCAGATGCCAGCTCCGTCGGCTCCCGGCGTGTCGCAGGACTGACATCCGGAATCCTTGAGAGCATCTTCATTCTAGGGCGGCATCTCCGCGGCTAAGGAACACCAGAGATACATTCCGGTAAAAGTGCGCAGACCACGGGCTGTTCTTGCAAAAAAAGGCGGCTGAAAAGTCTGTCTCCGCTTTACATTGACTGGTCGAAACTTAAGGAAATGAAATGAGCCATCGTGTCTGGAGACAGAAAACCCTGAGCGCCCATCGCGGTCCTTGCCTCGCCGTCCTGCTGGCAACCACGTTCCTCGCGATGAGTCCACAGGCTGAAGCCGCGCGCGTGGAGGAGGTGGTGTCAGGGCTCCAGCATCCCTGGGCGGTCGCCTTCATTGAGGACGGCAGGATGCTCGTCACGGAACGGCCGGGCCGGATTCGTGTCGTGGAGGCGAATGGTGAACTCGGCAAACCGCTGGAGGGTGTGCCGCAGCTCGGTGCCCTGCGAGCGCACCGGGGCATGCTGGACCTGATCGTCGATCGAGATTTCGCCACCAACCGGCAGTTGTACTTCTGCTTTGCAGAATCGGAGAAAACCAATCAGGACGTTGCCTCCACGGCGCTCGCGCGCGCCCGGCTGTCCGCCGACCGTCGCACGCTCGAAGACGTGAAGGTCATTTTCAGTCAGCGGCCGAAGGTCTATGCGGATCACCACTACGGATGCCGGATCGTGCAAGCGCCGGACGGCCATCTGTTTCTGACGCTCGGCGATCGCGAGGACTACAAGGAAAACGCCCAGAAGCTCGGCACGCACGACGGCAAGGTGGTGCGCATCACCACCGATGGCAAGGTGCCCGCCGGCAATCCTTTTGCCGGCAGAGCCGGTGCCTTGCCCGAGACCTGGAGCTACGGTCATCGAAACATCCAGGCAGCGGCGATGTCGCCCTCCGGAACACTTTGGGTGGGCGACCATGGCCCTGCGGGAGGAGATGAGCTCAATGTAGTGATGCCAGGCAAGAACTACGGGTGGCCCATAGTCACCCACGGTAAGGATTACGACGGCAAACCCATCGGTATCGGGACGCAGGCCGAGGGCATGGAGCAGCCTGTCAAGCACTGGGGAGATATGGCCCCCTCGGGCATGGTTTTCGTTACCTCTGATCGTTATGCACCAAGTTGGAAGGGCTCGCTGCTGATGGGTTCGCTGCGTGGAGCAGTCGTCCGGCTGGAGCTGGACGGCAATCGCGTCGTCAGGGAGTACAAGGCCTGGGATGGACGAGGTCACCGCGTGAGGGACGTGCGCGAGGCACCGGACGGCACGCTCTGGCTGCTGACGGATCACCCCACCAACGGCAAGCTGCTGCGACTGCGCCCGTGAGCGCTGAAAGAACGCCTCCCTCGCTCAGTAGGCGTTCTTCCCAGTCAGCGCGCCCACGGTCCGCAGCAGGATGGTCAGGTCCAGCCAGAGCGACCAGTTGTTGATGTATTCAATGTCGGCCTCGATGCGTTGCTGCATGCGATCGATTTCAATGGTTTCACCGCGCAGCCCACGAACCTGCGCCAGGCCGGTGATGCCGGGCTTGATGTTGTGCCGTGCGAAATAGGTGTCGATGCCCTGTGAATACTCTTTGTCATGCTGCACCGCATGCGGCCGGGGACCCACGAGCGACATTTCACCTCTGAGCACATTGAACACCTGCGGCAGTTCGTCCAGGCTGGTCTTTCGAAGGAAGGCGCCAACCCGGGTCACACGGGGGTCGTTGCGCTGCGCTTGTTTGACCACGCCGGCTTCAGGCTGGTGCACGAACATGCTGCGAAATTTCCAGATGTGGAAGACCTTGCCGCTCCAGCCCATGCGGGCCTGACGGAAGAAGACCGGCCCCGGGCTGTCCAGTTTGATCGCGAGGGCGATCACCAGCAGCAGCGGCGAAATCAACAGCAGGATCAGGGAGGCGAGGACCGCGTCTTCAATGGCCTTGAGCAGCAGGCGCGTTCCCGTCAAGGGGGTTTCGGACAAGGTCAGCACGGGCAAGCCCGCCATCTCGCGCACGCTGTGATTGACGAGCAGCATCGAAAAAATATCTGGCACCCAGTGCACTGCCACGTGCCGGTCCAGCAACTCGAAATACATGTCTTCAATCAGGTCGGAATCACCCAACGGAATGGCGAAATAGACGGTGCGCACCTCATGCCGATCAATGATGGCCAGCATCTCGTCCAGCGGGCCAATGACGTTGGGTTCGCGCAGGGTGCCGAAGTCGGAGGTCTCGTACAGGGACGGACCCGAACGGCCTACTCGAGCCCGGTTTGAGGAGGGCAGCTCCAGACAGCCGACGACCTTCTGGTTCAGCCAGGGATTGCGCGAGATCTTGTGCTGGAGGTAACGGGCCAGCTTGCCGGTGCCCACGATGAGCACGTTCTCGGTCGGCACGGCATGCCGCATCACGCGTGTCTGGATTTCTCGACTCAGGTACTGAAGCAGTACTTGCAGCAGATAGCCTGCCACATACAGCTGAGCCGCCAGAAGACGGGAGAACGCATCGCTCTGCTTGGTGGCAAAGCCCACCACCAGCAGGAAGCCGAAGACCAGCGACCAAGCCTTGAAGAGGGTGAGGGCTTTGCGTGCAAAGCTGCTGTTGCTCCTGTACACGCCGAACTGGTCGTAGGCAAACACCATGCTCATGGCCAGCAGGAGCAGCAGCACCGCGTACTCGGTCGTGAGGCCGCCAATGTGCTGGCGGACGAGCAGCAAAGCCAGCCCCACCACCGCGACCAGATCCACCACACCCTGAACCGCAGTGGAAATGCTCCCGCGGCGTTTGAGAATGGATCGCGGGGGACTCTTGGAAAGCATCATCTTCGGCCAGTATAGGGGGCGGCAGTGGTGGCTGGCAGCGAGCCTGCTCAGGCTCGCGCATCGCCCCACACGAGCGCTGCATCCTCGTCGCCCACGTACTGCGTGTCTCCATGACGGTCAACGCGGTACTGGGGTGACATGATGACTTCGCTGGCTATCTGCCCGGTGCCGATGCGCGTGTACTCGAACAGCACGCTGCGCTCCACCGTGCAGCCCGAGCGCAGGTGGCTGCCGTGCCCGATCCAGGTGGGCCCGATCACCCTGGCGCCTGACTCGATGCGGGTTCCCGACCCGATGTAGACAGGTCCTTCGATCTCCACGTTGTCCCAGTCCACAGACGTGTTCAGGCCCACCCAAACGCCCGGACGCACTTGCTTGCCCGGCATGTCCATCTGGGCGATCTCGCCACGCAGCACGCGTTGCAGCACCATCCAGTAATCGGAAAGGCGGCCAATATCAATCCAGTTGAAGAAGCGCTTCTGGGCGTAGAAGGGCAGGTCTCGCTCGACGAGCATGGGAAACAGTTCGCTGCCGATGTCGAACTGCCGGCCAGCGGGCACGAGATCGAGCGCGGCCGGTTCGAAGATGTAGATGCCCGTGCTGGCGGCGGTGGACAGGGCATCGGCCGGACGCGGTTTTTCCTGGAAGGAGCGCACGCGACCCTGTTCGTCGGCCACCACGACGCCATAGTTCTGCACCTGATCCAAGGGGACGTCCAGCGTCACCACGCTGGCAATGGCCTGTTTGTGGCGGTGCTCTGCCAGTGCCCCCCCGATATCGAGGTCGACAATGGCGTCGCCGCACATGACCAGGGTGGTCTCGTCAAAGAACCCACTGAAGTCCTGGATCTTGCGCATGCCGCCGGCAGACCCCATGGCGCGCGGCACGATGTCACCGTGTTCGCGCGCGCCTTCGTACGAATACCCGATCTCCACGCCCCAACGGCGTCCGTCGCCGAAATAGTTCTCGATCTTGTAGTGGTTGAAGGCCACGTTGATCATGATCTCCCGGATACCGTGGCGCGCGAGGTGCTCGATCAGGTACTCGAGCACGGGCTTGCCCAGGATGGGGACCATGGGTTTTGGGGTCTTCTGCGTCAATGGACGCACGCGGGTCCCCTGACCCGCTGCCAGAATCATGCCTTTGGCCAAAACAACGCTCCCTAGTTGAAGAACTGGTGTCTTTCAGTGTCACCCAGTTGAGGCGCGTTGCGCAACACCCGATTTGGGGTATCGCGTGACATATTCCCAGACCAGCTCCTGCATGACGCGCGCGGCCTGCTCGGAAGGTGCCTTGTAGTCCGTTCCATCGAGGCGCTTGAGTTGATGGGGCAAGCCAACCGGACTGCGGTGGTACAGCACGGCGTAGTGCGTCAGGGCCACCACATAGTTCCCCAGGTCGTTGAGGTGGATCGGGTCCTGCGTGCCATCGGCGTTGCGCGCAAAGAGGTCTTCGCGGGACTTCAATCCGGGCAAATCACCTTCCTTCTCGATGCGCCGCACCACCTGGGCCATCACCTGTCCCGCGGGAATCACATGCACCGGACCACCGGTGTCGCCATGCGCCAGTCCCTTGGCGAGCAGCTCACCCTCCCAGTAGCGCGCCAGATCCTTGTCCAGTCGTTCGAGCCAGCCCTCGGGGTCATCGAGCTGATGCCAGGTTTCGTAGAGGTAGACGCGGGTGTCGCTCCGGTGGGTGCGCGCTTCGCGAGCCCACTTCCGAAGGTACTCGGGGCTGTCGAAGTATTTGATGGCCGCACGGATCTCGACCATTTCGGTGAGGACGAGGGCGTCGAATGTGCCGCTGCGAATCGCCTCCATGGGATCCTGGTAGTTGGGATGTTTGTTGGACTCTTCAAAGCCCGACACTGGGATGTCCGGCTCCCAGTGTGCCTGCAGTGTCGCACCCCAGCCGAGCTGCGACCTGTGCTCGTGGCCGGCGCCGGCCAGCTGGTCCAGCATGACAGGCATGTCGTGGTTGACGAGGCTGTGTCCGATGTGGAAGACCCGCAGCGGTTTGTCCGGAGGCGGCAATGGCGACGTGTAGAGGAGGTTCAGCTCCTCCATGGGCATGGATTTCTGGAAACCACAGGCCGTCAATGCCAGCAACAGAATCCACTTGGCGGTGCGAAGAATTTGCATGTCTGATTCCTGCTCAAGCCCGAAACCGAGGGATTCTAGGCACGACCGCTGCTCTGGGCGGCGTCAATCGTGGAAAGTGTGAGTTTTTGACGATCGTGGGCGATACGGTCGGCGCCACGCACCTTGTAGACGAATAAAGTCGTGAAGATCCAGGCTGCAATGACATTGCCTCGCGTTCGCCTGCGCGCGCATGCCGCGCGAACGCAAGCCCACCAGCCACCTCATACTCACCAGAACCGCACTTGCGTGGCGCGAAAACAATGAACAGTTCCGGAGGATTTGCTCGAATGGTTCCCCATCGCGCGACGGTCTGGCGAATCGCGGTTTTCGGAACCGTGGCAGCAGCAGGTGTCGTCGTCCAGCTGGCACTGCTGAGCCTGTTCTTCCGCTGGCTGGGCCTTCCCTACACACTGGCCCTCGGTGTCTCGGTGGTGTTGGCGATGATCTTCAACTTTGTGGTCCACAACGTGCTCACGTTTGGAGATCGACGATTGAGGGGGGTGGCACAACTCAGGGGCCTGGCATCCTTCTGCCTGGCGAGTGCGGTGGGAGGCGTCTTCAACATGGCCACCGCGACCTACTTCTTTTCGATCGGTTGGCACTGGGCCCTTTCCGCGTTGCTGGGTGCGGCGGCGGGCGGGCTGGTCAATTACACCCTCGCGTCCCGCTTTACATGGAAGCCCAGTGAACGTTGAACTGCCGTCCAGTGCCGATGTGATCGTCGTGGGCGCCGGCGTGTTTGGTTGCGCGCTGGCCATCCAGCTGGGGGAACAGGGGCACTCGGTGTTGCTGGTCGAGCGCGAGGAACAGCCTCTCACCCGAGCGTCCTTTCACAACCAGGCTCGCGTTCACCAGGGATACCACTATCCGCGAAGCATGCTGACGGCCATGCGATCACGGATCAACTTCTCCCGCTTCGTTGCCGACTACGGCGATTGCGTGGACCAGACGCGCCCTGCCTACTACGCCTTGGCGAGGTCTTTCTCAAAGGTCAACGCCTACCAGTTCCGTCGGTTCTGCGAGTGCATTGGCGCTGTCGCACGGCCGGCACCCAGCGCAATCAAGACGCTGTTTCACCGCCGTCTGATCGAAGAGGTCTATCACGTCGAGGAGCCCGTCTTCAATGCCGACCGGCTTCGCGAACGGTTGCTCGAACAGATTGGCAGGAGCCGCGTTCAACTGGGTACCCATCTGGAAGTGGTCCAGCTCTCCCGAGATGAGGACGGGATGGGCGCTTCGCTGCGGCACATGGGGGCACCCGAACGCGTGGCCAAGGTGAAGACGAAGCTGGTGTTGAATTGCACCTACTCGGGCCTCAATGGGTTGTTGAGACGCAGCAACCTGGAAACCTACACGCTCAAGCATGAGCTGACCGAAATGGCACTGGTCTCGTTGCCCGAATCCCTGGCCAACCTCTGCATCACCGTGATGGACGGGCCGTTCTTTTCGCTGATGCCGTTCCCCGCTCGTCCCGGGCTTCACACACTGAGCCATGTGCGTTACACGCCCCACTTCTCCTGGTGGGAGCGCGGGCCTGCAGATCCCTCCCTGCCGTCGGGCACCTCATGGCCACAGTTGGCGAGGGAGCAGCGGTCCAACTTCCGTTACATGAAGGCCGATGCGGCGCGGTATGTCCCGGCGCTGGCGCAGGCGCAGCACCACGATTCGATCTGGGAAATCAAGACCCTGTTGCCCCGCAGCGAAGTGGATGACAGCCGGCCCATTCTTTTTTCCTGCAACACGCAACACGAATCCGTGATCTCGGTACTGGGTGGCAAAGTGGATAATTTGTACGATGCGCAAGACAAACTCCGGGAGCACCTCGATGCACATCCCTTGCGCCACATTGGGGGTGAAGCATGAAGATGGATCGCTTGGTTTCCGTCGTTGTTCCGATCCGGAACGATGAAGACATCATCGGGAGTTTTCTCGATGAAACGGTTCAGGTGCTGCGTGACCACTACACGCATTTCGAAGTGATTCTGGTCGATGACGGATCTCCGGAATCGTCTCAGCCGCAACTCCTCAAACAGCTCAGCCGTCACGAGGGCGTTCGACTGATTCAACTCTCTCGCCGGTTCGGCGAGGAGGTGGCGATATCGGCCGGACTTGAATCTGCCATTGGAGACTACGTGGTCGTGGCTTTGGCGAGTTCGGACCCGCCCGCGATGATCCCGGAACTCGTGCAGAAATGCCTTGAAGGGCACGACATCGCCTATGGCGTGCGAAGCCGGCCCGTGCAGTCCGGGCTTCTTTACCGCGCGCTTTCGTCCGCTTTCTACGCCTACTGTTCAAGGTTCCTCGACCTTGAAATCCCAGCCAATGCGACGCAGTTCAAATGCTTCAGCCGGCGTGCGGTGAATGCGCTGTTGCGGATCGACGACCCCAGCAGGTACCTGCGTGTGTTCAGTTCCGTGGTGGGATTCAAGCGGGTTGCGGTTCCCTACGACACGGTTCAACGCGGTGATGAACGAAAGGGTCGCAATGTCATCAGCAGCATCGGCGTGGCGATCGGCGTGGTCTTTGAGAATTCTGCGCATCCACTGCGGGTGGTGACCTGGCTGGGCATCCTGGCTGCACTGGCGAACATCGTGTACATCTTCTACATCTTGCTGGTCTACCTGTTCAAGGAAGACGTGATGCCGGGCTGGACCACCATCTCGTTTCAGATGGCCGCACAGTTCTGCTTCATCACGGCGATCCTCGCCGCGCTGGCTGAGTACATCGGTCGGATCATGAGTCGGCTGCAGGATCGGCCCAAGTACTTCGTGATGGACGAGCACGAAGGCACCATGAACCTGCCCGGACAGAAGGGCTGGAACGTGGTGGACGCAGCCGTTGCATCTGCCCCGCGCCAGGCGGTGGATCAAGTCGATCTGGCATTGGAGAAAGAACGTGACTGAAAGCAGCCCTACCGCCCTCATCGGTCATACCGGTTTTGTTGGCGGCAATCTGGTGCATCAGGCCGAATTCGGTGCCCTCTACAACTCCCGCAACATCGATGACATCGATGGCAAGGCGTATTCGCACATCGTCGTCACGGCTGCGCAAGCCCGAAAGTGGTGGGCCAACCAGAATCCGCAGGAGGACTGGAGCGGGATCGAGAGATTGCTGGCTTCGCTCGCCCGCTGCAGGGCCAGACAGGTCACCCTCATCTCGACCATTGATGTGCTGGGGTCTTCAGCGGGATTGACCGAGCTGGATGTGCCTGTTGCCGAAGAGATGACCGCCTATGGACAGCATCGATTGAAGCTCGAGGAAGCGGTCCGTTCGCAGTTCGAACAGGTGTTGGTGGTTCGATTGCCGGGCCTGTTCGGGCTGGGCTTGAAGAAGAATGTGATCTTTGATCTCCTTCAACACAATGCTCTGGAAAACATCAATCCCCGGAGCAGCTTTCAGTACTACGACCTGAGCAACCTGTGGAGCCACATCCAGATCGCCTGGTCGCAGAAGCTGGAGCTCGTGCATCTCTTTCCCGCACCGATCTTGACGAGCGAACTGATCGACACATTATTCCCGGGTACGGTGGTCGGCGCAACGGCAGCACCCGAAGCGCATTACGACCACCGGACTGTGCATGGGCATCTGTTTGGGGGTGACGACCGGTACGTGTCAGACAAGGCGACCGTGCTGCAACAGCTAGACCACTTCATCCAGTCCCAGCGGAGTCAGTCCTCGTGAAGCTCGCCGTCTCGAACATCGCTTGGACCGATGACCTGCACGATCAGGCGCTGGAGGTCTTGAGCCAGCACGCGGTGCAGGGCATTGAAGTGGCTCCCACTCGCCTGTGGCCCGCCTGGGAGGGCATGTCGTTGGCCAGTGCCGCTGCCCTCCGCGGAAAAATGGCGGCGTCTGGCTTCCAGATGCCGTCCATGCAGTCGCTGCTTTTTGGCATGCCGCAGCTCAATGTATTCGGGAGCGAGGCCGTCCAGACTGCATTGTTCTCGCATCTGGAGCTTCTGTTCCCTGTTGCACATGCCCTGGGTGTCCGAGCGCTCGTTTTTGGTTCACCCAGGAATCGTGACCGCTCCGGTCTCTCCGATGAAGAGGCGCTCTCCCAAGCCGTGGCTTTCTTCGGGCGCGTCGCCCGGCGGGCTCATGAGCACGACGTGATCCTGTGCGTGGAGCCCAACCCGCCTCAGTATGGCGCCAACTTTGTCACCGGCTGGAGAGATGCGTTGTCACTCGTCCAGGCGGTTGATGCCCCAGGATTCGGGCTCCACCTCGACACGGGTTGCATTCACATGAACGGCGATGACCCGGCTCAAGCCATTCGCGAGTGCGCCGATGCGATCTGTCATTTCCACATCAGCGAGCCGCAACTGGCCGATTTTTCCAGCCCTCAGGTGGATCACGCCAGCGCTGCGCAGGCTCTCAGAAGCGTGGGCTATGAAGGCTGGATTTCCATCGAGATGCGATGTGGTGATGCCCCGCTGGACGCCCTGGACGGAGCGTTGCGCATGGTGACTAAGAACTACCTGAACGATCTGGCCGCAGCATGACCACCCAGGACAAGAGCCTCGGCCTGGCATCCATCGTGATCCCGGCCTACAACGAAGGCGAAACCCTTGCGCGGACGATCGAGGATCTCGTCGGTGCGCTTCGAACAGCGGGCATCCGGTTTGAGGTCGTGATCGTCAACGACGGCAGCAAGGACAACACCGGCGAAGTGATCGCGGCGCTGGAGAGTGCGCACCCTGAAGTCAAGGGCTTCTACAACGCTCCCCGACACGGTTACGGATACGCGGTGCGCAAAGGCATCGACAGTGCCTCGGGTGACGCCGTTGCGATCGTGATGGCCGATGGATCGGACAGCCCGGCCGACCTGCTGCGGTACCTCGATCTGATCGAGCAAGGCTACGACTGTGCTTTCGGGTCGCGCTTCGGTGGAGGTGCCGTGGTGGAAAACTATCCCCCGTTGAAGCGGATCGTCAATCGGGCGGGGAACTTCATACTCGCCCGGCTGGTGCGATCCGATTACGACGACTTCACGAACGGATTCAAAGCCTACCGCAGGGAAGTGTTGGACCAGATGCAGCCCTTGCGCTCTGGCCAGTTCAATCTGACCGTGGAAATGTCCATGAAGGCCGTGCGCACCGGCGCCCGTTTTGGGGTCACCCCCAACGACTGGCGTCAGCGAGAAGCGGGTGCATCGAGCTTCGGGGTCGTCAAGCAGTCGTTGTTGTACCTGATGACGATCCACTGGGTGCTGACAGGTCGCACCCGGTACATGCAACACATCGAGAAAGCAGCTCGCGTGGATCCCGCGTGAGGACGGTGACATGACCACACTTCGCAAAACATCGCCTGGAAACGCGCTGTGTCTCGGCGCGATTCTGGCGGGCGTCTTGATCTATCTGGGCTATGCCCTCTATATCGACTGGACCATCGGGGGAAATTCGTGGAAGCAGGGCGACTGGCTGATCCACGGCCTGGGCGAACCGGTGCGGCGCGGTCCTTTCGGTAGTGCCTTGCTGACGTTGTCGGATGCCTTGGGTACCAGTCCTCTCGCGGTGCTGCTTGTTTTTCAGGGCCTGGTCATTGCCCTGATCTTCGGCGTGGTGGGTGCGGCCGCAATCAGGCTCGGTGCTCCGGTGAAACTGCTGGTTCTCCTGCTCTCGCCCGCGTTCGTGGTCTTGTTCTGGTTCAACGATCCGCAGGGCTCGGTGCGCAAGGAAATGCTGGCGTACCTGGCGTTTCTTCCGCTCATTCTGGCGTCAATGTCCGGCCGAGGGCGCCATCTGGCACTCGCCCTTTCTATGGTGGCGTACGGCCTGGCCGTCGTCGCGCACGAAGGCAATGTGTTCTTCCTGCCGTTCCTGTGGCTGGCCATGTGGCTCGTGATGCCTTCGCACACCCCTCTTGCCGCGCGCCTCGCCATCCTTTCGGTGCCTGGCCTGCTGGCGTTCGCCGCTGGGGTCTACGCCGTTCTTCACCCCAACGTGCCCGACACGAGGCTGATCTGTACGCACCTGATGCAGAGAGGCTTGGACCTGTCGATCTGCGACGGTGCCATTGCCTACATGGAAACCACACCGGGTGAGGGTCGGATGCACCCCGGACGCTTGTTGTCCACGCATTTCAGAAACTTCCTGCTGCTCTACGCCGCCTGCCTGGTGTCCTTTCGCCTGCTGTTCCAGGGTGCGCGCCATCCCGATGCCTGGTTTGCGGCGGTCCTGGTGTCAGGTCTGGCGTTCGTTCCGATGTACTTGCTGGCCGGGGACTATGGCCGTTGGCTCAACTTTCACATCAGTGCGCTCGTCCTGGTCCTGCTCGTGTATTTTTCAGAGCGGAGGCCCGACTGGCTTTACGAAGCTCCCCGCAGGCTGGACGTCGCCTGCGTCCTCGCGCTGCAGTTGCTGGTCGTGGGCATTTCCCACTCCCCTGGCGAACTGATCGATGGTTTCGTCGTCAAGCTCGCACGAGGGATGGCGTCCCTGCTCTGACGGTGTGCGCCAGCGTGTGCAACGGGATGTCGTGCTCCACAGCCAGCCGATCCAGCTGCGCCCGCGTGCGGCCCTGAAAGAAGCTGGCGATGGCCTCATGGGCATTGGGCTCGAACATCGTCAAAGGTCCTGACATCTCGAACGCGGCGGCCTTGCACAAGGCCTTGGCGAAGTGGGGCTCCAGCGCCGCAACGGCCACACGTCCATCGCGGCAGGGGTAGACACGGTACCCGGCGTGAGCGCCGCCCACCGCGCCCTGGGGTTGCGTGAGACCCCATGTCCGGGGCAGGGCAAGCCAGTTCGCTGCTTCTGACAGGGCCACTTCATGGAAGGAGCCTTTGCCCGTCGTCTTCAACGTCAGGACGGCGCGCAGCACCGCTTCGCTGGCCATGAGCGCGCCGCCCATGTCGGCGAACAGCGTCGCGGGCAGGTCCAACCCGGTGACGAGCCCTGCGTCAGCCAGGTAGGTGAGGTCGTGTCCGGGCTCTTCCGCACGATCGGCAGGCGCGCCGACGATGGCCACGACAGAGAGCGCGGGGTAGCGCACTTTGAGCGAATTCCAGCCCAGGCCCAGTTTGAGCAAGGCTGAGGGGCGGAAAGATGTCAGCAGCACGTCGGTCCGTGCCAGTTCCTTGTGAAGCCTGGCCTGGCCGCTCTCCGACTTCAGGTCCCAGCTGACCACTTTGACGCCGTCGTGGAGGGTGGCGTACGCGGCGGCGTTGTATTGGCCCATGGGATCGCCCGATGTGCCCGCGGCGGCGCCTTTCGGCGCGGGTGGCTCGGCCTTGAGGCAGGTCGCCCCCATGGCCCGCACACGCATGAGCGCGGCAGGGCCCGGCAGGTTGAGCGCGAGGCTGAGCACGCGCACGCCGCGCAGCGGACGAGGGGATCTGGAAGTGGGGCGGGCAGGGGGTGTCATGCGCCCCACTGTAAGCGCTTCAGCCCTCGCCGAAGTTCAGTGGCAACCCGACGTAGTTTTCGGCAATCGTGCGCCGGCCGTGTTCGGAATGGATGAGGTAGTCGAGCTCTGCCTGCTGCAGCTTGGCAACGATCGGCCCGTCTTCAGGGAAGTTGTGCATGATGCCTGTGAACCACCAGGAGAAGCGCTCGGCTCGCCAGATGCGCTTGAGGCAACGTTCAGAGTACCCGTCGATGCCGGCCTCGCTGCGCTCCTGGTAGAACTCGGTGATGGCGTTGGACAGGTACTTCACATCCGTGGCTGCCAGGTTCAAACCTTTCGCGCCGGTCGGCGGCACGATGTGTCCCGCGTCACCCGCCAGGAACATGCGTCCGAAGCGCAGCGGCTCGGTGACGAAGCTGCGCAACGGCGCAATGCTTTTCTCCAGGCTCGGACCTGTCACCAGATTCGATGCGGCTTCAGGGTCCAGGCGCAGGCGCAGCTCATCCCAGAAGGCGTCGTCGGACCAGGCTTCCACCTTGTCGGTGAGCGGAACCTGCAGGTAGTAGCGGCTGCGGGTGTGGCTGCGCTGCGAGCACAGTGCAAAGCCCCGTTCGCTGCGCACATAGATCAGCTCGTGGTGCACCGGTGGCGTGTCGGCCAGCATGCCCAGCCAGCCAAAGGGGTAGACCTTCTCGAATTCCCGGATGGCGCCGCGGGGCACGCTCGCGCGGCACACGCCATGGAACCCGTCGCAGCCGGCGATGAAATCGCATTCGATCGTGTGCGCCTGCCCGTCCTTCTCGTAGGTGACGCGTGGCTGAGCGGTGTCGAAATCGTGCACCTGCACGTTGGCGGCCTCATAGACGGTGGTGCGGCCCACCTTCTGGCGCGCCTCCATCAGGTCGCGGGTCACTTCCGTCTGGCCATAGACGGTCACGCGCTTGCCCCCGGTCAGGGCTTCCAGATCGATGCGGTGGCGCTGGCCATCGAACAGCATGTCGAAGCCACCGTGAGGCAGGCCTTCCTTGAGCATGCGCTCGCCCACCCCCACCTCCTGCATCAGGTCGGTCGTCACTTGCTCCAGCACGCCGGCCCGGATACGCCCGAGCACGTACTCGCCGCTCTGCCGTTCGAGAATGATGTTGTCGATACCTGCCTGATGCAGCAACTGACCGAGCAACAGGCCGGACGGGCCTGCGCCAATGATGGCGACCTGGGTGCGCATGGGTTGTCTCCTGTGGATGAATCGCCCTCGAGAATAGGAAGCCGCACCGCCGGGCGCCATGGCGTGCGCGGACCATTGCGCGGTGATCGGACCGATTGCGCGATCATCGCGCAATATGGGGCGCCGCTGGCATAATCCGTCCCATGAACACCGCCCAACCGGCCATTGCCAAAGCCGATTTCATTGAAGGCATGGCCAAGGGCATGGCCGTGCTTGAAAGCTTCGACACCGAGCGGCAGCGCCTGAACGCCACGCAGGCGGCAGAACGAGCCGGCCTGACGCGCGCAGCAGCGCGCCGGCACCTGCTCACATTGGCGCACCTGGGTTATCTGGAGTCCGACGGCAGCCACTACTGGCTCTCGCCCAAGGTGCTGCGCTTCTCGGGCAGCTACCTCGCTTCGGCCCGCTTGCCCCGGTTGTTGCAACCCACGCTCAATCGACTCGCCGCGCTCACCCGGGAATCGTTCTCGGCCGCGGTGCTCGACGGCGACGAGGTGGTGATCGTCGCGCGCAACGTGTCCATTGGAGGTCAGCGTTTGATGGCGTATGGGCTGCACCTGGGTGCTCGCCTGCCTGCGCATGCCACGTCCACCGGTCGCGTGCTGCTGGCGGCGATGTCCAGGCCGGCGTTCAACGCGTGGCTCAAAGGTCGTGAGCTGCCACGCCTGACACCGCGCACCACGGTGGAACACAAGGCCTTTCGCGACATCGTCGGGCGCGTGCGCGAGGACGATCTGTGCGTGGCCCAGGAGGAGCACGAGCTGGGCGTGCACGCGCTGGCCGTTCCGCTTCGAAACATGCAAGGTCGCACGGTGGCTGCGCTCAATGTGGTGGCTTCGCCGGAGCGACTTGAACTGGCCGCACTCCAGAAGGATTTGCTGCCATTGCTGCTGGATGCGGCGCGCGAACTGCGGCCGCTGCTCTGAGGCCTTCAGACGCCCAGATGCTGCTCCAGCAGCTCTGGCTGCGCATGCAGCTGCGCCGACGTGCCTTCGAACACCACCTGTCCCTTGACCAGGATCACGTTGCGGTCGGTGATCTGGGTGACGTGTTTCCAGTTCTTGTCCACGATGACGCTGCTGATGCCGCTCTCCCGGATGAGGCCGCAGATGCGCCAGATTTCGCGCGCGATCAACGGCGCGAGGCCCTCGGTGGCTTCGTCCAGGATCAACAGGTCGGGGTTGGTCATGAGCGCGCGGCCGATCGTGAGCATCTGCTGTTCGCCACCGCTGAGCTGCTGGCCGCCGTGGTTCAGGCGCTCGGCAAGTCGCGGAAAGGTTTCCAGCACGCGTTCGTAGGTCCAGTCGCGCTGCCCCCGCGTGCCGGGCCGAGCCGACATCACCAGGTTCTCGCGCACGCTCAGGTTGCCGAAAATGCCGCGGCCTTCTGGCACGTAGGCCAGTCCCTGGCGTGCGATCTCGAAGGTGGCTGCACCAGTCATGTCACGCCCTTTCACCTGGACCTGGCCGCCACTGGGCTTGACGATGCCCATCAGCGACTTCAGCAGCGTGGTCTTGCCCATGCCGTTGCGGCCCATGAGCCCGATGGTCTGGCCCTTGCCCACGCTGAAATCGACCCCCCGCAGGATGTGACTGGCGCCATAGTGGGTGTGCAGCGCGCGTGCCTCGATCAGGTTCTCTGCGCTCATGCGTGCTCCTCGCCGAGGTAGGCGGCCTGCACGGCGGCATCTGCACGCACCTGTGCCGGGGTGCCACTGGCGATCACCTGGCCGTTGACCATCACCGTGAGCTGGTCCGCCAGCGTGAACACCGCGTCCATGTCGTGCTCCACGAGCATCATGGCGTGGTCCTTCTTGATCTTCTGCAGCAGCGCCACCATGCTCTCGGCCTCGGCCTGGCCCATGCCGGCCAGAGGCTCGTCGAGCAGCAGCACCGTGGGCTCGGTGGCGAGTGTCATGGCGATTTCGAGCTGCCGTTGTTCACCGTGGCTCACGGTGCCTGCCACGGTGTGAGCGCGTGCGGTGAGGCCGGCCAGCTCCAGTGCCCGTTCGCAGCGCTCGTTGACCGCCTTCATCGTGCTGGCGGCCGACAGCCACCGCGCAGGATTCCAAGCGCCGTGCCGCTCGCGGGATTGCGCGGCCAGGCGGACGTTGTCCCAGACGGTGAAGGGCAGGAAGATGTTGGTCTTCTGGTAGCTGCGTCCCAGGCCCAGGCGCGAAATGCATTCGGGGCTGAGTCCGGAGATCTGTGTGCCGTTGAGCTGGATGCGTCCGGAGGTGGGCGGGAGATCGCCCGAAAGCAAGTTGGTCAAGGTGGATTTGCCGGCGCCGTTGGGGCCGATCACCGCATGGATGCGATCGCGGAAAAGATCCACCGACACGTCGTTCACGGCAGCGAGCCCGCCAAACCGTTTGGTGAGGTTCTGTGCGTTCAGGAGAAGTTCGCTCATGACCCGCTCCGTTTACCGGAGATCCTGTGCACGATCCCCAGCAGACCACGGGGCGCGAACACGACCACCAGGACGATGAAACCCCCCATGAGCAGTTGCCAGTGTTTGGTGAGGTCCTTGAAGAAGTGCATCACGTATTCGAAGGCGAACGCGCCCACGATGGCGCCGGCAAAATTGCCCATGCCGCCCAGGATCACCATCATGATGGCGTGCGCGCTCATGTGGAATCCCATGAGCTCCGGATTCACATAGCCGGTCTGTGCTGCCCAGAGGAAGCCCGCCACGCCGGCGAGCGCGCCCGCCAGCGTGAAGGCTGTGAGCTTGTAGCTAAAGGTGCCATAGCCGACGGCGCGCATCCGGTGTTCGTTCACACGAATGCCCGCGAGCACCCGGCCAAAGGGTGAAAACAGCAGGCGACGCAGGAAGGCGTAGACCAGCACCAGCACCAGCAGCGTGAAGTAATAGAAGGTGGTCTTGTTCTCGAGGTCGATGCCGGTCCAGCCGAAGAGGGAAGCGTCGGGGCGGAAGTTCACGTACAGGCCATCGGACCCGCCCAGTGCCTTGTTGTCGAAGAAGAGGAAGAACACCATCTGCGCGAAGGCCATGGTGACCATGATGAAGTAGATGCCGTGCGTGCGCACCACGAAGAAGCCGATCACCAGCGCCGCCAGGCCTGCGGCCAGCGCAGCAGCCGGCAGCGACCACCAGAGGCTGATGGGCACGTCGGCGGGCGTGAGGAAGGCCAGTGCGTAACCCGCGAGTCCGAAATAGGCTGCATGACCCAGCGAGACGAGACCCGTGACACCCTGCAGCAGATCCAGGCTCATGGCGAAGATGGCCAGGATCATCATCTGCGAGAGCATCTGCAGGTAGAAGTCGGTGCCATCGATGGGCACGAACGGGAAGGCTGCCAAAGCGAAAGCACCCAGCAGAAGGATGAGCTGGATGCTGCGCGGCAGTTTTTCGAGTTGGGCTTTCGGAGCGCTCATTGTTTGAAGAGCCCTTCGGGCTTGTAGAGCAGCACGACGGCCATGAGCATGTAGACGGCCATGCCGGCGATCTGCGGCGCCAGCACCTTGCCGAGCGTGTCCACCAGGCCCACGAGCAGGGCAGCCACCAGGGCGCCCCGCACCGAACCGATGCCGCCGATGACCACCACCACGAAGCACATGATCAGCACCGAGCTGCCCATGCCGGGGTAGACGCTGGAGATGGGCGAGGCGATCATGCCGGCGATGGCGGCCAGCGCCACGCCCAGTGCGAACACCACGCCATGAATGAGGCGGATGTTGATGCCGAGCGATTCGGTCATTTCACGGTTGAACGCCCCGGCACGGATCTTCATGCCCAGGCGCGTTTTCGAGATCAACAGGTAAAGGCCCAGGGCGAGCGCAATGCACACGCCCGACATCACCAGCCGGTACACGGGATAGGAGAGGTTGTCGGTGAGCGGGATCGACCAGTTGAGCATCTCGGGCACCTGAACCGAGTGCACGTCGTCACCCCACAGGATCGACCGGACTTCTTCAAAGATGTAGATAAGGCCGAAGGTCAGCAGAACCTGGTCCAGGTGATCGCGGTGGTAGAAGTGCCGGAACAGCAGCCACTCGAGCAGCCAGCCAAACACCACCGCAAGGAGGGTGCCCAGCACGATGGCCAGCACCAGGCTCTCCAGTTGGCCCGCGAGAAACCACGCCAGGTAAGCGCCCAGCATGTAGAAGCTGCCGTGTGCCAGGTTGACCACGCCCATGATGCCGAAGATCAGCGTGAGCCCGGCGGCCAGCATGAACAGCAACAGGCCGTACTGCAAGCTGTTGAGCAACTGGATCAGGAAATTGGCGAAATCCATGGGACGGAATGCGGGGGAAGGGCAGAAGAGACGAGCAAAAAACAGACCAGCGCCTCAGGGGCGCCGGTTTGCTGGTCAGTCAGATGACGCGGGGGTTCGATCAGCCCATGCGGCAGCCGGCGGCGGAGTCGGCCACTGCCTTCTGCGCAATGCCGATCACCTTGTTTTCCTTGTTTTCCACCTTGCGCAGGTACATGTCCTGCACCGGGTTGTGCGCCTTGCTCATGGTCCATTTGCCGCGCGGGCTGTCAATCACGGCGCCTTCCATGGCGGCGTACAGCGGCTTCTTGTTGTTGAGATCGCCCTTGACGGCGTTGGCGCCCTTGATCAGGAGCAGGCCCGCGTCGTAACCCTGCACCGCGTACACGTCGGGCTGCAGGCGGAACGCCTTGGCGTATTCCAGCCGGAATTGCTTGTCGCGTGGCGTGTTGAGCGAGTCACCATAGTGCATGGTCGTGAGCACACCATCGGCCGCAGGTCCTGCGGCTTCGAGCACGCCTTCGGTGAGGAAGCCCGAACCGTAGAGCTGGATGGACTTGTTCAAGCCCGCAGCGGCGAAATCGCTCATGAACTTGGCCGCACCGCCACCCGCAAAGAAGCAGGCCACGGCGTCGGGCTTGAGCGAGGCGATTTCTGTCAGCAGGGCCTGGAATTCCACGTTGGGGAAGGGCAGGCCGAGCTTCTTGACGATGGTGCCACCTGCGGCGGTGTAGCTCTGCTCGAAGCCTTCAAAGGCTTCGTCACCGGCGGCGTAGTTCCAGGTGATCCACACGGCCTTCTTGTGGCCGCGGTCGACCATCGCCTTGCCGAGTGCCAGCGTCGGCTGGGAGTTGGTGAACGAGGTGCGGAACACGTTGGGCGCGCACTGGGCGCGGGTGGCCACGTGCACGCCGGCGTTGGGGATGAGGTTGAGCACACCGGTGTCGCGAGCGACTTTGTGGATGCCCATCTGCACGCCGGAGTGCACGGTGCCCACCAGCACATCGACCTTGTCGCGCTGAACCAGGCGGGTGGCGTTCTCGATGCCCTTGGCCGGGTTGGATTCGTCGTCGACCTTGAAATACTCGATTTCGCGGCCGCCCAGCTTGCCGCCCTGCTCGTTCACGGCCATGCGGAAGCCGTTCTCGATGGCCACGCCGAGCTGCGCGAAAGTGCCGGTGTAGGGGAGCATGAAGCCGACGCGGACCTTGTCCGACTGTGCGCGAACGATTTGCGGCAGCAACAGGCCTGTGGAGGCGGCGCCAATCACGGCGGCGCTGCGGGTCAGGACGAGTCGGCGGGTGGTCATGGTGGGATCTCCTGTGGATGGTTTGCCGGGATGCGGTTCACTGTAGACGGCAGGGCGGTCGTTGGCGATACAGAATTACCCGTACTTTAGGCCTGAACAATTTAAAAGTGAATTTAGACCGACCTGACACGATGGCATGAGCAATAGTGCATCCGGCTGGCCTGCAATATATTGCATATTGGCAATCGCGAAGTCCGGGAAAACCCTCGATACCTTCCGACATGCGCGTAAGTGGTCTTACCAATGAATGTTTGGTTGGTTGGATCCTATGATGAGGAAACACAATCACCAGGAGACCTCATCATGCTCAATCGCCGCCACGTTCTTTCGCTGGCCACGCTGGCTCCCTTCGCCGCCCAGGTGGCTGCTCAGGACAACTGGCCACAGCGCCCCATTCGCATCATCAACCCCGGAGCACCCGGCGGGACCAACGATGTCCTGTCGCGCTACGTCACGGAACCGCTGAGCAAGATCCTGGGCCAGCCGGTCATCATCGAAGCCAAGGCCGGAGCAGGTGGGGCCATCGGCACGCAGTATGTGGCGCAGCAGCCCGCTGATGGCTACACCATCCTCACGCACCACAACGGATTCGTCACCACGCCGCTGGTGCGCAACAACGCAGGCTACGAGTTCAAGGACCTGGTGCCCGTCTCGCTGCAGGGCACATCTCCGCTGCTGCT
This sequence comes from Hydrogenophaga sp., assembly GCF_051858985.1. Taxonomy (GTDB): domain Bacteria; phylum Pseudomonadota; class Gammaproteobacteria; order Burkholderiales; family Burkholderiaceae_C; genus Hydrogenophaga. The sequence goes on along the minus strand of NZ_JBHYGM010000002.1, from coordinate 919,320 downwards.
GATGGCGCACCCGTCCATGCCGGCCACGCTGGCCGAGTTCGTCGGCTTCGCGCGTGCGAACCCCGGCAAACTGGAGTGGGGTACCGCTGCGCTGGGCGGCGTGGGCCATCTGGCCACCGAGGTGTTTCACGACATGGCCGGCATCAAGGACATGGTCAGGATCGCCTTTTCCGGGTCTGCGCCAGCCATCCAGGGCCTGCTCAGCGGACAGGTGAAGTACCTGATGTCGACACCGTCTTCCTCGACCGCCGGGCTCGTCAAGGAAGGGCGCCTGCGATACCTGGGTTTGTCCTACCCGACGCGCTCACCCGCCATGCCCGACCTGCCGAGCATCGCGGAAGCGGTTCCGGGGTTCTCCGCTGACGTCTGGTTTGGTTTTCTGGCCAGGGCGGGCACGCCGACCCCCATCCTCGACAAGCTCGCTGCTGCCATGTCCACGGTGCTGACCCAGCCCGAGGTGGTGGCCCAGTACCAGTCGGTGAACGTGCTGGCCCGACCGGGCCGCAAGGAACTCGGTGACATCCTCCAGCGAGAAAACGCGCTGTGGGGCAAGGTGGTGAAGGAGAAGGGCATCCGCCTGGATTGAAGCGGATGCCGGTCGCGCGATACTCGGTGCATGCGCGACTTCATCTCCCGATACCGCATCGCCTTTGCCGTCCTCGGCTCGGCGGTGGTCACCCTGCTGGCCGTGCTGGCGGTCATGAACTTTTCCAGCGGCGAACCGCACATCGAAAGGCGGCTGGAACGTCTGTACGACGTGGAGGAACCGCGGTTCCGGCAGGAACTCGGCTTGCTCCTGGGCCCGCCCTTCGTCAATGGCAACCGTGTGCAGGTGCTTCGAAACGGGGACGAGATCTTTCCGGCCATGCTCGCGGCCATTCGGTCGGCGCAGCAGACGATCACGTTCGAGTCCTACATCTACTGGTCCGGCGACATCGGGCGCGAATTTGGCGAAGCGCTGGCCGAGCGTGCACGCTCGGGCGTGCGCACCCACGTGCTGCTGGACTGGATCGGCAGCAGCAAGATGGACGAAGCCATCATCCAGACGATGAAGGACGCCGGGGTGCAGGTGCACAAGTTTCATCCGCCACACTGGTACCACCTGCAGCGCATGAACAACCGTACGCACCGCAAGTTGCTGGTGGTCGACGGCAAGCTGGCGTTCACCGGCGGCGTGGGGATTGCCCCCGAATGGACGGGCAATGCGCAGGATCCGGAGCATTGGCGCGATACCCACTTCCAGGTCGAAGGGCCGGTGGTGGCGCAGATGCAGGCCGTGTTCCTCGACAACTGGATCAAGGTCACGGGCGAAGTGCTGCACGGCGCCCCGTATTTCGCGGAACTGGATGACGTCGGGAACAGTGCGGCCCAGATGTTCAGCAGTTCACCCACGGGCGGCGCAGAAAGCATGCAGCTCATGTACCTGCTCTCCATCACGTCGGCCGCACGCACCATCGACCTGTCGGCGTCGTACTTCGTCCCCGACGAGCTCATGCTGGACGCGCTGATCGATGCCATGAAACGGGGCGTGCGTGTGCGCATCGTGGTGCCCGGCGAACACATCGATGCCGAAACCGTGCGCCTGGCCTCCCGCGCCCAGTGGGGGCCGTTGCTGGAGGCGGGCGCCGTGATCGCCGAATACAAGCCCACCATGTACCACTGCAAGGTGATGATCGTGGACAACCAGCTCGTCTCGGTGGGGTCCACCAATTTCGACAACCGGTCCTTTCGCCTCAACGACGAGGCCACGCTGAACATCCTCGATGCCGACTTCGCCAGGGAACAGACCGCCATCTTCGAGGCGGACCTCGCGCTTTCACGGCCGATCAGTCACCAGGAGTGGTTGAACCGCCCCCTGCGTGAGCGGCTGGCTGAGCGGCTCGCGTCGCTGATCGACTCGCAGTTGTAGCGGGGTTGGGGCAAAGGGCAGGCGGGTGGTGGCCCGGAGGGGATTGAACAATGCTAAGAAAGCCGCGTGGGTGCTAGGTTTCCCTTGTTCTGGTTCTCTCCGTTCCCCATCTTGTTCCCCCGTCCGCCTCGAACACTCAGTTGACTCTCTGCAATGTGCCTTTGTGGGCTGGCAGAGGCAACGGGCACTATTTGTCGCCAATTGCTGGAGCGCGACCAACGTTAACTGTATATTAATACAGTGTTCTATGAAGTTATCCCCCTCCGTCGCAACGCGCAGCGCCTGCACCCAAAGGACTGGCCGGCACCCGAGTTCGGTCGCATATCGATGGCCACTTGGCGCCCAGGACGCACTTCGTTCAACAGAACCGTTCGGGTAGCGACGCTGTATCAGCCAGCCGGCTTGCTGCAGCGGCCGGTGATGATCTTGATCGAACCAAAGATTACGCACTTGCCGCTCGATGGTGAGGTGTGGCTGGGCACCGAGATAAAGAGCACGGACGCAGGCATCAACGAGGTTGAACAGGCCTGGCTGGTACGCCATCGAAGTAAGGACGGCCAGCCGCTTCCGACGTTCGACCTGAAGCGCTGGAAAGAGATCAACGCCGCATCGGCCGATCAGCGCGACGTGCCTGTCGGCAAAGGCTGGAGCAAGCCAGGGCAAAAACGCTATGACGAGTCGCTATCGAGCACTGGCGTGTTTACCCCTGTCGAAAAAGATGGGACCGCATCGAACAGTTCAACGGGTGCAAAGCACCACAAGTCTTGAGCCTCCTCAACGGTCCCAGCGAGCCACTGGTCCACATCGGATACTCGATCGGGATCACGCTGCGTTTGTCCTGACGATTGAAGGCACGAGGCACCCTTGTTGCGGTCTAGGTTAGGCCGATGCATGCGGCTCACTAAAAGATGCCAGTTGGCCTGGGTCGCGCCTGTGGAGCGCTGTCCCGGAGCCGGAGGTTTTTACAGGTGGCCTAGCGGTCAGCCTTTCGCATCTGGCGTTGTTCGTCGAAATTACGCGATGCGGTGGTGCGTCGCATTTACAGATTAGGCCGGTGGAAGTAACTCCACCAGTTCCTCTATGGCGAATGGCTTGCGTAAAACATGATCGAAGACCACGTACATTTCCGAATCGCGCAAGGTGCCGGCGTGGCCGGTCATTCCAATTAACAACGGCGCCTCAGGTCCGAGGGCATCCCGAATCCTCATAGCCGCTGTAAGCCCACTCATGCGTGGCATGTCGATGTCAGACAGTACAGCGTCGTAAGCAGCGCCGTCAGCCGTAGCGGCCTCTAAAAGTTGCACTCCGTCGAAAGCAAAAGTGACGTGGAAATGTGCTGCCACCAACCCAAGAAGTGCGCCTAAAACGTCGACTGAGTCGCGATCATCGTCCGCAAGCAGGAGCTGTAATTTTGGGTCCATACCACAAGTTGGGCAAAACGCATGCCTGAGGAGATTCACGCTTGGGACGACTCTTATGACACGTCTTTGACGACGGACCTATTTCGCTAAAAAAGATTCCCGACCAACACGAAAAGTTGACGAAAAATCAGCAAGCGATAAAAATTTGCCGATGCGCCTACGAACAAGTTTGCTGCTGCTTTGCGCCGGAACAGCACTACCGCTGATCATTGCTTCCGCGGTCGCCGCGCTGTACGTCTTTCATCAAGAGCGTGAGACCCTGATTGCGGCCGCGTTGGCAAGAAATCGCGCTGCAATCGAAGCGGTTGACGCGGAGCTTCGAGGCACGATTAACTTGCTGAACTCATTGGCCACTCGCGAAGGGCTGCTTGCGGGCGATGGCGCCAAGTTCCACGAGATGGCTCAGGGCGTTCTTGCAAGCCAACCCCAACTACAGAACCTTGTTTTGACCGCACTGGATGGACGCCAATTGTCGAACGCAAGGCTTCCATGGGGAACGCCGCTTCTGCAAAATGTCGTCGACCATGCGTCTTTTGCTGCTGTCATTGCGTCTGGCCAGCCATCGGTGGGCGATCTCAGTTTCGCGCCGAAGCTTGGGAATGAGGCTGGTGTGGCCGTGCGGGTTGCTGTGATGAATGGTGGTGCTGTCGCGGCCGTGATCACCGCAGTAGTGCGACCCTCAATTTTTCAGAACACATTGGAGCGTCAGGGCATCCCACCGGGTTGGGTGACGGGATTAGTAGGTACTGATGGGCGCTTCATCGCCAGAGTCCCAAGCGTGCAACTCGGAAGCCACGCGTCGCCAAGTTATCTTCAGGCGACTCAAAAGGCGCACGAGGGCTGGTACAGGGGCGTTACCGTCGACGGGTACGATTCATATTCTGCTTTCACAAAGTCGACGCTTACAGGTTGGAGCATCGGGTACGGAATCCCGGCGCAGAGTGTCACCGCCGGCCCTAATCGCACGATGCTGCTACTTTTGTGGGGCCTTTCCGCATCCTTCTTTCTTGCTGCTGCACTGGGTTACTGGTTGCTTCTGCGCATAGCGAGACCCATCGGCATATTGGCGAAAGCGGCTCCCCGCCTTCGCGAAGGCCACCAGCCGCCGCCCACAAACAAGGCTATCCGCGAGTTGGCTGCACTTGCGTTGGCGCTCGATGAGACGGCCAAGTCGATTCGGGAGAAGGACGCCGAATTACTGCGACATAGGGAGGAACTCGCTGCACATGCGGACGTACTCAGCAAGTTGGATGCTGCCAAGACACGTTTTCTGGCCCAAGTTTCGCATGAGCTCCGGGGTCCTCTCGGAACTGTACGCAACGGGATAGAGTTGCTCGACATGGCTCCCGATGCAGCCCAACAAAGAAAGGTACGACTGATGATGCGCCGGCAGGTCGACCTGCTGACACGTTTGGTTGGTGATTTCATCGATATAGGTCGCATCGAAAGAGGTCAACTTGATCTGTCGCTGGCGTCGATGGATCTGCAGTCAATCCTTCAGGACTGCCTAGACGTAGCCAAGGTGGACGCGGATGCGAAGAACCAGATGCTGCTGGTAACGTATGCCGTGGGTAGCTTGGAGATAAAAGGAGATGCGGACCGTCTAACCCAGGTCCTCTGCAATCTGCTTAGCAATGCGGTGAAATACACCCAGGTAGGGGGCTTGATCGCGCTTCGCCTGCTGCGCGAAGGCGATGAGGCAGTTGTTGAAGTGCAGGACAACGGTCAAGGGTTTAGCGAGGTGGACGGCGATCGCATGTTCGAGATGTTTGTTCGCCTTGATGGCTTGAACGGCCCTGTCCATGGAAGCCTAGGGATTGGACTCGCAGTTACAAAAGCAATCGTTCAAATGCATGGTGGCTCGATCACCGCCAGCAGCGATGGCCGGGGCAAGGGAGCACTTTTCGTTGTGCGATTGCCAATCGAAGCGAAAGTCGACGCAACGGCTGCGCGATCCTCCTATGAAGCCCCGACGGAACAAGTTCGATCTCCAAGTGCTTAAGAATCCCATGGGGCGAGGTGTTGCTGGGATGGGAGCAGCATTTGCAAGCTATGCCGTCAGCAACATCACGGGTTTCCGCACGGCGCGTGAATGAATCTCTTCATGGAAATCTGTCACTGACGAGTCGAGCTTGATCTCGAAGAGCTCTAGCCAGCTCTCGCATCATTGGTCTAGTTGCTCCTTTCCAGCCGTTGCGGCTAACCGTGGCCTTGCCTTCCAGGCTCTTCGGCCCGGTGGACTTTTCCCAAGGCTTCCAGCATTTGATGGCCTCGCGTTGCCGCTCCCGTTGCTCCTTCGTCCAAGCCCGTGCCGCCATGTTGCGCCCCTACTAAAAGTTTGGTTGGCTCGTTTCCGTTTTTCTCGTGCGCGCGCGCAGGTGTGCGCGTACTGGTCTCGAAACTCTTCGCAGCCCCGTTATTGACCTGCTGGGGGCCGTTGGAGATGTTGGCTTGCTTGGCAAACACCACGGGCGGGTTTTTGATGTTGGCGAGCGTCTCCAGGGTGTTCCGGCATTGGCTTTGGGCCTTCAGCGCAAGGCGCATGTAGCTCTCAGCGACTTGTGGGTAGGTCCCCATGTTGAGATATGAACGACAAGCCATCTCCGCGAACATCGTATTCAGCGCCACGGCCTGGCTGTAGAGCAGCGTTTCTGAGCTTTGCAGGTTGCCGGCATGCACGTCTTTCATCGTCGCACGAAGAGACTTCACGGCCTGCGTGATGCCAACTTCTCCGTGCATACGCTTCCCAAAGTTCTGCATCAGCATCATGTTCGACACCATCCCGCCGATCGCGACATCCGCATAGAGCTTCTCTCGGTCCAGCGGGTCGCCCTCAATCTCCAGCACGTTGCTCGCCGGGGTTTTTTTGCTGTTCTCAGCGGGTGCTGGAGGTTCCTTCTTGGTGGGCTTCGCCAGCTTCTTACTCGGTGCGTTCATTTGATTTCCTCCGATTGTTTTTCAACGGCGCTCAAGGCAATGGCCGGAAGGAGCCCGAACTTCGCCAGCAGTTGGCCTACCTCGTGCGCGAGATCGACGCAGGAGGCGTGAAACCTTCCTACCCAAGGCATGCCCAGCCCCCGGAGGGTGGAATGCCTCCAGCGCATCGTGGTGAGATGTCCTCGGGTTTCGGCTGAAGAGCCAGCCAGGAACCGAGTCCCCGGTAGCAGTTCGTCATGCTCCTTCATTGCAGGAAGCCCTCGCAGTCACCGCATAGGGTGGCAACATGTATAGGTGTTCAAAAATTGAAGCAACGAGAGAAAAGGCGGGTATTTGCATCGGAACCTCGAAACGCTAGTGTTCATGCGGGGTTGCAGCCGTTTGGCGTCTGCGCGTCTGCTTCAGTTCTTGAACAAGTGGAGAGGCCACTGCTTCAGAAACTGAATCGATAAAACGGGTTGACGCTTCATTTTTTGAACCGATACGCTTCAATTTCTGAAGGCCCAATGTGTTTTTGGTGGTGGCGTGCGCGGCATGGATGGCGGCCTTTGCCTGGCTCAGGTTCGTGAACTGTCGCCACTCATGCGTGGCCGGTGTGGCTTTCACTCCTACCTTGGGATGCTCGAACACCTGTTCATCGGTGAACCGGTACAGGCTGCAGACCTTCTGCCCGAAGGCAATGCCCCCTTGCCGTGTCATGCTGATCAGACCGACCGCCTGCAGGGCTCGGAGGGCCTTGGCGAGCGTTGCCGACGACACCATGCCGTAGTGCTTCATGTCGCCAAGGGTGCAGCTGAGATTGCCGTTGTTCGTGCCCTGCAGCTTGCGGCGCATCGCCAGGTACAGACCCACGCTCGACCAGTCCAGGGCGCGCCAGGCCATTGAGTCGATCAACTCCCAGTAGATGCGAACGTGACCGCCTCGCGGATCGGCTGGCTTCTTCGCCATGGTCAGCCCCCCAGCATGTCAGCCATGCGTGCCAAGTGGGCGCGCTCGGACTGTTCTGCGACCTTGGCCACCTGCAGCGCACCAATAGGCAGAAGAGCTTCCACCTCGGCCCGGAGTATCGAACGCAGGACGCGCGCCGGCATGGCCTCGGCCTCCACGGTGTAGGTGATGTGCTGTGAGCGTTTGTCGCCCTGTTTCCGGGGCTTGGTGGGCAGCTCGTTGAGCGCGACCTGTTCCTCGTTGATGGCAATGCGGCGGAAATCGAGTTCGATGTCGCTGCGCAGGTGGGTCCGCAGCTCACGCTCCAGTGACTGATCAATCAGCACGCCCGCAGGATCGAAGTCGCCGATGTAGAACACCACCAGCGGTCGGGTGTCACCCAGCCTGTTGTGCGTCTCGGCGGCCTCATGCACAAACGACAAGCTGCTGAACCCACCACACGGGTAAAGATCAACGGCCAGTTCCACGCAGTCGCGATGTACCACCGAAGCGATGCTTCGTGATTCGGCCCATACCTCACACCGGAAGTCGGCTTCGCGCCAGAGGTCGGCCCTGTAGAGCCCAGCCATCTGCCGAACAAAGTCGCCTGCGTTGCTAAAGGTGTTGACGAAGTATCCGCGCCGGCTCATGTCGGCGATCCAGTTGTATGGGATGCGGCCGGACCGGCGCAACTTCACGCACCGGTCCTGAACGTGTCGGTATCCTCGATCGGACTTTTCCACCGGCTCGGGCAATCTGGGGTCTGTCATCCGGTAGAAGACGTGGCGCACGCTTTGCGGGTGGTCCTCATGCAGGACTGCAATGATCTGTTCGTCGAGCAGATTCATTCGGGTCGATGAGCGCCGATCACGCTTTATCGCGCTGGCCCCATAGAGACGAGGTTTCACACGGTGTCCCCAGCCTCTAGGTCTTCTAGTCGCGAGCGCAGAGCCGTCAAGTCGGGGCAAACACGCGCCAAACCTTGGTGGATGGTGAAGTACACAACCGGCCCGTCGATCGGGCCCGACCTGTACGCTCGAGCGCCCCTTCGACTCGCCCGGGCGCGCAGGTTTGTCCACTCATTGAACAACTGGGTAGCGGAGTTCATACTGCCACCTTGGCGCGCAGCCAGTTGGAGACCTGGCCGGCAACCCAGCGGGTGCAGCGCGTGCCATCTTTGATGGGCTTGGGGAATTTGCCCTCAGCCACCCTTCGGCGGATGCTCGATTCAGAGAGTCCAGTGACTTCGATTACCGTCTGAATTTTGAGCAGAGCTTCCGGGATGTTTAGAGATTGGACCGATTGAAGCGGAGGCCTCTGACGGAATGGGAGCGGGTCGGTATGCATGGGGCATCTCGTGGTTGAACACGGATTCCATGGTCGTGCGTTAGCGGGTTGATGTCACTACCGGCTTGCCTGCAGACCGGCCGGTTTGCCAGCAGGCGGGGCATCTCTAAGCCACACTTCTCGCAACTGCTTCTCTGTCACTTTGACGAATCGTTCGTTCCATAAGCGAGCGCAATAGTCGCGCGCAAAGGCTGAACGATTTCCATCGTATGCCCCTCGATGAGTGGCCCACTCAGCGCGTATCCATTCGCGTGCTTGACGACCGTCGCGATGTTTGGCGTCCGCTCCGGAACGCGCGAGAGCGATCCGAGCCGAAGCAACACTTACCAGATTGGGACGTTGGCCCCCCATTAGTTGCACTGCGGCCTCCATCGCGCGCGCCAGCCCTACGCTGCGGGCTTGTTCATCAACCAAAGTTTTGCCGTTTTGAAGGACGGCTCTTTCGATGTTGAAAAAGAACGCGTCATAGAAAAATGCAAAGGCTTGGTCGTCGCTGAAAACTTCACGCTCTGGGTCTAGCAGGTCCTCTTCATACAAGGAACGGCTCGCAACACGCAACTGCAGAAGCGTGCCAAACCGCCTTTTCGCGAGAAGGCGCACAGTTCTGACGGTCTCCCACACAGGAACTCGCCAAAGGAACCCTTTGTCTTTGGGTCCAAGAATTGGATAAGCGAAGCCTACGAAAGAAACCGTGGAAGGTATGACATCGAATTCCGGAATCTTCACCCAGTTGTTGGGGTCGTTCTGGTGTACTGCCCAGTTGAAGTTCTTCTGCATTTCAAACATGCGCCCCTCGCGCCCCTGATTGAGATGCCAGCCCAGCCCGTCAGGGAAGCGGGTTTTCGGGGATCAGCCTAGGGCTGGCAAAACTGAAATGCCCGAAGGCGTGATAGCGAGTTAGGTATAGGCCTCAGCGATCGAATGATCTGCCGGACCTTTTCGCCTCCGGTACGGCGCAGGGCCTTCCGGTTTCTATCGCTTCTTGCCAAGCGTGGGTAAACCTCCTGATGAAATCTTGACCCAGCCTGTTCCGCGCTTGCTGGACAGTCGAGCCCATGGGCTAGGCTTGGCAGTTCCAGTTGATCGCAGTTGCTTGGCAGAAAGTGGCGCCTCTGGAGCTTTTGTTGCTATCAGTGATTTAAGAAGCTTGCGCACCTTAGAAGAGGCCCCGGCTCTCCTTGTAAGTTCGGCCAGTGCCGTCTTGTCCCCATCGCGGGCATATGCGCAAAGCTCCACCGTGACCAAGCTTGCCGCGTTGCCCTTGATTCGTAGTTTCACCATTGCAGAATCCACTTGGTCATGCGCGCAGCGGCACCACGTCGGCACCCGTGCGCAGCTTGTCTAGATAGTTTGCCCACTGGGTCATCATGGCCCGGCGCTTGTCGATGAATTGCGCGCGGTCATACGCGGCACCCAGCGGACCACTCTTACCGTGGGCTAGTTGTGCCTCGATCACATCGGGGTCGACGTTCATCTGCTCCACCATGATCGTCCGCGCCATAGCCCGAAACCCGTGTGCCGTCATGTCTTCGTTCGCGTAGCCCAGCCGGCGCAGGGCTGTGCGGATGGTGTTGTCGCTCATTGGCCTTTCACCAGTCAGCAGTGACGGAAACGCGTACTGGCCATGGCCGGTCAGGTTCTTCAGGTCTTTCAGAATGGCGACAGCCTGCGATGCCAGCGGCACGATGTGCGGACGCCCATTGAGCTTGCCGACCTTGGTACGCTTCATGTCGGCAGCGGGAATGCGCCACACCTTAGCGTCGAGGTCGACATCCGCCCACTTCATTTGACGGATGTTGCCGGGCCGCTGAAAGAGCAGGGCGGACAACTGGAGCGCGGCGCGTGTGGAGGGCTGACCTGAGTAGGTGGTGATCGCTCGCATCAACTCGCCGGCCTGCTTGGGGTCGAGCACGGCAGCCATGTGCTTCACGGTAATGGGAACCAGGGCGCCGTGCAGGTCGGGTGCAGGATTGCGCTCACAGCGCCCCGTGGCGATCCCATGCCGAAACACCTGGCCGCACCATTGACGCAACGTGTGCGCGCTCTCATGGGCGCCCCTGGCTTCCACCTTGCGCAGAACGTGCAGCAGCATTGGGGCGGTGATCGTGGACAAGGGCAGGGCGCCCAATGATGGGAATACATCCTTCCCCATCAACGAGAGCCAGCGTTCGGCGTAACGGGTGCTCCAGGCTGGCGACTTCACCTTGTGAAACTCTCGCGCAACGGACTCGAAAGTACCGTCCGCATCGATGCGATTCGAGAGCTTTTCGAGTTGCCGGCGCTGCGCTGGGTCCACCCCAGTCGCATGCAGTTTGCGCGCATCGTCGCGTGCGAAGCGAGCAGCTTTCAACGTGACTGCGGGATAGCTCCCGAGAGCGAGTCGCTTCTCCTTGCCTCCGTGCCGGTACTTCCAAAACCAGCGCTTCGATCCCGTGGCCGCGACTTCGAGATAGAGGCCACCAGCATCTGCATATCGAGCGCGGGGCTTGTCAGTGCCGCAGGAAGCGTTTCTGCATTGGGCTTCAGTCAACATGGGGGAACAACCTTGAAAATCCAGGGGAAAGCCCCTTCGTTCCCCCGGTTTGTACCCCCCTTCGACGTGCGTTGCAATGGCGCCTCATGACGGAACATGACGCGCATAGTGTGGCAAGCTATTGATCTGAATAGGGATTTTGACGGAACATGGCGCAACATGATTTGTTGCTATGGCCTGCCCGGAGGGACTCGAACCCCCGACCTGCTGCTTAGAAGGCAGCTGCTCTATCCGGTTGAGCTACGGGCAGACAGGGTGACCGGCGATACAAAAAAGGCCCACACTGTGGGCCTTCTTGTTTTCGATCAATGGTCGGAGCGGCGGGATTCGAACTCGCGACCCTCTGCTCCCAAAGCAGATGCGCTACCAGGCTGCGCTACGCTCCGACTAAGCGGTGAATTGTACCTGCTGCCGGCGTCATCTTCCCGGCCTCACCGTTTTTCGTACTGCGTCTTGCCGAACAGCACGTCGCGCGACTTGTCGTCGGTCAGCGGTTTGCGCGCATCCGCCAGCACCGCCACGCCCCGCTGGACCGCCGGCCGCGCTGCAATCGTGTCGAACCATTGCTTCAGTCGCGGGAAGTCGGCCCAGTCGATGCCCTGGTTCTGCCAGCTCCGCAGCCACGGAAAGATGGCGATGTCGGCCACGGTGTACTGGCTGCCGGCAATGAACTTGTGCTTGGCCAGCTGTCGGTCCATCACGCCGTAGAGCCGCTTGGCCTCGTTGGTGTAGCGGTTGACGGCGTAGTCGATCTTCTCCGGCGCGTAAAGGCGAAAGTGATGCGCCTGTCCCAGCATGGGTCCCACGCCGCCCATCTGGAACATCAGCCATTCGAGCGTTTCCCACCGGGCGCGGTCCGTCCTGGGCAAAAACCTGCCGCTCTTGGCGGCGAGGTACAACAGGATCGCACCGGATTCGAAGAGGCTGATCGGCTTGCCGTCCGGCCCCTGCGGGTCCACCAGGGCCGGGATCTTGTTGTTGGGGCTGATCTTCAGGAACTCGGGCGCGAACTGGTCGCCCTGGCCGATGTTGATGGCGTGGGCCTGCCAGTCGCGGCCCAGTCGGAGCCCGCACTCCTCGAGCATGATGTGGACCTTGTGGCCGTTGGGCGTGGCCCAAGAATAGACATCGATCATGGCAACTGGCCTTTCATGGCGCGAGGGCTGTTGGTTATGCTTGCTGGAAATTCACTCTACGGGAAAACACAAGTCCATGTTCGAGCGACTGGGAAAAGCGTTGGGCGGTCTTTTGGCATCCTCAGATCCTTCGGGTCCGCTGGCGCAGTGGGCCCTGTCGCAAGGGCTGGCTTACAAGTCCATGTTCGGTGGCGCGTACGCCATGGTGGGTCAGTGGCAGGGTCGAGGTGTGCGCATCGAATGCGGAGCGCCTTCGCGGCCTTACCTGCACGGCATGGAACTCATGGGCCGTGCCGATCTCGGGTTGGCCACGCCGGCCAGTGTGGTGTTGCTCAACCGCTCGCTCAAGCGCGCACTCGAGCAGCAGGCGACCGCGCTGTATGCCAGCTACACCGACAACCTGCAGACCAGCGCGGCCATGCTCCCGGAGGAAATCCGCTGGCTGGCGATGTACCGGGACGCGGGTTGGGCCGGGCCCGACGAGGCGTTCTGGGAGCGATACGCCGTCCTCACCGACTCGACGGAGGTCGCGAAAGCCTGGATCGACGCGAACGCCGTTCAGCGCCTCATGGAGTGGCCAGGCGACACCGTCACCCCTGCCACCCCTCTGCTGTTCATGTTGCTGCGCGGCAAGGTCTATCTGCGCATGCAGATCGACCAGACGCGTGACGAGCGTGCCGCATTGAATGCCATGGCGCTGTTCCGGCACCTGAGCGACCAGGCGAGCGCATTGGCCACGCCGCCCTGAGGCAGCGCGCTCGTCTTCAGAAGCCGCGCGTGACCGGCATCTCCACGTCGGTTTTCACCATCATGTGGCGTGCAAGCTCGAGCTTGGCGATCGACTGGCGATGCACTTCGTCAGGGCCGTCGGCCAGGCGCAGCGTGCGTTGGCTGGCATAGGCGTAGGCCAGCGGGAAATCGCCGCTCACCCCGCCACCGCCATGCGCCTGGATGGCCATGTCGATCACGTCGCAGGCCATATTGGGTGCCACCACCTTGATCATCGCAATCTCGGCCTTGGCCACCTTGTTGCCCACCGTGTCCATCATGTAGGCTGCCTTGAGCGTGAGAAGGCGCGCCATCTCGATGCGGCAGCGGGCATCGGCGATGCGTTCGTGCCACACCGATTGGGCCGACACCGGCTTGCCGAAAGCCACGCGGCTGTTGAGCCGCTGGCACATGAGTTCCATCGCGCGCTCAGCGGCACCGATGGATCGCATGCAGTGGTGAATGCGCCCAGGGCCGAGGCGGCCCTGGGCGATCTCGAAACCACGACCTTCGCCCAGCAGGATGTTGCTGACCGGCACGCGCACGTTCTCCAGCAGCACTTCCATGTGGCCATGGGGTGCGTCGTCGTAGCCGAAGACCGAGAGCGGGCGAAGCACCGAGATGCCTTTGGTGTCGGCCGGCACCACGATCATGGATTGCTGCGAATGGCGCGGCGCGTCCGGGTTGGTCTTGCCCATGACGATGTAGACAGCGCAACGCGGGTCGCCCGCGCCGGACGACCACCACTTGCGGCCGTTGATCACGTATTCGTCGCCGTCGCGCTCGATGCGACACTGGATGTTGGTGGCGTCCGAAGATGCCACCTCGGGCTCGGTCATCAGGAAGGCCGAACGGATTTCGCCGCGCAGCAGCGGCTCCAGCCATTCGTCTTTCAATGCCTCGCTGGCATAGCGCTCCAGCGTTTCCATGTTGCCGGTATCCGGCGCGGAGCAGTTGAACACCTCGGCCGCGAACGGCACGCGGCCCATGATCTCGCACATGGGTGCGTACTCGAGGTTGGACAGGCCCTGAGGCGCTCGCGGGCTGCGCGGCAGGAACAGGTTCCACAGGCCGGCGGCCAGCGCCTTGGGCTTGAGTTCTTCGATGATGGCGGTGGGCACCCAGGGGTTGCCCTTGGCCCGGTTGGCCGAGATCTCCTCAAAGAAGCGTGCCTCGTTGGGATACACGTGCTGATCCATGAACGCGAGCAGGCGTTCGCGCATGTCCTTGACCTTGTCGGTGTAGTCGAAATTCATCGTGTCTCCTGTGGGTGAGGCGTGGTCGCCTGGGGAAAAAGGGATCAGCCCGCGCTGGCGAAGCGCCAGGCCAGCTCTGCCATGGGCCGGGCGCCCGCCGCCGATTTCACGGCTTGCGCGCTGGATGCGGTGCCCGCTTCCACCCGCTTGGCAATGCCTTGCAGGATGGCCGCCAGGCGGAACATGTTGTAGGCCAGATAGAAATTCCAGTCGGCCTTGAGTTCATCGGGCCTGGCGAAGCCGGTGCGCTCGCAATACAGCGCGATGTAGTCGGCCTCGGACGGGATGCCCAGGGCCGGCAGGTCGAGCCCGGCGATGCCTCGAAACGCGCCGGGAGGAATGTGCCAGGACATGCAGTGGTAGCTGAAATCGGCCAGCGGGTGGCCCAGCGTGGACAGCTCCCAGTCAAGCACCGCGAGCACGCGCGGCTCGCTGGTGTGGAACATGAGGTTGTCGAGGCGGTAGTCGCCGTGCACGACCGACAGCAGGGATTCGTCGCGCGCCATGTCGGGCACATTCTTCGGCAGCCAGTCCATGAGCCGGTCCATCGCTTCGATGGGCTGCGTGACAGACGCCTGGTACTGCTTGCTCCAGCGGCCGATCTGTCTCTCGAAATAGTTGCCCGGCTTGCCGTAGCCCTCCAGGCCGATCTCCAGGGGCTTGACGGTGTGCAGTGCCGCCATCACGCGGTTCATCTCGTTGTAGATGGCGCCGCGTTGATCGGGCGTCATGTCGGGGAGCGACTGGTCCCAGAGCACGCGGCCATCCATGCATTCCATGACGTAGAAGGCGCGGCCAATCACCGATTCGTCTTCGCACAGTGCGTGCATGCGGGGCACGGGCACGCCGGTGCCGTGCAATGCGCTCATCACGCGGAACTCGCGCTCGATCGCGTGCGCTGAAGGCAGCAGCTTGGCCACGGGCCCGGGTTTGGCGCGCATCACATAGGCGCGCTGCGGGGTGATCAGCTTGTAGGTGGGATTGGACTGCCCGCCCTTGAACATCTCGACCGTGAGCGGACCCGCGAACCCTGGCACCTGGGCCTCGAGCCAGCTTGCAAGCGCCGCGTCGTCGAACGCATGCTGGTCTGCGACGGGCCGGGTGCCGGTGAAGTTCTGCTGGTCGCTCATGAAGCCGGTCCGCGTTTCGAGGTGGAAGAAAGGGAAGACCCAGCCGGCAGGTTCAAGCCGCTGCTCAGGACTCCGACTCGGCAATGCGCATGAGCATGTCGCGATTGCGCACGACCAATCCACCCTGTTCGATCCGGATTGCGTCTTCGCGCTCCATGGACTTCAGTTCCTGGTTCACGCGCTGGCGCGAGGCACCCAGCAACTGCGCCAGTTCTTCCTGAGCCAGTTGCAGGCCGATTCGCATCTCGCTGCCGTCCGACAGGCAGGGCACGCCATAGCTGCGCACGAGGTGAAGCAGCTGCTTGGCCAGCCGCGCGCGCAGGGGCAGGGTGTTGAGGTCTTCCACCAGACCGAAAAGCGTCCGGATGCGACGTGCCTGCAAGCGCATGAGCGCTTCGTAGAGCTCTACGTGCGTGCTGAGAATCTTCTGGAAATCGGTGCGGGCCACGCAGAGCATGGTCGTGGGTCCGTGGGCATACGCATCGTGCGTGCGCTGATCGCCGTCGAACATCGCCACGTCGCCAAACCACACACCGGGCTCCACGTAGGTCAGAGTGATCTGCTTGCCCGAGAGCGAGGTCGAGCTCACGCGCACGGCGCCCTTGGCCACGGCAGACCATTCCGAAGGAGGATCGCCCCGGGCGACGATCAGGTCGCCGTCCTTGAACCGCTTGACGTAGGCGCATCGGAGTATGTCGTGACGCAGGGAAGGAGAAAGGCTGGTGAACCAGCGACCGTTGTTGATCGCCTCGCGTTCTTCCATTGTCAGAATCGGTTCGTCCATGGGCTGTCTTTTGAGTGACTGGGAAAGCGATCATTGTCGCCACAGGGACGTGGCGACCGGATCAGGGTATGCGCGCAGGGCGCGCGCATGGGATCGATCAGCGGTAGCTGGCCGGCCGCTTTTCCATGAACGCGCTGATGCCTTCGCCGGCGTTGGCATGGTGCAGGCAGCGCACGAAGTGGTCGCGTTCGGCGGCGAGTTGCGCGTGCAGCGCCTGCGTGGGCGCTTCGTTGGCCAGCTCCTTGATGGCCGCCAGGGCGTTGGGCGCGCGCGCGTTGAGGCGCTCGCTCAAGGCCAGGGCTTCAGCCAGGGCCTCGCCCGGCGGGCTGACCTGGTTGATGACGCCAAGTTGCTGCAGGCGCTCGGCGCCGATGCGCTCGCCACACATCAGCAACTGCAGCGCCGTGGCGCGGGGCAGGGCGCGCATGAGGCTCCAGGTGGCGCCGCCATCGGGTGACAGGCCCACGTTGCTGTAGGCCATCACGAACACGCTGTTCTGCGCAGCCACGACCAGATCGCATGCGAGCACCAGCGAAAAGCCGGCCCCGGCGCACGAGCCTTCCACCGCCGCCAGCACCGGCTTGGGGAAGGCGCGGATGGTTTCCACCCAGTTGTGCAGTCCTTCGATGCTTTGAGCCTGCACCTCGGGCGGCTGCTGGCGGTTGGCCAGCAGCCGCTGAAGATTGCCACCGGCGCAAAAGTGGCTGCCTTCGCCGGTGATCACGACGCTGCGCACCTCGTCGCTGCTTTCGGCAACGTTCAGCGCCTCGACGCCGGCGGCGTACATGTCCGGGCTCAGGGCGTTGCGGTTCTCGGGGTTGCTGATGGTCAGCACCATGGTCTGGCCATGGCTGTGGCTCTTGAGGCTGGCGGTCATGGGGTGTTCTTCATTCCTCGTGGGTAAGACTCAGGCCCAGCGCGCCGCGCCGGCGCAGCCAGGGAGACGGGCGATAGCGCGGATCGCCGTATACGGTCTGCAGGTTGAACAGGATTTCGAGCACATTGGTGGGCCCGATGCGGTCGCCCATGGCCAGAGGGCCGGCGGGGTAGCCCAGACCGAGCGTGACCGCCACGTCCAGATCGGCTGGCGTGCAGATCCCTTGCTGGCACATGTCGGCCGCGATGTTGACGATGGTGGCCACCACCCGCTGAGTGACAAAGCCTCCGCTGTCACGGACCACGCTCACTGGTTTGTCGTCGCGCGCGAAAAGCGCGTGCGCGGCAGCTCGCATGTCGGGCCGCGTGGCGGGGTTGGTGGCCAGCACGCGTCGGCGCGTGGCGGCATCCTCCAGCATCATGTCGATGCCCATGGTGCGGGTGGCGTCCAGCCGCTCCACGGCGGCCAGGGTGGTCACGTCCAGGCCCAGCGGAGCCACCAGGATCAAGGCAGTTGCCGAAGGCGCTGCGCCGGTTTCGATGGTCGCCCCCAGGTTCTTGAGCAATTGGTAGAGCTCCTGGCGTCGCGCCGCCTTGGGAGACACCCACACCGGCGGCAGGTCGGCCACGTCGGGAGCCGGTGGCTCGGCAGCCATGCGCGCCACACCCTTGTCGTAGATGTAAAAACCTTCGCCCACCTTCTTGCCCACGACACCCCCGGCCAGGCGTTGTGCCGTGATCACGCTGGGCCGGTAACGCGGCTCCTCGAAGTACTGGTGGTAGATCGACTCCATCACAGGGTGCGATACGTCCAGGGCGGTCAGGTCCATCAACTCGAAAGGACCGAGTCGAAAGCCCATCTGGTCCTTGAGGATGCGGTCGATCGTGGCGAAGTCGGCGACCTGTTCACCCACCACCCGAAGCGCCTCGGTGCCGTACCCGCGCCCGGCGTGGTTGACGATGAAGCCGGGTGTGTCCTGGGCCGCGACCGGGGTGTGGCCGAACTGGCGGGTGTAGTCGGTCAGGCGCTGGCAGACCTCGCCACTGGTCTTCAGGCCGGCAATGACCTCCACCACCTTCATGAGCGGCACCGGGTTGAAGAAGTGGTAGCCCGCGAGCTGTGATGGGCGCTTGAGCGCGGCCGCAATGGCAGTGACCGACAGCGACGAGGTGTTGGTGGCCAGCACCGCGTCGGACTGAACGATGTCCTCCAGATCGGCAAACAGGCGTTGCTTCACGTCCAGCCGTTCAACCACCGCTTCGACCACCAGGTCGCACGGCGCCAGGTCGCTCAACGACGTGGCGAGCTGAACGCGTTCCAGGCAGGCCTCCATGGTGCCGGCGTCCATGCGGTTCTTGCCCACCAGCGTCTGCCAGGTGGTCTGAAGCGCGTCCCGGGCGGCCTGGGCGGCTCCCGGCTGAAGGTCGAAAAGCCAGACCCGGCTGCCGGCCTGCGCTGCCATCTGGGCGATGCCCCTGCCCATGGCACCGGTTCCAACAATGCCTGCCGAGGGAAAAATGGGTTGCATAAGTGTGTTGTATTTGGAATGAGACGCCCGGCGGCTATGACAAAATGACCGAACGAAAGAACGAAGGACATCCAACGTGCGCCAGACATGGACAGCCTGTATTTTGCTATCAACTGCCATGGGCAGTTCGGCAGTGACCTTGGGAAGGCACAGTGGCGCGGCCCTCATCGGGCAACCCCTTGATGTCCGGGTGCAGCTCCTCGTCGCACCGGAGGAAGACGCCACCAACCAGTGCGTGAGCACGGACGTGTTCTACGGCGATGCCCAGGTGTCCGCGGGCGCCGTGCGCAGCACGCCGCAGAGAGCCGCAGGGGCCGACGCCCAGGCCACGGTGCGCATCCAGTCCGCCCTGCCGGTGAACGAGCCCATCGTCACGCTGTACGTGAAAGCCGGCTGCAGCAATCCTTTCACCCGACGCTACGTCCTGCTGGCCGAACTGACCTCCGAGCCCAGTGCGGCCAGTTCTGCTGCGACGGCGCCGGCGCTGGCAGCGCCCGCGCGGCCACCCGCAGTCGAATCGTTGGCACCGCCGCGTGCCGCAGCGCCTCGGTCCGAGGGGAGTGCGGGAGCATCAGGATCGTCCTCGCGCCCGTCGACCGCCGCAGCGAACCAGGCCAACCCCCGTCCGGCCGCACCCACGACCCGACCACCGAGCGTCGTGCGCCGGACCGCGCCCGCCCCGGCGCCAGCACCGCGCCTGCAACTCGATCTGGTGGATCTGGATCCCGGCATCGAGCGCGACCCCACCCTCCGGCTTTCGCAGTTGATGCTCACCGAGCCCGAAGCCTCTGAAGAGGCAAGGGCAGCTGCCGCGGAGCGCTGGAAGGCGATCAACGCCACACCCGAGGACATTCTTCGCGATGCGCGCAAGCTGACCACCGTGGAAGCCGAAGCTGCTGCCTTGCGCGAAGCGCAGACAAGGGACCAGACCAGCCTGGCGGAACTGAAATCGCAGCTGGCACAGGCGCGAGACGAGCGCTACAGCAATCCGCTCGTCCATGCGCTGGGTGCCTTGTTGCTGCTGGCGTTGCTGGCGTTGTTGTTCGTGTGGAGGCGCAAGTCCCGGTCGCCGGGATCCGAGGCATCTCGCGCGTGGTGGTCGTCTCATCCCGACGACAAGTCCGCGGCCGACAAGCTCGGCGCACCGGTGGTTCGCGAGCCGCCTGCGCCTGCGGTGGTGGCGGCGGTGGAAGAGGACAAGGACATCGATTTCAACCTCGACGACGATTCGTCGTTCG
This sequence comes from Hydrogenophaga sp., assembly GCF_051858985.1. GTDB lineage: Bacteria > Pseudomonadota > Gammaproteobacteria > Burkholderiales > Burkholderiaceae_C > Hydrogenophaga. The sequence goes on along the minus strand of NZ_JBHYGM010000002.1, from coordinate 899,529 downwards.
ACGTGCTGAACCCCAAGGCGGGGACCGTGCGAAGTGGCCGGGCACCGCTGTCGTCAGACCCCGTCCTCGCCCTGCAGACACGCGACAAGCGCGAGTTTTCGTCCAGCGCCATCGGTGGTTCGCGTTCCATTGCCACCGAGGAGCTCTTCGACATCCAGCAGCAGGCCGACTTCTTTGTCTCGCTGGGTGAAGATGGCCAGGCGATCGAAGTGTTGCGCAACCACCTCGCGGAAAGCCACGAGCCCAGCGCGCTGGCTTACCTCGACCTGTTCAAGCTCTACCACCGCCTCGGCAGGCGGCATGACTACGACCAGTTGCGAGACGAGTTCAACCAGGTGTTCAACGCCGGCGCGCCCCCGTTTGATCACTACATGGACGCCGGCCGTGGCCTGGAGGCCTACGAGACCGCCTTCAGCCGCATCCAGTCGCTGTGGCCAGAACCACGTGTGCTCGACCTCATCGAGCAGTCGATCTTTCGCGATGCATCCGACGACGAAGTCGAAGTTTTCGATCTCGAGGCCTACCGGGAGTTGCTGCTGTTGCACGCGATCGCCAAGGACCTCATCACCCGCGATGGCACACACCCGGCGGGGAACAGCGAGTTCCGCCACACCGCGGTGCAACCCCTGAAGGCGGCTGGCCGCCTGCTCGATGGCTCGCCCATCGCCCAGAAAGGAGTTCCACAGGATGTTCGAGAGCGAAACACCGAACCGATGGGGCTGGACGCCATGACGCCGGCATCTTCCCGCCTGGGGCTGGACGTGAATCTGGACGACCTTTCGGAGTTCTCGGCCTTCGAGGCCTCGCTGCCGGAGGTGGACGTCACGATCGAACCCACGGCCAAACCGTCTGAAGAGGATCGCCCCGGGGACTCCCGCGGCAACTTGATTGATTTCGAGGTTCAGGATTTCATGCTGCCGGAGCGCAGCGACCTCAACACGCCCGAAGGCGACCCTGACAAGAAGCCCTGAACAGCAGGAGGGGTCAGCGCCGCACCTGCAAAGCGCCCGGATTGACGATGTTGGTCGGGGTGCCCTTGATGAAGTTGACCACGTTGTCGAACGCGGCCGCGAAGTACATCTCGTAGCTGTCCTGCTCGACGTAGCCGATGTGTGGCGTGCAGATGCAGTTTTCCAGCCGCAGCAACGCATGTCCCTGGAGAATGGGCTCCGACTCGAAGACGTCCACCGCGGCCATGCCAGGATGGCCTCGATTGAGGGCTGCGATCAAGGCTTCAGGCTCAATGAGTTCCGCGCGCGAGGTATTGACGAGCAGGGCGCTGGTCTTCATGCGCGCCAGGTCTTCCGCTTTGACACACCCCGCGCTTTTTTCGCTCAGGCGCAGGTGCAGTGACAGCACGTCGGAATGCTCGAAAAGGGCCGTCTTGCTGTCCACCACATCGTGTCCGTCCGCTCGCGCACGGGCCCGCGCCTCCTCACTGCCCCACACCACGACCCGCATGCCGAACGCCCGGCCGTAGCCTGCCACCAACTGGCCGATGCGCCCGTAGCTCCAGATGCCGAGCGTCTTGCCTCGCAGCACCATGCCAAGACCAAAGTTCGAAGGCATTGCCGCCGCCTTGAGCCCGGCCTGCTGCCAGGCACCGTGCTTGAGGTGCGACACATATTGCGGAATGCGCCGCATGGCGGCCAGCACCAGGCCCCAGGTGAGCTCGGCCGTGGACACAGGGGAGCCCACACCTTCTGCCACGGCGATGCCGCGTTCCGTGCAGGCCGCGACATCGAGATGGCTGCCCACGCGCCCCGTCTGCGCAATCAATTTGAGGCGCGGCAGCTTCTCGACGAGCTGGCGCGTGACCTGTGTGCGCTCGCGAATCAGGACCAGCACGTCCGCATCGCGAAGGCGGATGGAGAGTTGCCCAACACCCTTGACCGTGTTGGTGAACACCTTGGCAGGATAGGGCTCCAGCTTCTCGGCGCATCGCAGCTTGCGCACCGCATCTTGATAGTCATCAAGGATCACAATATTCATGACCCTATTGTGCCTTCCCCTCCATCTGCCGCGCCGGGCCAGGCCGATGCGAAGCGCTCAGGCTGCGCGTGCGGATACCTCGGTCTCCTGATCTGCCAGCCGGTCCAGTTCGGCACAGACATCGTTGATGCGGCCCGAAATCACCAGCCGCACGCCAAAGGATGGAGAAGGCCTGGGATCGACCTGCCGCAGCACGCGGACGCGGCAGGGACCAGGGGTTTCAGAGCGCATGGCCGGCGCAACGCGTACGCCCTGCAGAGCGGGCCCATCGGCCACACGGCCCAGCCAGCCAGCGCGCGCAAAACGCTGCACCGCGCGACTGACCATGGGCTCGTTGGCCGCCTGCGTGCGACGCCCGGAAGGCTCAGGAAGCCAGCAATCGATGAGCTGCAGTGGCGCGCGCCAGGTGTTGGTGTTGAAGAGGATTCCCATGCGAAACTCCTTGGTGGGGGTTGAACACAGGCAGGATTGCTTGAAGGTCGCCAACGCAGGGATGTGTCCTGATGCGAAGCGCAAAGGCTCGCCGGACCAAACGCCCGCCACCTGCTGAGGCGACACGACCGGAGTCGGTCAGAGCTGGAAACTGTTGCGAATCAGGCCCACTGCCAGTCCCTCGATCTCGAAGGGCTCGCCCGGCTCGACCACGATGGTCTGGTAGTCGGGGTTCTCGGCATGCAGTTCGATCAGGTGCTGGCGCCTCATGAACCGCTTGACCGTGACGTCATCGCCCAGACGGGCGACCACGATCTGGCCGTTCTTGGCTTCCTTGGTGGCCTGCACGGCGAGCAGGTCCCCGTCCATGATGCCGGCGTCACGCATGGACATGCCTCGCACCTTGAGCAGATAGTCCGGCGCGCGCTGGAACAGGCTGCGCTCGACGTGGTAGGTCTGATCCACATGCTCCTGGGCCAGGATGGGCGAACCCGCCGCCACGCGACCGATCAAGGGCAGCATGAGCTGGGAAAAACCGGGGAGCGGCAGTGTAAGCTGGCGGGCCCGGGAGTCGTTGATGGAGCGCAGGTCCTCGCTGCGCAGGCGGATGCCGCGTGAGGTGCCGCTGACGAGTTCGATGACGCCTTTGCGGGCCAGTGCCTGGAGGTGTTCTTCGGCGGCATTGGCCGACTTGAAGCCCAGTTCGCTGGCGATCTCGGCCCGGGTGGGCGGTGCGCCCGTGCGGGCAATGGCCGTCTGGATCAGTTCCAGAATCTGCTGCTGCCGGGCGGTGAGCTTGGGCGCGGAAAGGGGCATGTCGGACATGGGGACCTCGTCGGGAACATGGCATGGGCCGGGGAGGACAAGCCAGGCTGGGCTGGAATACCCATACCTGTTTTCTTATCCAGTGGCTGTATTTTTAACCAGTTTCGGAGACTTGGCAAGTGGCGCAGGCAATACAGGGTCCTCGGTTGGTGTTGCTCGGCACGGGAGGCACCATCGCCGGTCGAGCGGTGCAGGCTGCAGACAACGTGGGGTATGTGGCAGGCCAGGTGGGCGTGGCCCAACTCGTGACCGCGGTGCCTGCGCTGGGCAGCGTGTCGCTGGATGTCGAACAGATCGCCCAGATCGACAGCAAGGACATGTCGCTGAGCGTGTGGCAAACGCTGGCCAGCCGCATTGCGGCCCATCTGGAACGCCAGGAAGTTCAGGCCGTGATCGTCACGCACGGCACCGACACCATCGAAGAAACCGCATTCGTTCTGCAGCGTTTGCTGCGCCCGGCCAAGCCCGTGGTGTTGACGTGCGCCATGCGGCCATCAACCGCCCTAGCGCCCGATGGTCCGCAGAATCTGAGCGATGCCGTGGCGGTGGCCCGCCATGCGGAAGCTGCCGGCGTTGTGGTGGTGTGCGCCGGGCAGGTGCACGGCGCCCGCGACGTCGCCAAGAGCCACACCTACCGGCTGGACGCTTTCGATTCGGGCGATGCCGGCGCGCTGGGGTGTGTGGAAGAGGGGCAGGTGCGTGCATTTCGCCCTTGGGACTCGGCTGGCGAATGCACTCCGTACGACCCGAAGGCGCTGGCGCGTTTTGTCGCCGTCGAGGATCTGCCGCGCGTCGAGTTGATCACCAGCCACGCCGACACCGATGGCAGCCTGGTTCGGGTCTTGCTCGCGCTGCCGCACGCCAGGCCATTGCGGGGGATCGTGGTCGCGGGCACGGGCAACGGCACGGTCCATCACCTGTTGTCTGACGCGCTGCGCGACGCCCAGGCGCAAGGCATTCGGGTGAGGCTCACTACCCGCTGTGCTGGCGGTCGGGTGGTGCCGCATCCGGGGCTGGCCTTCGAGGATGCGAAAGGTCTTTCGCCCGTCAAGGCGCGTCTGGCGCTTGCGCTGGACCTGTTGTTGGAGGCTTGAGCCGTGCTGGTCGCGCTGGGCGCTCATCCCTGGGCTTACCCCATGCTGGAGGTGGTCCACCTCGCGGGAGTTGCGCTGCTGCTCGGCAACCTGGTGCTTCTGGAGCTTCGCGTCTTTGGATGGGGCAAGGCCTTGCCCTTGGAGCCGCTCGCGCGATTGAGCCTGGGCCTTGCCGTGAGCGGCTTCGCGCTGGCGGCACTTTCGGGTTTGCTGATGTTCGGCACGCAACCTGGGGAACTGTTGGCCAACCGCGTGTTCACAGCCAAGATGGCATTGATCATGCTGGCCGGCTGCAACGCTGGCTGGTTCCATGCGCGACGGTCCCTGCAGCTGCAGGACCGCACGGCCCGCGTTTTGATGTCGTTGTCGACCGTGATGTGGCTGCTGGTGCTCACCTGTGGGCGCTGGATCGGTTATGTATGAACCAGACCTTGAAGGAGATCCGCATGCAGAGACGTGATTTGATGCAGGCCGGCGCATTGCTGGGCCTCACCGGGTGGGGCTCTGGCGCCCTGGCGCACCATGGGTGGAGCAGCTTTGACCAGGACCGGCCGATCTACCTGGAAGGCAAGGCCGTCGACGTGAAGTGGCGCAACCCTCACGTGGAGCTGGTACTGGAACTGCCGGACAACCTGATATTGCCGGCCGACCTGTCCAGGCGACCCTTGCCCGCGCAGACCGCCGGGATCGATGGTCCGGCGTTGCTGGGCAAGACGGTGCTGCCGAGCCGGCGAGAGAAGCGTTGGGAGATCGAGCTCGCCCCGCTGTTTCGCCTGGGGCAGTGGCAGATGCCCGAGATCAAGGTGGGCACGTCGCTGAGCGTGGTCGGCTTCACCTTCAAGGACGAGAAGGGTGAGGCGATCCTGCGAGCCGAATACATCTTCCTAGACGGCAAGACCTACGGGCTGCGATCCAGCCCGGCCTGAGGGCCTACTTCGAGAGCGCTTCCAGGGCGCGCGCCGTGATCTCGTCAACCGTGCCCATGCCGCTGATGGCGCGGTACTTGGGTGCGCCAGCCGGTTCAATGCGGGCCCAGCTGCTGTAGTAATCCACCAGTGGACGGGTCTGCGCGCTGTAGACCTCCAGCCGTTTCTTCACGGTTTCTTCGCGGTCGTCGTCGCGCTGAATCAGCGGCTCGCCCGTGACGTCGTCCTTGCCGTCCACCTTGGGCGGATTGAACTTCACGTGGTAGGTGCGGCCCGATCCGGGGTGCGAACGGCGACCGCTCATGCGTTCGATGATGGCCTCGAAAGGCACGTCGATCTCCAGCACGTAGTCCAGCTTCACGCCGGCCGACTTCATGGCGTCGGCCTGGGGGATGGTGCGAGGGAAGCCGTCGAACAGAAAGCCGTTGGCGCAGTCGGGCTGGGCGATGCGTTCCTTCACCAGGTTGATGATGAGGTCGTCACTCACCAGGCCGCCTGATTCCATGACCGCTTTGGCTTGCAGTCCGAGCGGGGTGCCGGCCTTCACCGCAGCGCGCAACATGTCGCCCGTGGAGATCTGGGGAATGCCGTATGTCTGGCAGATGAACGTGGCTTGCGTTCCCTTGCCGGCCCCAGGAGCACCCAACAGAATCAGTCTCATCGCTTTCCTTGTTCAGAGTTTCAATGGCTTGGCCGCCGGTCTCCAGCAGCGCGCCCGGGCCTGGGACCCGGGGCAACCGTTCGAGGATAGCACGGGCATTCCGGCGCCCGGCTTACAGCATCTGGTGCCGGTTCACCGGGGAAAACGGGGTTTCAGCCAGTGCGAATCAGGGCCCGCACGCGATCGAGGTCGGCGGGTGTGTCCACGCCGGGACCCGGCGACAAGTTCGTCACGTGCACGGCAATGCGGTACCCATGCCAGAGCACGCGCAGTTGCTCCAGCGATTCGGTGGCCTCCAGTGGAGCGGGCTCAAGCCGGGGGAACTGGCGCAGGAATCCGGCTCGATAGCCGTAGATGCCGATGTGGCGCAGCGGGGCTGGCGAGGGCAGGGCGGTGAGTGGCTCTGCCGAAGCCAGAGAGCCCAGGCCGTCGCGCCACCAAGCGATCGGCGCGCGGCTGAAGTACAGCGCGGTTCCCAGGCGGTCCAGCACCACCTTCACGACATTGGGGTTCATGAACTCGTCGGGGTGTGCGATTGCGTGGGCCGCGGTGCTCATCACGCAGTCGGTCCGGCGCGTCAACTCGGCGGCCACTGCGTCGATCAGCGCGGGCTCGATGAGGGGTTCATCGCCCTGCACATTCACCACCACCTCGTCGCTGGCCACATCCAGCAGGTCGCAGGCTTCAGCGAGGCGATCGCTGCCCGAGGCATGGTCGCCGCGGGTGAGCACCGCTTCGACGCCATGAGCCTCGCAGGCCTGGACAATGCGAACGTCATCCGCGGCCACCACGCAGCGCCGCGCGGCGCTCTCGCTCGCACGGCGTGCCACGCGCACCACCATCGGCAGGCCGCCGATGTCCGCCAGCGGTTTGTCGGGCAGCCGGCTCGACGCCAGGCGGGCGGGTATCAGGACGGTGTAGCCAGCCGATGCGCTCATTCCAGCGGCGTGGGCGCTGAAGGGCGCGCCGCTTCTTCTTCCGTCAGTGGGCGCGCTTCGTGTTCCAGCAGGATGGGGATACCGTCCCGCACCGGGTACGCCAGGCGGGCGCTGCGCGAGAGGAGCTCCTGCTTCTCGCGATCGAAGATCAGCGGTCCCTTGGTGACGGGGCAGACCAGCAGTTCAAGCAGTTTGGTGTCCATGGCGCGATGATAGTCGCGCCAGGTGCGCATCCACCTGGTCGAGGAAGGCGCGTTCGGGCGCCAGTTCCAGTGGCACTGCCCAGGCCTGCAGCGAGCCACCAGCAGGCAGAAGCGGGAAGAGCTTGACCGCATCCTTCTCGGTACAGATCAGGGGATGGCGGGCGCTGCGGACGGCCGCTTCGTAGTCCGTGGCGTCTGCGTGGTCGGGCAGCGACACGCAGTCAGCCAGCGTGAGACCCCGCTCTCGAAGCATCTCGAAGAAGACTTCGGGTCGCGCGATGCCGGCGATGGCCACCAGCGGCTGTCCATGCAGGTCTTTCAGCGGCTTGTGGTGTCCGTCGGGCGCCACGGCCGAAGCGGCCAGCTGACGCACCGCGTTGAACACGGGCATGCCATCGTGCGGCGACACGCTGCGGATGGCGCATCCGGCGCGACCCTGCTGGAGCACGAGATCGGGACGGCCCGGAGAGCCCGGGGCCGGCGGCCAGGGCTCCCGAAGCAGGCCGGCGGGCAACAACCATCCGTTGCCCAGTCCTCGCTCGTCGAACACCGCCACTGTCAGGTCGCGTCCCAGGGCCAGGTGCTGCATGCCGTCGTCGCAGATCAGCAAGTTCACCTCCGGATGCGCCCGCAGCAGGGCCTGGGCCGCCTCCACCCGACGGCGCGCCACACACACGGGTGCGCCCGAGCGCCGACGGATCAGCAGCGGTTCGTCGCCAGCGTGGTGGGCAGGTGTGTCGGGCTCGACGTGCACGACGCCGTCACCACGCCGCCCATGTCCGCGCGAGATCACGCCTGGGCGCCAGCCTCGGGCTTGCAGGTGCGCGACCAGCGAGAGCGTGGTCGGCGTCTTGCCGGCGCCGCCCACCACGACGTTGCCCACCACGATGACCGGAACCTCCAGTTTGTGGGTTACGCGCAGACCCAGTGCATAGAGCCGACGGCGAAGCGCGATGAGAAAGCGGTAGATCAGAGAGACGGGCCAGAGCGAACACGCCAGCGGGCCACGACGTTGCGCACTTTGAAGCCAGGCTGATGCCCAGGCCGCTCGTCTGTTGGCCTGGCTCATGACGGGCGCCGGGCGGATGCTGCCCGCGTCAGGGTTTGCCGCGGGCGGCCGATGCACCCGTCTGCTGCGTGGCAAACGTGATCTGCACCAGGCCGGCGCGGCGCGCGGCATCCATCACGTTGATAACCGACTGGTGGGTGGCGGCCGCGTCGGCGCTGATGACGATCACCGTCTCGCGACTGTTCTGGCCGGCCTGAGAGAGCACTCGAGTCAGCGCATCCACGCCCACGCCTTCGAGGATCTGACGGTTGATGGAATAGCGGCCATCGGCGCCAACAGCCACGACCACCTCGCGCGGATTCTGCTTCGGAGCTTGCGCATCGGCCACGGGCAGGTTGACCTGCAGCTCCGTGAACTTGCTGTAGGTGGTGGTGAGCACCAGGAAGATCAGCACCACCAGCAGGATGTCGATGAACGGGATCAGGTTGATCTCGGGCTCATCGCGCGTTCCGGGGCGAAAGTTCATAGCGGCGTCCGGCGCAGGCTCAGCAGGTGGCGGGTGAAGCGCTCGGCGGCAATTTCCATGGCCAGCAGGTAGTCGTCCACCCGAGCCCGGAAGTACCGCCAGAAGATGAGGGCGGGGATGGCCACGATCAGCCCAAAGGCCGTGTTGTAGAGCGCGATGGAGATCCCGTGGGCAAGCTGGCCGGGGTTGCCCATGCCGGGCACGGCGCCGGCGGCGTCCGTGGCCTGGGAGCCGAAGATCTCGATCATCCCGATGACGGTGCCCAGCAGGCCCAGCAATGGCGCCGCGGACGCAATGGTGGCCAGGGCTCCCAAGTAGCGCTGCAGCTTGGCAGCAGCCTGGCGACCCGCGCCTTCCAGGCTCGCACGCAGGTCGTCTTCACTGGCGCGCGGATTGCTGTTGAAGGTCCGGAAGCCGCTCGCCAGCACCGAGCCCAGCACCGAGTTCTGTTCAAGCTGGGTCACCACGTCGGGACCGGGGATGCCGTTGCGCGACACCATGATGGCTTCGTCGAGCAACTTGGGCGGCACGATCTTGCTGGATTTCAGGCTGATGAAGCGCTCGATGACCAAGGCCAGACCCAGCACGGAACAGATGATCAGAGGCCAGATCGGCCAACCGGCGGCTTGTATGATGGAAAACAAATCGGGGCTCCTGTCGTCGGCCACCCGAAGGGGGGGCCCGTACGGTCGAACGATTATGTCTCAGCCCCTGCGCTTCCCCGGGGTGGCCATCCCCTCCAGCACGCCGGATGTCGGGCCACATCCACACGCCCGCTCAAGCCGCATGCCATGCACAGATTCTGTGGATAACTTTGTGAAGAACGCGCCCGGATCCGGTCCCGAAGCGGCTCGCAGCGCGGTCTGCGACGGATCGATGACAAAACAGGCAGGTCAAAAAGCTTTGAAATCAACGCACTCGCGCCAGCGCCGCGCCCCATCTACGCGCCCGCGCCTGAAAACCAGCATCTGCGCGGCTTGTGGACACATTTGCATGAGAAACGCCCGTGGCTGAATCCTTTTCTGACGCCGATGCCCGCACGGCGCGGCGAGTGTGGGCGGTTGGGCCGCTGATGCGAGCGGTGGCGGACACCCTGGCTGCTCGCTTCAATCCTGTGGCGGTTCGGGGCGAACTTTCCGGCTTCTCGCGCGCAGCCAGTGGTCATTGCTATTTTTCCCTCAAGGACGAAGGCGGGCAGGTGCGCTGCGCCATGTTTCGACGGGCCGCCGACCAACTCGATTTCACCCCCCGAGATGGCCAGCTAGTGGAGGCACGCGGCAAGCTCGACGTCTACGGACCGCGCGGCGATCTTCAGCTCATCGTGGAGAGCCTCAAGCCCGGAGGTCAGGGCACGCTGTTCGAGCAGTTCCTCCAGCTCAAGGCGCAGCTCGAGGCAGAAGGCTTGTTCGAAGCCGCGCGCAAGCGGCCGTTGCCGGCGCAGCCACGTGGCATCGGCGTGGTCACCTCGCTCGGCGCAGCGGCCTTGCGAGACGTGGCGACCGCGCTCAGGCGCCGCGTGCCGCACATCCCGGTGGTGATCTACCCTGCCGCCGTACAGGGCACGCATGCGCCTGGCGAACTGTGCGCGGCGCTCCAACTGGCCTACTCCAGGGCGGAATGCGATGTGCTCCTGCTGGTTCGCGGCGGCGGATCGCTGGAAGACCTCTGGTCCTTCAACGACCCCACGCTGGTGCGCACCATTGCCCGGGCAGCCATGCCGGTGGTTTGCGGTGTCGGCCACGAGACCGATTTCACCCTGGCCGATTTCGTGGCCGACCTGCGCGCGCCCACGCCCACCGCCGCCGCCGAGCTCTGCGCACCGCCCCGCGATCAGCGCCTGGGCGAACTGGATTACCTGGATGAGCGCCTGACGTCCACCGCAATGGGCATGCTGGACCAGCAAGGCCAGCGGCTGGACCGGCTGGCGCAGCGGCTCGGGCGCCCATCGACCCGCCTGCACGACAGCCAGCAGCAACTTTCACGCCTGCAACACCGCCTGCAAAGCGGCGTGCTGCTTTCAGCGCAGTCGCAACGCAACCGACTCCTGGCCCTGAAGACCACCTTGCCGCAGGCGCGCCAACGGGCGCTGGACCGGCAGAACACCCGCCTGCAGCGCGCCGAGGTGGCGCTGGGCATGCTCGATCCGCGCCTGGTGCTGCAGCGCGGCTATGCGTTCCTGACCGACGAGCAGGGTCGCGCACTCACGCGCGCCACACAGGCCTCCCCCGGACAGGCCGTGCGAGCCACCCTGGCCGACGGCGAACTCGGCCTTCGGGTTGATTCCTGAGCCTACGTTCGCGGTGCGAGAAACCATGCTCGCCTTGCCGTTGGCAGCCTTGCCTACAATGCATCGCTGTTGACCTGCTGCTCCTTGCGCCGCAGCCAGGCACGTGTCACTACTCCAACACAAGAGGACCCCCCATGGAACACACCCTGCCCGCATTGCCCTACGACCTGGATGCACTGGCTCCGCACTACAGTCGCGAGACCCTGGAGTTTCACCACGGCAAGCACCACAACGCGTATGTGGTGAACCTCAACAACCTGCAGAAGGGCACCGAGTTCGAGAGCATGGACCTCGAGTCCATCGTGAAGAAGTCCAGCGGCGGCATCTACAACAACGCCGCCCAGATCTGGAACCACACCTTTTTCTGGAACTGCATGAAGCCCAGCGGCGGTGGCGAGCCCTCAGGCAAGCTCGGCGAAGCGATCACGGCCAAGTGGGGCAGCTACGCCGCGTTCAAGGAAGCCTTTGTCAAGTCGGCTGTGGGCAACTTCGGTTCTGGCTGGACCTGGCTCGTGAAAAAGGCCGACGGCACGGTGGACATTGTGAACATGGGCGCCGCAGGTACCCCGCTGACCACGGGCGACAAGGCCTTGCTGACGGTGGATGTGTGGGAGCACGCTTACTACATCGACTACCGCAACCTGCGCCCCAAGTTCGTCGAGACCTACCTCGACAAGCTGGTGAACTGGTCTTTTGCCGAAAAGAACTTCGGCTGAAGCTGCCTGGCACATGAGCAGGGCTCGAGGGGCAAACCTTCGGGCCTTTTTTCTTGATCGCGCGCGAAAAAAATGAAGATTTTCGGGTCGCTGTTCTGCATTGTGGGAATGGCGTTCCAAAATCGACGGTCTGCGCGGGTCTGGGAAAGCAAAATCACGGGTGGTCCCGGACGCATGCCCGGACGACTTGACCGGCACGGCCGGCGGCCTACCCCAACAATCCCTGGAGATACGCAATGAGCAGCCAGCAACCCACCATCATCTACACGCTCACGGACGAAGCACCCCTGCTGGCCACCAGTGCGTTTCTGCCCATCATCCGCACCTTCGCCGCACCTGCGGGCGTGAACGTGGCCACCAGCGACATCTCCGTGGCCGCTCGCGTGCTGGCCGCTTTTCCCGAGTGCCTGACCGAGGAACAGCGCGTGCCTGACTATCTGGCCGAGCTGGGCAAGCTCACCCTCAAACCGCAGGCGAACATCATCAAGCTGCCCAACATCAGTGCCTCGGTGTCTCAACTGATGGCCTGCATCAAGGAACTTCAGGCCAAGGGCTACAAGATTCCGGACTACCCTGAAAACCCGAAGACGGACGAGGAAAAGGACATCCGTGCGCGCTACTCCAGGTGCACGGGCAGCGCGGTCAACCCCGTGTTGCGCGAGGGCAATTCGGACCGCCGCGCCCCCCGGGCCGTGAAGGAGTACGCGCGCAAGAACCCGCACAGCATGGGGGAGTGGAGCCAGGCGTCGCGCTCGCACGTCTCGCACATGCACGCCGGTGACTTCTACCATGGCGAAAAGTCCATGACGCTGGACAAGGCGCGCGACGTGAAGATGGAGCTGATCACCACGAGCGGCAAGACCATCGTGCTCAAGCCAAAGGTGTCGCTGCTGGACCGCGAGATCGTGGACTCGATGTTCATGAGCAAGAAGGCGCTGCTGGCCTTCTATGAAAAGGAGATCGAGGACGCCCACAAGACCGGCGTGATGTTCTCGCTGCACGTCAAGGCCACCATGATGAAGGTGTCCCATCCCATCGTCTTTGGCCATTGCGTGAAGATCTTCTACAAGGAAGCCTTTGAAAAGCACGGCAAGCTGTTCGACGAGCTCGGCGTCAACGTCAACAACGGCATGGTCGATCTCTACAACAAGATCGCCACGCTCCCGCAGAGCAAGCAGGACGAGATCAAGCGCGATCTGCACGCCTGCCATGAAGGCCGCCCCGAACTGGCCATGGTCGATTCCGCCAAAGGCATCACCAACTTCCATTCCCCGAACGACGTGATCGTTGATGCGTCCATGCCCGCGATGATCCGCAACAGCGGCAAGATGTGGGGCGCCGACGGTCGACTCAAGGACGTGAAGGCGGTCATGCCGGAGTCGACGTTTGCCCGCATCTACCAGGAGATGATCAACTTCTGCAAATGGCACGGCGCATTCGACCCCAAGACGATGGGCACCGTGCCCAACGTGGGTCTGATGGCGCAGCAGGCCGAGGAGTACGGCTCGCACGACAAGACTTTCGAGATCCCCGAACACGGTGTGGCCAACATCACCGACCTGGCCACCGGCGAGGTGCTTATGAGCCAGAACGTGGAACAGGGCGACATCTGGCGCATGTGCCAGGTCAAGGACGCTGCGATCCGCGACTGGGTGAAGCTCGCCGTGAACCGGGCGCGCAATTCAGGCATGCCCGTGGTGTTCTGGCTCGACCAGTACCGTCCGCATGAGGCGCAACTCATCACCAAGGTCAAGATGTACCTGCACGAGCACAACACGGCTGGTCTGGACATCCAGATCATGAGCCAGGTGCGAGCCATGCGCTACACGCTGGAGCGTGTGATCCGTGGCCTGGACACGATCAGCGCCACCGGCAACATCCTGCGCGATTACCTCACCGACCTGTTCCCCATCATGGAACTGGGCACCAGCGCCAAGATGCTGTCCATCGTGCCGCTGATGGCGGGTGGCGGCATGTACGAGACCGGTGCCGGCGGCTCGGCGCCCAAGCATGTGCAGCAACTGGTGGAAGAGAACCACCTGCGCTGGGATTCGCTCGGCGAGTTCCTGGCCCTGGCCGTGTCGCTCGAAGACCTGGGCTTGAAGACGGGGAACGCGCAAGCCAAGATCCTGGCGCGCACGCTGGATTCGGCGACCGGCAAGCTGCTGGACAACAACAAGAACCCGTCACCGAAGACGGGACAGCTCGACAACCGTGGCAGCCAGTTCTACCTGGCGCTGTACTGGGCGCAAGAGCTCGCGGCGCAGACGGAGGACGCGGCACTGGCGGCGAAATTCGCGCCTCTGGCGAAACAGCTCGCCGACAACGAGAAGACCATCGTCGCCGAACTTGCTGCGGTGCAGGGCAAGGCGGTTGACATTGGGGGGTACTACAAGCCCGACTTCGACAAGCTCGAGACCATCATGCGTCCCAGCAAGACGTTCAACGCCGCACTCGAATCGATCAAGGCCTGAGGCGGCCAGCAGGCCGGGGAATTCCCCGGCCTAACGGGTGAAGGGACCGCCCGACAACCTTGAGCCCGCCTTCAGGCCCCGCTTGCCAAACCAGCCCTGGTGCATTTCCAGCACATAGCGCACCGGCTTGGCAGAGCAATGTGAATCCAGGCTCTGGGGCTGCATGTCCGCCAGGTTGACGATGGTGCCGTCGTCCGCCACAAACGCAGCCGTGAGGGGCAGCAACGTGTTCTTCATCCAGAAGCATTGGCTGGCGGGCTGCTCGAACACGAACAGCATGCCCTCGTTGGCCGGCATCTCCTTGCGAAACATCAGCCCGGTGGCCCGCTGTTCGGGTGTGCTCACCACCTGGGCGTTGATCAGGAACATGCCTGCCGACAGCTGGACCCGGGGCAACTGCAGCTGAGGCGCATCGGCTTGCGACCAGACAGGTCCGGTGGCAGCGAAAAGCAGGCAGAAGAGGGGGATGAGAAGGCGTTTCATGGGGGCAGGGCGTTGGACCGCGATCAGGGCCGCATTGTGCGCCACCCGTCTCGCATGCAGGGCCCGGACTAGAATTTCCCCCTCATCCCGCCATACGCAGACGCCAGCCCATGTACCAGCACATCCAGGTTCCCGCCCAGGGTCAGAAGATCACGGTCAATGCCGACATGTCCCTGAACGTGCCTGACGAGCCCATCGTGCCGTTCATCGAGGGAGACGGGACTGGAGTGGACATCACGCCTGTGATGCTCAAGGTGGTCGATGCCGCTGTGGCCAAGGCCTATGGCGGAAACCGCAAGATCCACTGGATGGAGGTGTACGCGGGCGAGAAGTCGACGCGCGTGTACGGGCCGGACGTCTGGCTCCCGGAGGAAACGCTTGCCGTGCTGCGCGAGTACGTGGTGTCCATCAAGGGGCCACTGACGACGCCGGTGGGCGGCGGCATCCGCTCCCTCAATGTGGCCCTGCGACAGGAGCTCGACCTTTACGTGTGCCTTCGCCCGGTGCAGTACTTCAAAGGCGTTCCATCGCCGCTCAAGGAGCCCGAGAAGACCAACATGGTGATCTTCCGCGAGAACTCGGAAGACATCTACGCCGGTATCGAATACGAGGCGGAGTCGGAAAAGGCGAAAAAACTGATCAGGTTCCTCACCGAAGAGATGGGGGTCACCAAAATTCGCTTCCCCAATACATCGGGCATCGGTGTCAAGCCGGTTTCCCGGGAAGGCACCGAGCGCCTGATGCGAAAGGCGGTTCAGTACGCCATCGACAACGACAAGCCCAACGTGACCATCGTGCACAAGGGCAACATCATGAAATACACCGAGGGCGGGTTTCGTGACTGGGCCTATGCGCTGGCGCAGAAGGAATTCGGCGCCCAGCCCATCGACGGAGGCCCGTGGTGCCGTTTCAAGAACCCGCGAAGCGGACGCGACATCTTGATCAAGGACAGCATTGCCGACGCTTTCCTGCAGCAGATCCTGCTGCGTCCGGCCGAATATTCGGTGGTGGCGACGCTCAATCTCAACGGCGACTACATTTCTGACGCCCTGGCGGCACAGGTGGGCGGTATCGGCATTGCGCCGGGTGCCAACCTGTCGGACACGGTGGCCTGTTTCGAGGCGACCCACGGCACGGCGCCCAAGTACGCGGGCAAGGACTACGTGAACCCGGGTTCGGAAATCCTTTCGGCCGAAATGATGCTCAGGCACATGGGCTGGAAGGAAGCCGCTGATCTGATCATCAGTTCCCTGGAAAAGGCCATCCTCAGCAAAAAGGTGACCTACGACTTTGCCCGCCTGATGGATGGAGCCACGCAGGTGAGCTGCTCGGGGTTTGGCGAGGTCATGATCGAGCACATGTAGCTCGGGGCCTCTCCGGGCCTCCGTCTGTCGGCGCGTCGGGCAGACGAACAGCGGTTCGAATGACGGCTTTCTTCACGGTTTTCCTGCCGGCTTTGGATTCACAATGAGGCATGGACGATCGCGCCGCTGCCAAGCCTCCACGGAGTCCGGGTTCAGGCTTCCCAAGCCAGATCCGGATCATCCTATGCCCGCACGTCGTTGCGGACACGGGCGCGCCGCTAGAATCATTTTCATGGCCACCCAGAACCCGAAAAAACCACCCACTCCCGTTGCTCCGCCCAGTGTGGGCAGCGACGATTCGGTGGTGCTCGAGCGTCGCGCACAGCGCACACAACCGCCCCAGATGTTCCAGGTGGTGCTGCTCAACGACGACTTCACCCCCATGGAGTTCGTGGTCCACGTCATCCAGGAGTACTTCAGCAAGGATCGGGAGACGGCGACCCAGATCATGCTCAAGATCCATCTGGAGGGAAAAGGGATCTGCGGCGTCTATTCCCGCGACGTGGCGAGCACCAAAGTGGATCAGGTCCTCCAGGCTGCCCGCGCATCGGGGCATCCTTTGCAATGCATGAGTGAGCCGGTTGAATAAACCCAAACCCACCCCATTTGAACTCCGTACCCCATACTTGAATCCAGAAATCGATTGCTCATCTCCTCATCCCCATCCCAAAGGACGTGCCCATGATTGCCCAGGAACTTGAAGTCAGCTTGCATATGGCCTTCGTCGAGGCCAGGCAGCAGCGGCACGAATTCATCACTGTCGAGCACCTGCTGCTTGCCCTGCTTGACAACCCCAGCGCAGCCGAGGTGCTGCGAGCCTGTTCGGCCAACATCGACGACCTGCGCAAGTCCCTGACGAATTTCATCAAGGACAACACACCCCAGGTCGCCGGGACCGATGAGGTGGACACCCAGCCCACCCTGGGATTCCAGCGCGTGATCCAGCGCGCCATCATGCATGTGCAGTCCACTGGCAACGGCAAGAAGGAAGTCACCGGCGCGAATGTGCTTGTGGCCATCTTCGGCGAGAAAGACTCGCACGCCGTGTATTACCTACACCAGCAGGGCGTGACCCGCCTGGACGTGGTGAACTTCATTGCCCACGGCATCCGCAAGAGCGACCCGCCTGAGCCCACGAAATCGGGCGAAAGTGCTGCCGAGAACGAGGAAGCCGGCGAAGCCAAGGGAAATGAAAAGGCTTCGCCCCTGGAACAGTTCACCCAGAACCTTAACCAGCTTGCCAAGGACGGCAAGATCGACCCGTTGATCGGGCGCGAGTACGAGGTCGAGCGCGTGATCCAGATCCTGTGCCGTCGCCGCAAGAACAACCCGCTGCTGGTGGGAGAAGCTGGCGTGGGCAAGACCGCTATCGCGGAAGGCCTGGCCTGGCGCATCACCCAGGGCGACGTGCCCGAAATCCTTGCCGACTCGGCCGTGTACTCGCTGGACATGGGTGCGCTGCTCGCCGGTACCAAGTACCGGGGCGATTTCGAGCAGCGACTCAAGGGTGTGCTCAAGTCGCTCAAGGACAAGCCCAATGCGATCCTCTTCATCGATGAAATCCACACCCTGATCGGGGCCGGCGCGGCCTCGGGCGGCACGCTGGACGCGTCCAACCTGCTCAAGCCGGCGCTTTCCAGCGGCCAACTCAAGTGCATTGGCGCGACCACGTTCACCGAGTACCGTGGCATCTTTGAAAAGGACGCCGCACTCTCCCGCCGGTTCCAGAAGGTCGACGTGGTCGAGCCCACGGTCGAGCAGACGGTCGACATCCTCAAGGGCCTGAAGTCGCGCTTCGAGGAACACCACAACGTCAAGTACGCCCTGGCTGCTCTGCAAGCGGCGGCTGAACTGAGCGCCAAGTACATCAACGACCGGCATCTGCCCGACAAGGCCATCGACGTGATCGACGAGGCGGGTGCTGCGCAGCGCATCTTGCCGGTGTCCAAGCGCAAGAAGACCATCAGCAAGGCCGAAGTCGAGGAAATCGTGGCCAAGATCGCACGCATTCCCCCGGCCAACGTATCGAACGACGACCGCAGCAAGCTGCAGACGCTGGAACGCGACCTGAAGAGCGTGGTGTTTGGCCAGGACAAGGCGCTGGAGATCCTGGCTTCTTCCGTGAAGATGGCGCGTTCGGGCCTCGGCAAGAACGACAAGCCGATCGGCGCGTTCCTGTTCAGCGGCCCTACGGGCGTGGGCAAGACCGAGGCCGCCAAGCAGTTGGCCTACATCATGGGCATCGACCTGATCCGCTTCGACATGTCGGAGTACATGGAGCGCCATGCCGTGAGCCGCCTGATCGGCGCACCTCCCGGATATGTGGGCTTTGACCAGGGCGGATTGCTGACGGAAGCCGTGACCAAGAAGCCGCACTGCGTGCTGTTGCTCGACGAGATCGAGAAGGCGCATCCGGACATCTTCAACGTGCTCCTGCAGGTGATGGACCACGGTACGCTGACCGACAACAACGGGCGCAAGGCCGACTTCCGCAACGTCATCATCATCATGACGACGAACGCGGGTGCCGAGACCATGAACAAGTCGACCATCGGCTTCACCAATCCGCGCGAGGCGGGCGACGAGATGGCCGACATCAAGCGCCTGTTCACGCCGGAGTTCCGCAACCGCCTGGACGCCACGGTGAGCTTCAAGGCGCTTGATGAGAACATCATCATGCGCGTGGTCGACAAGTTCCTGCTGCAGCTGGAAACGCAGCTGGCCGAGAAGAAGGTGGAAGTGACCTTCACCGACGCGCTGCGCAAGCACCTGGCCAAGAAGGGTTTCGATCCGCTGATGGGAGCTCGCCCCATGCAGCGCCTGATCCAGGACACGATCCGCCGTGCGCTGGCCGACGAACTGCTCTTTGGTCGCCTGACGGAAGGCGGTCGCCTCACCGTGGACATCGAGACCAAGCTCGACGAAGCAGGCAAGGAAACGCAGGAAGTCCAGCTCGACATCCAGCCCCTGCCGAAGAAGGAAGGCAAGGCCAAGCCCGAGGAAGCCACCGCGGGCTGAGATAGCCGTCGCCATGCACAAGGCCCGGTCTTGCCGGGCCTTTTGCTTTTCGTGGTGATGGGGCCCCGAGCCTCAGGGTGCTGTCAGATACGCCGCCCGAATCGCTTCGATGCGCTGCCGGTTGACGCCGAAGTCCTCCCGCCCCAGTCGGCTGGCACTGCGCAGCTCAATCACGCCAGCGGTGGGATTGGCCCAGAATTCCAGATCGTCGACAAACTTGAGCCAGCGCGTCTGTGCCTGGGCTTGGAGGTAGTCGGCGCGCTGCTCGACCACAGTGATGCCCGGAAAGGTACGCAGCGCGGTCTCCAGCGAACGGATCGACTCGGTAGGTCCACCCGCCTTGAACGGCAAGGGATCGATGGCGGCGTAGCTGCGCTGGGGATGGTCCGGGTACAGCGCCGCCTGGCTGCTCACACTGTTGCGGGTGAGCGAAGGCGGTTTCAGGCGGCCCTCCTTCACGCCCAGGTCGCCAGGGCGCTGCCCACCCAGCAAGCCGACTTGCGCGGCCACAAGCGCCAGAACGATGGCCGCAAGAACGATGTAGAACGCGATTTTCATGGGATCTCCGATCAGCGCTTGCCGCCCAGCAATCCGCCGAGCACGCCGCGCAGGATCTGCCGCCCAAGCCCACTGGCCACCGTGCGCGCGGCGGTCTTGGCCATGGTCTGCACCAGGCCGTCGTATTGACCGCCGCGAGGGCCGGTGCGGCCAAAGAGCGCTTCATTGATGGCGCTCTTCTCGACTGGCGTTTCCTTGGGAGTGCCGGGAATGCGCGGGGTCCTCGCGGCGGGTTTGGCGGCTTCGGGCTCGGCCTCGGTGCCACGGGCACCGGCATGGTTGCGGAACATCTCGTAGGCGCTCTCGCGGTCCACCACCTTTTCGTACACGCCCGCCACCAGCGATTCCTGCCGCAGCTGGTTGCGCTGGGCATCGGTGATGGGGCCGAGTTGACTGCCCGGCGGAATCACGAACACGCGCTCGGTTTCGCTGGGCCGTCCTTTCGAGTCCAGAAGGCTCACCAGCGCTTCGCCCACGGCCAGCTCGGTGATGGCGGCCTCAATGTCCAGGCCAGCCTTGGGTCGCATGGTCTGGGCGGTGGACTTCACGGCCTTCTGGTCGCGCGGGGTGAATGCGCGCAGCGCATGCTGCACCCGGTTGCCCAGCTGGCCCAGCACGCTGTCGGGAATGTCCAGCGGGTTCTGCGTCACGAAGTAGACGCCGACGCCCTTGGAGCGCACGAGGCGCACCACCAGTTCGATGCGCTCGATGAGCACCTTGGGTGCCTCGTTGAACAGCAGGTGGGCCTCGTCAAAAAAGAAGACCAGTTTGGGCTTGTCGGGGTCTCCGATCTCGGGGAGGGTCTCGAACAGCTCCGACAGCATCCACAGGAGAAACGTGGCGTACAGGCGCGGCGCATTCATGAGCTTGTCGGCCGCCAGGATGTTGATCACGCCCTTGCCATCGACCGTCTGCATGAAATCGCTGATGTCAAGCATCGGTTCACCAAAGAACTGGTCGCCGCCTTGCTGCTCGACCTGCATCAGCCCGCGCTGGATGGCGCCGATGCTCGCTGCGCTGATGTTGCCGTACTCGGTGGTGAACTGCTTGGCGTTGTCGCCGATGTGCTGCAGCATGGCCCGCAGGTCTTTCATGTCCAGCAGAAGCAGCCCGTTGTCGTCGGCGATCTTGAACACGAGGTTGAGCACGCCCGCCTGAGTGTCGTTCAGGTTGAGCATGCGTGCCAGCAGCAGTGGCCCCATGTCGCTGATGGTGGCCCGCACCGGATGGCCGAGTTCGCCAAACACGTCCCAAAGCGTGGTCGGGCAGGACTGAGGGGCCGGCAGGGTGATGCCACGTTCCTGCAAGACCTTGGTCAGCTTCTCGCCGAAGCTGCCCTTCTGGCTGATGCCCGACAGGTCGCCCTTCACGTCGGCCATGAAGACTGGAACGCCGATGTTGGAGAACTGTTCAGCCAGCGTCTGAAGCGTCACCGTCTTCCCCGTGCCGGTGGCACCGGTGATCAGCCCATGGCGGTTGGCCAGTCCCGGCAGCAACTGGCAGCTGGTGTGGGCGTTCTGGGCGATCGGCATCGGTTCGGCCATGGCGGTTCTTCCTGGAGGTGCGTTGTTCGGGGCAGGGCGGGTGAAAACGTAAAATCGCAGGCTATTAGATCAAAGCCAGAACAGGCTGAAGGACAAATTTCGTGGCCGGACACAGCAAATGGGCAAATATTCAGCACCGCAAAGGTCGTCAGGACGAGAAGCGGGGAAAGATCTGGACGCGCGTCATTCGTGAGATCACCGTCGCCGCTCGCCAGGGTGGTGGCGACCCGGCCATGAACCCCCGCCTGCGCCTGGCCATCGAGAAGGCCAAGGCCGCCAACATGCCGGCCGACCGCATCAAGTACAACGTCGACAAGGCATCGGGCAACCTGGAAGGCCAGGCGCTCGAGGAGATCCGCTACGAGGGCTATGGCATCGGCGGCGCGGCGGTGATCGTGGACACCATGACCGACAACCGCGTTCGAACCGTGGCCGAAGTGCGCCACGCGTTCAGCAAATACGGCGGCAACCTGGGCACCGACGGCTCGGTGTCCTTTCAGTTCAAGCACTGCGGCCAGATCATCTTTGCGCCTGGCACGTCAGAAGACAAGGTGATGGAGCTTGCCCTTGAAGCCGGTGCGGACGATGTGATCAGCGACGACGAGGGCGCCATCGAGGTGCTGACTTCACCAATGGACTTCGAAGCGGTGAAGAACGCGCTGGAAGCTGCTGGCCTGAAGCCGGAAGTGGCCGAGGTGACGATGAGGGCTGAAAACAGCATCGAACTCACAGGCGACGAGGCGGCGCGCATGCAGAAGCTGCTGGACGTGCTCGAGGACCTGGACGACGTTCAGGACGTGTTCCACAACGCTGAAATCGCCGAATGAAAGTCCTTGTCATTGGCGGTGGTGGCCGCGAACACGCGCTGGCCTGGAAGCTCAAGCAAGCCGAAGGTGTGACCGAGGTGTTTGTGGCACCCGGCAATGCCGGTACCGCGCGAGACCCGGGGCTCACCAATCTCGCCATCAGCGACAAGGCCGCGTTGCGCGAATGGGCGATGAACAACGGGATCGGCCTGACGGTCGTAGGACCTGAAGCGCCGCTGGCTGCTGGCGTGGTGGACGAATTCCGCGCCCATGGGCTGGCGATCTTCGGCCCCACCCAGGCCGCTGCTCAGCTGGAAAGTTCCAAGGCCTTTTCCAAGGCCTTCATGGAACGCCACGGCATTCCCACCGCGAAATACCGGACCTTCACCGACGCCGACGCTGCGCACGCCTACGTGACTGCCGAGGGCGCGCCCATCGTCATCAAGGCCGACGGGCTGGCCGCTGGCAAGGGCGTGGTGGTGGCCATGACGGTGGCCGAGGCGCACGAAGCCATCGATTTCATGTTGGTCGACAACGCCCTGGGTGTGGTGCACAACGAGGGCGGCGCACGCGTGGTGATCGAGGAATTCCTGGCCGGCGAGGAAGCCAGCTTCATCGTGCTCTGCGACGGGGAACACGCGCTGGCCCTGGCCACCAGCCAGGACCACAAGCGACTGCTGGACGCCGACCATGGACCCAACACCGGTGGAATGGGCGCGTATTCGCCCGCGCCGGTGGTCACGCCGGTGGTTCACGAGCGGGCCATGAACAAGGTGATTCTTCCCACGCTGCGTGGCATGGCGGCCGATGGCATCCCCTACACCGGCTTTCTGTACGCGGGCTTGATGATCGCGCCGGACGGAACCGTGAAGACGCTGGAATTCAACTGCCGGATGGGCGACCCGGAAACCCAGCCCATCCTCATGCGCCTGCGCAGCAACCTCGCGCAGGTGCTGCTCAGCGCCACGCGCGCCGAGCTGGACCGTGTCACGCTGGAGTGGGATCCGCGCGTTGCACTTGGGGTGGTGCTGGCCGCCTACGGCTATCCGCTCAACCCCCGAAAAGGCGATGCCATCATCGGCTTGTCAGCCGACGAGCCCGACTGCATGGTGTTCCACGCGGGCACCACGCTGGCTGGAGCGCACGTGCAGGTGTCGGGCGGGCGGGTGCTGTGCGTCACGGCCTTGGCGGAATCCGTGTCCCAGGCGCGCGAGCGCGCTTACGAAGCCGTGGCATCCATCGCCTTTGACGGCATGCAGTACCGCCGCGACATCGGGTACCGCGCGCTTTGAACGGTCCGCTCGACTATCCCGGGCCTCACGAGGTGCGTTTCAAGGGTTCCGCCCTGGCGCGAGCGCTTCTGGGCAGCATCGGCTGGAGGTTGCAGTACGAAGGCTTCCCGTCGCTGCAGGGTGTGGCCATCATTTACCCGCACACCAGCAACTGGGACTTTGTGGTCATGATCCTCGCCAAGTGGGCGATCGGCATACCCGCCCGCTTCTGGAGCAAGGATTCTCTGTTTCGCGTGCCGCTGCTGGGGCGCTGGCTGAGCTGGCTGGGCGGGATCGCCTTGCAGCGCGGTTCTCCGCAGGGCATGGTGGGCAACATGGTGAACCTGATGAATCAGCACCGGCAGGAAGGCAAGGTGCTCTGGCTGGCGCTGTCGCCCGAAGGCACGCGCCGTCGCATGCCCGGCTGGCGCAGCGGTTTCTACCGGGTGGCGCTGGGTGCAGACGTGCCGGTGGCGCTGGTTCACCTCGATTACAGTCACAAACTGGTCAAGGTCATGGATTTCCTGCGCATGAGTGGAGACATCGAAGCCGACTATGCCCGCATTGCCGCCGCTTACGAGGGTGTGGGCGGATTGCGCAAGGACGGCGCCAGCCCCGTGCAACCCTTGGCCAGGCCTTTTTCTGCCGATACGGTGTGAGCATGCAACAGAGTCCCCAGTCACTGGTTCGTGAGTACCTCGTCGATCTGCAGGAGCGAATCACCTCCACCGTGGCTCTCGTCGATGGCGGTCGCTTCGTGGTCGATTCGTGGACAAAGCCGCGCGGCGAGGCGCTGCAAGGCAATGGCGTCACGCAGATCCTGGAGGACGGCGCTGTGTTCGAGCGCGCCGGGTGCGGCTTTTCCCATGTGAGCGGTCCGCGACTGCCGCCCTCGGCCACGCAGCACCGGCCAGAACTCAGCGGCGCCCCCTTCGAAGCCATGGGGGTCTCGCTGGTGTTCCATCCGCGCAATCCCTACGTGCCCACGGTTCACATGAACGTTCGCATGCTGGCGGCCAAGCCCGCCGGTGGCGAGCCGGTATGCTGGTTCGGTGGTGGCATGGACCTCACGCCCTACTATGGTTTTGAGGAAGACGCGGTGCACTTCCACCGATCCGTCAAACAGGCCCTGGATCCTTTCGGTGTCGACAAGTACCCACGCTTCAAGAAATGGTGCGACGAGTACTTCTACCTCAAGCACCGCGACGAGCAGCGCGGCATCGGAGGCGTGTTCTTCGACGACTTCTCCGAACTCGGCTTCGACGGCAGTTTTGCCATGATGAGTTCGGTCGGTGACGCCTTCCTCGACGCCTACCTGCCTCTCGTGGACCGCAGGAAGAACACACCCTATGGCGAACGCGAGCGAAGCTTCCAGCTCTACCGCCGCGGCCGTTATGTCGAATTCAACCTGGTGTGGGATCGGGGCACCCACTTCGGCCTGCAATCCGGTGGGCGCAGCGAGTCCATTTTGTTGTCCATGCCACCGCTGGTCAGTTGGGCCTACAACCGGAAGACCAAGAAGGGCACGCCCGAAGAGCGCCTCTACAAGGATTTTCTGGTGCGCAAGGACTGGCTCTGATGGCCGCTCGGCGCGTGGGGATGTTCGGCGGCGCTTTCGACCCGCCCCACCGCGCCCACCGTGCGCTGGCGGAGACGGCGCTCGAACAGCTCCAGCTGGACGTGTTGCACATCCTGCCCACCGGCCAGGCCTGGCACAAGTCGCGCACGTTGTCAGCAGCAGAGCATCGCGTGGCCATGTGCCAGCGGGCATTCGGGGATCTGCCGCGGGTGGTGCTGGACGAGCGGGAAATCCATCGCCTGGGGCCGAGCTACACCGCCGACACACTGAGCGAACTGCAGCGCGAATACCCGGGCGCCGAGCTCTTTCTTGTGCTGGGCGCTGACCAGTTGCTTGCCTTCAAGACCTGGGTGCGCTGGGAGGAAGTGCTGGAACTTGCCACGCTGGCGGTGGCCAACCGCGCGGCCGACATTGGCGCCCACGCCGCGCTGGACCAGACCAGGGAAACCGATCTTTCGGGGGTTGAACTCCCCTTTCAACCGCTGCGCATGCCGCTCAGGAACATCAGCGCCACCGATGTGCGAGCGCGCGTGGGCCAGTCGGCACCCGATGCCGGCGCGCTGGGCGTTCTGGTGCCAGAGGCCGTCGCAAGCTATATTTCACAACACCACCTCTACCAGCCTCCTCAATGACCAGCGAAACCACAGCCAAAAAAGACATCCAGAAACTCCAGCGTGCCATCGTCGATGGGCTCGAGGACGTGAAGGGTCAGGACATCGTGGTCTTCAACACCGAGCACCTCTCCCCGCTCTTCGAACGTGTGATCGTCGCCAGTGGCACGTCGAACCGTCAGACCAAGGCCCTGGCCGCGAGCGTGCGCGATGCCGTGCGGGAGGCGGGCTTTGACAAGCCGCGCATCGAGGGTGAGGAAAATGGCGAGTGGATCATCGTGGATTGCGGGGCGGCCGTGGCACACGTGATGCAGCCCGTGATCCGCCAGTATTACCGCCTCGAGGAAATCTGGGGTGCCAAGCCCGTGCGCGTGAAACACGGTGCCGAAAAGCCCGCGGCGCCGGTGAAGCCTGCCGCGAGGAAGAAGCCGGCCAAGGCGCCCGAGGTCGCACCGGTTTCTGCCAGGACCGTGGCGCGCAAGGCGGCTTCCAAAGCCGCACCGGCGCCGGTGGCGACGAAGAAAACCCCTGTCCGCAAGGCCACGCCGACCAAGACTTCTTCGCCGAAGAAGGTGGTGGTGGTTGGCAAGCCCGCGGCGAAGAAATCCGCCGCGAAGCCCGCTGGCCGAACCCTCAGCAAGCCGGCCGCCAAGAAGAAGGCATGAAGCTGCTGATCGTCGCGGTCGGGCAGAAGGTGCCCGACTGGGCCCAGACCGCCTACGACGATTACGCCAAACGCTTTCCACCCGAGTTGCGGGTGGAAATCAAGACCGTGAAGACCGAGCCGCGTGCTTCCAGAACGCTGGAGACGCTGTTGTCCGCCGAGCGGGAGCGCATCGAAGCCGCCGTTCCGCGCGGCAGCAGAGTGGTCGCGCTCGATGAGCGAGGCACCACCCTGACCACCAGAGCGCTGGCGGTGCAACTGCAGGCGTGGCAACTGGAAGGTGATGACGTCGCGCTGGTGATCGGCGGACCGGACGGGCTTGACCCGGCTTTTCGCGCTGCCGCACACCAGCGCATCCGCCTGTCCGACCTGACCTTGCCGCATGCCATGGTCAGGGTGCTGCTGATCGAGCAGCTCTACCGCGCCTGGTCCATCAACGCCAACCACCCCTATCACCGCGAATGAGTGATTTCATCTACCTCGCTTCGCAGAGCCCGCGCCGCCTGCAACTGCTCGAACAATGGGGCGTGCGCTGCGAGCTGCTGCTGCCCGACGCCCTCGAGGATGCGGAGTCGCTGGAGGCGGTGCTGCCGGGCGAAGCGCCTGCAGCCTACGTGCAGCGCGTGACGGGGCTGAAGTTGCAGGTATCGCTGGCGCGCCTCAAGCGCCGCGGCCTGCCCAGCGCGCCCGTGCTCTGTGCCGACACCACCGTGGCACTGGGTCGACGCATCCTGGGCAAACCGGCCGATGCCGCCGAGGCGCGCGCCATGCTCACCGCCCTGGCCGGCCAGCGCCACCGCGTGTTGACCGCCGTGGCCGTGGGGCGCGCAGGGCCGCGCACGAATCGCACCTGGCGCGCGTTGTCCACTTCGTGGGTAACGTTCGAGCCCCTGAGCCCAGCACGCATCCGGCGTTACGTGGACGGGGGCGAGCCCATGGGCAAGGCCGGCGCCTACGCGATCCAGGGCAAGGCCGGGCTCTGGGTCAGCCACATCAGCGGCAGTTATTCGGGCATCATGGGATTGCCCGCGCACGAGACGGCACAGGTGCTCTCGGCCGCTGGCGTGCCACTGGACTGAACCACCACAACAATGCCACGGAGACGGCCGACATGAGCCAGGACATTCTGATCAACTGGTCACCGCAGGAAACGCGTGTGGCGGTGGTGGAGCAGGGGGCCGTGCAGGAAGTTCACCTGGAGCGCACGCTCGAGCGCGGTCTGGTGGGCAACATCTACCTGGGCAAGGTGTCGCGCGTGCTGCCGGGCATGCAGTCTGCATTCATCGACATCGGCCTGGACCGCGCGGCGTTCCTGCACGTGGCCGACCTCATGCCCAACATCGCAGCCAAGCACGCGGCGCCGCGCGAGCGGGCGCCGCAGATGGGCGTGGGCGACGCCGAGGCTGCCGCACCGGCTGTGCCGGCCACGGTGGTGAATAGCGCACCCAAGGTGCTCACGCCCAATCCGGTGCTGCCCATTGAACGACAGATCTTCGAAGGTCAGGCGCTCATGGTGCAGGTGCTCAAGGACCCCATCGGCACCAAGGGCGCGCGCCTGACGGCGCAGATCAGCATCGCCGGGCGCCTGCTCGTGTTCCTCCCGCAGGACAACCACATCGGCGTCTCGCAGAAGATTCCGCCGGCCCAGCGCGAGGCCTTGCGGCAACGGCTGGTGAGGCTCACGGCCACCAGCGACGGCAGCCCGGCGGGCGGCTTCATCCTGCGCACCAACGCAGAGGACGCCACCGACGAAGAATTGGTGGAAGACACGGCGTATCTGCGCAAGACCTGGTTGCGCATCAAGGAAGCGTCCACGCGACAGCCCTCGGCGACGCTGTTGCACGAAGACCTGAACCTCATGCAGCGCGTGCTGCGGGACCTGGTGGGCGCACAGACGCAATCGATCCGCATCGATTCACGCGAACAGCACGGCCTGCTCACCGCCTTCGCGGGCGAGTTCATGCCGGACACCGTGACCAAGCTGCAGCATTACAGCGGCGAGCGTCCGATCTTCGACCTGTTCAACATCGACGAGGACATCGTGCGAGCGCTCAGCCGCCGCGTGGATCTGAAGTCCGGTGGCTACCTGGTGATCGACCAGACCGAGGCGCTCACCACGGTGGATGTGAACACCGGGGGCTTCGTGGGGGCACGCAACTTCGACGACACGGTCTACCGCACCAATCTCGAGGCCGCGCAAGCCATTGCGCGGCAATTGCGCCTGCGCAACCTGGGCGGCATCGTCATCGTGGATTTCATCGACATGGTGCGCGAAGACCACCGCGAATCGGTGCTCTCCGAGTTCCGCAAGCAGCTCGCGCGCGATCGCGTGAAGACCATGACGGGCGGTTTCTCCCAGCTCGGCCTGGTGGAGATGACCCGCAAGCGCACGCGCGAGTCGCTGGCCCACATGCTCAGCGAATCCTGCGCGGCCTGTTCGGGGCGGGGCGTGGTGAAGACGGCGCGCAGCGTGTGCTACGACATCCTGCGCGAGATCCTGCGCGAGGCGCGTGCCTTCAATCCGCGCGAATTCCGCGTGGTGGCTTCGCCCAAGGTGATCGAGTTGTTCCTCGATGAGGAACGGGCGCATCTGGCGGGTCTCTCGGACTTCATCGGCAAACCGATCTCGCTGCAGAGCGAGAACTCCATGACGCAGGAGCAGTACGACATCGTCCTGCTCTGAAGCGCCTGGCTGCGCTCAGCCGCTGGAGCCCAGCCCTTGAGAGTGCAGTCGCGCGTAAAGGCCGTCGGCCGCGAGCAATTGCGCGTGCGTTCCCTGCTCGGTGATGCGGCCCTCGGCCAGCACCACCACGCGGTCGGCGTGCTCGATGGTGGACAGGCGGTGGGCGATCACCAGGGTGGTGCGCCCTTTCATGAGACGCGCCAGCGCTTCCTGCACCAGGCGCTCGGATTCGTTGTCCAGGGCCGATGTGGCTTCGTCCAGGATCAGGATGGGTGCGTCCTTGTAGATCGCCCTGGCAATGGCCAGGCGCTGCCGCTGTCCACCCGAGAGTTCCGTGGCGTTGTGTCCCACCGTGCTGTGGACGCCCTGGGGCAGGCGCGTCACGAGCTCGCTCAGGTTGGCCGATGCCAGCGCCGCGTGCACGCGCTCGATATCGATCTGCGCGTCGGACGCGCCCAGCGCCACGTTGGCGGCCAGTGTGTCGTTGAGCATCACCACGTCCTGGCTCACCATGGCGAACTGGCGCCGCAGGTTGGCCAGTTCCCAATCGGGCAGGGCCACGCCGTCCAGCAGCACCTGGCCTTCGTCCACCTCCACGAAACGCGGCAGCAGGTTGACCAGCGTGGTCTTGCCCGAACCCGATGGACCCACCAGGGCGAGCACCTCGCCGGGCTTGATGTCCAGCGAAATGCCACGCAGCGCGGTGCGTCCGTGCTCGTCTGCCTGACTGGACTCAGCGCCTTCCTTGGCCGGATATCGGACCCATACCGAACGCAGCTGGATCTCGCCCAGCACACGTTCGGCGCGGTGGGAGCCGCCGGTCTGTTCCGGTGTGTGCTCGATGAGTTCGAGCCCGCGCTCGAGGGCAGCCAGGCCACGCGTGACGGGCGCGGTGATCTCGGCAAGGTGCCGGATGGGCGTGATCAGCATGAGCATGGCGGTGACGAAGGCCACGAAGTTGCCCACCGTCACGCCGCTGGAGCTGCTTTGCCAGAGCGCAACGGCGATCACCGCCGAGAGCGCCGCCGAAGCCAGCAGCTGCGTGAGCGGCGTCATGGCGGCCATGGCCACGGTGGACTTCAGCGCCAGGCGCCGCAGCGCCACGCTGAGCAGGTCGAAGCGTTCGGACTGGCGTTGCTGCGCACCGTGCAGGCGAACCATGCGGTGGGCCAGCGCGTTCTCTTCGACCACATAGGCCAGTTCGTCGGTGGCGTGCTGGTTGTCGCGGGTGAGCTGGTAGAGCCGGCGCGATAGCACCCGCATGATGAAGATCAGGCCCGGGAACACCGTGAGCACGATCAGGGTGAGGCCCCAGTTCAGGTAGAACAGATAGCCCAGCAGGGCGAGCACGGTCAGGCTGTCCTTGGTGAGCGTCAGGATGGCAGAGACCAGCATCTGCGAGCCGTTCTGCACCTCGTACACCAGGGTGTTGGAAAGCTTGCTGGCGCTCTGCCTTGAGAACAGCGTCATCTGCGCATCGTTGAGCTTGATGAACATGGCCCGCCGCAAGTTGAGCAGACCCAGGCTGGCGGTGTAGGACAGGGTGTACTGCGCCACGAAGCCGGCCATGCCGCGCAGGCCGAACAGGCCCATGAGCGCCACGGGCACCATCCACAGCGGAATGCTTCCTTCGGTGAACCCCTGGTCGAGCAACAGCTTGAGCAGGGCGGGAATCATGGGCTCGGTGAGCGCGCCGATCACCGTGCTCACCGCGGCCAGCACGATGCCTGTCTTGGCCGAACGGAAATAAGGCCACAGTCGCATGAGGCGCTGCGACAGGGTGCCCTCCAGAGGCTTGTGCGGGGTGTTGGCTTCGGTCAATTGCAGGTCGATTCGGGATTTCGCGGGATTCTGCGGAACATTGCGCGGCGGCCGGAATCAAGCAGCCACCTCCAAACCCCTGACCGCGCTCACATCTTGTCACGGTAGGGGGTAAGGCCTCCGTTATTATCAGTTGGTTGGTACCGGCAACCCGAGCCGGGCCGCCACCCAGGAAAAGCGACACACACAGGATGCTGGATTTGACCCGACCCGAAATGCTGGCCCCCCTTCCGAGACGACGCGTGCTCGGCCTGGTTTCTTCACTGCCGCTGCTCACCTGGCCCCTGACCGAGGCACGCGCCCAGTTTCGCGTCGAGGTGTCTGGTGTGGGTCTCACCCAGTACCCGATTTCTGCCGTGGGCTTCCGTGGCAACGACGTGGCCAGCGAGAACATCGCAGCCATCGTTCGTGCCGACCTGGAGCGCAGCGGCCAGTTCCGTTTTGTGGAACCCATCAGCGCCGGGCTGGACGAAACCTCGCGTCCCGATCTGGGGCCCTGGCGAGAGAAGGGTGCCGACTCGCTGCTGACCGGCAGCGTCACAAAGCTCGCGGATGGTCGCTTCGACGTGCGCTTCCGACTCTGGGACGTGGTGCGCGGACAGGACCTGGGTGGCTTGAGCTACCCGGTAAGCGCACAGGACCTGCGCCTGGCGGCCCATCGGGTTGCCGACCATATCTTCGAGAAGATCACCGGGGTGAAGGGCGTGTTCTCCACGCGCATCGCGTACGTCACCAAAGCGGGGCCGCGCTACAACCTGTGGGTGGCCGACGCCGATGGCGAGAACGCACGGGCCGCGCTAACCAGCCCGGAGCCCATCATCTCGCCAAGCTGGGCCCCCGGCGGCGCACAACTGGCCTATGTGTCCTTCGAGGCCCGCAAGCCAGTGATCTATGCGCACGACGTGGCGTCCGGCAAACGTCGCCTGCTGGCGAACTTCAAGGGCTCGAACAGCGCACCGTCCTGGTCGCCCGACGGCCGCTCGGTGGTGGCCACGCTCTCGCTCTCCGGCAACACGCAGATCTACGCCATGGATGCCGCCGGCGGCGAGCCGCGCCGACTGAGCCAGACCGCGAGCATCGACACCGAACCCGTGTTCAGCCCCGATGGCGCCAACATCTATTTCGTCAGCGACCGAGGTGGTTCTCCGCAGATCTACCGCATGAGCGCGCAAGGCGGCAGTGCGCAACGGCTCACCTTCAACGGCAACTACAACATCTCGCCCGCCCCGAGCCCGGACGGGCGGTGGCTGGCGTTCATTTCGCGCATCGGCGGAGGCTTCCGTCTGCACGTGATGGACATCGCCAGTGGCACCGTCACTGCGCTCAGCGAATCCAACGCCGACGAAAGCCCGAGCTTCGCCGCCAACAGCCGCATGATCATCTACGCCACGCGCGACCGTGGACAGGAGGCGCTCATGACCACGACCGTCGACGGGCGCATCAAGACCCGTCTGGCAGGTTCGCAAGGCGACATCCGCGAGCCGGAATGGGGTCCGTTCCTGCGCTGAGCTGACCCTCGCCAGCCGGTCCGATTCCTGCATTCACCCAACCGTTTTTTCATTCCATCCGATTCAGAGGAAATCCCATGTCCCACATCCCAACTTCCGCCCGACTTGCTCCCCGTGACCGTCTTGCCCAGCGCTGGCTGCGTCTGATCGCCGGCCTGGGCATGGTTGCCGTGCTTGCCGCCTGCAGTTCCGGCGTCAAGCTCGATGACGTGCCCGTGGAAGACCGCGCTGGTACCGCCACAGGTGCGGGTGGCGCCGGTGCCGGTGGCCAGGGTGGTGCGGTGGATCCGCGCGGTGTCTCGGGCGTGTCGGTGGCCGGCTCTGACGCCGCGCAACCCAATGCACTGACTCGCGTGGTGTATTTCGACTACGACAGCTTCGAGGTGAAGGCGGAGTTCGCTGCCACGCTGGAAGCCAATGCGCGTTACCTCAATGCCAACCGCACGCGTCGTGTCGGTCTGGAAGGCCACACCGACGAACGCGGTGGCCGTGAGTACAACCTGGCGCTGGGCCAGAAACGCGCAGAGGCCGTTCGCCGCGCGCTCAGCCTGCTCGGCGTGAGCGAAGCGCAGATGGAGGCGGTGAGCTTCGGTGAAGAAAAGCCGGCGCAGACGGGCCTGGACGAGTCGGCCTTTGCCAAGAACCGCCGCGTTGAACTGACTTACCGTTGATTTCCATGGCGAACCCGCTGCGCTCCGCACCTGGCCTGCTGGGCTCGTGCGCCCTGGCCGTCGCGGCCCTCTGGCCTGTGCATGCCCACGCCATCTTTGGCGACGACGAGGCACGCCGGGCCATCATCGAGTTGCGTCAGAAGGTCGACAAGAACCAGGCGGACACGGCCGCTGCGAACGCCGAGGCCAGGGAAAATTCGGCTGCCACCAGGCGCAGCCTGCTGGAGTTATCGAACCAGATCGAGCAGTTGCGAGCCGAGCTTGCCCGACTGCGCGGACAGAACGAGCAACTCGCGCGCGAAGTTTCTGAACTCCAGCGCCAGCAGAAGGACGTGCAGGCCGGCGTCGAAGAGCGCCTCCGTCGAGTTGAGCCGCTGCGCATCGAGCACGACGGCCAGAGCTTTACCGCCGCGCCCAACGAGAAGCGCGACTTCGACGCGGCCATGGACCTGCTGCGCAAGTCCGAGTTTGGCCCGGCGGCAACGGCGTACGCGGGCTTCCTGCAGCGTTACCCCGCCAGCGGTTACACGCCCTCCGTGCTCTACTGGCAGGGCAACGCGCAGTACGCCAGTCGCGCCTACAAGGAGGCCGTGGAGAGTCACCGCCGACTGCTGCGCGATTTCCCCGACCACATGCGCACGCCGGAAGCCATGCTCGCCATGGCCAATAGCCAGTTCGAGCTGAAAGACCCGAAGGGCGCTCGCAAGACGCTCGAGGATCTGGCGAAGGCCTATCCGCATTCCGAAGCCGCGGCCGCCGCGCGCGACCGCATCGCCCGCCTGCGCTGAACGCTGCGGCACGCATGCCCTCGCGGGCGTGCGGGCGAGGGCCCCCACCTACAATGGCGGCCATGGAAATCGCCGACCTACTCAAGTTGCAGACCCAGGTGCTCTGGGCAGCATTCGCCGTGGCCGTGGCCTTTGGCTTCATTGCGCAGCGCACCCATTTCTGCACCATGGGCGCCATCAGCGACATCGTAAACATGGGCGACTGGACCCGCATGCGCATGTGGGGCATGGCGGTGGGCGTGGCGATGATCGGCTTTTACGGCATGGCCTGGCTGGGCTGGATCGACGGTGGCAAATCGATCTACACATCGGGCCGCATCATCTGGCTTTCGGCCCTGGTGGGCGGCGGATTGTTTGGTCTGGGCATGGTGTTGGCCTCAGGCTGTGGCAGCAAGACCCTGGTGCGCATCGGTGCGGGCAGCCTGAAGTCGCTCGTGGTGTTCTTCGTCATGGGCTTTGCCGCCTTTGCCACGATGCGTGGCGTCATGGCGGTGCTCAGGGTGAACACCGTGGATCGCGTGGCCTTCGAGATTCCGGCCGGGGGTGCCATACCTTCCTGGTTCTCGAGCGGCATGGGCGTCGATCCCTCCATCACCGGACTGGTCGTCGCGCTGATCGTGGGTGGTGCGCTGTTGGTGTGGGCGTTGGTTGGTCCCGGCTTTCGCACCTTCAACAACCTGCTAGCCGGTCTGGGCATTGGCCTGGTGATCGTGGTCATGTGGTGGGTGAGTGGCCATTTCGGCTTCGTGCCGGAGCATCCCGAAACGCTGGAGGCCGTCTACCTCGCCACCAACACCGGGCGCATGGAATCGCTCACGTTCACCGCGCCCATGGCGTACACGCTCGACTGGGTGATCTTCTTCAGCGACACCTCCAAGGTACTGACCTTCGGCGTTGTCACCGTGGTGGGCGTGGTGGTGGGTTCGCTGGTGTGCTCACTGATCGAAGGCAGCTTTCGGTGGGAGGGCTTTCGCACCACGCAAGACACCGCACTTCACCTCGCCGGTGCCGCGTGCATGGGCGTGGGTGGGGTGACGGCGCTGGGTTGCACGGTGGGGCAGGGTCTCTCGGGCCTGTCCACCTTGAGCATCACCAGCGTCATTGCGGTGACCGGCATCGTCCTCGGCGCCATCGTCGGGTTCCGGTTCCAGATGTGGCTGCTGGATCGCGAGTGAACGACGACACGCCAGGCGCCGAGTCCTTCGAACGCCGCTTCGGTGGGCTGCGGCGGCTCTACGGCGTTGAAGGCGCGCAGCGCATCTTCGATGCCCATGTCGTGGTGGTCGGCATCGGTGGCGTGGGCTCGTGGTCTGTGGAAGCCCTGGCCCGCAGCGGCGTACGCCGACTCACGCTGATCGACCTGGACCACGTGTCCGAATCCAACATCAACCGCCAGATCCATGCGATGGAAACCACGCTGGGTCAGGCCAAGTCCGACGCCATGCGCGAACGCATCGCACTGTTCCACCCCGCCTGTGTGGTGGACGTGATCGACGACTTCGTGACGCCTGACAACTGGCCGGGCGCGTTGAACGCCTTGCCCGGGATGGCGCAAGGTTTGCCTTCGGCGCTTGTGGATGCCTGCGACCAGGTTCGCGCGAAAACCACCCTGGCGGCCTGGGCGCAGGCGAATCAGGTTCACTTTGTGACCGTGGGCGCCGCCGGTGGGAAGCGCCAGGCCCAGCAGGTGGAGGTGGCCGATCTGGCCGAGACCACACACGACCCGCTCCTGGCCCAGCTTCGGTACCGCCTTCGCAAGCAGCATGGGGGTGCACGCAGCGGCCGCATGGGCGTGGCCTGTGTGTTCAGCAGGGAACCCGTGGCGCCGCCCGATGCCTCCTGCGGCATTGAATCGGGAGACGGCTCGCTCAACTGCCATGGGTACGGATCGGCCGTGAGCGTGACGGCGACGTTCGGCTTCAGTGCGGCTGGCGCGGTGATGAACGTCCTGGCCGCTGGCGCGGTAAAAAAGAAAGGCGCTGCTCAGAGCGCCGCAACAATGACGCTATAATTTGAGGCTTCGCGTAGCAGTCCACAAGACTCGAATCCAGGCTCGGCGAGCTCGTTTTCACGCACATCCCCCCGGGGGCGTTAGCTCAGTTGGTAGAGCAGCGGACTCTTAATCCGTAGGTCGAGTGTTCGAGTCACTCACGCCCCACCAGCGTTTCTCCGCTGGTTGTCCATGGCAACCAGGCCGTTTTTGATGGGACGTTAGCTCAGTTGGTAGAGCAGCGGACTTTTAATCCGTTGGTCGGCAGTTCGAGCCTGCCACGTCCTACCAGACAGCCCCCACGGGGCTTAAAAAGCCTGCTATCTAAACCGTAGCAGGCTTTTTCTTTTGCATCTCCGCACCGGTGGCGCGCCCATCACCCGCAGTGTGCACATTTCAATGCGACTTTGTCCTACAGCCGACGTGATCTTCGCGCGCGAAACTCCGGCGTCCCCGTCGTCAACTTTTTCCTCTGTGGAGGCCGCATGAGATCCGCTGTGGAGTTCTGCATCTGTGGAATCGCCCTGTTCGTCGCCGTCGTCTCTGGCCTCTACCTGGCCATTGCGCTGGGTTTCGGGGAGCCGATCTGGGAGCCTCTGGCGACGATGGCGGTGGCCATCGGTGCCATGGGCTTGTTGGGATTGTTGCGGACGGACGAAGACCTTGAGCAAGGACTTCACAGCGTGGTGGTGGAGCCCGACTCGCCGCATTGATCCCGCTCAGGCGCCGGCAGTGGCCTGCGCCTGCGTCGGCTTTCGAAGAAAGAGGTTGGGCACGAGGGTGGACTGCACGACCTCGCCGCGCTGGTTGATCACGTCCCGGGCGAACTGGATCACGCCGAACGCGGGTTTGCGGGTGGGGCGCTTGGAGGTGACCGTGACCTTCACGTGAAGGGTGTCGCCGGCCTTCACGGGATGAAAGATCTCCCATTTGTCCAGGCCCAGCATAGCCACCACGCGGCCGTGCTGGAATCCTGTCTGATAGGTAAGGCCTGCCGCTATCCCGAAGACCATCCAGCCGTGAGCCAGTACTTCGCCATACGGCTGCTGGCTGCAGAACACGTCGTCCACATGCGGGGCATTGAAGTCGCCCGACATGCATGAAAAATTGACGATGTCTGCCCGCGTGATGCTGCGTGAGGGGGAGATGAAGACGTCACCGACGTCGAGCTCTTCGTAGTACCTGCCGCGCGTGGGGCCTTGAGGGGTGGTGGTCATGCTGCTCCTAGATCATTGGGTCGATGATCCAGAAGTGTATTATGGTCTGACCATTTTCAAGCAAGCCACCCCCGGCTCTGGATCATTTCTTCTTGATGAAGCCGTAGATCACCAGCAGGATGATGGCGCCGATCACCGACGCAATGAACCCCACAGGCTCGCCTTGTTGGTAGAAACCGAGCGCCACGCCGAGGTAGCCCGCGAGGAAGGCGCCAGCCACGCCCAGGATGGCGGTCATGATCCAGCCCATGCCGTCGTCGCCGGGTTTGAGGGCCCGGGCGATGAAGCCGGCGATGAGACCGATAAAGAGAGTTCCGAGAATCGACATCATGGCGGGGGCCTTCCTTTGAAATGAGGGATCCCTCAGGATACCTCAGGCCCCCACCGCGTCGATGGCTTCCTGCAGTTCCAGCCATCGAGACTCAAGGGTCTCGTTCTCGTCGTTCAAGGCCTTGAGGCGCTTGCCGGCATCGGCAATCTCGGCCGGACTGAGCGGTTGTCCCATGGCCGCTTCGAGGCGTTGCTTCTCCTGCGCCAGCGCGGCCATGCGTTTCTCGGTCTGTTCCAGTTCCTTCTTCAGCGGCCTGGCTTTCTCAGCCAGCTGCTGCCGACGCTGCTTCTGCTCGGCCGCGGGTACCACCACCACCGGTGCGCGCTGCTGCTCACGCTGTTCCTGCCGTTGGGCCTCGCGCGACTGCTTGGCCATGTCCAGCAGGTAGCGCTGGTAATCGTCCAGGTCGCCATCGAAGGGCTCGATGCCGCCGCGCGACACCAGCCAGAACTCGTCGCACACCGCACGCAGCAGCGCCCGATCGTGGCTGACGAGCATCACGGTGCCCTCGAATTCATTGAGCGCCACCGACAGCGCTTCCCGTGTGGCGAGGTCCAGGTGGTTGGTGGGCTCGTCGAGCAGCAGCAGGTTGGGGCGCTGCCACACGATCATGCAGAGGACGAGACGCGCCTTCTCGCCGCCGCTCATGCTGCCCACGGTCTGCTTGACCTGATCGCCGCTGAAATTGAAATTGCCCAGGAAGCTGCGCAAGTCCTGTTCGCGCGTGGGCTGGCCGCTCAAACGGCCTTCGGCGGTGCATTCGCGCACCAGTCGGATCATGTGCTCCAGCGGCGTATCGGCGGGGCGCAGCACGTCCAGTTCCTGCTGGGCGAAATACCCGATGTTCAGGCCCTTGCCCTCGGTGATCTGGCCTGCCAGTGGCTGCAGGTCGCGCGCAATGGTCTTGACCACGGTGGACTTGCCCTGGCCGTTGGCTCCGAGGATGCCGATGCGCTGGCCCGCCAGCACCGAGCGGCTGATGTTGCGCACGATGACGGTGGGTTCGCTGCCTTCGTCGGGCGGTGGATAGCCAAAGCTGGCGTCTGCCATGGCCAGCATGGGGTTGGGCAGGTTCTGCGGCTCGGCAAATTCGAACGTGAACTCCGCGTCGGCCAGTACCGGGCCGATCTTCTCCATGCGCTCGAGTGCCTTCACGCGGCTTTGCGCCTGCTTGGCCTTGCTGGCCTTGGCCTTGAACCGGTCGATGAACTTCTGCAGGTGCGCCATCTTGTCCTGCTGGCGTGCGTAGGCCGACTGCTGCAGCGCCATCTGTTCGGCCCGCATGTCCTCGAAGCGGCTGTAATTGCCTCCGTAGCGCGTGAGCTGGGCCGCGTGAATGTGGATCGTGACGTCCGTGACGGCGTCGAGAAACTCCCGGTCGTGGCTGATGACGAGCATGGTGCCTTCGTATCGCTTGAGCCAGGCTTCCAGCCAGACCAGGGCATCCAGGTCCAGGTGGTTGGTGGGTTCGTCGAGCAGCAGCAGGTCGCTCGGGCACATGAGCGCGCGCGCGAGCTGCAGGCGCATGCGCCAGCCGCCCGAGAAACTGTCAACCGGTCGCTCGAGCTCGTCGGTGCGAAAGCCCAGGCCCAGGATGAGGGCCTGCGCGCGGGCAGCGGCGTCGTGCTCACCGGCGTCGTGCAGAGCCATGTAGGCGTGGGCCATGCGTTCGCCGTCGCCGCTGTCTTCGGCTGCGCTCACTTCCTCACGCGCCTGCAGCAGGGTCACGTCGCCTTCGATGACGAACTGCGTGGCCGGCATGTCGGTCTCGGGCATGTCCTGGGCCACCTGCGCCATGCGCCATTGCGGTGGCACGTAGAAGTCGCCCTTGTCTTCGTGCAGGGTGTGGTTGAGCAGGCCGAACAGGCTGGACTTGCCGGCGCCGTTGCGGCCGACCAGACCGACTTTCTCGCCGGGGTTGATGGTGCAGGAAGCGCCATCGAGCAGCACCTTCGCACCGCGGCGAAGGACCAGATTTTTCAGGGTGATCATGGGGAGGGCGCTTGCGAGAGCGGCAGCGCCAGCAGCGATTCGTGGGTGAGCAGAAGGACCTGGTCGTCGCCGGCGCTGGTGGCCAGCCAGACGGCTTGCAGACCGGGGAAGGCGGCCTCGAAGTGCTCGCGTTCGTTGCCGATCTCGAGCACGAGCACGCCGTGGGGGGTGAGGCATGACGGCGCGTCGCGGAGCAGGGCGCGGACGAAGTCCATGCCATCGGTGCCTCCGGCCAGCGCCATCACGGGTTCGGCGCGGTATTCCGCCGGCAACAACGCCATGCTTTGCGCGTTCACGTAAGGCGGATTGCACAGGATCAGGTCCCAGGGACCCGGGCAGGCGGCCAGACCATCGGACTCGACCAGCGCGATGCGGTCGGCCAGACCGTGGCGGTGGACGTTGATGCGGGCCACTGCGAGGGCATCGGCGGAAAGGTCGGCTCCCGTGACGCGCACGTCCGGGTAGGCCAGGGCCGCCAGCACCGCGAGGCTGCCGTTGCCCGTGCAGAGGTCCAGCACGTCACGGGTGCCTTCGTCCAGCCAGGGATCGATCGAACCTTCGGCCAGCAGTTCGGCGATGAAGCTGCGCGGCACGATGGTGCGTCGGTCGACATGGAAGGACACGCCCTGGAGCCAGGCTTCCTGCGTCAGGTAGGCGGCGGGCTCGCGGGAGTCGATGCGCCGCTGGACCAGCGCCAGGGCGCTCGACTGTTCGTCTGCCGTGACCGGACGTTGGGCCAGCGCGTCCACATCGCTGTCCAGCGGCAGACCGAGCTGCCACAGCACCAGCCAGACGGCTTCGTCGCGGGCGTTGGTGGTGCCGTGGCCGTAGGCGAGCTGCGCCGCTTGTAGCCGCTGGCACGACACGTCGAGCAGGTCGGACAGATTCACCGGCTCCCTTTCACGCGCCGGCGCCGGTCGCGCTCGAGAGCAACTCCAGCGTGCGCCGGTAGACGTTCTTCACCGGTTCGATGTCGGCCAGCGCCACGTGCTCGTCGATCTTGTGGATCGTTGCGTTGGGCGGGCCGAACTCGATCACCTGGTCGCAAACCTGCGCAATGAAACGCCCGTCGCTGGTGCCGCCGGTGGTCGACAGCGTCGTCTGCACGCCCAGTTCGTCCACGATCGCCTGGCGCACCGCGTCCACCAGGGTGCCGGGCGGCGTGAGGAACGGCCGGCCGCCGAGTGTCCAGGCCAAGTCGTAGTCGGTACCTTCGGCCAGGCCGTGGCGCTGCAGCAGTTCACGCACACGCTGCTGCAGGCCTTCGGGCGTGGACTCGGTGGAGAAACGGAAATTGAAGTCGATCACCACGGTTCCGGGAATCACATTGCTCGCACCCGTTCCAGCGTGGATGTTGCTGATCTGCCAGCTGGTCGGCGGAAAAAACGCGTTGCCCTCATCCCAGGTGGTGGCGACCAGTTCGGCCAGCGCGGGTGCGGCCACGTGGATGGGGTTCCTTGCCAGATGAGGGTAGGCGATGTGGCCCTGCACGCCTTTGACGGTGAGCTTGCCGCTCAGGGTGCCCCGCCGGCCATTCTTGATCATGTCGCCGGTGCGCTCGACCGAGGTGGGTTCGCCCACGATGCACCAGTCCAGCCGTTCACCACGTTGCTTCAAGGTGTTGCACACGATCACGGTGCCGTCCACCGCAGGGCCTTCCTCATCGCTGGTGAGGAGGAAGGCAATGTCGATGCCAGGTTGCGGATGGGCGGCCAGGAACTCTTCGCATGCCACGACCATGGCCGCGAGCGAGGTCTTCATGTCGGCGGCCCCCCGCCCGAACAACTTGCCGTCGCGGTGGCCGGGCACGAAGGGATCGCTGGTCCAGGCATCCAGCGGGCCGGTGGGGACGACGTCGGTGTGGCCAGCAAACACGAGCGTGGGACGCAGTCCGGTGCCGAGCCGGGCCCAGAGGTTGGTGACGCGGAAATCCGCCGGTCCGCTCTCCAGCGTTTCGCAGGTGAAGCCCATGGACGTCAGCCGCTCAGCGATCAGCGCCTGGCAGCCCTCGTCCCGGGGGGTCACGGAGGCGCGCGCGATCAGTTGCTCGGTGAGTCGCAGGGTGGCGGACATGTGGAGGTCAGAACTTCACGTCCAGCGTGAACTCGGTGAAGGTGGCCACGTCGGTGTTCTCTTCTTCGCCCGGCGAGGCAGCGTCGGCCGCCTTGGTGGAGTTGAAATCGTTCTGCAGACGCCAGAGCAGGTTGTTGGGGGAGTCGGCGTGGGCCAGGCCTTCGTTGCGCGACACCAGTCCGTCGCTGATGAGCCGGGAAAGGTCTTGCTCGAAAGTCTGAGAGCCCTCGGCCAGCGATTTCTCCATGGCTTCGCGCACACCCGAGAAGTCGGCCTTCTGGATCAGGTCGGCAATCAACGACGTGTTGAGCATCACCTCCATGGCCGGAACGCGCCCGCCGGTGTGGGTGCGCAACAGCCGTTGCGAGACGATGGCGCGCAACGCGGCAGCGAGGTCGCCCAGCATGGTGGGACGCACTTCCACCGGGTAGAAGCTCAGGATGCGGTTGAGCGCCTGGTAGCTGTTGTTGGCGTGAAGGGTGGCCAGGCACAGGTGGCCGGACTGCGCGTAGGCGATGGCCGCCGACATGGTCTCGCGGTCGCGGATCTCGCCGATCAGGATCACGTCCGGCGCCTGGCGCAGGGCGTTCTTGAGGGCGATCTGCAAGGAAGCCGTGTCTGGCCCGATCTCGCGCTGGTTCACCACCGATTTCTTGTTGCGGTAGACGTATTCGATCGGGTCCTCGATCGTGAGCACGTGTCCGGTGGTGCGTTCGTTGCGGTGATCGATCATGGCCGCCAGCGTGGTGCTCTTGCCGGCGCCGGTCGCCCCCACCATCAGCACCAGGCCGCGCTTTTCCATCACCAGTTCGGCGAGCACCGGCGCCACGTTGAGGGAGTCCAGCGCAGGGATGTCGCCCGGCACGAAACGGATCACCACCGCGATGTGGCCGCGCTGGCGGAAAGCACTGACGCGGAAGTTGCCCAGGCTGTCCAGCGGCACGGCCATGTTGAGTTCGCCGGTTTCGTGCAACTCTTCCATGCGCGTGGCCGGGACGATTTCGGAGAGCAGGTTGCGCGGCGCTTCCGGCGGCAGCACCTGGCTGTTGATGGGGATGGTCTGCCCGTTGATCTTGATCATCGCGGGCGCATGCGCCGTCAGGTACACGTCCGAGGCCTTCTTGTCGGCCATCAGGCGCAGGATGCGTTCCATGGTTCCGCTGCTCATGCCGTGTTCCTTTGTGGATTCAAGTTGCCGGAGCGACCTGGCCTCAATCCCTGAGGAGGTCGTTCAGACTGGTTTTCGAACGTGTCTGCGCGTCCACCCGCTTGACGATGATGGCCGCGTACAGGCTGTACTTGCCGCCGTCCTTGGGCAGGCTGCCGCTGATCACCACCGAGCCCGAAGGCACGCGGCCGTAGCTCACTTCGCCCGTGGCGCGGTCGTAGATGGGGGTGCTCTGGCCAATGTAGACGCCCATGGAGATCACCGAGTTTTCTTCCACCACCACACCCTCGACCACTTCCGAGCGTGCGCCGATGAAGCAGTTGTCTTCAATGATGGTGGGGCCAGCCTGCAGGGGTTCGAGCACGCCGCCAATGCCGACACCACCCGAGAGGTGCACGTTCTTGCCGATCTGGGCACAGGAACCCACGGTGGCCCAGGTGTCGACCATGGTGTTCTCATCCACATAGGCGCCGATGTTGACGTAGCTCGGCATGAGGATCGCACCCTTGGCGACGTAGCTGCCGCGGCGTGCGACGGCCGGCGGCACCACGCGCACGCCGGTGGCCTTCATCTCTGCTTCGCTCAGGTGGGCGAACTTGGTCTTGACCTTGTCGAAGAAAGCCAGGTCGCCGCTGCGCATCACCTCGTTGTCCTTCAGGCGGAACGACAACAGAACGGCTTTCTTGATCCACTGGTGCACCGTCCACTGGCCCACGCCCTGCCGGGTGGCCACGCGAAGGCGGCCCTTGTTGAGCTCGGCAATCACGTGCTCGACCGCTTCCAGCACTTCCTTGGGCGCGGAGGCAGGCGAGAGTTCGGCGCGGTTGTCCCAGGCGTTGTCGATGAGGGTTTGCAGTTGTTGGGTCATGGAACTTGGAACAAATGTGAACAGGAGAGGGACGAAGAGGAGCCGCGCCTCAGACGCGGCGCGAAACGAACTCGACGATGCGGCTGGCGGCTTCGAAACACTCGGCGGGTTCCGCCACCAGCGCCATGCGAATCCGGCCCGTGCCGGGGTTGACGCCGCCGGTCTCGCGGGCGAGGTAGCTCCCGGGCAAGACCGTCACATTGTATTGAGCCAGCAACTCGCGGGCGAAGGCCTCATCGGGACTCAGGCCCCCGCTGGCCCGGGCAAAGGATGCTGGCACGCCCGCCCACAGATAGAACGCGGCATCGGGCAGGGCGACGTCGAGCACCTGGGCCAGCAGCGGGGTGACCTGGGCGAATTTCTCGCGGTACTGGCGCCGGTTGTCCACCACGTGGGCTTCGTCGTTCCAGGCGGCGATGCTGGCGGCCTGGACCGCGGGACTCATGGCGCCGCCGTGGTAGGTGCGGTAGAGCAGAAAGGCCTTGATGAGCGTGGCGTCGCCGGCCACGAACCCGCTGCGCAGGCCGGGCACGTTGCTGCGCTTGGACAGGCTGGTGAAGCTCATGAGCCGCGGGAATCCGGTGCGGCCCAGGCGCTGCGCCGCCTCCAGGCCGCCCAGTGGCGGTTCTTCCCGGAAATAGATCTCGCTGTAGCACTCATCGGAGGCAATCACGAAGCCATGCCGGTCGCTCAGCTCGAACAGGCGTTGCCATTCCTCCAGGGGCATCACGGCGCCCGTGGGGTTGCCGGGCGAACACACGTAGAGCAATTGCGTGCGGGCCCAGACGGCCTCGGGCACGCTGTCCCAATCAGTGGCGAAATTGCGCGCCGCGTCGCTGGCCACGTAGTGCGGCTCTGCGCCGCCCAGGAAGGCCGCACCCTCGTAGATCTGATAGAACGGATTGGGCATCACCACCGTGGCGCCTTCGCGCGTGGGATCGATCACCGTCTGCGCGAAGGCAAACAAAGCCTCGCGCGAACCGTTGATGGGCAGCACCTGGGTGGCCGGATCGAGCGCGATGCCGTAGCGCCGCTGCACCCAGCCTGCACAGGCTTTGCGCATGGCGGGTTCACCTGCGGTGGCGGGGTAGCCGGTGAGGCTGGTGTCGAGCGATTCGGCCAGCGCCTTCTTGAGAAAGTCGGGAGTGGCGTGGCGGGGTTCGCCGATGCCGAGGCTGATCGGTCGCAGGGCCGGGTTGGGGGTGACGTCCGAGAAGAGC
Source organism: Hydrogenophaga sp. (assembly GCF_051858985.1). GTDB lineage: Bacteria > Pseudomonadota > Gammaproteobacteria > Burkholderiales > Burkholderiaceae_C > Hydrogenophaga. The sequence continues at coordinate 855,218 of NZ_JBHYGM010000002.1, read as the reverse complement.
CGGCGCAGCCGTTCGAAGGGATAGGGCTGCAGGCGCGCGAGCAATGGATTCATGGCAGGGGATTATCGGGGCTGCTGCCCACGGTATCATCGACCACCGCGGCGGCGCAGACGTCGCGGTAAAAATGCCTTTGAATTCAATCACTTGGCTTTGCCACGGGGCCTTCCAGCGTGCGTCTCAACTCGATCAAGCTCTCCGGCTTCAAGTCCTTCGCCGAACCGACCAACTTCATGCTGCCTGGTCAGCTGGTGGGCGTGGTCGGGCCCAACGGCTGTGGCAAGTCGAACATCATGGACGCCGTGCGCTGGGTGCTGGGCGAATCCAAGGCGTCGGAACTGCGTGGCGAGTCCATGCAGGACGTGATCTTCAACGGCACCAACACGCGCAAACCCGCCAGCCGCTCCAGCGTGGAGCTGGTGTTCGACAACAGCGACCACCGCGCCGGTGGGCAGTGGGGCCAGTTCGGTGAGATTGCCGTCAAGCGCGTGCTCACGCGCGACGGCACCAGCAGCTACTACATCAACAACCAGCCCGTGCGCCGGCGCGACGTGCAGGACGTCTTTCTGGGCACCGGCCTGGGGCCGCGTGCCTACGCCATCATCGGCCAGGGCACCATCAGCCGCATCATCGAGAGCAAGCCCGAAGAGTTGCGTCTGTTCCTCGAGGAAGCTGCCGGCGTCTCCAAATACAAGGAACGCCGCCGCGAGACCGCGCACCGCCTGGCGGACACGCGCGAAAACCTCACGCGCGTGGAAGACATCCTGCGCGAACTCAACGCCAACCTGGACAAGCTGGAGAAACAGGCCGAGGTGGCCGCGCGCTACAACGCGCTGCAGGCCGGCGCCACGCTCAAGCAGCACCAGCTGTGGTTCTTGAAGCGCAGCGAAGCAGAGTCCGACCAGGTGAAGGTGAAGACCGACGCCGCCCAGGCCGTGAACGACCTGGAGGCGCGCACCGCCGACCTGCGACGCATCGAATCCGAACTGGAAACCATCCGCCAGGCGCACTACGCCGCGGGCGACCAGGTCAACCAGGCGCAGGGCAGGCTGTACGAGGCCAGCGCCGAGGTCGGCAAGCTCGAAGCCGAGATCCGTTTCGTGGTGGAAGGCCGCCACCGGGTTGAGCAGCGCTTGCAGCAATTGAAGGAACAGATTGGCGCCTGGGCCACCCGCAGCCAGGACGCTGCGGTGGAACTGGAACAGATCGCCGAGTCGCTCGTGCAGGCCGAGGATCAGTCGGTCGTGCTGGCGGCGCAGGGCGAAGAGCAATCGGTCGCACTGCCTGCACTGGAAGACAAGCTTCGCCAGGCCCAGGCGCGTGCCAATGAGCAACGCACCAGCGTCACGCAGGTGCAACAGCAGATCCAGGTGCTGGCGGCCGAACAGCGCAATGTGGAAGAACAGAGCCGCGCGCTCAACCAGCGCCGCGAGCGCCTGGTGGCCGACCGCAATGCCCTGGCAGCGCCGGACGAAGCGCGCCTGCTGAATGCTCAGGCGCAACTGGCCAGCGCGCAGGAAACCGCCGAGATGGCCGACGCGGTGTTGCACGAACTGCAGGACAGCGTGCCCCAGCTCGACGAGGGTCGCCGAGTGGCGCAGCAGGCGGTGAACCAGGAATCCGCACGGCAGGCCGATCTGTCGGCGCGCATGGAAGCGCTCAAGGCGCTGCAGGAAAAAGTCAAGACCGACGGCAAGCTCGCGCCCTGGCTGGCCAAACATGGCCTCGACGGCCTGCAGGGCCTGTGGAGCCGCATCCACATCGAAACCGGCTGGGAGAACGCGCTGGAAGCCGCGCTGCGCGAGCGCATGGGCGCGCTGGAGGTGTCGCGCCTGGAGATGGTTCGTGCCTTCGGCAACGACGCGCCGCCGGCCAAGCTGGCGTTCTACAGCCCGCCTGCCGGCGCTGCTGCCTCTGCCAGCGCCACGGGACTCAAGCCCCTGGCGGGCTGGTTGCGCCTGAACGACGCCGGGCAGCAGGCTCTGCTGGCCGAATGGCTGCACGGCTGCCTGACGGCCGCCAGCCTGGAAGAAGCACTGGCCGAGCGCGAACGGCTGCAACCCGGCGAGGTGATCTTCGTCGCCAGCGGCCACGCCGTCACCGCGCACAGCGTGAGCTTCTACGCGCCCGACAGCGAGCAGGCCGGTCTGCTCGCGCGCGCACAAGAAATCGAGAACATCGACAAGCAGGTCAAGGCGCAGGTGCTGATTGCCGAGCAGGCCCGCGCCGCCCTGATCCGGGCCGAAGCCGCTTACACCGACGCTTCCCAGCGCCTGGTGAGCGCGCGGCGCGAAGCCGCTGAATCGCGTGGCCGTGCGCATGAACTGCAGGTGGAAGCGCTGCGCCTGACCCAGCTGGCGGAGCAGACCCGCGCTCGCAGCGAGCAGATCGCTGGCGACCTGGCCGAGGTGGATGCGCAACTTGAAGAACTGCAGGAACGCCGAGTCACGGCCGAAGCCCGGTTTGAAGAGCTGGACATGCAGCTGGCGGACAGCCAGGAGCGCCATGCCCAGCTCGACGACCACGTGATCGAAGCCGAGCGTGCGCTCAATCAGGCGCGGGAGCAGCAGCGTTCGCTCGAACGCACGGCCCAGGAGGCCACCTTCGCGCTGCGCAGCCTGCAAGCGCGGCAGGGCGAACTGCAACGCGCCATGGAGACGGCTGCCTCGCAGGAAAAATCACTGGCCGAAGAGCAGCAGCGTGCCGGCGACGAGTTGGGCCGGCTCAACGATGCTGCCGCCCAGGCTGGCCTGCAGGACGCGCTGGCCATGAAGCTCGAGCGCGAACAGGCCCTTGGCGCACTGCGCAGCCAGTACGACGACCTCACCGCCAAGCTGCGCGCCAGCGACGAACGCCGCCTGCAACTGGAACGCGAGCTCGAGCCGCTGCGCAACCGCATCACCGATTTCCAGCTCAAGGAACAAGCTGCGCGCCTTGGGGTGGAGCAGTACAGCCAGCAGCTCGAAGAGGCGCAGGCCGATCTCGCCGCCGTGGCACAGAGCATCACCGAAGGCAATGTGCGCCTCTCGGGCCTGCAGGGTGAGATCGACCGGCTGCACCGGGAGATCCAGTCGCTCGGCGCGGTGAACCTCGCGGCGCTCGACGAGCTCACGGCCGCCAGCGAGCGCAAGACCTTCCTGGACGCGCAGTCGGCCGATCTGGTCGAGGCCATGAACACGCTGGAAGACGCGATCAGGAAGATCGACAACGAAACACGCGATCTGCTGGGCAGCACGTTCGAGACGGTCAACACGCACTTCGGCAAGATGTTCCCCGAGCTGTTCGGGGGCGGCAACGCGCGGCTGGTGATGACGGGCGAGGAGATCCTGGACGCCGGCGTGCAGGTGATGGCCCAGCCGCCCGGCAAGAAGAACCAGACCATCCACCTGCTCTCGGGCGGTGAAAAGGCGTTGACGGCCATTGCGCTGGTGTTCGCCATCTTCCAGCTCAACCCCGCGCCCTTCTGCTTGCTGGACGAGGTGGACGCGCCGCTCGACGATGCCAACACCGAACGCTACGCCAAGCTGGTGATGACCATGGCGAAGGAAACGCAGTTCCTCTTCATCAGCCACAACAAGATCGCCATGGAAATGGCCGAGCAACTGATCGGCGTGACGATGCAGGAGCAGGGGGTCTCGCGCATCGTGGCGGTGGACATGGAATCTGCGGCCGGCATGCTCGAATCGACCTGACACCACACCAGCGGGACCACACCACACCATGAGCACGCTGCAAATCGGCCTGGCCATCATCGGAGGACTCGTGCTGGCGGGCGTGGTCGCCTACAACGCCTGGGTGACCGGCAAGAGCGTGCCGCGCACCGCACGGGAGCGCGGCGCCCCTGCCGCCGACGACGCGGCGGGCGACGAAACGCTGCCGTACTCACCAGCAGACCTGTCAGAGAACGAAATCCAGCGCATTGATCCGGTGCTGGGCGACATGCCGGGCGCGCCCGCTCCACCCGAGCCTGCCGTGGTCGCCGCCGCCATCGCGTCCGTGAGCGTGAACCCGCTGATGGCGCAGCCTGAGAAGAAACCGGGCCTGGACGCACTCATCGACGTCATCGCGCCCCTGCAACTGGAGCACGAGGTCTCGGGCGATGCCGTGCTGGCCGCCTTGCCCGGCACGCGCCGCGTGGGGAGCAAGCCGTTCGCGGTGGAAGGGCTTTGTGAGGTGACGGGCGAGTGGGAAAGCCCGCGCCTGGGCCAGCGCTACCGCAGCCTGCAGGCCGGCGTGCAACTGGCCAACCGGTCCGGGCCGCTGAATGACATCGAGTTTTCCGAGTTCGTGGTGAAGGCTCAGGCTTTTGCCGATCTGCTGGCGGCAGCGCCCGATTTTCCCGACATGCGCGCCGAAGTGGCACGGGCCCGCGAGCTCGACGCTTTCGCCAGCGGCCACGATGCGCAGCTCGGCTTCACGCTGCGTGCGCGTCGCACCGCCTGGAGTCCGGGTTACGTGGCGCAGCACGCCTCACGCCTGGGGTTCATTGCCGGTGCGCTGCCAGGGCGCATGGTGTTGCCGGGCAGCTCGAACGGCCACGCGGCGATCCTGAGCCTGGTGTTCGATCCGCAAGCCGCCATGGCCGAGGACCCGGAGCAGACGGCCTTGCGCGAGATCGCGCTGTCGCTCGAAGTCACGCACGTGCCGCGCAGCGAGCAGCCCTTTGTGCGCATGCGCCAGGCGGCCATGGCGCTGGCCGAGGCCATGGACGGCGTGGTCACCGACGACGCGGGCCAGCCGCTCTCCACCGACACCATGGACCGCATCGGTGCCGACCTGGAAAGCCTGTACGACGCGCTGGACAGCCGCGACCTGTCCGCAGGCTCTGCTCAGGCCAGACGGCTGTTTTCCTGATGTCCGAGGACCTGTTCGGCCAGCCGGCCGTGCGAGCGGCGGAATTGCGAAAGCAACTCCACCACCATGCCCACCGTTATTACACGCTCGACGAACCGGAGATCCCCGACGCCGAGTACGACCGCCTGTTCAAGGAGCTGCAGGCCCTTGAAGCAGCGCACCCCGAGCTGCTCACGCCCGATTCGCCGACCCAGCGGGTGGGCGGCGCGATCCTCAAGGAACTCGTGCCCGTGCGCCACGCGATGCCGATGCTCAGCATCCGCACGGAAACCGACACCGAGGCCACGGGCGCTGTAGCGTTCGACACGCGCGTGCGGCGAGAGCTCAAGCTCACAGACGCCGACCCACCCGTGGAGTACCTGGCCGAACTCAAGTTCGACGGCCTGGCGATGAGCCTGCGCTACGAGCAAGGCTTGCTGGTGCGTGCGGCCACGCGCGGCGACGGCGAAACCGGCGAGGACGTGACGCACAACGTGCGCACGATCCGCCAGATCCCACTTCGACTGCCAGACGGTGTGCCCGACGTGCTCGAGGTGCGCGGCGAGGTGTACATGCGGCGAGATCAGTTCGACGCGCTCAACGAGCGCCAGCGCGAGAAGATCGCCGGCGGTGCCAAGGGCGAGAAGACCTTCGTGAACCCGCGAAATGCCGCAGCCGGTGCTGTGCGCCAGCTCGACTCGAAGATCACCCGCGAGCGCCCGCTGAGCTTCTTCGCCTATTCCTGGGGCGAGGTGTTGGGCGATGCGGCGCCACCTGCCACGCAATACGACTGGCTGATGCGCCTGAAAGCCTGGGGATTCCCGGTGGCAGAGCAGACCTCTCGTTGCCGTGGCGCAGACGAACTGGTGGCCTTTCACCGCCGCATCGGCGATCTGCGCGACTCATTGCCTTTCGACATTGACGGCGTGGTGTACAAGGTCGACGCGCTCGAACTGCAGAAGCAGCTCGGCTTCGTCACCCGCGAGCCGCGCTGGGCAGTGGCCCATAAATACCCCGCACAGGAACAACTCACCACCGTGCAGGCCATCGACGTTCAGGTGGGCCGCACGGGCAAGCTCACGCCGGTGGCCAAGCTGGCGCCGGTGTTCGTCGGCGGCGTGACCGTCACCAACGCCACCTTGCACAACGAACTGGAAGCGCGCCGCAAGGACGTCCGGGTGGGGGACACGGTGGTCGTGCGCCGCGCTGGCGATGTGATCCCCGAGGTCGTGTCCGTGCTGGTGGACAAACGCGTTGGAAATCCGCCTCCCTTCACCATGCCCACGCACTGCCCGGTCTGCGGCAGCGACGCGGTGCGGGAGGAGGGGGAAGCCGACCACCGCTGCACGGGAGGCCTGTTCTGCGGCGCGCAGCGCAAGGAAGCCATCCTGCATTTCGCCCACCGCCGCGCGGTCGATGTCGATGGGCTGGGTGACAAGCTGGTGGAGCAACTGGTGGACACGGGCGTGGTCAAGACCCTGCCCGACCTGTACCGCCTGGGCCTCACCTCGCTGTTGGCGCTGGACCGCATGGCGGAGAAGTCGGCGAAGAACATCCTGGCCGCCCTGGAGAGATCCAGGCAGACCACACTGCCGCGTTTCCTCTTCGGCCTGGGCATCCGACATGTGGGCGAAGCGACCGCCAAGGAACTCGCGCGCCACTTCGGCCAGCTGGACCGCATCATGGACGCGAGCGTGGAAGCCCTGGCCGAAGTGAACGACGTGGGTCCGGTGGTGGCGCAGAGCATCCACACGTTTTTCGAACAGCCGCACAATCGTGAGGTGGTGGAGCAATTGCGTGCCTGCGGCTTCACCTGGGAAGAGGGCGAGCCGGCAGAACAGGCACCGCAGCCCCTGGCGGGCAAGACCTTCGTGCTCACCGGCACGTTCCCCACCCTGAGCCGCGACGAGGCCAAGGACCTGCTGGAAGCCGCTGGTGCCAAGGTGGCTGGTTCGGTGAGCAAGAAGACCGATTACGTGGTGGCCGGCGCCGAAGCGGGCAGCAAGCTGGAGAAAGCGCAGGCGCTGGGCGTCGCTGTGATCGACGAGCCGACCATGCTTGAACTGCTGAACGCCTTTCCGAAACCGCCATGACCATCCACACCATCCTCAAGATGGGCGACCCGCGTCTGCTGCGCGTGGCCCAGCCTGTGACCCGGTTCGACACACCAGAGCTGCACCAGCTGGTCGTCGACCTGCAGGACACCATGGCCGCTGCCAACGGCGCGGGCCTGGCCGCGCCCCAGATCGGTGTGGACTTTCAGGTGGTGATTTTTGGCAGCGGGCAGCCCAATCCGCGTTATCCGGCCGCGCCGGTCGTGCCGCGCACGGTGCTGGTCAATCCGGTGATCACGCCCATTGGCGATGAGGAAGAAGAAGACTGGGAGGGCTGCCTGTCGGTACCGGGGATGCGCGGTGTGGTGCCGCGCTGGCGTCGCATCCGCTACCAGGGATTCACGGAACATGGTCAGACCATCGACCGCGAGGCCGAGGGCTTTCACGCTCGCGTGGTGCAACACGAATGCGATCACCTCTGGGGCAAGCTCTACCCCATGCGGGTGCGCGATTTCTCCCGCTTCGGTTTCACCGAGGTGCTGTTTCCCGGGCTGGATGCGCTGGACGACGACTGACTGCGTGGGGGCTGGCGCCTTCGTTACAAAACGAGAAGCGTTTGAAATATTCGGCGGCAGAAATCGAATAGAGTCGAGCCCGACCGAAAACGCAACAGGGAATCACCTTTCATGAAGCGCAAGCTTGTCGTGCTTGCGGGCGCTGCCATCCTCAGCGCCTGCAGCCTCACCAAGCCCCCGGCCGACCCGGCCGTTCCGCTGCCCCCGTCCTGGTACGCACCGCCCCTGGCACACCAGGGCAGCGTCCAGCAACTGGACGCCTGGTGGAGCCGGTTCGACGACCCGGTGCTGGCCGACTGGATCGCCCGCGCACAGGCCCAGAGCCCGACCGTGGCGCAGGCGCGGGCGCAGGTGTTTGCAGCGCGCGCCGCGCGCCTGGGTGTGGAAGCTGAAACCGGGCCGCAGGCGTCCCTGGTGGCCAATGCCAGCCGCGGTATCACCGATCCCACCATTCCTCTGGGCACGCAACTCAGCGCAGGTCTGCAGGCGTCGTGGGCCGTTGGCCTGTGGGGCCAGACCGAGGCGCGCCGCAGCGGTGCCGCGGCACGGCAGGATGCGGCGGGCGCTGCATGGCACGATGCCCGCGTGCTGGTGGCGGCCGAACTCGCCGAGCTGTATTTCGCCCAGCGCCTGTGCCGCGAGCAGCTCGGGGTGGCCACGCGCGACCGGGACTCTCGCGCCGTATCGGCGGAGAACAACGCCGTGTCGGAGCGCGCAGGGTTGACCGCACCTGCCGTGGCCGCGCTGGCGCGTGCCAGCGGTGCCGAAGGCGTGGCGCGCGAGCGCGCGCAAGCCGAGCTCTGCGAGCGGCAGGTCAAGTCGCTGGTGGCGCTCACGGGCGTTCCCGAACCCGAACTCCGCCGGCAACTGGCCAGCGCCCCAGGGCTGCCTGGCCTGCTGGCGTCGGAGCGCCTGGACCGCATGCTGTCGGTGAGCGCCGTGCCGGCGGAGGTGCTGCGACAGCGGCCCGATGTGTACCAGGCGCAACGCGAACTGGTGGCCGCGAGCGAAGACGTGGGCGTCGCGCAGGCCGCCCTGTATCCCGGCCTGTCGCTCTCGGGCAGCCTCCTGCGCAACCGCATTTCAGGTGCAGGGACCCAGGCCACGTTCAACACCTGGTCCATCGGTCCCATCACCCTGAGCCTGCCGCTGCTCGGCCGCGACGCCTTGCGCGCCAACACCGACAGCGCCCAGGCCCGCTACGAAGCCGCCGCACTGGGCTACGCAAGCACCCTGCGCCAGGCCGTGGCCGAGGTGGAGCAGTCGCTGGTGCTGATCTCGAGCTTGCGCGAGCGACTGGCCTCCACCGACATCGCCGTCGCCGGTTATGGTCAGTCGTTCCAGGCCACGGAAGCGCGCTACCGCGTCGGACTCGCCAGCCTCAACGAGCTGGAAGAGGCGCGCCGTCTCAAGCTGGCCGCCGACAGCAGCGCCGTGGCGCTGCAGCAGGAACGCATCAACGCCTGGATCCGCCTCTATGTCGCCCTGGGTGGCGGCTTCGACCCCGTGAACCCTCCCAACATCGTGAAGAGCCCCACATGAACGCGACCCTTCCACAAACGCGCCGGCGCACGCGCTGGATCTGGCTGGGCCTGGGCCTGGCGCTGGTGTTGGTCGTGGTGTTCTGGGTGTTCCTGAAAAATCCTGCCGACGCCACCCCACCCGCCGAAGCCGGAGCCACCGGGCCCAGGCCCTCACTGACCGTGACCGTGCAGAAGCCCACGCGTGCCAGCTTGCCCATCAGCCTGCAGGCCAATGGCGACATCAGTGCGTGGCAGGAAGCCAGTGTCGGCGCCGAGGTGAACGGCTTGCGCCTGGCCACGGTGAATGTGAACGTGGGCGATGTGGTGCGCAAGGGCCAGGTGCTGGCGGTGTTCGCCAGCGAAACCACCCGGGCCGACAGCCTTCAGAGCAAGGCAAGCGTGATGCAGGCCGAGGCCAGCTATGAGAACGCCAAGGCCGACGCCGACCGCGCGCGGTCCATTCAGGACACCGGCGCGCTGTCGCGCTCGCAGGTGGCCCAGTACCTCACGCAGGAAAAGGTGGCGCGCGCGCAGTGGGAAGCCGCCAAGGCCGGGCTCGAAGCCAATGAAGTGCGCCTGGGCAACACCAAGGTGCTGGCACCGGACGACGGCATCATCTCGGCCCGCGCGGCCACGGTGGGCTCGGTCGTGGCGCCGGGTCAGGAATTGTTCCGCCTGGTGCGCCAGGGTCGCATGGAATGGCGTGCCGAGGTCACGCCCAGCGAGGTCGGGCGCATCCGCGTGGGCCAGAAGGCGCAGGTCACGGCGGCCACGGGCCTGGAGATCAGCGGACAGGTGAGGGCCATCGCGCCCAGCGCGAACCCGCAGACGCGCAACATTCTGGTGTTCGTGGACCTGCCGAAGCACAACGACCTCAAGTCCGGCACCTTTGCCAAGGGGCGTTTCGATCTGGGCCAGAGCGAGGCACTCACCGTGGCCAGCGAGTCGGTGGTGGTGCGCGACGGCAGCAACTACGTGTTCGTGATCGACGACCAGAGCAAGGCCAGCCAGCGCAAGGTGCAGACCGGTCGGCGCGTGGGCGAACGCGTGGAGATTCTCGAAGGGCTGAAGGCAGAGGAGTCGGTGGCGGTGCAAGGCGCGGGCTTCCTGAACGAAGCCGACCTGGTCAAGGTTGTGCAGTGAGGCCAGCAGCATGAACGTCTCCGCCTGGTCGATCCGCAACCCCATCCCGGCGGCGATGCTGTTCGTCATGCTCACGCTGGCGGGCCTGTTCTCCTTCAAGCAGATGAAGGTGCAGAACTTCCCCGACCTGGACGTGCCCAACATCACCGTCCTGGCCACCCTGCCGGGCGCCTCGCCCAACCAGCTCGAGAACGACGTCGCCCGCATCATCGAGAACAGCCTGGCTTCGCTGCAAGGTCTCAAGCACATCTACACCAAGGTGGAGGACGGCACTGTGTCGATCACGGCCGAGTTCCGCATCGAGAAGAACACCCAGGAAGCGCTGGACGATGTCCGCTCTGCGGTGGCCAAGGTGCGCGGCGACCTGCCTTCCGACCTGCGCGATCCCATCGTCAGCAAGGTTGAACTGGCGGGCGGTGCGGTGCTGGCCTACACCGTGGCCTCCGACAAGATGGACGCCGAAGCGGCTTCCTGGTTCGTGGAAAACGACGTGGCCAAGTTGCTGCTTTCGGTGCCCGGCGTGGGCGCGGTGAACCGCGTGGGCGGAGTGGACCGGGAAGTGCAGGTGCTGCTGGATCCGCTGAAACTGCAGGCGCTGGGGGCCAGCGCCACCGACATCTCGCGCCAGCTCGCCAGGGTTCAGATCGAAAGCGCGGGCGGCCGCGCAGACCTGGGCGGGAGCCAGCAGCCCATGCGCACGCTGTCGTCGCTGCGCTCGGCCGAAGAACTGGCTCGCCTCGAACTCTCTCTCACGGATGGCAGAAGCGTCAGGCTTGACCAGATTGCCGAGGTCAAGGACACCGTGGCCGAGCCCACCGCAGCAGCCTTTCTTGATGGCAAGCCGGTGGTCGGTTTCGAAGTGGCGCGCAGCCGGGGCGCCAGCGAGATCGAGGTGGGCAACGGCGTGCGGGCCAAGCTCAAGACGCTGCAGGAACAGCGACCCGACCTCACCATCACCGAGTCCTTTGACTTCGTGACACCGGTGGCCGAGGAGTTCGACGGCTCCATGAAGCTGCTCTACGAAGGCGCCATCCTTGCCGTGCTGGTGGTGTGGCTGTTCCTGCGCGACTTCCGCGCCACCGTGGTCTCTGCGGTGGCGCTGCCGCTCTCAGCCATTCCCGCGTTCATCGGCATGTACTACATGGGCTTCACCATCAACGTGGTGACGTTGCTGGCCATGTCGCTGGTGATCGGCATCCTGGTGGACGACGCCATCGTGGAGGTGGAGAACATCGTGCGCCACATGCGCATGGGCAAGACGCCCTACCAGGCGTCCATGGAGGCGGCCGACGAGATTGGCCTGGCGGTGATCGCCACCACTTTCACGCTGATTGCGGTGTTCCTGCCGACGGCTTTCATGTCGGGCATTCCGGGCAAGTTCTTCAAGCAGTTCGGCTGGACGGCGTCCTTCGCGGTGTTCGCTTCGCTGGTGGTGGCGCGGGCGCTCACGCCCATGATGGCGGCCTACCTGCTCAAGCCCGTGGTGATGGCCAAGGACATGCCCCGCTGGGCGCGCAGCAACCGCGTGACCGGTGCGATCTGGAAATGGATGACCAACCAGGACGAACCGGCCTGGCTCAACACCTACCAGGGGTGGGCTGCCTGGTGCATTCGCCACCGCTGGATCACCATGCTGGGCGCTGGCGCGTTCTTTGTCGGTTCCATCATGCTGATCCCGCTGTTGCCGCAGGGCTTCATTCCGCCCGACGACAACTCCCAGACCCAGGTGTACCTGGAACTGCCGCCGGGTGCCACGCTGCAGCAGACCATTCGAACCGCGGAGCGCGCGCGCCTCCTGGTGGCGGCGGTGCCGCATGTGAAATCGGTCTACACCACCATTGGCTCAGGTTCCGCCGGCACCGACCCGTTCGCGCCACAGGGCACGGCAGAGTCTCGCAAGGCTGCGTTGACCATTCAGCTCGACGCGCGGGGCACGCGCCCGCGCAAGCAGGTGATCGAAAACCAGCTGCGCGATGCCATGTCCAACCTGCCTGGGGTGCGCAGCAAGGTCGGCCTGGGCGGGTCGGGCGAAAAATACGTCCTCACGCTCACGGGCAACGACGCAGCCGCCATGCAGACGGCGGCCACCGCCATCGAGCGCGACCTGCGCACCATCCAGGGCGTGGGCAGCATCCAGTCGACCGCTGCGCTGGTGCGCACCGAGATCAGCGTCACACCCGATCTTGCGCGTGCGGCCGAGATGGGCGTGACCAGCAGCGCCATCGCCGAGACGCTTCGCATTGCCACGGTGGGCGACTACGACAACGCCTTGCCCAAGATGAACCTGCCGGAGCGGCAGATTCCCATCGTGGTCAAGCTCGACATCGGTGCCCGCCAGGACCTGGACCTGCTCTCGCGCCTGCCGGTGCCGGGCAGCAAGGGGCCCGTGATGCTGGGCCAGGTGGCCACACTGAGCTTTGGTGGTGGCCCGGCGGTGATTGACCGCTACGACCGCTCGCGCAACATCAACTTCGAAGTCGAACTGGCGGGCATCGCGCTCGGTGACATGAAGATGGCGGTAGAAAAGCTGCCGAGCCTGCGCAACCTGCCGGCGGGTGTGAACGTGATCGAGATCGGAGACGCCGAGGTGCAGGGCGAGCTGTTCGCCAGTTTCGGCCTGGCCATGCTCACGGGCGTGCTGTGCATCTACATCGTGCTGGTGCTGCTGTTCAAGGCGTTCCTGCATCCGTTCACGATCCTCGCGGCGTTGCCGTTGTCGCTGGGTGGCGCCTTCGTGGCGCTGTTGCTGACCAACAAGAGTTTCTCCATGCCCTCGCTGATCGGTCTGATCATGCTGATGGGCGTGGCCACGAAGAACTCGATCCTGCTGGTGGAATACGCCATCGAGGCACGGCGCGAGCACGGCATGAACCGGCTGGACGCGATCCTGGACGCCTGCCACAAGCGAGCGCGTCCGATCGTGATGACCACCATCGCGATGGGCGCAGGCATGTTGCCGATCGCGATTGGCTGGGGTGCGGCAGACAGCAGTTTCCGCTCACCCATGGCGGTCGCGGTGATCGGTGGATTGATCACTTCAACGTTCCTGAGCCTGCTGGTGATTCCGGCGGTGTTCACGCTGGTGGACGATGTGGGGAACTGGTTTTCCGGCTTGTTCCGGCGCAAACCTGAATCTCCTCAGCCCGTCGAAACCGTTCGCGCATAGGTGTTGGCGAGATCAGGAGGACATCGCCCTCCTGATCCTGCTGGCGGGTTGGCTTGCATCGAGCGCACTGACGTCTGCGGGCCGATGAGGCTGGCTGGGCGACGCAGCGAAATAAAGGAGGAGAGGCGGCGAAGCCGACTCGGGGGACATTCGCGGAGTCGCCCAGCCAGCCTCATCGGCCAGCCAACCACTCACTCAACCCTCCAGCGTCTCCAGCAACTCCGTCTCGATCTCGATCTGACGCTTGTTCATCTGCAACTGCGCGCCGCTGATGAGAAACGTGTCTTCCACACGCTCCCCAAGGGTCGTGATCTTCGCCAGCTGCACACTGATGTCGTTGCGGGCCAGTACCCGCGTGATGCCATAGAGCAGGCCTGCGCGGTCGCTCGCCGACACCGACAACAGCCAGCGCTGGGCTTTTTCGTCGGGCCGCAAGTCCACACGGGGCGTTACCGGAAAACTCTTGACGCGGCGAGAGAGACGGCCCTTCGTGGGCGTAGGCAGCGGCCCACGTTCGTCGATGGTGTGAGCCAGGTTGTTTTCCACCATCGCAATCAGTTCGCGGTAATGCTCCGACAGCGACGGTGCCACCACCTGGAATGTGTCCAGCGCATGGCCGTCGCGCGTGGTGTGTACGCGCGCGTCCAGGATGCTGAAGTGCGAGCTGTCGAAGTAGCCGCAGATGCGGGCGAACAGGTCGTGCTGGTCGGGCGCGTACACCAGCACCTGCAGGCCCTCACCCTCGGGCGAGAGGCGTGCGCGGACGATGCACTTGTCGATGGCCGGGGGGGCTCCTTCGACAGGCGCGGGCAAGGGATTCTTCGCCAGGTGGGCGGCGCTCTGTGCAATCTGTCGCGTGAGCACGCGCGTGTGCCAGGCGATCTCGTCGGCCTGGTGGCGCATGAAGTAGCTCACGTCCAGCGTGTCCCACAACGCCTTGTGGGCCTGGTGGGGCAGGGCGTGCAGGGCCAGCATCGACAGAGCTTCCCGCTTGCGGCCCTCGATGACGGCGCCCGGATCGGGCGCACGGCCGCCGAGCGCGCGCAGGGTGTACCGGTACAGGTCCTCCAGCAGCTTGCCCTTCCAGGCGTTCCACACCTTCGGGCTGGTGCCGCGGATGTCGGCCACCGTCAGCAGGTACAGGGCGGTGAGGTAGCGCTCGTTGCCCACGCGCCGTGCAAAGGCCGCGATCACGTCCGGATCGCTGAGGTCTTCCTTTTGCGCCATGCGGCTCATGGTCAGATGCTCCGCGACCAGGAACTCGATCAGCTTGCAATCTTCGCGGGCGATGCCGTGCTGGCGGCAGAAGACGCGCACATCGTGCGCGCCCAGTTCGGAATGGTCGCCACCGCGGCCCTTGGCGATGTCGTGGAAGATGGCCGCGATGTAGAAGATCCAGGGCTTGTCCCAACCGGCGGCCAGCTGCGAGCAGAACGGGTACTCGTGCGAATGCTCGGCGATGAAGAATCGGCGCACGTTGCGCAGCACCATCAGGATGTGCTGGTCCACCGTGTACACGTGGAACAGGTCGTGCTGCATCTGGCCGACGATGTGGCGGAACACCCAGAGGTAGCGCCCGAGCACGGAGGTCTGGTTCATCAGCCGGATGGCGTGCGTGATGCCCTCGGGTTCCTGCAGGATCTTCAGGAACAGCGCGCGGTTGACCGGATCGGCGCGAAAGCGCGCATTCATCACGGGGCGGGCGTTGTACAGCGCGCGCAGCGTGCGCGCGGAGAGGCCCTTGATACCCACCGTGGTCTGGTAGAGGTGGAAAGTCTCCAGGATGGCGTGTGGTTGCTGGACATAGAGGTTGTCGCTCGCCACTTCGAGCGTGCCCGCCTTGTCGAAGAAGCGCTCGTTGAGCGGGCGCAGGCGGTCCACGCCCGCGACGTCGCTGCGCAGCCGTTCCTGGATGTTGAGCAACAGGATCTGGTTGAGCTGCGTCACGGCCTTGGCCGCCCAGTAGTAGCGCTTCATCAGCGCTTCGCTGGCGCGGCGAGTGCCCCGTGCCGTGGGAGCCACGTGGGGCATGCCGGGCTCACCCGGGGTGATCACGGCCGGCACTTGCGCCTTGAAGCCAAACGATTCCGCCACCGCGGTCTGCAGGTCGAACACCAGGCGGTCCTCGCGCCGGTTGGCCAGGAGGTGGAGCCGCGCACGGATCAGGCTGAGCAGCGCCTCGTTGGCCTTGATCTGGCGCGCTTCCAGCGGTGTGGCCAGGCCCTTGCGCGCGAGTTCGTCCCAGCTGCGCCCCAAACCGGCGGCCTTGGACACCCACAGGATGATCTGCAGGTCGCGCAGGCCCCCCGGGGACTCCTTGCAGTTGGGTTCGAGCGAATAGGGCGTGTTCTCGAACTTGGTGTGGCGCTGGCGCATTTCCAGCGTCTTGGCGACGAAGAAGGCCTTGGGATCCATGGCCTCGCCCAGGTCGCTCACGAGTCGGGCGAACGCGTTCTTGCTGCCCGCGATCAGCCGGCATTCGAGCAGCGAGGTCTGAACCGTCACGTCCTTGGACGCCTCGTACACGCAGTCGCCGATGGTGCGCACGCTGGAACCGATCTCCAGCCCCAGGTCCCAGCAGCCACCGATGAAAGCCTCCAGGCGAGACTTCAGCGCCGCGTCCGCATCGGGCTGGCTGCCATCGGGCAGCAACACCAGCACGTCCACATCGGAAAACGGAAACAGTTCTCCGCGCCCGTAGCCGCCGACGGCGACCAAAGAGAAGCCAGGACCAAAGCCCGCGAGGGACCAGAGTTCGCGCAAGGTCTGGTCCGTCAAACGGGAGAGTTCCTGCAGCGCCTTGCGCACGCCCCGGGTGGAGGACCCCTGCAAACCGAGCCGGGCCAGCAGCGCGGCCTTGTTGCTGCGGTATTCCAGGCGCAGCGTGCCCAGGTCGCCCATGATGGAGGGCGGTGCGGCCGCGGTCATGGAATCAGGCGACGGCCACAGCCGGAGGGGTCACGAATTCCGGCACGGCAGGGCTGCCGGCGGACAGGGTGAGAACCTCGTAGCCCGTCTCGGTCACCAGCACCGTGTGTTCCCACTGCGCCGAAAGCGAGCGGTCGCGGGTCACGATGGTCCAGCCGTCGCCCATTTCCTTGATGTCGCGCTTGCCGGCGTTGATCATGGGTTCGATGGTGAAGGTCATGCCCGGCTTGAGTTCCTCAAGCGTGCCCGGCCGACCGTAGTGCAGCACTTGCGGATCTTCATGGAAGCGCTGGCCGATGCCGTGCCCGCAGAACTCACGCACCACCGAAAATCCGTTGCCTTCGGCGAAGGTCTGGATGGCGTGTCCGATGTCGCCCAGGCGGATGCCAGGGCGGACCATGACGATGCCCTTCCACATGGCTTCGAAGGTCACCTTGCTCAGGCGTCGAGCCTGCACCGAGCAGGCGGCCTCGCCACCGATGAGGAACATGCGGCTGTTGTCGCCAAACCAGCCGTCCTTGATCACGGTCACGTCCACGTTGAGGATGTCGCCCTTCTTGAGCGGCTTCTCGTTGGGGATGCCGTGGCACACCACGTGGTTGATGGAGGTGCACAGGTGGCCAGGGTACGGGGGGTAGCCCTGCGGCTGGTAGCCGATCGTGGCCGAAACCGTGCCCTGCTGTTTCATGTACTCGGCCGCCAGGCGGTCGATTTCGAGGGTCGTCACACCCGGCTGGATCAGCGGTGTGAGGTAGTCCAGCACTTCGGAGGCCAGCCGGCAGGCGGTGCGCATGCCCGCGATGCCGGCCTCGTCTTTGTAGGTGATGCTCATGGGGCGCGATTATCCCATCAGGCCCGCCCTGACGGCACCTCCAGCGGGCAAGGCCATGGGGGCGCGCGGGTAAAATCCCCGGTTTTCCACCCGGCCCCACCGGGTCAACGCACCTCAGGCTCCCAACGTGTCCCTGCACCTGCGCACCTTCGACGGCGGCGCCGCCATCAGCGGCTTCAAAGTCCAGCAAATCCTGCCCCGACTCGCGGGCATTTCCGACAAGATCACCAGCCTCTCGGCCCGCTTCGTGCACATCGCCGCCTTCCAGGGCGAACCCGATGCCGCCACCGTGCAGCGCCTGGGCGAGTTGCTCACCTACGGTGAGCCCTGCACCGAAGCGCATCTGGCCCTGGAAAAGGCCGGCGCTCCAGCCCTGTTGGTCATGCCCCGCCTGGGCACGGTCTCGCCCTGGGCTTCCAAGGCCACCGACATTGCGCACAACTGCGGCCTGGCGCTGCACCGGGTGGAGCGCCTGGTGGAGTTCCGCGTCGGCCTCAAATCGGGCCTGCTGGGCAAGGCCCATCTGTCGCCAGACCAGTTGCGGGCCGTGGCCGACCTGCTGCACGACCGCATGACGGAAAACGTCTCGCTCGACCGGACGCAGGCGCAAGCACTGTTCACCGAGCTGCACCCCGCGCCCATGGAGCAGGTGGACGTGCTCGGCGGCGGGCGATCGGCGCTGGAGCGCGCCAACGCCGACTGGGGCCTGGCCCTGGCCGATGACGAGATCGATTACCTCGTGAACGCTTTCAACGGCTTGAAGCGCAACCCGACCGACGTCGAACTGATGATGTTCGCGCAGGCCAACAGCGAGCACTGCCGCCACAAGATCTTCAACGCGCAGTTCACCATTGACGGCGTGGCTCAGGACAAGAGCCTCTTCGGCATGATTCGCCACACCCACCAGCAGGCGCCGCAGCACACGGTGGTGGCGTATTCGGACAACGCATCCATCATGGAAGGCAGCGTGGTCGAACGCTTCGTGGCGCGGGCGACGGGCGATGTCTCGCCGGCCTACGCTGCAGAGACCGCGACCCACCATGTGCTGATGAAGGTGGAAACGCACAACCACCCGACCGCGATCTCCCCGTTTCCGGGTGCTTCCACCGGCGCGGGCGGCGAGATTCGCGACGAGGGCGCCACCGGGCGCGGCTCCAAGCCCAAGGCGGGCCTGACGGGCTTCACCGTGGGCAAGCTCTGGGGCGGTCTCTCCGACCAGCCGGGCGGCAAACCCGAGCACATCGCCAGTCCGCTGCAGATCATGACCGAGGGGCCCCTGGGCGGCGCGGCCTTCAACAATGAGTTCGGGCGGCCCAACCTGCTGGGCTATTTCCGCGAATACGAACTCTCGGTGGACGGCGTGCAGCGCGGCTACCACAAGCCCATCATGATCGCCGGCGGCGTGGGCGTGATCGACGCGGGGCAGACCAGGAAGATCGAATTTCCCGCCGGCTCGCTGCTGATCCAGCTCGGTGGCCCGGGCATGAAGATCGGCATGGGCGGCAGCGCGGCCAGTTCCATGGCAACCGGCACCAACGCCGCCTCGCTCGACTTCGACTCCGTGCAGCGCGGCAATCCCGAAATCGAGCGCCGTGCGCAGGAGGTCATCAACCACTGCTGGCAGCAGGGCGAGGCCAACCCCATCCTGGCCATCCACGATGTCGGCGCGGGCGGGCTCTCGAATGCCTTCCCCGAGCTGACCAACGATGCCGGGCGTGGTGCGCGCTTTGATCTGCGTGCCGTGCCGCTGGAGGAAAGCGGCCTGGCACCCAAGGAAATCTGGTGCAACGAAAGCCAGGAGCGGTACGTGCTGGCGATCGCACCCGAATCGCTGGATCTCTTCACCGCCTTCTGCGAACGCGAACGTTGCCCGTTCGCGGTGATCGGAGTGGCCACCGAGGAGCGCCAGCTGGTGCTGGCCAGCACCCCGGCAGGGGCTTCGACAAGCGCAGTCCGAACGGAGATGGCCGTCGACATGCCGATGAACGTGCTGCTGGGCAAGCCGCCCAAGATGCACCGCGACGTCAAGGCCGTCGCACGCCAACCGGCACCCCTGGATCTCACCGGCGTGGATCTGCAGAAGGCCGTGATCGACGTGCTCAGCCACCCGACTGTGGCTTCCAAGCGATTCCTCGTCACCATCGGAGACCGAACCGTGGGAGGTCTCTCGCACCGCGACCAGATGGTCGGTCCCTGGCAGGTGCCGGTGGCCGACTGTGCGGTCACGCTGGCCGACTTCAAGGGCTTTGCAGGCGAGGCCATGAGCATGGGCGAGCGCACGCCGCTGGCCGCGCTGGACGCCGCCGCTTCGGGCCGCATGGCGGTGGCCGAGGCCATCACCAACCTGCTGGCCGCACCCATCGAGCTCCCGCGCGTGAAGCTCTCGGCCAACTGGATGGCTGCGTGCGGCGAGCCTGGCGAAGATGCTGCACTTTATGAGACGGTGAAGGCTGTCGGCATGGAGCTCTGCCCGGCGCTGGGCATTTCCATCCCCGTGGGCAAGGACAGCCTGTCGATGCGCACGCAGTGGAAGGAGGGCGGTGAGACGAGGAAGGTGACATCGCCGGTGAGCCTGATCGTGAGCGCCTTCGCCACGCTGGCCGATGTGCGTGGCACCCTCACCCCACAACTCGACAGCACCCTGGAAGACACCACGCTGGTGCTGGTCGACCTTGGCAGGGGCCGCCACCGCATGGGCGGGAGCGTGCTGGCGCAAGTGCTGGGGCAGGGCGGCGGCGACTCGCCCGACCTGGACGATCCCCAGGACATCGTCCGTCTGGTCGACGCGGTCAATGCGCTGCGAGCCCGGGGCCAGATCCTGGCCTACCACGACCGCAGCGACGGCGGGCTGCTGGCGGCCGCGGCCGAAATGGCATTCGCAGGGCATGTGGGCGTGGCGCTCAACGTGGACTTGCTGGTCACGGAAGGTGACGGCATCCAGGACAGCCGCATGGAGACCGGCGACGCGAAGAACTGGGCCAGCCAGGTCAGCGCACGCCGCGAGGAACTCACACTCAAGGCCCTCTTCAGCGAGGAGCTGGGCGTGGTGTTGCAGGTGCGCACCGAAGACCGCAACGCGGTGATGCAGACCCTGCGCGAACACGGGTTGAGCCAACACAGCCACTTCGTCGGCAAGACCCGCCCGGCGTCATCGACGATCGACGCCGGCAAGGGCGAGCTGCAGGTCTGGCGCGACGCCAGGGCCGTGTTCTCGGCCAGCCTGTTCGACCTGCACCAGGTGTGGGACAGCGTGAGCTGGAAGATCAACCAGCAGCGCGACAACCCGGCCTGCGCCGATGCCGAGCATGCGGCGGCGGGGCGTCCCGACGATCCAGGACTGCATTCCCATCTCACCTATGCCCCGACCGACGCCGAGACCGTTCGGGCCGAGCCTGTCGAAGCCCTCGCCAGCCGAGACCTCAGGAGCCCTTCGACAAGCTCAGGGCGAACGGGGGTCCTACTCTCCCGACCACGGGTCGCCATCCTGCGCGAGCAGGGCGTGAACTCGCACGTGGAGATGGCCTACGCCTTCACACAGGCGGGCTTCGAGGCGTTCGACGTGCACATGACCGACCTGCAGACCGGGCGCGCGAAGCTGGCCGACTTCAAGGGCGTGGTCGCCTGCGGCGGATTCAGCTACGGGGACACGCTGGGCGCGGGCATTGGCTGGGCGCGCAGCATCACGTTCAATGCCGGCCTGTCCGACCAGTTCCAGGCCTTCTTTGGCCGTCAGGACACGTTCGGTCTGGGTGTGTGCAATGGCTGCCAGATGTTCGCCGAACTGGCCGACATCATCCCCGGCGCCGAGGCCTGGCCGCGCTTCACCACCAACCAGAGCGAGCGTTTCGAGGCGCGCCTGTCGCTGGTCGAAGTGCTGGAGTCCCCCAGCCTCTTTTTCCAGGGCATGTCGGGCACCCGCATGCCGATTGCCGTGGCGCACGGCGAGGGCTACGCCAACTTCCATCACCGTGGCGACGCGGCCCGGGCCATCGCCGCCATGCGGTTCGTGGATCACCACGGCTCGGCCACCGAGGCCTATCCGTTCAACCCGAACGGCAGCCCGGGCGGACTCACCGCCGTCACCACGGCGGACGGCCGCTTCACGGCGCTGATGCCGCATCCCGAGCGCGTCTTCCGCAACATCCAGATGAGCTGGACCGACCAGGACCCGTCGGCCCACAGTGGCTGGATGCGGCTCTGGCACAACGCGCGCAAGTGGGTGGGCTGAGGTGGCACGCCGTCACGCACTGGAGGCGGAGCTGGTGGCAGCGTACCTGCGCGACGGCGCGGTCGTGCTGCGCGGCGTGCTGGATGCGCGCGACCTGTCCCGGCTGGAAGAGGGCATCGAACACAACCTGGCCCACCTGAGCCCGCTCGCCCTCGTGGCCAGCGAGCCCGACGACCCAGGCCGTTTCGTCGAAGACTTCTGCACCTGGCAGGACAATCCGGCCTACCAGGATGTCCTGCAAGGTTCGGCGCTGCCCCACATCGCCGCGCAACTCATGCAGAGCCGTGAAGCACGGCTCTACCACGACCATCTGCTGGTCAAGGAGCCCGGCACCCGCCAGCCCACCCCGTGGCACCAGGACCAGCCCTACTACAACGTGAGCGGGCGCCAGAACGTGAGCTTCTGGATCCCGGTCGATCCGGTGCCGCTGGCGAGCACCTTGCGTTTTGTGGCTGGCTCGCACGCGGGCACCTGGTACATGCCGCGCACCTTCCGCGACCAGCAGGCGAAGTGGTTCCCCGAGGGCGCGCTGGCCGAGCTGCCCGCGATCGACGCCCGGCCTGAGCAGTTCCGCCAACTGGCGTGGGCGCTGGAGCCGGGCGACTGCGTCGCCTTCCACATGCTCAGTCTGCACGCCTCCAGCGGTGTGGGTCCCGACCGCCGACGGCGCGTCTTCTCCGCCCGGTACGTCGGAGACGATGTGCGTCATGCCCCGCGCCCCTGGCGCACCTCGCCCCCTTTTGCCGGTCTTGCCCAACGCCTCGTGCAAGGCGCTCCGCTGGACGATCCGCTCTTTCCCCTGGTCTGGCCTGCGCGCTGACCTCCACCCCACCAGGACCATCCCATGGCCGGAACCAGTCTGCTCACCCTGATCGACGACATCGCCACCCTGCTCGATGACGTGGCCGTGATGACCAAGGTCGCCGCGCGACAAGGCATCACCGCCGCCGATGATGTCGCGGTCATGACCAAGCTCGCGGCCAAGAAAACCGCCGGCGTGCTCGGCGACGACCTCGCCCTGAACGCCCAGCAGGTCACGGGCGTGCGAGCCGATCGCGAACTGCCCGTGGTCTGGGCCGTGGCCAAGGGGTCCGCGCTCAACAAGGCCATTCTGGTGCCCGCGGCGCTGGTCATCAGCGCCTTCGCACCCTGGGCCATCACGCCGCTGCTCATGCTCGGGGGGCTGTTCCTCTGCTATGAGGGCGCAGAAAAACTCTGGCACGCGTTCGGCCCGAAGAAGGCCGAGAAGGAAGCGCACCACCAGGAACTGGTGGAGGCGGTGGCCGATGAGAACGTCGATATCGTGGCCTTCGAGAAGGAGAAGATCAAGGGCGCGGTGCGCACCGATTTCATCCTGTCCGCTGAAATCATCGTCATCACGCTGGGCACGGTGGCGGCCGTGAGCATGGGCCAGCGCGTGGCCGTGCTGGTGGGGATCTCGCTGATCATGACGGTGGGCGTCTACGGCCTGGTGGCAGGCATCGTGAAGCTCGATGACCTGGGGCTCTACTTCAACCAGCAGACCGCCGCCTGGAAACGTGCCCTGGGTCGCGGCATCCTGGCCGCAGCGCCCTGGCTCATGAAGACGCTGTCGGTGCTGGGCACGGCCGCCATGTTCCTGGTGGGCGGCGGCATCCTGGTGCATGGCATTCCCGCCGTGGGCCACGCCATCGAGGCGTTCGCCGCCACGCTCGGCTGGATCGGCCCGGTGGTCTCCAGCCTTGCCGGGGCGTTGGCGGGCCTGGTGGCTGGCGCCCTGGTGGTGCTGGTGGTGAACCTGATTTCGCGCCTGCGGGGCGGCGCCGCCAAGCCGGCCTGAGCGCCCATCAGCGTACCCACTTCGTCTATGGTGCGCGTCGATTCCTGCGCCTAGAATGACCCGGCCACCCTGCGGTGGCTGCAAGGGGTCCAGGCGGCATGGATGGCATTTTCATCAGCTACCGGCGCGACGACTCGGCAGGCTACGCCGGGCGCCTGTACGACCGCTTGGCCGCTCATTTCGGCGCCGGACGCGTGTTCATGGATGTCGAGGGCATCGAACCCGGTACCGACTTCGTCACGGCCATCGAAAAGGCTGTGGGCTCCTGCCGCGTGCTGATCGTGGTCATCGGGGACGAGTGGCTCAGCACCAGCGACGCAGCCGGCCGCCGTCGGCTCGACGATCCGAACGACTTCATCCGGCTGGAAACGGTCACCGCGCTCAAGCGCGACATCCGCGTGGTGCCCGTGCTGGTGGGCGGCGCGCTCATGCCACGCGCTGAAGACTTGCCCGAGGACATCCGCCCGCTGGCGCGCCGTCAGGCCATCGAGATCAGCCACAAGCAATGGGAATCCTCCACCGCCGAACTGATTCGCGCGATGGAAAGCCTGCTGACGGCGGCTGCAGGCACTCGCCCGGCTCCCGTGCCGGGCAGCGATGAAACGCCCCAGCGTCGATGGCCGTGGGCGCTGGCCGTCTTGCTGCTGGCGGTGGGCATGGCCAGCCTCTGGTGGCGCTCGCCCGACCGCACGCCGCAGAAAGAGGCCGACGCCACGGATCGCCCGGTGCTGAGCGCCAGCGTCTCCAGGCAGCCAGCCACGCCTGCCGCTGCCACCGTTGCCGTCCCTGCGCCGTCACCACCTGTGGCCGTGGCCGCCGCGCCGGCGCCGGAGATTGCCCCGGTTCCCGCGCGCCCGGCGGCAGCGACGCGCCCATCCGCGACCGCCACGGCACCGGCCCGCGCAGCGGCGGCACCCGCGCCCCCGCGTGAAGCAGGGCCTGCCGCCGTGGCCATGGCGACCCCCGCGCCCGTCGCCGCCCGAGAACCGCCACCCGCGCCCGCAGCCGATGCAAGTTGGCCCCGAACGGGCGAGACCTGGACCTACGCCACCCGCGGCAAGTGGCCCACGAGTCCGAAGCGCACGGTCGTGATGGGTGTGCAGGCCGTTGCCGGAGGTCAGGTCACCGACAGCCTGCGGGCCGACCCGGCCAGCGGCATGCCGGGCGAAGTGCGCAACCTGCCTGCCCGCGCAGCGGGCTTCGTCAACTGGAGCGTGCTGGGCCTGGAATTCAGCCCCTACCTGGGGGCATTCAACGATCTCGCGACGCTGGGCACGCAGCGGGGCTTTGCCACCCCGAGTGCCGACGGGCAGTGGGGTCAGTGGTACTCCGAAGCCCGCGTGCTGGGACAGGAGTCCGTCACGGTGCCGGCGGGGCGTTTCCATGCCTACAAGGTCGAGGTATCGAGCAACCGGCAGCCCAGCGGTGGCGCGGGCTCCATGCAGGTCGAGCCGGTGCGCATGCACTATGTGATCTGGTACGCCCCGGAAGTCAAACGCTACGTGAAGATGGAGCGGCGGCTCGTCGTGGCCTCGGGCGCCGAAAGCGAGCGCGACGTCTTCGAACTTGTCGCGCACCGCTGAGCATTCGCCGCCGGCAGGTGGCTGTCATCTGTGTTTCACATGCCTGACACGGTCGTTTCACCGGGGGCTCCCACACTCGCGCCCATGCGAGTACTTTTGACCTATCGAATCCCCGGTCCACCCGGCAGGCGTCCGCCATCTGCCAGACAACAGCGCGGCGTGGCCGCCATCGCCATGGCGCTGCTGGCGGTGGCGGTCGCTGGTGCCGCCCTGGGAAGCTTCCTGCTCCAGCAAACGAAAAACACACAGTCGCGCGCCCTGGAGCAGCACCAGGCCATGCGGTGGGCGCACCAGGCGGTGCAGACCTTCCTCACCGTGCAGGGGCGCCTGCCGTGCCCGGCTGCCACGCGCGGTGGCACCGAGGTGTGCGCGGGTGGTGGCGGCAAAGGTTGGCTCCCGGTGGCCAGCCTCATGTCCACGGCGGGCACGCGACTGCCTCCCGTGCACGGCAGCATGGCCATGCGCTATGTGGTGAACCGGGGCGGTGCAGCGGGTGCCGTTGCCGATCTGACGGCCCTCGGCGCGCTCTACCAGCCGGTGTTCTCCCCTGGCGAACGTCCGGCGGCTTATCCGCCTGGCATCGAAAGCACCATGGACGCGTGCACACGACTTGAAAGTGCTGCAGCGGCGGGCGGCATGGCCTACGGCATCGCGGTCGGGGCGCCGGGCGCGCCGGATTCGGCCTCCGGCATCAATGCAGACTTCCAGCTGGCGTCGCTGGAGTCTCCCACGCGCACCGTCGACCACGTCTATCAGGACATCGTTTCATTGCGCTCGCCTGCAGAGGTCCTGGAGTCGACCCGCTGTGAAGACACCAGCGCATCACTCGACGCCCTGGCGGTGGCCTCCACGTGGGTCGATGCGGCCACCGACGTGCAGCAGGCCAACATCGAGCGGGGCGACACCAATGCGCAGATCACGACCTTGAGCGTGGTTTCCGACGGGTTCTACCTGGTGGACGCCATGGCCGATCTGGCCAACGGCGCCTACAACCTGACGAACAACGCAGCCATGAAGGCCATTGCCTCGGCGAACCCTGCCCTGTGGGGTTTCGTGCCAGTGCATACGGGCGGCATGGCCAAGGCCTTGAGCGGCGTCGCGCTGTCGGCCATCGACGCTGCACGCAATGCCGGCACCCTGGCCATTCGCGCCGGGCAGCTCCACGCGTTCAAGAAGATGTCGAGCAGCGCCATCGAACAGCCCGTCTGGCAGGGCGCAGCGGGGATGCTGGTGGCGGCGCAACAGGCCGGCATGGCGGCCCGCCTGCCCGTTCCGATTTCCTGGCCCTCGGTCGAGCCATGAGTGCAGCACCCAGGAGGCGCCAGGCGGGATGGAGCCTGCTCGAAGCGGTGGTGGTGCTGGCCATCCTCGGGCTGATGTCCACGGGCTTGTGGAAGACGCTGGCCCTGGTCGAGGACAAGCGCCGTGGCGAACAGGTCCGCGACACGCTGCAGCGCGCCGAAGACGCCCTGCATGGCATGGCCCTGCGCGATCACCGTCTGCCCTTGCCGGACGATGCGATGCCGTCTTCGCTCGGACCGGAACACTGGGAAGGCTGGCTGCCGGTGGAGGTGCTGGGGACCGAACCCCCGCGAAGCATCCGCTACGTGGTGGACCGGTCACTGGCGGCGGGGCCCGTTGCCATCTACCGGGCCGATCCCGTGGAACTGCTGGGCGATGGCGTGAAGGCGCGCACCCGCATCAACGGCCTGGACCTGTGCCTGCTGGTGGTCCAGCGCGAACAGGCGGCCTTTGCCAAGGGGCAGACGCATCGGCTGGCGCTGCGCCTGCAGCAAGGGCAGGCGGCCAGCGACGCCACGCCAACGCGCGCCAGCGGGTACCTTGAGCTGGTGCACCGCCTGGGTTGTGCCCCGGCTTTTGCACGCCTGGCCACCGGGGTGAAGGCGGCCGTGCTGGCCTCCGATCTGGCCGAACTGGCCCGCCTGGACATGTTGCTGCGCGAACTGGCCGTGCGGGAGGCAGAGGACTCCCTGCGCAACCACCAGTGGCGCGTGGCCAACGCCATGGCCAGGTTCGGGGTGGCCACCTGGAACCTGGTGGCCACCAAGCTCACCGGGGCGACGACACCGCTGGGCGCCTTCCACGTGGCCGCCAACGTGGCGGGATTCGCGTTCGAGGCGGCGCGCTGGACGGCTCTCATCGACTACTCCCTTGAGCGCGCGCAGCACGCCCAGCAAACCCTGGACGAGGCGATGGACCGCCGCGAAATGGCCCACAAGCGCGCGGACCAGCGGAATGCAGCATTCGAAAGCCGTTTGCAGCGCGTCGACGCTTTGCAGGTCAAGGGACTGATGCCATGAGGTTCCGCAGGGTCTGCAGCGGGCGGCGACAACGAGGGCTGTCGCTGGTGGAAGCTGCGGTGGCCATGGCCGTCATGGGTGTGGCGGTCACCGTGCTGTGGCAGGCCGTCGGCGTTGACCGCCACCGCGAGGACCAGAAGCGGGTGCACGCGCAACTCCAGCGGGCCGAATCGGCGGTGCTGGCGTTCGTGGCCGTCCATCAGCGCTTTCCCTGTCCAGCGACGGGCACGGACGGCGTGGAGTCGTGCGCCGGTCGCCCGACCACCGGCCATCTGCCCTTCAGGACGCTGGGCATGCCCGAGGTGCGCGCAGCACGCATCCGCTTCACCGTCGACCCTGCCATCGCTGCCGCAGAGGGCCGCTTTCTGGCCCTGGTGAACGACCGCACCATTGCGCCCGGCGGCGACCCGCGTGCCGTTCCCATGGCCTTGAGGGATCTGATGGCCTCCAGCTACGACGGCATGCTGGATCTGTGCGAGACGCTTGCCGGCAGGGTGGAAGAGGGAAAGAGCGCCTACACGTTTGAGGCAATCCCCGACGAATCCACGGACGACTCCCGCTCGACACAGACGCTCCGCGGCATCGCCGTGAGCGCAGCGCAGGTCTCCGACCACCTGGGATGCGGCCCCATGGTGGCCGTCGCCGGTCGGGGCCAGTTCAACGCGCATCTGGCCGCAGCGGCCATGAGCAAGGCCATTCAGGACCATCGGGTGCAGTCGGAGGTGGCATATTCCCTGAACCACTGGAACCTGTCCGAAGGCATCTGGAGTTTTTCCAACGGCATGTACTCGGCCATGAAAAACTGGGCCAAGCTGGTGCAGACCGCATCCGCGCTCGACGCCAACATCTGGGCCAACCCCGGCCCATTCGCCGCACTTCACGCCAAGGCGATCACCGATCGCACCGTGGAACTCGTGGGCGTCGCCGCGCGGGCCTCCAACCTGGCGCGCTACATCAACAACCTGCGCATCGCCCAGGACGATCGAAGAGCTCACCACGACCTGGTGGCTGCCACGCTGGCTCTGTACGACCGCGTGACTCGCCATGCCCTCATCGGCGCCGCGAGCGCCTGGTTCCTGCGGGAGCAGCAGCAGGGGCATGGCGCTTCCGAAAATCCCGGGCCCGCGCAGGACTACGGCGTCAACCAGGCGGCGCAGGCGATCGCACAGGCCAGTCAGGCAGCGGCCGAAACACTGGGACACGGCGACCTGCTGGCACCACACACCCTGTTGCCGGCAGAATCCGTCAGATCACCTGAACCACCGGAGCAACGCCTTGACCCTTGAAACATCGGCCCGCAAAACCGCTTTCGTGCTCGTGCACGGTGCCTGGCATGGCGCCTGGTGCTGGCAGCGCGTGCTACCGCTGCTGCGCGCCAGTGATGTACCCGCGCATGCCGTCACGCTCACCGGTCTGGGCGAGCGCGCGCACCTCTTGTCGCCCGACATCGACCTGCACACCCACATCCAGGACGTGATGGGTCTGATCGAAGCCGAGGAGTTGCAACGCGTGGTGCTCGTGGGGCACAGCTACGCAGGCATGGTCGTCACCGGCGCGGCCGATCGATTGCTGCATGAGAAGCCCGGCAACCTGACCCACCTGGTCTACCTCGATGCCGCGCTGCCGTATCCGGGTGAGAGCTGGAGCAGCCACCACTCCGCCGAGACGAAGCAGGCGCGCATCGACGCATCCAGGCCCAGTGGCGGACTGAGCTTTCCACCGCCGGATGCCGCCATCTTCGGCCTGTCCGGCGCTGACAGGGACTGGGTGAACCGGCGCCAGACCCCCCAGCCCTTTCGCCTGTACCAGCAGCCGCTGGATTTCGACGGCGCGCGCGTGGCCGAGGTGCCGCGCACGTTCATCGATTGCACGTCGCCCGCGCTGGCCACCATTGCGCCTTCGCGTCAACGTGTGCGCAGCGAACCTCGCTGGCAGGTTCTGGAAATGGCCACCGGGCACGACCCCATGGTGAGTGAACCGAAGGCCCTGGCCGAGCTCCTGCTGAACATCCACCAGGCCAGCGCCTGACAGCATGACCCAGCGACTGGACCGCATCGACCTGCTGCGTGCGGCGGCCATGCTGTGGATGACGGCCTATCACTTCTGCTTTGACCTGGATTTCTTCGGCCTCATCCAGCAGGACTTCTACCGCGACCCGTTCTGGACCTGGCAGCGCACGGCCATCGTGAGCCTGTTTCTCTTCACGGCCGGGCTCTCGCAGGCCGTGGCCTTGCACCAGGGCCAGCCCTTGGCGCGCTTCTGGCGGCGCTGGCTGCAGGTGGCGGGTGCGGCGCTGCTCGTCACGGCCGGTTCGCTGCTGGTGTTCCCGAAGAGCTTCATCTATTTCGGCGTGCTCCACGGCATCGCCGTCATGCTGATCCTCGCCCGCGTCACGGCAGGCTGGGGCGCATGGCGCTGGCCGCTGGGAGCGCTGCTGATCGCGCTTCCCCTTGTCGCCCCGGCGGCCATGGCGGCCTGGCCCACGCTCGACATCTTCAATGCCCGCTGGCTGAACTGGCTGGGGTTCATCAGCCGAAAGCCCATCACGGAAGACTACGTGCCCCTGCTGCCCTGGCTGGGCGTGGTGTGGTGGGGCATGGCAGCCGGGCAGTGGATGCTTCAGCATCGCCCCTGTTGGCGGGGCGTGGGTGATGGGGCGGCCACTGGCGCGCGGCGCAGCCTCGTCACCCTGGGCCGATGGAGCCTGTCGTACTACCTGCTGCACCAGCCTGTGCTGATGGGCTTGATCTGGTTGGCCACGCGCGTGCTGTGACGAAAAAAAAGCGCGGCCGAACCGCGCTTTCTATCGAGCCCGCTGGCTTTACTGAATCTTGGCCTTGTCGCGCAGGCCCTTCTGGAACTCCTGCAGCTTCTGCTGTTGCATCTGCTGGGCAATCTGCGGCTTGACGTCGTCGAACTTGGGCATCTCGGCCTGGCGGACATCGTCGACGCGGATCACGTGCCAGCCGAACTGGCTCTTCACCGGCTCCTGGGTCATCTGGCCTTTCTCGAGCTTGACCATGGCTTCGGAAAACTCGGGCACGTAGCTCGCTGCCGCCGCCCAGTCGAGATCGCCGCCGTTGGCGCCAGAGCCTGCGTCCTTCGACTGCTTCTTGGCAATGTCCTCGAACTTCGCACCACCCTTGAGCGACTTGATGATGGCCTTGGCCTCGTCTTCCTTCTCGACCAGGATGTGGCGGGCGCGGTATTCCTTGCCGCTGTTGGCGGCCACGAGCTGGTCGTATTCGGCCTTGAGATCGGCGTCGGTGACCGGGTTCTTCTTCTGGAAATCAGCAAACAGGGCGCGAATCATGATGGTCTCGCGGGCAAGGGCCATCTGGTTCTTGAATTCCGGACTGGAGGCCACGCCGCGTTTCTGCGCTTCCTGCATGAAGACCTCGCGCAGCACCACTTCTTCCTTGAGCTGGGCGCGAATCGAATCGTCCACCGGCCGACCGGATGCCGCAATCTGCTCTGCCAGCACGTTCAGGCGCTCGACCGGCACGGGCTTGCCGTTGACGATGGCCACGTTCTGGGCCGATGCCAGCGTGGCGGTCGTGATCAGCACGGCCGCAGTCAGGGCCGAGAAGGAGAATTTCATGGTGTTCCTCAGGTGAAAAAAGGTTGGAGCTGTCCTGCGCGGTGGGGTTCAGCAAACTGGTATCAGAACGTAGCGCCTGGCGATCCGGGCTTTCAGGCCTTGATCTCGATCGCCAGGGCATGAAGGCCCGCGTCGGTGAATTTTTGCAGCGCATCATACACAAGGCGATGTTGCGCCACGCGGCTCTGGCCGACGAACGCAGGCCCACCGATGCGCACCCGGAAGTGGGTACCGAAACCGAGCCCGTTGGCCCCGGAATGACCCGCGTGCGCGGCACTTTCGTCCAGGACTTCGAGTTGGGTGGGCGAGAGCACTTCACGCAGCCGCGACTCGATGGCCGATGCGGTGGGCACGGTGGCTTCGCTCATGATTTCTCCACCGCGTCGTCCTTGAGGTAGCGCGAGATGTACAGGCCCTGCCCAAGGATGAAGACGACCGGGAAGATGTAGCCCCAGAGCTTGAAGTCCACCCAGAACTCGGTGGAGAAATAGGCGGCCACGTAGCCGTTGATCGCTGCCATGAAGAGGAAATAGGCGATCCAGGCCACGGTGAGCCGTGCCCAGATGGGCTCTGGCAGCTTGAGCTGGCTGCCCAGCAGAAGCTGCAGGAAGTTCTTCTTCCAGATCCACAGCGCAGCCCCCAGCACGATGGCCATGCTGGCGTACAGCACCGTGGGCTTCCATTTGATGAAGCGCTCGTCCTGAAGGAAGAGGGTGAGGGCGCCGAACACCAGCACGAGCGCCAATGTGACTTTGTGCAAGGTTTGCAAGCGCCGGTCAATGGCGTAGATCAGGCCTGTCTGCACGACGGTGGCGGCCATCAGCACGCCGGTGGCGGTGTAGATGTCGGCCATCTTGTAGGCCGCCACGAACAGCGCGATGGGAAAGAAGTCGATGAGGAAACGCATCCACGGATTATCGGGCTTGGGCGCGGGCGCCGACTTAAGCGGGGCTTGGCCTGGAACTCCCCGGCCTGGTGCAGACTCCTTCAATCGACCCGAGCGCATCGATCAACCCATTCAAGGAACGCCTCCGACATGTCCCCTCAGGAACAACAATCCATCCTCTCCATCGCCTTGCTGGCCGCTTTTGCCGATGGCAACAAGGCCGACGCCGAGCGCGAGTCGATCCGGCAGTTGGCCGACACGCTCGGCCACGAGGCCGGCGGAGCGGGCCTGACCCGGCTCTACCAGGATGTGCTGCTCAAGCGCGTGTCGCTCCATGACGCCGTGGCAGGCCTGCAGGAAGCGGGACAGCGCCAGCTGGCCTACGAAATGGCGGTGTGCGTGTGCGATGCAGACGGCCGGCAGAGTCCGGCGGAAAGCAGTTTTCTCGCCGACCTCAAGTCACGCCTGAGTCTCGGTGCGGCCGAAACCGCCGCGTTCGAGCGCGAGGCCGATGCCGTGGTGGACGCCGCTGAAGTGGCTGTGCCACGCCATGCGCCCGCGGCGGCTGCCGCTGTGGCCATGGCGGCGCCCACGCCTGCACTCGACGCTGAACTCGACAAATCGATCCTCAACTACGCGCTGCTCAATGGCGCGCTCGAACTGCTTCCCCAGTCATGGGCGTCCATGGCCATCATCCCGCTGCAGGTGAAGATGGTCTATGCCATTGGCAAGGCGCACGGTGTGGAGCTGGACCAGGGCCACATTCGCGAATTCATCGCGGCTGTGGGCGTGGGCCTGACTTCGCAGTACCTGGAACAGTTCGGCCGCAAGCTGCTGGGCGGCCTGCTGGGCAAGGCGGCTGGGCGCACCGTGGGGGGCATCGGACGCGCAGCCACCGGCATGGCGTTTTCGTTTGCCACCACCTACGCGCTCGGGCAGGTGGCCAAGCGCTACTACGCCGGTGGCCGGGTCATGAGCACCGATCTGCTCAAGCAGAGCTTCCAGGGCCTGCTGGGTCCGGCCAAGCAGATGCAGACACAGTACCTGCCGCAGATCCAGCAGAAGGCCGCCACGCTGGATGCGGGTCAGATCATGCAGATGATCCGACAGTGACGCGTCAGGCCAGTTCGGGCGTGGGCTGGCTGGCCATCGCTTCAGCGGTGAGGGTGAGCGAGCGCAACCGCAGCGCCGGGTCGTAGAGGTCGCTGACGATCATGAACTCGTCCGCCTCGGTGGCTTCGGCCAGCGCATTCAGACCTTCGCGCACGGTCTGTGGGCCGCCGATCACGGCCATGGCCAGGAAGTCGGCGATGCCCGCGCGTTCCTGCGGATGCAGGCGCTCCATGAAGTTCTCCACGGGCGGCGGCAGCAGGCCACGCCGCCCCGTGAGGATGCCCAGCACGCGCTGGTAGGTGCTGCTGGCGAGGAACTCGGCTTCCGCGTCGGTGGGCGCGGCAATCAGAGGCACGCCGACGATGGCGTACGGCTTCTCGAGCGAGGCCGACGGCTGGAAATGGCTCCGGTACACGTCCAGCGCCTGCAGCAGCAAACGCGGCGCGAAATGCGAGGCAAAGGCATAGGGGAGGCCGCGTTCGGCCGCCAGGCGCGCCGAGAAAAGGCTGGACCCGAGCAACCAGATCGGCACGTTGGTGCCGGCGCCGGGGGTGGCGATCAGGCGTTGTCCGGGTTGGGCCGGGCGCAGCAGTTGCTGCAGTTCGGCCACGTCGCGCGGAAAATCGGCCTCGGTCTCCACGCGGTCGCGGCGCAGTGCGCGCATGGTGTGCGGGTCGGTGCCAGGGGCGCGACCCAGGCCCAGGTCGATGCGGCCGGGATAGAGCTCGGCCAGCGTGCCGAAGGCTTCGGCCACCACCAGCGGCGCGTGGTTGGGCAGCATGACGCCGCCCGAACCCACGCGCATGGTTTTCGTCCCACCGGCGATGTGCCCCACCAGCACGGCAGTGGCCGAGCAGGCGATGCCGCTCATGTTGTGGTGCTCGGCGAGCCAGTAGCGCGTGAAGCCCAGCGATTCGGCGTGTTGCGCGGTGCGCAGTGCCACGGCCAGGGCGTCGGCGACGCTGCCGCCCTCGCGCACGGCGACCAGATCGAGCATGGAGAGTTGGATGTCTTGCAGTTCTTTCATGGCATCAGGCGGGCAGGAAGCCCTCGACGGAGAGATACCGTTCACCGGTGTCGTAGTTGAAGCCCAGCACCACGGCGTCCGGGGCGAGCTCGGGCAGCTTCTGCGCGATGGCGGCCAGCGTGGCGCCCGAAGAGATACCAACCAGCATGCCTTCCTCGCGCGCGCAGCGGCGCGCCATCTCGCGCGCGGGCTCGGCGTCGACCTGGATCACGCCGTCGAGCAGGCTCTTGTCGAGGTTGTTGGGGATGAAACCGGCGCCGATGCCCTGGATGGGGTGGGGCGAGGGCGCACCTCCGGAGATGACGGGCGAGGCCGCGGGCTCGACGGCGAACACTTTCAGCCCGGGCCAGCGCGCCTTGAGGACCCGTGCCACGCCGGTGATGTGACCCCCGGTACCCACGCCCGTGATGATGGCGTCGACGCCATCGGGAAAGTCGGCGGCGATTTCCTCGGCCGTGGTGCGCACGTGCACGTCCACATTGGCCGGGTTGTTGAACTGCTGCGGCATCCAGGCGCCGGGCGTGCTGGCCACGATTTCTTCTGCCCGTGCGATCGAGCCTTTCATGCCCTTTTCACGCGGGGTCAGGTCGAAGCTGGCGCCGTAGGCCAGCATGAGCCGGCGGCGCTCGATCGACATGCTGTCGGGCATGACCAGCACCAGTTTGTAGCCCTTGACGGCAGCCACCATGGCCAGGCCGATGCCGGTGTTGCCCGAGGTCGGCTCGACGATGGTGCCGCCCGGTTGGAGCGCACCGGATTTTTCCGCGTCTTCCACCATCGCCAGGGCGATGCGGTCCTTGATCGAGCCGCCCGGGTTGCTGCGCTCGGACTTGATCCAGACCTGCTGTGTGGCGTTGCCGAACAGGCGCTGGATGCGGATGTGCGGCGTGCCTCCGATGGTCTGCAGGATGTTCTGGGCTTTCATGGCGTGTCCTTGGTGGGCTGGTGTTCCAGCGAGGCGGAATTCATGCAGTAGCGCAGGCCCGTGGGCGTGGGACCGTCCGGGAACACATGGCCCAGGTGGGCGCCGCACTGGCTGCACACGGTTTCCACGCGCACCATGCCGTGGCTGCGGTCGGTGATCTCGGTGATCGCACCGGGCACGGCCTGCGAGAAGCTGGGCCAGCCGCAGCCGGCGTCGAACTTGGTGCTGGCGTCGAACAGGGTGTTGCCGCAACAGATGCAGTGGTAGCTGCCGTCGGCCCAGACCTGTTCGTACTTGCCGCTGTAGGGTCGCTCGGTGGCGGCGTGGCGCGTCACCTCGAAGGCGCGGGGCTCGGCACCCTTGCTCGCAAGCAGATCGCGCCATTCGGCTTCGGACTTCTGGACGGGAAAGGTCATGCGGGTCTCCTGATGGGTGAGGTCACGATGAACAGCTGATCTCGATCTGTCCGGCCCACTCGGGCGGGAATCCGGCCAGGTCTTCCTGGCCGGGCAGTTCTTCATATGGGTGCTCCAGCGCATTCTGCAACCGCGCCAGTTCGCTGAAGTCGCCCGCCTTGGCCCGCTGGATGGCCAGCTCGCCCAGGTGGTTGCGCAGCACCACGTGTGGATTGATGCGCAGCATCTGCGCCCGGGTGGTGTCGGCGTCGAAGCCGGGACGCGCCTGCAAACGCTCACGCCAGCGCACTGTCCAGGCATCGAACGCTTCGCGTTGCAGGAACAGGTCGCGCACAGGCTCCAGGGGCCCGGCGGCTGCATGGCTGAGGCGCCGCCAGAAGATGGTGAAATCCACCGCGTCCTGCGCCATCAGTTTCATCAGGTCCTCGGTCAGGGTCGAGTCGCCATCTTGCACATCGACCAGGCCCAGCTTGGCGTTCATGCGGCGCTGCAGCGCGGCCGGCATCAGCGCCTTGTACGGCTCCAGCGCGTCCATCGCCTGCTGCTGGTCGTCCATCAGGGGCAGCAGGGCCTGCGCCAGGGCGAACAGGTTCCAGTAGGCGATGTTGGGCTGGCGGTTGTAGGCGTAGCGGCCGCCGGTGTCGGAGTGGTTGCAGACGTGGCCAGGGTTGAAGGCGTCGAGGAACTGGAACGGACCATAGTCGATGGTCAGGCCCAGGATGCTCATGTTGTCGGTGTTCATCACGCCGTGGCAGAAGCCCACGGCCTGCCACTGCGCCACCAGTTCGGCCGTGCGCGCGCTCACCACCTCGAGCAAGGCCGAATATGGGTTCCCGTCCAGTTCCCGGCAGGCGGGGTAGAACTGGTCGATGACGAAGTCCGCCAGGGTACGAAGTTCATCGTGCTGCCCGGTGTGCGAGAAATGTTCGAAATGCCCGAAGCGGATGAAGCTCGGTGCCACGCGCGTGACCACTGCGGCCGTCTCGATTTCTTCGCGGCGCACCGGCGCCGGCGAGCCGATGACACACAGCGCCCGGCTGGTGGGAATGCCCAGCGCGTGCATGGCTTCGCTGCAAAGGAATTCGCGGATCGAGCTGCGCAGCACCGCGCGGCCGTCGCCCATGCGCGAATAGGGCGTGAGGCCTGCGCCTTTGAGCTGCACCTCCAGCGCGCCGTGCGGGCCTGTGAGTTCGCCAAGCAGGATGGCGCGGCCATCGCCCAGCTGTCCCGCCCAGTGACCGAACTGGTGGCCGCTGTACACGCTGGCCAGTGGCCGCATGCCCGGCAGCGGCGCGTTACCGGCCAGCGCCTCCAGCGTGTCCGTCTGCTCCAGGAAAGATGCGTCCAGTCCCAGTTCGCGCGCCACGGCCGCACTGCGCCCGACCCAGTGGGGGGAGGGCAGTGGCGTGGGTTGGAGCTCGGTGAAGAAGGTGGGCCCCAGGCCGGCGAAGCGGTGGGACCAGGCGCTGGCGGGCAGACTCATGCGGACCATTGTCACCGAGACGACTTGCACCCACTGGCGGTCAGGCTATCCGGGCCAACCCGCGTGTTCTGCGGGGGCCGACTGCGGCATGATGCCCATGACCTTTTTCACCTTGCCAGAACACACAGGAGATTCCGATGCTGGGCCAGATGCAGAGCCAACCACTGCTGATTTCTTCGCTGATCGTCCACGCCGAGCGCCACCATGCCTCGGGCGAGATCGTTTCGCGTCGCGTCGAAGGCGACATCCACCGCAGCACCTGGCGTGAAGTGGCCCGCCGATCCCGCCAGGTGGCCAACGCGCTGGACGGCCTGGGTCTTCCCATGGGGGATCGCGTGGCCACGCTGGCCTGGAACGGCTACCGCCACCTGGAGCTGTACTTCGGCGTCAGCGGCACGGGCCGTGTGCTGCACACGCTCAACCCGCGCCTGCACCCCGACCAACTGGTCTGGATCGTGAACCACGCCGAAGACCGTGCGCTGTGCTTCGACATGAGCTTCCTGCCGCTGGTCAAGGCCGTGGCCGCGCGCTGCCCCACGATCCGGCACTGGGTGGCGCTGTGCGACGCCGACGCCTTGCCGGCCGACAGCGGCATCCCCGGCCTTCAGAGCTACGAAGCCTGGATCGGTGCCCAGCCCGACACCTGCACCTGGCCGACGTTCGACGAAAACAGCGCGTCCAGCATGTGCTACACGAGCGGCACCACGGGCAACCCCAAGGCCGCGCTGTATTCCCACCGCTCCACGCTGCTGCACGCCTTTGGTGCAGCGCTGCCCGATGCCATGTGCCTCTCGGCGCGCGACAGCGTGCTGCCCGTGGTGCCCATGTTCCACGTCAACGCCTGGGGTCTGCCGTATTCGGCCGCTGCCGTGGGCTGCAAGCTGGTCTTCCCCGGGCCGGCACTCGATGGCAAGTCGGTCTATGAGCTGATCGAGGCCGAGAAAGTCACCATGGCCGCGGGCGTTCCCACGGTCTGGCAGATGCTGCTGGGCCACCTGCAGGCCGGCGGCCTGAAGTTCAGCACCTTGAAGCGCACGGTGATCGGCGGCTCGGCCTGCCCCCCGGCCATGATCAAGGCGTTCAACGACCAGTACGGCGTGGAGGTGCTCCACGCCTGGGGCATGACGGAAATGTCCCCGCTCGGCACTGTGTGCACATTGAAGAACGCCCAGCTTGAGCTGTCCCCCGAAGAACAGCTCAAGGTGCGTCTCAAACAGGGCCGCGCCATTTTCGGGGCGGACATGAAGATCGTGGACGAAGCGGGGGAGGAACTGCCTTGGGACGGCAAGACCTATGGCGACCTGCTGGTGCGTGGCCCCTGGATCATCGCCAGTTACTTCAAGGGCGAAGGCGGTGATCCGCTTCGCGATGGCTGGTTTCCCACCGGCGACGTGGCCACCATCGACGCCGACGGCTTCATGCAGATCACCGACCGAAGCAAGGACGTGATCAAGTCCGGCGGGGAATGGATCAGTTCCATCGACGTGGAGAACATCGCCATGGCGCACCCGGCCGTGGCCATGGCGGCCTGCGTGGGCATGCGCCACCCCAAGTGGGACGAGCGTCCGATCTTGGTGGTGGTGAGGAAGCCGGGCACCGAGGTGACGCGCGAGGAGCTGCTGGCCTTCTACGACGGCAAGATCGCCAAGTGGCAGGTGCCCGACGATGTGGTGTTCGTGGACGCCATTCCGCTGGGTGCCACGGGCAAGATGCAGAAGATGATCCTGCGCCAGCAGCTCAAGGACTACTCGCTGCCCGGCGTTTGAGCGGTCGAGGACGGTCTGCACCGGACAAACGGCACGGTGCAGTCGCCCGCGCGATAGCCCCTAGGGGCTATCCCTGAGTGGTGCGGGAGAACAGGCTTGTAAGCTGTGCGTCGACCCCAACCCCCAACGGAGACAGACATGCACTTCGCCATCAAGAGCCTCACCGCCGCATCCCTGATCGCCTGCGCTTTCGCCGCGCACGCGCAAAAGGGAGAAACCGTCAAGATCGCGTTCATGGATCCTCTGTCGGGACCCTTCGCCAACGTCGGCCAGAACCAGCTCAAGAGCTGGCAGTTCGCCGCCGAGCAGCTCTCGGGTGCCAAGAACCCCGCAGGCGTGAATTTCCAGGTGGTCGGCTTCGACAACAAGGGCTCGCCCCAGGAAAGCCTGAACACCCTCAAGGCCGCGATCGACCAGGGCTTCCGCTACGTCACGCAGGGCAACGGCTCGGGCGCTGGCCTGGCCATCCTGGACGCCGTGTCCAAGCACAACGAACGCAACCCCGGCAAGGAAGTCATCTACCTGAACTACGCCGCGGTGGACCCGGCCATGACCAACGAGAAGTGCGACTACTGGCATTTCCGGCTGGACGCCGACACCACCATGAAGATGGAAGCGCTGACCACCTTCATGAAGGACCAGCCCAAGGTCAAGAATGTCTACCTGCTCAACCAGAACTACTCGCACGGCCAGCAGGTCGC
Source organism: Hydrogenophaga sp. (assembly GCF_051858985.1). Taxonomy (GTDB): domain Bacteria; phylum Pseudomonadota; class Gammaproteobacteria; order Burkholderiales; family Burkholderiaceae_C; genus Hydrogenophaga. The sequence continues at coordinate 816,298 of NZ_JBHYGM010000002.1, read as the reverse complement.
CAAGTACTTCAAGGAAGGCATCAACCGCAAGCGCCCGGACGTGAAGATCGTGGGTGAAGACCTCCACCCCATCGGTCAGGTGAAGGACTTCGCGCCCTACGTGGCCAAGATCAAGCAATCCGGCGCCGACACCATCGTCACCGGCAACTGGGGCGCCGACCTCACGCTGTTCGTGAAGGCACTGAACGACGCTGGCCTGAAGCTGCCGATGTACACCTACTACTCCGGTGTCACCGGCACGCCCACGGCGCTGGCGGCAGGCGGCGAGGGCGAGGTCTATGTGATCGCCTATGGCCACGCCAACCACAGCGGCGAGATCGGCAAGATGGCCGCGGACTTCAAGAAGAAGTTCAACGACGACTACTACACCTATGCCACGTACAACGGCATCAACCTGCTGGGGGCCGCGATTGCCAAGGCCAAGTCCAGCAATCCGGTTCAGGTCGCGGCTGCGATGGAAGGCCTGACGGTGAAGAGTTTCGCGGGCGAGGTGACCATGCGCAAGAACGACCACCAGCTGCAGCAGGCCATGTACGTCACCAAGTGGCAGAAGGTCGACGCCAAGAACCCCTACAGCGTCGAAAACACCGGCTACACCTTCGCCCCGGTCAAGCAGATGGATCCGTACGTGGCCAGCACGCCCACCAGCTGCCAGATGAAGCGTCCTTCCTGAGGGCCTGGCTGCCCCACCCTCCGGGCCTAGCGAGTCAAAGCCCGTTTACCCCCAGGTGAACGGGCTTTTCTGTTTCCAACGCCTGCACTCCTCATGGAATTCTTCACCATCTTCCTGCTGAACGGCCTGAGCTACGGGCTTCTGCTGTTCATGCTGAGCTCGGGGCTCACGCTGATCTTCAGCATGATGGGCGTGCTCAATTTCGCGCACGCCAGCTTCTACATGCTCGGTGCCTACTTTGCCTACAGCACCACGGAATTCATCGGCTTCTGGCCCGCGCTGCTCATTGCGCCGCTGCTGGTGGGCGTGCTGGGCGCCTTCTTCGAGAAATACTGCCTGCGCCGGGTGCACAAGTTCGGCCATGTGCCCGAACTGCTCATCACCTTCGGCCTGAGCTTCATCATTCTTGAGATGGTGCAACTCATCTGGGGCACGAGCTCGGTGGATTACCGCGTACCGGCCGAACTTTCCGGGCCGCTGTTCACCATCTACGGCACGCAGTTCCCCATGTACCGCGGCTTCATGATGCTGGTGGCCGTGCTCATGCTGATCGCCATCTGGCTGCTGCTCACGCGCACCCGCATCGGCCTGGTGATCCAGGCGGCGCTGACGCATCCGGAGACGGTGGAGACGCTCGGACACAACGTGCCGCGCGTGTTCATGCTGGTCTTCGGTGGCGGAGCGGCGCTCGCTGGGCTGGCGGGCGTCATCGGGGGCAACGCCTTCGTCACCGAGCCCGGCATGGCCGCCACGGTGGGATCGGTGATCTTCGTCGTGGTGGTGGTGGGTGGCATGGGCTCGCTTTCAGGCGCGTTCGTGGCCTCGCTGCTGATCGGCATCGTGCAGACGTTTGCCGTGGGCATCGACAAGGCGCTGGTCGATCTGGTGAAGGTGGTGGGTGTCACGCTCACACCCGAGACCTTCGGCTGGGCGCTGTGGAAGCTCAAGATCAGCCAGATTGCGCCCATCCTGCCGTACGTGTTCCTCGTGCTCATCCTGATCTTCCGGCCCAAGGGCCTGCTTGGAACGCGGGAGGGCTGAAGATGGCAACGCAACAACATTACCAGTTCAAGCCCTTCAACGTCGGCCGGTGGATCGTGTGGGGCCTGTATGCCCTGGTGCTGCTGGTCGCGCCGCTCCTGTTCACCAGCAGCCTGAGCCAGACCATGCTCAGCCAGATGGGTATTGCCATCATCGTCTGCCTCTCCTACAACATGCTGCTGGGGCAGGGCGGCATGCTCAGCTTCGGGCACGCGGTGTATTCGGGCCTGGGTTCGTTCCTCGCCATTCACACGCTCAACCTCGTGAGCGACGGCCAGTGGCCCATTCCCGTGAGCCTGATTCCCATTGTGGGTGGGCTCGCCGGCGTGGCCTTTGCGCTGGTGTTCGGATGGGTCACCACCAAGAAGGCGGCCACGCCTTTCGCCATGATCACGCTGGGAATCGGCGAGCTGGTCTACGCCATGTCGCTCATGTTCCCCGAGTTCTTCGGCGGCGAAGGCGGCATCGCGGGCAACCGGGTCACGGGATCGCGCCCCATGGGCATCACCTTCGGGCCGCAGATCCAGCTGTACTACCTGATCGCGGTCTACACCTTCGTCTGCACCGGACTCATGTACGCCTTCACGCGCACGCCGCTGGGCCGCATGCTCAACGCCGTGCGTGACAACCCGGAACGTGTGGAATTCGTGGGCTACAACACGCAGGTGGTGCGCTATCTGGCGTTTGTCATCGCGGCATTCTTCGCCGGTATCTCGGGCGGCCTGGCGGCGCTGAACTTCGAGATCGTCACCGCCGAGGTGGTGGGTGGTGCGCGCTCGGGCGCGTACCTGCTGTTCACCTTCCTGGGTGGGGCCACGTTCTTCTTCGGTCCCATCATCGGCGGCATCCTGATGGTGCTGGCGTTCGTGCTGCTCTCCGAGTTCACCAAGGCCTGGCTGCTGTACCTCGGTCTCGTGTTCCTGTTCATGGTCATGTACGCACCCGGCGGCGTGGCCAGCCTCATCATGATGAACGTGCGCGTGGCCGCCTTCGGCATGCTGCGACGGGTGTGGACCAGCTATCTGGCGCTGGGTCTGCTGGCGCTGGTGGTGCTGGTGGGCGCGGGCGCCATGATCGAGATGGTCTACCACCTGCAGCTCAACGCCGCGCTGGGTGACGAGCTCAAGTTCCTGGGCGCCACCCTGAATGCGCGCAGTTCCACGAGCTGGTTCGGATCCGCGTTCGTCATGCTGACCGGCCTGGGCCTGTTCGAAGTGGCCCGCCGGCAGTTCCTGCGTGAATGGCACGACATCCAGGTGGACATCGAACAGGAAATCAAGCGCAGGGAGGCGCTATGAGCGAAGTGACCCAGAACAGCACGCCCGCGCTCGAGCTGCGCGACCTGCGCAAGCGATTCGGCAAGACCGAGATCATCCGGGGTGCCAACCTGGTGGTGAACCCGGGCGAGCGCGTGGCCATCATCGGGCCCAACGGCGCGGGCAAGTCCACGCTGTTCAACCTGATCTCGGGCCGCTTCGAGCCCACGAGCGGCGACGTGCTGCTCGCCGGCCAGCGCATCAACGGCTTGAAGCCCTACCAGATCAACCGGCTCGGCCTGTCTCGCAGCTTCCAGATCACCAACATCTTTCCCAAGCTCAGCGTGTTCGAGAACCTGCGCTGCGGTGTGCTCTGGAGCCTGGGCTACAAATACACGCTGTTCAAGTTCCTGGCCGATCTGGACGACGCCAACCAGCGCGCCGAAGAACTCATGGAAATGATCCGCCTGGACCGCAAGCGCGACGTGCTGGCCATGAACCTCACCTACGCCGAGCAGCGCGCGCTGGAGATCGGCATCACCATCGCCGGTGGGGCGCACGTGATCCTGCTGGACGAGCCCACCGCTGGCATGAGCAAGAGCGAGACCAGCCGCTTCATCGACCTGATCCGCGAGGTGACGGTGGGCAAGACCCTGCTGACCGTGGAGCACGACATGGGTGTGGTCTTCGGCCTGGCCGACCGCATCGCGGTGGTGGTCTATGGCGAGGTGATTGCCTTCGACACGCCCGAGGCCGTGCGCGCCAACGCGCGCGTGCAGGAAGCCTACCTGGGCACCATGGCCGAACAGGCCGCAGCGGGACACTGACATGCTCGACATCAACAACCTGCACGCCTACTACGGCAAGAGCCACGTGCTGCATGGCGTCACCTTCCAGGTGGGTGCTGGCGAGATCGTGGCACTTCTCGGCCGCAACGGATCGGGCCGTTCCACCACGGCCAAGGCCATCATGGGTCTGGTCGAAGGCACGGGCCATGTGAGCTGGAAAGGCCAGGAGATCCTGGGCAAGAAGCCGTTCGAGATCGCCCATCTCGGCATTGGCCATGTGCCGGAGAACCGCGACATCTTTCCCAAGATCACCGTGCACCAGAACCTCATGCTGGGCCAGAAGGGCAAGGGCAAGGATTCTCGCTGGAGCTTCGAGGACATGTACACCATGTTCCCGCGCCTGAAAGAGCGCCAGCACACCGAAGCGGGTGTGCTCTCCGGCGGCGAGCAGCAGATGCTCACGCTGTGCCGCACCTTGATGGGCGACCCGGACCTCATCATCATCGACGAGCCCACCGAGGGCCTGGCACCCAAGATCGTGGAACTGGTTGGCGAGTACCTGCAGAAGCTCAAGTCGCGTGGCGTGGCCGTGCTGCTGATCGAGCAGAAGCTGACCATCGCGATGAGCATCTCCGACCGCGCACTGGTCATGGGCCACGGCAGCATCGTGTTCCAGGGCACGCCGGAGAGCCTGCGGGCAGACCCATACACCCGGAAAGAGTGGTTGGAGGTCTGATCCAGCCTGGCTCAGACAAACCCGCGACAGGCAGCCCTTGCCGCACCGCACAATCCTCCTAGAATCGAACGATCGTTCTTTTCCAGCGCATCCCGAACAACGAAGGAGCTTCCATGACCGCTGAGTACCAGGTCCACGGCGACGTCGCCGTCATCACCATGAACAACCCGCCGGTCAATGGCCTGGGCCTGTCGACCCGCCAGGGCATCGCGGCCGGGCTGGAGAAAGCCGAGGCGGACCCCGCGGTGAAGGCCATCGTGCTCACCGGTGCGGGCAAGGCCTTTTCGGGTGGTGCCGACATCCGCGAGTTCGGCTCGCCCAAGGCGCTGGCCGAGCCCAACCTGCTCTCCGTGATCCTCGCCGTGGAAAACGCGTCCAAGCCGGTGGTGGCCGCCATTCATTCGGTGGCGATGGGCGGAGGCCTGGAGCTCGCCCTGGGGTGTCACTACCGCATTGCCGCGCCCGGCACCAACGTGGCCCTGCCCGAGGTGAAGCTCGGCCTGATCCCCGGCGCCGGTGGCACGCAGCGCCTGCCCCGCGCGCTGGGTGTGGAGCCCGCGCTGAACATGATCGTGAGCGGCGAAGCCATCAAGAGCGAGATGCTGGCGCAGGTGCCTGGCCAGATGCTGTTCAACAAGCTCTCCGCTTCTGCCGAGAGCCTGGCCGACGAAGCCATGGCACTGGCGCGCGAGATGGCGGCCAAGCACGCCGACGGCAGCGCGCTGCCTCGCGTGCGCGACCTGCCGTGCAAGCATCCCAAGGGCGACGCGTACTTCCAGTTCGCGCGCAACATGGTCAAGGGCATGTCGAAGAACTTCCCCGCGCCCGCCAAGTGCGTCGACGCGGTGGAAGCTGCGACGAAGAAGAAGTTTGACGAAGGCATGGCCTTTGAGCGCGAGATCTTCATCAATCTGATGTGGACGCCCGAGTGCCGCGCACTGCGCCACCTGTTCACCGCCGAGCGCGCCGCGAGCAAGATCCCCGACGTGCCGGAAGACACGCCCAGGCGCGAGATCGCCTCGGTGGCCATCATTGGCGCCGGCACCATGGGCGGCGGCATCGCCATGAACTTCCTCAACGCGGGCATCCCGGTGAAGATCCTGGAGATGAAGCAGGAAGCGCTGGACCGCGGACTGGCCACCATCCGCAAGAACTACGAAGCGCAGGTGAAGAAGGGCAAGCTCAAGCAGGACAAGTACGACCAGCGCATGGCACTCCTGAGCACCACGCTCAGCTACGACGACATCGGATCGGCCGATCTGGTGATCGAGGCGGTGTTCGAAGAGATCGGCGTGAAGGAGGCGGTGTTCAAGGAACTCGACCGCGTGATGAAGCCGGGCGCGATCCTGGCCTCCAACACCTCCACGCTGGACGTCAACAAGATCGCGGGTTTCACCAAGCGCCCGCAAGATGTCGTCGGCCTGCATTTCTTCAGTCCCGCCAACGTGATGAAGTTGCTGGAAGTGGTGCGCGGCGAGAAGACCGCCAAGGACGTGATGGCCACCGTGATGACGGTGGCCAAGAAGATCAAGAAGACGGCGGTGGTCTCCGGCGTTTGCGATGGCTTCATCGGCAACCGCATGATCGAGCAGTACGGCCGCCAGGGCGGATTCCTGCTGGACGAAGGCTGCACGCCCGAGCAGGTGGACAAGGCGATGGAGAAGTTCGGCATGGCCATGGGCCCGTTCCGCATGGGCGACCTGGCCGGCAACGACATCGGCTGGGCCATCCGCAAGCGCCGCTACCAGGAAAAGCCGGACATGAAGTACAGCAAGACGGCCGATCTGCTGTGCGAGAAAGGCCGCTTCGGCCAGAAGACCGGCGCGGGCTGGTACGACTACGTGCCCGGCAAACGCGACGCGATCCCCAACGCCGAAGTGGTGAAGATGATCGAGGACCACCGCAAGTCCCTGGGCATCACGCCGCGCAGGATCTCCGACGAGGAAATCGTGCAGCGCCTCGTGTACGCGCTGGTGAACGAAGCCGCACACATCCTGGAAGAAGGCATTGCCAACAAGGCCAGCGACATCGACGTGGTCTACATCTTCGGCTACGGCTTCCCGGCGCACCGCGGCGGTCCGATGATCTACGCCGACACGGTGGGCCTCTTCAACGTGGTGCAGAGCATGAAGCGCTTTGCAAAGAACCCGCTGGACGACGCGAAGTTCTGGGAGCCCGCGCCGCTGCTGCAGCGCCTGGTGGCCGAAGGCAAGAGCTTCAACGGCTGAGATCAAGATTCCACACAAGGAGAACATTTCATGACCAACGCCGTCATCGTTTCCACCGCCCGCACGCCCCTGGCCAAGAGCTGGAAGGGCGCCTTCAACATGACCCACGGCGCCACGCTCGGTGGCCACGCGGTGCAGCATGCCGTGCAGCGCGCCGGCATCGAAGCCGCTGAAGTGGACGACGTCATCATGGGCTGCGCGAACCCCGAAGGCGCGACTGGCGCCAACATCGCGCGCCAGATTGCGCTGCGTGCCGGCCTGCCCATCACCACCTCGGGCATGACGGTCAACCGCTTCTGCTCGTCGGGCCTGCAGACCATTGCCATGGCGGCGCAGCGCATCATCGCGGGCGAGGGCGACGTGTTCGTGGCTGGCGGTGTGGAGAGCATCTCGTGCGTTCAGCAGGAGATGAACACCCACATGCTGACCGATCCGTGGCTCGTCGCGAACAAGCCCGAGATCTACTGGAACATGCTGCAGACGGCGGAACAGGTCGCCAAGCGCTACAACATCAGCCGCGACGCCATGGACGAGTACGGCGCTGCGAGCCAGCAACGCGCCACCGCCGCGCTGGAAGCAGGCCTTTTCAAGGCCGAGATCGCCCCCATCACCGTGACCGCCGGCGTGGCCGACAAGGTCATGGGCCTCACCACGAAGCAGGTGACGGTGGAGAACGACGAAGGCATCCGCGCAGGCACCACCAAGGAAGGCATCAGCGGCATCCGCCCCGCCATTCCCGGTGGTGTGATTTCGGCCGGCAACGCTAGCCAGTTCAGCGACGGCGGTGGCGCCTGCGTGATCATGAACGAGACCCTGGCCGAAAAACGCGGCCTGCAACCGCTGGGCCGCTTCCTCGGTTTTGCGGTGGCGGGTTGCGAGCCCGATGAAATGGGCATCGGCCCGGTGTTTGCCATTCCCAAGGTGCTCGCGCGCCTGGGCCTGAAGGTCAGCGATATTGACCTGTGGGAACTCAACGAAGCCTTTGCGGTTCAGGTGATCTATTGCCGCGACAAGCTGGGCATCCCGGGCGATCGCCTGAATGTGAACGGCGGCGCCATTGCGGTCGGCCACCCTTATGGTGTGTCGGGTCAACGCCTGACCGGTCACGCGCTGATCGAAGGCAAGCGCCGTGGCGCCAGGAAGGTGGTCGTCACCATGTGCATTGGCGGCGGCATGGGCGCCGCTGGCGTCTTCGAAGTCCTTTAAGGTCGCGCCGCCATGGCCGAGGCCAGCGTGAGCCCCGAGGTGTTTCTCGCCATGGGGCGCGAGGTGCTGGCCGCCCAGCCGTTCTCGCGCCTCATCGGCGCCGAGCTCGCGGCTTTCTCCCGCGGCCACTGCGAACTGCACGTGCCCATTGGCGAATCGGTGAAGCAGCAGCATGGTTTCGTGCACGGCGGCGTGCTGAGCTACGCTGCCGACAACGCGCTCACCTACGCCGGTGGCAGTGCACTCGGCCAGCCGGTGGTCACGTCAGAGTTCAAGATCAACTACCTGCGGCCAGCGATCGGCGAACGCCTGATTGCCCGCGCCGAAGCGGTCCACACCGGCAAGACGCAATCGGTCTGCCGCTGCGATGTGTTCGTGGTGAAAGACGGTGTGGAAAAGCTCTGCGCGGTGGCGCAGGGCACCATTGCCGCGCTGCCGCCCAAGACTTCATGAAGGCCTTCCCATGAGCCTGCGCCCCACCGTCGATTTCCTGCTCTACGACTGGCTGAACGCGCCTGCGCTCAACGAGCGTGAGCGATTTGTCGACCACAGCCGCGAAACCTTTGACGCCGTGCTGGACACCTGCGAGCGCATCGCACGCGAAAAGTACGCGCCGTTCAACCGGCTGGTGGACACCCAGGAGCCGCATTTCGATGGCGAGAAGGTGATCCTTCCCCAGGCCACGCACGACGCGCAGAAGGCCTATGCCGAAAGCGGCATGCTGAGCGCGGCACAAGATTACGACGTCGGCGGCATGCAGTTGCCCTACACGGTGGAAGCGGCCGCCAACGCCTTCTTTGCCATGGCCTCGGTGAGCATGGGCAGCGGCATGCTGACCACCGGCAACGCCAACCTCCTGATGGTGCACGGCACTCCGGCGCAGAAGCAGGTGTTTGCGCTCAACGAGTTCTCAGGCCGCTTCTCCGGCACCATGTGCCTCTCAGAACCGCAGGCCGGCTCGTCGCTGAGCGACGTGATGACGCGGGCGGTGCCCGACGGGGCAGACTTCGAGAGCGATCCACTCGGCCCGCGCTACCGCCTCACCGGGAACAAGATGTGGATCTCGGCCGGCGAGCACGAGCTCACCGAGAACATCATCCACCTGGTGCTGGCCAAGATTCCCGATGAGAACGGCAAACTGGTGCCCGGCACACGCGGCATCTCGCTGTTCATCGTGCCCAAGAAGATGGTGAATGCCGGGGGCGAGCTGACCGGCGAGCGCAACGACGTGGCGCTGGCAGGCCTCAACCACAAGTGCGGCTGGCGCGGCACCACCAACACGCTGCTCAACTTCGGCGAAGGCAGATACCCGGTGAACGGCGAGGCCGGTGCGGTGGGCTACCTCGTCGGCCAGGCCGGCAAGGGCCTGCACTGCATGTTCCACATGATGAACGAGGCCCGCATCGGCGTGGGCCTGGCCGCCACCATGCTGGGCATGGCGGGCTACCACGCCAGCCTGGACTACGCGAAGAACCGCCCGCAGGGCCGCCCGATGGGACCCGCGGGCAAAGACCCGGCGCAGCCCCCCGTGCGCATCATCGAACACGCGGATGTGAAACGCATGCTGCTGGCGCAGAAATCGTACTGCGAGGGCGCGCTGGCGCTCGAACTCTATTGCGCGCGCCTGGTGGACGAACAGCACACCGGCGCCGACCATTCGGCCGACGAAGCCCGCCTGCTGCTCGAGGTGCTCACGCCCATCGCCAAGAGCTGGCCGAGCGAGTGGTGCCTGGAAGCCAACAGCCTGGCGATCCAGATCCACGGGGGTTACGGCTACACGCGCGACTTTCCGGTGGAGCAGTACTGGCGCGACAACCGGCTGAACATGATCCACGAGGGCACGCACGGCATCCAGGCCATGGACCTGCTGGGCCGCAAGGTGCTCATGGAAGGCGGCAAGGGACTCAAGCTGCTGGCAGAGCGCATCAACGGCACCATCGAACGCGCGATCCAGGTCCCGGAGCTGGCGGGCCACGCCAACGCGCTGGGGCAGGCGCTGGCCCAGGTTGGGGCGGCCACCAAGGCCGCCTGGGCCACCGGTGAGCCCACCGACGCGCTGGCCAACGCGGTGCCCTACCTGCAGGCTTTTGGCCACACCGTGCTGGCCTGGGTGTGGCTGGACGTGGCGCTGGCTGCGCACGTCGCGCCCGAATCGAGTGCGCGCACCGGCCGCCTGGCTGCGATGCGTTTTTTCTTCCACTACGAACTGCCCAAGATCGGCGCCTGGCTGCAGGTGGTGAGCCGCCGCGACCAGACCTGCGCGGAGCTTCCGGAAGACGCTTTCTGACGAACGGTCGAGCACGCTGTCGATCGACCGGCTGTCCGCGCATCCATGAAGCAGGTGGCGCAGGGTTGCGCTGCCATTCACCGTGCCGCACCATTGGGCGGCACTCCACGGAGCTTCAAATGGAATACATGATCGTCTTCAAGGAACCCCAGTCCGATTTCGACCGCCGTCACGACGACGCCTACTGGGGCGCGTGGGGCGCGTACATCGCGGCGCTCCAGCAGTCGGGCGTGAGCAGGGGAGGCAACGGCCTGCAGCCACCGAACACGGCCACACAGGTGCGTGTGCGCGATGGGCAACGCCAGGTTCAGGACGGACCCTACCCGGACACCAAGGAACACCTGGGCGGCTATTTCGTGATCGATGTGGCCTCGCTCGACCAGGCGCTGGAGTGGGCAGCGCGGGCCCCTTGCGCCAGCACCGGCAGCGTGGAAGTGCGCCCCGTGCTCCCGCCCATGGAAGAGCCGCACGCATGACACCCACGGCGACCGAGGCAGCTGCGCGCACCGCGCGCGACGCCTACGGCCGCCTCGTCGCCTACCTCGCCTGGCGCTGGAACGACCTGGCCGGCGCGCAGGACGCGCTCGGCGACGCCCTGTTGAAAGCACTGGAGCGCTGGCCGCAGGACGGCGTGCCGGTGCAGCCCGAGGCGTGGCTGCTCACGGTGGCGCGGCGCGGGTTGCTGCACTCGGCCCGCCACCAGGGCGTGGTGCAGCGTCTGGCCGACGAGCCGGCGGTCCGGGCGCTCCTGCCGCGTGAGGACGACATCGCCCCGGTGCCCTTCCTGCAGGCGCATCCGATACCGGACAACCGCCTGCGATTGATGCTGGTCTGCGCGCATCCGGCGATCGACCGATCGGTGCGCACGCCGCTGATGCTCCAGAGCGTGCTCGGGCTGGATGCCCAGCGCATGGCGGCGGCTTTCCTGGTGTCGCCTTCGGCCATGGCACAGCGGCTGGTGCGAGCCAAACAGAAGATAGCGAAGGCCGGTATCCGCTTCGACGAGCCCGAGCCTGCCGACCTGCCCGAGCGCACGCATGCGGTGCTGGAGGCGGTGTACGCCGCTTACGGACTGGCCTGGGAGCGTGCCGGCTCGGCGGGGGACGACGCTGCCCACCACGCCGAACTGGCGGACGAAGCGCTTTATCTGGCGGAGCTGTGCGCGGCGCTGATGCCCGCAGATGCCGAGGCGCGCGGGCTTTGGGCCTTGATGCTGTTCTGCGAGTCGCGACGGCAGGCTCGCTTCGTCACCGGCCCCGATGGCAGCGAGCGATTCGTCCCCCTTCACGAGCAGGACACGGCGCGCTGGGACCACGGCCAGATCTCACAGGCCAACAGCCTGCTGCGCGAGGCAGCGGCGCTGGGCTGCATCGGTCCCTACCAGCTCGAGGCGGCCATCCAGTCGGCACACGCCCAGCGCTTCATGACCGGGCGGGTGCCGTGGGGCGGCATTGCCCGACTTTACGAAGGCCTGTTGCAGATATCGCCCACCATGGGCGCACACGTGGGCTACGCCGTGGCCCGGGGCACGTCAGAAGGCGCTGCAGCCGGACTGGCTGTGCTGGATGCGCTGCCGGAGCGCGACGTGCGCAACCACGCACCCTGGTGGGTGGCCCGGGCGCATCTTCTGGAACAGCAGCGCCTCTGGTCGCAGGCGGCCGAGGCGCTGCGGCGTGGCATGGGCTTGACGGATGATCCGCGCCTGCGAGCGCATCTCTGGCACAGGGTGCAGGCACTGCAGGCCGCGCCGGTGACAGACGCCTGCGCCTGATTCGCCCACAATGCCCTGAGCCATTTTTCCCCCACCAAGAGGACGACAACATGACCCGCACCATTCCCCAACTCTTCGACCTCAAGGGCAAGACCGCCCTCATCACCGGAGGCTCGCGCGGCCTGGGCCTGCAGATGGCCCATGCCCTGGGCGAGGCCGGCGCGCGCGTGCTGGTGAGCTCGCGCAAGGCCGAAGACCTGGAAAGCGCCACGGCCGAGTTGCAGGCCGCGGGCATCGACGCGCGCTGGTTCGCCGCCGACTGCTCGAAAGAAGAGGACATCCACCGCCTGGCCGACGAGAGCCTGCAGCGCCTGGGTGACATCGACATCCTGGTGAACAACGCGGGCGCCGCCTGGGGCGCGCCGGCCGAGGAGCACCCGGTGGAAGCTTGGGACAAGGTGATGAACCTCAACGTGCGCAGCTACTTCATCCTGAGCCAGGTGGTTGCCCGGCGCAGCATGATCGCGCGCAAGCACGGCCGCATCATCAACACGGCGTCCATTGCCGGGCTGGGCGGCAATCCCTCGGGCATGAACACCATCGCTTACAACACCTCCAAGGGCGCCGTGATCAACTTCACCCGTGCACTGGCTGCGGAGTGGGGCAAATACGGCATCACCGTCAACGCCATCTGCCCGGGTTTCTTCCCCAGCAAGATGACGGCGGGCACGCTCAAGGCCATGGGTGAAGACAAGCTCGCCGCCCACGCGCCGCTGCGCCGCCTGGGCGATGACGAAGACCTGAAAGGCCTGACCGTGCTCTACGCCTCCGACGCGGGAAAGCACATCACCGGCCAATGGCTGGCGGTGGATGGCGGCGTCTCGGTGATCACGGGTGGCTGAAGAAGACATGGAATTTTCCGTCCGCATACCGTTCGTTGAACTGCTGGGTTTCGAACTCCTCCGCATGGACGGCGGCGAGGCAGAGATCGCTTTCAATCCGGCGCCCGACCACCTGAACTCGTTCGACGTGGTGCACGGTGGCGCCAGCATGACGCTGCTCGACGTGGTGATGGCCCATGCCGCGCGCTCGGTGCAGACGGACATGGGTTGCGTCACCATCGAGATGAAGACCAGCTTCATGCGTGCGGCCAAAGGGCCGCTCACCGCCAAGGGCCGCTTGCTGCACCGCACCGCCACCATGGCCTTCACCGAAGGCAGTGTGTTCGACGCCTCGGGCAAGCTGTGCTCGCACGCCACCGGCACGTTCAAATTCGTTTCCCGCCTGCCCACCGGCCCAGGCAGCACCCAGCCACTCAACCGCATATCCACCGACTAGGAGACACCCCATGCCCACCAACCACCAGATCCTGCTCGACAACCGTCCCGAAGGGGAGGCCAAGGCTTCCAACTTCAAGCTCGTCACCACCCAGACGCCCGCGCTCACCGAGGGCCAGGTGCTGGTGCGCCACCATTTCCTGAGCCTGGACCCGTATATGCGCGGCCGCATGAACGACAGCAAGAGCTATGCAGCTTCTCAGGCCCTGGGCGAGGTCATGATCGGTGGCACCGTGGGTGAGGTGGCCGAATCCAAGCACCCGAAGTTCCAGCCCGGCGACAAGGTCGTGGGCATGGGCGGCTGGCAGGAGTACAGCGTGGTCGATGCGGGCCAGCCCGGCGCTTTGCGCAAGGTCGACACCACCCACGTGCCGCTCTCGCACTACCTGGGTGCGGTGGGCATGCCGGGCGTGACCGCCTGGTACGGCCTGGTGAAGATCATCAACCCCAAGGCCGGCGACACCGTGGTGGTGAGCGCAGCCACGGGTGCGGTGGGCAGTGCCTTCGGTGCGCTGGCCAAGGCGCGCGGCTGCCGCGCAGTGGGCATTGCCGGTGGCCCAGACAAATGCAAGTACGCGGTGGAAGAACTCGGATTCGACGCCTGCATCGACTACAAGCTGCACAAGGACGCGTACTCGCTGGCCAAGGCGCTCAAGGACGTGTGCCCCAAGGGCATCGATGGCTATTTCGAGAACGTGGGCGGCATGGTGCTCGATGCGGTGCTGCTGCGCATGAACGCCTTTGGCCGCATCGCCGTGTGCGGCATGATCGCCGGCTATGACGGCCAGCCCATGCCCCTGGCCAACCCGGCACTGATCCTGGTCAACCGCCTCAAGGTGGAAGGCTTCATCGTCAGCGAGCACATGGAAGTGTGGCCCGAGGCGCTCACCGAACTCGGCACGCTGGTGGGCACCGGCAAGCTGCGCCCGCGCGAAACCGTGGCCCAAGGCCTGGCTTCGGCGCCCGAAGCGTTCCTGGGCCTTCTCAAGGGCAAGAACTTCGGCAAGCAACTCGTCAAACTTGTGTAACCCCCGGCGCCGCCTTCGGCGTCACCCTTCAGGGGGCGCCACTGGCGGCCCGGCAAAGCCGGTTCCGCGGTGGCCTGGTCTGAAGTCACCGCTCTTGTTGGAGGTGTTGCGATGAACGCGACGCATGAAGTGTTCAACCAGCCCGCGCCGCTGGTGGATGTGAACCTCTTTGCCGTCAACCGGCCGATGCAGGCGGCGTTGAAGTTCAATGCGCCTGCGCTGGACACCGCGCCCTTGCAGGCGCTGGGCCAGGTGGTGGGCAGCGGCGACATGCAGACGCACGCGCGGCTGGCCAATGTGCACACGCCGCAGCTCAAGACACACAGCCGCTTCGGGCACCGCATCGACCAGGTGGAGTTCCATCCCGGCTACCACGCGCTGATGACCGAGGCGGTGGGCGCTGGCCTGCACGGCGCGCCCTGGGGCGAGCGTGGTTCGAATCCCCATCTGCTGCGCGCCGCCGGGTTCATGCTCTTCACCGAGCTGGAACCCTCGGTCCTGTGTCCCGTCTCCATGAGCTATGCGGTGGCCCCCGCGCTCAAGGACAACCCGGCCATCCACGCAGACTGGGCGCCCGGCCTCACCAGCCGCGCCTACGACCCCGCACTCAAGGTCTGGCGCGACAAGCCTGGCCTGACCATGGGCATGGGCATGACGGAGAAGCAGGGCGGTTCGGACGTGCGCGCGAACACCACGCGCGCCGAGCCCGCCGGCAGCGACGGCTGGGGCCCGCGCTTCACCGTCACCGGGCACAAGTGGTTCTTCTCCGCCCCCATGTGCGATGCCTTCCTGATCCTGGCGCAGACAAAGAGCGGCTTGAGCTGCCTGTTCCTGCCGCGTGTGCTGCCGGATGGTTCCTTGAACCAGCTGTTCATCCAGCGCCTGAAGGACAAGCTGGGCAACAAGGCCAACGCGAGTTCCGAAGTGGAATTTGCCGGTGCCACCGCCTGGCTGGTGGGCGAAGAGGGGCGCGGCGTGCCGCAGATCCTGGCCATGGGCACCATGACCCGACTGGACTGCGCGCTGGGCACGAGCGGCCTCATGCGCCAGGCTTTGTCGATCGCGCTCAACCACACCACGCAGCGCAAGGCCTTCGGCAAGTTGCTGATCGACCAGCCGCTCATGAAGAACGTGCTGGCCGACCTGGCGCTCGAATCCGAAGCGGCCACCGCGCTGGCATTGCGTCTGGCGCGCAGCTTCGACCGGCCGGGCGATCCGCTCGAGCAGGTGATGAGCCGCCTGCTCACGCCCGTGGCCAAGTTCTGGATCTGCAAGCGCGGCAGCCACTTTGCGCAGGAGGCGATGGAATGCCTGGGCGGCAACGGCTATGTGGAAGAGGGCGGCGAGGGCATCCTGGCGCGCATCTACCGCGAGATGCCGCTCAACTCCATCTGGGAAGGCGCCGGCAACATCATGGCGCTGGACCTGCTGCGTGCCCTGCGCAAGGCCGACGCCGCCGCCGCGCTGGCCCATGAACTCGCACCCGCGCGCGGCATGCACCGCGCGCTGGACCACCTGGCCGATCGGCTGCCAGCCCGCGTGGAGGAAATGGCCACCGAAATGGAAGCGCGCCGCCTGGCGCAGGACGTGGCCCTGGCGGTGCAGGCGGCGCTGCTGGCGCAGACCGCGCCGCCCGAGGTGTTCAGCGCCTTCTGCGATTCAAGGCTCGACGGCCAGTGGGGCCACAGCTTCGGCTCGCTGGGCGCGGGCACCGGCTTCGACGCCATCATCGAGCGCGCAATGCCGCGCTGAATTTCCTCCTGGAAGCCCTCATGTCCGACCTCATCCTCCATCACTACGCCTCGTCTCCCTTCTCCGAGAAGGTTCGCCTGATGCTCGGCCACAAGGGCCTGGCCTGGCAGGGCGTGAACATTCCGCGCATCCTGCCCAAGCCGGATGTGATCGCACTCACGGGTGGCTACCGCCGCACGCCGTTCCTGCAGGTCGGTGCCGACATCTATTGCGACACGGCGCTGATCACTGATGTGCTGGAACACCGCCAGCCCGAGCCGCCGCTCTACCCCGAGCACCAGAAGGGTGTGGCGCGCGTGCTGGCGCAATGGGCCGACAGCGCGCTGTTCTGGGCTGCCATGGCCTACAACCTGAGCCCCAAGGGCGCGGCCGCGTTGTTTGCCGGCCAGCCGCCTGAAGCGGCGCAAGCCTTTGCGGCCGATCGCGGTGCCATGCGCGGCGGCATGGTCAGCCTGCGCCCGGGCGATGCCACTGCCGCCTACCGCAGCTACCTGCGCCGCCTCTCCACCATGGTGGAATCGCAGCCGTTCCTGCTGGGCGAAGCGCCCTGCGTGGCCGACTTCGCCGCCTACCACCCGCTGTGGTTCAGCCGCGTGGTGAATCCCAGCATGGCCGGCATCCTGGACGCCACGCCGCACGTCATCGAATGGCTGGACCGCATGGCACAGATCGGGCATGGGCAGATGAGCAAACTGAGCGCGACGGAGGCCATTGCCATCGCGGCAGCGGCCGAACCCGAGCCGCTGCACGACGATGTGTTCCAGGACGAGCACGGCATTGCGCAGGGCAGCCGCGTCACCGTGAGCGCCGAAACCTTCGGCCAGGAGCCCACCGAAGGCATCCTTCGTGCGGCCACGCGCACGCGGTACACGCTGGAGCGCACCGACGAACGTGCGGGCCGCCTGCACGTGCACTTCCCGCGCATCGGTTTCGTGCTGAGGGAAGTGCGCGCTTGAGTCCAGCCGACCACCTCACCTGGCGCTGCCTGCCTTTCGATGCCCTGCATGCCCGCACGCTCTACCGCCTGCTGCAACTGCGAACCGAGGTGTTCGTGATGGAGCAGAACTGCGCGTTCCAGGACATGGACGGCGCGGACCCGGCCTGCTTCCATCTGCTTGGCGAATCCGTCGACGGCGCCCTCCTGGGCTACGCCCGCCTGGTGCCCGCCGGCCTCAAGTTTCCCGAGGCGAGCATCGGCCGTGTGAT
This sequence comes from Hydrogenophaga sp., assembly GCF_051858985.1. Classification (GTDB taxonomy): domain Bacteria; phylum Pseudomonadota; class Gammaproteobacteria; order Burkholderiales; family Burkholderiaceae_C; genus Hydrogenophaga. The sequence continues at coordinate 799,049 of NZ_JBHYGM010000002.1, read as the reverse complement.
CAGCGCCCAGGCCGCGCGCGGCACCGGAATCGGCCATGTGCTCATGCGCGAAGCGATTGGCGCTGCGCACGCCCTGTGGGGTGCGCAGCCCATCCGCATCGGCGCGCAGGCGCGGCTGCAGGCCTTCTACCGGCAGCACGGCTTCGAGCCTGCCAGCGACATCTATCTGGAAGACGGCATCGATCACATCGAAATGCTTCGAGCCGTCTGACTTCGCTTTCAAAACACAACAGGAGACACGGATGATTCAGGATTTCAAGGACAAAACGGCCGTGCTCACCGGCGCCGGCTCGGGCTTCGGGCTCGAATGCGCGCGCATCGGCGCGAAGCTGGGCATGAACCTGGTGCTGGTGGACGTGCAGCAGGACGCGCTGGACAAGGCCACCGCCGAGATCGAGGCCACCGGTGTGCGCGTGCTCTCGCGCAAGGTGGACGTGTCGGACCAGGCGCAGATGGAAGCCCTGGCGGCGGATGTGCAGAAGACCTTCGGCGCGCCGCACTTCGTCTTCAACAACGCCGGCGTGGGCTCCGGTGGGCTGATCTGGGAAAACTCGGTCAAGGACTGGGAGTGGGTGCTGGGTGTGAACCTGTGGGGTGTGGTGCATGGCGTGCGCCTGTTCACACCCATGATGCTGGCCGCTGCCAAGGCCGATCCCGCATGGCGCGGCCACATCGTCAACACCGCCAGCATGGCCGGCCTGCTCACACCGCCCAACATGGGCATCTACAACGTGAGCAAGCACGCCGTGGTGAGCCTCACCGAGACGCTCTACCAGGACCTGAAGCTGGTGAGCGATCAGCTCAGCGCCAGCGTGCTATGCCCGTACTTCGTGCCCACCGGCATCAGCCAGAGCCACCGCAACAAACCGGCCGATCTGGCCAGCGAACAGGCCACGCAAAGCCAGATGATCGGCCAGGCCATGAGCGACAAGGCCGTGAGCTCGGGCAAGGTGACGGCGGCTGAAGTGGCGCAACTGGTGTTCGACGCCATCAGCGCCGACCGCTTCTACATCTTCAGCCACCCGCGCGCGCTGGGCAACGTGCGCGCGCGCATGGAAGGCATCGTCAACCAGACCAACCCGGCGGACCCGTTCCATGAGCGGCCGGAGATTGGCGTCGGTCTGCGCGCGGCGCTGCGCGCCGTGTAGCCATGGAAGAGGGCGGTCACGCGCTGTTTGCCACCGCCATCGGTGTCTGCGGCATCGCGTGGGGCCGCGGCGGCATCCTGGCGGTTCAGTTGCCTGAAGCCGATGGGGCACGCACGCGAAGCCGGCTGCTCAAAGGCCTGCCGTCCACCCTGCCTGAAACCGCGTCACCGCCCGCCAACATTCAGGTCGCCATCGAGGGCATCCAGGCGCTGCTCAACGGTGAGCCGCGCGATCTGCGCGAGGTGCCGCTGGACATGAGCCGCGTCACGCCTTTCCAGCGCGACGTGTACGCGATCGCCCGCGCCATCGACCCAGGCCGCACGCTGACCTACGGCGAGGTGGCGACAACACTGGGCGACCCTGGACTCGCACGTGCGGTGGGCCAGGCCCTCGGCCACAACCCGTTCGCGCCCGTGGTGCCGTGCCACCGCGTGTTGGCGGCGGGCGGGCGTTCAGGCGGCTTCTCCGGTGGCAACGGCGTGCCCACCAAGCTGCGTATGCTGCAGATCGAGGGCGCGCAGATCGGTGATTCGCCAGGACTCTTCGATGAGGATCGCCCATGATCACGGCGACCGAACTCCTCGCTGGTCCCGTTCGCGTGATGGACTTCCGGTGCAGCGCGGGTCCGGCCGAGAAGCCCTTCACCGAAGTGCATCAGGGGTATTCGGTGTCGTACGTTCGCAAGGGCAGCTTCGGCTACCGCACGCGGGGCGAGACGTACGAACTGGTGACGGGCTCGGTGCTGGTGGGCCGGCCGGGCGACGAGTTCGTTTGCACGCACGATCACCACGTTTGTGGTGACGAGTGCCTGTCGTTCCACCTCTCGCCGCGCTTTGTGGAGCTGGTCGGCGGCGACCGGGATCGATGGCGCGCGCAGGGCCTGCCACCGCTGTCGGAGCTGATGGTGCTCGGTGAACTCGCGCAGGCGGCGGCCAGTGGCCACAGCGATGCCGGGCTGGACGAGGTGGGACTCTGGTTCGCCTCCCGTTTCCTTGACGTGGTGACGGGTCGCGAACCGGCTTCGCCCAAGGCCAGTGTTCGCGACCGACGGCGTGCGGTGGAAGCGGCGCTGTGGATTGCCGAGCATTCGCGGGAAACCATCGACCTGGATCGCGTGGCGGGCGAGGTGGCGTTGAGTCCGTTTCATTTCCTGCGGGTGTTCTCGCGCGTGCTCGGCGTGACCCCACACCAGTACCTCGTGCGCTCGCGGTTGCGCCATGCTGCGCGGCTGCTGGCGGAGAGCGAGCAGGCGGTGACAGACGTGGCGCTGGAGGTGGGCTACGGCGATCTCAGCAACTTCGTGCGCAGCTTTCACCGCGCGGCCGGCATGTCGCCGGGCGCGTTTCGCCAGACAGCCCGCAACGGCCGCAGGAAAGACCGCAAGATTCTCCAAGACCGCCTGGTCGGCTTGATCGACGATGACCGCCTGATCCACCCATCGAGCAGGAAACCATCGCCATGTACGACCACCTCGGATTGAAAGTCCACGACCTCGCTGCCAGCCTGCGTTTCTACGAAGCTGCGCTCGCTCCCCTCGGCCACGTGCCGGGTTCTCACGACGATACCTATGCGGGCCTTGGCCCCGCGGGCGCGCCCGCCCTCTGGCTGTATGCCACGCCGAACGCCAAAAGGCCGGGCACGCACATCGCATTCCGTGCGGAGAACGCCGCGCAGGTGGATGCGTTCTACAGAGCGGGGCTGAAAGCCGGTGCGGCGGACAACGGCGGCCCGGGGCCACGCCCTGACTACAGCCCCACCTACTACGCGGCGTTCCTGATCGACCCCGACGGCAACAACGTCGAAGCCGTCTGTCCCTGACGGCGCTCAGGTGGCGGGCTGCGCCGCTTCCTCGGCATCGTCCTTCTTCACGCGGTTGCCCAGCACCAGCGCGCGACCGGCAAACAGGCCGCCGGCGGCTTCGAGGTCCATGCGCTCGGCGTCGCGCCGGCGCAGGTGATCCATCACCTCGTCCGCTTCGGCCTCCGCCGCACCCAGAGTGAGCACCGCCTGGCGGCCCATGGCCATGGCGGATTCGAAGGTCTCGCGCACGAGGTAGCCCACGTCTGCCTTGCGCAGCTCCAGGATGTGTTCGCGGTCGAAGGCGCGCACCAGCAGCTCCGCCTGCGGAAACTCGGTTTTCGCCAGCACGGCCACGCGCGTGGCAGCCTCCTTGTCGTCGATGCACACCAGGATGGCCTGCGCCGCGTGGGCACCGGCGGCGTGCAGCACGTCGGAGCGGCAACCGTCGCCGTAGTACACCTTGAAGCCGTAGGCCTCTGCGTCGCGGATCATCTGCACGTTGTTGTCGATGATGGTGATGCTGGCGCCGCGCGCGATCACGCCCTGGCTCGCGATCTGTCCGAAACGCCCGAAGCCGATCACCAGCACGCTGGCCGCCCGATCGTGCACCGCTTCCACGCCTTCCATGGAAACGGCGTTGTCCCTCGCGAGGAATCGCCGGTGCAGCAGCACCATCAGCGGCGTGAGCGCCATGGAGAGCACCACGATGGCCGTCATGTTGGCATTGACCACCGGGTCGATGACGCGGGCACCCAGGGCGGCCGCGAAAAGCACGAAGGCAAATTCGCCACCCTGCGCCATGAGCACGGCGCGGTCCAGCGCATCGGCATGCGAGCTTTTCGCGAAGCGCGCCACGGCGTAGATGCACAGGCCCTTGACGATCATCATGGCGACCACACCGGCCACGATGATGGGCCAGTTGCTGGCCACGGCGGCCAGGTCCAGCGACATGCCCACGCTCAGGAAGAACAGGCCGAGCAACAGGCCGCGGAAGGGCTCGATGTCGGCCTCGAGCTGGTGACGGAAGGTGGACTCGGAAAGCAGCACGCCGGCCAGGAACGCGCCCATGGCCATGGAGAGGCCACCCACCTGCATGAGCAAGGCCGCGCCCAGCACCACCAGCAGGGCGGCGGCGGTCATGACCTCGCGCGCCTTGGCATTGGCCAGGATCCGGAAGAGGGGGTTGAGCAGCCACACGCCAGCGGCCACCAGTGCGACCAGCGAACCCAGGGCCAGACCGATGGTGGCCAGGCGCGATGAGTCGGCCGCGGCCTGTTGGCCGAGGTCGGGTGCCATGAAGGTCACCACCGCCAGCAAGGGCACGATCAGAAGGTCTTCGAACAGCAGGATGGCCACGATCTTCTGGCCACGCGGTTGCGCGATGTCGCCACGCTCGCCGAGCAGCTGCATCACCACGGCGGTGGACGTAAGCACGAAGCCCATGGCACTGACGAAAGACACCGGCAGTGAGAAACCGAACGCCAGGCCCACGCCGGTGAGCAGCAGGCCGCACACCACCACCTGCAGGCTGCCCAGGCCAAAGATGGCGCGGCGCAGGCTCCACAGGTGCGAGGGCTGCATCTCCAGCCCGATCACGAAGAGGTACATCACCACGCCGAGCTCGGCCGTGTGCAGGATGGTGGCCGGGTCGCTGATGAGGCCCATGCCGAACGGCCCGATGGCCAGGCCCGCCGCCAGGTAGCCGAGCACCGATCCGAGGCCGAGGCGTTTGAACAGCGGCACGGCCACCACGGCCGCGCCCAGCAATGTCACGACCTTGAGCAAGTCGCCCGCGCTGCCTTCCACGGCCATGGTGGAGTCCCTCTGTGTTTGTTGAATCGTGAAATTGTGACGCAAGCAGCGCGCCAACCCCACTTCAGCAAGGAATGCCTCCCAAGGCGACAATCGCCGCCATGCGTTCTTCTGGTTTCTTCCGGATCGCCCTGATCCTGGGCCTGCTCTCGGCCATCGGTCCCTTCGCCATCGACATGTACCTGCCCGCGCTGCCCGCCATTGGCAGCAGCCTGGGGGCACCCGTGGGTCAGGTGCAATGGACGCTCACCGCCTTCTTCATCTCGCTCGGCGTGGGCCAGCTGTTCTACGGACCGGTTTCGGACATGGTGGGCCGCAAGCCCCCGCTGTACTTCGGGTTGGGCCTGTTTGCGCTGGCCAGCGTGGGCTGTGCATTGACCAGCGACGTGCAGACCCTGGTGGTGCTGCGTTTCCTGCAGGGCCTGGGCGCGGCCGCCGGCATGGCCATTCCGCGCGCGGTGGTGCGCGACCTGCATACCGGCAACGACGCGGCGCGCATCATGTCGCTGCTGATGCTGGTCTTCAGCATCTCGCCCATCCTCGCGCCGCTGGTGGGCAGCGGCGTCATTGCGCTTACCGGCTGGCGCGGCGTGTTCTGGGCCGTGGCGCTTGCCTCGCTGGCCGGGCTGGCCCTGGTGTATGGCGCCCTCACCGAGACGCGCACCCAGGCAGACCGCCTGGAGAGCAGTGTGGGCAGCGCCTTGCGCTCGTATGGCGTGCTGCTGCGCGACCGGCACTACCTGGGCCTGGTGGGCATTGCCAGCACGGCGCTGGCCGGCTTCTTCGTCTACCTTGCCGGTTCGCCGTTCGTGATGATCGACCACTACGGGCTCACGCCCACGCAGTACAGCCTGGCCTTCGGCGTGAATGCCGCTGCTTTCTTCGGGGCCGCGCAATGCACGGCACTGCTGGGGCGGCGCTTCGGGCTGGTGAACGTGGTCAAGGGCGCGGCGACCGCCTCGGGCGCCACCATGACGCTGCTGCTCGTTTACTACCTTGCAGGCGGCGACAGTTTGTGGGTGTTGATCGCCTTGTACTTCGTGGCCAGTGGATTCATGGGCCTGGTGATTCCGACCACCTCGGTGCTGGCGCTGGAGCAGCATGGCGCGATCGCCGGCACCGCGTCGGCGCTGATGGGCACGCTGCAGATGCTGGGTGGTGCGGCCGCCATGGCTGTGGTCAGCCTGTTTGCCAACGGGCAGCCGCTGCCCATGGTGGTGGGCATGGCCATCGGCGCCCTGATCGGCGTGGCGCTGACCTGGCTCACGCTGGGCGGTGCAGCGACCAGCGCGCGGGCGCACGAGGCCACCGGTTGAATCCAGCGGTGCTCGACGGCCTGCCGCCCGCCCAGCGCTGGCGCGCGGTGATGGTGATCATGCTGGGCATTTCCATGTCGGTGCTGGACGGCAGCATCGTCAACCTGGCGTTGCCGGGCATCGCCCGCGAGATGAACGCCCCCGCATCGCAAGCCATCTGGGTGGTGAACGCCTACCAGATCGCCATGCTGGTGATGCTGCTGCCCCTGGCCTCGCTGGGCGACCGGCTGGGCTACCGTCGCGTCTACCTGGTGGGCATGACCTTGTTTGTGCTGGCCTCGGTGGCGGCTGCGCTGGCCACCAGCCTGCCCATGCTGGCCACGGCGCGCGCGCTGCAGGGCCTGGGCGCGGCCGGTGTGCTGAGCGTGAACACCGCGCTGGTGCGGCTGGTGTACCCCAGCGCGAAGCTGGGGCGTGGGATGGCGTTGAATTCCATGGTGGTCGCCACCTCGGCCATGGCCGGGCCTTCCGTGGCAGCAGCTATCCTGTCCGTGGCTTCGTGGCCGTGGTTGTTCGCCCTCAATCTGCCGCTGGGTGCGCTCACCATCTGGCTGGGTCGGCGGGCCTTGCCGGCCAACCCGCCGCACGCCGCCTTGCCGCCGCGCCTCTCGCTGCTCGACGTGCTGCTCAACATCCTCATGTTCTCGCTGGTGTTCCTGGCGGTCGAGCAACTGGGCGTGCGCGGTGCATCGAGCCAGGGCGCTTCGCCCACCGGCTGGGGCCTTCTGTTGGCGGGCGTGCTGGTGGGCGTGTTCTACCTGCGTCGGCAGTGGCATCAGGCGGCACCCCTGTTTCCGGTGGATCTGTTCCGCATTCCCGTGTTTGCGCTGTCGATGGGTGCTTCGCTGGGGGCGTTCTGCGCGCAGATGCTGGCCTTTCTCGCCTTGCCCTTCCTGCTGCTTGAGGTGCACGGGCGCAGCCATGTGGAGGCCGGCCTGCTGCTGACCGCCTGGCCGCTGGCCACGGCGGTGGTGGCGCCCATTGCCGGTCGCCTCATTGGCCGCTACCCGGCGGGTTGGCTCGGAGGCGCCGGCATGGCGGTGTTCGCCACCGGGCTGCTGCTGCTCGCCGTGATGCCCGCGCAGCCGGGCAGCGCAGACCTGGTGTGGCGCATGGCCTTGTGCGGCGTGGGCTTTGCGCTGTTCCAGTCGCCCAACAACCACACCATCGTCACCACCGCGCCTTTGCACCGCAGCGGCGCGGCCAGCGGCATGCTGGGCACGGCGCGGCTCACCGGGCAGACGCTGGGCGCAGTGGTGCTCGCGGCGATTTTTGCGGTTTGGGATCAGCACGATGGCCGGGGCGAAGCCATCGCCATGTACGTGGCGGCGGCGTGCGCATTGCTGGCGGCAGTCAGCAGCACGCTGCGCGTGCGGGCCACCCGACGCTGAGGCGGCGGGGGCCTCAGGGTGCCTGTGGCAAACTTCCGCGCTTCGCGTTTTCACATCGGTTCGAATGCAGCAGATCATCCGGCAGATCGCCACGGAAATCAGGGTAGGGGAGCACCAGGTCCGCGCGGCGGTGGAGTTGCTCGACGGCGGGGCCACGGTGCCCTTCATTGCGCGCTACCGCAAGGAAGCCACCGGGGGCCTCGACGACATCCAGCTGCGTGAACTCTCCTACCGGCTGGATTACCTGCGCGAGCTGGAAGACCGCCGCGCTGCGGTGCTCAAGGCCATTGACGAACAGGGCAAGCTCACCGACGCGCTGCGTGCCGCGATCGCCGCCGCACCCACAAAACAGGAACTGGAAGACCTCTACCTGCCCTTCAAGCAGAAGCGCCGCACAAAGGGACAGATCGCTCGCGAGTTCGGCATCGAGCCGCTCGCCGACCAGCTCTTTGCCGATCCCACGCTCGACCCGGCCGCCGAGGCCGCCGCCTTCACGAAACCGCCGGAAGTGCTGGACGACGGCAAGCCAGGCGCCGATTTCTCCACCGTGCCGGCAGTGCTGGACGGCGTGCGCGACATCCTGAGCGAGCGCTGGGCCGAGGACGCCGCGCTGCTGCAGAACCTGCGCGAATGGCTGTGGGCCGAAGGTCTCCTGAAAAGCACGCTGGTGGCGGGCAAGGACCCCAACGTGCCCGACATCGCCAAGTTCCGCGACTACTTCGATTACGACGAACCCATCTCCCGCGTGCCCTCGCACCGCGCGCTCGCGGTGTTCCGTGGTCGTGCGCTGGAAATTCTGGACGCGAAGCTGGTGCTGCCTGAGCCCATGGATGGATCGGCTTCGACAGGCGCAGCCCGAACGGCCGCTGTGCCCTCGCTCGCTGAAGGTCGCATTGCCCTGCACCTGGGCTGGAGCCACCAGGGCCGAAAGGCCGACGACCTGCTGCGCAAATGCGTGGCCTGGACCTGGCGTGTGAAGCTCTCCCTTTCCAGCGAGCGCGACCTGTTCGCCCGCCTGCGCGAGAGCGCCGAGGGCGTGGCGATCAAGGTGTTTGCCGACAACCTGCGCGACCTGCTACTGGCGGCCCCCGCCGGCCCCAAGGTGGTGATGGGCCTGGATCCGGGCATCCGCACCGGCGTGAAGGTGGCGGTGGTGGACGCCACCGGCAAACTGGTCGACACCGCCACGGTGTACCCGCACGAGCCGCGCCGCGACTGGGACGGCGCGCTGCACACGCTGGGCGGCTTGGCGCGAAAACATGGCGTGAACCTGATCGCCATCGGAAATGGAACGGCCAGCCGCGAAACGGACAAGCTGGCTGCCGATTTGATCAATTTGTTGGAGAAACACCCTCCCGTTCGGGCTGAGCCTGCGGAAGCCGCCGAAAACCCTTCGACAGGCTCAGGGCGAACGGACTCCATCCAGAAAGTGGTGGTCAGCGAGGCCGGCGCTTCGGTGTACTCCGCCAGTGAATATGCGTCTCAGGAAATGCCCGATGTGGACGTGAGCCTTCGCGGCGCCGCTTCCATTGCGCGCCGTCTGCAGGATCCCCTGGCCGAGCTGGTGAAGATCGATCCCAAGAGCATCGGCGTGGGCCAGTACCAGCACGACGTGAACCAGAGCGAACTGGCGCGCACGCTGGAAGCGGTGGTGGAAGACTGTGTGAACGGTGTGGGCGTGGATCTGAACACCGCCAGCGTGCCGCTGCTCGCGCGCGTGTCGGGACTTTCCGGCAGTGTGGCCAAGGCGGTGGTGCGCTGGCGTGAGACGCATGGCGCGTTCAAGAGCCGCCAACAGCTCATGGAAGTCGCCGGGCTGGGTGCCAAGACCTTCGAGCAGAGCGCAGGCTTTCTGCGCATCCGTGGCGGCGAGAACCCGCTGGACATGACGGGCGTGCACCCCGAGACGTACAGCGTGGTCGAACAGATCATGGCAAAGACCGGCAAGCCCGTGGACGAACTCATGGGCCGCGCCGACATGCTCAAGACGCTGCGTCCCGAGCTGTTCGCCAATGAGCGATTCGGCGTGATCACGGTCAGGGACATCCTGGGCGAACTGGAGAAGCCCGGCCGCGACCCGCGACCGGATTTCCAGGTGGCGCGTTTCAACGACGGCGTGGACGACATCAGCGACCTGCGCGAGGGGATGATTCTGGAAGGCACGGTGAGCAACGTGGCCCAGTTCGGCGCTTTTGTCGACCTCGGGGTGCACCAGGACGGGCTGGTGCATGTGAGCCAGCTGGCCCACAAGTTCGTGAACGATGCCCGGGAAATCGTGAAAACCGGCGACATCGTCAAGGTCCGGGTGATGGAGGTGGATGTGGCGCGCAAGCGCATCGGCCTGTCGATGAAGCTGGGTGAGGCGCCCGCTCGTGCTTCCGACGGCGCGCGAGACAACCGGTTCGAACCGGCCCGCCATGCCCGCGGGGGCCAGCCGGTCGGCAAGGCCAACCCGCCGGTGACCTCGGCCATGGCGTCTGCCTTTGCGCGGTTGCAGGGCTCCGGAAAGCGCTGAATCCGGTAGTTCAAAGGCATTCAGGGGGCTCAAGTCGGGGCGTCCGATGTCGATAGCCTTGGGTAGTCAAACCCATCCAAGTCATCGGACTTCAGCCCCATGCAACTCGAAGCCCTGTTGAACTATCCCCGCGCGCTGCCAGCGATGTCGCGCACGGTCTCGGATCTGCTGGCCGAGATGAACAAGGAGGACCCGAGCCCGAGGCGGGTGGCGGGCCTGATTTCCCAGGACCCGGCGCTCACCACCCGCGTGCTTCGCCTGTCCAATTCCGCCTTCTTCCGCGCCAGTCGCCAGATCGGCAGTGCCGACGAGGCTGTGGCGCTGCTGGGCATGACCCATGTGCGCTCCCTGGTGATGGCCGCCGCGCTGGGATCGAGTTTCAAGAACGTGCAGGGCGTGGACATGCGCCAGTTCTGGCGCTACAGCCTGCGCGTGGCCGACATTTCTCGCTCACTGGCGGGCCTGTTGCGGCAGAACGAGGGCAATGCCTTCACCGCCGGTCTGGTCCACGCCATTGGCGACCTCATCATGCACATCGCCATGCCCGACGTGATCGGCCCCATCGACATGGGCACGCCACCGCTGGACCTGCGCCGTGCGGACGCCGAACGCGCGGTGCTGGGCTACACCTACGCCGAAGTCGGTGCCGGCATGGCCGAGAAATGGCAGTTTCCGTCCGACATCGTCTCGGCCCTGGCCAACCAGGTAGCACCCTTTGATGGGGAAACCTACGACGCGCTGGGGGGTGTGCTCCACCTGGCGTCATGGCGCGCGCGCGCCGAGGAAATCCAGCTCGACGAAAACGGGCTGGTGGCCACGTTCCCCGACATGGTCGGCCTGACCCTGGGCCTGGACCTGAACAGCGTGCTGGGCAAGGACCCCACCGAGTGGTCGTTCAGCCAGGCGTTGGGCGCGTTCATCGATTGATGCCCACCGAAAGTTCTCAAGACTCTCTCCGGCCTGACGAAGAAACCATCAGTCCTCCAACAACAAGCCAACCACGTCGAAGGGTCAGATCATGCAACTCGAAAAGCTGCTCAAGCAACCGGACGCATTGCCCTCCGCCCCCAAGGTGGTGCGCAAGCTGATCGACACCTTCGACCAGGAAGAGGTCGACGCGATGCTGGTGGCGTCCTACATCGAAGACGATCCGGTGCTCACGGCCAAGCTGCTGAAAACCGCCAACTCGGCCTTCTTCGGCCTGACGCGCCAGGTCTCGAACGCCCGAGAAGCGATGAACGTGCTGGGCATGATCAAGGTGCGCGCGCTGGTGATTGCTGCTTCGCTCGGCGAGGGCTTCCACACCGTGGGCAGCGTCAACCTGAACCAGTTCTGGCGCTACAGCCTCAACACGGCCAACCTCTCGCGCTACATCGCGCTGCCCATCAAGATCGACGAAAACACCGCCTTCACCGCCGGTCTCATCCATGGCATTGGCGAACTGGTGATGCACGTGGGCATGCCCGAAGCCATGCTGGACCTGGACCGCAGCGTGCCCATGCTCGATCTCAAGCGCTCCAAGGCCGAGCGCGGCATCTTCGGCTACAGCTACGCCGAGGTCGGCGCTGCGCTGGCGCGCGAGTGGCACTTTCCCAAGCGCATGATCAACGCCATCGAACACCAGACCGCTCCGTTCGACAACGACGTGTACGAACCCATTGCCGGGGTGATCCACATCGGTTCCTGGCGCGCCCGTGCCGAAGAGCAGGCCATGCGCAGCGAACTGCTCATCAACACCTACCCCGATCCGGTGGGCCTGGTGCTGGGCATCGACCCCGACACGGTCGTGGCCGAAGAGATCCCGTCGCTGTCCCGGCATTCGGAAGAAACCGAGTCCCACGTTCACCACTGAACGACCAGGGGCTTGCCTCAGGCTGCGAGACAATCGCAGCCTATGCCTCCTGCGCTTCGCCTCTACGCCGGCCCCGCGGCCCGCCAACACCTCCAGCAGCACGGCCTTCGTCCGCAGGACGTGGGCATCATCCCCGCCGCCGCGGGTGGCCCCAAGGGCCTCGTCCTCGGGCCGCTCGACCGGTTTCTGTTTGGTCCATGGCTCGGCGCCAGCCAGCAGCCGGTGCACCTGGTGGGTGCGTCGATCGGTGCCTGGCGCATGGCCACGGCCTGCCTGAACGATCCGGTGGCAGCTTTCCAGCGCCTTGAAACCGACTACATCCACCAGCACTACGAGCTGCCACCTGGCCAGAAGCGGCCCACGGCGCTGCAGGTGAGCGAGCGATTCGCGGACAACCTCCAGCTGTTCTACGGCGGGCGGATCGCGGAAGTGCTCAGGCAACCTCGTTTCCGGCTTCACATCGTCACCTCGCGCGGGCGGCATCTGCTGGGCCGGGATGGCCGCCTGCGCACCCCGCTGGGCTACCTGGGCGCCTATGCGGCCAATGCCTTCAGCCGCCAGGCGCTGGGAAGCTGGCTGGAGCGGGTGGTGTTTTCGTCGCCCGCGCCGGGCGCCGGGGGCGTCAGCGCGCTGCCGTTCTCCACGCAGGACTTCCGCACCCGGCAGGTGGCCATGGCGGAGAACAACTTCATGGACGCCCTGCAGGCGAGCTGCTCCATTCCGTTCGTGCTTCGGCCGGTGCACGGCATCGCCGGGGCGCCCCCGGGCGCCTACTGGGACGGCGGCATCACCGACTACCACCTGCACCTGCGATACCTGCCCACGGCAGAGGCGCCGATCGTGCTGTACCCCCATTTCCAGAAGGCGGTGGTGCCCGGCTGGCTCGACAAGGGCTGGAAGAGCCGCCACCTCGCCAGCCCCGCGCTGGACCACATGCTGGTGATCGCGCCGGACCCGGCCTGGGTGGCCACGCTGCCCCATGGCCGGCTGCCCGACCGCAACGACTTCACCCGCTACGGGCAGGACCTGCCGGCGCGCGTGAAGGCCTGGACCGGCGCCGTGTCGGCCAGCCGCCAACTGGCCGACGAATTCGCAGCCTGGGTGGAGCGGCCGGATCTGTCCCGGATCGAGCCGCTTTGAAACGGGAAGGGGATAATCCTGCCCCATGCCCAGCGAGTCCGTCAGCCCCCGTTTCCTCACCGCCGCCCTCTACCAGTTCGTCGACCTGCCGGACTTCGCTGCGTTGCGCGCGCCCCTGCTGGCCTGCTGCGAGGCCAACGAGGTCAAGGGCACCCTGCTGCTGGCGCCCGAAGGCATCAACGGCACCATCGCCGGGCACGAAGCGGGTGTGCGAGCCGTGCTGGCGCACCTGCGAGCCGACCCGCGTCTGGCCCGACTGCCGCACAAGGAATCCTGGAGCGATCATCCGCCGTTCCACCGCATGAAAGTGCGCGAGAAACGCGAGATCGTCACCCTGCGCGTGCCCGGGCTGGACCCCAACCGCACCGTGGGCCAGTACGTGAAGCCGGAAGACTGGAACGCGCTGCTGGCCGACCCCGATGTGCTGCTGATCGACACGCGAAACGACTACGAGGTGGCGATCGGCACCTTCGAAGGCGCGGTCAACCCCGGGATTAAGTCGTTCACCGAGCTGCCCGCCTGGCTGGACGCGCAGGCGGCCCTGCAGGGAGAGAAAAAGCCCAAGGTGGCGATGTTCTGCACCGGTGGCATCCGCTGCGAGAAGTCGACCGCGCTCATGAAGATGCGCGGATTCGACGAGGTCTACCACCTGGAAGGCGGCATCCTCAAGTACCTGGAGTCAGTGCCGCCGGCGCAGAGCACCTGGCAGGGCGACTGTTTTGTGTTCGACGAGCGCGTGAGCGTGGGCCACGGCCTGGTGCCCGGGTCGCACGAGCTCTGCCGCTCCTGCCGCTGGCCGCTTTCGCCAGAGGACAAGGCCTCGCCGCTCTACGTGCGCGGCGTGAGCTGCGCGCACTGCCACGACCAGCGCAGCCCGGAGGAAAAGGCGCGCCTGGCCGAGCGCCAGAGGCAGGTGGAACTGGCCCAGGCGCGTGGCGAGCAGCACGTCGGCGCGCGCATGCCCTAGCGCGCAATCAGGGACAGGATCAGCTCGCGCAGGGCGGCCGGGCGTGCCGGCTTGTACAACATCGAGATGCCCAGGCTCCTGGCGCGCTCGGCCACCGCCTTGTCCATGTCCCCGGTGATCAGACAGGCCGGTATCTGTCGCCCGGTGAGTTCGCGCAGGGCGATGATGGCATCGATGCCGTTCTCCTCCCCGCGCAGCCGGTGGTCGCTCACGATGACATCGGGAACGTGTCCCCGGGCCACCAGCGCACGTGCGGTCTCGATGCCCTCGGCCGCCTGCGGAACCGCCTTCCAGGTCTTCAGGAAGTCGAACAGTGCGTCGCTGGCCATCGCGTCGTCTTCGATGATGAGTGCGCGCAAGCCCACCAGCGGCTCCTGCGTCAGGTCCCATGGAGCCGCCCGCGGTTCTTCTGCCAGCGCCGGTTGCGGGGGCGCCAGCGGCACCGTCACGCTGAAGCAGCTGCCCCAGCCGGGTGCCGAGCGAACCTCCAGCGGATGGCCGAGCAGGTCGCAGGTTCGACGCGCGATGCTCAGGCCCAGCCCGAGGCCCTTGCTGCGGTCGCGCTCCGGGTTGTCGACCTGGAAGAACTCGTCAAAGATGTGTGGCAGGTGTTCAGGGGCGATGCCGATGCCGCTGTCGCGCACCTCGATGCGGGCGTAGGTGCCGCTGCGGTTGCCGCGGCAAGCCACCAGCACCGTGCCTTGCGGCGTGAAGCGAAGCGCGTTCCCCACCAGGTTGTGCAGCACGCGCTGCAGCAGCGCGAGGTCGGTGTCAAGCCAGAGGTGCGAAGGCCTGAACTTCAGGCGCACCCCACTGCGGATGCCTTCGCCGGGAAACAGGGGGCGCAACTGCTCCACCAGCCGGGCAAAGGGTACGGCGGCGGGTTTCACCTGGACGACGTCGGAGTCGAGTCGAGAGAGATCGAGCAGGGCGTTGAGCATGTGCTCCAGGGTTCGCACCGAGGCGTCCAGCCGGCTCACGAGCACGTGGTTCTGCGGGCTGCCGGGGAGTTGCTTCAACTGGTCGATCAGCAGGCCCATGGCGTGCGTGGGCTGGCGCAGATCGTGGCTGGCGGCCGACAGGAAGCGTGACATGGCGCGCCGTTCCGCCTCGGCGGCTTCCTGCTTCTCGCGCAACTGCGCGGCATGCCGGCGCATGGTGATGTCGATCATGACGATGCGCAGCAGCACTTCGCCGTCGTCGTCGGGCGCGGCCGTGGCGTCCATTTCCACCCAGACATGCTCACCGGTGGGACCCAGCAGGCGCATCTCGCAGGAGCGCTGTTCTCCTTCACGCAGGTTGTCCCGGCACTGGCGGTAGAAGTGGTCCCGGTCTTCCGGCGCGATGAAGCGCGCCAGCGAAGTGTCCACCAGCGCCTCGCGCTCGTGGCACAACAGCCTTGCTGCGCACTGGTTGACCTGCTGGATCAGGCCGCTGGCGTTCACGGTGCAATAGGCCACTGGCGCCATGTCGTACAGGTTGAAGTAGTGCTGGCGCGTGGCGTCCAGTGCAGCCTGAGTGACGCGCAGTTCCTCGTTCTGCATCTCCAGCTCGATCTGGTGCAGGCGCAGTTCCTGCACCAGCAGTCGCAATGCGCCTGCAGGGAGGTCGTCCACCGGCGCGACGGCCGCGGCCGCCATGCGGCGCGCGGGTACCTCGCCAGGCGGCGGGCTTGGCTGGTCGGGGTCCTTCATGGCGGGAGGTCCGTTGGTACGTCCAGCGTGGCCACGGGTTGCTCCATCAGGGCAATGCCGTAGAGGTGCTGCGACCCGTCGCGCAAGGCGGTTGCTGTGACCCAGATCTGCTGCGAGCTGCCGTCCCTGTGAAGGCGGGTGGTGCGCCAGGGCATGGCGGCTTTCCCCATGCGCAGCGCTTCAAGCCGGTGCAGATGGTCGTGGCGCTCGGCCGCCGGAATGCGCGCACGTGCCGGCAAGGCCAGCGCCTCGTCATCGTCCCAGCCGTACAGCTTTCGAGCGGCGTCGTTCCAGCCCTGGATGAGCCCGTCCATGTCTTCAACGACCATCGCGGCATCGGCGTCGCGCAGCATGCGCGCCATGTGGCTCAGACCAGACGCCTTGCGCAGCGCTTCCTGGGTCTGCCGAACTTCCGTGATGTCGACAAAAGAGATCACCGCGCCCTCGATGACGTAGTCCAGCGTGCGGTAAGGCTGGATGCGCATGGTGAACCAGCGCCGCTGGGAGGTCTGCACATCGAGTTCGAAATTCTCCAGGGTGTCGAGCACGCCCCGCACGTCGGAAACGAGCTGGTCGTAGCCGACCAGGTTGGACGCGATGTGGCCGATGGGTCTGCCCACGTCGCCTGGAATGAGATGGAGGATGGAGGACGTGGCCGGCGTGAATCGCAGGATGCGCAGGTCGTGGTCCACGAACACGGTGCCGATGCCGGTCCCGGCGAGCAGGTTGTTCATGTCGTTGTTGGCGCGGGAGAGATCGGCCACCTTGATCTGCAGCTCGGTGTTGACGGTGGTGAGTTCATCGTTCACGGCCTGCAGTTCTTCCTTGGACGTTTCGAGCTCTTCGTTGGCCGACTGCAGTTCCTCGTTGACAGCCTGCATCTCCTCGTTGGACGAACGCAACTCTTCGCTGGAACGTTCGAGGGCTAGCGAAAGAGACCTGAGGTGCTCATCGCGAACGTGCAGGGCTCGCCGGAGATACTGGGTTGCATCACCCGCGGCTGGCGCTTTCTCGGGAAGCGCGTCCGACCGAGCCGATGCTGCCTCCTCGAACACCACGAGATACAGCGCTTCGCCAGACGCTTCCGAGCCCTGGGACGTCACGGGCCGGACGGTGAGATTGACCACTGTGAAATGGCCATTGGATCCGACCTCGACGCGAGGGATGTGGGGGGCCTCCTGCTGCACCACTGCAGCGTGCAGCGCAGCTTCAAGCGACGGGCCCAGGCCCTCGCGGGCCATCTTGAGGATGTTGTTCACCCCAGCCTCGCCGGGGGCCGGTTCGAGCAGATGGCCGGAGCGGCCGTGCAGGTAACGGATGTCACCCTGCGCATTGACCAGCGCGCTGGTCGGCGCCATCCGCAGCATTGCCTGCTCGGCAATTTCACGCAGGGAAGTTTTCATGGGGGTGTCCCGTCTTTCCTCACCCGTGGGTGGCGCGACTTCGATCCTGACCGTGGGAAGCAGCGTGGCGGTCGTGTAGCCAGTACGGTGCGGTTTCGAGACCTTCCTGCTCCGAAAGATCTTGGAACGCCGGTCCACCACGGAAAACAGATCGACATTCTCTCCGATGCTCTCGGAAGGTCCAAGGAACAGCGTACCGCCAGGCTTGAGTGCGTAGTGAAAAAGCGGAATGAGCCGCTTTTGCAGATCGGCTTCGAAATAGATCAGCAGGTTGCGGCAGGCGATGAGGTCGAGCCGCGAGAACGGCGGATCCCGAATCACATCGTGTTCGGAAAACACCATCATGTCGCGCAGGCTCTTGAGCACTCGGTAAGGACCGCCGTCCATTTCCCGGGTGAAGAACCTGGAGAGGCGCGAAGGCGAGAGCTCTGAGGCGATGCTGGCGGGATAGACGCCGGCGCGCGCCACCGAAATCGCCCGGCTGTTCAGGTCGGTCGCGAAGATCTGAACCTTGTGCTGTTGCTGCCGACGCTCCATGGCTTCCGCCACCAGCATGCCCAGGGAATAGGGCTCCTCCCCCGTGGAACACCCCGCCGACCAGATGCGCACAGGCTCCGACGGATCCTTGGTGGACAGCAGGCGCGGCAGGATGTCCTGCTCGATCGCGTGGAAGGTGTCCGCGTCCCGAAAGAACGCGGTCACGCCAATTGGCAGGTCGAAGTACAGGTTTCGCAATTCGCCGGGCGTGTGGTGCAGGTGCTCGGCATACGCCTGCAGGGATTCCAGTTGGTGCACCCCCATGCGCCGCTCGATGCGCCGCCGGATCGTGCCCATCTTGTACTGGGAAAAATCGTGCCCGGTGTGCATGCGCAACAGCTGCATCACCGAGAAGTAGGCGTCCTCGGACCAGATGCCGGCGCGTGCAGGAGGCGCGCCGCGCCTGCCGCTTCGCTGGGGATTCAGGGACACGAGGTGGGCGGCCATCTGGTCGGGCGGCAGATCGATGTCGACCACGCCCGTCTCCAGGGCGCTCTGCGGCATGCCCTGAAACTGGGCGGTGGCCGGTGTCTGAACCATGACCAGCCCGCCGACTTTCTTGATGGCGCGCAGTCCCATCGCTCCGTCGCTGCCGCTGCCCGACAGCACGATGCCGATCGACTGCTCGCGCAAGTGACGCGCGAGCGAATTGAAGAAGATGTCGATGGTCTGGGGGGCGCCGAGTGGGCGGGGGCGTTCCTGCAGCAGCAGCCTGCCGTCCAGGTACAACACTGCGCGATTGGGAGGAATCACGTAGACGCAGTCGGGCTGCACGGCCATACCGTGACGGATCTCGAACACCTGCATGCTGGTGTAGCGCTGGATGGCCGCGCACAGGATGCTGGGGTGATCGGGCGCCAGGTGCTGCACCAGCACATAGGCCATGCCGGAATCGGCATCGACCGATGCGCTTCGAAAGAAGGCTTCGAAGGCGGCCAACCCACCGGCAGACGCACCGATTCCCACCACCTTCAAAGGGCGCTCGGTGTCGCCGACCTGTGCTGGAGCGGCAGACAGGTCCGGTGGGTTCATGGAAGAGAACAGGTGGTGGCAGAGGCAGTCGCTCAGAGGGCCGACTGAAGGAGGTCGCGGTAGTCCTGCGCCGAGGCCAGTCGGGGATTGGTCTTGTGGCAGTGGTCTGCCAGGGCGCCCTGGATGACCCGGTCGAACAGATCCTCACCCACGCCCATGGCGGCAAGGCCGGCGGGCAGGCCCAGCCGGGCGTTCATGTCCCGGATGGCTTCGGGCACGTCGCTGCCGCTGGCCAGGCCCATGGCGTGCGCCATGCGCTGCAGGCGGTTGTCCTTCTTCATGGAGTCTGTCTCGGCGTTGAAGCGGATCACGGCCGGCAGGAACACGGCGTTGAGCGTGCCGTGGTGCAGCTTCGGATTGACGCCGCCCAGGCTGTGACTGAGCGAATGCACGCAGCCCAGCCCTTTCTGGAATGCCATCGCGCCCTGCATGGAGGCGCTCATCATGTTCAGGCGAGCTTCGCGGTCCTGGCCGTTCTTCGTGGCGCGCTCGATGTGCGCCCAGCCACGTTGCAGCCCGTCGAGCCCGATGCCGTCGGCGGGTGGATTGAAGGCGGGCGCCATGAAGGTTTCCATGCAGTGCGCGATCGCGTCCATGCCGGTGGCCGCCGTGAGCATGGGCGGCAGGCCCAGCGTGAGTTCGGGGTCGAGCAGGGCAGTGCGGGGCACCAGGTGCCAGCTGTGGAAGCCCAGCTTGCGACCGTCGTCGACGATCACGATGGCGCCGCGCGCGACTTCGCTCCCGGTGCCAGCGGTGGTGGGCACGGCAATGAGGGGTGGCACGCGGTCGGTGATCCTGGGCGAGCCTCCTTCGATGGTGGCGTAGGTCTTGAGCGGGCCTTCGTGGGTGCAGGCGATGGCCACGCCCTTGGCGCAGTCGATGGCGCTGCCGCCGCCCAGGGCAACGAGGCCGTCGCAGCCCTCGCTGCGGTAGATCGCCACCGCCGCGCGCACGGCGGCCTCGGTCGGGTTGGAGGGCGTCTGGTCGAACACCGCGGGCTTCATGCCAGGCAGCGCGGCCAGGGCCTTGTCCAGCAGGCCCGCGGCCTTCACGCCCGCATCGGTGACGATGAGCGGCTTGCGGATACCGACGCGCTCGCATTCGGTGGCCAGTTGGGAGAGCACCCCGAAGTCGATCAGGATGTTGGTCACGTAGAGGATTTGCGCCATGCGGGTGTCTCTGAGTTCTTTCGGGTTATGGTGAATCACTATAAGGTTGGAAGGCCCTGGGGCCAACGCAGTTCGTTCCCGATGCGTCGCAAAAAAGACAGAGACAATGCGGCGCATGTCGCCACCAACGAATCCCCGCAGCCTGCTCACGCCTGCCATGCGCGGGCTGCTCGATCGCATCGACCGCGCCGGCCATCCTCCCCTGCATGCGCTATCGCCAGACCAGGCGAAAGCCGCCTACCTGGCCGGCGCGCCCGTGCTGGACATCCCATTGCACAAGCTCACCCGGGTGCAGGACCTGCGCATTCCCACGCGCGACGGCGCGACCTTGCCTGCCCGGTTGTTGGCTCCCGCGCTGGACGTGGCACTGCCCGTGCTGCTGTTCTTCCACGGCGGCGGATTCACCGTGGGCAGCGTGGCCAGCCACGAGCCGCTGTGCCGCCATCTGGCCCATCTGGCGCACTGCGCGGTGCTCTCCGTGGATTACCGGCTGGCGCCAGCGTCGAAGTTTCCGACCGCGGTGGACGACGCCTGGGACGCGCTGGCCTGGCTGCGCGAGCAGGCCAACGAACTCGGGCTGGACGGCCGACGCATCGCAGTGGGTGGCGACAGCGCGGGCGGCACGCTGGCCGCCGTGACCGCGATCACGGCACGCGACGAGGGCTGGCCACTGGCGCTGCAGATGCTGTTCTATCCCGGCTGTGCGGGCCATCAGGACACCCACAGCCACAAGACATTTGCTCGCGGCTTCCTGCTGGAAGAAGCTCACATCACCTGGTTCTTCAGCCAATACCTGCGCACGCAGGCCGACCGCGACGACTGGCGTTTTGCTCCGCTGGATGGCGTCGACGGCACGGGGCACGTGCGCGAACTCGACGATGTGGCTCCCGCCTGGATCGGCCTGGCGGAATGCGATCCGCTCACGGACGAAGGCGTGATGTACGCCGACCGTCTGCGCCATGCGGGCGTGCCGGTGGCGCTGGAGATCTATGCCGGCATGGTGCACGGTTTCATCAACTTCGGTCGCGCCATCCCCCAGGCGTTGACTGCCCACAACGACGCGGCACGCGCGCTGCGCCGAGCTTTTCATCCGGAGAGGACCTGAGATGACCCTGAAACGCAGCGACTTCCGCTTCTTCCACCGGCTGCGCGTGCGCTGGGCCGAGGTGGACATGCAGAAGATCGTGTTCAACGCCCACTACCTGATGTACTTCGACACGGCGATCACCGACTACTGGAGGGCACTGGCGTTGCCGTACCAGGAGACGATGGACCAGCTGGGTGGCGATCTCTACGTGGTGAAAGCCACGGTTGAGTTCCATGCCTCGGCGCGGGTGGACGACCAGCTCGACATCGCCATGCGGTGCCTTCGCATCGGCAATTCGTCCCTCACGTTCCAGGGCGCCATCTTTCGCGGCGAGGACCACCTCATCACCGGCGAAATCGTCTACGTGTTCGCCGATCCGGCGACGCAGAAGTCGAGACCGGTACCGCCCGCGCTGCGCGAGACGCTGCTGGGCTTTGAGGCCGGCGAGGCGGTGACGCAGTTGCGTGTGGGGACGTGGACTGAACTGGGCACTGATGCCGGCGCCATCCGCACGGCGGTGTTCGTGCAGGAGCAGCGCATCCCGAAGGAGCTGGAATGGGACGAGGGCGACGCGGTGGCGGTGCATGCGGTGGCGTACAACCACCTGGGCCGCCCCGTGGCCACGGGGCGGCTGGTCTCTCACGCGCCAGGCGTGGCCAAGATCGGGCGCATGGCGGTCGACCGCACGCTGCGGGGCAGCCGCCTGGGCCGCGATGTGTTGCACGCCCTCATGGAGGCCGCTCGCGCTCGAGGCGACACCGAAGTGATGCTGCACGCGCAGCAGAGCGCCATCGGCTTCTACCGCCGCCTCGGCTATGTGGACCAGGGCGTACCTTTCGAGGAAGCGGGGATCCCTCACCAGGAAATGGTGGCGAAGCTCTAGGCCCAGAACAGGCCAACGCGGTGGTGGGCGTCACCCGGTGGCGAGGGCACTTGCGAATGATCGTGCGTCCACTCCATGACGTCCACCTGCCATCCGCTGTCGGCCGGGCGGGCACTGGCCACCAGGCTGCTGCGCGTGCCATAGGCGCGGCCGGGCATGCGCACGAAGGCACTGGAGAGCGCGCGTTCCGCGTCGCCCGGTACGCCGGTGAGAGGCAAGTCGGTGTCTGGCGCCGGCTGGTCGTCGAACAGCGCCTGCGCCAGGGGATCGATCCAGCCGCTCCGGTCATCGCGGCGCACCTGTTCCAGTGAGGCACGCACGGCCTGCTTGAGCCGCTGCGTCTTGGGCCAGGGCGTGTCCAGGCTGGCGTTGGACAACCCGTACACGCCATCGCCCAGCGCGCGGCGGTGCAGCGCGACCGGACGTTCTTCATGCGGCCGGTCCGGTTGCCGATTGCCCAGCCAGCTCCAGCGGCGGGCCTGAAAGTCGCCGACCACCAGGTTGAAGCCGCCATACGCTGCAGGATCGATGCCATCGGCGAATCGGTCCACATCGCCGTCGCCCTGAAGCCATCGCGTGACGAGTTCACCCCGGCTGCGGGCGCCCGGGCCCAGCACGGCTTGCCGCACGTTGGTGAGCATGGCCACGCGCCCCTGCGGGCTCAGGCCCAGCCAGGTGCCGCCATCTCGCAGGTCGCGCCCACCCACCACCTCGGTGCCATCGGGCAGCGCCCAGCGGTGCAGCGGCGCCGTGGGACGGTCCAGGTACTCATCGCGGTTGGCCGCGATGAGCAGCGGGCACGCCGGGTCGGCGTTCAGCGCGAAAGCGATGAGGCACATGGCGCAGCCTTCGGCCCGGCCCTCAGATGTCCTCGAGCAGGGAATAGGGCAGGGGCAGCAGCGTCAAGTGCGGCCCGCTCACGCTGCCCGCCCTCAGGCCACCTGCTGCCGCCGCGCTGGTCTGCAGGGAAACGATGGCGTCGAAGCCTTGCACCGGGTGAGGTGCCACTTCCACCACGGTGCCGCAGGGCTGGTCGGGATCGCCTTCGGAAAACACGTCCTGCCCCGCGACCAGCGCGCCTTCGGCATGCACCACATAGGCCCTGCGCTTGAGGGTGCCGCGGAACTGGCTTCGCGCCACCACCTCCTGGCCGGGGTAGCAACCCTTCTTGAAGTTCACGCCGCCCACAGATTCATAGTTCAACATCTGCGGCACGAACGACTCCACCACCGGCTGGCTCAGCATGGCCACACCGCTCTGCACCTCGAGCCACTGCCACAGCGGTTCGGCCAGCGCCGTTGCCGTGGGGGCCGCCGCGCCGACGGGCGCCACCCACAGGGCGCGGACGGCACCGGGCGCCGCCGGCAGACGCACCACGCTGACCTGGCCGTCCCGCCACTGGCTCCAAACTGCCGTCGGCAGCGCGGCAGGAACGCCACCGCCCGCCAGACCGAAGACCTGGAAGTTCTCGCTGGCGTCGCTCAGGCGGGCCTTGGCCCGCAACACGAACATGGACAGGCGCTTCAAGGTGGGTGCCAGCAGGTCGCGGTTGCACACGAGCAGGATGTCGTCGTGCGCGCGCTTGAATCCCACGAAGCTGGCCAGCATGCGGCCCTTGGCGGAGCAGAAGGCCGCCAGGCGCGCCTCGGACAGGCCCAGCAGGGAAAAATCCTGCGTGAGCTGGCCGTGCAGGAAAGCCGCAGCGTCCTCTCCCTCGACGCGGATCACGCCCAGTTGCGTGAGCGGGGTCGCGCCGTCCAGCATGGCAGCCTGCGCGGAAGGAGCGGGATCAAGGGAGTGGATCATGGTGGGGCGGTACTCGATGAATGGCGGGCAAGAGCCGGCCAGTGGGCAGGCGCGGGGCCCTGCGGGAGAGGGGGGCTCGATTATCATGGCCGGCCGGGCTGCCCGCAGCCCTCCCACCCCTTGTCCCTGCCCACACCAAGCCCGAGATGCGAATCCTCAAACTGCTGGTGGTCTACCCGCTGATCCTGGCCGTGCTGGCCGCCGTCGTCGGCATGTGGTGGCTGCAACAGCCGCTGCGCCTGCCCGCGGGCACCTCGGCGGAACGACCCCTGGATGTGACCATCGCCTCGGGCTCGTCGGCGCAGTCGATTGCCCAGACGCTGTCGGATGCCGGCATCGGTGCGCATCCCCAGATGCTCTACGCCTGGTTCCGCCTCTCGGGTGAATCGCGCGACATGAAGGCCGGCAGCTATGAGTTCGCCCCCGGCACCACGCCCCGGACCCTGCTGTCCAAGCTCGTTCGGGGCGAACAGGCGCTGCGCAGCATCACACTGGTGGAAGGCTGGAACGTGCGCCAGGTGCTGCAGGCCGTGCGCAGCGCGTCCGATCTCAAGCAGGACATGGAAGGTCTCAGCCAGGCCGACATCATGGCGCTCATCGGCTACCCCGGCCGCCACCCCGAGGGACGGTTTTTCCCGGACACCTACCGGGTGCTCAAGCACGCGCCGGCGTCCAGCGTGCTGCGCGCGGCCGCCAAGGCCATGGAAGAGCGCATGGCTCAGGCCTGGGCCCAGCGTGACCCCGCGACTCCGCTGCGCACGCCTGACGAGGCGCTGATCCTGGCCAGCATCATTGAAAAGGAAACCGGCCTGGAGAGCGACCGCCGTCGCATCGGTGGCGTGTTTTCCAACCGGCTGCGCATCGGCATGCGCCTGCAGACGGACCCCGCGGTCATCTACGGCCTGGGCGAAGCATTCGACGGCAACCTGCGGCGCAACGACCTCACCGAAGACACGCCCTACAACACCTACACGCGCGCCGGTCTGCCGCCCACGCCGATTGCCATGCCCGGCATGGCGTCCATCATGGCCGCGGTGCAGCCGCTGTCCACCAACTCCATCTACTTCGTGGCGCGCGGCGACGGCTCCAGCCAGTTCAGTTCATCGCTGGAAGAGCACAATGCGGCGGTCCGGCGCTACATCCTGCGCCGCTGAACCTCCCCCATCTCCCGCACATGCATCCGGCCGGACTCTTCATCACCTTCGAAGGCATCGACGGCGCGGGCAAGTCCACCCACATCGCCGCGCTGGCCGACGCTTTCCGAGCCGCGGGGCGTGGCCTGACACTCACGCGCGAACCGGGCGGCACGCCGCTGGCCGAGAAGCTCCGCGACATGGTGCTCAACGACGCCATGGACCCGCTGTGCGAGGCCTTGCTGATGTTTGCGGCCCGGCGGGACCACCTCGCGCAGGTCATCGAGCCCGCACTGGCACGGGGCGATGTGGTGCTGTGCGACCGCTTCACCGATGCCACGTTTGCCTACCAGGGCAGCGGGCGCGGCTTTGACCTGACGGTGCTGCGACAGCTCGAACAATGGGTGCAGGCGCGTCCCGATGCGACGGGACTGCGCCAGCCCGACCTGACCGTCTGGTTCGATCTGCCCCCGGACGTGGCCGCCCAGCGGCTGGCTGGCGCGCGCGTGCCCGACCGCTTCGAGGCCCAGCCCGTGGCTTTCT
This sequence comes from Hydrogenophaga sp., assembly GCF_051858985.1. Classification (GTDB taxonomy): domain Bacteria; phylum Pseudomonadota; class Gammaproteobacteria; order Burkholderiales; family Burkholderiaceae_C; genus Hydrogenophaga. The sequence continues at coordinate 773,821 of NZ_JBHYGM010000002.1, read as the reverse complement.
TCCAGCGTGTGGCAGAAGGCTACGCCCAGCGCCTGGCCGAAGACCCCGCCCGCTTCGTGCGCGTGCCGTCCGACCGATCGAAAGAGGCGGTCTGGCACGGTGTGCGCGCCGCGTTCGAGCAGCGAGGCTGGCTGCAACCTGCGCAGGCACCGGCATGAGCACCCTGGCACCCTGGCTGCAGACCCAACTGAAGGACCTGCTGGCCCAGCGGGGCCACGCCTTGCTGCTCGCCGGCCCTTCTGGCCTCGGGCAATACGACCTGGCGCTGGCGCTGGCCCGCGCCTGGCTGTGCGAGCGGCCGGGCCCGCAAGGCGCGTGCGGCGAATGCGGCAGTTGCCACGCCATCGATGTGCGCACGCACGCCGACCTGTGTGCCCTGATGCCTGAGACGCTGAGCCTGGAACTGGGTTGGCCGCTCGACGAGAGCGCGCAGAAAGAGATCGACGACAAGAAGCGCAAGCCCAGCAAGCTGATTCGCGTGGAGGCCGCGCGCGACGCAGTGGCCTTCACCCAGTTCACGCGCTCGCGGGGCAACACCAAGGTCATCCTGGTGTACCCGGCGGAGCGCATGAACATGGAGTCGGCCAACACGTTGCTCAAGACGCTGGAGGAGCCCGTGGGCGAGGTGCGATTCGTGCTCGCCACCGACGCCGCCCACCAGTTGCTGCCCACCATCCGCAGCCGTTGCCAGACGCACGCCATGGTGTGGCCCGACGAGGCCCAGGCGCTGGAATGGCTGGTGGCCCAGGATGCGGCCCGTGGAGCGAACAGGGAACAGGCCCGCGTGTGGCTGCAAGCGGCCGGTGGTCGACCCGACGATGCGCTGGATTGGGCTGCCTCCGGACTGCAGGGCGCGGCTTGGGGGCAACTGCCGGGTTCGCTCTCCCGCGGCGACTGGGCCCTGCTGTCGGACTGGGCGCCCGCGCGCCAGCTGGCGGTGCTGCAGAAGCTGTGTCACGACCTGATGGCCAAGGCCGCCGGCGCGCCGGCGCGCTTCTTTCCCGACGACCAGCTGCCGCCTGCACCCCGCTGGGGCGTGCTGGCCCAGTGGTCGCGCGAGCTCATGGCGGCGGCGCGCTCGGTGGAGCACCCCTACAGCGCCGGCCTGATGCAGGAAGCCTGGGCAGCCCGCACCCGCCAGGTGCTGGCAAGCACAGGGCAGGGCGGGGCCTAGTGGTGGCTCATCCCCACCAGGCCACCGCGCGGCGCCTGTCGGGACATAGCGCGCATATGTCACGGAAACACCCCGCTTTTGCACGCATGGCAGGGGTACTTCAGGGTCTTGTGCACCGACGATTGCCGCTAAACTGCCTCCCATGAGCACCAACCCTTCTCCAGCGGCCGCTGCAGCGCGCCCGAGCGTGATCCAGCTCTCCATCAAGGAGAAGGCTGCGTTGTATGCCGCGTACATCCCCCTGTTCGCCGATGGCGGCATCTTCATCCCGTCAGCGCGGGAGTACCGGTTGGGCGATGACGTCTATGTGCTGCTCAGCCTGCCCGACGACCCGCAGCGCTATCCGGTGGCGGGAAAGGTGGCCTGGGTCACGCCGCCCAAGGCACAGGGCGCTCGCACACAAGGCGTGGGCATCCGTTTCCCCGCTGACGAAAAGTCGCGCCAGCTCAAGCTGAAGATCGAGGAGATCCTCGGCTCCAACCTGGGTTCGGACAAGGCCACCCAGACGCTCTGATCCGTCCTCGCGGCGGTTTCTGCGAAGCCGATGCGGCGCACAATGCGTGTCCCATCGGCTTTTTGCTGCCCGTTCGATTCGCATGTTCACCGATTCCCATTGCCATCTGAGCTTTCCCGAGCTGCGTGAGCAGTTGCCCCACATCCTGCAGGCCATGGCCGAGGCGCAGGTCGAGCGCGCGCTGTGCATCTGCACCACCCTGGAAGAGTTCGAGGATGTCTACCAACTGGCCCACGACCATCCGCACCTGTGGGCGACGGTGGGCGTGCACCCCGACACCGAAGGCCTTCAGGAGCCCACGCTGGATGACCTGCTGGAGCGCGCTGCCCGCCCCCGGGTCATCGGCATCGGGGAGACGGGGCTGGACTACTACCGGCTCGGAGACCGCACGGTGGCCGACATGGCATGGCAACGCGAGCGGTACCGGACGCACATCCGGGCCGGGCGCCTGACCGACCTTCCGCTCGTCATTCACACCCGCAGTGCATCGGAAGACACCCTGGCGATCCTGCGGGAAGAGGGCGGCATCGGTTCCGCGACGGCCCGGGCCGGATCGGACGGCGCGCCCTCCCGCGGCGTGTTTCACTGCTTCACCGAATCCATGGCCGTGGCGCGCGCGGCGCTGGACCTGGGCTTCTACATTTCCTTCTCGGGCATCCTGACCTTCAAGACCGCCGCCGACCTGCGCGAGGTGGCTGCTTTCGTGCCACTGGACCGAACCCTGATCGAAACCGATAGTCCTTACCTGGCACCGGTGCCACATCGTGGCAAGACCAATTCCCCGGCCCTGGTGCCCTGGGTGGCGCGCCAGATCGCCGCCATCAAAGGCCTGGAGGTGCAGGATGTAGCCACCGCGACCAGCCGGAATTTTGATCTGCTGTTTGGCAGGGCGCTCGCCGCCGACTCCTGAAAACCTCTTGCAATACTTGAGATATATGAACAGACGCGTTGTTTTAAAAGCGATTTCCTTGTTGCCTCTGGTCAACCTGATGTCGGCATGGGCCAGCTCCTTCGACGACTTCTTCACGGCCATCAAGCGCGACGATGTCGGCGCGATCCAGGCCCTGGCACGGCGTGGCTTCGACCTCAATACCCGCAACGCCGCTGGAGAGCACCCCTTGTTCCTGGCGATCAGGGACGATGCGCCCGCCGTCGCCGACTTTCTGGCCGGCCAGAGTAAGGTGGATGTGAACGCCATCAGTGAGAAAGGTGAGACGCCGTTGATGATGGCCGCGCTCAAGGGACGCCTGGCGCTGGCCCGACGCCTCATCGAACGCAAGGCGGAGGTGAACAAGCCCGGCTGGACGCCGTTGCATTACGCCGCGACCTTCGCGGGTGCCGAAAGCCCGGCCATGGTGCGATTGCTGCTGGAGAACCACGCCTACATCGACGCCGAGTCGCCGAACCGGAGCACGCCGCTGATGATGGCCGCCCACTATGGCAACCCGGGCGTGGTCAAGCTGCTGCTGGAAGAGGGCGCCGACCCCTTGCTGAAGAACCAGAAGGGCCTGAGTGCCATCGACTTCGCCCAGGGCGCCAACCGGGCCGAAGCGGCGGAGATCATCGCCGCGTTCGTGCGGGCCAAGCAGCCGCGTGGCCGATGGTAATACCTTTCATTCATTCAAACATTGCTCCACAAGGAACGAAACGCCTGCTTTGAGGCCTGGAGTAGGTGTAATCCACATTGGTTCATCCAAACCGACGCATCAAAATCGCGCCGATACCCACAAATTGAGGAGACGCTGTGAAGCTCGCCAGTCAGAAGGACTTCTTTTCAGGACTCATGTTCACCATCGTCGGCATTGCCTTTGCCGTCGGTGCCACCAGTTTCACGGTCGGCACGGCATCCCGAATGGGGCCGGGCTACTTCCCGCTTCTGCTTGGCATCCTGCTCGCGGTGCTGGGCATTGCCGTCACCCTGTTGTCCTTTCGAAGCAAGGCCCCTGATGGCGACCCGATCGGTGCCTTCGCCTGGCGGCCGCTGGGCTACATCCTGGGCGCCAACCTGGCCTTTGGCGCCTTGCTCGTGGGCCTGCCGTCGATCGGCTTTCCGGCCATGGGGTTGATTGTTGCGATCTACGCACTGGTGATCATCGCCAGCATGGCACGCCCGAAATGGAGCCTGAAGGAATCGCTCATCCTGGCCACCATTCTCGCCGTGGGCAGTTACGGCGGCTTCGTCTACCTGCTCAACCTGCAGTTCCCCGTGTGGCCTGCTTTCCTGAATTCCTGATTCACTAGGCAGCACCCATCATGATGGAACTCTACGACCACCTGGCGCTGGGCTTCGGCGTCGCCTTCACTTTCCAGAACCTGGTCTATGCCTTCATCGGCTGCCTGCTCGGCACGCTGATCGGGGTGTTGCCGGGGATCGGCCCGCTGGCCACCATCGCCATGCTGCTGCCCGCCACTTACGGCCTGCCGCCGGTGGCCGCGCTGATCATGCTGGCCGGCATCTACTACGGCGCGCAATACGGCGGCTCCACCACCGCCATCCTGGTCAACTTGCCGGGTGAATCGTCTTCGGTGGTGACCGTGATCGACGGCCACCAGATGGCGCGCAAGGGCAGGGCGGGTCCTGCTCTCTCGGCCGCTGCGCTGGGCTCGTTCTTCGCAGGTTGTGTGGGCACGCTGGTGCTGGCGGCTTTTGCGCCGCCCCTCACCGAAGTGGCCCTGAGCTTTGGTCCGGCCGAGTATTTCGCGCTCATGGTGCTCGGTCTCATTGGTGCGGTGGTGCTGGCCTCCGGGTCGCTGATCAAGGCATTGGCCATGATCGTGCTCGGTCTTCTCATTGGCCTGGTGGGCACGGACGTGAACTCCGGCGTCGCACGGTTCAGCTTCGACATTCCCGAACTCACCGATGGCATCAGCTTCGTGGTGATCGCCATGGGCATCTTCGGCTACGGTGAAATCATCAGCAACCTGTCGCAGGACGAAGAGAAGCGGGAAGTCTTCGTGGGCAAGGTCAAGGGCCTGATGCCGACGGCAGAGGACTTCAAGCGCATGGCGCCTGCGGTGCTGCGCGGCACGGCGCTGGGCTCCGTGCTGGGGATCCTGCCGGGCGGTGGCGCCTTGCTGTCGTCCTTCGCGGCTTACACCATCGAGAAGAAGACCAAGCTCAAGCCCGGCGAAGTGCCTTTCGGCCAGGGCAACATCCGCGGCGTTGCGTCGCCCGAGGCGGCCAACAACGCAGGTTCGCAGACGTCGTTCATCCCGCTGCTCACGCTGGGCATTCCACCCAACGCCGTGATGGCGCTGATGGTGGGCGCCATGACGATCCACAACATCCAGCCGGGTCCGCAGGTGATGACCTCCAACCCCGAGCTGTTCTGGGGCCTGATCGCCTCGATGTGGATCGGCAATGCGATGCTCGTGATCCTGAACCTGCCGCTGATTGGCCTTTGGGTCAAGCTGCTGACCGTGCCGTACCGCTGGCTGTTCCCGGCCATCGTGCTGTTCTGTGCGATTGGCGTTTACTCGACCAACAACAACAGCTTCGACATCTGGATGGTGGCCATGTTCGGCTTCATCGGCTACCTTTTCATCAAGCTGGGTTGCGAGCCTGCGCCGCTGCTGCTGGGCTTGATCCTCGGGCCGATGATGGAGGAATACCTGCGCCGCGCCATGCTGATCTCTCGCGGGGACTGGTCGGTGTTCGTCACGCGCCCCATCTCTGCTTCGCTGCTTGCCGCGGCGGCCGTCTTGCTGGTGATCGTGCTGCTTCCATCCATCAAGAAGAAGCGCGAAGAAGCCTTCGTCGAAGACTGAAAAAGGGGCCTCTGGCCCCTTTCTTCATTTCATCCCCGGCCCACGAAGGGCATCTGGCTGGCCATCACGGTCATGTTCAGCACGTTGGTCGACAGCGGCAGAGCCGCCATGTAGCGCACCGCCTGCGCCACGTGCTCCACGTCCATCATGGGTTCCGTGGCCATCGTCCCGTTGGCCTGGCGCACCCCTTGTGTCATGCGTGCCGACAGCTCGGTCAGGGCGTTGCCGATGTCGATCTGGCTGCACACGATGTTGAAGTCCCGGCCATCCAGGGCGATGGTCTTGGTCAGGCCCAGCACGGCATGCTTGCTGGCCGTGTACGGGCTGCTGAAGGGGCGGGGCGCATGGGCCGAGATGGATCCGTTGTTGATGATCCGGCCACCTTGCGGCTTTTGCCGGCGCATCAGCCCGAAGGCCGCGCGTGCGCACAGGAAAACGCCGGTGACATTGGTGTCGATCACATCTTTCCAACGATCCACGGGCAGTTCGTCCATGGGAACCGCGGGCGCATTCACACCGGCGTTGTTGAACAGCAGGTCCAGCCTGCCGAAGCGCCGTTCGATGTTGTCGAACAAGGCCTGTACGCTTTCGGGGTCCCGAACGTCTGCGGGCACGGCCAGCGCCTGCTGGCCCGCAGCCTTGGCCGCTTCGGCCACGGCCGCCAGCGGCTCAGGTCGTCGGCCAGTGAGTACGACATGAAATCCGTCCTTCAAGAGCCCGAGCGCGACACTGCGACCGATGCCGGTGCCCGCGCCTGTGACGAGCGCGATCCTGGGAGAACTCTGTGATGCCATGGGTATGCCTTGTGGGTGGTTGGAAAAGTGGGTCTGATGGTAGTCGCGGCGGCGTGAATGCTCATTGCTTTGAAGTTCTACGATGTATATTATGTATAGTTCAATGTATAGAAGCTGCGGCCTGGAACTTGCTCATCCACCGCTGTCGCAAAGGCAGCGCCTTCAGGGCAAACACTGCTGACCCGCTTCCTGCGCTTCGTTACCCTGCACCTACAATCCATCGCCTGCAAACAACCATCGGGTCGTCCACAAGGCCGGCCTTCGAAAGATCTCCATGAAACACGCACTCCTGTCCCTCAGTCTCATTGGTGCCGCAGCGCTTGTCGGCTGTGGCAAGACCGAAACCCCTGCACCCGCACCAGCGCCCGCTGCCGCACCGGCCGCGGCACCTGCACCGGCTCCTGCAGAGATGCCGGAGCTCAAGGTCGCGATCGATCCGACCTACGAGCCGTTCACCTTCAAGACCGCCGACGGCAAACCCACCGGTTTCGATGTCGACATCGCCGAAGCGCTCTGCAACGAAATCAAGCGCAAGTGCGTGTACGTCGAACAGGTGTGGGACAGCATGATCCCGGGCCTCCAGGCCAAGAAGTACGACGTCATCGTCAGCTCGATGTCGATCACCGAGGAACGCCAGCAAGTGGTGGACTTCTCCGACAAATACTATTTCACGCCCAGCCGCATCGTGGTGAAGACCGGCACGGCATTCACCGACCTGGCGTCGCTCAAAGGCAAGAAGATCGGCGTCCTCAAAGGCAGCACGCAGGAAAAGTACGCCATGGCTGAGCTCAAGCCCGCCGGTGCCAGCATCGTTCCCTACGAAGCCCAGGATCAGGTCTATCTGGACATCAAGTCCGGCCGCCTCGATGGCACCGTGGCCGACCAGGTGGAGGTCAACGGTGGCTTCCTGAGCAAGCCTGAAGGTGCTGGCTACGGCTTCGTGGGCCCCGTCCTGAACGACCCCAAGTACTACGGTACTGGTGTCGGGGTGGCGCTGCGCAAGGGCGAGACCGAGCTCAAGGACCAGTTGAACGCAGCCATCAAGACCATTCGCAGCAATGGTGTCTACGAGACGGTGAGCAAGAAGTACTTCGACTTCGACGTCTACGGCAACTAAAAGCCCGGCGCCTTGACCGGCTACCACGCCTCGATCCTGCAGGGCGCCCTCCTCACGGTGGGCGTCTCGCTGGCGGCCTTGGTGGTGGCCGTCCTGCTGGGTCTATTGGGTGCCAGCGCCAAGCTCTCGGGCCGCCCCGTGCTCGTGGGCCTGGCCACGGTCTACACCACGCTGGTGCGGGGCGTCCCCGAACTGGTGCTGATGCTGCTGATCTTCTACGGCGGCACCATCGGCCTGAACCACTTGATCGAGGCAACGGGCAGCCGCGCCACGGTGGACATCAACCCGTTTCTCGCGGGCATGCTCACCATCGGCTTCATTTATGGCGCCTACATGACGGAAACCTTCCGCGGCGCCATTCTTTCCATTCCCAAAGGCCAGATGGAGGCGGGCTGGGCATTCGGCATGAGCCCGCTGCGCACCTTCTGGCGAATCACGGCACCGCAAATGGTGCGTTACGCGCTGCCCGGCTTCACCAACAACTGGCTGGTGCTGATCAAGGCCACGGCGCTGGTAAGCCTGATCGGTCTGCACGAGATGACCTACCTCGCCAAGCAGGCGAGCGCGGCCACGCGGGAGCCGTTCATGTATTTCCTGTTCGCTGCGGCCCTCTTCCTGATCTACACCACCGTCTCGCTGTGGGCCCTTCGGTGGCTTGACCGCCGCTTCAGCCTGGGCGTGAAGCGGGCGCGGGCATGAACTGGGAAGTCATCTTCCGGCCCACTTCGCTGGCCATGTACGGCGAAGGTCTCATCACCACGGTGTGGCTGCTGCTGTCGTCGCTGGGTGTGGGTGCCGTGCTGGCGCTGCTGTTCGCATTGGCGTTGACCAGTTCCATCGCGCCGCTGCGCTGGCTGGTCGGGGCCTACACGTATGTGATCCGCGGCACGCCATTGCTGATTCAGCTCTACCTCATCTATTACGGCCTGGCGCAGCTGGACTGGATCCAGGCGCGCTGGAACGACATCTGGCCCTGGACGCATTTCAAGGAGCCGTTCTTCTGCGCCCTACTGGCTTTCAGCCTGAACACGGCCGGCTACACGGCCGAGATGATCGCCGGGGCCATTCGCGAAACGGCCCCCGGTGAGATCGAGGCCGCGCAGGCCATGGGCATGAGCCGCCGTCTCGCGCTGCGCCGCATCGTGCTGCCCAGTGCCTTGCGCCGCACCCTGCCAGCCTACAGCAATGAAGTGGTGATGATGCTGCACGCCACCAGCCTGGCCAGCACGGTGCCGGCCATGCTGGATGTGACCGCTGCGGCCAGTCGCATCTACTCCGACTTTTACCTGCCCTTCGAGGCCTACTTGTTCGCCGCCGCGATTTACCTCACCATCACGTTCAGCCTGGTGGGCGCCTTCAAGCTGGCCGAGCGCCGCTTCCTGGCCCACCTCGCTCCGCGAGCTCATTGAATCGCGAAGAGAATCCAACGGCATGCAGCGCATCGAACATCCCCTGCCGAGTCCCAGCCTGGGCAGCCAGAAGACGCTGGTGAGCTTTCATTTCGGCTCGCCCGACGCCAGCCCGAAGGTTTACGTCCAGGCCAGCCTGCACGCGGAAGAACTCCCGGGCATGCTGGTGGCGCACCACCTTCGCGAACACCTGCAGGCCGCCGAAGCCGACGGCCACATCAGCGGCCAGGTGGTGCTGGTGCCGGTGGCCAATCCGATCGGCCTGTCCCAGCGGCTGGACCACAAGCCCATGGGCCGCTTCGAGTTCGACACGGCGCAGAACTTCAACCGCCACTACCCCGACCTGGCCGAAGCCGTACTGGCCGAGGCCACGAAGCAACTGGGGCAGGATGCGCAGGCCAACGTGGCGACGGTGCGCGCGCTGGTCGGCCAGTGGCTCCGGTCGTGGCAGCCCTCGAGCGAGCTGGAGGGCCTGCGTCGGCAACTGCTGCGGCTGTCGCACGACGCCGACCTGGTCCTGGACCTGCATTGCGACGGCGACGCGGTGATGCACCTCTACAGCGAGGAAGCGTGCTGGCCTCCGCTGGAACCCCTGGCGCGCCTGCTGGGTTGCAGGGCCGTGCTGCTGGCGCGCGAATCCGGCGGCGGCCCGTTTGACGAGCGCCTCTCGGGTCTGTGGTGGCAATTGGCCGATCGCCTGAAGGCGGCCGGCGTGCAGGTGCCGCTGCCCCAGGGCTGCGCCAGCACCACCGTGGAGTTGCGCGGTGAGGCGAACGTCTCGCACACGCTGGCGCGGCAGGACGCCCAGGCGCTACTCGCCTTCCTGGAGCACATCGGCGTGATCGCCACGCCCCACCCGCCCGCGCTGCCTGCCCTGCCCTGCACGCCCACGCCGCTGTCGGGATCGCAGACGCTGCGTTCACCAGTGCCCGGCGTGCTGGTGTTCCTCGCTGCCACCGGCGCCCGCCTGGCCGTGGGCGACGTGGTGGCCGAAGTCATCGACCCCACCGCGCCGGAACACGCGCGCGTTCACCCGGTGCGCGCGGAGGTGCCCGGCGTGCTGTATGCCACCGTGCGCGAACGCTACGTCGTTGCCGGCGGTGAGGTGGGCAAGATCGCCGGCCCCACGCCGTTCCGTTCAGGCGACCTGCTCGGCGCCTGAAACACGCTTTCAACCCTGGCCATGCCCATGACCATCGACACCGCCTCCGCCCGCTCGACGTCCCGACCGCTGCTGGAGGTGCACGACATCCACAAGCGGTTTGGTGATAACGAAGTGCTCAAGGGTGTGTCGCTGCAGGCCCGCGCGGGCGACGTCATCAGCCTGATCGGCAGTTCGGGCTCCGGCAAGAGCACGCTGTTGCGCTGCATCAACCTGCTGGAGAACCCCAACGCCGGGCGCATCGTGCTCGGCGGCGAGGAACTCCAGCTCAAGGCCGATCGACACGGTGAACTGCGGGCCGTGAACGCCGCGCAATTGCAGCGCTTGCGCACCAAGCTGGCCATGGTCTTCCAGCACTTCAACCTCTGGGCGCACATGACGGTGCTGCAGAACATCATCGAGGCGCCCGTGCACGTGCTCGGGATCCCGAAGGACAAGGCCGTGGAGACGGCGCGCCGCTACCTGGAACGCGTGGGACTGCGCGGCGTGGAAGACCGCTACCCCTCGCACATGAGCGGCGGCCAGCAGCAGCGGGTGGCGATTGCGCGCGCACTGGCGGTGGAACCCGACGTGATGCTGTTCGACGAACCCACCAGCGCGCTCGATCCCGAGCTGGTGGGCGAGGTGTTGCGCGTGATGAAGCTGCTGGCCGAGGAAGGCCGCACCATGGTGGTCGTCACACACGAGATGGGCTTTGCAAGAGAGGTGTCCTCTCACCTCATCTTCCTGCACAAAGGTTGCATCGAGGAACAAGGCGTGCCGGCCGAGGTGCTCGCGCGCCCGAAAAGCGAGCGCCTGGCCCAGTTCCTCTCCGGCAACCTCAAATGAGCGTCAGGGGCTGAGCGTGAGGCTCGACGCCCACTGCGTCGGGTTCATCGACAGTGTGCGGTACTGAACGCCCGCCCAGGGCTCGCTCATGTCGCGGTAGCGGCCCGAAAACACATTGCCGCTCTGCCCGGTCTGGTAGATGAAGCGTGAGTTGTCCAGATCGGCCAGGTCGTAGATGGCGCGCAGGCTGGCGGCGTGCCGGTTGGCGTACGGGGCATCCAGCTTGTCCAGGTGGTATTGCCCCACGTTCACCGTGAATGGATCGCCTCCCGTGGGCGTGCGAACCTCGAAGAAGTGCGCCAGGGGCTTCACGTTGCTGAGCGGCCGGTGGATGGAAATCGCGGGATGTGCTTCGCCCCATCGCCAGGCCGCCACGTCGGCACCGTGCACTTTCTGCAGCCGGTCCAGTGCATCGGCCAGCGCCGCGCTGCTGGCGGCGGCGCATCCTGCTGCCCCGCACCAGTTCGCGTCATCGCGCTCCAGGATGCCCTCGATGGTGTTGCGGAACAGCCGCTTGCCGTACATCGCTTCAAAGCGTTCCTTGCCCAGTCGCCCACCGACCACTTGCCGGGTGAACGAGTCGGCCCATGCCGAGTAAATGAGGGGTGCAGCCCGGTCGGCGCTCATGACGCCGTCGAAATCTTTCAACGCCGCCTGCGCGGCCGCCGCCAGCGGATGGTCGGACGCGGTCTTCTGCAGGAAGGGCAGCAGGCGCAACGTGGCCTGGGAGAACTGGTCGGCGTGCATCGCCTGAAAGGTGGCGACGCTGTGGCTCGGTGTCTTCTCCAGCAGTGCTTCGATGCGTTCCTGCCGGTAGGGAGCGGCCCAGTCCTGCGTCAGGAAGTGCGGGTAGTCCGGGCCGTGGATGCGCTGGTTGGCGGTGGCGATCCAGCCGCGCGAACCATCATCCTGGGGGGTGTCCTCGAACGGCAGCCAGCCGGTCCAGTCGTAGCGCGCATCCCACCCTGGCGCAGGCGCCACACCGCGAATGTCGTTGGCCGGCAACCTCAGCGGAATCTTGCCGACCGCCTTGTACTGGATGCGACCACTGCGGTCGGCCATCACCACGTTCTGCATGGGCGCGTGAAACTCGCGCATCGCCTCCAGCAGTTCCGGCACCGAGCGCGCCTGGTTCGACTTCATGGTGGCCACCACGTTGCGGTTGTCCGCGTCGAGCGCCGTCCAGCGAAGCGACAGCACGAAGCGCGTGGTGTCGAGCACCTGCGCATGTGCGGCCTGGGCATCGCTGAGCACCGGGCCGTGGCGCGTGCTGCGCACCGTGTGGATCACATCCATCTGGCCCTTGACGCGAATCGTCTCTGAACGGGTCGTGAACGGCGCCCAGGCCGGTTCGCTGCCTGGGCCGGGAACGCGGTACTGCGACGGGTTGGCCGGGTTGAGCTGCTCGAGGTAGAGGTCCTGCACATCGGGGCCGGTGTTGGTGAAGCCCCAGGCGACTTCGGCGGTGCGGCCGAGCACCACGAAGGGCGTGCCGGGCAGCGTGGCCCCGATCACGTCCATACCGGGCATGCCCTCGGCCGCGGGCGCCTGCAGCCGCGCGAAATACCAGATGGCGGGCGCACTCAGGCCCAGGTGCGGGTCGTTGGCCAGCAGCGGCTTGCCGGTGGCGCTGCGCGAACCGCCGACCACCCAGTTGTTGGACCCCTTGCCTTCCACGTCGCCCAGGCCTTGCGACCAGAGCGCCAGATCCGCGCCGATGCGGGCGAGGAACGCCTCACGCATGCCGTTGACGGGGGCCGGTGCGGTGCTTGTGGTGAGCGGGGTCGTGCGGTAGACGCCCAGATCCTTGTACAGCGCGGCAAGATCGGCCGACGATGCCGGCTGCTCGCCCGGATAGGGTGGAAACAGTTCCCAGAGCGCCCGGGTCTCGATCACTTTGAGCGCCGCGAGCCGCGCGAACTCGTTGCCCCAGTTCCCGCCGAGGTCCAGCGCCATCATGATCGACCAGCCCACGCTGTCCAGCGGATCCCACCAGGTGCCGGCGCGCGCCTGCTCCGAAGGATCGATGCCCAACAGCAGGAATTCCAGGCTGAGCGACTGGCTGCCTTGCGCGAAGAAGGCGTTGATGCCCGCGCTGTAAGCCTTCACGGCCTCCTTCGCCTCGGGCGGCAGACCATCGAACTGCGCACGTGCGGCCTCGCGGATGCCCAGTGTGCGCATCAGGCGGTCGGTCTCCAGCGTGGCCGGGCCCAGCACTTCGGAGAGCTGGCCGCGCATCACGCGGCGGTTGAACTCGAGTTGCCAGCCGCGCTCCTGCGCATGCACATAGCCCATGGCCATCCATGCGTCGGTGGGGCGACTGGCGAGGATGTGGGTCACATCGCTGGCATCGCGCTGCACCTTCACCGGCGCGGTGAGGCCCGGCAAGGCGAGCGAACCCGACATCTGGGGCAGGCTGCGCTGCACGTAGAACGCCGCCAGCGCCACGAGCAGCACCAGCACAAAGCCCAGCAGGGCGACCAATCGTCGAATCCAGCGCACGGGTTGTCTCCTGCATCGCTCCGAGGCCGGGCACCGGTCCGAAAGCGTTTGTTTTAAAGGTCGCCAGGTCTACTTGCGGACGAGGGCGTGACCGAGTGAAAGCGTGCCGTCCACCAGCTTGAAGCTCACGGTGGGGGCGCTGAAGTCGCTGAAAGGCGCGCCCATGGCGATCTCGCCATCGCTGTGCAGCAGGCATTCCTGACGGCGCAGCGAAATCGCGTTGTCGCCACCGGAAAACCGCACCCAGGTGCCGTAGCTGCTGATGTCTTCGAGCACGTAGTTGCCGGAGCGGATGTCGATCGCCGCGTGCAGGCGCGACACGCGGGGGTCGCTCACGATGAAGTCGGCCTCGGGCACGCGCCCGATCTTCAGCGGCAGGTCGGTGATGTTGAAGGCGTGGGTGGAATCGAGCCAGGCCAGTTCGATGCCGCCGAACATCGACTCGGCGGAGTTGTGCAGGGCATGCAGGTCGGCGGGCAACGTCAGGAACTCGGAGAGCATTTCGGGCTGCCATTCCACGCGGAACACCTCGCACGGTTCCACCCTGCCCTTGATGCGCATGGGCCCCAGGCTGCGGCTGCGCACGCCGTTGCGGGGCCCGAGCTTTCGGATGACGGTGTCGGTGGCCATGATCTGCTCGGGGCCGGCCAGATCGCTCAGTCGCGAGGCCACATTGACGGCGTCGCCAAAGCAGTCGCCATCGACGACCACCACCTGCCCGCGGGCCATGCCGATCTGCATTTGCAGCTTGAGGCGGTTGGGCCACTGGGCCACACGCTTGGCGTGCTCCTGCTGGATCTGCACCATGCTCTCCACCGCGCTCCGGTTGTTCGAAAACGACAACAGAACACCGTCGCCCAGCATTTTCACGACCTTGCCGCCACTCTCCACGCCGATCGTGCCGATCCACTGCGTCAGCCGGGTCACGGCCTTGGTGGCGCGGTCGTTACCCAGTGTTTCAAACACGGACACGCTGCCGGTCAGGTCGACAAAAGCAATAGTCAGTTCGGCCATAGGGACAGAGGAATATGCGCTGGATTACAACACACCGCCCCCCGTATTTTGAGAGCGGGCGCGACCCCTCGCCATACCCCGGTCGGCGGCTTGACAGACCTTGTTTTTAGGCTGCGCGAACCGGTTTCGCGGGCATCAACAGGCATAAAAAGGTATTACACACTTCAGCCTCATTCTGAAAAAACCCCTGTAAACATTTGATTTATCTGTTGTTTTTCGACTTTGATGCAAAATATGTCATGCACAAGCCGTGAAACGGGACGTATCCTGTATCCAATTCGTACAAAGTCGTTGAGGCCACTTCCATGCGCTGGTTCAAACCCGGTATCCGCCACAGTATTTCGGCGCTTCTGAGCCCTGAAGTGCGCAAGGACTCGACCGAGGCCCTGGAGCCGGTGCGGGAAGCCATGCTGGCCGTGCTGGGCGAAGAAGGTGCGAGGGCCAACCCCCAGCTCACACGGAAACTCAAATACCTCCACGACGCCCACGCCCTGTGGTTCGCCCGTGCCGAGATGGTGGCCGCGCTCAGCCAGTTGCACGGCGAGGCGCTGGCGGTGCACCGGGTGCAGAGCCTGTCACCCGTGTTCCAGGGCCTGGTCCCGAAGAGCCTGATGGACGCCTGCCGGATGAGGCGCTAGCCTCAGCCCCAGAAGATCAGGGCATCGCGCCCATCGACCATCAGGTCGACCTTGCGGCCCACGGGCAACAACACCTTGGTCTGGACATGCCCGAACGGCAGGCCTGTGAACACCGGTGTCTTTGTCTGCGTGCGCAGCCACTCCACCACCCGCTTGAGGTTGAAACCCCGGTCGTAGCCCGGCACCAGCTTGAAGCGGTTGAACGATCCCAGGAGCACCGCCTTCTGTTGCGCAACGATCCCGGCGTTCACCAGCTGGGTGAGCTGCCGCTCGATGCGGTACGGGTGTTCGTTCGTGTCTTCCAGGAACAGGATGCCGCCTTTCACCGCCGGCAGATACGGCGTACCCACGAGCGAGCAGATGACGTTGAGGTTGCCACCCCAGAGCGTGGCGCCGCGCACGCGCAGCACGGTGTCCTTCACCGCTTCGGGCGCCGGCAGCGTCCAGCCCGCGCCCTCCCCGTGGCCGACCAGCAGATCGTCGAAGCACGCCTCCATGATGTCGTCTGGCGCCTCGGCGCCGAAGTCCTCCCCGAGCGCGGGGCCGCCCCAGGTGATGCCGCCGGTCCGGGCGAGCAGGGCCATCTGCAACGCGGTGAAGTCGCTCAGGCCCACGAACTGCGTGCCACCTTCGATGGCTTTGGTGATCTGCTTCAGGGGCAACCGGCCGAGGATGCGCGTGAGCCCGTAGCCGCCCCGCGAAATCAGAGCGACGTCGGCCCCGCTCGCGGCTGCTCGGCCAATGGCCGCCAGGCGCGTGTCGTCGTCGCCGGCAAATCGCATGTGGCTCTTGAGCACCGACTCGTCGAGCTCGACGTCGTGACCCAGGGTCTTGAGCCGCGCCACGCCGCGCCGGAAGGCGGCCTTGTCGCGCACGGCGCTGGAAGGAGAGTAGATGTAGATGTGGCTCATGTTGGCCCGGATTATCCCGTGGAGAAATGCCGTACCGCCGCTTGCGCGATCGCCTCGCCATGCTCCTGGACGAAGTGGCCCGCCTGCGGCAGCAGCAAGGGCTCGGGGCAGCCACGAATGTGCGCTTGCAAGCCACGCATCACCGGTTCGCCCAGCACCGGGTCCTGCTGGCCGATGGCCATGAGACTCTGGCCCTGCCAGTCGTGCTGCCAGAAATCACGGGCCTGGCGCGACAAGGCCGCGCCATCGTCGTCGGCGTGTTCGGGCACCAGCGCGGGGAACGCCCGCAGTGCAGCGCGGTGCCCGCGATCGGGGAACGGGGCCTCGTAAGCCTCGCACTCGGCCGGGCTCATCTGCGGGTTGCCGCGCGCAAACAGGCGCGCCACGCTGAAGTCGGGGTTCTGTGCGCACATGTCGCGCCAGGCCAGAAAGCCCGGTGACAGTGGCGCGTCGCCCGTGGCCAGCGTGGTGTTCATCACCAGCAGGCCGCGGTAGCGCGCGGGCGATTCCATGGGCAAGGTGAGGCCGAGCAGCCCTCCCCAGTCCTGAACGACCAGCACGACGTTCTGCAGGTCCAGCCGCTCGATGAACTCGAGCAGCACCTGCCGGTGCCAGCTGAACCGGTGTGCACCCTCCTTCTTCGGCTTGTCGCTGCGCCCGAAGCCAATGAGGTCGGGCGCCACCACCCGGCCACCACCGGCCAGCAGCGTGGGAATCATCTTGCGGTAGAGGTAGCTCCATGCCGGGTTGCCATGCAGGCACAGCCATGTGATCGGCTCCTGGGCGCCACCCTCATCCAGGTAGTGCAGACGCAGGCCGTCCAGCGAGGTGAGATCGCTCACGTAATGCGGCCGCCAGGGGTAGTCGGGCAGCGCCTCGAAACGCTCGTCGGGCGTGCGAAGCGCGTTTTCGCGCAGGGGATGTGGGTTCACTCGGCGCTCCTTGAAGAATTCGCGCAGCAGGCCTGCACAGTCATCGGCCAGCACCCCGCCCTGCACCTCGGTCTGGTGGTTCAGGCGCGGCTGGGCAAAGAGGTCGAGCACCGAGCCGGCGACACCGGTCTTGGGGTCGGTGGCGCCGAAAACCACGCGGGCCAGTCTCGCGTGCAGCATCGCCCCGCTGCACATGGCGCAGGGCTCCAGCGTCACGTACAGCGTGCAGCCGTCAAGGCGGTAGTTGCCCAGGGCCCTGGCAGCCGCGCGCAGGGCCACGATCTCGGCGTGTGCGGTGGGATCGTGTCCTTCGATGGGTGCATTGCGTCCGGTGGCGACGACCCGGCCATCCTTCACCACGATGGCCCCCACCGGCACTTCGCCCGCCTGTGCGGCGGCGCGGGCCTCGTCCATGGCCAGGCGCATGAAGGCCTCGTCGGCGGGCAGGGAGACAGACATGCGGCTGAGTTTAGGTGAGGCTCGTGGAGTGCGAAAAAATAGCACTTAAGACCTAAAATTGAACCCCCGGCATACCCGAGACGTTCAGCAAATGCAGATGGCGAACATATGAAAGCTCGATCCCCATCCATCCTTTTCGCTTTCATCTGTGCAACGGGCCTGCACATGTCCATGGCTTGGGGTGCCTCGCCTGAGGTCAAACAGATTTCTCGTCGAATTCTGTCCCAGGGTTCAGGAGCGGCAACCATGTTTTATGAGCACGGGAATCTGAAAATCAGCCCTCCGTCAGATCGTGGTTGGTGCCCCAAAGGCCATCGGCATTACAAAGACTATTCAGGTGTCATGCCTCCCGTCGCCTACCCGCAAACGCCGGTATCGCTGGTGCATGTCCACTCCTGCAACCCGTCTGTGAACATGATTGCTGCATTTGAAGCGAAGGAATCAAAAGAGCCTGCCTGGCAGCTTGAGTTGCCGCCATACGAACAAGCGGTGGGGTCCTATGCCGAACCCGTTGAGGGCCCCTCGCCGAATCAGGCCGGTCTGGTCTTGTTGAGCCGGGGCAAGTTGGCCACACTGGATCTGAATGGGCGTGTCACACGCTTCAACGTCCCGTCTCCATGGTCCAGAACCACCTACGACGGCAGGAAGTTTTTTCAGATCATCGACCGACTTGGAGGTTTTGAGCCCGAGTTTGTCTTAAGAGAGATAGACAGCGTCACTGGTCAGGTGCGCGTCGTCACAAAACTGCCGGAAACGGACTGGATGAGTCACGCGAATGGCCAGGACATCCTGATGCTGGATTCCGCTCACGTATTGATTGGCACCCATTCGAGCACCCGATTTGCACAGCGCACGCAAGTCCTGGTCGTCCATCTTGAACAGGGAAGGATCATTTTCAGGAAGATCTATCAGCCTTATCGCCCGTCATCCAACTCATTGATGGCGGTGGCCCCTGGTGGAAAGTTCGCCGTCCTGCTTCAGAAGTACACCAACAGCGAACTCATGGTTGAAGAGTTTCAGCTCGCCCCGTCCGGGTCGCGAAAATAGGCCTCCCTGGCTGCTGACGGCTGCATCCACGGTGAAGTGGCCCTCAACCAGGGTGTGCAGGCGCACGAACACCGAGGCGCAGGGCGGGCACAGTAGGGAGTTGGGAACTTGCAGCCCGCAGGAACCACTACCACTGATATCCACATTCCGAGGTGACCCACCGCATGAGCCAGGACGCGCGCCGATGGGAGCTCGACGCCTTGCGCGGTCTGATGCTCGTGCTGATGACCCTGACGCACCTGCCCACGCGGGTGTCGGACCCGGCCGGGCAGCCGCTGGGTTACGTGTCGGCGGCCGAGGGTTTCGTGCTGCTGTCGGCCTACATGGCGGGCATGGTCTACAGCGACAAGGCCTACCGCCAGGGCGATGACGCCATGAAGTCCGCGTTTTTCAACCGGGCGCTCAAGCTCTACGCCTGCCAGCTGGCGCTGCTGCTGTTTGCGTTCACCGTCATTGCCGGCATTGGCCTGGTCAGCCGCGAGGAGTCCATCACCGGCCTGCTCGGCTTCTTCCTCGAAAAACCCGTCGTGGCTCTGGTGAGTGCCAGCCTGCTGCTCTACAGCCCTGCGCTGCTGGACATCCTGCCCATCTACATCGTGTTCATGCTGATCAGTCCCGTGATCCTGATGCACGGGCAGGAGCACGGGTGGCGTGGCGTCCTGCTGCTCAGCCTGCTGGTGTGGGTGGGCGCGCAGTTCGGTCTCGGGCCAGCGGTTTTCCAGTGGGCCACCGGCTGGTTCGACATGCCGCTGCGCTACCGGGACATGGGGGCCTTCGAGATCCTGGGCTGGCAATTTCTGTGGGTGCTTGGCCTGTGGCTGGGGGCGCTGCACAGCCAGCCGGACCGCGAGCCCACCCGCTTTCCGCGCTGGATGGTTTGGGTGGCGCTGTTGTTCGCGCTCAGTGCCTTTGCGTGGCGGCACGCCGTGGGCCAGGTACCGCTGCCCGGGAGCGTTGCGGTGAACCTGATGTTCGACAAGTGGCAACTGGGTCCCTTGCGGCTCATCAACGTGCTCGCGCTGTTGCTGCTCGCCATGCACTTTGCACCGGTACTCAAGCGGCACCTGCCTCGCTGGCGGGCGCTGGAAACCCTGGGCAAGGCCGCGCTGCCGGTGTTCTGCGCGCACCTGGTGCTGGCCTTGCTGGCGCTCGCGCTGTTTGGTGCCGCCCGCCCCGAGCGGCCCTGGTCGGTGGACCTGCTGGTCCTGTTCGTCGGCTTCTACAGTTTGTGGCTGGTGGCCAGGCTGTCGCTGGCGCGGGACCGTCGGCTGGCGGCGCGGCGCGCGCGCAAGCAGGCGCGCAAGGTCACACTTTCAGGTGCGATGCAATGACGCGTTGCCAGAGGGCATAGCCGTCGGCATTGAGGTGCAGCCGGTCGCTCGAGAAAAGCTCGCCACGCGGCTGTCCGCTGGCATCGAGCATCAGCGAATACACGTCGATGAAGTCGAGCTGCGGTTCGGTCTGGCTGTAGGTCCGGATCAGCTCGTTGGCCTCTCGTACCTGGGGCATGAGGCCCGCGCGCAAGGGACTGGGCTTGATCGACACATAGGCGATGCGGCTGCCGGGCAGGTCGGCCTTGATCGCCTGCACGAACGCGCTGAAGCGCTCCAGCACCTGCTGGGGCGTGGCGCCTTCGGCAATGTCGTTCTCGCCCGCATACACCACCACCAGGCGCGGCTTGTAGGGCAGCACCAGCCGGTCGACCAGCTTCACGCAATCCAGCAGTTGCGATCCACCGAAGCCGCGCTTGATCACCACGGGCTGGTCGGCGAAGCTGGTTTCCAGGTCGTTCCACAGGCGGATGGAGGAACTGCCGACAAACAGAACGCCACCGGGCTGCGGTGTCTGGCGCAGGTCCGCCGCGGCGAAGGCCTCCAGGCTGGCGTGCCAGCGCGGGTCCACCGTGGCGGGCGCCTTCTCGGGTGGACGGGCATCCTGCGCGGCCGTTGGCACGAGCAGACCGGTGACCACCAGGCCGCAGACGACCAGGGACAGGTGCAGGACGGGACGCAGGAATCGTCGAAACATGGTGGTGTGCAGGCTGCTCGAATGGATCAGGGAGCCGGGTGGACCGGGTCGGATGGACAAAGTTCACCCAAGGAGCAGTTTAAGGACGCCACCGCCCGACGTCCACCCGAGGTTGTTACAGATCACACCGCCAAGCCAAGGCGCCGCATCCAGCCGGCCAGGGCCTGTTCGTCCGGGTTCCCAGCGGCATAGGCGGCGTGCATGGCCGCGTGAGACTCGGGGCGGTGCTGGTTGAGCTTCACCTTGCACTGCAGGTCGGTGACCTTGAGTTCGAAGGCCACGATGCCGCGCATCAGCTTGTGCTGGAAGTCTTGATCCAGGCCTCGCCACTGGTCGGCGTAGGCGGGATCGTGGTCGTGGATGAGGTGCTTGAGCAGTCGGTCCTTGTCGTCGAAGCTTTCCACCGGGGTGGCGTGCACGGTGCCATGCACCGCCAGGTAGTTCCAGGTGGGCACGCGCGCCAGGTCGGGATAGACGCGTGGCGTCATGTAGGCGTGCGGCCCCATGAAGGTGACCACGGCACGGGGCCGCTCGAGCAGGATTTTGGCGTGGGGATTGGGACGCGCGACATGGCCCAGCAGCACGATGTCCTGGCTGGCGGTGCCCTCCTCCACGAGGTGCAGCGGCAGGTGCGTCACGAACGGCAACCCGTCGTCGTCGGTGCTGATGAGGCTGGCGAACGGGTGGGCGCGCATCAGCTCGAGTGCGATGGCAGCGTCTTTGGCGGCGAACTGGGGCGGCAGGTACATGGCAACAGCGCGGCTTCGTGGGGAGGTCAGTGTATTCGCCAGAAATGGGCGCTGGTGCGATGATGGCGCGCCATGAACTTCCTTCAACACCCAGCTTTCCAGAGCCTCGTGCTGCCTCTGCTGCTGGCCGTGGTGGGCATCGCGCTGCTGCGGTGGGTGGGAGCGCGCTGGGCGTCACTGGGCGCTGCCCTCGGGCTGGTCATGGCCCTGGCAGTGTGGCCCGGGTTGGACTGGCCGGCAGGTTCGCGCGCGCAAGTCATCCCCTGGATCGCCATCGCCGGGCTGGTCGTGGCCGCCCTCCTGCTGGCCCTGAAGGCGCCGGGAAGCCAGACACTGGCGGGCAGGCCTGGCCTGCTTGCCACCGCACTGGTCGCTGCGCTGGCGGTAGCGCTGGCGGCGTGGGCCGGCCTCGGTGGTTCGTTGCTGCTGGCGCAGCTGGCGCTCATGGTGGGCAGCGTGGCCGGTGTGGCCTTTCTGTGGGCCTGGCGATCGGCGTCGGTCACCCTTGCTTCGCTGGTTCCCCTGGTGCTGGTGTGTCTGGCCATCGCCTACGCACAGGCTGCACAGGCGCCCGCCGCAACCGATGCGGGCGGCGGGGCAGCAGACAGCAACGACCCCTACTACACCCCGAAGTGGAAGTGAAGCGCGAGCCCGGTGCCTGTCAAGCTGAGGGCTATTCCGGTCATTGAGCTGGGGCGCAGAGCGCGATGCGATGATGCCGCCCATGCCGACGCCCGAGTTGCTCACCCCCCCGCCCGAGGTCGCCGCCGAGGTCATCGCGGACATTCCTTCGGACTGGCCCGCGCTGTGGCTGCAGATGCTGCAGGCGCGCGATGGCGGACGCCACGCCCTGCTGCGGTACACCCCCGCCACGGGCTGGGTGGTCTCTGGCGAATGCAG
Organism: Hydrogenophaga sp.; assembly: GCF_051858985.1. GTDB lineage: Bacteria > Pseudomonadota > Gammaproteobacteria > Burkholderiales > Burkholderiaceae_C > Hydrogenophaga. The sequence continues at coordinate 751,875 of NZ_JBHYGM010000002.1, read as the reverse complement.
CGCGCGCAGCCTTGAGCTGTTCATGGCCTACAAACCGATGCTCGACGCGCGCTCACGCAAGGATCTGTCTCCCTGGGTCGTGGCGCAGCTCGGCCAGAGCCTGGACGGCTTCGTGGCCACCGCAACGGGTGACTCCTATTACGTCAACGGCGCCCACGGCCTGGTGCATCTGCACCGCCTGCGGGCGCTGTGCGACGCGGTGGTGGTGGGAGCGCGCACCGTCGCCACCGACAACCCGCAACTCACCACCCGGCGCGTACCGGGGCCCTCACCGGTGCGGGTGGTCATGGACCCGCGCGCCGATCTGGATGGCGAATCGCGCGTGTTCCGCGACGGCCAGTCAGAGAGCCTCTGGGTGTGCGACGCACGCCACGCGGCCACGGCACGACAACGTCTTCGGGACGCGCCGGACACGACCGAGGTGCTGGCGGTGGAGGGCCTGCTCGATGAGCGCAATCCCGCCGCCTGCTACCGCGCCGAGCGGGCCGTGGAAGCCTTGGGCCGGCACGGGTTGCGGCTGCTGTTCGTGGAGGGCGGTGGCATCACCGTCTCGCGATTCTTCGGCGCCCGCGCGCTCGATCGGCTCCACCTGGTGGTGGCTCCCGTGCTGATAGGCAATGGCAGGCGTGGCCTGCAGGTGCCCGCCCGAGACGTGATGATCGAGTGCCCTCGCCCGCCGGCGCGCACGCTGCGCCTGGGGGACGACCTCCTCTGGGACCTGGACCTCAAGCCCTAGCCAGGCCAGGCCAGCACGTCCACATGCCCCACGCGCAGCCGGGTCTGCGCCACCAGCTCGCCCCGGCGTGATTGCCAGCCGCGCAGCGCGTCGGTGCGTTCCGGGGCCTGTTCCACCGCCGCGTCGGCCATGCCGTCGATCAGGCTGCCCATCAGATGGCGGTCGGTGGTGTGGCGACGCCCATCCACCATCCAGTCGCTGCGCGCCTGGCGCACCTGGTAACCGGCGTGGCGCAGGGCGGGAAGCAGGGTGGCGACGGCCTTCGCTCCCAGCGCAGCACCCAGGCCCTTGTCGCGGCGCTGGTGAGCGGCAAAAAGCAGGCCGACTTCGCCGTCCCCGGGGGCTTCGGGCGTCCAGCGGTGGCGGCCATCGACGCTGAGCGACATCAGCAAGGCGACGCGATGCCGGGCGCAAGCGGCCACCAGCCGATGCAGCCACGCCTCGCCCACCAGATCCAGCAGGGCCGATGCGGTGACAAGGTGGGCGGCATGCCAGGGCAGCGTCTCCAGCGAGGCCATGAGGTCCAGTCGCTGGCGCACCACATCCACGCCCTCCCCTGGCTCGGGAATCCGGCGCAACAAGGCGTCGTCGTGGTCGACCATCAGCCACTGCTGCGGCCCCGGCAGCCGTGGCGATAGCCAGCGCTGGTTGGCGCCGGTGCCACAAGCCAGGTCGATCACCCGCCAGGGCGTGCCGGTGGCAGGTCGCAGGGCAGCGAGCCGGGCATCGAGTTGGAGGCGAGCCGCCGCCCGGGATCTCGCAGCCGCATCGAAGGGCTCGCGCAGGCCGAGCCAGTCGGCGCTGAAGGTGGCCGAGCTCATGGCACCAGCTCCAGCACCCGGGCGAATGCCGCGGCCTGGCGGGGCCAGTCGGGCAACCGGGCTGCGGCTTCGCGGGCGCCAGCAGCCAGTTGCCCGCGCAGTGCGTCATCCTCCATGATGCGCGCCAGGGCATCGCGCAAGCTGATCGCGTCGCCAGGGTTGACGTGCAGCCCAGCCTGAGTCGGCAGCGTGTGCGCGAGTGCGCCGGCCTTCGTCGCCACCACCGGCAAACCATGGGCCAGCGCCTCAGCCACCACCATGCCGTAACCTTCGTGCAGCGAGGGCAGCACGAATACATCCGCCGCCGCGTAGCGCGCCTGCACGGCAGCTTCCATCAGTTCGCCGTGCCAATGCACACGCTCACCCAGCGTCGCCGATGCGGCGAACAGCGCCGCTGCGGTGTCGGCATCTCTCGTGGTGCTGCCCACGTTGTGCAATTCCCAGGGCAGTTCCAGCAACCCTGCCAGCGCCTCCAGCAGGAAGGCATGGCCCTTGCGCGGAGTGAGGGTGGCAACGCAAAGCAGCTGGATCGGCCCGGCGCCGCGCGCCGAGCGGTCGTTGGGTGGCACGGGGTCGGTCCCCGGCTCCACCACGGCGATGCGGGCGGAAGCCACGCCCATGGTCTGGAGGTCCTGCACCGTGCCCAGCCCGGTGACCACCACCTGGCGGACCAGTTGCAGGGCATCCGTCTCGGCTCCGTGCAGCCGCGATCGGGTGGCTTCGTCCAAGCCGGTTTCCAGGTGCAGCGGGTGGTGCACCAGGGCCACCCAGCGCAGTCGCGCGGCGTGCGGACGCATTTCATCGGCCAGCACCGCGCAAGCCAGGCCATCGGCCACGACCAGGCTGCCATCGGGGAGCGAGGCGATCGCATCGGCGGCCGCCGCGCGGGCCGCAGCGTCGGGCCAGGGCCAGTCGCCTGCCAGGTGGTGCACGTCCACCCGCCAACCGGCTTCGCGCAGCGACTGCACCAGCCGGCGGTCGTAGCCGTAGCCGCCGGTGCGGACGTTCCAGTCGCCCGGGACGAGGAAGGCCAATGATTTCATGCGGCCTGCGCGGGCAGGTTCCCCTCGAAGGAGGCCCAGGCCACGTGCGATTCGTGCAGCGTCACGCGCATCTGTCGCAAGCCCGGACCATCTGCGCCGGGCAACGCCTGCGAACCCATGGCGCCCGCGGCGATGCGTGCGGCGACGCGGTCGAAGATGACGCGCGCGAGGAATTCGGTGGTGGTGTTGCGGCCGCTGAACTCCGGGAGGTCGTCCAGGTTCTGGAAGTTGAGGGTGGCCAGCTCTTCGCGCAGCACCTGCGTGGCCAGACCGATGTCGACCACGATGCCGTCGGCATCCAGCGCATCGCGGCGCATCTCCAGATCCACCACGTAGGTGGCGCCGTGCATGCGCTGCGCGGGGCCGAACACAGCGCCCCGGAAGCTGTGGGCGATCATGAAATGGTCTCTGACGTTGACGGCGTACATGGTCGGGTTTCTCTTTTCTTCAGTCGTTGTAATCGATGCGGTGGCACAAGGTGGCAGCTGCGCCCGCACCGGCCAGGCGCTGCAGCACCCCGGGCAGTTGGTGAAACGGGGCGCTGTCGGTAACGAGCTGGTCGAGCACCGGGTCGCTCAACAGCGAGAGCGCCATGGCGAGCCGGCGGCGGTGGCTCCAGTCGGCACGCCGGCTGGGCGCCACGTGACCCACTTGCGAGCTCTTGAGCGTGAGGCGCCGGGAGTGGAAGGCTTCACCCAGCGGCACGTTCACGGCGCGGTTGCCGTACCAGCTCAGTTCGACCACGGTGGCTTCAAACGCCGCCAGCCGCAACGCGGTGGCCAGGCCTGCGGCGGTCGCGCTGGTGTGCACCACCAGATCCGCGTCGCCAGCGGCAGCTTCGGGCGCACTGAACACCGCCCCCATCGACTCCACCAGGGCCGCGCGCGAGGGTTCCGTGTCGACCACCTGCACCTGGCAACCGTGTTCCCGCGCCGCCAGAAAGGCCACCAGCAGGCCGATGACGCCACCGCCCACCACGCTGACCCGGCTGCCCCGTGCGGGGCCCGCGTCCCACAGGGCGTTGAGCGCGGTTTCCATCTGCGGGGCCAGGATGGCGCGCGATGCGGGCACGCCCTCGGGCACAGGCAACACAGCATCGCCGCTCACCTGGTATCGCGTCTGGTGCGGGTAGAGACAGAACACGGTGCGGCCGAGCCATGGCGCCGATCCGGCTTCGACCACGCCCACGTTCACGTAGCCATATTTCACCGGGCCCGGGAAATCGCCCTGCTGGAAAGGCGCGCGCATGCGTTGCCATTCGCTCCGGGGCACCTCGCCGCGAAACACCAGGCCTTCAGTGCCGCGGCTCACCGCGGTGTGCAGCGTGCGCACCTGCACATGGCCATCGGCCAGGGGTGGCAGGGTCTCGGACCGGACCTCGGCCCGGCCCGGCGCCACGATCCAGCACGCCTGTGCGACAAGGGAAGGTTGATCGGAGTTGAAGGGCATGAACGAAATGGGGAATGGAGGGTCCGAACGGCAGTGCGTGCCATGATGGCCCACCGTTGAGGACGCGCTTGCATCTTATGTCGCAGCCAATAACCCCCCACCATGCACCTGCCATCCCTGGTGAGCATCGGCCCGCGCTGCGGGTCGATGCAGCGCGATCCCTGGGCGCCAGCCTCGTCCTGATGGCAGCCGCCGCCAGTGCACTGGGCGTGGCCGGCGGTCTGGGCGCGGACTTTTCCCTGAAGGCGCTGCTGCTGTTCGTCGTGCTCGCCTGGCTGGTGTGGCGCGCTCTGCTCTCCCCGGCGATGCCTGCGCACCCGCATGCGCACTTTGGCAGCGCCAACCGCGTCACGTTGCTGCGCCTGGGGGTGTGCGCCCTGCTGGCCGCGTTGATCGGCGAAACGCTGCCCACGCCTGCGTGGTGGGCCGTGGTCTGGCTGGCCACGTCCACCGCTCTGCTGGACGCGGTGGACGGCCCGCTGGCGCGGCGCAGCGGGCTGGCCAGCGCATTCGGCGCACGTTTCGACATGGAAACCGACGCCCTTTTCACGCTGGTGCTGTGCGCACTGGTGTGGCAGGCCGGCCAGGTCGGCGCCTGGGTGCTGGCCAGTGGTCTCATGCGTTATGCCTTCGTGGCGGCGGCCCGGGTCTGGCCCTGGCTGGACGCACCCTTGCCTCCCAGCCGCCGCCGCCAGACGGTCTGCGTGGTGCAGATCACCACGCTGATCGTCTGCCTGGGTCCGATCGTGCCGCCCCTGCCGGCCTCGGCTCTCGCGGCCACCAGTCTGGCGTTGCTCACCTTGTCCTTCGCCATCGACGTGCGCCATCTGCAGCGCACCCATTCACAGGAGACCTGACCATGCGAGCCTTCTTTCTGCCCGTCCTCACCCTCTGCACCGCCCTGCTGGCCACCACGCCAGCGCAGGCGCAGGCCGCGCGCTACGAGATCGACCCGGATCACCTCACCGTGGCCTTCCTCGTCGACCACATTGGCTACGCCAAGGTGCTCGGCTTGTTCCGTTCGGCACGCGGCAACTACCGGTTCGACGAAGCCACGGCCACCCTGTCCGACGTGCGCATCGAGGTGGAAACCGCCAGCGTCTTCAGCAACCAGCGCAAGCGCGACGACCACCTGAAGGGCCCGGACTTCCTCAACAGCGGCGAATTCCCCCGCATGGTGTTCACCGCTGCCAGCGCCAGGCGCACCGGCGAGCGCACCTTCGACATCACCGGCCAGCTGGAACTGCTGGGCAAAAAGCAGCCCCTCACGCTGCAGGCCACCTGGAACAAGAGCGCGGAGTCGCCACTCGGCGGGCTCGGTGGCAAGCCCTACGTGATGGGCGTGTCCGCGCGCGGCAGCTTCAAGCGCAGTGCCTTTGGCATGAACTACGCCGTGTCCAACGGCTGGGTGGGTGACGAGGTGCCCCTGATCATCGAGTTCGAGGCGATCCGCCAGTGAGCCCGGCGCTGGCGCCAGGCGCGCCGTCGTCGCCGTCTGTGGTGGGCTGGCTGCTGCGCTTCGGGCTGGCCTTTGCTCTGCTCAACACACTGCTCACTTTCGAAAACCGCTGGCCGGGCTTTGGCGTGCTCTACATGCCGCGCCTGTCGTTCGAGCTCTGCCTGGCGATGGCCGCACTCATGGCCTGGGTCGCCTGGCGCGGTCAACCAACGCGCCGGGCCGCCGGCTGGCTGACCGTCGGCTTCATGGCGCTGGTGCTCGTGCGTTATGCGAACGTCACCGCGCCGGCCGTGCTGGGCAGGCCCGTCAACCTGTATTGGGATGGGCGACACGCAGCGGATCTGCTGGCCGCCGCGGCGCAGGCCTTGCCGGCCTGGCAAGTGGTGGCCGCACTGGCCGCACTGGCGCTGGGCCTGGGCGCCACAGGATGGCTCGTCCGCGAAGCCATCGTCTCCCTGTCCCATGGCCTGGCGTGGCCACGACCGCGTCCCTGGCTGCTGGCCACCGTGAGCGCACTCACGCTGAGCTTTGCGGCCTACGTGCCTGACCAGCGCGACACACGCTGGTTTTTCTCGCTGCCCGTCACGCCCACCCTGTTCCACCAGGCCAGCCTGCTGGCGCGGGTGTGGCTGCCGGGCCAGAGCCACGCGGCGCTCAGCGAAAGCCCGGCCTTCGCGGGAGACCTTTCCGGCCTGGCCACGCCGAATGGGCAGGCGGATGTGTTGCTGGTCTTCGCCGAGTCCTACGGCGCGAGCACCTTCGATCAGGTGGCGCAGGCGCGGGCTTTGCAAGCTTCGCGCGAACTACTGGCCGATGCGATCCACGCCGGCGGGCGTGCCGTGGTATCGACGCGAGTGGTCGCGCCGACGTTTGGCGGCGCCTCCTGGCTTTCTCACGCCGCGCTGCTCTCGGGCGTGGACACCCGCGACCCGGCCGACCACGATCTGCTGCTCACCAGCCAGCGGCCGACCCTGGTGAGCCATTTCGCGCGGCACGGCTACCGCACCGTGGGCTGGATGCCGGGGCTCAAGCGCCCCTGGCCAGAAGGCGCGTTCTACGGTTTTGACCGCCTGGCAGACGACCCTGCTCTCGGTTACGAAGGCCCGGACTTTGGCTTCTGGCGCATTCCGGACCAGGCGGCCATGGCGCTGTTGCATGTCCAGGAACTGGATCGTCGCGCACCCGAACACGACAGTCGTCCCCGGTTCGCGGTGTTCCCCACCACGAGCACTCACGCGCCCTTTCAGCCGCTGGCGCCTTTCGTGGCCGACTGGGCGCGCCTCACCGGCCCGAGTGCATACAGCGCTGCCGAAGCGAGCGCCGCCCTGGCGGCACCGGTCCAGGTGGCGCAGACCAGCACCCGTTTCCTCGAGAGCCTGAACTACCAGAACATCTGGATGGCCGACTACTTGCGCCGTCTCGCGCCTCGTCCCTTCGTGATGGTGATCGTGGGTGACCACCAGGCGCCGGCACTGGCTTCCGGCGCGGGCGCTTCCTGGGACGTGCCTGTTCATGTGATCACCGATCACCCGGCATTGCTGCATCGCCTGATGGCGCAGGGCTTCGTGCCCGGCCTTAACCCGCCGGCCCGCCCGCTCGGGCCCATGACCGTGCTCACGCGCGTGTTGCTGCAGGCGTTCGACGCGCCGCCCGCCCACGATCCAGGACACGCCGAGCAACTGGCCATGCCGCCGTCTTCCCACCAGCCACCCGCTCCGGGCAGTTGAATATCATGCGAGCGAGCCGCTCGTCATCCCCCGGACCACCTGAAAGGTCGAAGCCACATGGCCGAAGAAGCACCCAGTGAGCTGCTGTCCCGCCGACACCAGATGTTTCCGCTGCTCTCTGACGCGGAAATGGACCGGATGCGGCGGTTTGGCACCCTTCAAACCCACGCGCCAGGGGCTCGGCTGATCACCGCGGGTGAGCCCGGGCCCGGTCTTTTCGTGGTGCTTGCCGGCGTGGTGGCGGTGAGCCAGCGCGATGGCATGGGGCATGTCACACCCATCGTCCAGCACAGCCGGGGACATTTCATGGGCGAGGTGGGGGCGTTGTCGGGCAAGCCCTCGCTGGTGGACGGGATCGCGCAAGGCGATGTGGAAGTGCTGTTGCTGCTGCCCAGCCAGTTGAGGGCACTCATCATCGCCGAGGCCGACCTGGGCGAGCGACTGGTGCGCGCCCTGATCCTGCGCCGCGTGGCGCTGATCGAGGCCGGCGCCAGCGGCCCGGTGCTGATTGGAGAACCGGGCAGCGCCGACCTGATGCGCCTGCAGAGTTTCCTGCGCCGCAATGGCGAGCCGTACCAGGTGATCGATGCCGGCACCGACGCCGACGCCACGGCGCTGATGGAGCAGTCCGGCGCCGCGCCCGGCGAGCCACTGGTGGTCTGCCCCGACGGCACGGTGCTGGTCAATCCCGCCGAGGACGCACTGGCGCGCTGCATCGGCATGGTGGACACGGCAGCGCACGACGAACTGTTCGACGTGGCCGTGGTGGGCGCCGGGCCGGCGGGCCTGTCCACCGCCGTGTACGCGGCGTCCGAGGGCCTGCGGGTCGTGGTGCTGGACTGCCGCGCTTACGGCGGCCAGGCCGGCGCCAGCGCGCGGATCGAGAACTACCTGGGTTTCCCGACCGGCATATCGGGACAGGCACTGGCCGGTCGTGCCTACGTGCAGGCCCAGAAGTTCGGCGCGGAGATGCTCATCCCCGCGGAGGTGCAGTCGCTGGACTGCAGCCGCAGCGGGCCCGACCGCGAACTCGCCGTCCGGCTGAGCGACGGGCGTCGCCTGCGGGCGCGCACGGTCGTGATCGCCAGCGGCGCGCGCTACCGCCGGCCCGATGTGCCGCGCCTGCAGGAGTTCGAAGGCCGGGGTATCTGGTACTGGGCGTCCGCGCTGGAGGCCACGCTGTGCGCCAGAACCGAGGTGGTGCTGGTGGGCGGCGGCAATTCCGCCGGCCAGGCCGCCGTGTTCCTGTCCCAGCATGCTGCGCGGGTGCACATGCTGGTGCGTGGGCCGAGTCTGGCGGCCAGCATGTCTCGATACCTGATCGACCGGATCGAGGCCACGTCCAACATCGAGCTCCGGCCGCACACGGCGCTCACCGCGCTGCATGGCCGGGCAGCCGACGGGCTGGCCGGCGTCAGATGGCGAAACCGCCTCGACGATACGGAGGAAGAGCGACCCGTGCGCAACGTCTTTCTCTTCGTGGGAGCCGATCCAGAAATTGGCTGGCTCGGGGGCTGCCAGATTGAACTGGACGCCCACGGTTTCGTGCGCACCGGGTCCGACGTGAACGCGCCCGACGCCGACGATCGTCCTGCATCGCTGGAATCGAGCATTGCGGGCGTGTTCGCCGTGGGGGACGTGCGCTCGGGCTCGGTCAAGCGGGTGGGCGGCGCCATTGGTGAGGGTGCTGCGGCCGTGGCCCAGATTCACCGGTATCTGGCGGCACAGGCTTGAGCTGTATTCCAGAGATAGTCATTTCAATTCAAAGAACTTTCGAGAGTATTTAAAGTGATTTGTGAGAAGTTGGCGCGAGGTTCCCACGGTTCATGGGTGGACGAGGACCTGCCTGGGCAAATGGCGATCCCGGCGATGGCCCGCGGGGGCTGATTTGCACAAAAAGTCACTGTGAAATCAAAAAACTTCGTTAAGTTCATTAAGCATTACTTCATGCCACAGCGGAGCGCTTACGATGCTTGTCCAACGTCAGTTCGTAGCACTTTTCATTCAGTTCGTACCCCGGAGCGGATCTCGCACCCATGACGGCTATCGCCTCGATCAAGGCCCTGGCTCGCGATGCCTGCGGACAGGTGCTTTCGCTCGCCAGCGTCACGTCGCCGGCCGTTCGCATGCGCCAGCGCCTGTCGATCATCACGTTCCACCGGGTGCTCACCGAATCGCAGCGCCGGCGCTATCCGCTGCCGGGTCTGGCCGTGACGCCCGAAGAGCTCGATGCCCACCTGGGCTTTGCCACCCGCCACTTCCGGTGCCAGTCGCTCTCGGCCACCCTTGACCTCTGGGCGGAGGGCCGTCACTCCGGACCGCCGCTGCTGGCCATCACCTTCGATGACGGACAGCTCGACAACTACCAGAACGCCCTTCCCGTGCTCGACAAGCATCGGGTGACGGCCAGCTTTTATGTGCCCAGTCAGATTCTGGAAGACACCGGCCCGCTCTGGCACGACGCACTGGCCACCTGCATCGGTCTCCTGAACCACACCGCGGGCAGGCAGGTGGAGGCGCTGATGGAGCCCTTGCGCCCCGCTCAGGACGACGGCAGGTTGCCGGGTCACACGGACGTGGAAGCTGCGCTGGAAGCCACCAAGGCCTGGAGCGCGGCCCAGCGAGCCGACTGGATCCAACGGGCCCAGAAGCTGTTGCCCCAGCCGGTGCGCAACGCCTGGGACGGTTTCATGAACGTGCAGCAGATGAAGGACCTGTTGGCGCGCGGTCACGAGATCGGCAGCCACTCCCACTCCCATGCGCTGCTGCCGCAATGCACGCCGCAGGAACTGGTGTCGGAGATCCAGGGATCCCGCCAGAAGCTGGAAAGCGCGCTGGGCGCACCAGTGACGACGTTCTGTTATCCCAACGGCTCCACGGATTCACGGTCGGTGGAGACGGTTCGCCAGGCCGGTTACCGCGCGGCGGTGACCACCCGCTGGGGCAGCAACGAGCGCGGGCAGGACCCTTTCCAGCTGCGACGCTTCGACATGAACGCCCGCCACGCCAAGGACCGCCACGGGCGGTTCTCGGGCGCGCGGCTGGCCTGGCGCATGAGTGGGCTGTACCCCGGTCTGGGCGCTGGCAGGCTCGACCCCTACCGCGGAGCGTCGGCGTGATGAAGATCGCCTACCTCACCAGCCAGTACCCGGCCACCAGCCACACCTTCATTCGCCGGGAGGTGGAGGCGCTTCGCCGCGCCGGCATTGACATTTCCACCTTCAGCATCCGCCCGCCGTCGGCCTCGGAGCAGACCGACCCTGAAAACGTCAGCGCCTTCGAAAGCACCCACTACATCCTGCCGCCGCGCCTGCCACGACTGCTGGGCGCCCACCTGCGCTGTGGCCTGAAGCACCCCATTCGCTACCTGCGCACCCTGCGGGACGCATTCCGGCACCGGGTTCCAGGGTTCTCATCGGGCGTTTACAGCTTCATCTATTTCGGTGAAGCCATGATCCTGGCCGATGCCTTGCGCCAACAGCAGATCGATCACCTTCACAACCATTTCGCCAACGCGTCGGCGACGGTGGGCTACCTGGCCACTCGCTACCTCGAGATCGATTTCAGCCTGACGCTGCACGGCATCAGCGAATTCGACTATCCCTCAGGGCTTCTGTTGCGGGAAAAGCTGGAGCATGCCCGGTTCGTTGCCTGCGTGTCGCACTTCGGCAGGGCGCAGGCCATGCGCATCACGGATTCCGAGGATTGGTCGAAGATGGTGATCGTGCGCTGCGGCATCGATACCGCCCGATTTTCTCCAGCACCCGTCGTCCCCCGCAATGCGCGTCTGCGCCTGCTGCACGTGGGCCGTCTTTCCGCCGAAAAGGGCCAGGCTGGCCTGATTTCGGCGTTCGCGCAGATGCGGCGCCGCGGAATCGATGCCGAACTCCGGATCGTCGGAGATGGTCCGCTTGAAACAGAGCTCAAGCAACAGGTGCACGACCTGAAATTGGGCGACCACTGCGTCTTTCTCGGGCGCCAGGGCGAAGAAGGCGTGCTTGAAGAACTCAGGAAGGCCGATGCATTTGTCGTTGCCAGCCTGATGGAGGGACTGCCGGTCGTGCTGATGGAAGCCATGGCCTGTCGGGTTCCCGTGATTGCACCCTGCATTGCGGGCATCCCGGAGCTGGTGGTCCACGATGAAACCGGCCTGTTGTTCACCCCGGGCGACTGGAACGATCTGAGCAAGCAGCTTTTCCTGATGCTGGCAGACGAAGCCCGACGGCGGCGCCTGGCCGTGGCCGGCCAGCTCTGGACCCTGAAGAAATTCAGGATCGAAACCGCGGTGCAGCCCTTGATGGCGTGCTTTGCGGCACAGACCGCGGAAACCTACCCTTCATTCCCACTCGATGGTCGCTGGCGGCTTGCTGCTCACGTCGTAGGTCACCCGGTTGATGCCACGCACCTCGTTGATGATGCGGCTGCTGACCTTCTTCAGGAGCGCGTAGGGCAGCTCGGCCCAGTCCGCGGTCATGAAGTCGCTGGTCTGCACCGCCCTTAGCGCCACCACGTAGTCGTAGGTCCGCCCGTCACCCATCACGCCCACGCTCTTGACGGGCAGGAACACGGTGAAGGCCTGGCTGGTGAGTTCGTACCAGGTCTTCCCGCTGTCGGGATCCACCGTGGAGCGCAGTTCCTCGATGAAGATGGCGTCCGCTCGGCGCAGCAGGTCGGCATATTCCTTCTTCACTTCACCCAGGATCCGCACGCCAAGGCCCGGTCCGGGGAACGGGTGGCGGTACACCATGTCGTGGGGCAGACCGAGCGCCACCCCGAGTTCGCGCACCTCGTCCTTGAAGAGATCGCGCAGGGGCTCCAGCAGCTTGAGGCCCAGCTGTTCGGGCAGCCCGCCCACGTTGTGATGGCTCTTGATGGTCACGGCCTTCTTGCTCTTGGCGCCGCCAGACTCGATCACGTCCGGGTAAATAGTGCCTTGTGCCAACCACTTGGCGCCGTTTGTTGAAGCACCACTTGAGATGAGTTTGGCGGCTTCGGCCTTGAAGACCTGCACGAATTCGCGGCCGATGATCTTGCGTTTGGCCTCTGGATCGCTCACGCCGGCCAGATGTCCAAGGAACTGGTCGGCGGCATCCACCCGGATCACCTTGGCGTGCAGCTTGCCGACGAACATGTCCATGACCATGTCGCCCTCGTTCAGGCGAAGCAGGCCGTGGTCGACGAACACGCAGGTGAGCTGGTCGCCGATGGCGCGGTGGATGAGTGCCGCAGCCACGGACGAATCGACCCCGCCGGACAGGCCCAGGATGACCTCTTCGTCGCCCACTTGCTGGCGGATCTTCTCCACAGCCTCGGCGATGTGGTCGCGCATCACCCAGTCTGCGCGCGTGCCGCAGATGCCGAGCACGAAGCGCTCCAGCAACGCCCTGCCCTGCACCGTGTGCGTGACCTCGGGATGGAACTGCACGGCGTAGAAATGGCGCGATTCGTCGGCCATGCCGGCAATGGGACAGGACTCGGTGCTGGCCATCAGCTTGAAGCCGGGGGGCAGCTCGGTGACCTTGTCGCCATGGCTCATCCACACCTTGAGCATGCCGTGGCCCTCGGGGGTGGTGAAGTCGGCAATGTCCTTGAGCAGTTCCGTGTGACCCCGGGCGCGCACCTCGGCATAGCCGAACTCGCGCGTGTGCGAGCCTTCCACCTTGCCGCCCAACTGTTGCGCCATGGTCTGCATGCCGTAGCAGATGCCCAGCACCGGGATGCCCAGCTGGTAGACCACATCGGGCGCCTTGTCGTCCACCTCGTACACGCTGGCATGGCTGCCGGAAAGGATCACGCCCTTGAGCTGCCCATCAGCGGCGAACTCCCGCACCCATTCGTCGCTGACGTCGCAGGGGTGCACTTCGCAGTACACATGCGCCTCCCGCACACGGCGGGCAATGAGCTGGGTGACCTGGGAGCCGAAATCGAGAATGAGGATTTTCTGGTGCTGCATGGTGTTTGGGGATGTGCGGCGAGAAGAATGAAAAAGGCCGTCCTTGCGGACGGCCTGCTGGGCGGCGGCGGTCACTCCGCCCGGTAGTTGGGTGCCTCTTTCGTGATCTGCACGTCGTGCACGTGGCTCTCGCGGATGCCGGCCGAGGTGATCTCGACGAATTCCGCCTTGTGGCGCATGTGTTCGATGCTCGGGCAGCCGCAGTAGCCCATGGCCGCGCGCAGGCCACCCGCCATCTGGAAAATGATGGACACCACGGAGCCCTTGTAGGGAACACGTCCTTCGATGCCTTCCGGGACGAGCTTGTCGGCGTTGGGGTTGCCCGTGCTGCTTTCCTGGAAATAGCGGTCCGCGCTGCCCTGCTGCATGGCTCCGATGGAGCCCATGCCGCGGTAGCTCTTGTAGCTGCGACCCTGGAACAGCACGATCTCGCCCGGCGCCTCTTCGGTACCAGCAAACATGCCGCCCATCATCACCGTGTTGGCGCCCGCCGCAATGGCCTTGGCGATGTCGCCGCTGTAACGGATCCCGCCGTCGGCGATCATCGGCACGCCGGTGCCCTGCAGCGCGCTGGCGACGTTGTCGATGGCCATGATCTGCGGAACACCGACGCCCGCCACGATGCGGGTGGTGCAGATGGAGCCTGGGCCGATGCCCACCTTCACCGCGTCCGCGCCCGCTTCCACCAGAGCCATGGCCGCACCACCGGTGGCAATGTTGCCGCCGATCACGTCGATCTGCGGGTAGTTCTGCTTCACCCAGCGGACGCGGTCGAGCACGCCCTTGCTGTGGCCGTGCGCGGTGTCCACCACGATGGCGTCCACGCCCGCTTTCACCAGGGCTTCGACGCGCTCTTCGGTCCCCTCGCCCACGCCCACCGCAGCACCCACACGCAAACGGCCGGCGGCATCGCGCGCGGCGTTGGGGAAGTTGAGCTGCTTGGTGATGTCTTTCACCGTGATCAGGCCCTTGAGTTCGAAAGCGTCGTTGACCAGCAGCAGGCGCTCCAGCTTGTGCTTGTTCAGCAGGGTCTTGGCTTCGGCCGGTGTGGTGCCGTCGGGCATGGTGATCAGGCGCTCGCGCGGCGTCATGATCTCGCTCACAGGCAGGTCGTATCGGGTCTCGAATCGCAGGTCGCGGCCGGTGACGATGCCGACCACCTTGCCGGCCTCCACCACGGGAAATCCGGAAATGCCCAGCTCGTCGGACAGTTTCATCACTTGCCGGATCGTGGTCTGGGGGGTGATGACCACCGGATCGCGCAGCACGCCGGATTCGTAGCGCTTGACCTTGGCCACATGCGCGGCCTGCTCTTGCGGCGTGAGGTTCTTGTGGATGATGCCGATGCCGCCTTCCTGGGCGATGGCGATTGCCAGGCGGGCCTCGGTCACGGTGTCCATGGCGGCCGAAACCAGGGGCAGATTGAGCTTGATGTTGCGGGAGAACTGGGTGGCAAGCGATGTGTCCTTGGGCAGGACCTGGGAGTACGCTGGCACCAGCAACACGTCGTCGAAGGTGAGCGCTTTGCCGAGGAGGCGCATGGGTGAAGCTCCAAAAGCGTCGATTGTAGCCGCCTGTCCTACGTGCAAACCCGCACACGGTGTTGCGCTGCGCCGACCGCTCAGCCCTGAAAAGCGACCGCTCCGACGGCTCGTCGCGCGCTGCAGCATCCGCGCACATCGCTCGGCCCCACCCCGCACTAAACTCGCGCCATGCCCCAACATTCCTCCCTCGTCCGGCGCTGCCGCGCCGCCGGCCTCACGGCCCTGCTGCTGGTGTCCAGCCCCTGGGCGCTGGCGCAATGGCAGTGGATCGACGGAACCGGGCGCAAGGTGTTCAGTGACACCGCGCCGCCTTCCAGCATCCCTGAAAAGAACATTGTGAAGAGCCCGGCCAGCGCGCGTGCGCCCGTGGCGCCCGCTCCGGTGGCAGCCGCTTCGGCGCCTGCTGCTGCCGCGTCCCAGCCGGGTGGTGCGCCTCAGTTGCCCGTGAAGGACGATGAACTCGAGGCCCGCAAGAAACAGGCGGAGGACGCCGAGCAGGCCCGCCGCAAGGCGGAGGAGCAGAAGGTTGCCAAGAGCCGGGCCGAAAGCTGCGAGCAAGCGCGCAAGGCGAAGGCGGTGATGGACTCCGGTACCCGGCTGGCCACCACCAATGCCAAAGGTGAACGCGAAATCATGGACGACAAGGCACGCGCCGCCGAAGTCCGTCGCATGGACGAGATCATCCGTGCGAACTGCGGTCCCATGCCCAAGACCGCTGCCGCTCAGTAACCCGCTTTGGATCCAGGCCGCCGGCCGGCAAACAGGCCGGTCCCGCGGGCGCCCTGCCCCACGAAGCGCTCGCGCCGGGCCACCTTCGGATCCACCCGCAGCGGCCGCACGACTTCCACGCGATCACCTTCCCGCAGCACGTCATCGCGCGCCGCCTTGCGGCCCCAGACACTGGTCGCGAGCGCTTGGGCCTCGATCTCCGGGAAGCGGGCCAGCCAGTGCGCCTGAGCCAGTGCCTGACCCAGTGTGCATCCCGGCGCCACGTCCAACTGGATTTCATGCACGGTGCGTGGTGCGCTGGCGTACATCAGGGTGATGCGCATCTCAGTCGGCCCCATAGACCTGGTCTGCGCGCTTGACGAAGGCATCGACCAGGTTGCCCGCAATCTTGTCGAACACCGGTCCGACGAGCGCAGCCAGCGTCGTGCTGGAGAAGCCGTAGCTCAACTGGAAATCTACCTTGCAGGCGCGCTGGCTGCCGTCGCCCAGCGGGGTGAACTCCCAGACGCCATCGAGGCGGGAGAATGGACCATCGACCAGTTCCATGAGCACCTTGCGGTCTGCCTCGTGGGTGTTGCGGGTGGTGAAACTCTGGCGCAGGCCACTGATGGCCATGCCCACACGGGCCACCATGCCATCGTCGGTCTGCTCCATCACTTCGCCGTGATCGCACCAGGGGAGGAACCGGGGGTACTGCTCGATGTCGGTGACCAGCGCGAACATTTCAGCGGCGCTGTGCCACAGGAGAACGGACTTGTGAATCGTTTTCATACAATCGAACTCATTGTAT
This sequence comes from Hydrogenophaga sp., assembly GCF_051858985.1. GTDB lineage: Bacteria > Pseudomonadota > Gammaproteobacteria > Burkholderiales > Burkholderiaceae_C > Hydrogenophaga. The sequence continues at coordinate 735,624 of NZ_JBHYGM010000002.1, read as the reverse complement.
TGGCCTGAAACGGCCGCACCTCGCGCGTCATGGCCACCAAAAACAGCAACGATTCCTCCACCAAAGCCACCGAAACCCGCATCGCCGACAACCGGAAAGCGTTTTACAACTACGCGATCGAGGAGCGTTTCGAGGCCGGCGTGGTGCTGGAGGGCTGGGAAGTGAAGGCCTTGCGAGAGGGCAAGGTGCAGCTCACCGATGGCTACGTGGTCATTCGCGAAGGTGAGATGTTCCTCATCGGGTGCCAGGTGAATCCGCTGCACACCGCCTCGACGCACGTCAGCCCGGACTCGGTGCGCACCAAGAAGCTGCTGCTGCACAAGGAACAGATCCGTCGCCTGATCGGCAAGGTCGAGCAGAAGGGCTACACCCTGGTGCCGCTGAACCTGCACTGGAAGAACGGCAAGGTCAAATGCGAACTGGCGCTCGCCAAGGGCAAGGCCGAGCACGACAAGCGCGACACGATCAAGGACCGGGAAGGCAAACGAGAGGTGGAGCGCGCGATAAAGTCGCGAAGCCGCTGAGACCGAGCGGCGTCATTGCAGCTACCTGCCCGCAACCTCGGCCATCAGGTTGTCCGCAAGGGTTTCGCCCCGCCACTCCAGCCCGTTGACAAAGCGCTGCAGCGCACTTTCGCCATCGAGGCCCACACGGTGCTGGTCCGCGATGAGCGTTTCGATCAGGTCGCTGCGGTCCGCGCGATCCAGAAGCACGGCCAGCAGATTGGGTGCGTCCTGACACAGCCGCGCAAGCCGTGGGTCGAAGAGCAGCGCCGCATGGAGCTTCATGTCGTGCAAGGTCAGTGCGGTCTGCACGGTGGGTGGCTGGATGCCGATGTCGATGACGTGCTCCGTTCCCTGGATGGCCGTGGCGGGCGACCGCAACAGCGCGTGAATCTCGCCTCTGACATGCCAATGCGTGACGCGCAGTTTTTCGCGCTGCGCCAGCACTTCCTTCGGGTGACGGATGAAACCCAGCAGCGCCCTGACCGATCCGTCGGCACTGCCCATCAGGGTTTCGATGGTGGCGCGAGCACGGGCGAAGTCCCCAGGCATGAGCGCCACCGCTCGCAGCGGTGCCTGGGCGAACACGGTGCACGGCTGGTCGAACCACACCGACATGACCGCTGCAATGCCACCACCGACGCCGTGCCCGGTGAAGTGGATGCGCCCTGGATCCTTGCCATCGCTGGCGGCCTGTCGCCGCACTTGCGCAAAGGCCGACGTGGCCTGCTGCAAGGCGTCGGTGAAGCCGGCGAGGCCCAGGTCCAGCGCCAGGTTGGTCACGAACTCGTCGTCATCGTTCGATGCAGCCCGCGCATCCGCATGGAAATCCGGGCCTGAGAATGCGAGCACCGTGTCGCCTTGCATGCTGCCGAAGGCGCTGGCGCTGAAGCCCTTGGCGAGAGGGTCCGATGGAGGCAGCGGCAGCCTGGACCAGTCCTTGGGCGTCGAGACGTCGACAGGTGCATTGCCGCTGCACACGATCGCCGACAAAGCGGCGCATTCCTTCTCCAGAGCCATGTTTCCTCCTGATCCAGGTCGCCTCGACGGCGGTCTTTTGGGATCGGAGTTTTTAGTACAAAAGTGAAAACATGTCCATGCAATTTTCGGGACAGGCGCTACCAATTGGTTTCATGAATGAATCAATTAGCACCAACTGCAAATACAGGATTCCAAGTGCGAACCATAGGGAATCAACTGCTTGGCGTGTGCGGTCAGCCGAGCGCGACAAGTGGATGTTTTTCCGACGGCCAGGGGCTTTCGAAGAACGCGTCGACCTGCTCACGCTTCACATCCTCGATGCGAGGCGGGTTCCATTGCGGTGCATGGTCCTTGTCGATGGCGAGCGCACGGATGCCCTCCACGGTTTCGCTGGCGGCACCGGGCCTCAGGTGGAAACAGCGGTGCACCATGTCGCGCTCCATGCGCAGGTCATCAGCCAGGCCCATTCCTCGAGCACGGCGGATCTGCTCCAGCACGACATGCAGCATCAGGGGCGAACGCTGGCGCAGCGTGGCGGCCGTGGAACGCGCCCACTCGCTGTCGGTCGACTCGAGGGCCGCAATGATCTGCACCACATCGGGCAGGCTGAAAACACGATCCACTTCCTTCACCGGCCACGTCGCCGGCAGAACCGTGGTGCTGAGGTGGCTTGCGCACCATCGCTCCACCGACGCGCCGTTCTCAAAGGGCGTTTGAGCGAAGGAAGCCCAAAGGCCTGGCAAACGACCGGAATCGATGTGGCCATCGGCCAGTCCGGCGGTCATGGCCTCCTTGCCATTGAGCACGCGGCCCGTGAGCGCGAGGTACTCGCCCAGGCGACCCGCGCAACGGCTGAGGAAGTAGCCGCCGCCCACATCGGGAAACAGGCCGATGTGGGTCTCCGGCATGGCCAGTTTGCTGCGCTCGGTCACGATGCGCAGGCTTGCCCCCTGACTGATGCCCATTCCACCGCCCATGACGATGCCATCCATGAAGGCGATGTAGGGCTTGGGGTAGGTGTGAATGAGGTGGTTGAGTGCGTACTCTTCGGTGAAGAAGTCTTCGAGCGCGGGGTCACCGGCCAGCGCCGCCTGGTGGAAAAAGCGGATGTCACCGCCGGCGCAGAAAGCGCCGAATGGCGCCTCTTTGCTCACTCCCCGCACCGCCACCGCCAGCACCATGGGATCTTCTCGCCATGCCCGCAACGACTGCGTGATGCTGCGGATCATCTCGAGCGACAGGGCGTTGAGTGCCCGGGGTCGGTTGAGCGTGATGCAACCCACACGGCCCCGAATTTCAGCGACGACGAAGTTTTCAGTGGCAGTTGAAGTCATCTTGGGAATCCGGTTCGGTCGTCGATCAGGTCATTGTGGCCGTTTGTCCACGGTCTGGATACGCGGCGTGCCGGTGCGCGAGCGCCAGCCCATGACTTCGTTGAGCACAAGGGCACCGATGACCAGCGTTCCGCCGGTCAGCACCTCGCTGCCAGGCGCCTCGCCGGCCCCCAGCCACGCCAGCAGAATGCCGAAGATGACCTCGAGCAGTGCCAGCAACGACACCTCTGGCGCCTTGAGCGAACGGGCGCACACCACCGCGAGCGCGCAGGGAATGGCGAGCTGAACCAGGCCCAGCAACGCCAGCCACGCGATGTCGGACCCGGTGGCCGCGAACGGCAAGGCCAGCGGCAAGGTCATCAGCGACGAGATCACGCCGCCCAGCAACACGGAAGGCACGAGATCGATCTTGTCGCCATGGGTCTGGGCGCGTTGCACCACGGTCCAGTTGATGGCGCCGGCCGCGGGCACACACAGGGCCGCCAGCGAACCGGCAACGAGACTGCCCGTCTCCACCGACGGGTCACCGAAAGCCGACAGAAACTGGCTGCCGTACATGTAGACGATGCCCACCCCTGCCGCCACGATGGCCAGCCAGGTGCGCAATGCCAGGCGCTGACCGATCACCATTCGGGCCACCAGCGCAGTGAACAATGGCCCGACCGACATGATGATGAGGACATTGGCCACTGTCGTGAAGGTCAGCGCCAGCATGAAGGCGGTGAACATCACGCTCCAGCAGACGCCGGAAATCCAGAACGCGCGCGAGCGCGTCAACACGCCCCAGTGCCGCTCGAGGAAGCCCTGGTCGGCGTCATCGGAAATGAAACCCGCCGCACGGTCGGCGGCGCGCCACCAGGGGAGGATCACCAGCAGCGAAAGCGCAGTGAACGCGCTGCGCCAGAAGGTCACCTCGAACCGGGCGGCGGATTCAAGCTGGCGCGACACCACGCCAGCGATGGACCACATCAGGGTCACCGCGACCATCAGGAACACCGCCTGGGTGTGCGTCAGGCGGCTGAGCGAGCGAAACGGCATGGTTCAGAGTGAGAAAAGGGGCCCGGCGCAGGTCCGCTCCCCGCACGGGCTCATGCGTCGCGGCTGGCGCGCTTGCGGTCGTGTTCCTTCAGGTAGCGCTTGCGCAGACGGATGCTCTTGGGGGTGATTTCCACCAGCTCGTCGTCCTCGATGAATTCGACGCCGTATTCCAGCGTGCACTCGATGGGCGGCGTGATCTTGATCGCGTCTTCCTTGCCACTCACGCGGAAGTTGGTGAGCTGCTTGGTGCGCGTGGCGTTCACCACCAGGTCGTTGTCGCGGTTGTGGATGCCGACGATCATGCCTTCGTACACCGGGTCGCCGGCGCGCACGAACATGCGGCCACGGTCGTCGAGCTTGCCCAGGGCGTAGGTGAAGATCTCACCGTCGTCCATGGAAATCAGCACGCCGTTCTTGCGGCTGCCGATGTCGCCCTTGTGCGGTTCGTAGCCATCGAAGATGTTGGCAATCAGGCCCGAGCCACGCGTGAGGTTCAGGAACTCGTTCGTGAAGCCGATCAGGCCACGCGCGGGAATGCGGTACTCCAGGCGCACACGGCCTCGGCCGTCGGGCTCCATGTTCACGAGCTCGCCCTTGCGCTCGCCGAGCGCCTGCATCACGCCGCCCTGGTGCTGCTCTTCGATGTCGGCCGTCACCATTTCAATGGGCTCGTGGCGCACGCCGTCCACATCGCGGAACACCACGCGCGGCTTGGAGACCGCCAGTTCATAGCCTTCGCGGCGCATGTTCTCCAGCAGGATGGTCAGGTGCAGTTCGCCCCGGCCCATCACCTCGAAGATGCCGTCTTCGCTGGTTTCCTTGACGCGCAAGGCCACGTTGCTCTGGAGTTCCTTTTGCAGGCGGTCCCACACCTGGCGGCTGGTCACGAACTTGCCTTCGCGGCCTGCGAGCGGGCTGGTGTTGACGCAGAAATTCATCGTCAAGGTGGGCTCGTCGATCTTGAGCATCGGCAGCGGCGCCGGGTTCAAGGGGTCGGTCACCGTCACGCCGATGCCGATGTCGGCGATGCCGTTGATCAGCACGATGTCACCCGGGCCGGCTTCAGTCACCTGCACGCGGTCCAGTCCACGGAAGGTGAGGACTTGGTTGACGCGTCCCTTGACCGACTTGCCGTCCGGGCCTTCCATCACCACGACATCCATCATGGGTTTGATCGTGCCGGCGCTGATGCGACCCACGCCGATGCGGCCGACGAAGGTCGAGAAATCGAGCGCAGAGATCTGCAGTTGCAGCGGTGCTGCCGGGTCGCCCTTCTGCGCCGGCACGTGCTTGAGCACGGTGTCGAACAGCGCGGACATGTCCGGGCCCCACTGTTCACCCGGTGCGCCCTCTTCCAGCGAGGTCCAGCCGTTGATGCCCGAGGCGTACACCACCGGGAAATCCAGTTGCTCATCGGTGGCGCCGAGCTTGTCGAACAGGTCGAAAGCGGCGTTCACCACGTGCTGCGGACGGGCACCCGGCTTGTCGACCTTGTTCACCACGAGGATGGGACGCAGGCCCAGGGCCAGCGCCTTCTTGGTCACAAAACGCGTTTGCGGCATCGGGCCTTCCTGGGCGTCGATCAACAGCACGACGCCGTCCACCATCGACAGGGCGCGCTCCACCTCGCCACCAAAGTCCGCGTGTCCGGGGGTGTCGACGATGTTGATGTGGGTGCCTTCCCAGCTCACGGCGCAGTTCTTGGCCAGGATCGTGATGCCACGTTCGCGTTCGATGGCGTTGTTGTCCATCACGGTGTCGATCACCTTCTCGTGCTCGGCAAAGGTGCCGGACTGGCGAAGCAGCTGGTCGACCATGGTGGTCTTGCCATGGTCGACGTGGGCGATGATGGCGATGTTTCGGATTTGTTTGCTCATGTTGCGGTTTCCGGTGAGGTTTCCTGGATTTGTCGAATGTCGTTGGGGCTCAAGAGGCGCCCCGGAATGAGTTCACCCGCGCGCACGTGCGCCGTGCCCAGCAAGGCGGGTTGTGGGCTGTCGTCGAGCGACGGGCCGAACACGGCCACCTGCTCGCAGTCGGCCCAGTCGCCACGGCGGCGCAGGCCGCTGAGGAAGCGCCCTGCATCTTCCGTGCCGAGCGTGACGACGGCATGGCCTTCGAGCAGCGTTTGCACGGGGCGCAGCAGGGCCAGGCGATCGCCCTCTTCCAGCGCTTCGAGCGCCTGCAGCGTGGTGCACCGGGATTCGTTGAACGCGCCCGTGGCGATGCGACGCAGGCTCGTGAGGTGCCCGCCACAGCCCAGCGCCTCCCCGATGTCTTCGCCGAGCGTGCGGATGTAGGTGCCCTTGCTGCAACGCACGCGCAGACGGATCTGCGGCTCGTCGCCCGAGAGGCGCATGTCGAGCAGCTCCAGGTCGTGGATCACCACCTGCCGCGGCTCGCGCTCCACGGTTTCCCCCTCGCGGGCGTACTCGTAGAGCGCCTTCCCGTCCTTCTTCAAGGCGCTGTGCATGGGTGGCACCTGGCTGATGGGGCCCATGAACCCGTCCAGCGCCTCCACCACCTGGCCCGGCGTGCAGGTCACGTCGCGCGTCTGCACCACATCGCCTTCGGCGTCGCCCGTGCTCGTCTTCTGACCCAGTCGCACCGTCGTCTCATAGGTCTTGTCGGCGTCCAGATGCATCTGGCTGAACTTGGTGGCGGCACCAAAACACAGCGGAAGCACTCCGCTGGCCAGGGGATCGAGCGTACCGGTGTGGCCCGCCTTTTCCGCGCGCAGCAGCCATTTGGCCTTCTGCAAGGCCTGGTTGCTGGAGAGACCCAGCGGTTTGTCGAGCAACAGCACCCCATGCACAGGGCGCCGCTGCACCCTGGTGCGTGGCGCGTGCATGGTCATTCTTCCTTTGAGCGAGAGGAAACCGCCTTGGAAATCAAGGCGTTCATGTCCGCCGCACGCTCGGTGGTGCGGTCGAACACGAAATGCAGCGTCGGCACGGTGTGGATGTGCAGGCGCTTGAAGAGGCCGCTGCGCAGGAATCCCGCCGCGGCATTCAGACCTTGAAGGGTTTCCTCGGCATCGCCGGTGAGCAAGCTGAAGAACACCTTGGCGTGCGCGTAATCCGGAGTGACCTCCACCGCGTTGAGGGTCACCATGCCCACCCGCGGATCCTTGAGCTCGCGCGCGATCAGCTCGGCCAGATCGCGCTGGATCTGGTCGGCCACGCGGAAGCCGCGGTTGGGGGTGGATGACGCCTTGCGGGGCATGGTGGTTCGGCCTTGTACTTACAGCGTACGGGCAACTTCCTTGACCTCGAAGAACTCCAGCTGATCACCTTCCTTGATGTCGTTGTAGTTCTTGAGCTTGATACCGCACTCGAAGCCTTCCTTGACCTCGCGCACGTCGTCCTTGAGTCGCTTGAGCGTATCGATCTCGCCGGTGTAGACCACCACGTTCTCGCGCAGCAGGCGGAAGTGCGCATTGCGCGTGACCATGCCGGAGGTGACCATGCAACCTGCCACCGTGCCGATCTTGGAGGCCACGAACACCGTGCGGATCTCGGCCGAGCCGATGACTTCCTCGCGCTTCTCGGGTGCCAGCATGCCGGACATGGCGGCCTTCAGCTCGTCCACGGCGTCGTAGATGATGTTGTAGTAGCGCAGGTCGACCTCATTGCCTTCGGCGAGCTTGCGCGCACCCACGTCGGCCCGCACGTTGAAGCCGATGATCACGGCCTTGGAGGCGATCGCCAGGTTGACGTCGGATTCGCTGATGCCACCCACACCGGCAAACACCAGCTGCACCTTGACCTCTTCGGTCGAGAGCTTGAGCAGCGAGGCAGACAGGGCTTCCTGCGAGCCTTGCACGTCAGCCTTGACGATGATGGGCAGGACCTTGACTTCGCCGGCACTCATGTCGGAGAACATGTTCTCCAGCTTGGCCGCCTGTTGCTTGGCCAGCTTGGTGTTGCGGAACTTGCCGGCACGGTAGGTTGCGATTTCGCGCGCACGGCGCTCATCGGTCATCACCATGAAGTCATCACCGGCCTGCGGCACTTCCGACAGGCCCTGGATTTCCACAGGAATCGACGGGCCGGCGGCCTTGATGGGCTTGCCGTTCTCGTCGAGCATGGCCCGCACGCGACCCGAGGTCTGGCCCACCAGCACCACATCGCCGGTCTTGAGCGTACCGCTCTGAACCAGCACGGTGGCCACGGCACCACGGCCCTTGTCCAGACGCGCTTCGATCACCAGGCCCTTGGCCATGGCATCCACAGGCGCCTTCAGTTCCAGCACTTCAGCCTGCAACAGCACCTGCTCGAGCAGCGCGTCAACGCCCTCGCCGGTCTTGGCGGAAACGCCCACGAAAGGCGTGTCGCCACCGAATTCCTCCGGCACGACTTCTTCCGCAATCAGCTCGGAACGCACGCGCTCCAGGTTGATGCCGGGCTTGTCGATCTTCGTCAGGGCCACGACGATGGGAACACCCGCCGCCTTGGCGTGCTTGATGGCTTCCTTGGTCTGGGGCATAACGCCATCGTCGGCCGCACACACCAGGATCACGATGTCGGTGGCCTGTGCACCGCGGGCACGCATGGCGGTGAACGCCTCGTGGCCGGGGGTGTCCAGGAACGAGATCATGCCGCGCTCGGTTTCGACGTGGTAGGCGCCGATGTGCTGCGTGATGCCGCCGGCTTCGCCGGCAGCCACCTTGGCACGGCGGATGTAGTCCAGCAGCGAGGTCTTGCCGTGGTCCACATGGCCCATGACGGTGACCACGGGTGCGCGGGGCATCGATTCCACCTGGTCGTGGGATGCTTCTTCGTCGGTGAAGGCTTCCGGGTCGTCCAGCGCTGCCACGATCGCCTTGTGGCCCAGTTCTTCCACCACGATCATCGCGGTGTCCTGGTCCAGCGGCTGGTTGATCGTGACCATCTGGCCGAGCTTCATCAACTGCTTGATGACCTCGGAGGATTTCAGGCTCATCTTGTGCGCCAGCTCGGCCACCGTGATGGTTTCGGGCACATGCACCTCGATCGCCTTGAACTCGGTCGGCGCCACGAAATTGCTCTGGCCGCTGTCTCGCAAATCGCGGTCGTTGCGGCGACCGCGAGGGCCGCCGCGCCAGTTGGAACGCCCGGCGCTCGTGTCGCCGCGGGTCTTGATTTCCTTCTTCTTGGCCGCGTCGTCCTTCCAGGTGGAGGACAGGTTCTCGGACTTGACTTCCTTCTTGCCAGCGGCACCCGCTGCGGTGGTGGCGGCGGTCGTGCTCCCCGGTGCCTTGACCGGCGTTCCGGCAGGCTTGTGCAGCGTGCCCTTGATACCGGCCTTGGGGTCGGGCGTGGGCTCAGGCTTCTTGGCCACGAGCGTGCGGGCGGGCGCCGACATCATGGCGCGGATGTTGGCCGCTTCGGATTCGGCCTTGCGGCGGCGCTCCACCAGATCCTGGGCACGCAGATCGTCGGCGCGCTTGGTCTCGGCGTTGCGATCAGAGATCACACGGGCAGCAGACTCGCGTTCGAGCGAAGCGGTCTTGGCCTTGGCGTCCTTGCTGACGCGTTCGGCGATCGCCTCGGCGGCAGTCTCGGCAGGTGCGGGCTTGGCAGCCTCGCGCGCGGCGCTTTCAGCCGCTTCAGCGGCAGAGGCGCGCTCCTGCTCAGCCTGCGCATCGCGCGCTTCCTGGGCCTCACGCGCCTGGCGCTTCTGGTTGAACTCTTCTTCCTGGCGACGCAGGAGCTCGGCCTGGCGTTGAGCCTCGGCCTCACGCTTTTCCAGCTCTTCCTTGTCCACCACCGGCGCCGCGATCACGGGTTCGGCGGCAACGGCCTCGGGCACGGCCACTTCGTCGTCGCGCTTGATGAAAGTGCGCTTCTTGCGCACTTCGACCTGAATGGTGCGCGCGCGCCCGGTCGCATCGGCCTGCTTGATCTCAGAGGTCGATTTCTTGACAAGGGTGATCTTCTTGCGCTCGCCACCCGCCGTGCCGTGGCTGGCCTTCAGGTGGCCCAGCAGCGACTGCTTGTCGGATTCCGTGAGCGCATCGGTTCCGGTGGTCTTGGGCACCCCGGCCGCTGCAAGTTGCTCCAGCAGGACGGAAGTGGGCTTGTTCAGCTCGGCGGCGAATTCGGCGACGGTGGTACTGGTCATGGGTTCTTTTCTCCGCTGGGGCCTCCGCTGGTCAGGTCGTGGATTGCGCTTCGTCACCGGTGAACCAGTGCGCGCGTGCCAGCATGATCAGCGCCGTGGCCTCTTCAGGCGTCATTGCGGTGATGTCGGTGAGCTCGTCGGTGGCCAGATCGGCCAGCTCGTCGCGGGTGTGGATGCCGGCATCGGCCAGCTTGGCAATCAGCTCCTGCGTCACGCCTTCGAGGTCGCGCAGGTCCTGCGAGACTTCCTCGACGCTTTCTTCGCGGGCGATTTCCATGGTGAGCAGGGCGTCCTTGGCGCGGGTGCGCAGCTCGTTGACCGTGTCTTCGTCGAAGGACTCGATCTCCAGCATCTCCTGCAGCGGCACGTAGGCCACTTCCTCGAGGCTGGTGAAGCCCTCCTCGATCAGGATGTCGGCGATTTCCTGGTCGACGTCGAGCTTGGCCATGAACACCTTGCGGATGCCATCGGCCTCTTCGGCCTGCTTCTGGGCCGACTCGTCGGCCGTCATGATGTTGATGCGCCAGCCGGTCAGCTCGGACGCCAGGCGCACGTTCTGACCGCCTCGGCCAATGGCGATGGCCAGGTTCTCCTCGTCGACCACCACGTCCATGGCGTGGCGCTCTTCGTCCACGACGATGGAGACCACGTTGGCCGGCGCCAGCGCGCCAATGACGAACTGGGCCGGGTCTTCCGACCACAGCACGATGTCCACGCGCTCACCGGCCAGTTCGTTGGTCACGCCGTTGACACGCGAACCCCGCACGCCCACACAGGTGCCGATGGGGTCGATGCGGCGGTCGTTGCTGTGCACGGCGATCTTGGCGCGCGAACCCGGATCGCGGGCGCACGTCTTGATCTCCAGCAGGCCTTGCTCGATCTCGGGGACTTCCTGGCGGAAGAGCTCGATCATGAAGGACGGCGCCGAGCGCGACAGCAGGATGGGCGCGCCGCGCAGCGTGAGGTCCACGTCCATGATCATGGCGCGCACCCGGTCGCCCGTGCGGAAGTTTTCCTTCGGGATCATTTCGCTGCGCTTGAGGCGGCCTTCGACACGACCGCTCTCGACGATCAGGTCGCCCTTGTCCATGCGCTTGACCGTGCCCACGAAGATCTTGTCGCCGCGCGACATGAAGTCGTTGAGCAGCATCTCACGCTCGGCGTCGCGGATCTTCTGCAGGATGACCTGCTTGGCCGCCATGGCGCCAATGCGGCCGATCGGCACGCTCTCCACCGGCTTCTCGATGTAGTCGCCTTCTTCAATGTCGGCGAGTTCCTCGCGCGCATCGGTGAGCAGTTCTTCGGCATCTGGATTCTGCAGGCCGGCCTCATCGGGCACGACCAGCCAGCGCCGGAAGGTCTCGTAGGCGCCCGTGTCCGGGTCCATCGCGACGCGGATGTCCACCTCGCCCTTGTAGAGTTTCTTGGTGGCCGAGGCCAGAGCCAGTTCCACTGCGCCGAGCACCACGTCGCGTTCGACGTTTTTCTCGCGCGAGATGGCATCGATCAGCATCAACATTTCGCGGTTCATTTCACTCGCCCACCTTTCCGATTAGCTTGTCCTGTTTCAGGACGCTGGGTTCCATCATTTGCATCTGTCTGCGGCGCCACTGCCGCCCCGGGCGCTTTGCGCCCTTTGAAATCCACAATCGGCGCGAGTCGCGCCTGCTGGACGTCGTCCAGCGAAAACTGCATGGCCTGCATCGGCACGGGCTCGCGCTTCTTGCTCACCCGTTGCCCTGGCTTGGGCTCTGGCGCATCGCTCCAGACCACCTGCCACTGCACACCGTCATCGGCACGCTCGAGCGTGCCGCGAAATTTCTTGCGATTGGCCGCCACATCGGACGCCGTTGCACCAATGGGTGCCTTCAGCGTCAGATCCACCACGTGGCCCTCGAACCGCACATAGTCGATCTCGCGCTTGAGCGGGCGATCGATGCCAGGCGATCCGACTTCCAGGCGCCGGTATTCCAGTCCCTCGACCTCCAGCAGGTAATGCAGCTGCCGCGTGACCTTCTCGCAATCCTCGACCGTGACAAACCGCTCCACCGGCCCCGGAGCCCCTTCCTTGGGCTGCTCCCACGGGTAATCGATGGTGACCCGCAGCAAACCTCCGGCGGAGCGTTCGAGCTCCACCAGATCCAGTCCGAGTCCGGTGACGGTTTGCTCTACGGTTTCTTGCCAGGCCATTGTGGTGTTGCGGTTCCTGAAATCTGGTGCTGAAAAGCGTTCGGCCAAAAAAAATGGGCCGGTAGTTACCCGCCCATTTGGTCGTGAAGCTCGCATTGTAACGCCGATACCCCCCTCTTGCAACCGCTCCAATTCCGGTATTTCAGATGTCCAGCACCCATTGAATGAGGTTCTTGGCGAGGAAACCCAGCATCCCGAAGGACAGCACCAGGAAAAGCACGAATGTGCCGAACTTGCCGGCCTTGGACTCCCGGGCGAGGTTGAACACGATGAACAGCATGTAGAGGATGAACGCACCGACTCCGAAGGTGAGGCCAAACTGGGCAATCTGGCCTTCGGTGAAGCCGAAAACGGTGGGCTCCATGGTCAGCCGCCTGTCCGCCGGCCGGTACTGGCATCCAGCTCGCGGTAGGCGTGCCAGCTGGCGTGTCCGATGAGCGGCAAGGCCACGATCAGCCCCAGCAGCGCAGTGGCCATGCCCAGCACCACGAGCAGCACGATGATCACGGCCCAACAGGCCGCAGGCCCGGGATGACTGGCGACGTCGCGCCAGCTTTGCGCGACCGCCTCACCCACGGACATCGGCGTGTCCACCAGAAGCGGCAGCGCCACCACCGTGGAGGCGTACACCGGCGCGGCCAGAAGCGCGCCGAGCAAGAGCCAGGCCTCGAAGAGGCCGAGCCGCGGTTCCAGCACCACATGGCGCAGGAAATCCACAGGCTTCTGGATGGGTACAGGAGACCACAGCGTGATGAGCCCGGCCGAGGTGAGCACCCAGCCCGTGCCAGCCAGGCCCAACAGCATCCCGAACCGCACCAGACGGCCGTCCCGCGAGCCCCAGAGCGCCAGGACCTCAGCCAGTCCGACACGCCGTCCGGCCTCCCCCGCGCGGCTCACGGCATACAGGCCGGTCGCCAGCACGGGTGCAACGATCAGGAAACCGGAGAAAGCCCCCGCCAGCAGCCAGAAACGGTCGCTCGCGACCCACCACAACGCGGCACCAAAGGCAGCGAGCAACAGCCCGTGGGCCAGGCCGGGCCATGGATTGCGCCTCAGGTCTCCAAAACCCAGGGCGAGCCAGCGCAGCGGGGATCGAAGGGTGACGGGTGGTGTCTGTGCCATGAGGCACTTTTATAGCCCCGCACCCGGGCCCGGCGACTGACCCAGATCAACCGGCCGGCGAACTCACGCGGCGGCCTGCACCAGCACCCGCGTGTAGGGGTGCACCGGGTTTTGAAGCACCTCGTGGACATCGCCGCTTTCCACCACGGCACCGTCTTTCATCACCACCACCTGGTGGGCCATGGCGCGGATCACGTCGACGTCGTGGGTGATCAGCAGGTAGCTGAGCCCCCGCTCGCGCTGCAAGCGCTGCAACAGTTCCAGCACCTGCTTCTGCACGGTCACGTCCAGCGCGCTGGTGGGTTCATCCAGCACCAGCAGGCGGGGTTCGACGATGAGCGCACGGGCAATGGCCAGGCGCTGGCGCTGGCCGCCCGAGAATTCGTGGGGGTAACGTTGCAGCCAGTCGCCGCCGCGAGCTGGATCGTCGACCAGTCCCACGTCGGCCAGCGCGCGCACCACGCGCTCGCGCCGCTCGGCCACCGAAAGGCCAGGCTGGTGCACCAGCAGCCCTTCGCCCACGATCTGTTCGATGGTCATGCGCGGCGACAGGGACGAGAAGGGGTCCTGGAACACCACCTGGATGCGCTGGCGAAGCGACCGCAAGTGCCCGCGTTCTTTCGCCAGGTTCCAGTCGGTGCCCGTGACACTCAGTTTTCCCTGATGCGGCAACAGCCCCAGCGCCGCCAGCGCCAATGTCGATTTGCCCGACCCGGATTCCCCAATGACACCCAGCGTCCGGCCGGCCGCGAGGTCCAGGTCGGCGCCCTGCACGGCCACGAACTCGCCCTTTCTGAACCAGCCCTTCAAGCCCGCCAAAGGCACGGGGTAAACCACCCTCAGGCCGCGGGCCTCGAGCACGGATTCGGCATCGGCCGACGCAGGCGCTTCCTCCACGTGGCGCTCGGGCTTGCTGGCCAGCAACATCCGGGTGTAGCGGTGCTGCGGGGCCTCGAACACCTCGCCCACCACGCCCTGCTCCACCAGGTGTCCCTGCTCCATCACCGCCACGCGGTCGGCGAAGCGGCGCACCAGATTCAGGTCGTGCGTGATCAGCAGCACCGCCATGCCGTGCTGGCGCTGCAGATCGGCCAGCAGGTCCAGAATCTGCCCGCGCAGGCTCACGTCCAGCGCGGTGGTGGGCTCGTCGGCCAGCAGCAGCTTGGGCGCGCTGGCCAGGGCCATGGCGATCATGGCGCGCTGGCGCTGACCCCCGCTGAGCTGGTGCGGAAACGCGGTGGCCCGGCGCTCCGGCTCCGGAATGCCGGTGGATGCCAGCAGTTCGACCGTGGCCGCCAGCGCCTGTCGCGGCGTGAGGCCCTTCTTGAGCTGCAACACCTCGCCGATCTGGTCGCCCACCGAATAGAGCGGGTTGAGCGCACTCATGGGCTCCTGGAAGACCACGGCCACTTCGTCACCCCGCACGGCGCGCAGCTGGCGCTCGGTCAGGGCCAGCAGGTCTCGCCCGTTGAGCAGGGCCGTGCCGGTGACCTCGGCGTTGTGCACGAGGCGCAGCAGCGACAGCGCCGACACCGTCTTGCCCGATCCCGATTCACCCACCAGCGCCAGCTTCTCGCCGGCCCTGATGGAAAAGTCGATGCCGTGAACGACCTCCTGCCCGCCGAACGAAACGCGCAGGTTCTTCACCTCGAGCAGCGTGGGGGCGAGCCCCGCTGCCGGGCCGCCCCAAGGCGGGGCAGCCCCCTCGGGGGGCAGCGAACCACGCGCAGCGGGGAGCGTGGGGGCACTCATTGGTCCGCCTTCCGTGGATCGAGCGCATCGCGCAGGGCGTCGCCCATGAAGGTCAGGAGCAAAAGCGTGATCACCAGCACGGCGAAGGTGGACAGCGAAATCCACCATGCGTCGATGTTGTTCTTGCCCTGGCTGAGCAGCTCGCCCAGCGAAGGCGTGCCGGGCGGAACGCCCAGCCCGAGGAAATCGAGCGAGGTCAGCGCCAGGATGGCGGCGCTCATGCGAAACGGCAGAAAGGTGACCACCGGTGTCAGGCTGTTGGGCAGCACGTGGCGCCAGATGATCTGCCAGTTCGACAGACCCAGCGCTCGCGCCGCGCGCACGTAGTCCAGCTGGCGGTTGCGCAGGAATTCGGCGCGCACGTAGTCCGACAGGCCCATCCAGCCGAACAGGCTGAGCAGGATCAGCAGCAGGCTGATGCTGGGCGAGAACACGGCGGAGAAGATGATGAGCAGGTAGAGCTCCGGCATGGAGCCCCAGACCTCGATGAAGCGCTGGAAAGCCAGATCGGTCTTGCCGCCGAAGAAACCCTGGATCGCACCGGTGATCACGCCCAGCACCACCCCAATGAAGGTCAGCGCCAGCGCAAACAGCACGCTGACGCGGAAGCCGTAGATCAGTTGAGCCAGCAGGTCGCGGCCGCGATCGTCGGTGCCGAACAGGTTGTCGCGCGTGGGCGGCGAAGGATTGGGCAGCTTGGCGAAGTAGTTCAGCGTTTGCGGCCCGTACGGATTGGGTGCGTACACCGCCCAGTTCTCGCCCTTCGTCAGCTGTTCGCGGATGAAGGGGTCGAGGTAGTCGGTGGGTGTGTCGAAGTCCCCACCGAACACCGTCTCCGCGTAGTCCTTGACGATGGGGAAATAGGTCGTTCCTTCGTAGCGGACGATCAGAGGTCGGTCGTTGGACAGCACCTCCGCCAGCAGGCTGCCCACCACCAGCATGCAGAAAATGGTGAGGCTCCAGAAGCCCAGGCGATTGCGCCGAAAGCGCCGCCAGGCTCGCTGGCTGGGCGACGTCGAGGGTGGGACCGCTTCAGTCGAATTTGACACGTGGGTCCACCCAGACGTAGCAGAGGTCGGATATCAGCTTGGTCACGAGCCCAATCAGCGTGAAGAAGAACAGCGTGCCCAGCACCACCGGGTAATCGCGCCGGATCACGCTCTCGTAGCTCAGCAGGCCCAGCCCGTCGAGCGAGAAAAGCGTTTCAATGAGCAGCGAGCCGGCAAAGAACGCGCCGATGAAGGCGGCGGGGAAACCGGTCACGATGGGAATCAGCGCGTTGCGGAAGATGTGCTTCCACAGCACCTGCCGCTCTGAAAGACCCTTGGCGCGCGCCGTCATCACATACTGCTTGCGGATTTCCTCCAGGAAGGCGTTCTTGGTGAGCATGGCGGTCACGGCAAAACTGCCCAGCACCATGGCGGTGACCGGCAGGGTGATGTGCCAGAGGTAGTCCACGATGCGAGCGCCCCAGCTCAGCTCCTCCCAGTTGGCCGAGGTGAGGCCCCGCAGTGGGAACCACTGCAGTTGCCCACCAAAGATCACCAGCAGGGCCACGCCCAGCACAAAACCCGGAATGGCATAGCCGATGAGCACCAGCAACGTGGTCACCAGATCGAACCGCGAGCCGGCACGCACCGCCTTGGCCACACCCAGTGGCACCGCCACGCCGTAGCTGATGAGAAAAGTCCAAAGGCCCAGTGTGATGGAGACGGGCAATTTCTCCATGATCAGCTCCGACACAGCCTTGTTCTGGAAGAAGCTCGTGCCGAGGTCGAAACGAGCGAATTGCCCGACCATCTGGAAGAACCGCTCGTGCGCGGGTTTGTCGAAACCGTAGAGCGCCTTGATCTGCTCGATGCGCTGGGGATCCACGCCCTGCGCGCCCCGGTACACCGATCCCCCTTCGGCACCGGCAGCGCCCGCGCCGGCGCGGGCCTCTGCCAGGTACTGGTCGACGGGACCACCCGGCACGAACTGGATCACCACGAAGGTGAGCAGGAGTACCCCGAACAAAGTCGGGATCATGAGCAGCAGGCGCTTGAGGATGTAGACCCACATGGTGTTCAGTGCTTCGCGGTGGCTGGATCCAGCGCCCACCACGTGTCGATGGCCCAGGTTTCACCGGCGGCATACGGTGGCATGTCTTTGGGCCGGCCCAGCCGCCAGGCGTTGTAGGCCATGCGGTGGGTGGTCGCGGTCCACTGCGGGATCAGGTAGTGGCTGTGACTGATGACGCGATCGAGCGCGCGGCAGGCAGCCAGAAAAGCAGGCTGCGTGCTGGCCGCCGTCATGCGCGAGATGATCGCATCGATCGCCGGGCTGGCCACACCGGCGAAGTTGCCCGAGTCGTCTGTTTTCGCCGCCTGGCTGCCGAACAGGTCGGCGTACTCCGAGCCAGGGTTGTTGGTGCCCTGGTAGTTGATGGAGATGATGTCGAAATCGAACGTGCGCAAGCGCTGCTGGTAGAGCGCGAAATCCACCGGACGGAAACGCAACTCCACGCCCAGCTTCTTCAGGTTGCGGATCCAGGGGGACACGACCCGCGCGCCGGTTTCGTTGCTGTCCAGGTATTCCAGTACCAGGGGTTGTCCCTGGGCATTTCTCAGCTGGCCCTCCTGCACCGTCCAGCCAGCATCACGCAGCATGGCCTGCGCCTTGCGCAGATTGCCGCGCAAAGAACTGTCGCCGTCGGTGCGGGGCGGCTGGACCATGGGCCCGAACACCGCCGGGGGCAACTGCTGGCGCCAGGGTTCGAGCAATGCGAGTTCTTCAGGCGCCGGGGTGCCGGTGGGCGCGCAATCGGTGTTGCCGAACAGGCCCTGCACGCGCTGGTACGCGTTGTAGAACATCTGCCGGTTCATCCATTCATAGTCCATGGCCAGACCCAGGGCCTGGCGCACACGCATGTCATCCAGCGGAGGACGGCGCGAATTGAGCACATAGCTCTGGAATCCCATGGGCAGGCGGTGCGTGAACTCACCCTTGACCAGTTCGCCGGTGTCGAATCGCTTGCCGTTGACGCGGCGTGCCCAGTCGCCGGCGGAGAAGAAGCGCATCAGATCGAACTCGCCGGCTTTCAACGCCTCCAGCCTGGCGGTGTTGTCCTTGTAGATCTTGACCGTGATGCGATCAAAATTGGCGGTGCCACGACGCACCGGCAGGTCGCGCGCCCAGTAGGCAGGGTCACGCACATAAGTGATGTCCTTGCCGAACTGAACTGGCCCGATCTTGTAGGGTCCGCTGCCGATCGGCACGTCCATCACCACCTGATCAAATGCCTTGCGCTGACCCGTCTTGGGGTCGATCGCATTGCCCCAGGCCCGACTGAACACCGGCAACCCACCCACCACCAGCGGCAGTTCCCGGTTGGGCAGCTTGAACCGGTACCGGACGGTGCGTTCGTTGATCACGTCCAGCCCGGCCACATCCTGCAGCACGGTCTTGTAGGCCGGCGAAGTGTGCGGCCCCATGAGGATGTCGTAGGTGTGCTTCACGTCGGCCGCGAGCACCGGGTCGCCATTGTGAAAGCGGGCGGTGTCGCGCAATCTGAAGGTCACCGACAGACCGTCGGGCGCTGCGACCACATCCTCGGCCAGCAGGCCATAGCCCGCTCCGTTTTCATCCATGGCGCCCGACAGGAGCGAGTCGAACATGAGGTTGGACAGGTAGGCCGGTGCGTTGCCCCGCATGGTGAAGGGGTTGTACTTGTCGAACGTGGAGGTGCGCAGATTGCTCACCAGCCGGATTTCTCCGCCTTTGGGCGCCGTGGGGTTCACGTACTCATAGTGCGTGAATCCATCGGGGTACTTGAGCTGCCCCCAGAGGGCATAGCCGTGGGCAGCAAAGGCTTGGGGGCTCCATGCGATCAGCAGCGCGGCCACAGGCAGGGCGGCAAGGCGGTGGCTGAGACGTGTGAAGCAAAAGCGCATGCGACAATTCTGCTGGATTTTTCACCGGAGTTTTCAATCATGGGTTTTCTCGCTGGCAAGAAGCTGCTGATCACGGGCGTGCTGTCCAACCGTTCGATTGCCTATGGCATTGCCAGGGCCTGCCATCAGCAAGGCGCCGAGCTGGCATTCAGCTACGTCGGTGAGCGCTTCAAGGACCGCATCACCGAATTCGCCGCCGACTTCGATTCGAAGCTCATCTTTGATTGCGACGTGGGCGACGACGCCCAGATCGAGAAGATGTTCACCGACCTCGCGCAGACCTGGCCCAAGTTCGATGGTTTCGTGCACAGCATTGGCTTTGCGCCGCGCGAAGCCATCACCGGTGATTTCCTGGAAGGCCTCTCGCGCGAAGCCTTTCGCATCGCGCACGACATCAGTGCGTACAGCTTCCCCGGCATGGCCAAGGCCGCCCTGCCCTACCTCAATGAAAAGGCCTCGCTCCTCACACTGAGCTACATGGGCGCCATCCGCGTCGTGCCCAACTACAACACCATGGGTCTGGCCAAGGCCAGCCTGGAAGCCTCTGTGCGCTACCTGGCCGAATCGCTGGGTCCCATGGGCATGCGCGTCAACGGCATCAGCGCGGGCCCCATCAAGACACTGGCCGCCAGCGGCATCAAGGACTTCGGCAAGCTGCTCAACCTGGTGGCCAGCGCGGCCCCGATCCGCCGCAACGTGACGATCGATGAAGTGGGTAATGTGGCGGCCTTCCTCCTGTCCGACCTGGCCTCCGGCGTGTCGGCCGAGATCACGTACGTGGACGGTGGCTACGCCCAGACCACCGGCGTGAGCCGCGACAGCCAGCCGATGCTCTGACGCGGGGCATGCTCCTGCGAAGACGCGAGCTGCTGTGGCGGCTGGCCGCCGCCGTGCTGGCTGCTCCGCCCCTCCTTGCAAAGGCCGCGACGCCGCCGGCCTTGCTGCAGGCCGCGGTGTACCGACCCGGCATTCCACTCGACGCTTATTGGCTCAGCGAGAAATACGACGGCTTGCGCGCCCGTTGGGATGGCCAGCGGCTGGTCACGCGAGGGGGCGAAACCATTGCGGCACCCGCCTGGTTCACCGCCGGCTGGCCGGCGAAGGCCCTGGACGGCGAACTCTGGGCGGGGCGCGGTCGCTTTGAAGAAGCGCTGTCCATCGTCCGGCGGCTGAAGCCAGATGAGGCCGCCTGGCGCGGCATCCGGTTCATGGTGTTCGACCTGCCCGGTCACCCTGGCGCGTTCAGCGAACGCATTGCCGCGTACCACGGCGTGGTGCAGCAGATCGACCAGGCCTGGGTGCAGGCGGTGAAGCAGGAACGCGTGGCCAGTCATGCCGCGCTCATGGCGCGGCTGGATCGGATGGTGAAGGATGGCGGCGAGGGACTGATGCTCCACCGCGGCGACGCGCCCTACCGCGCGGTGCGCGACGACACCTTGCTCAAGGTGAAGACCCACGAAGACGCCGAGGCGCGTGTGCTTGCGCATCTCCCAGGAAAAGGTCGACACGAAGGCCGCATGGGCGCGCTGCTGGTGGAGACGCCGGAGGGCGTCCGCTTTCGCCTGGGCACGGGTTTCACCGACGCCCAGCGCGAGCATCCACCGGCCTTGGGCGAATGGGTGACCTACCGATTTCGCGGCGTGAGTGCCGCAGGCGTGCCGCGTTTTGCCAGCTTCATGCGCGTGCGACCAGACGCACCCGCTCGCTGAATCGCGCCGTCTTCAGGCGGCCTTTACGCAGTCAGCAAAGTAGGTCTTACGACCGTCCACGTCCGAGACCTCCACCAGACCGTGGATGTCGGTTTCAAAGCCGGGGCATTGCACATTGAATTCGCGAGCGAACTTCAGGTAGTCCACGATCTTCTTGTTGAACACCTCGCCGGGGATCAGCAATGGAATGCCGGGCGGATACGGCGTGACCAGGCTGGTGGTGATGCGCCCTTCCAGCGCATCGATCGGCACGCGCTCGGTGGTTCGCTGGGCGATGTGCGCAAAGGCGTCGCTCGGCTTCATCGCCGGGGTCAGGTCGCTCAGGTACATCTCGGTGGTGAGCCGGGCAATGTCGTAGCGCGCGTAGAGCGCGTGCACATGCTGGCACAGGTCGCGCAGGCCCATCTGCTCGTAGCGCGGGTGCTTCTGGCAGAACTCGGGCAGGATGCGCCACATCGGCTGGTTCTTGGCGTAGTCGTCCTTGAACTGCTGCAGTGCGGTCAGCAACGTGTTCCACCGGCCCTTGGTGATGCCAATGGTGAACATGATGAAGAAGCTGTAGAGGCCCGTCTTTTCCACCACCACTCCGTGTTCGGCGAGGAACTTGGTGACGATGGACGCGGGGATGCCTTCAGGTTCAAACCGACCGTCGAGGTTCAAGCCCGGCGTGACGATGGTCGCCTTGATCGGATCAAGCATGTTGAAGCCCGGCGCCATGTCGCCAAACCCGTGCCAGTCCTTGCCGCCGGGTGCGTCGGGCGGGTTCAGCATCCAGTCGCTGGTGCTGCCCATGCCCTCTTCCGCCAGGTCGTCCGGCCCCCAGACCTTGAACCACCAGTCGTCGTCGCCAAACTCCGCATCGATCTTGCGCATGGCACGCCTGAAGTCAAGCGCCTCGAAGATGCTCTCCTCCACCAACGCCCGTCCACCGGGCGGCTCCATCATGGCCGCGGCCACGTCGCAGCTGGCGATGATGGCGTACTGGGGGCTGGTGCTCGTGTGCATCAGGTAGGCCTCATTGAAGAGGTGGCGGTCGAGCTTGACGTTCTGCGAGTCCTGCACCAGCACGTGGCTGGCCTGGCTGATGCCTGCCAGCAGCTTGTGGATGGACTGGGTGGAATACACCACCGACTCCAGCGGACGCGCGCGCTTCTTGCCCATGGCGTGGAAGTTGCCGTAGAACGGATGGAACGCCGCGTGCGGCAGCCAGGCCTCGTCGAAGTGCAGGTTGGCCACATAGCCGTCCAGCATCTGCTTGATGGCTTCGGTGTTGTAGAGCACACCGTCGTAGGTGGATTGCGTGAGTGTGAGCACGCGCGGCTTCACGGACGTCACGTCAACACCCGCCAGCAATGGATTGGCGCGGATCTTGGCCTGGATGGCCTCGATCTCGAACTCACTCTGCGGAATCGGGCCGATGATGCCGTAGTGGTTGCGCGTGGGCTTCAGAAAGACGGGGATCGCCCCCGTCATGATGATGCTGTGCAGGATGGACTTGTGGCAGTTGCGGTCGACCACCACCACGTCCCCCGGAGCCACGGTGTGGTGCCAAACCATCTTGTTGCTCGTGCTGGTGCCGTTGGTGACAAAGAAGCAGTGATCGGCATTGAAGATGCGCGCGGCATTGCGCTCGCTGGCTCCGATGGCGCCGTTGTGGTCGAGCAGTTGCCCCAGTTCCTCCACCGCATTGCACACGTCGGCGCGCAGCATGTTCTCGCCGAAGAACTGGTGGAACATCTGCCCGACCGGGCTCTTGAGGAACGCCACGCCGCCGGAGTGGCCCGGGCAGTGCCACGAATAGGAGCCGTCCTCTGCGTAGTCCAGCAATGCCTTGAAGAACGGAGGCTGGATGCCTTCCAGGTAGCTCTTGGCCTCGCGGATGATGTGGCGCGCCACAAACTCGGGCGTGTCCTCGAACATGTGGATGAAGCCGTGCAGCTCGCGCAGGATGTCGTTGGGCAGGTGGCGGCTGGTCTTGGTTTCACCGTAGATGTAGATCGGCACATCGGCGTTCTTGCGGCGCACTTCGTCGATGAAGTTGCGCAGGTTCAGCACGACAGGGTCGGTGTCTTCCCCATGGCTGAACTCTTCATCGTCGATGGAAAGGATGAAAGCACTCGCGCGGCTTTGCTGCTGCGCGAACTGGCTCATGTCGCCGTAACTCGTCACACCGACCACTTCGAACCCCTCCGCCTCGATGGCCTGCGCGAGTGCGCGAATGCCCAGGCCCGAGGTGTTCTCGGAGCGGAAGTCCTCGTCGATGATGACGATGGGGAAACGGAATTTCATGCAGATCTCCAGCCGCGACCCACGGCCACCGGAAAAAATAAACCAAGGGGTGGAAACCCGATGACGGCAAAACAGGCGCGAAGTGTACGGAAAACGTGTGGCAGCACGCGCTGGCCGTCGGTGTTTTTGTCGCAGAATGTGGCGCTGGTCAGACAATAGCACCTGCCGTGGAGGGTGGGCTCGCATCGAGTGACCGCGCCCCTGGATCGAAGACAACAAATGAGAGGTGCCTGAATGGCGGAATCAACCCTTTGGTGGCTGCTGGCGGGTTCAGCGGTCGTGCTTGAACTCTTCACCGGCACCTTCTACCTCCTCATGCTCGCGCTGGGCATGGTGGCTGCTGCACTGGCCGCGCACGCGGGCGCCGGTACCACCGTGCAGCTGATCGTGGCAGCCCTGGTGGGCTCGGCTGCCGTCGTGGGCTGGTACCTGGTGAAGAAGCGCCGTGACGGCGATCCCTCGGTGCGGTCCATGCGCAGCGTCAACCTCGACGTCGGCGAGGTCATCCAGATCGACGAATGGAACGCCGATGGCACTGCAAGCGTCAAATACCGGGGCGCACAATGGACCGTGATCCAGCGTCCCGGCAATGCACCCACACCGGGCAGCTACCGGGTGGCCGAACTCGTGGGCAACCGGTTGCTGGTGGACAAGGTCTAGACCCTGCCCTCCCTGCACACACGCCACTCCGCTTCCTGCAACCTTTCAACAAGAACTGCGCACCATGGAAATTGCCATCCTCCTCGTCATCATCGCCGCCATCTTCATTGCCCGCTCCGTCAAGGTGGTCCCCCAGCAGAATGCCTGGGTGGTGGAGCGACTGGGCAAGTACCACTCATCGCTGGCACCCGGCCTGAACTTTCTCGTGCCCTTCATCGACAAGGTGGCCTACAAGCACAGTCTCAAGGAAATCCCGCTGGACGTGCCCAGCCAGGTCTGCATCACCAGGGACAACACCCAGCTGCAGGTCGACGGCATCCTGTATTTTCAGGTGACCGATCCGATGCGCGCCAGTTACGGGTCGTCCAACTACATCGTGGCCGTCACCCAGCTTGCCCAGACCTCGCTGCGCTCGGTCATCGGCAAGCTCGAGCTCGACAAGACCTTTGAAGAGCGCGACATCATCAACGCGCAGGTCGTCCACGCCATCGACGAAGCGGCGCTGAACTGGGGCGTGAAGGTGCTGCGCTACGAGATCAAGGACCTGACTCCACCCAAGGAAATCCTGCTGGCCATGCAGGCGCAGATCACGGCCGAGCGCGAGAAGCGTGCCCTCATCGCTGCGTCCGAAGGTCGTCGTCAGGAACAGATCAACATCGCCACCGGCGAGCGCGAGGCATTCATCGCGCGCTCCGAAGGTGAGAAGCAGGCCGAGATCAACAACGCGCAGGGTGAGGCATCGGCCATCCTCGCGGTGGCCGAAGCAACCGCAGAAGCCATTCGCAAGGTGGCAGACGCCATTCGACAGCCCGGTGGCCAGGAAGCCGTGCAACTCAAGGTGGCCGAGAAGGCCGTGGACGCCTACAGCAAGGTGGCCGCAGACGCCACCACCACCCTCATCGTGCCCAGCAACATGACGGAAGTCTCTGCGCTGATCGCTTCGGCCATGAAGATGGCAGGCACCGGCAAGTCCGTCTGACCCGGTCGGACTCGGCATCGCCATGACCATCTCTCGCAACGTGCTGGGCGGCAAACTGCTGCCTTGCTCCTACGACCCGCTCACAGGTTTCTACCGCGACGGCTGCTGCGAAACCGGCCTTGACGACCAGGGCACACACGTCGTCTGCGCACGAGTCACCGCGGCATTCCTCGACTTTTCGCGCGCGCGGGGCAACGACCTCAGCACACCCAGGCCTGAGTGGCGCTTCAATGGTCTCAGGCCCGGCGATCGCTGGTGTCTGTGCGTACAGCGCTGGCTAGAGGCACTGGCCGCCGACGTGGCGCCGCCCGTAGTGCTCGAATGCACCAATGCAGCCACCCTGGAGCACGTATCGCTGGAGGTGCTGGAGAAACACGCCTGGCGAAAGGCCGCCGACGGCAAGCGCGCAGTCTGAGCCTCAGACTGCCTGATACAATCGCAGGCTTCGCGGAGAGGTGGATGAGTGGTTTAAGTCGCACGCCTGGAAAGCGTGTGTGGGCTAATCCCCACCGCGGGTTCGAATCCCGCCCTCTCCGCCAGTTATGAGTTTGAAGACGTCCAACGACATCGATAACTACCCGTTCAAAGCCCTGCAAATTTCTGATTTGCAGGGCTTTTTGCTTGTCACAGTCCAATCCCGTTCGTCGACACCACGTCCAGCTGTTTACAGGGTGCGTGTTGCCTTGGAGGATGGCTGCAACCAGCGTGCTGCGGTTGAGAGACAACAGCGGACGGAAGTATGTGACTCTGGCGTGTCACGGCTTTGCAGGGATTCGACGGCTGGCTATAGGCTTTTCGCGAAGCCGCTGGTAGAACTCTCGCATACAACCAAGGATGACTATGCCATTCGTAAACGCGCGGCTGCTCAATTCCTACGCAAGATTTTCGCGCCGGCTTGCGCGAATTTTGCCAACTTACGGGGCGATTCGTCTGGCGCGATCTTTGCCTTCGTTGCCCCAACATATCGGGGTGGTCACCGCGCCTAGAGGCGATTTTGTAAGTCTGTGCACAGATCGTGAAGACATCATTTCCAAGTGCTTGTACTGGTTTGGGCGTTTTGATCCCTGGGTAGCCTCCGTAGCTTGTCGAGCGGTTGGACCTGGCTGCCAGGCGTTGGATATTGGAGCAAACCTGGGGGCGGTGACGTTACCGCTGGCGCAGGCTGTCGGGCCGCGCGGTCGGGTTTGGTCATTCGAGCCCGATGAAACCAACTTCGCAAGGTTGTCTGCCAACGTCGCTGCCAATTCCTTGCGGAATGTTCAAGCTGCACGCTGCGCAGTGTCCAGCGCGAGCTTTGTCCGGATTGTTTCCCAGGATGGCGATCCAGGCCATATCTCGACCGCGCCGTCATCGGAGCACGCGCCCGGGGTTGTGCAGGCACGCACGCTGGATTCAATCTGCGATCAGATCAAGTCGGACACAGGATCGTTCGTTGCCCTGTGCAAAATCGATGTTGAAGGTTCCGAACTCGACGTGCTGCGGTCAGGGGAGGCGGCACTTGCAAGCAAGCGTTTGGAGGTGATTCTGTTCGAGAGTCACGAAGGCGTTAAGCCAGGTCATCCTGTGACTGATATCTTGCTTGGTTTCAATTATGAGATTTTCCGAATTCACAAGCTTGCGTACGGTGTTCGACTCGTACCAATTGGCTCGACGAGCAAAGTGGGAATTGCCACTCAAGATTACGTCGCGTACGTGCCGTCGTCTCCCGCTGCGGGCCGCCTCCATTCGCTCCTCTCACGGGAAGCGTTGAGTTAGGGTCGAGCCTACCTGCTCAATAGACGCGCAAGGCTGCCAGGGAATCCGCAAGAAGATTCTTGAACCCAAACCCTCCGGCCGATTTGCCGCGATACGCGCCCCTTAGCAACAACGCTGATACGGCCACAAATGCTTTTGTGAGTCCGATACCCGCGTGAATTGACGAACGTCGTCTCAAGGATTTCACCAAGTCATTCATATAGGTGGTGTATTGAACGTCCACCTGGGCCAAGGGCGCCCGTCCCGATGCTTTGGACTCGGCGACAGCGACAAGCAGCGTCGTGATCCTGCGGAGGTATTGGTCAATATCCTTCCTCTTCGCACTGGCTCGCTCCTGCAGTGTGGGTCGACTCATGTTCTTGCCCGCGGGGGACGTGGCTTGGGCATGCCGTCGAAAAAGCACCAGGGGTTCATCCAGGAACACGATGGGCCCGAGCATTCCCGACACGGTCGGAATCAGCTCATCGAAATTCTGGCAAAGGGTTTCCTGTGTTGCCGTGCTGTGTTCATAGAGTTGCGCCATCACTGCAAAAACGGTCTTCTTGAACACCATTTGATGACCAAATCCATGTATTTGATGGGGGGCAGCGGGAAAGGCAATCGTGTGTGTGCCATGAACCTCCGGCAATATGCGACCCAAGGGAACGAGATCTGAGTCAACGACGACGCTTTTGTGGATCACCAATGCCGCGTCATTGCTCCGGAGCGCATGGAGACACCGTTCAAGCTTGTGGGCGTCCCACACGTCGTCTTGATCACAGTATGCAATGTAGTCGCTTTCACAGGCCTGGAACGCCTTATAAAAATTGACGATCACGCCCTGCCGGACTTGTGAACGAAGAATCGTCACCTTAAATGGCACAGCGGTCGCAAAGTGTTCAATCTTTTCGACCGTGCTGTCGGTAGAGTTATCGTCTGAGACAACCACCTCATCCGGCAGCCTGGTCTGCTGGGCCAAGCTTGCCAACAAGGCTTCGATATATTTTTCACCATTGAACGTTGCGATAGCGATTGAAATCGTCATTTCGAACTTTCCTATTGATGCTCAAAAAATCAATTCGCAGGTGTCGATGACCCGATCTGCAGCAATATCATCTCTGCTTGACGAGAGGAAGCGCATAGCGGAAAAAAAGCGGCGCAAACATGGCACTGATCACGCATGCAAGCACCGCCAGCCGCCAGAACGGCTTCAGTTCAGAGACATATGGCGCCTGCTCAACCAACCAGAAACCAGCAAGGGAAATCAGCATGAAGACAGCGAACATGCCGACTTCCACACGAGCGTTGCGCAGACCAAGGCTGCGTCCCAACCACTGGCCGACGAACCACCGCACCACTTCACTCACCGATACGAAGATCGCGGCATAAATGATGTCGAGCTGTAGGAATGACACAGGCACAAGAAGAATGGCAAACGAAGCCACCTTCGTGCCACTGGTGATCGCCGTCCATTTGGGGCGTCCAGACGCAACAAAGGCAGCCCCGTACATGTTCTCCAGACAGTTGAACCACGCCCCCACAGCAAGAATCGGCAGGAGCACCCCGCCGGTGGCATAGCGGTGGTCATAGGCCAATTCAAAGAAAGACCCGGCTCCCGCAATCAGCATGGCACACAGATAGCTTGAAATCACCATCATCGCCGTGCGCGTTCGGCCGAATGCCACGGGCAGCGACATGCCTTGTTCCAGCATGCGCGAATACCAGGGAAAAAGAACGCTCCATTGGATCTGCCCCACGAGGGTCGGAACAATTACCGCCAAGCTTGCCGCGATGGAATAGACGCCAAACTCCGCAAGGGCATACATACCTCCCAGCACGAGACGATCGGACTGCAGCGCCAAGAAGGTGAACAATGTGCCAACGGTGATCCACTTTCCGAATGAGAATATGGTGCGGATGGCATCCTTGTTCCAGCAGAAGCGTGACTTTTCGCCTTTCAGCATCCAGTAACCCAGAACGGTGAAAAGCAGGTTCGAGACCACCGCACCGATGGCCAACGCGTAGGCCGATTTCAAGTACCAGGCGAGCAGCAGGGTCAGCGCCATGTTCACCGGGCCGACCAAGAGTTCGATCTTGGCGATGTCCTTGATCCTCAGGTGACGGGCCGCTGTCATGTGTTTGGCCGATTGGAAGCCACTGACAATGGAGGCAAGCGCAACGATCGGAATCAGGTAGAGCAGTTCGTAGGCTTTGGGATCATTCGCGCCGTACATTCGAGACAGCGGCCAAGCCATCAACACGGCGACGATGAACAAAGCAAATCCGCGGATCACCTGGAGAGTCCAAGCGGTGTTCAGGAACTCAGG
This sequence comes from Hydrogenophaga sp., assembly GCF_051858985.1. Classification (GTDB taxonomy): domain Bacteria; phylum Pseudomonadota; class Gammaproteobacteria; order Burkholderiales; family Burkholderiaceae_C; genus Hydrogenophaga. Next base: position 706,969 of record NZ_JBHYGM010000002.1, on the reverse strand, counting down.
ATCATCGCCGCGCTCATTCTGTATGACATTGGTGTTCAAGCCGATGTTCGTGAACATGGCCAACCCCGTCATGACGGCGGTGACAATGGCCATGAGTGCGAACACTTCTTCAAACAGGATGGCCGCCAGAATGATGTTTGTGGCTAGACGCAAGATCTGCCCAAGTCCAAACATGGTGACCATCCACATGGTGCCTGACCGGGCCCGCACACCCATACTTTCTGGAACGGGGGCAGGAAGTGAGGCGTCGTCAGAAATCGTTGACATGCTCACGGACCCTGCCTTTTGACGTTCACCCTTGGCTGGGTGAACTGACGCTGATACGAGTGGAACAATCGGTCGAATTCCTCGTCGGGACAACTGAAGATGGACTTTGACGCAGCAAGAGCAGCGTAGATGCCGCGCGCCTGAGGAAGACTCCAGTCCCTATTGCGCAAATCCTTCAACGCTTCGATCACCAGACGGCGAAGCAACAACTGCCGGTTGAGAACCAGGGAACGTCGGCGATCGCTGCTGTGGATGCGGTGCAGCAAGAGTGGGTTGATCGCGCCCAGGGCGGTTTTAGGGAATGAGGCCATGCGGCCAGTGCCTGCCTCAAGGTGGCAAATCTGCGCATCATGACGCGCCAATATCGGGCCCGTTCGCGTCATGCGGTAGGTGAAATCCGAGTCCTCGCCGGGACAATACCGTTCCAGCCTGCCCTCAAACTTCTCTCGCAATGCCGCGCTGCGGCGGCATGTAAGGCAATAGCCAGCGGCCAGATTGCGCAACGACAAAGGCAGGTCGGAAAGCTCGACCGGTATCACGTGCTGTGGGAAGTCGGCGTCGTAGGGTACGAAACGATCATCGGCCTTCAGCCATCTTCGAACGGCACCTACGAAGGGATGGTATTGAGCGACTGCCCCCTGCGTGGGCAACCCTGCCAGCTCTGCGGCATCTGAACCATCGAAAGCGGCGTCCGGCGGTGTCTTGACGTGAGACGGAATCACCGCTTGAACGACGCCTGCCGAATCCCGTTCGTAAACTTCCATGAGCTTTTCCGCGCAATCCGGGTACAGGAGCGTGTCGTCGTCGATAAGGAACAAAACGTCGGCACTTGCAAGCTCGATGCCTTGGTTGCGCTGCGCTGCCGACGACGCGCGTGTGCCCTGAACATACTCAAGGCGCATCTCAAAACCCATTTCACTGCGATACCGCTCGAAATCGGAGGTCAACAATGCGCGACCTTCTTCCCAGTTCGGACTGGCATCTACAACGATCAGTTCGCTGGGAAGTCGACTCTGCGCAACGACCGTTGCCAGAGCACGACGCAGCACCGCATGGCGCTGATAGGTCGCAATGCACCACGCCCAGGTCAACGTTTGAGACTTACTGGTGTTCATCAGTTTCCTCCTGCAATACCGGCCGTAGGACTGGTTTTTCTGTCCCGCTGCATCGAATTCACCAGAAACCCATAGGACGTGCATAGCCCCACCAATGTCGAGATGAGGATCGGCACGACGGAAATGGCGCTAAGGGTGAAAAGTACCAGCATGAGGCATATCACGATGCTGATCAGTGCCCGACCCAGTTGGCTCAGGTTCGATGAGAACGTACGACTGATCTTTTCGTAACGCCGCACCCACCAAAGAGCTCGCCAAAACATCCCTACAAAAAAGAACAACCCAATCGCTCCGTAGTGAAGCAGGACGGAGAGAAACATGTTCACCAGATCGATGATGCCTTCCCCCTGTCTCATGACCTCGAGTTCGGGTGCCTGGATCACATTCACATCCCCAAGCCAAAAGTTCCTTTCAATGACGGGCATGGCAGCCGAAAACCAGTTGGCCCGGTACTCAATGCTTCCCTGCTCTGCATCGCCAATGATGGGAATCAAATCGATGATCACTTTCCCCGCAGGGAAAAAGCTGAGAACAATCAGCATCAGGAACAATGCTCCAGAGACTTTCGTCAGTTGCCCCATCGCCTTCGGGCCCTGAAGCACAAACAGAAAGAACAGGAGGATGCCTGCGATCCACGGGGCACGAGATAAGGAGGCCAACAGGCCAATCGCAAGGATCGCCCAAAGCATCGCCACGCGCATCTTGCTGGCTACATAGCTCTTCAAATACAGGAGGGCCCCCATTCCAATCAATACCACCAAACCCAGCACGATGGAGTCAAGCAGGGCTGCTCCCGGCCGCAAGAACGGGCCTCGCGTCTTGTAGTGTTGATGAACAAAGAGACCCATCTCTGAGATGGATGCCTGATAGAGCTTCCAACTGCGTAAGACCTCAAAAAGCGCAATGACGGACACCAGCAAAGCGCCGAGAAGAAATCCTGCAAACACGCTTCGTGCGTCATCCTCGCTGCGCAGGCTTCGGCTCGCCACGTAGTACGGCAGGAACCCATCAACGTACTGAAGAAAAACCATTCGAATGGCGTTTGTGGGGCTGGTTTCCAGCATGCTCAACATGCATGTCCAGATGAGGTATCCCGCAATCATCCAGTCCACTGGTGACCTGCCAAAGCGTGGCGTGGCCCGATCCTTCATCAACCGAAGTGCTGCCGGCAAAAGCAGCAGCAGAGCCAGCAGCCGGTAGTGATCCAGCATGAACAGATGATCGACGATGCCCATACCAGGTATGGCCACCTGCACCGCGGGTGCGACGAAGATCATCAGGAAATAGAGACCCAGCGTGTGACTCTCTTTGCGCCGAATGGCGAATACAGCCAGGCCAATCAGCAATACGTAGATCGCAAACCCGCTTGCAAGAAACCAGGCCAGAGTGCCGAAGAGCCAGAGGTTTCTCCAACGGTTGAAAGTCAGAGTGGGGATCAACTGCGCAAAAGATGGCCGCGTGATGACGAACACCGCGCTGCTGAGCAGGAGTATCACGACAAGTGCGCGTAGTGATTCAGACATGGGGCAGCGAAGTTTCTAAGCGCTCTGAATGTGCGCGGCCGAAGTTCTCAAATGGACCTGCTGTCGCCTGCCATGACCACACAGGAACTGAACTCCGCAACAGACTCACGTCTGAGAACCGAGAGCTCAGTAATACTCGTTGTTGCTGGGCGCATCGTCCTTGTTCAGGACCACCCCCAGAAGATTGAACTTGGACAGCCGGCTCATGGCCTCGTCGATTTCCTTGCGCGTCGATGCACCGTTGCCCACCACCATCAGCACGCAATCGATGCGCGGCAGGATGGTGAGCACGTCATCGGCAGCCAGCACCGGCGGCAGATCCACCACCACCACCCGGTCTGCATAGTGTTCGCGGAGCTCGTCAATCAGTGCAGCCACCTTGGTGGAGCCCAGCACCTCTGCCGAACGCGGCAAGGGTTGCTGCGTTGGCAACACCACAAACCGCGGTATGCCGGGATTCACCATCGCTTGTTCGATGCGCGCATTGCCCGCCAGAACCTGATTGAGCGAGATCTCGCGCTTGAGACCCAGCATGCTGGCCACCTGCGGGCGACGCAGGTCGAAGTCCATCAACAACGACGTTCTGTTGGTCTGCTGTGCGATGCCGATGGCCAGGTTGATGGCCACCACGGTCTTGCCCGACGCCATGGTCGGAGAAGTGATGGCGAGCGTGCGCCAACCGTTCTCGTCCATCTTCTGCAGCACCTGGGTTCTCAACAGGTCGAACGCCCAGGACACCGGGTGCTGTTTCTGATGCGCCACGATGCGATGGTTCTCAAGATGCTCCAGATCCAGTTGGACCACCGGCGTCTGCCGGTAATGCACGTCGGTATCCATCTTCGATGGTGGCTCCGTCACCACGACTGGAGCCGGTTTTGCAGCCAGCCGAAGTTTGGCGGCAGGCGACAGCTCGTCGGGAGTGCCGCGTTGCGTCCTCGCCTTTTCAAGGGCTTCTTTGATGCGTTCCATGGGAGCGACGGTTCCTAAGTCTGGGCGTATGTGTAGAGATTCAGCGTGATCGGGAGCGTCCGGCCGTCAGCAAGGCGCTGAACACGGAACCTTTTCGCCATTTCTCAAGAGCGGCGAGTTCGGACCCGATGGGGATGTACGGAATGACCGCCAGGGGCCGCTGGTTCACCGCAGCAGTCAAGGCATTCACCCCCCAGACGCGCGCGAGCAACATTTCCAGCAGAAGTGCGATACCCACGGCCGCTGCGATTGCAGCAGCCAGGCCAGCAGCCAGCAGCTTCTTGCGGCTGGGTTTGATGGGGTGCTCCGGCAGCAAAGGCGGCTCCAGCAGCGTGAAACGTTCGGCCTGTTGACCGCCTTCGAGGTTTTCAACCACCTGGGCCGACATCAACTGGGTTCTCAATTCCTCGTATTTGGTGCGAGCAGCCTCGTAGTCACGTTGCATGCCGGCCAATTGGCGCTCCAACTGGGGCGCCCGGCTGGCCTGCGCGCGGATCTGTCCGATGGAACCTCTCAGGCTTGACTGCTGGCTGGACAACAGGTCTGCCCTGGAGCGTGCTGCTTCCAGCTGGGCCTCCAGCCGCGAGACGGCGAGCCCGGCCTGCTCCCTGGCCGCGTTCCTCGCAGGTGTCTGCGCGCGCGCCTCATTGGCAACTGCCGCCTCCAGGTTGGGGATGCGGCGCACCAGCGAACGGACGTCCGGGTGATCCTCCGAATAGATGGCTCGCAACCCGGCCAGCTGTGTGCGTGCGCGCTCGAGCTCCTGCTCGGCCTGGCTGGGTGGGGATGCGGCCACCACGCCAGATGCAGTCACGCCCCTTCTCGCGGCATTGAGCTCGACTTCAAGGGTGCGAAGTTCACTCACGGCCAGACGGTAGTCGCGCTCGGCATTGCGAAGGTCGGCCTCCAGGGCCGGAAGTCCACCCAGCGTCACCGCACTGCTGTCAGGCAGCGAACCACCGTGCTGCGATTTGAACGTGGCGATCTGGGCCTCCAGTGACTCCAGTTCCTTGCGAACCCGTTCAGCTTCCCCGCTCAGGAAGTCGGTGGTGCGGGAGGCCTGATCGACGCGATCCTGACGGTTGCTGGACAGGAAAAGATTGGCCAGCTCGCGCGTTACGGCCAGGGTTTTTTCCGGATCACCATACTGGAAAGACAGGTTGAACGAAACGGAAGCCGGACGGGGCGCCCAGGGATCGCCTGCTCCACCCATCAGATCGATGCGGATGCTCTGGCGCATGGCGTTCACGATGTCGGTGTCCGAGGGTGTACGCCCATCCTCGCCTGTGAACAACTGGTATTCGCCTGCAACCCTGACAAGGTTCTCCCGGGTCATCAGCCGCTGCCGGATGAGGTTGACACGATCTTCAGGACGAGGACGTGCCGCACCTTCCGTCGCAGCCACCTGAACTTGTGGACCCTCCACGAGGATGGTGGCGGTGGACTCGTAGACCCGGGGCAGGATGAAAACGAAAACCACGGCTGCTGTCAACACGGCGCCGAAAACGAGAATCATCACCAGCGCCCGCCGCCGAAGAATGGAGAGGTAGTCGTGAAGACTGAGCTGGTAATCGCCGAACATGGAAATATCGCCCTCAAAGGCCAGATGAATACGAATAAATCAGACCCGCTCGCACCGCCCATCCGCGACCCGAGAGTCCGCCGAATCCAGTGGATCTCCGTTCTTCAACTCCCAACGAAGACGCCCAGCGAGCGGCCAACTGGTTGTCGAGGGAAACGGCAATCAGGCTGCCGCGACCCGTGGCAACGTCACTGGATCGACTTTGCGAGTAGCGACCGTTCACCGTGGCTGTCTCGGTCATTCGATAGCCAACGCGAACGCCCAGCAACTCGTTCCTCACGTACCGGGAAACCGCTCCGATCGGTGCGACGTCCCGCGACCACTCCAGCCCGGAGGTCAGCCGGCTGCCGGCGTAGTTCAGCCGCGCGCCTCCCACGGTGCCGGTCTCTGTTTGCAGGCCGCGGACACGCGACTGCCCACCAAACGCGTCCAGCGACCATTCCGGGGACAGAGCCCGCGTGGTGCCCGCCAGCCAGCGCGTCTGATTCGAAGTCGGGCCACCACCGAGTGGCGTCAACCTGGAATGGGCCGGCTCGAAGTAATACGCCACCCTCTCGGATTGATCCCAGGTGAACCGACTGGACACCGACAGCTCTCGGTAGTCCTCCAGCAACGGGGTGTCGTAGTCGACCTCCCTATGGGTGGCACCCAGAGTCAGGCGAGTCCGCTCGGCCAATTCCTTGTTCCACCGCGCGCCGGTGAGGAACTCGCGCTCCCGCGCATCCACCGTGACGCGTCCGAAGTCCGCAAATTGTGTGTTTCGAGTGGCTGATTCGGACAGGTTGGCACGCAACTCAAGATCGGACGTCGGCCAAGCGTAACCCCAGGTGTAGCCCACGTTGGGGAAATCGCGGTTCGCCAGCAAAGTGGTGTCGCTCGAGCGCTCGATCACGGCACTGAGCGACAACCTTGACCGGGACCTCTCACCGCGTGTTTCAAAGGCGTAGCTGGGGGAGAAGCGCAGAACGGTCACCCCACCCGGGCTGACGTTGGTGAGCAGAGGGTTTTCGACCCGTTCGACCTCACTCGACATGCTGAAGGTGTGCTGAGCGAGCGCGGTGTTCGCGCTGGCACCCACCGCGGCGGCAATGAAAAGGACCGTCTTGACGCGCTTCATCTTCAGGGCACCAGGATCGTGTCACCGGGCTGGAGAACGACGTTCGTTTCCAGCGAACTGCCGCGAATCAGATCGTCGTAACGCACGGGCAGCACCGTCGTGCCGGCGCTGGTCTGGCGCAACACCTGGATGGCGTTGCCGTTGGCGAACCGGTCCAGACCCCGGGCCTGGCTGATCACCTGCAGCACCGTGGTCGAAGGCGACATCAGCGTGACAGGGCCTGGTTGGGTCACTTTGCCCAGCACATAGACCCGACTGCCTTCGGTGCCCGTCACGGCCACCGTCACGGCCGCTTCCGGAATGAACTTGCGGATCTTGACGGCGATGCGCTCTTCGGCCTGAGGCGTGGTCAAACCAGCCACCTCGACACGGCCAGCCAGCGGGAAGGTGATGCTGCCGTCCGGCAGAACGCGGACTTCCATGCGCAGGGCTTCTTCTTTCCAGACTGAAACGTTCAGAACATCGCCATGGCGCAACTGGTACGAGGCCGCGGTCTGGGACCAGGCTGTGGTGGCAAACAGGAGCAGAAATACAAACCGGAAAAACTGCACTGTAATTTTCATGCTAAAAGCTCCACGTGGATCTGGACAGAAGGCCGACCCCTGCCCTGCCGCTCCGCGAGTTCAGCAGGAACGCGACCGGGCGCAAAGGACGACAAAGGTTAAAAGAGACGCGACGCAAAGACGACACATCTTGTTTCTCTCCGTCCCATGGTAATGCATCGGAGAGGCTACAAAGTGTGACAGATCAACGTTCCAGGCATGTGTTTGAGGTGTCCGTTCACCGAGGGAGTTCTGGAGCCTGAAAGCGCGCCCCGAGGACCGACGCCCCGCGCCCGACTTTCTGGCTGTGTTGTGACAAAGTTGCCCACGCGGGGCCTTTGAATCGTCGTGAACCAGCGCGTCTGTTTACGATCAGACCCTGACTTTCCCGCAATCGCCCGCATGCACCGGCAGTACCGCTTGGTCCGACCGGTCGCCGCAGGGAAGATCAAACAGCGCGCGAGCCCAGGTGGGTGGCGCCGACCGCCAAGCTCCCTCCAGATCTCTTGAATAGACCCATGCCGCAGACGTCCAGAGCCACCATCGGCGCCGTGATCATCGGCCGCAACGAAGGGGAACGCCTGCGACTGTGCCTGGCGTCCGTGTTGCCCTTCACCCGCGCGGCCTGCTACGTCGACTCCGGCTCCACGGACGGTTCCGTCGAGATGGCGCGGTCCATGGGTGCCGAGGTGATCTCCCTTGACCTCGCCACGCCCTTCACGGCTGCTCGAGCTCGCAACGTGGGTTACCGGCATCTGCTGGACCTTCATCCCAAGTTGCGATTCGTCCAGTTCGTCGATGGAGACTGCGAGGTCGTTCCAGGCTGGATCGAGGCGGGCCGCAAATACCTGGAGGCCAATCCGAACTGTGCGGTGGTGTTTGGCCGGCGGCGTGAGCGTTTTCCCGCGAAATCCATCTACAACCGGATCTGCGATCTGGAATGGAACGTGCCTGTGGGCGACGCCCTCAGTTGCGGGGGTGACGCGCTGTTTCGCCTGGACGCCCTCGTCCCGGTCGGTGGCTACAGGGACAGCCTGATCGCAGGCGAAGAGCCCGAGCTTTGCCTGCGGCTTCGGCGCGTGGGCTGGCGTGTGCACCGGTTGGACCAGGAAATGACGCGTCACGATGCGGCCATCACGCAGTGGCGTCAATGGTGGCGCCGGGCCGTGCGGACGGGTCATGCTTTTGCCGAAGGCGCCTGGCTTCACGGCGCGTCGCCGGATCGGCACTGGGTGCACGAAGCGTCACGCTCCGTCCTGTGGGGCATGGCCATTCCCCTCACCATTGCACTGCTGGGCCTGCTGGTCAGTCCCTGGGCCTGGCTGCTGGCCCTGATCTATCCCCTGCAGTGGCTCAAGCTCACCGTTCGCGAGCGCTCTCCCCTTGTCGCCTTCCTCACATTGACCGGCAAGTTCGCCGAAGTCCAGGGTGTGCTCAAGTTCTGCGTGACCAAGTTGCTGGGCCGGACCGGCCGGATCATTGAATACAAGTAGCCAGCAAGGACAAGCCAGATGAACCAGGGATGGATCGGCGCGTGGTCACCGGGCATCGGCGATCCAAGCGTGGGAGGGTGGATCACGGTTGCACTCTACGCAGCGACTGCCTGGGCGTGCTTTCGGGTGTTGCAGCGCGAGCGGCGCAGGCAGGTCCTCCTCGGCAGCAACGAGCAATGGATCTGGCGCCTGCTCATGATGGCAATGGTGGCCTTGGGAATCAACAAGCAGCTTGACCTTCAATCTGCCCTGACCGAATTCGGGCGGGTCCTGGCGTCCGAGCAGGGTTGGTACGGAAACCGGCGCCAGTACCAGGAAGCGTTCATCGCGGGCGTGGTCGTCATGGGGTTGACGGCACTGGCGGCCATGACGGTGCTGGTCTGGCACGCGCCAGCGTCCACCCTCATCGCCTGTGCCGGCGCGGCGGGGCTGATCGTGTTCGTGGCCGTCAGGGCGGCTTCCTTTCACCACATCGACGCCATGCTGGGCTGGCAGTGGGGCGGCCTGCCGTTGAACTGGGTCCTTGAAATGGGTTCATTGGTGCTCATTGGCGGGGGGGCCCTTCGCAGGGCCCGAGTGCCATCGTGAGCGCCAGCGCCACCGGGCTCACCATCATTCTTCCGGCCAACAACGAAGAAGCGTACATCGGTGACTGTCTTCGGGCCCTGCTGGCGTCGGAGCCCACCCATGTCCCGGTGCAACTGCTGGTGGTGGCCAATGCCTGCACCGACGGAACCGTCACCGTGGCGCGATCGTTCGAGGCCGCCGCCACCGCATCGGGCTGGACGATGCAGGTGATCGACCTGCCCGAACCCGGCAAACTGAACGCGCTGAACGTGGGCGACGATCTGGCCCGCGGCGAACTGCGCCTCTACCTCGATGCGGATGTGATCGTGAGCCCGCCGCTGGTTCGCATGCTGGTCTCGGAGCTTGTTGCCACGCCATCACCCCGCTATGCCAGCGGCACACCACGCATTTCGCCCGCCCGTTCGGCGGTCACTCGGGCGTATGCCCGCTTCTGGCAGCAACTCCCGTTTGCGCGCAGCGAAGCCCCGGGCTTCGGTGTGTTTGCCATGAACGCGGCCGGGCGGGCTCGATGGGGCCGTTTCCCAGCCATCATTTCCGATGACACCTATGTGCGGCTGCTGTTTGCGCCTCATGAACGCAAGGGCGTGTCGGCCACCTATGAATGGCCCATGGTGGAGGGCTTCAGCCGGCTCGTGAAGGTGAGGCGTCGGCAGGACCAAGGCGTCAAGGAAATTGCGCAGAAATGGCCTGCACTGCTGCACAACGAAGGCAAGTCCGGGGTTTCAGGGGCTGACATGCTGGGCATGTTCCTCAAGGAGCCCGCAGGATTCCTGGTCTATGCGGTTGTAGCGCTTGCGGTGCGCTTGAAACGCCCGTCGTCCCACTGGACGCGGGGACGTTGACCCTGGCGCGGATTCAATCCGCCATGCGCCGATGTTCGGTGAACAATCGTGAGAACTTGCCAGCAAGCGTGAAGCTGTCAAAGTGCTGGATGGCCCTCGCTCGCGCCGCTTCGCCCAGTTGAACCCTGAGGGAAGGGCTTTCCGACAACAGGCGGATGCATTCGGCGATTGCTCCGACGTCTTTCTGTTCAACCAGAAAACCGTCCTGGCCATGGTCGATCATGTCGCGCGTCCCGCCAATCACCGAACACACCACAGGCAGGCCGCATGACATGGCTTCCATGACCGCAACCGGCGCGGCCTCTCCGAGACCAAAGCTGGTCAACAGCAAGGCATCGCTGGACTGGAGCAGCTCCAGAATCTCCGACTCGGACTTGGTACCGACAAGTCGTACGCAATCAGACAGTCCCAGCGCAAGAACTTCCTGCTCGATCTCCTCGCGGGCGGGCCCATCTCCCACGATGGTGTAGGTGGCGTTGAGGCCACTGTCCCTCCGACTTCTGAGCGCCTGCAAAGCGAATCGGTGTCCCTTGTTGGCATGCAATCGAGCCACGGTCAGCAGTTTCAGCGGCTCAGATGGAGCCTTCGGCGGAAGGTCGCGGGGCACAAAATGGCTCGAGTCCACGCCCATCGACAGGAGATGTACGAATGAGGCAGGTAACCCCAGCCCGTCCACCAACTGCTTTTTCAGCGGCACGGTCACACAGGTCACGAAGCTGGCATGGCGCGTCTTGCTGGCGTGATCCCGTCCATAGACTTCGAGATCCCCGTGCAGCGTGATGCTGTAGTTGCACCCGCCCAGCAATTTGGCCAAGGCCGCCACATGCGCCGCATTGGCGAACGAATGCACGTGAAGATGACCGGCGCTCAACCTGCGAGACAGACGCGCCAGTCGGGCAGCCGGAATGATCAACGGCGCAGCAGACAGCCGCTGAGCCCAGGTGCTGTCCCGCAGACCCATGATGTACCGGGCCGCCTTGACCAGCGCTCCTGGCCTCATCAGCAAATGGAGCATGTCGGGCACCCACTGGGGCGGGAACAGGTAAGTGGTCTGGGCGGCGGCCGCCTTCGCAAACTCATGCCTGCAAGCGTCTGGCGGCGGACGCCGCGTTGACACCATCGTGACCTCCAGGCCCTGGGCCCGAAGTCCCTGCACTTCGCGCCAGAAGAAAGCGTGCGTCTGAGACGGAAACTCAGGCACAAGGTAAAGAAGACGCACGTTGTCCCTCCAGGTCATGGCGGCCTTGGCGGCCCACCCTCAGATACAGGCCGCTACTGCGCAATGGGCGAATCCTTCAGCGGCATCACGTTGCAGAGACGGGCATACAGCGAAACCACCTGCCTGGCCTTCACAGGCCAGATGAACTCGTTCTGCACATGCAGGCGAGCCGTCTCCGAGCGGTTGTAAACCTCGGCGCGCGAAGTCGTCAGGCGAGCGAGCACCGCCCGAAAGCCTGAAACAATGTCGGCGCGCGTGCCAATTGGCACCTTGAATCCGGTGTCCGAGGTGACCAGTTCTCCTGGACCTGCATAGTCGACTACGACCGGTACGACACCCAGCGCCATGGCCTCCAGCACAACGCCCCCCCCGAACTCGCGAATACTCGGAAACGCCAGGATGTCGCACTGGCACAAGATGTCCTGTACCTTCTCGTTCGGCACCCAACCATGCAAGGTCACCGCAGACCCGAGTCCATGCTCGAGGACAGTGGCCCGCAACTCCTCCATCATGGGGCCGTCGCCCACGATGTCGATGGTCAGCGTTCCCTTTTGCAGCAGTTCGCGTGCCGCCTCCAGCAGCATGTCCGCACCTTTGTAAGGGACCAGCCGTCCCACAAAAGCCGCGCGCAATGGTCCATCAGAGCGGTGCTGGACGGTCTGCCAGAAGCGCGCGGGGTCGATCCCGTTCTCCGGCATGTAGATGTACTTGTCCCGGTACCTGGCCGGCAGGTCGCCGAGCGTGAAGCGCGAGCCCACCAACACCTTGGCCGCATGGCGGTAGGTCTGGCGGATTCCCGGCATGTACCGGTAAGCCGTACGCACATAAGAGAGCCACTCCTTCTCCCGGCGACGCTCGCGGTCGAACTCTGCGGGCCACGGCACGCCCCCATTGAGCGGCCCCAGCACAAAGGGCACGCCTGCCCTGGCACAGCGCCGGGCCAGCGAACTGGGCGCCGTGGGTGTCAGCGGCGTGATGCGGTGTACGACGTCGAACTCCCCCGCGCGAATCCGGTCCCCGAACTGCTTCCAGACCAACCGCTCGAAATACGGGTACATCACGCTGGCAAGCGCTGTTTCGGTGGTCCAGCCAATGCCTTGGCCGCCGCGCACCAGGTTCACCAGTTTCCAGAGTCGCCTGCCCACGGCCTCCGAATCGATGGCCGTGAAGTCCACGCCCTCCTTCAATCCGGCCCTCACGAAAGCGTCCCGGTTGCGGATCTGGGTCACGATGTGGGCATCGGTCTCCTTCGCAATGGCGGTGGACAGCGACCATCCGATCAGCGGGACACTGAACCATTCAGGATTCGCCGCCTCGGCAATCAGGAGTGCGCGTGGTCTCTTCATCGGCTTACTTGCTTGCCACCAGGCAGTCCTTGAGCAGGAACCAGATGCCGCGCGGGTAGTTGATGAGGTAACGCCGCCAGAGCCGGCCCGGCTCGTGGCCGAGGCGGTACAGCCATTCCAGCCCGCCCTTCTGCATCCAGCCCGGGGCGCGGCTGCCCTGTGGACCCAGGATTTCAAAAGTGCCACCGATGCCGGTCAATACCAGGTGCGGCAGGCGCCGGCGCAGCTCAAGCGCCAGTTGATCCTGCTTGGGCACACCCAGTGCAATGAAGACGACCTGCGCCTGGCTCCGATTCAGCTCGTCGCAGAACATCTGCAACTGCCCTTCGGAGAGATCGACCTTGCCGTCAAACACAAAGGTGCAGGCTTCGCGAGCTTTCGCGCCGTATTGATCGATGGTGACCAGGGGACTCTGGCCGCCAATGACGGCAAACCGAGGTACGACGCTGGAGCGCAGCAACGCATCGACCAGGTCAACCCCCGTGGTGCGACCGTCAATGGGTGCGCCCTTGCGCTTGAAACCGGACGCCCAGACCAGCGGCATGCCGTCCGCGGTGATGATGTCCGCCTTCTTGATCAGGTTCCAGTAGCCAGGGTCCCGCACACCGCGGGCCAGCATTTCGGTATTGAGCGTCAGCAGCCACGCGCCTTGACCGCGGCTGGCGCGGTCCGTGACTTCCTGCACATGGCTGCCGAGATCGCCGCGGGAGACTGGCAGTCCACATATTTCACATACATCGGTCATAAGTCCATTCGATTCGATCTGACGCTGCCACACGCGACCATTCCTGCGGCATCGTAGTCGATAATGTCCCGACTGAATCGGCGAACCAATGGGCTTGATCGCCCGATGTTGCGACTTCTCGCACGTCGACAGGAACTCTGTCGTTGCTCGTCATCCCAACATGTGGGCCGGGACCGCTCCCCGCCGAATCGGCGGCATTCACCACCACACAGAACATGTACGAATCCTTCTATGGCTTGAAAGAGAAACCCTTCTCCATCCAGCCCGATCCCGACTTCCTCTACATGGGCAAGCGCCACTCGCTGGCGTACACCATGCTGCAGTACGCCCTCCACAACCGGGCGGGCTTCACGGTGATCTGTGGCGACATCGGCTGCGGCAAGACCACGCTGATTCGCCGGTTGCTCAATGAACTCGGCGGCGATGTGAAGGTGGGTCTGGTCACCAACACCCACCCCGACCTCGCCGATCTCACCGAATGGATCATGTTGGCGTTTGGTCAGCCCTACGATGCTCAGTCGCCAGTGGCGCGCTACGACGCCTTCCAGCGCTTCCTCATCAGCGAATACAGCCAGAACCGCAGGGTGGTGCTCATCGTGGATGAAGCCCAGAACGTCAATCCCGCGGCCATGGAATCGCTGCGCATGCTCTCCAACATCAATGCCGACAAGGACCAGCTCCTGCAGGTGGTGCTGGTCGGACAACCGCAGTTGCGCACACTCCTCCAGCGCCCGGAACTGCAGCAGTTTGCCCAGCGCGTGGCAGCGGATTTCTACATTTCACCGTTGAACTCGGTCGAGGTCGGCGACTACATCGATCACCGCTTGAAGGTGGCGGGACGGGAGCGGCAGCTCTTCACCCCGCTGGCGACGTCCAAGATCGCCAAGGCGGCGCATGGCATCCCGCGCAGCATCAACATCCTCTGCGACACCGCGCTGGTTTATGGTTTTGCGGCTGAAGCGCGGCTGATTGATGTGCACCTGGTGGATGAGGTGTTGAACGACCGCAGCCAATACGGCGTGCTCGGCGACGTCAATTTCAAGAACAGCCAGTCCGGCAATAGTCAATTTGGGGACAGTTCGTTTTCCACGCCCTCGGATTCACCGAAAGCGTGACTGAGCACACACTGTTGTTACAAACTGTCGAGTGATAATTACTTACCCATGGGGGGTATTTATCGGGCGAACGTACCTGCGAGAACAGTGTGACTATGCGATCAGACGCATCGAACGACATCGCCATCGTGGGTATGGCAGCCCACCTGCCGGGTGCATCCAACGCAGCAGCCTACTGGTCCAATCTGCGCCAGGGCATTGAGTCCATTCGCCGACTCACCGACACCGAACTCCTCGCCGCCGGAGAAACACCCGAACGCATGCGGCACCGGAACTACGTGCCAGCAGCGGCCGTGCTGGACGGGTTCGAACAGTTCGACGCGGATTTCTTCGGCTTCAGCCCGAAGGAAGCGGCCATCATGGACCCGCAGCACCGCCAGTTTCTGGAAGTGGCGTGGGAGGCGCTCGAAAGCGCGGGCCATCCGCCCGAGAACTTTCCCGGTGCCATCGCCGTGTATGCCGGTTGCGGCATGGGCAGCTATTTCTATTTCAACATCTGCTCCAACCCTGACCTGGTGGCGAACACCGGCATGTTCCTGTTGCGCCACACCGGCAACGACAAGGATTTCCTCTCCACCCGGGTCAGCCACATCTTTGACCTCAAGGGTCCCAGCGTCAACATCCAGACGGCCTGTTCGACGTCGCTGGTGGCGGTGCACTACGCCAGCCAGGCGCTGCTGAGCGGCGAATGCGACATGGCGCTGGCGGGTGGCGTCACCATCGAACTGCCGCACGCGCGCGGCTACATCTTCCAGGAGGGCGAAATCCTCTCGCCCGATGGCCATTGCCACGCCTTCGACCACCGCGCCCAGGGCACGGTGTTCGGCTCCGGCGCGGGCGTGGTGGTGTTGCGCCGACTGGACGACGCGCTGCGCGATGGCGATCACATCTGGGCCGTCATCAAGGGCACGGCCGTCAACAACGACGGTGCGGCAAAGGCTGGCTACCTGGCGCCCAGCGTGGACGGCCAGGCCAAGGCCATTGCCGAGGCGCAGGCGGTGGCGGGCGTTCAGGCCGACACCATCGACTACGTGGAGTGCCATGGCACCGGCACCTACCTGGGTGATCCCATTGAAGTGGCCGCGCTGACGCAGGCGTTCCGCGAAACCACGCAGGACACCGGTTTCTGCCGCATCGGTTCGGTGAAAACCAACATTGGCCACACCGATACCGCGGCGGGCGTGGCCAGCCTGATCAAGGTGGCGCTGGCGCTCAAGCACCAGGAGATTCCGCCCAGCCTGGGTTACGAGCAGCCCAACCCTTCGATCGATTTCGACACCAGCCCGTTCCGGGTGAACCACACGCTGAGTGCCTGGGTGTCCCACAAAGGACCACGGCGGGCGGGCGTCAATTCGCTGGGGGTGGGCGGCACCAATGCCCACGCCGTGCTCGAGGAAGCGCCTGCCGCAGGGCACTCCGAACCGTCTGACTGGCCGTTCCAGTTGCTCGTGGTGTCGGGCCGCTCGCGGGCTGCGGTGGATGCCAACGCCAAAGCGCTGGCGGCTCACCTGCGGGCCCACCCGGAGCAGCCTCTGGTCGATGTGGCCTTCACGCTCAAGGAGGGCCGCCGCGCCTTCGAGCACCGGCGCGTCCTGGTGGCTGCGACACACGAGGAGGCTGCCACCCTGCTGGAGGGCACCGACACGCGCCGGGTTTTCTCCCACAGCCACCTGGGCGAAGACCCCGAGGTGGTGTTCATGTTCCCGGGCGGTGGCGCCCAGTATGCAGGCATGGCGCGCGAGCTCTACGCCACCGAACCGATCTTCCAGGACTGGATGGACCGCGGGCTCGAGATCCTGCAGCGCCAGTTGGATTACGACATTCGCGCCCTCTGGCTGCCCGACGCCGAGCGCCAGGCCGAGGCGGTGGAGAAGCTCAAGCGGCCTTCCGTGCAGTTGCCGCTGATCATGATCGTGGAGTACGCGCTGGCGCAGCTGTGGATGTCGTGGGGCGTCAAGCCCGCGGCGCTGGTGGGCCACAGCATGGGCGAAAACACGGCCGCCTGCGTGGCCGGTGTGATGAGCTTCGAGGACTGCATTGGCCTGGTGCTGCTGCGCGGTCAGTTGTTCGATACGGTGCCTGTGGGCGGGATGCTCAGCGTGCCGCTGCCCGCCGCCGAGGTGCGTGGCCTTCTGGGCAGCGAACTCGACATGGCGAGCGTGAACGCGCCTGAACTCTGTGTGGTCTCGGGACCGCAGCACGCGCTCGACGCGCTCGAAGCCGATCTGCGCGCTCGCGAGATCGAGCCCCAGCGCGTTCCGATCGACATCGCCGCGCACTCGCGCATGCTCGAACCCATCCTGGGTCGCTTCGAGGCCTATCTGCGCAGCATCCCGCTGCAGGCGCCCCGGTTGCCCATTCACTCCAACAAGGACGGGAAGCCCCTGAGCGCTGCCCAGGCCACCGACCCCATGTACTGGGTCGCCCACCTTCGCAACACCGTGCAGTTTGCCGAGTGCATGGCCGCGTTGATGAAGGAAACCGGCCGCGTGTTCCTTGAAGTCGGCCCCGGCAAGGCGCTGGGTTCGCTGGCCCAGGCCAACGGCGTGACTTCGGGTCAGGTGATCAATTCGCTTCGCCACGCCGAGCACGCCATTGCCGACGACGTGTGGTTCCTCGGGACACTGGGGCGACTCTGGGCCACCGGCGTCAAGGTCGACTGGGAGCCCATCTGGGGCGAGGCGCGCCGCCGCCGCGTCCCCCTGCCGACCTACGCTTTCCAGCGCAAGCCGTATTTCATCGAGCCGGGCCAGGCCCGCCAGAGCACGCCCGAGCCGGCGCAACTGGTTCGCACCGACGATGTGGCCCAGTGGGGCTACCAGCCGCGCTGGCGGCCGCGTCAGGCAGACGTCGACTTCGACGTGACCGAGGACCTCGCCAGCACGCCCCCGCAGAGCTGGCTGGTGTTCATGGACGAGAGCGGCCTGGCCGATGCGCTGGTCCAGCGCCTGCGCGGCGCAGGTCACCGCGTCACGCTGGTGCGCGCGGGCGACGTGTTTGCCCGCGTGAGCGAAAACGAGTACCTGCTGGCACCCGAGCGGGGCCGCGAAGGCTACGACGATCTGGTGCGCGAACTCATGGCCACCGGCCAGCCGCCCCAGCACATCGTGCACGCCTGGCTGGTGACGCGGGAAGAGCGCTTCCGCCCCGGCAGCAGTTTCTTCCACCGCAACATCGAACAAGGCTTCTTCAGCCTGCTCTTCCTGGCACAGGCCATTGCCGAGGAGAACCTGCCCAAGCCACTGCACCTTACCGTGCTGAGCACCGGCGCGTCGCGGGTGCGCGGCGAGGCCCTGCCCTACCCCGAAAAGGCCACCCTCATGGGCCCGGCCCGCGTGGCCCCGCGCGAGTTGCCCGGCCTCACGTGCAGCGTGCTGGACCTGACTTTGCCGGCCCAGGACAAAGGCTGGCGAGCCCGGCCGCAGCCCCAGGCGCTGAACGCCCTGACCGAGCGCGTGCTCGAAGAGTTGTTTGCGAAGACCGGCAACCGCGTGGCGGCCTTGCGCGGCGACAAGCGATTCGAACTGGGCTTCGCGCCCCTGGCCATGCCCGAAACCGGGCAGTTGCCCGACTTGCCCGAGCGCGCGGTGTGTTTCATCACCGGCGGTCTGGGCGGCATTGGCCTGACCGTGGCGGAGCGCCTGGCCCGCGAGAACAGCGCGCGGCTGGTGCTGCTGGCCCGACAAGCCCTGCCCTCCCCCGACACCTGGGACGCTGTGTTGCGCAGCACCGGCACGCCCACGGCCCAGGCACAGCGCATCCAGGCGGTGCGCAGACTTGAGGCGTTGGGCGCCGAGGTGATGGTGGTGGCCGCCGACGTGTGCAACGTGCAGGACATGCAGGCCGCCGTCGAGCAGGCCCGCCACCGGTTTGGGCGCATCCACCTGGTCGTGCACGCCGCGGGCGTGGTGGACGACGGCCCCCTGATGACCAAGACCTCCGGCGCGGTCGAGGAAGTGTTTGCACCCAAAGTGCATGGTGTGCAGATCCTGCACGAACTCTTTCCCGATGGCAGCGTCGACCTGATGGTGCTGTTCTCCTCGACCAGCACGGTCACCGCGCCCGCCGGACAGGTGGACTACGTGGCCGCCAACGAATACCTCAATGCCTACGCGCACAGCCGCGCCGGGGGCCACACCCGCGTGCTGGCCATCGACTGGGGGATCTGGAACGAAGTGGGTATGGCCGCCAAGGCGCTGGCCACCCGCCTGGGCGGGAATGCTCCCGCGCCCCGGCATCCCGCCGACCGGCCCCTGCTGGACGAAACCACCTTCGACGCCGCAGGTCATCGCCTCTTTACCGCCCAGTGGCGCACCCGCGACCAGTGGATCCTGGACGGCCACCGCACGTCTTCGGGCCAGGCGCTGCTGCCCGGCACCGGCTACCTCGAGCTGGCCGCCCAGGCCCTGCGCGGCAACGGCGAGAACGGCCCATTCGCCATTCATGATCTGTACTTCTTCCGCCCGCTGCAAGTTTCGGACGACATCGCCCGCGCGGTGCGGGTGACGCTGGCGCGCAGCGACGCAGGCTATGCGCTGGAAGTTCGCAGCGACGTGGTGTTCGAGGGCCGCCAGGGCTTCCAGCTCAACGCGCAGGCCACGCTGGTGCCCGGTGCGCTGCCAGAGGCACCCGATGTCGACATCCAGGCCGTGATGGCGCGCTGCCCGCTGCATCACGCGGCGGATCCCGCCGGCCTGCGCTCGCCGCAGGAGCAACACCTGAATTTCGGGCCGCGCTGGCGCGTGCTGCAATCGGTGGCCTATGGCGAGAGCGAAGGCATTGCCCGCCTTGAACTTCCCACGGAGTTTCACAGGGACCTCGACGAGGGCTACCTGATGCATCCCGCCCTGCTGGATCTGGCCACCGGCTGGGCCATGCAACTCATCGCCGGCTACGCACCCGACCACCTCTGGGTGCCGGTGTCCTACCGCGAGGTGCGCGTGCACCGCCCCTTGCCCGCCACGGTCTGGAGCTGGGTGCGCAACGCCAGGGACAACCGCGCCGACGCGCCTTTTGCGGAGTTCGACGTCAGCCTGTGCAATGCCCAGGGCGAGGTGTGCGTGGAGGTGCTGGGCTTCTCCATCAAGCGCCTGGAAGAAGGCGGGTTCGCCGCCTCCACCAGCCGACTGGATGCGCGGGAACTGGTGTTCGACGACGCCGTCAGCGCTGAGGCGCACAACAAGCTTTCCCCGGCCGAAGAGCAACTGCAATACAACATCTCTCAAGGCATCCTGCCTCCCGAAGGCGCAGATGCCTTTGGCCGCGCGCTGGCCACCGGCCTGCCCCAGGTGGTGGTGTCGTCGATGAACCTGGACGCCCTGGTTCGACAGGCCGGCCAGACCGTGGCCGCGGATGCGGGCTCGGGCCAGAAATTCCAGCGTCCCGACCTGGACAGCGCCTACGTGGAACCGCGCAACGACGTCGAACGCACACTGGTGGGTTTCTGGGAGGAACTCCTGGGCGTGAACCAGGTGGGCGTGGAAGACAGCTTCTTCGACCTCGGCGGTCACTCGCTGATTGCGGTGCGCCTGTTTGCCATGGTGAAGAAGGCCTACCGCGTGGAGTTTCCGATTTCGGTGCTGTTCGAGGCGCCCACCATCGCACTGTGTGCCGCCATGATCCGGGAACGCATCGGCGACAGCGGCTCTTCGGATCCCGCGTCGTCCAGCGCCGGCAGCGCAGCACCCCCACCCAAGCGCCGTTTCATCCACCTCGTGCCCATGCACGATGGCGAGGGCGGTGAACGCACGCCGTTCTTCCTGGTGGCCGGCATGTTCGGCAACGTACTGAACCTGCGGCACCTGGCGCGCCTGCTCGGAACCGACCGTCCCTTCTATGGCCTGCAGGCCCGCGGCCTCTACGGCGATCAGGCACCGCACGAAACCTTCGAGGAGGCCGCGGCCGACTACATCGCGGAAATGCGACAGGTCCAGCCGCATGGCCCGTACCTGCTGGGCGGGTTTTCGGGCGGTGGCATCACGGCCTATGAAATTGCGCGGCAACTGGAGGCCGCGGGCGAAAAAGTCGACCTGCTCGTGCTGCTGGACACGCCGCTGCCGATGCGACCTCTGCTGAACAGTGCCGACCGGGCCATCATGAAGATGACCGAACTTCGGCGCGGCGGTCTGGGTTTTGTCGTCGAGTGGGCAAGCCGGCGGGCGCGCTGGGAGCTCAACCGGTGGCGCAACCGCCATGCACCGCCCATGGCACCGCAGACTCACCAGTTGAACAACGAAGCCATCCAGGCTGCCTTCCTCGGCGCGTTGCCGCGCTACCGCTTGCAGGCCTGGCATGGTCCCGCCGTCCTGTTCAGGCCGCCGCTTGATCGGCACTGGAAGGTCGCCGGGGGCCGCTGGGTCAGCTCTGGTCGCGAGTACGTATTTGCCGACAACGACTGGACGCGTTACATCCCTGCCCTGCAAGTGCTCGAAGTGCCCGGCAATCACGATTCCATGGTGCTCGAACCCAATGTGCGCGTGATGGCCAGCCTCATGAAGGAATGCATCGAAGCGGCCCAGAAATCAGGAAAGACTGTGTGAACCCCTCCCGAGAATCCCAAGTGCTTACCGTGGTGCTCAACTACCGCACGCCCGACCTGACATTGCGCGCCGTGGAAGCGGCGTTGCGCGAAATGGAAGGCATCGCCGGTGCCATCACGGTGGTCGACAACGATTCGCGCGACGGTTCGTTCGAGAAACTGCAGCAGGGCGTGAAGGAACGCGGCTGGGACCGCGTGCGCGTGCTGCAGTCGGGGCGCAACGGCGGCTACGGCGCAGGCAACAACCACGGCATCCGCCAGGGCCTGCCCGACGGGTCTGCGCCCGACTACGTCTACATCCTCAATTCCGATGCCTTTCCCGAACCGGGCTGCATCCGGGTGCTGCTCGAGCACATGGAGCGTCACCCGAGGGTCGGTTTCGCGGGCAGCCGTATCCACGGTGAAGATGGTGTCTACCACCGCTCGGCCTTCCGCTTTCCCACCCCGTTCAGCGAGTTCGAAAGCGCCGCCGCCACAGGCCCCATCTCATTCCTGCTCAAGCGCTACATCGTGCACATGCCCGAGCCCATGGACGCGCTCGAGGTGGACTGGATGGCGGGCGCCAGCCTGATGGTCCGCCAGCAGGTGCTGGACGAAACCGGCGGCTTCGATGAGCGCTTCTTCCTGTATTTCGAGGAGACGGACCTGTGCCTGCGCGCGAAAAGGGCCGGCTGGACGGCGATCTATCTCCCGCAGAGCCGGGTCATGCACATCGGCTCGGTCTCCACCGGCATGCGGACCTGGAAGCGCATGCCGGGTTACTGGTTCGACTCGCGCCTGTGGTACTTCATCAAGAACCACGGCGTGGTCTATGCCGCCGTGGCCACGCTGGCCTATGTCGCTGGATCGCTGGTCCTGCTGACCCGGCAGCTCTTTGGCAAGAAGCGGGACGGAGCGCCCGAACGTTTCCTGAGCGACCTCGTGTCCCACGCACTGCGCAGCCTGTGGCAGCGCCGGCTGGTGGGCGGGCGCCCGAGCTGAACCTGTCCCCCTATTGACGGAGCGATCCATGAGCAATTTTTCCTGTGTGGTGATGGGCAACGAGTCCCTCCTGATCCAGTGCGCAGAACAGCTGCTCAAGGGCGGTGACCGGATCCACGCGGTGGTGACCCGCAACGCGGACATCCGCGCGTGGGCGACCAGCCGTGGCCTGCGCGTGGAAGCGCCGGGCGACGGGCTGTCGGAGCGGCTGGCGGGTGTGAGCTTCGACTGGCTGTTCAGCATCGCCAACCTGTCGGTGATTCCCCAGGCTGTGCTGGACCGGGCCACCCAGGGAGCCATCAACTTCCACGACGGCCCGCTGCCGCGCCACGCTGGCCTGAACGCGCCGGTGTGGGCGATCCTCGAGCAGGAACGCCAGCACGGCGTGACGTGGCACCTCATTGAAGGGGGCATCGACGAAGGCGACATCGTCAAGCAGAAGCTGTTCGACATGGCGCCCAACGAAACCGCGCTCACGCTGAACACGCGCTGCTACGAAGCGGCCATGGAGAGCTTTGTCGAACTGCTGGCCGACCTCCGGGGCCCCGGCCTTCGGCGCACACCGCAGGACCTGAGCGAGCGCAGCTACCACGCCCGCCTGGACCGCCCTGCCGCCGCCGCCCGGCTCGACTTCGCCCAGCCCGCCGCCGCCCTGGTGGCATTGGTGTGCGCGCTGGACCACAGCACCTACTGGAACCCGCTGACCTGCCCCAAGGTGGACATCGATGGCAGCGTGCTGCTGGTCACCGGTGCAGTGGCTGAGCCGGCCGCAGGCAGCGCGGCGCCGGGTCAAGTGCTGGAAGCCACACCGGCAGGCCTGGTGGTGGGCACCGCCACCGTGCCGGTGCGCCTGACCGGCCTGCGCAACCTGCAGGGACAACCGGTCTGCCCATCCACCGTCACACGAGCCGGCGCACGCCTGCCCTTGCTGGACCCGGCCGCAGCCCGACTCCTCACCGATGCCATGGCCCGCGTGGTCGCTGGCGAAGCGACCTGGAGGCGCTGCCTGCTGGCTCCGGAAGCCATCGACCTGCCCTCGGCCGCGGCAGCCCAGGGCCCGGCCACCTGGCGCGAGGCCAACCTGAAGGTGCCTGCATCGCTGGCAGGCGACCGCCTGCTGGCTGCGGTGGCTGCCTGGGTCGCCCGCGTGAGCGGCAAAGCCGCCTTTGATCTCGCCTTGCGCGACCCCGCCGCGCCGCAGGCGGCGGGCTACCTGTCCACCTGGGTGCCACTGCGCCTGGCCGCCTCGGGCGACACGCCGTTCGCCGAATTCAGCGCGACCTTCTCGGCCGTTCTGGAGCAGGCACGTCGCCATCCGGCCTTTGCACTGGATCTCGTGCTGCGCGACCCCGCCATCAAGGGTCTGTCGGTGCCGCAAGTCGGCCTCTCGCTCGCAGCCGGCCCCATCGAAGGCAGCGTGGTCACGGCGGAGTGCAACCCCACGGGCGGACTCACGCTCTGGCACGACGCCACCCGTCTCCCGGACGATGCCGCCACCACGCTCGCTCAGCGCCTTCAATGGGTGCTGGATGCGCTGGGCGACGCGTCTGCCGATGCAACAAGCCTGGGCCGTCTGCCCATCATGTCGGCGGCCGAGCGAGATCAGGTGCTCTACGGCTGGAACGACACCCGTTGCGAGTACGAACGCAACACCTGCGTGCACCAGTTCTTCGAAGCGCAGGTCGCGCGCACGCCGCAGGCCACTGCCGTGGTGTTCGAAGGCACCGCCCTGAGCTATGCAGAGCTCAATGCCCGCGCCAACCGCGTGGCCCATCGTCTGCATGGCATGGGTGTGAAGCCGGGCACGCTGGTGGGCCTGTACACGCCGCGCTCACTGGAACTGTTGATCGGTGCGCTGGCCATCCAGAAGGCCGGTGGCGCCTATGTGCCGCTGGACCCGGCCTATCCCGCCGACCGCGTGGCGCTGTACATCGAAGACAGCGGTGCGCCGGTGATCGTGGCGCAATCGGGTCTGGTGGCGAGCCTGCCGGCCCACAAGGCACAAGTGCTGGTGATCGACCAGGACGCGCAGATCGCCGCCCAGCCCGACACCAACCCGGACAGCGGCGTGCAGCCCGCCGACATCGCCTACATGATCTACACCTCGGGCTCCACGGGACGGCCCAAGGGCGTGATGGTGGAGCACCGCAACGTGGCCAATTTCTTCCGTGGCATGGACGACCGCATCCGCCACGATCCGCCCGGCGTGTGGCTGGCGGTCACCAGCCTGTCCTTCGACATCTCGGTGCTGGAACTGTTCTACACGCTGGCGCGCGGCTTCAAGCTGGTGCTCTCCAGCGACGAGAACCGCGCGCTCGTCTCCAACGGGCGCGCTCCGGTGTCGGCGCAGAAGATGGACTTCAGCCTGTACTACTGGGGCAACGACGACGGCGCAGGACCCAGGAAATACGAGTTGCTGCTCGAAGGTGCGAAGTTCGCGGACAGGAACGGCTTCTGTGCAGTCTGGACGCCCGAGCGCCACTTCCATGCCTTCGGCGGTCCCTACCCGAACCCTTCGGTGACCGGCGCCGCCGTGGCAGCGGTGACGCAGAACATCGGCGTTCGCGCAGGCAGTTGCGTGGGACCGCTGCACCACCCGGCGCGCATTGCCGAGGAATGGGCGGTCATCGACAACCTCACGAATGGACGCGCAGCCCTGGCCATTGCCTCCGGCTGGCAGCCGGACGACTTCGTGCTGCGTCCCCAGAACACGCCGCCCCACAACAAGAAGGCGATGTTCGAGACCATCGAGCAGCTGCGCAAGCTCTGGCGCGGCGAAGCGGTGCCCTTCCCCACCGCCAGCGGCGAGCCCTTCAACGTCATCACCCAGCCACGCCCGGTCTCCAAGGAACTGAAGGTGTGGGTCACCACGGCGGGCAACCCCGAGACCTGGAAGGAAGCCGGTGCCGTCGGCGCCAACGTGCTGACCCACCTGCTGGGCCAGACCGTGGCGGAAGTGGGCGGCAAGATCAAGATCTACCACCAGGCCCTGCGCGACGCAGGCCACGACCCGGCGAACTTCACCGTCACGCTCATGCTCCACACCTACGTGGCCAGCGACCGCGAGCAGGCCCGCACCGTGGCGCGCGACCCCATGAAGGACTACCTGCGCAGTGCCGCAGGCCTGATCAAGCAATACGCCTGGGCTTTCCCGGCCTTCAAGAAGCCGGCGGGCGTGAACAACCCGTTCGACCTTGACCTCCGCTCGCTCAACGACGAGGAGATGGACGCCATCCTCGACTTCGCGTTCCTGCGTTACTTCGAGGACTCCGGCCTGTTCGGCACGGTGGACGACTGCGTGGCCCGGGTCGAGGAACTCAAGCGCATCGGCGTGGGCGAAGTGGCCTGCCTGATCGACTACGGCATTGCCACCGAGCAGGTGCTGCAAAGCCTCGAGCCGCTGGCTGAGGTCTTGCGCCGCACCAACCAGCCCACCACGGTGGCCGAGGACGACTTTTCCATTGCCGCGCAGATCCAGCGCCACCGCGTGACCCACCTGCAGTGCACCCCGAGCATGGCGCGCATGATTGCCATGAACGACGAGGCGCGCGCAGCGCTGGGGCAGGTGGAACTGCTGATGATCGGTGGCGAGGCGCTGCCCGGCACCCTGGTGGCCGAACTGGGCCAGGTCAGCAAGGCGGTCATCGAAAACATGTACGGCCCCACAGAAACCACCATCTGGTCGTCCACCGAAACCGCCAGCGCGGGCGAAGCGGTGATCAACATCGGTCGACCCATCGCCAACACCCAGATGTACGTGCTCGACGAAAACCGTCAGCCCGTGCCTGTGGGCGTGCCTGGCGAGCTCTACATCGGCGGCGACGGCGTCACGCGCGGCTACTGGCAGCGCGACGACCTCACCGCCGAACGCTTCCCCGCTGACCCCTTCGTGCGCCCCGAATGCGCCGCCCCCGCCGGCGCCCGCATGTACCGCACCGGTGACCTGGCGCGCTGGCGAGCCGACGGCCGCATCGACTTCCTCGGGCGCGCCGACTTCCAGGTCAAGATCCGCGGCTACCGCATCGAACTCGGCGAAATCGAAGCCGTGCTGGAGCAACAGCCCGGCGTGCGCCAGGCCGTGGTGGCGGCGCGCGAAGACAACCCGGGCGACGTGCGGCTGGTGGCGTACCTGCGGACCGACCCCGGGCTGCAGACCGACACGCTGCGCGAGGCGATCGCGGGTCAGTTGCCCGAGCACATGGTGCCCGCGCACTTCGTCACCATCGACGAGTTTCCGCTCACACCCAACCGAAAGGTGGACCGCAAGGCCCTGCCCGCGCCCAGCGCCAGCCCGCAGCGCGCGAAGAACGAAGTGTTCGTGGCGCCCGAAAACGAAATCGAGCAGAAGATCTCCGAGATCTGGGCGCGTGTGCTCGGCGTACCGCAGGTGGGCGCCAAAGACAACTTCTTTGCCCTGGGCGGGCACTCGCTGCTGGCGGTGCAGGCCCATCGAGAGATCAAGCAGGCCCTGGGCTCGACCAGACTGAGCATCACCGACATCTTCCGCTTCCCGACGCTGTCCGCGCTGGCCAGGCATCTGGACGACCGACCGGAGGATAAGACGGCCACCGCAGCGGAGTCGGCCGAGCGTGCGCAGATGCGTTCTGACGCCATGTCCCGCCGTCGGGCGATGCGGGGCGGCAAGACCACACCTGAAACCAGCTGACCTTGCCGATCACCGTGACCGCCGCTCACCTGAGTCTGGAAACAGCGCTCCAGTCCAGACTTGGCGCGTTGGGTGTGGCCGTGGTCTGCACCGGCGTGGACGGCGATCCCGACAGCTTGTGGCCAGAAGAAAGGAGCGCAGTGGCCCACGCCATTGCGCGCCGCCAGCGCGAGTTTGCCGCCGGGCGGCAGGCGGCCCGCACCGCCATGCAGCGACTGGGCCATCCCGCCCAGGCCATCCCGGCCCATCCCGATCGCTCACCCTGCTGGCCTCCAGGCCTCATCGGATCGATCTCGCACACCACCAGCGTGTGCATTGCAGTCGTGGGCCCACAGGACGCATGGACGTCCATCGGCATCGACATCGAAGCCGAGGGCGGGGTCGACGAGTCGATGTGGGAGAGCATCTGCACGACCGAAGAATGCCAGCAACTTCGGTCGAAGCCACCTGCTCAGAGGGCCCTGTTCGCCACACAGGTGTTCGTGGCCAAGGAGGCCTTCTACAAATGGCGCTACCCTCAGAGGCGCGTCCTGCTCGATTTTCAGGATGTCTCTTTGCAATGGGATCGCGGGGAGACGCATTTCCGTGCCGTGGTGCACGGCGCTGAGCGAGACCATCCCCCTTCCAGTGGCGTCGGTCATGTCTTTTCATCCGGCGGCTCGGTCGTGGCCTGTTGCGCATCCAGAATCCCGGATTCACCGTGCTTGATGGCGGAAGATCCGCTGCCATGCAACCTGGAGAAACCCGTTTGAACGAACTCGTCAACCGCGAGTGGGACGTGATCGTCGTGGGCACGGGCGTCGGGGGTGGTACCGCCGGGCGCGCGCTCGCCGAGAGCGGCAAGTCGGTGCTGTTCATTGAAAAGGGCCGACAAGGCTTTCGCGCCGAGCGCAACGGCCTGAATGCCGCTCTGGAGGACCCCACGGCGCGCGCCATCAGAGGCTGGTGGCCAGACCCGGTCCACGCCACCATCAATGGAAAGCAGCGGAGTTTCTTTGCGCCGCTGGGCAGCGGTGCAGGCGGCAGTTCCGTGTTCTACGCTGCCACACTTGAAAGACCCGAGTCGCACGACTTCGACGACGAGGCTGGAAGGCCGCATCCCACGGGCGGCTGGCCGACCAGCGCGCAGGCGATGCAACCCTGGTACGAGGCAGCGGAAGTTCTGTACGGCGTTCGCGGATCACATCCGCCTCAGGCCGACCCGTCTGCCCAGCAGGCCAGGCCGACCAATGCCGCTGATGCGGCCGTGATGGAGGGTCTCCGGCGCAATGGGCTTAAGCCCTATCGACTGCATTCCGGGATTCGCCATCTCGATGGCTGTCTCGAATGCGTGGGCGTCAAATGCCCGCGCCCTTGCAAGATGGATGGGCGTTCAGCTGGCCTGGAGCCCGCGCTCGCCACCGGAAATGCCGCCCTGCTCGATCAGTGCGAGGTGATGGCCTTCGGTGGACGGCGTGATCACATCGACCACGTGAAAGTGATTCGCGATGGTCATACTTTCGAGCTTCGCGCGAAGCAGTTCGTTCTGGCGGCCGGCGCATTGAGCTCGCCCCGTTTGCTGCTGGCCTCGCGGACCGACTATTGGCCCGACGGCTGTGCCAACGGCAACGATCAGGTCGGCCGTCACTTGATGTTCCATCTGAACGAAATGTTCGCCGTCTGGCCGCGCGGCGCGGCGAACTCTTCGCAAGCCAGCAAGTCGGTGGGGCTGCGCGACCTCTACATGCTCGACGGCCAACGCATGGGCATGGTGCAGGCCATGGGCGTCAACGTGTCGTACGGTGAGATCGTCCATTTCATCAAGCAGCGGCTTCAGGATTCGGCGCTGCGGCGTCTGGCTCCGCTGGCGCCCTTGGCCGCCGGGTTCGCCTCTTTGGCGATGGGTCAGGCTAAATTGTTCGTGGGCCTGCTGGAAGACCTTCCTTACACGGAGAACCGGGTCGTTTTCAATCCGGAGAGACCGGCGCAGATTCGTTTCGAATACACGCTGCACCCGGAATTGATTCAACGGCGAAAGCAGTACCGAAAAGCCATCAAGCGCGCATTCCGGGGCATGCGGCCAGCCTTCATCGACTGGCGCCCGGATCTCAATTACGGTCATCCCTGCGGCACGCTTCGCTCCGGGAACGACCCCAGAAACTCCGTGCTCAACGCCGAATGCCGCGCGCATGAGATCGACAATCTTTATGTGGCGGACGCCTCCTTCTTTCCGACCTCCACCGGTGTCAATCCCAGCCTCACCATCGCGGCGAACGCACTGCGGGTGGCACATCTGATGAGCAACAAACCATGACCGACCCCAGCAAAGGCCTTGCGATCGTGACCGGTGCCGGCACCGGACTGGGTCAGGCCATGGCGGTGGAACTCGTGCGCAAAGGCGTGCCCGTGGCCGGTTTCGGGCGACGTCCGGACGCGCTGGCAGAAACCGCCCGAATGGCGGGCCCAGGCTTTCACGCCTTCACCGTCGATGTCAGTTCAACGCAGGAGGTCGCGACGGTGGTGGATCGCCTCGCCCGAGAGATCGCGCCGGTCACGATCCTCATCAACAACGCAGCGGTCTACCCCCGATGCGATTTTCTGGACGAAACGCCCGAGAGCTTCATGCACAGCGTCGCGATCAACCTGGGTGGCATGGTCAACTGCAGCCATGCGGCCTTGAAGCAGATGGTGCAGGCAGGGCGCGGCCGCATCCTGAACGTGTCAACTTTTGCCGACCTGTCCCCATTGCCCGCCAGTTCAGCTTACGCGGTGTCCAAAGGCGCTGCACGAATCTTCACCCGGGCGCTGCTGGCGGATGTGGGAGACCGCTTCCCCGACATCGTCATCAACGACTGGATGCCCGGCATGCTGGCCACGGACATGGGCATCGCCCACGGCCTGAGCCCCCAAGTCGCCGCACGCTGGGGCGTCGAACTGGCGCTCTGGAACGACGTCAGCCTGAACGGAACGATCTGGGAGCAGGACACGGAACTGTTGCCACCCCAATCGCTGAAGGGAAGAATCAGGGACCGCCTCATCATGCGATCGCGAAAGCCGCGTCGCCTGGGAGCGGGTCATCCAGGCTGATCACCACCAGACTGGCCTGCCAGCGTCGTCAAGCAAAGAAAAAGCCACCCGAAGGTGGCTTTTTACCTGGTACCGGTTTCGCTGAATCAGCGGATCACGGCGAGGGTGGTGCGCTGGCCGCCCTTGTAGGTCATCAGCGTCAGGGCGCCGTTCTTGATGTCGCCCTTTTCGTCGAAGGCGATGTTGCCGGTCACACCCTTGTAGTTGGTGGACTTCAGCGCCGGCAGGTAGACCTTCGGGTCGGCCGAGCCAGCGGTGACCATGGCGTTGGCCATGACCTTCACGGCGTCATAGACGTAAGGAGCGTACACCTGCACGTCGGCACCGAACTTGGCCTTGAAATCGGCGCGGAACTTGTCCATGCCAGCCTTCTGCTCGCCTTCCACGCCACCGGCTTCAGCACAGAACACGGTCTCTTCGCCCATGCCGTCAGCGGCCAGCTTCGGCAGCTCGCTGGAGCAGATGCCGTCGCCGCCCATGAACTTGGCGTTGATGCCCAGTTGCTTCATCTGCTTCAGCATCGGGCCGGCCACGGCGTCCATGCCGCCGAAGAACACCACGTCAGGCTTCTTGGCCTTCAGGGTGGTCAGGATGGCGTTGAAGTCGGTTGCCTTGTCGTTGGTGAACTCGCGGCCCACCACGGTGCCGCCAGCGGCTGCAACGCCTTTTTCGAACTCGTCGGCAACGCCCTGGCCGTAAGCGGTGCGGTCATCGATCACCGCGACAGTCTTGGCCTTGAGGGTTTCCACGGCGTACTTGCCGAGGGTGCCGCCCAGGTGCACGTCGTCAGCCACCATGCGGAACACGCCGGCGTAGCCCTGGCGGGTGTACTTGGGGTTCGTCGCGGAGGGGGAGATCTGGGGGATGCCGGCATCGTTGTAGATCTGCGAAGCCGGAATGGTGGTGCCCGAGTTCAGGTGGCCGATCACGCCGGCAACCTTGGCATCCACCAGCTTGGTGGCGGCTGCGGTGCCTTGCTTGGGATCTGCAGCGTCGTCTTCTGCCAGCAGTTCGAAGGTGACGGGCGCGCCGCCCATCGTCAGGCCGGCAGCGTTCAGTTCCTCGATCGCCATCTTGGCGCCGTTTTCATTGTCCTTGCCGAGGTGGGCGATGGCGCCGCTGGTGGGACCCACGTGACCGATCTTGATGACCTGAGCAGCAACGGCAGGAGCGGCCGCAGGTGCGGCGGCCGGAGCAGCAGCCTCTTCTTTTTTGCCGCAGGCGGCAAGAGCGACAGCCGCCGCGATGACGGCCAGTTTGATGTTCAGTTGCATGGTTTTCCTCAGAAAGGGTAAGTGTTGGAATGCGGAGGGAACTTTTTTTTCTCCACATCCATAAAGATACTCCAAAAATCGCACGGATTTCGCGGTCATTCGGCGCCCAAAGGCAGAACGAGGGTTTTCCCAAATGCTCATCACCCCATTGAATCCTTCATTAGCGCAATGCATGCAAACAGGGGTTCAGTCTGAATTCCTCGCCTCAGGAGGCGCCAACAGCAGGTCGTGTCGCTGGGGTTCGATTCCGTTCGCTTTGTAGTACTTCCAGCGCTCTCGAGCCTGTTGTCGATCAACGTCATCCGCGGTCACCACCTCGATCACACGGGCGTATCGGTCGAAGCCCGTCGGCGCGTCGCGGCGCAGGTTGACCAGCACGCTAGCCTCGGACTGCGCCGGCAGGCTGCAGGCAAGCTGGATCGGAGAGCGTGAGCGCACGTGAGCCGGATCCGACAGCGTCGAATGGGGAATGAAGGCGCCGGCCGCCATGGTCCAGAGCGCTGTATCCAGTGCGGGGCCGTCCGATTCCTCAACCAGCACGAGAAGGCGGGCGCCGCGCAAGTAGCCCTTGCGCAGCAGTCGGCAGGCGTAGCCCACCTTGTCCGGCGCATTGAAATGAAAGGACACTTCGGTCATCGCGGCGCCGGGCCCAGGCGGTCTCAAGCCTTGCGGGTCCGGCCCGTCGTTGCCTTCTTGGGTTTCGAAGTAGCGGCGTCGAGGGCGGCCTGGTCAATCAGGTACTGCAGCAACAGCGGGACGGGGCGGCCCGTCGAGCCTTTGGCGGCACCACCTTTCCAGGCGGTCCCGGCGATGTCGAGGTGGGCCCACGGCAGGTCGTTGGCAAATTTCTGCAGAAACTTGGCGGCGGTGATGGCACCGCCCGCGCGCCCGGCCACATTGCCCATGTCGGCAAAGTTGGACTTGAGGCCTTCGGCGTACTCGTCGTCCAGCGGCATGCGCCAGCAGAGGTCCTGAGCTGCATCACCCGCTGCCTGCAGCGCCTGGGCCAGATCATCGCGCGGTGAGAAAAGGCCCGAGCGCACACCACCGAGGGCGATCACGCAGGCACCCGTCAGTGTGGCGATGTCAACCACGCTGCGTGGTTTGAAGCGTGCGGCGTACGTCAGGGCATCGCAAAGGATCAGGCGTCCTTCGGCATCGGTGTTCAGGATCTCGATGGTCTGCCCGCTCATGCTGGTGACCACATCGCCAGGCTTAACCGCCAGACCGTCCGGCATGTTCTCGCAACTCGGGATCAGCCCCACCACGTTGATCGCGGGTTGCAACTCGGCGAGCGCGGCAAAGGTGCCCAGCACGCTCGCGGCGCCACCCATGTCGAACTTCATCTCGTCCATTTCCGCCGCAGGCTTGATGGAAATGCCTCCCGTGTCGAAGGTGATGCCCTTGCCCACCAGCACCACCGGCGCACTCGACTTCGCGCCGCCGCTGTACTGCATGACGATGAAACGCAATGGCTCGGCAGATCCCTTGGCCACCGCCAGGAAAGACCCCATGCCAAGGGCTTCCACCTGCTTGGGACCGAGCACTTCGGTCTTGATGCTTGCATGGCGGCCCAGCTTGCGAGCGGCATCGGCCAGCATGCTGGGCGTGGCGTGGTTGGCGGGCCGGTTGGCCCATTCCTTGGCGAACTCCACCCCGCTGACCACGGCCTTGCCGGTCTCGAACCCCTGCCGCACCGACGCGGGCTGATTGACGCCCAGCACCACATGGCGCAGCGAGCGCGCCTTGGCCGAGGGCTTGGTGGTGGTAAAGGTGTAGGTGGCGTCGGCGGCCGCTTGAACCGCTGCGCGCACCGATGCGTCGCTGGAATCCATCAGGCTCAGCACCAGGCCCAGACGCTGCACCCCTGGCTGCCTGAGTGCACCGACGCCCGCCGCCACCGCCTTGCGCACCGAAGCGGCGGAGCCATCGCCCGCGCGCACCAGGCAGACGCGCGCAGCCTTGAAGCCTTCAGGCCGGTAGCAAGCGAGCAGCTTGGCCACGCCGGCTTCGAGATCGCCCGCCTTGTTGACCCGGGCCACAAGTTGGCTCAGTGCATCCGTACCCTCGACCGCAGGCCGCGCATCGGGCACCAGCACCAGCAAGGCGTCGCAGGCCAGTTGGGCTGCCTGGGTGGGTGAAAGGGATTTGAGTTCAAAGTCCATAATCGTGCTTTCCTGTTCTCGATCGATGTTATTCCATTCTTCCATCCGCAAAGAGCTGGCGCGCAGCTTCGGGGCCACCCTCGTGGTCCTGTTCACCATCGTGCTGACCATGCTGTTGATCCGCACGCTGGGCCTGGCATCGCGTGGCAGTGTGAATCCGCAGGAGATCGCACTGGTGCTCGGCTACACGGTGATCGGTCGCATGCCGACCATCCTGACCCTGGCGCTCTTCATCGCCATCGTGTTCACGCTCTCGCGCATGTACCGCGACAGCGAGATGATCATCTGGTTTTCCAGCGGGCGTTCCCTCGGGGGCTTTCTGGGTCCGGTCATGCGGTTCTCCTGGCCCATCCTGCTGGTGATCTCGCTGGGCGTCTTCTTCGTCTGGCCCTGGGCCAACCAGCAAACCGACAACCTGCGTGACCGCTTCGAGCGCCGCGGCGACCTGGAGCGCGTGGCGCCAGGCCAGTTCCAGGAATCCTCCAGTGGCCGGCGCGTGTTCTTCATCGACAAGGACACGGCCGATGGCACCGAGGGTCGCAACATCTTCATCTCCAGCACCGAGACGGACGGGCGGGAGACGGTGACTTCGGCGCGATCGGGGCGAATCGAATGGGTGAAGGACCAGCAGTTCCTGATGCTCAACAACGGCCAGCGGCTGGAAACAGCAGCCGACCAGAGCAGCCAGCGCGTGAGCGAATTCGAGGAGTACGGCACGCAGATCGGCACCTCGGCCGTGGGCGAACGTGGCGCGCAGGCGCTCAAGGCACGCAACAGCTGGGAGCTCATCACGCAGCCCAGCGCGGCCAACCTTGGTGAGTTGGGGTGGCGCATCGGCATGGGGCTGACGTCGCTGAACTTTGTGCTCATCGCACTCGCCACCACCACTGGCAACCCGCGTGCAGGGCGTGGTGGCAACCTGTTCTTCACCCTCTTTGCCTTCGTCTTCTACTACAACCTGCTGAACCTGGGCCAGAGCTGGGTGGCCAATGGCCTGTTCAGTCTGGGCGGCTTCATGCTCCTGCTGCACGGTGGCGTTTTCATGCTGACGGTGTTGTGGCTCATCAAGCGCCACTACAACCTCAGCGTGCGCGGTTGGATCAATGCCAGACGCGCCCGTCGCGGTGCAGAGGTGCCCGCATGAAGACAATCCGTCGCCTGATCTATGGCGAAGTGTTCACCGCCGTGGCCTTTGTGCTGGTGGCCTTTCTTTCGTTGTTCTTCTTCTTCGATTTCGTCGACGAGCTGCCTGCGCTGGGCAAGCCTTCGGTGCTCATGCCCGAGCTGGTGTACGAGGTGCCCCACGCCCTGCTCTACGTCACATTGCTCATGCCGAGCCGCATTTACGAGCTGCTGCCCATCGCGGTGCTGATCGGCGCGGTCTTTGTGCTGGCGAGGCTGGCGCAAGGGTCTGAATACACCATCCTTCGCACCAGTGGGCTGGGACCCTGGCGCGCGCTGCGCATGCTGTTGGGGCTGGGTGCTGTGTTCGTGGTGCTCACCTTTGCCATCGGCGACTATCTGGCGCCCATTTCGGACCGCACGGCCCAGCTGCTCAAGGCGCGGTACCAGGGCAACATCAGCCTGGGCAGCACCGGCGCGTGGTTGAAGGAGCGCCAGCCGTACAGCAACTTTTCCGTGAACGTGGGCTCGATGTCCGCCCAGGGTGCGCTCAGCAACGTGCGGGTGTTCGAGTTCAACAACCAGGGTTTCCTGGTCTCCACCCTGCACGCGGCCTCAGGACAGATCGAGACCGACGATTCATGGACCTTGCGCAAGGTGCAACGCAGGGAGTTCGACACCGCCGGGCTTGCCTCGGGTCGTGTGCAACGCAGAGACCTGGAAACCTTCCGCTGGCCCAGCGGCATCAACGCCGAGATGGTGTCGGTGGCGCTGCTCAAACCCGAGCGCATGCGCACCGCAGACCTGTTCGGCTACATCAGCCATCTCGAAGCCAATGGGCAGACCGCGCAACGCTACGAGATCGAGTTCTGGCGCAAGGTGTTCTATCCGCTGAGCTGCCTGGTGATGGTGGTGCTGGCGCTCCCGTTCGCCTACCTGCACTTCCGATCGGGCAGCATCACGGGGTACGTGTTTGGCGGGGTGATGATCGGCATCAGTTTCTTCCTGCTCAACAACGTCTTCGGCTACATCGGCAACCTCAACCAGTGGCAGCCCTGGCTGGCGGCGGCGTCGCCGGCGCTGATCTATTCGGTGTTCTCGCTCGCGGCCTTCGGCTGGCTGGTCCTTCGGAGGTAGCGCGCCATGCTGGGAGTCATCGTGTTTGCCCATGGGTCGCGCGACCCGCTGTGGCGTCAGCCCGTCGAATCGGTGGCGAGCCAGATTGCGCTCAGCGCACCCGGGTCGGCGGTTTCGTGCGCTTACCTCGAACTTTGCGAGCCCGACATGGCCACCGCCGCACAACAGGTGGTGGCGGCAGGTGCCACCGAGGTGCGTGTGCTGCCGCTCTTCTTCGGCATGGGCAAGCACGCGCGGGAAGACTTGCCGCAGCTCATGGCCGAGCTCGGACGCACCCATCCGGGTGTGCGCTTCGAACAACTCCCGCCAGCGGGTGAGGATCCGCGCCTGACCGCGCTGCTGGCCAGGATCGCTCTGGAGCCCAACGCATGAACCTGCACCAGTTCCGCTTCGTACAGGAAGCGGTGCGCCGCAACCTCAACCTCACCGAGGCCGCCAAAGCGCTGCACACGTCGCAGCCCGGCGTGTCCAAGGCCATCATCGAGCTGGAAGATGAGCTGGGCATCGAGATCTTTGCGCGCCACGGCAAGCGCATCAAGCGCGTCACCGAACCGGGCCAGCAGGTGCTCAAGAGCATCGACATCATTCTTCGCGAGGTGAACAACCTCAAGCGCATTGGCGAGCAGTATTCGGCCCAGGACAGCGGAACGCTGTCGATCGCCACCACGCACACCCAGGCGCGCTACGTTTTGCCCGGGCCGGTGGCGGCGCTTCGGCAGGCCTACCCCAAGGTCGCCATCAGCCTGCACCAGGGTTCACCCGACCAGGTGGCCCGCATGCTGATGGAAGAGGTGGCCGAGATCGGCATGGCCACCGAGTCGCTGGTGAACTACCCCGAACTCGTCACCCTGCCCTGCTACGAATGGCAACACGTGCTGGTGTTCCCTTTCGATCACCCGCTGCTGGAGCGCGAACGCATCACGCTGGACGACCTGGTGCAGGTGCCCCTCATCACCTACCACCCGAGCTACACCGGACGCACCCGCATCGACCAGGCCTTTGCGCTGCGCCACCTGCAGCCCAACATCGTGCTCGAAGCCATCGATTCGGACGTGATCAAGACCTACGTGAAGCTCGGCATGGGCGTGGGCATCGTGGCCGAGATGGCCGTGCAGGGTGAGAACCAGACGCCCGACCTGGTCTCGAGGCCGGCGGCCCAGCTTTTCGGTCACAACCTGGCGCGTGTGGCCTTCAAGCGCGGCACCTACCTGCGCCATTTCGTGCTGCGCTTCGCCGAATTGCTGAGCGACCGGCTCTCTCGCGACCTGATCCTGCGCGCCATGAGCGGCACGCCCGACGACTACGAACTCTGACCCGACCATGATGTCCGAACGCCTGCCCGCCTCCACCCCTTCCGTGGTATCGCGTCTGCCCCAGGTGGGCACGACCATCTTCAGCGTGATGTCGGCCCTGGCGACCGAACACGGGGCGGTGAACCTCGGGCAGGGCTTCCCGGACTTCCACTGCGATCCCGCACTGATCGACGCCGTGGCGCAAGCCATGCAGGCGGGCCACAACCAGTACCCACCCATGCCCGGCGCGCCCGCCCTGCGACAGGCCATGGCGGCGAAGATGAAAGCGCTCTACGGTCTGGACTGCGACCCGAACGCGGAGATCACCATCACGGCGGGTGCCACACAAGCCATCCTCACCGCCATCCTGGCCGTGGTCCATCCGGACGACGAAGTCATCGTGCTCGAGCCCTGCTACGACAGCTACGTGCCCAACATCGAGCTGGCTGGCGGCGTGGCGGTGCGCGTGCCGCTCACCCCGGGCAGCTTCCGGCCTGATTTCGATCGCATCGCCGCCGCCATCACGCCGCGCACGCGCGCCATCATTCTCAACAGCCCGCACAACCCCAGTGGCACGGTGTGGAGTGAAGCCGACATGCTGCGCCTGCAGGACCTGCTGGCACCCACCGACGTGCTGCTGATCAGCGACGAGGTGTACGAGCACATGGTGTTCGACGGCCAGCACCACCAGAGCGCCGCCCGCTTCCCCGGCCTGGCGTCGCGCGCTTTCATCGTGAGCAGCTTCGGCAAGACGTACCACGTCACGGGCTGGAAGGTGGGCACCGTTGTGGCACCCGCGCCGCTCACCGCCGAATTCCGAAAGGTCCACCAGTTCAACGTGTTCACCGTCAACACGCCCATGCAGCACGCGCTGGCCGCCTACATGGTCAACCCGGCGCCCTGCCTGGAGTTGCCGGCCTTCTACCAGCGCAAGCGCGACCTGTTCCGCGAGGGCCTGTCCACCACGCGGTTCCGGATGCTGCCCGGCGAAGGCACCTACTTCCAGTGCGTGGACATCTCGGAGCTGGCCGTGCCGGAGCGCGATCTGCCCGAGGGCGATTTCTGCCAGTGGCTCACGCGCGAGATCGGCGTGGCGGCCATCCCGCTCTCCGCCTTCTATGGCAATGGATTCGACCAGCGCGTGGTGCGCTTCTGCTTCGCGAAGAAAGACGAGACCCTGCGCGAGGCGTTGAACAGACTTTCTCGACTCTGAAAGTCAGCACCGCACCGGGTTGCGGCAGAACTGGTCCAGCTCCCGCACCACCGCCGATCGGGCGACCGCCTGCTTCGCATTCGGCCCGGCTTCCAGGCTCAACTTCATCTCGTACTTCTTGAAAAAGTCGTCGAACAGTTCGCCACCCAGCGTGCCGACCGCCACCAGCCCGTCGGTCTTCGCGTCGTGTTCGATGAGCACCGCGCAAAGGGGTTGCTCGGCGGGTCCACTGAGCACCTGGGCCCCCCGCGCCGGGTCGTACTGGCTGTGGTCGGCACAACAGTGGATCAGGTCGTTGCCTTTGCTCGGCGTCTGCGGATTCACCGCCGCACCCTTGCGAAAGCTGATGAAGCTCAGTTCCTTCGTGGGGTACACCAGCTTGTGGGCACAGATGGCCGAGAACGCCACCAGGCTGCGCTTGGGACCCACGCCACCCGGCCACTGGTAGGCCTGCTTGTCTCGTGTGGCCAGTGCCGTGGGGGTGGCCGGTTTGCCCAGGTCGAGCAGGAACACCGGCGTGGCCTCGAACGGGTAATGGAAGACGTAGTTGGTCTGCGGCTTGAGCTGGGTGGCCTTCAGGGGTTTGCCGAGGTCGTCGAGCAGTTGCACCCGGCCGTAGGAACGGGGCTTCGCGTCGGCCGCCCAGGCGGTGCCCGCCAGCGTTGCGGCGAGCGACCCACCGCCCACCGCGCAGACTTCCACAAATTCGCGTCGATCCATGCTTTTCCGCTCCAGAAGGAATACCGCCCTGCGGGCGCCCGCAACCGAGTGAAACGCATGAGGCCCAGGCATGTCAACCTGCGACCCCTCGCGCCAAAGGTGCACTCACCCCGGCTGGACGCATCGGCGGTGTGTGAACCGCGTCACGACGCGGGCCAAAACGTCGTGACCCTTAAGCCGCAATTCACTCAAAGGTGCATCCGCCGGGCCGAAAAGAACGTAGCTCTGTGAGCCAGGGCTATCGCTCGGGCCACCCATTTCCATCCTGTTTCTGGAGACTGACTGCATGAAGAACCTGTCCACCCGCGTTGTCCAAAAGGGTGTGCGCCGCCGTTCCCTTGTCTGGCAGGCGGGCACCGTGCTGGCCCTGGGAGCGTTGGTCTGGAGCCTGAGCCCACGCGCTCAGGCGGCGCCCAGCGCTACCGTGGTGGAAGCCGTCCAGTTGCCCGCCTGGGTGGAGCGCAACGGCCAACGCCGCCCCGCCCAACCCGGCACCCAGCTGCGCGCCAACGACAAGGCCATCACCGCCAACGGCTCGCGCATGTTGCTGCGCATGGACGACAAGAGCACCATCAAGCTCGGCGAAGACACGGAGTTCCTGATCCAGTCACTCGAGACCACCCGAGCCGGTGCCACCGAACCCAGCGAGCAGAAGAGCACGCTCAAGCTGATCACCGGTGTGTTCCGTTACGCCACCGACTACAGCAGCAAGGCGCTGGGCAACAAGCGCGAACTCAACATCGAACTCGCCACCGCCACCGTGGGCATCCGCGGCACCGACTTCTGGAGCATGACCGACGCAGCGCACGACGCCGTGTGCGTCTTCGAGGGCAAGGTCGAGGTGGTGCGCGACGCCAAGCCGGGGATTGAGCTGGACAAACCGGGCGCGTTCTGGGTCGTGTTCACCGGCCAGCCCGAGAAACCCGCAGGACAGGCCACGCCCGACCAGTTGGCCAAGTTCATCGGCCAGGCCGAAATGCAACCGGGACGGGGCGTGCTGCTGCAAGGCGGCCGCTGGCGCGCCGTGGCGGCCACGGTGCCGGGCGTCACGGACGCTGCCGCATTGCGCAGCCGACTGCAGGCCGCTGGCTACCCCGCTGAAATGGTGACCAAGGACGGCCGGCACGAAGTGCGCATCAACCAGCTGGCCACGCGCGAAGACGCCGAAGCCGTTGTCAAGCGCCTTCAGGCCGATGCCACGCTGGGCGTGCGAGAGGCCCGCGCGGCGCTGGCGGCGAACTGATCGCCGTCCACCTGTCCTGCGCGTTCAAGCGCTCAGCTGGGCCCAGGCCTTGTCCAGTCGCTTGACGCTCACGGGCTGCGGCGTGCGCAACTCCTGCGCGAAGAAACTGACCCGCAATTCTTCGAGCAGCCAGCGCAGCTCCTGAAGGCGCGCGTCCTGCACGCCCTTGCGCTCGGCCACCAGGCGCCAGAAACGCTGGTCCTGCGGGCGCAGATCCGCGAGTCGGGCGGCATCGCGCGCGGGGTCGGCGCGCAGCTTGTCCAGGCGCAACTGCACGGCTTTCAGGTAGCGCGGCAGGTGCTGCAGCTGTGCGTGGGGCGTCTGTTGCAGGAAGCGCTTGGGCACGAGGCGTTGCAACTGCTGCGCGATGTCGGCCGCCACATCGGCCGGTGGCCTGGCGTCCTTGAGCTTGCGCTGAGCGGCGGCGTACTCCGTGAGAATGAGGCCGGCACTTCTGGCGATCTCGTTGGCGATCAAAGTGAGGCGCCCGCGCCCTTCCTCCACGCGGCGCTTGAACGCAGCTTCGTCGGTGGGCAGCGGATCGCCCAGGAAGGCGCGATCCAGCGCCAGCTCCAGGATCTGCGTGCGCAGTTCCTCCAGCGTGCCGCCCCCGCCAGCCTCCTTGCCCACCTGCATGTAGGCCACCCCCATGGCCTGGAGGCCGGGCAGGTTTTTTTCCAGGTACTTCAAGGCGTCACGGATCTGCAGGGCAAACAGCCGTCGCAAACCTTCGCGGTGCCGGGCATGCGCCACCTCGGGCTCGTCAAAGACTTCGATGCGCACCGCCTCGCCGTCGTCGATGAGCGCGGGAAATCCGATCAGCGTCTGTTGTCCCTGGCGGATTTCCATCAGCTCGGGCAGCTCGCCGAAATCCCAGGTGGTGTGGCGCTGGGTGGCGCTGGCCGCCGGCGTGTGGCTGGCCGTCGGCTTCGGCGGTGCGGACGCGGCGCCTGCCCGGGGAGCCCCAGGGGGCGCCTGGCGCAGGTCGTCCATCTTGAGGGCGGCCAGTGCCTGGAAAGCTCCCCGCGCCTGTGCGCCGAGTTCGGCCTTGAGCGCTGCCAGGTTGCGGCCCTGGCCGAGTTGCCGGCCGTGCTCGTCCACCACGCGCAGGTGCATGAAATGGTGGGGGCTGAGCATGTCGGCCTTGAGGTCGGCGCGCTGGATATCGAGCTGCGTGGCCTCGCGCACCTGCTTCAACACCGCATCGACGAAGTTGCCGGCGCCGAACACCGCCGGCTCACCGAGGACCTTGGCGAAGCGCTCGGCAGTGGCGGGCAAGGGCACCAGCCGCGAGCGCGGGCGTTGGTGCAGCGTCTTGAGCAGGGCCAGCACCTTCTCCTTCAACATGCCGGGCACCAGCCAGTCGCAGCGGTCTTCACTGGCCTGGTTGAGCGCAAAGATCGGCAGCGTGACGGAGAGCCCGTCGCGGGGATCGCCGGGCTCGTGCAGGTAGGCGCAGGCACAATCCACGCCGCCCAGGCGCAGCGTCCTGGGAAAAGTCTGCGTGGTGATGCCTGCAGCCTCATGGCGCATGAGCTCTTCGCGTGTGAGCAGCAGCACCTTCGGGTTCTCGCGCACCGCATCGCGGTACCAGCGCTCCATGCTGGCGCCGTTGCAGATGTGCGCGGGCAACTGCTGATCGTAGAAGGCGTAGATCAACTCGTCGTCCACCAGCACGTCCTGGCGGCGCGATTTGTGCTCCAGCTCGCCCACCTGGCGCACCAGCTTCTGGTTGGCCGCGAGGAACGGCAGCTTCGTGTCCCACTCACCGGCCACCAGCGCCTCGCGGATGAAGATCTCGCGCGCGCCGGCCGGGTCGACGCGACCGTAGTCGGTGCGGCGGTTGCTGTACACCACCAGACCATAGAGCGTGGCGCGCTCCAGCGCGGTGACCTGCGCGGCCTTCTTCTCCCAGTGCGGGTCGAGCAACTGCTTCTTGATGAGGTGGCCGCCCACCTGCTCCAGCCAGAGCGGCTCGATGGCCGCGATGCCCCTTCCGAAGAGGCGGGCAGTCTCCACCAGTTCGGCGCACACGATCCAGCGGCCTGGCTTCTTGCTCAGGTTCGCGCCGGGGTGGCGGTAGAAGCGGATGCCTCGAGCGCCCAGGTACCAGTCTTCGGCTTCGCTCTTCTGTCCCACATTGCCCAGCAGGCCGGAGAGCATGGCCAGGTGCAGTTGCTCGTAGCTCGCAGGCTGGTCGTTCAGCTTCCACCGGTGTTCGGCCACCACCGTGTGCAGCTGCGTGTGGATATCGCGCCACTCCCGCACGCGGCGTACGTTGATGAAGTTCTCGCGCAGCACGTTCTCGTACTGGCGGTGGCTGAGCTTGTGGTCCTTGCCGTGCCCGCCCTTGGTCTCTTCCAGCCACTTCCAGAGCTTGAGCGTGCCGGTGAACTCGCTCTTCTCGTCGTCGAACTTCGCCTGGGCCTGATCGGCCTGGGCCTGTTTGTCGAGCGGGCGGTCGCGCACGTCCTGCACGCTCAGGGCCGAGGCAATCACCAGCACCTCGTCGAGCGCGCCGCGCTGCTGGGCCTCCAGGATCATGCGGCCCACGCGCGGATCCAGGGGCCATCGGGACAGCGTCTGACCGATGGGCGTGAGCTCGTTGGCTTCGTCCACGGCGCCGAGCTCGGCCAGCAACTGGTAACCGTCGACGATGGCGCGCTTCTGAGGTGCCTCGATGAAGGCAAAGTCTTCCACCGCGCCCAGGCGCAGCGCCTTCATGCGAAGGATCACACCCGCCAGCGAGCTGCGCAGGATCTCGGGATCGGTGAACTTCGGTCGGCCGATGAAGCCGGCTTCGTCGTACAGGCGGATGCAGATGCCGTCGGCCACGCGTCCGCAACGCCCGGCGCGCTGGTTGGCCGCCGCCTGGCTGATCGGCTCCACCATGAGCTGCTCCACCTTCTGGCGGAAGCTGTAGCGCTTCACGCGCGCCGTGCCGGCGTCGATCACGTAGCGAATGCCAGGCACCGTGAGCGAGGTCTCGGC
This sequence comes from Hydrogenophaga sp., assembly GCF_051858985.1. Taxonomy (GTDB): domain Bacteria; phylum Pseudomonadota; class Gammaproteobacteria; order Burkholderiales; family Burkholderiaceae_C; genus Hydrogenophaga. Next base: position 664,098 of record NZ_JBHYGM010000002.1, on the reverse strand, counting down.
CACGTTGGTCGAGAGCACGATGCGCCGCCCGCTGTGGTCCTGGAAGATGCGATCCTGCTCGGCCTGGGAAAGGCGCGCAAAGAGCGGCAGCACCTCGGCATTGCGCAGCGTGGGCAGATGGCTGAGGTGCTTGCGCAGGTGGTCCGCAGCCTCCCGGATCTCGCGCTCACCCGGCAGGAACACCAGGATGTCGCCGCCGGCCGGTCCGCGCCAGAGTTCGTCCACCGCGTCGGTGATGGCGCTGTTCAGGTCGTACTCGCGGCTTTCCTCGAACGGGCGCCAGCGCACTTCCACCGGAAAGGTGCGACCCGACACCATGAGCACGGGGGCCGGCCCGTTCTTCGACGCGAAATACAGCGCGAACCGGTCGGCATCGATCGTGGCCGAAGTCACCACCACCTTCAGGTCGGGTCGGCGCGGCAGCAACTGACGCAGGTAACCCAGCAGGAAATCGATGTTCAGGCTGCGCTCGTGTGCCTCGTCGATGATGATCGTGTCGTAGGCGCGCAGGTCGGGATCGGTCTGCGTTTCGGCCAGCAGGATGCCGTCGGTCATGAGCTTGACGGATGCGTCCTTCGAGAGCCGGTCCTGGAATCGCACCTTGTAGCCGACCACCTCGCCCAGTGGCGTCTTGAGCTCTTCGGCAATGCGCTTGGCCACGCTGGATGCGGCGATGCGCCGGGGCTGCGTGTGGCCGATGAGCTGGCCCCGCTGGCCCGGCCTGGCATTGAGGCGCCCTCGCCCCATGGCCAGCGCGATCTTCGGGATCTGCGTCGTCTTTCCCGAGCCCGTCTCACCGCAGACGATCACGACCTGGTGCTCGCGCATGGCCGCCTCGATCTCATGGCGACGCGCCGAGACGGGCAGGGATTCCGGGAATTCGATGTGCAGCGGTGTGGAGGACAACGGGGAAAACTCGGTCAAAATCGGGCAGCCGGCCATTATCCGCGCCCGGCCCACTGTCTGCCCGCCCGCCATCCATGTCCAACGTCTTCAACTTCACCTTCGTTCCCTGGTTCCGCTCGGTCGCGCCGTACATCCACAAGCACCGCGGCAACACGCTGGTGGTGGGCATCGCCGGTGAGGCCATTGCGGCAGGCAAGCTGCAGAACCTTGCGCAGGACCTCGCGCTCATCCAGAGCATGGGTGTGGAAATCGTGCTGGTGCATGGCTTTCGGCCGCAGGTGAACGAACAGCTGCGCCTGAAAGGCCACGAGGCGAAGTACTCGCACGGCATGCGCATCACCGACGAGGTGGCATTGGACTGCGCGCAGGAAGCCGCGGGCCAGTTGCGCTATGAAATCGAAGCCGCCTTCAGCCAGGGCTTGCCGAACACGCCCATGGCCGGCGCCACGGTGCGCGTGATATCGGGCAACTTCATCACGGCGCGCCCGGTGGGCCTGATGGACGGGGTGGATTTCCAGCACTCGGGCCTGGTGCGCAAGGTCGACACCGAAGGCATCCAGCGCACGCTGGACATGGGCGCCATGGTGCTGCTCTCACCATTTGGCTTCTCGCCCACGGGCGAGGCCTTCAACCTCACGATGGAAGACGTGGCCACCTCGGTGGCCGTGTCACTCCAGGCCGACAAGCTGATGTTTCTGACCGAGGTGCCTGGCATCCGCGTGGACGATGCCGACCCCGAGAGCGGCATCGACACCGAGCTGCCGCTGGCCGATGCCAAGAAGATGCTCGCCGCCCTGCCCGCGCCCACGCAACCCACCGACACCGCGTTCTATCTGCAGCACTGCATCCGCGCCTGTGAAGGCGGCGTGGACCGCAGCCACATCCTGCCGTTTTCGGTGGACGGTGCGCTGCTGCTGGAGATCTACACCCACGACGGCATCGGCACCATGGTGGTGGACGAAAAACTGGAAAGCGTGCGCGAAGCCACCATGGACGACGTGAGCGGCATCGTGGCGCTGATCGAGCCGTTCGAAAAGGACGGCACGCTGGTCAAGCGCGACCGCACCGAGATCGAGCGCGACGCCGGCAACTACACCATCATCGAGCACGACGGCGTGATCTTCGGCTGCGCGGCGCTCTACCCCTACCCGGAAGCGCGCACGGGCGAGATGGCCGCGCTCACCGTGTCACCCGACACCCAGAGCCAGGGCGATGGTGAACGGCTGCTCAAGCGCATCGAGACGCGCGCCAAGGCACAAGGCCTGCAAAGCATCTTTGTGCTCACCACGCGCACCATGCACTGGTTCATCAAACGGGGATTTGTTCAGGTCAGCGCCGACTGGTTGCCCGAGGCGCGCAAGCGCAAGTACAACTGGGACCGCAAGAGCCAGGTGCTCGTCAAGAAGCTCAGCTAGACGGTCGCTTCACCCACAGCGCCACGGCCAACAGGGCAATGGCGCTGAAACACAGGAACGACCAGTTCGCAATCGACAGACCCAGAAAGGTCCAGTCGATCACCGAGCAGTCGCCGGTGCCGCGAAAGATCATGGGGATGGCACGGCGCAGCGGGAAGGATTCGATCATCCCGAAGAAATCGCGCCCGCAGCTCATGATCTCGGGCGGGTTCCATTGCAGCCAGCTCTGGCGCGCGGCCACGAAGGCGCCGAACGCAGCAAACACGCCCATCTTGATCACGCCGCCATACAGCCAGAAACGACGCTTGAAGAAGGCGCTGACGCCCGCCACCAGCGCCACCAGCACGAGCGCATAGCGCTGCACGATGCACATCGGGCACGGCTCCAGCCCCACCACGTGCTGCAGGTACATGCCGTAAGCCAGCATGGCCACGCAGGCCAGGGCGATCAGCGCCAGGATCTGGCGGGGGTGGCTCGCCAACGGCGAACCCGGCGATGCGGTGGACAGGCTGGCGAACAAGGCGGACTCCTCAGCTCACGAAGGCGCGTTCGATCACGAAGTCGCCCGGGGTGGTGGTGTTGCCTTCCTTGAGTCCGGTTTTCTCGCAAAGTGCCTTGAGGTCGCGCAACATTTCAGGGCTGCCGCAAATCATCACCCGGTCTTCGGCGGCGTTGAAAGCCGGCAGGCCGAGGTCCTTGGCGATCACGCCCTCACCAAGCAGTTGTGGAATTCGTCCCTGGTGCACGAAAGGCTCGCGGGTGACGGTGGGGTAGTACAGCAGCTTGCCCTGCACCAGCTCGCCCAGAATCTCGTCCTTGACCAGGTCGTTCGACAGCAGCTCGCGGTAGGCCAGCTCATTGACCTGGCGCACGCCGTGCACCACGATCACCTGTTCGAAGCGCTCGTAGGTTTCGGGGTCGCGCACGATGCTCAGGAACGGAGCCAGCCCGGTGCCGGTGCCCAGCAGGTAAAGGCGTTTTCCGGGCAGCAGGTAATCGATCAGCAACGTGCCGGTGGGCTTGCGGCCGACGATGATGGTGTCGCCGACCTGGATGTGTTGCAGCCGCGAGGTGAGCGGGCCGTCCTGCACCTTGATGCTCAGGAACTCCAGGTGATCGGCGTAGTTCGGGCTGACGATGCTGTAGGCGCGCAGCAGCGGTTTGTCGTTGACGCGCAGGCCGATCATGGTGAAGTGACCGTTGGAGAACCGCAGCGACGCATCGCGCGTGGTGGTGAAACTGAACAGCCGGTCGGTCCAGTGGTGGACGCTCAACACGCGCTCTTCCTGAAATGCACTCATGAAAACTGATCCTGTGGAACGGTAGCCCGGTATTGTAGAAACTCATGCGTGGGGTGCTGGCGCGGCCTTGTCTGCCGTCGCACCCAAACCTTGCTACAGTGGCGCTCGGCTTTCAGCCCGGAGCCCAAGAACACCCGCAAACCGGGGATCATGCCGGTGATCCACCTGTTCTGGAACGAATAATTTCTTCCATTCGTTATAACCAGATCGTCTAACCCATCTCTAGGAACGCCATGGCACGCACCGTGAACTGCATCAAGCTCGGCAAGGAAGCCGAGGGACTCGACTTCCCGCCCTACCCCGGCGAACTGGGCAAGCGCATCTATGAGAACGTGAGCAAGGAAGCCTGGGGCGCGTGGCTCAAGCACCAGACCATGCTGCTCAACGAGAACCGGCTCAACCTGGCCGATGCCCGCGCCCGCCAGTACCTGGCACGGCAGATGGAGAAGCACTTCTTCGGCGAAGGCGCCGACGCCGCCGCCGGCTACGTGCCGCCGCCCCGGGACGAGTGAGCCCAACCGTCGCCACGCCTCGCCAGGCGATGGTGATCGGAGCCGGCCTGGCCGGCGCTGCCGTGTGCGCCCAGCTGGCGCGGCGGGGCTGGGAGGTCGCCCTGGTCGACGCGGCCAGCGGTCCCGCCCAGGGCGCCTCGGCACTGCCGGTGGGCATGCTCAGCCCGCACGTCACCCGGGCACCCACACCCCTCTCCCGCCTGTCTGCCCTGGGTATGCAGGCCACGCTGGCCGAACTGCAGCGCCTGGTGCTGCCCGGCCGCGGCTGGCAGGCTTGCGAGGTGGACAACCTGGGCCACGACCCGGGCCGCTGGCCCGCCGCGCTGGTTCGGCCTGCCGCGTTGGTGCAGGCCTGGCTCGAAGAAGCCGCCGCGCGCGTGACGCGGCACTGGCACGCACGCGCGCACCGGCTGGAGCGCACGCCCTCGGGCCACTGGCGGGCGGTGGATGCCGCCGGCAACACCCTGGCGGAAGCACCGGTGGCAGTGGTCGCTGCCGCCCACGGCAGCCACCGTCTGCTCGTCGACAGCGCCCTCATGGAGCCGGATCACCTGCCTTTGCGTCCTGTGAAGGGTCAAATGAGCCTGGCCGAGCTGCGCGGCGCGCCGCTGGCCGATCGGCCTCGGCGCGACAGCGGCGTCTTCGTGCCCGTCTACGAAGACAGCGGCCTCCCGCCCGACTGGCCGGTTCGGCTCTGGGCCATGGGCTCCACCTACACCCGCGGCGACTCCACCACCCACCTCACGCCACAGGCCCATGAAGCCAATGCGGCCAGCCTGCAGTCGATCTGCCCACCCGCGGCGGAACGCTTGCGAAGCTTGCAGGCCAGCGGCGCGCTGCTGGGGTGGGCGCAGGTGCGTTGCGCTTCGCTGGACCGTTTGCCGCTGGTGGGTGCCGTGCCCGACGCCGGAGCACTGCGCGAGCTCATGACCCAGGCCGGTGTGCGTCGCGGCCGTGTTCCGCTGCACGAGACGCCCAGGGGCAAGGACCTGTATGTATTGAGTGCACTGGGCTCACGCGGCATCACGCTGGCCCACCTGTGCGCCGGCTGGCTGGCCGCTGGCATGGAAGGCGAACCATCAGGCGCCGAGGCCGATCTGCTCGCCACGCTGGACCCTGCTCGCTTCGCCTGGCGGCAGGCCCGCCGCCAGCCCTAGATCAGTTCCAGCCACTCCGAGATCTGACGCGGTTGCAGGGGGCGCTCCAGCAGCGCGGTCACGCCCACGCGATGCGCGTCGCGCCGCACGCGCCGTCGACGCCACCAGCCCGCCAGCGGTCCTGCCAGCTCGCTCGTGGCCAGCGCCAGGGCCTGGGGATTGCGCTGCACGAACACCCGCATGAGCGACCACACGTCCATGTGGTGGTCATCCAGGTTGAAAAATCCGCAAAGGTAGGCCTGGCGGCCGAGCAACTCCACCGCCATCTCGGTGTCGAGCACCTCGTCGACATGCACCACGCCGGCCAGCGCCAGGCGCGTGCGCAGGTAGGTGCGTTCCTCCGGGTCTGCGCTCACGACCAGGGCGCGCCGCACCGGCTCCACGCCGGTTTCCATGTCCAGGTCGAGCGCAAGGTCCAGGGGAGAAGGCGATGTGACGTCCAGGTCGAGCAGGCCGGAATCCGCCTGGCGAGCCGCGAACACGGCGTCCAGATCGTGCAGCACCGCGGCCCATTCGATGGGTCTGTCCAGAACGCGCCAGGCGTGCCGGGGCGCGTCGGGGCCCACCCAGATCAGCCGCTGTCCGGCCGGCATCTCCTTGGCGTGCGCCAGCACCGCTTCTGCACTTTCGCCATCGACCAAAGCCACCTGGGCCATGCCGGTGGGCGCCTTGCCACCGGGCGGGGTGAGCGGAGCCCAGGGCGCATAAGCCACCTCGCGCTCCTGGGACAGGCGAAAGATCGTGTTGAGCGCGTGCCGCTCGACATCGGAAAAACCCACCACGCTCACCAGGATCTTCTGTTTCTGCATGCCGCGAATGGTACGACGGCCAAGGCGATGTGCGGTCGATCTGGAGGGACGAACGGAAATTTCTCTCTCGCTGGTCGCGCGAGCCCGGGATTTGCATATGCATCCCAGCTATATCCCCATGAGCAAAAAATCGTTTGGGATATATGCCTCGTTCCCTAAAGTCGGCGCATGCCTGACATCGCCATCATCCTGGCCGGATTCGCCGTGGGACTCATCGTGGGTCTCACGGGCGTGGGTGGCGGTTCGTTGATGACGCCCATCCTGATCTTCTTTTTCGGTGTCAAACCCTACCTCGCCGTGGGCACCGACCTGCTCTTTGCCGCCTTCACCAAGATGGGCGGCACGCTCAGCCTGGCCCGACAGAAGCTGGTGCCCTGGCGGGTGGTGGGCCAGCTCAGCGCAGGCAGCATCCCGGCGGCCATCGTCACGCTGCTGGTGCTTCGGCAGCTGGGTCCGGCGAGTGCGCAGGTGCAGTCGCTCATGACCAGCACGCTGGGCCTGGCGCTGTTGCTGACGGCCGCGGCCATGCTCTACAAGGCCGCACGCGGCAAACAGGTGCCACGCAGCCTGCCCGAAGCCGATCTGCACAAGGCCACCCGCGCGCGCCACTGGAGCCTGCCGGTGCTCTTCGGTGCGGTCATCGGCGCGCTGGTCACGCTCACTTCCGTCGGCGCGGGCGCCATCGGCGTCTCCGTGTTGCTGTTGCTGTTTCCCCTCTTGCCGCTGCCCCGCATCGTGGCGGCAGACATTGCCTACGCCGTGCCGCTCACGCTGGTGGCAGGCCTCGGTCACGCCAGCCTGGGATCGGTCGACTGGCCGCTGCTGGGCAAGCTGCTGGCGGGCTCGCTGCCCGGCATCTGGCTTGGCACCCGCCTGATGAAGCACACGCCAGAGCGCCTGGTGCGCTCCGCACTCTCGGTGCTGCTGGCCTATGCCGGTTTCAAGCTGATCGCTTTCTGACATTCACTGCCCACGACGACGATGTACCAATATTCCGAATTCGACCGCCAGTTCGTGCACCTGCGTGCCGCCCAGTTCCGGGACCAGCTCACTCGCTGGCAGGCGGGCACGCTGGGTGAAGACGAATTCAAGCCGCTGCGCCTGCAGAACGGCTGGTACGTGCAGCGGTTCGCACCCATGCTGCGCGTGGCGGTGCCCTACGGCGAGATCTCCAGCGCACAGCTTCGGGTGCTGGCGAAGATCGCACGGGAATACGACCACAAGGAAGTGCACGACACGTCCAAGGCCAACGCTGGCCTGTCCGAAGTGCCCACGCTGCCGGATCGCACCGCGCACTTCACGACGCGCCAGAACGTCCAGTACAACTGGATTCCGCTGGCGCGCTCGGCCGAGGTGATGGACCTGCTGGCCAGTGTGAACATGCACGGCATCCAGACCAGCGGCAACTGCATTCGCAACATCACCACCGACGCACTGGCCGGCATCGCCGCCGATGAGGTGGCCGACCCGCGCCCCTTTGCCGAGATCCTGCGGCAGTGGAGCACGCTGCACCCTGAATTCGCCTTCCTGCCACGCAAGTTCAAGGTGGCCATCACCGGCGCTCGCGAAGACCGTGCCGCCACCGCCTGGCACGACGTCGGCCTGCGCCTGCTTCGCAACGTGGACGGCGACCTGGGCTTCCAGGTGCGCGTGGGCGGCGGCATGGGCCGCACGCCCATCATCGGCAGCGTGCTGCGCGAGTTCCTGCCCTGGAACCAGATCCTGAACTACCTGGAAGCCGTGGTGCGCGCCTACAACCGCTTCGGCCGCCGCGACAACATCTACAAGGCCCGCATCAAGATCCTGGTGAAGGCCGAAGGGCAGGCCTACACCGACCAGGTCGAAGCCGAATACCGCGACATCCTCGAGAAAGACGGCGCGCCGCACACCATCACCCAGGCCGAGTTGGACCGCGTGAGCGCTTTCTTCGTCACGCCGCCGCTGAGCTGCGACCGCAAGAGCGCCGACGCCAAGATCGCCCACATCCTCAAGGCCGCTGCCGAGGACGACATGGAGTTCAGCCGCTGGCTGCAGCAGAACGTGAAGCCGCACCAGAACCCCGACCTGCGCGCGGTCACGCTCTCCTTCAAGCGCTTTGGCCAGGCCCCGGGCGACGCCACCGCAGACCAGCTCGACCGCGCCGCCGACTTGGCCGACCGCTTCTCGTCGGGCGAAGCGCGCGTGACGCACGAACAGAACCTGCTGCTGCCGTGGGTGCGCTGTGATGCGTTGCCCGAGCTCTGGCGCGAAGCACGCCGCCTGGGGCTGGCCAAGCCCAATATCGGCCTGCTCACCGACATGATCGCCTGCCCGGGCGGCGACTTCTGCGACCTGGCCAATGCGCGGTCCCTGCCGCTGGTACAGGCCATCCTGGGTCGCTACACGGATCTGGACGAGCTGCACGACCTGGGCGAGATCGACCTGCACATCAGCGGCTGCATCAACTCCTGCGGTCACCACCACAGCGGCCACATCGGCATTCTGGGCGTCGACAAGGACGGCCAGGAGTGGTACCAGGTCACGCTGGGTGGTTCGGATGGCACACGCCTCTCGGGCGAATCGACACCGGGCAAGGTGATCGGCCCGTCGTTTGCCGCCAGCGAAGTGCCCGATGTGATCGAAGCCCTGCTCGACACCTACCGGGCGCAGCGCCAGACCGGCGAGACATTCATCGCCACGCTCAAGCGCGCCGGCGCCGACCCGTTCAAGGCCGCGGCCAACGCGGTGCGCGTGAGCACCGCCCGCGCGCCCGCCTGAGGAACCGACATGAACCAGTCCCTTGACGTTTTCAGCGCCAGCAACTTTGAACCCCGTGAGCCGCAAGAGCGGCGCCTTGCCATCGCCAACGACGCCGACCCGCGCGAAGCCGACCTGACCGGCATCGACGTCATCGAGCTGAACTTCCCGAAGTTCAGCGATGGTCGCGCCTTCAGCCAGGCCTTCCTGCTGCGCCGCCGCCTCGGCTTTGCGGGCGAGATTCGCGCCACCGGCGACGTGCTGATCGATCAGCTCGTGCAGATGCAGCGCAGCGGATTCAGCCAGGCCGTGCTGCGCGCCGACCAGGACCTGGCACACGGCCGCGCCCTGCTGGCCCACTACCCGGCGTTTTACCAGGGCGATGCGGTGCATGCCGCACCCCATTTCGCCTCCGCCTGAGAAGCGCACACAGCCACCGCCATGAACGCTCTATCGCTCTACGACAAACCCTCGTCTGATTTCGCGGCCAAGGTCTCGCGAGCCATCGCGCTGCTGCGCGAGGCTGCCGCCAGCCATCCCAAGATGACTCAGGCATCCAGCCTCGGCGCAGAAGACATGGTGATCACGCACCTGCTGCACCTGGCCGACGTGAGTGCCAGCGTGTTCGTGCTGGAGACCGGCAAACTGCACCCAGAGACGCTGGCGCTCATCCCCCGCATCGAGCGGCGCTACGGCATGAGCGTGCAGGTGTTCCGGCCGCGCCAGGAATCGGTGATCTCGTTCGTTCGCAAGAACGGCGAAGAAGCCATGTACCAGAGCATCGACCTGCGCAAGGCGTGCTGCGACATCCGAAAGATGGAGCCGCTCGCGCGCGCGCTGGCCGGCCAGGATGCGTGGATCACCGGCCTGCGGCGTGAGCAGTCGAACGCGCGCGCCGAGGTGGGTGAGCTGATCCAGGAACCCGGGCGCGTCAAGGTCAGCCCGCTGGTGGAGTGGACCTGGGGCGACGTGTGGCATTTCATCGGCCTGCACGCGCTGGACTACAACGCCCTGCACGACCAGTTCTTTCCCAGCATCGGCTGCGCCCCCTGCACGCGCGCCATCAGCGTTGGCGAGGATTTCCGCGCCGGGCGCTGGTGGTGGGAACAGGAAGGCGCCAAGGAATGCGGCCTGCACGTGCAGCCTGTGGCCTCGCCGCTTGTCTCATCTCTCGAACGGACCCCTTCATGAACGCCCGCACCGAACCCGACGTGATCCAGAGCGCCCTGCAGCACGCCATCACCGAACAGCACCACCTGAGCAACGCCCACCTGGACGCGCTGGAGGAAGAGACCATCTTCATCCTGCGCGAGGTGGCTGCCGCCTTCGAACGCCCGGCGCTGCTCTTCTCGGGCGGCAAGGATTCGCTGGTCATGCTCAAGTGCGCCGAAAAGGCCTTTGGCGCGGGTCGCATCCCCTACCCCTTGCTGATGATCGACACCGGCCACAACTTCCCCGAGGTGACGGATTTCCGTGACCTGCGTGCAAAGGAACTGGGGGCCGAACTGATCGTGCGCAGCGTGGAAGACTCCATGGCGCGCGGCACGGTGCGCCTGGCACACCCCGGCGAGAGCCGCAACGTGCACCAGTCGGTGACGCTGCTGGAAGCGATCGACGAATTCCGGTTTGACGCCCTCATTGGCGGCGCGCGGCGCGACGAGGAGAAGGCCCGCGCCAAGGAGCGGATCTTCAGCCACCGCGACAGCTTCGGCCAGTGGCAACCCAAGGCCCAGCGCCCCGAGCTCTGGACGCTGTTCAACACGCGCCTGCAACCCGGCGAGCACTTCCGCGTGTTCCCCATCAGCAACTGGACCGAGCTGGATGTGTGGCAGTACATCGCCCGCGAGAACATCGCCCTGCCCTCGATCTACTACACCCACCCGCGCGAGGTGGTGGACCGCCGCGGCCTGCTGGTGCCGGTGACCGCGCTCACGCCCCCGCGCGACGGCGAAGCCGTGCAGGTGCGAGACGTGCGTTTTCGCACCGTGGGCGACATCACCTGCACCTGCCCGGTGGAGAGCACGGCCGCCACGGCAGACGACATCGTGATCGAAACCCTGGCCGCCGAGGTGAGCGAACGCGGCGCCACGCGCATGGACGACAAGACGTCCGATGCCTCCATGGAAAAACGAAAAAAGGACGGGTACTTCTGATGACCACGATCACTTCCGTTCGGGCCGAGCCCGTCGAAACCCTCGCACAGGACACGCGTTCCGCCCTGCGGCTCATCACCTGCGGCAGCGTCGACGACGGCAAGAGCACGCTGATCGGCCGCCTGCTGGTCGACAGCAAGGCCGTGCTGCAGGACCACCTGGCCGGCGTGCAGCGCCAGGGCCAGACCGATCTGGCCCTGCTGACCGATGGCCTGTCGGCCGAGCGCGAACAGGGCATCACGATTGACGTGGCCTACCGATACTTCAGCACCGAGGCGCGCAAGTTCATCATTGGCGATGCACCCGGCCACGAGCAGTACACGCGCAACATGGTCACCGCCGCCTCCAGCGCGGACGCCGCCGTGGTGCTGGTGGACGCCACCAAACTCGACTGGGCCGCCCCCGATCTGAAGCTGCTGCCGCAGACCCGCCGACACAGCCTGCTGCTGAAACTGCTGCGCGTGCCTTCGGTGGTGTTCGCCGTGAACAAGCTCGACGCCGTGTCCGACAGCGCCGCCGCTTTCGAACACATCGGCGCTGCGCTGCGCCGCTTCGCCCAGCAGGCGGGCCTGCCCGTCACCGCCGTGGTGCCGATCTCGGCGCTCATGGGCTGGAACGTGGTCGACGCCAGCGAATCGCCGCAGTGGTGCGGCTACACCGGTCCCACGCTGCTGGAGATCCTGGAAGGCCTGCCGGTGACGGCGGCGGACACCACGCTGCCCTTCGCCTTTGCGGTGCAGTGGGTGGAGAAATTCAGCTCGTCGTCCGACACCTCGCAGGGCCGGCGCGTGTTCTGGGGCCGCGTGGCCACCGGCGGCGTACAGCCCGGTCAGCCGGTCCGCATCATGCCCAACGGCCAGACCGCGGTGGTGGCCCAGGTGCTCAACCATGTGCGCCAGCCGCAGGCCGTGCTGGCGGGCCACAGCGCCGGGATCGTGCTCGACCGCGAGGTGGACGTTTCCCGCGGCGACTGGCTGCTGGCTGAAGACGACGAGTCGTCGCCGGACGCCATCCATGGCAGCCGCGAGCTGCGTGCCACGGTGGCCTGGCTGGACGACGAAACGCTGGTCCCCGGGCGCGTCTACTGGGCGCTGCATGGCCACCGCTGGGTGAAAGCCAAGATCAAGCGCATCGTGCACCGCCTGGACATCCACACGCTGGCCGAAGAAGACGCCACGCAACTGGAGCCCAACGCCATCGGGCACATCGAGCTCACCCTCCAGGAACCCCTGGCGACGCTGCCTTTCGCGCGCTCGCGGGCCCTGGGGTCGCTGGTGCTGGTGGACACCGCCAGCCACCGCACGGCGGGCGCCCTGCTGGTCCTCTGAGGCCGGCGCGGTCTTTAACTTGCATCAAGGCCAGGGGCATACCCCGGCCCCATACTCCCGGAAACCCTAAAATCCGGGACTTCCCCGATTCCGATCACCACCATGACCCACGTTGTCACCGAAGCCTGCATCCGCTGCAAATACACCGACTGTGTGGACGTCTGCCCCGTCGACTGCTTCCGCGAAGGCCCCAACTTCCTCACCATCGACCCGGATGAATGCATCGATTGCGCCGTGTGCATTCCCGAGTGCCCCGTGAGCGCCATCTACGCCGAGGAAGACCTGCCCAAGGACCAGCAACACATGATCGTGTTGAATGCGGAGCTTGCGCGCCTGCCGGGATGGAAGAGCATCACCAAGCGCAAGGCCCCTTTGCCCGACGCAGACGACTGGAAAGATCGCACCGACAAGCTGTCCGAGCTCACACGCTGAGCTCGCGCGCCATGGCCGGGTCGAGCGTGCACGAAGGCGCCATCGAAACCGATGCGGTGATCGTGGGCGCCGGACCCGTGGGCCTGTTCCAGGTGTTCGAACTGGGCCTGCTGGAAATCAAGGCCCACGTGATCGACTCGCTGCCGCAGCCCGGTGGCCAGCCCGTGGAGCTGTATCCCGACAAGCCCATCTACGACATACCTGGCATCCAGGTGTGCACCGGCCAGGAACTCGCTGACCGGCTGCTCCAGCAGATCAAGCCCTTCGGCGCCACCTTCCACCTGGGACAGGAAGTGAGCACGGTGGAAAGACAGGCCGACGGGCGCTTCTTCGTGGCCACGTCAAAGGGCACCCGTTTTCTCACCCGGACCCTGTTCATCGCAGCCGGCGTGGGCGCCTTCCAGCCGCGCAGGCTCAAGGTGGAAGGCCTGGAGGCCTTCGAAGGCGCACAACTGTTCCACCACGTCGCGAACCCCGCCCAGTTCGCCGGCCAACAGCTGGTCATCGCGGGCGGCGGAGATTCCGCGCTCGACTGGGCCATCGACTTTGCCCGACCCGACAGCCCGCACCGTGCCAGCAGCGTGGTGCTGCTCCATCGACGCGACGGCTTCCAGGCCGCGCCCGCCAGCGTGACCCGCATGCGCGAGCTTTGCGAGCGCGGCGACATGAAGTTCATCGTGGGCCAGCCCACGGGACTTGAGCTCGATGCAGCCGGGCAACTGCGCGCCCTGAAGGTGACAGACCCGGATGCCGTGACCCAAGTCGTGCCGCTGGACACCCTGCTGGTCTTCCTCGGACTTTCGCCCCGCCTCGGCCCCATCGCCGACTGGGGCCTGGACATCGAGCGCAAGCAGTTGGTGGTGGACACGGAAAAGTTCTCCACCAGCGTCCCCGGCATTTTCGCGGTGGGCGACATCAACACCTACCCCGGCAAGAAAAAGCTCATCCTCTGCGGCTTTCACGAATGCGCGCTGGCCGCCTTCGGTGCCATGCCGATCGTCTATCCGGACCGCCCCGTTCAGCTTCAATACACCACCACCAGCCCCCGGCTGCACAAGGTGCTGGGCGTCGATTCCGAAAGCCCCTGAAAACGACGCTATAATTCGAGGCTGTTCCCTGATAGCTCAGTCGGTAGAGCGACGGACTGTTAATCCGCAGGTCCCTGGTTCGAGTCCAGGTCGGGGAGCCAAAAATTCCGATATGAAACAAGCCTCCAGGTCGCGTGACCCAGAGGCTTTTTTCTTGGGCGGTAGAACGTTGTTTTCCGGTCGAATCGCGGGCCTGGAACTGCGACAAGTCGCACACAGGTGCGCCGCACCGCATCATCGGATCGCATCTCACCGCTTCTGTGCGCGATATCTCACGTTCGCCGTCACTGCCCTACTCCGATACTTTCCAGCCAACCGGCTTGCGCCGTGGAAAGAGAGGAGGTTTGCTGCATGGCGGAGAAGCTGCATACCCATTACGCCAATCTCAAGGTCACGCAGAACGCGCCGGTCGAGGTGATCAAGGCCGCCTACAAGGCCATGGCGCAGAAATACCATCCCGACCGCCATCCCGGGGATGGCGCACAACGCGTGATGCAGGGTCTGAACGAATCCTGGAACGTATTGAGTGATCCGGTCTTGCGGGCCGAACACGACGCCTGGATCGCTGAACAGGAGGCGATCCGCCTGCCGCCTCGCCGCCGTCGCAGCCGCAAGACGGTTTCTGTCCGCCGACCGGGAGCCCTGGCCTCCCTGTCGATCTTTGTGGCCGTCTCTTCGGTCAGTGTGGCTGTTTACAGCGCACTGAGCGATGATTTCCGGGCACCCGCTGTGGCGCGCCCGGACGCCGCAGAAAGACCGCTCGCTCTGGTGCGTGTGCCACAAACCCCGGCCTCCGCACGCGAACACCCGAAGGATGACGGCCGCAGCGGGCGCGCCCTGCTCGAGTTCGGGCAGGCCTTGCCAAAGGCCTCCGGGCCCATCATCGGCGCGCGCCAGACCAAGGGCGCTGGCCGCGCCCGGGTGACGATCGATAACCCCCATGAGACGGCGCCGGTGGTGGCCAAGCTCTGCCACGCGGTGTGGTCGCACTGCTGGCCACTGCAACACGTCTACATCGAACCTGGCGGGAGCTTCACCTTGAAGAACCTGTCGCCGGGCAAATACGATGTGCGCCATGTCAACCTGGACTCTGGTGGCATCTACAGGTCCGGCATGTTCGAGGTGCTGGAGCCTGAGGGCGCCAAAGGGGCCTACTACACCGCCGAGCGGCTGCAGCTCCAGGAGCCTGCGGATGGCCAGTCCGGGGCCACCCGCATCGACCTGCACCAGTTCTGACCCGCGCCGCTTGCGCGCACGCCTCAGCCTGTGTGCAGGAACGCCGGCGCCTGGCAAGCCTCGCGGTACTCGACCTTGAGCCGCGCCACCAGCTCCGCCACGGTAGGGACGTCGTGGATGAGGTCGATGCCCTGCCCTGCGCTCCAGATGTTTTTCCAGGGCGCGGCGCCCTCGGGCAGGTGGTCGTGGCGCATGCCGCGGCCCAGCGGCCTGGGCAGGTCGTCCGGATCCAGGCCCACGGAGCGGATGGAGGCCACCAGCCAGTTCGCATGCACACCGGCGATGCCGTCGGTGTAGCGCAGGTCGGCCGAGGTCTGCGAGACCAGCAGGTCCTTGTAGGCCTGTGGCGCGCGCGATTCCTGTGTCGCGATGAAGCGCGTGCCCAGGTAGGCCAGGTCGGCACCCAGGATTTCGGCGGCGCGGATGGTCGCGCCGTCGGACACCGCGCCGCCCATGACGATGGTGCCCTGGTAGATCGAGCGCACGGTGCGGATGAGCGCCAGGTGGCTGATGGTGCCGGAGTGCCCACCACCGCCGGCGCCGATGCAGTTGAGACCGTCGGCGCCGGCAGCGATGGCTTTCTCGGCAAAACGGATGGACGTGATGTCGTGGAACACCAGCAGGCCCGCGTCGTGCGCATGGCCGATCAGGGCCGTGGGGTCGCCGCCCACGGTGATGAGCACCCTCACGCCATGGCGCCGGCAGGCCTCGAAGTGCCGTCCCAGCTCGTCTTCAGCCACGCGGGTGGCCAGGTTCACCGCGAGCGGCCCGGCCACCTGACCGGTGGCCTGCTCGTGCTCGTCCAGCGCCTGCCGGATGTGCGCCAGCCACTGTTCGAATTCCTCGAAGGTGCGCGCGTTCTGGCGGGGCAACCCGCCCATGAGTCCCGCCTTGCAGGCTGCCGTCACCAGTTCGGGCCCGCTCACGAGGAACATGGGTGCACAGACGGCGGGCAGCGCCAGCGCGGCACGCAGGGCTGGATCCAGCGCCATGCTCAGGCTCGCACCACGAGGCCGTCCACCGCCACCACGCGCGTGTCGCTGCAGATGATGGGATTCACATCGATCTCTGCAATGTGCTCGCGCTCGCTGTGGATCAGCATCGAGATGCGCGAGATCGCGTCGGCCAGGGCGTCCACGTTCGCCGGCGGGCTGCCTCTGAAGCCCTGCAGCAGGCGGTAGCCGCGCAGGCGCCGCAGCAAGGCGTGCGCGGCGGTGGGGTCCACCGGCGCGAGCGAAGCCACCGTGTCCTTGAGCAATTCGACCAGGATGCCACCCATGCCGACCACCACCATGGGACCAAAGAGCGGATCCACGCGCGCACCCACCATGATCTCGACCCCGGCCGGGATCATGGGCTGCACCAGCACGCCGTTGATGCGCTCGGCCGTGCTGGCCTTGAGTGCGTTGGCCATGATGGCGGCGTACGCCTCTCGCACGGCGGCGGCGTCCTTCAGGTTCAGGCGGAGCACGCCCGCGTCGGTCTTGTGCGGGAGGTCCGGCGTTTCCACCTTGAGCGCCACGGGGTAGCCCAAATCCTTCGCGGCCGCGATGGCGTCGTCGGCGGTGTTGACCAGGCGGTTGTTCACCACCGGCACACCGCACGCCTCGAGCAAGCGGCGAGATGGCCCTTCTGGCAACGTGCGCTCGGCGCCAGCGGCTTGCAGGGCGGCACGCACGCGCTCGACCGAGTCTGCTGCGAGTGAGGGCAACGTGCCGGCCGCTGGCCGAGCCACCTGGCGAGACCATCGGTGCCAGGCCGCCAGCGTGCTGAAGCAACTGGCAGTGGAGCGGAACACGGCCAGGTTCGGGCTCATCTCCATGTCCCTCACCCCGGGGCCCTCCTGCCATCCCGTCAGCTCGAACACGCAGGCCATCTTGCCGTGCGCCCGTACCTGGTTGCCCAGGTCGATGTTGCGCTGGGCACTGGCCTGGATGGCCGTGGGAAACGGGGTGACGATGGCGCCGATGTTGTCTTCGCGCAGGAAGGCTTCGGCGCAGGCGGGAAACGAGGCCGGGTTGTTGAGGATCTGCGCGGTCACGTCGCAGGGGTTGCGCGAGGACCCGAATTCGGGAATGTGCGATTCAAGGACGGCGCGCAATTCAGGCCCTGGCTGGGGCAGGGACACGTTGAACACCTCCGCCTGGTCGGCCGCCATGATGCCGGCGCCGCCCGAAGGCGTGAGCACCGCCACGCCTTCGGCCCGTGCGGGCGGGGCCTTGGCGAAGAACGCGGCCGTCTCCAGCAGGTGTTCGTACTGGTCCACCACCACGAAGCCCGCACGCTCGAACAGCGCGTTGTAGCCCGCCGCCGAACCGGCGAGCGCGCCCGTGTGGGAGAGCGCCGCCTCCGCACCGCTTTCGCTGGTGCCGATCTTGTAGACCACCACCGCCTTGCCCGCCTGGCGCGCCATCTCACCCGCCTCGATCAGCCGGCCCGGATCGGTCACGCCCTCGAACACGCAGGCGATGGCATCGCAGTCGGGGTCGTTGGCGAGGTAGGCAATCTGGTCGGCAGCGTCCACGTCGCAACCGTTGCCCGAGGTGAGCACGTGGCTGAACGACACGCCGCGTTCCACCGCCTGCGCCATGCCCACGCCCAGCGCACCCGACTGGCTGATGAGGCCGATGGAACGGCAGCCTTCGAGCCGCAGGCGAACGGGTATGTGGGTGAACGTGCCGAGCGCACCGTTGACGGCGTTCATCATGCCCAGGCAGTTCGGTCCGAGCAGGCGCGTGCCGGTGTCGCGTGTCATGTCGACGATGTCGCGCTGGAGCGCCTGGTGCTCGGGGTTGCTGCTCTCGCCCAGGCCGGACGCAAAGATGACGACGCCGCCCACGCCCAGCCGAACACACTCTTCAATCACCGGCTTGACGGCATCGCGCGGCACGGCGACGAACACGCAGTCGGGCACTTCGGGGAGCGCAGTGAGCGAGGCGAAGCAGGGCCGTCCGTCAATCTCCTGGTAGCGGGCGTTCACGAGATGGATGGGGCCGGCGTAGCTGTGCAGGTTGCCCACGGTGCGGGCACCGAAGGAAGCCGGGTTGGCGGACGCGCCGACGATGGCAATGCTGGTGGGTGCGAGGAGTCGGCGGGTCTGGTCGTGGCGGTAGACGGGACGGCTGGCGGCGAGTGACATGGAATGGGGCTCAGGAGAAAGAAAGTTCGGCGTGCCCATGGGACAGCACGGTCACGTCGCGCGCGGGAATGCGTGCGCGAAACGCCACGCCCTCGGGCTGGCGCCAGCACTCGACGCGGATGGTTTCGCCGGGAAACACCGGCGATGACATGCGTGCGCGCAAGGACTTCAGCCGCGATGGGTCGTTGCCGCAGAAGGCGGCGAGCAACGCGCGGCAGGTGACGCCGTAGGTGGCCAGCCCGTGCAGGATGGGCTTGGGGAAACCCGCCCTGGCGGCCACGTCCGGGTCGGCATGCAGGGGGTTCAGGTCGCCCGAGAGGCGGTAGAGCAAGGCGGCGTCGGCGCGGGTAGGCATGTCCACCACGTGGTCGGGCTCGGTGTCGGGTGTGGCGGCCAGAGCCGGGCCGGCTACGTCACCGCCGCCGGCTTTCGAGAAACCGCCGTCGCCGCGGCAGAAGACCGCCTGCTCCACCGTGGCCAGCAACTGCTCTGTGGCGGCGTCGAAGAGCTTCTTTTCCGTCTGGATGATCGCGCCCTTGCCCTCCCCCTTGTCCACCACGCGCGTCACGCGCGTGCGGCCGATCACGGTGCCTTCTGCCGGCAGGGCGGCGTGCAGCGTCACGGCCTGTTCGCCGTGAACCAGCTTCACCGCATCGATGCCGAGTTCCTGGCGTTCGCGCATCCAGAAACCGGGCGACGCAAGCACGCTGGCCATGGCGGGCACCACCTGCAGGTCTTTTTCATAGACAAAGCGCAGTTCACTGCGGTCCAGGGGGTCGCTGCCCATGCCGATGCCCAGTGCATAGAGGATGGTGTCGCGGGTGGAGTAGCTGTGGCGCACGTCGTCGAACTGCGCGTGGCGGGTCTTCTGGTAGTCGAGCATCTTGTCACTTGAGGGTGGGGGTGTCCTGGCGCGCAGGCCAGCGAAATTGGGCGGGTTCCTTGGCCACGAAACGCCGGGCAGACTCCTTCATGTAATCGCCGCTCAGCGCCACCGCCTGCCCGGTGGCCTCGAGTTCGAGCATGGTGGGAAGATCGCTGCCCAGCGACGCATTGAGCCCCCGCTTGGCGATGCTCAGCGCGGCCTCCGAGGCGCCACAGAAGCTGGCGGCCAGCGCCAGCGCGCGGGGCATGAGCTCGGCGGGCGGCAGCACTTCAAGCGCGATGCCCATCTGCAAGGCCTCCTGCGCGCCGATCTCGCGCGCGGAGAACACGAGTTCCTTGGCGCGCTGAAGGCCCACGCAGCGCGGCAGCGTGTACAGCGCGCCGAAGTCGGGAATCAACCCGATGCGCTGGAACACCATGCACAGGCGCGCGCGGTCGCTCACGAGCACGATGTCCGCCAGCAGCGCCAGGCTGAAGCCGGCGCCATAGGCCACACCATCCACCGCCGCAATCACCGGGCGGTCCAGGCTCATGAGCTCTTCGGTCGTGCGGCGGTAGCGCTCCATGCCACTGCGAACCTGCGCCGACGTGCGGGGCCCGGCCTCGTTCATGCCCCGAACGTCGCCGCCCGCACAGAACGCGCCGCCGGCCCCGGTGAGCACCACGGCGCGCACGGTGGGATCGCGCTTGATCTCCACCACGGTCTCGCCCAGTTCCCTGGACAGGGTCGGGCTGATGGCGTTCTTCGTTTCCGGCCGGTTCAGCGTGATGGTGGCCACGCCCTCCGAGACTTCGTAAAGGATGGTTTCGAGCGTGCCCATGTCACTGCAGCTTGATGTTGTTCTCGCGAATCACGGTGGACCATTTCTGCATCTCGTCGTCGAGCTGCTTCTTGAACGCTTCCGGCGTGTTGGTCATGGGCTCCCAGCCGAAGCTCACCACCTTGGCCTGCACGTCCGGCGCCGCCAGCACCTTGGCCACGGCCTGCGAGTACTTGCTGACGATGGCCGGTGGCGTGCCGGCTGGCAGAAACAGGCCGGTGAAGCCCGCCAGATTGGCCTCGGCATAGCCCGCTTCGCCCAGCGTGGGCACGTTGGGAAAGGCCTTGAGGCGGTGCGGGCTGGCCACCGCCAGCAGCTTCACCTTGCCGCCCGCGAGCTGGTTGGCGTAGAAGCCCACCGAGCCCCAGGCGGTGCTGACCCGTCCGTTGACCATGTCCGAGAACGAGTCGGTTTCACCCTTGTAGGGGATGTGCGTCATGTCGACGCCGGCCTTCTTGTTGAGCGCCACGCCAATGATGTGCGCACCGGAACCGACGCCGTAAGAACCGTAGCTGATGGAACCAGGCTTCTGCTTGGCCAATGCGATCAGCTCGGCCAGACTGGAGGCCGGCAACTGCACCGGCGCAGCCAGTGCGATGGGCAGGATGGCGACCATGGAAACCGGCGTGAGTTCCTCCATGCGGTAGCCCGGCGTGGGTTGCAACAGCAGGTTCTGCACGATGCTGCTGAGCGACATGTAGATGGTGTAGCCATCGGCCGGCGCCTTCACCAGTGCCTGCGCGGCGATCATGCCGTTGGCCCCCGTGCGGTTCTCCACCACCACCGGCTGGCCCCAGGCCTGGGAGAGGCCATCGGCAATCATGCGGGCCGTGGCATCGGCACTGCCGCCGGGCGCGGTGGCCACCATGAGCTTGATCGGTCGGCTTGGAAAGTCGCCCGACTGCGCTGCGGCCGTTTGCGGCAGCGCGAACATCACGCCAGCGGCCACGGCCAGCGACGTCACAAGGGAGAAGGAACGCAAGGCAGGTGTTTTCATGATGTCTCCAGGGGGTCAGGTTGTTGTTTCCAGCAGGCCGGCCAGACGCGAAAGCTGGGTCGCGCTGTCACCAAAAAGCTGGTCGATCACCGCGATGCGCCGCAGGTAGTGGCCCACCGCGTATTCCTCGGTCATGCCGATGCCGCCATGCAGCTGGATGGCGCTCTGGCACAGGTTGCGGCCATGGCGGCCGATGATGAATTTGGCGCGGGCCAGGTCCTCGCGCTGCACCGAGCCAGGATCGTCGATGGCACACGCCGCCAGAAAGGCCATGCTGCGGGCGATTTCCAGCTCCACCATCATCTCGGCCACGCGATGGCGCAGGGACTGGTTCTCGCCGATCAGCCGGCCGAACTGCTTGCGGGTGTTGAGGTACGCCACGGTCAGCTGGTAGGCGCCTTCCATGGCACCCACGGCGTCGGCGCACAGCGCTGCCACACCGGCCTGGCGCGTGGCTTCGATGACCTCACCCGCTCGCCCGGGCTCGCCCAGCGGCCTGGCCTGCACCCCGTCGAGCTGCAGGTCGCCAGCCGGTGTGTCGTCGATCAGGCGGTAGGTGCGCAGCGTCAAGCCTGCGCTGCCCGCGTCCACCAGGAAGAGGCCCAGCCCTTGCGCATCCCCCGGCTCACCGGAGATCCGGGCGCTCACGATGAAGGCATCGGCCTGTGGCGCATTGAGCACCAGGGCCTTGCTGCCCGTGAGGGTCCAACCCCCGCCCTGCTGGCGCGCTTGCGTTTCCACCCAGCAGGCGGCATGCCGCCCGGCGGGCTCGTCGCTCGCCCAGGCCACGATGCGCTCGCCGCTGGCCACCTGCGGCAACAGCGCGTGGCTGGTGGCGTCGCCCGAGTGCGACAGCGCCGTGGCCCCGAGCACCGCAGAAGCCAGAAAAGGTTCGGTGAGCAGCGATTGGCCGAAGGCCTGCATGACCACCGAAAGATCGGCCGCGGAACCGCCGAAGCCACCGTGTTCTTCGGCGATTCGCAAGCCGCTCACGCCCAGGCCACAAAGCCTTTGCCACACCGCAGGGCTGGTGCCCCCGGCGGTGGCGGCAATCGCTCGCCGTTGTTCAAACGGGTAGTGGTCGGCCAGCACGCGCGCGACGCTGTCGCGCAGCTGAACCTGGTCTTCATGGAGTTCGAAGTTCATGCCTATCCCAGGGCCGCCTTGGCCAGAATGTCTTTTTGAATCTCGCTCGAGCCGCCATAGATGCTGGCCGCGCGGGACTGCAGGTAGCGCAGGTTGCCGGGCGCGGCCCAGTGCTCGCTGCCCTCGCCTTCGCCGGGACGCCGCTCCAGCGCCGTCAGGCCGCCCAGACGAGCGATCAGCGCCACCAGATCCTGCTGGAGCTCGGTCCCCTTGAGCTTGAGCACCGAGGCAAACGAAGGACCGGCCAGCGCCGTCTGCGGCGCCAGCAGCATCCGCCAGTTGGTCACTTCCAGCGCGCGCACTTCGGCATCGAGCGCCGCCAGTTCGGCCTGCAGCACGGCGTCCTCGGCCAGCGGGCGGCCCGCCTGGGTGAGCTTGCGGGCCAGTGCGCGCGCGAAGTCCAGCCGCTCACGGCAATAGGCCACGTTGGCAATACCGGTGCGCTCGTTGCCCAGCAGGAACTTGGCACAGTCCCAGCCCCGTCCTTCTTCGCCCACCAGGTTTTCCACCGGCACGCGCACGTTGTCGAAGAACACCTCATTGAGGTGGTGGGCGTGATCGATCGACACGATGGGCCGCACGGTGATGCCGGGCGTGCGCATGTCGATGAGAAGGAAGCTGATGCCGTCCTGCTTGCGCGGCGCCTTCTCGGTGCGCACCAGCGCAAACACCCAGTCCGCCTGGTGCGCCGAGCTGGTCCAGATCTTCTGGCCATTGACGACGTACTCATCGCCTTCACGGCGCGCCGACGTGCGCAGCGACGCCAGATCGGAACCCGAACCGGGTTCGGAAAAGCCCTGGCAGAACCAGAGCTCACCGCTGGCCAGCCTGGGCAGGAAGTGATCCTGCTGTTTTGCGGTGCCGAACTTCAGCAACAGCGGGCCGAGCATCACCACGTTGAAGATCGACGGCATCGGTGCGGGTGCGCGCTGTATTTCTTCCTGCAGGATCAGCCGTTCGGCCTGACCGAGGTCGGCTCCGCCATGGGCCCTGGGCCAGTGCGGCGCGGCCCATCCGCGTTCGTGGAGGATGCGCTGGAAACGCACCACATCGTCCTTGCGCGCAGGGTGGCCCATGGCCAGGCGCTCGCGGATGTCTTCGGGCAGGCGTTCGCGGATGAAAGCTCGCACCTCTTCTCTGAAGGCCTCTTGCTCTGGGGTGAGTCGGAAGTCCATGTGCATCAGTCCACCTTGATGTCGTTCTGCTTGATCACCCGGGACCAGGTGTCCATCTCGGTGGCGATGTAGCGCGAGAACTCTTCGCTGGAGTTGCCCACCGGCACGAAACCGACTTCCTCGATCTTGGCCTGCACCTCGGGCAAGGCCACGATGCGGCGCACTTCATTGGAAAACCTGGAAACCACCGGCTTGGGCGTGCCCGCCGGCAGGAAAAGCCCGTACCAGCCGGGCAGGTTGGCGCCGGGAAACCCGGCTTCAGCCAGCGTCGGGATGTGCGGATACCGCGCGACGCGCCTGGGCCCCGTCACCGCGAGGACCTTGACCTTGCCGGAGGCTTCCTGTGCGGCGTAGAAACCCGCCGAGCCATAGCCCACCGTCAACTGTCCGTTGAGCAAGTCGGGCAGCGAACTCACCTCTCCCTTGTAGGGAATGTGCGTCGCCTTGAAGCCGGCCGCGCTCGCCAGCGCGGCGCCCACCAGGTGCGAGCCCGAGCCTGCGCCGGACGTGCCGTAGGTGATGCCTTCGGGCTGGCCCTTGGCGTACTTCACCAGATCGGCCACGGTCTGGATGCCCAGTGACGAACTCACGCCGAAGGCAATGGGAATGGTGGCCACCAGCGTGACCGGCGCCACCTCTTCCATCTTGTAGCCCGGGTTGGGCCGCAGCAGCACGTTCTGCACCATCGAGCTGATGGAGAGGTACGCGG
This sequence comes from Hydrogenophaga sp., assembly GCF_051858985.1. GTDB lineage: Bacteria > Pseudomonadota > Gammaproteobacteria > Burkholderiales > Burkholderiaceae_C > Hydrogenophaga. Next base: position 640,153 of record NZ_JBHYGM010000002.1, on the reverse strand, counting down.
TGTGGCCATCGGGCGGCGCCTTGGCCAGCGCAGCGGCAGCGATCATGCCGTTGGCACCCACGCGCTGCTCCACCAGGACAGGCTGGCCCCAGGCGGCACTGAGCTTGTCGGCGATCAGGCGGGCGAGGATGTCGGTGGCGCCGCCCGGCGCGGTGGCCAGCATCAAGCGCACTGGCTTGTTCGGAAAGCTGGTCTCCTGCCCCACGGCCGCGCCGCTGATGCAAAGTGCCAACGTGGCCGCCACGGCAGACAGGACGTGGCGGCGTGCGGGGATGTGGTGTCTTGGGGTGGTCATGCGCATGCGTCCTCAGACACTGATGTGGAAGCCACCATTGACCCCAAGGTGCTGTCCCGTGATGTACGAAGAGCCGTCGGACAGCAGGAAACACACCGACTTCACCACCTCGTCTGGCGTGGACCACCGACCCAGGGGAATCTGCGCCAGCATCTTGTCGCGGAATTTCTCGCCTCGCACCACTTCGGTCATGGGTGTTTCCACGACGCCGAAGCAGATGGAATTGGTGCGGATGTTGTAGCGCCCCCATTCCTTGGCGGCCGTCATGGTCACCCCGAACATGCCGGACTTCGCCGCCGCGTAGTTCACCTGGCCGATGGCGCCCTTGCGGCCGGCATCCGACGAGATGTTGACGATGGATCCTCCGGTGGTGTCCCCCGCCTTGGAGCGCTCGATCATGTGGCGACCGACCGCCTGCAACCAGTAGAACGTGCCGCTCAAGTGCACGTCGATGACTTCCTGCCATTGCTGCAGCGTCATCTTCTCGATCATGGCGGGCCGGATGATGCCGGCGTTGTTCACCAGGCCGTGCACCGATCCGAAACGGGCAACGGCGTCAGCCACAGCGCGGGTGGCAAGTTCGGGATCGGCCACGCTGCCCACCACGGCCATCACCCGGTCTGCGGGCAGTGCATCCGTGGTGGCTTTCAGGCCTTCGGCGTTGAGGTCCACCGCCACCGCATTGCCCCCGAGCTCGATCACCCATTCGACGATGGCCTTGCCAATGCCCTGTGCTGCGCCGGTCACCACCACGGTGCGGCCTTGCAGCGAAACGATCTGCGTCATGTCTGTTCTTTCCTGTTCAAAAAAGTGGGTTCGAAGTCCCGTTGCAAATTTTGATTAGTTTTAAGGTCTGACCAATGGTAGCATCGGTTTGCTCGGTCACTGAACGCGGGAAATCCCTAGGTGAACGGGCCATTCCGAACAGACTCATCGACAAGGAAAGGCAACGCACCAGCTATGACGATCAAGAACAAGGCGTGCATCGCGGGGGCCTGGGAGCACCCCACCCGCAAGGCGCCCGACAAGACCACGCCGCAACTCCACGCAGAATGCGCACGCGGCGTCCTGGCCGATGCCGGCCTCTCGCTTTCGGACGTGGACGGCTACTTCTGCGCGGGTGATGCACCGGGGCTGGGTGCCCTGAGCATGGCCGACTACCTGGGCCTGAAACTGCGCCACACCGACACCACGGACACGGGCGGCTCCGCACCCCTCATCCACGTGGCCCATGCAGCGCAAGCCATTGCGGCCGGCAAATGCAACGTCGCACTGATCACGCTGGCAGGCCGTCCGCGCAGCGAAGCCAGCGGCGTGGGCGTGCAACCCCGCAACGTCACGCCCGCCACCCCCGACGTGGCGTTTGAAATGCCGTACGGCCCCATCACGGTGAACATGTACGCGCTGGCCGCCGCACGCCACATGCACGAGTACGGCACCACCGCCGAGCAACTCGCCTGGATCAAGGTGGCCGCCTCCACCCACGCGCAGCACAACCCGCACGCCATGCTGCGCGACGTGGTCACGGTCGAGGACGTCGTCAACTCGCCCATGATTTCCGACCCGCTGCACAAGCTGGACTGCTGCGTCGTCAGCGACGGCGGCGGCGCCTTGCTGGTGGTCCGCCCGGAAATCGCGCGCTCGCTCAAGCGCCCGGTGGTGAACATCCTGGGTGCTGGCGAGACCATCAAGGGCCAGTCGGCCGGACAGGTCGATCTCACGTACTCGGGCGCGGTGGTCTCCGGTCCGATCGCCTTCCGGGAAGCTGGCGTCCAGCCCGCTGACATTCAGTACGCGTCCATCTACGACAGCTTCACCATCACCGTGCTCATGCAGCTGGAAGACCTGGGCTTCTGCAAGAAGGGCGAAGGTGGCCGGTTCGTGATGGACGGCAACCTGATCTCAGGCGTGGGCAAGCTGCCCTTCAACACCGACGGCGGCGGTCTGTGCAACAACCACCCCGCCAACCGCGGCGGCATCACCAAGGTGATCGAAGCCGTGCGCCAGCTGCGCGGCGAGGCGCACGCCAGCGTGCAGGTTCGCGACTGCCGCCTGGCGCTGGCGCAGGGCACCGGCGGCCTGCTGGGCTCGCGCCACGGCAGCGCCACCTTGATCATGGAAAGGGAGTGAAGCGATGAGCACGATGTACCAGGAACGTCCGGTCGGCAACCTGATCATGGACGCCGCCACAGAACCCTACTGGACCGCCGCCAAACAGGGCATCCTCAAGATCAAGCGCTGCATCGGCTGCAGCAAGGTCCACTTCTACCCCCGCGCCCTGTGCCCCTACTGCCTGTCTGACACCGAATGGATCGACGCCAGTGGCCTGGGCACGATCTACAGCGTCACCGTCACGCGCAAGGCAGGCCCCATCGCCTACGCGCTGGCGTATGTGACACTGGATGAAGGTGTTTCGATGCTCACCAACATCGTCGACTGCGACCTCGACACCCTGCGCATCGGCGACCGCGTGAAGCTGTGCTTCAAGTCCGCCGACGCAGAGAACCGCGTGCCGATGTTCACGCCGGTCGTGTAGGTGGACGGGGTGGCCGTCCGGGCTGTGCGATCATCGGCGGCGGCCCCTTCCACCCCTCCTGTTTTCCATGCGCAGAACCAGTTCCTCGATGCCTGTTGGCGACACCGAAGCGCCACCGCCCGACTCGGATCTGATCGAAGGCCTCGGCCTTCGTGAAGTTCGCAGCCAGCGCGGATTCGAGGCGGTCTGCGACCAGATTCGCCAGCAGATCTTCCGCGGCGAGCTGCGCCCTGGCGACCGGCTGCCCGGCGAGCGCGAACTGGCCGAACAGCTCGCGGTGAGCCGCAGCGTGGTGCGCGAAGCCATCCGCAGCCTCGAGTCGATGGGCCTGGTGGAATCGCGCATGGGCGCCCACGGGGGCATCTACATCCGCACCAGCACACCCCACGGCATCACCCAGGCCATGAGCGACATGGTGGCGCTGGCGCAGATGCCCATCGCCGTGGTGACCGAAACGCGTATCGAGCTCACGTGCATGGCCATTCGCCTGGCCTGCGAGCGCGCGACAGAGGCCGAGCTCGACGCGATCGAGGCCGACAACGAATACCACGCGGAGCTCTTTCGCAAGGGCCAGGGTTCGCGCAACGCCCGGTCGCTTCACCGCTTCTACCACCTCCTGGCCGTGGCCACGCACAACGACCTCACGGTGATGCTGGTGGATGCGGTGTCCGAGGTCATGCGCATGATCCTGCTGCGCATCGATCCCCAGCCGCACCCCGACATGGTGGCCGTGCGCAGGAAGGTGCTGCGCCACCTGCGTGCCCGAGACGCCGCGGGGGCCAGCGAGGCGATGCGGGTGCATCTGCACCACCTCACCGCGTACCTGGAAGCGGAGAGCAAGGCGTGATCCGCACGCTCTTCTGGCTCAGCGTGATCGGCATCACCATCGCATCCCTCACGCCAGTGACCATGCTGCCGCCCCAGGCCTTCAGCCTTTGGGACAAGGCCCAGCACGCCATCGCATTTGTCTGGCTGGGCGCTCTGGGATTTATTTCCTATCCACAGCATGCGGTGCGAGTCGCTGTGGGGCTGCTGGTGTATGGCGGCGCCATCGAACTCGCCCAGACCGCCACGGGATGGCGGTTCGGCGAATGGGAAGACCTCGTGGCGGACACGGTGGGCATCGGGCTCGCCGCCACCGCTTGGCTGCTCCTTCGGCGCCGCAGGGCAAACCGGGCTTGATGTTGTGGAGCCGCCGCGCACAATAGCGGCATGACGCAGACCCCTCCCACCCGCGCCCTGCCCTGGCTGGAACCCGGCCAGGCTTTTCCGCCTGTGGAGAGTGCCTGGGGAACCCGCGACCCGGCACCCGGGCTGCTGGCCGCGGGCGGCGTGCTGGACGTGCCCACGCTGGTGGCGGCGTATTCGCGTGGCATTTTCCCCTGGTACAGCGCCGGTCAGCCCATCCTGTGGTGGAGCACCGACCCCCGCATGGTGCTGGAAACGCGGGCGTTCCGCCTGCACCGATCGCTGCGCAAGACCATCCAGCAGTGGCTGCGCGAGGGCCGGCTGGAGATTCGGTTCGACGACGAGTTCGAGCGCGTCATCCGGGCCTGCGCCCACACCCCGCGTGAAGGCCAGACCGGCACCTGGATCCTTCCGGCGATGGTGGAGGCCTACATCCGCCTGCACGACGCCGGCATGGCGCACAGCGTGGAGACCTGGATCGACGGCGAGCTCTGCGGAGGTCTCTACTGCATCAACCTGGGCAACATGGTGTACGGGGAGTCGATGTTCAGCCGCCAGAGCAATGCCTCGAAGGTCGCGCTGGCAGCGTTGGTGGCATTCTGCCGCGCGAAGGACCTGCCGTTGATCGACTGCCAGCAGGACACCGCGCACCTGGCCTCGCTGGGCGGACGTCTGATGCCGCGCGATGAATTCTGCGCCCATGTGCGGACGGCCCTGCCGCACCCCGCGCCCCAGTGGCATTTCTCACCCGTATACTGGCAAACACTTCTTTTCGACGACGGTCGTCTCGCGTGACGCATCTCAAAGAACTTCCCCTTCAGGCGCTGCAGTTCTACGCCACGGCACCCTACCCGTGCAGCTACCTGCCTGACCGGCAGGCACGCTCCCAGGTCGCCACCCCCAGCCATCTCATCCACAACGACGCCTACTCGGACCTCGTCACGCACGGCTTCCGGCGCAGCGGCATGTTCACCTACCGTCCGTATTGCGACGGTTGCCAGGCCTGCGTGCCGCTGCGCGTTCCCGTGGTGCAGTTCAAGCCCAACCGCAGCCAGCGTCGCACGCAAGCGCTGCACCGTCATCTGCAGACCCGGGTGCTCAAGCTGTGCTTCATTCCCGAGCACTACCAGCTCTACCTGCGCTACCAGAACAGCCGCCACGCCGGCGGTGGCATGGACCACGACAGCATCGACCAGTACACCCAGTTCCTGCTGCAAAGCCGGGTGAACTCCCGCCTGGTCGAGTTCCACGAACCAGCGGTGGGGGACCAGCCCGCGAAGCTCAAGATGGTGTCCATCGTCGATGTGCTCAACGACGGCCTCTCCGCCGTCTACACCTTCTACGAACCCGATGACAAGGCCAGCTACGGGACCTACAGCGTGCTCTGGCAAATCGCACAAGCCCGGGCACTCGACCTGCCGCACGTCTACCTGGGTTACTGGATCGGGGAGAGCAGCAAGATGAACTACAAGGCGGGGTTCCACCCTCACGAACTGCTCGTTGAAGGCCGCTGGACGCCCGCGGATTGAATATGCTCCGGCAGGGTATGCACACCGTTTCGCGGGCGCCAATTTCATCTTGTAAAATCGCGGTCAACCCACCGCACCCATGACCAAACGATCTGAAAACCTGGCCGCCACGCCCACCGTGCAGGTGATCGAGCGCATGTTCAACCTGCTGGAGGTGCTTGCATCCCGGGAGGATCCGGTCTCGCTCAAGGAGATCAGCGAGAAGACCGGCCTGCATCCGTCCACCGCCCACCGCATCCTCAACGACCTGACCATCGGGCGTTTCGTGGACCGACCGGAAGCAGGCAGCTACCGCCTCGGCATGAGGCTGCTCGAACTGGGGAATCTGGTGAAGGCGCGCTTGAGCGTTCGTGACGCAGCGCTGCTCCCCATGCGGGAACTCCACAAGCTCATCCAGCAACCGGTGAACCTGAGCGTGCGCCAGGGCGACGAGATCGTGTACGTGGAGCGCGCCTACAGCGAACGCTCAGGCATGCAGGTGGTGCGCGCCATCGGTGGACGCGCCCCGCTGCATCTCACCTCGGTGGGCAAGCTCTTCCTGGCCGACGACGAAGCACCGCGCGTGCGCGCCTATGCCACCCGCACCGGCCTGGCCGGCAACACGCGCAACAGCCTCACGCAGCTCCCCACCCTGGAGCGCGAACTCGCGCAGTGCCGTCAGGCCGGCCTGGCGCGGGACAACGAAGAACTGGAACTGGGGGTGCGCTGCATGGCCGCCGGCATCTACGACGACCAGAGCAAGCTGGTTGCGGGCTTGTCGATCTCAGCGCCGGCGGACCGCATCGACGAGAACTGGGTGCCCAAATTGCGCGCCACGGCGGCTGAAATATCCGCCGCGCTGGGCTGCCCCAAGGTACCGGTGCCCGCGGCAGCGCGCTGAACGCGCCCGGGCTTCAGCCCTGAGGCTGGTGGCGGGCCAGAGGCTGCGTAGTGCCGGTCTGAACTTCCACCCAGCGGCGCACGCGCTCGGCGTCCTGCATGCGGCTCACCTTGCCGGCCGAATCCAGAAACACCATGATCAATTGGCGACCGGCCACCTTGGCCTGCATCACCAGGCAACGTCCTGCTTCGGAGATGTAGCCGGTTTTCTGCAGACCGATGTCCCAATCGGGATTCTTGATCAGGCGGTTCGAATTGTTGTAGTGAAGCGTGCGGCGCCCCAGATCCACCTCGTAGCCGGGGGACGTGGAGAGGCTGCGCAGGATCGGGCGCTGGTAAGCCACCGACACCAGCGTCGCGAGATCGCGGGCACTGGACTGGTTGAGACTGGAGAGGCCCGTGGGCTCCACATAGCGCGTGTCGGCCATGCCAAGGGTTGCAGCCTTCTGGTTCATCAAACGGACGAATTCCTGCAGCCCGCCCGGATAGGTGCGACCGAGCGCGTGCGCCGCCCGGTTTTCGCTCGACATCAGTGCCAGGTGCATCATCTCGCCACGGCTCAGGGTCGTGCCCACGGCCAGCCGCGAGCGACTGCCCTTGACGGTATCGATGTCGTCGCCGGTGATCGTGATCATTTCGTTCATGTCCAGACCGGCATCGGCGACCACTAGGCCGGTCATGAGCTTCGTGAGCGACGCAATGGGCAACACCGCCGCATCGTTCTTGCTGAAGAGGACTTCGTTGGTCTGCTGGTCGATCACCAGCGCCACGCTGGAATTGAGCTCCAGCGGATCGTCATTGCCGCGCAAACCCAGCGTCTCGCCCATCGACGGACGGTGAACAATGGCAGCGCGAATCACATTGGAACGCGCAGAGGGCTTCTGCTTGACGGAGACCTTGTGCAGCGATGTGGTGCGTCCACCCGCCATCTGCACCTTCACGCGGGTGTTGCGAGCACTGACCGCCTTGACGGTCTTGCGAACCGGCGCCTTGGCCACTTTCGCCTGTGATTTCTTCACCACCACGGTCTTGCGCTGGGTGGCCTTCTGTGCGCTGGTCGACTTCTTGGACTTGGCGACCTTGGAAGTGCTGGTGGCCGCCTGGGTCGCGGTAGGCGTGCTCAATAGGGCCAGCCCCGCCGAAAGGGCCATTCCAACCAGGATTTTGTGAAACCGAACAACGCCCATGACTTTGACTCCACTCCAGCTAGATGCACCACGCTGGAGCGGAGTATAGACACCCAGAAAAAAACTAGCAATATCAAATGCTTGTAAAGTCTTCTTCAGTGATCGGTAGAACAGATGCTACTTTTGGCATCAATTCTTTCGTTCAGGAAGCGAAAATCAGCAAGTATTTGATTTCAAAGGATTTATCCTTGGGCCGCGACCCGGTCAGCCTTGCTGTGCAATTTGTTGAGGGCGCTCAGGTAGGCCTTCGCAGATGCCACCACGATGTCCGGGTCCGCGCCCACGCCGTTGACCACGCGGCCGCCATGCTGCAGACGCACGGTCACCTCCCCCTGGCTCTCGGTCGAACCGCTGGTGATGGCGTTGACCGAATACAGCACCAGTTCGGCACCACTTTTCACGTGGTTCTCGATCGCCTTCAATGAAGCGTCCACAGGCCCGTTGCCGTCGCTTTCACCCTGGATTTCGTGACCGTCGACCGTGAAAACCACATTCGCATGCGGCCGCTCCCCGGTTTCGCTGCGCTGCTTGAGCGAGACCAGCCCGTACTGCTCCTTTTCCGCGGTGACGCTTTCATCGCTGCACAACGCCAGGATGTCTTCGTCGAAGATCTCGCTCTTGCGATCAGCCAGCTCCTTGAATGCTGCGAAAGCGGTGTTGATCTCGCTCTCGGATTCCATCTCGATGCCCAGATCCTGCAGGCGCTGCTTGAAGGCGTTGCGGCCACTGAGCTTGCCCAGCACGATCTTGTTGGCACTCCAGCCCACGTCCTCGGCGCGCATGATTTCGTAGGTGTCACGCGCCTTGAGCACGCCATCCTGGTGGATGCCGCTGGCGTGGGCAAAGGCGTTCGCCCCGACCACGGCCTTGTTGGGCTGCACCACAAAGCCGGTGGTCTGGCTGACCATGCGGCTGGCCGGCACGATCTGCGTGGCGTCAACGCCGACGTCAAGGCCGAAATAGTCACGACGCGTGCGCACCGCCATCACGATCTCTTCCAGCGAGCAGTTGCCGGCACGCTCGCCCAGGCCGTTGATGGTGCACTCCACCTGACGCGCACCGCCGATCTTCACGCCCGCCAGTGAATTGGCCACCGCCATCCCCAGGTCGTTGTGGCAGTGCACCGACCAGATGGCCTTGTCGGCATTGGGCACGCGTTCCCGGAGATTCCGAATGAACTCGCCATAGAGCTCGGGAATGGCATAACCCACCGTGTCAGGAATGTTGAGCGTGGTCGCCCCTTCCTTGATCACCGCCTCCAGCACGCGGCAAAGGAAGTCGGGGTCGCTGCGGTAGCCGTCCTCGGGGCTGAACTCGATGTCGTCCACCAGGTTACGGGCGAAACGCACCGACTGCACGGCCTGCTCCAGCACCTGCTCAGGCGTCATGCGCAGCTTCTTCTCCATGTGCAGCGCACTCGTGGCGATGAAGGTGTGAATGCGGGCGCGTTGAGCGCCTTTGAGCGCCTCGGCCGCACGAGCAATGTCGCGGTCGTTGGCCCGTGCCAGAGAGCAGACGGTAGAGTCCTTGATGGTGTTCGCAATGGCGTGCACGCAATCGAAGTCGCCATTCGAACTGGCGGCAAAACCGGCCTCGATCACATCCACCTTCAGGCGCTCCAGCTGCCGCGCGATGCGCAGTTTTTCGTCCTTGGTCATGGACGCGCCGGGCGACTGTTCGCCATCGCGCAAGGTGGTGTCAAAAATGATCAGTTTGTCGCTCATCTCAGTGCTCCGGTGTGTCGCCTTGTGGGCGGCTCTTAGATAAACCTGCAGTCCCAAAACAAAACGGCCCGCTGCAGGTGCAAACGGGCCGTTGTGGAGGAAATCGCTCGCGCGTTACCAGACCTGCCCGTGACGGACACCCAGTAGTAGCGAAATCGAAATCTGGAACATAAACGCGAATGTAGCACAAAGGCTCGTCAATCAGTCATGCAGGCCGCGCTCATCGGGTTCGTCGGTCGACGTGCTGATCACGCTCGTGGGGCGGCCCTTCGACTTGCGCCAGAAGTACAGCGCGTAGCCCGACAAGCCATACACCACAAACAAGCCAAACAGCACCGTGGGTGGGTGGATGTTGATCACCGCGATGCCCAGCGCAACGAGCACGATGGCGGCAAACGGCACACTCTTCTTCAGACTCAAATCCTTGAAGCTGTAGAACGGCACGTTGGTGACCATGGTCAGGCCTGTGTAGAGCGTGAGGGCGAACATGAACCAGGTCACGTCCTGAGGCGGAATGCCCAGTTCTGTCATCAGCCAGATGAAGCCGGCCACCAGCGCTGCGGCCGCAGGCGAAGGCAGTCCCTGGAAAAAGCGCTTGTCGACCACAGCGGTGTTGACATTGAACCGCGCCAGGCGCAACGCTGCACATGCGCAGTACACGAAGGCAGCGATCCACCCCCACCGGCCGAGGTCGCGCAGCGTCCATTCGTAGGCGATCAGCGCGGGTGCAGCGCCGAACGAAACCATGTCGGAAAGCGAGTCCATCTGCTCACCGAATGCGCTCTGTGTGTTGGTGAGGCGCGCCACGCGACCATCGAGACTGTCGAGCACCATGGCCACGAAGATGCCGACCGTGGCGAGGTCGTAGCGGCCGTTCATGGCCATGACCACGGAATAGAAACCGCCAAACAGCGCAGCCAGCGTGATCATGTTGGGCAACATGTAGATGCCTTTGGCGCGCTTGGGGCGCTCGTCGCTGGGCGCCATGTGGGATTCGGTGCCGTCGTGCATGGTGTCTCTTGGTCGCCCGGGGAGCCGGGGATGTCGAAAAGCCCAGTGTAAGGCAGTCGCGAAAACGAAAAGGGCCACCGAAGTGACCCTGAACATGCGCCCAGCGAGCGTGGTAGCGGCGGGATCCGACGCCTGGCCGCCCCAAGTCGGATCAGCCCCCTCGGTGGGCAGCGACCCGCGCAGCGGTGGAGCGTGGGGGCATCAGTTCCGCGTCTGGTCCACGAGCTTGTTCTTGGCGATCCACGGCATCATGGCGCGCAACTGCGCACCCACCACTTCGATGCTGTGGTCGGCCGTGGTGCGCCGGCGCGCCGTCATGCTCGGGTAGTTGGTGCGGCCCTCGGCGATGAACATCTTGGCGTACTCGCCGTTCTGGATACGCTTCAAGGCATTGCGCATGGCCACGCGCGACTGCTCGTTGATCACCTCCGGCCCGGTCACGTACTCGCCGTACTCGGCGTTGTTCGAGATCGAGTAGTTCATGTTCGCAATCCCGCCTTCGTAGATCAGGTCCACGATCAGCTTCAGCTCGTGCAGGCACTCGAAGTACGCCATCTCGGGCGCATAACCCGCTTCCACCAGCGTCTCGTAGCCCATCTTGATGAGCTCGACCGCACCACCGCACAGCACCGCCTGCTCGCCGAACAGGTCGGTCTCGGTCTCTTCCTTGAAGTTGGTCTCGATGATGCCGGCCTTGCCGCCACCGTTGGCCATGGCATACGACAGCGCCAGGTCGCGCGCCTTGCCGCTCTTGTCCTGGTGCACCGCCACCAGGTGGGGCACGCCCCCGCCCTGGGTGTAGGTGTTGCGCACGGTGTGGCCCGGCGCCTTGGGCGCGACCATCCACACGTCCAGGTCGGCGCGCGGCACCACCTGGTTGTAGTGCACGTTGAAGCCGTGGGCAAAGGCCAGCGAGCCGCCCTGCTTGATGTTGGGCTCCACGTTGTTCTTGTAGACCTCGGCGATCTGCTCGTCGGGCAGCAGGATCATGACGACGTCAGCGGACTTCACCGCTTCCTTGACCTCGAGCACGTTCAGGCCGGCCTTGCCGACCTTGTCCCACGATGCGCCGCCCTTGCGCAGGCCCACCACCACCTTCACGCCGCTGTCGTTGAGGTTCTGCGCATGCGCATGGCCCTGGCTGCCGTAGCCGATGATGGCCACCGTCTTGCCCTTGATCAGGGAGAGGTCGCAGTCTTTGTCGTAGAAAACTTTCATGGGTTGCTCCAGTTGAAATGTGTTGTTCGGGTTGAAAAAAACGGGTGATTGTCTTACACGCGCAGGATGCGCTCGCCGCGGCCAATGCCGCTCGCGCCGGTGCGCACGGTTTCAAGAATGGCACCCCGGTCGATGGCTTCGAGGAAGGCGTCGTTCTTGCCCTGGTCGCCCGTGAGCTCGATGGTGTAGCTTTTCTCGGTGACGTCGATGATGCGACCGCGAAAGATGTCGGCCATGCGTTTCATCTCTTCACGCTCCTTGCCCACCGCGCGCACCTTCACCATCATGAGCTCTCGCTCGGTGTAGGAGCCTTCGGTGAGATCGACCACCTTCACCACCTCGATGAGCCGGTTGAGGTGCTTGGTGATCTGTTCGATGACGTCGTCCGACCCCGTGGTCTGGATCGTCATGCGCGAGAGGCTGGGGTCCTCGGTGGGCGCCACGGTGAGCGATTCGATGTTGTAGCCACGGGCGGAGAACAGGCCGACCACGCGTGACAGGGCGCCGGGTTCGTTTTCCAGCAGGACAGCGATGATGTGTTTCATGTGCGATTCCTCTTTTCGCCGCCCTCCCCTGCGCACGGTAATGCACAGGCTCGGCGGACAATAGATTCGTCTAGAGGGATGAAGCAGCGGGCTTGCGCTCGGCTTCGCGAAAAATCAGAGGTCTTCGGAACCCAGCAGCATCTCGGTGATGCCCTTGCCGGCCTTGACCATGGGGAACACGTTTTCCGTCGGGTCGGTGCGGAAGTCCATGAACACGGTGCGGTCCTTGAGCTTGCGCGCCTCGCGAAGGGCGGGTTCCACATCCTGCGGACGTTCGATCAGCATGCCCACATGCCCATAGGCTTCGGCCAGCTTCACGAAGTTGGGCAAGGCGTCCATGTAGCTGTGGCTGTACCGACCTTCGTAGTCGATCTCCTGCCACTGCCGCACCATGCCGAGATAGCGGTTGTTCAGCGCCACCACCTTGATCGGCGTGTTGTATTGCAGGCAGGTGGAGAGCTCCTGAATGCACATCTGCACGGAGCCTTCGCCCGTCACGCAGAACACCTCGCTGTCGGGCTTGGCGAGCTTGATGCCCATGGCGTAGGGAATGCCCACACCCATGGTGCCCAGGCCGCCGGAGTTGATCCAGCGGCGCGGCTCATCGAAGCGGTAGTACTGCGCCGCCCACATCTGGTGCTGACCCACGTCGGACGTGATGTATGTGTCGGCGTCCTTGGTCATGTTCCAGAGGGTTTCCACCACGTATTGCGGCTTGATCACGTCCTGGTTGCCGCGGTCGTATTTCAGGCAGTCCTTGGCACGCCAGGTCTCGATCGTGTCCCACCAGGCGGAGAGCGCCTTGCCATCGGGCTTGATGGCGCTTTCACGCACCATGTTGATGAGTTCGGTGAGCACGTCCTTGACGTCACCCACGATCGGCACGTCGACCTTCACGCGCTTGGAAATGCTCGACGGATCGATGTCCACGTGAATGATCTTGCGCTCGTTCTGCGCGAAGTGCTTGGGGTTGCCGATCACGCGGTCGTCGAATCGCGCGCCCACAGCCAGCAGCACGTCGCAGTTCTGCATGGCATTGTTGGCTTCGATCGTGCCGTGCATGCCCAGCATGCCGAGGAACTTGCGGTCAGAGGCCGGGTAGGCGCCCAGGCCCATGAGCGTGTTGGTGACCGGGTAGCCCAGCATGTCCACCAGCGTGCGAAGCTCGTTGGTGGCGTTGCCCAGCAGCACGCCGCCGCCGGTGTAGATATAAGGCCGCTTGGCTGAAAGCAGCAATTGCAGTGCCTTGCGGATCTGTCCACCATGGCCTTTGCGCACCGGGTTGTAGGAACGCATCTCCACCGATTCCGGGTAGCCGTGGTAAGGCACCTTGTTGAAGGACACGTCCTTCGGAATGTCGACCACGACCGGGCCGGGCCGGCCGCTGCGAGCGATGTGGAAAGCCTTCTTCATGACCATCGCCATGTCGCGCGCATCCTTCACCAGGAAGTTGTGCTTGACGATGGGGCGCGTGATCCCCACGGTATCGCACTCCTGGAAAGCGTCCAGACCGATCGCCGCCGTGGGCACCTGTCCGGTGACGATCACCATGGGGATGCTGTCCATGTAGGCCGTGGCAATGCCGGTGACGGCATTGGTGACGCCCGGGCCAGAGGTGACCAGTGCAACGCCCACATCGCCCGTGGCGCGCGCGTAGCCATCGGCAGCGTGCACGGCGGCCTGCTCGTGACGCACCAGCACATGCTGGATGGTGTCCTGCTTGTAGAACGCGTCGTAGATGTGGAGAACGGCGCCACCGGGGTATCCCCAGATGTACTTCACGCCTTCGGCCTGCAGGGCCTTGATGAGAATTTCCGCTCCGCGGAGTTCCTGGCTGCCCGCGCTGTTGGCGGCGGCAGCCGAGGCCAGTTCGGCCTTGCTGATTTCCATGATGAACCTTTCGAGAATTTCTCTGACGAAAAACCTTGGGTGCCTCTAGACCAACTCTTGTGGAATGGTTTCGAGACTTGAGACCAGTGGCCATGAGCGGACACATACTCCGCCGGACCCTGATCCGTTTGCCTGATTGAATGCAGCGCGCATTATCGCACTGCAACATCGCCTGTCGGCGGGGCACGCTGAAAAATTGGCTTCCGCAGGGTCGCCATGGCGCCGATGCGACAATTCCCGGACATGACCGCGACGATCGACACCTCTCCCACGTTTCCCCAGATGGCCCCCTCGCTGCGCCGCCGCATGGCCTGCTGGCTCTATGAAGGCATGCTCATGTTCGGCGTGGTGTTCATCGCCGGATACCTGTTCTCCACCCTGACGCAAACCCGCAATGCGCTGGACAACCGCCACGCCCAGCAGGCCTTCCTGTTCGTGGTGTTCGGCATCTATTTCACGTGGTTCTGGGCCAAGGGCCAGACGCTGGCCATGAAGACCTGGCACATCCGCGTGGTGAATCGCCAAGGCGGCGCAATCAGCCAGTCCCGCGCCCTGTGGCGCTACCTGCTGTCCTGGCTATGGCTGCTGCCGCCGCTGGCGCTCTCGTCTGCGCTGCAGACCTCCGGTGCCGAACTTTCTGTCCTGCTGGCGGGCTGGATCGTGGTCTGGGCGCTGCTCTCCCGATTTCATCCCGAGCGCCAGTTCCTGCACGATGCACTGGCGGGCACGCGCCTGGTCCATGAAGCGCCCGCTGCCCGCGTGCGGCCAGCCAAGCGCAGCACTGCTTCCACGCCATGACCGCCAGCGCGGAACGCGAACCCCCCAATGCGCAGAAGCAGCGAGGTGGACTCTCGCGCATGTGGCATGCGTTTGGCTACTCCCTGGCGGGACTGCGCGCGGGCTGGGGCGAGACGGCATTCCGACAGGAGGCCCTGGCCGCGATGGTGATGGTGCCGGCCGCGTTCTGGGTGGGCCAGACCTGGGTGGAAACGGCTTTGCTGGCGGGTTCCGTCGTCTGGGTGATGGTGGTGGAGTTGCTCAACACCGGGATCGAAACCGCCATCGACCGCATCGGACCTGAATGGCACGACCTGTCCAAGCGAGCCAAGGACATGGGCAGCGCGGCCGTGCTGCTCAGCCTGCTGGCGTGCGTCGTCATCTGGCTGGCCGCCTTGTGGTCGCGCTGGGGAGTTTCACTGCATCTCGCACCATGACCGAACCGACCTTTTCACTTTGCGTCTACTGCGGCTCCCGTCCGGGCAATCAAGGCGCCTTCTCCGAAGCCGCGCAAAGTGTGGGCGAGTGGATCGGGCATCGCGGTGGACAACTGGTCTACGGAGGCGGGCGCAATGGGCTCATGGGCATCGTCGCCGAAGCCACGCTGGCCGCCGGCGGCCGGGTGGTGGGCATCATTCCCAAGGCATTGGTGGAAAAGGAATGGGCACACCAGGGATGCACCGAACTGCACGTGGTGGACACCATGCACGAGCGAAAACGCCTCATGGCCGACCGTGCCGACGCATTCCTTGCGTTGCCTGGCGGCATCGGCACCTTCGAGGAATTCTTTGAGGTCTGGACCTGGCGCCAGCTGGGTTACCACGACAAGCCGGTGGGCCTGCTCAACGTGGCGGGTTACTTCGACGGCCTGATGTCGTTCATCGGCACCAGCGTCGAACATCAGTTCATGAACGAATGGCAGATGGGCCTGATCCGTGTGGGCAGCGACATCGCCACGCTGCTGCCCGCCCTCGTGCAGGATGCGGGCATGGCCTCCGAAGCCCGCATCGAGGAAATCTGAACGCTCAGACGGCGGTTTCGTCCTCTTCGCCGGTGCGGATCCGAACCACGCGTTCGACCGAGGTCACGAAGATCTTGCCATCACCGATCTTGCCCGTGCGAGCCGCGCGGATGATGGCGTCCACGCAGCGCTCCACATCCACGGTCTTGACCACGACCTCCACCTTGACCTTGGGCAGGAAGTCCACCACATATTCGGCGCCACGGTACAGCTCCGTGTGACCCTTCTGGCGTCCGAAGCCCTTGACCTCGGTCACGGTCAAACCGGTCACGCCCTGTTCGGCCAGCGCCTCGCGAACCTCTTCAAGCTTGAACGGTTTGATGACGGCGGTGATCTGCTTCATGGTTGTCTCCAGGGCAATGCGGGGTTTGTCGTCTGATTATGCCCAAGGCGTTCTGCGCCGTTCGTACACTCGGGCATTGCCTTCAAGAGACATCACATGACCCTCACCTCATTGCCGGTTCACGTGCCCCTCACCGTCACGTTTCGAGGCGGCCATCCCGAAAACGTGCACCACGGCTCGCTGGCGGTGGTGAACGCCCAAGGACAACTTCTGGCCAGTGTGGGCGATGTCCGCGCGCCGATGTTCACGCGCTCGGCGCTCAAGCCCTTCCAGGCCATGCCGTTGATCGCCCAGGCCGCCGATCGCCTGAGGCTGGAGGATGCCGATGTGGCACTGCTCTGCGCCAGTCACAGTGGCGAACCCGTGCACGTGGAACGCGCCGCCTCGTTGCTGGCACGCATTGGCGCGGACGAATCATCGCTTGCCTGCGGCACCCACGTGCCCTTCTTCTTCGGCGCCACCGGAAAGACGCCCGAGCCCGGTGCACAGTTCAACCGCCTGCACCACAACTGTTCCGGCAAGCACACCGGCATGCTGTTGCTCGCCGACTCACTGGGTGCGCCGCTGGCGGGCTACCTCGATCCTTCGCACCCAGTGCAGCAGGAGATCGCCCGCAGCGTCAGCCACTTCACTGGCGTGCCCGCGGACCAGCTCGTGCTCGGCATCGACGGCTGCAGTGCGCCCAATTTCGCCGTGCCGCTGCAGGCGCTGGCACACGGCTTCGCCCGCCTGACCCTGGCCGGACCTGACCCGCTGTTCGGCAACGCACCGCAGCGCGTCGCGCGTGCCATGAGCCGCCATCCCGATCTGGTCAGCGGACAGGGCCGCAACGACCTCGCCCTGATGCGCGCGGGGCGCAGCGACTGGGTCAGCAAGGTGGGCGCCGACGGTGTCCAGGCCCTGGCCAGCTTCAGCCGGGGCATCGGCATTGCCGCCAAGGTCAGCGACGGCCAACTGGCGCCGCTCATGGTGGCCTTTGTGTCCGCGCTGGACCAACTCGGATGGCTCGACGACGAGAGCCGCGCCGCGCTGGCGTCACTGATGCCGCCGCCGCTGAAGAACGCCGCCGGCATCGAGGTGGGGGAGATGCGCGCCGTGCTGAAGCTCTAAGCCCGGTACTTGCTCGTGATCGGGTAGCGCCAGTCCTTGCCGAAGCTGCGGTGCGTGACGCGAATGCCCACGGGTGCCTGGCGACGCTTGTACTCGTTGATGCGGATCAGGCGCACCACTTTGTCGACATCGGCGCGATCAAAGCCCGCGGCCACGATGCTCTCGGGGCTCTGGTCGTTCTCCATGTAGCGCTCGATGATGGCGTCCAGCACCGGGTATTCCGGCAGGCTGTCCTGGTCCTTCTGGTCAGGACGAAGCTCGGCGCTGGGTGGACGCGTGATGATCCGCTCCGGAATGGGGTTGGCACCGGTGCCGTACGGGTCGTGGGCGTTGCGCCAGCGGGCCAGCTTGAACACCATGGTCTTGGCCACGTCCTTGATCACCGCAAAGCCGCCAGCCATGTCGCCGTAGAGCGTGCAATAGCCCGTGGCCATCTCGCTCTTGTTGCCGGTGGTGAGCACGATGCTGCCGAACTTGTTGGACAGCGCCATGAGCAACGTGCCGCGGATGCGGGCCTGAAGGTTTTCCTCGGTGGTGTCCTCGGGCAGCCCGGCGAACTCGGTCGCCAGACTGGCCTTGAATGCCTCGAACTGCGGCGCAATGGCGATCTCGTCGTAACGCACGCCCAGGCGTGTGGCCATGTCGCGCGCGTCGATCCAGGAAATGTCGGCCGTGTAAGGCGAAGGCATCATGACCGTGCGCACCCGGTCCTTGCCGAGCGCGTCCACCGCAATGGCCAGCACCAGCGCGGAGTCAATGCCGCCGGAAAGGCCAAGGATGGCGCCGGGAAAGCCGTTCTTGCCCAGGTAGTCGCGCACGCCCAGCACCAGCGCGTACCACAGATCGGCTTCCGGGCTGTGCGCGCGATCGGTCTCCGCCGTGATCTTCCAACCCTCGCCTGTG
The DNA here is from genome assembly GCF_051858985.1 of Hydrogenophaga sp. Lineage (GTDB taxonomy): Bacteria > Pseudomonadota > Gammaproteobacteria > Burkholderiales > Burkholderiaceae_C > Hydrogenophaga. Next base: position 621,997 of record NZ_JBHYGM010000002.1, on the reverse strand, counting down.
CGGGCGAGTGCCACATCGAACAGGGTTTCCTCGAAGCTCACCGCGCGTCCGGCCAGCGCGCCCCCGGCGTCCAGCACGAAGCTGCGGCCTTCGAACACGATCTCGTCCTGCCCACCCACGAGGTGGGCGTACACCATGGGAAGACCCGTGGCCTGCACGCGGTCCCGCATGGTGGCTTCCCGCTCGCCGCCCTTGCCGGCGTGGAAAGGGGAGGCGTTGATGACGATCAGCAGATCGGCACCAGCCGCCTTGCAGTCGGCCGCGGGCGCGTCGAACCAGGCGTCTTCACAGATCAGCAGGCCCGCCTTCACCGGCCGGCCATCGTCCCCCGACACCTCGAACACGCACGGCGCGTGGCCTGGCACGAAGTAACGGCGCTCGTCGAACACCTGGTAGTTGGGCAGCTCTCGCTTGGCGTAGGTGTGGGTGATGCGACCTTCGCAGACCACGCTGGCCGCGTTGTGCAGATGCGCCACCGAGACGCTGCGTTCGCGCCGCAGCCCTGCGGCCTCCATCGGGCGCGCAGGATGCCCCACCACGATGTGCAGGCCTTTGAGGTGGGCGGTCTCACGCACCACGGTTTTGAGGGCATCATCGCAGGCATCGACGAATGCGGGACGCAGGTAAAGGTCTTCGGCGGCATAGCCGCAAATGGCGAGTTCTGGGGTGAGCAGCAGGCGCACTCCCCGTGCATGGGCCCGCTGCGCGGCGTCGATGATTTTCCGGGCGTTGCCCGCCATGTCGCCCACCACGAAGTTGAGCTGGGCCACGCAGATGGAGAGAGTCATGGGGTCTGGAAATCTGGCTGAACGGGCCGCGAAAGCGCGGCGGGCGGAGGCGTTGCTTGACTGAAAACGATTATGTCACCCGGGTTTTTCACTCGCCGGGGGACATTGCCCCTTCAACCTGGAATGCGCTGCTGGCCACCGAGCCCGACCCCAGCCCCTTCATGCGCCACGAATACCTGGCGGCGCTGCATGAGAGCGGCTGCGCGCGGGAAGCGGCGGGGTGGCAGCCCAGTTTCGTGACGCTGTGGAAGGGCGATGACCTCCAGGCCGCCTGCCCGATGTACCTCAAGAACCACTCCTACGGCGAGTACGTCTTTGACTGGGCCTGGGCCAATGCCTACGCACAGCAAGGTCTGGACTACTACCCCAAGGCGCTGGTCGCCGTGCCCTTCACGCCGGTGCCCGGCGCCCGGCTGCTGGCTCGGGACGAACACGCGCGCGCGGCGCTGGTCAGGGCACTCATCGGGCACGCCCGGGAAGAGGAGCTGTCCTCGCTGCACCTGCTCTTCACCCAGGCTCAGGACGTGGCCGCCGCCGAACTCGGTGGCCTGCTGCTGCGCCACACCGTGCAGTTCCATTGGACAAATGAGAGCCCCGCTGGCGGCCAGTACCTGAATTTCGATCACTTCCTGGCCAGCCTGCAGCAGGAGAAACGCAAGAAGATCCGACAGGAGCGCCGCAAGGTGGCCGAAGCCGGGGTGGGCTTTCGCTGGTCGCAGGGTGCCGACATCTCTCGCGACGACTGGGCTTTTTTCTACCGTTGCTACGAACGCACCTACCTGGAACACGGCAACGCGCCTTACCTCAACCGCGACTTCTTCCAGCGCATGGCGCAATCCATGCCCGAGAACTGGCTGATGTTCGTCGCCGAGCGTGAAGGTCGGCCCATGGCCTGCAGCCTGATCGGCATCGACCCCGAGCGGCGCGTTGCCTACGGGCGCTATTGGGGTGCGCTGGAACGCGTGGACTGCCTGCATTTCGAGGCCTGCTACTACCAGCCACTCGCGTGGTGCATCGACCACGGGTACCAGCGCTTCGAGGGTGGCGCGCAGGGCGAACACAAGATGGCCCGTGCCCTGCTGCCAGTGGCCACCACCAGTGCGCACTGGCTCGCGCATCCGTCGTTTGCCGAAGCGGTGGAGCGTTTCCTGGAACGCGAAGGTCAGGGCATCGAGCAGTACCTGGATCACCTCGCGCTGCGCAATCCCATCAAGCGCGACCCCGCTTCTATAAACTAGCTCGCATGGACGACACGGACGCCTTCTTCACCCAGACGATCGTCGGGCCACCCTTGTCGGTGCTCATGGGCCGTCAGCAGGACGCCGAACGACTGGCGGCCCAAGGTCTGGATGTCAACCTCGCCAGCGGGCACGCGCTGCTCAGCGCACGGTGGCAGGAATGGATCCTCCTCGGCCATGGAGCGTCAACCCTGGGCCGGCCCCGCCAGCGTCCTGGCGTCTGGCGCCGCCGCCTGGAGCGGCACGCCTTGTGGATCGCCCTCCTTGGCGTTCTGTGCCTGATCGTCTCGGCCGGCTTCTGGGTGGCTGTGAGTTACCGCTGAATCCCCCTCGCCCTTCCCATGGACCTCAAGACGCAGCAGGACACGCTGACCATCGATCCGATCGCGATGGTGGTGATCAACCGGGTGGCCGCTGGCAGTGTGCTCAGTGGCGATCTCGAATTCGAAGGCGGTTTGCTGGTACAGGGCGCACTCACCGGCAACATCCGCGTCCGGGGGCGTCTCATCATCTGGACGGGCGGCGTGGTGCGAGGGCGCGTCCAGGTGGACGACGATTTCTACCTCTTCGGCCAGCTCGGCGCCACGGGCGGCAGCGCGCACGACACCAGCCTGGAATGCCAGGGAATGGCCTTTGTGTCGAAAACAGGCGTTTCCACAGGCACCTTGATGGCGCGCCGGTTGCAGCTCTACGAAGGTGCAAGCTTGCAAGGCCCGTTCAAGACGCTCAAACTCGGCGGCCAAGGTCCGTCACCCCAAGACAGAGCGTGATCCGCACCGCCTCACCACTGCCATCCATGAACGACTCCTACCAGGCTCCCGATTTCGACCCGACCGCCGTCGCCTACCCACCCAGCTTGCCGACGCCTTATGGCCAGTCGCTGCAGGTGCAGGTGGGCAATGCCCTGCCCTCCACAGCGAGCGGGGGTCCGCCCCAGGTGCAACCGGTGGTATTGACCGATGCCATTCAAGGCTTGCCCTCGCGCAGCATGGTTGCCGAGGGCATGCAGTTCACGGGCAACGCCCAATTGCGCGGCCCATGCAGCATCGCCGGAGTGGTCGAGGGCAACCTTACCCAGGCAGCAGGTTCCGAAGCTGCGGTGGTGGTCACCGAAACCGGACGCGTGAAAGGCGACATCACGGCAGTGAAGATTTCCGTGATGGGCCAGACCGACGGCATTCTGGATGCCGGCCAGGGCGAGGTGTCGCTGCACGACACGGCCCGGGTGCAAGGAGTCATCCGTTACGGCCGCATCCAGGTCAATGGCGCCGATCTCAACGCCACGCTGGAACGCGCCTTGCCGACGGGCCAACAGTGAAACAGCGCCGTGTCGCTCGACCCCCCGGATTCCCGCGCCCTGCGTCCCGATGCCGAGGCCTTGCGCCAGGCGGCCCTGCGCGCGAGCTGGACGCGCGACCGCCGGGTGGCGCGTCGGCGCGTGGCCATGCGCTGGCTGGCCTGGGCGTTCTGGCGCTACGGACTGGCCCTGCTGATGGTGATGGCGTTCGCTGCTGCGGTGGCGGCGTGGATGCTGAACGTGTCTCAGGCCGGCCTCCGTTCGCCTCGCTTCACGGTCGTGCCGGCCCCATCCGTCACGGACGCTGCGTCTCCACGTTCTACCGAAACCCCTCCGAACCGTCAGGAACCCTGAACCCATGAACGCCCAACCGACCCCCTCGCGGCTCGTGCCGAGCGAGCGCCTGAACGCCATCACCAGCCTGATTGCAGAAGGCTCCGCGTTCGAAGGCCACTTCCAGTCCAGCCGGGACCAGGGCATCAAGGTGGACGGCCATCTCAGTGGCAACATCAGCTTCGAAACCGGCGGCACGCTGCACGTGGGGCCCACGGGGGTGATCGAGAACACCCGCCTGGAAGCGGACTATGTGTTCATAGAAGGCAAGGTGACCGGCACCGTGATCGCGCGCAAGGCGCTCGAGATCACGGGTTCGGCCACGCTGATGGGCGACGCCAGCTACGACGAGCTGATCGACATGCACCCACGCGCGCGGGTGCGCGGCAAGATTGAGTACCGCGGCGACCTGGGACCGACCGCCGCGGTGTGACGCTTCAAGCCTTCTGCGCGCGTTCGTAGTTGGCGATACCGTCCAGGATTTCCTGGTGTGCGGCGTCCTTGCCCTCCCAGCCCAGCACCTTCACCCACTTGCCAGGCTCCAGGTCCTTGTAGTGCTCGAAGAAGTGCTGAATGGTGTTCAGGCGCATCGGGTTCAGGTCCGAGGGCTTCTGCCACTGCGTGTAGATGGAGAGGATCTTGTCGATCGGCACGGCCAGCACCTTGCCGTCCTCGCCCGCCTCATCCTGCATCTTCAGAATCCCGAGCGCGCGGCACGGCACCACCACGCCAGGAATCAGCGGCACCGGCGTGATCACCAGCACATCCACCGGATCGCCGTCGCCCGAGATCGTCCTGGGCACGTAGCCATAGTTGGTCGGGTAGTGCATCGCGGTGCTCATGAAGCGGTCCACGAAGATCGCACCGGTTTCCTTGTCCACTTCGTACTTGATGGGGTCCGCGTTCATCGGAATTTCGATGATCACGTTGAAGGATTCAGGAACGTTGTTGCCGGGCGTGACGTTGTCGAGTGACATGTTCGAGGGGAGGTTGGTTGAAAACGGTAGCGCGCCACCCGCACGGATGGCCGCCTGACAGCCGGAACGTCGCGCAAAGCGAGCCGACCGCCTAGGATTTACCCTGATTTTACTGATTCCAGGCTGACTTCCTGTTGCGGCCAGCGTGCATTTCGCCCGATTGGGGCTAAATTCGATCCGTTGGCCAATCGCCCTGTTTGTGCGCTGCTTCTGCAGCGCGACCGGCAGCGAGGAAGCAACGCAGCGGGGGCAGCCCCGGAGGCGTTGCCCCCTCCAAGTCGAACATTTGAAACAAGCAGGAGTCTTTCATGGTTGGACAAAGTGCGCTGATATTCGCGCTGGCCTGTGGGCTGGTGGCCGTCATCTACGGGTTCTGGTCTCGCAGCTGGATCCTTTCGCAGGACGCGGGCAACGCCCGCATGCAGGAGATTGCCGGAGCGATCCAGACCGGCGCCGCGGCCTACCTGGCGCGGCAGTACAAGACCATCGCCATCGTCGGCGTGGTCATCACCATCCTCATCGGTTTCTTCCTGGGCACCACCACTGCCATCGGTTTCGTGCTGGGCGCGGTGCTCTCGGGCGCGTGTGGCTTCATCGGCATGAACATCTCGGTGCGGGCCAATGTGCGCACCGCGCAGGCTGCCACCAAGGGCATCGGCCCGGCGCTGGACGTGGCCTTCCGCGGCGGCGCCATCACCGGCATGCTGGTGGTAGGACTGGGGCTGCTGGGCGTGGCCGGCTTCTTCTGGTTCCTCGTCGGCAACGGCAACCTGACGCCCGACAAGAACCTGGCTGCGCTGCTGAACCCGTTGATCGGTTTTGCCTTTGGCTCCTCGCTGATCTCCATCTTTGCGCGACTGGGCGGCGGCATCTTCACCAAGGGTGCGGACGTCGGCGCCGACCTGGTGGGCAAGGTCGAGGCCGGCATTCCGGAAGACGATCCCCGCAACCCGGCGGTGATCGCCGACAACGTCGGTGACAACGTGGGCGACTGCGCCGGCATGGCCGCCGACCTTTTCGAGACCTACGCGGTGACGCTGATTGCGACCATGGTGCTCGGCGCGCTCATGGTGGCAGCCGCACCGATGCAGGCCGTGCTGTACCCGCTCGTGCTGGGCGGCGTGTCCATCCTGGCGTCCATCGTCGGCTGCTTCTTCGTCAAGGCCAGCCCGGGGATGAAGAACGTGATGCCCGCGCTCTACAAGGGCCTGGCGATAGCCGGCGTGCTCTCGCTCATCGCCTTCTGGTTCGTCACCGGCTGGATCATGCCCGACAACGCCATCACCGCCACCGGCAGCCAGTTGCGCCTCTTCGGCGCCTGCGCCGTGGGCCTGGTGCTCACTGCCGTGCTGGTCTGGATCACGGAGTTCTACACCGGCACGCAGTATTCGCCGGTCAAGCACATCGCGCAGGCTTCCACCACCGGTCATGGCACCAACATCATTGCCGGCCTGGGCGTGTCCATGCGCTCCACGGCGTGGCCGGTGCTGTTCGTGTGCGTGGGCATCATGGCCTCTTACCAGCTCGCGGGCCTGTACGGCATTGCCGTGGCCGCCACTGCCATGCTGAGCATGGCGGGCATCGTGGTCGCGCTGGACGCCTACGGCCCCATCACCGACAACGCCGGTGGCATCGCCGAGATGGCAGAGCTGCCGAGCAGCGTGCGCGACGTGACCGACCCGCTGGACGCCGTGGGCAACACCACCAAGGCAGTGACCAAGGGCTATGCCATCGGCTCCGCCGGCCTGGCCGCCCTGGTGCTTTTCGCCGACTACACCCACAAGCTGGAGACCTACGGGCACCAGATCAAGTTCGACCTGAGCGACCCGATGGTGATCGTGGGCCTGTTCATCGGCGGCATGATCCCCTATCTGTTCGGCGCCATGGCGATGGAAGCCGTGGGGCGCGCCGCGGGCTCGGTGGTGGTGGAAGTGCGCCGCCAGTTCAAGGAAATTCCCGGCATCATGGAAGGCACGGCCAAGCCCGAATACGGCAAGGCGGTCGACATGCTGACCACGGCGGCCATCAAGGAGATGGTGATTCCCTCGCTGTTGCCAGTGGTGGTGCCGATTCTGGTGGGCGTGTTCCTTGGACCGAAGGCGCTGGGTGGCCTGCTGATGGGCACCATCGTCACCGGCCTGTTCGTGGCGATTTCCATGTGCACCGGCGGCGGCGCCTGGGACAACGCCAAGAAGTACATCGAAGACGGCCACCACGGCGGCAAGGGCAGCGAGGCCCACAAGGCCGCCGTCACGGGTGACACCGTGGGCGACCCCTACAAGGACACCGCAGGCCCGGCTGTGAATCCGCTGATCAAGATCATCAACATCGTGGCGCTGCTGATCGTCCCGCTGCTGCCGCTGGCGGCCTGATCTGCTCCAGACGCTTCAAAGGCCCGCGCAAGCGGGCCTTCTACTTTTGAGCGCCTGCGAGCAATCGCACCACCACGCTGGCACCCGGGGTCAGGCGCTCGAGTTCGGCGGCCTCTCCGCGCTCGATCGCCTGGAGCACGAGCTCGTGGATGCCGCCCACCGCCGCCATGGCCAGCGCAGGCGTGAGAGCGGAACGGTCCTGGATGGTCTCCAGCATGAAATCGGCCAGGGACTGCATCACCTCCCGCCGCACGGCGGCGCCGACCTCGCCGAGCTGGTGAATCTCGACGAACAGCATGCGAACCAGTTGCGGACCCGCCGCCAGGTGCGCGAGGTAGGCGCCCAGCGCGTGTTCCACCTGGTCCTGCCAGGGCTGGGTGGGATCCACGGCCTCGCGCAGGGTGCGCAATGCCGACGCGCTCGCCGCGCGGTAAAGGGCCAGGAAACAGTCGTCCTTACCGGTGAAGTGCTCATAGAAGGTGCGCTTGGACACCCCCGCCTCGGCCACCACCGCGGCAATGGAGGCTGCCGCCAGTCCCTGGCTGGCCGCCACATGCGCCATGGCCTCCAGCAGGCGGCTGTGGTGGTCGTTTTGCGTCTCGTCGACGTGGCTCGGTTCCCGGGTTTTCATGACACGGCATCTTAGGCCCTGGCTTGACAGGACACCTTGCAAGGGGCACGATGCGTCCAACTGGTACCACGCGGTACCAAACCAACTCCCTCCTCTACCGCCATGACCGAACTCGTCGTCCGCCGCCTCCTGATCGACCTCGAACAACCCGTGCAACGGCACTGGTGCTCGGGCGATCCTTTCCTGACTGCCTGGTTCAACGCGCTCTCGATGAGCTTTCCCGTCGGCGAACAGTTCTTCATCGACTCAGTGCGCGAGGGTCTGAAGGCGCTGCCCGCTGATCAGCAAGCGCCGCTTCGCGCGGAGGTACAGGGTTTCATTGGCCAGGAGGCCACGCACCGGCGGATCCATGCGCTGTTCAACGCCCGGATCGAGCAACACGGCCTGGTGAACGCCTGGGCGCCTCGCGCGGATGAGCGCATGAAGTTGCTGGAGGGCACCGACCCGCGCCACAGCCTGGCCATCACCGCCGCCAACGAGCACTTCACCGCCCTGTTTGCCGAGTGGATGCTGTCCCATCACCAGGTGCTCGATGGTTGCGAGCCGCGCCTGAAGACCCTGTGGCTCTGGCACAGCGCCGAGGAAGCAGAGCACAAGTGCACCGCGTTCGATCTCTACCAGGCGCTGGGGGGCAGCCATGCGTGGCGCGTCAAATGGATGCGGCGCATCACGCTGGTGTTTCTCACCGACGCCCTTCGGCAGACCGTGAACAACCTGCACCGCGACGGCACGCTCTGGCGCTGGAGCACCTGGCGCAGCGCGGCACGGCACATGCTGGGTCGCGAAGGCCTTCTGCGCACCTGCTACCAGCCGTGGCGTGCCTACTTCCGCGAGGACTTTCATCCCGCCCAGCAAAGCAGCGACCTGTCGGACAACTGGCTGCGCGACCACAGCGATCAGTACATTCCGGTGGGTCGGCCCGCGGCCGCCTGATCCCACGCCGGTACCGAGGCGACAGGCCGGGCAGGCATGCACCACCCAGTACCCTCGCCCATAATCGGCGCATGTCCGAACGCGTCATTCCCCTGATCGATCAGCGCCTGATCACGCAAGCCGTGCCCATCCCCTTGCAGCCGATCGCGGCCACCGGCCTGCTGGGCGATGCGCTGGGCCGCCCGTTGCGCGACCTGCGCATCAGTGTGACCGACCGCTGCAACTTCCGTTGCAGCTACTGCATGCCCAAGGACATCTTCGACAAGGACTACCCTTACCTGCCACACAGCTCCCTGCTTACCTTTGAAGAGATCACCCGGGTGGCGCGCCAGTTCGTGGCGCACGGTGTGCAGAAGATTCGTCTTACCGGCGGCGAGCCATTGCTGCGAAAGAACCTGGAAATCCTGATCGGGCAGCTGGCCGAGCTGCGCACCGTGGAAGGCCAGCCGCTGGACATCACCCTGACCACCAACGGCTCGCTGCTCGGGCGCAAGGCCACGGCCTTGAAGGCCGCCGGATTGCAGCGCGTCACCGTCAGCCTGGACGGCCTGGACGACTCCATCTTCCGCGCCATGAACGACGTCGACTTTCCCGTGGCCGACGTTCTGCATGGCATCGAGGCGGCGCAGGCCGCCGGCCTGGGTCCGATCAAGGTCAACATGGTGGTGAAGCGAGGCACCAACGACCACGAGATCCTGCCCATGGCGCGCCACTTCAAGGGCAGCGGCATCGTGCTGCGCTTCATCGAATACATGGACGTGGGCGCCACCAACGGCTGGCGCATGGACGAGGTGCTCCCCAGCCGCGAGGTGGTCCAGCGCATCCACCGGGAGCTGCCCCTCGTCCAGCTCGATCCTTCGGCTCCGGGGGAGACGGCCGAGCGCTGGGCCTATGCGGACGGTTCCGGGGAGATCGGCGTGATCAGCAGCGTGACCCAGGCCTTCTGCCACGACTGCAACCGAGCACGCCTGTCCACGGAAGGCCAGCTCTACCTCTGCCTGTTCGCCAGCCAGGGACACGACCTGCGGCACCTGATCCGAGGCGAAGCGACCGACGAAGAACTCGCCAGCGCGATCGCTGCCATCTGGCAGGGCCGCAGCGATCGCTATTCGGAACTGAGGGCGACCCTGCCTCAGGACACATCCACCGGAAAACGCCGCGTGGAAATGAGCTACATCGGCGGATGACCCATGATCAACGCACCTGACATCACCGGCATCGTGCTCGCAGGCGGGCGAGGCTCCCGCATGGGCGGCGTGGACAAGGGCCTGCAGAACTTCAATGGCACGCCGCTGGCGCTGCACACCCTGCTGCGGCTGCAAATGCAGCAAGGCGGCCTGCTGAGCGAGCAGATGATCAACGCCAACCGCAACCTGGCCGCCTACGAAGCGTTCGGCGTGCCTGTCTGGCCCGACACGCTGACCGACTACGCCGGACCCCTGGCGGGCTTCATGACCGGCCTGGAGCGCTGCGAATCGCCCTACCTGCTCACCGTGCCCTGTGACACACCCTTGTTCCCGCTCGATCTGGCCGAACGACTGGCCCAGGCCTTCGACGACGACAGCACGGAAATCGCCATGGCCGCCGCGCTGGAAGAAGACGGCCAGTTGCGCCCCCAGCCGGTGTTCTGCCTGCTGCGTCGAGAGCTGCTGGAGAGCCTGGTCGAATTCACCCAGGCGGGTGGTCGCAAGATCGACCAATGGACCGCCCGCCATCGCACGGTGATCGTGCCTTTCGATCAGCCGGGCGACGAGCCGCGCGCCTTCTACAACACCAACACCCTGGCCGAGCTGCACGCGCTGGAAAAGGGCTGAGCGCTCCTACCGTGGTTCCCATGAAATCCATCGAGCAGATTGCCGCCGAACTGCAGGGCTACGACCCCAAGGCGCTCAGCGCCGATCGCGTCAACGAGTTTCTGACCCACCTTGTCGAGCCCGTCACCGAAACCCAGGACATCGGCGTGTTCGATGCCCTGGGCCGCGTGCTGGCGCAGGACGTGATATCGCCCCTGAGCGTGCCGCCGCACGACAACTCGGCCATGGACGGGTTTGCGCTCGACAGCCGGCAACTTCGCCCTGATGAATCGCTGCGCCTCAGAGTCGTCGGCACCGCCTTCGCGGGCAAGGCCTGGGTTGGCGACCTGGCGCACGGCGACTGCGTGAAGATCATGACCGGCGCGATCATGCCCAAGGGGCTGGACACGGTGGTGCCACTGGAGTTCGTGCAGGTGACTGGTGAGCACATTGAAATGCCGGCGGGCGTGGTGCGTGCCGGCGACAATCGCCGGCTGCTGGGCGAAGACCTCATGGCGGGTCAGCCCGCTCTGCGAAAAGGCCAGAGCCTCGGTCCCGCTGCCATCGGCCTCATCGCCAGCGTGGGACTGCCCACCGTCCGCGTGTACCGCCGCGTGCGCGTGGCCTATTTCTCCACCGGCGACGAAATCCTCAGCCTGGGAGAGGCGCCGCGCGAAGGCGCGGTGTACGACAGCAACCGCTACACGGTGTTCGGCCTGCTCACGCGCATGGGTGTGGAGGTGATCGACATGGGCGTGGTGGGCGACGAACCCGCGCTGCTCGAGGCCGCGTTTCGCGATGCGGCCACCAAGGCCGACGCCATCATCACCAGCGGTGGCGTGAGCATGGGCGAGGCGGACCACACCAAGGCCATGATGAAGCAGCTGGGCGACGTCGCCTTCTGGCGCATCGCCATGCGCCCGGGGCGCCCGATGGCGGTGGGCCGCATCCAGGAAGGCAGCAGGTCCTCGTTGCTGTTCGGCCTCCCGGGCAATCCGGTGGCGGTCATGGTGACCTTTCTCGCCTTCGTGCGGCCTGCACTGCAGCAGCTCATGGGCGCAGTGGCGAGAACGCCCGTGCTGCTGCAGGCCCGCAGCACTGAAGCCCTGCGCAAGAAACCAGGCCGCACCGAATACCAGCGCGGCATCGTCACACGCGGTGCCGATGGCCATTTGAGCGTGCGAATCACCGGCAACCAGGGATCCGGCGTCCTGAGTTCCATGGTCGAAGCCAACGGCCTCATCGTGCTGCAACATGAGCAGGGCAACGTGGCCGCTGGCGACACGGTGGACGTGATGATGTTCGACGGCGCGATTTAAGTGCCCACACGCTGCGCCGCTGCGCGAGTCGCGGCCCCCGCGCGGGACTGATCTGGCTTGGGGCGGCCCTGCGCCGGAACGTTCTACTTGGCGGGAATCGCGCCTGCGGGCTCTTGATGGGTCGGCCTCTCCGCCGGCTTGTGCGTCTTGCGGCGCGACAGCAGCGTGTACATGGTTGGCACGACGAAGATGGTGAGCAAGGTACCCACCGACATGCCGCCCACAATCACCCAGCCGATCTGTTGACGGCTCTCCGCACCTGCGCCGCTGGCCATTGCCAGTGGCAGCGCGCCCAGCACCATGGCGCCGGTGGTCATCATGATCGGGCGCAGGCGCAGACCAGCGGCCTGCTTGACCGCTTCGAACTTCTCGATGCCCTGTTCACGCAACTGGTTGGAAAACTCCACGATGAGGATGCCGTGCTTGGTGATCAGGCCCACCAGCGTGATCAGCCCGATCTGGCTGAACACGTTCAACGTGCCTCCCGTCAGCTTGAGGGCCAGCAGGGCACCCAGCATGGACAGCGGCACCGACAGCATGATGATCAGCGGATCGATGAAGCTTTCGAACTGCGCCGAAAGCACCAGGTAGATGAACAGCAGCGAGAGCACGAACACCAGCGCCAGCGAGCCGGACGAATTGCGGAATTCGCGGCTCTGGCCGTTGAGGTCGGTGGCGTAGCCCGCAGGCAGTACCTCGGCGGCCGTCTGTTCCATGAAGGTCAAGGCTTCGCCCAGTGAATAGCTCGGTGCGATGTTGGCGGTGATGGACGCGCTGCGGCGCTGGCCGAAGTGGTTCAGCTCGCGCGGCACCACCACCTCCCGCGTGGTCACGAGCGAGCCCAGCGGAATCATGGCGTCGCCCCGGCCGCGCACGAACAGGCGGTCGATGTCTTCGGGCGTGGTCCGGTTGGCCGACACGGTCTGCACCACCACGTCGTACTGCTCGCCATCGCGCTTGTAGCGCGTGACGATGCGCCCGCCGAGCATGGTTTCCACCGTGCGCGCGATGTTGTCGACGCTGACCCCCATGTCGGCCGCGCGCTCGCGGTCCACGTCCATGCGGATCTCGGGTTTGTTCAGGCGCAGGTCGGTGTCCACCTGAACCAGTCCGGGGTTCTGCGCCATGCGGTCCTGGAACTGGCGCACCACGGTGGAGAGGTTTTCGTAGGAGTCGCTGGTGACGATGATGAAGTTCACCGGACGCTCGCGAAAACCCTGACCCAGCGACGGGGGCGTGATGGGGTAGGCGCTGATGCCCGGCAGCGCAGCCATGCCCGGCGCCATCTTGCCGGCAATCTCCATGGTGGTCCGGTCGCGCTCTTCCCAGGCCTTGCCGCGCATCACCACACTGCCCTGCGCCACCGAAGGATTGCCCACCACCGTGAAGATGCGGTCGAACTCGGGTTGTTCCATCGCCATCTTCTCGATGGCCTCGGCATACCGGCGCGTGTAGGCCAGCGTGGCGCCGTCGGGACCGTTGATGTTCGCCAGCACCACGCCGCGATCTTCCATCGGCGCGAGTTCGGAGCGCGTGGTCTGCAGCAACCACCAGCTGCCTGCGGCACTGGCCAGCATCACGGCCACCACCAGCCAGCGCACGTTGAGCGAACGGCCCAGCGTGCGGTCATAGCCGTTGTTCACCCGGGTGAGCACACGTTCCATGAAGCGGTCGAATCGGCTGGGCTTGTCGACATGGCGCAGCAGCTTGGAGCACATCATGGGCGAGAGCGTGAGCGCCACAAAGCCCGAAACCACCACCGCACCCGCGAGCGCCAGAGCGAATTCGGCAAACAGTCGGCCAGTGCGGCCGGGTGTGAAAGCCAGCGGTGCGTACACCGCTGCCAGCGTGAGCGTCATGGCGACGATGGCAAAGCCGATTTCCCGCGCACCCTTGATCGCGGCCTCGAACGGCTTCATGCCGTCTTCGATGTGCCGGTAGATGTTCTCCAGCATCACGATGGCGTCGTCCACCACGAGGCCGATGGCCAGCACCAGCGCCAGCAGCGTGAGCGTGTTGATGGAAAAGCCGAACAGCGCCATCAGCGCGAACGAGCCGATCAGGCTCACCGGGATGGTGATCAGCGGAATGACAGAGGCCCGCAGCGTGCGCAGGAAGACGAAGATCACCAACGCCACCAGCACGGCGGCTTCAGCGATGGTGGTGTAGACCGCCTTGATCGAGCGGTCGATGAAGATCGAGTTGTCGTTGGCCACCTCGATGCTGACACCGGGCGGCAATTCTTCCGTGATGCGCGGCAGCATCTCCTGCACCGCGGCCGAAAGCTCCAGCGGATTGGCGGTGGCCTGGCGGATGACGCCGAGCGAGATGGCATCGCGGCCGTTGTAGCGCACCGAAGTCCGCTCGTCCTGCGGCGCCTGCTCCACGCGGGCGACATCGCTGATGCGGATGGTCTGCCCGTTGACGGTACGAATGCCGATGGCACGGAACTGCTCCGGGGTCTGCACGTCGGTGGCGGCCGTCACGTTGAACTCGCGCAGCGAACTCTCGATGCGCCCTGCCGGCACTTCCAGGTTGGAGCGGCGCAGCGCATCCTCCACGTCCTGCACCGTCAGGCTGTACGCCGCCAAACGATCCGGATCGATCCAGATGCGCATGGAATAGCGGCGCTCGCCCCACACCCGCACGTCAGCAGCGCCCGGAGCGGTCTGCAGACGCGGTTTGATCAACCGGTTGGCCAGGTCGCTCAATTCGAGCGGCGAGATGGTGTCGGAATTGAGCGCCAGCCAGATCACAGGCGTAGCGTCGGCCTCCACTTTCGCGATGGTGGGCTCGTCCACGTCGTCCGGCAAGCGCTGGCGCACGCGGCTGACCTTGTCACGCACGTCGGCCGCCGCGGAATCGGGATCACGCTCCAGCTTGAAGCGCACGGTGATCTGGCTCTGCTCCTGGCGGCTGATCGAGGTGATGATGTCCACGCCCTCGATACCGGCCAGCGAGTCTTCCAGCACCTTGGTGATCTGCGATTCGATGACCTCGCTGGAGGCACCCGCGAAACGGGTGGTGACGGTGACCGTGGGCTCATCGATGCGCGGATACTCGCGCACGGTGAGCCCATTGAACGAAACGATGCCCACCAGCAGGATGAGCATGGACAGCACCGATGCGAAGACCGGGCGCCGAATGGAGATTTCAGGCAGTTGCAAGGGGGCTCCTGAGAGGGCTCAAGCGTTCAGGGGGCTGGCTTGCCGGCAGCGGGTGCGGATGCCGCCTGGGCCGCACGGCCCATGTCGACCACCTTGACCACGGTGCCGTCGCGCTGCAGGCGCTGCTGGCCGGCCACCACCACCGTGGCACCGGCCGCCAGGCCCTTGACGACTTCCACGTCGGAGCCCCGGCGCACACCGAGTTCAACCTCCACGCGGCGCGACGCGAGTTTTTTCGCGTCGCCCTGGCCCTGTTCTTCCACCACGTAGACGAACTGCTTGCCCGCCTGCGGCACCATCGCCTCTTCAGGCACCACCAGCGCGCCATCGTTGACCGAGAAGACGATGAGCACCCGCGCGAACATGCCGGGGCGCAAATCGACGTTCGAGGTGCGAGGCATCGCCGCGCGCACCGAGATCGACCGGCCATTTGCATCAAGCAGCGGATCCACCGCCAGCACCCTGGCCTCAAAGTTCTTGCCGGGCAACGCATCCAGCTGCACCTGCACGCCCTGCCCCGGCGCGATCCGGCTCTGGTAGCGCTCCGGCAGGCGGAAGTCCACGGTGAGCTGCGACGTGTCTTCGAGGTTGACCATGGCATCGCCCACCCCCACGTACTGCCCGAGGTTGATGCTGCGAAGGCCAAGCGTGCCGTCGAAAGGGGCGGCGATGCGCATGCGCTGCATGCGCGCCTCGGCCAGAGCCACCTGGGCTTCGGCCACCTGCAGATTGGCCTGGCTCTCTTCCACCACCCGCTGCGCCACAAAGTTCTGCGCCACCAGTTCCTGGTTGCGCTTGAGGTTGGCGCGCGCAATGGACAGCTGTGCCTGCGCCTGACTGAGTTCGGCGCGTTGCAGCGTGTCGTCAAGCTGAACCAGCACCTGGCCGCGTCGCACCTGGGCACCGTCGGCAAAGGCAATTCGCGCCACACGCCCGGCGGTCTCGGGCTTGATGGTCACGCTCTGTCGCGACTTGAGGGAGCCTACCGCCTGGGCGTCATCCTGAAGCGGCATGGTCTTGACCTGAGCCACCTCCACGCTCGGCGGTCCGCCGGCGTTGGCGCCTCGAGGCGCGGGCGCGGCTTCCGCCGCACCTTTGCCAGGCGCGCTGCCCGCGCGATTCTGGTACCACCAGCCCGCGCCGGAGGCCACACCGATGCCGGCCACGGCCACCAACACATAGAGCGCTCTGTTCGCCATCGTTGCATTCGCCTGGGGAGGGGTCAACAGCCTGCCGGCGATGTTGACAAGTCAAAGAAACGAAATGTAGCAGTGCTGAGCGAAAACGGCGCCGGGAAGTTCCGCTTCCCGGCCCTCCATCGCGCACTTATCTCACGCGGAAGTCAACCTGGAACGCCCCGGTTGGCCAGGGCATCCGCGCGCTCGTTGCCCGGATCGCCCGCGTGCCCCTTCACCCAGTGCCACTCGATCTGGTGCACGCCGCCATGGACCAGTGCATCGAGTCGCTGCCACAACTCGGCGTTCTTCACCGGCTGCCTGGCCGCTGTCATCCACCCCTTGCGCTTCCAGCCATGAATCCATTCCGTGATGCCCTTGCGCACGTACTCGCTGTCGAGGTAGAGCGACACCTGGCACGGGCGCTTGAGCGCTGCCAGCGCCTCGATCACCGCCGTGAGTTCCATGCGGTTGTTGGTCGTGTTGCGCTCACCGCCCCAGAGCTCCTTTTCAAAGCCCTCCGATTTCAGGTACACGCCCCAGCCACCGGGTCCCGGATTTCCCTTGCAGGCGCCGTCGGTGTAGATCACCACATGGTTCAAGTCAGTTCCTTTCTCTCACGATGTAAAGACTTGGTAAAGCGAGGCCGTCAATGCCGGTTGGCCACCTGCACGGGCGCTGCCGCCGTCGCCCGACGCGGTTTCCAGGCCGGGCCCAGAAGGCGCATGCCGCGCACGCGCTTGACCGCCACGACGAAATACACCGCACCAAAAATGGGCCACCAGCGCGCGCCCGCCCGATCGAGCCAGGCGCTGCGCTGCAGCCATTTTTCCGTGCGGACCGCCGGGCGGTAGCAGCCGTAGCGATCCGACTCCAGGTCAAAACTGAGCAGCCGCAGCCAGTCGCGCAAGCGCCAGGGCCCGATGAATTCGCCGGCATCGGGAAGGTAGAGGTCCGCTCCGCCTTTCGAATGAACACCCGCACGCTCCCAGAAGCGGCTGCGCCCCTGGCGAAAGCCCCACAGGCTGGCCGGGTTGAAGCCCGAGATCACCACGCGCCCTTCGGGCACCAGGACGCGCTCCACCTCGCGCAGGACATGGTGCGGATCGGCACTGAATTCCAGCGTGTGCGGCAGCACCACCAGGTCCAGGCTGGCCGGCGGAAACGGCAGCGCAGCAGCGTCGGTGACCAGGGCCACGCGCGGCTCGCCCGCGCGAGCCGGCAACTCCCCGTCCGCGTCTGAACGCAAGGGCAGCACCTCGGGCAAGGCCAGCCAGCGATGAGGCATGCGGTTGTTGCGCAGCGCATCCAGCTCCGGCAGACCGAGCTGCAAGGCGTTGTACCCAAAGAGGTCCGCCGCAGCCAGATCGAACTGGGTCTGCTCCCACTCGAGGAGGTACCGGCCCGGCGCGGTGCCGAACCACTCGGTCAACCCTATAATTTTTGCGGTCATGGTTTGTAAAGCAGGGTGCGGTCCCGGTGGGAAGTCTGCGACACTGCGGGACGCCGAAACGGCCAGACCGCACTCTACACGCCCTCACCCTCCCACCGCCCCATGCACCTCACCCCGATCCCGGCTTTCAGCGACAACTACATCTGGGCGGTTGACGATGGTGAACGGGCCCTGGTCGTGGATCCCGGCGAGTCCGACGGCGTGGCGCGGTGGCTGGCCAGCGAAGGTCTGCAGCTCGACACCATCCTGATCACCCACCACCACCCCGACCACACCGGCGGCGTGGCTGCACTGCGGGACGCGACTGGCGCACGGGTGATCGGCCCGGCGCGCGAGCGCATGCCGGAGCCTCTGCAACGCGTCGGTGCGGGCGATGAAGTGCAGGTCCTGGGCCTGCGATTCCAGGTGCTGGAGGTACCGGGGCACACCGCGGGCCACATTGCCTTCCACGCTGACGACTTCGATGGCGCACCTCTCCTCTTCTGCGGCGACACGCTGTTCTCAGGGGGCTGTGGCCGACTGTTCGAAGGCACACCCGCCCAGATGCTGGACTCGCTCACTCGCCTGGCCGCCCTGCCTGAGAACACCCGGGTCTGCTGCACGCACGAGTACACCCTGTCCAATCTGCGGTTTGCCATGGCAGTGGAGCCGCACAACGCCGAACTGGCCGCCTACCAGTTGCGCTGCCAGGCGCAGCGCGCACAGAACTTTCCCACACTGCCCAGCTCCATCGGGCTGGAAAAACGCATCAACCCTTTTCTGCGCACCGACCAGGCCGACGTGGTGCGCTCCGCACGAGCCCGATCTCCGGGCCAACCCACCGATGACGTGGCCGTGTTCGCCACGCTTCGGGAATGGAAGAACGTTTTCTGATGACCCTTTTCTCGCTCCCCGGACGCTCGCTCCCAAGGCTTTCACGCCGCTGGCTCACCATCTCGGGTCTGGCTCTGGTTCTTCTGGTCTCCGGCTGCGCCACCACCCTGCCCCCCGAACCAGCGCCCATTCCGACGGCGCCCCAGGCGTCCACAGCGCCTGCCCCCAGGAGCCTGCCCTCTTACCGCCTGCCCAGCGACATTCCCTTGAGCGCGATCGGAACCGCCGACACCAGCGTGCCGGGAGTCACCAGCCTGGACGCCCCCTCCGATCTGTGGGACCGCATCCGTCGGGGCTTTTCCATGCCCGACCTGGAAGGCGACCTGGTGCGCGACCGCGAGCAGTGGTACGCGACCCGACCCGACTACATCCAGCGCATGACCGAGCGCTCCAGCCGCTACCTGTTCCACATCGTCGAGGAAATCGAGCGTCGCAACATGCCGATGGAGCTGGCGCTGCTGCCGTTCATTGAAAGTGCCTTCAACCCGCAGGCCGTCTCCAGCGCGCGCGCTGCGGGCATGTGGCAGTTCATGCCGGCCACGGGCGAGTCGTTCGATCTGCGGCAGAACGTGTTCCGCGACGACCGGCGCGATGTGCTGGCATCCACCCGCGCGGCGCTGGACTACCTGCAGCAGCTTCACGGCCGCTTCGGCGACTGGCACCTCGCCCTGGCGGCCTACAACTGGGGCCAGGGCAACGTGAACCGCGCCATCACGCGCAACCAGCGCATGGGCATGCCCACCAGCTACACCGACCTCACCATGCCGGCCGAGACGCGGCAGTACGTGCCCAAGCTGCAGGCAGTGAAGAACATCATCGCGCGCCCCGAGGCCTACAACACCACGCTGCCGCTCATTGGCAACCATCCGTTCTTCGATACCGTCACACTCCAGCGCGACATGGACGTGGCCGTCATCGCGCGGCTGGCCGGGATCAGCGAGGCCGACTTCCGCGTGCTCAACCCATCGCTGAAGCAGCCCATGGTGATGGCCGCCGGCACACCCAACATCCTGCTGCCGTGGGACAACGCCGTGGTCTTCGAGGACGCCCTGAGCAAGCACACCGGCCCGCTGGCGAGCTGGACCGCGTGGGTCGTGCCGACCACGATGTCGGTGGCGCAAGCCGCCTCCCGGGTGGGCATGAGCGAGTCGGAACTGCGCAGCGTCAACAACATCCCGCCCCGCATGCAGGTGCGCGCGGGCTCGAGCCTGCTGGTGCCGCGCACCGGCCAGCGAAATGGCGATGTGCCCGCCCACGTCGCCGACAACGCCCGATTGAGCCTGCAGCCTGATGTGGTGCTCACGCGCACCACGGTGCGTGCCCGCAAGGGGGAAAACCTTGCCCGGCTCGCTCGTCGCTACGGCGTGAGTGCGGTGAGCGTGGCGGACTGGAACAAGCTGGCCGTGAATGCGCCGCTGAAGGCGGGCCAGCGCATCACGTTGCTGCTGCCCAAGCGCGCCACGGTCGCCAGCAGTGCCAAGAAGCCGGTCAAAAAGAGTGCCAGCGCGACCCAGCGCAAGACCACCACTGCCTCGACCCGCAAGCCCGTCAAGGCCAAGGCCGCCAGCAGCTCGAGCAAGACGCGTGTGGCAACCACCATCAAGAAATAGCGCCCTGAGCGCGGACGCTGCGGCCGCATCGGCCATGTTCAAGCGGGGCATTGTTGCGGATGCTGCAATGCCGCATGCTGGCGCAGGTGATTTCTCTCCAGCGACTTGAAGTTCAGACTTCTCCCATGCACTTTCGCATGAACATCTGGAGAATTCACATGAACCGCAAGTCCACCATCGCCGCCCTCATTGCCCTTGCAGCCACCACGGGCAGCGCCTTCGCCGGCACCACGCTCGCTGGCGACATCAGCGTCGACGACACCGCATTCACATCCACCCGCACGCGCGCTGAAGTCCAGGCAGAACTGGCTCAGTTCCGCCAGGCTGGCGTGAACCCCTGGTCCACCTCGTACAACCCCGTGCGCGACTTCCGCAGCGAGAAGACGCGTGAGCAGGTCACCGCCGAATACCAGGCTTCGCGCGAGAGCGTGGCGGCGAACACCAGCGAAGACAGTGGCGCTGCCTTTGCCGCTTCGCACAAGGGCGCCGAAGTGACGCCGCGATTCGCTGTGGGCTCCACCCCGACCGTGCGCTGATCTCAGGCCCGGAAACGGGCTTTGGCCTTGCGCGCGAAGTCGTTGGTGAACGTGCGCGCCAGATCCACGCGCTGCACCGTGCCCGCATCCTCAAACAATGCGAGCATGCGTGCCGCGGTGGCAGGCCCGGCGTCGGGCATGAGCCCGTCGACCGTCCAGGCCTCGCGCACGCGGGCAAATGCGGCCAGGTACAACGCTCGATCGCCCTGGAAGTGGCGCTCGGGCACGGCCTTGATGAGGTCCGACGGTCCCGCCGTCTGCAACCACTTCAGCGCGTGCACCATGGCATCGGCCAGGCCCTGGCTGGCACGCGGGTTCTGCGCCAGAAAATCCGCGGGCGCGCACAGGCAGCCCGAGGGCATGGGTCCGCCAAACACGTCCGCCGTGCCGCGCGTGCTGCGCGTGTCCACCACCACCCGCAGCTCGCCGTTCTGCTCGAGCTCCGTCACCGTGGGGTCGTTGTAGCTGATGGCATCGAGCTGACCGCGCCGGAACGCCTGAAGGGCCAGCACCGGTGACGGCTGAGCGACGTACTGCACTTCGCCCGGTCGAAGCCCGGCCTTGCCCAGCACCATGCTGGCCACGCGGTGCGAGGACGATCCGTCCGAGACCACGCCCACCCGTCGGCCACGCAGGTCGCTGAGGTGCCGGTAGTGGCCCATGGTCTTGAGCGACACACCCAGCACAATCTGCGGCGCTCGCCCCTGCAGCACAAAAGACTGCAGGCTTTGTCCTCTGGCCTGGAGGCTGATGGTGCTGCTGTAGGACGCCGAGAGCACCTGAGCAGTGTTGGCTTGCACGGCCTGCGCGGCCAACGAGGCGTCGGCGAACTCGCGCACTTCCACGTCGAGTCCTTCCTGGCCGAAATAGCCCAGGCGTTCCGCGATGGTCAGAGGCAGGTAGCAGAAAGACGCGCGCTCATACGCGGCGATCACGAGACGCGGCACAGCCGGACGCGGTCCACCGGCAGGTGCAGCGGAGCCAGGCGCAGTCTGGGCGTGCAGGGGCGGCAGCGCCGCAGCGACCACTCCAAGCGCACACACTCGACCCCATTGACGGCGACTCCACATGACCCTGCATTCCTCTCTTGGCACACATTTCTTGGTGAACCTTGAGCCTAGGGGCGATGGTCATCAGCCGCATCGGGACCAATCCCGAGCGGGTTTGTACGGAGCGCAATTGCAAGTTGATGTAACGAGCGCAGGCACAGCGCGCTGCCACAGGCTCAAGTGAAGAGGATCGCGATGTTCACCGCGAGCGCCGCGGTCCAGAGCAGGCTGCGCGCGGTGGCCATGTCGGCCACGTACATCGCGATGTAGAGCAAGCGCAACACGACGAACACGAAGGCCAGCACATCGATGCGGATCTGAACGCCGCCGAGCTGGTGGGCAATGATCACCGCCCCGATGAAGAACGGCAGGGCTTCGAAGCTGTTGGCCTGTGCGGCGTTGGCGCGCGCGCGCCAGTCGGTCTGGCGAGCCAGCCAGGCGCGCGGGTTGCGGTTGTCGTAGCCGCCCTCTCGCCTGGACTTGCCAAAGCTGCCCGACTTGGCAATCCAGCCGCACACCAGCGGCAGCAGGGCCGCCACCAAGACCGCCCAGTAGGCCACCGTCAATCCCGCCAGCTTCATGAAGTGCTTCTCATCGTCAATAAAAAAGCTGGGGCCGCTCAGCGCCGGTCCACCAGGGCATGGGCGATGGTGCCCAGATCCACGTACTCCAGTTCGCTGCCCACGGGTACACCCCGCGCCAGCCGCGTCACCTGCACACCGCGGCCCTTCAGCGCCTGCGCGATCACGTGCGCGGTGGTCTCGCCCTCGGCGGTGAAGTTGGTGGCCAGGATCACCTCCCGCAGATCGGATTCGCTGCCGATGCGGTCAAACAGCTTCTGCAAGCCGATGTCGCGCGGCCCCACGCCATCCAGTGGGCTGAGCTTGCCCATGAGCACGAAGTACAGGCCCTTGTAAGCGCCGGTGCGCTCCATGGCGGCCTGGTCGGCCGGCGTTTCCACCACGCACAGCTGCGTCTGGTCGCGCCGAGGGTCCCGACAGGTGGGACAGAGGTCTTCTTCGGTGAACGTATGGCAGAGCGAGCAGTGTTTGACCGAGCCGGCCGCATGCTCCAGGGCGCGCGCCAGTTGCACAGCTCCCTCACGGTCGTGCTGCAGCAGGTGAAACGCCATGCGCTGTGCCGATTTCACGCCCACGCCGGGGAGGCGCCGGAGCGACTGGATCAGCAGTTCCAGCGAATGGTTGTCGGCCATGCAGCGCCTGAAGGGGTGCGTCTTCCGGTCTTCAGAAAGGGAACTTCATGCCGGGCGGCAGGCCAGGCATGCCGGCGGTGAGCTTGCCCATCTTCTCGGCCGAAGTTTCTTCAGCCTTGCGCACGGCGGCGTTGAAGGCGGCAGCCACCAGGTCTTCCAGCATGTCCTTGTCATCGGCCAGCAGGCTCGGGTCGATGGTCACGCGCTTGACGTCGTGCTTGCAGGTCATGAGCACCGTCACCAGGCCGGCACCCGATTCGCCCGTCACCTCGATGTGGGCCAGTTCGTCCTGCGCCTTCTTAAGGTTGTCCTGCATCGCCTGCGCCTGCTTCATGAGGCCGGCTAGTTGTCCTTTGTTGAACATGGTGTTCCTTGTGTCTGGATGAAAGAATGGGAGCCGGTCAGGCGCTGGTGGCCTTGAGCGAACCTGGCACGATTTTGCCGCCAAAGTCCCGCATCATGGATTGCACGAAGGGGTCGCCCAGAATCACCGCTTCGGCCTGCTGCTGGCGCTGCTGCGCAGCGAAGGCCAGGCGGCGCGCTGGCGAGTCGGTCACGCTGCCGATCTCCACCACCAGGCGCACCTCGTGCCCCAGCGTCTGCAGTGCAGCGGCAAGCCGATCGCGCGCATTGCCCTGGTTGAGCGAACCCCGATCCACGCGCAGCATCCACTGGCCCGCATCGCGTGCCACCAGTTGCGACTGCAGGCCCAGCTCGCGTACTAGCGCGGTGATGACCTCTGCACGGGCCAGTTGCATCACGGTTTCGAACCAGAAGTCGCCCTCTTCGCTGGTCGCATGGACAACCTGAGGATCGGGCGCGCGCAGCTGCGGCTGGTCAAGCCGGCCGGGCTCGCCCGCATCTCGCACGGGAATGGCCAGCACGCGGCTGGGCGCCGGCTCAGCCTCTTCCCATGGAAGGCCGTCGTCCTCGGGCCAGGGCGCTTCATCGGTTTCTTCCACCGGCGCGCGGGCTTCGGGCTTCGCTGGCACGGGGAGCGGTGCAGCCACAGGCGCCTGGGCAGGCACGGGCGGCTGAGCAGCACGCGGTGGTGGCGGTGGCGGCGCTTGCACAGCCGCCTGGGCGGGCGCCACGCGCACCGGCACCGGCACCGGCACCGGCACCGGCACCGGCACCGGCTCAGTGGTTTTCAGTGTTTTTTTTTCCGTCGCGCCCGCGGGCTTGAACGCGAGCAGGCGCAGCAGCACCATGGTGAGCGCAGCGTATTCGTCGGGCGCCAGGCCGAGTTCGCCACGCCCATGGAGGCACAGGCTGTAGAGAAGTTGCGTCTCGTCCGCCGGCAGCGCCTGCGCCAGTTGCGCGATCTGCGCTTCATCGGGGTCGTCCTGACCTTCGCTCTGCGCGTGACCCGGCACCGCCTGAAGCACCGCCATGCGTTGCAGCACGCCAGTCATTTCCTCCAGCGTGGAGGCTGCGCTCAAGCCGTTGAGGCGCAGGGAATCGACCGTCTCCACCACCTGCGCACCGTCGGCGCGCGAAAGCGCGTCGACCAGCCGCAGGACATACGAACGATCCACCGCGCCCAGCATCTGGCGCACCGTGGCTTCCTGCAACTGGCCGCCGCCGAAGGCGATGGCCTGGTCGGTGAGCGAAAGCGCGTCGCGCATCGAGCCGCGCGCGGCGCGCGAGATGAGCCGCAGCGACTGCACATCGGCGCTCACCTGCTCGGCTTGCAACACCTGCTGAAGGTGCTCCAGCACGGTCTCGGGCGCCATCGGTCGCAGGTTGAACTGAAGGCAGCGCGAGAGCACGGTCACCGGCACCTTCTGCGGGTCGGTCGTGGCCAGCACGAACTTCAGGTATTCAGGGGGTTCCTCCAGCGTCTTCAACATGGCGTTGAACGCCGTGTTGGTCAGCATGTGGACCTCGTCAATCATGAACACCTTGAACCGGCCCTGCACTGGCTTGTAGACCGCCTGCTCCAGCAGCGCCTGCACCTCGTCCACACCCCGGTTGGAAGCGGCATCGAGTTCGGTGTAGTCCACGAAGCGGCCGCTGTCGATATCGGTACACGCCTGGCACACGCCACAAGGTTCAGCGGTGATGCCGCCCTGACCGTCGGCGCTCAGGCAGTTGAGCGACTTCGCCAGAATGCGCGAGACCGTGGTCTTGCCCACGCCGCGCGTTCCGGTGAACAGGTAGGCGTGGTGCAGGCGCTGGGTGGTGAGTGCGTTGGAGAGGGCTTGGACCACGTGCGCCTGGCCCACCATTTCGGCAAAGGTCTTGGGGCGGTACTTGCGGGCGAGCACGAGGTAGGACATTCCACGCATTCTACGGGCGGCCCCTCGGCAGTCCGGCCCGCCGATCCCGGATAATCTGGGCCATGTCTTCCCCCACCTCCACCGCTGCCACCGACACGCTGAGCTACGAACAAGCCGGCGTCAACTACGACCTGATCGACCCCCTGAAAGTGGCCGCGCAACGCGCCGCCGCCGCCACGGGCGCCCACCTGGGCGCCCACGGTTTCAGCGAAATCGCTGCCTCGCGCGGGGAGTCGGCCTACGTGGTCGATGTGGGTCCGTTCTACCTGGCCAGCATCGTCGAGTGCCTGGGCAGCAAGGCACTGGTGGCCGATGAAATGGCGCGCCTGACCGGCAAGAGTTACTACGAAGGCATCGCGCAGGACACCATCGCCATGGCCATCAACGACCTCATCACCGTCGGCGCCACGCCGCTCGTGGTGCAGGCCTACTGGGCTGCGGGCGGAAGC
Source organism: Hydrogenophaga sp. (assembly GCF_051858985.1). Taxonomy (GTDB): domain Bacteria; phylum Pseudomonadota; class Gammaproteobacteria; order Burkholderiales; family Burkholderiaceae_C; genus Hydrogenophaga. The sequence goes on along the minus strand of NZ_JBHYGM010000002.1, from coordinate 596,509 downwards.
GAATGGTTTGGCGACGCTGCTCGCGCCCAGGCCCTGGTGGCGGGCTGGAAAAAGGCCTGCGACATCTGCGGCGTGGCCTGGGGCGGCGGCGAGACGCCCGCACTGGCCGGCATCGTAGAAGCCGGCCGCATCGATCTGGCGGCCTCGTGCACCGGACTCATCAACCCCAAGGAACGCCTCTCGGTGGGCGACCGACTTGGCGCGGGTGACGCCATCGTGTTGCTGGCCTCCAGCGGCATCCACGCCAACGGGCTCAGCCTGGCGCGCAAGCTGGCCGAGCGACTGCCCCAGGGCTACCTGACGGAGGTCACGCCGGGCCTGAGCTTCGGCGAAGCCCTGCTCGCTCCCACGGTGCTCTATTCACCAGTCACCGAAGCGCTCTACCGCGCGGGCATCACGCCGCACTACTGCGCCAACATCACCGGCCACGGCTGGCGCAAGCTGCTGCGCCACCCCGCCGAACTCACCTACCGCATCACGCAGGTGCCCGAAGTGACGCCGGTGCTCAAGTTCATCCAGCAGCATGCGAAGCAGGACGACCGAGAGGCCTACAGCACGCTCAACATGGGCGCCGGCTTTGCCATCTTCGTGCCAGCAGATCAGGCTGGGCGCACGGTGGAAGTGGCCAGGGCGCAAGGCATTCAAGCGATCGTGGCCGGCCAGGTGGAAGCGGGGCCCAAGCAACTTGTCATCGAGCCGCTTTCCATCACCTTCGGCAACGAAGACTTGCAACTGCGCTGAGCACATCGAAACGGCCCGTCGCCTACAATAGCCCTCGACGGGCCTTCCCGCATGGTGAAGCGGCCAACCGGGTCAGGTGGGGAACCAAGCAGCCCTAACTGTGAATCCAGTGCCGGGGTCAAGGCTCGTCACCCTCCTCTCTCAGATGGCTCATCGCGCAGCGTCGTGTTGGTTCGATGCGTCGTGCAGTCAGCCCTTCGACCATTGACCACTCATGGCCTGCTTCATGACCCGATGCCTCACCACCCTCGCCCTCGTTGGCGCTCTCGTCCTGAGCGGCTGTGCCGCCACCGTCAGCAAGCCCACCGCCAGCGCTGGTGCGCAGGCCAGCGGCCCTTCCATCGCCTCGCCTTCTGTGCCCACCACGCGCGTGGTGTTGCTGATTCAGGGCGCACCGGCGATCCAGGCGTCCAAGGACTGGAACACTTTTCGCGCGGAATGGCGCACCGCCTTCGAAGCATCGGCCGCATCGGCGGGACTTGCGTTCGCCTACTACGAAGCCGAGCCGCCAGCGCAGCCCAGGGGAACGACGCTGGTGCGGATCAGTGTGAAGGACTACCGGTACCTCACCTCCGGCGCCCGATATGGCTTCGGCATCATGACCGGGAACGCCTTCATTGATGCATCGGCCGAATTCGTCGAACTACCGATGAAACGCCGCCTGGGCACCGGGCAATACGCCACCAGTTCCACCGCGTGGCAGGGCATCTTTTCAGCGATGACCGACAAGCAGGTGGCAGCACTCTCCAACGAGATCGTGCAGGACATTCGACGCAAGTGATGCCGAACATGTCCGCGCGCGATCCGTCGGCCATCGCCAGCTGGCATGCCCATGTGTACTTCGGTGCGGACACGCGGGACGCGGCCTGGACCCTGCGTGAGCTCGTCACCCACGAACTCGGTGCGCGCGTTCAGGTCGGACGTTTCCATGAAAAGCCAGTGGGACCGCACCCTGCGTGGACGTTCCAGGTGGCGTTTGACCCTGCCGAGTTTGCCTACGTCACCGGCTGGCTGGTGCTCAACCATGGTGCTCTGGATGTGCTCATCCACCCCAACACCGGCGATGAACTCGGCGATCACCGCGATGGCGCACTCTGGCTGGGCAAGTCCTATTCGCTGATTCTGGAAGCCCTGTCGGGCTGACTTCCGGCGCGCAGGTGGGCCACGACGCCGTCTCCCACCCGGACGCCACTGGCCAGGCAGGCGGTGAGCAGATAGCCGCCGGTGGGTGCCTCCCAGTCCAGCATCTCGCCCGCGCAGAACAGCCCGGGCCGCGTTCGCACCATCAGGCCATCATCCAGCGCGCTCCACGCCACGCCGCCTGCGCTGCTGATGGCTTCGTCCACCGGTCGTGGACGCGCCAATGTGATCGGCAAGGCCTTGAGCAACACCGCCAGTCGCGCAGGATCGTGCAGCGTTTCCTTGTCCACCCGTTCGTTCACGATGGCCATCTTGATGCCGTCCAGACCCAGCCGGCTCTTGAGGTGGCTGGAGAGGCTGCGAGACCCGCGCGGATGCGACACCTGGGCCAGCACCTGATCGGCGCTGCGGTCGGGCAGCAGATCGAGTTCTAAAGTGGCACGCCCCGAGCGCTCGATCTCGTCGCGCAACAGGCCGGACGCGGCGTAGATCAGGCTGCCTTCGACACCGGTGGCGGTGGCCACGAATTCCCCTTTGCGCTCAAACACCTGGCCTGATGCGTCGATGGCGCGGATGACGACGGACTTGAAGGGTTGGCCTGCGAAACGGTCCGCAAAGAAGGTGGACCACCCGTCGATCACATCGAACCCGCAGTTGCTGGGCCGCAGGGGCGCCACCGCAATGCCGGCCGCCTGCAGCCACGGTACCCAGGCCCCATCGGAGCCCAGGCGCGCCCAGCTCATGCCCCCGAGCGCCAGCACCGTGGCCCTGGCGTTCACGCGCAGGCGAGCCGTTGGCGTGTCGAAGAGCAGCCCACCGTCTTCGTGCCATCCGCACCAGCGGTGGCGCATGTGGAAGCTCACGGGCACACCGTTGCCGCCTGGGTGGCGCAGCCGCTGCAGCCAGGCCCGCAGCAGGGGTGCGGCCTTCATGTCGGTGGGGAACACGCGCTGCGAGCTGCCCACGAAGGTGTCGATGCCCAGACCCGCGGCCCAGTGGCGAACTTGCTGCGGCCCGAAACTTTCGAGCAGGGGGCGCATTCGATCGGACTGCGCGCCGTATCGGCCCACAAACGCAGGCAAGGGTTCCGCATGCGTGAGGTTCATGCCGCCCTTGCCAGCCAGCAGAAACTTGCGGCCGACCGAGGGCATGCCGTCGAACACATGCACACCCAGGCCGGCGCGGGACGTCACCTCGGCCGCCATGAGGCCTGCCGGCCCTCCGCCGATGACAGCAACGTCGATGCGCGTGTCGGTGTTCACGACGGTTCCTTTTCGGGCGGCAGTTCGATGAGCCGGCCCTGCGCGTTGATGAACGCGAGCCGGACCGGCTCACCTGGCCGGGCTGCGGCCATGGCCGCTCGGTAGCGCTGCATCTGCGCGAGCAGTTCGGGCTGGCGCTCGGGATGGGCTGCGCTCTTGTAGTCCAGCACCCACCACTCGCCGCTGTCGCGTCGGCGCACCAGTCGGTCCAGCCGCCACAGCGCGCCCTGGTGGAACAGTTCGACTTCATTGCCCCACTGGACGAGCTGGTCGGCGTCCCAAGCCCAGGCCGCCTCCCCCGAAACGATGCGCCTGGCCATCGCCAGGGCCTCGCGTGCCTGTGCGGCATCGAGCTCGAACTCTCGCGCCACCGCCTGAGTGTGATCGGCGTGCCAGTCGAACTGGGCGGCGGGCGTGGGCCGCCACTGCAGCAGGCGGTGCAGCGCGAGGCCGAAACGGCTGGCGGTGTCGTCCACGGGTACGCCGGGAGGCGCCGGCGCCTGGGACGGCATCGCCGTCAGTCGGGGCAGGCTCAACAAGGCTGCAGGTTCAGCGTGAGCCTCCGTGCCGATGCGGGGTGTCACGGGCCCGACCACCGATTCGGCTCTCGCGAGGGGCGCCAGCCGCTGGAACCAGGTCAGCGCAGGGCCGCGTTGATGCGGCTCGAAACTGGACACCACCAGCCGCGACTCCGCTCGCGTGATCGCCACGTACAACGCGTTGAGCTCTTCCAGCGAACGCGCCTGCTGCTCGATGGCCAGGGCATCGGCCGCACACGCGGGCGGATTTTTCTCGCTCGCCAGAAACACGAAGCGGCGTGGCGCGGCGTTTTCACCTGGCCAGTCCACCAGCACGCCCATGCTTTCAGGGCGCGAACCGCCGGTGTCGGTGTCAAGCAGCAGCACGGTGTGCGCCTCCAGCCCCTTGGCGCCATGGATGGTGAGCAGGCGCACAGCGCCGGGTGTGTGCACCGGCGTCGCGCGGATGCCGCCTGCCTTGAGGGCGCGCACCAGCCGGTACGGTGTGAGGAACCGCCCGCCCTCATGGGCAAGCGACTGGGCGAGCAGGTCGCGCAACTGCGCGAGCACCGCAGGTCGCTGCGAACCCGGCACGCTCTGTGCAAAACGCGCGAGCACGTCGCCGTGGTCGTAGATGGCGGAAAGCGCGTCGTGTGGCGGCAGTTCATGCACCCACTGGTGGTAGCGCGCAAGGCGCTGCCCAGCATCATGCAGGCGCGCGGCCTGGTGGTCGTCCTGTGCCAGTCCATGCTGCTCAGGCAGCGGGAGACCGGCGAAACGTTGCAGCACATGCCACCACGATGGCCTGGCCCCCGTTTCGCCCTCGGCGTTGCGCGGCGGCGTCCACTGCAACCGCAGACGGGCGAGCTGCGCCAGGTCGTCGTCACTGCAAAGGAACAAGGGCGATTTCAACGCGCGCGCCAGGCTCAGATCGTGAGCCGCCGACACCAGCACATCCAGCAGCGCCACGACGTCCTGCACCGCCGGTGCGTCGCCCAGTTCAAGTTTCTCCGGCTGTTCGCTGGAGATGCCTCGCTCGCGAAGGGCCTCGAACATCCAGGCCAGTCGCTCGCGGCGGCGCGACAGCACCATGATGTGGTCGGGCGCTGCACTTCCCGAAGCGATCTCGGCGGCCACCCAGTCGGCCGCCTGGCGAGCTTCGAGTGCGGACATCGTGTCGTCAGGCAGCACGCGTGGTGTGACCAGGCTGTCGCGCCATTCGCCCACGTCACCATCGGTCTCGTCGCGTTCGCGTTGGCTGCGCGACAACTGCGGCAGGCAGAGCACCGAGCCTTCGCGTTCGCTCTCGGTGGTGTGCACACGAAAATCGCTGCCGTATTCACCCGCATCGACGGCGGCCATCATGGCCTGGTTGAGCACGTCCACCACGGCAGGGGCACACCGACGCGTGTGGTCGCAACTGAGCAGTGCGCCCGCCAGCCCCTGCACCACAAATGCCTGCGCGGCCTTGAACACCTGGGGCTCGGCGCGACGGAAACGGTAGATGGATTGCTTGGGGTCGCCCACCAGGAACACGCAGGGCGCCTCGCCCGAGCCGGCACCCGCGTACGCGGAGAGCCAGCCATACAGGGTCTGCCACTGCAAGGGGTTGGTGTCCTGGAATTCGTCGATCAGCACATGGCGCACGCGTGCGTCCAGCCTCTGCTGCAGCCAGCCGGAGAGTTCGGCGTCGCCCAGCAGGCGCTGCGCCGCTCCTTCCACATCGTTCATGTCGACCCAGCCCCGTTCGCGCTTGAGCTCGGCAAAAGTGGCCAGCAGCACACGCGTCAGGCGCGCCATGCGCTGATGGTGTTCCCAGGCGTCGTGCTGCCGCTTGGCCTGGCACAGTTCCACCAGTTCGGCTTCTGCAGCCTGCGCCGCTTCGAACTTGAGCAGATGGCGGGTCAGGCGGTCTTCGTCCGCCACCAGAAAAGCCTTGCGCAGCATCGCCAGCCGCAGGGGCATCTGGCTGCCCTCATCGGGAAGTTCGAAAGCCCGCACGACCTCCGCTGCACTGGCCTGCGGCGTCTTGTTGGCCTCCCCACCAAGAACCTTGGCCCGGCCCAGCCAGCGCGCACGGGCATCGGGCTGCAACAGGGCCAGTTCGGGACGCTCCAGGCCGGCAAATGCCGGATGGCGCACGGTGAACAGGTGGACCGACGAAGCCACCACGCCCGCTGCGTCGGCCAGCGCGAACTCCACCCGCTTCTGCAGGGCTCTCCTCAAGGCGTTGGCGGTCTGTGCGCGCCCGTGCTGCGCCACGCTGTCCATGAAGTCCTGCCGGTCCGGCGGGCTGGACTCCAGGGCCGCATAGAAGCGCGGCCACACCTGCGCCATCGCTTTCTCGTCGTCCTCCAGCAGCTCGTACTGCACCGGCAGTTGCAGTTCCTGCAGAACGCTCAGCGGCGCACCGCGCAGCAAGGCGGCAAACCAGCCGTGGAATGTGCGCACCTGAACGGGACGCCCCTGCGCGGAGACACGCGCGTACAGGCCGCGGGCTTCGCCAGCGCGCCGCAGCGCATCGCCCTCGTCCAGGCCGCGCGCACTCAGTTCGGCGATGAGTTCCTCGTCGGTCAATTGTGTCCAGCGACGAAGTTCGGCATCGAGACGATCGCGCATTTCGCCAGCGGCCTTGCGGGTGAAAGTGATGGCCAGGATGTCCTGCGCCGCGCAGCCGTCGAGCAGTGCGCGCAGGATGCGTGAGACCAGCATCCAGGTCTTGCCGGCGCCCGCGCAGGCCTCCACTGCCACGCTGCGCGCGGGGTCACAGGCCAGCGCGTAGAACGCTGCACGGCTGGCGTGCGTGCCGTTGATGCGGTAGGCAGCCGCCTTCATACGCTCGCCCAGAAATCCTTGCGGCACAGACCGCGCGCCGCGCAGTGCTCGCACACCCGGCCCTCCCCAAGGGCGGGCATCGCAGCGCCAGCCGCCACACGCGCCAGGTCCTGCACCAGGCCCTCGCGCAGGCGTTCGCGGGCCATCAGCACCTCGGGTTGTTCAATCAGCCGGGTGGGAGCGTCGCGATTGGTGTCGCCACGCTTGTCGGTGATGCTCAGGTAGGCCGCGCGCAGGTTCTCGTCGGGCAGCAACGCGGCATAGAACGCGAGCTGGGTGTCTTCCAGCGGCTGCTTCACCCGGGCTTGCGTCTTGTCGCGTGCTTCGGTCTTGTAGTCGATCACGAACGGAATCGGTCCTTCAGGGCTGTCCTGGTGATCGATCCGGTCCAGCTTGCCGAGCAGGGCCCAAGGCCCGGCGCTGGCCCTGAGTTCGGCCTCGGCCTCGACAAATCGGGGTCCCGGGCGGTCGCCGCTGGCTTCGAACTCGCCCAGCCAGTCGAGGTAGCCCTCGCGCATGGCCGGCCACACGGCCTGGTACGGCAGGAAACCCGCACCGCCTTCACCCGTGTTCAGTCCCATCCGGGCAGCAGTTTCATCTGCCAGGCGGTCCAGCATGGCGCGATCCGCAGGGCGTCCGGGCCGCGCATCACGCCGCTCTTCATGAAACGCTCGCAACACGGCATGCAGCCAGTTGCCCATGTCGCGCTGATCGGGCTCCACGTCCAGCTCGGGCGCTTCGACCAGACGCAGCTGCCGCATGGCAAAGAAGCGGTAGGGACAGTCGCGCAGGTCCTGGTACGCGCTGGCTGAGAGCGACTCTGGCAGCACGTCGCGCGCCGACGGGCCGGGACGGGGTGGCACGCGCGCCACCAGGGGGCGCACGTCGCGAGGATCGGCAGCAAACGGTGCTTGCAACGCCTGCACCCATGCACTGGGAAGCACCGCCTCGCCCCGCTCCTGCGTGCGCCACAACAGGTCCAGCTCGGGCAACGCCAGCGTGGCCTGCCACGCGGCGAGCGCCACCTGCGAAAGGGTTTCCCGCGAAGGAAGGCCCAGCAAGTCCCGCTGCGGTGCGGTCCAGTTGCCGGGTGGCTCGGGGCTGGGACTGAGGTGCGTTTCATCGCACCCGGGCACCACCGTGGCCGAAAAGGCACGGCCCAGCAATTGCGCCATGGGCAGAACCACCACGGCAGATTCGCCTTCGCTGCGGGGCGTGAAGCTGGCGCCTTCGAGCACCTCCCGCACCCATGCGGTGAATGCGGAGAGCGACAACCTCGCACCGCCCCGGGTACGTGCCGCGGGGGCGTCAAACGCTTCTGTCAGCGCTGCAAGCTCGCTTGCTGCGCCTTCGCCCAAGCGCAGGACACGCAAGATCTGCTGGCCAGCGGCGTCCGCTTCGAATCGTTGCCACTGTCCCACCTGGCGAAGGCCGCTGGCCACATCCACCAGCCAGCCTGACAAGGGGCGAGGGGCTTGCAGGCGCTCGAGCAGGGGTGCCAGATCGTCGGGCAGGGTGGGTGCCATGCGCAGGCTGCCCAATGCACCCCTCCAGCGTGAGATGCCGAGCTCGCGCGCACGCTGCTCAAGGGACTGCACGGCGGCATCGGGCCAGTGACCGGCCTGCTTGAGGCAATCCAGCACGTCGTCCATGGAAGCCCGTGCATCGGCGGCACGCAAAAGACTCATGAGGACGGCGGCGGCGTGTGTGGTGGAGAGTTTCCAGCCGGTTTCGTCGCGCACGGCCAGACCGGCTCCATGCAACATCGCACTCACACGGCGCGTCAGCAGCCGGTCGTTGGCCACCAGCGCCACGGGCATGCGACCGGCGTTGACCTGTGCGATCACGCAGGCCGCTGCGCGTTGCGCTTCGTCCTCGGCGTCGCCGCAAACATGCAACCGCGCGGTGGCCGACAACGCGGTGGGCCCTTCGAAAGGCAACGCCAGCGCGCGCGCACCCCAATGTGAAGCCAGCGCTTCAGCCAGGGGATCCTGTTGAAAGCCACGCAGCACCACCAGCAGTTCGGCCTCGACCCCAGGCCGACATGCATCTCCCCACAGCACGTCGGTCGGGTACGAGGACGTGCTGGCCCACGTGAGCGCCAGCGAGGAGAGCAAGCCCTCCCACTGCAGTGCCTGGAGGCCGGGCGTCACCTCCTGCCGCAGGTTTTCGGCCCATGAGAGGCGCCCCGAAGGTGGAACAGCCGCGGCCAGCGGCGCCAACTGCCGGGCGGACTCCACCAGGCGCGAGACCATCGCGGCTCTCAGTGCCGCATCGCCGCGCACCGGCGCCACCCGCTCGATGAACGCGGCCGCCACCAGGCTGTCGCGCGCCATGTCCATGCCCAGGTCGGCAGGGCCCGGCGCGAACGGCTGCAGCGTGGCCGCCCAGTTGCGACTCGACTCGAACCGTGGAGCGAAACCGCTCGGATGGACCGAAGCCCAGGCGCGCCGACCTGCCTCCATGAGTTGCGCATAAGGCACCATGACCACCGTTCGGTTCGCCTCCACGCCGCGTTCAAGCAGCGCCGCGTCGATGTGCTGGACCAGGCGCGACCAGCCCCGCGCAACGGGATGCGCGCCCCCTGGCGGCGGGTCTTCCCGGGATGGGCTTGCTGGCGTCATGAAATAGGGGTTTCTGTCACAATGGTGCGGATCGTGCGCGCAGGGGGTGCTCCGTCACCGTTTTCCCTCTCAGGCATGTGCTCAAACTGTAACCTCCCCGTTCAACGCTTTTTAGGATGAATCATGGCCAGCGACCTGATCAAACACGTTTCCGATGCGAGCTTCCAGGCCGACGTGCTCGAAGCCAAGGCACCGGTGCTGGTGGACTTCTGGGCCGAGTGGTGCGGCCCCTGCAAGATGATCGCGCCCATCCTGGATGAAGTGGCCGGCTCCTACGACGGCAAACTCAAGATCGCCAAGCTCAATGTGGACGACAACCGCGACGTGCCGGCCAAGTTCGGCATCCGCGGCATTCCGACGCTGATGCTCTTCAAGGACGGTCAGCTGGCCGCCACCAAGGTCGGCGCATTGAGCAAGGCACAGCTCACCGCCTTCCTCGATCAGCAACTGGCCTGAACGCCAGCTGTGCGGCCCGGGTGCAACGCCCGGGCTTCGTTTCACTTCCTCCCCCCGCTTTTCCTGTCATAATTTGCGCCAGCGAGCCTGACAGACGCCCGCTCTCCATCTAGCGCACCGTCCGCCACCCGGACGCCAGCGCCCCCTCCCCCGCTACTGACTCAACTCCCGCCCGGAGTGAATTCCATGCACCTCAACGAACTCAAGGCACTGCACGTGTCTGAAGTCCTCAAGCAGGCCGAAGCGCTCGAAATCGAGAACACCGGCCGCATGCGGAAACAGGAACTGATGTTTGCGATCATCAAGAAGCGCGCCAAGGGCGGCGAGCTGGTGTACGCGGACGGCGTGCTCGAGGTGCTCCCTGACGGCTTCGGTTTCCTGCGGGCGCCCGACACCAGCTACACCGCGAGCACGGACGACATCTACATCTCGCCCAGCCAGATCCGCCGCTTCAACCTGCACACGGGGGACATGATCGAGGGAGAGGTCCGGATCCCCAAGGACGGAGAACGCTATTTCGCGCTCAACAAGCTCGACAAGATCAATGGCCTGCCCCCGGAGGACAACAAGCACAAGATCATGTTCGAGAACCTGACGCCCCTGTTCCCCAAGGAGCAGATGCGTCTGGAGCGCGACATCAAGAGCGAAGAGAACATCACGGGCCGCGTGATCGACATCATTGCGCCCATTGGCCGCGGCCAGCGCGCCCTGATCGTCGCACCGCCCAAGAGCGGCAAGACCGTGATGATGCAGCACATCTGCCACGCCATCACCGCCAACCACCCCGATGTGGAGTTGATGGTGCTGCTGGTCGACGAGCGTCCTGAGGAAGTGACCGAAATGCAGCGCACGGTGCGCGGCGAGGTGATTGCCTCCACCTTTGACGAACCCGCTGCGCGCCACGTTCATGTGGCCGAAATGGTGATCGAGCGCGCCAAGCGCCTGGTCGAACTCAAAAAGGACGTCGTGATCATGCTCGACTCCATCACCCGCCTGGCACGGGCCTACAACAACGTGCTCCCCTCCAGCGGCAAGGTGCTCACGGGCGGCGTGGACGCCAACGCCCTGCAGCGACCCAAGCGCTTCTTCGGCGCTGCCCGCAAGATCGAGGAAGGCGGCTCGCTCACCATCATTGCCACCGCGCTGGTGGACACCGGCAGCCGCATGGACGAGGTGATCTTCGAAGAGTTCAAGGGCACCGGCAACTGCGAAATCCACCTGGACCGCCGCCTGTACGAAAAGCGCGTCTTCCCCTCCATCCAGCTCAATCGCAGCGGCACCCGCCGCGAGGAACTGCTCCTGCAGCCAGAGATCCTGCAGAAGACCCGGATCCTGCGCCAGTTCATGTACAACATGGACGAGATCGAAGCCATGGAGATGGTGCTCAAGAGCATGAAGTCCACGAAGAACAACTCCGAGTTCTTCGACATGATGCGTCGCGGCGGCTAAGGCTATAATCCAAGGCTTTGCAAATCGCGACAAGTACAGGGAAATGGTTTCCCTGCGGCTACCGCACCTGAACTGAAGGAACCGCCATGAAAGACGGCATTCACCCCAACTACCGCGAAGTCTGCTTCCAGGACCTCTCCAACGGCTTCAAGTTCGTGACCCGCTCCTGCGCGAACACGAAGGAGATGATCAAGATGGAAGACGGTCGCGAGCTGCCGCTGTACAAGCTGGACACCTCCAGCGAATCGCACCCTTTCTACACCGGCACGCAGAAAAGCGTGGACAACATGGGTGGCCGCGTGGAGCGTTTCCGCAACCGCTACGGCAAGACGACCGCCGCCAAGTAACCTGGTGTGCACGGGCTTCTTCATTGAAGTCCCCAGAGAAAGCAGCCCTCCGCCGGCTGCTTTTTTTTGCCTTGTAATATCCCCGCAGTGAACCAACCCACCCCCGCCATCGTCAGCCAGTCTGCGGTCAGGCGCCTGCCCCGGCTGGCGCTCTTCCTGTTCTGTGCGGCCTATGTGCTGCCCGGCTTCCTGGGTCGCGAGCCGTGGAAGAACCACGACGTGTCGGCGTTCGGCGTGATGCTGGAGATGGCGGCAGGCCACAGCGGCTGGTGGTCCCCGCAGGTCCTGGGCCTGGCGGTCGAGGAAGCCGGCCCACTGCCCTACTGGCTGGGTGCGGCGTTCATCCGGCTGTTGCCCTTCCTTTCTCCCGAGGTCGCAGTGCGCATTCCGTTTGCACTGCTGCTGGCGCTGACGCTCACCTGCACCTGGTACACGGTCTATCACCTTGCTCGCCAGCCAGCCGCCCAGCCCGTGGCGTTCGCATTTGGCGGTGAAGCCAAACCCACCGACTACGCACGCGCCCTCGCCGATGCGGGCCTGCTGGCCCTGGTGGCTTGCCTGGGCCTGGCCCAGCTGTCGCACGAGACCACCCCCGATCTCGCACGGTTGGCGCTGGTTTCCCTGATGCTGTTCTCGGCCGCCCGCCTCGCCCACGCCGGCGGGCGCCAGCCGGGCCGCACGGTCTTCGCCTGGAGTCTGGCGGCGCTGGCGCTCGTGTTCAGCGGGGCGGCCTGGATCGCCGCGCTGCTGGGCGCGGGCCTGTTGTTCGTTCTGTGGGTGGCGCGACAGGGACGCGGTTCCAGTGCACCTGAGACGGAATGGCTGCTGGAAGCGCCCGCCAGCGTTCGCGACCCGTTGCTCTGGTGCACGCTGGCGCTCGCACTGGCGCTGGTCACAGGTTGGATGACCGGGCAGATGGCTGAGCCCGCGTTGGCGAATTCGCTGGAGCAGGTGCCGTGGCGCAACTGGGGCAAGCTGCTCATCTGGTTCACCTGGCCCGCATGGCCGCTGGCGCTGTGGACGCTGTGGCGCTGGCGCCATCAGTTGCTGCGGCCACATGTGGCTTTGCCGCTCTGGGCGGTGCTGGTCAGCGCGGGCCACAGTGCCCTGGCCGACGAGCGCGACCGAGCCCTGCTGCTGGCGCTCCCGGCCATGGCGGCGCTGGCGGCCTTTGCGCTGCCCACGTTGAGGCGCAGCGTCTCGGCGCTGGTCGACTGGTTCACGCTCCTGTTCTTTTCGGGGTGTGCGCTGGTGATCTGGGTCATCTGGTTTGCCATGCAGACGGGTGTGCCGGCCAAGCCGGCTGCCAACGTGGCCAAGCTCGCTCCCGGCTTTGTTCCGGAGTTTTCCTTGCTTCTTTTTGCCTTCGGCGCACTCGCCACGGCCGGCTGGGTCTGGCTGGTGGCCTGGCGGGTGGGGAAGCACCAGCAGGCGATCTGGAAAAGCCTGATCCTTCCGGCGGCAGGCAGCACGCTCTGCTGGCTGCTCCTGATGACGCTGTGGCTTCCTTTGCTCGACTTCGGGCGCAGCTATGGCCCGATCTCTCGCGGCGTGGCTGGGCTGGTGGACCGCAAGCAGTGCGTGCTGGCCGATGGCCTGACGCAGGCGCAGACTGCCGCGTTGCAGTACCACGGCGCGCTCACGCTGGTGCGCACGGAATCGGGGTCGGGGGATGCGTGCCGCAGCCTGGTCGTGTCGCCGGACACCCAGCCCACGCTGGACACTCGTGTGGACCTCACGCAATGGGCGTTCAAGGCCACGGTGCGACGCCTCACCGACAGCAAGGAAAGCCTTCTGGTCTACCAGCGCGTCAGCCGGTGACGCGCTCGCGCACCCTCGATGCGGGCAACGCGATGACGAAGGTGGACCCCTCGCCCAGCGCACTGTGCACCTCGATGCGTCCCCCGTGGCGCTGTGCCACGTGCTTGACGATGGCCAGACCCAGGCCCGTGCCGCCGGTTTCGCGCGACCGACTTCGGTCCACCCGATAGAAGCGCTCCGTCAGGCGTGGGAGATGCTCGGCTGCAATGCCGGGGCCGGTGTCGGTGACGAAGAACTCCACCGACTCGTCTTGCCGCAGGCGCCAGCCAGCGCGAATCTGGCCACCACCAGGCGTGTAGCGCACCGCGTTGCTGAGCAGGTTCGACATGGCGCTGAGCAACTCGGTCTTCGCGCCCGAGATCCACAGATCGGGGCCTGGCACAGGCTGAACATCATGCGGCGTCTGCGCAATGGCCTGTGTGAGGCCGCGGGCCTCCTGGACGACATGGGTGAGCAGTTCCTCGCTGTCAATCCATTCGCCGGGTCCGGGCGAGGGACTACCCTCCAGGCGGGAAAGGGTGAGCAGATCGCTCACCAGCGTCTGCATCCGCTGGGCCTGCTGGCTCATCAGATCGAGGTAGCGCGAGCGGTCGGCCTCTTCCAGCGAAATGGTCTGCATGGTTTCCACGAAGCCGCTGAGCACCGTGAGCGGCGTGCGGATCTCGTGCGACACGTTGGCCACGAAGTCGCGCCGCATGGCCTCGGCCAGCTGCACGGCCGTCACGTCGCGCGTGATCATCAGCTTGCGCTTCTTGCCGTAGGGGTGGACCTGCAGGGAGATCTTGGTCGGTTGGGATGGCCTTGGCCCCGGTCCGTCAATCTGGATCTCGTGGCCGTAGTCACCACCGCCGAGATAGGCGGTGAAGGCCGGATTGCGCACCAGGTTGCGGACGTACTGGCCGAGGTCTCGCTGCGGCTCGAAGCCCAGGTGATTGGCCGCAGTCAGGTTGGACCACTCGATGCGTCCGGACGCGTCGAGCAGCACCACGCCATTGGGTGAGGCCTGGATGGCGGCGAGGAAATCCTCCAGCCGCGCGTCGCTGCTCTGCGCCTTTTTCTCGAGCTTCTTGATGAGCTTGCGGCAGCGGTCCACCATCTCGCCCCAGGTACCGCCGAGCCGGGGTGCGCGCGAGCCATCCGCCTTGGTGAGCCATCGCAGCACGCGCCGTGCACGCAACCCGTCCAGGAACGACCACGCCAGCGCACCCGCGAGTGATCCGCCAAACGTCCATCCCGCGGAATCCTGCATCCACCCCAGCACCGCTCCCAGTGCCACCAGGAGCAGCAGTTCGATCGCCCGACGGGTCATGCCGCGGGAATGGTGGCGCCTTGAGCCGGTTTCCCGGTGTTGTTCATCGCCGTGAGGCGGTAGCCCGCACCGCGCACGGTCTCGACCATGCCGGAAGCCTCGCCCAGAGATTCCCTCAATCGCTTGACATGCACGTCCACGGTTCGCTCCTCGATGAAAACATGGTCTCCCCAGACCTTGTCGAGCAGCGTACCACGGGTGTGTACCCGCTCGGCGTGCTTCATGAGGTAGTGCAGCAGCTTGAATTCGGTCGGGCCCACCTTGAGCTCGGAACCTCGGAAAGTCACGCGGTAGGTGGCCGCATCCAGTGCAAGTTCGCCCACCTGCACCGAGTCGTTCACCACCTCGGGGGCGCGTCGGCGAAGCACCGCACGGATGCGGGCCAGCAGCTCCTGGGTGGAAAAAGGCTTGGTGATGTAGTCATCGGCACCGGCATCCAGACCCTGGACCTTGTCCGACTCGTCGCTGCGCGCGGTCAGCATCAGGATGGGAATGGTCTTGGTGCGCTCGTTCTTGCGCCACTGGCGCGCCAGCGAGGCGCCACTCTCCCCCGGCAACATCCAGTCGAGCAGGATCACGTCGGGCAGCACGGCGTCCACCTCGCGCTGCGCGGCCATGCCGTCGAACACCACCGTCGGCGCGAAGCCGTTATGGCGCAGGTTGACCGCGATCAGCTCCGCGATGGAGGGTTCGTCCTCGACCACGAGGACTCGGGGAAGCTTTCTCATCCGACCACCGACTCCACTTGCGCCACCGAGGTGTGGCGCACGTCCTCGCCCTTGACGATGAAGATGATCTGCTCGGCGATGTTCTTGGCATGGTCGCCAACCCGCTCGATCGACTTGGCGAGGAACAGCAGGTCCAGGCTCGGGGAAATGGTGCGAGGGTCTTCCATCATGTAGGTGATGAGTTTGCGCAGGAAACCGTTGTACTCGGTGTCGATCTCATTGTCGCCCTTGATGATGGCCACCGCCATCGCCGTGTCCAGGCGAGCGAAGGAATCCAGTGTCTTGCGCAATAGCGCGGCCGCCAGATCGGCGGCCACACGCAGCTCGGAACTGGGCAGGTTGCGCGGAGAGCCGTTCTCGATGATGGATTTGACCATGCGGGCGATGCGGGCCACCTCGTCACCCGCGCGCTCCAGGTTCTGCGTGGTGCGGGAAATCGCCATGAGGAAGCGCAGATCGCGCGCGGTGGGTTGCCGGCGACCGATGGTGGAGATGATCTCGTGATCGATCTGCAGCTCCATCTGGTTGATGCGGTTTTCGTTCTCGATCACCTGCTCGGCCGATTCCATGCTCATGTGCACCAGGGCATAGACCGCCTGGTGAAGCTGCGATTCGACCAGGCCGCCCATCTCGAGCACCTGCGTCGAGATGGAGTTCAGTTCGGCATCGAACTGGCTGGAGATGTGTTTGTCGCTCATGGAGGTGTCTCTCGTGTGGACCTGGATCAGCCGAAGCGTCCGGTGATGTAGTCTTCAGTCTCGGTCTTGGCGGGTTTGAAGAAGATCTGTTCGGTCGTGCCGAATTCGATCAGTTCCCCCAGGTACATGTAGGCGGTGTAGTCGCTGCAACGCGCTGCCTGCTGCATGTTGTGCGTGACGATGGCGATGGTGTAGTCCTGCTTGAGCTCGTGCACCAGTTCCTCGACCTTGCCTGTGGAAATGGGGTCCAGCGCGGAGGTGGGTTCATCGAGCAGCAGGACCGAAGGCTTGACGGCCACACTGCGCGCGATGCACAGGCGTTGCTGCTGCCCGCCTGAAAGCGAGAGCCCGCTCTGGTGGAGCTTGTCCTTGACCTCTTTCCAGAGTGCCGCTTTCGACAGCGCCCACTCCACCCGCTCTTCCATGTCGTTCTTGTCGAGGTTTTCGTAGAGCTTCACGCCGAAGGCGATGTTGTCGTAGATCGACATGGGAAACGGCGTGGGCTTCTGGAACACCATGCCGATGCGGGCACGCAGCAGGTTGATGTCCTGCTTCGCGTCCAGAATGTCCTGGCCGTAAAACAGGATCTGCCCCTCGGCGCGCTGGCCCGGGTACAGGCTGTACATGCGGTTGAGCGTGCGCAACAGCGTCGACTTGCCACAACCCGAGGGGCCGATGAAGGCCGTGACCTTGCGTTCCTCGATGTTCATGTTCACGTTCTTCAAGCCCTGGAACTTGCCGTAGAAGAAGCTCAGGTTGCGGAGTTCGAGCGCGTTGCGCGTGGCCGGCTTCTCTGCGGGCCGGGTGGCGATTTCGGGCATGGTCATGTCCATGGCAGTGGTGTTTCCAGGTTGAGGGGTTGGAGGCGGTCAGTTCGGCGATTTTTCGCGCAGGAACACGCGCGCCACGATATTGAGCACCAGCACGGACAGGGTGATGAGCAGGGCGCCCCCCCAGGCCAGGCGGATCCAGTTGTCGTACGGGCTGAGCGCGAACTGGAAGATCACCACAGGCAGGTTGGCCATGGGCGCGCCCATGTCGGTGCTGAAGAACTGGTTGTTCAGTGCCGTGAACAGCAGCGGCGCGGTCTCACCGCTGATGCGGGCCACGGCCAGCAGCAGGCCGGTCATGACGCCACTGCGGGCGGCGCGCAGCGTGACCATGGTGGCCACCTTCCAGCGCGGAGCGCCTAGGGCGAAAGCCGCCTCGCGCAGGCTGCCGGGGACCAGACGCAGCATGTTCTCGGTGGTTCGCACGACCACCGGCACGGCAATCAGCGAAAGCGCCAGGCTCCCCGCCCACCCGGAGAAATTGCCCACGGTGGCCACCGCAATGGCATAAACGAAGAGGCCCAGCACGATGGAGGGCGCCGACAGCATGATGTCGGTGACGAAACGGGTGAGTTCGGCGGTCTTGCTCTGATCGCCGTATTCGGCCAGGTAGACACCGGCCAGGATCCCGATGGGCGTGGAGACCAGCACCGAGAAGCCGACCATCATCAAACTGCCCACGATGGCGTTGGCCAGACCCCCGCCCTCGCTGCCGGGCGCCGGCGTGGACTGGGTGAACATGTTCCAGTCCAGCGCCTTGAAGCCGTTGGTGAACAGGACGGTCAGGATCCAGAGCAGCACCACGAGGCCGAGCACCATGGCGCCCATGGACAGCGTGAGGCCCACCGCGTTGGACCGCTGGCGCTTCTTGTAGAGAGAGTGATTGAATTCCATGGGATCTGACCTCACAGGCCTTTGGCCTTCTCGGCCCGCATCAGCATGATCTTGGCCGCCGACAGCACGAGGAAGGTGATGACGAACAGCAGGAAGCCCAGCGCGAACAGCGTGGAGAGGTGGAAGTCGGCCGCTTCACCGAATTCGTTGGCCAGCGTGGAGGCAATGGAAGTGCCGGGCGAGAACAACGAGGTGGGCATACGGTTGGCGTTGCCGATCACGAACGTCACGGCCATCGTCTCGCCCAGGGCGCGGCCCAGGCCCAGCATGATGCCGCCGATGACGCCCTTCTGGGTGTAGGGCAGCACCACGCGTCGCACCACCTCCCAGGTGGTGCATCCCAGACCGTAGGCCGACTCGCGCAGGATGGGCGGCACGATCTCGAACACATCACGCATCACGGCGGCCACGAAGGGCAACACCATGAAGGCCAGCACGATGCCGGCGGCCAGGATGCCGAAGCCGTTGGTGCTGCCGCCGAACAGGAAGCCCACCAGCGGCATGCCGCCCAGGAGCTGCTGCACCGGCATCTGGAAATAGTCGGCAAAGAGCGGCGCAAAGACAAACAGGCCGAACATGCCGTAGATGATGGAGGGGACCGCCGCCAGGAGCTCGACGGCCGTGCCCAGAGGACGACGCAACCACACGGGGCACGTCTCGGTGAGGAACAGCGCAATGCCGAACGCGAGCGGAACCGCGATCAGCAATGCGATGCCGGCGCTGGCCAGCGTGCCGACGATGGCGATGGCCGCGCCGAATTCTTCATTGATGATGTCCCACTCGACACGCCAGATGAATTCGAAACCGAACTTCTGGAAAGTGGGCCAGGCGTTGATGAACAGCGAAACGATGATGCCCAGCAAGGCCACCAGCACCAGCAGCGAAAACGCCTGGGTGAGGCGATGGAACACCACGTCTTCAAAACGCTGGCGTCTGGCGATCGACGCCATGTTCGGGTTGTCCAGTTGGATGGACACGGGCTGCTGGCTCATGGTGGTTCCCACGGTCATATGGACTCCCGGCTCGGTTCTACCGACCCTGGAAACGCCCCGCCGATCATGTCCGGCAGGGCATTCCCGGGTAGCGTGCCTTACTTGGCGATCTGCGTCCAGACCTTGGAGCGGATCTCGGCGGTCAGCGAATCAGGCAGCGGCACGTAATCCAGTTCGGCGGCGTGGCCCTTGCCGTTCTTGAAAGCCCAGTCGAAGAACTTCAGCACTTCGGCGGACTGAGCCTTGTCGGCCGGATCCTTGTACATCAGGATGAACGAGGCGGTGCTCACGGGCCAGCTGTCGGCACCCTTGGCATTCACCATGGAGATGCCCATGCCCGGTGCGCTGAACCAGTCTGCACCGGCGGCGGCGGCGGCGAAGGCCTTGTCGTCGGGGCTGACGTACTTGCCAGCGGCGTTCTGCAGCTGCAGGAAATTCATGTTGTTCTTCTTCACGTAGGCGTATTCCACGTAGCCGATCGCGCCCTTGACGCGGTTGACGTTGGCGGCCACGCCTTCGTTGCCCTTGCCGCCGACGGAGGAAGCGGCAGGCCACTTCACGGCGGCGCCCTTGCCCACCGTGTCGGCCCATTCCTTGCTGACGGCGGTCAGGTAGTCGGTCCAGTTGAAGGTGGTACCCGAACCATCGGCGCGGTGCACCACCGTGATGTTGGCGTCCGGCAGGGTCTTGCCCGGGTTCAGGGCGACGAGCTTGGGGTCGTTCCACTTGGCGATCTTGCCGAGGAACATTTCGGCGAGCACGGGGCCGGTCACGCGCAGTTCACCGGGCTTGAAGCCTTCAAGGTTGATCACCGGGACGGTGCCGCCAATGATGGCGGGGAACTGGACCATGCCGTCCTTGTCCAGGTCGGCGCCGGACACGGGAGCGTCCGTTGCACCGAACGCCACGGTTTTGGCGCGAATCTGGCGGATGCCGCCGGAGGAGCCGATCGACTGGTAGTTCAGGCCGGTGCCGGTTTCCTTCTTGTAGGCTTCGGCCCACTTGGCGTAGATGGGGAACGGGAACGTGGCGCCTGCGCCGGTGATGTCGGCGGCCAGGGCCGAGCCCATGCCGGCGGTTGCGATGGCGGCGGCTGCCACGGTCTTGAGGAAAGTGCGTTTGGTGAACATTCGAGACTCCTTGCGGTTGGAAAGGGAACAGAAAGGACTCTAGGCAGGCAATGTGACAACGCCGTGACAGCAGCCGTCTGTCACGAAACCGCGGTGTGGGCGATCCTGCGGTGGACGCTGGCGGCCATGCGTCACAATTCGGGCCTGAATCTGTCGAAAACCTGCATCCCATGGGCCCCTGGTGGCCCAACCAGCCCGCCTCGCATGCAAAACGGAACCCTCCTCGCCGCCATCGACCTTGGCTCCAACAGCTTTCGCCTGGAGATCGGCCGCTACCACTCAGGGCACATCGAGCGCATCGAGTACCTCAAGGAAACCGTGCGCCAGGGCAGCGGGCTCGACGAAGACAAGTTGCTCAGTCAGGCGGCCATGGAGCGCGGCTGGGAGTGCCTGGCGCGGTTCGCCGAACGCCTGCACGGCTTCAAGAAGCAGCAGGTGCGCGCCGTGGCCACGCAGACCCTGCGCGAAGCGAAGAACCGGGACGAATTCCTCCGCCATGCCCAGGCCATCCTCGGCTTTTCCATCGATGTCGTCTCGGGCTACGAAGAAGCTCGCCTGATTTACCAGGGCGTCTCCCGGCTGCTGCCCCATTCGGACGAAAAGCGCCTGGTGGTCGATATTGGCGGGCGGTCCACCGAAATGATCCTGGGCGAAGGCTACCGGGCGCGCACCATGGAGTCGTACCGCCTGGGCAGCGTGGCCTGGTCGAACCGGTATTTCCCGCGTGGACAGTTCAGTGCAGCCGCCTTCAAGACGGCCGAAGTGGCCGCCAAGGCCGTGATCGACGACGCGCTGGACAAATTCCCGCCTTCCGAATGGAACGTGGCCTACGGCTCCTCGGGTACCGTGGGTGCGGTTGCCGACATGCTGGGCGCCAATGGCTGGGCCACAGGCCTGATCACGCGCTCGGGGCTCGACTGGCTGGTCGAACGCATGATCCGCTTCGGCAGTTCGGATCAGATGCGCCTGGAAGGCCTGAAGGACGACCGGCGTCCCGTGATCGGTGGCGGGGTCAGCGTCCTGCGCGCGATCTTCGACCTGTTCGACATCCAGCAGATGGTGCCCGCGCAGGGTGCGCTGCGTCACGGCGCCCTGTACGACCTCATCGACCGCGACACCGATGGTGGCGACGTGCGCGAGCGCACCGTGCTGTGGCTGGCCAACCGCTTTTCTGCCGACGACGCGCAGGGCAAGCGCGTGAGCGACGTCAGCACGGCTCTCTTCTCCCAGATCGCCGCGCTGGATGCGCAAAACGAACGCTATTCGCAGAAGCTGGCCTGGGCCGCGCGACTGCATGAGATTGGCACGCACATCTCGCACGAGCGCTCCCACCACCACGGCGCCTACATCCTGGACAACGTGGACGCACGCGGTTTTTCATTGCCCGAGCTGCACCGCATGAGCCAGCTCGTGCTGGGCCAGCGCGGCAAACTCCGCAAGCTGGAGGAATCCCTGCAGGACGAGCTCTTTGCCAAACAGCTCATGGCCTTGCGTCTGGCGGTGCTGCTGTGCCATGCGCGCCAGAAGCCGGAGTACGAATCCGTCAAGCTCAGCTACAAGCCCAAGGCCTTCAAGCTCGCCACCAATCCAGGCTGGGCGCGGCGCTACCCGCAGTCGGCATGGCTGCTCGGCGAGGAGGTTCTGGCCTGGCAGAAGACCGCTTGGAAATTCACGGCAGACATCCGCTGAAGGCCTCACCGTCACGCCGCTGACACACGATTGTCACAATCGTATAAACCGTATATACGGTTTAAAATTTCGGGCTTCACAACCACCAACGGAGTCCATTCATGGCCAGTCAGAGCAGCAAGAGCAGCCCCAAGAAACCCAAGCTGGTGCGCGACAGCTTCACCATCCCCAAGACCGAGTTCGTCGCCATCGACGCCCTCAAGTCGCGTGCGATTTCGTTGGGTACCAGCGTGAAGAAGAGCGAATTGCTGCGCGCTGGGCTGATGGTGCTCAAGGGCCTGAGCGATGCCGCTTACAAGGCCGCCCTCACCGCCGTTCCCACACTCAAGACGGGTCGTCCCACCGGGGCCGACAAACCCGCGAAGGCGGCTCCGGCCAAGACGGCAAGCACGCCGACCAAGGCCACGCCCAAGCCGGCTGTGAAGCGGGCCGTCAAGGCCGCGGTGAAGGTCGGAGCCACACGAAAGCCCGCCGCCAAAGCGCCAGCCAAGGCACCCGCAAGGAAAGTGGCGGCGAAGAAAACCGTGGCGAAGAAGGCCGCAACGCCGGTCGGCAAACCGGCCTGAGGGGGCTCGACTCAGATCAGTTCGGGTGTCTGCACCGTGACAACCACGGTCTGACCGAGGGTGCCGCGCTCGCGGTGTCGCAACCACCACACAGCGCCCTTCTTCACCGAGCAGTCGTCTTCCTGCAGCCCCAGCAGGCGGGCCACCACGCGACCAAGCGTGGGTTGGTGACCGACCACGACCATGGGCGACTTGCCCGTGGGCCATTGCACCAGGTCCAGCAAGGCCTGCGGATGGGCTTCGGGCGCGAGGGACTCGCTCAGCTTGAACTTGCGCCCCAGCGCCAGGGCGGTCTGCTCGCAGCGCTGTGCCGGACTGGTCCAGATGCGCGCGCCGTCGGGCAGCTGTCGATCCAGCCAGGCGGCCATGCGTGCAGCCTGCTTCTCGCCACGCGAAGTCAGGCGGCGCGCGAGGTCAGCGGCATCCCCCGGCCGCCCCAGCAGAAGATCGGGATGATCCTGGGCCTCGGCATGCCGCCACAGAATCAAGTCCATGGTCAGCCTTTGGTGCCGTAGCGCGCCATCAGGCTGACCTGCGCCGAGTGCAGCACGGCAGCACGTTGGCGACCGCCATTGGGTTGGCCCGCCGGCACATAGCGCCCATCGGGCTGCAAGAGCCAAGCGTCCTTGGTGTCGTGAAGGTAGGCCGAGAGGCACTCGTCCATGATGCGGTGGCGCAGCGACGCGTCGGTCACGGGCCAGGCGAGCTCGATGCGCCGCAACATGTTGCGGTTCATCCAGTCGGCACTGGAGAGCCAGAGCTCCTCGACTTCACCCATGCGGAAATAGAACACCCGCGAATGCTCCAGCAGTCGCCCGATCACCGATCGGATGCGCACGTTGTCGGTGACACCGGGCACTTGCGCGGGCAGGATGCACGCGCCGCGAACAATCAGGTCGATCTTCACACCTTGTTGTGAAGCCAGGGCCAGCGCGCGCGCCATCGGCTCGTCGGTCAGCGCGTTCATCTTGAGGATGATGCGAGCGTCTTTGCCGGCTTTGGCTGCCACGCCCGCCGCCTCGACTTTGTCGAGCATGGCCTTGTGCAGATGGAAAGGCGCAATGAGCGCCCTGTTGAGTTTGGGCAGGCGGTTCTGGCTGGCCAGATGCAGGAAGATCTGCTCGAGGTCGGCGGTGAGCGCGTCGTCGGCCGTGAGGTAGCTCAGGTCGGTGTAAAGGCGCGAGGTGCCCGGGTTGTAGTTGCCCGTGGAGAGGTGAGCGTAACGGCGCAAGCCACCCGCCTCGCGGCGCGTGACGAGCAGCATCTTGGCGTGCGTCTTGAGGCCCACCACGCCATACACCACCTGCGCTCCGACGGACTCAAGGCGCTCGGCATAGTTGATGTTGGCCTCTTCGTCGAAGCGCGCCTTGAGCTCCACCACGGCGGTGACTTCCTTGCCACGGCGCACCGCCTCGCGCAGCAGGTTCATGAGCTCGGACTTGGCGCCGGTGCGGTAGATCGTCTGCTTGATGGCAAGCACGTCCGGGTCTTCCACCGCCTCGCGCAGGAAACCCAGCACCGCGTCAAAGCTTTCGTAGGGCTGGTGGATCAGCACGTCGCCCTGGCGCAACCGTTCGAAATACGACTGTCCCGGCGTGAGCTGAAGCGGCCAGCCGGCGTGGTAGGTCTCGAAGCGCAGCGCTGGCGCATCCACGTTGTCGATGAGCTGGTTCAGGCGCACCAGGTTCACCGGCCCGGGCACGCGGTAAAGCGCCAGTTCAGGAAGACCGAACTGCTCGAGCAGGAAACTGGAGAGGTAAGGCGAGCAGCCAGCGGACACTTCCAGCCGCAGCGCCTGGCCATAGTGCCGCTGCTGGAGCCCCTTTCGCAGCGCGGTGCGCAGGTTCTTGACCTCTTCCTCGTCCACCGCGAGGTCCGAATGCCGGGTGACGCGGAACTGCGAAAATTCGGTGACCTGGCGCCCGGGAAACAGATCGCCCAGGTGGGAGCGGATGAGGCTGGAAATGGACACGAAATGCGTCTGTTTCGACCCCTTGACCGGCGGCATGCGGAAGAACCGCGGCAAGATGCGCGGCACTTTCACGATGGCAATTTCATTCTCGCGACCGAAGGCGTCCTTGCCCGTGAGCCGGACGATGAAGTTGAGCGACTTGTTGGCCACTTGCGGGAACGGGTGCGCCGGGTCGAGCCCCACGGGCATGAGCAGGGGCTGCACTTCCTTGATGAAGAACTCCTTCACCCAGCGGCGCTGGCGTGCGTTTCGCTCGCCGTGTGAGATCAGCTTGATGCCCTTTTTCTCCAGCAGCGGCAGGAGCTCTTCGTTGTAGATGGCGTACTGCTGCGCCACCAGGGCATGCACCTGGGTGGCGAGGTCCTCGAACGTCTGGGTGGTGTAGAGACCGCGCTGCTCGTTGGCCTTGGCCGCGGTGAGATGGGGCGCCACGCGCACCTCGAAAAACTCATCCAGGTTGCTGGAGACAATGCTCAGGTAGCGCAGACGCTCGAGCAAGGGCACATCGGTCCGGCGTGCCCAGTCCATGACACGTTCGTTGAAAGCCAGGATGCTGTGGTCACGGTCAAGCAGGGGAAGCTTCTGCTGGGGGGAGTTTCCGCTCATATGTGACGATTATTGAACGAGCCCATGACGTTTGTGTGACAGATTGGTCACAGGTCTGCGGGCCCTGGACTGAACGCTCAGGTACGACACGAACAGCTCGGCTGCCCTCCCCCATCCGAATTGAAGGGCACGGTGGCGCGCGGCGAAGCGCTTGACCTTCAACGCCTCGCGCCACGCTTCGCGAAGGTCTTCCTGCATGGCGCCAGCGCCGCTGTCGGCCAGCACCTGCAAAGGTCCATCGACAGGAAAGGCCGCCACCGGCACGCCGCAGGACAGCGCCTCCAGCATCACGAGCCCGAAAGTCTCATTGCGGCTCGGAAACACGAGCACATCGGCCGCTGCATAGACCTGGGCCAGTTCGTGGCGCGACAGCACGCCAAGCCAGTGCACATTGGGGTAGCGCTGGCGAAATCCCGATTCCAGCGGACCCACGCCACAGACCACCTTGCTGCCCGGCACGTCGAGCCGCAGAAACGCCTCGATGTTCTTCTCGTGGGCAATGCGCCCCACGAACAGACTGACCGGGCGTGCCAGGGGTCCCAGCACCGCGCTGTTGACCGGAGGGTCTGCCAGCGCAAACACCCGGGTGTCCACGCCATGGGTCCAGGCGCGCAGCTGTCGAAATCCGCGCGCCTGAAGCATCTCGAGCACGCCCTGTGTCGGCACCATCACGCCGGCACTGGGACGGTGAAAGTGGCGCAGCAATGCGTAACCCCATGCCAGCGGAATGCCCAGCGCTACCTGCAGGATCTCGGGGAATCGGGTGTGAAAAGCCGTGGTGAACGGAAGCTTGCGGCGCAGGCAGTGGCGCCTCGCGGCCCAACCCAGAGGACCCTCTGTCGCGATGTGGATGGCATCCGCACCGGCAGCATCGACAAGCGACGCCAGGCGCTTTCCGGGCAAGAGGGCGAGATCGATGCCGGGGTAGCCCGGGCAGGGGCGTGTGCGGAACTGGCCTGGCTGGATCACCACCACCTCGTGTCCCGTGGCCTGGAGTTGACGCACGAGTTCGGTCAGGGTGGTGACCACGCTGTTGACCTGCGGCTGCCACGCATCGGTCACGATGAGGATCTTCATGCGCGTCTCCTTCGTCTCTTTGGCTCAGGACGGCAGGCTTTCCGTCAGTGCTTCGTGAGCCTCGGACCTGATCGAAGGACGCCAATGGACGAGTTCAAGCCGACCATCGAAATGTTCCACCAGTGCCGAAAGGCTCTCCACCCAGTCGCCATCGTTGCAATAGAGCGTGCCGTCGATGACACGCATCTCGGGCCGGTGGATGTGGCCGCACACCACCCCCTGGTAGCCGCGCTGGCGCGCTTCGGCCGCCACGGCGCGCTCGAAGTCGGTGACGTAGTTCAGCGCGCTCTTGACCTTGTGCTTGAGGTACTGGGAGAGCGACCAATAGGGCAGCCCCATGCGCGCGCGCAGGGAATTGAAATGCCGGTTGAGCCGCAAGGTGAACTCGTAGGCGTTGTCGCCCAGATAGGCCAGCCACTTCGCGCACTGGATCACGCCGTCGAAATGGTCGCCGTGCACCACCCAGAGCCGGCGCCCGTCCGCCAGGGTGTGCACGGCCTCGTCCATCACCTCGATGCCGCCAAACTGGTGCCCGCTGAACTGGCGCGCAAACTCGTCGTGGTTGCCGGGAATGAAGACCACGCGGCAGCCTTTGCGGGAGCGGCGCAGCAGCTTCTGCACGACGTCGTTGTGGGCCTGTGGCCAGAACCAGCGGCGCCGCAATTGCCAGCCGTCGATGATGTCGCCCACCAGGTAGAGGGTCTGGCTGGGGTGTTGCTTGAGGAAGTCCAGCAGTGGCCCGGCCTGACATCCCGCCGTGCCCAGGTGCAGGTCGGAGATGAACACCGCCCGGTAGCGGGCTCGTTCGCCGCCATCGCCCTGGGGCTTGTCATCGCGCGGCGGCGCGGCGCCCACATCGGCCGGGACACCGCGGAACTGGCTTTGCCAGTCCGCCAGTGCCGCGCCCTGGGGGGTCGTGCGAAGCGCGGCGGGGGGTGCCATGTCACGCTCCCAGGAAATGCTTGCGGTAGCGGGCTGGCAGATCGGAGATGCGCATGAGCATGGGCAGGTCTGCAGCGTTGAAGTCCGGATCCCACGCCGGAGGACCCAGCACTTTTGCGCCCAGCCGCAGGTAGCCCTTGATCAGCGCAGGCGGCTCGACATCGAGCGTGTCGTCGAGTTGTTCGATGGGCAGCGCCAGGCGGGGGCGCACGTGACAGTCGATCGGGGCCAGATGGGTTTCCTTCAGCTGGCGCCAGATGCTGGCCGCCGCGTGTCCACCGCCCACCTTGCCGTGCGGGCCCTCGTGCTGCATGGGAATGCTCGCGCATCCGATCATGGTGTCGAGCTGGTTGCGCACCATGAACTCCGCCAAGGCGCCCCAGAGGGCCATGATCACGCCGCCGTGGCGGTGGTCGCGGTGCACGCAACTGCGTCCGAGCTCGACCATGCGTTCGCGCACGGCGCGCAGGCGGGTGAGGTCGAATTCAGTGTCGCTGTACGTGCTGCCCACGCGGCGAGCCTGGGCGGGCGTGAGCACGCGGTAGGTTCCGATCACCACGCGGCTGGTGGCGTCGCGCACCAGCAGGTGTTCGCAGAAGTCGTCGAACAGATCCACATCGTGGCCGGGCAACGCATCCGACAGAATGGCGCCCATCTCGCCCGCAAAAACCGCATGCCTCAGGCGCTGGGCTTCACGAACCTCGTCCAGATGCCGAGCCCAGGAAACTTCAATGCCGCCCGAAGCGGGTTGACGGGCCGGCGACGCCACCACGGACGCCGCAGGAACGATGGTGCGCCGATGAAGCGACCCCCGTGGCAACGAGACCAGCGAGAGGTCGAGGGTGGGTATGGGAAGCTCGTTCATGCTGGGCTCCTGGGGCTGAGCGCCTTTGCGGGGCGTGTCTTGGGATGAAGCTTGGGTCATGAACAGGCAGTGTGCGAACCCAGGATGTCGTGCAGGTGGCAACTGCGTGAAGATTTGGTGACTTCCGGATGCCCATCCCGTGCCTGCCAGAATACGCAGCTGTGACGTCCAGCCCCACCCTGCTTCGCGCGCAACTGCGCTGCCACCCCGCCACGCCAGCGGGCCAACCGCTTTCCCTGTCTGTGGAGGTGCGGGCTCGGTCCGATGGCCTGCGCCTGCACTACCGCCTGGAGGGCGACATCCCCTCATTGCGCATTCCGGCACCCGCCGCGCCCGTGCCGGCGGACAGGCTGTGGGAGCACACGTGCTTTGAGGCCTTCGTGGCTGTCGCCGGTGCCACGGCCTACCAGGAATTCAACTTTTCGCCATCCTCCGAATGGGCGGCCTACCGCTTCAGCGACCTGCGCCAGCGCGATGCCGATAGCGAAGCCCGGCACCGTGTCCTGATGCCCCCGCCGCTGGTTCAGGCCAGCGCGCGTGTCCTGGAGCTCACCGTCCGCCTGCCTTCGTCCGCCCTTCCGCGCAGCCCCGCGGTGCTCAGCCTTGGCCTCTCTGCGGTGATCGAAGAACTCTCCGGCCACCGCAGCTACTGGGCACTGCACCACCCACTGGAGCGCCCCGATTTCCACCACCGCGACGGCCATGCGCTGCGCCATGCGGCGCCACTGCCCTGAACCGAACCCCCATGAAAATTGGCATTGAATGTTTCCTGCACGACGCCTCGCTGCGTGCTCCGCTGGCCGGCCGGCGTGTCGCCCTGCTCGCCCACCCGGCTTCCGTCACCCGCGATCTCACGCACACCCTGGATGCCCTGGCTGCCCTGCCGGACGTGAAGCTGAGCGCCGCGTTCGGCCCGCAGCATGGTCTGCGCGGCGACAAGCAGGACAACATGGTCGAGTCGCCCGACTTCAACGACCCACGCCTGGGCATTCCTGTGTTCAGCCTTTACGGCCAGGTGCGCCGCCCGACGCAGGCCATGCTGGACAGCTTCGACGTGCTGCTGGTCGATCTGCAGGACCTGGGCTGCCGCATCTACACGTTCATCACCACCCTGCGCTATGTGCTGGAAGCCGCAGCACAGCATGGCAAAGCGGTCTGGGTGCTGGACCGGCCCAACCCGGCGGGACGCCCCATCGAGGGCCTTGCGTTGCGCGAAGGCTGGGAGAGTTTCGTGGGCGCCGGGCCCATGCCGATGCGCCACGGCATGACCATGGGCGAGCTTGGCCACTGGTTCATGGCCGCGCTGGGCCTGGATCTGGAGTACCGGGTCATCGCCATGGAGGGCTGGCAGCCCGATGCATCACCCGGATACGGCTGGCCCGTGGAGCGCACCTGGGTCAACCCCAGCCCGAATGCAGCCAACCTGAGCATGGCGCGCGCCTACGCAGGCACCGTGATGCTCGAGGGCACCACACTCAGCGAAGGGCGCGGCACGACGCGTCCTCTGGAACTGTTCGGCGCCCCCGACCTGGACGCGCGCCAGTTGCTCACCGACATGCGCCGCCTCGCTCCGCACTGGCTCCAGGGATGCGTGCTGCGTGAATGCTTCTTCGAGCCCACTTTCCACAAGCATGTCGGGCAGTTGTGCCGGGGCCTGCAGATCCATGTCGAGGACCCGACCCACTACGACCACCGCGCTTTCAAGCCATGGCGCCTGCAGGCGCTGGCGTTTCGCGCCCTGCGGCAGCAAGCACCCGGCTACCCTCTGTGGCGCGATTTTCCGTACGAGTACGAACACGACCGCCTTGCCATCGACCTCATCAACGGCGGGCCGCTTTTGCGGGAATGGGTGGATGATGTCTCCGCCGAGCCCGAAGCGCTGGACGAAGCCGCGGCGAGGGACGAAGCCGCCTGGGCGGCCGAGCGGCAAGTCCACCTGCTCTACTGAACGCCTAGAGCCACTTTTGCAGGAACACCGCCGTGCCCATGGCGGGATCCAGTTGGTAACCAGCGAAGCCAATGCGCTCGTACAGCCGCACGGCACCGTGGTTCGCCGAGAGCACTTCCAGGGTCAATTTCACCGCTCCACGCTCGCGGGCGATCGTCTCGGCCTCGGCCAGCATGCGCTCGGCAATGCCACGCCCGCGGTGAGATGCCAGAACCGCCACGTCGTGCACATTGACCAGGGGCTTGCAGGCGAACGTTGAAAAGCCCTCGATGCAGTTGACGAGCCCGACGGGCTTGTCCCCGTCGAAGGCGAGCACGCTGTAAGCCTGGGGCCTGGCGGCCAGCGACGCCACCACATGTTCCCTGGCGAAGTCCGACAAGCCCTGGCCGCCGCCGGCCGGGTCGCTTGCGTAGGCGTCGAGCAGCATCACTAGCGCCGCCGCATGAAGCGGGTCCGCGTAGTTGGCCCGGACGGTGTTCACGGTCGGCGTATTCAAGCCGCCACCTGGGCCTGGACGGCAGCCACGAGGCGATCGGCGCATGCCTGCGCCTGCCGCGCGTCACGGGCCTCCACCATCACACGCAACAGGGGTTCGGTTCCGCTGGGACGGATCAGCACCCGCCCGGTGTCGCCCAGTTCGGCTTCCACCGCGCGGGTCTCCTCCATCAGGAAGGTGTTGGTTTTCCAGTCCTGGCCAGCTTGCAGCCGAACATTGATCAGCACCTGCGGGAACAGCGTCACGTCGGCCAGCAATTGCGCCATGGTCTTGCCGCTGTCGACACAGGCCCGCAGCACCTGGAGCGCGGAGACCAGGCCATCTCCCGTGGTGTGGCGGTCGAGCACCAGCAAATGCCCGGAGCCTTCGCCTCCCAGGATCCAGCCGTGCTTCTCCATCTCTTCGAGCACGTAGCGGTCGCCCACCTTCGCGCGCACGAACTTCACGCCGCGCGCCTTGAATGCGACCTCCACCGCCTTGTTGGTCATGAGCGTACCGACCACGCCGGGCACGTCTTCATCGCGCGCAATGCGGTCAGCGGCCATCAGGTACAGCAGTTCGTCGCCATTGAAGAGCCGGCCCTGTGCATCCACCATCTGCAGGCGGTCGGCATCGCCATCCAGCGCCACGCCATAGTCGGCGCCGTGCAGTTTCACGGCGTCCAGCAGCGCCTGGGGGTGCGTGGCACCCACGCCCTGGTTGATGTTCAAGCCATCGGGCGCGCAGCCGATGCGCACGACCTCGGCGCCCAGTTCGTGGAACACCGACGGAGCGATCTGGTAGGCCGCGCCGTGCGCGCCATCCACCACGATCTTCAAGCCCTTGAGGGTGAAGTTGTGATCGCAAGTGCTCTTGCAGAACTCGATGTAGCGCCCGGCGGCGTCGTCGAGCCGTTTCGATTTGCCCAGGAGCGCCGACTCCACCCAGACCGGCGCCTCCTCCAGCGCTGCCTCCACCGCCAGTTCCCAGTCGTCGGGCAACTTGGCACCTTGCGCACTGAAAAACTTGATGCCGTTGTCGGCAAAAGGGTTGTGGCTGGCGGAGATCACGACGCCCAGGCTGGCGCGCTGCGCCCGCGTGAGATAGGCCACCGCCGGCGTGGGCACCGGGCCCAGCAGCACCACGTCGACCCCTGCAGAGTTGAAGCCAGACTCGAGAGCGGACTCAAGCATGTAGCCGGAGATGCGCGTGTCCTTGCCGATCAGGACCTTGGGATGCGCTTCCGTGCGACGCAGCACACGGCCCACGGCATGGGCCAGACGCAACACGAAATCCGGGGTGATGGGCGGCTGACCGACGGTGCCTCGAATGCCATCGGTGCCAAAGTACTTGCGGGGCATGGGGTCCTCTTCCTCATTTGTTGTGGGTTTTGTCTCCCACGCATTATCGCGGGGCGCGCCCAGGTTCAAGCGGCTTGCATGGCCTGCCAGACGCGCAGGGCGTCCACGGTTTCCCGCACGTCGTGCACGCGCACCACGCGCGCGCCGCGATCCACCGCCAGCACCGCCGCCGCCAGGCTGGCCGCCACCCGATCAGCCGGTTTGTCGCGACCCGTGGCGTGCCCCAGCGAAGACTTGCGAGACCAGCCAGCCAGCCAGGCCAGATCACCCACGCGCAGGTCGTGCTGGCGTGCCAGCAGGCTGAAGTTCTGCGCCACGGTCTTGCCAAAGCCGATGCCCGGGTCGAGCACGATGCGTTCGGGCGCCACGCCCAGTTCCGTCAACACCTGCGCGCGCTCCTGCAGGAACGCGACGACCTGAGGAACCACATCGCCCTCCATCGGCGCCACCTGCATCGTCTGCGGGTCGCGGTGCATGTGCATCAGGCAGACACCGCATCGAGGGTGCGACGTCACCACCGCTGCTGCGCCTTGTCGGCGCAGGGCCCAGATGTCGTTGACGATGTCTGCGCCTGCCTCCAGCACGGCGCGCATCACCTCGGGCTTGTAGGTATCCACGGACAAGGGCACCCCCAAACGGGCTGCCCCGCGAACCACCGGCAGCACCCGGGCCAGTTCTTCGTCCAGAGGCACCGCGGGGCTGCCTGGGCGGGTCGACTCACCACCGATGTCGAGGATGTGCGCGCCTTCCATCAGCAGTTGCTCGCAATGGCGCAAGGCCGCCAAGGTGCTGGCGTGTTCGCCGCCGTCGGAGAACGAGTCCGGCGTGACGTTGACGATCCCCATCACCCGAGGAAGGGACAGGTCAATGTCGAAGCGGGAGGTCTGCCAGTGCATGGGGTCAGAAAACGTCAGTCGAAAAACAGGAACGGGGCCCGAGGCCCCGTGTGTGTCCGTTCAACCGTCCGATCAGGCGGCCGAAGGCGCTGGATCGGTCGTCACAGCAGTTCCGCCGCCGCCACCGCCTCCCACGGAAGGATTCCGCGGCGTCCAGTCTTTCGGAGGACGAGGCGGCTTGCCAGCCATGATGTCGTCGATCTGGTCGGCGTCGATGGTTTCCCATTCCAGCAAAGCCTTGGCCATGGCATGCATCTTGTCGCTGTGCTGCTCGATCAGTTCGCGAGCCAGCTTGTACTGCTGGTCGATGATGCGGCGCACTTCGGCATCCACCTTCTGCATGGTCTGTTCGCTCATGTTGGTGGTCTTGGTCACCGAACGGCCGAGGAAGACCTCGCCCTCGTTTTCGGCATACACCATCGGGCCGAGCGCGTCGGTCATGCCATAGCGCATCACCATGTCGCGTGCGATCGTCGTGGCCCGCTCGAAGTCGTTCGAGGCCCCGGTGGTCATCTGGTTCATGAACACTTCTTCAGCGATGCGGCCTCCGAACAGCATGCTGATCTGGTTCAGCATGTAGTCCTTGTCGTAGCTGTAGCGATCCTGCGCCGGCAGGCTCATGGTCACACCCAGTGCGCGCCCACGCGGGATGATCGTGACCTTGTGCACTGGATCGCACTTGGGCAGCAGCTTGCCGATGAGCGCGTGACCCGACTCGTGGTAGGCGGTGTTGCGGCGTTCCTCTTCGGGCATGACCATGCTCTTGCGCTCGGGCCCCATGAAGATCTTGTCTTTGGCCTTTTCAAAGTCCTGCATCTCCACGACACGGGCATTGCGGCGTGCCGCCATCAGCGCCGCCTCGTTGCACAGGTTGGCCAGGTCGGCACCGCTCATGCCGGGCGTACCACGGGCGATCACGCTCGGGTTCACGTCGGTGCCCAGCGGCACCTTGCGCATGTGCACATTCAGGATCTGCTCGCGGCCTCGAATGTCCGGCAGCGTCACGTAAACCTGGCGGTCGAAACGTCCCGGGCGCAGCAGCGCAGCGTCCAGAATGTCGGGTCGGTTGGTCGCAGCGACCACGATCACGCCCAGGTTGGTCTCGAAGCCGTCCATCTCCACCAGCATCTGGTTGAGGGTCTGCTCTCGCTCGTCATTGCCGCCGCCCAGGCCCGCGCCGCGCTGGCGTCCGACCGCGTCGATTTCATCGATGAAGATGATGCAGGGCGCGTTCTTCTTGGCGTTTTCGAACATGTCACGCACGCGCGCTGCGCCCACACCCACGAACATCTCCACGAAATCCGAACCCGAGATGCTGAAGAAAGGCACCTTGGCTTCGCCGGCGATGCCCTTGGCCAGCAGGGTCTTGCCGGTGCCGGGAGGTCCCACCAGCAGGAGTCCGCGGGGGATGCGGCCGCCCAGCTTCTGGAACTTCGCAGGATCCTTCAGGAAGTCCACCACTTCCTTCACCTCTTCCTTGGCCTCGTCGCATCCGGCAACGTCCGCAAAGGTCACGGTGTTGTTGTTCTCATCGAGCATGCGGGCCTTGCTCTTGCCGAAACTGAACGCTCCGCCCTTGCCGCCGCCCTGCATCTGTCGCATGAAGTAGATCCAGACGCCAATCAGCAGCAGCATCGGTCCCCAGCTGACCAGCAGGGTCATGAGCAGCGAGCCTTCTTCCCGAGGCCGCACATCGAACTTCACGTTGTTGTTGATCAGGTCGCCCACCAGACCGCGGTCGAGGTACGTGGCCGTGGTACGGATGCGACGGTCGTCCTGCGTCACGGCAACGATTTCGGTACCACCCTGGCCCTCCTGGATGGTGGCGCTCTTGATGCGCTGGGCCTTGACCTCGTCGAGGAATTCCGAATAGCCCATGTAGCCCGAGCCCGCGGCGGAGCGGCTGTCGAACTGCTTGAAAACGGTGAAAAGCACCATGGCGATGACCATCCACACGGCGATTTTCGAGAACCACTGGTTGTTCAAGTGCAGCTCCTGGAGACAAAAGTGTCAGACATACCCATATACCTCTGATTCTAGGACTTTCAAGTACCCCTGACGGCCTAAGGTGACGAGCCTGTGTCAAAGGGCACATTTGCCCGCCAAATGGCTTTCCCAGGCGACGGAGGCCTGATCAATCCGGCCTTTTCAGACCCATGCCCACCAGGAAGGTTTCAGAGGATTTGTCACGAGACGCTTTGGGCTTGACGGCTTTCACCGTGCGAAAGGTGTTTCGGAACAGCGCCACCATCGGATCGTAGGCCCCGCCGTGGAACAGCTTCACCACGAGCGCACCGTCTGGCTTCAAGTGCCGAACGGAGAAGTCGACTGCCAGTTCAACCAGGTCCGAAATCCGGGCCGCATCGGTCATGCCGATGCCTGAGAGGTTGGGCGCCATGTCCGAGACCACCACGTCGACCTGGTGCACACCACGCTCCACCAGCGACTGTTCCAGCGCCGCGAGGACTTCCGGCTCGCGGAAATCTCCCTGGATGAAATGCACGCCCTCTACGGCCTCCATGGGCAGCAGGTCCAGCGCAATGATGGTGCCCTGCAATTCGCCCACGGCCGCGCCGTTCGGGCTGAGTCGGCGTCGCAGGTACTGGCTCCAGGCGCCGGGTGTGGAACCCAGGTCCACCACGCACTGGCCAGGCTGGACCAGCCCCAGCGATTCATCGAGTTCCTTGAGCTTGTAGGCGGCGCGCGCACGGTAACCGTCCTTCTGCGCCAGGCGCACGTAAGGGTCGTTGACGTGCTGGTTGAGCCAGGCCTTGTTGACCTTTTTGCTCTGGGTCTTGACTTTCATGCCCATGAGGGTCGCCTGCGGTGCTTGTAAACGATAATTGTCCCATGCCCCAGATCACACTCACTCCCGCCCAGCGCAAAGTTCACCGTGCCGAGGCACACCACCTCGATCCCGTGGTGCACATCGGGGGCGACGGGCTGAGCGCCGCGGTCAAGAAGGAAGCCGACCTGGCGCTCAAGGCGCACGGCCTCATCAAGATCCGTGTGTTCAGCGACGACCGCGCAGCGCGCGAAGCCATGATGCAGACACTGGCGGACGAGCTCGATGCCGCCCCGATCCAGCACATCGGCAAGCTCATCGTGCTGTGGCGCCCCATGCCGGCGAAGGAAAAGCCGGTTGACGCAGAACGCATGCCTGGCCCGCGCGACGTCAAGGTGCTGAAATTCAGCAAGCGTGGCGGCCAGCGGCCCGAGGTGAAAGTGGTCCGTGTGCTCGGCAACCAGCGCCTCACACCCGGTGGGCAGGTCAAGCGCGCCAAGGTGATGAAGAAAAGCATCAAGAAAAGCGCTCAGTGAGGAGTCCGGGGTCGAACGCCTTTTCAGCTTGAATTCCATCCACCGCGCCACATCTGAGAACGCATGAACGACCGCACCCAACCCCACGCCCAGAATCCCCTGCTCGACTTCTCGGACTTGCCATTGTTCGACCAGATCAGGCCTGCATCTGTGGCGCCAGCGATCGATGAACTCCTGGCCGAGGCCGACGTGGCGCTGGAAAAGGTCACTGCGCCGGAGTTCCCTGCCGACTGGCGGAGCATTTCGCAAGCGCTGGATGTGCCCACCGAACGCTTGTCGCGTGCCTGGGGGGCCGTGAGCCACCTCAACAGCGTGGCGGACACACCCGAACTGCGCGCCGCGTACAACGAAGCCTTGCCCCGGGTCACCGAGTTCTGGACCCGCCTGGGTGCCGACGAGCGGCTCTATGCCAAGTACAAGGCGATGGATGCGTCGGCGCTCAACCCGGAACAGGCCCGTGCGCACCACAACGCCATGCTTGGTTTTGTGCTGGGCGGCGCCGACTTGAAGGGCGAGGCCAGGGCGCGGTTTGCCTGGTTGCAGGAGCGTCAGGCCGAACTGGCGCAGAAGTTCAGCGAGAACGCCCTCGATGCGACCGACGCGTTCTCGCTTTTCGCCACCACCGAAGAGCTGGACGGCGTACCCGAAGATGTGAAGCAGTCGAGCGCTGCGGCGGCACTCGCCGAGGGCAAGGATGGCCACAAGCTCACGCTGAAGATGCCCTGCTACCTGCCGGTGATGCAGTTCGCCCACAGCAGCGCACTGCGCGAAAAGCTGTATCGCGCCTACGCCACGCGGGCCAGCGACCAGGCCGAGGGTGCCGCCGTGAAGTTCGACAACGCCGGCATCATGGCCGAACTGCTGGCCCTGCGCCATGAAGAGTCCCGTTTGCTCGGATACCGTCACTACGCAGACGTGTCGATCGTTCCCAAGATGGCCGAGTCACCAGAGCAGGTGATTGGATTTCTGCGCGATCTGGGCGAGAAAGCACGGCCGCACGCCGAGACCGATCTTGCTGACTTGCGCACGTTCGCCGCCACGGAACTGGGCCTCGCGGATCCTCAGGCCTGGGACTGGACCTACATTGGCGAGAAGCTCAAGGAAACTCGATACGCCTTCAGCGAGCAGGAAGTCAAACCGTACTTCACGGCGCCCAAGGTACTGGCGGGCTTGTTCCAGATTGTCGAGACGCTGTTCGAAGTGGCCATACGCCGCGACCAGGCGCCCGTCTGGAATGCGGGCGTCGAGTTCTACCGCATCGAGCGGCGCGGGGCTCAGGGCCCCGAGCTGGTGGGTCAGTTCTACCTCGACCCCGCGGCACGCACCGGCAAGCGCGGTGGCGCCTGGATGGACGACGTCAGAGCGCGCTGGCTGCGGCCCGACACGGGCCAGCTGCAGACGCCGGTGGCGCATCTGGTGTGCAACTTCGCCGAGGGCGTCAATGGCAGGCCTGCACTGCTCACGCACGACGACGTGATCACCCTCTTCCACGAATTCGGTCATGGATTGCACCACATGCTCACGCAGGTGAACGAGCGCGATGTGTCTGGCATCAGCGGTGTGGAGTGGGATGCGGTGGAGCTGCCCAGCCAGTTCATGGAGAACTTCTGCTGGGAATGGGACGTGCTCAAGCACATGACCGCCCACGTGGACACCGGCGAGCCGCTGCCACGCGCTTTGTTTGACAAGATGCTGGCTGCCAAGAACTTTCAGAGCGGCATGCAGACGCTGCGGCAGGTGGAGTTCTCCCTGTTCGACATGCTTTTGCACAGCCAGTCTGAACCGCCCGCCAGTGGCGCCGACATCCTTGCACTCCAGCAAAAGGTGCGCGACGAGGTTGCCGTGTTGCAGCCACCGCCTTACAGCCGCACGCCGCACACCTTCAGCCACATCTTTGCCGGCGGTTATTCGGCCGGGTACTACAGCTACAAATGGGCCGAGGTGCTCTCCGCCGATGCCTACGCCGCTTTCGAAGAGGCCGCGCAGCAAAATGGCCACAGCACACTGGACGTCGCGACCGGGCGCCGCTACCGTCAGGCGATCCTCGAAGCGGGTGGCAGCCGGCCTGCCATGGACTCCTTCAAGGCCTTCCGTGGTCGTGAACCGAGCATCGAAGCCCTTTTGCGTCACCAGGGCATGGCTTGATTTCCGCCCCAGTCTGTCGATAGGAGCCGTCATGAACGCGATGCCTGCTGAATCACTCTCCCGGCGCTCGGTGCCCTGGCTGCTGGGCGCTGGCCTGATCGCCTGCGTGCTCGCGGGGCCGGTCCTCGCGCAGGGCGTCTATCGCATCGTCGGTCCCGATGGAAAGGTCTCCTTCTCGGACCAGCCACCGCCAGCGGCCGGCGCCAGCAACCGCCCGAACAGCTCAGCCACGCCAGCTGCCCCCCCAAGCCCTGCAGCTGCGTTGCCGTTTGAACTGCGACAGATCAACAGCCGTTATCCGGTCACCCTTTACGCCAGCCGCGACTGCGCGCCGTGCAACAGCGGACGCAATCTGCTGAATGCCCGCGGCATTCCTTACACCGAGAAAACGGTCGACACCGCGGCCGACGGCGAAGCCCTCAGGCGATTGAGCGGTGAGATGTCGCTGCCCTTCCTCACCATCGGCAGCCAGCAGATCAAGGGCTATTCCGACACCGAATGGACCAAGTTCCTGGATGCCGCCGGCTATCCCAAGCAGTCCGCTCTGCCTTCGAGCTACCGCCAGCCAGCGCCCAGCCCGCTGGTGGAAGTCAGGCGGGAGGAAACCACCGCGCCGGCACCCACCTCAGCGCAGGGACGCTCCCTGTCTGCGCCGGGTGAAACACCCGTCGCACCGCCGACAACGAACCCGGCGGGTATCCGTTTCTGAGTCGAGGCTGTCACGCCGGAGGGTCAGAAGGTGAGCGTCTTGACGCCATCCGCTGTGCCCAGCAGGCACACACTGGCCTTCTGGTGAGCGAAGACACCCACCGTCACCACACCCGGCCACTGGTTCACCTGGCTTTCGAAGGCCAGGGGATCGGCCACCTGCAGGCCCGTGACGTCCAGGATGTGCTGACCGTTGTCGGTCACAAGCGGTGAGCCTTCCTTCATGCGAACCTGCGCCAGCCCACCCAGCGCGGCAAACTGTCGCACCAATCGGGCGGTGGCCATCGGAATCACCTCCACGGGCAGCGGGAAAGTGCCCAGCACTTTGACCAGTTTGGATTCGTCCGCAATGCAGACGAAACGTCGGGACTGCGCCGCCACGATCTTCTCGCGTGTGAGCGCAGCGCCCCCGCCCTTGACCATGTGCCCCCCCGCATCGATCTCGTCGGCGCCATCGATGTAGACGGACAGCTCCCCCACCGCATTGGCCTCGAAGACCGGAATGCCCAGCGCCCTCAACCGCGCAGTGGAGGCTTCGGAGCTCGACACAGCACCCGGGATCTGCTCCTTGATGCTCGCCAGCGCTTCGATGAACTTGTTGACCGTGGAGCCGGTTCCCACGCCCACGATATCGCCCGGTGTCACGTACTGAAGGGCAGCCTGGCCCACCAGGGCTTTGAGTTCGTCTTGGGTCATTTGCGACAATCGGTAAAACAACAAGCCGGATTATCCAATGTCGCTCCTGCCCTACGCTGTCGCACGCCCGTTCCTGTTCAGCCTGGATCCCGAAGTCGCCCACGAACTCACTCTCCAATCCATCGCACGCCTCCAGAACTCGCCGCTCACCTGCCTGTACGGTGAACCCCGCGTGCACGACCCCTGCACGGTGGCCGGTCTGCAGTTTCCCAATCGCGTCGGTCTTGCCGCTGGCCTGGACAAGAACGCGCGTTGCATCGACGGCCTTTCCGCGATGGGGTTCGGGTTCGTGGAGGTGGGTACCGTGACGCCCAAGGCGCAAAGCGGCAATCCCAAGCCCCGCATGTTTCGCCTGCCCAAGGCCAATGCGTTGATCAACCGCCTGGGTTTCAACAACGAAGGGCTCGACGCCTTCCTGTCCAACGTGCAGAACGCGCGCTTTCGGGCGCAGGCGGGCGTGAGTCCCATGCTGCTGGGCTTGAACATCGGCAAGAACGCGAGCACGCCGATCGAAAATGCCACCGACGACTACCTCACTTGCCTGGACGGCGTCTATCGCCACGCGGACTACGTCACGGTCAACATTTCCAGTCCCAACACCCAAAACCTGCGAAGCCTGCAAAGCGACGCCGCA
This sequence comes from Hydrogenophaga sp., assembly GCF_051858985.1. Lineage (GTDB taxonomy): Bacteria > Pseudomonadota > Gammaproteobacteria > Burkholderiales > Burkholderiaceae_C > Hydrogenophaga. Next base: position 556,834 of record NZ_JBHYGM010000002.1, on the reverse strand, counting down.
CTGGATGCGCTGCTGGGGGCGGTGGCCGAGCGGCGCGAGTTGCTGGCGCAACGCCATGGCCGCCGCATTCCTGTTTTTCTGAAGATCGCACCCGATCTGGACGCCACCCAGATCGAGGTGATCGCCACCACCCTGATGCGTTACGGCGCGGACAGCAACGGTCAGGCCACCGACGCGCTGGGCGTGATCGCCACCAACACCACCCTGAGCCGCGAGGCGGTGGCCAACCTGCCGCACGCGCAGGAAGCCGGGGGACTCTCAGGCGCTCCCGTGCTTCAGGCGAGCAACCGTGTCATCCGCCAGCTGCGCGCCTGCCTGGGCAAGAGTTTCCCCATCATCGGCGTGGGCGGGGTGCTCAGCGCCGACGACGCAGTGAGCAAGATCGAGTCTGGCGCGCAGCTGGTGCAGATCTACACCGGCCTGATCTACAAGGGCCCTTCGCTCGTCTGGGAAGCAGCGCGGGCCATTCAGGCGCGTGCCAAGGCCTGATCAAAGCAGCGAAACCACCCGGTCTGCGATGGCGAGGCTGCTGGTCAGGCCAGGAGATTCAATGCCGAACAGATTGACCAGCCCCGGCAGGCCGTGCACAGCAGGACCCTGAATCATGAAATCTGCGGCGGCGTCCTGCGGACCGCTGATCTTGGGACGGATGCCGGCGTAGCCCGGTTGCAGGGCGCCTTCAGGAAGGCCCGGCCAGTAGCGACGAACCTCGGCATAGAAGTCATCGGCTCGCGAGAGGTCGACCGCCAGATCGTCGGGCGAATCGGTCCATTGCACGTCGGGACCGAACCGGGCTTGCCCGCCCAGGTCGAGGGTGAGGTGCACACCCAGACCCGCGAGGTGACGGTCGGGTTCCGGCGCGGGGTAGACAAGGTGCGAAAACGGTGCCCGCCCGGTCATGGTGAAGTAGTTGCCCTTGGCGTACCAGGCTCGAGGCACATGCGCTGGGTCGAGCCCCTCGGTGCGTCGGGCCAGTTCACACGCGAAGAGGCCGGCGGCATTGACCACTGATCGCGCCAGCAGGCGGGTGCCATCGGTGCAGCGAACTTCAATGCATTGCGCCGACACCGCGAGGCGCTCCACCGCGGTGTGCAGGGCCACCAGGCCCCCCGCGTGTTCAAGATCGCCCTGGTAAGCCAACATGAGTCCATGACTGTCCACGATGCCCGTGGACGGGGAATGGACCGCCCCCAGGCAGTGCAGATCCGGCTCGAGGCGCCTGGCCTGTTCGGCACTGAGCAACTCGAGATCAGGCACACCGTTGCGACGCGCCTTGTCCAGAATGGTCGGCAAACCCGCCAGTTGGGACGGGGTGGTCGCCACGATCAGTTTTCCGCAACGCCTGTGACCCACACCGCGCTCGGCACAGTACGCGTAAAGCGCATTCCGACCCTGCACACACAACCTGGCCTTGAGGGAGCCGGGCGGGTAGTAGATGCCCGCATGAATCACCTCGCTGTTGCGCGAGCTGGTCCCGGTACCGATGGCCGACTCACGCTCGAGCACCATCACCTCACGACCAGACAGCGCCAGGGCACGGGCCACCGCCAGGCCCACGACGCCTGCACCGATCACCAGCGCATCAACCTGTTCGACGTCCTGCATCAGGGCCCTTCGAATTGACGTGTTCACCATGAGAAAAGCCCGGCACCTTGCGGTACCGGGCTTCCTTGAACAAATGGTCGGCGTGGCGGGATTCGAACTCGCGACCCCTTGCACCCCATGCAAGTGCGCTACCAGGCTGCGCTACACGCCGACAAGCCTTAAATTATAGCCTCCAATCAAGGGCTTTCAGGCGGTGTGCCGCAGAAGCTCGCGTATTTCAAGCAGCTCACGCCGCACCTCGTGCAGCAATGAACCCGATTGGCGGAACTCAGGATCGTCGGCCTCGATGAAGGGCACCACCACCTCGGCGCCATTGACCATCTCGTCGAGCTCGATCACATCGATCGCCTCGCCGTCTTCGCTGCGGCGCTTGTCCCGCTCGGCCTGCACGATCTCCTGCAGCTTGTTGCGAGCGCCACTGATGGTGAAACCCTGGTCGTAGAGCAATTCCCGAATGCGCCGGATCATCAGGACTTCATGATGCTGGTAATAGCGCCGGTTCCCACGGCGCTTCATGGGGCGCAACTGGGTGAACTCCTGCTCCCAATATCTCAGCACGTGCGGCTTGACGCCGCACAGCTCGCCAACTTCACCGATGGTGAAGTAGCGTTTGGCTGGGATGGGCGGAAGTGATTTTTCCATGAAAATCAAGGCAGTACAGACCGAACCTTGAAATCTACTCTAACTCGGGCAGGCGCGCGAGGCGGATCGATGAAATCCGTGTGAAATGTTGCAAACGGGATGGAGGGTGGCGCGCCCACGCATCGAAAGCCACCTGCCCAGGGGCGATCTGCCGGACCCAGGGACGCGTCAGTGCAAAGCCTGCCAGACCAAAATCAGCCGCCGATGACGGCCGTTTGAACCTGTTCCTTGAGCTTGGGACTGGCGTGAAAGGTCACGACCCGGCGTGCCTGGATGGCCACCGGCTCGCCCGTGCGCGGATTGCGGCCAGGACGGGGTGCCTTGGTGCGAATCTGGAAGTTGCCAAAACCCGAGATCTTCACGTCGCTCCCTTCGACAAGGCTGTCCGTGATCAGATCGAAGAAAGCGTCGATCATGTCCTTGGACTCGCGCTTGTTGAGGCCAATCTGGTCGAACAACAGTTCCGCAAGCTGCGCTTTGGTCAGCGCCGGGGTTTCCAGGCTTTCGACGGCGAGTTCCATTCGGGGTTTCTCCATCCTCGTTCAATCAGGCGCGCAGCCGGCCGGCCAGGCGTTGCTCCACAGACGCCAGCACGACTCGGATGGTCGCCTCGATGTCCTCTTCGGTCAGTGTAGCGTCGTCGCGGTTTAGCACCAGCCGCACGGCCAGACTTTTTTCATCATTCCCCAGCGCACCAGCCGTGGTCTGTTCGCCTGCAAGCTTCTTTGGCCGATAGACGTCGAAGAGCACCACATCCTTGAGCCACGGAGTCTCGGGCGCCCGAATCGCGTCAACCACCGCGGCATGCGTGACCGACTCCTTGACCACGATGGCCAGGTCGCGCTCGACCGCCTGGTGCCGGCCGACGGCCCGGTAGGCGGGGACCGGGTGCGCCAGCACCGCGTTCAGGTCCAGTTCGAACATGACGGGCGCCTGCGGCAGTTCGTAAGCCTGGCGCCAGCGCGGGTGCAGTTCCCCGACGTACCCGACGCACTGGTCGCCCAACCAGACACCCGCACAGCGCCCGGGGTGCATGGCAGGATGTTCGGCGACCCGGAACTCGGCAACGCGAGGAGCGAGCAACGCCTGAACGTCGCCCTTCGCATCGAAGAAGTCCACCGCGCGATCCTCCGTCCCCCATTGCAAGGCATCCGCACCACCATGGCAGAGGCCCGCCACGCGCATCGGCTGAGCAAAACCTGCGACCGAGGTGTCGCTGTCGGCCACCTGAGCATCCTTCATGAACACACGCCCGAGCTCGAACAACCGCACCCGGTCGGCACGACGATCCAGATTGAACTTCAGCACGGCCATGAGACTGCCCAGAAGGGAGGAGCGCATCACGCTCATCTGGCTGGCGATCGGGTTGAGGAGACGGACCGGGTCGGCATTGCCGGCCAACTCGCGCTCCCACCGTTCCTCGACAAAGCTGAAGTTGATGGTTTCCTGATAACCCAGGTGGGCCAGCAATCGCCGCAGGGCAAAAGGTCCACGGCGCGACTCGGGCCGGATGCGCGCCGTGATGGGGGCCAGCGGCGGGGTATCGGGCAGGTTTTCGTACCCGATGACGCGAGCCACTTCCTCGATCAGGTCTTCCTCGATCAAGAGGTCAAAGCGGTACGCTGGCGGCAGGACCGACACCACACCTTCACCCTCCTCGACCGGCAAGCCCAGGCGTCGCAGAGCACCCGCACATTGCGCCTGAGTGAGTGGCATGCCGATCACCTTCTGCGCACGAGCCACACGCAGGCTGACCTTCTGCACCTGGGGAAGATTGACCACATGGTCCTCGAGCACGGCGGCCTGGCCGCCACAGATTTCCAGCACCAGTTGCGTGATGCGTTCGACGTGCTCCACCGTCGTGGAGGGATCGACCCCGCGCTCGAAACGATGGCCGGCGTCGGTCGAGAAGTTGTACCGCCGCGAACGGCCTGCAATGGCCCTGGGCCACCAGAAGGCGGCTTCGATGTAGATGGCCTGGGTGTCGTCGGACACGGCCGTTGCGTCACCGCCCATGATGCCGGCGAGGGACTCGACGCTTCGCTCATCGGCAATCACGCCGACCTGCCCGTCGACCGCAACCGTGTTGCCGTTGAGCAGCTTCAAGGACTCACCGTCCCGGCCCCAACGCACGGTCAGGCCGCCGTGGATTTTGTCAAGGTCGAAAATGTGCGAAGGGCGGCCCAGCTCGAACATGACGTAGTTGGAGATGTCCACCAGCGCCGTCACACTGCGTTGCCCACAGCGTGCCAGTCGCTCCACCATCCATGGCGGGGTGACGGCCCTGGTGTTGACGCCGCGCACGATGCGTCCCGAGAAACGCCCGCACAGATCGGGCGCGTCGATCTTCACCGGCATGCGGTCTTGCAGGCTGGCGGGAACCGGCTTGAACACAGGTTCAACCAGCGGCGCACCCGTCAGCGCGGCCACTTCACGCGCAATGCCATAGACGCTCAAGCAGTGCGCCAGATTGGGCGTGAGCTTCAGTGTGAACAGCATGTCGTCGAGGGCCAGCAGTTCGCGGACGTCTCGGCCCAGTGGCGCGTCGTCGGACAGTTCCAGCAGGCCGCCATGGTCCTCGGACAGCTTGAGCTCCCGCGCCGAGCACAGCATGCCCTGGCTCTCCACGCCCCTCAGCTTGCCGAGCTTGATCTGGAAGGGCTTGCCGTCGTCACCCGGTGGCAGTTCAGCGCCCACCAGTGCGCACGGAACCTTGATGCCCACCCGGGCATTGGGCGCGCCGCAGACGATGTGGAGCAGATCGCCCCGCCCCACATCCACCTGGCAGACGCGCAGGCGGTCGGCATTGGGATGCTGCTCTGCCGCCTTGATCTCGCCCACCACCACCTTCGAAAACGGTGGCGCCACGGGATGCAGCTCCTCCACTTCCAGACCAGCCATGGTCAGGGTGTTGGCCAGTTGTTGACTGGTGAGGGGCGGGTTGCAGAAACTTCGCAGCCAGGATTCGGGGAATTGCATGTCGGGATCTCAGCGGAATTGCGAGAGAAAACGGACGTCGCCGTCAAAGAACAGGCGAAGGTCGTTGACGCCGTAGCGCAGCATGGTCAGGCGGTCTGGACCCATGCCAAAGGCAAAGCCGATGTAACGCTCAGGGTCCAGGCCCATGTTGCGGACCACATTGGGGTGCACCTGTCCTGAGCCAGCCACCTCCAGCCAGCGGCCGGCCAGCGGGCCATCCTGGAACTGGATGTCGATCTCGGCGCTGGGCTCCGTGAACGGAAAGAAGCTCGGGCGAAAACGCAGCACCAGGTCGTCCGATTCGAAGAAGGTGCGGCAGAAATCGGTAAAGACGAACTTCAGGTCCTTGAAGCTCACGTTCTCGCCGATCCACAGGCCCTCGCACTGATGGAACATCGGCGAATGGGTCGCGTCGCTGTCAACGCGGTACGTGCGGCCCGGCGCAATGACGCGAATCTCAGGCATGCCAGAACCCGCTTCCAACGATGCAGGGTGGCGCTTGACGTGCTGCACCGCGTGGCGAATCTGCATCGGGCTGGTGTGCGTGCGCAGCAGATTGGGCGCTTTCGCGTTGCCACCTTCCACGTAAAAGGTGTCGTGCATGGACCGCGCCGGGTGATCTTCGGGCGTGTTCAACGCAGTGAAGTTGAACCAGTCGGACTCGATTTCGGGACCTTCGGCGACTTCGAATCCCATGGACCCGAAGATGTCCTCGATGCGCTCGAGCGTGAGGCTCACCGGATGAAGTCCGCCGAGCCCCCGCTGACGGCCTGGCAGCGTCACATCGAGTGCCTCAGCCCTGAGCTGTGTCTGCAGTTCTGCATCCGCGAGGGCCTGACGGCGCTCGTTCAGTGCTGCCTCAATCGCCTGCTTGGCCCGATTGATGGCCGCGCCACGCGTCTTCTTCTCATCCACAGAGAGGGACGCCATGCCCTTCATCAACTCGGTGATGCGACCCGACTTTCCCAGAAAAAGCGCTTTGGCGTTCTCCAGATCGGCGGGGGCTGTGGCGTCGGAGAACGCAACCCGCGCGCCCTCGACCAGTTCATCCAACTCGTTCATGTGTGTGATGGCATCGTTGGGAAACAAAAAAAGGGTTGAAGCCAGCGAGGGAACCCCTCAAGCCTCAACCCCTTTGAGCGACTGGGGAGCACCACGGCAAGCCGCGATGCATCCCTGTCGTGAATCAAGCGGCCAGCTTGGCTTTGACTTGCTCCACGATGCTGCCAAAGGCAGCCGGGTCGTTCACCGCCAGATCGGCCAGGACCTTGCGGTCGATCTCGATCTGGGCCTTCTTCAGGCCATTGGCGAACTGGCTGTACGTCAGGCCGCATGCGCGGGCACCGGCGTTGATACGGGCAATCCACAACTGCCGGAACACGCGCTTCTTGGTGCGGCGATCGCGGTAGGCGTACTGCCCGGCCTTCATCACCGCCTGCTTGGCGATGCGGAAGACGTTACCGCGGCGGCCGCGGAAACCTTTGGCCAGAGCCAGGACTTTTTTGTGTCGGGCGCGAGCCGTGACACCACGTTTGACGCGAGGCATGTGCTACTCCTTGTTCGTCGTTGATCAAATGCCCATGCCGGGCAGCATCTGCGCCATGTGACCCATATTGGTCTCATGCACAGTCACTGCACCCCGCAGGTGGCGCTTGTTCTTGGTGGTCTTCTTGGTCAGGATGTGACGCTTGAAGGCTTGACCGCGCTTGACGGTGCCACCGGGACGAACGCGAAAACGCTTCTTCGCGCTGCTCTTGGTCTTCATTTTGGGCATTTGCATGCTCCTTTTCATTTGTGCTCGTGAGGCGCCGCGAACCTTCCGCGGACTTGTTGGCCCCGAGCCACTTTTATGGACAGCTTTCAAGCCGCCCGTTCGGCATCCTTCCTCTCGGATGGTGCCTCGAACCACCAGGAGACTAATCTGGCGGTCCAATCCTTTGTCTTCCAACGTTCCTTCAGGCTGCCGACTGACCTTCTGCCGGTGCCGCCGCCTCGGTGGCCTTGGTCGCTCCGCCACCGGCCTTCTTGCGCCCTGGCGCAATCATCATGATCATCTGGCGCCCTTCGAGCTTGGGAAACTGCTCCACCACAATGGAATCGGCCAGCTCGTCGCGAATGCGGTTCAAAAGCGCCAGGCCAAGATCCTGGTGGGTGATTTCCCGGCCGCGGAACCTCAACGTGATCTTGCACTTGTCGCCATCGTCCAGAAACCGGCGGATGTTGCGCATCTTGATGTTGTAGTCGCCATCGTCCGTGCCCGGCCGAAACTTGATTTCCTTGATTTCGATGACGGTCTGCTTGGCTTTCGCTTCAGCGGCCTTCTTCTGCTCCTGGTACTTGAACTTGCCATAGTCCATCAGGCGACACACGGGAGGGACAGCGGTGGCCGCAATTTCGACCAGATCCACATCCAGCTCACCGGCCATGCGCAACGCTTCCTGCAGACTGACGATGCCCAGCGGCTCGTTTTCTGGTCCGTTGAGGCGAACCTCTGGAGCCATGATTTCCCGGTTCAAGCGGTGTGCGCGCTCTTCACGCTGGCGGCGGTCGCGAAAGTTGGTAGCTATGGTGAGTTCCTTTATGTGGGCTGATCAAACACATGGGCGGCCGTGAAGGCCGTCAGCTTGCATGCGCAGGACGCAATGACCGCAGGGCTTCTATCCTGGTGTTTGATGTCAAACCTTGGATGAAACGTCTGCCGCAATGAGTTTGGAAAAGGCTTCCAGCGGCATGACACCGAGGTCTTTGTTGCCTCGAGCCCGCACAGCCACGGCACCAGCCGCCTTCTCTTTGTCGCCCACGACAAGGATGTAAGGCAGCTTTTGCAACGCGTGCTCTCGTATTTTATACGTTATTTTCTCGTTGCGCAGGTCAGTCACCACCCTAAGCCTTTGATTCTGCAACGTTTTCGCGATTTCACGACAGTAATCTGCTTGGGTGTCGGTGATGTTGAGCACCGCCACCTGCTCCGGCGCCAGCCAGGCGGGCAACGCACCGGCATGCTGTTCAATCAGGATGCCGATGAAGCGCTCCAGACTGCCCACGATGGCGCGGTGCAGCATGACCGGATGAGCGCGCCCGCTGGTTTCGGTCACGTACTCGCCCCCCAGGCGCTCCGCGGTGTTGAAGTCCACCTGCATCGTGCCGCACTGCCACTGCCGACCGATGGCGTCCTTGAGCGTGTACTCGATCTTGGGTCCGTAAAAAGCGCCATCGCCGGGTGAGACGATGAATTCGCACCCGGAACGCCGCAGCGCCTCCATGACGGCGAACTCCGCCTTGTCCCACAGCTCGTCGGAGCCCACGCGCTTTTCCGGGCGGGTCGCCACCTTGTAGATGATGTCCTTGAAGCCGAAATCCGCGTAGACCTTTTGCAGCAATGCGGTGTAGGCAATGCATTCGTCCAGGATCTGGTCTTCGGTGCAGAACACGTGGCCGTCGTCCTGCGTGAATCCACGCACGCGCATGATGCCGTGCAGCGCCCCACTGGGTTCATTGCGATGGCACTGGCCAAATTCTCCGTAGCGCAACGGGAGATCCCGGTAGCTCTTGATGCCCTGCTTGAAGATCAGCACGTGCCCAGGGCAGTTCATCGGTTTGAGCGCGTATTCGCGCTTCTCCGATTCCGTGGTGAACATGTTGTCGCGGTAGTTGTCCCAGTGGCCGGTTTTCTCCCACAGGCTCTTGTCAAGAATCTGCGGGCCCTTCACCTCCTGGTAGCCGTTGTCGCGGTAGACGGCACGCATGTACTGCTCCACCGCCTGCCAGACCGTCCAACCCTTGGGATGCCAGAAGACGAGGCCAGGCGCCGTTTCTTCCATGTGGAACAGGTCGAGCTCTCGGCCCAGCTTGCGGTGGTCGCGTTTCTCGGCCTCCTCAAGCATCGTCAGGTAGCCCTGCAGGTCTTCCTTGGTGGCCCAGGCCGTGCCGTAGATGCGCTGCAGCATCTCGTTGCGGTGGTCGCCACGCCAGTAGGCGCCAGCCACCTTCATCAGCTTGAAGTGCTTGAGCTTGCCGGTGCTGGGCACGTGCGGGCCCCGGCACAGGTCCTCAAACGCACCCTCACGGTAGAGCGACACATCTTCATTGCTCGGGATGCTGGCGATGATCTCGGCCTTGTAGTGCTCCCCCATCCCCTTGAAATAGGCCACCGCCTCGTCGCGCGGCAAGACGCGGCGAACCACAGGCTCGTCCCTCGCGGCCAACTCGGCCATGCGCTTCTCGATGGCGGCCAGGTCCTCGGGCGTGAAGGGCCGCTTGTAGGAGAAGTCGTAGAAGAAGCCGTGCTCGATCACCGGGCCGATGGTCACCTGAGCTTCGGGAAACAGCTCCTTGACGGCGTAGGCCAGCAAGTGAGCGGTGGAGTGGCGAATCACCTCCAGGCCATCGGGATCCTTGGCGGTGACGATGGACAGCGGGCTGTCCTGGGTGATGAGGTGGCTGGTGTCGACGACCTTCTCACCGATCTTCCCTGCGAGCGCAGCTTTGGCCAGGCCCGCGCCGATGGACGCCGCCACTTCAGCCACCGTCACCGGGCCGGGAAATTCACGTTGGGAACCGTCGGGAAGCGTGATGTGCAACATGGTCGTCCAGAAAACAAAAAAGCGCGGCAGGGGCCGCGCTGGTGTGGAGAGGAAAGGGGAATCGGGCAGGCGCGAACTGCAGGCCTCAGAGGGCCAGGAGGGTGATCTCCATAGTTCGCGGTGTCATAACCAGATTGCCTTTCTCGCTCTTGATGAGTCAGAAGAAGCGCGATTTTCACACAAAACCTCCCGGCTGGCCCGGACAGGCCCTTGCGAAACATCTACGAACATCATTGAAGCCGCCATGCGGGCAGACTACGGCCCTTACGACCTGTTCAATCCCTACACAGAATGAAACTACTCCCTCTGCTTTTGTCCCTCAGCGCGCTGGCCATCTCCCCCCTGGCGGCGGTGGCGCAAACCCCTTCGCCACAGCCCGCTGTCAAGCCCGCTCCGACAGCCAAGAAGCCCACGACCAAGCGCGCACCGCTGGCTCGCTCGGCGGCCAAGGCCGTGGAAGAAGTGACACCGATCGACGAGCACTCCGACGTGGTCCTCAGCGAAGCCGATCTGGCCATCGCTCAAAGGGTGTACGTCGGACAGATTCCCTGTGAACTGGGGTCTTCGGTCGAAATCACGCCCGCCAAGCGCCAGGGCTTCTTTCTGGTGCAGGTGAAGAACATGCGCAACGCGCGCTACTACATGCACCCTGTCGAAAGCCGCACCGGCGCCATTCGCCTCGAAGACCCCAAACGCGGGGCGCTCTGGCTGCAGCTGGGCAACAAGTCGATGCTCATGAGCCAGAAGCTCGGTGCGCGTGTGGCCGATGAATGCATGAGCCCAGACCAGTTGACGCTGGCAGAGGAAATGAAGCGAAATCCCCGGCCCGGCCTGCTCGACCCCGTCGAGCCCCCAGCGGCCGCGCCACAGGCTCCCGCGGTCACCGCTAACTGAGCGTTCTCCCGGACCGACCGACCATGCGGACGAGCCGGGCCGGGAACGCCGATTGCCGGAAGGATTGACCATCATTCTTGAAAGGCAACCCATGGCATCCGAACAAAAGACGACCGACGACCTCTGGAAGATGATCAAGGACATCCAGTTCGGGATGTTCGTCACCCGCCACCACGGCGGGCAACACGAGGGCCACATGCACTCGCGGCCCATGACGACGCAGAACAAGGATCTGAAAGACGGCAGGCTTTGGTTTTTCATGTCGCGCAAGGGCGGGCCCGTGGGAGATCTCGAAGCCGACCCCATCGTGAACGTAAGCTATTCGGACCCGGATGCCGACACGTACGTCTCGGTCTCTGGGACCGCTCAGGTGGTCAATGATCTGGAAAGGACGCGGCAGCTCTGGAACACCGCCGCCGAGGCCTGGTTTCCCGGCGGTCCCGAAGATCCGGACCTCGCGTTGGTGTCGGTGCGAATCGAGCACGCTCACTACTGGGACGTGAAAGAAAACCAGCTGACGCAGTTGTTCGTGATGGCCAAGGCCGCCCTTACCGGCCAGCAGGCGCAACTTGGGGAATCCGGCGAAGTCCGTCCCTGAGTCCGGAGAACGGCGCTGGGCGCACCGTGCCCCCGAACAAAAAAGGCCACCCCGAAGGGTGGCCCTGTCTCCTCACCTCTTCGGGTGGACTCAGTGGAACTGCTCTTCCTCGGTCGAGCCGGTCAGCGCCTTCACGCTCGATGAGCCGCCCTGGATCACGGTGGTCACGTCGTCAAAGTAACCTGCGCCCACTTCCTGCTGGTGCGACACGAAGGTGTAGCCCTTGTCGCGCGCCTTGAATTCGGGCTCCTGCACCATTTCCGTGTAGTGCTTCATGCCTTCGCCCTGGGCGTAGGCGTGGGCGAACTGGAAGGTGTTGAACCAGTTGATGTGGATGCCGGCCAGCGTGATGAACTGGTACTTGTAGCCGAGCGCGGCCAGGTCTTCCTGGAAGGATGCGATCTGCTTGTCGTTGAGGTTCTTCTTCCAGTTGAACGAGGGCGAGCAGTTGTAGGACAGAAGCTTGCCCGGGCAGGCGGCCTGCACGGCTTGGGCGAACTCGCGGGCGAAGCCTATGTCGGGAACGCCCGTTTCGCACCACACCAGATCGGCATAGGGCGCGTAGGCAATCCCGCGGCTGATGGCTTGCTCCAGCCCGTTCTTGACGCGGTAGAAACCTTCCTGCGTGCGCTCGCCCGTCAGGAAGGGCTTGTCGTTGGCGTCGTGATCGCTGGTGATCAGGTTGGCGGCTTCCGCGTCGGTGCGGGCCAGCACGATGGTGGAGACACCCATCACGTCGGCAGCGAAGCGCGCAGCGATCAGCTTCTCGCAGGCTTCCTGCGTGGGCACCAGCACCTTGCCGCCCATGTGGCCGCACTTCTTCACGGCGGCGAGCTGGTCTTCGAAGTGCACGCCAGCGGCACCGGCCGCAATCATGTTCTTCATCAGTTCGAAGGCGTTGAGCACGCCGCCAAAGCCGGCCTCGGCGTCGGCCACGATGGGCAGGAAATAGTCGATGAACTCCGGGCTGCCCGGCTCGATGCCACGGCCCCACTGGATTTCATCGGCGCGCTTGAAGGTGTTGTTGATGCGGCGAACCATGGTGGGGACCGAGTCGTACGCGTACAGCGACTGGTCGGGGTACATGGTCTCGCTGGTGTTGCCATCGGCGGCCACTTGCCAGCCAGAGAGGTACACCGCCTCCAGGCCAGCCTTGGCCTGCTGCATGGCCTGGCCTGCGCTGATGGCACCAAAGGCATTCACGTAGCCCTTCTTGGCTCCGCCGTTGACCTTGTCCCACAGCTTTTCAGCACCGCGCTTGGCCAGGGTGTGCTCAATCTGCATGCTGCCGCGAAGGCGGACCACATCGGCGGCGGAATAGCCGCGCTTCACACCTTTCCAGCGCGGATTGGTCGCCCAGTCTTTCTCCAGGGCTTCGATCTGTTGTGCGCGGCTGAGTTGCTCGGTAAGGGATTGGGGCATGACGGACTCCGTGAGGTTGAACAGGAAGGGCTGGCTTCGGCTTGCATCGGTCGGCCGCAAGCGGATGCCGATGGAGTGACTTTAAGTCTTATAGAAGAGTTTTGGAAGCTCTTATATCTTATATAAGAGAAAAATTTTCTTCTTGTTTTTCAACGATGTAGTTGCGAGATTTCTCAATGCAGAAGCCTCTTTCTCGCATTGAGAAAAAATCATGCGCCGCAGCATTTGCGATTTTTATAATGCGAAAGTAAGATTTCTCATGCAGGAATGCCGCCCATGCCCATCGGGCATCATTCAGCCCACTTTCGCGCCGACGCCCTCTTCCTGTGAATCCAAATCTCCCCCTGAACCGCTGGTGGGCCTGCGCCTGCCTGGCGTTGAGCATGTCCCTGGTGGGCAGCTACGTGGCCCTCTCCAAACCGCTGGTGCTGGTGTTCCCGGTGTTCCTGCTGGCCTGGTTGCGCTTTGGCATCGGTGGCCTGGCGATGTGGAACTGGTTGCGCAAGCCTGCCGACGAAGCACCGATGACGCCACGCACTCGCGGCCTGCTCTTTCTGGAATCGTTCCTGGGCAACTTCCTGTTTTCCATCTGCATGCTGTTCGGGGTGAGCATGACGACCGCGGTGGCCGCGGGCGTGGTCATGTCTTCGATTCCAGCCGTGGTGGCCGTGCTCAGCTGGCTGTTCCTGCGCGAGCGCATCGGCTGGCGCAGCTTGGCCGGCATCGCCTGCGCGGCCATCGGCATCGGCCTGTTCTCGCTGCAGAAGGTCGACGCGGGTGTGAATGCCGTGGTCGACACCAGTGGGCCGTTCGGCATCAGCCGTGCGTTGCTGGGCAACCTGCTGGTGTTTGCGGCTGTGGTTTGCGAAGCGTCCTACGTGGTGATCGGCAAACGCCTCACCGAAGGGCTGAGCCCCAAGCGGATCTCGGCGGTCATCAACCTCTGGGGATTTGCGCTGGTCACGCCCTTCGGCATCTGGGCCGCCTGGCAGTTCGACTTCGGCACCGTGGCGGCGCCCATCTGGGTTCTTCTGGTGTTCTACGCGCTGGCCGCGAGCATGTGGACGGTCTGGTTGTGGATGACGGGGCTCAAGGTGGTGCCAGCGTCCCAGGCGGGCGTTTTCACGGTGATGCTGCCCATCAGCGCCGCGGCCATCGGCGTGGTGTTCATGGGCGAGCGGCTCACCGCGCTGCAGGGCGTGGCCTTCGGTATTGCGCTGCTGGGCCTGGTGCTAGCGACGTTGCCCGAGCGCAAAGGCGCTTCGAAGTAGCCAACTCACCAGCCGCCCGTCGCGAGCCAGTCGTCCACCTGCTCCAGCCGATCCGAGCCCCAGAAAGGCTCGCCGTCGATGAAGAAGAACGGCGAGCCAAAGACACCGCGCTCCAGTGACGCAGCCACCGCCGCGCGGAGTTCGTCGCGCGCCAGTTCGCTCTCCATGCCCTCTCGAACTGCATCGGTCCGTAGACCCAGAAGCGGCGCGATGTGGGCCACCGCGTCGGGGTCACCGAGGTCCATGCCCTGTCGCCAGTAGCGGTCCAGCACCTCCCGGGCAAACGCCACCTCCGTGCCGGGGTGTTCATGCCGCAACCAGTAAAAGGCGCGCGCGGCGGGTCGCGGATCCATCATCGGGTCGGCGGGCTGTCGCTGGAGCTGCAGGCCGTGACGCCGCATGTAGCGCAGGCTGTCCCGAATGACGTAGTCGCCCTTGAGCGGTGTCTCCAGCAGCGGCTTGAGGCCCATGGTCTTCATGACCGACACGCCCAGCAACATGCTGTGCCAGCGCACTTCGCGCCCGTGGCGAGCGGCGATGGCTTCGATGCGAAGGCTCGCAAAGTAGCCGTACATGGAAAGGAAATCAAAGTAGAAATCGATCGGTTCTGCGTGCTTCATGCGCACAGTATCCCCAATCGCGCCTCAGCCGATTCATGCGCACCACAGCCCGGTGGGTTGCGTGATGCCCATCCAGATGGCCCAGCCGGAGGTGAGCGCCAGGGCCAGGCCGGCCAGACGCATGGCCCAGGCGCCGGAACGCGCGCCTCTCAGGCGCAGCATCACCCACGGTGCGGCCGTGAGCGAGACCGAGGTGCCGAGCGCAAACAGCGCCATGAGGGCCGCACCCTCGACCGCACTGGCCGAAAGCGACGCGACCAGCAGGGCCGAATACAGCAGCCCGCAAGGCATGAGTGCCCAGCCCATGCCCAGCACCACGGGCGCGCGCGGTCCCAGCCTGCCCAGCGCCGGCCTGGCCTTTCGCCACACGGTCCGGCCCAGGTTCTCGATCCACGCGGGCTGGCGCGCCTGCCACAACAGCACGCCGCCAAGCAGCAACGCCGCCACGTGGAACATGGTCCACACCGGACGCAGCACGGCGGTGTGCGTGCCCAGCCAGGCCAGCCCCTGCACGGACCCGGCGGCCAGCGCCCCGAACAGGGCGTAACCCACCATGCGACTGAGCTGGAAGGTGAGCAGCGCGGACGTACTGCGCGCACCTGCAGCCTTGCCGATACCGGCACAGGCCGCGCCGCACATCGCCACGCAGTGCGGGCCGCCCACCAGCCCCATGAAAAGCGCGGTGATGGTCATGGAAGTCTGCATGGAAGGCCTGTCTTCAGATGATGCGTGAAAACCTGGCGCGGTCCTGATCCACCTGGAGGTGCTTGTCGAACACCATGGCGATGGCGCGCACGAGGAACCAGCCTGCCTCCGTCACCTGCACGCCGTTGGCTCCCAGGGTCACCAGGCCTTGTTCGGCCATGCCAGCGAGCACCGCGAGCTCGCGCTCGAAGTGGCGCCGGAAGTCGACCAGGTGGCCGAGTTCGAACGACTCGAACTGCAGTTCACCCTGGCACATCAGCGACATGATGACCGCGCGGCGCAGCAGGTCGTCTCTCGTGAGCGCCATGCCGCGCACGATGGGCAGTCGCCCCTGGTCGAGCAGGTCGCCGTATTCCGCCAAGGTCTTTGCGTTCTGGCTGTAAGTGGCGCCGATGCGGCCGATGGCGGACACGCCCAGGCCGATGAGATCGCAATCCGGCTGCGTGCTGTAGCCCTGGAAGTTCCGGTGCAGCCGGCCCTGGCGCTTGGCCACCGCCAGCGCGTCATTGGGCAGCGCAAAGTGATCCATGCCCACGTACACATAGCCTGCGCCCATCAGAGCGTCGAGCGAAGCCGACAGCATGGAGAGCTTGTCGCCGGCACTCGGCAACTCCGCGGCTGCAATGCGGCGCTGCGGCTTGAAGCGCGACGGCAGGTGCGCGTAGGCGTACAGCGCGATGCGATCGGGCCGCAGCGCATTCACCTGTGCCAGCGTGCGTGCAAATGATTCGGGCGTCTGCAGCGGCAGGCCGTAGATCAGATCGACGTTGACCGACTCAAAGCCGATGCGCCGGGCCGCCTCCACCAGGGCAAACACCTGATCGGCCGGCTGCACGCGGTGCACCGCCTTCTGCACGGCGGGGTCGAAATCCTGCACCCCGAAGCTGAGGCGGTTGAATCCCAGGCTGGCCAGGGAGCGCAGGCGATCCTCGGTCACGGTGCGCGGGTCCACTTCGATCGAGTACTCGCCGCCAGGTGCGAGTGTGAAATGGCGCCTGAGCATGGCCATGAGGTCTTCAAGCTCCGCGTCCGACAGAAACGTGGGCGTGCCGCCGCCCAGGTGCAATTGCGACACCGCGTGGCCCTGCCCGAAATGCGCCACCTGCAGTTCGACTTCCCGTGCCAGGTAGCGCAGGTACTGCGCAGCGCGGTCGTGGTGACGGGTGATCACCTTGTTGCACGCGCAGTAGTAGCAGACCGACTCGCAAAACGGAATGTGCACGTAGAGCGAAAGCGGCAAGGCCATCGATCCGGCGCTGCGCTGCTTCAGGGCCTGGATGTAGTCGGCCTCGGTGAACGCCTCCACGAACCGATCTGCCGTGGGATACGAGGTATATCTGGGCCCGGGCACATCGAAGCGCCTGAGCAGATCGTCGGAAATGGCGTGGCTCACGGGAATGTTCTCCATAGGGGCTCACTTTGCCGCAGTCAGAAGGCCGCCGCCTTGATCCTCGTCAATCCAGTGGGTTCGAATTCCGCGCTTCGGTGCCTACCGGTAGGCGTATGCTCCGGTCTTTGGAGAACGAACGGACTGCCAATGGACGCCCAAAGCATCAAAGTCGCCTGCTCAAGCTGCAACCTGCGCGAGCTGTGCCTGCCCATGGGGCTCAACCCGGACGAAATGGTCAAGCTCGACCGCGTCATTTCCACCCGAAAGCGGGTCAAGCGCGGCAGCGCGCTCTTCAATGTGGGAGACACCTTCACGTCGCTCTACGCCGTGCGTTCAGGTTTCTTCAAGACCTGTGTCACCACCGCCGATGGCCGCGACCAGGTGACAGGCTTCCAGATGACGGGCGAGATCATCGGACTGGACGGCATCGTGAGCGACCGCCATTCCTGCGATGCCATTGCGCTGGAAGACGCTGAGGTGTGCATCATGCCGTTCGATCAGGTCGAGGAGCTCTCGCGCGAGTTCACCACCCTGCAACACCACGTGCACAAGATCATGAGCCGGGAAATCGTGCGGGACCACGGGGTGATGTTGCTGCTGGGCAGCATGCGCGCCGAGGAACGCCTGGCGGCTTTCCTGCTGAACCTGGTCCAGCGGCTGCACGCGCGGGGTTTCTCGCAGTCCGAATTCGTGCTGCGCATGACGCGCGAGGAAATCGGCAGCTACCTGGGGATGAAGCTCGAAACGGTGAGCCGCACCTTCTCGAAATTCGTGGAGGACGGCATCGTCGACGTCAAACAGCGCTACGTGCACATCAAAGACACGGAAGCGCTGCGGCAGATCGTCAATCCCCAGAACTGCGGCTGACGCGCTAGCGCTCCGCCGGCACCACCGGCGAAGCCGCATGGTTGCGGGCCTGGTGGGCCGGCTGCAGCTTGATCAGCGCGTCCGCCCTCGCCTGCCCCTCCAGCGCCATCGCGGCCTGCCGGTCGCGCTGGAAAGCGACCTTGTCCAGGACGGGATCGGCGTTGTGCACGGCGATCCATGCGGTGGTGAGACTCGCGACCACGACCACCAGCGGCCCGCCCACCACCAGCCACATCTGCGGCACGCGCCACCAGGCGAGGTTCGACGTCTTGAGAGCAGTGGGTGCGGTCGGGTTCATGGGGTGCTCCTGGAAGGTGTGGACAGGCGCTTCATCGGGGCACGACGAAGGCAGCTTTTTCGGTGACGCGGGCGACGGCATCGCCGCTGGAATGGATTTCAAACTGGATGGCATGCGACCCGCTGCTGGCGGCGCCAGGCGGCACCTGCACCCGCACCGCGGCCGAGCGCACCTCAGTCGGCAACACGTCCACTTCGGCGTCCGATGCCAGCGTGATGCCCGGCAAGCCGGACACGCTGATGACGTACCGCTGTGGCGACTCGGTGGCGTTCATGATCTGCAGGCGGAACACGTTCTCGATGCGTCCCTGCTCCACCGTGCGGGCCAGGGCACCCCGATCCCGGATCACATCGACCTTGAGCGGCGTGCGCAGGTACAGGCTGACACCCACCGCGAGCGTGATGGACAGGAGAATGCCGGTGTAGACCAGCACGCGCGGGCGCAGCGCGCGCTGAAGCATCTGTCGCGTGTTCCAACCCTGCGCCACGCCGTTCTGCGTGGAGAACCGGATGAGGCCGCGCGGGTAGCCCACCTTGTCCATGACGTCATCGCACACGTCCACGCACGCTGCGCAACCGATGCATTCGTACTGCAGTCCCTTGCGGATATCGATACCGGTGGGGCAGACCTGCACGCACAGGGTGCAGTCCACGCAGGCACCCAGGCCCAGCGCAACCGGATCCGCCTTCTTCGAGCGCGCGCCGCGCGGCTCCCCGCGCTGCATGTCGTAAGTGACGATCATGGTGTCCTTGTCGAACATCGCGCTCTGGAAGCGCGCGTACGGACACATGTACTTGCAGACCTGCTCGCGCAGGAAGCCGGCATTGCCGTAGGTGGCGAAGCCGTAGAACAGCACCCAGAAGGTCTGCCACGGACCGAGCGCTGCGGCCACGGTGAGCGCGCCGAGGTCGCGGATGGGCGTGAAGTAGCCGACGAAGGTGAAGCCGGTCCACATGGCAAAGCCGATCCACAGCGCGTGCTTGAGCGCTTTCTTGCCGAACTTGGCGCGCGACAGCTTTGAACCGTCGAGCCGAAGGCGCGCAGAGCGATCGCCCTCGACCTTCTTTTCGATCCAGAGAAAGATTTCCGTGTAAACCGTTTGTGGGCACGCGAAGCCACACCACAGCCTGCCCGCCACCGCGGTGAACAGGAACAGCGAAAGCGCCGAGATCACCAGCAGGCCCGTGAGGTAGATGAAATCCTGCGGATACAGCACCAGGCCGAAGAGGTAGAAGCGGCGCGCCTCGAGGTCGAACAGCACCGCCTGGCGGGCGTTCCATTCCAGCCAGGGCAGGCCGTAGAAGACGATCTGCGTGATCCACACCGTGAGCCAGCGCCATCTGGAGAAGAAGCCGGACACCGAGCGCGGGTGGATCTTCTCCCGGGCGGCGTAGAGCGAAACCATCTCATCGTCACCGGCGGGCGCCGGGACGATGGGAATGATGGTGCGGGGGGCGCTGGCGCCTGGATGAGCGTTGGTCACGACGCTTCAGTTGGCGGCGGCGGCGGTGGTCTTGTTCGACATGCCCCACACATAGGACGTCAGGACCTGGATCTGGTCGGCATTGAGTTTGCCGGCCTGGGCAGGCATCTGGTTCGTGAAGCCATTGGTCACCGCGCGCACGATCGCCTCTTCACCCCAGCCATGCAGCCACGTGCCATCGGTGAGGTTGGGTGCACCCATGGCGGCGTTGCCCTTGCCGTCCATGCCATGGCAGGCCGCGCACGCACCGAACTTCGTCCTGCCCTGCACCGCGCGCACGGGGTCATGCGGCGTGGCCGACAGGCTGAGCACATAGTGCGCGACGTTGCGCACGTCTTCGGGCGTTCCCACGGCGGCGGCCATGGGCGGCATCACGCCGATCCTTCCCTCGGTCAGCGTGGTCTTGATGACGGCCGGATCGCCACCCCAGAGCCAGTCGCTGTCGGTGAGGTTGGGAAACCCGCGAGCGCCGCGGGCGTCCGAGCCGTGGCACTGCGCACAGTTGTTCATGAAGAGTCGTTCGCCAATCGCCATGGCGCCGCTGTCGCCGGCCAGCTGCTCTGGCGTCATGGTTTCGAACTTCGCGTAGATCGGTGCGATGGCCTTTTCGACTTTCTCCACTTCGGCCTTGTGCTGTCCGATGGACGACCAGCCCAGCACGCCCTGGTAGGTGCCGAACATCGGGTAGAGCACGCCATAGATCAGGGAGAACACCACCGTGATGATGAAGAGGTACACCCACCATTTCGGCAGCGGGTTGTTCATCTCGCGCAGGTCGCCGTCCCAGACGTGGCCGGTGGTGTTGTCGGCCGACGCGGCCACCTTGGTGGTGCCGCTCACCCAGAGCAGGATCACGCAGGCAATGATGCTGGCCAGCGTGAGCCCGGCGACATAGATCGCCCAGAAGTTGCTAGTGAAGTCGCTCATGATGTTTCTCTTGTTCGGGGCCGCGTTCAGGCTTCGTCTTCAAAGGGCAGGCGTGCGGCTTCGTCGAAGCGATCCTTGTTGCGCCTGGACCAGGCCCAGGCCACGATGCCCAGGAAGGTCAGGAGGCTGACGACGGTGACGATGCTGCGCAGGTCGTTGAGGTCCATGGTGTGCTCCGTGTGGCTTACTTGATGGAGGTGCCGAGCACCTGCAGGTAGGCGATGAGTGCATCAAGCTCCGTCTTGCCCTTGACATCGGTGCTCGATGCGGCCACCTCTTCGTCGGTGTAGGGCGCGCCCAGCGTGCGCAGCACGTCCATGCGGCGTGCAACGCCGGATTCGTTCACCGTCTTCTTCTCCAGCCACGGGTAGGCGGGCATGTTGGATTCGGGCACCAGATCGCGTGGATTGGTCAGGTGCAGGCGGTGCCATTCATCGCTGTAGCGACCACCCACGCGCGCCAGGTCGGGGCCGGTGCGCTTGCTGCCCCACTGGAAGGGCCGGTCGTAGACGAACTCGCCCGCCACCGAGTAGTGGCCGTATCGCAGCGTCTCCGCCTGGAACGGTCGGATCATCTGAGAGTGGCAGTTGTAGCAACCCTCTCGCACATAGATGTCGCGGCCAACGATCTGCAGCGCGCTGTAGGGCTTGAGGCCCTCCACAGGCTGCGTGGTCGACTTCTGGAAAAACAGCGGAACGATCTCCACCAGACCGCCGACGGCGATCACCAGCACGATGAGCACGATCATCAGGAAGTTGTTGGTCTCGATCCGCTCGTGCGTGAAACCTGGTTTGTTGTTGGCCATGGTGAGTTCCTCAGGCGTGTGCGGGATTGATGGCGGGAATGCGGACTTCCTGCGCCTGGCCGCTGCGGGCGGTCATCACCGTGTTCCACAGCATCACCAGCATGCCGCCCAGGTACAGCAGGCCACCGAGCAGGCGAATGACGTAGAACGGGAAGGTGGCCTTGACCGATTCCACAAACGTGTACGTCAGGCTGCCATCGGGATTCACAGCGCGCCACATCAGGCCCTGCATCACCCCCGCGATCCACATCGCAGCGATGTAGAGCACGATGCCGATGGTGGCCACCCAGAAGTGCAGCTCGATGGCGGGCACCGAGTACATCTTCTTCTGCCCGTACAGGCGCGGGATCAGGTAGTACATCGAGCCCATGGTCACCAGGCCCACCCAGCCCAGGGCGCCACTGTGCACGTGGCCCACGGTCCAGTCGGTGTAGTGGCTCAGGGCATTGACGGTCTTGATCGACATCATCGGACCTTCAAAGGTCGACATGCCGTAGAACGAGAGCGAGACGATCAGGAACCGCAGGATCGGGTCGTCGCGCAGTTTGTGCCAGGCGCCCGAGAGCGTCATGATGCCGTTGATCATGCCGCCCCAGCTGGGCGCAAGGAGGATGAGCGAGAACACCATGCCCACCGATTGCGTCCAGTCGGGCAGCGCGGTGTAGTGCAGGTGGTGCGGGCCGGCCCACATGTAAGTGAAGATCAGCGCCCAGAAGTGCACGATGGACAGGCGATACGAGTACACCGGCCGCTCGGCCTGCTTGGGGATGAAGTAGTACATCATTCCCAGGAAGCCGGCCGTGAGGAAGAAGCCGACCGCGTTGTGGCCGTACCACCACTGCACCATGGCGTCCTGAACGCCGGCATAGGCCGAGTACGACTTGAACATGTCCACCGGCAGGGCCGCGCTGTTGACGATGTGCAGCATCGCCACGGCCAGAATGAAGGCGCCGAAGAACCAGTTGGCCACGTAGATGTGCCGAACCTTGCGCATGCCGATCGTGCCGAAGAACACCACGGCGTACGCCACCCACACGACCGCGATCAGCAGGTCGATGGGCCATTCGAGTTCCGCGTATTCCTTGCCTTGCGTCAGGCCCAGCGGCAGCGTGATGGCGGCGAGCACGATCACCAGTTGCCAGCCCCAGAAGGTGAAGGCGGCCAGACCGTCGGAGAAGATGCGCGTCTGGCAGGTGCGCTGCACCACGTAGTAGCTCGCCGCGAACAGACCGCAACCACCGAACGCGAAGATCACCGCGTTCGTGTGCAGCGGACGCAAGCGCCCGTAGGACAGCCATTCAATGCCCAGGTTGAGCGCCGGCCACGTGAGCTGTGCAGCGATGATCACCCCCACCAGCATCCCCACCACGCCCCACACCACCGTCATGATGGCGAACTGCCGAACCACTTTGTCGTTGTAGACCGTCAACTGGCCGGCCTTGCTTGTCATGGACATACAGAACTCCTCGCAAATGTCACTGAAGCCAGTGTGCGCAAGGTGCTGTGGTTTCGCCTTGACCTAAGTCAATCGCTCTTCAGGATGCGTTCGCCTTCGCGTTCGATGTTGTCGAACTGTCCCGATTGCAGCGCCCACCAGAACACGCCGATGATTCCGAAGACCAGCAGCACGGAGAGCGGGATGAGGAGGTACAGGATGTCCATGGCGGGCCTTCAGTCGTCGCCGCGTGCCAGGCGCAGCGCATTGCCGATCACCAGCAGCGAACTCGCTGCCATGCCCAGCCCCGCCAGCGCGGGAGGCATGTAGCCCGCCAACGCCAGGGGAACACTGATCGCGTTGTACGCGGCTGCCCACCCCAGGTTCTGGCGCACGATGTGCAGGGTCGACCGCGCGTGGCGCAGCGCTCTCACCACGTCCATCACCCGCGCGCCCTGGATGATGAAGTCCGACTGCGCTTGCGCCAGCGGCGCCGCATGGCCGAGCGCGAACGAGGTGTCGGCGCGGGCCAGCACTGGTCCGTCGTTCAGACCGTCGCCCACCATCGCGACCTTGAGCCCGCGGGCCTGCAGCGAAGCCACTTCCATCAGCTTGCGTTCCGGTGTGGCTTCTGAAATGACGTGATCCACGCCCACCAGCAGGCCCACGCGCGCCGCTGCGTCCGCACGGTCCCCCGACAGCAGCCAGGTGCGCACGCCCATCGCGCGCAGCGCTGCCACGGCTTGGGCGGCATCGGCGCGCACGGACTCCTGCAGGACAAAACTGGCCAGCCAGCCGCGCGAATCGCTCAGGTGCACCGCCGGTGAATCGCCTTGATGCGCAGGCACGGCACAGAAAGCGGCCGAACCCAGGCGGAGCAAAGAGCCATCGGGCCGCAGCGCCTGCATGCCCCGACCCGCCACTTCAGCGCGCTCGAACAAAGGCGGCAGCGACAGAGCACGGATGCGCGCCGCCGCCACGACGGCGCGAGATGCCGGATGCAGCGAACCTTCTGCCAGTGCCGCGGCCACGGCGAGCGCCTCGTCTCTTGACAGGCCGGGGCGCGTCATCACGTCGTGCAGCCCGAGCCCTTCGTGGGTGAGCGTGCCGGTCTTGTCGAACACCACGGTGTTCACGCCAGCCAGCACCTCGAAGGCCTGCAGGCGGCGCACCAGAACGCCACGGCGTGCCAGGGCGCCGGCCGCAGCGAGCATGGCCGCCGGGGTGGCGAGCGACAGCGCGCAGGGGCAGGTGACGATCAGAACCGCCACAGCCACGGCCAGCGCCTGCGTGTGATCCACCTGCCACCAGTACACGCCCGCCACCGCCGCCGCCAGCAACACCAGCATCAGAAAGGGCGCGGCGACCCGATCGGCGAGCAACGCCAGTCGGGGTTTTTCGGTGGAGGCCTGCTCCATGAGCCGAACGATCTGTGCAAACCGCGTGTCCGTCCCCACGCGATCCACGCGCACGAGCACGGGGCCACCCAGGTTGAAACTTCCCGCCACCACAGCCTGCGCGCGCTCGCGCGCCACCGGGCGCGACTCGCCCGTGAGCAAGGCTTCGTCCACGGTGGCACGCTCGCTGAGCAGTTCGCCGTCGGCCGGAAATGCCTGGCCCGCCGACACCCGCACCACATCGCCCACCGCCAGTCGACGAATGGAAATGTGCTCGAACGAGCCGTCGGCGCCTTGTCTTTCGCACGCCTGGGGCAGCCGGTTGATCAGGCTGTCGAGAGCGCCTGCGGTCCGGTCGCGCGCCTTGTGCTCCAGGTAGCGACCACCCAGCAGGAAGAAAACGAACATGCTCAGCGAATCGAACCAGACCTCGGAACCCCATGGGCCGGCGGGATCGAAGGTGGCTGCCGAACTGGCGAGGAAGGTGATGAGGATGCCGAGCGAAACGGGCGTGTCCATGCCCACGCCCCCGCGCCGGAGATCTCGCCACGCGCTGCGAAAGAAAGGCCCGCTGGCGAAGAACACCACTGGCAGGCAGATCACCCAGCTCGCCCAGCGCAAAAGGGCTTCGATGTCGGCGGGGATCTCCCCGGGCTCGGTCACGTACGCCGGCCACGCGTACATCATCACCTGCATCATGCAGAAGCCGGCAACGAAGAGGCGCCAGAGAGCCTGGCGTGTCTCCTGGAGGCGCTGGCTGATGGACAGCGCCTGCTGCATCGGCAGCAAGCGGTAGCCCGCGTTGCCCACGGCATGCGCCAGCACCGACATCTTCGTGGCGGCCGGGTCCCATTGCACACGCAGGCGCCGGGTGGCCGCGTGCACGCGGACCTGCCGCACACCCGGCAGGTCCTGAAGCGCGGACTCCACGGTGTCGGCACAGGCGGCGCAGTACATGCCCTGCACCACCAGCACCGACTCGGCGAGGCGCTGGCCGCCCTCCTCGGCCATTTCGGTGAACGCGTTCTGCTCCTCGGGGTCGTCGAGCACGCTGAAGTCGTCGGTGACCGTCAGAGGGCCGCGGTGCGTGCCCAGCCAGTCCGTCGACGCCGTCGAGGTGTCGACGGATGGAAGGAGGGACGGCGCGTCGGCCAGCAATGGCCCCACCGGCAGCGTGGCAACGGCCTGGTTCATGGCTGTAGCGTATGGTCAGAGACGCCTTGCGCCCTTGACATAGGTCAAGCCCGACCGGCGTGGCATTGGTTACGCTGGGTTTTCTGCCAACAACTTCGAGGAGAACGCCATGTACAAACGCATCCTGGTGGCCACCGATGGCTCCAAGCTATCGCAGCAGGCGGTGGAGCACGCCCTCAGCCTGGCCGACCTCACGGGCGCCGAAGTGGTGGCCCTGAAGGTGATTCCCCGCTATCCACAGACGTACTTCGAGGGCGGCGTGGCATTGGCAGCGGCCGAGGTCGCGCGCATCGAAAAGCAGTGGCACGACGAGGGCATGGCCGCCGTGAATGCGGTGAAATCCGCAGGCCAGTTGCTCGAGGTCAAGGTCAAACCCATGACCGTGAAGTCGGACCTGATCGCCGAGGCCATCATCGCGGCCGCCAAACGCAGCAAATGCGAACTCATCGTGATGGCTTCGCACGGACGCAAGGGCATCAAGCGACTGCTGCTGGGCAGCGAGACCCAGCAAGTGCTGACGCACTCGCACATTCCTGTGCTGGTTCTGCGTTGAGCTGAAGCAGGAACTCAGGCGAACAGCGACTTGTGCTGCTCCCGCAGCACATTCTTCTGGACCTTCCCCATGGTGTTTCGCGGCAACTCGTCGACCACGAAACAACGCTTGGGAATCTTGAAATTGGCCAGCCGTGACTTGAGTGAGGCCACCACCTCGTCGGGCTTCACCTCGGCACCCGGCTTGACGGTCACCACCGCCACGCCCACCTCGCCGAAGTCCGGGTGCGGCACGCCGACCAGCGCGCTCTCGGCGACGCCCGGCATCTCGTTGATGCAGGCCTCGATCTCGGCCGGGTACACGTTGTAGCCCCCGGAGATGATCAGGTCCTTGCTGCGTCCCACGATGCTCACATAGCCCCGGTCATCGACACGCCCCACGTCGCCCGTCTTGAAGAAGCCATCAGCCGTGAACTCCTCGGCTGTCTTTTCCGGCATGCGCCAGTAGCCTTTGAACACGTTCGGTCCACGCACCTGGATGCCTCCAATCTCACCCGCAGGCAACGGCTGATTTGCATCGTCCACCACGCGCAACTCGATGCCAGGCAGCACGAATCCCACCGTTCCACCGCGCCGCTCGGACTGCCCGCCATGGCGGTCGTCCGCTGCGTAGGGGTTGGAGGTGATCATCACCGTCTCGCTCATGCCGTAGCGTTCCAGGATCGTGTGACCGGTGCGCGCCTTCCAGTCGTCGAAGGTCTCGATCAGCAAAGGTGCGGAGCCTGATACGAAGAGGCGCATGCGCGCCACCTGCTGCCGGGTGAGCCCTGGTTCAGCGAGCATGCGCACGTACAGCGTGGGAACACCCATGAACACGGTGGCTCGCGGGAACAGTTCCACCACGGCACGCGGGTCGAAGCGGTTGAGCCACAGCATGGGACTGCCGTTGATGAGCGCGCCATGGATGGCGACGAACAGCCCATGCACGTGGAAGATCGGCAGCGCGTGGATGAGCACGTCATCGGGCTGCCAGCCCCAGTACTCTTGCAGCACCTGCGCGTTGCTCAGCATGTTGACGTGCGAGAGCATGGCGCCCTTGCTGCGCCCGGTGGTGCCGCTGGTGTAGATGATGACCGCCAGGTCGTCGGCCCGTCGAACGGCCGGTGTGTGCACATCGCTGTGATGGGCGGCGCGGTCGAGCAGGGTACCGCTGCGGTCGTCGTCCAGCGTGTACACGTGGCGGGTGCCGGCCTTGAAGGCGATCTTGGAAACCCAGTCGAAGTTGGCCTTGCTGCACACCACCACGGCGGGCTCGGCGTTGCCGATGAAGTACTCGATCTCACCGGCCTGGTAGGCCGTGTTGAGGGGCAGGAAGACGTGCCCGGCCCGCAGCGTGGCCAGGTAGAGGATCAGAGCCTCGACCGACTTCTCCACCTGCACGGCAATGCGCGAGCCGGCCGGCAGCTTCAGCGAGTCCAGCAGATTGGCCATCATCGCGCTGGCGCGATCCAGGTCTCGCCACGAATAGCGCAGGCCAGCGTGGGCGCCGCCCACGGTCTCGACGGCGGTGGCCTCCAGATCGGCCGGAAACGCTGCACGCAGTGCGGCAAAAAGGTTGTGGTTGTCCATGGGATTGCGGTGAACGTTGCAGAAACTCGGAAGGAATCAGAAGGCGGCGCGGCGCTTGCCCAGAAAGGCCGCAATGCCCTCCTGGTGTTCGGCGCTGACGGCGTAGCGGTAGGCCTGGTCGATCAGGGAGGTGGCGGGCGGAGCAACCGTCAGGGCACGCAAGGCCTGCTTGTTCAGGCGGGCGGCCTGTGGAGCCAGTTGCGCCATGCGCCGGGCCCGCTCGTCTGCCTGTGCCGCCACCTCGCGCGCGGGCAGCACCGCGTTCAGAAAGCCCCGGGATTTCATCTCCGCGGCATCCAGCACCGCCGCCTCCAGCAGCATTTCGCGCGCGGTGGCGGCCCCGGCTTCGCGCAGGACCAGCTGTGCTTCCCGCGGCGCCATCGGGAAACCCAGCCGGGCAATGGGAGCGCCGAAGCGCGCCGTGTCCGCGGAGATCCGGATGTCGCAACAGCAGGCGATCTCGACGCCCGCGCCCATGCAGTTGCCCTCGATCTGTGCCACCACAGGCAGGTCGCACGCCAGCATGGCACCCAGGCCGCCCCACACATCGTTTTCGTGGAATTCACGCAGGCCCGCCTCGTCGAACCGGAAGTCCGGGTATTCGGCGATGTCGCCGCCCGCGCAGAAGTGCCCGCCCTCCCCCGCCACGATCACGCAACGGAGGTCGGAGCGGCTCTGCAGCGACTCGAAGACCGAGCGCAGCTCGCGCCACATCGCACGCGACATGGCGTTGAACTTGCCGGGATGGCTCAGCGTGACCCGCGCGAGCGGGCCATCGAAATCCTCGAGGACCCGACCGCTCATTCCAGCTTGGCGCCCGAGGCCTTGACCACCTGCGCCCACTTCTGGATCTCGCTCTTCACGAACGCATCGAACTGGGGCCCGCTCACATTGGCGAACTCCGCACCCTGGTTGGCCCACACCGCCTTGGCTTCGTCCGTGCTCACGGCCTTGCGAATCTCTTCGATGGCACGCGCCTGGGCGTCCGCCGGCGTGCCCTTGGGTGCCCACACGCCGTACCAGGTCGTCACGTTGTAATCGGGCAGCCCCATCTCCGCGGCACACGGCACATCGGGCAATGCGGCGCTGCGCTGCTTGCCAGAGACCAGCAGCGGCTTGATGCGACCACCCTTGATGTGCCCTGCGGAAGAACCCAGCCCGTCGAACATCACGTCGACTTGCCCCGCGATCAGGTCATTGAGCGCAGGACCCGCGCCGCGGTAGGGAATGTGCGTGATGAAGGTGTTGGTCTGTTGCTTGAACAGCTCGCCTGCCAGGTGATGCGAGGTACCGCTGCCGGCCGAGGCGTAGTTCAGCTTGCCCGGGTTGGCCTTGGCCTGCGCGAGGAATTCCTTGAAGTTTGCGGCCGTCACGCGCTTGGGGTTGACCACCACCACCTGTGGCACGCTGGCCACCAGGATCAGCGGCACCAGGTCGGTCTCGATGTTGTAGTCCAGCTTGGGGTACATGCTCGGCGCAATGGCGTGGTGCACCGCGCCCATGAACAGGGTGTAGCCGTCAGGCGCAGCTTTGGCCGCGATGCCGGCACCCAGCGTGCCGCCCGCACCGCCCCGGTTGTCGATCACCAGCGACTTGCCTGTCAGGCGCGTGAACTGCGCGCCCATCGGTCGTGCAAACGCATCGGTACCACCGCCCGCAGGAAACGGCACGATCATCGTCACCGGTTTGCTCGGCCAGGTGGCCTGCGCATGGCCCACCGTGGTGTAGAGGGCGGCGCCCGCAGCGGCCGCTCGCAGGACGTCTCGTCGGTTCAGATGCGTGTGATTCATGCTTTTGTCTCCTGTGGTTGAAATGGCGGCCTCAAAGGTAATGTTCTTTGATGGCCGCGGCTATCGGGATTTTTCCCTGCGCCAGCATGGCGCGGTTCTTGTCCAGGCGCTTCAGATCGTAGAGGTAGTTCACCATCAACCCGTGCGACTGCTTCAGGCCCTTGGGTGAAGGGTCTGCAGCCCAGTTCAGGCGCTCCACGCGCGCGCCATTGCCCAGATGGAATCGCGCCACTGCATCCAGTGGTTTGCCGTCCTGCAGTTCCTGCCCCAGGTATCGGGCGGCCCAGCCGAGCAGCGCGCGCCGGTCTTCCGAACCTTCGGGCAGCTCGTCGGCGCGCTCCCACGCTTTCAATTGCTCGGCGGGTGCGGTCTTGTTCAGCCAGGCGCGCAGGCCGGGTATGGGCGAGAGCGTGGCGAATTGTTTGAGTCGGGGAAATTCCTGGTGCAGTGTCTCCACCACCCGCTTGATCAGCGAATCGCCGAAACTCACACCGCGCAGGCCGGTCTGCGTGTTGCTGATCGAATAGAAGATGGCCGTGGTGGCGCGCTCGAGGTCGGCGGGCGCGGCAGACTCGTCCAGCAGCGGCGTGATGCTGTCGGCGATCTCGTTGGTGAGCGCGACCTCGACGAAGATGAGTGGCTCTTCCGGCAGGCGTGGATGGAAGAAACCGTAGCAGCGGCGATCGCTGTCCAGCCGGTTCTTCACGTCGGTCCAGCTGCGGATGTCGTGCACCGCTTCGTAGCGGATCAGCTTCTCCACCAGGGACGCGGGTGAGTCCCAGGTGATGCGGCGCAATTCTAGGAAGCCCACATCGAACCAGGTGGAGAACATGTACTCCATCTCCACGTCCAGCGCCTGCAGTCGCTTGTCGGCCTTGAGGTGCGCCTGCATCTCGGCACGCAGGTCCACCAGGAAGCGCACACCGTCGGGGTTGGCGCTGAACCGCTGGAGCAGCCGCCGGCGGGGCGACACCGTGGCGCGGCGATAGAGCACTTCGGCCGCGGCTTCGTCGGGCGTGCCCACCGCGGCTGCGTACTGCGCCTGGGCTTTCTTCACCTGGGCCGGATCGGCCACGAACCGTTCGCTCATGAGCAACCACAGGTCGCGCCGGTGCGCCAGCTCGGCGCTGGCGTACCAGTCCATCATGGCCTGGGCACGACGCCCGCCTTCCACCTCACTCACCAGCGGATCGACGATGGCCTTGAGGTCCTTGAGGGACTGGCGCAGCGCCCGCGGTGACATGGCTTCGTCGTCCTGGCGCAGGGTGGCCCTGAGGCGCTCGTCGGTGGATCGCGGCGCTGCCGGCTTCCTGGGCGCTCGCAGGCGGGAAACGCTCTGGCTCAGCCATTCTGTGGTGTTCATGCGGAGAGCCTTGAAGTCTGGCTGCGCGCCAGCTCACGCAGGGCCACGCGCTGGCGCGTGAGGTGGGTGCGCATGGCGGCTTCCGCGCCTTCGGCGTCGCGCGCCTTCAGCGCGGCGAACACCGCCATGTGCTCGGAGAGGCTCTGCTCCAGACGCCCCGGCGCGTGCAGTTGCTGCAGGCGCGCGAGCTTCACCAGCTTGCGCAGGTCGCCAATCACCTGGGCCAGCCAGCGGTTGTTGGCCAGCGTGATGATGGCTTCGTGGATGGCGAAGTTGGCCTCGTAGTAGTCCGTGATGCGCCGGGCTTTGGCACTGCGATTCAGCCGGTCGTGCAGTTGCTCCAGGGCGATCAGTTCGGCGTCGCTGGCATGGGTGGCGGCCTCGAAGGCGCAGCGGCCCTCCAGCAGCGCCAGCACCGGAAAGATCTCGTCCAGGTCGCGCTCGGTGATCTGGCTGACGAAGCAGCCCCGGCGTGGTTCGTGGCGCAGCAGGCCTTCGGCGGTGAGCACCTTGAGCGCTTCACGCAACGGCGTGCGCGAGATCGACAAAGAGGTGCACAAAGCCGGCTCGTCGATGAAGCTGCCGGGCGCCAGTTCCCCCGCAAAGATGCGCTCACGCAGCTTGGCAGCGACTTCGTCGTGGAGGGAGTTGAGCACCAGGCGCATCCGTAATGATCTGTAATTACAGGTAATTTTTAAAATCCCGAGTGCCATGTCACCCGGGATTTACCCTGACTTCAGATGGACGGTGTGCGCCGACTGAACCACCACCACATGAAGGCGCCTGCAGCGATCATGGGTACACAGAGCCACTGGCCCATGCTCATGCCCAGCGCCAGCAGGCCCAGGTGCGCATCGGGCTCGCGGAAATACTCGGCGATGAATCGGAACACCCCATACCCCATCAGGAACACGGCAGACACCTGCCCTCTCGCGCGCGGCTTGCGGGCATAGAGCCAGAGCAGCACGAAGAGCAGCACACCCTCCAGCAGGAACTGATACACCTGCGAAGGGTGGCGCGGCAGGTCACCCGCGCCGCGAAATACCATGCCCCAGGGCAGCGACGGATCGGCCACGCGTCCCCACAGTTCGCCGTTGATGAAGTTGCCCACGCGCCCGGCAGCCAGCCCGGTGGGTACGCAAGGCGCCACGAAATCCATGACCTGCATGAAGGGCCGCCCGCGGCTGCGGGCGTACCACACCATGGCCACCATCACGCCCAGCATGCCGCCATGAAAGCTCATGCCACCCTGCCACACGGCGAAGATCTCCAGGGGGTTGGCCAGGTAGTAGGCCGGCTTGTAGAAGAGGCAGTAGCCAATGCGCCCACCCAACACCACACCCATCACACCCAGGAAAAGAATGTCCTCCACGTCGCGCCGCGTCCAGGGGGAAGGGTGCGTGACGCTGGCGAAGGGCTGATGGTTCAAGCGCAGACGCGCCAGCCAGAGGAACAGGCCGAATGCAGCCAGGTAGGTCAGGCCATACCAGTGAATGGCGAGCGGCCCGATCTGCAGGGCCACGGGGTCGATCTGGGGATGTTGAAGCATGGGGCTTATTGTGGCAGGGCACTTTCTGCGAATTCGATGAAATGCCTCAGCGCCGGATTCACCGCGTCTTCGCGCCAGACCAGACTGGTTTCACAACCTGGCAGCGATCGACCCCGCGGCATGGCCGGGCTGCGGTACACCACCCCCGTGCGCTGGAACTGCCGCACGCTCTGAGGCACCCAGGCCATGCCGAGCCCGGCCGACACCAGGTTGACGATGGTCTGCATCTGGATGGCTTCCTGCGCCACCTGTGGCGCTCGCCCGGCGGCCTGATAGAGCCCGAAGACGGCGTCGTGCACGGAAGGCAGGATTCGACGCGGGAAGATCACCAGCGGCTCGAGCAGCAACGCCGACAGTGTCGGCGCCTCAAGGGCGGCCAGTGGGTGCGATTCGGGCAGCGCCACCACCAGCGGCTCTGTGGCAATGCGCACGTGGGCCAGACCGGCGACTGCAAACCCCGGTGAATGGAGCATGAACCCGGCGTCCGCTTCCCCGCGCGCCATCAGATCGAGTTGCACATCGCCGGTGGCCTCGGTGAGCTCCAGCGCCACCTGCGGCCAGCGCTGCCGAAAAGCGCGCACCCAGCGAGGCAGCAGTTCGTACCCCACGGTCGACACGAAGGCCAGGCGCAACCGACCCACCTCGCCGGCGGATGCGGCGCGCGCCATTTCGGGCAGGCCGTGCGCCCGCACCAGCAAATCGCGCACCTCGGGCAACAACGCCGCACCCGCCGGCGTGAGCGACACGCTGCGTTTGGTGCGATCGAACAGACGCACCGAGAGCGCCTCTTCCAGGCCCGCAATCGCCTGGGTCAGCGGTGGCTGCGTCATGTGCAACCGACGGGCCGCGCGGCCAAAGTGCAGCTCCTCGGCCAGGGCGACGAACTGTCGCCATTGCCTCAATTCAACGCGCAGCGGATTTTTTGCTTCAGTCATACGCTGCGCATATTAATTCAGCCCACCGAACCAATTGGATTCGCAAGGGCTCGTCCCGCATACTCGCGGCTGGCAGCGGCCCACCTATGCCCTGCCCCCTTTCAACGCCCCACGACGAGACACACCATGGCCGACAAGAAAACCATCCCCATCCAACCCATCAATCACCGCAGCGCGAACATCACGCAAGGCAAGTCGCGCGCGCCCAACCGCTCCATGTACTACGCGATGGGCTACGAGGAAGGCGATTTCACCAAGCCCATGGTCGGTGTGGCCAACGGTCACAGCACCATCACGCCGTGCAACTCGGGTCTGCAGAAACTCGCGGACGCCGCCATTGCCGGCATCGAGGAGGCCGGTGGCAACGCCCAGGTGTTCGGCACGCCCACCATTTCCGATGGCATGGCCATGGGCACGGAAGGCATGAAGTACTCGCTGGTGAGCCGGGAAGTGATCTCCGACTGCATCGAGACCTGCGTGGGGGGCCAGTGGATGGACGGCGTGCTGGTGGTGGGCGGCTGCGACAAGAACATGCCCGGCGGCCTGATGGGCATGCTGCGCGCCAACGTGCCTGCCATCTATGTGTACGGCGGCACCATCCTGCCCGGACGATGGAAGGACCAGGACCTCAACATCGTGAGCGTGTTCGAAGCCGTGGGCCAGAACGCCGCCGGCAACCTGAGCGACGCCGACCTGCGTGAGATCGAGATGCACGCCATTCCGGGCACGGGTTCTTGCGGCGGCATGTACACGGCCAACACCATGTCGTCGGCGTTCGAGGCACTGGGCATTTCGCTGCCCTACTCCAGCACCATGGCCAACCCGCACGACGAGAAGATGAACTCGGCGAAGGAATCGGCGAAGGTGCTGATTGAAGCCATCCGCAAGGACATCAAGCCGCGCGACATCGTCACCCGTGAGGCGATCGAAAACGCCGTGGCGGTGATCATGGCCACTGGCGGCTCCACCAACGCGGTGCTGCACTTCCTGGCCATTGCGCACGCCGCCGAAGTGGAATGGACCATCGACGACTTCGAACGCATCCGCAACCGCACGCCGGTGCTGTGCGACCTGAAACCCAGCGGCAAGTACCTGGCGGTGGACCTGCACAAGGCCGGTGGCATTCCGCAAGTGATGAAGGTGCTCCTCAAAGCCGGCCTGCTGCATGGCGACTGCATCACCATCACCGGCCAGACCATTGCCGAAGTGCTCAAGGACGTCCCCGACGTGCCGCGCACGGACCAGGACGTGATCCGCCCGATCGACAAGCCGATGTACGAGCAGGGCCACCTCGCCATCCTCAAGGGCAACCTCAGCCCCGAGGGCGCGGTGGCCAAGATCA
The DNA here is from genome assembly GCF_051858985.1 of Hydrogenophaga sp. GTDB lineage: Bacteria > Pseudomonadota > Gammaproteobacteria > Burkholderiales > Burkholderiaceae_C > Hydrogenophaga. The sequence goes on along the minus strand of NZ_JBHYGM010000002.1, from coordinate 522,619 downwards.
CGGGCCTGAAGAACCCGGTGATGACCGGACCGGCCCGGGTGTTCGACGACGAGCAGTCCGCACTGCAGGCCATCCTCGACGGAAAGATCAAGGCCGGCGACGTGATGGTGCTGCGCTACCTGGGTCCCAAGGGCGGCCCGGGCATGCCCGAGATGCTGGCGCCCACCGGTGCGCTGATCGGCGCGGGCCTGGGTGAAAGCGTCGGCCTGATCACCGACGGCCGTTTCTCCGGCGGCACCTGGGGCATGGTGGTTGGCCACGTGGCGCCCGAAGCCGCTGCCGGGGGCACCATCGCGTTCATCGAGGAAGGCGACCAGATCACCATCGACGCGCACCAGCTCCTGCTGGAACTCAAGGTGCCCGATGCGGAAATTGCCAAGCGCAGGGCCGCCTGGACGGCTCCCGCGCCACGCTACACGCGCGGCGTGCAGGCCAAGTTCGCCTTCAATGCCTCCAGCGCCAGCAAGGGCGCGGTGCTCGACGCGTATTGACGCTGAAGATCAGCGCGAGCGGCCCTTGGGCTTGATGCCCAGGGCCTCGCGCTGTTTGTCGATGCGGTCCTTTTTCTTCTGGTCCATCTTTTCCATCGCCTTTCGGCGCGTGTAGCCGGTGGTATCGGCCCAGATCCACCAGACCACGGCCAGCGCGAAGGGCGAGAGCACCCACCACCAGGAAAGGTCCACGGCGAACCCGACCTCCAGGTACTTCATCAGCATCAGGATCACGCCCGCGATCAGGAAATACATCACAACCTCCAGTAAAGGCCCGGCAAAGCCGACAAGAAACTGTAACCGGTCGTTTCCCAGGGGGCTTGACTCGTTAAAATCGCGCCATGCCGATCCCGGCATCACTCACAAGGACAATCCCCATGAAACGTGCTTTCCTGATTATGGCTGCCATCACCACCCTGGCGGCGCCCGCCATGGCCGATGAAGCCCTGGCCAAGAGCAAGAACTGCATGGCCTGCCATGCCGTCGACAAGAAGCTCGTGGGCCCCTCGTACAAGGACGTGGCCAAGAAGTACGCCGGTGATGCCAAGGCCGTGGACGCGCTGGCGGCCAAGATCATCAAGGGTGGTTCCGGCGTGTGGGGAGCCATCCCGATGCCCGCGAACACGCAGGTCAGCGAAGCCGACGCCAAGAAGCTCTCTGCCTGGGTGCTCAGCCAGAAGTAAGCTCCGGTCACACCACAAAGAAAACCCGCTGGAATCCAGCGGGTTTTTTGTTGCCCGACGAAGGCGCGGTCAGTTGTTCTCGGACAACTGGTCCAGGATGGCGGGGTTCTCCAGCGTCGACGTGTCCTGCGTGATCGCCTCGCCTTTGGCGATGGAGCGCAGGAGCCGGCGCATGATCTTGCCGCTGCGGGTCTTGGGCAGGTTGTCGCCGAAACGGATGTCCTTGGGCTTGGCGATCGGCCCGATCTCCTTGCCCACCCAGTCGCGCAGTTCCTTCGCGATGGCCTTGGCCTCGTCACCCGTGGGACGCGAACGCTTGAGCACCACGAAGGCGACGATGGCCTCGCCCGTCACATCGTCGGGGCGGCCCACCACTGCAGCCTCGGCCACGAGATCGGTCTTACCCACCAGCGCGGACTCGATCTCCATCGTGCCCATGCGGTGCCCCGAAACGTTGAGCACATCGTCGATGCGGCCGGTGATGCGGAAGTAGCCGCGATCGGCGCTGCGAACCGCGCCGTCGCCAGCCAGGTAGTAGCCCTTGAGCTCGTCGGGGAAGTAGCTCTTCTTGAAACGTTCCGGATCGCCCCAGATGGTGCGGATCATCGAAGGCCATGGTTTCTTCACCACCAGGATGCCACCGGAGCCGTTGGGCACGTCGTTCCCGGCCTCGTCCACGATGGCCGCGGCAATGCCGGGCAGCGGCAGCGTGCAGGAGCCCGGCACCAGCGGTGTGGCGCCCGGCAGCGGCGTGATCATGTGGCCGCCGGTCTCGGTCTGCCAGAAGGTGTCCACGATGGGGCAGCGCTCGCCACCGACGTGCTTGTAGTACCACATCCACGCTTCAGGGTTGATGGGTTCGCCCACCGAGCCGAGCAGGCGCAGGCTGGACAGGTCGGAGCGCGCGGGATGCACTTTTTCATCGCCCTCGGCGGCCTTGATCAGCGAACGGATGGCTGTGGGCGCCGTGTAGAAGATGGTGCACTTGTGCTTCTCGATCATCTGCCAGAAGCGCCCGGCGTTCGGGAAGGTGGGCACGCCTTCGAACACGATCTGCGTGGCACCGGCGGCCAGGGGGCCGTACGCCACGTAGGTGTGACCGGTGATCCAGCCGATATCGGCCGTGCACCAGAAGATGTCTTCGGGCTGCAGGTCGAAGGTCCAGTTCATGGTGAGGTTGGCCCACAGCAGGTAGCCGCCGGTGCTGTGCTGCACGCCCTTGGGCTTGCCGGTGGAGCCAGAGGTGTAGAGCACGAACAGCGGGTGCTCGGCGCTCACCATCTCGGCCGGGCACTGATCGGAGGCACTGGCCATCACGTCGTGGAGGAAGCTGTCTCGGCCTTCCACCATGTTGCAGGCGGTGGGCGTGCGCTGGTAGACGATGACGTTCTTGATCGATTCGCAGCCGCCCATGGCAATGCCGTCGTCGACGATGGCCTTGAGTGGCAGTTCCTTGCCACCACGCAACTGGTAGTTGGCGGTGATCACGGCCACTGCGCCAGCGTCCTGGATGCGCTCCTGCAGCGCCTTGGCCGAGAAACCGCCGAAGACCACGCTGTGCGTGGCGCCAATGCGCGCGCAGGCCTGCATGGCCACCACGCCTTCGACCGTCATGGGCATGTAGATGACCACCCGGTCGCCCTTCTTCACCCCGCGCGACTTCAGCGCATTGGCAAATCGCGACACCTTCGCAAGCAGCTCCTTGTAGGTGACCTTCGTCACCGCGCCGTCATCGGCCTCGAAGATGATGGCGGTCTTGTTCTCCACCGGCGTGCCCATGTGGCGATCCAGGCAGTTGTAGGAGGCATTGAGTTCGCCGTCCTCGAACCACTTGTAGAAGGGGGCCTTGGAGCTGTCCAGCGTCTTTGTGAACGGCTTGTGCCAGGTCAGCGTCTCGCGCGCCAGGCGCGCCCAGAATCCTTCGAAATCCTTGTCCGCCTCGGCGCACAGCGCCTGGTAGGCGGCCATGCCCGACACCCTGGCGGCCTTGACGGTAGCCGCCGTGGGCTCGAAGACACGGTTTTCGACCAGGGTGGATTCGATCGACGACGAAGGCGCTGACATGGGCTTGTCTCCTGGATGGTGTTGTCGGATGCGGGACAGCCGGCGACTGTGCGCAAGGGCTCTTACGAGCCACTTACAGGGCGCCGGTCTGCTGGGGGGAAACCCGAATATACGACCAGTCGCGCACCTACAATACCGCCAGCCCGCACCCGCCCATTCCGGCATCGCCAACCACCCCACGTCCATGACCGACCCCGTCAAACCGCCCGCCTCCGTGCGCGCCCTGCCCAACCTGATCTTTGCCAGCCGGTGGCTGCAACTGCCGCTGTACATCGGGCTGATCGCCGCCCAGGGCATCTATGTCTTCCACTTCTGGGTCGAACTGGTGCACCTGATCGAAGCCGCCTTCGGCAGCCAGGTGGCGCTGGACAAGCTGATCCACAGCATCGGCTACAAGAGCGATGTGCAACTCACGGGGCTCAACGAGACCGTCATCATGCTGGTGGTGCTGGCCCTCATTGACGTGGTGATGATCTCCAACCTGCTGATCATGGTGATCGTGGGTGGCTACGAAACCTTCGTCAGCCGCATGCACCTGGAGAACCACCCCGACCAGCCCGAGTGGCTGAGCCACGTGAACGCGTCGGTGCTGAAGGTGAAGCTGGCCACCGCCATCATCGGCATCAGCTCCATCCACCTGCTCAAGACCTTCATCAACGCCGCGAACTACGACGAAAAGGTCTTGATGTGGCAGACCATCATCCACGTCGTGTTCCTGCTCAGTGCCATGGCCATCGCCATGACCGACCGCCTGATGGCGCATCCCGCTCCCCGGGACGAGCACTGAGGTTGCCGGTTCAGCGCCCCACCATCTGATCCGCACGCACCCACTGGTCGAACTGCTCGGCCGTGACGTGGCCTGATGCGATCGCCGCCTCGCGCAAGCTGCTGCCTTCCTTGTGCGCCTTCTTGGCAATGAAGGCCGCCTTGTCGTAGCCGATGTGGGGATTGAGCGCCGTCACGAGCATGAGCGAGCGCGACACCAGCTCGGCGATGCGCTCCCGCTCGGGCTCGATGCCCACCGCGCAATGGTCGTTGAAGCTCACCATGCCGTCGGCCAGCAGGCGCACGCTCTGCAGGAAGTTGTGAGCCACCATCGGCCGGAACACGTTGAGCTCGAAATTGCCGCTGGCGCCACCGATGTTGATCGCCACGTCGTTGCCCAACACCTGAGCGCACAGCATCGTCACTGCTTCGCTCTGGGTCGGGTTGACCTTGCCCGGCATGATAGACGATCCCGGCTCGTTCTCCGGAATGCGCAGCTCGCCGATGCCGCTGCGCGGCCCGCTGGCCAGCCAGCGCACGTCGTTGGCAATCTTGTTCAGGCTGGCCGCCAGCGTCTTGAGGGCACCATGGGCATGCACCAGCGCATCGACCGAAGCGAGTGACTCGAACTTGTTCGGCGAGGTCACGAACGGCAGGCCAGTGAGTTCGGCCAGTTCGCGCGCCACCCCTTGCGCGTAACCCTTGGGCGCGTTCAGACCCGTCCCCACCGCCGTGCCGCCCAGGGCCAGTTCGCACAGGTGTGGCAGCGCGTCGCGCACATGCTTCTCGCCGTGCGCGAGTTGCGCCACCCAGCCCGACATCTCCTGCCCCAGGGTGAGCGGCGTCGCGTCCTGCAGGTGGGTGCGGCCGATCTTCACGATGTCGTCGAAATCGCGCGCCTTGGTCTCCAGCGTGCCGCGCAGCCGAGCCAAGGCGGGCAGCAACCGGTGCGTGATGGCGTCCACCGCGGCGATGTGCATGGCCGTCGGGTACACGTCGTTGCTCGACTGGCTGCGGTTCACATCGTCGTTGGGGTGGACCAGGCGATCTTCTCCGCGCTCGCCGCCCATCAGCTCGCTGGCCCGATTGGCGAGCACCTCGTTGACGTTCATGTTGGTCTGCGTGCCCGATCCGGTCTGCCACACCACCAGCGGGAACTCGGCCTCGTGCTGGCCGGCGATGACTTCGTCGGCAGCGGCGACGATCGCCCTGCTCTTGCCCTCGTCGAGCAGCCCCAATTGCCGATTCACCACCGCGCTGGCGCGCTTGACCTGTGCCAGCGCGCGGATGATCTCGCTCGGCTGGCGCTCGCCCGAGATGTCGAAGTTCTGCAGCGATCGCTGCGTCTGCGCGCCCCACAGGCGGTCGGCCGGCACGTCGATCGGGCCGAAGGTGTCGCGCTCGGTGCGCATGGCACGGGTGTTCATGATGGGTCTCCTGTGGGCGAAGCGTCTTCGCCATCGGTTTGCTTGCGCCGCCGTTTCCACAGCGTGGTGCGCGAAATGCCCAGCCGGCGCGCTGCCTCGGACACGCGGCCACCGGAGAGCGCCAGCGCGTGCTCGATCTGGTCCAGCTCGGCCTGCTCGCGCGCATCGGCCAGTGTGACGGGCGCGGCTGCGTCCAGGCGCTCCTCCGGAAACAGGTCGGATGCGGTGACGCGCTCGCCTTCCACCAGCGCGGCCGCGCGCTCGATGCGGTTGCGCAGCTCGCGCACGTTGCCCGGCCAGGGATGCAACAGCAAGGCAGCCAGGGCCGCCTCGTCCATACTCAGGCCGGCCATGCCGTTTCGCTCGGACGCCTCGCGCAGGAAGCGGTTGGCCAAAGGCGCGATTTCATCTCGTCGCTGACGCAGGGGCGGGATGGTGAGCTCGACCACCGCGAGGCGAAAGTACAGGTCTTCTCGAAACTCGCGCTGGGCGATGCGCGCCTGCAGATCGGCGTTGGTCGCCGCCACCAGGCGGCCTTTGAAACGCAGCTCGCTGCGGCCACCCAGGCGTCGAAAGCCGCCATCCTGCAGGACGCGCAACAAAGCGGTCTGCAGGCGGGCATCGAGTTCGCCGATCTCGTCCAGGAACAGCGTGCCCTCTCCCACTTCCTCGAAATAACCGGCATGCGCCGAACTGGCCCCGGTAAAGGCCCCGCGCTCATGCCCGAAGAACTGGCTTTCCATCAGTTCGCGGGCAATGGCGCCGCAATTGACCGCGACGAAGGGTTGCGCCGCGCGGGGCGACAGGGCGTGGATGTGCCGGGCCGCCACTTCCTTGCCCACGCCGGTTTCTCCACGCAGCAGCACCGCCAGGTCGCGCGGGGCCAGGCGCTGCAGGTCGCGTTCCAGACCCACGGTCGCTGGCGAGAGGCCGAACGCCGCCTCGGTGCCTGCCGAAGCCTCGTGGTCCGATGGATCCTGAGCCAGGGAGCGCACACGCGCCACGAGCGCATCGACGTCGTAGGGTTTGGTGAGGTAGTCGTCGGCGCCCGCACGCACCAGGCGCACCGCCTGGCCGATGTCGGCAAAGGCGGTGACGAACAGGATGGGCGTGTCCCCCAGGTACGGCATCGCACGCCGGTAGAGGTCTTCCCCCGAGCCATCGGGCAGGCGGATGTCGGAGACCACGAAGCCGGGCCGTCGCGAACGCAGGGCCTCCATGGCTTGCGCGCAGCTTTCGGCCCAGCGCACGCCAAACCCCTCCAGGCGCAGGCGTTGCGCGAGGGCGCCGCCGAGCACGCGGTCGTCTTCGATCAGCAGGATGTCGATCATGGCTTGGCGTCCAGCGGCAGGTGCAAAGTGATGTGGGTGCCGCCCTGCGAGTGTGCATCGACCGAGACGCGCCCCCGCAACTGGCGAACCAGGCGCACGATGACGGCCACGCCCAGGCCGCCCTGGCCAGCGTGCGCTTCGCCTCGCGTCAGGCTGCGGGCCACATCGGGCGCCATGCCGCCGCCCTGATCGATCACCTCCAGCACCAGGGTCTGGTCCTGTTGCTTGACGGACAGGCGCACGCGGCCGCCCTGCCCGGTGGCTCGGACCGCGTTGATCAGGAGATTGAGCAGCACCTGACGCACTTCCGTGGCGGCGAGAGGCAACTCGTCGGGCAGGCCGGGCGCGGCTTCGAACGCCACCTCCACGCCGCGCTGCGCGGCGTCGCCCGCCACGAGGCGCTGCACATCCTGCAGGTCCTGCAGGCGAAGGCGCCTGTCCCCAGCACCCGGGCGATGGGTCTTGAGCGTCGCATCCACCACGTCGCGCAAGGCGAGCACGCCGCGCTCGATGAACTCGAGCGCGTCCTGCCGCGCCTCAGGCTGATCGCCGAACTTGCGCAGGGTCTGCACCGCGGTGACCATGCCGCCCAGCGGGTTGCGCACCTCGTGCGCCAGCGTGGCCGCCAGCCGCCCGAGCACCGCCTCTCGCTCCTGCTCCGACAACAGCGCGAGCATGGCCTCGCGTTCGCGGGCATCGTCGGCCATGCGGTTGACTGCGCGCATCAGCCGCGCGGACTCCGGGTCGCTGGCCTGGATGAGCGATTCCGGCACCGCCAGGCCTTGTTGCAGGTGCTGGGTGACAAGCGCCACCGGGCGCTGCATCTGTCGCGCCACGAGAAACCCGAGCAAGGCACACACCACGCTCACCAGCAGATCGAGCAGCACCAGGCCCCAGCGCAATTGTTCGCGCTCTTCGCTGAACGCCGTCACATCCAGATTGGCCAGCACGCGGTGCGAGTGGTCCAGCGTGCGCCAGACCCAGATGCTCTGGTCGTCATCGGCGAGCCGTGCGCCCTGGGCCACATCGAGCACTTCCTGCGGCCATGGCATGTCGTCCAGGCCCTCGCGCTCGACCTGTGCCAGCGCCTGCCCCCGGGCATCCAGTACGGCCAGGCGACGGTCCTCCACCCCCTCGGTCACCGCCAGGGAAAGCTCCAACACGCGCGTGACCGCGGCCGCGTCGCCGGTGGCAAACGCAGGCACCAGAGCCGCGGACAGTCCGTCGAGGTACACCTGCCCGATGTTCGCCATCTGCGATTCGAACTGGCGCGACACGGTGTGAAGCGCCACCTGGGTGGTGCCGATGGCGGCGGCAAAGATCATCACCGCCACCACTGCCGGCAGGCGCACGGTCAGCGGAAGACGTCGGTACCAGGCAAGCATGGAACGGGCTGTCGGCATTCGCCGACCTTACCAGCGCCGTCAATCCCCCAGAAGCTTGAGCGGCACCGGACCGCGCCAGCGCAGGCGCTGCACCACATCCACGCGCAGCTCCAGCACCCCCTGGTCGAACCACGCCTCGGGTGCCACCGCCACCACCGTGCCCGCAGCGGCCATGCCCTGCAGCAGTCGGCGGGGGCGTCCTTCCTCCAGCCGCACCGACCAGGTCAGGCCCGACTTGAGCGCCTTCTGCTCGAAGCGCTGGATCACATCGGCGGCTGTCTGCCGAGCCTGCATCAGGCGCCGCTCGCGCATGCGCTGCGCGTAGGTGATGCCCCAGGCGGACACCGGCCCCACGTTGGCCAGGCGCGGTGCATCGATGATGGCCACACCGCACAGTTCGGCGCCGTGCTGACGCGCGAGCTGCACCGCCTGGTCCATCGCCTGGTCCACATGCGGCCCTTCGGTGAGCGCGAGCACCACACGCTGCACCGGGCTGCGCTCGGCCCCGAAACGGCCGCGCGGCAGCACCTTGTCCAGGCTGTCCTGCGCCGTCCCTTCCCACATGGGCGCGCCGCCCACATAGGCTGCGCGGCCCAGCAGATGGCCGGCCACCGGGGTGGTCAGGAGCAGGAAGACGATCGCCAGTCCCACCTTGACCCAGGTGGCCAGGCTGCCATCGGCCACCGCCACACCCAGCAGCACCAGGCCACTGCCCACCACGCCGGCCTTGGTGGCCGCGTGCATGCGCATGAAGAAGTCCTGCAGGCGCAGCACGCCGGTGGATGCGAGCAGGCACACCAGGGCACCTCCTACCAGCAACAGGGAAGCCAGCCAGGTGGTCATGGGGTGTCCTCCTCGCGGATCGAACCGCGTTCGATGAAAGCGGCGAACGCCACCGTGGCCAGAAAGCCGATGAGCGCCACGCCCAGCGCGATGTCGACGAACGCCGGGCTCTCTGCCACCACGGCCGCCAGCGCCGCGGCCGCCACGCCGAGCAGGCTGAGCATGTCCAGCGCCACCACTCGGTCGGCGGCATGCGGGCCGCGCACGATGCGCACACCAGCCAGCAACATCGCCACCAGCAACAACACGGCCGTGATGGCCAGGACCCAGATGGGAAGGTTCATGGTGCTTTCTCCTCACCCAGCGCGGCGCAGACGCGGGCTTCGAATCCATCCACGATCTGCGCCACCGGATCGCCTTCGAGGTTCATCACATGGGCGTACAGCGTGCGGCGGTCGGTCGACACGTGCAGGCTGGTGGTGCCGGGCGTGAGCGTGACCATGTTGGCCAGCATGGCGATGCCGGCGTCGCTGCGCACCGTGAGCGGAATGGCCACGATGCCGCTGCGCAACGCGCGCCCAGGGCGCAACACGGTCAGCGCCACCTGGTGCACCGAGAGCAGCAGCTCGCGCATGAAAAGGCCTCCGAGCACCAGCCAGTTCCAGATCGATCTCATCATGGGGATACCTCCTGGCCGAGCACGGCCTCGATGTAGGCGCGCGGCATCAGCAACTGGTCGGCCGCGCGGACGGAAAAGTCGATGAAGGGTTCGGTGGCCAGGCCGATGGTCAACGTGATCGCAGCCAGCGCGCCGACCGGCAGCAACATGGCCCAGCGGGTGCGCGGTGCCGCTCGCCATGCCGCGGCCGGCCCGTCAAGCGGCGCAACCGGGCTTTTCCAGAACGCCTCGTTCCAGATCTTCACCATGGAATACAGGGTGAGAACCCCCACGGCCAGCGCCACGCCGGCCAGCACCGTGTGGCCCGCGTCCAGGCTGGACTTGACCACCACAAACTTGGCCCAGAAGCCCGAGAGCGGAGGCACCCCGGCCAGTGACAACGCGGGGATCGCAAACAGCAGCGCCAGCAGGGGTGTGCTGCGGTGCAGGCCGCCCATGGCCTTCAGGTCGTAACTGCCACCCGCCAGGCGCATGGCACCCGCAATGAGGAAGAGGTTGGCCTTGACCACGATGTGGTGCACCACATAGAGCACCGAACCGGCCAGCGCGAGCGGCGTGGCCACCGCAATGCCCACCAGCATGTAGCCGATCTGGCTGATGATGTGGAACGAGAGGATCCGGCGGATGTCGAAGTGCGCGGCCGCCCCCAGCACGCCCGTGACCATGGTGAGCACCGCCACCGCGCCGATGATGGGCCCGGTGTAGCCGGCATCGCCCGTGAAGATGAGCGTGAAGCTGCGCAGGATGGCGTACACACCGACCTTGGTGAGCAGCGCCGCGAAGATCGCCACCACCGGCGCGCTGGCCGTGTGGTACGCGGCGGGCAGCCAGAAGAAGAGCGGGAACAGCGCAGCCTTGGAGCCGAAGGCGAGCAGGAACATCACCGCCAGCGTCGTCACCAGGCCCTGGTTCTCCACGCCCGGCAAGGTGCGCGCCAGGTCGGCCATGTTCAGCGTGCCGGTGAGGCCGTAGAGAAAGCCCACCGCCATCAGGAACAGCGTGGTGGCCACCAGGTTGAGTGCCACGTACTTGACCCCGGCGTCGAGCTGCGCGCGCGTGCCGCCCACCACGAGCAGGCCGAACGAGGCGATCAGCATGATCTCGAACCACACGTACAGGTTGAACAGGTCGCCGGTGAGGAAAGCACCGCACACCCCCATCAGGAGGCCGTGGTAGAGCGGGTGGAAGAAAGCACGCTCGCGCTTCTGCGCACCATTCACCAGGGCATACACCGAGACCGCCACCGCCATCACCGCCGTGACCAGCACCATGACGGCGGAGAGCAGATCGGCCACGAAGCTGATGCCGAATGGCGCCGCCCATGAGCCGAACTGCGTGGCGAGGATGGTGCCGTCGTACACCGCCACCAGCAGCGCGACGGCGGCCACCAGCAGCGCCACGCTGCCCGCCATGCTGACGCTGCGCTGCTTGAGCGGGTGGCCGTGCAGCAACGCGCAGACCGATAGCGTCACCAGTGGAATCGCCACCGGTAGCGTGAGCAGCAGGTGGTGACTGATCATTTCGGCTCCGCCTCGCGCATGGCTTCGGTGTCCAGCGTGCCCAGGCGCTGGTGCGCCTGTTCGAACAGCACCACGGCGTAGGCCACCAGCGCGAACGAGATCACGATGGCGGTGAGGATGAGCGCCTGCGGCAGCGGATTGGCGCTGATGGCAATCACCGTCTCACCTTCCGGTACCAGCGGCGGCACGCGCGAGCCCAGACGGCCGGAGATGAAGATGGACAGGTTGGCCGTGTTGCCGAGCAGCAAAAGTCCCAGCACGATGCGCAGCACATTGCGCGACATCAGCAGGTAGGCAGCGATGGCAGCCATGAAACCGAAGGCCAGCACGAAGAAGAATTCCATCGATCAGTCGTCCAGGTAATGCGAGAGGAACACCAGCACCGAGCCGAGCACGGCGAGGTACACGCCGATGTCGAAGAGCAGCGCGGTGCCAATGACGAAGCCGCTGTCCCAGAGGGCCCACTGGTGCGTGAGGAACGGCTGGCCCAGCAGAAGGCCCGGCAGGCCCGAGGCCACGGCCAGCAGCAGGCCGACCGCCGCGATGCCACCGGGCGAGAGGCGCAGCGTGGCCAGCAGCCGTTCGCGACCACGGGGTAGCGCATGGATGGCAAAGCCCGCCGCCGCCATGAGCCCGCCCACGAACCCACCACCGGGTTCGTTGTGGCCGCGCCAGAGCAGGAACAGCGAGAAGGCCAGCGCCACCGGCAGCACCAGGCGGCCGCACACGCGAAGGATCAGCGGGTTCATGCGGCCTCCTCCTCATCGGCCCGGCGGGCGCGCACGCTGGAGATGACGGCCGCCGCCGCGAGCGCGGCGAGCGTCAGCACGGCGATCTCCCCCAGCGTGTCCAGCGCTCGGAAGTCCACGATGATCACGTTGACCAGGTTGCGGCCATGCGCCTCCGGCACGCTGGCAGCCCGGAAAAAGTCGGAGAGACGTGCGTCGAACGGCGTGGCCACCACGGCGAGCAGCACCAGCGTGGCCACCAGCCCGAAGCCAGCGGCAATCAGCGCGTCGCGTCGGCGTTCGCCGCGTCGACGCATGTCCACTTCGTGAAACGGCATGCGCCCGACGATGGCCAGCAGGATGACGATGGCCAGCGCCTCGACCGAGAACTGCGTGAACGCCAGATCGGGTGCACCACGGAACAGGAAGGTCAGCGCCACCAGGAAACCCACCATGCCGGCGGTGACGATGCCGGCCATGAAGCTGGCCGCTCGCAACACGGCGGCGGAGGCGAGCACCAGCAGCACCGGCAGGGCCACTTCCGGGCCGACCTCGTTCCAGTCCGGCCACGCCACCGCGAAGCCTCCACGCAACCACAGCGTGAGCAGAAGACAGAAGGCCGAGAAGGCGAAAAAGGTGCCCAGGTAACGCCGCAGGCTGCCGGTCTGGATGCGGCGCGTCTGCCAGGCAGCCACGCGCTGAAGCCCCAGGATGGCATGGTCATAGGCGCTGTCGGTGCCCCACCGGTCGATCGCCGACCAGCCAGCCAGACGGCTGCGCAGCGCAGGCCAGCAGGCCAGCGCCAGGCCTCCGAGCAACAGGGTGAGACCGCTGAGCGCCAGCATGGGCGTGAAGCCGTGCCAGAGCGAGAGCTGCAGCTCCACCGTTCGCCCCGCCACCGCGCTGGCCGCGGGTGCCAGCAAGGCAGCGGGCCACTGCGGCACCAGGCCGAACAGCAGGCCGAGCGCGGCCAGCACCAGCGGACCGGCCCACATCGCAACGTCGGGATCGTGCGGGGTCGACGGCGTGGGCTGCGCGGCGCTGAAGAAGCAGCGCCATGCCACGACACCCGCCACCACCACCATGCAGACGTTGGCCGCCAATGCCACACCCACCGGCCACCACGAACCTCCCAGTGCCGCCTCGTACATGAGCTCCTTGCCCAGGAAGCCCACGAACGGGGGCAGCCCGGCCATCGAGAGACCGGCCAGCACCACCACCAGCGCCGTGACCGGCATGGAACGGGCCAGCCCGCCGAGTCGCGTGGCGTCGCGCGTGCCGGTGGCGTGGTCCACGATGCCAGCGACCATGAAAAGACAGGCCTTGTAGAGGGCGTGCGCCAGCAGGAACGTGACCACCGCCGTCACTGCCATGGGATGCGGCAGGCCGATGAGCGTGATGAGGGTGCCCAGCGACACCACCGTGGAATACGCCAGCAAGCGTTTGAGGTCGGTCGCGCGCAACGCCATCAGGGTGCCGGTCAGCATGGTGAGCAGGCCGACCGGCACCAGCAAGGCGCTCCACAGCGGATGCTCGCCCAGCCCGGGGTTCATGCGCGCCAGCAGGTAGACGCCGAGCTTGACCATGGTGGCCGAATGCAGGAAGGCGGAGACCGGCGTCGGCGCCGCCATGGCGTTGGCCAGCCAGGCGTGCAGCGGCGCCTGGGCGGACTTCGCGAAAGCGCCCAGCGCCACGAGCAGGATGATGGCCGGCGTCAGGGGGTGATCGATCAGCATCGGCCCCTGGGCCAGGATGTCGGTGAGACGCAGAGAACCGGCGACCGAATCCAGCAGCACGATGCCTGCCAGCAGACACAGGCCACCCGCCACGGTGATCAGCAGCCCCTGCTGCGCTGCCCGCCGCGACGCGGCCTTTTCCGGTTCGTAGCCGATCAGCAGGAACGACGTCAGGCTGGTGAGTTCCCAGAACACCAGCAGCGCGATCAGGTCATCGGCCAGCACGGCGCCCAGCATGGCCCCCATGAACAGCGTGAGGAATGCAAAGAAGCGCGGCAGATCCGCCGAACCGCGCAGGTAGCTCGCGGCGAAGAGGTAGATGCCGGTGCCGATGCCGGTGATGAGCAGCGCAAAGAGCAGCGACAGACCATCGAGCCGCAAAGACAGGCTCACGCCCAGGCTGGGAATCCAGGCGTGCTGCTGCAGCACCACCTGGCCGCTCGTGACCTCGGGCCACCACGAAAGGAACGCCACGAACAAGGCCGCCGGCAGCAGCGCCAGGCCGTGGGCGAGTCCCCTGCGCACCAGCGTCGGCGCCAGGAAACCCGCGGCAAAAGTTGAAAAAACGAGCGTGGCGAGCATCACGCTGAGGAATCTCCTTGCGGGAGGCTGTTCGCAAGCGCCGTGCCGACCACCAGGGTCTCTTCAGGCCTTTAAAATCAACCACTTGCATGAACGCGGGCCTTCCCGTGTTCAGCATTCGCAACCCGTGGTCGCCCGATGTTCACAAAGCTGAACACGGGTGCCTTGGCTACACTGCCCAGCGGCCCTCCATCAACCCCACACCAGTCCTCCCCATGACGACCACGATCCAGCGCGATGACCTCGTCGAGAGCATCGCCGCCGCCCTCCAGTACATCAGCTACTACCACCCGGCCGACTACATCGCCCACCTGGCGCGCGCCTACGAACGTGAGCAGAGCGAGGCCGCCAGGGATGCGATCGCGCAGATCCTCACCAACAGCAAGATGAGCGCGACCGGACACCGCCCGATCTGCCAGGACACCGGCATCGTGAACGTGTTCCTGAAGGTAGGCATGAACGTGAAGCTCGAAGGCTTCAGCGGCAGCCTGGAAGACGCCATCAACGAGGGCGTGCGCCAGGGCTACAACCACCCGGACAACCAGCTGCGCGCCTCGGTGGTGGCCGATCCCCAGTTCGCCCGCAAGAACACGAAGGACAACACGCCTGCCGTGATCTTCACCGAGCTCGTGCCCGGCGACACGGTGGAAGTGACCGTGGCGGCCAAGGGGGGTGGCAGCGAGAACAAGAGCAAGATGATCATGCTCAACCCCGGCGATTCGGTGGTGGACTGGGTGCTCAAGACCGTGCCGACCATGGGCGCGGGCTGGTGCCCGCCGGGCATGCTGGGCATCGGCATCGGCGGCACGGCGGAAAAAGCCGTCCTGATGGCCAAGGAAAGCCTGATGGACGACATCGACATGTACGAGCTGCAGGCCAAGGCATCGAAGGGCGAGAAGCTCGACCAGGTCGAAGAACTGCGCCTGGAGCTCTACGAGAAGGTGAACGCGCTGGGCATCGGCGCGCAGGGCCTGGGTGGTCTCACCACGGTGCTGGATGTAAAGATCCGGATGTACCCCACGCACGCAGCGAGCAAGCCGGTGGCCATGATTCCCAACTGCGCGGCCACGCGCCACGCGCATTTCGTGCTCGATGGCAGCGGCCCGGTGTACCTGGACGCGCCGAGTCTGGACCTGTGGCCCAACGTCAACTGGGTGCCCGACACGCAGAAGAGCCAGCGCGTGGACCTCAACCGCCTGACCAAGGCCGAAGTCGCGAGCTGGAAGCCGGGACAGACCCTGCTGCTCAACGGCAAGATGCTCACCGGCCGCGACGCCGCACACAAACGCATCCAGGGCATGCTGGCCAAGGGCGAGAAGCTGCCGGTGGACTTCACCAACCGCGTCATCTACTACGTCGGCCCGGTCGACCCGGTGCGCGACGAGGCCGTGGGCCCGGCCGGCCCGACCACCGCGACGCGGATGGACGGGTTCACCGACATGATGCTGTCGCAGACCGGCCTGATCGCCATGATCGGCAAGGCCGAGCGAGGCCCGGTGGCCATCGAGTCGATCCAGAAGCACCAGAGCGCTTACCTCATGGCCGTCGGGGGCGCGGCCTATCTCGTGTCCAAGGCCATCAAGCACGCGAAGGTGGTGGGATTCGAAGACCTGGGCATGGAAGCCATCTATGAATTCGACGTGGTCGACATGCCGGTGACGGTGGCCGTGGATGCCGGCGGCACCAGCGCCCACATCACCGGTCCCGCCGAGTGGCAGAAGCGCATTGCCACCGGCGAATTCAAGGGCATCAGCGTCGCCGCCGCTTGAAGACGGTCGGCGTGTTCGATAGCGGGGTGGGCGGCCTGAGCGTGCTGCGCGCCCTGCTCGCCGAGCTGCCAGGCACCCGCTTTGTGTATGTGGCCGACAGCGCGCACGCGCCGTACGGCGAGCGCGCGGCAGCCGAGGTGGCGGCGCGCTGCCAGGGCATGACGGCACACCTGCGAGATGCCCACGCCATCGACGCGCTGGTGGTGGCCTGCAACACCGCCACGGCGCAGGCCATCGACGGCCTGCGGGCAAACCATCCCGACCTGCCGGTGATCGGCGTCGAGCCCGCCCTCAAACCGGCTGCGGCCCACAGTGCCAGCGGGCGCATCGGCGTGATGGCCACGCGCGGCACGCTGGGCAGCGCGCGGTTTGCGCAACTGCTGGCTCGACAGATGTCGGCCGCCACAAAATCGCTCAATTTCAGCTGCCAACCTTGCGATGGCCTGGCCGACGCCATCGAGCGGAACGATGCCGCTGCCACGATGGCCTTGTGCGAACGCTACGTGAGCGCCCTGCGCGAGCAGGCGGGACCCGACATGGACACGCTGGTGCTGGGGTGCACACACTACCCCTTCGCGAGTGGGTTGCTGAGCCGCCTCTGTGGTGCGAAGGTCACCCTGGTGGACACGGGTGCCCCGGTGGCCAGGCGCACGCGTGAAGTGCTGGGTGAATCCGTCGTGTCGAGCTCGCAGGCCATGACGCCCATCCTGCTCACCAGCGGCTGCACGCGGGCATTGTCCCAGGCGGCGCAGCGCTGGCTGTCGGTGCACACCACCGCCGAGCCGCTGCCCGTCTGAAGCTCAGCGCGCGGGAAGCGTCTCGCCCGTGGCAGCCGCGCGCCCACGGGCCATGTTCACCGGCATCAGCAGCGCCAGACCGATCAGGAACAGCACGGCGGTGAAGCCGATCGCCAGGCGCTGGTTGCCCCCGGTCATCCAGGTGATGGCGCCATAGCTCAGCGGACCGATGATGCTGGCCACGCGCGTGGCGAAGGTCCACAGGCCAAAGAATTCGGCCAGTTGTGCAGGCGGCGCCAGCATGCCCGCCATCGCCCGGCCAGAAGACTGGCTCGATCCCATGCACACGCCGGCGATGGCGGCGGCATACCAGAAACCCCCCTTGGTGGTGGTCAGCGCCGCGATGATGCAGGTCGCCACCCAGCCCACGAGCGTGATGCCCAGCGCCAGCTTGTGGCCGAGGCGATCCTGCCAGTAACCGAACGCCAGCGCACCGAGCGCCGCCGCAATGTTCAGCACGAAGATGAGCACCATGGTTTCCTGCTGCACGAAGCCGATGACCTGCTCCGCATAGATGGCCGCCAGCGTGATCGCCACCGCCACACCGCCCTGGTAGGCCGCCACGCAGGCCAGCAGCCACATGAAGTCCCGGTAGCGGCGAGCCTGCTGGAAAGTGCGTTGCAATTGTCGCAGCGAGTCGCGCCAGCCGCCTCGCGCGCCAGTTACAGGCTGCGCCCGCTCGCGCAGCAGCACCAGGGTGAACAGCGCCGCCATGCCGAACACGGCAGCGGTGATGAGCATCGTCACCGGCACGAACTGCTCCGCCTTCTGCCCCTGGGCCTGCGCCCAGAGCACATAGCCCAGGCACAGCCCCAGCGCCAGCATGCCGCCCACATAGCCCAGGCTCCATCCCCAGCCGCTCACGCGCCCCATGGCCTGCGCGCGCGCCAGTTCGGGCAGGAAGGAAGCCACGAGCGACTCCCCCCAGGCAAAGAACACGTTGGACACCACGATGAGCACCACGCCCAGCGCCACCGCCCCCGGACCCACGAGGCCGAGTGCCGCCGTGGCCAAGACACAGCCCACGGTCGTCATCATCAGCAGGCGCTTCTTGGCCGCGTGCCGGTCGGCCCAGGCGCCCATGGCCGGGATGGTGAACATCACGATCAGGTGCGACACGCTCAGCGCTGCCGTCCAGGCGAACGTCGCCCAGTCGGCCCCGCCGGCCACCGCACCCACGAAATAGGCCGCAAACACCGCCGTGATGACGACGGTGGTGTAGCCCGAGTTGGCGAAGTCGTACATCGCCCAGCCAAACACCTCGCGCTTGCGCACGCCGGGGTTCAGGGCATCGGTGGAAAAAAAGGCCATGCGCGCTCCGCGGTGAGAGACGGCGCGCAGGGTCAGTGCAGATGGCGTGGCTTGCGCGGACCGCCGTGGCCTGAAGAGCCACCAAAACCGCGCGGTGGCTTGCCGAGCTGCATGGAACTCACCAGCGCTTCAAAGCGCTGCGAGAACAGCTTGTCGATGGAGGCCACCACGTCACCGAGTTCGGACTGGTCGAAATGACGCTCCATGACATGCAGCACATCCTGCACGAGCAGGTCGCGCTGCACCTGCATGATGGCAGCGGGCGTAGGGCCCACGAAGCACATCAGGAAATCGTCGCGGGCTTCGTCCTCGGCCGATTCGTCTTCCTCGTCGTACTCGGCGTCGTAGAACGACACTTCGAGCGGCGCGCCGGCCGAAGCAATGTCGTTCAGGCCCATGCAGGCCTCCTCGATCACCTGGCGAAAATCCTCGTCCCCCGGCACCGTCCAGCAGATCTGCAGCACGTGCGATTCGGCGTCGAACCGGATGCCAGGCTCGTCTTCATAGCTGCTCTCGGCGGCCGCCGCGAGCGACTTGGCCCCCGCGTATTGCCAAAGGGGCTTGAGCGCATCCTGGATCTGTCCGAAGACCACGTCCTCACGCAGCGGCACGTCGCCGTGCACATGGATCTCGAAGGGCGCGTTGTATCGGGTCATGGAAACTCACTGTACCGGCGAAACCGGAAAAAACCTAGCCTGGTGCCTCGAGGCGGACTCGAACCGCCAAGCCGCTCTCGCGACGGGGGATTTTAAGTCCCCTGTGTTTACCAGTTTCACCATCGAGGCCGAGGGTGGATTGTCGCAGGTCACCCCTGGACCGGGCGCGCACCCGCCAGGCGCCAGAGCACGGCGCCGGCACACAGCCACTGCCCCAGCACCATGACCGTGCCCACGCCGTGCCACAGGCGCAGGTTGCCACCCATGGCGCGGGCGGTGATGATGTTCTGGGCCACGGCGAACTCCTGCATCAGGGCCAGCAGCATCGCGAACAGGACGAAGCCCATGATGGTCAGGGCTTCGGGAGCGATGGCCACGCCCTCGCCGCGCCAGCGGCGCAACAGCAGCAGCAGCGCCAGCCCGATCACGAGCCCGGCCCAGCACTGCAGGGAAAAGATGCGGGCTGCCACTGGCCCGGCGGCAGCCGGGCTGCCCATCGTGGCGAACAGCAGAGGCACCGCGAGAAAACTCAGCCCCGCGATGCCACCCCACCAGAGAGCAGCCAGGACCACAGAGAGCCGTTGCAGGGGCATCAGGCGTAGCGGATGGCCACGATTTCGAAGCGCCGGGTGCCGCCGGGCGCCTGGACTTCAGCCACATCGCCCTCCTCCTTGCCGATCAGGGCCCGCGCGATGGGGCTGCTGATGTTGACCAGGCCCTGCTTCAGGTCTGCCTCGTCTTCGCCGACGATCTGGTAAGTGACGGCAGTTCCACTGTCTTCGTCCTCCAGCTCCACGGTGGCACCGAACACCACCTTGCCGCCGGCGTCGAGCTGGGTGGGATCGATGATCTGGGCGGCAGAGAGCTTGCCCTCGATCTCGGCGATGCGGCCTTCGATGAATCCCTGACGGTCCTTGGCCGCGTCGTATTCGGCGTTCTCGCTCAGGTCACCCTGAGCGCGCGCCTCGGCAATGGCGTTGATGACCCAGGGTCGGTCCACGGTCTTGAGCCGGTGCAGTTCTTCCTTGAGCTTCTCGGCGCCGCGCTTGGTGATCGGAATGGTGGCCATGTGTGCGTGTCTCCAAAAGCAAACCGCCGGGCGTTGCCGCTCGGCGGTGTTCATGAAAACCCATTATGCCGCGAAAGAATCCGATGCCCCATCGGGGCAAACGCGCGTCAGTCGCGCCCGGCTTCTTCCATCTTGCGGGCCAGCAGGGCCGGGTCGGTGAAGCACAGTTCATGGCTTCCCGGACAGCTCACCAGCCGGTACAGGCCCAGCCGCTCCGACAGGCGGGGATGCCACGGCATGCTGTGCGGCAGGGCCGTGTCTTCGGTGCAGAGCAGATAGCTCTTGCCCATGGGCTTGGCAGCCAGCTCGGTTTGAAGCACCACCGGCTCGGTGAACGTGCGGTAGGGCTGAAGGTTGAGGCGTTCGAAGCTGGTTTGCGCCAGCGCCGCATCGGCGTCGTTGATGAAAGCCTCGCGCCAGATGGGGTACGGCAGCATGACCGCGTTGCCGTTGGCACTGGCGATCTGATCGAACAGCGCCTTGTAGTGCGGCGGCACCATGTCATTCAGGCATTCCCCACTCAAGGGGACGAAAGCGCACCAGTACACCAGCCGGGCGATGCGATCGGGCACCACGTCGGCCACCTTGCTGATGACCATGCCGCCGTAGCTGTGGCCCACCAGGCGGACGTTGCGCAGGTCGTGGTGCTCCAGGTAGTCGATCACCGACTGGGCCGCTTCGCTCAGGCCGCTGGTGGCCCGGTCGTCTTCGGGCCGGTTGCCGGCCAGCGTGGGACAGTGAACGATGTGGCCGCGCTCACGCAGGTGCTGCGCCACAGGCTCCAATTCAGCGCCGGTGTGCCAGGCGCCGTGCACGAGAACATAGGTATCTGCCATGGAAAGGTCTCCTGGGTGGTTGGGAGCCTCAAAGCTTAGGCAGCGCAAACGGGGCAAATGGCCCAGGTGTGCCAAGGCGGTGGCCGGATCGCGCCAGGCAACGGATCAGCGCGAGAGCCGGTCGCGCCGCCAGCGCGCGGGCGTGGTGCGGAAGTGCCGCTGGAACTCGCGCACGAAATGGGAGGGGTCCGCAAATCCGCAGCGCCGACCGAGTTCAGACACCGAGACATGCGCCAGTCGCCCCTGCTCGAGCAACCGGGCCGCGCGTTCCAGACGGAGCTGGCGCAGGTGCAGCGCAAAGCCCGTGGACTCGCGGGCAAAGGCGCGGTGCAGGGTGCGCACCGATACGCCGAGCTGATCGGCGACGCGCTGCGCCGTCAGACCGGGCTGGTCCAGCTGACCCTGAAGGAGCTGGCGGGCACGATGGACCAGGTCCTGTGATGCCGACGTGCGAGTCGGTACCTCGGGCTCTAGCGCGGCGGCCAACATGGCGCCGAGCTGGTCGCACAGCAAGGGCGCCGGGTAACCCGCCGCGAGCAGTGGCTCGTGCGCGAACTGAAGCGAAAGGCCCGAGAGCGCCCTGCCCCAGCCCTGGTCGCGGCGCGCCACGCGAGGCGTGGGGTCGTCCACCCGCGCGAGCCACTGTCCGACCCAGGCGCGAGGCAGCTGGATCGACATGACCTCGACCGATTCCGGAAAGTGCAGTTCATACAGGTGCGCCGAATCGACCAGCACCGCATCGCCTGCACGCAGCCCCACGCCATGCCCACCCTGGCGCACATGCCAGGCGGTCTGGCGGTGGGTGATGAGGTAGAAGGGATGGCTGGCACTGCGCGCGATGCCCGAGCGTGTGCGGTAGACGTCCTGCGTGGTGGCTTCCACCTGGTTGAACGACAGCGGGCCCACCGGCACGCTGGTCAGCCGCCCCTCGAAGGCCTGCGGCTGCCGCGAGCTGCAATCCATCTCCAGAAAGGCCTCGCAGATCGCACCCACCCAGTAGTCGAGCCGGCCCGGGGCGGCCACCTGATCGGTGGACCACTGACGGGCCAGGCCAGGTGGAGGAGCGCTGCCGGTGTCCATGGCAGCAATGTAGCGCCGCACGTGGGCAGGCGCCTTGGCGCAAACCCGCAGTACGGCCCGCGTCAGAGCTGCGCGTGCATCTCCTGCACCGAGATGACGTCCAGCGTATCGAGGTACTTCATGCCCTCGACCGCGGCTTCGGCACCAGCTATGGTGGTGAAGGTGGTCACGCGGGCCAGCAGCGCCGATGTGCGGATGGCGCGAGAGTCGGTGATCGCGTTGCGGCGCTCTTCCACCGTGTTGATCACCAGAACAATGTCACCGTTCTTGATGGCGTCCACGATATGGGGCCGGCCTTCGGTGACCTTGTTCACCGTCTGCACCGCCACACCCGCCGCGCTGATGGCCGCCGCGGTACCGCGCGTGGCCACCAGCTCGAACCCCATGTCGACCAGCTGGCGCGCGATCTCCACCGCACGCGGCTTGTCGCCATTCTTCACGGTCAGGAAGACCTTGCCCGAGGTGGGCAACTTGGTGCCGGCACCGATCTGGCTCTTGACGAACGCCTCGCCAAAGGTCTTGCCCACACCCATGACCTCACCCGTGGACTTCATCTCGGGGCCAAGAATGGTGTCCACACCCGGGAACTTCACGAAGGGAAACACCGCCTCCTTGACGCTGAAGTAGGGTGGCGTCACTTCGGCGCCGATGCCCTGTGCGTCAAGCGACTGGCCCGCCATGCAGCGGGCCGCCACCTTGGCCAGCTGAATGCCGGTGGCTTTGGAAACGAAGGGCACCGTGCGCGAGGCGCGTGGGTTCACTTCCAGCACGAAGATGAGATCCTTCTTCACGCCGTTCTCTTCCACCTCCTGGATGGCGAACTGCACGTTCATCAGGCCGACCACGTTCAAGCCTTCGGCCATGGCCGCCGTCTGGCGCTTTAGCTCGTCCACGGTGGCCTTGCTCAGGTAGTACGGCGGCAGGGAACAGGCGGAGTCCCCACTGTGCACGCCGGCCTGCTCGATGTGCTCCATCACGCCGCCGATGAAAACACGGCCGGTGTGGTCGCGCACCGCGTCCACGTCGCACTCGATGGCGTCATTCAGGAAGCGGTCGAGCAGGACGGGCGAATCGTTGCTGACCTTGACCGCTTCGCGCATGTAGCGCTCCAGGTCGCGCTGCTCATGCACGATCTCCATGGCCCGACCACCGAGCACATAACTCGGGCGCACCACCAGCGGGTAACCCAGCGCAGCGGCCTTCTCCAGCGCCTCCGGCTCGGCGCGTGCGGTGGCGTTGGGCGGCTGGCGCAGGCCGAGCGTGTGCAACAGTTGCTGGAAGCGCTCGCGGTCTTCGGCCGCGTCGATCATGTCCGGACTGGTGCCGATGATCGGTACGCCCGCGGCTTCCAGGCCCAGCGCGAGCTTCAGGGGCGTCTGACCGCCGTACTGCACGATTACGCCCAGCGGCTTTTCCTTGTCGACGATCTCCAGCACATCCTCGAGCGTGAGCGGCTCGAAGTACAGGCGGTCGCTGGTGTCGTAGTCGGTGGAGACGGTCTCGGGATTGCAATTGACCATGATGGTCTCGTAACCGTCCTCGCGCATGGCGAGCGCAGCGTGCACGCAGCAGTAGTCGAACTCGATGCCCTGGCCAATGCGGTTCGGGCCACCACCGAGCACCATGATCTTCTTGTTGCTCGTCGGCTCAGCCTCGCACTCGCCGTCACCATGGCCCTCGTAGGTGGAGTACAGGTAGGCGGTGTCGGTGGCGAACTCGGCGGCGCAGGTGTCCACCCGCTTGTAGACCGGGCGGATGTTCTCCGCGATGCGGCGTTCGCGCACCGCCTGGTCGTTGGTCTTGAGCAGCTTGGCCAGGCGGCGATCGGAGAAGCCCTTCTTCTTCAGGCCGCGCAGCGTGTCGGCGTCGATCGCGTCCAGGCTCGTCTTCTCCAGCGCCAGCTCGATCTTCACGATCTCCTCGATCTGCACCAGGAACCAAGGGTCGATCTTGGTGAACTGGTGCACCTCTTCCATGGTCCAGCCGGCGGCAAAGGCGTCGCCCACATACCAGATTCGGTCAGGGCCGGGTTCGCCGAGTTCACGCTCCAGCGTCTCGCGGTCTTGCGTCTTCTCGTTCATGCCGTCCACGCCCACCTCCAGGCCGCGAAGGGCCTTCTGGAAGCTTTCCTGGAAGGTACGACCCATGGCCATGACCTCGCCCACGCTCTTCATCTGCGTGGTCAGTCGGCTGTCGGCGGTGGGGAATTTCTCGAACGCAAAGCGTGGAATCTTCGTGACCACGTAGTCAATCGAAGGTTCGAAGGACGCCGGGGTTGCACCGCCCGTGATCTCGTTGCGCAATTCATCGAGCGTGTAGCCCACAGCCAGCTTGGCCGCGACCTTGGCGATGGGGAAGCCCGTGGCCTTCGACGCCAGTGCGGACGAACGCGAGACGCGCGGGTTCATTTCGATCACCACCATCCGCCCGTCCTTGGGATTGATGGAGAACTGCACGTTCGAACCACCGGTGTCCACCCCGATCTCGCGCAGAACCGCCAGCGAGGCGTTGCGCAGGATCTGGTATTCCTTGTCGGTGAGCGTCTGGGCCGGCGCCACGGTGATGGAGTCGCCGGTGTGCACGCCCATCGGATCCAGGTTCTCGATCGAGCAGACGATGATGCAGTTGTCCGCCTTGTCGCGCACGACCTCCATCTCATACTCTTTCCAGCCGAGCAGCGACTCCTCAATCAACAACTCATTGGTGGGCGATGCCTCCAGGCCGCGTTTGCAGATGGTCTCGAACTCTTCCGGGTTGTAGGCAATGCCGCCGCCGGTGCCGCCCAGTGTGAAGCTGGGACGGATCACCACGGGAAAGCCCAACGTCTTCTGCACGTTCCAGGCGTCTTCCATGCTGTGCGCAATGCCCGAGCGCGCAGAACCCAGACCGATCTTGGTCATGGCGTCCTTGAACTTCAGGCGGTCCTCTGCCTTGTCAATGGCCTCGGGCGTAGCGCCGATCAATTCCACGTCGTGCCTGGCGAGCACGCCATTGCGCCAGAGATCGAGTGCGCAGTTCAGCGCCGTCTGGCCGCCCATGGTCGGCAGGATGGCGAAGCCGCCTTTGGCGAGTGGTCGCTCCTTGGCGATGATCTTCTCCACCGTCTGCCAGGTGATGGGTTCGATGTAGGTGACGTCGGCCGTGGCCGGGTCGGTCATGATGGTGGCGGGGTTGCTGTTGATCAGCACCACGCGGTAGCCTTCTTCGCGCAGCGCCTTGCAGGCCTGGACGCCGGAGTAATCGAACTCGCAGGCCTGGCCGATGATGATGGGGCCGGCGCCGATGATGAGGACGGTCTGGATGTCGGTTCTTTTGGGCATGGTTCGCGGTGGGTTGCGCCGGGTCAGAGAGGCATCTCAGGCCTGGCGCTGGGTATCCAGTGTGTGGAGCAGCGCCTGCATGCGCTCGGCCGGCACGTTCTTCTGCATCAGTTGAATCAGGCCATCGCCTTCGATCAGCGGACGCAGCACCTCGACCTCTGCGTCGTAGAAGCGGGCGTCCCAAGCTGCCAGCTCGGCGTTGAAGGTCTCGTCGTCCCAGGTCTTGCACTTGGCGAGCAGCGTCACCAGCGGCATGGCCTTCTTCTCCAGGAACGACTTTCGGTAAGGCTTCTGGGCCCAACGTTGCCCGAACCACTCGCGATGTGGCGACTCCAGCGTCAGCATGCGCTTGGCGATCGCTTTCTCCACCGTGTAGACCGGGAAACTGAAGAGCTTCATGGCGTCTGGCCTCAGGCAGCGACAGGCACGCGGGCCTGCATCAGGTCGATGAACCGGTCGAACAGGTAGCCAA
Organism: Hydrogenophaga sp.; assembly: GCF_051858985.1. Classification (GTDB taxonomy): domain Bacteria; phylum Pseudomonadota; class Gammaproteobacteria; order Burkholderiales; family Burkholderiaceae_C; genus Hydrogenophaga. Next base: position 497,135 of record NZ_JBHYGM010000002.1, on the reverse strand, counting down.
TGTCGTGCGGACCGGGCGAAGCTTCGGGATGGCCCTGGAAGCAGAACGCGGGCCGGTCGGTGCGGGCCAGGCCCTGGAGCGTGCCGTCGAACAGGCTCACGTGCGTGGGACGCAGCGTGGCTGGCAGCGACTTCTCGTCCACGGCAAACCCGTGGTTCTGGCTCGTGATGGACACGCGGCCGTTGTCGAGGTCTTTCACCGGATGGTTGGCACCGTGGTGACCGAACTTCATCTTGAAGGTCCTGGCGCCACTGGCCAGCGCCAGGATCTGGTGTCCCAGGCAGATGCCGAAGGTGGGCACGCCGCTCTCAATGATTTCGCGGGTGGCCTCGATGGCATAGTCGCAAGGCTCCGGGTCGCCCGGGCCATTGGACAAAAACACGCCGTTGGGCTTGAGCTTGAACACGTCCGACGCCGGCGTCTGTGCGGGCACCACGGTGATCTTGCAGCCGCGCTGTGCCAGCATGCGCAGGATGTTGTGCTTGACGCCGAAGTCGTAGGCGACCACGTGGAACCGTGGTGCGATCTGCTCGCCGTAGCCGAAGCCAAGTTGCCACTCGGTCTGGCTCCAGGCGTACGGCGCTTCCGCAGAGACCACCTTGGCCAGATCGGTCCCGGCCATGTTCGGTGCGGCCCTGGCGGCGGCCAGCGCGCGGTCGCGGTGCGCATCGGTGATGGACTCACCCGCCGGGAGCGCCACGATGCAGCCGTTCTGCGCACCATGCGTGCGCAGGCGGCGCGTGAGGGCACGCGTGTCGAGTTCAGCGATGGCCACGGTGCCTTCGCGGATCAGGTATTGAGAGAGCGTTTCGGTGCTGCGGAAGTTGGAGGCCAGCAGCGGCAGGTCTTTGATGATCAGGCCGGCGGCATGGATGCGGCTGGCCTCGACGTCTTCGGCGTTGATGCCGGTGTTGCCAATGTGCGGATACGTCAGGGTGACGATCTGCTGGCAATAGCTCGGGTCGGTGAGGATTTCCTGGTAACCGGTGAGCGCCGTGTTGAACACCACCTCGCCGGTGGTCTGGCCGGTGGCGCCAATGGAAATGCCTGTAAAGACCGTGCCGTCGGCGAGCGCGAGAAGGGCTTTCGAGTGGACGGGAAGCACGGAATTCTCCAGATGGGGGCTGCAACGTCCTTGCGCCGGCGGCAGGTGCCGCGCAGGCTTCGCACCCGCCTTGCGCCAGCCGTGCCGGGGCAGAAACGGATCAACAACCTGGGGTGAAAAGCCGGGGCGCGCAGGGTTTGCGCCGATTGCGGGTAAACCGTGGGATTATAGCCCGGCGCCCAGTGCGAAACCCCCGCCAGCAATGCGTCCAACGGCGCTGGCGTGCAGGCAGATCGCCGCCGCTGCGGCCACATTGAGCGACTCCTCACCCCCGGGTTGGGCAATGCGGACCGTTTGCGCTGCCTTTGCCTCCAGCGCCTGGCTCACGCCCTGCCCCTCGTGGCCCAGCACCCAGGCACAGGGCCAGGGCAACGATCCCCGGTGCAGCCAATCCCCCTGGTGCGAACTGGTCAAGATGAGAGGCACACCCAGGCCGGCCAGGTCGTCCACCGCCAGGCCCTCCACGAGGTTCAGTCCGAAATGCGCCCCCATGCCGGCGCGCACGACCTTGGGCGACCACAAGGCCGCCGTGCCCTTGAGTGCCAGCACCTGACCAAAGCCGAACGCCGCGGCGCTGCGCAGGATGGAGCCGACGTTGCCGGCATCCTGCAAACGGTCGAGCACCACGCTCGCCGCGCCTGTGTCCAGTCCACCGTCGGCGGGCAGATCCCAGACGAAACCCACGCCCGCCGGCGACTCCAGTCCGCTGATACCGGCCATGAGGGCGTCGGGGACGGTCACGATGTGATCGGACGCGTCGCGCAGGTCGTGGGGTGCCTGGGTCCAGCAGGTCTCGGTGAACACGGCGGTGGCGGGGCGGTGCCCTCGCGCCAGCAGGGCACGGCAGAGATGGTCACCCTCCAGCCACACTTGTCGCTGCTTGCGGTACGCCGTGCTGTCCTGGGCCAGCACACGCAGGCGTTTGAGCAACGGGTTGTCCCGCGATGTGATCGGGGTCGGCGCGGTCAAGGCGCGCCGCTCTCGTCGGCCATGGGCACGCCCAGGGCACGCGCCACCGGTGCAAACGAACGACGGTGCACCGCCAGCGCGCCGTGGGCCTGCAGCGCCCGGAGATGCTCCAAGGTGCAATAGCCCTTGTGGCGGTCGAACCCATACTGAGGATGCTGCAGGTGCAGTTCGCACAGCATGCGGTCGCGCGTGACCTTGGCCAGGATCGAGGCGGCGGAAATCGAGGGCACCAGGGCGTCGCCGGACACGATCGCTTCGCAGAGCACTTCCAGCGATGGCAGGCGGTTGCCGTCCACCAGCACCTTCGCAGGTTTCAGCCGCAGCCCCAGCACAGCCCGCCGCATGGCCAGCATGGTGGCCTGAAGGATGTTGAGCTGGTCAATTTCTTCCACCGTCGCATGCGAAACACTGCAGCAAAGCGCCTTGGCACGGATTTCGTCGTACAGCCGCTCGCGGCGCAGTGCGGTGAGTTGCTTGGAATCGGCCAGGCCCTTGATCGGATGGCGCTCGTCAAGGATGACGGCGGCGGCCACCACAGGCCCTGCCAGCGGTCCGCGGCCAGCTTCGTCCACGCCCGCCAGCAGACCGGGCGCGTCCCAGGGCAGCGAGGCCTGCTCAGCCTTGAAGAACTTTTTCGATCGCATCGGTGGCCAGTCGGGCGGTGTCGCGAAGAAGGGTGTGGTGCAGCGCTTCGAAACGCTGCTGCAAGGTCTGGATTCTCGCAGGTGCGTCCAGCCAGTCCAGCACCGCTTGAGACAGCGCGTGCGCAGTGGCCGCGTCCTGCAGGTACTCCGGCACCACGAACTCGCCGCTGAGGATGTTGGGCAGGCCCACCCAGGGTTGGAGTTGCTTGCGCTTCATGATCTGCCAAGACAGCCAGTTCATGTTGTAGGCAATCACCATGGGGCGCTTGAACAGCGCGGCTTCGAGCGTCGCCGTGCCGCTGGCGATCAGTGTCACGTCACACGCGGCCAGTGCGGTGTGCGACTGCCCGGCCAGCACCTGGACTTCTTCGCCAAGGCCGGCGGCTCGCACCGCCGCTTCAATGCGTTCGCGCAACGCTGGCACCGCCGGCACCAGGAACCGAAGCCCAGGCCGGGCACGCTTCATGATCGCCGCTGCCTCGAAGAAGGTTCTGGCAAGGTACTGCACTTCAGATGCCCTGCTGCCCGGCAGGATGGCAACCACCTCGTCGTCCGCACGCAGGCCCAGTCGGGATCGGGCAGACGCTTGATCGGGTTGCATCGGGATCACCTTCGCCAGCGGGTGGCCCACGTAGGTGGATGCGATGCCGTGCTGCGCGAGCAGTTCGGGCTCGAAAGGAAAGATGCACAGCACGTGGTCAGCGCTGCGGCGGATTTTCTCCACCCGTTCGGCCCTCCACGCCCAAACGGAAGGACAGACGAAATGCACGGTGCGAACACCTTTGCCCTTCAGGGCGGCTTCAAGGTCGAGGTTGAAATCGGGTGCGTCCACGCCAATGAACAGATCAGGTCGATCGGTGGTCATCAACCTCTGGCGGAGTCGATCCCGAATTCCCACGATTTCGCGGTAATGGCGAAGCACTTCCACGTACCCGCGCACCGCCAGCTTCTCGCTGGGCCACCAGGCGTCGAAATCTTGAGCGGCCATGTGCGGCCCGCCAATGCCAAAGCAGTTCAGGTCCGGCCAGCGCTCACGCAAGCCACCGAGCAACAAACCCGCGAGCAGATCGCCCGAGGTCTCGCCTGCCACCAGCGCAAACTGTTTTGGCGCAGGCGCATTCACCGCACGATGCCGCGCTGAGGCGAAACCTTGCCCAGGAAGTCCAGCATCATCGCCACATCCGGCTCGGCATCCGGCGTTCTCTGCGCCAGCTCGCGAATGCGCTCCATCGCCACCTCCAGCTTCAGGTCGTCGCGGTACAGCGCCTTGTGCATGGCTTTCACCGCCGAAATCCGCTCGGGCGAAAACCCTCGGCGGCGCAGGCCTTCGAAATTCATGGAACGTGCTTGCGCGGGCTGCCCCTGGCACATCACGAAGGGCGGCAGGTCGGCGAACAGCAGCGAGCACATGGCGGTCATGGCATGCGCGCCGATGCGCACGAACTGGTGCACCACGGTGAAGCCACCCAGGATCACCCAGTCGTCGACCACCACATGGCCTGCGAGCTGTGAATTGTTGGCAAAGATGGTGTGGTTGCCCACCTGGCAGTCGTGCGCCAGGTGCACGTACGCCATGATCCAGTTGTCATCACCCACGCTGGTGACGGCGCGGTCGCCCGGTGAGCCGATATTGAACGTGCAGAACTCGCGGATGGTATTGCCGTTGCCGATGACAAGCTCGCACGGTTCGCCTGCGTATTTCTTGTCCTGCGGAATGGCGCCCAGCGAGTTGAACTGGAAGATGCGATTGTCGCGACCGATGGTCGTGTGGCCCTCGATCACGCAATGCGCGCCGATGGTGGTGCCCGCGTCCACCTTCACGTGCGGGCCGATCACGGTGTAAGGCCCGACGCCGACCGAACTGTCGAGTTCGGCGGCCGGGTCCACCAGCGCGGTGGCATGGATCAGAGACACAGGGCGCCCTTTTGCCACATCAGGCGATGGTGCGCATGGTGCACATCAATTCGGCTTCGCAGGCCACCTCTTCGCCCACGCGCGTGACGCCCTTGAACTTGAAGATGCCGGCTTTCATGCGGTCCAGCGTCACATCCATCACGAGCTGGTCTCCGGGCTCCACCGGGCGCTTGAAGCGCGCACCGTCGATGCCGGCGAAGTAGTACACCGTCTTGTCATCCGGCGTGACACCCACCGTGTCGAACGCCAGCAAGGCCGCGGCCTGGGCCATGGCTTCGAGCATCAAGACACCCGGCATCACCGGACGGTGCGGAAAGTGCCCCACGAAAAAGGGTTCATTGATGGTGACGTTCTTCAGGGCCTTGATGCGCTTGCCTTTTTCCAACTCCAGCACCCGGTCCACCAACAGAAAGGGATAGCGGTGGGGAAGCTGTTTGAGAATCTGGTGAATGTCCATCATGGCTTGGAAGAAGGTGGTCTGGCGTTTGCGGTCGCCTGTTCGAGCGCCTTGATGCGCTCGCGAAGGCGGTTGAGCTGCTTGAGGGATGCAGCGTTCTTTTCCCAGGCCGCATTGTCGTCGATGGGAAACATGCCGGTGTAGTGCCCGGGCTTGAGCAACGAACGCGTGACCACCGAGGCGGCGGAGACGTGCACGCCGTCAACCAGTCGCAAATGACCCAGCACGACGGCACCACCACCAATGGTGCAATGGGCGCCGATATCTGCACTGCCTGCCACACCGACGCAGCCGGCCATGGCGGTGTGCGCGCCGACCCGCACGTTGTGCCCGATCTGGATCAGGTTGTCGAGCTTCACCCCGTCTTCGATCACCGTGTCGTCCAGTGCGCCTCGGTCGATGCAGGTGTTGGCGCCGATCTCCACATCGTTTCCGATGCGCACGGCACCCAGCTGCTCGATCTTGATCCACCCACCCTCGTGCGGTGCAAAGCCGAAGCCATCCGCACCAACGACGACCCCCGGATGAAGGATGCAACGCTCACCCACGGAGCAACCGTCGCCCAGGTTCACGCGCGAGTGCAGAACGCTGCCCGCGCCCACACGCGCACCCAGCCCCAACACCGAATGCGCTCCCACCCGGGCGCCATCGCCAATCTCGGCCTGGGGACCGATCACGGCAAAGGGGCCCACGTCGACGTCTCGCCCGATTCGCGCCGTGGAATGCAAGCTGGCCAGGGAATCCACACGCGCTGGCTGCACTGGCGCGTGACGCTGCTTCCACCATTGGGTCAGTCGGGCGAAGTAAAGATAGGGGTCGTCGGTGACGATGCAGGCTCCGCGCGCCTGCGCGGCCACCTGGAGCGAAGGCGGTGCGATCAGCGCACCGGCTCGCGTCGTGTCCAGTTGCCCGGCGTAGCGGGCGTGCGAAATGAACGAAAGTTCGTCGGACTCCGCAGAGCCCAGGGGCGCCAACCTCTGAACAGGCTGGGCAGGTGAGCCGAGCAAGGTGCCACCGAGCGCCTGCACGATCTCGCCAAGCAGCACGGCCACGGTGGCGGCCCTTACTTGGCGCTGTCGAGCGTGGACATGACCTTGTCGGTGATGTCCACCCGGGGATTGATGTAGTAGGCCTCGGAGACGATCAGGTCGTACTTGTCTGCTTCTGCGATCTGGCGGACGATGCGGTTGAGCTTCTCGATCACCTGTTGCAGAGCTTCATTGCGACGAAGGTTCAGCTCTTCTTGGAAATCGCGCTGTCGGCGCTGGAGGTCACGCTCCTGCTCGGAAAGCTGGCGTTGCCGAGCGGTGCGCTGCCCCTCAGGCATGGTCGGGCCTTCCTTCTCGAATTTCTCGATGGCAGAACGGAAGGTGTCGGCAGAGCCACGCAGTTCACGTTCGCGTTTGGAGAATTCCTGCTCGAGCTTGGCCGATACCGCCTTGGCCGTGTTGGATTCGCGCAGGATCTTCTCGACATTGACAGCGCCGATCTTGGTGTCTTGCGCGATGGCTGGCGTCGTGATCAACGCCGCGCCCAGCACCAGCGAAAGCAGCGAGTTGCGGGCTAGCATGAAAGTCTTCATCAAAAGGAGGTTCCGATCTGAAACTGGAATTTCTGGATTCTATCGCCTGGGAATTTGCGAATGGGGTTCGCAAGGGCGAAGCGAAGCGGGCCAATCGGTGAGATCCAGCTCACGCCGATACCCACAGAAGCCCGCATGTCTCGTGCATTGGGGCGCGTGTCGTTCTCACCAAGCACATTGCCGACGTCAAAGAAGCCGAACATGCGCAGCGTGCGGTCGTTGCCAGCACCGGGGAATGGCGTGATGAACTCGGCATTGAGCGCGATGCTGCGGTTGCCACCGATGTTGACCTGCTGGCCTGCAGAAAGACCCGAAAGAATCGGTGAGGTCGGGCCAAGGGTGCCCTGGTCAAAGCCTCGCACCGAGCCCAGGCCGCCACCGTAGAAGTTCTTGAACAGCGGATACGGGCGACCGCCAAGACCTTTGCCGTACCCCAGTTCTGCGTTGAAGGCGAGTGTGTATTGCTTGGTGAGGGCAAAGTACTGCTGAACCTGGTAGTTGGCCTTGACGTAGCGCGTGTCGCCAGCGACGCCCAGTTCGGTATTGATTTTCTGCAGGCGGCCCTCGGTGGGCACCAGCGCGCTGTCACGACCGTCACGCGACCAGCCGATCGTGAGCGGGAGCGATGTGCTGCTGTCGCCAAAGGTGTTCGAGTAAGTCTGGTAGGCCTGGGGCAGACCCGTGCCGGGTTCGATGCGCGTCTGCTCCACACCGATGCCGAAGAACACTGTGTCCTGCTCGCTGAACGGCACGCCGAACTTCACGCTCACGCCAGGCGTGATCAGGCGGTAATCGCCACCCTGTTGCGTGTAAGGCGTTGTCGTCTTGTAGTAGGCGTCGAAAGCTCGAGAGATCCCGTCGGTTGTGAAATATGGGTCCACCGTGCTGAGAACGATCTGGCGGTTGAACCGGCTGGTGTTGACGTCCACGCCGAGGTAGTTGCCCGACCCGAACACGTTCTCCTGCCGGATGCCGGCGATGAGCGAAATCTGCTCCGCCTGCGAGTAACCCGCACCCAGCGAAATGTTGCCGGTGGGCTTTTCAGCCACGGTGATCGTCAGGTCCACCTGGTCGGGCGTGCCGGGCACAGGCTGGGTGTCGATCCCCACCTCGGTAAAGAACCCCAGACGGTCCACCCGGTCGCGAGAGAGGCGGATGCGATCGCTGTCGTACCAGGCCGATTCGAACTGCCTGAACTCTCGCCGCACGACTTCATCGCGTGTGCGGTTGTTGCCTTCGACATTGATGCGACGAACGTACACACGACGCGCAGGCTGCGCGCGCAGCACAAAAGCCACCTGCTTGTTCACGCGATCGATGTCGGGCGTGGCTTCGACCTGCGCGAACGCGTAGCCAAAGGTGCCGAAGTAGTCGGTGAAGGCCTTGACCGTCGCCGAAACATCCTCGGCGTTGTAGGCCTCGCCAGCGCGAAGCGTCACGAGCGATTTGAATTCTTCCTGCTTGCCCAGGTATTCGCCTTCCAGCGCCACCGACTTCACCACATACCGGTCGCCTTCGGTGATGTTGAGGGTGATGGACATGTCCTGCTTGTCCGGCGAGATCGCGACCTGGGTCGAATCGATGCGGAACTCCAGGTAACCACGCGTCAGGTAATAGGAGCGCAGGGTCTCGATGTCGGCATTGAGCTTGGCGCGTGAGTAGCGATCCGACTTGGTGTACCAGCTCAGCCAGCTGCCTGTGTCCAGATCGAAAAGGCCGCGCAGCGTCGACTCCGAAAAGGCCTTGTTGCCGACAATTCGGATCTCGTTGATCTTGGCAACTTCACCTTCCACCACGCTGAAGTTCAGGTTGACCCGGTTGCGCTCGCCGGGCGTCACGGTGGTCACGACCTCTGCGGCGTACATGCTGCGGTTGATGTACTGGCGTTTGAGCTCCTGCTCCGCGCGATCGGCCAGCGCCTTGTCGAACGGGCGGCCTTCGGCCAGACCGATGTCGCGCAATGCCTTCTTCAGCACCTCGGCATCGAATTCCTTGATACCGGAGAAGCCCACATCGGCCACCGTGGGCCGTTCCTCGACGATCACCACCAGCACATCACCGTTCACCTGCAGGCGCACGTCGCTGAACAAACCCAGGCCGAACAGCGCGCGGATGGCGGTGGAGCCTTTGTCGTCGTTGTACAGATCGCCGATGCGGAAGGGCAGCGAGGCGAACACCGTGCCAGGCTCCACGCGTTGCAGGCCTTCGACACGGATGTCGCGCAAGGTGAAGGGGTCGACGGCCCACGCAGGCAAGGCCGAAAGCAGGGACACCGCGAGCGCTGAGAGCGTCAGGCCGCGAAGACCGGAGAATTTTGTTTTCATGGAGAGAAAGCGTTCAGCCCGCCAGGCGGACCACATCATTGAACAAGGCGACGGACATGAGTGCCATGAGGACCACGACACCCCCGCGCTGCAGGCGTTCCATCCAGACTTCGGAGACGCTGCGACCGGTCACACCCTCCCAAAGATAATACATCAGGTGCCCCCCATCCAAGACGGGTAACGGGAGCAGGTTCAGCACCCCCAGACTGACGCTGATGAGCGCCAGAAACAGAAGGTAAGAGGTAATGCCCAGGCTGGCGGACTTGCCAGCATAGTCCGCGATCGTGAGCGGGCCGCTGAGGTTCTTCACCGATGCCTCACCGATGATCATCCGTCCCATCATCTTGAGCGTGAGCCAGGACACTTCCCATGTGCGCACCACGCCCTGGATCACACTGTCCACGAGCCCGTGGCTGACGGTGGTCATCTCCGGCGCTGCCCCGATGTAGGCGCCGACGCGCCCGATCCAGGCGCCATCCTGCTGCAGTGGTTCGGGTTTGACCATCAGGACCATCCGCTGCGCACCGCGCTCCACCGTCCAGCGCTGCTCCCTGGGCTGTCCTTCCGGCCCCACCCCGGCCCGAATCAGGGTCCTCAGACTTTGCCCGTCGGATACCGGCGCATCGTCCACGCTGCGCACGAGATCGCCCGATTGCAGACCAGCGGCCGCCGCCGCACCACCTTCCATGACCTCGCCGACCACGGGCGCGCTCCATGGGGCGGTGATCCCGATGCGCTGGAACAGCGAGGCATCGGCTTCTCGCACGTCGAGTTGACTCAGAGGCAGCACCACGGGGCGAGCGCCAGCGCCTTCGCGCGGACTGACCCACAGCGTCACGTCTTCACTGGAGAGAGCGGCCTGTGTGAGGTGCCAACGCAGTTCCTCGAATGACTGGACTTCCTCCGCCTGGTCTCCGGTGGCAGCGATCTGCACGACCCAGTCGCCCCCCTTGATGCCCGCGCGCTCCGCCACAGAGCCGGCCAGGGGTGCCGACAGCACCGGCTTGGGCTCCTCGACCCCGGTCCAGTTGACCACGGCATACAGGAGAACCGCAAGCAACAGGTTGGCCGCCGGACCGGCAGCCACAATGGCCGCTCGCGAGCGCAAGGGCTGGGTGTTGAACGCCAGATGTCGTTCCGAGGCGTCCACGGGCGCCTCGCGCTCGTCGAGCATTCGCACATAGCCACCCAGCGGCAATGCACAGACCACGAACTCCGTCGGGCTGCCCTTCCTGCGCCAGCTCATCAACGGCTTGCCGAAGCCGATGGAAAAGCGCAGGACCTTGACGCCGCAGGCCACGGCCACGCGGTAGTGGCCGTACTCATGGACCGCAATCAGAAGTCCCAGAGCCACCACGAAAGCAACGATTGTGAGCATGGGGAATGGGGTTGTGGAATTTCAGGCCGATGCACGCAAAGGACGTTCAGTGGGCCAGCCGCTCGACCTGAGCTTGAGCCAGGCAGCGCGATTCTTCGTCAATGGCCAACAGATCCGCCAGATGCCCGGGCTTTGAGGGTGCCAGGGCCTGCAAAGTTGCATCGTTGATGACATGGATCTGGTCGAAGCGCAAACGCCCCTCCAGGAACGCGGCCACGGCCACCTCGTTGGCGGCGTTGAGCACGGCGGTGGTGCCGGTTGGACCGTCCAGCGCCTGCCAGGCCAGGCGCAATCCGGGAAACCGCCGGTCGTCGGGCTTCTCGAAGCTCAGGGCACCCAGCGCGGCAAAGTCCAGCGCCGCGGCGCCCGATTCAATGCGCTCCGGCCACGAAAGACCATAGGCGATCGGTCCGCGCATGTCAGGGGTGCCCAGTTGCGCGACCACCGAGCGGTCGTGGTACTGCACCATCGAATGGATCACGCTCTGCGGATGGATGACGACCTCGATCCTGGAACCGGGAAGCCCGAACAGGTAGCTGGCCTCAATGACCTCGAGGGCCTTGTTCATCATGGTGGCCGAATCCACAGAGATCTTGCGCCCCATCACCCAGTTGGGGTGTGCGCAAGCCTCCTGGGGCGTGACGTCCGCCAGGGTCTGAGGATCGCGGGTCCTGAATGGCCCGCCCGACGCGGTGAGCACGATCTTCTCCACCCGGCGCGTCCATGTACCGGGGTCTTCGGGAAGCGACTGGAACACCGCGGAATGTTCACTGTCGATCGGCAACAGCGTGGCCCCGCCCTCCTTCACCGCCTGCATGAACAGGTCGCCGCCCACCACCAGGGCTTCCTTGTTGGCCAGCAGCACCTTCTTGCCAGCTCGGGCAGCGGCCAGGCTGGGCGCCAGGCCAGCAGCCCCCACGATGGCGGCCATCACGGCGTCCACCGCAGGGTCGGTGGCCACATCGCAGAGCGACTGCGGACCAGAAAGCACCTGCACCGCCAGCCCTTCTTCCTGCACGCGCTTCGAAAGCAGCTGCGCGTGCACAGGGCTCGCCATGACGGCGTAGCTTGGCGAAAAGCGCCTGCACTGCGCCAGCAAGGCGTCGACCTGAGTGGCCGCGGTGAGTGCGAAGACCGAATACCGTTCGGGGTGGCGCGCCATCACATCGAGCGTGCTGGTGCCGATGGAGCCCGTCGAGCCCAGGATGGTGACGGCTTGCGAACGTGTCATGGGGTCAGATTGTGATGAGCATCATGGCCAGCGGCAACACCGGCAAGAGCGCATCGACCCGGTCGAGAACGCCGCCATGGCCAGGCAGCAGGGCACTGGAGTCCTTGACGCCGGCACTGCGCTTGACCAGCGATTCCACCAGATCCCCCACCACGCTCATGGCACTCAGGAACACGAGCGAGAGAACCGCCAGGACCGGCCCCAAGGCCCAGAGGCGTGCATAGAGGCTCTCGCCCTGGCCGTCGACCCAGAGCCAGACGCCGGCGAGAAGCATCACGCCGACCAGACCACTGATGGCGCCTTCCCAGCTCTTGCCAGGGCTGATGGCAGGTGCCAGTTTTCGCCGCCCGAACGACTTCCCGCCAAAGTAAGCCGCAATATCGGCCATCCAGACCAGCAGAAGAACCGAGAGCAGAAAGCCCAACCCCACCATGCGCGCCTGCACCAGCGCCAGCCACGCACACGCCATCAGGAACAGCCCACCCCACAGTCGCAGAAACCCAGGCCAGGCGCTCCAGCCAGCCACGCCGCGAGCCAGCATCGCCACCGCGAGCAAGACCCAGAGCGCGCCCACCAGGAGCCAAAGCGGGCGCAAGGACATGGCGAGACCGCCGCCCAACCAGAACAGCGCCATCAAGCCACCCATGCCTGCCCCGATCGCGAGCGATGCCCTGGGACCGCACCCGTTCAGGCGCGCCCACTCCCAACTGCCCGCCACGATCAGCAACAGGGTGAGCCCCGCAAACGGCTCAATGGAGGGATAAAAGAGCGCCGGGAGGAGAACCGCCAACAGCAGCAAGGCCGTGATGACGCGCTGCTTAAGCATGCTGCTGGCCTGCGGCCACCACCTGAACTTCGATTTCTGCCCGCTGTTCTGCGGTCTGCCCGAAGCGGCGCTCGCGGCGGGCAAACTCGGCCATGGCCCGGTCCAGTTCGGCAGCGTCGAAATCGGGCCAGAGACACTCGGTGAACACCAGTTCGGTGTAGGCGGACTGCCACAGGAGGAAATTGCTGATGCGCAGTTCACCGCCGGTGCGGATCAGCAGATCCGGGTCGCCCACATGCGCCAGCGCCATGGCACTGGACAGGTTCTCTTCGGTGATTTCTCGCCCCTGCTGCACCAGTCGTCGCGCGGCCTGGGTCACATCCCAGCGACCACCGTAGTTGAAGCACACGTTTAGCACCAGCACGCGGTTGTGCGCCGTGTCCCGTTCGGCGGCCTCGAGACCCTGCACGACGCGTGCGGAGAGGCCGGACCGATCGCCCGGGAAATGCAGCCGCACACCGTTCTCGCGAAGGCTGGGTACTTCACGTGAGAGTGCCATCACGAGCAGATCCATGAGACCGGACACCTCTTCCACCGGGCGGTTCCAGTTCTCGGACGAGAACGCAAACACCGAGAGCACCGGCACAGCCCGCTCAATGCAGGCCTTGACCACGCGCCGCAGGGCGTCGACGCCTTGCTTGTGCCCCGCCACGCGGGGCAACCAACGCTTTTGCGCCCAGCGACCGTTGCCATCCATCACGATGGCGATGTGCGCGGGCTGCACACCTTGCGGATGGCTGCGTGGCGTATCGGTGTTTGACATCGGGCGCATGGGGGTGTGACGAAGTGACGCGTCAGACCGCCATGATGTCCTGTTCCTTGGATGCGACGAGGCGGTCGACTTCCGAAATCATGCGGTCGGTGAGCTTCTGGATGTCTTCCTGTGAGCGACGGTCGTCGTCCTCGGAAGCCAGCTTGTCCTTCACGAGGCGTTTCACGGCCTCGTTGGCATCACGACGGAGGTTGCGGATCGCAATCTTGGCGGCTTCGCCATCACCTCGAACCACCTTGGTCAGTTCCTTGCGCCTCTCTTCGGTCATGGGCGGCATGGGAACGCGGATGAGATCGCCCTGGCTGGATGGATTGAGCCCGAGGTCCGACTCGCGAATGGCCTTTTCGATCTTTGCGCCCATGCCCTTCTCCCATGGAGCCACGCCAATGGTTCGGGCATCCAGCAAGGTCAGGTTGGCGACTTGCGAGAGGGGCAGCATGGAGCCGTAGTAATCGACATGCACGGTGTCGAGCAACGCCGGATTGGGACGGCCGGTGCGCACTTTGGACAGCCCACTCTTCAACGCTTCCACCGATTGAAGCATCTTGTGCTCGGCGGTCTTTCGGATGTCGTCGGTGCTCATGAATACTCCTCGAAGCGGCGAATAAGAAAACGGAAGAACGCCATCAGACGTGAACCAGCGTGCCCTCGTCGCCGCCCATGACCACCTTGCGCAGCGCACCGGGCTTGAAGATCGAGAACACCTTGACGGGCAACTTCTGGTCGCGGCACAGCGCAAACGCGGTGGCATCCATCACCTGCAGGTTCTTGCTCATGGCTTCGTCGAAAGAGATGGTGGTGTAGCGGGTTGCGCTGGGGTCCTTGTTCGGGTCGGCGCTGTAGACGCCATCGACCTTGGTCGCCTTGAGAACGATCTCTGCGCCAATTTCCGCGCCGCGCAGGGCGGCTGCTGTGTCGGTGGTGAAGAACGGATTGCCGGTGCCTGCCGCGAACACCACCACCTTGCCCTCCTCCAGATACTGCAGGGCCTTGGGGCGCACGTAGGGTTCGACCACCTGCTCGATGGCAATGGCAGACATCACGCGGGCCACCAGACCGGCCTTGTCCATGGTGTCTGCCAGGGCCAGTGAGTTCATCACCGTGGCCAGCATGCCCATGTAGTCAGCGGTGGCGCGGTCCATCCCCACCGAACCGCCCGCCACACCGCGGAAGATGTTGCCGCCGCCGATGACGATGGCCACCTGCACGCCCAGGCGGGTGACCTCGGCAATTTCCTCCACCATGCGAACAATGGTGGCCCGGTTGATGCCGAAAGCGTCGTCGCCCATGAGGGCCTCTCCCGACAGTTTCAGCAGAATCCGTTTGTAGGCTGGCATGCGGCGACTTTCAAAATTCGGAAGACAAGGGCTCAACCGGCAAGTGTAGCGAGGACCCCGGTCTGGTCTGCGGCGTCAGAGTGTAAAAGAGACCCACACGGCACAACGGGCCTCGCGGCCCGTTGTTTCGTGCAACCGCCTCAGGCTCAGGCGCCCTTGGCCGCCGCGACCTGCGCCGCCACTTCGGCAGCAAAGTCGTCGACCTTCTTCTCGATGCCTTCACCCACCACGTACAGCGTGAACGCCTTGACGGTGGTGCCGGCGGCCTTGAGCATCTGCTCCACGGTCTGCTTGTCGTTCTTCACGAAGGGCTGGTTGAACAGCGAGACTTCCTTGAGGTACTTCTGCACCGATCCTTCGATCATCTTGGCGGCGATGTCGGCAGGCTTGCCCGATTCGGCGGCCTTGGCGGTCGCCACCGAACGCTCTTTCTCGATCAGGTCCGCAGGCACGTCAGCGCTGGTCAGCGCGACGGGCTTCATGGCTGCGATGTGCATAGCCGTGTCCTTGGCCGGGGTCTCCTGCCCGTCGAACTCCACCAGTACGCCGATGCGCGTGCCGTGCAGGTAACCCGTGACTTTGCCACCGCCGCTGTAACGCTTGAAGCGGCGAAAGCTCATGTTCTCGCCGATCTTGCCAATCAGGCCCTTGCGCACCTCTTCCAGCGTGGGGCCGAAACCGTCCTGGCTGTAGGGCAGAGCACCAAGGGCCTCCACGTTGGCGGGGTCGTTCTGTGCCACGAGCTTCGCTGCGGCATTGGCGAGCGACAGGAAGCTGTCGTTCTTGGTGACAAAGTCGGTTTCACAGTTGACTTCGATCAACGCACCGGTGGTGCCTTCAATGAAGCTGGCGACGACACCTTCGGCCGTCACGCGGCTGGCGGCCTTGCCGGCCTTGGTGCCCAGCTTGACGCGCAGCAATTCTTCGGCCTTGGCCATGTCGCCATCGGCCTCGGTCAGCGCCTTCTTGCATTCCATCATCGGTGCATCGGTCTTGGCGCGCAGTTCAGCCACCATGCTTGCGGTAATTGCCATTCTTGTTTCTCCTTGGGCCGCGCCCTCTCAAGGCGGCGCGGACGGGTCAATGATTCGGTTGCCTTGTGAAAAAGGGGCTACACGAGCCCCTCTTTCATGGGGGAGGCGTGCTCAGGCGGAAGCGTCTTCCTTGACTTCCACGAACTCGTCGGAACCTTCGGCAGCCACGGCCTTCACGACATCGTTCACCGCGTTGCTGCGGCCTTCGAGGATTGCGTCGGCAATGCCGCGGGCATAGAGCGCCACGGCGCGGGCCGAGTCGTCGTTGCCGGGGATCACGTAGTCAATGCCGACGGGCGAGTGGTTGGTGTCGACCACACCCACCAGCGGAATGCCCAGCTTCTGTGCTTCGAGCACCGCAATCTTGTGGAAACCCACGTCGATGATGAAGATGGCGTCCGGCAGCGCGGTCATGTCCTGGATGCCACCGATGTCCTTTTCGAGCTTTTCCATCTCGCGGGCGAACATCAGCTGCTCTTTCTTGGTCATGCTCTCCAGACCGGCTTCCTTCTGGGCCTGCATGTCCTTCAGACGCTTGATCGAGGTCTTGACGGTCTTGAAGTTGGTCAGCATGCCACCGAGCCAACGCTGGTCGACGAAAGGCACGCCGGCGCGGCGGGCTTCCTGCGCAACGATATCGCGAGACTGGCGTTTGGTGCCGACCATCAGGATGGTGCCGCGGTTGGCAGAGAGCTGGCGAACGAATTTGGCAGCGTCTTCGAAAAGAGGCAGCGTCTTTTCGAGGTTGACGATGTGGATCTTGTTGCGATGGCCGAAGATGTACGGCGCCATCTTGGGGTTCCAGAAGCGGGTTTGGTGACCGAAATGGACACCGGCTTCCAGCATTTCGCGCATGGAGATAGGCATGAGGTAACTTTCCAGAGGTTGAGTCTAAAATCCAGCCCCGATCGCCAGCAACTTGGAACCTTGAAGGTTCGTTCGCGGCGGGCAACACCCGGTTGGGCTGGTTTGCGATTTCGCTTTGACCGATGCGGCAAGGACACCCTGTCCTGGCCTGCCATTGGCAAAGCCTGTCGATTATAGCAGCCCGTCTGGCCTCAAGGTCACCTGCGTCCCCGCTTCATGCCCAACCTCCCGCCCTCCGACTCCCTCGATCTCGACACAGAACCCGAGCCCGACCCTCTCCCCGCACCACCCGGACGTTTGCCGTTGCTGACCGCACGGGGCCTGTCTTGAAGCTCGCTGTAGTGGGTGCGGGTGTGGCGGGCACCACCACCGCGTACGAACTCACGCTCGATGGTCACGAGGTGAAGGTGTTCGAACGTCGGAGCACGATCGCCGAGGAAGCCAGCTTTGCCACTGGGGCCCTGGTTTCTCCAGGCTGGACGTCCGACTGGACAGGCACTCAGGCGCACATCCGCATGCCCTGGGCCAACGGCCGGGGAGACGGACTGCGGCTGGCTGGCCTGCCGGGGTTTCGCGAATGGCCCTGGCTGTGGCAATGGAGACAAGCCGGCCAGGGCGATCGGGCGGTTCTGGCGCAAGGCCACCTTCACCAATTGTTGCGCTACAGCCAGCAGAGGCAACAATCGATCACCAACGAACTGGAGCTCGATCACGACCGCAGCCAGGGCATGCTGGTGTTGTGGCGTGACGCACGCGACGCCGAACTGGCGCAGCCCACCCTGGCGCTTCTTCGGGAAAGCGGCATCGCATTCAAGCAGCTGGACTCGGCTCAGGTGCGCGCCCTGGAACCCGCGCTGAGTGCAGATACCCCTTTGCATGGCGCCGTCGAACTTGGCGGTGAAGGCGTTGCGAACTGCCGCGAATTTGCGCTCCTGCTGCGCGCAGCGGCCCAGGCACAGGGTTGTCGGTTCGAATTCGACTCACGGGCAGTTTCCATGACGCCTCGCTCGGACGGCCATGTGGACATCACCCACGAAGCTGGCGCCGGCCCGCAGACCGAGAAGTTTGACGCCGTGGTGGTTTGCGCAGGTGAGTTCAGCACAACGCTGCTGCAGCCCTTGGGATTGCGCCTGCCGCTGAGGGCCGTGCATGGTCACTCCCTCAGCGCAGCGGTCCGCGAACCGCTGGACGCACCGCTGTCGGCCGTGCTGGACGCACGCAGCGGAATATCGATCGCCCGGTTGGGGCAGCGCGTGCGGGTGGCCGGCGGCCACGAGTTCGGCTCGACCCCGGGGCAGATGTCCAAACCGTCGCTGGCCCGGCTGTACCAGGCGCTGGACGACTGGTTCCCAGGCGCAGTGCGGCTGGGTGGGCCTCGCGGCAGCATCCAGGAATGGCAAGGTGCCCAAGCGTGTCTTCCCGATGGGCTGGCCCTGATCGGGCCGACACGCGTTCCCGGCCTCTGGCTCAACCTGGGCCACGGCGCCAGCGGGTGGTCCGCCGCCTGCGGAAGCGCTCGTGCCCTCGCCGATCGCCTGCAGGGCCGCGAACCCGATGTGAACCTCGTCGGCTTCTCGCCACAGCGATTCGGCCTCTGAAGCACGGGCGACCCGCCCGTGATGAAATGGAAGTTGTTTCTTCCGGGTATGTCGTGACTGCTCCTTCGAGTTCGCAAACATCCAGCGTGACCGCTTCAGGAGTGAGGCCGGTCGACGCAGCACGGCCAGAGGCGCTCTACGACGTTCAGGGCACTCGCCGCATCGAACAACGGGCGCAGGAAAGTCTGCCTCCCCATGCCCTGATGTCGCGCTCGGGCTTTTCTGTGGCCCGACTGGCCCGTGCGCTGGCACCGCACGCAAGGGTCATCTGGGTGGCCTGCGGACCCGGGAACAACGGCGGCGACGGGCTCGTGGCCGCCGCGCACCTGCATCGCTGGTCGCAGCAGCTCGGCACTTCTGTTCAGGTTGTGGTCACGCACTGGACGGGCAATCCCGCCGACGACAGACGGCTGCCAGCCGACGCTCACCTTGCCCTGGAGGGTGCGCGTGAAGCCGGCGTGGCCTTCGCGTCTCAGCCACCCGCCTCGTTCGACCTGGCCATCGATGCCCTGTTCGGCATTGGCGCCTTGCGAACTCTAGAGGGTGAAATCGCCGAATGGCTTGGCGCACTTCGCGACACCTCGAGCCCGGTACTTTGCGTGGACGTGCCCAGCGGCCTCGACGCCGACACGGGGGCGTTGCACGGCTCTGCGGTCACGGGCGTGGGTTCTGCGCGCGGTCTGAGGCACACGCTGTCGTTGCTCACACTCAAACCTGGTCTCTTTACGGCTCAAGGACGGGACAGCGCCGGGCGGGTCTGGCTCGACGAGCTTGGTGTGGCGCCTTCTGCTGAAGTGCCCGTGAGGGCCTGGCTTGCGGGGCATCCCATGCCGGCCGGGGGAACCGCCGCGAGGTCGCACGCAAGCCACAAAGGCAGCTTCGGCGACGTGCTGGTCCTGGGCGGACAAGGCATCGGCGTGGACGGTGCAGGCATGACCGGCGCGGCGGTGCTCGCTGCAAGAGCCGCGCTGCATGCGGGCGCAGGCCGCATCTTCGTCGGACTGCTGCATGCGCCCGGCGAAGTTGAATTGACCTGGGACCCGGTCAGCCCGGAACTGATGTTTCGCCGGCCTGAAAGGCTTCTGGAGCGCGACGTGCTGCGCCAGGGTTGCGTGGTCTGCGGATGCGGCGGTGGGCGAAGCGTGGCAGGCGTATTGCCCCAGGTGCTGTCCGGCGCCACGCGTCTGGTGCTCGATGCCGACGCGCTCAATGCGATCGCGGCAGACGCCGGACTCTGGCCCCTGCTCCGTCAGCGGCAGGCTCGTGGCTGGACGACCGTCATCACGCCGCATCCGCTGGAAGCCGCGCGCCTGTTGGGGAGTGACACGCACAGTGTGATGGCCGACCGGATTGGTGCGGCGCAGAAGCTGGCCGATGAATTCCGCGTGTGGTGCGTTCTCAAGGGTTCTGGAACAGTGCTGGCGGCCCCAGGCGAACTACCCTGGATCAACCCCACGGGCAATGCCGCTCTGGCAACGGCGGGGACCGGGGACGTGCTGGCCGGCATACTGGGAGCGGCGCTCGCGCGCCCCGGTGAGGGAAGCGGCGCGCTGCGCAGCGTGGCAGCGGCAATCTTTCAGCATGGTTGGCTGGCCGATCACTGGCCTCCAGGCTCAACCTTGACGGCCGGCGGCCTGGCTGCGAGCGTGCAGCCCTTGGCTTGAAACGGGGATCAACCCAGAAGCATCAGCCCGACCTGCAACAGGATGATGAGGACCAGCACGGAAAGGTCCACGCCGCCAATCTGGGGAATCACACGCCGCACCGGCCGCAGGATCGGCCCGCACAGCCGCTCCAGCGTGGCCATGACGGGCGACTGCGGCTGGACCCACGACAGGATGGCGTAACCCAGCAAAAGGACCATGAGGCCCTGCAGGAGGGTTCGCACCAGCAGCCGGAGCGCCATCTGAACGACCGTGAACAGCGATGCCTCCAAGCTGAACAAGCCTTCCGACACACTGCTGGCCAGCACCAGCCAGGCAACGCCATACATCAGCGCCAGTAGAAGCGCCGCGATGAGGCTGCCCCAGTCAACGCGACTCTGGGCCAGTGCGCGCGGGAGGATGCGGCGCACCGGCGCCACCAGCCAGTCGGTCAACGCAATGGCGAACCGACCGGGCTGTGCCGACATGTGGATGCGCAACTGGTTCATCCACGCGCGCAACAAGGCGGCAGCCACCAGAAAGAAGAACAGGGTTTCTAGGAGGAAGAAGACGATGCGCATGCGTGAACGTTTCTCTGCCGTGGGGGAAGCGAAGTGTAGGCCCGCCGTCGGTACGACTCAGTCGCCAGAGAGCCGCAGGGGCGCCAGTGGCAGGCGGGGGTCGGGCTCGCGCCCGTCGGCCAGGCGCTGGAGCGCGGCCGCCCGCGAAGCCTCCAGAAAGTCCAGCATGATCGGCGAACTGTCCGCCAGCGCATCACGCTCATGGTGGAACTCCGGGTGCCACTGAACACCACGCGCGTAGGAGTCGCCCGTCCAGCGAATCGCCTCCACCATGCCGTCCAGCGTGGAGACCGCCTCCACCACCATGCCCTTGCCGATCTCGGCCACCGCCTGATGATGGATGCTGGTCACTCGCAACTGGGAAGCGTTGGGATACAGGCGGGTCAATGCGGTACCTTGCAGGAACGTGACGTCGTGTTCGTACTGGTCGTACAGGTCGGTTTCCACGTGGGGATGCGCGGCGGGACATTGCGTGGCAATGTCCTGGTACAGCGTGCCGCCGAAAGCCACGTTGAGCAACTGAGCACCACGGCACACGCCCAGCACCGGCTTCTTTTGCGCAACGAAGGTCCTGAGCAAGGCCAGCTCGTACCGATCTCGCACCACGTCGCCCTGCCAGCGCGGATCGATCGGCGTCTGACCGTAGGTCTGAGGCGCCACATCAGCGCCGCCCTGCAGCACCAGCGCGTCGAGCTCCTGGACCACGTGCTCGACCTTGAGGTGCCGTGCCGCGTGCTTGCTGTCGTGGGCAACGGCCGGCACCATGAAGGCCACGGCGCCGTGCTCCATGATCCAGTGCGCCAGCGATTGTTCGATGTACTGCAGGATCTTGTTGCGGAAACCCAGCTCTTGAGGGACCGAATGCAGCAGGCGCGCCGAAACGCCGATGCGCAAGGGACGCTCGGTGGGGACCGCGGGCAGCTTGCGTCGTGAAGAGGTGGAAATTGCTCGATCGGGCATGCTCGACTCGTCCTGCTGCTTCAGCGACGGCTCTTGCGCGATTTGCTGGCCGCACTGCGCGCGCCACCCCGATCGGTTTTCTTGCCGGCGGCCTTGCGCACCGCCGCCTTCACTTCCTGCACCGGCGCAGGCGCTGCGCCTCTGCGACTGGACGCGTTGCCATCGCGGCCACGTCGAGCCTTGTCGTTGCGACCTGAAGGCGCAGCGCCTTCTGCCGGCCCGGTTTGACCGGTCTTGTCGCGCATGGCGCGCAACAGGAGCTCATCATCGCCACTGACCAGACGAAAGTCGATGCGCCGGCCATCGAGGTCCACGCGACTGACCTGCACCTGGACGCGCGTACCCAGCGCGTATCGAATGCCCGTGCGTTCCCCGCGCAACTCCTGGCGCGCTTCATCGAACCGGAAGTACTCGCCACCCAGCTCGGTGATGTGAACCAGCCCTTCCACATACATCGCATCCAGCGTCACGAACAGCCCGAAGCTCGTGACGGAACTCACCACGCCGCTAAATTCCTCGCCGAGGTGTTCGCGCATGTACTTGCATTTGAGCCAGGCCTCCACGTCACGGCTGGCTTCATCGGCACGCCGCTCATTGGCGCTGCAGTGCAGGCCTGCGGCCTGCCAGGCCAATGTATCCACCGACGGCTTCTTCACCACCTCGCCCACCGCCAGCGGCCTGGCACGGCTGGCCAGGCGCTTGCTCAGCTTGGCATGCGCCTCACCTGGAGTCGGCAGCACTGGCAACTCGTAGCGCTTGCGCGCGAGGATGGCCTTGATCACGCGGTGCACCAGCAGATCGGGGTAGCGTCGAATGGGGCTGGTGAAGTGCGTGTAGGCCTCGAAAGCCAGGCCGAAGTGGCCGCTGTTGATGGGTGTGTAGATCGCCTGCTGCATGGAGCGCAACAGCATGGTGTGGATCTGCTGAGCCTCTGGCCGATCCTTCGTCGCCAGCGCGATCTGCTGGAAATCGGCCGGCTTGGGGTTGTCGCCGATGGTCTGCGAAACGCCCATCGCCTTGAGGTAGTTGCGCAGGATCTCCTGCTTCTCCGGCGTCGGACCCTCATGCACGCGGTACAGGCCCGTGTGCTTGCCCTCGCTGATGAAGTCGGCGGAGCACACATTGGCCGCCAGCATGGCTTCTTCGATCACCTTGTGAGCGTCGTTGCGAGTGCGAGGAATGATTTTCTCGATGCGGCCCGATTCATCGCAAACGATCTGCGTCTCGGTGGTCTCGAAATCCACCGCCCCACGCTCACCCCGTGCCGCCAGCAAGGCACCGTAGACGTCGTGCAGATTGAGAAGGTAGGGCACCAGGGCCTTGCGCTGCGCGGCCTCCGGGCCGCGGGTGTTCTGCAGGATGGCCGCCACTTCGGTGTACGTGAAACGAGCGTGGCTGAACATCACCGCCGGATAGAACTGGTAGGCATGCACTTCGCCCTTGGCGTTGACCAGCATGTCGCACACCATGCACAACCGTTCCACGCCCGGATTGAGCGAGCACAGGCCGTTGGAGAGCTTCTCCGGCAACATGGGAATGACGCGCCGGGGGAAATACACCGAGGTCGCGCGGTCATAGGCATCCACGTCGATCGGCGAGCCGGTCTCCACATAGTGACTCACGTCGGCAATGGCCACGAGCAACCGCCAGCCTTTGCCTTTGCCCACCTTGGCGGGCTCGCAGTACACCGCGTCGTCGAAATCGCGCGCGTCTTCCCCGTCGATGGTGACCAGCGGCACGTCACGCAGATCCACCCGGTGCTTGTGATCGGCAGCGCGCACGTGATCCGGCAATGCGCGGGCCTGTGCCAGGGCCGCATCAGAAAATTCATGCGGCACGCCGTACTTGCGCACCGCAATCTCGATCTCCATGCCGGGGTCGTCGATCTCTCCCAGCACCTCCTTCACACGCCCGACCGGCTGGCCGTACAGCGCCGGCGGCTCGGTGAGTTCGACGACCACCACCTGGCCGGGCTTGGCCGAACCGGTGGCGCCCTTGGGAATCAACACGTCCTGGCCGTAGCGCTTGTCTTCGGGTGCGACGAGCCACACGCCACTTTCTTGCAAAAGACGCCCGATGATGGGGGAGTCAGAGCGTTCGACGATCTCCGTCACGCGGCCTTCGGGCCGGCCCTTGCGGTCCATGCGAACAATGCGCGCCTTGACGCGATCCTTGTGCAAAACCGCCCGCATTTCGTTGGACGGGAGATAGATATCGGCCTGGCCATCGTCGCGGATCACAAAACCATGTCCGTCGCGATGACCGGAGACAACACCTTCGTATTCGGCCAACAGGCTGCTTTTTTCGTTCACTTTTACTCTGCTATAATTTCGGTTTTCCTGAGATGCCCAGGTGGCGGAATTGGTAGACGCACTAGTTTCAGGTACTAGCGCCGAGAGGCGTGGAGGTTCGAGTCCTCTCTTGGGCACCAATCATAAGGGCCAGCAAACGCAAGTTTGCTGGCCTTTTCCTTTTGTGACGTGCCCTCAAACCGGCACTGCCAACAGGTCATGGCCTTGTGCAGCCACGACGCGTGCCTTGGTGAATTCACCGACCTTCAAGGTCTTGCTGATCTTCTCGGGCGGCAGGAGGCGCACGACGCCATCGATCTCTGGTGCATCCGCGTAGCTACGGCCCACACCACCCTTCTTGCCCAGGCCGGGCGCCGAGTCCACCAACACCTGCATGGTCGCGCCGACCCGCTGCTGCAGCTTGGTGGCCGAAACGTCTTCGGCCACTGCCATGAAGCGGGCCCGACGCTCTTCGCGCAGCGCATCCGCAACGGCATCCGGCAATTGATTCGCGGTCGCTCCCGGTACGGGCGAGTACGCAAAACATCCCGCGCGATCGATGCGGGCCTCGCGCAGGAAATCCAGCAAGTGCTCGAACTCGGCCTCGGTCTCGCCGGGAAAACCGGCAATGAACGTGCTGCGCACCACGATCTCCGGACACAGTTCACGCCAGCGTGCGATGCGTTCGAGATTCCTCTCACCGCTGGCAGGCCGCTTCATGCGTCGCAACACGTCGGGATGGCTGTGCTGCAAAGGCACGTCGAGGTACGGCAGGCACAGGCCTTCTGCCATGAGCGGGATGACGTCGTCCACATGGGGATAGGGATAGACGTAATGCAGCCGCACCCACGCACCGTAGCCCCTGGCGATTTCGCCCAGTGAGCGCACCAGGTCGAACATGCGCGTCTTGACGGGTTTGCCGTCCCAGAAGCCGGTGCGGTACTTCACATCGACCCCATAGGCCGATGTGTCCTGGCTGACCACCAGCAACTCCTTCACACCAGCTTCGAAAAGCTTTCGAGCTTCGGTCAGAACGTCACCAATGGGCCGGCTCACGAGATCACCACGCATCGAGGGGATGATGCAGAAGGTGCAGCGGTGGTTGCAGCCTTCGCTGATCTTGAGGTAGGCGTAATGGCGCGGCGTGAGCTTGATGCCCTGAGGCGGCACCAGGTCCACGAAGGGATCGTGCGGCTTGGGCAGGTGCTCGTGCACGGCACTCATCACTTCGTGCGTGGCATGGGGCCCGGTCACCGCCAGCACGCTGGGATGCATCTGGCGCACCAGATTGCCGCCGCCCTCGCCTTCGCGCGCGCCCAGGCAACCGGTGACGATCACTTTCCCGTTCTCGGCCAGGGCTTCGCCAATCGTGTCCAGGCTTTCGCGGACCGCGTCGTCAATGAAGCCGCAGGTGTTCACGATCACCAGGTCGGCACCGGCGAACGTCTTGGAGGTTTGGTAGCCCTCGGCGCTCAGTTGCGTGAGGATGAGTTCGGAATCGGTCAGGGCCTTGGGGCAACCCAGGCTGACGAAACCGACTTTGGGCGCCGAGATGGTCGGCGGGACGAGCGTTTCAGACATGGGTCGATTGTCTCAGACCCGCCCGATGCCCGTGAACGCAAGGACTAGCGCTTGAGCCCGAGCGCTGCAAGCATCTGCTCGCTGTTCTTCTGCATCTGCTCCTGCATCTGCGTGAACGCGTTGCGGGACTGCTCCAGATACGTGCCCATCATCCCCTGCATCATGGGCGACTGCACGTTCATGAACTGCTTCCAGGCCTCGGGATTGACGCCGGTGGATTGCTCCGTCATCTTGTGCTGGAGGTCCATGAAGATCTGCACATTCTTCTCCAGGTAGGAACCCATGAAATCCTGCATGGCATGACCATAGAAGCGGATGATGTTGGCGAGCACCTGCTCGGTGAAGATGGGAACCCCCGCGGTTTCTTCTTCCAGAATGATCTGCAGCAGGATGCTGCGCGTCAGGTCGTCGTTGGACTTGGCGTCGCGCACGACAAAGGGCTCGTTGTCCATGACCAGCGCCTTCACTTCAGCGAGCGTGATGTACGACGAGGTGTCGGTGTCGTACAGACGCCGGTTCGGGTACTTCTTGATCACGCGCACAGCGGGAGCACGCTCACCGCCGCTGTCGGCCTTGGTTTTTTGCACTGAGGACTTTCTGGAAGGAGCGGGCAGGGGCGCCCAACGTCTGCTCGGAGGATACGGCACATTCTAGAAACCCGACCGACACGCGGGAGCATGGGTTTTCCCTGTGCGCGAGCGGCGAAGCGGGCAAAAAAAAGCCCGGCGTGGATGCCAGGCATTTCGGGGCTAGCCTCGCTAGGAGGCAAATCGGATTGGTAGGCGCGATTGGACTCGAACCAACGACCCCCACCATGTCAAGGTGGTGCTCTAACCAGCTGAGCTACGCGCCTACAAACGATTCGAAGCCTCGCAGTATAGCAGTTCGCCGAATCTATTTACGCCGTACTACCCGCACACCCGACACATCGCCCACCACCGACATGGCGCGCGCGACCTGACGCGCGTCGGGCACCTCGATGGTGAAGGTCATCCAGGCAATGCCTTTGACCGACTGCGTCTGCACGCCGATCACATTCATCTTCTCGCGCGCGAACACGTCGGAAATGTCGCGCAGCAGGCCTTGGCGGTCGACCGCCTCGATCGCCACGTCGACCGGGTAGACGGAAGGCTGCGCGTCCCGGCCCCCGTTGTCCTGTCCACCCCATTGAACTTCGATCACGCGGTCCGGATTCTTGCGCTGAAGGTGAGCAAAGTCGGTGCAATCGCTGCGATGGATGCTCACCCCCTTTCCACGGGTGACGAAGCCGCCGATCTCATCGGGCGGCGCCGGCTTGCAGCACCTCGCGAGCTGGGTCATGAGCGACTCCACACCCACCACCAGCACGCCACCGCCCGACTGCGCCGCCGATTTGCGCGGCTTTCTGAGCCAGACCGGCACCTCCGAAGGCGCTTCCGGCTCGGGTGGCCGAAGGTGGGTCTCGATCGCGCGCAACGAGAGTTCGTCCTTGCCGACCTGTTCGAACAAGGCCTGCGCGGAAGCCAGCCCAAGGGCAGCGGCGAGGTCGTCGAACTTCAAGGCAGTCTTGCCTTCCCGCTGCAACAGCTTTTCAACCGCCTCGCGGCCTCTGGCCACTGTCTCTTCCATGGCCTGGGCATTGAACCAGGCGCGCACCTTGCTTTTGGCACGGTGACTCACCAGGTAACCCAGATCGGCATTCAGCCAGTCGCGCGAAGGCCCGCCCTCTTTCGCTGCCGTGATCTCCACGGTCTGGCCGTTCTGCAACGGCGTGTTGAGCGTGACCATGGCGCCGTCCACCCGCGCTCCCCGGCATCGGTGGCCCAGATCGGTGTGCACCGTGTAGGCAAAGTCCACCGCTGTCGCACCCTGAGGCAACTCCACGATGGCCGCGTCAGGGGTGAGTACGTAGATGCGGTCTTCGAAAAGCCCCTGAGCGGCCCCACTCAGGTCACGTTCCCAGGCCAAAAGTTGTCGAAGCACCGCGATCTTGGCGTCGTACTCCGAGCTGGCCGACACGCCCGCGTAGCCTTTGGTCCCGGCCTCCTTGTAGGCCCAGTGCGCCGCCACACCGTGTTCGGCGTGGTCGTGCATCGACTGCGTGCGGATCTGGATCTCGAACGCCCTGCCCTGTTCGTCGCGCACCACCGTGTGCAGCGACTGGTAGCCATTGGCCTTGGGCTTGGCGATGTAGTCGTCGAACTCGTCCGGCAAGGGCGAGAAA
Source organism: Hydrogenophaga sp. (assembly GCF_051858985.1). Classification (GTDB taxonomy): domain Bacteria; phylum Pseudomonadota; class Gammaproteobacteria; order Burkholderiales; family Burkholderiaceae_C; genus Hydrogenophaga. Next base: position 469,838 of record NZ_JBHYGM010000002.1, on the reverse strand, counting down.
TGCGCGTGCACATGGGCGAGCACGGCATAGCAGTCCGCCACTTCCGGCACCACCACGCGCAGCGCGCGTATGTCGAAAACCTGTTCGAAGTCAAGCGACTTGCCACGCATCTTCTTGACGATGCTGTAGATGTGCTTGGGTCGGCCCTGCACAGAGGCCTGAACACCCTGCCTGTGCAACGCTTCTTCCAGCCGCTGCCGGACCTGCTCGACGTGCGCTTCGCGTTCCGCGCGCTTTTCATCCAGCAGCTGCGCCACCTGCTTGTAGGTGTGGGGCTCCAGGAAGCGAAACGCCAGGTCTTCCATTTCCCATTTGATCTGCCAGATGCCCAGGCGGTTGGCCAGCGGAGCAAAGACATGCAGCGACTCGCTGGCCAGGGCGTCACCGGGCTCACCTTTGCTCGCAGCAAAGTAGCGAAGCGTCTGCAGGCGAGAAGCCAGGCGGAGCATGACCACCCGCAGATCGCGCGAGAACGCCAGCAGCATCTTGCGCACGTTCTCCGTCTGGCTGGCTGCCAGTTCGGAGACCAGGGTCTTGCCCGGCGCCGTCACGGGCAGGTCCTGCTCTTGCGCGGTCTGGCGTTCGACCTCCTTCTTGGCCTGCACCTCAGCATGTTTCAGGCGCGCCTGACGCTGCAACTGCACCAGCTTGGTGGTCTCCACAGCCAGCGCCGCAAAGTTCTCGCCGAAGGCCTTGGAGATCACTTCCTGGGGCCGGTTCAGGTGCTGGCAGGCGTACACGAGGTAGGCGGCGGCCTGCATCGCTTCAGATCCGCCGATGTCGTTGAGCACGCCAGCCACCGCGTCCGCGTGGGCAAGGATGTTCTCGCCGGTGTCCAGGTGCTCGCTGGCAATCAGTGGTTCGGCAAATGCGCGAGCGCGCGTCAGCGCCTGCGCCTGCTTCGGCAGACTGTCGGACGTGGCGGCCACGATGGCCGACGGTACGGCCTGTGCGGAGCGCGCTTCCGGGACCTCGCCGGATGCAGAACCTGTGGATCGCTTCATGGGTGGACGGACGCCATCGTCATTCGTCCCACAGGAACGAGCGCACCGTTTCAACCTGTTCTGGCGCCACCAGCGTGGGCGCATGCCCAACCCCATCGAAGGTGACGCACCGCGCTTTCGGGCCGCGCGATGCCATCTCGTTCACGGTCGCCTGGGTGAGCAGGTCAGAATGCTGGCCGCGCAACAGCAGCGTGCGAGCGGTGATCGCGTCGTACAGCGCCCAGAGCGCGGCTTCGCCATCGCGCACCATCTGATGGGCCATCGCCTGATCGGGCATGTTGACGAGTGCCTGAACGGGCAGAGCCAGAGCCGGGTCGTAGTGCAACCACCAGCGGCCTTCCCGTTCCCGCAGCATCGGCACCGACAGGTCGCGCCACTGTTCAGGGGTGTGCGGGCCGAACGTGGCCGAGATCGAGGCGAGGTAATCGATCGCGGCCCGCTCGCTGTCGAACGAAGGGTTCTTCCCGAGGTAAGTACCAATCCGCTGCAGCGCTTCCCATTGCACCACCGGACCCACGTCGTTGAGCACCAGACGGCGAATGGACAGCGCGGGCTGCGCGGCCACCGCCATGCCGATCAGGCCACCCATGCTGGTGCCGACCCAGTCGATCACGAGGCCGGGACGTTCTGCACGGAGTTTCAACAGCAGCGCCGCAAGATCGGCTGCGTAGGTGGGCAACTGGTATCCCATGGGGTCGGCGAGCCAGTCGCTGTGGCCACGTCCGGCCACATCCACGGCAATCACGCGGGCGCGTGCGGAAAGCGCGCGCGCCAACGTGTCGAAATCGCGCGCCTGACGCCCCAGTCCGTGCACGCAGATCACCACGTGGTCCTGGTGACCCGACATGCACGACCAGTCCCAATACGCCATGCGACGCGGGGCGCCCGTGGCGGCTGCGGGTGCGCCGACGACGAGAAACTGCAGGGATGGTTCTTGCATGGGAGGGGGCGGCCCAAGGCCTCCGTGATAATGCTTCAAGCGCTTTTCAACCAATCGTAATGGAACTGGAGTACCCCATGCTTGCCAACAAGACCGCCCTCGTCACCGGCTCCACCAGCGGCATCGGGCTCGGCATTGCCAAGGCCCTGGCACGCCAGGGCGCAAACATCGTGCTCAACGGATTCGGCGATGCCGAAGGTCCCAAGGCGGAGATCGCCGCACTGGGCGCCAAGGTGGCCTATCACGGCGCGGACATGAGCAAGCCGGCCGAGATCGAAGCCATGATGGCTTTTGCCGCAGACACCTTTGGACAGGTGGACATTCTGGTGAACAACGCTGGTATCCAGCATGTGGCGCGGGTCGAGGATTTTCCTGTGGAACGCTGGGACGCGATCATTGCGATCAATCTCACCAGCGCGTTTCTGGCGAGCCGTCTGGCCCTGCCTGCGATGCAGAAGGCCAACTGGGGTCGCATCATCAACGTGGCGTCGGTGCATGGTCTGGTGGGCTCGGCCGAAAAGTCGGCCTATGTCGCGGCAAAGCACGGCATCCTGGGGCTGACCAAGGTCACGGCACTGGAAAACGCCACCTCGGGCGTCACATGCAACGCCATCTGCCCAGGCTGGGTGCTCACACCTTTGGTGCAGAAGCAGGTCGATGCCAAGGCAGCGGCGCAGGGCTTGTCCAACGAGGACGCCAAGAAACAGCTTCTCGGGGAGAAGGAGCCTTCGATGCAGTTCACCACGCCCGAAGAGCTTGGCGAACTGGCGGTCTTCTTCTGCTCGCCCGCCGCCAACAACGTGCGCGGCGTGGCCTGGAACATGGACGGCGGCTGGGCCGCCCAATGAACGTCAGCGCAATTGCACGGAACCGGACACCGTCACATTGACGGTGGACTTGCCAGCTTCCACCGGGACCGCCGCGTCCGACATCGCCGCCTTCGCTTCCATCGCCATCATGCGCGGCTGGATCGGGCGGCCTTCCTGATCGGCTGAACTCACGGCCACTTCGCGCAGGCTGTAGCCGGCAAAGCCGAAACCCTTGGCCACATCGCTCGCGCGCTGCTTGAAGCGCTCGATGGCCATGGCCTGGACGTCGGCTTCGAGCTTCTGCCGCGCCTCCCGCGACAGCGAGAAACCCATGTTGCCCATGGTGAGTGTCTGGATCTTGCCGGCGGTCGTACTGATCAGTGCGAAGTCACGGCCTTCCAGCACCAGTTCGGTGCCGCCCATCCAGCCGTTGATCTTGCCGTTGGTGCCGTAGCGTGGGTGCAGGCTGAACTGACCGCTTCGCACCTCCATCTGCTGGGGCTTTGCGCTCGCGCGCGCCACCACGAGTGCCGCTTCCAGCGCCTGCTTGAGCTGGTTCTGCACGGTCCCGGCGTCGGGCCCTTCGCGGGTGGTGTTCAGGCTCATGCTCAGCCAGTCCTGAGGCACTTCCATGAAGCCGCTGGCCGAGATGTTCACCACGTTGGCGGGCACGGGCGCGGTGCCCTGGGCCTGGGCTGGAGCAACGGCCATGAAAGCCAGCGCCATGACGGCCGGAAGCAGGATGCGGGAAGGGGAACGGTGCGAAGAGGAAAAGAGCTTGAGCGGTCGGATCGATGGCAAGTTCATGGCTTGAAGCGGGAGTCATAGGGAGGCTGTTCACGCAGCTGCTCGCGCAAGCGCTGGCGCTCTTCCGCCGAGAGGCGGTAGGGCTTGCTGGTGTCGTCCATGTCGTCGAAGGGCTGACGAAGCGCATCGCGCAGGCGCATGGGCCCACGCGCTTCACTGCTGTCGCCCACCGAGATGGGCAGCACGGTAGCCGGCACATCAGGCGGCAGCGGATGCAGACGTTGACCGTCGTGACCCGCCATCAGTGGACTGATGACCGACAACAGGAACGCGCTCGTCAGAATCGATTTCATGGTGCGCTCAAGTATGAACATGGCGCCGATTGTGTGATGTGGCCCCGATGAAGTCGCTGCCAGCGCGGGCAACATCTGTAACAGCGTGTCAGGAAAATAAAAAATGAGTGCTGACAACCACTTGGCGCTGCCACAATCGAGTTTGTTACATATTTCGGAAGTTGTTCCCATGCCACAAAACAGTGTCCGCCCCAACAAGATTCTTGTCGTCGATGACGATGTCCGCATCCGCGATCTGCTGCGCCGCTACCTGATGCAGGAAGGTTTTGAAGTCATGCTGGCCGAAGACGGCAAAGCCCTGAACCGGGTGCTGCAGCGCGATTCCGTCGACCTGATCGTGCTCGACCTGATGATGCCCGGCGAGGACGGGCTGTCGATCTGCCGCCGCCTGCGCGCCAATGGCGACCGCACCCCCATCATCATGCTCACGGCCAAGAGCGAGGACGTGGATCGGATCGTCGGCCTGGAAGTCGGCGCCGACGACTACCTGGGCAAACCCTTCAATCCGCGCGAATTGCTGGCGCGCATCCACGCCGTGCTTCGCCGCCGCCCGCCCACTGAAGTCCCGGGCGCTCCGTCGCAAGACCAGGAAGTGGTGAAGTTCGGCCCGTTCGAATTCGACCTGAGCCTGCGCACGCTGCGCAAGGACAACGTGGACCTGCCGCTGACCACGGGCGAATTCGCCATGCTCAAGGCCCTTGTCCGCCACCCGCGTCAGCCCCTTTCGCGCGAAAAACTGGCTCAGTTGGCACGTGGCCGGGAGTTCGAACCGTTTGACCGCAGCCTGGACGTGCAGGTCTCGCGGCTGCGCAAACTGATTGAAGAAGACGCCGCATCGCCCCGGTACCTGCAGACCGTCTGGGGTGTGGGCTACGTCTTCGTGCCGGACGGCAATGCCTGATGCCCGACGAGTCACGCGTTCCGTTCGAGACCCAGCCGGCCTCGCTGGAAACAGCGCCCGCGCCGCTGGAGATGCGTCCCAACCGGGGCGTGAGCCTGTTCTGGCGCACCTTTCTGTTTCTGGCGCTGCTTCTGGTCGGCTGCATCGTCGCCTGGCTGCAGACATTCCGGGCACTTGAATACGAGCCGCGCGCGCTGCAGAGCGCCAACCAGCTGGCTTCCCTGGTCAACCTGAGCCGGGCTGCACTGATCCACTCGGACGCCATTGCCCGCGTTTCCCTGATCAAGACCCTGGCCAGCGAGGAAGGCCTGCGCATCGCGCCGCGCGAGCCCACCGACACCTTTCGCCTCTACAACACGGATGCCCTCAGCCGCAACGTGGCCGAGCGGCTGAGCGGCCGGCTCGGGCCGGACACGCTGGTGGCGCGCGAGGTGAATGGCACCCCAGGCTTGTGGATCGGCTTCACCATCGATGACGACCCCTACTGGCTGCTCACCGATCCGTCGCGCATCGGCCCGGTGGCCGGCACCACCTGGCTGATCTGGCTGGGCACGGCCGCGCTGCTCTCGCTCACCGGTGCCGCGCTGATCGCGCGCTTGATCAACCGCCCGCTGAAAAAGCTCTCTTTTGCGGCCAGCCGCGTGCGCGAAGGCGATTTCAATGCCAGCCAGCTCAACGAGACGGTCGCGACCAGCGAGATCCGGGAGGTCAACATCGGCTTCAACCGCATGGCCCAGCGCCTGTCCAAGATCGAGCAGGACCGCGCGCTCATGCTCGCCGGCATCTCGCACGACCTGCGCACGCCGCTGGCGCGCCTGCGCCTGGAAACCGAAATGAGTGTGGACGATCCGCAAGCCCGCGAGCACATGTCGGCCGACATCGAGCAGGTGAATGCGATCATCGACAAGTTCCTCGACTACGCGCGCCCCGACCACATCAAGCCCGAGCGCGTGAACCTCAACCAGGTGGTGGACGCGGCCATCTTCTCGGTGGGGCAGGATCCCAACACCGTGATCACCACCAGCATTCCGCTGCACACCATCGTGATGGGCGATGCGGTGGAACTCCAGCGCGTGTTTGCCAACCTGCTGGAAAACGCGATGCGCTACGGCAAAGATCCCGACACCGGCGTGACGCGGGTGGAGATCGCCGCCAAGGCCAAGGACGACTTCGTGCTGATCAAGCTGCGCGACCACGGCCAGGGCGTGAACCCCGACCAGATCGAACAGCTCACCCAGCCGTTCTACCGCGGCGACGTGTCACGCACGTCGGCCACCGGCACTGGCCTGGGCCTGGCCATCGTCGACCGCGCGATTGCCCGCATGGGCGGGCGTTTTGCGGTGGCCAACAGCAGCACGGGTGGCCTGGCCGCTCACATGAAGCTGGTCAAGGCGTCTTCCTGACCAGCAGGACGACGGCGCGCGCCTCCATGCTCAGCCCTTCTCCGACGGGGCCGATCTTCTCGGCGGTCTTGGCTTTCACGTTGACCTGATCACGGGCCACGCCCAGGGTGGCGGCCATACGCTCGCACATGGCGCCGATGTGCGGCGCCAGTCGCGGAGCCTGCGCCACCACGGTGCTGTCCACGTTGCCGATCTCGAACCCCGCCTCCCGCACGCGCCGGGCAGCTTCGGCCAGCAGCACGCTAGAGTCAGCGCCTTTGAACCGATCGTCCGTGTCCGGAAAGTGGCGCCCGATGTCGCCCAGCGCGGCCGCGCCCAGCAAGGCGTCGGTGATGGCGTGCAGGAGAACGTCGGCATCGGAATGGCCCAGCAGTCCATGGGTGTGTGGAATGGTCACGCCGCCGATGATCAGGGGCCGGCCCGTTACCAGCGCGTGCACGTCCCAGCCCTCGCCAACGCGGAAAGGGGACAGGTGGATGGTCATGAACGGCTCCTGAGAACGGCTTCGGCCAGGGCGAAGTCTTCGGGGTAGGTGACCTTGAAGTTCTGCGCGCTGCCTCGCACCAGCAAGGGGCTTTCACCTGCGCGCTCCATGGCGCTGGCTTCGTCGGTCACGCCCGCAAAACCTTGTTCCCGGGTGGCGGCCAGCGCGGCCCGCAGCGCACCCAGTCGGAACATCTGCGGCGTCTGTGCCAGCCACTTGTGGGAACGCTCCACGGTGGCCGAAACACGACCGCCTTCCTCTGACTTGAGGGTATCGGGCAAAGGCAACGCAAGCAGGCCACCCACCTGGTCGCCCCAACAGGCATCCATAAGAGCCTCCACTTGCTCGCCGGTCACCAGGCACCGCGCGGCGTCGTGCACCAGCACCCAGTCGTCGGGGTGCGCGCCCTCGTCCAGCAAGGCATGCAGGCCATTGAAGACGCTCTCGGCCCGCGTTGCGCCTCCGCATCGCGCCAGCACGGTGCCGATCGGCTGTGAAGACCACCACGCATCTTCGGGCGCAATGACCACCACGCACAGCCCGATCCTCGGCAGCGATCGAAGCGCCGCCAGCGTGTGCATGACCATGGGCTGGCCCGCGATCGGCTGGTATTGCTTGGGAAGTTCGGTTCCCGCCCGGGTGCCGGTTCCCGCGCAGGGGAGCAAGGCGTGGCAGCGGGGTGCGGCGTGGGAGGTCAATTCGGTCGGGGCATCGGCCATGGTGTGCCTGCATTCTAGAATCAGGCCATCACACCCCCTGCCGCACCGGCCGGGGGTGTTCGTCATGGTCGCTTCGCCGTCGCACCCTCAAGTCCTATCCTGTTCGCCACTTTGTCCCCATGGACTTGCCCAAACTCATTCCTGGAAAACGCCACACGCTGCCACTGCCCGGCGGCTCTGCCGACGCCTTGCTGCTGGCCCGGTTGGCCACACGCGAGAAAGGCGCAGGCCGTCTCACCGCCATCGTCACGGCCGACGCCAACGACGCACAGCGCCTCATCGACGAGATGGCGTTCTTTGCGCCCGACTTGCGCTGCGCGCTGTTTCCGGATTGGGAGACCCTGCCCTACGACACGTTCTCACCCCACCAGGACCTGATCAGCGAACGCCTGGCCACGCTCTGGCGCATCTCCCAGCGCGACAAGGAAACCGGCGCTGACGTGGTGCTCGTGCCCGCCACCACTGCGTTGTACCGGCTCGCGCCACCCGCCTTCCTCGCGGGCTACACCTTCCACTTCAAGGTCAAGCAGAAGCTGGATGAAGCGCGGCTGAAGGGCCAGCTCACCCTGGCCGGCTACCAGCATGTGACCCAGGTGGTGAGCCCGGGCGAGTACGCCGTGCGCGGTGGCCTCATCGACCTCTTCCCCATGGGCAGCCTCGTGCCATACCGCGTGGACCTGTTCGATGACGAGATCGACAGCATCCGCACCTTCGATCCCGACAGCCAGCGCAGCCTGTACCCGGTGAACGAAGTGCGCCTGCTCCCGGGCCGCGAATTCCCGATGGACGATGCAGCGCGCGCGCGCTTCCGCAGCCGGTGGCGCGAACTGCTGGAAGGCGACCCGACCAAGAGCCGCATCTACAAGGACATTGGCAACGGCGTGGCCACCGCGGGGATCGAGTACTACCTGCCGCTGTTCTTCGAGGACACCGCCACCGTGTTCGACTACCTGGGTGCCGACGCCACGGTGGTGTTGCACGGGGAACTCGAACCCGCGTTCCAGCGCTTCTGGCAGGACACGAAGGATCGGCACCGCCTGTTGCGCGGCGATCCTGAGCGGCCGGTACTCCCGCCGGACGCCCTGTTCCTGGACGCCGAGCAGTTCTACATCCGGGCCAATCAGCACGCCCAGCTGGTGTTGCGGCCCGTCCAGGCCGGCATGGAACACGGTGCCACCGTGCAACCCTTGGGCGACCTGTCGGTGCTGCGCGGCGCCGAAGACCCGCTCGCGCGACTGCAGGCCCACATCCGCAACACCACCCACCACGTGCTGCTGCTCGCCGAGAGCGACGGTCGGCGCGAGAGCCTGCTGGATTTCCTGCGGGCCAGCGGCCTGAACCCGCCGGTGGTCGATTCGCTGGGCGAATTCCTGGCCAGCGACGAGAAAACCGGCATGGCCACCGCCGCGCTCACGGTCGGTTTCTCCTGGCTCGACGAAGGCATCGACTTCGTCACAGAGACCGAACTCTTCGCTGCTGGCCCCACCACCCGTCGGCGCAAGAAGCAGGAACAGGTCAGCGACGTCGATGCGTTGATCAAGGACCTCTCCGAACTCAACGTGGGCGATCCGGTGGTGCACAACGCCCACGGCATTGGGCGCTACCGGGGCCTGGTGCACATGGACATGGGCGAGAAGAACCCGGACGGCTCGCCCGCGTTGCAGGAGTTCCTGCACCTGGAGTACGCCGACAAGGCCGTGCTGTACGTGCCGGTGAGCCAGCTCCAGCTGATTGGCCGCTACACCGGCGTGAGCGCCGACGAGGCGCCACTGCACCGCCTGGGCAGTGGTCAGTGGGAGAAGGCCAAACGCAAGGCCGCCGAGCAGGTGCGCGATGCAGCCGCCGAACTCCTCAACATCTATGCGCGCCGTGCCGCGCGCCAGGGCCACGCATTCCGCTACTCCGCGCAGGATTACGAGGTCTTTGCCAACGATTTCGGCTTTGATGAAACCGCCGACCAGCGCGCAGCCATCCACGCGGTGATCCAGGACATGATCAGCCCGCGCCCGATGGACCGGCTGGTGTGCGGCGACGTGGGCTTCGGCAAGACCGAGGTGGCCCTGCGCGCCGCGTTCGTGGCGGTGACAGGCGGGCGCCAGGTGGCGTTTCTCGCCCCCACCACCCTGCTGGCCGAGCAGCACTTCCAGACGCTGTCGGACCGGTTCTCGAAATGGCCTGTGAAGGTGGCCGAGATGAGCCGCTTTCGCTCCACCAAGGAGATCAATGCCGCTGCCAAAGGCCTGGCCGATGGTTCGGTGGACATCGTGGTCGGCACGCACAAACTGCTCAGCGAAAGCGTGAAGTTCAAAGACCTGGGCCTGCTCATCATCGACGAGGAGCACCGTTTCGGCGTGCGCCACAAGGAGCAGATGAAGGCGCTGCGCGCCGAGGTGGATGTGCTCACCTTGACTGCCACCCCGATCCCGCGCACGCTGGGCATGGCGCTGGAAGGCTTGCGTGACCTGTCGGTCATCGCCACCGCGCCGCAGCGCCGGCTGGCCATCAAGACCTTTGTCCGCAATGAAGGCAACGGTGTGATCCGCGAAGCCGTGCTGCGCGAACTCAAGCGCGGCGGCCAGGTCTATTTCCTCCACAACGAAGTGGAAACGATCGAGAACCGCCGACAGAAGCTCGAGGAGATATTGCCCGAGGCGCGCATTGCGATCGCACACGGCCAGATGCCCGAGCGTGAGCTCGAGCGTGTGATGCGCGACTTTGTGGCGCAGCGCTACAACCTGCTCCTGTGCTCGACCATCATCGAGACCGGCATCGACGTGCCCACCGCCAACACCATCGTCATGAGCCGGGCGGACAAGTTCGGCCTGGCGCAGCTGCACCAGTTGCGCGGGCGCGTGGGCCGGAGCCATCACCAGGCGTATGCGTACCTCATGGTCCCTGACACCGAAGGCCTGACCAAGCAGGCGTCGCAACGACTCGATGCGATCCAACAGATGGAAGAGCTCGGCAGCGGCTTCTACCTCGCCATGCACGACCTGGAGATACGCGGCGCGGGCGAGGTGTTGGGCGAGAACCAGAGTGGCAACATGCTGGAGGTCGGCTTTCAGCTCTACAACGAGATGCTCAGCGAAGCCGTGCGCTCGCTCAAGGCAGGCCGCGAACCCGACCTGCTTTCGCCGCTCTCGGTCACCACCGACATCAACCTGCACGCACCTGCCCTGCTTCCCAGCGACTACTGCGGCGATGTGCACCTGCGGCTGTCGTTCTACAAGAAGCTCGCCACGGCAAAGAACAGCGACCAGGTGGACGCGCTGCTCGAAGAGATCGTCGACCGGTTCGGCAAGCTGCCGCCGCAGGCGCAGACCCTCATTGACGTGCATCGCCTGCGCTGCATCAGCGCGCCCTACGGTGTGGTGAAAGTGGATGCGGCGCCGGGCGTGATCCAGATCACCTTCCGTGCCAATCCGCCATTCGATTCCATGCGCATCATCGAGCTGATCCAGAAGAACAGGCACATCAAACTCGCCGGCAACGAGAAGCTGCGCATTGAACGCGCCCTGCCAGAAGTGAAAGACCGGGTTCAGATGGTGCGCGACGTGCTGCGCTCGCTGGGCCAACCCATCCAGCAATCCGAACCCGCATGACCGAACCCACCCACACCGAATACGCGCCCGGCCTGACCGTGCGAGGCATCACCCCGCCATTGAAGTTGAGCGATTACAAGCTCATCGCTTTCGACATGGATTCCACGCTCATCAGCATCGAGTGTGTCGATGAGATCGCCGATGCTGTGGGGAAGAAGGCCGAAGTCGCCGCCATCACCGAGGCAGCCATGCGGGGTGAGATCGCCGACTACAAGGAAAGCCTGCGCCAGCGCGTCGGGCTGCTTCGCGGCGTGACCGTGGCCGACATGGAGCAGGTGTACACCGAGCGCCTGCGCATCAACCCGGGCGCTGCCGAACTCATCAACGCCTGCAAGGCGGCGGGTCTGAAGGTGCTGCTGGTGTCGGGCGGCTTCACGTTCTTCAGCGAGCGGGTGCGCCAGACGCTGGGCATCGACTTCACGCGCGCCAACGTGCTCGAGGTGGAGAGTGGCCCGAATTGTGGCCAGCTCACCGGGCGCATGGTGGACCAGCCCTGGGGCGATATCTGCGACGGTGCAGAGAAGCGCCGCACACTGCTCGAAGTGGCTTCGCTGCTGGGCATCGATGCCTCTGAATGCATCGCCATGGGCGACGGCGCGAATGACCTGCCCATGATGGGTGTGGCCGGGCTCTCGGTCGCCTACCACGCCAAGCCTGCCGTGCGCGAGCAGGCCATGGTGGCCATTCACGAGGGCGGACTCGACCGGCTGCTGGAAGTGCTGCGCTGAGCGTTGCGGTGCTCGGTGCGAAAACGCACAGACCACAAGCGGCTTCCGTCGGAAAGTGGCATCACCATCCACAAGGAGACCGCCATGAACACCTCATCTCGCACCACTTCACGTTGGCTCGCCCTGGCCGCATCGCTGGCCCTGGCCGCATCGCTTGCCGCCTGCGGTGGCATGACCCGTCAGCAGCAGAACACCGCGATCGGCGCAGGGGTTGGTGCGGTGGGTGGTTCCGTGCTCACCGGTGGCAGCACCATCGGCACGCTGGGTGGTGCTGCCGTGGGCGGCATCATCGGCAACCAGGTCGAACCCAAGAAATAAGGGCTTCCATCCCAAGCGCACGCGGGCATCAGCCGCCCGCGCGCTTGACCACATGGCCCGCGGCCTGCAGCGCGGTCATCACGCGTTCCACGTGATCGCCCTGCACCTCGATCACGCCGTCCTTCATCGTGCCGCCGGAGCCGCACGCGGCCTTCAAATGCTTGGCCATCGCGGTCAAATCGGCGTGGTCGAGCGCCAGACCCTTCACCAGGGTGACGGCCTTGCCGCCGCGCCCCTTCGTTTCGCGCAAGACCCTGACCACGCCATCGCCCGCAGGCGTCATCTGTTGTTGGCGGCACCGGCACTGCGCGACCGGCTGGCGACACGCCGGGCACATGCGACCCGCTTCGGTGGAGTACACCAGCCCACCGGTTGAGAGCTTGTTCTTCATGGCTGGAGATGGTAGCGGGCGCTACACTGCTCCGATCCATGCCATTCATCGCCCTGGGCCTAGCGCCCGCCCTTGCCCACGCCGCTGCCGAGCTCGGCTTCTCCACACCCACTCCGATCCAGGCCGAGGCGATTCCGGCCGCGCTGTCCGGTGCCGATCTGCTGGCCACCGCCCAAACCGGCTCTGGCAAGACCGCTGCCTATGCCCTGGCCCTGCTGCAAGGGCTTCAGCGCCACACCGCGTCTGCCGGGCGAAAGCCGGTGCGGGCGGTGGTGCTGGTGCCCACGCGTGAACTCGCAGCGCAGGCGGGCGAAGTGGTGCGAAACCTGGCGCAGCAGCTGCCGGTGCGACCCAAGGTGGCCGTGGCGTTTGGGGGCGTCTCGATCAACCCGCAGATGATGGCGCTGCGCGGCGGAGCCGACGTGGTGGTGGCCACGCCTGGCCGCCTTCTCGATCTGGTGGACCACAACGCGCTGGAACTCAACCAGGTGGAATATCTGGTGCTCGACGAAGCCGACCGCCTTCTCGACCTGGGCTTTGCCGAAGAACTGGGGCGGGTTCTCGCGCTGCTGCCGACGAAGCGCCAGAGCCTGTTTTTCTCCGCCACCTTTCCGGCCACAGTCCAGGCCCTGGCTGACAGGCTGCTCGTTCGACCCATCCGGATCGACCTGCCGCCCGCCGAGCCCATGCCCGAAGCGCTGGTCCTGCAAAGAGCCATCCTGGTCGACAGCACGCGGCGCGCCACGCTGCTGCGCCACCTCATCCAGGAACACGACTGGCAACGCGTGCTGGTGTTCGTGGCCACCCAGCACGCGGCCGAACGCCTGGCGGCAAAGCTCCACCGGGGCGACCTTTACGCCACCTCTTTCCACGGCGGCCTGAGCCAGGGTGCTCGTGAGCAGGCGCTGGCCGAATTCAAGGAAAAGCGCTGGGATGTGGTCGTGACCACCGACCTGGCCGCGCGCGGCATTGACATCGCATCGCTGCCTGTGGTTGTGAACTTCGATCTCCCGCGCTCCGCGGTGGATCACGTCCACCGCATCGGTCGCACCGGCCGTGCTGGCGCGGGGGGCGTGGCGCTGAGCCTGGTGAGCCCGGGCACACTGGCCCACTGGCGCCTGATCGAAAAACGCCAGGGCATGAGCCTGCCGCTGGAGGTGTTGCAAGGTTTCGAACCGACCGAAGCAGAGCCTCCCCCATCACCGGGAGGCGGCGGCGTCAAAGGACAGAGGCCGAGCAAGAAAGACAAACTGCGCGCGGCCGCGGCCGCGGCCGCTGCAGCCACCCGCAAGGCGACGTGAGAAGACTGCCTAGAGTCGGGCGAGAAGCCGCGGCACGTTGACCAGCACTTTCACCTCGCCGGGCGGCAGGCTGGCCTTGATCTCGAATGCGGCGTCCTGCGTGTCGCGCAGCGCAGGTTCGCCCAATGGCAAGCCTTGGCGTCCGACGATGGCAAACACCAGCGGCGCATGCGCCCTGGCGCCCCGCCTGACCACCACCCCCAACTCTCCACTGGCCAGGCGCACGTAGCTGCCGGGTGGGTAAAAGCCGATGTGCTTGATGAAGAGCGCCCCCAATGGATCGGGTTGCTGGTCCGGCCCCAGATACAGCTCGCGCGCCACCTGTTGCGACAGAAGGCCGCCCCGGCCCTGGCGGGGACTCAACCGGGCCACATAGCCATCGGCCATCTGCAGAAGGCGATGGGCGGTTCCCGCAATTCGCCTGCCTGCCGGGTAGCCGGTACCGTCAGGGCGCTCGTGGTGCTGCTCCACCAGATCCAGCCACGCAGCGTCCGTCACACCCAGCCGCTTCAAGACTGCCAAACCCGTCAGGGGATGCTCGCGAACCGCCTGCTGCTGGGCGTCCGACAGTGGCTGAGCCTGGCGCGCCATGGCATCGTGGGTGCGTGTCATGCCGATGTTCATGCACAGCGCCGCCCGAAAAAGCGATGCATGGTCTTCACGAGCCACGCCAGCGGGAGATGCCAGCAAGGCGCAAAGGCCGGCCGACAGCATCGCGTGCGTGGTGCTGTAGCCCACGCGCACATCGAACAGCAACTGCACCAGCACCAGCATGCTTTCGTCCGGGTTATCGCACCAGAGCCGTTCTGCGCGTTGCGCCAGGCGTTCGATACGCTCCGGGAACTGCCCGGCACCCTCCCCCTGGTGCAAGAGGGTGGCCAGCGACGCGTGCAGGTCCGGCCAGACCTGGTGCGCACGACCATCGTCATGCGCAGCGGCTGATCGCACTTCGACCATGTGGGTCAAACCGGCAATGCGACTGATGGATTCGTTGCTGCGCACCAGACGGTCGAGTTCGGCCGTGTAGCTGTACGACCAGGCCTGCCAGTCGCTCTCGCGCACCATGGGCGCGTGCAGCATGAGATGGCCGCGGTGCTGTTCAGAGGTAATGGGTTCGCCCTTGCGCAGCAGCAGCACACCCTTCGGATCCCACACATTGACGGGAACCGGCTGGTTCAGTGCGATCACTTCCAGGGGCAGCGGCTTGTACATCCCGTCAATCTAAGCGGCATCCCACCCCGCGAAAGCGCCGATAAGAAGCAGAAAAGCCTGCAAGTTCAAGAACCTGCAGGCTTTCTGGGTCTGGTGGGCGGTGCAGGGTTCGAACCTGCGACCCCTGCCGTGTGAAGGCAGTGCTCTACCACTGAGCTAACCGCCCGATTGATCTGGACCGATCTTTCGGAAGCCTCAGATTATAGCCAGGTTTCTCAGGCCCACTGGCTCACTGCAGCGAGCGCCACAGGGTCCTGCCCTTGCTGGCCTTGTCCAGATCGGCCAGCAGCGCCTCGTGCGCCTGGGCTTCCTGCGGGTTGGCCAGCAGCACGGGCAACTCGAATCGGCTCAGGTCCACCTGTTCAGCCACACCGCCCTCACCCGGGCTGTCACCCAGGTCTATGAGCAGGGCGTCCTGCCCGCGCGTCATGTTGATGTAGACGTCGGCGAGCAACTCGGCGTCCAGCAGGGCGCCGTGAAGGGTGCGGCCGGAGTTGTCGACGCCCAGCCGGTCGCACAGCGCGTCCAGGCCATTGCGCTTGCCAGGGAACATTTCCTTGGCCATCACCAGACTGTCGGTCACGTGCCCAATGACGGTGTGGATCGGTGCCCTGCCCAGGCGCTGCAGTTCCTTGTTGAGGAAGCTGATGTCGAACGGTGCGTTGTGGATGATCAGCTCAGCATCTCGCAGGTAGTCGAGCAATTCGTCCGCGATCGCCGAGAACTTGGGCTTGTCCTTCAGAAACTCGTTGCTGATGCCGTGCACCTTGAGCGCGTCTTCGTGGCTGTCGCGCTCGGGGTTGACGTAGAAGTGCAGGTTGTTGCCGGTGAGCTTGCGATTGAGCAGCTCGACGCAACCGATCTCGATGATGCGATCGCCATTGTCGGCAGACAGGCCGGTGGTTTCCGTATCAAGGACGATCTGGCGCATCAGTGGTTTTCCTTGGCGTGGTTGATCGAGTACTTCGGAATCTCGACCGTCACATCGGCCTGCGCCAGCAGCGCCTGACACGACAGGCGCGAGTTGGGCTCCAGGCCCCAGGCGCGATCGAGCAGGTCCTCTTCCGTCTCGTCCAGATCGTTCAGGCTGCTGAAACCTTCTCGAACGATCACGTGGCACGTGGTGCACGCGGCGCTCATGTCGCAGGCGTGCTCGATGTTGATGTGGTTGTCCAGCAAGGCTTCGCAGATCGACGTGCCCGAAGGCGCCGTGACGGTGGCGCCCTGCGGACAGTATTCGGGATGGGGCAGGATCTTGATCGTGGGCATGGGGTGTTTTTCAGACTTCTTCGAGCTTCTTGCCGGACAGCGCCTGCTGGATGCCGCGGTTCATGCGCAGCGCGGCAAACGACTCGGTGCCCTTGGCCAGCGCAGTGGTGGCAGCTTCGATGGCTGCGGCGTCTTCACTGCCCGCGATGTCGGCCAGCGCGGCCATCAACTGGTTGATCTGCTCAAGCTCTGCAGGGGCCAGCAGGTCGGCATCGGCCGTGAGCGCGGTGCGGGTGGCTGCGATCATGCGATCGGCATCCACACGCGCCTCGACCAGCGCGCGCGACTGGATGTCCTGCTCGGCGGTGGCGAAGCTGTCCTGCAGCATGGCGGCGATCTGCTCGTCGCTCAGGCCGTAGGCGGGCTTCACATCCACGTTCGCTTCCACGCCGCTCCCCTGCTCTCTCGCGCTGACCGAGAGCAAGCCATCGGCGTCCACCGTGAACGTGACGCGAATGCGTGCCGCGCCCGCCACCATGGGCGGAATGCCCCGCAGCTCGAAGCGCGCGAGACTGCGGCAGTCGGCCACCAGGTCGCGCTCGCCCTGCACCACATGCAGGGCCAATGCCGTCTGGCCATCCTGGTAGGTGGTGAAGTCCTGGGCGCGTGCGGTAGGGATGGCGCTGTTTCGCGGCACGATGCGCTCGACCAGGCCGCCCATGGTCTCGATGCCCAGCGAAAGCGGGATCACGTCCAGCAGAAGCAGGTCGCCCTCGCGGCTGTTGCCGGCCAGTGCGTTCGCCTGGATGGCGGCGCCCAGCGCCACCACCTCGTCGGGATTGAGGTTGGTCAAGGGCTCCTTGCCGAAGAAAGTGCCCACCGTTCGGCGAATCACCGGCATGCGCGTGGAACCACCGACCATGACCACGCCTTTCACGTCGTCCTTGGTCACGCCGGCGTCGCGCAGCACCTTGCGCACGGCGGTCATGGTGCGCGCGGTCAGCGCGTCGGTGCAGGCCTCGAGATCGGCCGGGGTGACGGTGTGCTCGATGCTTCCACCCGCCAGCTGGACGCGAAAGGTCTCGCCGCTCGAGGACGACAGCATTTCCTTCACGCGCCGCGCCTCGGCGTGCACGGCGGCGCGCCCCGAAGGATCGAGGGCGGCATCCACCCCCACCTGCGCGAGCACCCAGGCCGCCAGCGCCTGGTCGTAGTCGTCGCCACCCAGGGCGGAATCGCCACCGGTGGCCATGACCTCGAACACACCCTGGGTGAGACGCAGGATGGAAATGTCGAACGTGCCGCCGCCCAGATCGTAGATGGCATAGACGCCTTCGGAGCCGTTGTCCAGGCCGTAGGCAATGGCTGCTGCGGTGGGCTCGTTGATGAGGCGCAGCACGTGGATGCCAGCGAGCTGGGCGGCGTCCTTGGTGGCCTGGCGCTGGGCGTCGTCAAAATACGCCGGAACCGTGATGACCGCACCAAAAAGCTCGTCATCAAAACTGTCTTCTGCACGAAAGCGCAGCGTGGCAAGAATCTCGGCGCTCACCTCCATCGGCGTCTTGCGGCCTGCCACCGTTTCCACCACCGCCATGCCGTCCTGGTCGACCACGCTGTAGGCCAGCCTGTCGACGTCCCCCACCTGCGCGCGATGGCGGCCCATGAGGCGCTTGACCGAACTCACGGTGTTGGCGGGATCCTGAACCTGCGCGGCCAGCGCGTCGTAGCCGATCTGCCGGCCCGAACCACCCTGCGACGCTTCCAGGTAACGCACCACGCTGGGAAGGATCACGCGCCCATCGGCGTCGGGCAGGCACTCGGCAATGCCGTGGCGCACAGCGGCCACGAGCGAATGGGTGGTACCCAGGTCGATGCCCACGGCCACGCGGCGCTGGTGGGGATCGAGGGATTGGCCGGGTTCGGAAATCTGCAGGAGCGCCATGGATCGGGATTCGATTCGGAGACAGGAGACAACCCGCTATTGTCCCAGCACTTCGATCCGGTTCTCCACATCCGAGGCAAAGCGCTCAACGAACATAAGGGCTCTGACCTGGCCGGCCAATGCAGGCCAGTCCTGCCGGTCGTCGGCGAGGGATTGCAGCTCCATCTGCATCGAGCGACGCGTGGCGGCCACCTCATCGGCCATGCGCTCCAGATCGGCGAGGTCGCTGGCCTCTTCCAGGTCTTCGCGCCATTGCATCTGCTGCATCAGGAATTCATGCGGCATCGCCGTGTTGTTCTCGGCCTCGATCGGAGCGCCATGCAGTTCGCACAGGTAAGCTGCTCGCTGCAGGGGATCCTTGAGGCGTTGATAAGCCTCATTGATGCGCACCGACCACTGCATGGCCTGCCGCTGCGACTGGGCGTCGGAGGTGGCGTGGCGGTCGGGATGAACCTCGCGTTGCAGGAGCTTCCAGCGCTCGTCCAGCGCGGTGCGATCGACTTCGAACCGCGGCGACAGGCCAAACAACTCGAAGTCGGTGGATTGCAGATTCAGGTTCATGGAATGCAAAAGCCGCCGGCACTGGACAGCACGGGCGGCTTGAACTGGGTGCGGACAACCATCAGATCCGGAAGCTCTCGCCGCAGCCGCATCGGTCGCGCTCATTCGGGTTGTTGAAGCGGAAACCTTCGTTCAGGCCCTCGCGCACAAAGTCGAGCTGCGTGCCGTCGATGTAGGCCAGGCTCTTGGGATCCACGAGCACCTTCACGCCGTTGTCCTCGAAGACCACGTCTTCAGGCGCAATCTCGTCGGCGTACTCCAGCTTGTAGGCCATGCCCGAGCAACCGGTGGTCTTCACGCCCAGGCGCACGCCCACGCCCTTGCCGCGCTTGGCGATGTAGCGGTTGACGTGCCGTGCGGCGGCTTCAGAGATCGAGATGGCCATGGACGCGGGGATCAGTTGACGTGTTTCTTGCGGTAGTCGTCCACCGCGGCCTTGATGGCATCTTCGGCCAGGATGGAGCAATGGATCTTCACGGGAGGCAAGGCCAGTTCTTCGGCGATCTGGCTGTTCTTGAGCGCAGCGGCCTGGTCCAGCGTCTTGCCCTTGACCCACTCCGTCACGAGCGAGGACGATGCAATGGCCGAGCCGCAGCCGTAGGTCTTGAAGCGCGCGTCCTCAATCACACCCGTCGTCGGGTTGACCTTGATCTGCAGCTTCATCACGTCGCCGCAGGCCGGTGCGCCCACCATGCCGGTGCCCACGGAGTCGTCACCCTTTTCGAATGAGCCGACATTGCGGGGATTCTCGTAGTGGTCAACGACCTTTTCTGAATAAGCCATGGTATTTCTCCTTCAATGCGCTGACCACTGGATGGTGGACAGGTCAATTCCGTCTTTGAACATTTCCCACAGCGGGGACAACTCGCGCAACTTGGCCACGTTTTCCTTGATGGTGGCAATCGCGTAGTCGATCTCTTCCTCGGTCGTCCAGCGGCCGATGGTCATGCGCAGGCTGCTGTGGGCCAACTCGTCGCTGCGACCCAGAGCACGCAGCACATAGCTGGGTTCCAGACTGGCCGAGGTGCACGCAGAACCCGACGACACCGCCAGACCCTTGATGCCCATGATGAGCGACTCGCCCTCGACATAGTTGAAGCTCATGTTGAGGTTGTGCGGCACGCGACGCGTCTCGTGACCGTTGATGAACACCTCTTCCACATCCTTGAGACCAGCGACCATGCGATCGTGCAGCGCCTTGATTCGCTCGTTCTCTGTGTGCATCTCCGCCTTGGCGATCCGATAGGCCTCGCCCATGCCGACAATCTGGTGGGTGGGCAACGTGCCCGAGCGCATGCCGCGCTCGTGACCGCCACCGTGCATCTGCGCCTCGATCCGGATGCGTGGCTTGCGACGCACAAACAAGGCGCCGATGCCCTTGGGGCCGTAGGTCTTGTGCGAGGTCAGGCTCATGAGGTCGACCGGCAACGTCTGCAGGTCGATGTCCACGCGGCCCGTGGCCTGCGCCGCGTCGACGTGGAAAATCACGCCCTTTTCGCGGCAGATGGCGCCAATGGCCGCAATGTCCTGCACCACACCGATCTCGTTGTTCACGAACATGACCGAGGCCAGGATGGTGTCGGGACGGATCGCGGACTTGAAAACTTCCAGATCCACCAGTCCATCGGCCTGCACATCAAGGTAGGTCACTTCGAAGCCCTGACGCTCCAGTTCCCGCATGGTGTCGAGCACGGCCTTGTGCTCGGTCTTCACCGTGATCAGGTGCTTACCCTTGCTCTTGTAGAAGTGCGCCGCGCCCTTCAACGCCAGGTTGTTGGACTCGGTGGCGCCGCTGGTCCAGACGATTTCGCGCGGATCCGCGCCGATCAGTGCGGCCACCTGTTCACGGGCAGTCTCCACGGCTTTCTCTGCTTCCCAACCCCAGGCATGACTGCGCGACGCCGGGTTGCCGAAATGCTCGCGCAACCAGGGAATCATGGCGTTCACCACCCGCGGATCACACGGGTTGGTGGCGCTGTAGTCCATGTAGATGGGGAAGTGCGGAGTGCTCATGGCTTGCGTGAATGGGTTCGGAAAACGATGGCTCTTACTTCGTGGACAGCGCGGCGCCGCCCAGGGCGAACACCGAATTCGGCGCATTCACCCGAATGGGTTTGACCACCGGCGCGCTGGAAATGGCGCGCTTGATCATCGGGGCGTTTTCCACCACCACACCCTTGGCAAGTTGCTCGTCCACGAGCGATTGCAGGGAAACCGAGTCCAGGAAATCCACCATCTTGGCGTTGAGCGCAGCCCACAGTTCATGGGTCATGCAACGATGACCTTCACCCAGGCAGTTTTCCTTGCCACCACACTGCGTGGCGTCGATGGGTTCATCGACCGACACGATGATGTCGGCGACGGTGATGTCGGCCGCCTTGCGGCCAAGGGTGTAGCCCCCACCGGGTCCGCGGGTGGATTCCACCAGTTCGTGGCGACGCAGCTTGCCGAACAGTTGCTCCAGGTACGAGAGCGAAATCTGCTGGCGCTGGCTGATCGCAGCAAGCGTGACGGGGCCGTTGTTCTGGCGCAGGGCCAGGTCAATCATGGCGGTGACCGCAAAGCGGCCTTTGGTCGTGAGGCGCATTTCAAGCTCCTTGAGGTGTTGGCTTGACCGTCGTGGTACGGCTCAGAGGTCGGCTTGCGCCGTCTCGAGCCCCTTCTCCACCCACCCCGACCCTTGAGGGTCTGTTGTCGAAGGCTTTCCCGACTGTTTTCGTCGAGTATACCCTAAAACCCAGTGATCTGGTCGGCATCTTAGCGGGGTCGGGCCGTCTGTCCAGGACAAACTCCCATTGCGACCATGTGGCCACAATGGAGACTGATCAGTTCAAGTCGCGGCAGTTCCCTCAGCCCGGCAGGTTTTCGCGCCCCGCGGCGCCAAACACCTGGGCCTTGAGACGTCCGAGCTGATCCCGGACACCTGCTGCCTTCTCGAACTCGAGGTTGCGGGCGTGTTCAAGCATGAGCTTCTCCAGCCGCTTGATTTCCCGCGCCACGTCCTTCTCGCTCATGTCGTCGATGCTGGCGCGGTGGGCACTCTCGGCGGCCAGGCGATCGGCCTCCTTGCCCGCCTTCTCGCTGTACACACCGTCAATGAGATCCTTGATGCGCTTGTTGATGCTGCGCGGCTCGATGCCCATCGCGAGGTTGTGTTCGATCTGCTTGGTTCGGCGACGGTTGGTCTCGTCCATCGCCTTCTTCATCGAATCGGTGATTCGATCCGCATAGAGGATGGCGCGCCCGTTCAGGTTTCGCGCCGCCCGTCCAATGGTCTGGATCAAGCTGCGCTCGGATCGCAGGAAGCCTTCCTTGTCGGCGTCCAGGATGGCCACCAGCGACACCTCGGGAATGTCGAGCCCTTCGCGCAGCAGGTTGATGCCAACCAGCACATCGAACGAGCCCAGGCGCAGATCGCGCAGGATCTCCACGCGCTCGACCGTGTCGACGTCGCTGTGCAGGTAGCGCACTTTCACGCCGTTCTCGGTCAGGTAGTCGGTCAACTGTTCGGCCATGCGCTTGGTGAGCGTGGTGATCAGCACGCGCTCGTTCTTTTCCACGCGAATCCGGATTTCCTGCAACACATCGTCGACCTGGTGGATGGCGGGACGGACCTCCAGTTCGGGATCCACCAGGCCGGTCGGACGGACCAACTGCTCCACCACCTGACCCGCGTGGGTCTTTTCATAGTCGGCCGGCGTGGCCGACACAAAGACCACCTGGCGCATGCGCTGCTCGAATTCCTCCAGCTTGAGGGGCCGGTTGTCCAGCGCGCTCGGGAGACGAAAGCCGTATTCCACCAGCGTGGTCTTGCGCGCCCTGTCGCCGTTGTACATGCCGCCGAACTGGCCCATGAGCACGTGGCTCTCGTCCAGGAACATCAGCGCGTCCTTGGGCAGGTAGTCGGTGAGGGTGGAAGGCGGCTCGCCGGGCGCGCTGCCCGCGAGGTGGCGCGAATAGTTCTCGATGCCCTTGCAGTGACCCACTTCGCTGAGCATTTCCAGGTCGAAGCGGGTGCGCTGCTCCAGCCGCTGCGCCTCCACCAGCTTGCCCTCACCCACCAGTTGCTTCAACCGGTCTGCCAGTTCCAGCTTGATCGCCTCAACCGCATGCAGCACCTGCTCGCGCGGGGTCACGTAGTGGCTGCTCGGGTAGACCGTGAAGCGAGGGATCTTCTGCCGCACCTTGCCAGTGAGCGGGTCGAACAGCTGCAGGGTCTCGACCTCGTCATCGAAGAGTTCGATGCGGATCGCCATTTCGGAGTGTTCCGCAGGAAACACATCGATGGTGTCGCCTCGCACGCGGAACTTGCCACGGGAGAAGTCCTGCTCATTGCGCGCGTACTGCATGCGCACCAGTTGGGCGATCAGGTCGCGCTGGCCGATCTTGTCCCCAGTGCGCAGCGTCATCACCATCTGGTGGTAACTCTCGGGTTTGCCGATGCCGTAGATGGCCGAGACGGTGGCCACGATCACCACGTCACGCCGTTCCAGGATGCTCTTGGTGCAGGAGAGGCGCATCTGCTCGATGTGCTCGTTGATCGCGCTGTCCTTCTCGATGAAAAGGTCGCGCTGCGGCACGTAGGCCTCAGGCTGGTAGTAGTCGTAGTAGCTGACGAAATACTCGACCGCATTCTTCGGGAAGAACTCGCGGAACTCGCTGTAGAGCTGAGCGGCCAGGGTCTTGTTGGGCGCGAACACGATCGCGGGGCGGCCCAACCGTGCGATCACATTGGCCATGGTGAACGTCTTGCCAGAGCCGGTCACGCCGAGGAGGGTCTGGAACACCTCGCCGTCGTTCACACCTTCCACCAGCTGGCGAATGGCCTCGGGCTGATCGCCGGCTGGCGGGTAGGGCAGGAACAGCTCGAAAGGTGAGCCGGGGAATTTCAGGAACTCGCCCTCCGGGGGCGATTCGCCTTGCCCTTCAGGCAGCGGGTCTTTGGGCGTCGGCGGCAGTGTCGTCTGGGGCATCGGACGATTGTGCCGGATGGTTGCGGTCAGCATCGGCCCTCGGTCTGCGCACGCCCGGCTTGGCCAGGATTTCCACGTAGGCCTGGTCGCCGCCTTCGCGCGCCACAGCATCCAGATGAGCGATGAGGGTGGACAGGTGCACCACCTCGGCGGCGTCTTTCGTCACGCCGAAGCGGCAATCGAAGTCCAGAAAGTCCGCGCCCTCGGGCAAGTCACGACGACGCTCTCGCTTGAGGTATTTGCGGATCTCGTGCTTGACGGCTTCGAGCACCCGGTCGCGATGACGGCCTTCTTGGGTCAAGGGGAAGATTTTTCTCATGGCGGTCGGTCGCGCGCTGTGCGGTCGTGTCTGGGATGAAGGGCGCGATTATGCGCGCCAAGGTATCCTAGGTTGTCCATGCAGCAGCCCCGCGAACAACACCCCACGCCCGACAAGGACGAAATCGCCTTGCTCGACCCCTTCGAGCGCCTGGACCTGGACCGCATCACATTGGTGAGCACGGGTGCGCAGGCGCGCGAAGCCTGCGCTGCACTGACCGACCACGCCGTGTGGGGCTTCGACACCGAGTCCAAGCCCACCTTCGTGAAGGATCAGGTCTCGGACGGGCCGCACATCGTGCAACTGGCCACCCTGGAGCGAGCCTGGGTTTTCCAGCTGCAGGATCCGGCCTGCCTCATTCAGGTGGCCGGCCTGCTGGCCGATGGCCGTCACACCAAGGCCGGATTCGGCCTGGGCGACGACACCCGGCGCATCGTCAGCAAGCTCGCGGTGGAACCTGCCGGTGTGCTCGAACTCAACACGGTGTTTCGCGCCCGCGGGTACCGCAAGGACATGGGCGTGAAGGGTGCCGTGGCCGTGCTGTTCAACCGCCGGTTCATCAAGTCCAAGAAGGCTGCCACGTCCAACTGGGCCAATCCCCGGCTCACCGAAGCCCAGCTCATCTATGCCGCCAACGACGCCTGGGCCGCTGCGCGCGTGCACGAGGCGCTGGGACTCGACTGACACTCAGCGCCGTCGCAACGGTGTCAGGAGTTCGCCCAGGCCGTTGTGGTCAATCTCGTGCATCAGAGCCAGCAGCCGACCGATTTCGCCGGGCGGAAAACCCTCGCGCGCAAACCAGTTCAGGTAACTGCCCGGCAGATCGGCGATAGCGCGCCCCTTGTGCTTGCCATACGGCATTTCCACGCTCAAGAGGCGCTCCAGATCGTCCGGCTTCATGTCTGGCTGTGCTGCCCGAACGCCTCAGAGCGCCTGCCGCAGGCGCCGCACACCGTCCTCGATCTTGTCAACGCCCACTGTGGCAAACGACAAACGCAGCGTCGAGAGATCGGGCTGGCTGGCGTAGAACGGGGCGCCGGGCACAAAGGCCACGCCCTTCTCGATCGCGCGCTTCGCCAGTTCACCACCGTCCTTCACCTTGCCGCCCGCACCCGTGAGGCGGGCCCACACGAACAGCCCGCCCTGCGGTTGCACGAATGAGATGGCGTCGCCGAGTTCGCGTCGCAGCGCGTCACCCATGGCGGTGGCGCGCTCGGCATAGACCTGGCGCACCCGTGCCAGCGTGGCGGGCATGCGGCCGGCCTTCAGGTATTGCGCTGCGGTGGCCTGCGCAAACGTGCTGGTGTGTGCGTCGCTAAACTGCTTGCACATGGTCGCCTTGCCCAGCAGGTCCGCTGGCCCCACCATCCAGCCCACCCGCAGGCCAGGGCTGAGCACCTTGCTGAGCGAGCCGCAATGCACGAGGCGTTCGCGGCTGCCCGGCACGCTGGGGCTCAGCGCGAGCAGGCTGGGCGGCGGCGCGTCGCCGAAATACAGGTCTCCATAGGGGTCGTCCTCCACGATCAGCGTGTCGTGCTTCACCGCCATCTCCAGCACGCGCTGGCGCCGCGCCAGGCTGAGCATGGCGCCACTGGGGTTGCCGAAGGTGGGGATGAGATAGACGAACTTGGGTTTGTGTTGCTCGATCAGCTTTTCCAGCACGTCGGTCTGCACGCCGTCACCGTCCACCGGCGCGCTGATGAGCTCGGCGCCGTAGAGGCGGAAGCACTGGATGGTGGCAAGGAACGTAGGGCCTTCGACGATCACCTTGTCGCCAGGCGATATGAGGGTCTTGCCCAGCAGGTCCAGTGCCTGCTGGCTGCCGGTGGTGACGATCAGGTCGCTGGCACCCACGCCCTGCGCACCCTTGCTGGTCATGAACGCGGAAAGCTGTTCGCGCAGCGGCTGGTAGCCCTCAGTGGCGCCGTACTGCAGCGCCCCGCCCGCTTCTTCGGTAAGCGCGGCATTCACCGCCTCCCGGATGCCCTCCACATCGAACATCGCGCTGTCGGGGAAGCCTCCTGCAAAGCTGATGATGCCCGGCTTGCCCAGCAGCTTGAAGAGCTCGCGGATGGCAGAGGTTTCCACGTTGTTGAGGCGGTCGGCAAAAGGAACGGTGAAAGACATGTCGGTTGCTCGCTTGAAGTCGGGAGAGATAGCCAGCCCGCATTGTCGCCAATTCATTGGATAGACTCAGCGCCGATGAACGCCGCCGCCATCGAAGCCTTCTTCTCCACCCTGAAAGCCGCCAACCCGCACCCGCAGTCGGAACTCGAATACACCACCGTGTTCGAGCTGCTGGCCGCCGTGCTGCTGTCGGCGCAGGCCACCGACGTGGGCGTGAACAAGGCCACCCGCCGGCTGTTTCCCGTGGCGAACACCCCGCAGGCCATCCTGGACCTCGGGCTGGAAGGACTGGAGGGCTACATCAAGACCATCGGCTTGTTCCGCAGCAAGGCCAGGCACCTGATGGAGGCGTGCCGCATGCTCGTGGAACGCCATGGCGGCGAGGTGCCGGACACGCGTGAGGCGCTGGAGGCCCTGCCCGGTGTGGGCCGCAAGACCGCGAACGTGGTGCTCAACGTGGCGTTCGGCCAGCCCACCATGGCGGTGGACACGCACATCTTTCGCGTCGGCAACCGCACCGGCCTGGCGCCGGGGAAGAACCCGCTGGCGGTGGAGCAGCAGCTCATCAAGCGGGTGCCGCCCGCCTACGCGGTGGACTCCCACCACTGGCTGATCCTGCACGGGCGCTATGTGTGCCAGGCGCGCAAGCCGCTGTGCCCGCGATGCTCGGTCATCGCGTATTGCGACTTCCGGCACAAGACGCAGGCCATGGCGTCAGAGCGCCAGTGACGTCCAGCCCCCGGGCTCGGGCGCTTCCTTGGGCCACTGGCTCGCGTCCCGTATGTGCGGGCTGCCGCTCTCCACGATGTGGCGTGCCGCGCGGATCACGCCGGCGTGCGTGATCCACAAGACATCGTTCGAAGGTGAGGGGCGCAGATCCGCCAGGGCGGCGGCCACGCGGTAGAGCAATTGCTGCGTGCTCTCTGCGCCACCGAAGCGGTGGTGCGCGAAGTCGGCCATCCATTCGTCGAACGCGCTGCGTGGAATGTGTTCCCAGGGCTTGAGTTCCCAATGGCCGAAGTCCATCTCGTTCAGCCGCGTGTCGATACGAGCGGCTTGAAGGTCAGGCCTTTCCCCCTGCAGGGCGCCAGCCAGTTGCTGCGCGCGCAGCAGGCCCGACACCCGGACGGGCGTGCCCGCGGGCAGCAGCGGGGCCATGGCCCTGGCGGCTTCCCGAGTGAGCGACACGTCGGCCGTGACGTCGCTCGATCCGTAACAGAGGCCAGGGGTCAACAGGACCTGCGCGTGGCGCAACAGCCAGAGCTTCATACCAGCACCGGCAGGGCCAGCGCCGCGCCCAGGTAGAACAGCACTTCGCTCACCTGCTGGGTCGCGCCCAGCCCATCACCGGTGAAGCCCTGCAGCCGTCGGTGCAGCAGGCGCCACATCCCGCCGAGCGCCAGCAGCGAGCCCAGCACGGCCAGTGCCCAGAGCCCCAGGGCGGGCAAGCGCCAGAACACGAATGCCAGCGCCAGCGTCCACCACACCAGGCCGGCCAGCAAGGCGCCGTTGGTGATGTGCTCGGCCAGCGGTTTGCTTTTGCTTTGCGGCGTGTCGCCCACATGCGGCAAGGTGCGGATGATCACCAGCGGCAGCGCGCGGGAGGTGACGTGTGCCGCGAACAGCGCCAGCACGGCCAGCGTCGTGTCGACCTGCGCGAGCAGCGCCAGCAGCGACACCTTGGCCATCAGCACCAGCACCAGCGCAACAGCGCCATAGCTGCCAATGCGCGAGTCCTTCATGATCTCCAGCGCGCGAACGCGGTCCACGCTGCCCCCCAGGCCATCGGCCAGGTCGGCGAGACCGTCCTCATGGAACGCGCCCGTCAACCACACGCTGAACACCGTGCTCAACACCGCCGCCAGCCACGGGGTGGCCGGCACATCCGGCAAGGCGACAAGAAAGGCGGTCAACACCAGTGCGCTGGACCCACCCACGATCCAGCCCACGCCAGGAAAATGCGCCGCGCTGGCGCGAAGCATCGCCGGGCTGAAACCCACCCAGTTCGCCAGCGGGCCTGTGACGGGAATGCGGGTGAAGAACTGCACAGCCAGCAGGAAGTGGCGAATGAACAAGGTCATGTCTGCAGCGGCTCCTGCGTCCCGCTGCGGGAAACGCCGGCGGCCTCGAAGCTGGCCATCTCGCGCAGCAACCCACAGGCACTCACCAGCAATGGCCACGCCAGCGCAGCGCCCGAGCCCTCGCCCAGGCGCAGACCCAGGTCGAGCAGCGGCTCGGCCTTGAGGTGCGCCAGCATCAGGGCATGGCCGCGCTCACCCGAACGGTGGGCGAACACGCAACGCTGCAACACGTGTGGCTGCAGCTTCGCCGCCACCAGCACGGCCGCACTGGCGATGAACCCGTCGACCACGATCACACGGCGTTCCACCGCGGCCTGCTGCACCGCGCCCACCAGCGTGGCGATCTCGAAGCCGCCGAAAGCCGCCAGGGCTTCCAGCGGCGCGCGGGCCTCGGCATGCAGGGCGAGCACTTCGCGCAGCACCTCGATCTTGCGCACCACGGCATCGGCGTCCAGCCCGGTGCCCGCGCCGGTGACATCGGCCACCACCAGCCCACCCAGTCGCGCCAGCAGCATGGAGGCAGCCGACGTGTTGCCGATGCCCATTTCGCCCAGCAGGAGCGCGTTGCCTGGCAGGCCGCTCACCACGTCGCGCCCGTTGCAGATGGCCGCCTCGCACTGCGCCGCGCTCATGGCAGGGCCCGCCAGTGCGTCGGCCGTCCCGTGCGCAACCTTGCGGATGAGCAGCCCGTCCCGAGGGGCGAAATCGTGGTTGACGCCGCAGTCCACCACGGTGAGGCCGATGCCGTGCTGGCGCGCGAGCACACTCACCGCGGCGCCGCCGGCCAGGAAGTTCTCCACCATCTGCCAGGTCACGTCGCTCGGGTAGGCCGATACGCCGCGCGCGGCCAGGCCGTGGTCGGCGGCACACACCAGCATCTGGGGATCCCGCAACTGCGGCTGCGCGTCGCCCAGGATGGCGCCGACGCGCACGGCCAGCGCCTCGATGCGGCCCAGCGAACCCACCGGCTTGGTCTTGTTGTCCAGTGCGCGTTGCAGCGCCGCAGCGAGTTGGGCGTCGTGGAGATCGGGAACGTTCATGGTGCGGGCTCAATGAGTTGGTCGAGCACGCCGGGCTCGAAATGCCGTTGGATGAAATCGGCCAGACCGTCGAACACCGTCTCCAGCGTGGGCGCGGTGGCACCGAACAGGGCGTGGAGCACGCGCGGGTCTTCGAACAGCCCATGGAGGTACACGCCGAGCACGTTGCCTGCGGCGTTCTGCCAGCCCAGGCCGCCCGGCAACACTTCGTGCGCCAGGTCGCCGGCGGCCGCCATGGCCGGGTGCTGGGCCGTCTGGCCGTGATGGATCTCGTAGCCGGCAACGTCCACGCCCGAGAGCATGTCCCAGCAACCTCTGACCTCGCCGAATGCCACCCTGGCGTGCCGCACGGTCTTGTCGCGCTCGAACTGGGTGACCAGGGGCAGGAGACCGAGCCCGGGGGCGTTGCCGTCGATGCCGTGAGGGTCGATCAGCGCCTCGCCCAGCATCTGCAGGCCGCCGCAGACGCCGAGCACCGCACCGCCTTTCGCCGCGTGCGATGCGATGGCCAGATCGAGCGCCTGCGCGCGCAACCAGGCCAGATCGGCTGTCGTGGCCTTGCTGCCCGGCAGCACGATCCAGTCGGCCGCGGCGCAATCGGCGGGCGTGCGCGCCCAGACCAGGCGCACCCCGGGCACATTCCTGGGCGGCTGGAACTCGTCGAGGTTGCTGATGCGCGGATAGGCGATCACCGCCACGGTCCGGGTCACGGCTCCTGCGGCTCGCGTGCGGTCGTCGAACACCCCATCCTCTTCCGGCAGGCCGTGCTGCCACCACATGGGCAGTGTGGCCACCGTGGGCACACCGGTGAGCTCTTCCAGCTGCTGCGGCGCCGGGGCGAGCAGGCTGGCGTCCCCACGAAAGCGGTTCAAAACGAAGCCCTGGATGAGCGCGCGCTCTCCAGGCGGCAGCAGCGCCCAGGTGCCATAGAGATGCGCGAACGCGCCGCCGCGGTCGATGTCGGTCACCAGCAGGCAGCGGGCGTTCGCATGCAGGGCGACGCGCATGTTCACCACGTCGCTCTCGTGCAGGTTGATCTCGGCCGGGGAACCGGCACCTTCGATCACCACCACGTCGTTCTCTTCCCGCAAGGCGTCGAGCGCAGCGGCCAGTTGCGGCCACACATGCCGGCTGCGGCCGCGCCAGGGCATGGCTGAGAGGTCTTCGCTCACCTGCCCCATCAGGACCACCTGGCTGCGGGTGTCGGCTTCCGGCTTGAGCAGCAGCGGATTCATGCGCACATCGGGTTCAGCGCGCGCGGCCAGCGCCTGGAAGTACTGGGCGGAGCCGATCTCTCCACCCTGCACCACACGGGCGTTGTTGCTCATGTTCTGCGCCTTGTACGGCGCCACCCTCAGACCCTGGCGCGCGTAGTAGCGGCACAGCGCCGTGGTGAGCCAGCTCTTGCCCGCGCCGCTGGTGGTGCCCAGCACCATCACGCAGCGGGCCGTCATGCCGCCGTCTCCGTCTGCGCCAGCAGGGCCACGCGCAAGGCGGCCTGCGCCGGTGGCGACTGCACGCTCAGGCGCCAGTACCCTGGCAGGCCGAAGGATTGCGCATCTCGCAACTTGATGCCATGGGCGCGCAGCGAGGCCTGGTCAATGGATCGCGCCGCCCTGCCGCAGAAATAATTGGCATCGCTCGGCAGGCAACGCCAGCCCAGTTCCAGCAGCAGGTCCACCTGGTGGATCTTCCAGCGTCGAAGCTGTTCGCGGCTGCCGGCCAGCCAGTCTTGCGCTGTCGGCAGCACCCAGGCGCGCAACAGCGCCATGGCGTGGGCGCCGATGGGCCACGACGGGGCGAGTCGTTCGAGTTCGAGGACGTCGCTGCGCGAGCGCACCGGCGCAATCGCATAGGCACCGCGCACGCCTGTGAGGCCCATCGCCTTGTTGGGCGTCCAGAGTTGCCACACCGCATCCAGCGCTTCACCTTTCATGCTGCAGGTCCCCTGCAGGCGCAGTGGCTCGTAAGCCAGATCCAGCACGACCACGGTGTCGCCCGTGAGCACGCGTTGCGCCAACGGCTCGGCCACGCCCATCGGGCTGCTCGGCTCGCACACCCACGCCAGGTGGGCGTTCTCCGGGGCGCCCGCGGGCCCGAGTCGCCAGGCGTTGGCGGCCGCCGCGTAATCCCCGTAGGCCATCTCGGGCAGCCACACGCGCTCCCCACCGTCGCGCGCCACCCAGGCGGTGATGCGTGCGATGAACTCACTGGCGCTGGCGGCGAGCACCACGCGCCAAGCGTCCACGCCATGGAAGCCGGCCAGCGCTTCGCGCAGCGCGGTGTAGGTGGGGTCCGGGTAATGGCGGGCATCGGCCTGCTGCACCGCCTGCAAAACCGGCGGGCAAGGTCCGCAGGCATTGGCATTGGTGGAAAAGTCCCATCGTGGCACGCCCAGATGGTCGGGGCCCCCATGCGTGATCGTCATGGCTGTGTCATCCAGCAGAGCGTGGCCGCCAGCCCCGCGCCGACAGCCAGCAACACCACCACACGCCCGGCCAGCTGGACCGCGCGTTGCGTGTCTGCAGCCTGTGCGGGACGGCCAGCGGGATGCAGCACGTAAACGCCCGGCTTGGCCAGGCGCACGTCCAGTGCCAGCGCCATGGCGGCCATGGGCCAGCCGCTGTTGGGCGACGGCGTGCGCCGGGCCTGCACGGGCCAATCGCGCCACGACCGCGGCGCGCCCAGCAGTCCGAGCAGTGCGCCGGTGATGCGGGCAGGCAGCCACGACAGCACGTCGTCGGCCCGCGCCGCCCACTTGCCGGCCCAGGTCCAGTCGATGCCATCGCGCTGGCCGCGGTAGCCCCACATGGCATCGGCGGTGTTGGCGAACCGGTAGAGCGCCGCGCCCGGCAAGCCGGCGATGGCGAACCAGAACAGCGGTGCCACTACCGAATCGTTGAGGTTCTCGGCCAGCGATTCGATGGCGCTCTCGCGCACCTGCGCTGCATCGAGCGAACCGACATCGCGGCTCACCAGCCAGGACAGGCGCTCGCGCCCTTCGGCCAGCGATTGCGCCAGCGCAGCTTCCACGGCGCGTACTTCGGAGCGCAGCATGCGCCAGGCGAGCAGAGGCTTGAGCAGCACGCCCAGCGCCAGCGCCTGCACCCACCACACCCACTCCCCGATCAGCCAGGACGCCCCCAGCGACAAGCCCATCACCAT
Source organism: Hydrogenophaga sp. (assembly GCF_051858985.1). GTDB lineage: Bacteria > Pseudomonadota > Gammaproteobacteria > Burkholderiales > Burkholderiaceae_C > Hydrogenophaga. The sequence continues at coordinate 437,509 of NZ_JBHYGM010000002.1, read as the reverse complement.
CGCCGCACCGAGCCACCACGCCGCCGCGCCGAGCACAAAAGGCCGCAGACGCATCGACCCGGCACTGGTGCCGACGCGTCGACCCATGTACGACAGGTAGCGTCCCATGCCCACCACGGGATGCCAGCGCGCGGGCGGCTCGCCGAACATCCGGTCCACCGCGAGCGCGACCAGCACGGCCAGGGGCCATGTGATGGCAGAGGCGTGCAGTTCGGCCCACATGATGGATGGCGATCCTAGTCTTCAATGCCGCGCTGGGCGGGAATGCCGGCCTTGAACGCGTGCTTGACGAGCGTCATCTCGGTCACGGTGTCCGCCAGCTCGATGATTTCCGGCGGGCAGCGCCGACCCGTGATCACGACGTGCACATGCCGGGGACGCTCCCGCAGCGTCTGCAACACATCGTCCAGCGGCAGCCAGCCGTAGATCAGCGGGTAGGTGAGTTCATCGAGTGTGACCATGAAGTGTTCGCCACCGAGGATGGCCGCGCGCGCCTTCTGCCAGCCATCGCGCGCCAGCTGTGCAGAATGTTCGAGGTCCTGGCTCTTCCAGCTGAACCCGTCGCCCAACCCTTCTATGGGCAGTCCCAATTGTTCGAAGACGCGGTGCTCACCAAACCGCGCCGAGGGCACCTTCATGAACTGGAAGATCTTCACCAGCTTGCCATGCACATGCGTGCGGCCGAAGGCGCGCAGCGCCAGGCCGAAGGCCGCGGTGCTCTTGCCCTTGCCGTCGCCGGTGTGCACGATCACCAGGCCGCGGCGTTCGCCTTCGGGCTTCTCGTAGCGCTTCTCGGTGGGGGGCGTCTCTATCTGCATGACGTGGTCCTTGCATTCATCGGGGCAGCGCGACCCACTGGTCGCCCAGCGGATGGATCGCGACGCGGTGGTCAAACACCTCTTCAAGGGCCTGGTGGGTGGCCGGGTCGTCACAGGCACCCTGGTGGAGCACACGGCCGTCGGCCAGCACCACCATCTGGTCGGCGTGCAGTGCCATGCCGATCTCGTGCAGCACGCTCACCACGGTCTTGCCCTTGGACACCAGTTGGCGCACCAGCAGCAGCCAGTCGGCCTGGTGCGGCGGGTCCAGGTTGGCCAGGGGTTCGTCCATCAGGAGCACGTCGGCATTGACCGCCAGCAGGCGCGCGAGCAGCACGCGCTGGCGCTCACCGCCCGACAGCGCGCCCAGCGGCCGGTCGCGCCAGGCCCAGGCCTGCGTGGCGCGCAGGGCCTCCTCCACGGCCGCGCGGTCGGCCTCCGAGGGTGGCGCCAGCCAGGGCTGGTGCGGCAGTCGGCCGAGCATCGCCACGTCCCACACGCTGAGATCGTCGGCGCCCTGCTCGCCCTGCCCCAGCCATGCCAGCCGGCGCGCCCGCTCACGGCCACGCCACTGCGCGAGCGGCCGGCCCAGCAGCAGCACGTCACCGCTGTGGGGCAGCAGCCCCGCCATCGCCTTGAGCAGCGTGGACTTGCCCGCGCCATTGGGCCCTACCACGCTGGTCCAGCGCGCGGCGGGCAGGCTCACGTCGATGCCATGCAGCACCGGCGTGCCGCCCAGCGACACGCCGATGCCGCGTCCCTGAACCGCCGCGCTCACAGCGCACTCCCCGGTTGCCGCCGACGGTGCATCAACCACAGCAGGTAGCTGCCACCCAGCACCGCCGTGAGCACGCCCACGGGCAGTTCCTGCGGCGCGATCACCCAGCGGGCCAGCACATCGGCCGTCATGAGCAGGAGCCCACCCATGAGAGCGCTGAGCACCACCAGCCGGCCATGCGTGGTCTTGACCATGGAACGCACCAGATGGGGCGCGGCCAGTCCCACGAAAGCGATGAGACCGGTCTGAGCCACGGCCGCACCCGTGGCCATGGCGAGCACCGCCACCAGCACGACGCGCACGGCCGCCAGCGGCAAGCCCAGGCTGATGGCGGTGGACTCGCCCAGCGCGAGCCCGTCCAGCACGCGTCCCAGCGACGACGCCACCAGCACCGAGGCGAACAACATGCCGGCCATCACGCCGCAGGCGGCCCAGCCGACAAACCCGGTGCTGCCCAGGGTGAAGCCCTGCATGGCCTGCAGGATGTCGGGCGCGGCGATGGTCACCAGATCGCGCGCCGCGCCCAGCACCACGCCCACGATGACACCGGCCAGCAGCAGGCGCAGCGTGTGCTGCACGCCCTTGGCCAGGGCCAGCGTCAGCACCACGCCGAGCACGGCACCGGCAAACGCGGCTCCGGTCAGGCCCAGTCGCACCAGCCACTGGGTGGCAAAGGGAGACGTGCCGAACAGCGCAAGCGCCAGCGCAACGCCCAGCGCAGCGCCCGAGGCGCTGCCCAGCAGGTAGGGATCGGCCAGCGGGTTGCGGAACAGCCCTTGCGCCACGGCGCCTGCAAGGCCCAGCAGACCCCCGGCCACCCACGCACCCAGCGTGCGCGGCAGGCGGATGTCCCAAAGGATCTGCCAGGCCACGGCATCGTGCCGCGCGTTGAGCACGCTGTCGAAGCCGGTGCTGCCCACGCCCGCGCCCAGCAGCAACATGGCCAGCGCCAGCAGAACAAGGCCGGCGCCCAGCCACAGACTGCGCTTCGCACCCGTCATGGCGCTCCCTTGCGGGAAATGCAGCGAGCCATCACGCGGGCGGCTTCGGCCATGCGCGGGCCCGGCCGCACCAGCACGTCGGACTCTTCTGGTGTGAACACGCAGATGTGCCGCCCTCGAATGGCGCGCAGCCCCGCCCAACCCGGCCGCTGTTCCATGCCCTGCACGTTGCGCGAACCGATCATGATCAGGTCGGGATTGGCGCGCACCACGTATTCCGGGTTGACGCGCGGAAACGGTCCGAGCTGTGGCTCGACGATGTTCTGCACGCCCAGCCGCGTCATCATCTCGCCTATGAAGGACTGCTGGCCAGCCGCGTAGCCGCCGCTGCTCACCTCGTAGTACACGCGCAAGCCGCGCGCACTCGCCGGAAGCGATTGCGCCGCCGCGGACACGCCGGCATCGATGGCGCGCCAGATGCGCAGGGCGTCCGGCACCTCGAGCAACTGTCCGAGCAAGCCCATCACGCGCTGCGCGTCGCGCGAGGTGCGGGGCTCCAGCGCCAGCACCTTCACGCCCAGCGATTCCAGCCGCTGCACCCCACGCGACGAGGTCGCCATCAGCACCACATCCGGCTTCAGGGCCACGATCGCTTCGATGTTCGGGTCGATGCCGCCACCGGTCTGGGGCAGGTGGCGAACCGACTGCGGAAAGTTCGAGTACCGGTCCACGCCGACCAGGCGTTCACAGCGCCCGAGTTCGCAGACCGTCTCCGTGAGCGAAGGCAGCAGCGAGACGATGCGCTGCGGCGACTGGGCCAGCAGCACGGTGACACCCCGGTCGTCGGTGATCTGCAGCGGCGCGGCGTGCAGCCCCACCACGAAACCACCGCACATGAACAGAACGAACCACCGAAGCCGCGTCAACACACATTTCATTTCGAAGCTTTCAAGGTCATCGGCAGTCCCGCCGCCATGAGCGTGACGCGCTCGCAAGCCGCAGCCACCGACTGGTTCAGGCCGCCGAGCGCATCCACGAAGGCGCGCACCTCACGTCCCAGGGGGATCACGCCCAGGCCGATCTCGTTGCTCACCAGCACCAGCGGGCCGGGCGCCAACCGGATGACGCGGCCAAGCCGATCGGCGGGCGCCGCGGCATCCACCGAAGCGCCTTCGGCCGGCATCAAGAGGTTCGTCAGCCACAACGTGAGGCAGTCCACCACCACCAGCGTGTGCGCGGCGCTGTGCCGGTCGATTGCCTCGGCCAGCGCCAGAGGCTCCTCGACGGTGACCATGCGCGGCACCCGCTCGGCGCGATCGCGCTGGTGCCGCGCGATGCGCTCGCGCATCTCGTTGTCCCAGGCCTGGCCAGTGGCGATCAGCACGGCCTGGTGTGCCGGCGCGTTGTCGAGCCACTGCCGGGCGAGGTTTTCCGCGCGGCGCGACTTGCCGCTGCGTTGTCCGCCCAGAATGATTTCACTGCGCGCGATCTCAACCATGGTCGCGCATCCACTGGGTGACGATGCGGTGCATCTGGTCCACGCCATCGGTGAGCGCGGCCGGCCCGGGCTGCAGGATGTCTGCCGATTTGATCTCGAACAGCTGCGCGTTCTTCACCGCGTTCACGTCCTGCCAGCCGGCACGGGCGGACACCTTCTCGGCGCGGAATTTCTTGCCGCACCACGAGCCGATGACGATGTCCGGGTTGCGCTGCACGATCTGCATGCCGTCTCCGATGATCCGGTCCTTGCCGAGAGCCTTCGACGCAAGCTCGGGGAACACATCGTCCCCACCGGCGATGCCCAGCAATTCGGAAACCCAGCGGATACCGCTGATGTGGGGCTCGTCCCATTCCTCGAAAAACACCCGCGGCCGGCGGTGGCCGCTGGCCTGCAGCGTGGCCACCTCATCGCGAATGCCGTCCAGCCGCGCTCGCGCCGCTTCGATCCACCGCAGGCCTTCCTCGGCGCAGCCCACCATCGCCGCCACCTGGAAGAGCATGGAAAAGATCTCGTCGACGCTTCGCTGGTTGAACACCGTCACCTGCACGCCGGCACGAATCAGCGTGGCGGCGATGTCGGCCTGCAGGTCGGAAAAACCGAACACACAGTCGGGCTCCAGTTCCAGGATCCTGTGGGTCTTCGCGCTGAGAAAGGCACTGACCTTGGGCTTTTCTTCCCTCGCACGGCGCGGGCGCACGGTGTAGCCCGAGATGCCCACGATCCGATGTTCCTGCCCCAGAAGATAGAGCCACTCGGTGGTTTCTTCGGTCAGGCAGACAATGCGCTGCGGGCCCAGGGCGGCGCTGTTCATGCCGCCTCCCGCGTGAGGAACAGCGATGCCACGGCCGCCGGGCTGGAGGGAAACCAGGCGTGGAAGTAACTGGCCTGCAGTGAGCCGGTCTGGTAAACGGCCTCGCCAGTCCCGCGCGCTGGTTCGGTGGTGCGCGCAGGTTGCAAAGGGGTCTCGCAGCGCGAATGGTGGAAGGTATGACCGCGCAAGGTGCCGGAAGGCAGCACCAGCTGCTGTGGACCCAGGGCCACCAGGCGCTGCTGCATGGTCACGTTCCCGGGGAGCAGGCCCCACATGGCGTGGGCCTGACCGTCCAGCGTGGTGAGTTGATCAAAGAGCGGCATCATGCCGCCGCATTCTGCCCACACGGGCCGCCCCGCCTGCACATGAGCCGCCAGGCTGGCGCCACAGGTCCGGCCCGCTGCGAGCGTGTTCACGTGCAACTCGGGGTAACCCCCTGGCAACCACACGGCATCGCACACCGGCAGTGGCTCGTCGGCCAACGGCGAGAAGAAGGCGAGTTCCGCCCCCAGCGATCGGAGCACGTCCAGGTTCGCCGGGTAGATGAAGCAGAACGCGGTGTCGCGAGCCACCGCCACAGTCTTGCCCGCCAGCAGCGCAAGCGCGGGCGCGCGAGGCGCCGGCGCATCGAACGCCACGGACCAGCGCGTCGGCGGCGGAGTCCAGGCGCGCCATGGCATCAGGCAACTCGGCAGCCACCGTCAGGCCCAGATGCCTTTCCGGCAGCGTGAACGCGGCATCGCGCATCACAGCACCCAGGAAATCGCCTGCATCGCGGGCGCTCCCACCGGCCAATGCTTCTTCAAGCATCTGTGCATGCCGCTCGCTGGCCACGCGGTTGGCCAGCACACCCGCCCAGGGCAGGCCGGGACGGAAATGCTGCAAACCGAACGCGAGGGCGCCAAACGTGCCCGCCATGGCCGAGGCGTCGATCACCGCCAGCACCGGCAGACCAAAACGTTGTGCGAGATCGGCGGCGCTGGGTTCCCCATCGAACAGCCCCATCACGCCTTCGACGACGATCAGGTCCGACTCGCAGGCCGCTTCATGCAGCCTGGCCCGCGCATCGTCCTCGCCCGTCATCCACAGATCGACGTTGTGCGCGGGCCGACCTGTGGCGAGCGCCAGCCAGTGCGGATCCAGGAAATCGGGCCCGCACTTGAAGGCCCGCACGCGCCGACCGGCGCGCGCATGCAGGCGCGCCAGGGCCGCGGCCACGGTGGTCTTGCCCTGACCGGAGGCCGGGGCAGCCACGAGAACGGCCGGGCACGCCTGTGTCACTTCTTCGGTGCCCAGTTGAGCGTCACGTACGCCGCGCGGCCGGGCTGGTTGTAGCCGTAGGCCGTCTCGTAGAACTTGTCACCGACGTTGTTCAGGCGCAGGGCCAATGACCACTCCCTGCTCAAGGCGTAGCGGGCGTGCAGGTCCACGGTGCCGAAGCCGGGCAGGCGCTGCGTGTTGGCCGCGTTGTCGAAGCGGTCGGACACCAGTTGCAAGGCTGCGCCCCAGTTCCACGCGCCCATGCGGTGGTCCAGGCTGGCCGTCAGAACCTCGTCGGCGCGCCGCTGCAATTTGAGCCGGTTGGCCTGGTTGCGGGCGTCAAGCAGTTCGAGCTGGGTGAACCAGCTCCAGTCGCCGGCCGCACCGGAGTAGGCGATGGACCAGCCCTCCATGCGTGCGCGCGGCACGTTCACCACCACCGGCTGGGTGGTGATGAAGCCGCGCACGCGGTTGTCAAAGCGGGTGAGCTTCACTTCATGCAGACCTGCGGTGTACGTGAGACCCAGTTCGCTGTTCTTGCCGCGCTCAGGCTGCGTCGTGGGATTGCCGTTGAAGAACGGTGACACGTAGTACAGCGTGTTGAACGACGGCATCTTGAAGGATGTGCCATACGCGATGTGCGGACGCCAGTTCGGCGTGAGCTGGTAACCGTAGCTCCCAAAACCGGTGGTAGCGCTGCCGAACTGGGAGTTCTCGTCGCGCCGCACGTTGGCCTGCCAGAGGTGCCGCCCTGCCTGGCCGGTGATGCCGGCGAAGGCCGCGTCCGTGGTGCGCGCGTTCACCGCGTAAGCCTGGGTGCCCGACACCGCTTCCTTGATGGACTCCAGCCCCACGAGCACGTTGCCGAGCGAGGTGTTCCAGTCGTGCTGGACCGTCCATTGCGTTTGCGCCGTGTCGAACACCGAGGGCGCGCCGGGCGCACTGTAGCTGTCGGACTTGTCGTCGCTGCGCGAAAGGCTGAGCCGGGTGCGCGAGTCGGGCGACCACTTGCGCTCCAGGCCCCAGGCGGCCACGCGGGTGGTGGCCACCGATCGCACGTCGAACGTGCCCGGCCCCTGGTCGAAACGGCTCACGCTGTCGGCTTGCGTGAACTGCACGTCGGTCGTCCACCCGGGCGCCATCGCCCAGCGCAGCGACGCAGCCAGGCTGTCCTGATCGAATCCGTCCTTGTCGGGGTTGTGGTTGCCGAACGCGACCCTGGGGTTGGTGGACGAAAAACCATCCTCGCGCAGCGTGCCCAGGCTCAGGTTGTAGGTGACGGTGTCATTGCCCCCGCTCAGCCCGGCGGTGGCGGCGCGGTGCCCGAAGCTGCCCAGCGTGACGCTGGCCTGAGGATGGAAGCCCTTCTGTCCGCGCTTGGTGAAGATCTGCACCACACCGCCCACGGCATCGCTCCCGTAGAGCGCGGACGCCGGGCCCTTGAGCACCTCAATGCGGTCGACGGCGCTCAGGGGAATGTTGTCGAGAACAGCCGATCCCGCGGTGCTGGAGCCGTATCGAACGCCGTCGATGAGCAGCAGGACGTGGCGGGTTTCGGTGCCCCGCACGAACAGGCCCGATTGTTTGCCGAGCCCTCCGTTGGCGCTCATCTGCAGGCCAGCGCGGCGCGCCAGCAACTCGGACAACGAACGACCCGCCGATTGCTCGATGACGTCGGATTCGATCACCACGACATCGCTCAGCACGGCGTCGGTGCGGGTTTCCACCCGCGTGGCGGTGACCACCATTTCCTTGAGCAAGGCGACGGTTTCGGTCTGGGCGTGGGAAGGGAAAGCGGCCAGCGTGGCCAGGGGCAGCACGGCCAGGGGCGCGCGCAGATTGCGGTTTTTCATGAAAAGAGAACACAAGCTTGAGTGCCCTCACCGTCTTCCCCGACGGTGCATGGGCGTCACGGCAGCACGCCCGTTGCCGGGCGCACCACCACCTTGTTGGCCGGTATCCGGGCTGGCAGAACAACCTTCATCGCCTTCCCAGACGACAGGCGATGTCGTCCAGTGGCTGCGTGATGAAAGCGGAGTGGCCGTGGCAGGGTGTGCCGGGCTTCTCGTCTGCTTACCGTTGCGGGGGCAGCGCAGGTTAGGTCCGTCCCGTGGGACATTCCCTCCTGCTTCCCGTTGAACTGCGGCATGTGAACCACACCGCGAGCACCAACAGCGGGCATTCTAAGCCGCAGCGGCTCGAGCCAACCCTACAATGCGAAAACTGCGAACCCTCCGACCATGGCCGATCCCAAGCACCTTGACCAGATCTCCGAGCGTGTGGAGCGGCTGCTGCTGCGCCATGAGGAACTGCAGCGCACCAACTCGCTGCTCGTCGAGCAGGTGCAGGCCCTGCAGGCCGAACGCGATTCGCTCAAATCCCGGCTGATGGCAGCCCGCGCGCGCATCGACGCGCTGCTCGACCGCCTGCCCCCGGGCATGGCCGATGCCATCAAAGGCACACCCAAGGAACGTACATGAGCAAGCCCGGCAGCAAGCAGATCGAAGTGCAGATCATGGGACAGAGCTACCTGCTTTCCTGCCCACCCGGCGGCGAGGCATCGCTGCTCGATGCGGTGGAGCGGGTGGACACCGCGATGTGCCGCATCCGCGATGCTGGCAAGGTCAAGGCGCGCGACCGCATCGCGGTGCTGGCCTCGCTCAACCTGGCGTTCGAGCTGTCTCAGAAGGAAGCCGTGGCTTTCCAGGCGTCTTCCTTCGGCCAACCCGAGAACAGTGCGTTCGCCGAAGCCGGTGGTGCGTTCGACAGCGAACCGCTGGACCCGCAGACGCAGGCCCGCGTGGACGAACTCATGCGCCGCCTGGACCAGACGCTCGACAAGGACGGTCGACTGCTCTGAAGCACCGCTCGTCCATCGCGGGCTTTTCTCGACCGATGGTCCACATCCTGCGCACACCGCGCCTACAATTCAAACCGTCTGCAGTGCGCGCCGGGCTTTATATTTCCTTGAACCAATGCTCATAGAGCCCGGGCTTGGTACATTGCGTGGCTGGTGCGAGCGTCTCGCGTCAGACGAACCCGAAGCCACGCTGCCCTCGCCCACCTGAACCCCGGTTCAGGATGCCGGTCCGGCGGCACTTGCAGACACCCTTCATGCCTTTCGAACCCCTGCTGATCATTGAGCTGGCCGCACTCGGTGTGGCCACTGGATTCCTCGCCGGCCTGCTCGGCATTGGCGGGGGCATGCTGATGGTCCCGTTCATCACCTTCATCCTGGCCGGGCGCGGCGTCGAGGCGGACCTCGCGGTCAAGATGGCCATCGCCACGTCCATGGCCACCATCATCTTCACCTCCATCTCCAGCGTGCGCGCGCACCACAAGCGCGGTGCCGTGCGTTGGGACATCGTCAAGGGCCTGGCCCCAGGCATCGTGCTCGGCTCCATCGCCGCCAGCCTGGGTGTGTTCGCCTTGCTCAAGGGTTCGTGGCTCGCGCTCTTCTTCGCAGCGTTCGTGGGCTTCTCGGCCACCCAGATGCTGCTCGACAAGAAACCCAAGCCCACGCGCACCTTGCCCGGCACACCAGGGCTGGTGGGCGCCGGTGGCGTGATCGGATTCCTCTCTGGCCTGGTGGGCGCGGGTGGGGGCTTCGTCAGCGTGCCCTTCATGACCTGGTGCAACGTCAGCATCCACAACGCGGTGGCAACGAGTGCCGCACTCGGCTTTCCGATCGCGCTGGCCAACGCTGTGGGCTACGTCATTGCCGGCCAGGGTCTGAAGGACCTGCCAGCCGGTTCGGTGGGCTACATCTATGTGCCCGCGCTGGTGGTGATCGCCAGCGTGAGCGTGCTGATGGCGCCGCTGGGCGTGAAGGCGGCGCATGCGCTCCCGGTGAAATCGCTCAAGCGGGTGTTCGCCGGGCTCTTGTACCTGCTCGCCGCCTACATGCTCTACAAGGGAATAACAGCCTAGAGCTGCCGATCGGCCACCACGATGCCATCTTCGTCGGCGTAGAGCCAGTCCCCGGGCCGCACCCAGACTCCCTGGATTCGAACGACCACGTCGCGCTGGCCCTCGTTGCGGCGCTCCGTGGGAAGCGGCACGCTGGCCAGTGCGCAGATGCCGGTGTGGCATTGAGCGAGTTCGGCCACGTCGCGCACGCAACCGTCGATCACCACGCCGGCCCAACCGTTGCGCGCAGCGGCGGCACCCAGGTTGCCGCCGAGCAGTGCGCGACGCATCGAAGCGCCGCCATCAACCACAAGCACCCTGCCCTCACCCGAGCTCTCGACCGCCGACTTCACGAACGAGTTGTCCTCGAAGCATCGGACCGTGACGACCGGGCCAGCAAAACGCGTCACCGCGCCAAAGCTTTTCCACACTGGCGGGAGTACGCGGAAGCTGCCGCTGGTGTCGTTCTTGTGGACGTCGCACAGGTCACAGGTGGCTTTGAATGGCGTGGAGGTCATGGCGAAAAAGAGCGAAAAGGTGAGACGAAAACCGTGAAGCATTGAAGCAGAAACCACGCTTGAACCACAGGGGAAAAGCACCCCGGCCGAGGGCGTGGGCTCGCCCATGCCCCGCAAGTGTTGTTTTCCCGGCCAAAAACCGCCGCTTCCCTTGCGCAATGCTTGAAAAAAACGCGCTCTCCACCTTGGATTGCGCGTGCAACTCCATTAGCATCCGAGACACCAGTGAGAAAGCGCGTTTTCCGCTGGGAAAGCAAGTCAACTTCTAGAAGGAAATTCAACCATGGCAACTGCGAAAAAAGCTCCCGCTAAAAAGGCGGCTCCGGCCAAGAAGGCCGCTCCTGCGAAGAAGGCCGCTCCGGCCAAGAAGGCCCCCGCGAAGAAGGCTGCTCCTGCGAAGAAGGCGGCACCTGCCAAGAAGGCCGCTCCGGCGAAGAAGGCTCCTGCCAAGAAGGCCCCTGCCAAGAAGCGCACCCCCAACGCCGCGTTCATGAAGGCGCTGACCCCCAGCGCTGCCCTGGCCGCGATCGTGGGCAGCAGCCCCCTGCCCCGCACCGAAGTCACCAAGAAGATCTGGGACTACATCAAGAAGAACAAGCTGCAGGACTCGGTGAACCGTCGCATGATCAATGCCGACGCAAAGCTCAAGGAAATCTTCAAGAAGGCCCAGGCCTCCATGTTCGAAATGACCAAGCTGGTCAACGACCACCTGAAGTGATCCCTTCCCGCGCGCCCCATCGCGGTGCGCAGGTTCCCAGCAAAGCCGGCAACCGCCGGCTTTGCTGTTTTTTGCGGGGGCAGATGCGGGCCTCGCGGCGCACATGTGAGAAACTGCAACCAGATGCAAATACCCCCTCAGGCATGACTCCGAGCACCCCATCTCCGACCGCGTCCACTCCCGTCCAGAACGGGCATGTGGAGGCTGTGCCGCCCCTGCCCCAGCAGCGGCACAAGGTGGTTCTGGTGCTCGATCTGGTGGAGTCCGTGCGCCTCATGGCTGCCAATGAGGCCGCCGTCATCAACCAGTGGCGCGGCTTCATGCACCACGCCACCACCCAGGTGCTGCCCAGCTGCCACGGCCGGCTCGTCAAGAGCCTGGGCGATGGCCTGCTGGCCGAGTTCGATCAGCCCACCGAGGCGGTGCAGGCGGCCCTGGCGCTGCACCGCTACTTTGCGCCACTCAACGAGACACTGCCGCCGGCGCAACAGCTCCACCTGCGCGCCGGCATCAACGCCACCCATCTGTATGTGGACGAGAACGATGTGTACGGCCAGGGCGTGAACCTGGCCGCGCGCGTGGCCGATCTGGCCTCGCCGGGCGAGACGCTGGTCACCAGCAGCGTGTTCGACGGCATCGTGGTCGGCGTGGACGCCGAGGTGGAAGACCGGGGTGAGAGTTACCTCAAGCACTGGCCTGAACCGGTCCGCACCTGGCAGCTCTACCCGGTTTCGAGCGGCTCCGCCGCCGTGCGCCCGCGCGTGCCCGAGGGCGTGGCCGCCGACTTCCGGCCTTCGATTGCGGTGGTTCCGTTCGAGACGCGCAGCCACGCGGCCGAGCAGTACGTGATCGGCGAACTGATCGCCGATGGTGTGATCAGTCAGCTCTCGCGCAGCCAGAATCTGCGCGTGATCTCGCGCATGTCGACCACGGCCTTCCGCGGACGACAGCGCTCAGCCGACGAGATCGGCCAGCGGCTCGATGCCACCTTCGTGCTCGGCGGCAGCTACGTGACATACGGCGACAAGGTCGTGATCATGGCCGAGCTCTCCGACAACCGACGCGGTGAAGTGATCTGGGCCGACCGGCTCACGGGTGACACGAGCGATCTCCTTGATTCGCAGAGCACCCTGCTCGACGCGCTGTGCGACGCCTGCGCCAAGGCGCTGCTCAACGACCTGGTGCAGCGCACCCTCGTGCTGCCCGTGCCGCAGCTCGACAGCAATGCGCTGATGCTGGGCGGCATCACGCTCATGCACCGCTCCACGCCGCGCGACCTGCAGCGCAGCCAGCAACTGCTGGAGGCCGTGGTGCAGCGCCACAAGCGGGTGGCCACGCCCTGGGCCTGGCTGGCCAAGTGGCACATCATGCAGGTGGTGCAGGGCCTTTCCGGTGAGCCCGCACGTGACTTCCGGCGTGCGATCGACACCGCCGATCGCGCGCTGGATCTGGAGCCCTCCAGCTCGCTGGCCATGGCCATCAAGGGTCATGCCCTGTGTCACCTGGGCGAGGACGTCGACGCGTCGCGCCGGCTGTTGCTGGAAGCCACGCAGAGCAACCCGAACGACCCGATGGCGTGGCTCTACAACAGCGTGTGGTCGACGATGTGGGGAACACCCGAAGACTCGATGAACGAGGCAGAGAATGCCTTGCACCTCTCACCGCTGGATCCGCAGAAGTACTACTTCGAGATGATGCTGGCCAACAGCTACCTGGCCCTTGGAAGGCTCGAGCAGGCCATCGAGCTGTGCCGCTCCTCACTGCAGAAGAACCGCTTTCACCTGCCCACCATCCGGGCCCTGCTCATTTGCCAGTACGAGCTGGGCCAGATCGAGGAAGCGCGCAAGACCTTCGAGGTGATGCGTGCGCTGCAGCCTGGCCTCACCCTGGCCAAGTACATGGCATCGGGAAGCCAGAGCCCGGTGCGCCAGCGCGCCGCCAAGGCGCTCGCGGGGCTCGGCCTGCCCCATCATTGAAACCAGCAAGGAGTCGATATGAGCGGAGGTGTCAGCGGAGGCGTGAGCGGTGGCGTCAGCGGCGGTGTCAGTGGCGGCGTGAGCGGTGGGGTGAGCGGAGGCGTCAGTGGCGGTGTGAGCGGCGGTGTGAGTGGCGGCGTGAGCGCAGCTGTGGTCTCCGCCGATGCGCTCATCCTCAGCCGCGCCGCGATCGTCGGGCCGTTCCAGGGTTCCAGGCTGCATGTGAACGAGCCTGGGTTCAATCAGCCGGACAACCTGGCACTGTGGGCGGACGGACCGCGCCAGGAGGCGGTGTTCAGCGAACTCGTGGAAGGCCTGCTGTTCAAGACGCGGGCGGCCCAGAAGGATGCGTCGCTGGAGTTCGCCAATCTCCAGTCGGCCAGCGCCCAGAAGAAGACCCTGGTTCGGCTGCGTGCGCCCTCGAAGGCACAGTTCCAGAAGCAGCTGGATCTGGTGGCCGCCTATGCCGATCTTCGCGCCGACCGGGCCGCCGAAATCGTGGACCAGATGGCGCCGCCCATCCTGTTCTTTTCCGCTGTCGTGGGCCTCACGGCGCACCGCCACAAGAAGACCCTGCAACTGATCGATCTGGTCTTCTCGCTCGCCGTGCTGGTGGAAATGCGCTTCAAGCAGATCTTCGCCAGCATCCGCCCGGTGCAGTTCTCGCCGCAGATCCAGCCGATGATCGAAACGCCCGGGCACGGCAGCTGGCCCAGCGGCCACGCAACCGAGGCCTTTGCCGTGGCGGTTCTTCTAGAAGCGCTGATGAATGCAGCCCCTGACGCTGGCAATCCACCCAACGGGACGCGCAATCACGAGCAACTGCAGCGCCTGGCCGCACGCATCGCCACCAACCGGGTGGTTGCCGGTGTGCACTACCCCGTCGACAGCGCGGTGGGCCGGCTGCTGGGCACCGCGCTCGCTGAATTCCTGGTCGCCCGCGCCACCGGCACGCGGGTGCATGAACGCGGCTTCGATGGCCGCCTGTTCGAAGGCCCCAACGGCGAACCGCTGGATTTCAGCCTGCACCAGTCGATGAACGACACGCACGGCCACGCCTACACGCGATCAGCGGGCACGGTGGCCGTGGGCAACGCGCCGCTGTTGAACTGGCTCTGGAAGGAAGCGCTCAAGGAGTGGAAATGAGCGCGCCGGACTGGACGGCGCTGCCCACCGGTGTTTTCACCGGCATCCACTGGAGCGCGCCGGGCGAAATCGACGGCAAGGACCCGTACCTGGCCTGGGCCGAAGCCGACCACTTCGCTGGCTACCGCAAGGGCCGAGGTCAGCGGCCGCCGAAGTGGCTGCCCATCGTGATCGAACTCAGCCCCGGCGCTGACGTGCCTGCCCTCGTGGCGGCATCGTCCACCGCCTGGCTGCAGATTCCCCGCGTGTACCTCATCGTGCCAGGCCTTCGCTTCTGCAGTGCGCGGGTGAAGCCGCGCTTCTTCCAGCGCATGCGCCAGAGCGCACACCTGCGTGGCCTCATCCTGCGCCTCGAGCTCGGCCTGCCCGTGGATGAACACGCCAACGCCATCATCGATCCGTGCACCCACGGATGCCATCCCATTGCGCCGCCGCACCTGCTCACCGGGCCTGTGATGGGTTTGATCGACGGTGGGCTGGCGGTGGCCAACAGCGCCTTCCTCGACCCGAATGGCTGCACCCGGGTGAAGCACTTCTGGCGCCAGGACGCTTACCAGAACGGCAACTGGCCCGGCAACGAACCGCGCCACCGGCAACCGCTGGACCCTGCACGCGCCGGCCCGACGCCGCGCGACATGGGCTATGGCCATGAACTCTCGGGCGCTGCCATCGACGCGGCCATGGCCTTCTACACGCGGAATCAACAACTCGACGAAGACGCGCTCTACCGGCACCTTCAACTCTGGGACCTGAGCAAGCCCGTGAACCACGGCACGCACGTGGCCAGCCAGGCCTGCGGGGCTGGGAATCTGCTGCACCCGGCCGACGACCCGGCCAGCCGCTGCGACATCGTGGCGGTGAAGCTGGACTGGTCCAATGTGCTCGACACGTCGGGCGGCGCCATGAATGTGAGCGTGCTCGACGGCCTGATGTACATCCTCGCGCGTTGCGCGCCGAGCGCCCAGGTGGTGGTCAACATCAGCTGGGGCACGCTGGCTGGTCCGCACGACGGCAGCTCGATCCTGGAAGCGGCCATGGATCAACTCATCGACCTCTACGCCGGGCGGCTGCACATCGCCGTTCCGGCGGGCAATGCCTACCAGAGCCGCACGCACGCCAACGGCGAGCTGCAACTCGGGCGCTCGGCCGAACTGCACTGGCGCATTCAACCGGACGACCGCACGCAGAGCTTTCTGGAAATCTGGCTCGGCAAAGGCGCAGAGAACGTGACGATCACCGTCACACCACCGGGGGGTGGGCCAGCCCTGCCCGAGCGCGGCATCGGCGAGTCGGGCGTCTGGCTGGGCGAAGGTGGGCAGCCGCTGTGCGGCCTGATCTTTCCCAACGATTCCGCACTCGGCAGCCGCGGCACCTGCGCGCTGCTCGCCATCGCGCCCACCTTCAGCCGGCGCGCGGGCAAGGCCACGGCGCCTTTCGGGGTGTGGAAGGTCACGCTGACCCACCACCGCGGCCAGCCGGTGGTGTGGGACGCCTACATCGAGCGCGACGACGTGGCGCTGGGCGTGAACACCGGCGCGCGTCAGTCGTACCTGGAAGACAAGCTCTACGACACCAGCGGCAACATCCACGCCTTCGTGGACGATCCCGCCAACCCGACCCTCATCCGGCGCAGCGGCACCTTCAACAGCCTCTCCACCGGCCAGCGCACGGTGAGTGCGGGGGGCACGCGCCGGCATGCGTCGCCGAGCGGCCACTTTGCGCTCTACTCGCCACGCCGCCCGGACCCGGACCCCGGCCGACCGCAGCGTCCTTTCGTGAAGAAGGTGCCCGACACGCTGTACCCGAGCGACGACAACCCGGCCTTGTGGGGCGTGCTGGGTGCGGGGAGTCTGAGCGGCAGCGTGGTGCGACTGGCGGGCACCAGTTCGTCGTCGCCGCAACTCGCGCGCGGCCTGCTCAACGGCGATTGAATGTCTACCAGCGCGCCGGCAAAGGTTTGATCAACCAGATCCAGCGGTCGCGCACGGCGATGTAGCCGCCGGTCTCCAGGTCTTTCAGCAGGCGGCTCACCATCTCGCGCGAACAGGCCAGGTGCTGCGCCATCTGCTGGTGCGTCAGGCGCTCGCGCAGGCAGCGCTCTCCGTGCTCGTCGGGCACACGGGCCATCTCGTTGAGCAGCCGCACGAGCCGTCCGTAGACATCGATCAGGGCGACACTGCGCGCGCTGTCGGTCGCCAGGCGGGCGCGTCGGATGAGCCGGGCCATGAGTTCCAGCGCGAACTCCGGTTGTGAAGCGATGTAGTCCAGCAAGGTGGCGCGCGAAACCACCGCGCAGGTGCTGGCTTCAGCCGCTTCCACATTGGCCGAGCGGGGTCCCCCATCGAGCGACATCTCACCCACGTACTCAAGCGGTCCGTACATGCCCAGCGTGAGTTCGCGGCCCTGGTTGTCGGAGACGAAGGCGCGCAGCCGGCCTTGCAGCACGATGTAGAGCGTGTCGCCGGTCTCGCCTTCCTGGATCAGCAAGGCCCCACGGCGGTACCGCCGCGAAACGCCGAGGGCGGCAAGGGCTTCAATGTGGAGGGAACTGGGGGGACGGGTCAGGGCGACAGCGGCTGCAGGCATCCAGGCTCACGGGTGGGAAAACTCCGTGGCATTGTGCGGCATGGGCGTGATGATGCGCAAGGCAGGCACCACCGGCGGCAGGCTGTTGATGCGGTGCAGGAGCCGGCGGATGCTTGGGGCGCCGGCCTTCTCCCGCAGCGTCTTGATCTGGCTGCGCACGGTGGATTGCGCAACGCCGTGCTGCTTCGCGATTTCCGGGATCGCCAGACCGCGGCACAGGCCCATGAGCACGGCTTCCTCGCTCGGGCTCAGGTTGAGCGTGCGCGCAAACATGCGCACCGCCAGGTTGTCGCAGGTGCTCTGGCGAGAGAGCAGCACCAGCACCGAGGGCGGGTCCGCCTCCAGCGGGTGGCTCAGTGGGGTGAAGGCCATGGAAAGCTCACGGTCGCCCTGCGTCATGAGCAACAGCCGGCGCTGGCCCCGGAAAGACGCCTCCATGGCCTGCTGGATCTGGCCGGTGAAGCCCGCATTGCTGCCCAGCAGGCTGTTGCCGTAGGACATGATCACGCGGCCACTGGCCAGTTCGTGGCGCGCGAGGTGGTTGGCGTGCAGGATGCGACCCTGCGCATCGATGACCAGCATGCCGTAGTCGATCTCGTCGAAAACCCGCATGAGCACCTGCTGACCCAGGACGGGTCGTGGGTCGGACTTCTCCAGCGGGGTGTCGGCGCTGCCGCTCCAGACTGCATCCGTTGTTTGCCACATGCCGAGCCCCTTGTTGATGGATGGCCCAGTCTAGGCAGGCGGGTGCGCCTCAGGGTGTGTGCAGGTACCCCCGCCTTTGTGATCTATTCACATTCCTGGGCGCAGGGCGTTCTGCCGGATGGCGCTCAGCGTGCCGCGCGTGGTGATCACGTCGACATCGAGCATCACCTCGATGACGCTGCCGCCGGGCGCCGCCAGGGCGCGCTGCAACGCGGCTTCGAACTCGGCCGTGTGCGTGATGCGCTCGGCGGTGTAGCCGTAGGCGCGGGCCAGCGCACAGAAATCCGGGTTGGTGAGTCCCGAACCGCTTTCGCGCGCCGGGTACTCGCGCTCCTGGTGCATGCGGATGGTGCCGAAGCTGCCGTTGTTGAGCAGCAGCACGATGCTCCTGGCGCCATGTTGAACGGCCGTGGCGAGCTCCTGGCCGTTCATGAGGAAGTCGCCGTCGCCCGCAATGGTGAACGCGGTGCGCCCGGTGAGGATGGCCGCGCCGATGCCCGCTGGCACGCCGTAGCCCATGGCCCCGTTGGTGGGCGCGAGCTGCGTCTTGTGGCCCTTGACCAGGCCGTGGTAGCGAAAGAACCGGTGCAGCCAGCTCGCGAAATTGCCGGCGCCGTTGGTGAGCACGGCATCTGCCGGCAAGTGCCGCTGCAGCGTGTGGATGATCGCAGGCATGTCGATGGTGCCCGGCAACACCACGCCGCCGTTGGCTGGATCGATGTTGGCGAGGTAGTCTGCGTGGCAGGCCTGCGTCCAGGCACTCCAGGGTACTTCGGGCGGCGCCGTGAGCACCTCCAGGCTGCGCGCGGCGGCGTTCATGGTGGCGTTGATCGCCAGCGTGGGCTGGTAGACGCGGCCCAGTTCTTCGGCGCTGGCGTGCACGTGCACCAGTTTCTGCCTGGGCAGCGGCGCCTCGATGAGCGTGTAACCACCGGTGGTGGATTCACCCAGGCGCGGACCGAGCGCGATCAGCAGATCGCTTTCGCGCACACGGCGTGCCAGCGCCGGGTTGATGCCCAGGCCCACATCACCAGCGTAGAGCGCATGGTGGTTGTCGAAGGTGTCCTGGAAGCGGAAGGCGTTGGCCACGGGCAGTTGCCAGTTCTCGGCGAAACGTTGCAGCGCAGCGGCCGACTGCGGCGTCCAACCGCCGCCACCCGCAATGAGCAGAGGGCGTTCGCTGGCCAGCAGAAGGCTTCGCAACTCGCGCAACGACCCGGGATCGCTCCAGGCCTGCACGGGCTCCACGCGTGGCAGCGGGAGGGCGTCCACCGTCTGCGTGAGCATGTCCTCCGGCAGCACCAGCACCACCGGGCCGGGTCTCCCATTCATCGCAGTGGTGAAGGCCCGCGCCACGTACTCCGGAATGCGTCGCGCGTCGTCGATGCGCTCCACGCGCTTGGCCATGCCGCGCGTGGACGGCCCGAAGAAAGAGGCATAGTCCACTTCCTGGAAGGCTTCGCGGTCGCGCGCGTCACTCGCCACATCGCCCACGAACAGCACCATGGGCGTGGAATCCTGGAACGCGGTGTGCACGCCGATGGAGGCGTTGGTGGCACCTGGTCCCCGCGTCACGAAGCACACGCCCGGTCGACCGGTGAGCTTGCCCTGCGCCTCGGCCATGAAAGCCGCGCCGCCTTCCTGCCGGTTGGTGACGAACTGGATGCGCCCGGCGTGGGCGTGAAAGCCGTCCAGCACGGCGAGGTAACTCTCACCCGGCACCCCGAAGGCGTGCGTGACACCCTGGGCGATCAGGCATTCGACGAGCAGGTGACCGGCGATCTGGGGCATGCGATTGACTTTATTAACCTATTGGTGAATTATCCGGGCATGAGCTCTGCACCCACACCCCTGCTCGAAGAGCGTCTGCGTGACGCAGACCGATCCCAGAATACCATCCTGATGGCCGCCCGCGACGAGTTCGCAGAGCACGGACTCGGGGGTGCCCGCATGGACCGCATTGCCGAGCGGGCAGGCCTGAACAAGCGCCTCATCTACTACTACTTCGAAGACAAGGAAAAGCTCTTCCAGGCCGTGCTGGAGCAGGTGTACCGCGACATCCGCGAGCGCGAACGCGAGCTCAACCTGTTGCACCTCAAGCCCGAGAGTGCCGTGCGCCGGCTGGTCGAGTTCACCTGGAACTACTACCTCGAGCACCCGGAGTTCCTCACCCTGCTCAACAGCGCCAACCTGCACCGTGCGCGGCATCTGCAACAGTCCGAGCGGGCGCGTCAGCTCAACTCGCCGCTGGTGGCCACCCTCGGGGAAATCCTGGAACGCGGGCGCGTGGAGGGGACGTTCCGGGGCGGGATCGATCCGGTGCAGCTCTACGTGTCGATCGCCGGGCTGTCGTACTTCTACCTCTCCAACAACCACACGCTTTCGGCCATCTTCGGGCGCGACCTCATGACGCCCAAGGCGCACAGCGAACGGCTCTCGCACATGTGCGACGTGATCCTAGGGTATGTCCTTAGAAGCTGAGCGACCGGGCGCCTTGACGCTGCGATTTGCGCCTCCTACGATTCACCAGTCAGTGAATTAACCCTGGAGACAACGCATGAAGACCGTCCTGCCCTTTCGCCAACTGTTGATCACCTCCCTGCTGGCCCTGGCCTCGACCAGCGCCCTCGCCCAGTGGAAGCCCGACCGTCCGATCACGCTGATCGTGCCCTGGGCGCCAGGCGGCTCCACCGACCAGGTTTCGCGCGTGACCGCGGCCGAGCTTGAGAAGCACCTGGGCCAGAAGATCGTCATCATGAACCAGCCCGGCGCATCGGGTTCGGTGGGCACCAAGAACGCCATGGCCGCACCGGCCGACGGCTACACCTGGACCGCGGGTGGCGCGAAGGACCTGGGCACCTACAAGGTGCTGGGCATGCTCGACACGTCTGCCAGCGACTGGAACCTGTACCTGAACGTGGCGCACATCGCCGTGGTGGGCGTCAACGCCGACACGCCGTACAAGACCATGCCCGAACTGCTCGCGGCCATGAAAGCCAATCCGAACAGCATCTCGGTGGCCACGGCCGGCGTGAACTCCAGCGGCCATTCCGCCATCGAGGCGCTTTCTCGCGCGGCCGGCGTGACCTACAAGCACGTGACCTACGACGGTGGGGCCCCCGCCGCAGTGGCCGCAGCCTCGGGCGAAACGCAGGTGACCACGCAGCTGGCCGCCGAGCAGACCGACATGATCCGTGCCAAGAGGATCCGCCCGCTGGCGGTGGTGGGTGACAAGTCGATCGAGATCGAAGGTTTCGGCACCATCCCGCCGCTGTCGCAGTTCATCCCCGGCTTCAAGGACCCGATCAACTACTTCGGCATCTTCGTGCCCAAGGCCGCGCCGCCTGAAGTGAAGCAGACGCTGGACCGGATCTGGGCGACCGAAATGTCCAAGAGCGAGGCGCTGCGCAAGTACGCGCAGTCGCGCGGCGCCATGTTTGCCCCCATGGCGGGCGACGATGCGCAGAAGGCGGTGTTCCCGGCCATCCAGTCCTACGCCTGGACGCAACAGGCCGCCGGCAAGGCCAAGGTGTCGCCCGACACCGTCGGCATCCCCAAGCCCTGAGCTGACGCACCGGAACATCACATGACCGAGGGCGGAACAACCGCCCGCTCCGACCTCTGGGGCGGCGCGGCGTGGACGGGCTTTGGCCTGTTGATCCTGGGGGAATCCCTGCGCATGGACCGCTACGAGGCCATGGGCGCGGTGCTCTACACCATGCCGGGTTTCGTGCCCGGCATGCTGGGCAGCGTGGTGGCCCTGCTGGGCCTGGTGCTCATGCTGCGTGGCTGGCGCCGCAAGCTGCGCGAGACGGCGTCGGGCGAAGACGCCGTGGGGGTCTTCAACCGGCGCATCGCCATCACCATGGCGCTCAGCCTGGTGTACGCGGGCCTGTTGATCGGGCGGGCGCCGTTCTGGCTCGTCACTGCCCTGTTCGTCACCGCGTTCGTGGCGAGCTTCGCGCCGGACGACCAGCCCCTGGCGCGCCGCGCCACCGTGTCCGTGCTCGCCGGTGTCCTCACTTCCGCGGTGGTGACGCTGGTGTTCCAGTACGTCTTCCTCGTCCGCCTGCCCTGACCCCTCCCCATGTTCGACGGACTGCTCCTATTCGGCCATTCGATCGTTCGCTTCGGCACGCCGGAGACGATCTTCTTTGCCCTGCTGGCCTCGCTGGTCGGCGTGGTCATGGGCGCCCTGCCCGGCCTCACGGCCACCATGTCGCTGGCGTTGATGACCACGCTCACGATCAAGCTGCCCCCCGAACAGGCGCTGCTGATCCTCATCTGCACCTACGTGGGCTCCATCTACGGCGGCTCGCGCTCGGCGATCCTGCTCAACATTCCGGGCACGCCGGCATCGGCCGCTTCATGCCTCGATGGCTACCAGCTCGCCCGCCAGGGCATGGCCGGGCGTGCCATGGGCATTGCCACCACCGGTTCGGTCATGGGCACGTTGATCGGCATGTTCTTCCTGGCCGCGTTCACACCGGTGCTGGGCGGCCTGGCGCTCAAGTTCGGTGCCTACGAATTCTTCTGGCTCGCGCTGTTCGGCGTGATCATCGCGGGCACGCTCACGGGTGACGATCCGCTCAAGGGCTGGATCGCCGGCATCGCGGGCCTGTTCATCGCCACCATCGGCCAAGAACCGCAGTACGGCTACGAGCGTTTCGCCTGGGGCGTGCGAGATCTGGCGGGCGGCATCCAGCTGGTGCCCGCGCTGGTGGGCGCCTTCGGTTTTGCCGAGCTGCTCACCGCCATGCGCAACCGGCAGGCGCCGGTGAAGATCAGCGCGTTCGACACCGTGATCCCGAAACTGCGCGACGTGGCGCAGTACTGGCGCACCATCCTGCGCTCGGGCCTCATCGGCACTGGCGTGGGCATCGTGCCCGGCGTGGGCGAGGACGTGGCGGCGTGGTCTTCCTACGCCGCGGCCAAGCGCGCCAGCAAGGAAAAGGAAAAGTACGGCAAGGGCTCGGTGGAAGGCCTCATGGCCGCGGAGACCGGGGACAACGCCTGCGTGCCCGGTGCCATGATTCCTGTGCTCACACTGGCCATTCCCGGCTCGGCGCCCGCTGCCGTGCTGATGGCGGCCATGATCATCCACGGCGTCAAGCCAGGGCCGCTGATCATGGTGGAGAACCCCCAGTTCGTGTACGACGTGGTGGCCATGATGCTGTTCGCCACCATCGGCATCCTCATCTACGGGCTGGTCCTCACCAAGGCGCTGGTTCAGGTGCTGCGCGTTCCCCAGCACCTCATCGTGCCCATCATCTTCGTGCTCTGCGCGGTCGGCAGCTTCGCCATCGCCGGCCGGCTGTTCGACGTGTACGTGATGCTGGCATTCGGCCTCATCGGCTTCTTCCTGCGGCACTTCGGCTACCCCATGGCGCCGCTGGTGCTGGGCATCGTGCTGGGCGACCTGCTCGAGAAGAACCTGCGCCGCGCGCTCATCCTGTCCGATGGCGACCTCTCCCCCTTCTTCACGCGGCCCATCGCCGGCACGGTGGCCGCCATGATCTTTGCCACCATCGGGTGGAAGCTGTGGTCGCTGTACGGGCGCAAATCCTCAGCCAGGGCCGCACCATGAAGCTCTCCCTGTGCAACGAAGTGCTGCTGCCGCTGCCCCTGGACGCGCAATGCCAGGCCGCAGCACGCATGGGCTACGACGCGCTGGAAATCGCCCCTTTCACGCTGCCGGGTGACCCCGAGTCGCTCGACACCGCGGCCGCGCACAAGGTTCGCGGCACCCCTCACAGCCATGGCTTGTCCGTGTCCAGCCTCCACTGGCTGCTCGTGAAACCCGAGGGGCTTTCACTGGTCACCGACGACCAGGCCCTGTTGCGCCGCACGCTGGACCTGCTGCGCCGGCTCATCGACTTCACCGCCGCCTGCGGTGCCAGGGTGCTGGTGCACGGGTCGCCGAAGCAACGTTCGCCGGCGCCCGGCCAGAGCGTGGCCGATGCCACGCTGCGACTGGAGGCCGCGCTGGCCGAACTCGCGCCCCACGCGCAGGCGGCAGGCGTCGTCTACTGCCTGGAGCCACTGGGCCGCTTTGAAACTCCGGTGATCAACACCGTGGCCGAGGCCGCCGCGCTGGTCGACCGCGTGGGCTCGCCCGCTTTGCGCACCATGCTGGATGTAAGCGCCGCTTCGCACAGCGAGAGCGAGCCGGTGCACGACGTGCTGCGGCGATTTCTCGCCAGCGGCCACATTGCCCATGTGCAGCTCAACGACCGCAACCGTCGTGGCCCCGGCCAGGGCGACACCGACCAGCGCCCGGTGCTGCAGGTCCTCAAGGCTAGCGCCTACACCGGCTGGGTGGCCGTGGAGCCCTTCGAATACCTGCCTGACGGCCCGGCCTGCGCCGAAGCCTCCGCGCGCCACGTGCGCGATCTCTGGAACACACTGAAATGACCGCCCCAGCCCTGCGCATCACCGAGGTGCTGCTGTCGCAACGCCATGTCACGCTTCGCCTGCCGTTCCGGTTCGGCGCGGCCACCGTCACGCAATGTCCCCAGGCCTTCGTGCGCGTGCGCGCCGAGTTGGGCGGCCGAACCTTCGAGGGCGCCAGTGCCGAGTTGATGGTGCCGAAGTGGTTCGACAAGTCGCCCGCCCTGACGCACGAGCAGAATTTCGAGCAACTTCGCGAGTCGCTTCGCAATGCCCGCGACGCCTGGCTGGCCACGGGCGAGGCCATGAGCCCGCACGCCCATTCACAGATCGCCAGCGAAGGCGCGCTGGGCGTGTCGCTGGCCAGGGGCCTGCCGCGCCTGGCGGCCCAGTTCGGTCCGGCGCTGTTGGACAAGGCCGTGGCCGACGCCGCCCTGCGCGCTGCGGGTCTTTCATGGGTGGACGGCCTGCGTGCCGGCGTGCTGGGCGACCCATGGAGCCAGCGGCTCGATCTGGCACAGCCCACCCACGTGGTGTTGCGCCACACCGTCGGCCTGGCCGATCGCCTTGCCGACGACGAGCCCGGCCCCGATCCGCAAGACGGCCTGCCCGCGACGATGGAGTCCGCCATCCGCCGGCATGGTCTGCACCACTTCAAGCTCAAGCTCAGCGGCCAGGTCGATGCCGATATGGACCGCCTCGCGCGCATCGCCGCGGTGCTGCAGCGTCTGGGTGTGGACTACCGCGCCACGCTGGATGGCAACGAGACCTTCGCCGACGCCACGGCCCTCGGTGACCACTGGCGAGCACTGCAGGCCAGTCCGACCCTGGCCGATCTCCTTCGGCGCACGCTGCTGCTCGAACAGCCGCTGGCCCGTGCCGTGGCGCTGAAGGAGTCCATCGCATCGCTGCCCATCGATGTGCCCGTCATCCTGGACGAATCGGACGATCACCCCGCCGCGTTCGAAGAGGGCCTGTCCCTGGGCTACCGCGGCATTTCCAGCAAGGCCTGCAAAGGCATCTACCGCTCGCTGGCCAACGCGCACCGCATCGCCAGCGACCCGCGGCTGCTGCTCTCTGGCGAAGACCTCACCTGCCAGGCGGGGCTGGCCGTGCAGCAGGACACCTTGCTGGCGGCCAGCCTGGGCGTGCGGCACATTGAACGCAATGGCCATCACTATGTTGACGGCTTTGGCACGGCGCCGGCTGAAGAGGCACGCGCTTTCGCCCAGGCACACGCGGGCCTGTACGACACAGACCCCCACGGCCGGCCCCACCTTGCGGTGACCGGCGGCCGGATCGACATCGCCTCGCTGCACACCCCGGGCTTTGCCAGCGCAGCCACGCCGCTGTGGCACAGCCTGGACGCCATCCACTGAACTCACCCTGCCTTCACGGAGATCCCACATGGCAACCAAGAAACTCGGCCTCATCATGCACGGCGTGACCGGCCGCATGGGCATGAACCAGCACCTGATCCGGTCCATCTGCGCCATACGCGCGCAAGGCGGCGTAGCGCTCTCGAATGGCGACAGGGTCATGCCCGACCCGATCCTGATCGGCCGCAACGCGGAGAAGATGGAAGCCCTGGCCAAGACCCACGGCATTGCTCGCTGGGGCACCGACCTCGACGCCGCCCTTGCCAACCCGGACGACACCGTGTTCTTCGACGCGGGCACCACGCAGATGCGCCCCACCCTGCTCGCCAAGGCCATCCGCGCCGGCAAGCACGTGTACTGCGAGAAGCCCATCGCCACCAACCTCAATGAAGCGGTGGAGATCGCGCGCCTGGCCGAAGCCTCGGGCCTCAAGCACGGCGCCGTGCAGGACAAGCTGTTCCTGCCAGGTCTGCGCAAGCTCGACATGCTGCGCCGCGCCGGCTTTTTTGGCCGCATGCTCAGCCTGCGCCTGGAGTTCGGCTACTGGGTGTTTGAAGGCGACCTGCAGCCCATCCAGCGCCCGAGCTGGAACTACCGGTCGGAAGACGGCGGCGGCATGATCCTGGACATGATGTGCCACTGGCGCTACGTGCTGGACAACCTGTTCGGCGAGGTGAAGTCGGTCTCGTGCCTGGGCACCACGCACATCCCCCAGCGCTGGGACGAGGCGGGCAAGCCGTACGACTGCACCGCCGACGACGCCGCGTATGCCACCGTCGAACTCACCGGCCACAACGGCGAGCCGGTCATCGCGCAACTCAACATGAGCTGGGTCACCCGCGTCAATCGCGAAGACCTCGTCACATTCCATGTCGACGGCACGCACGGCTCGGCCGTGGCCACGCTGACCGGCTGCAAGGCGCAGAGCCGCGTGAACACGCCGCGCCCGGTGTGGAACCCCGACGTCAAGAACAGCATGAACTTCTCCGAGCAGTGGCAGGACGTGCCGGACACGCAGGTCTACGACAACGGCTTCAAGATCCAGTGGGAGCACTTCATCCGCCACGTGGTGGAAAACGAACCGTACAAGTGGACGCTGCCCGAAGGCGCCAAGGGCGTGCAGCTGGTGGAGGTGGCGCTGCAAAGCTGGAAAGAGCGCCGCTGGGTCGACGTCGAGCCCCTGAAAGTCTGAACCCATGGCCCTCTCACTCCAACTCCCCAACGCCTCCGGGAAGATCGAGGCCTACACCCTGCGCGGCAGCACACCGGTGAAGCCCGCTGCCGGCGTGAAGTTCAACCGCATCGCCTATTCCGCCGCGCACGTGGTGGCCGACCCGCTGGCCGCCATCGACCCCTGGCTGCAATGCGCGGTCGACTGGGACGCGACCATCGCCTACCGCCAGCGGCTGTGGTCGCTGGGCCTGGGTGTGGCCGAGGCCATGGACACCGCACAGCGCGGCATGGGCCTGGACTGGCCGACCTCGCTGGAACTCATTCGCCGCTCGCTCGACGCTGCGAAGGACGTGCCGGGTGCGCTCGTGGCTTCCGGCTGCGGCACCGATCACCTGGTGCTGGAGCAGGTGAAGACGGTCGAGGAAGTCATTGCCGGCTACGAAGAGCAGATGGCCGCCATCGAGAAACTCGGCGGAAAGCTGATCGTGATGGCCAGCCGTGCGCTGGCCCGCGTGGCCAGAAGCCCAGCCGACTACGAACGCGTGTACGACCGCATCCTCAGCCAGGCAAAACAGCCCGTGGTGCTGCACTGGCTGGGCGACATGTTCGATCCGGCGCTCAAGGGCTACTGGGGCAGCAACGATGTCGATCAGGCGATGGACACCGCGCTGGCCGTGATCGCCGCGCACCCCGACAAGGTGGACGGCATCAAGATCTCGCTGCTCGACAAGGACAAGGAGATCGCCATGCGCCGGCGCCTGCCGGCTGGCGTGCGCATGTACACCGGCGACGATTTCAACTACGCCGAACTGATCGCCGGCGATGGCCATGGCAAGGAAGTGACCCATGGCCAGAGCGATGCGCTGCTCGGCATCTTCGACGCCATCGCGCCCGCCGCCAGCGCCGCGCTGGGCGAACTGGCGCAGGGCAACCTGCAGAAGTTCCACGACATCCTCGGCCCCACGGTGCCGCTGTCGCGCCACATCTTTGCCGCGCCCACGCGCTTCTACAAGACCGGCGTGGTCTTCATGGCCTGGCTCAACGGCCATCAGAGCCACTTCACCATGGTCGGTGGTCAGCAGAGCACGCGTTCGCTTCCCCACTTCGCCGAACTTTTCCGCCTCGCCGACGCCGCCAACCTGCTGGAGCAACCCGAGCTGGCCGTGCAGCGCATGAACACGCTGCTGGCGCTGCACGGAGTCGACTGATGCGCGATTTCTCGCAAGACCACCGCTGGCTCTCCATCAACACGGCCACGGTGCGCAAGAGCCATGGCCAGGACCAACCGCTCACCGACATCATCGAAGACTGTGCGCGCCTCGGCATCCGGGCCATCTCCCCCTGGCGCGATCAGGTGGCGGCCAGCGGCCTCAAGGCCGTGAGCGACCTGGTCAAAGCCCACGGCCTGAAGCTCTCGGGCTATTGCCGCGGCGGCATGTTCCCCGCCACCGACGCCGCCGGCCTGCAGGCCGCGCACGACGACAACCACCGCGCCGTGGACGAGGCCTGCGAACTCGGCGCGACGTGCCTCGTGCTGGTGGTCGGCGCCCTGCCCGGCGCGCTGGCTGGCAAGTCTGCCCACAAGGACATCGCACGCTCACGCCAGCAGGTGCAGGACGGCATCGGCGAACTGCTGGGCTACGCGAAAGCCAACGGCATGCCCCTGGCCATCGAGCCCCTGCACCCGATGTACGCGGCAGACCGCGCGTGCGTGAACACCCTGGAACACGCGCTCGACCTCTGCGACCTGCTGGACCCCACGCAAAGCGGCGCGCTCGGGGTGGCGCTGGACGTGTACCACGTGTGGTGGGACCCGAAGCTGCAGGCACAGATCCAGCGCGCTGGAAAGAAAAGACTGCTGGCCTTCCACGTGTGCGACTGGCTCACCCCCACCACCGACCTGCTCAACGACCGCGGCATGATGGGCGACGGCGTGATCGACATCCCGCGCATCCGCGGCTGGGTCGAAGACCAGGGCTATGACGGCTTCAGCGAGGTAGAGATCTTTTCCACCGGAAACTGGTGGAAACGGGATCGCCATGAGGTGCTCAAGACCTGCATCGAGCGGCACCGCAGCGCCGTCTGAGCGGTCACTCCGATTCAGGTCAACCAACCACCCTTCACCCGAGCAAGGTGGACCGCAAGGTGTGGACGAGGAGCGATTTGCTGGTGTTCGCGCTCGCCAGCGCAGAGAAGACCCAGTTCAATGCCATCGCCAACCCAAATCAGCGAAGCGCCACGCTTTCGGTGCTTGCAGAGAGCGACTTGGCGCCCGCCGAAGCGCCGCGTGCCTGCAATTCGTCGGGCAGCAGGAAGGTGCCCGACGTGCGCTGCTGCATCCGACGCTGCTCGCCGCGTTCGGTGATGTCGTTGAGCACGGAGACGAACCACATCAGCAACAGGCCAGCCGCAGCGGCCGACAGCCAGATCCAGAGGTGGGAAAAGTAGCTCTGCCATGAGTCGTCTCTGCGGTTGGCCAGGTGGGTGTTCATGTGGTTCATGCTGGGCTCCTCGGGGCGTTGTGGGTGTTGGACGCATGATTCCAGCGCGCCACGCGCCAGCGTGTCGGTACAGGGCGGCGCGTGCTGTAGGACGATGCTGACGCTCGACCACGCGAACCGGGCAGGGAGCACGCCACCTGCCCCTTGGGGCAGTGTCCAAAAGTGCTGGGCCGGGTCAGAATCGGGACGTCCATGAACCTCCTCCTGATCGATGACCACCCGATGTTTGGCGTCGGGTTCGTTCACGCCCTCACCCACCTGCGCCCGGGCATCGATGCCAGGGCGGTGCTGCATCTGGAACAGGGGCTCGAACTCGCGCGCAGCTGGTCCGGGCTGGACGTGGTGCTGATCGACTACCGCCTGGCCGGCGACGATGGTCTGGCCGGACTGCGTCGATTCGGCATGCACCATCCACTGGTGGCGCGGGTGCTGATCTCTGGCCAGGAAGACCCACACCTGCAGGCACAGGCGCGCACTGCCGGCGCCGCCGGCTTCCTGGGCAAGTCGCTGCCCATTGCCGACATCCTGGCCGCGCTGGAGAGGATCGTCGGCGGTGGCGAACATTTCCCCTCATCCACGCCCGCCGTCTTCGCGGACCGGGGTGTGCCAGCCGCCGCGCCGGGTCCCACCGCGCGCCAGCTGGAGGTGCTGCTGCTCATCGCGCGGGGCCAGCAGAACAAGCAGATCGCGCACGAACTGGGCATTGCCGAGCGCACCGTGAAACTGCACGTGACCGCGCTGCTGGACGCGCTCGGTGCACGCAACCGCACGCACCTGCTGGTGCTGGCGCGCGATTCGGGCCTGGTCTGAATGGACGACAGCCCGCGCAGCACCCCCACGCCGACCGCGCTGGAGGTCGACCAGATCGACCGGCTCGTGCGCACCACGCCGGTGGCCTGGACGCTGAGCACGCTGGGCGCGTTGATCTGCTACTTCCAGTACGTCGACGATCACCCCGGCTCGGGCCTGGACTGGTGGCTGGGCACTTTCTGTGCGATCGCCACGCTGCGGCTCATCACCGCCCTGCTGGTGTACCGGACGCCACGTTCCATGACCCTCATTCGCTGGTGGCTGGCCAGCACGCTGCTGCATGCCGCGCAATGGGGGCTGCTGAGCGTGGTGCTGCTCACGCCCGGCAGCCCGCAGGCGGAATCGGTCCTGCACATCACGCTGGTGGCCATCGCCATGGGGGGCGTGGTGCGCCTGCCCGGTTTTCGTCTCACGCTCATCGCCCACGTGGGTCTGGTGCTGGGCCCCTTGATCCTGCGCGACCTGTGGACGGGCAGCGCACATCATGCGCTGCTGGCGTTCCTGGTGTTCCTCATCGGCATCTACGCCCTGGTGAGCGGGCGCAACCAGACGGTGGCCCTGCGAGAGATCCACGTGCAGCGCCAGCGAAACGAGGAATTGATTCTTGCGCTGCAGCGGGAAAACGAACGCAGCGAGGCCGCGCGCAACGCCGCTGAAGCGGCGAACGCCTCACGCACCCGCTTCTTTGCCGCCGCCAACCACGACTTGCGTCAGCCGCTGAACGCCATGCGCCTGCTGTCGCAAACCCTGGTGGAACGGGGCCAACAGGTGGATGTGCCTGCGGTGTCGGCGCACCTGGTCGAATGCGTGGAGGGCATGGCGCAAGTGATCGACGACCTGCTGGAGATCACCCGGCTGGACGTGGGCAACGTGGTGCCGCAGTGGTCTGCCTTCTCGCTGGACGAGCTGGTCCGCGAATGCTGCCGGCCGCACGAGCCCCTCGCGCTGGCCAAGGGTCTGCGCCTGGAGATCGACGTGCCCCCGATGGCCGTGCGCAGCGACCGCGCCCTGCTGGCCCGCGTGCTGAGCAACCTGGTCTCCAACGCCATCCGCTACACCGAGCAAGGCTCGGTGCGCGTCTCGTGCGCCTTGTCGAGCGATGCGGGCCACGCCTGGCTCGATGTGGAGGACACCGGTATCGGCATCGACGACGAGGACCTGCCGCGCATCTTTGAAGAGTTCTACCAGGTGGGCAACCCGGCGCGGGACCGCCACCAGGGGCTGGGCCTGGGACTGGCCACCGTGAAACGACTCAGCGACCTGCTGTCGATGGATGTGTCGGTGCTGAGGTCGGCACCCGGACACGGGAGCGTCTTCTCGCTGAAGTTGCAGCGCGTGCCGATGGATGAGGCGCTGGCGCTCGCGCCGGTCGCTGGAGCGTCCGACGGCGCGCTGCTGCCGGGCCACCACGTGCTCGTGATCGAGGACGACGCGGATTCGCGCACCGCGCTGGCGGGCCTTCTGCGTTCCTGGGGATGCGAGGTGCAGGCCGCGCCGGATGCCGCCTCCAGCCTGGCGCAACTGCGCGCGGGTTTCCGGCCCGACGCGCTCGTGGTCGACCTGCGCCTGCCCGATGGCGCCAGCGGCATCGATGCGTTGCGGGAAGTTCGCGCGCTGCTGGGCGAAGACGTCCCCGCGGTGATGGTGACGGGGGACGCCGGCAGCGCCCACCTGGGGCTGGCGCAGGAAGCCGGTCTCACGGTGATGGTCAAGCCCGTGCGACCGGTCCAGTTGCGCGCGTTCCTTGGCCAGGTGTTTGCCAGGGATCACGGGCAACCGGCGGCCTGAAGGCCTCAGCGCAACAGCGGGTTGCGCGCGGGAGGCCCGCCTTTGCGGCTGCACACCGCCTCCGAGACGGATCGCCCGAGAACGCTGATCGATCCCCCGACGAAGCAGTTGAACTCCTGTCCCGTCTTCGTGCGCACGGCATATCGAGTGGTGGTGCCGTCGTTGACGCGGTTGCTCACCGTGAATGCGTCCTTGTCCAGGTTGAGTGCAAAGGCGGTGCGATCGACGATGGCCTCGTCGGTCACGGCGATGGAGGCACAACCGCCAGCGAACAGTGCGGTGGCGAGGGCGGGTACCCAGAGTCTGGGTGATGGCATGGGATCTCCTGACATGGAAAGGATGTGGCTCACGCCCCGGGATGCCAGGGCGCCAGGCGACAGCAACTGCCGCGAGGCCATCCTAGGCAGCACGCTGCTTCTGCGGAACAGCACCTTCGGGCAGGTGATGCGTGCGCGCGTCGCCCTGCCCGATGGTGCTATGGAGGCAGACGCCCTTCGTTCCTAGCATCCGCCCCTTGACCAACCCAGGAGCAGATGAATGAAATTGCAAGGTTCGATCGGACTCTGGTCCGTGCTGGTGGCGGCCGCGTTGTCGGCCTGTGGAGGCACCGGCGGTGATGGCAACGTGCCAATTCCGGGCACCAGCCGGCTTGATGTGAGCGTGGTGGGCAGCGGCGCCGTGAGCTCGCTGCCGGAGGGGCTCGACTGCAGCGATGCGTGCGGTGCTCCGTTTGCCACAGGCAGCACGGTGGTGCTCACCGCAACGCCAGCGGCGGGCCAGCAACTGGCCAGCTGGGCCGGCGCCTGCAGCGGCGCCGCGCTCACCTGCACCGTGACGATGGACCAGGCGCGCTCGACCACCGCCACCTTCGCGCCCACCAATGCCACCCGGTTCGGCCTGTCGGTTTCGCGCACGGGCAATGGCGGCGTGACGTCCTCGCCCGCCGGCATCGACTGCGGCAGCACCTGCGAAGCGCAGTACGCAGCAGGCACGCTGGTCACACTCACCGCCACACCGGCGTCGGGCCAGGTGTTCGATGGCTGGAGCGGCGCCTGCCGCGGCCAGGCGCTCAGCTGCGACGTCACGATGAGCGCGGCGCGGGCCGTGGCCGCTGCATTCCGCGCGGCGCCCACGCAAGGAAGCTGGGGCGAGCTCGTGCGCCTGGCCGGCGCTGGTGCAGCCACACCGGTGGTCGCCATCGACGACGCCGGGCGCGCCACTGCGGTGTGGCGCCAGCTGGACGCGGGAACCACCCAGCACCACGTGTGGAGCAGCCGGGCGGCCGCAGGAGGCGCATGGTCCACGCCGGAGCGGCTCGAATCCAACGCCGGCAATGTGAGCGAGTTGCGGCTGTCGGTGGACGCGACCACGGGCCGGGGCATGCTGGTGTGGATCCAGACCGGGCCCACCGTGGACCTGCACTCGCGGCCCCTGGATCCAGTGACCGGCTGGGGCAGCGCCGCGCTGGTGGAGAGCAGCACCGGCCAGGTGGGCGTGAGCAGCGTGGGCGTGGACGGGAATGGGAACGCGGTGGCGGTCTGGTCGCAGATCGGACCGGCGACGCGCTTCAGCATCTACGCCAACCGGTACTCGCCCGGCGGTGGCTGGAGCTCGCCGCTGCTGATCGAGACCAACGAGGTCGTGGGCAGCGTGGATGGAGATCCCATCGTGGCCGTCACGCCCACCGGCGATGCGGTGGCAGTGTGGAAGCGCTCGGGGGGCGGCGGCGACCTGTGGGGGAACCGATTCACGCTCGGCGCCGGCTGGGGAACAGCGAGCCAGATCGTGGCCGATGCGGGCGCCAGCCAGACGATCGGCCGGCACGACCTTGCACTGGACACCAGCGGCAACGGCCTGCTGGTCTGGGGTCAGCTCGACATCTCGGGCGGCGCGGGCAACAACGCGATCTGGTTCAAGCGCTTCACCGGGGGCAGCTGGCAGAGCGGCGTGAGCACCGTGGCAACGGCGGTCCCCAACACTCAAGGCTTCGTGAGCACGCCCGTGCTGCACATGAACGCCGGTGGCGCGGCCGTGGTGGCCTGGGGCGACGTGGACAACTCGCTGCGCGCCGCCAGTGCTGCGCCTCAGGCCGTGGCTTTCGGCAGCCCCGCCACGCTGCGCAACGCGGGCAGCGGACCGTGGGACAGCCTGCCCGTCATCGGCATGGACGACGCGGGCGGCGCCATGGTGGCCTGGGTGGAGCCGGTGGGCAGCAACGTGACTGTTTCACGCCTCACGCCGGGTTCGGGCTGGTCTGCAGCGGAAGTGGTGGAGCCCTACCCCGACCCTTCCTACAACCCGGCGCTGGCCATGAACGCGAGCGGCAACGCGGTGCTGGGGTGGGGCCAGTTCTTCCCCGACACGGGCACGCAGATCGTGCTGCGTCGCTGGAACTCGGGACGGTGATCGTTGCTCAGGCCGCGGCAGATTCCGCCGGACGCGACGGCGACGCGGCGTCCGGCTTCTGCATGGCCTTGAGCGCCTTCTTCACCACGCCCTGCGCGTCGATCGGCCGCAGCAGCCGGTTGGCGATCAGGCGTTCGCAGCTGCGCTTGGTCATCGAGTGCGGACGACCGCCCCGGCTGACGAACATGAACAGCGTGCCTTTGCTGCTGGCCCAGATCAGCTGGGCACGCAGCCATTCGCGGCGCGAGAACAGGTCGACCCAGTCGCCCTCGCGCAGACCCGACAGGATGGCCGCCGCGTTGACGTCGATGCTCTCTTCTTCGCTCAGACCGATCACCTCTGCATCCGCATCGATCCCGCTGTCGGTCGGCACGGCGCGGGCGGGTTCCACCAGTTCGCCGTAGTCGGTGGGCAGCGTGTCCTCGAAACCGGCGGCTTCCAGCTCGCGCTGGCCCAGCCACGGCTGCGCTTTGGGCCGGGGCTTGCGCTGCTCCGCCGTGGCAGGGAGGGTTTCGTCGAGTTCCATGGACATGGAGCTCGGAATCTCCGGGGCCGCCGCCTCCAGTGGTACCGGATCGGAGTTGTTGGCGTCGTTGCGGATGCGCGCACGGCGCAGGCCCAGCACGGGCTGGTGCAGGCGCATCAATGCATCGAAGAAGGGCTTGGTTTCCTCGCGCGTCTTGCCCAGCATTTCCAGGCCCGCATGCAGCTTTGCCAGCATGCCGGGAATGATGGCGAAGAGTTCCTTGGGCCGTTTGAGCGTGACCTCTTTCTTCACGCTCCAGAGCAGGTTGGACACCGTCTTGCGGTAACCACCCGGGTCCGCCTGCGACGCGGTGTCGTTGAGCTGGGCAGAAGCGATCACGAGCGCCCAGGGACCATAGAGAAAGTCGAGGATCACGCCGGGGGCGTTGTCGACATCCGGGCGCTGGCTGAGGTCCCACGCGATCTGGTCGGCCAGGGCCTGGCGTTCCTCGGCGTAGCGGATGGACTGCAGCCCCGGGTCCTGCACCAGCAGTTCCTGGCGGTCTTCCTCTTCCCAGATCGCCTTGAGGCGGCTGTGCACCTGCGCAAACGGCTCGGGCTCGCTGCTGCCATTGGCGTTGAGGTCGTTGAAGGCCTTCTGCACTGGCAGGAAGAACGCCTCGAACTCGCTCGAGAATTCGTCGTTGTACTTGAAGCTGCGCTGCGCCACGCCTTCGAGCAGGCGACGACCCGGGTGGTTGTCTTCATTGAAAAAGCGCGGGTTGCCGAGCGCCAGTCGCAGCAACGCGGGCTCCAGCGCCACCACGGCTTCGCGCACCGGCGCGAGCAGCAGGGGATCGCTGGCCACCTGGGCAACGAGCGTGCGCACCAGGTCCAGGCCCACCGCCTGCGCCACCCGCTGCGCCTTCTGCTTGAGGTGCATGAGCACGCGTGCGCGCTCGTGGGCGGCGGCAAATTCCCCCCAGGCCTTGCGGCTGAGCTGGCTGGCCGTGCCCACCTCGCGCGCCGGCCGGTCCACCACCGGCAGGTCGCGGTAGCGGGTGCTCTGCTCCAGGATCATCGATTCGTCGAGAACCGGAATCGCAGCGAACGCTTCGATGGCGGCGAGCTCTTCGCTCACCTGATCGTAGTAGTCGTGCGTGAGCGGCTGGTCGTAGTGGCTGCCGCCCTGGCTCAGGAATTCGTGGAACACCTCGTGGTCGACATGGGTGTTCAGTCGAGCCAGCTCGGGCATGGGCGGCAGGCTGTCGGCCATGGCCCAGGAAGGCCGGCTGGGCAGACTCACCGGACCATTGATGTCGTGCCAGTGGCTGGCGCCCGAGCCACCCGACGTCGCGCCGAGTTCGCCCACACGGCTGGAGAGCCCGCCCGAGCGCGTGGACAGGCCACCCGACCGCGTGGACTGCCCGCCCTCGGTGGCCAGCCGCACTCGGTAGCCGGCCTCCCGGACGTTGGCGCGTTGCAGGATCAGGGAAACCCGCTCGTAAAGTTTCTGCAGTTCACGTCCCAGGGGCTCGCCCATGTGGCGCAGCCACAAGCCCCGCATCTGCGGGTCCTGCTCGACGATGGCCATGGTCTCGCGCAGGGCCCGGACAAAGACCGAGGGACGCATGGGATTGCGCTCCGGCTGCACCGTGGGCAGGTTCAGCACCGAGCTCATGAGTGCATCGAGCACGGTAAGCTGCTGCTCCACCGCCGGCAACAGGCTGTGCACCAGACGGGCCGATTCAAGCGATTCGTTGACGGCCTCTTCCTCCACCAGCGAAAGCAGCGAGGACTCGCCCAGCAGCGCCGGGCGAGAGGTCTGCACTTCAGGGGCAGCCTCGATGGCTTCGTGAAGGTGCTGCGGGAAAGAGGAGCCCCAGTGGATCTTGTTCTGCAGCAACCCCCACCAGGCCAGGGCCAGCCGGTCGCGCTGCTTCACGTCCTTCGACGCCTTCTCGGCCGCCTGCAGGCTGGCGATGGCCGCGTCAATGCAGCGCGCAATCAGGTCTGAAGCACTGTTGCGAGCTTCCTGGAAGCACTGCTGCAGCAATCGGGAGGGCACCGTCATGGACTCGGTCTGCGGTGGTCTGCCGCGGGATGGGGAAAGGGCAAGGCGTTGTTATACCTGTTGCATCGGCAACCGGCATGACCATCTGGAGTGCCGCCTCCACCGGAGGTCGCATGGCAGCCACCGCTGCGCGGACGGCCCCTTCGATATGCAGAAAAAAGACTTCAGGTGCTGGCGACCGGCACCACCACGGTGCGCCGCACACGCCGCACGTTGAACGCACTGGCGATCAGCACCAGCTGCACCAGCGCCAGGCCAAGCAGCACGCCGCGGAACTGGCCTTGGTCCATCAGCACACCAAAGATCAGGGGCGCAATCGCCTGTCCGATGTCCAGCCCCGAATAGACCACGCCATACACGCGGCCGGTGGCGTTCTCGGGGGTGGATTTCTTCACCAGCAGATCGCGCGAAGGCCCCGCAATGCCGGAGGTGAAGCCCATGGCGCCGAAGAGCACCGGCACCGCAGCGGCCGGCACATCGCCCAATGCCAGCACAAGGGCCACTCCCGCCGCCAGCCCGAAGCCCACGCCCACCACGCGCTCGCACCGGGCCGGGTCCGAAGCCAGGAACCCGCCCAGCACCATGCCACCGGCCGCGCACAGCATGTAGGTGGTGAGGCACACCGCCACCAGCGCCAGCGGTACGCCGTGCAACTGGCCAGCGGCCACGGGTGCAAACGCCTGCACCACGCTGAGTGCCATGGCGTAGAAAAAGAAGAAGCCGAAGCACATCCACACGGCCGGAATCTGCATGAACGCCATGGGGTTCTCGGTGGGCTGGGCGCTGCCGCCAGATACCGGTCTGGGAGCGGCGGGCAGGCTCAGGCGTTCGCGCTGGAACCACAGCACGGCGAGCACCGCGAACGCCAGCACGCCCGCGCTGGCCAGCGCCACGCGCCACGAAAAGGCAAAGGCGATGGACACCATCATGGCCGGCGCGAGCGCCCAGCCCAGGCTGCCGGTGATGCCGTGCACGCTGTAGGCATGGCCCAGGCGAGGCGCACTCACCTTGCGATTGAGCAGGGTGTAGTCCACCGGGTGGAACACGCCATTGCCCACGCCCGCGACCACGGCGAAGAACGCCAGCATCCAGTAGCTGGTGCTGGCCGCGTAGCCAAAGGCCGCGATGCCCAGCAGCGTGAGCCCGGCAAACAGCACGGGGCGCGGGCCGAAACGGTCCACCACGAAGCCGGAGGTGGCCTGCACCGCGCAGGACGTGACGAAGAACACCGTCATCAGGAAGCCCAGTTCGGCGTAGCTGGCGTTGAACGCGTCCTTCAGCCAGGGAAACAGCGGAGCCAGCAGCAACTGGCTGAAGTGACTGATCAGGTGGGCCAGGCCCACTAGGCCGATCAGGCTGGCGTCCTGCCGGAAGGCCACCGGGGGCAAGGGATGGGCGGTGCTTGAGGAATTCATGGGCCGATCGTAGACTCAAGCGCCTGTGCCGAATCGCGACGATCTGACAGCTTTCCACGAATACCTGCCAACCCATTCTGCGACCCATGCCTGCTTCTCGCCGCCTGCATCCCGCCCGGATGGACGACTTCGATCCGTTCACGCCCGATGCCGCGCGGCCGGTGCGCGTGCGTTCCCGCGCCCTGAGCGCCGACACCCACTTCGAACCTCACAGCCACCCCTGGGGCCAGCTGGCCTATTGCGCCACCGGCATCGTGCAAGTGATGGCGGTGCCAGACGATCCCGGGCTGCAGGCGGTCACCTACATCGTGCCGCCCTCACGCGCGGTGTGGATCGCACCGGGCATGCGACACGCCGTCACGGTGCGTGAGGCCGCCGAGCTGCGCACGCTCTACATCCACGGCGGCGCAACGCCCAGGGGCTGGAACGATTGCCGCATGATCGTGGTGTCGCCCCTGCTGCGCGAACTGATCCAGGCCATGGACGCGGCCACCCGCCGCGCCGCCGAACCCGCCCGCGACCGCCTGCTGGCCAATCTGGTGCTGGACGAACTGGCCCACGCCGACACCCAACCCCTGGGAGTGCCGCTGCCGCGCGACAAGCGCCTGCGTGCCCTGTGCGAAGCGGTGCTGCACGCACCCGGCGAGCGGGCCACGCTGGCCGAGTGGGCGGCCGACACCGGCGCGAGCGAGCGCACGGTGGCGCGGTTGTTCCGGGACGAGCTGGGCACCACCTACCAGCGTTGGCGACAGCAGGCAGTGATTGCACACGCCCTGCCCTTGCTGGCGCGTGGCGTGCCCATCGGCCAGGTGGCGGCCGCCACGGGTTATGCCAGTGACAGCGCGTTCAGCGCGATGTTCAAGGCCGCCATGGGGCACCCACCGACGCGGTGGAGCGCACAGGTGCAGGGCTAGGGGCTGGGCGACCGGCCGCGGGGAGAGCGCCCGCTGTCGTTCGTGCGGGGAGATTCCCATCGGGGAGAGGCACCGCTGTCGCTGGTGCGCGCAGTGTCCATTCTGGAGGTCACTCCGCTGTCGGAGGTGCGCGCGCTGTCGGGCGGCGGCGACTGACGCGCCAGCACCTCCTGGAAGTTGAGAGGGGGAACGCTGGCAGGCGCAGCAGCCGGGCTCTCTGCGGTGGTGGGCTGGGGTGAATCGGACTGGATCAAGCGAGCTCCTTTCTTCAAACGACGTTTCTGGAAGAAGCGGCACCTTAGAGGCATCGGTTCCGGTCGTGCGGCGGCAGCCCCGTCCAACCCCTCGACACGATGGAACAGCCGTTGCGGAACACGAATTGCCCATTCCGCCGGGGTGTTG
This sequence comes from Hydrogenophaga sp., assembly GCF_051858985.1. Lineage (GTDB taxonomy): Bacteria > Pseudomonadota > Gammaproteobacteria > Burkholderiales > Burkholderiaceae_C > Hydrogenophaga. The sequence goes on along the minus strand of NZ_JBHYGM010000002.1, from coordinate 398,125 downwards.
CCAGGCACACCCCTTGCTTCTGCGAAGGGGCCGTCAAAGGCCTGTCACACCCATGAGACAACATGCAAGCTGGAATGACCCGCATGAGCACCCTCCACCGTTTCGCCAAGACCCCCCAGGCCTGGGAAGCGCTGGCGCGCCCAGATCTGGTGGGCCGGCGCGCGCACACCCTGCTGCTCATGGCCAATGGCCGGCGCAGCGTGCAGGAGTTGTCTCTGTTGCTGGGCGAGGACGTGGCTGAGCTGGCGATCCAGCTTCAGCAGCGTGGTCTTCTGCTGAGCGCTTCGGCGCACCTCGCCAGCGCGGAGGTGGACGACGAGGAAAGCGCCACCGGCCGGCTCAGAGCCAGCGTCTGAGCAAGCCCATCACGCGGTCAAAAGCCTGGCCATAGGGCGGGTAGAACAGCTGTCCCATGGCCCAGCGCGACTGCACCAGCACCGGCTTTTGCTGCGTGAAACGCAGAAAGCCGGATTCGCCGTGGTACGAACCCCAGCCGCTTTCGCCCACGCCGCCAAACGGCAGGCCTTCGTGGGCGACGTGCATGAGGGTGTCGTTCACGGTCACGCCCCCGCTCACCGTGTTGCGCAGCAGGCGGTCGCGCGCGACGGTGTCGGTGCCGAACCAGTACTGCGCCAGCGGGCGTGGACGCGCGTTGATGAAGGCGATCGCTTCGTCCAGCGTGTCGTAGGGCAGCACGGGCAGGATGGGACCGAAGAGTTCTTCCTTCATCAAACGAAGTTCCGGCGCGGGGTTGAACACCAGGGTGGGGTTCATCTGGCGCCCGGGCGCGCTGGATCCAGCAGCCATCGGCGCCACGTCGACCACTCTCGCACCCTGCTCGCGCGCTTCGTCAAGCACGGCCTCCAGTCGCGCGAGGTGGCGATCGCTCACGATGGCAGCGTAGTCGGGGTTTCCGGCGATGGTGGGGAACAGCCTGGCCACCGCCGCAGCGTAGGCCTGCTGGAACGCGGCCTCCTGGCCGCGCGGCAGCAGCACGTAGTCGGGTGCGATGCAGGTCTGGCCGGCGTTGAGCAGCTTGCCGTGGGCGATCTTGATGGCCGCGTCGGTCAGGTCGCAGGATGCATCAATGACACACGGCGACTTGCCGCCGAGTTCGAGCGTGGTGGGCGTGAGGTTGGCGGCGGCGGCGGCCGCCACCATGCGCCCGACCGACGTGGAACCGGTGAAGAACAGGTGATCGAAAGGCAAGGCCGAAAAAGCCTGAGCCACGTCGGCACCGCCCAGCACCACGCTGAACTCTTCGGCGGCAAAGTCCTGCTGCACCAGCGAGGCCATCAGCGCCGACGTGTGCGGCGTGAGCTCGCTGGGTTTGAGCATCACCCGGTTGCCGGCGGCGAGCGCCGTGGCGGCGGGCCCCAGGTTGAGCTGCAGCGGGTAGTTCCAGGGGCCGATGATGCCCACGACGCCCAGCGGCTGGCGCTGGATGTGGCCACGGGCGGGCAGCAGGTACAGGGGCGTGGCCACGCGCCGGGACTTCATCCAGCGCGGCAGCTCCTTGTGAAGTTGCCCGATGGCGGCGCGCAGCACGAAGAGGTCGGCCGCCTCGGTGAGCTGACGAGAACGCACGCCAAAGTCCGCTTCGATCGCCTCGGACAAGGCAGCGGCATGCGTTTCGATCAACGAACGCAGGCGCCCCAGCCGGTCGCGCCTCAGCGTCAGCGGCACGTCGATCTGCGCGCGACTGGCGTGGTACTGCGCGTCGAACAGTGCCTGCAGGGGAATGGTGGGAGGTATCTGCGTCATGAAGGCCATGATAGGCCGCGGCCTTCCGCAAGGGTAGAGCCGGGACCCCATCCGCGATGGATGGCGCTCCGGCTCGCCGCTCAGGCTTCGGCCACGGCGTCGCCGAACTGGAACACACCGGGATCGCGCACCGGGTCGACCTCCACCGGAATCACCGACTTGGGTGGATACCGGCCTTCCAGCAGGAACTTCGAGAGCGGGTTCTCGATGCGCTGCTGGATGGCTCGCTTGAGCGGACGCGCGCCGAACACCGGATCGAAGCCGACCTTGGCCAGTTCGGCCAGCGCGGCGGGAGACACCTGCAGGCGCAGGTCCATCTTCGCCAGGCGCGCTTCCAGCACCTTGAGCTGGATCGCGGCGATCGACTCGATGTGTTGCGCGTCCAGCGCGTGGAACACCACGGTCTCGTCGATGCGGTTGAGGAACTCCGGCCTGAAGTGATTCTTCAGTTCGTCCCAGACGGCCTCCTTCACCTCTTCGTAGGGCGAGCCGACCATGGCCTGGATCATGGGCGAGCCGATGTTGCTCGTCATGACGATCACGGTGTTCTTGAAGTCCACCGTGCGGCCCTGGCCATCGGTCAGGCGGCCGTCGTCAAGCACCTGCAGCAGCACGTTGAACACGTCCGGGTGGGCTTTCTCCACTTCGTCCAGCAACAGCACGCTGTAGGGCTTGCGCCGCACGGCTTCGGTGAGGTAGCCGCCCTCTTCGTAGCCCACGTAGCCGGGTGGCGCCCCGATCAGACGCGCCACGGAGTGCTTCTCCATGAACTCGCTCATGTCGATGCGCACGAGGTGGTCTTCACTGTCGAACAGGAAACCGGCCAGCGCCTTGCACAGTTCGGTCTTGCCCACGCCGGTGGGGCCGAGGAAGAGAAACGAGCCGGTGGGGCGGTTCGGATCGGACAGGCCCGAACGCGAACGGCGGATGGCGTTGGCCACGGCGGCAATCGCCTCGTCCTGGCCCACCACGCGCTCGTGCAGCTTGCCTTCCATCAGCAACAGCTTGTCGCGCTCGCCCTGCATGAGCTTGGACACCGGGATGCCGGTGGCGCGCGCCACGACCTCGGCGATCTCTTCTGCGCCCACCTGCGTGCGCAGCAGTTGCGGGCGGCCGCCCTCCTTCTTGCCGGTTTCGGCGGCCTGAGCTTCCTTGAGCTGCTTCTCGAGTTCCGGCAACTTGCCGTATTGCAGCTCGGAGACCTTCGCCAGATCGCCCTTGCGGGTCAACTCGGTGATCTGCAGGCGCACGCGGTCGATCTCCTCGCGCAGGTGTGCCGAACCCTGGGCCTGGGCCTTTTCGGCCTTCCAGATCTCGTCGTAGTCGGCGATTTCCTTGCGCAGGCGCTGGATCTCTTCCTGGATGAGGGCAAAGCGCTTCTGCGAGGCTTCGTCCTTCTCCTTCTTGACGGCCTCGGCCTCGATCTGCAGCTGGATCAGGCGCCTGTCCAGACGGTCCATCACCTCGGGCTTGGAATCGATCTCGATCTTGATCTTGGAAGCCGCTTCGTCGATGAGGTCGATCGCCTTGTCGGGCAGAAAGCGGTCGGTGATGTAGCGGTGGCTCAGCTCGGCAGCGGCCACGATGGCCGGGTCAGTGATGTCGACGCCGTGGTGCACCTCGTACTTTTCCTGCAGGCCGCGCAGGATGGCGATGGTCGCTTCCACGCTGGGCTCGCCCACCAGGATCTTCTGGAAGCGGCGCTCCAGCGCAGCGTCTTTCTCGATGTACTTGCGGTACTCGTCCAGCGTGGTCGCGCCCACGCAGTGCAGTTCGCCCCGCGCCAGCGCCGGCTTGAGCATGTTGCCGGCGTCCATCGCGCCTTCGGCCTTGCCAGCGCCCACCATGGTGTGCAGCTCGTCGATGAAGACGATGGTCTGTCCCTCGTCCTTGGCCAGTTCGTTGAGCACGGTCTTCAGGCGCTCCTCGAACTCACCGCGGAACTTGGCACCGGCCAGCAGCGCGGCCATGTCCAGGCTGAGCACGCGCTTGCCCTTGAGCGAATCCGGCACTTCGCCCGCCACGATGCGCTGGGCCAGGCCTTCGACGATGGCGGTCTTGCCCACACCAGGTTCGCCAATCAGGACCGGGTTGTTCTTGGTGCGCCGCTGCAGCACCTGGATGGCCCGGCGGATCTCGTCGTCGCGGCCGATCACGGGATCGAGCTTGCCCATGCGGGCGCGCTCGGTGAGGTCCAGCGTGTATTTCTTGAGCGCTTCGCGCTGGCCCTCGGCCTCGGGGCTGTCCATCTTCTGGCCGCCACGCACCGCGGTGATCGCCGATTCCAGGCTCTTGCGGTTCAGGCCGTTCTCGTTGGCGATGCGGCCGAGCTCGCCCTTGCTGTCGGTCAGGGCGAGCAGGAACAACTCGCTGGCGATGAACTGGTCGCCGCGCTTGATGGCCTCCTTTTCGGTGGCCTGCAGCAGCTTGCTCAGCTCCTGGCCGACCTGCACCTGGTCCTGACCCTGCACTTCAGGCAGGCGCTTCACGGCCGCCTCGGTCCCTTTGATGAGACCGGGCACGTTGACGCCCGCGCGCTGCAGCAGGGACTGGGGTCCATCGGCCTGGCGCAGCAGGGCCAGCAGCAGGTGGGCCGGTTCGATGTAGGCATGGTCGGCACCGAGCGCCAGCGTCTGGGCTTCGCTCAGGGCTTCCTGGAACTTGGTGGTGAGTTTGTCGAGTCGCATGGGTGGGCACTCCGGGTATTCAGAACTTCACCGCACATGGGTGTGTTCGGCCCATTTTCAAGCCGCAGACGCCGCGCGCCTGCGCACGCGCGCCGTTCGCTTGACCCAGATCAACCGCCGGGCGGTTGCGTGCGACGCCAGTAGGCGTAGGGCCAGGCGGTGACAAAGCCGAGCCGACGGTACAGCGACAGCGCGGGCGCATTGCCGGCATCGACCTGGAGAAAAACGCGATCAACGCCGCGGCGTTGCGCTTCCTCAGCCATGGTGCGAAGCAGGCGTCCCGCAAGCCCCCTGCCCCGGTGCGCGGCGGCCGTGCGCATGCCGTGAACGCCCAGCCACCCATGGCCGAACGAAGCCGCGCCGCAGGCCAGCGTCTGGCCGTTTTCGCGCCAGCTGGCAAACAGCGTCCCCGCCGCCCGAGCGAGTGAGCGGGCGCGGCTGGCCCCATCGACCGGATCCAGCCCTTCGCCCAGGTACATCGCCAGCCAGGCGGCATCGGGCGCAGCGGCCAGCTCACCGGGCAGACCGGCGGGCATCGCCAGCAGATCGTCCACGCGGGCGGTCTGCGTCAACGTCGGTTGGCGGCGCGTGAAGCCCTGCCTCTGCAAGGCACGGTGCATCGTCTGAAATGCGGCAACGTCCGGCAGGCGGAAGACGGGCGAGAAACCGCGCACCTCGTAGCGTTTCACGATGGCATTCAGGGCATCGGGTTCGGGCTGCACGTGCGACAGCGGCACCGCACTGTGGGCGCGTCCCACGGTCCCGCCGTCCATGGGCAGCAACCAGCCAGGGAACATCTCCACCGCCTCGGGCGCCACGGCCTGCAGCGTGGCACGCTCGAGCGATTCGATGTCGGCCTCGCGCAAGCGCCCGCGGGTCACCTGCTCAGCCATTCTTCGCCTCGATGCCCCAGCGTGCGAGTGCCGCGTCGTCGCTCACGCGCGCGTCCACCCAGCGTGCGCCTTCGGGCGTCAGTTCCTTCTTCCAGAACGGCGCCTGGGTCTTGAGGTAGTCCATGAGGAACTCGCAGGCCCGAAAGCTCTCGCCCCGGTGCATGGAGGTCACCGCCACCAGGACAATCTGGTCCAGCGGCTGCAGCAAGCCGACGCGGTGGATCACGCGGGCGCCCAGCACATCGAATCGCTCGAAGGCCTCGTCGATCATGGCTTCGATCGACTTCTCGGTCATGCCAGGGTAATGCTCCAGCTCCAGGGTGCTCACACTCAGGCCGTCGTTGCGGTCGCGCACCGTTCCGATGAAGCTGCACACGGCGCCCACGCGGGGGTCGTGCTCGCGCAACTTCGCCACTTCGGTCGAGAGGTCGAAGTCCGCGGTCTGGATGCTGACGCGTGCGGCCATCTCAGCCCCCGGTGACCGGCGGGAAGAAACCGACTTCGGCGCCCTCGCTCAGCGCAGCCGACTCGTTGCTCATGGTCTGGTTCAGCGCCACGCGCACCGACCTGGCCGGTGCCAGGGCCTCGGCGTAGGCACCGCCGCGCGCCAGCAACTCTGCGCGCAGTTCGCCCAGGGTGGCGGCCCGCGTGTCGACCGACTCGGCGCTGATTCCAAGGGTTTCGCGCAGAGAAGCGAAGTAACGCAGTTGGACTCTCATGCCAGCAGTTCCGCAAACGAAAGGTAGGACACCAGGTCGCCGTGCGCGATGGTGGTGCCGGCCGGGTTGTCCACCAGTCCGTCGCCCCACACCGCGGACGTCAGCACACCCGAACTCTGGTTGGGAAACAGGTCGAGCCCGCCCGCCGCATTTCGGCGGACGCGCAGGAACTCGCGGCGCCTGTCGGCACGCTCCACGCTGAAGTGCGCTGGCAGCCGGGTGGCCACCGGCAACGCCCGTGCGCTGTCGATCGGCACGCCCTGCAGACGCAAGAGGAACGGCCTCACGAGCAGCAGGAAGGTGACGAAACTGGAGACCGGGTTGCCAGGCAGACCGATGAAATGGCATTCCCCCGCATCGCGCCGCACGGTGCCGTAAGCGAACGGCTTGCCCGGTTTCATCCCGATCTGCCACAGGTCCAGGCTGCCGAGTTGCTGCACCGAAGGCTTGATGTGGTCTTCCTCGCCCACGGAGACGCCACCGCTGGTGAGGATGAGGTCGTGGTGATCGGCGGCGGTCTTCAGAGCGGCCAACGTGGCGTCGCGCTGATCGGGCACGATCCCCAGGTCGCTCACTTCGCAGCCCATGCGGCGAAGCAGCGCGCGCAGGAAGAAACGGTTGGAGTTGTAGATGGCGCCAGGCTTCATGGACTCGGGGGGCACGTCCCCCGGCATCACCAGTTCGTCACCGGTGGAGAACAGCGCCACGCGGGGCCGCGCCATCACCGACAGCCGGGCTTGACCCAGGCTGGCTGCCAGGCCCAGGCTGGCGGGCGAAAGTCGATGGCCGCGCGAGAGCACCACGGCGCCCCGCGTCACGTCTTCCCCCGCGCGACGCACCCACTGGCCGGCGTCCGGCACCGCCTGGATGTGTACGCCGTGGATGTCGCCACCGACCTCGATGGTGTCTTCCTGCATCACCACCGCATCGGCACCGTCGGGCATGGGCGCGCCTGTGAAGATGCGCGCGCAGGTGCCGGCTTCCAGCGCGTGGCCCGCGTGGCCGGCAGCGATGCGCTGGCTCACGCGCAGCACGACACCGGGCGCGGTGACGTCGGACGCCCGGAGGGCATAGCCGTCCATGGAAGAGTTGTCGTTCGGCGGAACCTGCAAGGCAGAGACCAGATCCTCGGCCAGCACCCTGCCATCGGCGTCAAAGGTGGCCACCGTCTCCACGGATTCGAGCGCGTGCACGCGAGCGAGCAGCTCGGCCATGGCGGCGTCGAGCGACAACAGGGGCGCGCGGCTGGCGGGCTTCTGGGGGGCGTTCATCTGGGGCTGTTACCTGGGTCGAGGCGGCGGTATTCGAAGCGTTCCGCATTGTCGAGCAACCAGGCAGCCACGTCATCGGCACGGTTCAAATCCAGCACGGGCCGCAGGGCGGGTTCGGGCAGGGCCTGGGGGCTGTCGGTGGCGATCGCCACCACACCGTTGTCTGACGGATACCTCACCGGCACGCCACTGGCCTCGCGCCAGACTTCGATCTTGGGAAGGTCACTTTCCTTGAAGCCTTCAACCAGCACCCAGTCCACATCCGGATGCAGCTCGGCAAGCAGGAGGTGCACGTTGTGTTCCACCCGTTCAGGGAGTTCGCGCATGACCACCACGCGGCGCGGCGAGGCGGCCAGCACCTCGAAGGCACCCGCCTCCCGGTGGCGCCAGGTGTCCTTGCCGGGGTGGTCGATGTCGAAGCGGTGGTGCGCGTGCTTGATCACCGAGACGCGCTGGCCGCGAAAGCGCAGCGCGCCGATGAGCTGTTCGACCAGCGTGGTCTTGCCCGATCCGGAGAAGCCTGCGAAGCCGGCGACCTTCATGCGCGGCGTTCGCAGCGCTCGGCGATGTACGCCTGCACGGCGGCCGTGTCGGCCTGCAGCACCACCACGCGCCGGGGAAGCTGCTCGATGCCGTCGAACTGGGGTGGACGGTCGGGCTGGCGACCCAGCGCCTCGACGATGGTCTCGGCAAACTTGATGGGCAGAGCGGTCTCCAGCACGATCATCGGCACGGCCGGGTCACGGTGTTCACGTGCCACCTTCACACCGTCGGCGGTGTGGGTGTCGATCACCACGCCATGACGCTCATGCACGTCGCGGATGGTGGCCAGGCGGTCGGCATGCGTGCTCTTGCCGCTGCGAAAACCGTAGCGGCTGGCAGCCTCTGCGAAGGCCCGTTCTGCGCCCAGCTCGAACCGGCCCGTGCTCACGAGGCTGTCGCCGAACAGGGCTTTGACCCGCATGCCGTCGCGCCCGAGCAGGTCGAACACGAAGCGCTCGAAGTTGCTGGCCTTGGAGATGTCCATTGAGGGGCTGGACGTCTCGTGCGTGTCGGCGCTGGCGCGCACGCGGTAAACGCCGGTGCGGAAGAACTCGTCGAGCACGTCGTTCTCATTGGTGGCCACCACCAGCTGGCCGATGGGCAGGCCCATCTGCCGCGCCACGTGGCCCGCACACACGTTGCCGAAGTTGCCGGAAGGCACGGTGAAGTCGACCTGGTCGGTGTCCTTCGAGGTCGCCTGGAAGTAGCCGGCGAAGTAGTACACCACCTGGGCCAGCAGACGCGCCCAGTTGATCGAGTTCACCGTTCCGATGCGGTAGGCGTGCTTGAAGGCGAGGTCGTTGCTGACGTCCTTGACGATGTCCTGGCAGTCGTCAAACACACCCTCCACGGCGATGTTGTGGATGTTCTCGTCCATCAGGCTGAACATCTGCGCCTGCTGGAAGGGGCTCATGCGGCCGTGGGGACTGAGCATGAACACGCGCACGCCCCGCTTGCCCTTCATGGCGTATTCCGCTGCGCTGCCGGTGTCACCGCTGGTGGCACCCAGGATGTTGAGTTCTTCACCCCGTCGGCCGAGTTCGTACTCGAACAGGTTGCCCAGCAACTGCATCGCCATGTCCTTGAACGCCAGCGTGGGCCCGTTGGACAGCGCCTCCAGGTAGAAACCAGCATCAAGTTTCTTCAAGGGCACGATCTGCGGTGTGCCGTAAACCGCTTCGGTGTAGGTCTTCTCGCACAGCGCCCGCAGGTCTGCCGGGGGAATGTCGTCGATGTAGAGCAAGAGAATCTCGAACGCCAGCGCCGCGTAGCCGCCCGCAACGCCGCCATGGAACACGCCGCGCAGACGGGCGAGCATCGCAGCGTCCACCTGCGGATAGTGTTCCGGCAGGTAGAGGCCTCCATCGGGCGCGAGGCCTTCCAGAAGAATTTCGCAGAAGCGCTTGCGCGCCGGGTCTCCGCGCGTGGACAGGTACCGCATCAGTTGAGTTCTTCCTTGCGGATGCGCACGATGGGCGCCAGCACGGTGGGCAATTGCTGCAACTGCGCCAATGCGTCGTCCATGGTGCCTTCGCGCGTGTTGTGCGTCAGGATGATCAGGTCGGTCGAGGTGCCGCCCTCACCGCTCACTTCGTCGGCTTCGCGCTGCAGCACGGCATCGATGCTGATGCCGGCACCCGCCAGCAAGCCGGTCACCCTGGCCAGCACGCCGGCTTCATCGGCCACGCGCATGCGCAGGTAGTAGCTCGTCACCACCTCACGCATGGGGAGCACAGCCAGGTCGCTCATGGCGTCGGGCTGGAAGGCAAGGTGCGGCACGCGGTGGTGCGGGTCGGCGGTGTGCAGGCGAGTGATGTCGACCAGATCGGCGATGACGGCACTGGCGGTGGGCTCGCTGCCTGCCCCCTTGCCGTAGTACAGCGTGGCGCCCACGGCATCGCCATGCACCACCACCGCGTTCATGGCACCTTCCACATTGGCAATGAGCCGCTTGGAAGGCACCAGGCTCGGGTGCACGCGCAGTTCGATGCCCTGCGACACCCGTTTGGTGATGCCCAGCAGCTTGATGCGGTACCCGAGTTGCTCGGCGTACTTGATGTCCGTGGCGCCGAGCTGCGTGATGCCCTCGACGTAGGCCTTGTCGAACTGCACCGGAATGCCGAAGGCGATGGCGCTCATGAGCGTGACCTTGTGCGCCGCGTCCACGCCCTCGATGTCGAAGGTCGGGTCGGCCTCGGCGTAGCCCAGGCGCTGCGCCTCCTTGAGCACGACGTCGAAATCCAGGCCCTTGTCGCGCATCTCGGACAGGATGAAATTGGTGGTGCCGTTGATGATGCCGGCGATCCACTGGATGCTGTTGGCGGTGAGCCCTTCGCGCAGCGCCTTGATGATGGGAATGCCACCGGCCACCGCGGCCTCGAAAGCCACCATCACACCCCGGCCCGATGCGGCAGCAAAGATCTCCGTGCCATGCACGGCCAGCAGGGCCTTGTTGGCAGTGACCACATGCTTTCCAGCGGCAATCGCCTCCAAGACCAGCGTGCGCGCAATGCCGTAGCCGCCGATGAGTTCAATGACGATGTCGATGTCCGGGTTGGCGATGACCTCGCGCGCATCCTTCACCACTTTCACGCCCGTTCCGACGATGGACTGTGCGCGCTCGGTGTCCAGGTCGGCCACCATGGTGATTTCAATGCCGCGGCCAGCGCGGCGGCGGATCTCTTCCTGGTTGCGGCGCAGCACGTTGAACGTGCCACTGCCCACGGTGCCTATGCCCAGGAGCCCTACTTGGATCGGTTTCATGTCGGTCTTGGTTGCGGAGCGGAAAGGTCAGGCGGCGTGGCGTTTTCGCCAGCCCTCGAGGAAACGGGCCACACGGCCGATGGCTTCGCGCAGGTCGTCCTCGTGCGGCAGGAAGACGATGCGGAAGTGCTGGTTGTCGGGGTAGTTGAAGCCCGAACCCTGCACCAGCATCACGCGCGTTTCTTGCAGGAGTTCAAGGAACATCTGCTGGTCGTCCTCGACCGGGTACATCGTCGGATCGAGCCGGGGAAACATGTAGAGCGCGGCCGAAGGCTTGTTGCAGCTCACGCCCGGAATGGCGGTGATGAGTTCGTAGGCGAGGTCGCGCTGGCGGCGAAGGCGCCCACCCTCGCACACGAGGTCGTTGATGCTCTGGTAGCCGCCCAGCGCGGTCTGGATCGCCCACTGCCCAGGAACGTTCGCGCACAGGCGCATGTTCGAGAGCATGTTCAGACCCTCGATGTAGTCCCTGGCGGGCTTCTTGTCGCCCGAGACGATCAACCATCCTGCGCGGTATCCGCACGAGCGGTAGCTCTTGGACAGCGAGTTGAAGGTCAGCGTGAGCACGTCGTCCGACAGGCTGGCGATGGCGGTGTGCTGAACGCCGTCGTACAGCACCTTGTCGTACACCTCGTCGGCAAAGATCACCAGGCCGTGCTCCCGTGCGAGGTCGACGATGGCGTTGAGCAACTCGGTGGAATAGAGCGCACCGGTCGGGTTGTTCGGGTTGATGACCACGATGCCCTTGGTGGCCGGCGTGATCTTGCGGCGGATGTCGTCGAGGTCGGGCATCCAGCCGTTGGATTCTTCGCACATGTAGTGCACCGGCGTGCCGCCCGAGAGGCTGACCGCGGCGGTCCAGAGCGGATAGTCGGGCGCCGGCAGCAGCAGTTCGTCGCCGTCGTCCAGCAGCGCGTTCGTGGCCATCACGATCAGTTCGCTCGCGCCGTTGCCGAGGTAGATGTCGTCCAGCGTGACGCCCTTGATGCCCTGCTTCTGCGTCTCGTGCATCACCGCCTTGCGCGCAGCAAAGATGCCCTTGCTGTCCGAGTAGCCTGCCGAGTTCGGCAGGTTGCGGATCATGTCCTGCTGAATCTCCTCGGGCGCATCGAAGCCGAACACCGCCAGGTTGCCGATGTTGAGCTTGATGATCTTGTGACCCTCTTCCTCCATCTGGCGCGCCGCGTCCATGATCGGTCCGCGAATGTCGTAGCAGACGTTGGCGAGCTTGGCGGATTTCTGGATGGTTTTCAAAGTCCCTCCGAGGGGGTCAGGGGTCATGCCACGACCACGGTCGCCGGCGATTGCAACGGGGGTATATTCGGCCCCTCCGTCAGGGAAAACCTGCAATTTGACCACAGTTCCCGGGCCCATCAGTTCGGCTGCTGCCCCATGAAACTTCACGCCGATCAGCCCGACAGCCAGTCCATCACCGCCTACGGCCCGGGCTGGATCGCCGTCAATGGACAGCGGCAGGAAAACAGCCTGGTGCTCAGCGCAACCCACCCGTTGCAGGCGTGGAACTGCAACCGTTTCGAAGAACTCACAGCCGATCACTTCGAGCGGCTGGCCGATTTCGGCGGCGAGGCGCCCGAGCTGGTGATCTTTGGCAGCGGGGCGCGCCTGCGTTTCGTGCGTCCGGCCTTGTTGCAAGGACTGATGGCAAGACGCATCGGCGTGGAAACCATGGACACGGCAGCCGCCTGCCGCACGTTCAACATCCTGGCCGGCGAAGGGCGACGCGTGGTGGCGGCCTTCCTGATCGAGGCCTGAAGTCGCGCTGCCGGGCGACCCCGGACCTCATATCGGACGGGTCATACCGTTCAGGGTAAAATAGCGGATTGTTTCCTGCCGCGCCTTCCTCGCATCCTGCATGCCAGGTGTGACGTGAAGCAGCCCGGGAAGCCAACGCATCACCACCAACTTACGTCAGGGGTCCACGCAGTATGGCAGTCGTTGTCAACAAACCCATTCCCGAATTCGAGTCCCTGGCCACCGGTGGCATCAAGGTGAGCAACCAGACCCACCTCGGCCAGACCATCGTGTTGTACTTCTATCCCAAGGACAACACACCGGGCTGCACCACCGAAGCCATGCAGTTCCGCGACAAGTACCGCGATTTCGTCAAGGCCGGCGCCCAGGTGTTCGGCGTCTCGCGCGACAACATGAAGTCGCACGACGACTTCAAGACCAAGCTCGAACTGCCTTTCGAGCTCATCGCCGATACCGAAGAGAAGATGTGCCACATGTTCGGCGTGGTCAAGAACAAGATCATGTATGGCAAGAAGGTCAAGGGCATCGAGCGCAGCACCTTCCTCATTGGCCCGGATGGCGTCCTCAAGCAAGAGTGGCGCGGTCTCAAGGTGCCCGGTCATGTGGAAGAGGTGCTCAAGGCCGTGAAGGCGCTGAAAAAGGCAGCCTGAACACAGCCGCCATGACCGGCGGCCGTTACGTCTTGATGCAGGGGGCCATCCGTCATCGCACTCATGCATAATGAATTCATGACAACGGGAAGCCTCTGCGCTCCGCCCCCTTTCGCCCGACAATTCCGCAGCCCTGAAAGCCGCCCGGTCACCCCGGCGGCTTTTTGTTTTCCAGCCCCTCGCTGAACCAAGCCCTCATGCCACTGCCGCCCGCCCCCTCCAAACGTGCTGCCCTCCTCGCCCCCGACGCCTACTCCCTCAAAGCCGCCGAAGAATCGCTCGATTTCACCGCCGCTGTCCTGGAACCGCAGCGCCCTGCGCCGGCACCGGTCGCGCAAGGCAGCCGTCCGAGCACACCCGAAGCACGCACGCCATCCCGGAGCCGGGGTCGCAAAGCCGCCGAACCCGCAACCGCACTCCGCGAGGAGGCGCCCGCTCGTGTCGCACCGGCCGCGCCCGCCGTGCAAAGCCCGGCCACACCCACCTCGCCAGACACCGCGTCCAAAGTGTCGCCGGTCGCCAGCAACCGGCGGCGCAACGGTGGAAAATCGGCAGGCGCAGGCCCGGCGCGCCTGTTCGTGCTGGACACCAACGTGCTGCTGCACGATCCGATGAGCCTGTTCCGCTTCGAGGAGCACGACATCTTCCTTCCGATGATCGTGCTGGAAGAACTGGACGGGCACAAGAAGGGCATGACCGAAGTCGCCCGCAACGGCCGCCAGACCAGCCGCACCCTGGACGCCCTGGTGGCCCAGCAAGGCGGGGACATGACCAAGGGGCTCAAGCTCTCGGCCACGGGACACCAGTCGGCACGCGGCCTGCTTTTCTTCCAGACCGAGCCGCTGGACAACCAGTTGCCATCCAGCCTGCCCCAGGGCAAGGCGGACAACCAGATCCTGGGCGTTGTGCATGCTCTGCGCGGCCGCCATCCCGAACGCGAAGTGATCCTGGTGTCCAAGGACATCAACATGCGGGTGAAGGCCCGCGCGCTCGGCCTGGCCGCCGAGGACTACCAGAACGACAAGACGCTGGACGATGGCGAACTGCTTTACGCGGGCGCGCTGGCGCTGCCGCAGGACTTCTGGACGCGCCAGAGCAAGACCATCGAAAGCTGGCAGAGCGGAAGCCACACTTTCTATCGCGTGAGCGGTCCGTCGGTGGGTCAGTTCTACATCAACCAGTTCGTGTACTTTGAAGCGCCGGGCGAACCCTCGCTGTACGCGCGCGTCACTGAAATCCGCGACAAGACAGCGGTGCTCAAGACGCTCAAGGACTACACCCACCTCAAGAACGCCGTGTGGGGCGTGACCAGCCGCAACCGCGAACAGAATTTTGCGCTCAACCTGCTGATGGACCCCGAAGTGGACTTCGTCACGCTGGCCGGCACCGCCGGCACCGGCAAGACACTGATGGCACTGGCCAGCGGTCTCACGCAGGTACTGGACGACCGCCGTTACACCGAAATCATCATGACCCGCGCCACCGTGAGCGTGGGTGAAGACATCGGCTTCCTGCCCGGCACGGAAGAAGAAAAGATGGGTCCCTGGATGGGCGCACTCGACGACAACCTGGAGTTTCTTGCCAAAGGCGATGGCGGCAATGCGGGCGAATGGGGCCGCGCGGCGACCAACGAGCTCATCCGCAGCCGCATCAAGGTCAAGAGCATGAACTTCATGCGCGGTCGCACCTTCATGAACAAGTACGTCATCATCGACGAGGCGCAAAACCTCACGCCCAAGCAGATGAAGACGCTGATCACCCGCGCTGGCCCGGGCACCAAGATCATCTGCATGGGCAACCTGGCCCAGATCGACACGCCCTACCTCACTGAAGGCTCGTCGGGCCTGACGTTTGCCGTGGACCGCTTCAAGGGCTGGCCGCACGGCGGGCACATCACCCTGGCCCGCGGCGAACGTTCGCGCCTGGCCGACTTCGCTTCGGAAGTGCTGTAGGCCGCCGCGACCGATCCGCCGCCAGGCCGCCCGAAGGCGGATCAGCCCCCTTGGGGGGCAGCGACCCGCGCAGCGGCGGAGCGTGGGGGCTTAGTAGTCCCCACCGCCGGCCAGGCTTTCGAAGCGCGTGAGCATGTTCAGGAAAGCCAGCTTGACCGTGCCCGTGGGCCCGTTGCGTTGCTTGCCGATGATGATCTCGGCCACGCCCGGCTCCTTGCAGGCGTCCTTGGTGTAGTACTCGTCGCGGTAGATGAACATGATGATGTCGGCATCCTGCTCGATGGCGCCGGACTCGCGCAGATCGCTCATCATGGGGCGCTTGTCGGTGCGGGTTTCCACGCTGCGGTTGAGCTGCGAGAGCGCGATCACCGGGCACTGCAGTTCCTTCGCCAGCATTTTCAGGCCTCGCGAGATCTCGCCCAGCTCGGACGCACGGTTGTCGCCGTCGCCGCCGCTGCCGCTCATGAGCTGCAGGTAGTCGACCACGATCAGGCCCAATTTGCCGCACTGGCGCGACAGTCGGCGCGCGTTGGCCCGCAAGACGCTGGTGGTCAGGCCGGGCGTCTCATCGATGTGCAGCGACACGTTGCGCAATTTCTCAATGGCTTCGGTCAGGCGCGGCCATTCGTCATCGGTGAGCTTGCCGTTGCGAAGGTGGGTCTGGTTGATGCGGCCGATGGAGCCGACGATACGCACGGCCAGTTGGGATGCCCCCATTTCCATGGAGAACACCGCGACAGGCAGGCCTTCGTTGAGCGCCACGTGCTCGGCGATGTTGATGGCGAACGCGGTCTTGCCCATCGACGGGCGCGCAGCCAGCACCACCAGGTCGCCGGCCTGCAGCCCGGAGGTCATGCGGTCCAGGTCGACAAAACCGGTGGGCACGCCCGTGATGTCGTTCGGGTTGTCGGCCATTTCCTGCACGCGGTCGAGCAGGTCGACCACCAGCTTGTCCATGCCCTGGAAGCCCTCCTTCATGCGGGAGCCTTCTTCACCGATGTTGAAGATCTTCTGCTCGGCTTCGTCCAGGATCTTGTCGACCGCCTTGCCTTGCGTGTTGAATGCCGCAGTGGCAATTTCATCGCTGGCGGCCACCAGCTTGCGCAGGATCGCGCGCTCGCGAACGATCTCGGCGTAGCGTCGGATGTTGGCGGCGCTCGGCACGTACTGCGCCAGGGAGTTGAGGTAGGCCAGGCCACCCGCCTCCTCGGCCTTGCCCAGATTCTGCAGGTGCTCGAACACGGTCACCACGTCGGCCGGCTTGCTGCCATTGACCAGCGTGGCAATGGCCGAATAGGTCAGCCGATGCTCGTAGCGGTAGAAGTCGGAATCGGTGACCAGGTCGGCCACGCGGTCCCAGGCGCCGTTGTCCAGCAGCAGACCGCCCAGGACGCTGGACTCCGCTTCAATGGAATGCGGTGGCACCCTGAGCTGGGCGATCTGGCGATCACCGGCATCGCCATGACCTGCGTCGAAATCGGGAAATGGGTTGGAGAAAACGGCGGACATGAGGACTCTGGGCAAAGGACGATGGTACGCCCGGGGGCTTGTCCCGTGTGTGGGCAACCCTGTGGAAAACCAGTGCGCTTCTGGTGCAGAACACAGAAAAAAAGCCGCTACCCGAAGGCAGCGGCTTCCGGCAGGCGAACCTGCGTCGGGATCAGGCGGTTTCGCCGAGCACCGAGACGTTGACTTCGACGTTGACGTCGGTGTGCAGGTTGACGCTCACCGTGTAGTCGCCCACGTTCTTCAGGGGCCCATTGGGCATGCGCACTTGCGACTTGGCGACCTTGAAGCCTTGCTTGTTCAACTCTTCGGCCACGTCGTGGTTGGTCACGGAGCCGAACAGGCGGCCGTCCACACCCGCCTTCTGGGTCAGCTTGATCGTGACCGCAGCCAGCTTCTCACCCAGGGCCTGGGCTTCGGCGTGCTTGGCGGCCGCCACCTTCTCCAGCTCCGCACGGCGGGCTTCGAATTCGGCGATGGCGTTCTGGGTGGCGCGGCGGGCACGGCCTGAGGGAATCAGGAAGTTGCGGGCGTAGCCGTCCTTGACCTTGACCACGTCGCCCAGGGCGCCGAGATTGATCACTTTGTCGAGCAGGATGATTTGCATGTCAGGCTCTCTTTCAGACGCGATGCTGGTCGCTGTAGGGCAGCATGCCCAGGAAGCGAGCGCGCTTGATGGCGGTGTTGACCTGGCGCTGATAGAAGGCACGGGTGCCGGTCAGGCGGGCGGGAATGATCTTGCCGTTTTCGGCGATGAAGTCACGCAGGACGTCGATGTCCTTGTAGTCGACTTCTTCGACATTTGCCACGGTGAAGCGGCAGAAACGCTTGCGCTTGAAGAGCAGCGACTGGGTGTTGCGCTTGGGGCGCTTGTCTTTGTTGAAACGCTTGGGTGCAGCCATGATGGGCCTTCCTTCTAAATCTTGCTGAAATCCTGGATGTGGAACACCACGCCTTTGCCATTGCGCCCGTTCGCCATGAAGCCGTGAAATTCGCAAACCGTGTCGAGTCCCTGTCGGGAGAGGACTTCGGCTTGGGCACCAAAGGCCACCGCCTTCAGTTGCACTTTCACTTGCCTCGGGCTGTCCATCTCGACCACCTCCGACTCGTGTTCAAGCACGAGATTGACGGCGGGGATGCCTGCCGGTGTGTAGCGCAGGCTCTGGACCTGCACCACTGCGGCGGACAACTGGAGAAGGTTCACCCGGTGACGAATTCGCGCAGCGGGCTTACGCGGCGGCCTGTTCCTGCGGTTGGTGCTGCTGCTGGCCGGAAGGCTGCTGAAGCTTGCGGGCTTCTTCGCGCTCGACCGAACGCATCATGGCCGAAGGGCCGGTGTCGGCCTTCTTGCGCAGCACCGTCAGGTGGCGCAGCACGGCGTCGTTGAACTTGAACGCGTGCTCGAGTTCGGCCATCACGGCCTGATCGGCCTCGATGTTGACGCACAGGTAGTGGGCCTTGGACAGCTTGTTGATCTGGTAGGCCATCTGGCGACGACCCCAGTCTTCAACACGGTGGATCTTGCCGCCGCCGGCGGTGATCATGCCCTTGTAGCGTTCCAGCATGGCCGGAACCTGTTCGCTTTGATCCGGATGGATCAGCAAAACGATTTCATAGTGACGCATGGACTCTCCTTGTGAGTAAAAGCTGCCCCCAGCGTCGGTTGGGGTGCAGCAAGGCAAGCCCGCGATTCTAGCAAAAAACCCGGCCAGTCGCAAAACTGGCCGGGTTCCGAAGCATGGGCAGCGCCTGCGCGCCGCTCAGGATGGGTCAGGTTTCAGCGGAGGCGGGGCTCAGGCTGCCCTCAGGCTGGGGTAGCGAACGTGTTCCACCAGCTCCTGCACCTTGCGGCTGGGGGCCGGGGTGACCAGGCTCAGCAGGATGATGACGGCAAAGCCCAGGGGCACGCCGAACACACCGGCCGAGATCGGCTGGATGCCGAACCACAGCTCGATCGGCGAGGTGATGCCGAAGAGCCCGCGCATCCAGGGCTGGGTGGTGATCATGTACCAGAAGGTGACGCCCAGACCTGCCACCATGCCGACCGATGCGGCGATGCCGGTGGCGCGCTTCCAGAAGATGCCCAGCACCAGCGCCGGGAAAAACGCCGCAGCCGCGAACGAGAACGCCGCCGAGACCAGGAACAGGATGTCCGCCGGTTTCTGCGCCGCCACGTACGCTGCACACAAGGCCACGATCAGCAGGAGCATCTTGGAGATGGTCACGCGGCGTGCCGTGGAAGCGTTCGGGTCGATCATCTTGTAGTACAGGTCGTGCGACAGCGCGTTGGCAATCGTCAGCAGCAGGCCGTCGGCGGTGGACAGCGCAGCAGCCAGGCCACCCGCAGCCACCAGGCCAGACACCACGTAAGGCAGGCCACCGATTTCCGGCGTTGCCAGCACGATGATGTCGCCGCCGATGGTCATCTCGTTGAGCTGCAGCAGACCGTCCTTGTTGATGTCGGCCACCGACATCAGGCTTGGATCCACCTTGTTCCACGAGGCCACCCAGGCAGGTAGCTGATCGAACGGTGTGCCCACCAGCACGTGGAACACCTCGTATTTCACCAGCACCGCCAGGGCCGGCGCCGTGAAGTACAGCAGGAAGATGAAGAACAGCGACCACGTCACCGACTGGCGGGCTTCCTTCACGCTGGGCACCGTGTAGTAGCGCATCAGGATGTGAGGCAGCGCAGCCGTACCGATCATCAGGCAGAAGATCAGCGCCAGGAAGTTGCGGCGCGAGGTGTCGTAGGCTTCCACTGCCTTCGCGTCCCCATTCGGATCACCCGAGTACTGCTGGGCGTGCGGAGGCATGCCGTTGAGCGGTCGGGCTTTGGTGTCGGCTGCTGCCTTGGCACGCGTCCAGGCGGCCCTTGCGGCGGCTGCGTCTGCGGGCAGGTCCGCCACGGCCTTCTCTGCAGCAGAGATCTCCGCGGTCGGCGCATTGGCGGCGCGCAACTGAGCCAGGCGGCCCTCGGCGGCGGTCTTGTCAGCGGCGAGTGCAGCGGCAGGGTCCTTCAGCTTTTCGGCCAGGGCGGCTGAACGCTGCTTGAACACTTCGCGCACTTCCAGTTCCTTCGGATCGTTGGTCAGGAGCTTCTCCTTGGCCGTGACCTTCTCGAGCTGGAAACCGTAGATCGCTTGCGGCACCGGCACGCTGGTCTGCTTCACCGAGAGCCACACCACCGGGATCATGTAGGCCACGATCAGGATGATGTACTGCGCCACCTGCGTCCAGGTCACTGCGCGCATGCCACCCAGGAACGAGCACACCAGGATGCCGCCGAGGCCCAGGAAAATTCCGAGCTCGAAGGCCACGCCCGTCAGGCGCGAGGTGATGAGGCCCACACCGTAGATCTGCGCCACCACGTACGTGAAAGAGCACAGGATGGCGGCGAAGATGCCGATGAAACGCGGCAGGTTGCCGCCGTAGCGCTCACCCAGGAAGTCAGGAATGGTGAATTGCCCGAACTTGCGCAGGTAAGGCGCGAGGAACAGCGCCACCAGACAGTAGCCACCGGTCCAGCCCATGATGAAGGCCAGGCCGCTGTAGCCCGTGAGGTAGAGCGTACCGGCCATGCCGATGAAGGAAGCGGCCGACATCCAGTCCGCGCCCGTGGCCATGCCGTTGTAGACCGCTGGCACGCGTCGGCCTGCGACGTAGTACTCGGCCGCGTCGGTGGTGCGGCTCATGATGCCGATGCCGGCATAGAGGCCGATGGTGGCCAGCAGGAAGATGAAGCCGATCCACTCGCGTGAAAGGCCCAGCTGCTCCAGCACCGCCAGCACCACCACGAAGGCGAAGAAGCCGCCCGTGTACCACTTGTAGACCTTGTTGAGCTGTTGTTTGAACGCCCTGTTGGCGTCGCCGGAACTCATGCCGGCCTTGGTTTCGAACATGCCTGCCATGGTGTCAGTCCTCGGTTTCTTCAACACCGTGTTCGATGTCGAGTTTGTTCATGTACCAGGCGTAGTACCCAATGATCACGCAGTACACCACCAAGGCGCCCTGGGCTCCCATCCAGAAGCTGAACGGCCAACCAAAGAAGTTGAAGCTCAGCTCACGGGCGAAATAGCTCACGACGAACGTCACCACGAACCAGATTGCGAGCAATATGGCTGTGATGTTCAGGTTTTTCCGCCAATAGCGGCGGTGCTTGTCAGTCAGTTCCATGCGATCGACCTCCATCAACAAGACCCTTTCGGGCACGTCACGAACACCGCCCTGTCCCCCAAGGCAGCCTGCAACCGGTCCGCGTTTTTCGGTGAATGGCTGGCGCCACACACCCCTTTTGTCAGCAGCACAACGGCTGCGCGAAACCTCAGGTCGGGGCTTGTTCGCCCAGACCCGTCTCGCGCACCAGCTGTGCCGCCACTTTGGGCTCGAACCTGCGCAGGTGGTGAATGATCTTCACCGCCTCTTCAGGCTCTTGCCGGTCGACATGAACCCGGGCCAGCTGATACCAGCCGTAGGGGCTCATGGGTTGCAGTTCTGTGTTCTTGCGCAGCGCAGGCACGGCTTCGTCGAAGCGACGCTGGCGGATGAGGGCGAGGGCGAGGCCGTACCAGGCGCGGTCCAGCTTGGGTTCGATTTCGGTGGCGCGGCGAAAGGCCGCCTCCGCCTGCTCGAGCTCGCCCATTTCTTCGCTGAGGTAGCCCAGGTTGAACCAGCCTGCAGCCTGGTCGGGCGCAATGTCCACCAGGCGCCGCAGGGTCTGCAGTGCGGCGGGCTTGTCTCCCATCTCGGCGAGCACATGTGCCCGCGTGGCCAGAGCATGCAGGTTGGTGCCGTCGCTGGCGAGCTGCGCGTCGATCTGCTCCAGCGCCTGCTGCCGGCGGCCCAGCAGGAGCAGCGCCCGAACCAGCCAGCGGGCATACCAGCGGTTCAACGACGTCGTCATTGGCACAGCTGCACTCCGATCTTCAGGCAGTGGCTGACCTTGAACAGGGTGATGCCCACCCACAGGAAGGCCAGAAGCAGGAACGCCACCAGAGGCAGGTGGCGTTCAAGTACAACCTTGCGCGGCGTGACCAGCCGCGCCACCAGCACAAACGGCCGGCCCACCTGCTGCAGTATCTGGTAGAAGATGTTCTGGTCGCGCTTCTGCCCGGCCAGCAGGCCCAGGATCCATTGGCCAGCCAGCGCCAGCAAGGCGATTTCGGCAATGAGCTTGACGGCTGAAATGAAGAGCAACATGGGTGCGGCGGATGAGTTGGCGCCATTCTGGATTCAGAACTTACCGAGTTCTTACAAATCGTCAGGCGGCCGTCTTGAGGCAGGTCAAACCCTCTGAGGGAAAACCCGAGGTAACTTGAGCAAGCTCTTCAACGGTTCACCAAACGCAAGCTTTCCACTTCATGTCCACCCCCATCCGAACCCTGCTGCGCCGCGCACCCGTGACCGTATCGCCCGGCCTCACCATCCGCGAGGCGGCGATGATCATGAGCGAGCAGCGGGTGTCCTCGGTGCTCATCGTCGAGCAGGAGGCTCTGTTTGGCCTCGTCACCGACCGCGACCTGCGCAACCGGGTGCTGGCCACCGGCCTGGACCCGGGCAGGCCGATCGTGGACATCGCCACGCTGGCGCCACTGACCATCGGAGTCGACCAGACTGCGTTCGACGCCACGCTGCTCATGGCGCAGCACAACATTCACCACCTCCCGGTGATGGAAAGCGGGCGCATCGCAGGGATGATCAACGCCACGGATCTCACCGAACAGCACAGCACGTCTGCCGTGTACCTGGCGGGCGACATCCACAAGCAGCGCACCTTGGAAGGGCTTCAACAGGCCAGCGGCCGCATCGGCCGCCTGCAGCAGACGCTCGCCGAGTCGGGCGCTTCGGCCTACAACACGGGGCACGTGATCACCGCCATCACGGACGCCATCACTGCGCGACTGTTGCAGCTGGCCGAGGTGCAACTGGGGCCGGCACCGGTGGACTATGTCTGGGTCGCCGCAGGCTCGCAGGCGCGCAACGAACAATCGGCCAGGACCGATCAGGACAACTGTCTGGTGCTCGACGACGACTTCGACGAGGGACTGCACGGCGAATACTTCAAGGCATTGGCCACCAGCGTCTGCGACGGGCTCAACGCCTGCGGCTTCGTGCATTGCCCCGGCGAGATGATGGCCATGACCGATGCGTGGCGCCAGCCGCGCCGCCGCTGGGCGGACTACTTTGCGCGCTGGACCGGCCAGCCCGACCCGAAATCGCTCATGCTGACCTGCGTGTTCTTCGACATGCGGGCGATCCAGGGCAAGAGCGAGCTCCTCGAGGACCTGCGTGACGACGTGCTGCAACGCACGCAGGGCAACAGCATCTTCCTGGCGCACCTGGTGAGCAACGCGCTGGACCACGTTCCCGCGCTCGGCTTGTTCAAAGGCCTTTCGGCGCAACGCAGCGGCGAGCACAAGGGAACCATCGACCTCAAGCACAACGGCATCGTTCCCATCGTGGACCTGGCTCGGGTGTATGCGCTGGCCGGCGGGCACGGCGCGGTCAACACGCACGACCGGCTCGTGGTCGCCCCTTCGGGTGGTGGCATCAGCGAGCAGAGCGCGCGCGACCTGCGCGACACCCTGGAGTTTCTGGGAACCCTGCGGCTGCAGCACCAGGCGCGCCAGATGGAGCAAGGCGTGCCGCCCGACAATTTCCTCGATCCGCAGGAAGTCTCGAACTTCGAGCGCACCCAGCTCAAGGACGCCTTCAGCGTCGTGCAGACGCTGCAGAGCGTGCTGGGCCAGCGCTTCCAGGCGGGCCGTTTCTAGCGTTCAGTACTTCAGACGAGCGTAGTAGCTCTTCTGCGCGGCTTCGCGCGCCTGGCCCAGCGTGACGATGCCGCGCTCGGCCAGCAGCGGCACCAGCTTGATGAAGATCTCCGCTGTGACGATGGCGTCGCCCATGGCGGTGTGCCGCCCGATGACGGGCACGTTGAAGCGCTCGGCAATGGCCTCGAGCCGGTGCGACTCCTGGTTCGGATGGATCACGGCCGAGAGCAGCAGTGTGTCGAGTACCGGCTGATCGAACACCACGCCCGTGGTCTTTTCCTTGAGCTGCAGGAAACGCATGTCGAAAGCCGCGTTGTGCGCGACCAGCACGGTGTCCAGCGCAAACGCGTGAAATGCAGGCAGCACCTCCGCGATCACGGGTTGTCCCGCCACCATCTCGCGGGTGATGCCATGGATCGGAACGGACGCGGCCGAGATCGTGCGCCGGGGATCGATCAGTTGTTCGAAGCATTCCTGGTGCAGCAACTTGCCATTGACGATGCGCGCTGCGCCGATCTGGATGATCTCGTCCTGCGCGGGATCGAGACCTGTGGTCTCGGTATCGAACACGGTGTAGACCAGATCACCGAGGCGTCGCTCGTCCAGCGAGCGGGTCTGTTCCGTTGTCTTGAAGAGATCGAAGTCGTAGTACTCGGGCCGGCTTTCCTGGCGCACAAAGGTGCTGGCCGGTACCTGCGCCTGGGGCTCGGCCATGGGCAGCAGGAAGCGGAAGAAGGCGTGGTGGCGCGTGCGTTCGCGCTCGAACCAGAATGCCCCGGCGTGCCGGTCGACCACGTCGCGCACGGTTAGGCGCAGGCTTTCGCCGCCCACCCTCATCGCGTCCAGTTCCCAGCTCATCACGGTCTCGGTGCTCATCACCTGGCCCGACCAGATCAGGTCGAGCTGGGCCTTGCCTGCGCTGCCGCTGGCAGGCGACAGGCGCAACTGCACGAAGCGCACGCCGAACTCTTCGGCCAGGCGGCCCGAGAGGTACACGAGCGCCTGCAGCAACGAAAAACTCTCCACCTTGAGCCAGAGCGCTGGATCGACCTCGAGCAGCGAAGCCGGGAGACCCGTCACGGTCTCGATGCGTCGCATCGCTGCCCCGACGAGGTCGGCTCCCAGCATGTCCTCCAACGGCCACCGCGCCTTGAGCGCGCGCGCGGCGTCGGCCTCGAGGGAGCCAATTCGCTGGGCGAGTGCGCGAGTTTCCTCTCGAATCACACGCTGGAAGCGCTCGCGCGTCGACGCCTCCAGGTCGGGATAGTCGAGCACGTCCAGTGCCGCCTGCATGTTGGCCAGTGCCGAGCGGCTGCCCTCGGTCAAGGCGTGCATCACCTGGTCGCGAGCTGACTCGGCTTCGAACTCGCTCGTGATGTTGTCGAGCATCAGCACGAAACCGGTGAGCTCGGCCCGGTCGGCCACCGAATCCTCGGTCTGCGGCAAATTGGAGGCCTGCACGGATCTGACCGGCGCCATCTGAACCCGCAGCAACTGACCTGCCGCCGTGGTGGTGACGAACTGCGCAGACGCTTCGCCCGCGCCGCGCAGCATGCGCTGCTGGATGTTCTCCAGGGCGTGGGCCACCAGCTTGCGATCGAACACGGCGTAGATGGAGCGGCCGAGCCCGATCAATTCGGCGCCGCCGGCCACCTCAGGCGCCAGCGACAGGGCCTTGAACTGCACGCGCGCGCGCTGGTTGTAAAGCAGGATGCGGCCATCCAGGTTGCACACGACCACGCTCTGCGTGAGCTCGGACATGAGTGCGGCCAGCCGGCTGCGCTCCTGCTCGATGCCGTGGCTGACTTCCGCCACCCGCGCATCCATGTCCTTGCGAAGCCGGCTCCGCTGGGCCACCAGTTGTTCGATGACCTGGGCCAGGGCGCGGTTCTCCGCGCTGCCCTGTGGCGTCAAGCCGCGCTCCACTTCCGTGTTCACCAGCAACCTGCCCTCCTCCGCCAGGCGCGCAGCGGGCTCCACATAGGCCCTCAGCAGGGCCCGCACCGCCCAGGCCATGGCGAGCAGTCCCACCACCAGCATGAGCGCGAGCAGCACTCCAGCGGACTCCAGCGCGCGCACGAGCAACGGTTTGAACTGGAGGCGAAGCGTCGTGTTGAGAGACGACCAGGCCATGAAAACCGAGAACGACAGCCAGGCCAACACGCCACCGGCCAGGGCAGCGACGCCCAGCACCAGTCGACGGTCCACGCCCGTCCGTTTCATGGCGCCGGCTCCAGCATCTCCTTGACCTTCTGCACCAGTTCCCGGGTGGAGAACGGCTTGGTCATGTAGGCATTGGCCCCCAGCGCCAGGCCTTTGGCCACGTCGGTGTCGCGCCCCTTGGCGGTCAGCATCACGATCAGCGTATCGCGCAAGGTCTCGCTGTTGCGCACCTCGTGGCAGACGTCGAAACCGGTTTTCACCGGCATCATCACGTCCAGCAGCACCAGCGCCGGCCGTTCCCGGGCAATCGCGTCGATGGCTTCCTGGCCGTCGCGCGCCAGCACCACGTCGTAGCCCTCGCGCTTCATGAGGAACTCCAGCGAGATCAGGATGTTGGGTTCATCGTCTGCAATCAGGATCTTGGTGCTCATGGTGTCTCTCCTGGCGTCTGCGAGTCGTTCGGCCGCCGGCGCGGCAGCGAAAAGCCGAACGCCGATCCTTCGCCGGGCGTCGAGCGCAACCACATGCGCCCGCCGAAGTGCGCCACGATCTGGCGGCTGATGGGCAATCCCAGGCCGGTGCCGCCCGGCCGGTAGTGGGCATCACCACCCACCTGCCGGAACTTCTCGAACACCATGGCCTGCTGCTCGGCAGCAATGCCCGGGCCATTGTCACGCACTTCCACCTCCACGCCGTCCTCGTCTTCCTTCAGGCTCAGCACGACCCGCCCGGTGGCGCGTGGCGCGTATTTGGCGGCATTGGAGAGCAGGTTGAGCACCACCTGGGTCAGCCGGTCGGCATCGGCCTGGATCGGCCGCACGCGTTCGGGCAGATCCAGCTCCAGCGCAATGCCCTGCTCGCGGCAGGTCTCGGCCATGGTGCGCGCCGCCTGCTCGAGCAGCTCGCGCAGGTCAAGCGTGGTGGTGTGCCACTCGGCGTGGCCGGATTCGATCTTGGCCATGTCCAGCACCTGGTTGACCAGGCGGCTCAACCGCTCCGTCTCGCCCACGATGATGCCCACGAATTGCTGTCGCTGTGCGGTCTCCATCCTGTCATCGTCGCGCATCAACTCCGCCAAGGCCCTGATCGATGTCAAAGGCGTGCGCAGTTCGTGCGTCACGGAGGACATGAAGTCGTCCTTGAGCCGGTCGAGGCTCTTCAACTGTTCGTTGGCCTGTCGAAGTTCCGCGGTGGCCCGCTCCAGGGAGCGCGACTTGTCTTCCAGAGCGTGCGAGTAGGCCCGCAGCTGGGAGGCTTCGTCCAGGATGCGCATCACATCGTCCAGGTCCAGCGCCTCTTCTTCCACCACCGAAGCCACCATCACCCGGGCCGACGCACTGCCGATGGCGCCTGCCAGCTGCGTCTCCACGAAATGCACCAGCCGGGCATCCGCCGGAATCTGGTCGATGCGCGCCACGCCCAAACGCCGGGCATAGCTGGAAAACAGGCGCTCAGCCACATCCACCCCCAGGAAGCGGCCCGCCAGCGGGAGCAGCGCGGACACCTGGGCCTTGCCCTGCCAGAACACCGGACGTGGCCCCGATGCGCGGTGGAACACGTCGACAAACAGCAGCGCCTGGCTGGTTTCCCGGGCAGTGGGTGGGCGCCACAGCGAAACGCCCACATAGCCCGCCAGATTGGCTGTCAGGCTCCAGAAGAGCGAATGCGTGATGTTGTCCAGGCCGCTGAGACCGAGAAAGGCTTCGGGTTTGAGCAGCGTGACGCCCAGCACGCCGTGCTCGAGGAAGCCGCCGGGGAACCAGCCGGACTTGGCCAGCGAAGGCAGCATGAGCGTGTAGGCCCAGAAACCGAAGCCCAGCAGCAGACCGGTGAGTGCCCCACCGCGTGTGCCGCCTTTCCAGTACATGCCACCCAGCATGGCGGGTGCGAATTGCGCCACGGCGGCAAAACTGATGAGGCCAATGCTCACCAGTGCATAGGCTTCCCCCGCCAGGTGGAAATAGAGGTAGCCGAGCAGCAGGATCCCGAGGATGGCGAGACGGCGGATCAGGAGCAGCAGCGCGGTCAGGTCGCCACTGGCCCGCGCGCCGAATCGACGCATGCGCAGCAACAGCGGCATGACGAGATCGTTGCAGACCATGGTGGAGACCGCGATGGCCTCCACGATCACCATGCCGGTGGCGGCCGAGAGACCGCCGACAAACGCGAACAACGCCAGGGCGTGGTGGCCTTGAGAAAGCGGCAGTGACAGCACGAAGGTCTCCGGATCCATCTGCCCCGGGCCGAAGTGCAGCAATCCGCCCACCGCAATCGGCAGCACGAACAGGTTGATCAGCAACAGGTAAAGCGGAAATGCCCAGACCGCACGCCGCAGGTGGCGTTCGTCCACGTTCTCCACCACCATCATCTGGAACTGGCGCGGCAGGAAGATCACCGACAGCATCGCCAGCAGCGTGTGACCCAGCCACTGCGCATACGCGAAAGGCTGACCCTGGTCAAAGCGCAGCAGGCGGCTGAGTTCGTCGATCGCCTCGGCCTGGCCGAACAGCGCGGCCGGGCTGCCGAACAGACCAAACGCCACAAACAGGCCGACCGCCAGGAATGCCACCAGCTTGACCACCGATTCGAACGCAATAGCCGCGACCAGGCCTTCGTGCCGCTCGGTGCTGTCCAGGTGGCGGGCGCCGAACACGATGGTGAATCCCGCCAGCGCGATGGCCACGTACAGCGTGCTGTCGTTCCACCACGCCACGTTCTGGGTGGTCGCCTCGCCCAGCGGCAAGGTCAGCACCGCATAGCCACTGGCGATCGCCTTCAACTGCAAGGCGATGTAGGGGACGATGCCGACCACGGTGATGAGCGTGACCAGGCCGGCGAGCAACTGGCTCTTGCCATAGCGGCTGGCAATGAAGTCCGCGATGGAGGTGATGCGCCAGGTCTTGGCGATGCGGATCATCTTGCGCACCACCATCCAGGCCAGCAGCATCGCCAGCATGGGACCGAGGTAGGTGGGCAGGAACCACACGCCGGACGTGGCCGCGCGACCCACACTGCCGAAATAGGTCCAGGCGGTGCAGTACACCGCGAGCGACAGCGCATACACCCACGGGCTGGCGATCACGGAGCGGCCCTGCGCGGCCCGCAAGTCGGCCCAGTGCGCCACTGCGAACAACAGCAGCAGATAGGCAAACGAGACGCCGATGACCAGCGGGGCGGACAGCATGGCTCAGGTTCAGTCCGGATGGCCAGCGTCAGGGTCGCGCTCGACCACCCAGGCCAGCGCAACGATCAGCAAACCCCAGATGATGAAGAGGGCCAGCGGAAACAACGGAAGGCCCCAGACCCGTGCGTCACGGTCCCACAAGGCGAGCAAGGGAAAATTGAACAGCGCCCAGGCAGCAAAAAACAGAGCCACCAGACGCTGGGCGGCGAGGCCTTGGAACATGCGGGTCTCCTCGTGCGGCGCTGGCGGGCCATGGCCAGGCGCCTTGCCAGCGATTGTGCACGAGGGGCGCCCGCTGCGCCGTCGATCAGCTCGAGGCGAGCAACTGCCAGGTATCGACCACCGAGTCAGGGTTCAGCGAGATCGAGCTGATGCCTTCGTCGCGCAGCCATTGCGCGAAATCCGGGTGGTCGCTGGGGCCCTGGCCGCAGATGCCCACGTACTTGCCGGCCGCCTTGCAGGCACCGATGGCCATGGTCAGCAGCACCTTGACGGCAGGGTCACGTTCGTCGAAGTCGTGCGCCAGCAGTTCGAGGCCGGAGTCGCGGTCCAGGCCCAGGGTGAGCTGGGTCAGGTCGTTGGAGCCGATCGAGAAACCGTCGAAGAACTTCAGGAACTCGTTGGCCAGCACGGCGTTGCTGGGGATCTCGCACATCATGATGACCTTGAGATCGTTCTCGCCGCGCTTCAAGCCCTTGTCGGCCAGCAGTTGCGTGACACGCTCGGCCTGGGCCAGCGTGCGCACGAACGGCACCATGACCTGAACGTTGGTCAGGCCCATGTCCTCCCGGACGCGCTTGAGCGCCTCACACTCCATGGCGAAGGCTTCGCGGAAGTCCTCGCTGATGTAGCGTGCCGCGCCGCGAAAGCCGAGCATGGGGTTCTCTTCGTCCGGCTCGTAGCGTGACCCACCCACCAGCTTGCGGTACTCGTTGCTCTTGAAGTCCGAGAGACGCACGATCACCGGCTTGGGCCAGAAGGCAGCGGCAATGGTGGCCACGCCCTCGGCGACCTTGTCCACGTAGAAGGCGCGCGGCGAAGCATGGCCGCGCGCGACCGACTCCACGGCCTTCTTCAGGTCTGCATCGATCTGCGGATAGTCCAGGATGGCCTTGGGGTGCACGCCGATGTTGTTGTTGATGATGAATTCCAGGCGCGCCAGGCCGACGCCGCCGTTGGGAATCTGGGCGAAGTCGAAGGCGAGCTGCGGGTTGCCCACGTTCATCATGATCTTCACATCGAGTGGGGGCATTTCGCCGCGCTGCACTTCGGTGATCTCGGTCTCCAGCAGGCCATCGTAGATGTTGCCGGTGTCGCCTTCTGCGCAGCTCACCGTGACCAGCGTGCCGTCCTTGAGCAGATCGGTGGCATCGCCGCAGCCCACCACCGCCGGGATGCCGAGTTCGCGCGCGATGATGGCCGCGTGGCAGGTGCGCCCGCCGCGGTTGGTGACGATGGCGCTCGCCCGCTTCATCACCGGCTCCCAGTTGGGGTCGGTCATGTCGGTCACAAGCACATCGCCTGGTTGCACCTTGTCCATCTCGCTGATGTTGTGCACCAGCCGCACCGGGCCCGTTCCCACCTTCTGGCCGATGGCACGACCCGAGGCCAGCACCGCGCCCTTGCCCTTGAGCTTGTAGCGAACTTCGGTCTTGCCGGCGCTCTGGCTCTTCACCGTCTCGGGACGCGCCTGCAGGATGTAGATCTGCCCGTCGGTGCCGTCCTTGCCCCACTCGATGTCCATGGCACGGCCGTAGTGTTCTTCGATCACCAGCGCGTAGCGGGCGAGCTGCTCCACATCGACGTCGGACAGGCTGTAGCGGTTGCGCAATTCCACGGGCACGTCCACCGTCTTCACCAGCTTGCCGCTGGCGGCCTTTTCCTCGGCCGTGCTGAACGTCATCTGGATCAGCTTGCTGCCCAGGTTGCGGCGGATGAGCGCGCGCTTGCCGGCCTTGAGCATCGGCTTGTGCACATAGAACTCGTCCGGGTTCACCGCGCCCTGCACCACCGT
Organism: Hydrogenophaga sp.; assembly: GCF_051858985.1. Classification (GTDB taxonomy): domain Bacteria; phylum Pseudomonadota; class Gammaproteobacteria; order Burkholderiales; family Burkholderiaceae_C; genus Hydrogenophaga. The sequence continues at coordinate 367,470 of NZ_JBHYGM010000002.1, read as the reverse complement.
TTCACCCAGGCCGTAGCTGGAGGTGATGAAGACCACGTCCTGGAAACCGCTCTCGGTGTCGATGGTGAACATCACGCCCGCGGCGCCCAGGTCCGAGCGCACCATGCGTTGCACTCCCGCGGACAGCGCCACCTCGGCGTGGGCAAAGCCTTTGTGCACGCGGTAGCTGATGGCGCGGTCGTTGTAGAGGCTGGCGAACACTTCCTTCATCTTGTGCAGCACCTCGTCGGCACCGATCACATTGAGGAAGGTCTCCTGCTGGCCGGCAAAGGACGCATCGGGCAAATCCTCTGCGGTGGCCGAGGAACGCACGGCAAACGAAGCCTGGGGGTTGCCCGCGCTCAAGGTGGCGAAGGATTCGCGGATCGCTTTTTCCAGGTCGGCCGGGAAGGGCTGGTTCTCGACCATCGCGCGAATCTCGGCACCGGCCGTGGCCAGGGCGCGCACGTCTTCGGTATCCAGCGCGTCCAGCCGGGCATTGATGCGGTCGGCCAGGCCATCGTGTTTCAGGAATTCGCGAAAGGCGTGGGCGGTGGTCGCAAAGCCCGTGGGCACTTTCACGCCGGAGGGCAGCTGGGAAATCATCTCGCCGAGGCTGGCGTTCTTGCCGCCGACGGACTCGACGTCGGTCATTCGCAGTTTTTCGAAGGGCACGACCAGATCGGTCGCTCCAAACAGGTTGGACATGGGAAAGCTCCTAAGGTTGAAAAACCGGGGTTCCCTGCACGGAGCGGCGACCTGTGGTTCTGTTGTGGGTCTGGCACCGGGCAGGGACGCAAAATGAGTCGGCTCGGAGCTTGATAATGCCCCGACACACACCACTCGGTATTGTAAGTAGGCCCCTTTTATGCCCAATAGAACCGTTTTCTTCATTTCTGATGGCACCGGCATCACGTCCGAAACCTTCGGCAACGCGCTGCTTGCCCAGTTCGAAATCACGGTGCGCAGGGTGCGGCTGCCCTTTCTGGACAGCGTGGACAAGGCCCACCAGGCCGTGCGCCAGATCAACCACACCGCTGAACTCGAAGGCAAGAGCCCGCTGGTGTTCACCACGGTGGCCAACATGGATGTGCTGGCGGTGTTCAAGAACCATTGCCGGGGCATGCTGCTGGACATGTTCGGCAACTTCGTCGAGCCGATGGAGCAAGAGCTGGGCATCAAGTCCAACCACCGGGTGGGGCGGTTCTCGGACGCGTCCAAGAGCCAGGCGTATCACGACCGCATCGAGGCCATCAACTTCTCGCTGGCCCACGACGACGGCCAGAGCCACAAGGACCTTGAAGGCTCGGACGTGATCCTGGTCGGCGTGAGCCGCAGCGGCAAGACGCCCACGTCGCTCTACCTGGCCATGCAGTACGGCCTGAAGGCGTCGAACTACCCATTGATTCCAGAAGACTTCGAGCGCCGCAAGCTGCCGCCCGCGCTGGTGCCGCACCGCAAGAAGATCTTCGGCCTGACCATCGCGCCCGAGCGTCTGAGCGAAATCCGCAATGAGCGGCGCCCGAATTCCCACTATGCCCAGCTGGACAACTGCCGCATGGAGGTGAGCGAGGCCGAGGCGATGATGCGGCGAGAAGGCATCCGCTGGCTCTCCACCACGACCAAGTCGATCGAAGAGATCGCCACCACGATCCTGCAGGAAATCCGGCCGGAGCGGCTGGAGTACTAGGAACTGCTTTTCCGGGGTCCCACACCGTGGGCCTGCCGGCTCAGTGCAAACGACGCCAGCAGCTTGAGCCACAGGGTCACGCCGGCGATGGCGATCCAGTCTTCGGACGCCAGCGCCTGGAAGCCCAGCACGGCCACCAGCACTCCCACCAGCGCTGTCCCGCCCACGAGGTTGATGACCATCTCAAAAGGCGCGTACCTTTCCGCGTTGTGCGGCGCAAGGCCCTTCTTCAGGGCGACCTCCGAAAAGTCGCGCTTCACGAGGATGCGCCAGGCCCGGCGCAGCCAGAAGAACGCCACTGGAAAGAGCGCGAGCAGGAAGATCCAGTTGAAGATGAAGACGCTGGGCAGGTTCATGGAAGGGCTGTCTTGATCCGGTCAGGGGCGGGAATCCACCCGGCCCCTGAGCGGTCTCACTGGCTCAGTGACCCGTGGCGGCGCCGGCACCCTTGGGCACTCGAACCGATTCCACGAGTTCCTGGATGTGCCGTGGCACGGGGGCCGACATCTTGCTCACCCCATAGGCCACCACGAAGTTGACGATGGCGCCCACGGTGCCGAAGGCTTCCGGGGTGATGGTGAAGAAGCCGTTGACGCCACCCACCATCTCCACGTATTCCGTGCCCTTGATGAAGAAGATGCCCTTGTGTGCGAACACATAGAACAGCGTCACGGACAGGCCCGCCAGCATGCCGGCGATGGCGCCCTTGTCGGAAATGGTGCGGCTGAAGATGCCCATCATCAGCGCAGGGAAGATGGTGGAGGCGGCGATACCAAAGGCCAGCGCCACCGTTCCCGCCGCGAACCCTGGTGGATTCAAGCCCAGCCAGCCGGCCACGAAGATGGCAGCAGCCATGGCGATCTTGCCGGCCATGAGTTCGCCCTTCTCGCTGATGTCGGGCTTGATGGCGCCCTTGATCAGGTCGTGGGACACGGCTGAAGAGATGGCCAGCAGCAGGCCCGCCGCCGTGGAGAGCGCAGCGGCCAGGCCGCCTGCGGCCACCAGCGCGATCACCCAGTTGGGCAGCAGCGCGATCTCCGGGTTCGCCAGCACGATGATGTCGGCGTTGACCGTCAGCTCATTGCCCTTCCAGCCCGCTGCCTCGGCCTTGCCCTTGGCGACCGGATTGGCGGTCTTGTCGTTGTAGTACTGGATGCGGCCGTCAGCGTTCTTGTCCTGCCACTGCAGCAGGCCCGTGCGTTCCCAGCGCTTCATCCAGTCGGGACGCTGTTCGTACACCAGGCTCGATTCGGTGGCGTACAGGTCGGCGTTGGCGTTGACCGACTCGGCATTGACGCCGATGCCGCCTTCAGGGCTGTTGACCAGGCCCACGGCTGAGTTGACCGTGCCGTGCAGGTTCAACTTGGCCATGGCGCCCACGGCGGGCGCGGTCGTGTAGAGCAGCGCAATGAAGACCAGCGCCCAGCCCGCGGTGGAGCGGGCATCGGCCACCTTGGGCACCGTGAAGAAGCGAACGATCACGTGCGGCAGGCCCGCGGTGCCGATCATCAGCGACACCGTGTAGAAGAACATGTTCAACGTGGAGCCGGCAGCGGTCGTCGTGTACTGCCCAAAGCCGAGGTCGGTGACGACCTGGTCGAGCTTGGCCAGCAACGACACGTCGGTACCCGCCATGTCCGAGCCCAGGCCGAGCTGCGGCAGGAAGTTGCCGGTGAGGTTGAGCGAGATGAAGAAGGCCGGCACCAGGTAGGCCACGATCAGCACGATGTACTGGGCCACTTGCGTGTAGGTGATGCCCTTCATGCCACCGAACACCGCATAGGCGAACACGATGGCCATGCCGATGTAGATCCCCTGGTCGCTTGTGACGCCCAGGAAACGCGCGAAGGTCACGCCCACGCCCGTCATCTGGCCAATGATGTAGGTGAGCGAAGCCACCAGCAGGCACAACACGGCCACGTTGCGCGCGCTCTTGGAATAGAAGCGGTCGCCAATGAACTCTGGCACGGTGAACTTGCCGAACTTTCGCAGGTAGGGCGCCAGCAGCATGGCCAGCAGCACGAAGCCGCCGGTCCAGCCCATCAGGAACACGGCACCGCCGTAGCCCATGTTGGAGATGAGACCTGCCATGGAAATGAACGAGGCGGCCGACATCCAGTCGGCCGCCGTGGCCATGCCGTTGGTGATGGGATGCACCCCGCCGCCGGCGACATAGAACTCGGACGTACTGCCCGCGCGTGCCCAGTACGCGATACCCAGGTAGAGCGCGAAGCTCAACCCGACGAAGAGATAGATGGTGGTTTGAAGTGACATGGTGTTGTCTCGGTGTCTCAGTCTTCCTGCATGCCGAACTTGCGATCGATCTGGCCCATCTTGCGGGCGTACCAGAAGATCAATGCGATGAACACGTAGATGGAGCCCTGCTGGGCGAACCAGAAGCCCAGCGGATAGCCGCCGAGCGAGATCTGGTTGAGCAGCGGCGCAAACAGGATGCCCGCGCCGTAAGACACCAGAAACCAGATGACCAGGACCTTGGTGAGGAGTCCCAGCGTGGCAGACCAGTAGGCCTTCGCGTTGCTGTCGTTGTTCATGTGAGCCATCTCCTGAAAATTGATGCGTGCCGCCTGGTGAGCAGGTTCAGCCAGACACAGACCGATCCGGAGGGGCTCCGGCTACGGGTACCGCACTTTCATTTCTTTTACTTACGTCAAAGTTTCAGGGTCCACTTTTGGTGGAAAACCGAGGGTAAGCCCCTATCCCGTCCGAGGCCCCTGAAGCGCGTCGGCAAGAAGTCGGACATTTGCTTACACACTGCGGTTTGCGCCTCCCAGTTGAAGCGCCCAGAATGCCCGACGTTCCGCGTCGCTGAGACCTTTTCCAGACAGGGGGAGAACATGGTCCTTCAGGCAACTTCCCGCGCGAAGGGCGAAGACCTCGAGAGTGCGTCCACATGAGCACCGCAACCTCGCCCCCGGTCATCACATTCGTCGTTCGCGGCCAGCCGCTGCCGCTGGAAGGCGCCCGGCGTGGTGGCACGTCCATTCCATCGATTTCGACCCACCGGGGCACCGTCCTGCAACGGGTGCAGGTAGGCGCGCGACGTGGCGCAAGCGACGAAGTGCGCGTGGATGCACGACCTGGACAGGACGTCGTCGTGCTTCACATCAGCAACGGCCCTTCGTTGATGCTGCACCCGGAAACCGCGCGCGACCTGATGCTGGCTCAATCGGGTCTCACCCGCGGCGCGGTGGCGCACCGGCAGCGTGGCAAAGGCAGCGAGCCCGCGGACGACAAACCCGATGTGGTGGGCGTGCCGGCCCAGCTGGTCTGGCAAGGCCTGGAACAGGCCGGCGCCGTGCGGGGAGCCACGCGCGGGCGCATGGGCGAGGTGCTGCTCTCCGCCATCGAGGTGGTCACCGGCCTGCTCAAGGAGCCCGCAGCCCGCCTGACGGCCGCGAAGATCGCCGCGCGCATGGACGCCCAGGTGGATGCCGGTGTGTACGCCCTGCGAGCCGATGCGTTTCCGAACTCGCTCAAAGGGAGCCCCAAGCTCGCTCGCATTCCCTCGCCACCCAAGCAAGGGGCGCCCTTGCTGGTGCTGCTGCACGGCACGTTCTCTGAGACGAAGGGCACCTTCGGCAAGCTGTGGGAGCACCACCCGCAGAAGGTGAACGACCTGTTTGCCCACTACGGCGGACGCGTGTATGCACTGGACCATCCCACGCTGGGTGCAAGCCCGATCGACAATGCGCTGATGCTCGCGCAGGCGCTGCCACGGGGCGCGCGTGTCCACCTGCTCACGCACTCGCGCGGCGGCCTGGTGGCCGAGGTGCTGGCCCGGGTGTGCGCCCGGCCCGATCTCGACGAAGGTGCGCTGGCGCCCTTCAAGGGTGCTGCCCACCGCGATCAGCTCAAGGCTCTTCGCGCGCTGGCAGACGTGCTCAAGGGACGCGATGTTCGCATTGAACGCGTGGTCCGCGTGGCCTGCCCTGCGCGAGGCACCCTGCTGGCATCGAAGCGCCTGGATGCCTATGTGTCGGTGCTCAAGTGGTCGCTCGAGCTGGCGGCGATCCCGGTGGCGCCGCTGATGCTGGATTTTCTGGGTGAAGTTGCAAGCCAGCGCACCGACCCGACGCTGCTGCCCGGCCTGGAGGCCATGACGCCCGAGAGCCCGCTTGTGCAATGGCTGCACGCCAGCGAAGGCGCGGACAGCGCGCCACTGCCGGGCCAGTTGCGGGTGGTGGCGGGCGACATCGAGGGCGACTCGATCATGTCGTGGGTGAAGACCCTGCTGGCCGACGCCTTCTACTGGACCGACAACGACCTGGTGGTGCAGACGAGGTCGATGTATGGCGGCCGGCCGCGTGCGCCCGTGGCCGGCTCGTCTTCCGCCACCTTTGTGCTGGAGCGTGGCGGCAAGGTCACGCATTTCAGCTATTTCAGCAACCCGCGCACGGCAGAAGCCATCTGCCAGGCGCTGGTTCAAGACGAACCGGCGGGCTTTCGCACCATCGGGCCGATGTCATGGGCGGGCGAAACGGCCGACGGTTTGCGGGGCGTGCCACGCACTGCGCGTGCGTCCAATGGCGACAAGCCCGCGCTCATCCTGCTGCCCGGCATCCTCGGCAGTCACCTGGCGGTGGATGGCGAACGCGTCTGGCTCAGCCTGCGCATTCTCGGCGGACTCGGGCGCCTCGCCTACCGCGAAGGCCAGCGCAACGTGCAAGCCGATGGCGCGATCGGCAGCGTGTACGACGACCTGGCAGCATTCCTCGCGCAGACCCACGAGGTCACGGTGTTCTCGTTCGACTGGCGCCGCCCCATCGAAGAAGAGGCGGTGCGCCTGGCCGAGCTGATCGACCAGGCGGTGAGTGCGCGCGCTGCCACACGCCAGCCCGTGCGCATGCTGGCGCACTCCATGGGCGGGCTGGTGGCGCGCACGGTGCAACTGGAACGCCCCGCCGTCTGGCAACGCTGGCTGCAGCATCCCGATGCGCGCCTCCTCATGCTGGGCACGCCGAACGGCGGATCGTTCGCGCCCATGCAGGTGCTCTCGGGAGACGACAGCATGGGCAATGCGCTGGCCGGCTTCGGCTTGCCGTTCCAGGACCACAAGGCGCGCACGCTCATGGCCACCATGCCCGGCTTCCTGCAACTGCAGGCGGGCCTTGCAGATCCGACGTTGGGCCTCTCGCAAAGCACACGCTGGCAGGCCCTGGCCGATCAGGACATGGCGGCGCTGCGCCAGGCCAACTGGTGGCACGACGCCGAGAACCAGCGCGCGGTGTATCAGTGGGGCGTGCCGCCACAGGGCGTGCTCGACCGCGCCGTGGCGCTGCGCGAGCGGCTGGACCGCCAGCGCACCGAAGCCCTGGCGGCATTCAAGGACCGGGTCGTCATGGTGGTGGGCCACGCGCGCTTCACGCCCGCCAGCTTCGAGGTGAGCGAACGCGAGGGCCTGGTGTACCTCGACCAGCCAGAAGGTGGCGACGGCCGTGTCACCCTGGAGAGCGCCCTGCTGCCTGGTGTGCGTGCCTGGCGCGTGGAGGCTTCGCACGGTGACCTGCCGGACGTGCAGGACGCGTTCGAGGCTTACCTGGAACTGCTGGAGAAGGGCCAGACCACGCGTCTCAACGAATTGAGCGCACCCGGCGCCGCGCGCGGCGGCAGGCTGCCAGCCGCCGAAGCCGCACTGGTGCGGAGCCGGCCGTCCCGCCAGCGCGGTGCCGCGCAGGACCCGATGGTGGACCCGTACGATCTCTTCGCGTCGGTACAGGGCGAGCCGGCGAGAAGCGCTCCACGCCAATCGGTGCTGCGGGTGAGCGTGCACAACGGCAACCTGAAATTCATCAGCCAGACGCTGATGGTGGGCCACTATGTGTCGTCCCGGCTCACCGGCACCGAAGGCGTGGTGGACCGCTTCATCGGTGGATCGATGTCGGCTTCGCTGGCGGCGAGCCTGTATCCGGAGTCACCCGGTGCGCATCAGGTCTTCCTCAACCACCAGCAGGACCCGGAGAACCCGCTCGCCCTGCCCCGGCCGCCCCACGTGGTGGTGGCCGGGCTGGGCGAAGAAGGCAAGCTGCGCAGCACCTCGCTCACGCACACGGTGCGGCAAGCCACGCTGGCCTGGGCGCAGCGCGTGGCTGAAACTGTGGGCGGCAGCGACTCGCAGTTTGAACTGGCGGCCACGCTGATCGGGAGCGGGGGCAGCGGCATCACGGTGTTTGCTTCGGCACAGGCCGTGGCACAGGGCGTGCGCGAGGCCAACGAAAAACTCGCGCAGGGCGGCTGGCCGCAGGTGAGCCACCTGCGCCTGGTCGAGCTGTACCTGGACCGCGCCACAGAGGCCTGGGGCGCGCTGCGGCTGCTGGCGTCGGCCGCATCCGAACATTTCCAGGTGGAAGAGCATGTGCACTCGCTCGCCGGCGCACTGCGGCGTCCGCTGGACAACGGCTACCGCGGAACGGCGTACGACTTCATCAGCGCCATCGCGGAGAAGGACGAGAACGGCGAGACGCACATTCTCTACACGCTGGACACGCAGCGCGCACGCGCCGACGTGCGCGCCCAGGGCACACAGGCACAACTGGTCGGCGAGCTGGTCAAACGCGCGTCCAACGACGCGCACACCGGCAGCGAGATGGGTCGCACGCTGTTCCAGCTGCTGGTGCCGGTGGAGATGGAAGCCAGCCTGGGCGGCACCAGCGAGCTGCTGCTGGAACTCAATGACGGCACCGCTGCGATTCCCTGGGAGATGCTGGACGCGCCCGACGATGGCCGGAGCAAGCAACGTGCGCCCTGGGCGATCCGCAACAAGCTGCTGCGGCGACTGCGCACCGCCGAGTTCCGCACCCAGATCAGCGACGCACGTCCGGAGGACGCGGTGCTGGTGATCGGCGAACCCCTTTGCAACGAGAAAGACGCTGGCGGACAGGCGGTGTATCCACGCCTGCCAGGCGCGCGCCTGGAAGCCGAGCGCGTGAGCGAGGTGCTGGGCCGCGAACTCGGTGAACAGCACGTGAATGCGCTGATCGCCCCGGAAGGCGGCCCTGGCCCAGACGCGGTGGCGGTGACCACCGCCTTGCTTGCGCAGCGCTACCGCATCGTGCACATCGCCGGCCACGGCGAACCCGAGCTGGATCGTGGCCCCCAGTTGCCGCCGCTGCTGCGCGGCGTCGTGCTCAGCGACGGCACCTTCCTCGGGCCGCGCGAAGTGGAAGCCATGCGTGTGGTCCCCGAGCTCGTGTTCCTCAATTGCTGCCACCTCGCCGCCGACCCCAGGCACCTGCTGCAATCCGGCTACGACCGCGCTCGCTTCGCGGCCGGTGTGGCCAAGCAACTCATCCGCATCGGCGTGCGCTGCGTCATCGCGGCCGGCTGGGCTGTGGAAGACGAACCGGCGCACCAGTTCGCCACCGCGTTCTACCGCGACCTGCTGGCGGGCCAACGTTTCATGGACGCGGTGCAGGCCGGCCGCGTGGCGGCCTACAACGCCAACCCGCGCGGCAACACCTGGGCCGCTTACCAGTGCTACGGCGACCCCGACTGGGTGCTGCGGCCCGCACCGGGCAACGACCAGCGACAGCTGGACCTGGCCAAGACCTACAGCGGAATCGCGACACCCGTGGCGCTCACACTGGCTCTGGAAACCCTGGCCGTGCAGAGCCACACGCAGAATGCCGCCGCCCAGACGCAGCAGGCCCACATCCGCCACCTGGAAACCCGCTTTGCCGAGGCCTGGGGCGCCATGGGCGGGGTCGCCGAGGCCTTCGGCGTGGCATGGGCGGCCGCCAACGACATCGATCAGGCCCTGGTCTGGCTGCAGCGCGCGGTGTCGGCCAACGACGGGAGCGCTGGTGTCAAGGCCGCTGAACAGCTGGCCAACCTGACCGTGCGGCGCGCCTGGGCACGGCTGCGGGCCGCGCGCGAGGCCGGCAAGTCCGTGGCCGCGCTCCTGCCAAGCGCTCGCAACGACATCCAGGACGCACTGCAGGTCCTCGACGCTCTGGTGCGCATGTCACCCACGCTGGAGCGTGAGAGCCTGCTGGCCTCGGCCTGGAAACGACTGGCCCAGCTCGAGGGCCTCGCTCAGCAGGCCGCGGCGCAAGGCAAGGCACTGGAGCAGATGGTGGCGCACTACGCGCGAGCCGAATCGCTGGCCCTGCTCAGCGGCCAGCTCGAGGTGTTCTACCCCGCACTCAATCTGCTCGCGGCCGAGTGGGCACTGCACGCGCGCGACCGCCGCTGGCGCGGTTTTGATGCCGAACGCGTGCGGCGCGTGCGCCAGAGCCTGGAGCGAAAACGCCGCGAGGACCCGGACTTCTGGAGCGTGGTGGGCCTGCCCGAGCTCGACATCTACGAAGCATTGGCCACGCAATCGCTGGGCGTCAGGCTGGCGGGCATCCTGCAGGTGCTCACCGAGCTGCAAGGCCGCATCGGCACGGAGTGGCTCTGGGCCTCACTGGCGGACCAGCTCGGCTTTGTGATGGAACACCTGCCGCCCGGCAACCCGCGCGAGACACGCGCCGGGGAAGAGCTGCTCGCTGCCGTGAAACGCTGGGCAGGTGCGGCGTGAACCGCATCTTCATCAGCTACCGCGCCTCCGATGGCAAGAAGGACGCGGACCGGCTGTGCGCGGATCTCAGCCGCCTCTACGGCGCCGACCAGGTGTTTTTTGACAAGCAGGACCTGCGCGGCGGCCTCTCATGGCGCAGCGCCATCGTGGACACACTGGGCACGCAACCGGTGGTGCTGTTGCTCATCACGCCCGACCTGCTGGGCATGCAACACCCCGAGGGCGGTCGGCGCATCGACCACGAAGACGATCCCATCCGAGGTGAGTTGCTGACGGCGCAAAAGCACGGCGCCATTATCGTTCCCCTGCTCACTGAAGGCGTGCCGATGCCGACTGCCGCGGAGCTGCCAGACACGCTGCGCTTTCTGCGCGAATCCCACGCGCTCAAGTTGCGCACGGAGGACTGGGGCAACGACCTGGATCGTCTGGTGGTGGATCTTCGGGAACACGGCATCGCGCCGCTGAAGCCTCAGGTGCCGGAACCCATCGCGCCCCGCAGGACGCTGGCGCAGCGCGTTCAGCGGGGCCTCACCTGGGTTGGCGGTGTGTTCGTGGCGTTGCTGGTGCTGGGCCTGCTGCTCCCGGAAGACGAAGACGGCGAACCCGCTGCGGCGGTGCAGACACAGGTGCGCGACGTGTCTGGCGTCTGGTGGTCCATCGATGGCATGAACCGGCCGCTGCGGGTTCAACTGGCCGTGAACGGCACCGCGGTGCAATTGCAGACGGAGCCGTTTCCGGTCGACTGGTACCCCGCGTGGCAGGGCTATGCCCAAAGCGTGCTGTCCCAGGGACTCGTGGTGCGGGACGTTCGCTACGTGGGCCAGGGCATGCTGACCGATGTGATGGGCTTGCCGCGAATCGAGATGCCCTACCAGGCGTACACCGGCGACGGGCGGGGACCCTTGACCACCGGCAGCGTGGTGCTGCAGGCCCGGGCCGATGGCCAGGAACTCACCGGCGAACTCTGGAGCAACGGCGAGCAGGCTGCCACGCCGTTGCGCCTGGTTCGCACTCCGTGATCAGGCAGCGACGGCCTCGGGCACCTCGCTCACCACCGGCTGGCGGATGAGGTAGTCGAACGCACTGAGCGCGGCCGTCGAACCGGCGCCGGCGGCAATCACGATCTGCTTGTACGGCACCGTGGTGCAGTCGCCTGCCGCGAACACGCCCGGCAGGTTGGTGTGGCCCTTCGCGTCGATCTCGACCTCGCCGAACCGGCTGAGTTCAACGGTTCCCTTGAGCCACTCGGTGTTGGGCACCAGGCCAATCTGCACGAACACGCCTTCAAGTTCGACGTGGTGCGTCTCACCACTGGCGCGGTCCTTGTAGGCCAGGCCATTGACCTTGCCGCCCGCACCGGTGATCTCGGTGGTCTGCGCGTTTACATGGATGCTCACGTTGCGCAGGCTCTTGAGCTTGCTGACCAGCACGGCGTCGGCCTTGAGCGCGTCGGCGAATTCCACCAACGTCACGTGCTGCACGATGCCGGCCAGGTCGATGGCGGCTTCCACACCGGAGTTGCCGCCGCCAATCACGGCAACGCGCTTGCCTTTGTAAAGCGGGCCGTCACAGTGCGGGCAGTAGGCCACCCCCTTGTTCCGGTACTCCGCTTCGCCGGGCACGTTCACGTTGCGCCAGCGCGCACCGGTCGAGAGGATCACGCTGCGTGCCTTCAGGGTGGCGCCGTTGGCCATCTGCACCTGCACCAGGCCACCCGGCTCGCTCGCCGGAATCAGCTTGTCGGCGCGCTGCAGGTTCATGATGTCCACGTCGTAGTGGCGAACCTGCGCCTCCAGCGCGGCAGCGAAATTCGGGCCGTCGGTCTCCAGCACGCTGATGTAGTTCTCGATCGCCATGGTGTCGTTCACCTGGCCGCCAAACCGCTCTGCCGCCACGCCCACGCGGATGCCCTTGCGCGCGGCATACACAGCCGCCGCCGCGCCGGCCGGACCACCGCCGACGATGAGCACGTCGAAGGCGTCCTTGGCGCCAAGCTTCTCGGCTTCGCGCCGATCCGCGTTCACGTCGAGCTTGGCGACGATCTCTTCGAGCGTCATGCGACCTGCACCGAATACCTCGCCGTTCAGGAACACCATCGGCACCGCCATCACCTGGCGTTCCTCGACCTCGTTCTGGAAGTAAACACCGTCGATCACGACCGTCTGCACGGCCGGATTGCGGATGGCCATGAGGGAGAGCGCCTGCACCACGTCCGGGCAGTTGTGGCAGGAGAGGCTCATGTAGACCTCGAACCGGAAGTCACCGCGCAGGCCGTCGATGGCTTCGAGCGTTGCGGCTTCCACCTTGGGCGGGTGACCACCCGTCCACAAAAGCGCCAGCACCAGCGAAGTGAACTCGTGGCCGAGCGGAATGGCCGCGAAACGGACACCCGTGGTTTCGCCTTCCCGGGCGATCAGGAAAGACGGCTTGCGAGCATCCGTTCCGCTGTCGTCAAAAGTGACCTTGTCCGACAGCGTTGCGATGTCTTCCAGCAGTCCGCGAAGCTCGGTCGACGCCTCACTGCCATCCAGCGATGCGATCAGCCGGATGGGACGCTGCAGCTTTTCCAGGTAGGCCTGGAGTTGGGATTTCATGGTGGTGTCGAGCATGTCAATCTCCTTGAATGGGGGTGAGGCTTCAATGCCGCCGGTGAATGGGTTGCGGTTCGCGAGGAACCGCAACCCATCGGGCTGCGGTACTGACCTGAAAAATCAGATCTTGCCCACGAGGTCCAGCGAAGGAGCGATGGTCTTCGCGCCTTCCTGCCACTTGGCGGGGCAGACCTGGCCGGGGTTGTTGGCCACGAACTGGGCAGCCTTGAGCTTGCGCAGCGTTTCCTTGACGTCGCGGGCGATCGCGTTGTCGTGGATTTCGGCGGTCTTGATCACGCCTTCGGGGTTGATGATGAAGGTGCCGCGCAGTGCCAGGCCTTCTTCTTCAATGTGCACGCCGAAGCCGCGCGTGAGCTGGTGCGTGGGGTCGCCCACCAGGGGGAACTTGGCCTTGCCCACGGCAGGCGAGGTCTCGTGCCACACCTTGTGCGAGAAGTGAGTGTCGGTCGTGACGATGTACACCTCGGCACCGGCTTTCTGGAACTCGGCGTAGTTGTCGGCAGCGTCTTCCACTTCGGTCGGGCAGTTGAAGGTGAACGCAGCCGGCATGAAGATCAGCACGGACCATTCACCACGCAGGCTGGCGTCGGACACGGGCACGAATTTGCCGTTGTGGAAAGCGGTGGTGGAGAACGCTGGAACGGTGGTGTTGATGAGGGACATGGTGTTTCCTTTGAGTGGAGTTGCAAGAAAGGGGAAAGCGACGCCTGGAGTGGGCGATGGCGCAATCATAGCGCAAAACTATCAAATTTCTTTATTGATAGTGGCTATTCGGTCGATAGCTTTTGCTGCCATGCAGCACGGTCGAGTTCAGCATAAAGGCCACAGTGGCAGGCCTGTTTGCTCCTGATTTTTACATTTTAATGCGAATCGTTCTTGTTTGATTTATATTCCAGCCAACAGCCAGCCAGAGCGCTCCGTGCGTTGCAGCCAGCCGAAAACCCAACCGCTCGTTGCACCATGTCCCACCGGAAAAACCGCCAGCGCCCCGCCCCTTCACGGCCCTCCCAGATCCGTCCCCACCATGCCAGTCCACCAGCCGCCCTGCTTCCCCTGGGTGCGATGTTGCTGGCTGGCTCCATGAGTGCCATGGCCCAGACGGCGCCCACCCCTACCACCACCCTACCCACCGTCGTGGTGACCGAGCAGGCCGAGGCACCTGAAGGCAAGGACTCGGTGCGTGCCACCGAGACCGGCATCGGCAAGGGCCGCCAGCAGCTGCGCGACATTCCTCAATCGGTCACCGTGGTCACCGAGCGGCTGATCGACGACCGCAACCTCGACACCGTCAAGGAAGCACTCAAGAACACGGCGGGCATCAGCTTCCTGGCGGCCGAAGGTGCCGAGGAGGACATCCGTCTGCGCGGCTTTTCGCTGCAGGCCACAGGCGACCTGTTCATCGACGGCATGCGCGATCCCGCCTTCTACGAACGCGACACTTTCAACCTCGACCGCATGGAAGTGCTGCGCGGCTCGGCATCGATGTTGTTCGGCCGCGGCTCCACGGGTGGCGCGGTCAACCAGGTCAGCAAGGTCCCGCGCCTGATCACGGAACACCAGGTCGACCTGACGCTGGGCAGTCACGCCTACCGACGCGTCACGGGCGACTTCAACATCCAGACCGGCGAGAGCGCGGCCTTGCGACTCAACGCGATGGTGACCAAAGCCAACAACAACGGCTCGGGCGCCAGCCTGGACAAGAACGGCCTCGCAGCGGCGTACCGCTGGGGAATCGGCGAGCGCAACGAGTTCCAGGCCAGCATCTACAACCTGGACAACAACAACGGCATCAACTACGGCATCCCGTTCATCGCGCCACAAGCCGGTGCACCCTCCACCGAGCTGTTGCCGCTGGATCCCAAGAACTATTACGGGCTGGCCAGCGACTACAACGACGGCAGCGCGACCATTGCCGGTTTCAGCCACATCCACCGCTTCGACCGCGAAAGCGAAATCAAGACCCAGGTCCGGGTCGGCCAGTTCAAGCGCGACCAGCGTTCGGGCGCCATCCGCTTTGCCGCTGCAGGTTTTCAGCCCGGCGGCGTGGCCGCGAACCTGACCAACTTCGGCCCCGACACTGTCCTGCAACGGAACCTCCACCTGAAGATCCAGGACATGGACATGGTTCAGGTCCAGAGCGACTACAACGGCAAGTTCGAGGCGCTCGGATACAAGCACGAAATCCTGGCGGGCGTGGATGTCACGCGCGAAGAGAAGACGGTCTACGCAGCGCTCAGTGCGGCGCAAGGCGGCGTGGTCCCCACCAAGCCGCGCACCACCATCGGCACGCCGTTCGACGGCGCCTCCGTGGACGAATCGTCGCGGGTGATCCGTCCGAGCAACCAGTACGTCTCGACCGGCTGGGGCGCCTATGTGCAGGACGTGGTGCAACTGAACCCCACGTGGAAACTGGTGGGCGGTCTGCGTTATGACAATCTGGTCGGTGACTACGACACCTTCAGCCTGCCAGCGGGCACGGTGAACCAGTCCTACCGCATGAAGGTGTCCGAAGTGAGCCAGCGCGTGGGTACGCTGTGGCAGCCCAATGCCCTGCACTCGTTCCACGCGTCGGCGGGGACCTCGTTCAACACCTCGGGCGACGCCTATTCGCTGGGCGCCAGCAACGTGGACACGCCGCCGGAGAAGAGCATCAACCTCGAGATCGGCGCGAAGCTGGATTCGGCCGACAGGCGCTTCACCACGCGCCTGGCGGTGTTCCGTTCCACCAAGCTCAACGAGCGAAACACCGATCCTGATCTGCCGGTGGTCACGCTCTCGGGCAAGCGCCATGTGGCCGGCTTCGAGGCCGACATTTCCGGACGCCTCTCGCCCATCTGGGAGGTCTACGGTTCCTACATGTGGATCCCCATCGCCCATGTGGACAAGGCAGCACCCTGCCCAGCCACAGGCGCGTGCACTCAAAACACCCCGGGCGAACGCGTTGGTGATCGCCCGACGCTGACGCCCGAGCACAGCGGCACCGTGTGGAGCACCTGGCAACTCACGCCCAAGTTCCGTTTTGGCGGTGGCCTGAACTTCCGCAGCAAGCAAAAGCCCCTGCGCTCGACATTCAACGTACCCAGCTACGTCACCGCCGATCTCATGGCCGAATACCGCTTCGACTTCGAAAACCTCGTCATCAAGGCCAACCTGACCAACATCACCAACAAGCTGTACGCCGACGCGCTGTACCCTGCGCACTACATTCCAGGTGCCGGTCGTACGCTGCAGGTGACCGCCAGCCTGAAGTTCTGATACGCCGGTTCTCCAGCGATCGTGCCGCCCCACCCGCGTGGGGCGGCTTTTTGCGTTTTGACCCACGACACAAGTACAACCATCGCCATGCTGTTGACCTTGCCCGACATCCTGAACACCGAAGAGCTGCATCAGGCCCGCCAAGCGCTGGACGACGCTCCCTGGACCGACGGCCGCGAGAGCGCGGGCACGCAGGCACGCGAAGTCAAGAACAACCAGCAGTTGCCGCACGACAGCGAGGCAGCGCAGGCCATTCGCGCCTTGGTGCTGCGTGGGCTTGACCGCAGCCCGCGCTTCTTCTCCGCCGTGCTGCCGCTCAAAGTCTTCACGCCCCGCGTCAACCGCTACCGAGGCGACTCGAATGCCTACGGCAACCACATCGACAACGCCGTGCGTGTGCTGCAAGGCGGCCAGCGTGTGCGCACCGATGTCTCATGCACCGTCTTCCTCAACGATCCGGCCGATTACGACGGCGGCGAGCTCGTGGTGACCGACACCTATGGAGAACACCGAATCAAGCTTCCGGCTGGACACGCCGTGATCTACCCGGGCACCAGCCTGCACCAGGTGAGCCCCGTCACCCGGGGGGAACGCCTGGCCTGCTTCTTCTGGGTCCAGAGTCTCGTGCGCAGCGACGAACACCGCCGACTGTTGTTCGATCTCGACATGAACCTGCTCGCACTGCGCCAGCGCCACGGCGAAACGCCCGAGACCACGGCCCTGACCGGCACGTACCACAACCTGCTGCGCTTGTGGTCAGACACATGATGCCCCGCGACGCGTCCGCAGTGCCCAGCGCCATCCCCGAGGGCGTGGTGAGCCTGATCGACCACGAGCAACACGCCCGCCGGATGCTCAGCGAGGCCGTCCTGGCCTATTTCGACGGCGGCGCCGCCGACGAAATC
The DNA here is from genome assembly GCF_051858985.1 of Hydrogenophaga sp. GTDB lineage: Bacteria > Pseudomonadota > Gammaproteobacteria > Burkholderiales > Burkholderiaceae_C > Hydrogenophaga. The sequence goes on along the minus strand of NZ_JBHYGM010000002.1, from coordinate 350,490 downwards.
ACCCTGCGCGCCAACGTTCGGGCATGGCAGGACATCGAATTGCTGCCGCGGGTGATGCGCCAGCTCTCGGGGGGCCACACGCGCGTGAACCTGCTGGGACGCGAGCTGGCCCACCCCATCCTGATCGCCCCCATGGCTTACCAGCAGCTGGCCCATCCACACGGCGAACAGGCCACCGCGCTGGCAGCGGCCGCGCTGGGCGCCGGGCTGGTGCTCAGCACTCAGGCCAGCACATTGCTCGAAGACGTGGCACGTGCCGTGCTGCCCGACGCCGGTCGCGGTCCGCTGTGGTTCCAGCTCTATCTGCTGCCCGACCGCAGTTTCATGCGCACGCTGGTGCTGCGCGCTGAAGCGGCCGGCTTCGAAGCACTGGTGCTCACCGTGGACGCTCCGGTACAGGGCGCGCGCGACCGCGAGCGCCGCACCGGCTTCCGCCGCCCAGCGGACATCGTGGCCGTCAACCTCGCGGGCCGTGTGGCTCCTCCAGCACGCCTGCTGCAAGCCGGGCAGAGTGCGCTGTTCGACGATCTCATGACCCACGCCCCCACGTGGGACGACGTGGCCTGGCTGCAATCGATCACCCGGCTGCCGATTCTCCTGAAGGGCGTGGTGCACCCCGACGATGCACGCCAGGCGCTGGCGTGCGGCGCAGCCGGACTGGTCGTCTCCAACCACGGCGGACGCACCCTGGACACCATGCCCTCCACCGCTTCGCTGTTGCCGCGCGTGGTCGAGGCGGTTGACGGCGGCATCCCCGTGCTGGTGGACGGTGGCATCCGCCGCGGCACCGATGTGCTCAAGGCCATGGCCCTGGGCGCCTCGGCCGTGCTGGTGGGCCGACCGGTCCTGCACGGTCTGGCGAACGCCGGCGCCCAGGGCGTGGCGCACGTGCTGCGGCTGCTGCGCGACGAACTGGAGATCGCGATGGCGCTCACCGGCTGCCGCACCCTGGCCGAAGCGCCGGGTGCACTTGCCACGGCGTCGGCAGAAAAAAAAGCATGAAACGCGCTGAATTCTTGAGAATGCGAAACATTCTCGTTTAGAATGGGCGCTCGCCCGTCGACCCACGCTCAGCGAAAGGACGCCAGATGACGATCGGACTCACCGTGCTCGGCAGCAGTCTGCTGTTCATGCTGATCGCGCTGTGGTGGATCCTGCGCCACTGACCCCTTGCACCTCCTGCCCCGCTAAACTCATGTCGACCCTGCGCGCACAGACTGCGCCCCCCCTCACGTCCATGTCCGCCGCCTTGCCCACCCGCGTGCAACGCCGCCTGGCCGTCGTGCTCTCGGTGGTGGGCCTGCACGTGCTCGCGGTATGGGCCCTGCAAAGCGGCCTGCTCCGGCGTGCGGTGGAACTGGTGATACCGGTGCAGGTCATGGCGGAATTCATCGAGCCGCCCCAGCCCCAGGTGGAGCCGCCGCCGCCCGCGCCACCGGTGGTCGCGCCCAGGCCGCCCCAACCCAAACCGCGCCCGATCCCGCGTCCCCAGCCTCAACCGGTGGCCGCTCCCGAACCCATGCCCCTGGCCCCCGTGGTGCCGCCCGCACCACCGGCACCGCCTGCACCGCCCGAGCCCATCGTCGCCGCGCCCCCGCCGCCGGCCCCGCCTGCCCCACCCGCGCCGCCACGCATCGAACTGCCATCGACCAACGCCGACTACCTCAGCAATCCCCGCCCGCCCTACCCACCCCTCTCCAAGCGCCTGGGCGAACAGGGCACCGTGGTGCTCAATGTCCATGTGGAGGCCGATGGCTCGCCTTCGCGCGCCACAATCCGCACCTCCAGCGGTTTCGAGCGGCTCGACGAAGTGGCCCTGCAGACCGTGCTGCGCTGGCGCTATGTGCCCGGCAAGCGCGCCGGCGTGCCCGAGGCCATGTGGGTCACCGTCCCGATCCGCTTCAACCTCCAGCAACCCTGATTCATCGTCATCTCATCCGGAGCATTCCATGGAACCGCAAATCGCATCATCGGGCCTCGCCCACGTCTGGACGCAAGGCGACTGGGTCACGCGCTCAGTGGCCATCGTGCTGCTCGTCATGTCATTGGCCACCTGGGTCATCATCCTGTGGAAGGCCCTGGACCAGCGCGCACAGCGCGCTCAGGCCAAGGGGGTGGAAGGTTTCTGGCACAGCGCTGACTTCGCTGAAGGTCTCGACAAGCTCGGTTCTGCCGACGGCAACCCGTTTCGGGCGGTGGCCCTGGAAGGCCGCGAATCCACCCGCCACATCCTGCACAAGGACGGCCTCAACGGCACCCCACCGCAACGCCAGTTGCACGACAGCCTGGATGTGAGCGACTGGGTGGAGCGCTCGCTGCGCAAGAGCGTGGACGATTTCACCGCCCGCGCGCAAAGCGGCCTTTCGGTGCTGGCGTCGGTGGCCTCCACTGCACCATTCGTGGGCCTGTTCGGCACCGTCTGGGGCATTTACCACGCGCTGCTGGGCATCGGCGCGGCCGGCCAGGTCAGCATCGACCAGGTGGCCGGCCCGATCGGCGAAGCCTTGATCATGACGGCGCTGGGCCTGCTGGTGGCGATTCCCGCCGTGCTGGGCTACAACGCCCTGGTGCGCGGCAACAAGGGCATCAGCCACCAGCTGAACCGGTTTGCGCACGACCTGCACGCCTACTTCGTCACCGGCGCCCGCGTCACGGCCAGCGGCGACGGCAAGGTGCTGCCCATGAAGAAAGCCCAGTAAGGAGCCCCGCCATGGCCATCGGAACCACCCAGGACAGCGACGAGATGATGAGCGAGATCAACATGATCCCGTTCATCGACGTGATGCTGGTCCTGCTCATCATCTTCATCATCACCGTGCCGGTCATCAAGCACGCGGTCAATATCGAGCTGCCGCAGGCCAGCGTGGAGAAGGTGCAGGACAAGCCCGAGAACATCCGCCTTTCGGTGGACGCCGACGGTGCCTACTTCTGGAACGAGCAGCGCGTGGATGACGCCGACTTCAGCAACCGCCTGCAAGGCGCTGCCGCGCAGGAGCCGCAACCGGAACTGCACATCCGTGGCGACAAGGCTGTTCGATACGAGCGCGTGGCGCTCGCCATGGCCGCGGCGCAACGCGCCGGTGTGCGCAAGATCGGTTTCATCACGGAGCCTGCCGCACCATGAACACCCCATCGCCATCCCCGCAAACCGATCGCGAGCTGCCGGACGACGCGCCGCAGCCCGTCACGGCCACCGAGCTGCCGGTGCTGCCCAGCGCCGCCCTGTTGCGCGGCCAGAAGGCGGTGGCGATCGATCACAACGGCTTGCTCTACCGGTTGCAGACCACGCGCCAGGGCAAGCTCATCCTGACCAAATGACACCGGCGCACTGAGCCGGCCAACGCTTTTTCATCGTGGGGCGACCCGGGGAACTCACTTTCCCCGAGCGTCGTTTTTAGCCAGCCAAGGGGCACTCCACCCCACTAGCCAGGCATTTTTTTACAGCCCGATGGCTGCAATGCCCGCGCGCGCAACCTGCGCATCTTCCGTCGATTTCACGCCGCTCACTCCCACGGCGCCCAGGCACTGCCCGTCTTTCATGATGGGCACGCCACCTTCCAGCATGCCAGCCAGCGTCGGCGCACTCAGGAACGACGTGCGCCCCTGGTTGATGATGTCCTCGTAAATCTTGCTTTCTCGCCGGCCCATCGCTGCGGTGTGGGCCTTGGCGGGGGCGATGTGGGCGGAAATGGCGGCAGCGCCGTCCAGCCGCTGCAGCCACAGCAGATGTCCCCCATCGTCCACGATGGCGATGGTCACCGCCCACTGGTTCTTCAACGCTTCGGCCTCAGCTGCGGCGGCGATGAGCTTGACGTCGGCGCTTTCGAGAACGGTCTTGTTTTTCATGAACTTGGTCCTATTTTTGCGATCAGAAGGTGCTGCGAACGGGATTCGGCTCGCCCGAGGCGTGCAGTGAGAACGATAACGCGGTGATTGTGGTCCCTGGGGACACAAGTGACCTTACCAAAAATGCGTTTTCGTCCGCTCTGTCCTTCCGGCGACCCGCACCCCTACAATGCAGCTTCACCGGTCAAGCGGGCATCCTGCCCGCCCCGCCCGGCCCCGAGTGTCAGATGATGAAGGAGATCACCACCATGACCGACCACGTACAGACCAGCGGCCGCTTCGGCACCGCCGTTTCCAGCGATGCGCAGCGCAACAAAGTCATGCGCAACACCTACTGGCTGCTGGCCCTGTCCATGCTGCCCACCGTGCTGGGCGCCTGGATCGGCGTGCAGACCGGGATCACGGCCGCCCTCACCGGAGGCATGGGCCTGATCGTCTTCCTGGGCGGCGCCTTTGCGTTCATGTTTGCCATCGAGAAGACCAAGAACTCCGCCGCCGGCGTCCCCGTGCTGCTGGGCTTCACCTTCTTCATGGGCCTGATGCTGTCGCGCCTGCTGGCCATGGTGCTGGGCTTCTCCAACGGGGCCAGCCTCATCATGACCGCCTTCGGGGGCACCGCAGGCGTGTTCTTCATCATGGCGAACCTGTCCACGGTGATCAAGCGCGACCTCTCCGGCATGGGCAAGTGGCTGTTCGTGGGCGCCCTGGCGATCATGATCGGCGCGATCATCAACGTGTTCGTGGGCAGCACGGCCGGCATGGCCGCCATCGCCACGCTGGCCATCGTGGTGTTCAGCCTTTACCTGCTGTACGACCTCAAGCGCATCGTGGACGGCGGCGAGACCAACTACATCACCGCCACCCTGGGCCTGTACCTGAGCCTGTTCAATATCTTCCAGAGCCTGCTCATGATGCTGGGCCTCTTCGGCGGCGACCGCGAGTAAGCCTGTTCGCCCCAGCAAGAAAGGACCTTCGGGTCCTTTTTTGTTGGGCGCGCGCCGAGGAAAAAGTCCGCTTCCCGGCGTCAAGTTCTGGCCGGAATGGCCGAAACATCATGGAAACCACCCACCCTGCCATGCGCCACACCGTCTTCACCGTCTGCATCCTGAGCGCCGCCGCCCTGCTGAGCGGCTGCGAGGCGCTGGGCATCGAGTCGGCGACCCTGGTCAATGCCAAGAAGGAAGCCGAGGGCAAGGCCATCGGCAGCGCTTGCCGCCATGCGGTGCGCAGCATCGAGGACTGCTTCGGCAGCTACCCCCGGGCCGGCAAGGCCGCGGTGTTCGCCGGCTGGAAGGAAATGGACGAGTACATGCGTGAGAACGCCATCGTGGGCATGCCCGCGGAGCCCGCCGGCGGCGCGGCCGAGGGCAAGGGCGGCGAAGCCGTCCACGGCGAAAAGCCCGCCGCCGCGGCACGAACGTCCTGACACTGGGCCTCAGGGCGCGGTGTCACCCGGGGTCCGCGACGGGTCCAGTTCGAACACCGCCATGCTTTCCACGTGCGCGGTGTGCGCAAACATGTTGACCACACCGGCCGCCACGCAGCGGTAGCCCGACTGATGCACCAGCAATCCCGCGTCCCGAGCCAGCGTGGCGGGATTGCAGCTCACGTAGACGATGCGCTTCGGAGGCGCCCAGCTGCCTCGCAGCGCCGGGTTCTGGTGCAGGTCGGCCATGGCCTTGGCGAGGGCAAAAGCGCCCTCGCGCGGCGGGTCCACCAGCCATTTCTGCGCCACGCCGTCGGCCACCAGCTGTTCAGGCGTCATCTCGAACAGGTTGCGCGCGGCAAAGGTGGTAGGCGCCAGCGGACGGTCGCGCCCGGACTGGTTGCCCGCCAGGTTCTCGCGCGAGCGAGCCACCAGCGTCTCACTCCCCTCAATGCCCAGCACTTCCCCGGCCGTGGTCGCAATGGGCAGGGTGAAGTTGCCGAGCCCGCAAAACCAGTCGATCACGCGCTCGTGGGCACGGGCATCCAGCAGGCGCAGCGCGCGCGCCACCAGCACCCGGTTGATGAAGGGATTGACCTGGGTGAAGTCGGTCGGCTTGAACGGCATGGTGATGCCGAATTCGGGCAGCGCGTAAGAGAGAACGTCGATTCGCCCGGACTCTGTCGAAGGTTCGTCGAGCAAGCGCACCGTGTCAGGGCCCTTGGCCTGCAGCCACCACTGCACGCGGTGCTTAGCCCCGAAGGCGCGCAGCCGAGCGCGATCATCCTCACTCAGCGGCTCCAGGTGGCGCAGCACCAGCGCCGTCACGTCGTCTCCGCAGGCCAGCTCGATCTGTGGGCAGGTCTCGCGGGCATCCATCTCGAAGATCAGCGCCCTCAAGGGCACCAGCATGGCACTCACGTGCGCGGGCAGCACAGGGCATACCTTCATGTCAGCCACATAGCGGCTCTTGCGTTCGTGAAAGCCGATCAGGACTTCGCCCTTCTTGTGGACGTGTCGAACCGAGAGTCGCGCACGGTAGCGGTAGCCCCATGCAGGCCCCTCGATGGGCCGCAAGAGGTTTTCAGCCTTCACCTTGCCCAGGTGCCAGAGGTTGTCCTCCAGGACGCGCTGCTTGATCGCGACCTGCGCGGATTCGTGCAGGTGCTGCATCTTGCAGCCCCCACAGGCACCAGCGTGAAGACCGAAATGCGGACAACCCGGGCGCACACGCTGTGACGATTCGTGGTGAACGGCCGTGACCGTGCCGGCTTCCCAGTTGTTCTTCTTGCGGTGCACGTTCACGCTGACCTGCTCGAAGGGCAGCGCACCTTCGATGAACACGACCTTGCCGTCGGGGCGGCGCGCGATACCCTGTGCGTCGATGTCCAGGGACTCCACCGCCAGCCAGCCTTCTGGCAAGGCGTGTTCCGGGGTGTCGTGGGCGGCCGCGCTGGCGGTGGTGAGAAGGCTGTTTTCGTGGAGGGTGGACGCTGTCATCCACCGATTGTCTCAGGCCCAGGCCTTCAGATATTCGTCCCAGTGCGCCTCACCGGGTGCCAGGTTGCCCAAGGTTTCTTTCACCATGGCGATTTCCTGCTCGTACTCTGCCTCGGTCAGGCCGCCGCGCATCTTCTGGAATCGGCAATAGACCAAGTAGGTGTTCATCACGTCGGTTTCGCAATAACGTCGGATGTCCTCTATCTGGCCGGCGAGGTACTGGGCGTAGACCTGCGACCCGTCCATGCCGAGCTTGCCGGGAAAACCACAGAGCTTGGCCATGGCATCCAGCGGCGCATTGTTCTTGGGCGAGTACATGGCCAGCAGGTCCATCAGGTCCAGGTGGCGCATGTGGTAACGGCTGATGTAGTTGTTCCACTTGAACTCGCGATCGTCCTCGCCGAGGTCCCAGTACTTGCTGGCTTCCACGCCGTGACGCAGGCCACGGTAGTGCAACACCGGCAGGTCGAAGCCGCCGCCATTCCAGCTCACGAGCTGGGGTGTGTGCTTTTCCACCGCGTGAAAGAAGGTCTGCACCACCTTGCCTTCACTCTGGCCATCGCGGTCAACAAAGGAGTGGATGCGCAAGCCCTCGGCGTTGCGGAACACGCAACTGATGACCAACACGCGCTGCAGATGCAGCGGCACGAAATCGCTCTGGCCCTTCTCCTTGCGCTCGGCGAGCCACGCCCCGTACACCTGTTCGTCGGTGTCGGCGGCGCTCGCGCCGCGGAGGGCGCGAAGCCCTTCAACGTCGGGGATGGACTCGATGTCGAAGACGAGGACGGGCCAGGCCATGCCGCGCGCCGGTTCAGCGCTTGGGCAGGTGGCCCATGGGATCGACCGGCTTGCCCAACCGGCGCACCTCGAAATGCAGCTTCACGCGATCGGTGTCGCTGCTGCCCATCTCGGCGATCTTCTGGCCCTGGCGCACGGCCTGGTCTTCGCGCACCAGCAGTGCCTGGTTGTGGGCGTAGGCCGTGAGGTAGGTGTTGTTGTGCTTGAGGATGATGAGGTTGCCGTAGCCACGCAAACCTGCGCCCGCATACACCACGCGGCCATCGGCGGCAGCCAGCACAGGGTCGCCAACCTTGCCGGCAATGGAGACGCCTTTGTTGTTGGCCTCGTCGAAGGGTGTGATGACCGAACCCTGTGCCGGCCAGATGAACCCGATCTCGTCACCGCCCGCCGCAGCCGGCGGTTGAGCGGGAGGTGCGGCCGGAATGGGGGTGGGCGGTGCGGCCTCGGTCAAGGGGCGGGCTGTCACGCCCGAACTGGCCACCGGGCTGGTGGCAGGGCCCGTGGGCGCAACCACGGGCGGCGGTGTGCTGGCAGCGGTCGCGCTCACGGGCGGCAGCACCCGCAGCACCTGCCCGATTTCGATCGAATTGGCGTTTGCGAGGTTGTTCCACGTCTGGATGTCGCGCCAGTTCTGGCCATTGTCCAGTGCGATGCGGAACAGGGTATCGCCCGCCTTCACGGTGTAGTAGCCAGGCTTGCCGGCGTTTTCGCTGCCGGGCATCACCACCACGGCGGGTGGCTCGACGCCGGTGCGGACCACGCCCCTGTCTTCGACCGGCGCGGGGCCCGAAACGCGGCGCGTGGAGCAACCCGCCGTCACCAGCAGCACGGCCAGCAAGGTCATGACCGCGGCGCCTTGCCATGCCGAGCGCCCCGACTGCTGGGGTTGACCCGACGACTGGAAAACACGCTTGCTCATGAAAACTCCCACCATTGGCGTGGGCACCGTGCAACATCCGGGCACGGGCCCTGTAAGAAAAACCGCTGCGCTGTCAATGACATGCGCCAGCTCATGCGACCCCCGATTTTAGGGGTACAAAGAGGACCGCCTCCAGTTCGGTGCGCACCACGCCGGTGGCGGTCTTTTCCACCACCACCAGGTTCTGGCGCCCCGCGCTGGTCACCGCCGGCGCCACGAGCCGGCCGCCCACCGCGAGTTGATCGATCCAGGCGTCGGGAATGTGGTTCCCGCCCGCCGCCGCAATGATGCCCGCGTACGGTGCGCCCTTGGCGTACCCCACCATGCCGTCGCCGAACAGGAGGTGCAGATTGGAGAGCCGGAATGCACGAAGGTTCTCGCGCGCCTTTTCATGAAGGCCCTTGAGGCGTTCGATGCTGTAGACCTCGCGTGCGACGTGGCTGAGCACGGCAGCCTGGTAACCGCAACCGGTGCCGATCTCCAGCACGCGGCCCAGTTTTTCAGGGTGGCCCTGGCACAGCAGCTCGATCATGCGGGCGACCACCCCGGGCTTGGAAATCGTCTGACCCAGGCCAATGGGCAGGCTGGTGTCTTCGTAGGCCTGGTTGACCAGTGCGGTGTCCACAAACCGGTGGCGCTCGACGGCACCCAGGGCCGCGAGCACCCCCGCATGGCGCACGCCCTGGGCCTCGATCTTGCGCACCATGGCGGCCCGCACGGCCAGCGAGTCCATGCCCACGCCACGGGGTGCCAGAGGCCGGCTCGCTGGCGCAGCGGCACGGCCCTTGGCGTCCATGGACGGCGTCGGTCCACCCACCGTGGCCGATGGCTCCAGGCGAGCGGGAAAGCCTGGCCGCGGTCGCGCGGCTGAAGGCGGTGGCTGAATCGGGCCCGCGCGTTTCAAGGGCTTGCCTTCGCCGCGGTGTCGGGGTCCGCCAGCGCAGCTGCGGTGGGCGCCCAGTAGGCCAGGCGGTCGTGGTCCGTCAGGTCCACCTGCAGCGGCGTGATGGTGGCGTAGCCCTGCAGGGATGCATGGAAGTCGGTGCCCTCCGCATCGTCCTTGGCCTTTCCGGCGCTGCCGATCCAGTACATGGTGTCGCCGCGCGGGTTGGTCTGCGAGATCACCTGTTCGGCCGCGTGGCGCCGCCCCAGGCGCGTCACCTTGAAGCCTCGAATCTCGGCCAAAGGGCGGTTCGGGATGTTCACGTTGAGCAGCCAGGGATCGGCGGGGGGGCCGTTCTCCAGCGACGGCAGCAACTGCGACACCAGTCGAGCCGCCACGCGGCCCGCGTCTTCGAGGTGTGCCCAGCCCTTCTCCGTTTGAGAAAAGGCGATGGCGGGGATGCCGAACAGGTAACCCTCCATGGCGGCGCCCACGGTGCCGGAGTAGATGGTGTCGTCGCCCATGTTGGCGCCGTTGTTGATGCCCGAGACCACGAGATCGGGCCGGTAGCCGAGCAGGCCGGTGAGCGCGATGTGCACACAGTCCGCCGGTGTGCCGTTCACATAGCGAAAGCCGTTGTGCGAGGTGTGCACGTACAGCGGGGAATGCAGGCTGAGCGCATTGGACTTGGCGCTGTTGTTGTGCTCGGGTGCCACCACCTCCACATCGGCCAGCCCCTTGAGGGCATCGAACAGGGCCACGATGCCTGGCGCCTGGTAACCGTCGTCGTTGGAGATGAGGATTTTCATTGCCGCGATTTTAGGTGGATCGACCCGGTCACGCCCGGGACAGGCCGCGGGCATACCCGCTGCGAACGGCAGGGCCATGCTGCCTATCATGGGCCGCTTCAAGACCAACCAACCGAGGAGATGCCATGCAAGCCTGGCTGTGTGAAAACCCTGTGGGCGTCGAGGCGCTGACCTGGAAAGAGCTGCCCACGCCCGAGCCCAGGGCCGGCGAGGTGCTGGTCGAGATCCAGGCCGCCAGCCTGAACTTCCCCGACCTGCTCATCGTGCAGAACAAGTACCAGACCAAGCCCCCCCTGCCCTTCGTCCCGGGATCGGAATACGCGGGCGTGGTGCGCGCCGTGGGAGAGGGCGTGAAGCACCTGCAGGTGGGCCAGACGGTGGCGTGCATGGCCGGCACCGGGGGATTCGGCACTCACGCCGTGGTGAACGCCGCGCTGTGCATGCCGCTGCCAGCGGGCTTTCCCGCCGTGGATGCCGCTGCCTTCGGCCTGATCTATGCCACTTCCTGGCATGCCCTGATGGACCGCGGCGCACTGAAGTCCGGTGAGACCGTGCTGGTGCTGGGCGCGGCCGGTGGAGTGGGCACGTCTGCCATCCAGATTGCCAAGGCGGCTGGCGCACGCGTGATTGCTGCGGCGTCGAGCGACGAGAAATGCGAGCTGTGCAAGCAGCAAGGTGCCGACGCCACCATCAACTACAGCGTGCACACGCCCAAGGAGGGGCTGCGCGAAGCGATCAAGCAGCTCACCGACGGCAAGGGCCCCGATGTGATCTACGACCCGGTGGGCGGCGAGTTCGCGGAGCCGGCGTTTCGCTCCATCGCCTGGCGGGGGCGCTACCTGGTGGTCGGCTTCGCCAGCGGCCCCATCCCCAGCCTGCCGCTCAACCTCACGCTCCTCAAGGGCGCCAGCATCGTCGGTGTGTTCTGGGGTGATTTCGCCAGGCGCGAACCCAAGGCCAATGCCCAGATGATGCAGACCCTCGCGGCCATGTACGCCCGAGGCGAGGTGAAACCGGTGATCGACCAGACCCTGCCCATGCGCGAGCTGCACAAGGCCTACGCCATCATGGGATCGCGCTCGGTCAAGGGCAAGCTGGTGATGGTGAACTGAACCCGGGTGTGCGAACATCGAACTCTCCCTCCACCGAAGCGAGTGTTCCATGAGCGATCTCCTCCTCAGCGCGGCGGCCAGTCGCGAACCGCTGCAGGCTTCCTTCAGCGACGCAGCAAACCCCCTGGGTCTCGATGGCGTCGAGTTCATCGAGTACGTGACCAGCAAGCCTCAGGCCCTGGGCCAGGTGCTGGAGATGATGGGTTTCCGCCCGGTCGGCCGGCACCGCTCGCGAGAGGTGCTCCTCTACCGCCAGGGAGAACTCAACATCGTGGTCAATGCGCACCCCACCGACGCGCGAGGCGGCGGCCACGGTGGTGAGGTGCCCTTCATTTCGGCCATGGCCCTGCGCGTGCGGGATGCCCGCTCGGCCTACCACTGCGTGCTCGAGCGCGGCGCCTGGTCGGTGCCCACGCACGCCGAGGTGATGGAGCTCAACATCCCCGCCATCCACGGCGCGGGCAACAGCCGCATCTATTTTGTCGATCGCTACGCCGAGTTCTCCATCTACGACGTGGATTTCGTGCCCATTCCCTCGGTGGACCAGCGACCGCCGGCCACCGCAGGCCTGCACTTCTTCGGCGTCGTGCAATACATCGGGCCCGGGCGCAGCAACGACTGGATCCAGTTCTACAACGAGCTCTTCGGCACCGAACTGATTCCCGACGAGCAGCGCTTCGGCATCATGCCCAAGGGCACGCTGTTGCGCACGCCGGCACTCGACCCGGGACGGCGCTTCATGCTGCAGTTGATCGAACCCGAGATCAACGTGGTGGATTCCGAGGAGCGCCTGCAGCGCATCGGCCTGGGCGTGTCCGACGTGCTGGCGGCGGTGAAGGCGCTGCGCGCGCTCGGCGTGGAATTCGTCGAAACCGAAGCGGCCCACACCGAACAGCGCGGCGCCATCACCAAGACGTACCTGGGCTCGGTGGTGTTCGAGCTGGTGCACAGCGAAAAGGCCTGATCACGTGAACCCGAATCGAGACCTGATCGAAGCCATCAGCGGCTTCGGCATGGACACCATCACGCTGGCTGGCCCGCTGGAGGCCAAGCTCGCTGCCATGAAGGCCGCGGGCTTCTCCCAGGTCATGCTCAAGGCCAACGACCTCGTGGGCCATCCCGGCGGTCTTTCCGCGGCCGTGCAGGCCGTCAAGGACAGCGGCTTGCGCGGCACGGGTTTCCAGGTGCTGCGCGATTTCGAGGGCCTGTCCGGCCACCTGCACCAGTACAAGATGGACATTGCCAAGAGCATGCTGGAGATGTGCGCGGCGCTCGACTGCCGTGTGCTGCTGGCCTGCTCCTCGACGTCCACGCACGCCTCGCAGGACATCGACCACCTCGCACGCGACCTGCGCAAGCTGGCCATGCTGGCGATCCCGCTGGGCATCCGCATCGCCTACGAAGGGTTGTCGTGGGGCCGCACCATCAACGAATTCACCACCGCCTGGGACGTGGTCTGCCGCGCCGACTGCCCCAATCTCGGCCTGGGCCTGGACTCTTTCCACATCTTTGCGGCCAAGACGTCGCTGGAAGAGATCGACTACCTCGACCCCGAGAAAATCTTCCTCGTGCAACTCGCCGATTTCATGTGGCAGGAGACCCGCACGTTCGAGGAACGCATGACCACCGCGCGCACCTTCCGGGTGTTCCCCGGCGAGGGCGTGCACAGCGAGCAGCTGGTGGAACTGGTGCTCAAGCTCGACCGCCTCGGCTACACGGGGGACTACAGTTTCGAGGTCTTCAACGACGACTACCAGCAGATGCCCCTGCCGATGGTGGCCGACCGGGCGCGCCGTTCGGCGCTGTGGCTGGCCGAAGACGTGTTGCGGCGATCGGTGCCGCTGCCCAACCAGATGCGGCTCAAAGGCTGATGGGCGCGGCGTTCAGCCGTGGCGCACCCGCACACCCAGTCCGCCGCACAACGCAATCAGGGCGATGCCAGCGACCGACCACGCGTCGGGCGCATACCCGAAGACCAGCCAGCCGCCCAGCGTGGCAAAGCCGATCTGGGCGTACATGTAGGGCGTGAGCCGCGAGGCCGGAGCGCGGTGGTAGGCCTGGATCATGAAGTAGTGGCCGAGCGACCCGAACACCCCCATCACCGAAACGATCGCCCAGAGCTTCCACTCGCCCAGGGGCACCCAGGACCAGGGCAGCAGGAGCGTGCCGAACACCAGGCCGGTGAGGCCCGTGTAGAAGTGCATGGTGCCGGGGTCTTCGGTGCGCACCATGCGGCTGGTGACGATCTGGTAGACCGCGTTGATCAGCACGAGCCCCAGTGGCAGCAGCATGGCGCCCTGGAAATCGCTTCCCTTGGGCCGGATCACCACCAGCGCACCGATCAGGCCGCCGGCCAGCAGCCACCACGTGAGCGCGGGCACGCGCTCGTGCAGCAGCGGCGCGGCCAGCAGTGTGATCACCAGTGGCACCAGCATGAGGATGGCGGTGAACTCCCCCACGGGCACATAGCGCAGGCTCAGATAGGCCACCGTGCCCGAGCCGACCATGAGCGTGCCGCGCACCAATTGCCACCCGGGCTTGCGGGTCCTGAAAAGCGAGTTGCGTTGACGCGGCCACAGCAGCGCCAGCGTCATGGCGGTCTGCACCAGGAAGCGCAGCCACACCGCCATGAGCACGGGAACGACGGCGCCCACGTATTGAGAAGCGGTGTCCAGCAGGGCAAAACACAGCGTGGCACACACCGCCAGCGCAATGCCGCGCGCGGGATGCGGAAATCTCGGGTCTGACAAGGAAAGCCTGGGGGAAACGGGCCTCTGGCTGCTGGTTCAGTAGCTCAGGCGGGCCACCGACCGCAGCACGTCTGCGGTGGTGGTGGGAAACCCGAAGTATTCCAGATAGGCAGGAATCTGTTCGAACAGCATGTCCGTGCCCACCTGCACGCGGCAGCCCCGCGCTTGCGCCGCCGCGAGAAAAGCCGTCATCTCCGTGCGCATCACCACCTCGCCCACAAAGGTGTGCGGCTGCAGGCGCGAGACGTCCACAGGCAGGGGATCGCCCTCGTTCATGCCCATCGGCGTGGCGTTGACCACCAGATCGAAGCCCGATGGGTCGTTGTGGCCCGTGCCGACTTCGACCTCCGGATAGTGGGTCTTCAAGCGCTGGGCCAGCGCCTCGGCCGACGCAGCGTTCACGTCGTAAAGCGACATGGCGCCCACGCCCGCCGCCGCCAGCGAGGCCGCAATGGCACAGCCCACGCCGCCGCTGCCGACCACCAGAACCCGCGCGCCCGCCAGCGTGAGCCCCTTGCGGCGCACGCCGCGCACGAAGCCTTCGCCATCGAACATGTCACCCACGAGCCGGCCGTCGGTCGTGCGTTTGACGGCATTGCACGCGCCCGCCACCTTCACCGTGGGCGTGACCTCGTCCAGCAGGGACACCGTCACGACCTTGTGAGGCATGGTGATGAGGGCGCCCCGCACATTGGTCAGCGTGAAGACCGCTCGCAAAAAGCCCGGATAGTCGCCCGTCTGGCAGCCCATGGGCACCACCACCGCGTTCACTCCGACCTGTTCGAAATACGGGTTGTAGATGAGCGGCGACTTGAAGCTGTGCGTCGGGTAGCCGATGTGGGCGATGAGTTCGGTGTGGCCGTTGATCATGTTCTATCGTTCGTGACGCTGCCTGACCCCGGCTTCATTTGCGGACCTTGGCCAGCTCCGCCTGCAGTTCCTTGACGGTGTCCTGACCCACGGTGACCGCGTACTTGGCGGTGACCGGGCGCATCACGTCGCGCAGCTTGGAGAGTTCGGCTGCCGGCAGCTCGGTCACCTGCATGCCGTTCTTCTTCATGTTGTCCAATGCGGCGGCCACCTGGCCCCGTGCCTGCTCACGCTGGTACTTGGCAGCCTCGATGGCAGCGTCAGAGATGATCTTCTTCTGGGCCGCATCGAGCGTGTCCCAGAACTTCTTGCTGATGATCACCGACTGCGGGTTGTACTGGTGATTGCTCAGCACCAGGTGCTTCTGCACTTCGTAGAACTTGTTCGCGTTGATCACGGTCAACGGGTTCTCCTGTCCGTCGATGGTCTTCTGCTCAAGCGCTGCATACACCTCGGGGAAAGGCAGCGGCGTGGGGTTGGCGCCCAACGCCTTGACCCAGTCCACGTTGATCGGGTTCGGAATAACGCGCAGCTTGAGACCGGCGAGATCTTCCACCTTGGTGACGGGTCGTTTGCTGTTGGTGATGTTGCGAAAGCCGAGTTCGAAGTAGGCCAGTCCGACCAGCCCTTTTTCCTGCAACTTGTCGTGCAGCTTCTTGCCGAAGGGCGCGTCCAACACGGCGTCGGCTTCCGTCGAATTGTTGAACATGAAGGGGAAATCGTAGATGGCGAATTCCTTGACCTGGCTGGCGAAGATGCCTGAGTTCATGGAGGCCATCTCCAGCGTGCCGCCCTGGATCGCCGAAACGTTGGACTGGTCGCTGCCCAGCGTACCTCCGGGGAACAGGTTGACCTTGATCTTGCCGCCAGACTTTGCCGTCACGATCTCGGCGAATTTCTCCAGGCCCATGACGATGGGATGCCCCTTGGGGTTCTGGGTGGCGAACTTGATGGTCTTGTCTTGCGCGTGGGCAGCGCCGAAAGCGGTCAGGGCCAGAGAGGCCACGAGGGTCTTGAGCATCATGCGTTTCATGGTTGTCTCCAGGGGTTGAGCGGGGAAAAGCAATGGGAAGAGAAAGGGGAAAAATTCAGCCAATCAGGAGCTTGGCCGGCCACATCACGAGCTGCGGAAAAAGCACCATCAGGAACATCACCGCGAACTGCACCAGCATGAAGGGCAGCACGCCGCGCGTGACATCGTCCATGCGCATGCGACCCACGCCAGCCACGGTGTTGAGCACCGTCCCGACAGGCGGCGTGACCAGGCCGATCGAGTTGTTGATGATGAAAAGTACCCCAAAGTACACCGGGTCGATGCCGGCGGCTTTCACGATGGGCATCAGCACCGGCGTGAGCATCAGGATGGTGGGCGTCATGTCCATGGCTGTGCCGACCACGATGACAAGCACCATGATCGCCATCATCAGCAGGGTGGGGTTGTCCAGCAGCGGCTGCAGCAGCGTGACGATCTGGTCGGGCAACTGGGCCACGGTGATCAGCCAGGCCGACACCATCGCAGCGGCGACCAGGAACATGATGACGGCCGTGGTCTTGGCGGCGTTCAGGAACACGTCGTAAAGCTGCTTCCAGCTCAGTTCGCGGTAGATCACGCCAGCCACAAACAGGGCGTAGACCGCCGCCACCACGGCCGCTTCAGTGGGCGTGAAAACACCCATGCGCAAGCCCACCAGGATGATCAGCGGCAGCATCAGTGCCCATCCCGCGCTGCGCATGGCGGAGAGGACTTCACCCGCAGTTTTGCGGGGAGGTGGTTCCAGCTTTTCGCGGCGGGTGGTCCACCACCAGGTGGCCCACAGACCGGCTGCGAGGAGGATGCCGGGGAAGATGCCGGCCAGGAACAGCTTGGAGATCGACACATTGGCCGCGACGCCAAAAATCACGAAGCCGATGGAAGGCGGAATGATCGGGCCGATCACGCCGCAGGCAGCGATGAGGCCGCCACTGCGTGCCTTGTCGTGGCCAGCCTTGACCATCATGGGCAGGAGCAGCGCGGTGAGCGCGGCGGCATCGGCCACGGCCGAGCCCGACAGCGCGGAAAGCAGGCACGCCGCCACGATGGTGACGTAGCCCAGTCCACCACGCACGTGGCCCACCAGCGCCATCGCGAAGTTCACGATGCGCTTGGAGAGGCCCCCGGTGTTCATGATCTCGCCAGCCAGCATGAAAAAGGGCACAGCCAGCAGCGGGAAACTGTTCGAACCCTCGATCACGTTCTGCGCGAGTATCTGCGCGTCGAACAGATCGAGGTGCCACATCAGGGCCACGCCACTGAGCAGCAAGGAAAACGAGATGGGAATACCCACGGCCATGGCGGCCAGCAGGGAACCGAGAAAGATGGCAATGGTCATGGTCGATCTCGATCTGGGTCAGGGACGGGGATCGCCAATTGGCATTTCTTCAGACTCGCGGATGCCGATCAGCTCACCTTCGGACATCTGGCCTGTCATCAGGCGCCACAGGTTCAGCAACAGCACGGGCGCAGCCAGGATGGCAAAGGTCATGCCGCTTGCGTAGAAATACGCCATGGATGTCTGCATCACGGCACTGGTGGATTCCCAATTGATCTTCACTTGCTCCCAGGCGCCCTTGAAGACCAGCCAGCAGACAAACAGCATGAGCAACAGGCTGACGGCCAGGCAGAACTTCCTGCCCCGCACGGGCAGGCGGGAAATCAGCGAGTCGGTGCCCAGGTGTGCACGTTCGTTGAGCGCGACGACGGCACCCATGAACGTCATCCACACAAAGAGCCAGCGAGAGAGCTCTTCCGACAGCGTGATGCCCGAATTGAAGCCGTAGCGCATGACCACATTGCCGAACACCATCACGACCATCAGCACCAGGCTGCCCACCATCAGCCACGCCAAGGCCCGGCAATAGCGATCGATGAATATCTGCACCATGTCTTGTCTCCTCACGGATCGAAGACATTAATGTACGAACTGGTTAGTTTTTAAAGATGGGGGAAAACCCTCAGTCGGGCAGCCGCCCGTCGGCTCATTGCGGTGCTGGCTCGCCTCAGGCGCGCATGAATCGAACGATCATTTCCGTGACGCTGGCACGGCGCGCGGCCAGCGCTTCGGGCGAGGTCATGTCGCGCTTGAAGATCAGCCCGAAGGTGTGCCGGTTGGAGACGTTGAAAAACGAGAGCGCCGAGATCGACGCATGAATGTCGATGGGATCCAGGCCTGGTCGGAACACGCCGTCTGAAACCCCGCGTTCGTACAGCTGCCGAATCGACGAGATGGCCGGCACATTGAGCTCCTGGATGCTCCTGCTCTGCTCGAGGAACTGGCCCCGGTTCATGTTCTCGGACATCACCAGCCGGATGTAGTTTTCGTGGCTGTGGTGGTGGTCGTAGGTGAACTCGACGAGCCGGCGCAGCGCGGCTTCGGGCTCCAGATCCTGCAAGTGCTGCTGCCCCTCGATCTCCCGCATCCGGCGGTACGACTCTTCGAGCACCGCGAGGTACAGACCTTCCTTGCTGCCGAAGTAGTAATAGATCATGCGCTTGCTGGTGCGCGTGGCGGCTGCGATTTCGTCGATGCGCGCACCTGCGAGCCCCTTCTCAGCGAATTCGGCCATGGCCACTTCCATGATGTTGGCCATGGTGCGTTCAGGATCGTTTGTGCGGGCGACCTTGGGCTCTGGCGTGGTCTGCCCATCACGACGACGGGAATGTACCGTTTCGTTCATTTAGGCAGTATAGGGCCGGCCCCCGCTGCCACAAAGTGCGCTCGGTCCATGAGTTGCAAGTCCTTCCGGACCATGGGCAGGAATGCCATCTGGTCCAGGACGTCGCGTTGCAGGTCAATGCCCGGTGCAAGCTCGAACAGCTCGATGCCTTGCGACGTGAGACGAAAACTCGCGCGCTCGGTGAGGTAGAGCACCTCCTGCCCGCGCACCAGGCCCTGCGGACCGCTGAACGTGATCTGATCGACGCGCGGCACCAGCTTTTTCACAGTGCCCTGCTGAAGCACTCGCATCTGCCCGTCGCCGGTCTGCAGCTTCACGCCCTTGGCCGAGAACGTGCCGCAGAACACCACCTTGCGCGCGTTCTGGGCGATGTCGATGAAGCCGCCCGGGCCCACGGTGAGGCCACCGAGCTTGCTCACGTTGACGCTGCCCTCGGCATCGAATTCGCCGAACCCGAGGAAGGCGATGTCCAGACCACCGCCGGCATAGAAATCGAATTGCGTGGGCGCGTCGAGCATCGCACTGGCGTTGCGCGCGTAGCCGAACAGCACACCGTCCATCAGGGTGCCACCATAGGTGCCATGCTCGATGGTCTGGTAGAGGCGGTGCTGCTCACCGCGCGCGGCAATGAGTCGCGCCACCGCATCGGGCACACCCACGCCGTAGTTGACGACCGGACGCTCTTTGCCGGTGTTGAACAGCTCCACCGCAGCTCGCCGCGCGATGGCCTGGCGCTCGCTGAAGGCCTCCTGCGCGGCAGCCACTTCGCGGGCGTGGTCCTCGGCCTCACGGTGCGCGCGCTGCGAGCCGGTGAGTTCGCCACTGAAGGACGGGTCGAATGGAATGTCGTAGCTGGTGCGCTGCCCGGCGTCGACCACGATGGCATCGACCCACGCCCCGGGGATGCGCACCTCGCGCGCCTTCAGCGCACCGGCTGGCAGACGCTCGGCCACCTGCACGATGACCTTGCCACCGCTGTTGCGCGCGGCCAGCGCGAGCGACTGCGCATCGAGGTTGGCGGCTTCGTGCTCGAAGCTGATGTTGCCCTCCTCGTCGGCCGCGCTGGCCCGCACGATGGCGACATGGATGGGAAAGGGCTTGTAGCGCAGGTATTCGCGACCATCCATCAACACCACCTCGGCCAGGTCGTCCGTGGCGCTGGCGTTCATGCGGCCGCCCCCCAGGCGCGGGTCGCACACCGTGCCCAGGCCCACGTGGGTGAACAGGCCCGGGCGACCCGCTCCGATCTCGCGCATGAGCTGGCTGCTCACGCCGCCGGGCAGGATGTAGGCCTCGATCTTTTCGTCGACCGCGAGCTGCTGCATGGCGGGCGACCACACCCAGTGACCGCCAATCACGCGCCGCACCAGGCCTTCGTGGGCAAAGCAGTTCATGCCCCGGGTCTTCTTGTCGCCAATGCCCAGGGCGTGCATCACGCTCAGGCCACGCGGATGCTGCGTGGCGAGGAAGCGCGCCTGCACGGCCTCGAACACATGGGTGGCTTCCATCAGCCCCCCGCCACCGCCCATGAGACCCACGGTGTCGCCGTCGCGGATGAGTTCGGCCGCCTGCGCAGCCCCCATGAATTTGCTCGCACTCATGGCGGGTTCAGCGGTGCACATCGAAGAGTTCGGCGCCTTTCTTCAGCGCGCTCCTGGCAATCACGCCGCGGTGAATTTCGCTCGTGCCGTCGAAGATGCGGTAGATGCGGGCGTCGCGGTAGTAGCGCTCGATCGGGAGCTGCTTGCAGAATCCCATGCCGCCGAACACCTGCACAGCCCGATCGACGACGCGGCCCAGCGTCTCGGCCGCGTGCACCTTGACCATGGCGATGTGATCGCGCGCGTCCATGCCCTGGTCGAGCATCCATGCCGAGTGGTAGACCATCCAGCGCGCCGCGTTGATCTCCGTCACGCTGTCGGCCAGCATCTGCTGCACCATCTGGAAATCCCCGATGCGGGTCTTGAACTGCCGGCGTTCGCCGGCGTAGTCCAGCATCAGCTCGCACACGTGCGCGGCCTTGCCCACTGCGCGCGCACCCACCTGCGCCAGTCGCACCACGTTCAGCGCTCCCATGGCGAGTTTGAAGCCCTGGCCTTCTTCGCCCAGCAGGGCGTCGTTGTCCAGTGCAACGTCGTCGAAGAAGAGCTCCAGATGCGGCGTACCGCGGATGCCCATCATCTTCTGGTCCTGCCCGAGGGTGAAGCCGGGCAGGCCCTTGTCGACCATGAAGATGGAGATCGCGTTGTCGCCCGTGCGCGCCGAGACGAGAAAGAAATCGCTCCACTCGCCATCGCTGATGAAGTGCTTGCTGCCGTTGAGCACCCAGCCGGCATCGGTCTTCTTCGCGTTCGTCTGGATGCCCGCAGCGTCCGAGCCTGCACCGGGTTCGGTGATGGCGATGGCGCAGGTGCGCGTGCCATCCACCGCCGGCTGCAGCCATCGCGCCACCTGAGCACCCTTGCAATGCAGCAGGGGTTCGTACACGTTGCCGAAGGCACGGCGGATCAGGTAGTCGCTGGTGTGGCCGAACTGCTCTTCGCAGAGGATCCGGTCCAGGTTGGAGAGGCCCGCTCCACCCAGATGGGCTGGCATGTTCAACGCGTACAGCCCGAGCGCGCGCGACTTGTCGTGGATGGCCTGGGCCCTGGCACGATCCAGAAAGCCGTCTTCTTCCAGCGTCTCCTCCAGCGGCTGGAGTTCCTGGGCAATGAATCGACGCACCGTGTCGATCATCATTTTCTGTTCGTCGTTGAGCGCAAAGTCCATGGAGGCTTTCGAAGGGATCAGGTCCGGTGTTCGACGAAGGGCCGGCTCGCGGCCAGGCACAGGGCTGCCCATTCGTGCACGCCAGTGGTCTGCTCGCGTTCGAGGTGGATCACCTCCACGCTGACGGGTAGATCCACCGGTAGCACGCCGAAGAGGCCGTGCAGGTCGATGCCTCCCTCGCCTGGCAACAGCCGCGCGCAGCGCGCCGTGTGGATCAGCTGTTCGATGGTGAAGTTCGTGCCCGGCACGGCGTCGCAGATCTGCGCGTAGTGCAGCAGTTCGCGCGGAATGGCACGGATGTCGTCCAGCGTGGTGTGCGATCGCCCGAAATGCAGCGCGTCAACGAGGATGCCGGCATTGGCCGGCTGTCCCGCACGGCGGATCACGCGCAGCGCGGACTTCGCGTCGGGCACGCCCGTCCAGGGCATGAATTCAAGATCGGCCGTGAGTCCATACGGCGCCATCACTTCGCACAGTCGTGCGTAGCTCGCAGCCAGGCGCGCCTCGTTGTGGTCATCGCCCGCCACCAGGATCGCGCGCGCCTGCAGCGCCGCGCCGGCGTCATAAAGCGCATCCCAGGTGTGCGGATCGAAGCCCTTGTCGATGCGGATGATTTCCAGGTCGAGCACGCCCACCCCGGTGTCGCGCTGCGCAGCCAGCGCCTCACGCATGGCCTCGGGACGGCCCAGCAGGAACTGCTGAGCCGCACCCGGTGCGTTGGGCCACAGGCGCAGGCCCACGTGTTGATAGCCTTCGGCAGCCGCCACGCGGATCGCTTCGACCGGCGTGCAACGGTGGGCGCCCAGATAGGCCAGGGAATAGATGCGGTTCATGGAGCGTGCGCGAGGCGTCAGGGCGCGTAGATCGGCTGGCGAACGGCGGCAGCGCCGTGGCCTCCGGTCTCCGCGGTGAGGTTGAAAAAAGGCGAAGCGCCGCTGACGGCGGCGAGCTGGGACGCCACCGACAGCAGCTCGGGACCCAGTTCTTCCATGCGCGCTCGCGTGAAGCGCACCGTGGGTCCCGCAATGGTGATCACGCCCATGGCGGCCTGGCCGGCAAACCGCACTGGAGCCGACATGGCCGCCAGGCCCAGGCTGTAGGTGTCGGTGGTGACGCTGTAGCCGCGCTGGCGCGTGGCACGCACGCCCTTCATCACGGCCTGCAGGGAAGTGGGTGCGTTGGGACCGAAGTCCTGCACCGTGCCCAGGCCCTGGCGCGCCAGCAGTGCCAGCGCTTCGTCCTCGCCCAGCGTGGAGAGCCAGGCCCAGCCGGACGAAGAGCACGAAAGACGCGCATCGATGCCCATGTCGGGGTCGTATCGCAGGCCCTGGCGCGCGCCTTGAGCTCGCGCCACCCAGGTGAGGCGCTCGCCATCGACCACGGAAAGGCGCACCAGTTCGCCCGACACCTCGGCCAGGTGGTTCAGCAGGGGTTGCGCCACATCCACGATGCCGCTGTGGCTGAGGTAGGAAAGGCCCATGCTCACCAACCGGGTGGTGAGCAGGTAGTCGCCCCGCCCGCGCGCCTGTCGCACATAGCCCAGGCGAACCAGGTCGGCCAGCAGGCGATGCGCCGCACTGCGCGGCATGTTCAGCCGGTCGGCCAGCACGGCCAGCTCGAGCCCCTCGCCGTGCCGCGAAAGCAGTTCGAGGATGCCCAGGGTGCGTTCAAGGATGCCGCTCATGGCGTAAAGTCTATCCAGTTTCCGGAAACTTGTTCAATAATGGAATTGAATTCCACTTTTTTCATGATGTCCATGCCCGAAGCCAGTTCCCGTCCTGTGTCAATCGACGGCGGCACCCGCATCCACTACATCGTGGGGGACCCGATTGCCCAGGTGAAGTCGCCGTCTGAAGCCACCCGGGTGCTGCAGGACGAGGGACACAACGCCATCGTCGTGCCGGCCCATGTGGCGCCGGCCGACCTGGCGCGATGGGCGGCCGGGGTGTCGCTGGCGCAGAACGTGGACAGCATCATCGTCACTGTCCCCCACAAATTCGCCTGCTTCCACCTGTGTGCCACCACGTCCGGGCGCGCCACCTTTCTGCAGACCGTCAACACCATGCGCCGCAACCCGCAAGGCGGTTGGCACGGCGACATGTTCGATGGCCTGGGCCTGGTGAAAGCCTTGCAGGACAAGGGTTTCGAGCCCGCAGGCAAATCGGCCCTGGTGGCCGGCGCGGGTGGCGCCGGTTCGGCGATTGCGCACGCGCTGGTGGAAGCCGGGGCAGCGCGGCTGGCGGTTCATGACTCCGACGCCGCGCGGCGCCACGCCCTGGTGGACCGACTCGCCTCACTGGGCATGGGCCGCGTCGAGCATGGCAGCGCCGACGCTTCGGGCTTCGACCTCGTGGTCAATGCCACGCCGGCCGGCATGCAGCCGGGCGACCCCATGCCTGTGGACATCACACGCCTCGATGCGGGCGCCATGGCAGCCTGCGCCATCACGGCGCCTGCCATTTCACCCTTCATTGCGGCTGCGCGAGCGCGTGGCTGCCAGACGCTGACGGGCATTGAAATGTTCGACCGCGTCAAGGACCTGATCGTGGACTTCCTGCTGGATCGGCCCAGTCCATGACCAGGCCCGCAAAAGATAGACGTGGACACCGGGGCGGCCAGCTTCTACATTGAACCCCGGACCCGCGGCGACACCACAAGAACCCAGGAGCCCGGGTACCAGGGCTTGATTCGAGAACCATGAAGGAGACAACCGCATGCAGAAGTTCAAACGCCAGTTTCTGGGCGCAGCACTGGCCGCCATGGCCGCTGCCACCCTTGGTGGGCCGGCCCTGGCTCAGGGGTACCCCGAACGCGACGTGACCGCCGTCATCCAGTGGGGCGCCGGCGGCGGCACCGACGTGGCGATGCGCGGATACGCCCCCTATGCCGAAGAGGCGCTGGGCCGCAAGATCGTGCTGCAGAACAAGCCGGGCGCAGCCGGCGCCATCGGCGCGAACTTCGTCCTGCAGCAGCCGGCCGATGGCTACACGCTGCTCATGGGCGCAGAACCCCAGGCGCTGTTCCGAGTGATGGGCATGGCCGACTTCGACTACGACAAGTTCTATCCCATCAACATCGCAGCGATCGCCAACTCCATCATCCTGGTCGCGCGCAACGACGCACCGTGGAACACCATGCAGGACCTGCTGAGCCATGTGCAGGCCAACCCCAGGAAGCTCAAGCAGTACCTGGCGGGACAAGGCACCGTGCCCTTCACGGTCAACACCATGGTGAAAAGCCTCACCCCCTTTGAAACCATCCTGGTGCCGTTCGATGGCGATGGTCCGGCCATCGCTGCGCTGCAGGGCGGCCACATCGACTTCGGTTTCATTGCCTCGGGTGCCGTCATCGAACACGTCAAGGCCGGCCGCCTCAAGGCGCTGGGCGTCCTCGACAACAAGCCCTTCCAGGGCATTCCACCGATGACGGATGCGCCGTCGCTGCGCGCCTTGCCCAAGTACCTGCCCTGGGGCTCGTTCTACGGCGTGTTCGTGCGCAAGGAAACGCCCGAGCCCGTGAAGGCCAAGCTGGTCGCGGCCTTCAAGAAGGCGGGCGAGAACCCGCAATACCGCAAGTTGATGGAAGGGCGTGGCACCACCATGCTCAACCTGAGTGGCGCCGAAGCCGACGCCTTCATCCGCAAGTGGCAGTCGACCACCGCGTGGCTGTACCAGACCGCAGGCACCGCCAAGGTCGATCCGGCCACGCTGGGCATCGCCAAGCCCTGACCCGCCCCGGGTGATCCGGCGCAGCCCGCGGCCGGATCACCCGCCTCACCCCTTCGAGGAGACCCGCGATGCACACCAGCCACCCGCGACTGGCGGGCGAGCTGACCTTCATGGTCCTGCTCGTTCTCGTGAGCCTGTTCCTGCTCTGGACGGCCTATCACATCTCCAGTCTTGAATCGCTGGCCGCCCCAGGCACATTCCCGTTGTTCTGTGCCGCCGCCATGGCCATCACCGGGCTGTTGAACGTGGTCAAGACCGCTCGAAAGAAGCTGCACCTGGAGAACGGTGAATCCACCGTCCAGCAGTTCGTGCGCAAGATCACCCCATTGCAGCTCGTGCTGTTCTCGGTGCTGATCTTTCTCTACATGCTGGGGATGGAGTTCATCGGCTTCCTGCTGGCGTCCTACCTGTTCCTGGCCTTGTCCATGTACCTGCTCGGCAGTCGCCGCGTGCTGCTCAACCTGTTGATCAGCGCGCTGGTGCTGGCGGCCATCTTCATCGTCTTCCGAACCGCCTTTTCAGTCATCCTGCCTGCGGGCAGCCTGGTCGGGCCCTACCTGCCGGAGCTGCTGAAATGATGGAAGCCCTGGGTTACTTCCTGATGTCCTGGCTGGACATCCGGATGCTGCTGCTCACCGCGCTGGGCACGTTCGCCGGCATCTACATCGGCGCCATTCCCGGCCTGTCCGTCACCATGGCGGTGTCCATCCTGATCTCTTTCACCTTCAAGTGGGATATCAACCATGCGCTGGCGCTGATCTCGGGCATCTACCTCGGCGGCGTGTACGGTGGCTCGCGCAGCGCCATCCTGCTCAACATTCCAGGCGCCCCGGCCGCCATTGCCACGGGCCTCGACGGGTATCCACTGGCCAAGCGGGGAGAAGCCGGACAGGCCATTGGCCTCACGACCGTCGTTTCGGTCTATGGCGGCTTCATCGGCATCCTGGCGCTGGCCATTGCAGCGCCGGCGGTGTCCAGCCTGGCCCTGAAGTTCGGTCCGCGCGAATACCTGCTGCTGGCGATCTGGGGCATCCTGCTCGTGGGCAGCCTCTCAGGCGAATCCCTCTCCAAGGGCATCTTTGCCGGCGCACTGGGTGCCCTCATCTCCTGCGTGGGGCTCGACCCCATGACCGGTGAACAACGCCTGACGTTTGGCAGCCTGCAGATGTCGGCCGGCATCTCGTACATCGCCGCGATGATCGGCTTCTTCGGCGTGTCCGAGGTGATTGCGCAACTGCACGAACTCAAGCTGAAGGCCATCAAGCAGAACGTCAGCAAGATCATTCCGTCCTGGGCCCTGCTTCGCAAACACCTTCCACTGGCCACGCGGACCTCGGCCATCGGCGTGGTGGTGGGGGCGCTGCCTGGCGCCGGTGGCGACATTGCCGCGCTCATGGCCTACGACCACGCCAAGCGCACGGTCAAGAACCCGTCGCGGCCCTTCGGCGAGGGTGCCTACGAAGGTCTCGTGGCGCCGGAGTCGGCGAACAACGCGTCGGTGGGTGGCGCCTATGTGCCCATGCTCACGCTGGGCATCCCCGGCGACGCGGTCACGGCGGTGATCATTGGCGCTCTGTACATCCACGGGCTCAAGCCAGGGCCGCTCCTGATGATCGAGACGCCGCACCTGTTCTGGTTCATCGTGGGCTCGCTCACACTGGCCAACATCTTCCTGCTGTTCTTCGGCCTCACGGGCATCAAGCTGTTCGCCAAGATCGTGGAGACGCCCAAGCCGGTTCTTCTGCCGCTGATCCTGGTGCTCTCTGCCGTTGGGGCATACGCCATCAACAACAATCCGGTGGATGTGTACTGGATGCTGGGCTTCGGGCTGCTGGGCTACTTCCTCAAGATGT
Organism: Hydrogenophaga sp.; assembly: GCF_051858985.1. Taxonomy (GTDB): domain Bacteria; phylum Pseudomonadota; class Gammaproteobacteria; order Burkholderiales; family Burkholderiaceae_C; genus Hydrogenophaga. The sequence goes on along the minus strand of NZ_JBHYGM010000002.1, from coordinate 323,510 downwards.
ACGGTTTCCAGGTGGGACCGGTGGTGCTGGGCATGATCCTCGGGCCCCTCATGGACCGCAGCTACCGCCAGACCATGCTGTCCACCGGAGAAGACGTCGGACTCTTCGTCACCGAGTTCTTCACCACACCGCTGTCGGCCATCATCCTCGCGGCGCTGGTGTTCACGCTGGTGAGCCAGACGGCCTGGTACAAGCGCCTTCGGTACGGGAAGAGCGCGGCCTGAGCGTCGGGTGTGGCGCCCGCATATGCCTTCATGCCATAAACAAACTACTTCATAGTTGTTGGTTGAACAGGGACTGCTCCAGAGAATGCGGTTTTGCATTGGAAGGAGCTCACTTGAGCACACGCCGTCCCACCGTCATCATCATTCCCGGCTGGCGAAACTCCGGCCCCGGCCACTGGCAGACGCTGTGGTCCGACAGCCTGCCGTCGGTGCTGCGCGTGGAGCAGGACGACTGGGTGGCACCGGTCCGGCGGGCCTGGGTCGATCGACTCAGCGAGACCATCGCACAGGCACCAGGCCCGGTGGTGGTGGTCGCCCACAGCCTGGGCTGCATCACCACCGCCCACCTGCCGCCCGAGGTGGCATCTCGCATCCAGGGCGCGCTGCTGGTGGCGCCCGCCGACCCTGAGCGTCGCGGTGTGCTGGCCGATTTCGCCCCCGTGCCCTACCAGCGCCTGCCCTATCCCAGCATCCTCGTGGCCAGTGGCAACGATCCCTATTGCCCGGTGCGCACAGCGGGCGCCTACGCCCGCGCCTGGGGCAGCGAGTTCGTGCGGCTCAACGAAGCCGGCCACATCAATGTCGATTCGGGCCATGGACCGTGGCCGCTGGGGCTGGCGTTGTTGCAATCGCTCGGCGCCGAGGTGCCTGAAGCGGCCCGCGCGCCGGAACCCGCATGAACGCGCCTTATTCCTGGGCCTCATAAGGAAACAAGAACAAAGTCGTTTGGATTCTCAATGTGAGCGCCCAGAATTCGTCACATCCTGTTTCGCTCTGGAGCTTCCTCATGAACAACACCCTGCGCGCGGCGCTCGCCGCCGTGGCCCTGTCCACCTCTGCCTTCGCATCCGCCCAGACCACGCTGCTCAACGTGTCCTACGACGTGGCGCGTGAGTTCTACAAGGACATCAACGTCGCCTTCGCCGCGAATTACAAGAAAACCACGGGCAAGGACATCAAGGTCGACCAGTCGCACGCCGGCTCCAGCGCGCAGGCGCGCGCCGTGGCCGATGGCCTGGAGGCCGATGTGGTGACGTTCAACACCACGACCGATGTCGACTTCCTCGCCGAGAAGGGCGTGGTGGCCAAAGACTGGCGCCAGAAATTCCCCCACAACGCCGCACCCACCACGTCCACCATGCTGTTCCTGGTGCGCAACGGCAATCCCAAAGGCATCAAGGAGTGGGATGATCTGATCAAGCCCGGCGTGCAGGTGGTGGTGGTCAACCCCAAGACCGGCGGCAATGGCCGCATGGCTTACCTGGCAGCATGGGGTTACGTGCGCAGCAAGGGCGGCAGCGACGCAGAAGCGGCTGAATTCGTGAGCAAGCTCTACAAGAACGTGCCGGTGCTGGCGCGCGGCGGGCGTGACGCCACGGGCGTCTTCCTGCAACGCAACATCGGCGACGTGCTCGTGACCTTCGAATCCGAGGTGGTGTCGGTGGACAACGAGTTCGGCAAGGGCAAGGTGGACGCCGTGCACCCCAGCGCGTCCATCGTGGCCGAGAACCCCGTGGCGGTGGTCGAACGCACCGTGAACAAGAAGGGTTCGGCCGCCGAGGCCAAGGCCTACCTGGATTTTCTCTACAGCCCCGAAGGCCAGGAGATCGCCGCGAAGCACAACATCCGTCCGCGCAACGAAGCGGTGTTGAAGAAGTACACAACCGCCTTCAAGCCCATCAAGTTCTTCACCGTGGGTGACTACTTCGGCTCGCTGGCCGAAGCGCAGAAGGTGCACTTCAACGACGGCGGCCAGTTCGACAAGATCTACACCGTCGGCAAGTAACCATGGCTCCCGTTCCATCCGCCGTGCTGTCGGGCGCGGCGCCCGGGCCCCTGCCCTTCGTGGCTGCGGGCAAGCGGCCTGCGCGTCGCGTGCTTCCTGGCTTCAACATCACGCTGGGGTTCACGGTCTTCTACCTGAGTCTGATCGTGCTGATCCCGCTCTCGGCGCTGTTCTTCAAGACCTTCACCATGACCTGGCCGCAGTTCTGGGAGGCGGTCACGGCGCCCCGCGTGCTGGCCTCCTACCGGCTCACCTTTGGCGCTTCGCTGATCGCCGCCACCGTGAATGCCTTTTTCGGCCTGCTGGTGGCGTGGGTGCTGGTGCGCTACAGCTTTCCGGGCAAGAAGATCGTCGATGCGCTGGTGGACCTGCCGTTCGCATTGCCCACCGCCGTGGCCGGCATCTCGCTCACCGCGCTGCTGGCGGGCAATGGCTGGATCGGCCAGTTCACCGAGCCACTGGGCATCACGCTGGCGTTCAATCCCAACGGCGTGGTGATCGCCCTCATCTTCATCGGCCTGCCCTTCGTGGTGCGCACGGTGCAGCCGGTGCTGGAAGATTCCGAGAAAGAGCTCGAGGAAGCCGCCACCTGCCTGGGCGCCACGCGCTGGCAGACCTTCTGGCGCGTGATCTTCCCGAGCATCGCACCCGCCCTGCTCACCGGTTTTGCCATGGCGTTCGCACGCGCCGTGGGTGAATACGGTTCGGTGATCTTCATCGCCGGCAACATGCCCATGGTCTCTGAGATCACACCACTGATCATCATCAGCAAGCTCGAGCAGTACGACTACGCGGGTGCCACCGCCGTGGCCCTGGTCATGCTGCTGTTCTCCTTCGTGCTGCTGTTGCTCATCAACGGACTTCAGGCCTGGCAGCGCCAGCGTTCCGGCGGAGGTATGCAATGAGCACGTCCATCAGTTCTGCCCGCACCGAAGCACCCTGGGTGCGCCGCACGTTGATCGGCGTGGCGCTGGTCTTCATGTTCTTGTTCCTCGTGCTGCCGCTGGCCGCGGTGTTCACCGAGGCGCTGCGCAAGGGCCTGGACGCCTACCTGGAAGCGCTGAAGGACCCGGACGCGTGGTCCGCCATTCGCCTCACGTTCATCACCGCGCTGGTGGCCGTGCCACTGAACCTGGTGTTCGGCGTCGCCGCAGCCTGGGCGGTGGCCAAGTACGAGTTCCGGGGCAAGTCCTTCCTGACCACGCTGATCGACCTGCCGTTCTCCGTATCGCCGGTGGTGGCGGGCCTCATTTACGTGCTGGTGTTCGGCGCGCAGGGCTGGCTCGGCCCGTGGCTGGCCGAGCACGACATCAAGATCGTCTTCGCCGTGCCCGGCATCATCCTGGCCACGATCTTCGTCACCTTCCCCTTCATCGCGCGCGAACTCATTCCGCTGATGCAGGCGCAGGGCAACGACGAGGAGCAAGCCGCGATCGTGCTCGGCGCCACGGGCTGGCAAACCTTCTGGTACGTCACCCTGCCCAACATCAAGTGGGGCCTGATCTACGGCGTGATCCTCTGCAACGCGCGCGCCATGGGCGAGTTTGGTGCGGTATCCGTGGTCTCGGGCCACATCCGGGGGCAGACCAACACCATGCCGCTGCACGTGGAAATTCTCTACAACGAGTACCAGTCGGTGGCGGCGTTTGCCGTGGCCTCGCTGCTGGCGCTGCTGGCCCTGGTCACGCTGGTGATCAAGTCGGTGGCGGAATGGAAGATGGAGCGCGAGATGAAGGCGCTGGCCGAACTGCCACCCGAGCGGCCCACGCCGGCCCATCCAACCTTGCTGGGACAGACATCATGAGCATCGAAATCCGCGACATCAACAAACACTTCGGCACCTTCCAGGCGCTGAAGAACGTCAACCTGGACATCCACTCCGGCGAGTTGCTGGCCCTGCTCGGGCCGTCCGGCTGCGGCAAGACCACGCTGCTGCGCATCATCGCGGGTCTGGAAACACCGGACACCGGCAACATCCTCTTCAGCGGCGAGGACACCACCGACGTCCACGTGCGCGAGCGCAACGTGGGTTTCGTGTTCCAGCATTACGCGCTGTTCCGCCACATGACGGTGTTCGAGAACGTGGCTTTCGGCCTGCGCGTGAAGCCGCGCGGCGAGCGCCCGAGCGACGCGCAGATCAAGAGCAAGGTGCTGGACCTGCTCAAGCTGGTGCAGCTCGACTGGCTGGCCGACCGCTACCCCTCGCAGCTCTCGGGCGGCCAGCGCCAGCGCATTGCGCTCGCGCGTGCACTCGCCGTGGAACCCAAGGTGCTGCTGCTCGACGAGCCCTTCGGCGCGCTCGATGCCAAGGTGCGCAAGGAACTGCGCCGCTGGCTGCGCCGGCTGCACGACGAACTGCACGTCACCAGTGTGTTCGTGACGCACGACCAGGAAGAGGCGCTGGAAGTGGCCGACCGCGTGGTGCTGATGAACCAGGGCCAGGTGGAACAGATCGGCGCACCGCAGGAGGTGTGGGAACACCCCGCCAGTCCGTTCGTCTACGGATTCCTCGGCGACGTGAACCTGTTCCATGGCCGCGCCAACGAAGGCCTGCTGCACCTGGACGGCGTGTCCATCGACTCGCCCGAACATGCCGGCGCGCGCGACGCCAAGGCCTTTGCCTACGTGCGCCCGCACGACCTGGAGGTGCAGCGCTACGCGCCCGGCCTGCCGGGCATCGTGGCCAGGCTGGACCGCGCGGTGGTCGTGGGGCCGATTGCCCGCCTCGAGCTGCTGCCGGTGGACGCGCAGGCCCCGGGCGGACACGATCCGCTGATCGAGGCCCGCATGTCGTCCGATCGCTTCAAGGAGCTCGGCTTCCAGGAGGGCGACACGCTGGTGGTCTCGCCCAGGAAGGCGCGCGTGTTCCTGCAGCCACAGACCGCTTGAAGCCCGCGGCGATCCTGATGCGATCCTGATGCGATCCTGATGCGGGGTGTGCTACGTTGCGGGCGATGACGCCGCCCTCCCCCAAGTCCACCGAGAACGCAACCCCCTCACCCCGCTGGCCCGGCGCCCTGGTGTGGGCGTTGGCCGCCCTGGCACTGCTGGCACTGCAGCCCGTGCTGGACCTGGCCAACCTTGCCTTGCTGCTGGTGCTGGCGGCCGCCCTGGCAGCGCTCTGGCTGCCTCCTTCGGTATCGATGGCGACCTGCGCCGTGGCGGTGCTGGGGTTCAACTTCCTCTTCGTGCCGCCGCTGCGCACCTTCACGGTCGACCTGCACCAGCACGCGCTGCTCCTGGTCACCATGCTCTCGGTGAGCTGGATGGTGGCGCTGCTCATGGCGCGACAGCGCCGGCTGGCCGAGGCCGAGCGCGTGCTGGCGCAACGGGCGCGGCAACTCCAGGCCTTGGGCGAACGGCTTCGCGATGCAGACGACGCCCGCGCGCAGGCTCCGGCACTCCGGGACGCGCTGACCGCGCTGGTGCACCGGCCGGTCGCCCTGCTGCTCGCGGGCGACGACGCTGCACGGCTGGGTGAAGCCAGCAGCGAAGGCTGGGAGGGCCTGGCCACCAGCCTGCGCCAGGGGCAGGCGCTGGGTCCGGGTACCGGTCGCCACGAGGAGCAGTCCGCGTGGTACCTGCCCTTGCGCGGGCGCAGTGGCGGGCTCGGCGCCGCCCTGCTGCCACTGGACGCACTGCCTGCAGCCGATGCCGCGCTGCGTGCGCACGCCCAGGCGCTGTGCGACCAGATGGGTCTGGCGCTCGAGCGCGCGGCCACCATCGAAGCTGCGCACGCCGCGCGCGAGGAAGCCGCCGCCCAGCGCCTGCGCAACACCTTGCTGGCCGCCATCTCGCACGACTACCGCACGCCACTGGCCACCATACTGGGTGCGGCGTCCGCGCTGCACGACCAGGCCGACCGGCTCGCGCCCGAACAGCGGCAGCGCCTGGCCGCCACCATCATCGACGAGGCGGGCCAGCTTGGCCGCATCACCGACAACACGCTGCAACTCGCACGCCTGGACCAGCCGGGCCTGGCGCTGCATCTGGACTGGGAGTCCGCCGAAGAGATCGTGGGCACGGTGCTGCGCCGCACGCGCCAGCGCCATCCCGCACGGCAGATCAAGGCCAGCGTGCAGTCCGGCCTGCCTCTGTTGCGCTGCGACGCGGTGCTGCTGGTCCAACTGCTCGACAACCTCGTGGACAACGCGCTCAAGCACGGCGGCGAGTCGACAGGGGTGGAGATCGATGTGACGCTGGAAGCCGCACAGGTGCGCATGGCCGTGCGCGACCGGGGTCCCGGCATCCAGGCCGCGTGGCGCGATCGGGTCTTCGATGCCTTCCAGCGGGGAGAAGCCCTGGCGCACGAGCCGCTGCGCCGAGGCGCGGGTGTGGGTCTGGCGCTGTGCCGCCTGATCGCCCGTGCCCACGGTGGTGAACTGGTGCTGCGGGATCGCGAGGGCGGTGGCTGCAGTTTCGAATGCACGCTGCCGGTGGCACCGGCCCAGGTGCCAGCCGTGGAGGCCGCGCCGTGAGTCTTTGCGTGCTGCTGGTGGAAGACGACCGCGAACTGCGCGCGACCCTGAGCGAAGCGCTCCGGGTGGAGGGCTACTACGTCCTGGCTGCGGCAAGCCTGGCCGACGCCCGTGCGCTGCTGGCCAACGCGGGCGCCAACGGCGGCGTCCACATCGTGCTGCTCGACCTGGGCCTGCCCGATGGCGATGGCGAATCGCTGCTGGTGGCGCTGCGCCAGGGGCGTGGCATCCCGGTGATCGTGATCTCGGCGCGCGAGACCGAAGACCCCAAGATCCGCCTGCTGGACGCTGGCGCCGACGACTACCTGGTCAAGCCCTTCCCGCTGGGTGAACTGCTTGCGCGCATGCGGGTGGCCCTGCGGCACCGGGGCACCGCCACCGAGCGTGCCGTGACGCGCTACACGCAAGGCGACCTGCTGATCGACCTGCGCGCGCACCGGGTCCAACGCGGCGGCGAGGATGTGCACCTCACACCCACGGAATTCAAGCTGCTCGCACGCCTGGTGCGCAGCGCCGGCCAAGTGGTGACGCACCGCCAGCTGCTCGCCGATGTGTGGGGCGCGGAATTCACGGAGCACACGCACTACCTGCGCCTGTACATGGGCCAGTTGCGCGCCAAGCTGGAGGCCGATGCGGCCGATCCCCGGCGCCTTCTCACCGAACCCGGACTGGGCTACCGCCTGGTGGAAAGCGAAGACTGAGCAAAGCTTTTCCGATCCTTATGCATTCCTGATGCACCCGTCGGTACGCTGCGGCTCCTCTCCACTTCGTCTGTCCGTTCATGTCCGCGACCGCTTCCACGCTCGACGCCGAGCAGCCTTCGAACGCCCTGCGCCGCCAGGGCACCGCCGCACTCACCCTGGGTGCCATCGGCGTCGTCTATGGCGACATCGGCACCAGCCCGCTCTACACCGTCAAGGAAATCTTCGCGCCCGCCACCGGCGTGGCGCTCAACACCGCCAACCTCATCGGCGCGGTGTCGGTGATCTTCTGGGCACTCATGCTGGTGGTCACGCTGAAATACGTGACCCTGATCCTGCGCGCGGACAACCGCGGCGAAGGCGGTGGCCTCGCACTCACCGCCCTGGCCGCACAGGCGGTGCGCTCAAAGCCCGCCTTGCGCCGGGCGCTCCTGCTGCTCGGCGTGTTCGGCGCCACGCTGTTCTACGGCGACAGCGTCATCACGCCCGCCATCTCGGTGCTGGGCGCCATGGAAGGCCTGCAACTCGTGACGCCGGCGCTCGGGCCGTACGTCATTCCGATCACCGTGGCCATCGTCATCGGCCTGTTCGCGGTGCAGCGTTTCGGCACGGGTGTGGTGGGCAAGCTGTTCGGGCCCATCATCGTGCTCTGGTTCGTCACGCTGGGCGTCATCGGCATCGTGCACATCGTCGACCAGCCCGCCATCCTGAGTGCTCTCAATCCGGTGCACGCCTGGAACTTCCTGATGGAGCGCGGCTGGAAAGTGTTTGCCGCCGTCGGTGCCATCGTGCTCGCCATTACCGGTGCGGAGGCGCTGTACGCCGACATGGGCCACTTCGGCCGAAGGCCGATCCAGTTCGCCTGGATGGGGCTGGTCCTGCCGGGCCTGGCCATCAACTACATGGGCCAGGGCGCGCTGCTGATGGGCGATCCCAGCGCCATCGAGAACCCTTTCTACCGCCTCTTCCCGCAAGCCTGGGTGCTGCCCGCGCTCGTGCTGGCCACCATGGCCGCCATCATCGCCTCGCAGGCCGTGATCTCCGGTGCCTATTCCATGACCAAGCAGGCGATCCAGCTCGGCTTCCTGCCGCGCATGACGATCCGCTACACCTCCGCGCGCGAGGCAGGCCAGATCTACATGCCGGCGGTGAACTGGCTGCTGTTGGTGGGCGTGGTGGCGGCCGTGGTCGGCTTTGGCAGTTCGTCGGCGTTGGCGGGCGCCTACGGCATCGCGGTCACCCTCACCATGATGATCACGACCGTGCTCACGTACTTCGTGGTCAGCGAAGGCTGGCGCCTGCCGCGGCCGGTGGCCGTGGGTGCCACGGTGTTCTTCCTTGGCATCGACGCGCTCCTGGTGGCCGGCTGCGCCATCAAGTTCTTCGTCGGCGGCTGGTTCCCGCTGGCGTTGGGGCTGTTGCTCTTCGGTGTGATGAGCACGTGGTCGCGAGGGCGCGGCATTCTGCTGGAGAGCATCCGCAGCGATGGCCTGGCGCTGCAGCCCTTCATCGACAGCCTGGATCCCGCCACGGCCAGCCGCGCCTCGCGCACCGCCGTCTACCCGGTCGCCGACCCGTCCACGGTACCGCAGGCGTTGCTGCACAACCTCAAGCACAACGAGGTGCTCCACGAACGCAACGTGATTTTGACCGTGGTGTTCCACGAGGTGCCGTGGGTACCGATGGCCGAGCGTGTGCAGGTGGAGCCACTGGGCCACGCCTTCTGGCGCGTCACCCTGCACTTCGGCTTCATGAACACGCCCGACGTGCCCAGGGCGCTCACCCTCACGGAATCTCATGGCCTGCGCGTGCCGGTTTTCGAGACCAGCTACTTCCTGAGCCGCGAAACGGTCGTTCCTGCACCGGGCAGCGGCATGGCCGCCTGGCGCGAACACCTTTTTGCCGCCATGAGCCGCAACGCGGGCGGCGTGGTGGATTACTTCCGCCTGCCGGGCAACGCCGTGGTGGAGCTGGGCACGCGCGTCAACATCTGAACCCGTGCGGGATCAGGCCGCGAGCTTGATCTTGCCTTCGGACACGAAGCGCTTGAAGTCGGCAAGCGGGATGGCGGTGGATCCGCGCACATCCTCGTCCACCCAGCTCAGCGTCACATCGTTCGCGCCGGTCTGGACCTTCACCGGTCCGGGCCGGATGACGATGTTCGCGCCATCGCCTTCCCGGTATTCCACCTTGCCGACGATCTGGGCGGTCTGGGCGTTTCTTGAAGTGTCTGCCATGGAGGTCTTTCCAGTTCAAGCGGTCAGAAGGCGGCGTGCGCCGGCCAGGGCCGGCTGACCGTGGCCCACGTCCCGGAAGGGGTGGTGGCGCGAGCCACCATGTTCGCAGGCGAGCTTGTCGTAGGCGCGCCGCACCACGCTGTAGCACTCGCAGGTGCGGCTCTCCAGCGCTTCGCGGTCGAGGATGGAAATGTGGCCACGGTGGTACTCGATCACGCCGGCCTTCTGCAACTTGAGCGCCCCATTGGTCACGCCTTCGCGCCGCACGCCCAGCAGGCTGGCAATGCGCTCCTGCGTGATCTGCATGTCGGCGCTGTCCTGGCGGTCCAGGTGCTGCAGCAGCCATCGGCAGAGTTGCTGGTCCAGCGCATGGTGGCGGTTGCAAGCCGACGACTGCGCCATGTGGGTGAAGAGCGCCTGTGTGTACGACAGCAGCTTCTGCATGAAAGCCGGCGAGCGCCGCGTGTGGTGCAGGATGGCCTGCGTGCTCATGCGGTAGGCCAGGCCCGGGCGTTGCACGATGGCTTCGCACAGCGCCGTGGTATCACCCATGAAGGCGCACACGCCCACCACGCCTTCGCTGCCGACGACGGCCACCTCTGAAGAGGCGCCATCCTCGAGCGAGGAAACCAGCGAGACCGTGGCGGTGGCCGGAAAGTACACGTGGCGCACTTCCGTGCCCACCTGGTGGAGAACGGCGCCTGCCTTCAACTCTTCCCAGACCAGGTCCGGTTCCAGTTGTTGCCATTCGGCACTCGTCATCGCGGCGAGCAGTTGGTTCTTGCCCGGCAACAGGGTGATGGTGGATGTCATGGCGGCGCCCTTTCAGCGTGGTCTTTCGTTTGGAACCACCTTCAGGGCAAGCCGCGTACCCGCTCCTCGGGCTTGCTGTGAAAAGGCCCCTTTCGGGGCCCAAACCGCTTTTGCGGTAAAAATTACCGGTGAATCGCCTGACGGCCTTACACGGCGAGCGTGATCTTCCCTTCGTCGATGTATCGCGTGAAATCGACCAGCGGCATGGCAGCGGAATTGTGGGTTTCCTCGTCTTCCCAGCTCAGGGTGGCGTCGATGAGGCCGGTCTCCACGCTCACCGGGCCAGGTCGTATGACCATGTTCGGGCCGTCGCCCTCCCGGAATTCCACCTTGCCAACGATGTGTGCAGAGTGTTCCATGCGCATTCCTCCAGTGGGTTAGGGGTTGAATGCCAGCGACTGCTGGAAATGCATGCTACGACCCGGGGCGCTGCTCGCAGCGCAACACACAGGTAACAGCCGCAACACGCCGATACAACTGGTCAAAGCGCCGGGTGGCAGGCGCACGCTTCACCGTGCGCGGCCGACACCAGCTCGTCCAGGATGCCGCACGGTGCGCCGTGCCCGTGGTCGCCGCTGCAACGCGAGCGCAGTTGCAGCAATTGTTTCTCCAGCGCCCGCATGCTTTTCAGCCGCGCCCGCACGCGGCTGAGCTGCTCGTCGACCAGCGCATCCACATTCAGGCCATGGCCTTGTGGGTCGTCCACGAACCCCAGCAGCCGCTTCACGTCGGAAAGCGGCATGTCCAGCGCCCGGCAATGCCGGATGAACGACAGGCGCTCCAGGTGCGGCTGCGCGTAGTTGCGGTACCCGTTGTCCAGCCGGGCGGGCTCGGGCAACAGGCCTTCCTTTTCGTAGTAGCGAATGGTCTCTACGTCCACACCGGTGGCGTTGGAGAGTTCCTTGATCTGCATGGGGGTTTCCTTCCCGGTCGCCGCCCAGGGCGGGGGCTCTGGTCACACTGTAGTGACTCCAGGCTTTCAACGCCGCAACAGGGAGAAGTTCAGTGCGAGAACCGGCGCTGGCGCTCTCGAGCGCCACGCTGCTCGATTCGCTGCACTTCCAGGCGCTCGAACAGTTCCAGCATCCAGACCACGCGCTCGCCCAGCGGCTTGGCCGGCAACACGCCCGGCGCCTGGGCATCCCGCGGCTGCGGACCGCTGTCGCAGTGGTCCACCAGGTACGCAATGGCGGCCAGCGGCGGCGCGTCGTTGGCGGCAGCGCCCTTCCATCCCGACAACACCGAGGCGCTGGCCAGCAACATCAGCTTGCGCGAGGTGGGCACCACGGCGCGCTGGCGCAGCGGGTCCAGCCCGTCGCGGCGCAGTTGCTGGCCGATCTCCGCGTAAATCAGGCGCGCGGCGCGAATGGCGGATCGGCAATCGCGCGGCAGCAGGGCGATGCCCGCAGACGCCTGGTGGTAGAGGCGATCGGCCTCGTCCAGCAATCGGCCGACCACCGTCTGAAGTGCGGGCGTGCAGGCGGGCCGCTGCAGCCAGGCCTGCGAATCGATGCCCGCCTGCTCGAGCCACAGGCGTGGCAGGTACAGGCGGCCATTGCGGGCGTCCTCGCCCACGTCGCGGGCGATGTTGGTGAGCTGCATGGCAACGCCCAGCTCACAGGCACGTGCCAGCGCCTGAGGGCTGCGCACGCCCATGATCCAGCACATCATGGCGCCCACGCTGCCGGCCACCCGGGCTCCGTAGTCGTGCAGGTCTTCAAGGGTGTCGTAGCGCCGGCCCTGGGCGTCCCAGGCGAAGCCGTCGAGCAGGGCATCGAGCAAGGCGCGCGGCAGCTGGTGGCGCTGCACCACCACCGCGAGCGCGCGGTCTTCCACATGGTCCAGTGGCTGTCCGCCGTAGATGCGGTCCAGGCGGTGCGACAACACGCCCAGCGCCTGGTCCAGCGGCATGCCGCCGTCGTCCACCAGGTCGTCGGCCACGCGGCAGAAGGCGTAGAGCGCGATCGACGAGGCGCGCACGCGCTGCGGCAACAGGCGGCTGGCGGCAAAGAAGGTGCGCGAGCCGGTGCGCATGAGCGCCACGCAGGCGTCCAGGTCGTCCACGGGGCGTGCCATTGGCGCTTCAGCGGGTGCGGGCATGGGATCGGGCATGGGTTGCGGCGTCGGGCACCACCGAGTCGAGCGCCTTGGCCGACATGAGCACGCCCGGCACACCCGCGCCAGGGTGCGTGCTCGCGCCCACCATGTAGAGACCCTCGATGTCCTCGCTGCGGTTGTGCGGGCGGAACCAGGCGCTCTGCAGCAGCAACGGCTCCAGGCCGAAGGCTGCGCCCTTGAAGGACAGCAGCCGGTCGTGGAAGTCCTGCGGCGTGGTGACGAGCGAGGCGCTGAGGTGATCTTCGAATCCGGGCAGGACCGTGCGGTCCAGCACCTCGGCCATGGCGCGGCGAAACGCTTCGGCCTGCCCGGCCCAATCGGTGCCACTGTCCAGGTGCGGCACCGGCGCCAGCGCGTAGAAGGTGTCGTGACCCGCAGGCGCCATCGATGGGTCGCTGGCCGTGGGCCGGTGAAGGTAGAGGCTGAAATCGTCGGCCAGCTTGTGGCGGCGAAAGATGTCTTTCAGCAGTTCCTTGTAGCGCGGCCCCAGCAGCATCATGTGGTGAGGCACATCGGTGTATTGACGGTTCGTGCCGAAGTACCAGACGAACAGGCTCATGGAATAGCGGCCGTTCTCCACGCGGCGGTCGCTCCAGTGCCGGCGGTGTTGCGGTTCGATGAGGTGGCGGTAGGTCCAGGCGGTGTCGGCGTTGGAGACGACGATGTCGGCCGCGATGTGCTCACCGCTGGTGAGCGTCACACCGGTGGCACGCCCGTGGTCCACCTCGATGCGCTGCACCTGGGCGTTGCAGCGCAACACGCCGCCCTGCCCTTGCAGCAGGCTCACCAGGCCCTGCACCAGCCGACCGGTGCCGCCCACCGCCCAGTGCACGCCGTACTTGCGCTCCAGCGCGTTGATGAGGCTGTAGATGCACGTCACCGAAAACGGGTTGCCACCGATGAGCAGGCTCTGCAGGCTCATGGCCATGCGCAGCTTGGGGTGCTTCAGGTGGCTGGCCACCATCGCATGCAGGCTGCGCCAGCCGCGCATCTTCAGGATGGCGGGGCTGGCCTTGATGAGGTCGCCCACCGTGTCGAAGGCCTTGGCGCCCAGTGCTTCGAAACCTAGGCGGTAGCAGTGGTCCGCCTCGGCCATGAATCCTTCGTAGCCCGCTGCGTCGCCCGGGCTGATGCGGCGCACCTCGGCGCGCATCTTGGCCGGGTCGCCGCTGTAGTCGAAGTGGTCGCCATCCGCAAACCGGATGCGATAGAAGGGATCGAGCGCGCGCAGCTCGATCTCTTCGCTGAAATTCCGGCCCGCCAGCGCCCAGAGTTCCTCGAACAGGAAAGGCACGGTGATGATGGTCGGGCCGGCGTCGAACACGTGGCCGTTCTGGTGGTGCACGAAGGCGCGGCCACCGGGCGCATCGAGCTTCTCCAGCACCGTCACGCGCCAACCCTTGGCGGCCAGTCGCACGGCAGAGGCCAGGCCACCGAAGCCGCTGCCGATCACCACCGCATGCGGCGCATGGGGCAATTCAGGCGCTGGAGTTCGGGGCGCCGCGTTCCAGACGTCTTCCGGGGTCCGGAATGCGTTCATGCCTTCTCCGCTTTGATCGCCACTGGCACGTCGTCAGCCGGGCGGGTGCCGCCCTGCTGCATGGCCCAGCCCCAGAGTTTCTGCATCGGCGTGGGAAAGGCCATGATCACGTGCTCCACGATGGCCAGGCCGAGCAAGGCAGACAGCAGCACCCAGCCGGTGCTGATGGTCGCAGCGCCACTGGACACCTGCCAGACCATCCAGGCCCAGACCACGCAGGACAGGCCGACCGCCAGAAAGAAAAAGAGGCTGACCGGACCGCGCCGGAAATAGGAAGCCAGATACACGAGGTGCCGCGGCAGGTACTGCTCCCCGGTTTCAGGCACGCCGAAGAACAGGTTCATCTTGGCCGAAAAGCGCATGCACCACAGCAGCGCGAACGTGCAGATGGCCAAATGGCCGGCCTGCCCCTGCTGCAACCAGAGCAGCACAGCGAAATTGACCAGCAGGGCCAGCTCGTGCCAAAGGATGGCCTGCACCGATTGCGCGAAGCGCGTCCACCCCCGCGCACCCGCCTGCAACGGCTCGCGCCGGGGGCCGGTGAGCCAGCCGGTGAGAAAGGCCATCTCGTGCCAGCTCCACATGACGATCACGCTGGCGAACGCCAGGTAGGCGCTGCCCACCGTGTGGTCGCGCATGCTGATCGACGTGGTCCACAGGCTGATCACCAGCAACGCGCTGAGCACGCCCATGCTCCAGCGAAAACTCTCGCGCGGGCGGCGCACCAGCCAGAGAATGGCGCCCGTGCCGAACCACCAGCACAGCAGTGCAAACAGCGCGGGCGCGAGCAGCTCGTTCATCGGTGGGCCTGGATCACCAGACCGGCTCCATGCGGATGTCCTTGGGCAGGTCGTGCTCGATCACGGGCACCAGGTAGAGCCGCCCGAACGTCCATGCGGCCTGCACCGCGCACACGCCGCGGCGCAAACGGCCCATCAGGCCACCCTGTTTCGTGGCGCGGTCGGCGGCCAGCGAGATCTGGAGCAGGCGGTCCATGCACTGGCGAAACACCGGGTGGTCGATGTCGACCTCGATCGGGAACACCTGGCGGCAGATGTCGGAGGTGATGCGAAACACCGTGTAGTCGTACTCGCGGGAATCCAGGCCCATGGCCTCGTGCAGCAGGGGGCGGGTGTGGTCACGCACGAACATGGTGGCGTACACCGCCAGGATGAAGAAACGGATCCACAGGCGGTTGCCCCCGCGCAGCAGGTGGGGCTGCGACCGCATGATGAGCGCGAACGATTCGCCGTGGCGGAACTCGTCGTTGCACCAGCGTTCGAACCAGCGAAAGATGGGGTGGAATCGCTTGTCGGGATGGCGTTCGAGCTGGCGGAAGATGGTGATGTACCGCGCGTAGCCGATCTTCTCGCTCAGGTAGGTGGCGTAGAAGATGTACTTGGGCTTGAAGAACGTGTACGCCTTGGTGCGTTTCAGGCTGCCCAGATCGATGCCGAGGTTGAAATCCTTCAGCGACTGGTTGATGAACCCGGCGTGGCGCGATTCGTCGCGCGCCATGTAGGTCATGAGCTGCTTGATGTCGGGATTGCTGACGTTCTTGCGGATCTCGTTGTAGAGGATGCAGCCCGAGAACTCCGAGGTCAGTGAACTGATCAGGAAATCCAGGAACTCCTGGCGCATCTCGGGTGAGAGCTGCGGCATGAGCGTGCGAACCTCATCGGCAAACGCCGCGTCGCGCTGGAAGTGGTCGTGGTTGTTGTCGCCCTCGTACTCCTTCATCATCACATCCCACTCGGCGCGCACGCTGGAGACGTCGAGCGCGTCCATGGCCTTGAAGTCCGTGGTGTAGAAGCGCGGCGAGAGCACCGTGTTCTTCACCGCCTTGGCGTTGGCGTCGGCCGCGCTCTCCACGCTGTCCATGAGCCGGTCCACGTGGTCGACGTCGGCGGTGGCTGCGGTGTTCATGGCGTGCTCCTGAAGTCTGGGGAATTACTGAACGGGCCTGGCCCACTGCAGCTGTGCGAACACCGCCGAGTTGGTGGGGCCGAAGGATTCGAGCGGAATGCGCTGGCCGGTGGCCTTGTCGAGCAGGGTGATGCGTCCACCCACGTGGCCGGTGAGCTCGAACGGCACGTCCGGGCCGAATTCGGTGCGCTTGCGTTCGCGGGCCAGGGCGCGCAGGCTGCCGCGCAGAAAACCCTGCTCGCCCTGGAAGCGCGCCACCTCCTCGCGGGTGCGTGCGTCGAGCACGGCGATGTCGCCATTGGCGCGGTCCTCGAACTGCAGGAGCCGCTGCCACTGCACGGCGCCGGCTTCGTCCGACACCACCCCGCCATTGACCTTGTACTGCCAGGTGACGGCCACCACCACGGCCAGCAGCAGGGCGCCCAGCGCCCGGATGGGCCACGGCGTGGCGGTGCCCAGCGGAGACGGGTGGTGCGTGTTCATGCCGTCACCGCCGGAACGCGGTTCTCACGCACGCCGCGCACGGGCATCGGGATCACCTCGCCGCGCACCGGTGTCGCTTCGGGGTGCACCGCGTTCCACGCCTGCTGGATGCGCGCGCCCACGGCCTGTGCGTCGGGCACACAGCGCAGGCTGGGCTGGGGCTGGCGCAGTTGCCAGGGACGCGCATGCGGCCACAGGTTGAGCCAGGCGATGCGGTCCGAGCCGGACAAGGTGAGTGCAATGTCGCCATGGCCCGATGCCTGCGGCTTGATGGCTGCGCCGGCGACCTGCCGAAGCGGGAGGTTGAAGGTGAGCGTCAGAACGATCCCGATGCGCATGACGATGCGCCGGTCGGTCAGGGTGTAGAGCGTGGTGCGTGCGGAAAACCAAGCAATGGTGGTGAGCAGCGCGAGCGCCAGCAACGCCATGCCGAGGCTGGTGAGCAACGGGCGCAGCAGCGGCGCGAGGGGGTCGGCGCTGAGGTAGAGCCACTGCAGCCCCAGCATGGCCGTGAAGTACAGCGCCAGCTTGCGCACGTGAAAGGCGTGGATGGCCAGCATGCGGAAATCCGGGCTGCCCTGCCAGATCAGCCGCTCACCCCGGGGCAGCGGCTCGGGCAGGCCCGGCTCGGCCTCGAACTCGTGTTCGTGGTGGGCGTTCACAGCATCGGCTCCTGGCGGCGCGGCGTGGCGTACAGCGTGCCGGCACCGTAGTAGGCGGTGATCTTCTCCTCTTCGAGGAACGTCACGTGCTCGGGGTGGGCCAGCGCGGGCACGTTGCCGAACTGCTCGGCCAGCAGCGCGTGCACGAACACACCGTGCTTGCGAATGCGCGAGAAGGTCATGGGCAGCAGCACCGAACGGCCCGATGGCAACCCCACCTCCAGGTAGCGGAACAGCATTTCCGAACGATCCACCCAGAGATCCTTCACCTCGCCGGCCACTTCGCGGTCAGCGCCGATCACCGGCAGGCCGCGCGGGTCCACATCCTGCAGCGCCACTCCGTGGTCGCCCGCCACGCGCAGGGGCACGATCTTGACGTGGCCTTCGAAGGTCAGGTCCGGCGCGTTGGCGCGCTGGGCCCAGGCACCTGGCCCCACACCGGCCAGCAGCGGGTCGCCCACCGGTTCCAGGGGCGCGCCTGCCCAACGGTGCGTGGGCTGCGCACTGTACGCACCGTCCGCACGATCGGCATTGGGGATCAGCACCTCGCGGCCGTCGTGCAGCTTGTAGGTCTTGGTGTCGGGCACCGGCCAGCCCGTGGTCTTCGGGCCGTTCTCTCGCCCCGGGTCCATCGGATAGCCTTCGCGGTGGTTCTCGCGCACGAGGTAATAGACCAGCCCTGCAAAGAAGATCCAGAACGCGTAGAGCACGAGCTGTGCGACGTCGACGTACTGGGTGATGGCGCCTGTTTCCATGGTGGTTCTCCTGGTGGTTTTTCAACCCGGCAACTCGGCCAGGCCAATCGGGTGAGGGTGGCGGACGGTGCCCGTCGGGTTGCGCCGCACGAGCGGTCCCAACGCGATCAGCACCACGAAGAGCAGATAGATCTCAAGGTGGAAAACGAAGCTGTAGCCGGTGGCAGGCGAATTCAGGGACTCGCCAAGCCAGCCGTTGGTGGCCAGGCTGGAGACGACGTCGCGCAGCACGCCACCCAGCGCCATGGACACGCCGGCAGCCGTGGCCTGCACGGCGCCCCAGGCGCCCAGCACCAGGCCGGTGAGCTCGCGTTCGGGCAGCTCCATGGCGGTCAGCAGCATGCTCACGGAGAACAGGCCACCCGAAAAACCGATGAGCGCAGCACCCACCTGGAACAGAAGCGCAGACTGCATGGGCGCCGCGAAGATCACGCAGGCAAAGGCCGGCAGGCCCAGCAGCGCACCAAAGGCAGCCAGGCGAATGGTGTCGAGCCCGCGCGAGGTGAAACGCGCCGAGAGCACGAAAGCCAGCAGCGCGCCGCCCGCGCTCATGGCCGTGAGCGCGCTGGTCAGGCTCACATCCAGGCCCAGCACCTGGCCACCGAACGGTTCGAGCACGATGTCCTGCATGCTGAAGGCCACGGTGCCCAGACCCACCGTCCAGAGGAAGCGCTTGATCTTGGGTATCGCCATCAGGCGCTTCCAGCTTTTCGAGAAACCATCGGGCGCGCGCGCGCCGCGCCGTGCCTGACGCGGCTCCTGTTTCCACAGCGACGTGATGTTGAGCAGGGCCACCACCACCGCCGCGCCCTGCACCACCTGCACCAGGCGCGTGGGCGTGAAGTCGATGAGCGCGAAGCCCAGCAGCGCACTGCCCAGGATCATGCCGACCAGCAAGGTGCTGTAGAGCAGGGCCACCACGCGCGGGCGCTTGTCTTCGGGCGAGAGGTCGCTGGCCAGTGCCATGCCGGCGGTCTGCGTGATCTGCATGCCCGCACCCACCAGCAGGAACGCGAGCGCCGCACCGATC
The DNA here is from genome assembly GCF_051858985.1 of Hydrogenophaga sp. Lineage (GTDB taxonomy): Bacteria > Pseudomonadota > Gammaproteobacteria > Burkholderiales > Burkholderiaceae_C > Hydrogenophaga. The sequence continues at coordinate 304,757 of NZ_JBHYGM010000002.1, read as the reverse complement.
CGGCCGGCCCACACGCTGGCATCGGTCACGGTCAGCAGCAGCAGTGCAAACGGCATGATGGCCAGGCCGCCGAACATGAGCAGCGTGCCGATCCACATGTAGGGCATGCGCTTCAAGCCCAGCGCAGACGGGTGCGTGTCGCTGCGGTAGCCGATGAGCGCGCGCAGCGGCGCAAACACCAGCGGCAGCGCCACCGACAGCGCAACCCACCACGCCGGCACGTTGAGCTCCACGATCATCACGCGGTTGAGCGTGCCCACCAGCAGGGCGATGGTCATGCCGATCGACGCCTGGAACAGCGACAGCCGCAGCAACCGACCGAGCGGCAGGTCGGCCGAGGCCGCGTCCGCAAACGGCGCGTAGCGCAGTGTGATGTTCATCGCCCAGGCGGGCGACAGCAGGCGTTGGAGTTTCACCGTGTCCACTCCCAGGCTTGGGAGGTGTAGAAGCCACTGGAGATGCGCTGGCTGCGGCCTTCTTTCCAGCCGCCGAGGCGCTGCACAAGCGCTGCGCGCAGGCGGGCCTGGGACACCGGTGTGAGCGCCGGGGAGCGGTCGCTGCGGGGGAAGAAGCGGCCCACGGTGTGGGCCACGCTCAGCAACGGACTGCTGGGCGCGATGGTGAAGAGCACGCTGCCGCGCGTGCGCGCGGCCAGGCGTGAGATGGCGTTGGCGATGTCGGGCGTGTCGTAGTGGATGACCGAGTCCATGGCCACCACGTGGTCGAACTGGCCCAGCGCGTCGTCCAGCATGTCGCCCGACCGGTATTCGATGCTGCCACCGCGCCCGTTGGGCTGCAGCGTGGCGTTGCGTTCGCGCCCCAGTTGCACCAGCGTGGGAGATAGATCGATGGCCACCACCTCGGCGCCGCGCTGCATGGCCTCCAACGCCAGCGCGCCCGTGCCGCAGCCCGCATCGAGCAGACGCAGGCCACGCATGTCCTGCGGCAGCCAGCCGAGCAGCGTGCTGCGCATCTGGTCACGCCCCGCCCGCACCGACGCACGAATGCGACCCACAGGAGCGTTCGACGTAAGGCGTTCCCAGGCCTGGGCCGCGGTGCGATCGAAATAGTTCTCGATCTCCGAGCGGCGTTCGATGTAGTTGGCGTTGGACGTTTTCATGGCCGTCTTCCGGTTCAATCAAAACCCAGCAGGTCGAAGATGTCGCGGTCCTTCATGGGCACCGCGGCCAGCGGCTCCACACCGAGCCACAGCGAAGCCGCCAGGCGCATGTACTCGGCCTTCACCGCTTCGAGTTCGGGCGAGCTTTCCATTTCGAACAAGGTCGACTTCTTGAGACGGCTGCGGCGGATCACGTCCAGGTCGGGGAAGTGCGCGGCCAGCTTCAGGCCGATCTGGTTGTTGTACTTGTCGATCTGGTCGGTGCCCGCACTGCGGTTGGCGATCACGCCGCCCAGGCGCACGTTGTAGTTCTTCGCCTTCGCGCCGATCGCCTGCACGATGCGGTTCATGGCAAAGATGGAATCGAAGTCGTTGGCGGTGACGATCAGCGCGCGGTCCGCGTGCTGCAGGGGTGCGGCAAACCCGCCGCACACCACATCGCCCAGCACGTCGAAGATCACCACATCGGTGTCCTCCAGCAGGTGGTGTTCCTTGAGCAGCTTCACGGTCTGACCCACCACGTAGCCGCCGCAGCCGGTGCCGGCAGGCGGTCCACCGGCCTCCACGCACATCACACCGTTGTAGCCGGGGAACACGAAGTCCTCCACGCGCAGTTCCTCGGGGTGGAAGTCCACCGTCTCCAGCACGTCGATGACCGTGGGCAACATCTTCTTGGTCAGCGTGAAGGTGCTGTCGTGCTTGGGATCGCAGCCGATCTGCAGCACGCGCTTGCCCAGGTGGGAGAACGCGGCCGACAGGTTGGAGCTGGTGGTGCTCTTGCCGATGCCGCCCTTGCCATAGATCGCAAACACCTTGGCGTTGCCGATCTTTAGCGAGGGATCGAGCTGCACCTGCAGGCTGCCCTCGCCGTCTTCGCGCGCCGCGCGGCCTGAGGCGCGCCTCAGGTCGGTGAGGGGAACGCTGGTCTCGGTCATCATGCGGGAGCTCCTTCAAATACGCCTTCAAGGCGGTCTTCCAGTTCATCACTGGCTTGGCGCAGTGCCTTGAGCACTTCAGGCGCGGGCTTCCAGAACTGGCGTTCGGAAGCTTCGATCAAGCGGCTGGCCACGCGGGCCGAGGCCGTCGGGTTCAGCCGCGCCAGGCGTTCACGCATCTCGGGATCGAGCATGAATGCCTGGGTGAGTTGTTCGTAGACCCAGGGCTGCACCTGCCCCGTGGTGGCCGACCAGCCCATGGTGTTGGTCACATGCACCTCGATCTGGCGCACGCCTTCGTAGCCGTGCTTGAGCATGCCTTCGGTCCACTTCGGGTTCAGCATGCGGGTGCGCGTCTCCAGCGCCACCTGGTCGGTGAGCGTGCGCACCGTGCCGCCGCCGTGGCTGTCGCGCGTCTGGTCGCCGATGTAGACCGGCGCCATCGCCGCATCGGCGCCCTGCTCCACCGACCGCGCGCGCTGGATGGCGCGGCTGATGCCGCCCAGCGTGTCGAAGTACGTGTCCACTGTGGTCACGCCCAGCTCCACCGAGTCCAGGTTCTGGTACGCCAGCTCGACGCCGCCGAGCACGCTCTGCAGCAGCCGGGCCTGCTGCACCGGGCGCCCTGCGCGGCCGTAGGCGAAGCCCTTGCGGCGGCTGTAGGTTTCGGCAAGCTCATCGCCGTCTTCCCAGCGGCTGTTGTCCACCAGGCTGTTCACGTTGGAGCCGTAGGCGCCCTCGGCATTGCCGAATACCCGCAGCGAAGCGGTTTCCAGGTCGCCACCGTGCTCGGTCATGTAGGCCAGGGCGTGCTTGCGCACGAAGTTGTGTTCGGCCGGCTCGTCGGCCGATGCGGCCATGAACGCGGCTTCGGCCAGCAGCTTGATCTGCAGCGGAAGCAGGTCGCGGAAGATGCCCGAGAGCGTGATCACCACGTCCACGCGCGGCCGGGTCAGCTCGGCCAGCGGGATCAGTTCGGCGCCAGCGAGGCGGCCGTAGCTGTCGAAGCGGGGCCGCGCACCCATGAGCGAGAGGGCCTGCGCGATCGGGCCGCCTTCGCTCTTGAGGTTGTCGGTGCCCCACAGCACCATGGCAATGGATTCGGGAAACGAATGGCCATCGGCCAGGTGCTTCTGCAGCAGTCGCTCGGCCTGTCGCGCGCCGTCCTTCACGGCGTAGGCGCTGGGAATGCGGAACGGATCGAAGCCGTGCACATTGCGGCCCGTGGGCAGGATGGCCGGCGTGCGCAGGAGATCACCGCCGGGCGCCGGCCGCAGGAAACGGCCGTCGAGCGCGCGCAGGATGCCGTCGATTTCGTGGTCTTGCGCCAGCAACACGTCAGTGGCGGCCAGGCTGCTGAGCTGGGTCAGCAGGGCCGCGTCGTCCACGGCATGACTGCCCGGGTGCTGCGCGCGCAAGGCCTTCACCGCCTCGGCCGGCGTGGCGCCCTGCACCAGCGCTTCCACCGCGGGGCGCAGCAGCTTCGCAGCCGCGCCGGGTTCCCCCAGGAAGGAGTCGGCGCAGGAGAGCAGCAGGTCCACGCGCTCGGGCTGGGTGAGCGCCTGCCCCACCACGTGCAGGCCGTAGGGAATGAGCGTGTATTCCAGCTCCAGCACGGCGTCGTTCAGGCGGGCGATGCGGGCTTCGGCCTGCGGACCCCACGCATCCTGTGCCTCACACAGCGCGAGCGTGGTGGCCTGCGCCTGGATCATGGTGGCGATCTCGGCGCGCTCGTCCTGCGCTTCGGGTTCCAGGGAACGGAAGCGTTCAAGGAGGTCCTTGAGTTCCATCAGGCCCTGATACAGCCCGGCCTGCGCCACCGGCGGCGTGAGGTAGCTGATGAGCGTGGCCGCAGCGCGGCGCTTGGCAATGGTGCCTTCGGACGGGTTGTTCGAGGCGTACAGGTACATGTTCGGCAGATCGCCAATGAGGCGGTCGGGCCAGCACAAGGCGGTCAGGCCGTTCTGCTTGCCGGGCATGAATTCCAGCGCGCCGTGGGTGCCGAAGTGCAGCGCGGCGTGCGCGCCGAAGTCTTCCCGGATCCAGCGGTAGAAAGCCGAGAACGCATGCGTGGGCGAAAAGCCGTGCTCGAACAGCAGGCGCATGGTATCGCCTTCGTAGCCCATGCCGGGCTGGATGCCGACGAACACGTTGCCGAAGCGCGCGCCCAGCACGAAGATGCGCGACCCGTCACTGAGCTGCTGGCCCGGCGCGGGGCCCCACTGCGCTTCGATCTGGCGCAGGTGGCGTTCGCGCTTCACGTGGTCATCCACGTCGATGAGCGCGTGCACGTTGGCCGGCGCGCCGTACTGCGCCGCGTTGCCGTGGATGATGCTTTCCCGCAGCGCGTCCACGCTCTCGGGCATGTCCACGGTGTAACCCTGCGCCTTCATCGCGGCGAGCGTGTTGTAGAGCGACTCGAACACCGCCAGGAAAGCCGCCGTGCCGGTGTTGCCGGCGTTGGGCGGGAAGTTGAACACCACCGCCGCCACCTTGCGTCCGGCGCGGTCCGAGCGCTTCAGGTCGATCAGCTTGCCCACGCGCGCGGCCAGCGCATCGGCGCGCTCGCTGCAGGTCTGCATGTCGTGCGCGCCTTCGATGGCATCGAACGTGCAGGCCTTGGCGCAGCCGGTGCAGCTCACGTGCGAGGCACTGCCGCGCCCACCGTAGACCATGGACCCGGTGGCGCCGTCGAGCTCAGGGATCGCCACCATCATGGTCGACTCCACCGGCAGCAGGCCGCGCGAAGAGGCACCCCAGTGGTCCAGTGTCTGGAACTCCACGGGTGTGACCGCGAGGTACGGCACGTCGAGCTTCGCGAGGACGTCCTCGGCCGCGTGCGCGTCGTTGTAGGCCGGCCCACCAATGAGCGAGAAGCCGGTGAGCGAGACCAGCGCGTCGATGACCGGGCGGCCGTCCTTGCCCTGGAAGTAGCCTTCAATGGCGGGACGGTTGTCGAGCCCGGTGGCAAACGCCGGGATGACCTTGAGTCCCCGCGCTTCGATTGCGGTGATGACCCCGTCGTAGTGACCCGTGTTGCCCGCCAGCAGGTACGAGCGCATCACGAGCAGGCCCACCGTGCCACGCTGGCCGGTGGTGGCCACGAGCGGCAGATCGGCCACCGATGCGGAGAGGCGCTGCTTCATGCGCGGGTGGTACACACCCACCTCCGGGTATTCCAGCGGCGCGCCCACCACGCAGCGAGGGCGCATGTCGCGCCGGGCGCCAGTGGCGTACCGCTCCACCAGGAACTGCACCAGGTTGACCATGTTCTGCTCGGAGCCGGCCAGCCAGTACTGCATGGACAGGAAATAGGCGCGCACGTCCTGCGCGGTGCCCGGGATGAAGCGCAGGATGCGCGGCAGGCGACGCAGCATCTTCATCTGGCGCGCACCCGCGCTGCTCTTGTCTTCGGGCGAGGTGTTCACGTCGGCGGTCGATTTGCCGCGCAGCTTCTTCAGGAACGCCATGGGGCCGCTCACCGGGCCGCTCATGTCGAACTTGCCCATGCGCGTGAGCTTGGTCACCTCGGTGGCCGACATCAGGCACACCATGGCATCGCATTTTTCGCGGCGGGCGCGCAGCGCCGGCAACACCGGCAGGAAGTGGTCTTCCATGAACAGCATGGTGGCGATCACGATGTCGGCGCGTGCAATGTCGTCCGTGCAGCGGCGCAGCGCGGCATCGTCATCGCCCCATTCGGCGGCGGCGTGCACCGACAGCGAGAGCCCCGGCACGGCTTTGGCCAGGCTGCGGTGCGCGCGTTCGGCGGCACTGGCCAGGTGGCTGTCCATGGTCACCAGCACGACCTTCATGCCGGGCAAGAGCATGGGGCTCTCAGCGGCTGAAATGGGCTTTGGCATCGTAGAGCGTCTCCAGCGTGATCACGGGCAGGCCCTTGTCCCTGGCATAAAGTTCGGTGTTGCGGCGAGCCTTGCCGCGAACGAAGAATGGAATCTTGCGGAGTTCCTTTTCTGCTTCGATGCCCCAGGTGGCTTCTGCCGTGACGGCCATGACAGGCTGGGGCGTCGGCAGTGGCGCAGGCTTGTGCGAACCGCCCAGGTGCGAAGGCGCAGCGTCTTCATGGAACTCGGCGTCGCCCCTGAACATGCCGATCAGGTGTTCTTCCAGGCCCATCATGAGCGGGTGCACCCAGGTGTCGAACAGGACGTTGGCGCCTTCGAAGCCCATCTGGGGCGAGTAGCGCGCGGGGAAATCCTGCACATGCACGGGGGCCGAGATCACGGCGCAGGGGATGCCCAGCCGCTTGGCGATGTGGCGTTCCATCTGCGAGCCCAGCACCAGTTCGGGCTGCAACTCGGCGATGCGGGCTTCCACCTCGAGGTAGTCGTCGCTGATCAGCGCGTCCACGCCATGCAGCTTCGCGGCGTCGCGCACTTCACGGGCGAATTCGCGGCTGTAGGTGCCCAGGCCGACCACAGTGAAGCCCATCTCGGTGGCGGCGATGCGCGCGGCTGCCACCACATGGGTGGCATCGCCGAAGACGAACACGCGCTTGGACGTGAGGTAGGTGGAATCGACCGACTTCGCGTACCAGGGTGCGCGCGCGTTGGCATCGGCCAGCACCGCTGTGGGATCCACCCCGGCGAGCGCGGCCACTTCGGCGATGAAGTCGCGCGTGGCACCCGAGCCGATGGGCACGGTGCGAGTGGCCGGTTGGCCGAAAGTGCGCGTGAGCCAGCCCGCTGCGATGGAGGCGATCTCGGGATAGAGCACCACGTTGAAATCCGCGTCCCCCAGCCGCGCCATGTCGGCGGGCGATGCGCCCAGCGGCGCGGTGACGTTGATGTCGATGCCCATGTCGCGCAGGAGGCCGCTGATCTCGCGGAGGTCGTCGCGGTGGCGGAAGCCCAGCGCCGCCGGACCCAGGATGTTGCAGCGGGCGCGCTGGCCGGGCTCGCGCGGTGGGCGCCTGATCTGCGTGTCGGCGAGCTGGCGAACCATCTGGTAGAAGGTTTCGGCCGCGCCCCAGTTTTCCTTGCGCTGGTAGGAGGGCAGTTCCAGGGCCACCACGGGCACCGGCAGATCCAGCGCCTTGCACAGGCCACCCGGGTCGTCCTGGATGAGCTCGGCCGTGCACGAGGAGCCCACCATCATGGCCTTGGGGCTGAAGCGCTCGAAAGCTTCGCGTGCGGCATCCTTGAAGAGCTGTGCCGTGTCACCGCCGAGGTCGCGAGCCTGGAAGGTGGTGTAGGTCACCGGCGGCCTTTTCGCATCGCGCTCGATCATGGTGAACAGCAGGTCGGCGTAGGTGTCACCCTGCGGTGCGTGCAGCACGTAGTGCACATCCTTCATCGCGGTGGCAATCCGCATGGCCCCCACGTGGGGTGGGCCTTCGTAGGTCCAGAGCGTGAGTTGCATGGCGGTTGTTCCTGCGCTCAGGCGGCCAGGCGCATGCGGCGCACCAGCGGGCGGCTGAAGAGCTCGGCCAGATCGGCCGCCTGCTCGTAGCCCTGGATGGGTGTGAAGACCAGCTCGATCGCCCACTTGGTGGTCAGCCCTTCAGCTTCGAGCGGATTGGCCAGCCCCAGGCCGCACACCACGAGGTCCGGACGCTCGGCCCGGCAGCGGTCGAGCTGCCTGTCCACGTGCTGACCTTCGCTGAGGAACGTGCCCGCCGGCAGCAGCGCCAGTTCTTCGGCCATGTGAGTGCGGTGCAGGTAGGGCGTGCCCACCTCGGTGAGCTGCATGCCGAGTTCGCGCGAGAGAAAGCGCGCCAGCGGAATCTCCAGCTGCGAATCGGGGAAGAAGAAGATGCGCTTGCCCTCGAGTTGCACACGCTGGCGCGCCAGGGCGCTGGCCGCACGCTCGCGGGCCGGCCCGGTCACCGCGTCGAACTGAGCGGGGCTCACGCCAAAAGCGCGCGCGGCGGCCGACAGCCAGGCGGTCGTGCCCTCCACGCCCAGTGGAAACGGTGCCGGCAGGCGCTGCGCGCCACGGGCTTCGAGCGCCAACGCGGTGTCGGCGAGAAACGGTTGCGCCAGCAGGAAGCGCGTGTTCGGCCCCACCGCGGGCATCTGCGAGGCACGGCGCGGCGGAAAGAATCGCACCGGGCCGATGCCCAGCTGCTCGAACAACCGCGCGAACTGGTCTTCCACCACATCGGCCAGCGCACCCACCACCATCAACTCGGCCGGCGCGCCTTTGGTGCTGGCGGGCAGCACCGGCACCAGCGATGCGAGGCAGGCGTCTTCACCCTGCGTGAACGTGGTCTCGATGCCGCTGCCGGAATAGTTGAGCACGCGAACGTCGGGCGAGAAGCGGCCGGAGAGGCGCTGTGCGGCGCGCGAGAGGTCGAGCTTGATGACTTCGGACGGGCAAGAACCCACCAGGAACAACAGCTTGATCTCTGGCCGGCGCTCGATGAGGCGCGTGACCACGCGGTCGAGTTCCTCGTTGCAGTCGGCCAGGCCCGCCAGGTCGCGCTCGTCGATGATGGCCGTGGCGAAGCGGGGCTCGGCAAAGATCATCACGCCCGCCGCGCTCTGGATCAGGTGCGCGCAAGTGCGTGAACCGACCACGAGGAAGAAGGCGTCCTGGATCTTGCGGTGCAGCCAGATGATGCCGGTGAGACCGCAGAAGACCTCCCGCTGGCCCCGCTCGCGCAGCACGGGGGCGTCGGTGCAGCCGGGTGTGTCGGCCCGGATCGGAATCACCGGGCTCATTCGAACACCTCCCGCGGCACCAGCGTGCCCTGCAGGCGGGCCATCCGCAGCTTCCACAGGAACTGCCCGGCGTTCACCACGTAGGCCGCGTAGGCGGCCAGCGCCAGGAGCATCAGCGCGCGCGGCGGCAACCAACCGGCGAACAGCGCCACCAGGTAAGCCGTGTGAAGCGCCAGCACCAGCATGCTGAACACGTCTTCCCAGTAGAAAGCGGGGGCGAACAGGTAGCGACCGAAGACCACTTTCTCCCAGATGCAACCGGTGACCATGATGGTGTAGAGCGTGAGCGTCTTGACCACCACCGACACCGTGGCGGCCCACTCGCCCTCCCCGGTGGCCAGGAAACGCAGCACGAGCACCAGGCTGACAAGGAACACCAGGAACTGCACCGGGGCCAGCACCCCCTGCACCAGGGTCCACACCGTCGAGTCACGCCGCTGGCGCTCCTGCGGGGTGTAGAGGGAGCGACCGGTGGCCGGTCGCGGTGTCTCGGGATGCATCGGTTCTGTCTCCATGGAGCCTTGGGGACTCGCTGGAACCCAATTTAGATGGTCCCGGGAATTGTGTCAACTTAAATTGACGTATTGTTTGATTGACATTTGAATCCAACGTAGTAAAGTTTTCTGGACGGGTATCCGGAAATGTTTTGACGCCGCCGGTTGACGGTTGTACAAAGCATTCCAGCGATCCACACCGACGCATACCCGAAGGTGCAAAGAGCTCGGCGAAAGACCAGGCCCCTGCGATCCGCACAAGCGCAAGAGCGCAAGGAGACATGGAATGGGCTCGTATTCAAGGACATCCCCGCCGAAGGAAAGCGGGGAATTCGGTGCCGCCCCTCCAGGTCCCTGGCCGGACGGGCACGCCGCCGCGGGTTTTCCCCCGGCCATCGATGACCTGCTGCGCACCGAGCCCGGCGATCCACCCCCCGACGAGAGCCTCCGCTCCGTGCTGCTGGCCAAAGCGATCGAATACGAAATCATCCCCCGGCTCATGCTGGCGCACCGCGTGCCGCAGGAGTGCGATGCCTTCCCGATCTCCGGGAACCAGAAGGTCACCACCGAAGACGTCGCGGTGTTTGCCGAGCTGGTGCTGCACGAGGACGACGCCGCCATCCGCGCCTGCGTGGTCGCGCTGCGAGACCGGGGCGTGCCGGTCGAATCGATCTTCATGGACCTGCTGGCGCCGGTGGCCCGGCATCTGGGCGAGATGTGGGAACGCGATCTGTGCACCTTCACCGAAGTGACCGTCGGTCTGGGCCGCCTGCAGCAGGTGCTGCGGGAAAACAGTGCGGCCTTTGCGCAGTTCAATGGCTCCACCTCCACGCTGGAAGGCCGGCGCCTGCTGCTGATGCCCTGCCCCGGCGAACAGCACACGTTCGGGCTGTCGATGGTGGGCGAGATCTTTCACCGCGCAGGATGGGACGTGGTCACCAATTTCCTCTCCAGCCACGCCGCGCCGGCGATGGTGGAGAAAGACTGGTACGACGTGGTCGGCTTCTCGCTGGCCTGCGAGACCGGCATCGAGCGGCTGAGCGAGATGATGAAGCTGGTGCGCCGAAAGAGCCTCAACCCCCGCGTCTCTATAATCGCGGGCGGTGCGATTTTCGGGTTGCATCCAGAATACGGTCAGCGGATTCCCGCCGATGCCATCGTCACCGATGGTCCGCGGGCGCCCAGTCTGGCAGAGAAGCTGGTGAACGACAGCCACCAGCGGAGATGATTGACCGAACCTGAAGTCTGCTCAACCTTTCCGAAAGCTCAACATGCCCCAGGCGCCGCAAGCGTATGCCGAGAAGCCATTCGACATGGCCGGGCAGTTCCTTGCCAACCTCGATGCGCAGTCGGCCGCCGAGCTCATCACGGCTGCCTCCGATGTGGTGCTCATCCTGGACAAGGACGGCGTGATTCGCGACATGGCGCTCAGCAGCGCCGACATGCTCAGCGTGGGCTGCGAGGAATGGATCGGCAAGCCCTGGGTCGACACCGTCACGGTGGAAAGCAAGCCCAAGGTCGAAGCCCTGCTCAACAAGACCGACCCCACATCTGAAGGTGTGCGCTGGCGCCACGTGAACCACCCGGTCACCGACAAGCCCGACCTGGCGCTGTCCTACTCGGTGATCCAGCTCCATTCCGAACAAGGCGAGAGCGACACCGCTCACGCCGTCGCCTTCGGCCGCGACCTGCGCAGCCAGGCGGCACTGCAGCAGCGGCTGGTCACTGCACAACTCTCCATGGAGCGCGACTACTGGCGACTGCGCCAGGTGGAGACGCGTTACCGCCTGTTGTTCCAGATGGCCTCGGAGCCTGTGGTGATTCTTGAAGGCTCGATCGACAAGCTCGAAGAGGCCAACCCGGCGGCCTACGAACTGTTCGGCGAGAAGGCCCGTGCGCCTGGCTGGACGCTGGCCGCCAGCCTGGACACCGCCAGCCACAACGCCCTGCGCGACATGCTCGACCGGCTGCGCGCAAGCGGCAAGGCAGATCCCTGTGAAGTGCGGCTGATCGAAGGCGCCCAGGAACTCGTGGTGACGGCTTCGCAGTTCCGCCAGGAAAACACCCTGCATTTCCTGTTGCGCTTCACGCGAGCGCAAGACAGCGTGGCCCCGAGCCTGGCGCGCGGCAAGCAGCGGCTGCTGCAGGTGATGGAAGCCGCGCCCGACGCGCTGGTGGTCACCGACATGGAGGGCCGCGTGCTGAGCGCGAACCGCGCTTTCCTGGACATGGGGCAACTGGGCACTGAAGACCAGGCGCGCGGCGAGGTGCTCGACAAGTGGCTGGGGCGCACGGGCGTGGACTTCCGCGTCCTGCTGACCAACCTGCGCCAGCACGGTACCGTTCGCCTGTTTGCCACACAGATGCGAGGCGAATACGGTTCCGTCTCCGAGGTGGAGATCTCCGCCGTGGCGGTCAACAGCGGGCCGCAGCGTTGCCTGGGCTTCACCATCCGCGACATGGGCCGCCGCCTGACCAACGACAGCCGCACCAGCAAGGAACTGCCGCGTTCGGCCAGCCAGATGACCGAACTGGTGGGCCGCTTGCCGCTCAAGGACATCGTTCGCGAAACCACCGACCTCATCGAACAGCTCTGCATCGAAGCCGCGCTCGAACTCACCGGCGACAACCGCGCATCGGCCGCCGAAATGCTCGGCCTTTCGCGTCAGAGCCTCTACATCAAGCTGCGGCGCTTCGGCATTCTGGAAGGCGTGGGCGAAGACACGCACTGAGCGCCGCTGCGGCCCCCTGAAAAACCAGCTCCGAAAAGAGCTGGTTTTTTTGTGCCCGACGGATGCCGCCAGGCGACAGCGGCCTGAATCAGTGTTTACGATATAAAGTGTCATTTTTAATTGACACTAACAGGGGCGAGGAGTACAAGCTTCACCATGAAGCTCCCTGCCCTTTCCGCTGTCACCGAGCTGTTCAAACCCATCACCTGGTTTCCGCCCATGTGGGCCTTTGCGTGTGGGGTGGTGGCCTCGGGTGTCTCGATGGATGGACGCTGGGTGCTGGCCATCGTGGGCATCGCGCTGGCGGGACCGCTGGTGTGCGCCACCAGCCAGGCCGTCAACGACTGGTACGACCGCCACGTGGACGCGATCAACGAGCCGCAACGCCCCATTCCCTCAGGCCGCATGCCGGGCGCATGGGGCTTGTACCTCGCCATCGCCTGGACCATCGTCTCCCTCCTGGTGGCGACCGTGCTGGGCCCATGGGGGTTCGGTGCCGCGGCCCTCGGCTTGCTTCTGGCCTGGGCCTACAGCGCGCCGCCCGTGCGCCTGAAGGAAAACGGCTGGTGGGGCAATGCGGCCTGCGGCATCAGCTACGAAGGCATCGCCTGGATCACGGGTGCGGCGGTCATGGCCGGTGGCGCCATGCCCGGCGGTGAGTCGCTGGTGCTGGCCGCGCTCTACAGCGCCGCCACGCACGGGATCATGACGCTCAACGATTTCAAGGCCGTCACTGGCGACCGGCAGATGGGCGTGCGATCGCTGCCGGTGCAACTGGGCGTGGACCGCGCCGCCCGCGTGGCCTGCTGGTTCATGGCGGTGCCGCAGATGGTGGTGATCGTGCTGCTGCTGAGCTGGAACCAGCCCCTGCACGCTGCCGCGCTCGTGGGGCTGCTCGCAGTGCAGTTCGTGATGATGCGCCGCTTCATGGCCGCACCCGTCGAACGCGCGCTCTGGTACAGCGGCTTTGGCGTGCCCCTTTTCGTGGCCGGCATGATGGTCAGCGCCTTCGCCCTCCGCGGTCTCACGGGAGCCGCCACATGAGCGCTTTCGGCTGGGCCAGCATCGCCCGGCTCGGCCTGGTGCAGATGGCACTGGGTGCCATCGTCGTGCTGACCACCTCCACGCTGAACCGTGTCATGGTGGTCGAGCTCGCCCTGCCGGCGCTCTTGCCCGGCGTGCTGGTGGCCCTGCACTACGCGGTGCAGGTGGCGCGGCCCCGCATGGGTTTCGGATCGGACGTCGGCGGACGGCGCACGCCCTGGATCGTGGGTGGCATGGTCGTGCTCGCCTGCGGCGGTGTGCTGGCCGCACTGGCCACGGTGTGGATGGGCACGCACCCGGTGGCCGGCATGGCGCTGGCGCTGCTCGCCTTTGCCATGGTGGGCCTGGGCGTGAGCGCCGCGGGCACCTCGTTGCTGGTGCTCCTGGCCAAGCGCGTGCCGGAAGGCCGCCGCGCCGGTGCAGCCACGCTGGTGTGGATGATGATGATCGCCGGCTTCGCCCTGACGGCCGGCCTGGCCGGACACTGGCTGGACCCGTACACACCGACCCGCTTGCTGATGGTGAGCACAGGCGTGTCCCTGCTGGCGTTGCTGCTCGCAGCTGTCGCGCTGCGCGGACTCGAAGGCCCGGTGTCCGGCGCTGCAACGGTCGATCGGGACAGCCCCCGCAAGCCGCAGTTCCGCGAGGCCCTCGCCCAGGTGTGGAACGAACCTGTGGCGCGCCGCTTCACCATCTTCGTGTTCGTCTCCATGCTGGCTTACAGCGCCCAGGACCTCATCCTGGAGCCTTTCGCGGGCACGGTGTTCGGCTACACGCCGGGCGAGTCCACCCAGCTCTCTGGCGTGCAGCACGGTGGCGTGCTGGGCGGCATGCTGCTGGTGGCACTGGCCGGTGCCATCGGCGCGCGCTTCAAGCACCACGCGGTGCTGCGGCATATCGGCTCCTTGCGAGGATGGACCATCGGCGGCTGCCTGGCGTCTGCGCTGGCGCTGCTCGCGCTCACGTTCGCCGGGCTGCAAGGCGAGGGCTGGCACCTGAAGACCACCGTGTTCGCGCTCGGCGTGGCCAACGGCGCGTTCTCCATCGGCGCCATCGGCTCCATGATGCGGCTGGCTGCCGAGGGCCGGCAGGCGCGCGAAGGTGTGCGCATGGGGCTCTGGGGGGCTGCCCAGGCGGTCGCCTTCGGCCTGGGGGGCCTGGTGGGCACCGGGGCCAGCGATCTCGCGCGCTGGCTGATTGCCTCGCCCGGGGTGGCCTACGCCATGGTGTTTGCCCTTCAGGCGCTCGCTTTTGTGCTGTCGGCCTGGCTGGCCTGGCGCCTGGCCGCGCCTGCGCCCCGTGCCCCATCCGTCACCGGTTTCCACCACGCGGGCGAATCGTTTGCCCCGGGCTCCTCACCGAGGCCACAGTCATGAACTCCAGCGAAGAAATTTTCGATGTTGTCGTCATCGGCGGCGGCCCCTCCGGCGCCACCGCGGCGCATGAACTCGCGCGCCAGGGCCGCTCGGTGCTGCTGCTCGACCGTGCGGGTCGCATTAAGCCTTGCGGCGGCGCGATCCCGCCGCGCCTCATCAAGGATTTCGCGATCCCCGACGAACTGTTGGTGGCCCGCGCGCAGTGCGCGCGCATGATCGCGCCGTCGAACAAGCACGTCGACATTCCCATCGACAACGGCTTTGTCGGCATGGTCAACCGCGAGGCCTTCGACGAGTGGCTGCGCGAGCGCGCACGCTCCGCAGGTGCCGTGCGGCGCACTGGCCAGTTCGAGAAACTCGAGCGCGACGCCGACGGCGTGAGCGTGGTGCACTACCTCGTTCGCGAGCGCCACCAGCGGGGCGAAGGCACCCCCGCCTGCGTGCGGGCGAGGGCCATCGTGGGCGCAGACGGCGCGCGCTCCGAGGTGGCACGCCAGGGCGGCGTGCCAGGCGCCGAACGCACGAAGTACGTCTTCGCGTACCACGAGATCGTGAGGGCACCCGCGCCACAGGACCGCACGGCCGACTACGACGGCGCGCGTTGCGACGTGTATTACCAAGGCCGCTTCTCACCCGATTTCTACGGCTGGGTGTTCCCGCACGGCGACACGCTGAGCGTGGGCACTGGCAGCGCCGACAAGGGCTTCTCGCTGCGCGGTTCGGTGCAGCGCATGCGCGAGGCCAGCGGACTGGCGGGCGCACAGACCCTGCGGCGCGAAGGCGCGCCCATTCCCATGAAGCCGCTGCCGCGCTGGGACAACGGACGCGACGTGGTGCTGGCCGGCGACGCGGCCGGTGTGGTGGCTCCCGCCTCGGGCGAGGGCATCTACTACGCCATGGTGGGCGGCCAGCTGGCCGCGCAGGCCGTGCATGAGATGCTGGCCACCGGCAATGTGCAGGCCCTCAAGCTGGCCAGGCAACGGTTCATGAAGCTGCACGGCACGGTGTTCTGGGTGCTGGGCATCATGCAGTCGTTCTGGTACGGCAGCGAGAAGCGGCGCGAGCGCTTCGTCAAGATCTGCGAGGACCGGGATGTCCAGCAGCTCACCTTCGAGTCGTACATGAACAAGCAGCTCACGCGCCGCAAGCCCATGGCGCATGTGCGCATCTTCTTCAAGGACGTGGGCCACCTGCTGGGCCTGGCGCGGGTGTGAACCTGGGCGACCCTGGCGCGCTGCGCCTGCTGCTGGATGCGGTGATCGTCTTCACCCTGCTCGAAGGGCTGGGGTTGTGGGTGTTCCACGCCAGAACCGGCAGAGGCCTGGCGCCACGCGATTACGCGCTCAACATGGCATCCGGCCTGTGCCTCATGCTGGCCTTGCGTGCCGCGCTGGGAGCGACCGCTTGGCCCTGGGTTGCCGTGTGCGTGGCCGCCGCTGGCGTGGCACACGGGCTGGATCTCTGGCGCCGCTGGCAGCGCCAGGACCCCGTGGTCAGGCCTTCTTGACGTAAGCGCTGCACCAGGCGTTGGCCGAGACCAGCTTGCCGGGGAAGATGCCGCAACCGCCCGCCGGATCGCCGGCCTTGCCGGTGTAGAGCTGGCAATTGCCGCACTTCTGCCCCGCGGCGTATTTGGGGTACTTCTTGGTGTCGACCTTGGTGGCATCGGCCGTGTAGCCCAGCGCCACTGCGGTCGGATCTTTCTCATTGACCAGGGCTGGCGCCTGGGCCTGGGCCGTGGCGGCCAGCAGTGCGGAGCCACCCGCTGCCACCTGGAGCATGAAGACGCGACGATTGGAACCGTTCATTTGTTGACCTCGTGGGGAAATGCAGGATTGCCAGCCCATGCTACTGCCGCCCTGTTAACGCCGTCTTAACGAATGCAACGCTTGACTGGCGCGCTCGCCCATTGGCCTTCGGCGCCCTGGAGGGCCTGCCCGGCGCGGTGCTTACACTTGGGCGTCGACCCACACCACGATGAGCCCACAAGACTACGTCCAGCAAAAAGCCGCGGCCTCGGGCAGCAGCTTCTACTACGCTTTCCTGTTCCTGCCGCCCGAGCGCCGTGCCGCCATCACCGCCTTCTACGCGTTCTGCCGGGAGGTGGACGACGTGGTGGACGAGGTGAGCGACCCCGCCGTGGCGCAGACCAAGCTGGCCTGGTGGCGGCGTGAAGTGGCGCAGTCCTTCGCGGGCTCCCCCACCCACCCGGTCATGAAGGCGCTCATGCCGATGTGCAAACCGTACGACATCGAATCGCGCCACCTCACGGCCGTGATCGATGGCTGCCAGATGGACCTGGAGCAGAACCGCTACCTGGACTTCGCCAACCTGCAGCGCTACTGCCACCTGGTGGCCGGCGTGGTGGGCGAGGTCGCCGCGCACATCTTTGGGCAGACGCAGGTGCGCACCACCGAATACGCGCACCGGCTGGGCTTGGCCTTCCAGCTCACCAACATCATTCGCGACGTGGGCGAGGACGCCGTTCGCGGCCGCATCTACCTGCCCGTCAACGAACTGCAGAGCTTCAACGTGAAGGCACACGAACTCCTGCAGCGCGGCAAGTCCGCAGGCGAAGACCGCGCCGACTTCAATCGCCGATTCACCGCGCTCATGCAGTTCCAGTGCGCCCGCGCCTTGCAACTCTATGGAGACGCCCTGGCCCTGCTGCCCGAGGCCGACCGCCGTGCGCAGAAGCCTGGCCTGATGATGGCCAGCATCTACCGCACGCTGCTGCAGGAGATCGCGGCAGATCCCCTGCCGGTGTTGACGCAGCGCGTGAGCCTGACACCCTTGCGGAAATTCTGGCTGGCCTGGAAGGTTCAAGCCCTGGGCAGGCTATGAGCCCCGAGGGGGCTGGCCGGCGGCCGCCTGTGAAGCTCGCCATCGTCGGGGCAGGCTGGGGCGGCATGGCGGCAGCCGTGGAAGCCGCCTCGCGCGGCGCCGACGTGACCGTGATGGAAGCGACGCGTGCCCTGGGTGGGCGAGCGCGCGCGCTGCCCACGCATCGGCCCGATGGGACCCCCATCACGCTGGACAACGGTCAGCACATCCTGATCGGCGCGTACAGCGCGACGCTGGCGCAGATGCGGCGCGTGGGGCTGGACACACGCGAACATCTTCTGGCCTTGCCGCTGGCGCTGCCGTACCCCGATGGCGCTGGCCTGCGCACGCCAGGCTGGGCTGCGAAATGGCCCGCCCCATTCGACGCGCTGGCGGCGATCGCCACCGCGCGCGGCTGGCTCTGGCGTGAACGCCTGGCCCTCGTGCGCACTTCACTGCACTGGCAGCGCTCCGGCTTCCAGTGCCCGCCCGAGCACACCGTGGCCGATGTCTGCGGGGGCCTGCCCCCTCGCGTCATGGATGAGCTGATCGAGCCGCTGTGCGTGTCTGCGCTGAACGTTCCCGCACAAGTGGCCAGCGGCACGGTCTTTCTGCGCGTGATGCGCGACGCCCTCTTCGGCCCGGGGAGCGCGGGCTTCAAGGCCTCCAGCCTGCTGCTGCCGCGCCGCGACCTGTCCGCGCTGTTTCCACAGGCCGCCGCCGGGTGGCTGGCGAAACACCATGGGGCGCACACGCGCCTTCGCCTGGGGCAACGCGTCACGCAACTGCGGTGGCATGCGGGCCAGTGGATGCTGCAGACCGATGGCCAGGAGGAAGCCTTCGACCGCGTGATCTGGGCCACTGCGGCGAGTCCGGCTGCGCAGGCCATGACGGAAGCCGTGGATGCACCCGAGGCGCTGCGCCACTGGGCATCGACCACCCAGGCTCTGTCGTTCACCGCCATCACCACGGTCTACACCTGGGGTGCCGACGTTCGCCTGGCCGCGCCCATGCTCGCATTGCGTATGGGACCCGCGCAGTTCGTGTTCGACCGTGGGCAGCTGGAACCGGACAACGCCGCGGCACAAGGCGTGCTGGCTTTCGTGGTGAGCGCGAGTCAGGGCGAGCGCGACGCGCTGCAGGCGAACGTGCTCGCGCAGGCCGCGCGCGAGCTGGACCTGCCCGCCCTGCAGGCGGTGCAAACCGTGGTAGAAAAGCGAGCCACGTTCGCCTGCGTGCCTGGCACGCAACGTCCCGCCGCACGCATCGCGCCGGGACTGTGGGCGGCCGGCGACTACGTGCAAGGGCCCTACCCCGCCACGCTCGAAGGCGCCGTGCGCAGCGGCCTGCAAGCCGCTGCGGGAACCTCTGCAGAGGCAGACGTTCCCACTTGAGCCATCCCGTCAACCCACTCCAGGAAAGGAATCTCCCAGGATGATCGGCACCATCTCCACCCGCCCCCTTCTCGCCGCCCTCGGTATCGGTCTGCTCGCGCTGGCCAGCGGCACGGCCACCGCGCAGAACATGGTCAGTGTCAAGGGCACCACCCTGAACATGCGCGAAGGCCCAGGCACCCACACGCCCGTGTTGTGGGAACTGAAGAGGGGTTACCCGCTGCAGGTCACTCAACGCAAGGGCAGCTGGGTGAAGGTGCGCGACTTCGAAGGCGACAGCGGCTGGGTGGCGCGCTCGCTCACCGGCAAGACGCCGCACCACATCGTCAAATCGAAAGTGGCAAACATCCGCAGCGGGCCCGGCACACAGCACCGCATCGTCGGCAAGGCCAGCTACGGCGACCTCGTGCGCACGCGCGAGAAACGAGCCGACTGGGTGCGCGTGGAACGCGAAGGCGGCGTGGGGGGATGGATCGCGAAACGTCTGCTGTGGGGCTGGTGACATGATTCATTGCTATTTCACTTTCGCACCCAACCCGATGAAGGTGCTGCTCATGCTCGAGGAAACCGAGCTGGACTACACCCCGGTGCCGATCGATACCCGCAAGGGCGAGCAGTTCGCACCGGAATTCCTGGCCATCAACCCGAACGCCAAGGTGCCCGCCATCGTCGACGACGGCAAGGCGGTGTTCGACAGCAATGCCATCCTGCTCTACCTGGCCGAGAAGACCGGCCAGTTCCTGCCCGGCGACGCACACCGGCACGAGATGTTGTCGTGGCTGATGTTCATTGCGTCGGGCATCGGGCCGTTCTCCGGGCAGGCGGTGCACTTCCGGCACCACATGAAGGAAGAGAACGTCTACGCCCTCAATCGATACGACTTCGAGGCCAACCGGCACTGGACGCTGATCGAGGAGCGGCTGTCGCGGCAGGCCTGGATGGTGGGCGACCAGTACTCGATCGTCGACATGGCCTGCTGGGGCTGGGCGCGGCTCATCCCTCACGCGCTGGGCGGCGACGAAAAGGCGCTGTGGGAGCGATTCCCCCACATCCAGCGCTTCATCTCCGCCATCAACAGCCGGCCCGCGGTCGCGCGCATCGACGCCTTGAAACGTCAGCACAGCTTCAAGGCCGAAAACGACGCCGAGGCGCGCAAGCACATGTTTCCCCAGCTCGCCCGCCTGCAGATGACCTGAGGCGAAGGCGGCGTGCCGGCTCAGCCGTTCTCGCGCACCTTCAGGTACGCCGGCCGCGCCATGCAGCGCACCAGCCAGGCCAGTGTGAGCGGATGAGCCTGCAGGAGCGCGGTGGCCGGGCGCGCCCAGTTCAGCACGCTGGCCACGCACAGGTCGGCCACCGTGAAGCGCTCGCCTGCCAGGTGCGCCTGACCAGCGGCCTGCTGGCGCGCCAGGTGCTCCTCGATCACGCGAAAAGGCACGGCCAGTCGGCGCTCGGCCGCGTCGGCCAGCTCGGGCTTGCGGCGCTCCTCGGGCATGGCCTGGCGGTGCATGAGCACGGTGAGCGCATCGGCCTCGGCCTCCGTCATGGCCCAGAAGCTCCAGCGCAACGCCTCCGCGTCTTCCCGTGGGCTGGACGGTGTGATGCCCATGCCATCGGCCCGGCCGTGGTGGCGTGCGATGTACAGCGCGCAAGCCATGCTTTCCCACACCACCACGTCACCATCCGGTCGCGCATCCACCACCGCCAGCACATGGCCATTCGGATTGATCGCGAGGAACTCGGGCTTGCGCGTGCCGCCGCCCTGGTAAGGCAAAGGCACGTGGGTGAAGGCCATGCCGATTTCGGTGGCGGCCCAGAGCGGGCGCACGGCGCGTGAAGCGGGAATGCCGTAGATGGTGAGTGTCATGGAGGCGCGGCGTTTCAGCCCAGCTGGCGGCACAGCGCCATCAGGTCGGGCACGGTGGTGTGCGGCTGCAGCGGCGCATGGTCCCAGGGATGACCCCCGCGGTTGAGCCAGGCCACCTGCATGCCTGCACCCAGGGCGCCCACGGCGTCCAGGTGGGCGTCGTCACCCACGTGGAGCACCGCCTCTGAAGGCACGCCCGCGGCCTCGGCAGCGGCATGGAAGATTCGCACGTCGGGCTTGCCGACACCAAAGACGTGCGCGCTCAGCGATGCGTGGAAATGCTGGCCCAGGCCGATGCGGTGCACGTCCGCGTTGCCGTTGGACAAGGCCACCACCGGGTAGCGACTGGCCAGCCATTCGAGCGCGGGCAAGGCGTCCTCGAACAACTCCACGCGCTGGCGCTCGGCAAAGAAGACCTCGAACGCCGCCTCGGCGAGCGATGGATCATCTCCCTCGCGCTGGAGCACCAGCCGGATCGACTCCCTGCGCAGCGCGCTCATGTCGTTGGCCAGTTCGGGGCGCAAGGTGTGCATCTGGTTGCGCACTTCGCGCAGCGCCACCGGATCGCCCCACTTCGCGGCGGTGGCCGGTGCCCTCTCCAGCAGCCATGCCGCCAGTGCGGCCTCGGCCCGCTCGATGGTGGGCCAGATGGGCCAGAGCGTGTCGTCCAGATCGAGGGTGATGGCGCGAACCCGGGACGGATCCAGCGTGGCGGCGGTGGGGGCCGCTGGGGTACTCGGGGGCGTGTTCATGCTTGCGAGAGAATAGCGCATGCCCTTCAAGCCCGAACCGCCCTATTCCCACGGCCAGGCCGCCCGCACCGCGGTGCTCCTGTGCAACCTGGGCACCCCGGACGAACCCACCCCCTCCGCCCTGCGGCGCTACCTCGCCGAGTTCCTCGGCGATCCCCGCGTGGTGGAGATTCCCAGACCGGTCTGGCTGCTGATCCTGCACGGGATCATCCTGCGCGTGCGTCCGAAGAAGTCGGCCGCGAAGTACGCCGGCATCTGGCTGCCCGAAGGCTCGCCGCTGAAGGTCTGGACCGAGAAACAGGCCACGCTGCTGCGCGGCTACCTGGGCGAACGCGGCCACCAGGTCACGGTGCGCTACGCCATGCGCTACGGCAACCCGTCGCTGGCCTCGGTGATGGACGAACTGCAGGCCGAAGGCGTCACGCGCGTGCTGGTGCTGCCCGCCTATCCGCAATACAGCGGCACCACCACCGCCAGCGTGGTCGACGGCGTCATGAACTGGGCCCGCAACGTGCGCCACCTGCCCGAACTGCGCTTCGTCAACCGCTACCACGACGACGCCGGCTACATCCACGCCCTGGCTCGCACCATCCGTGCGCACTGGGCGGCGCATGGCCAGAGCGATCAACTGGTGATGAGCTTCCACGGGGTGCCCGAGCGCACGCTGCAACTGGGCGACCCCTACCACTGCGAGTGCCACAAGACCGCGCGCCTGCTGGCCGAGCAGCTCGGCCTGGCAAAGGACCGCTACAAGGTCACCTTCCAGTCGCGATTCGGCAAGGCCAAATGGCTGGAGCCCTACACCGAACCCACGCTGATCGAACTGGCGCAGAAAGGCCTGAAGAGCGTGGACGTGGTCTGCCCGGGCTTCACAAGCGACTGCCTGGAGACACTCGAAGAGATCAACATGGAAGCGCGCGAGGCCTTCCTGCACGCGGGCGGCGAAAGCTTCGCCTACATCCCCTGCCTCAACGACCACCCCGAATGGATCCGGGCGCTGGCCGATGTGGCAGAACGGCACCTGCAGGGCTGGACCACGAAGGTGGCCGAGAACCCGATGGAGCAAAAGGCCAGCCGCGAGCGCGCGCTGGCCATGGGCGCGAAGGACTGAGCCTCAGAACTTCAACCGCGCGCCCACGTACAGCGAACGCGGTTCGCCCGGCGAGAGGATGGCGGCATTGGCACTCGCCACATCGCGCACACTGAACTGCGACACGTGGTTCTTGTTCGCCAGGTTGCGGGCTTCGGCAAACACGTCCCAGTCCTTGCCGGTCCAGCCCGCCCGCAGACCCCACAACGCGTACGAGTCCACCCGGTAGGTGTTGCTGAAGTCCGCATATCGGCTGCTCACGAGATCGAACGTGGGACCGAAAAAGAAGCCCGTGTCCGCATGCCGGTACAGCACCTCGCCCTTGACGGCCACCTTGGGCGCGGCCGGCAGCACGTTGTTGCCGTAGGTCGAGTCGCCCCGGAAGCGGAAGTGGTTGAGCGTCAGGTTGACCATGGGCTCGATGCGGTGCGCGCTGCTCCCGCCCAGGGCAAAGCTCGCGCCCACCAGGGCTTCGATGCCGGCGTGCACCGTGCGGTCGGCGTTGATGGACAGGCTGGTGCCGGGTGCTGTCGGGTTGTCGCGCGAGAGGATCTCGTCACGCAGCCGGGTGTGGTACACGGCCACGTCCCAGTTCCAGCGGTTTCTTGAACCGAGTTCCTGTTTGCCGCGCGTGCCCACCTCGAACACGGTGCCGCGCATGGCCTCCAGCAGCGTGTTGGGCGGGGCGCCCGGCGTCTGGTCCTGCAGTTCGTAGAAGGTGGGTGCCTCATACACGCGGCTGACGTTGGCGAACAGCTGGTTCGATGGCGAGAGCTGGTGGATCAGGCCGGCGCGCGGGTTGATGCTGTTGAAGTCGCCCTTGAGGTTGGAGTCTCGCACCTCGCGGCGGGTGGACACGCCTTGCGCGCCGTACACCGCCGTCCAGTTGGGCGCGAACTGCCAGCGGTCCATCACGAAAAGCTCCAGGCTGCTGGCGCGGTTGGCCACGGAGGTCGACAGGGTCTGGGCGCCCCCGGGCACGTAGCTGAAATTGCCACCATCGACCGTGGTGCGTGCCAGGTTCATCCCCACCAGCAGGTCGTGCGAACCCATGCGCCGCTGATAGCGCACCGTGCTGCCCAGTGTGCGCTGCTCGGTGTCGATCAACAACGAGAAGAACGGCGGTGCGTAGACGATGGGGTGGTAGAACTGCTGGTTCTCGTACGACAGGCCGAACGTGAGCTTGCTGTCGGCGTCGATGTCCCAGACCGTCTTGTTGGCCAGGCGCCAGGTGTCCACGTTGTAGCGGTAGTTGCCCGCCACCGCAGCGGCCTCGGCCTGACGCGGATCGTCCAGCCACTGCTGGCGCGTGAGGGGACCGGGGAGCTGTTGCTGGTTGTCGATGGTGGTGGCAAAGAAGCGCGTGTGCACCGCATCCCCGAGTTGCCAGCCGCCGTTGGCGTACAGGCTGCTGCGCTCTTGCTTCTGGTGAAGGCGGTAGCCCTCAAAGCGCCGTGTCTCGGCAGACACCAGGCCGTCGAAGCTGCCAACCACTTTGCCCAGCGTCACGCTGCCCTGGCGCTGGCCATGGCTGCCGAGCTGGAGCAGAAGTTCGTTGGGCGCGCCATCGCGGGCAGTGGGGGTGGTGAAGTCGATGGCGCCACCCAGCGTGCTCGCGCCGTAGGTGAGCGCGTTGGCGCCGCGGGCCACCACGGCGTGGCTGGCCGCGAGCGGATTGGGCTGGCGGTTGTGGTTGTTGCCGTCGGCCGCGGACACCGGCAGGCCATCCTGCAGGTACTTGATGCCGTTGCCGTCGTAGTTGGTGGCATCGAGGTTGGAGCCTCGGCTGGAAATGAAGGACGAGTCGCCGGTGGAACCGCTGGCGGTCCACAAGCCGGGCACATAGCGCAGCATGTCGCCCACGGTGACCACGCTGCGCTGGCGCAGGCTCTCGCCATCGACCAGCGAAACGCCGCCAGGCGTGAGGGCCTGTTCGGCCTCCAGATCAGCCCGGGCTTCGTCCTGGTTGGCGCGAATCTCGATGGTGGGCAACTGGCCCGCCACCTGGGCAGGCACCGATGGGGAAGATGAGGTCTGGGCGATCGCGCACGGCGACAAGACCGCCGCGCAAAGCACGGCGCAGGAAGAAGGGCTCATGGTGTTCGGATCCGGAAGAAAAGGGGCACTCGCGACGGCCGCAGCACCAAGGCCGGGCCGCCGAGACGAGAACAAGCGCGAATCAGGCGCGCTCGGGGGGCCCGTGCGAAGGCGGCGGCAGCGCGTGCCGACGGATCGCGATCGTCTGCGTCCGGGGAAAGTCCAGCGCAGCGGGGGCGGCCTGTTGCAGGGCCGCCGGGGTGGCCGTGGGCAGCGGCGCTGGGGTGCTGCCCACCGCGCACAACTTGGCGCAGTCGGCCAGGTGATCGAAGCCGATCCCGTCCTTCTCCATCGCGGCGCGGAGCTCCGCTGGCAGGAGCGCGGCGGCTTCCCGAGCCGATGCTGGATCACCGCACCAGTCGGCCATGGCGCCGGCCGGCGCTGCCTGCATGGCCGCGTGCGCCACGGGCAGGCCCAACTGCGCAAACCAGGCCAGGAAGGCCAGGGTCCAGGTCAGGCGAAAGCGCAACAGGCGGGCATGCATGGCGGGAATTGTAGAGAGCGAACCCGGCCCGTTGCCGCAGTCACAACCAGCGGTTGTCGAAGATCACCCGACCAGGCACGTGGTCGGCCTGGTCGAAGTAGTTGATGGGCGCGTTCACCAGTTCTTCTGGATCGACATCGTCGAGCGTGGGCACATGGATGGCGTGGAAGCGGCCGCCGAGTTCCGCCAGTTCACCCGAGGCGAAAACCCGGATGCCGCACCGCGAGCAGAAGCGGTAGCTCAGCCCCACCGCCTCCTGGCCCGGTGGAATCCATTCGTAGGTGCTGAGCGCCTCCTCACCGGACAGCAATTGGAAGTCCGTGTCTTTCACGAACAGGAACCAGGCACGCGCCTTGGTGCAGATGGAGCAGTTGCAGCGGTTCGAGCCGGCGGACACATCGAAGGCGGCCTCGTAGCGCACGGACTGGCAGTGGCAGCTGCCCTGGTAGCGACGGTAGGTCATGGAAACACCTGA
Source organism: Hydrogenophaga sp. (assembly GCF_051858985.1). Taxonomy (GTDB): domain Bacteria; phylum Pseudomonadota; class Gammaproteobacteria; order Burkholderiales; family Burkholderiaceae_C; genus Hydrogenophaga. Next base: position 279,388 of record NZ_JBHYGM010000002.1, on the reverse strand, counting down.
CTGGTTGCATTTGAAGATCGGTATTCTGCCCCAGACTGATCTTTAAATGCAACCGGTATAAAATCCGCACCATGCGCACCGACCAGCGATCCACCTGCCCCATCAGCACCGCACTCGAGCTCATTGGAGACCGGTGGACGCTGCTGGTGGTGCGCGACCTGATGTTCGCGGGCAAGCGCCACTTCCGCGAATTCCTCCAGTCCGAGGAAGCCATCGCCAGCAACGTGCTGTCCAGCCGCCTTGCCACGCTGGTGGAGAACGGGATCGTCACGCGACAGGACGATCCCTCACACGCGCAGAAGGCCATCTACAGCCTGACCGAGAAAGGCCTGGAACTGCTGCCGGTGCTGGTGGCGATGAGCGGCTGGACGCAGAAGCACCACCCCGACACGCGCCGGACCGAGGCAGCGGAACTGGTCGCAATGCCGCCGCGATCGCTGGCAAGACTGCAGGCGCAGCTGCGACGCGAACACGGCGTCGAGTGAGGCGAGTCTCCTGATGCAGCAGGCGCTTTCCGTGGCCTGGCCCGTCTACATCCAGGCCATGTTCCTGAGTCTGGGTCTCATCGTGGCCATTGGTGCGCAGAATGCCTTCGTGCTGCGCCAGGGCCTGCGCCGCGAACACGTGGGCAGCGTGGTGCTGTTCTGTGCGCTGGCCGATGCGCTGCTCATTGCGGCGGGCGTGCTGGGCATGGCCCGGGCGCTGGGCAACAGTCCGGGTGTGGCGCGCGCGCTGGCCCTGGCGGGTGCCTGCTTTCTGGTGGTCTATGGATGGCGCGCTCTCCAGCGTGCCCGCCGGCCGCAGGTCTTGAAGGCGGGGGATGGGGGTTCGGCTTTGAGCCAGGGCGCGGCGCTGGCGCAGGCCGCTGCCTTCACCCTGCTGAATCCGCATGTCTATCTGGACACCGTGTTGCTCGTGGGCAGCATCGGCGCGCAACAGCCCGCCGCGCTGCGCGGCTGGTTCATCGCCGGTGCCAGCACGGCCAGTGCGCTGTGGTTCGGCTTGCTGGGATTCGGCGCGCGCTGGCTGGCGCCATGGTTCGCGCGGCCCCGCGCCTGGCAGGTGCTCGACGGCCTGATCGGTGCGACCATGTGGGTGCTGGCTGCGCTCCTGGTTCGACATGCCCTGGCAGGGGCCTGAACCTACAAGGCTTCTTCTCGTGCGAAGCGCACCACCGTCACCCCCGCGCGGGCCTGACGGACGGATGGCATCACCAGCACGCATTGGTCGTAAGGCGTGGTGACCAGCTCGCCGTCGTTGTCACCAATGGCCGTGCCGACCTTGTCGATCACCTGCAGTCCTTCATAGGGAACAAGAAAGCGAAATCCACTGCTGCGCGCAACCACGCCGCCGGTCACGTTCAGCACCCATTGACGGTCCGGGTCGGGCAGCCGCCATCCCGGCAATGCATGGGCGACGCTCGACGCATCGATGACATCCGAGGCCAGCAGAAATCGCACCGACACGTCTTGCGCCACGGCGCGGCTCGCGGGATCGCCGTGGAAACCGCATTCCACCAGCAGCGAGCGCGCGTCACCCGCCTGGGCATCGGGCAGGCCGAAACGCCCAAAATCGCGCAGGCGCGTGCCGTCCTGGTGGCCTTCATCCACCACCACATGCTCGGGGGCGCGAAGTTGCTTCGCCAGACCGACGTTGCGCGAGTGCGGCCCGGTCAACAGCAAGGCGTCCCCGGGCTCGTGCATGGAATGCAGGTCCAGCAGCCAGTCCGCGCGTTGCACGAACGGCAGCAGCGCCAGTGCGCGTTGCCGTTCCAGCGTGCACGCATCGGCGAGGCGATCAGCGCTCCACTGCCGGTTCAGGTCTTCGTCGACGAAGCGCGACGCATCGAACGCGGCGGGGTCGAAGCGGTCGAACGCCGCCAGGTTGCAAAACGCCAGCGTCAGGCTGCCACGCGCGGGACGCACGCCCGCTTCGAGCAAACCCCTCAAAGCCCAGGCCCCACAGAGCTCGTTGCCATGCACGAGCGCCGTGACCATCGCATGGCGGCCCGGCACGCCCGAATCGAAATGCCAGACGCCTACGGTGCCCGTGTTGCCGGCGCGCCAGGCGCCCAGGTCCGGCTGCGTCAGTTCGAACTGCAAATCCGTCATTCCTTGATCTTGGCGAAGTCCACCACCTTCTGGTACTTGGCCGTTTCCTCGGCCAGAAATCGCGGCATGTCCACGTTCGGCGGTGCGATGGTCGAGCCCGCATCTTCGAGCGTCTTGCGGAACTCGGGCGTCTGCAGGATCTCGTTGAGCGCGGTGCGCAGCCGGGTCAGCACGGGTGCTGGCAGCCGGGGAGGCGCCATCAGCGCGAACCACACGCCAATGTCCATGTTCTTGAGCTTCGGGTTTTCTGCCAGCGCGGGAATGTCGGGCGCGGCGGGCGAGCGAGCCTTTTCCGTTACGCCCAGCGCCACCACCTTGCCGCTGCGGATGAGCGGCAGGCCGCTGGAGAGCACGAACACGCCGTATTCGAGCGTGCCACCCAGCAGATCGGTGGTGAGCGGGCCGACGCCGCGGTAGGGGATGTGCGTCATGAAGAGTCCGCCCTGCTCCTTCACCATCTCGCCCGCCAGGTGCAGCGCCGTGCCGATGCCGCTGCTGCCGTAGCTGAACCCGCCCGGTCTGGCCTTGACCGCGTTGAGGAACTGCCCGGCGTCCTTGATCCCCGTGGAAGGGGATGCCACCAGCACCATGGGCTGTGAGGCCACGAGCCCGATGGGCGTGAAGTCCTGGTAGCTGTATTTCACCGTGGCCGGCGTGATCAGCCGGTTGATGGCGATCTCGTTGTTGGCTCCAACGAACAGCGTGTAACCGTCGGCCGGTGCGCGGGTGGCGCGCATGGCGGCGATCGCACCACCCGCACCGCCGGCGTTCTCCACCACCACCGGCACGCCCAGTTTCTTGGCGAGCTGGTCGGCCACGGCGCGGCCCGTCAGATCGGTGCTGCCACCGGGGGGGTAGCCGATGAGCACGGTGATGGGCTTGTTCGGGTAGGCCGCTTCCTGAGCCCACACCGTGCTGGCAAAGAAAGTGGCCAGGATCGGCGCGAGGGCAATGGCGAGAGGGTGCTTCATGGTGTTTCTCCTTCAGATGACCGGATTCTGGTTTCGGGAGACACGCGCGTTGTGCCGTTTCGGCACGCGCCGTTGCCGAAACGTACCAGTCAGCCCGGATCGACCGTCTGCCAGAAGGCTTCCGCGGCCGGCGAGAGCTTGCGCTTGGCGCGCACCATGCGGACTTCGAACCCGATCTCCAGTGCCTTGCTGCCCACGGGCGCAAGTTGCTTCGCCTTGCACGCACCGGCGGCCAGCGACCATGGCAACCACGCCACCCCCAGTCCCTTGAGCGCGTACTCCAGCAGCGCATCGGCCGAGTCGCATTCCACCGTTTCCACCAGACTCGGTGCCTTCGGGTGGTTGCTGAGGTGGTCGCGCACCAGGCGGCCCAGCGCGAGCGTTTCGCCATACGCCAGGTATGGAACGGGCTGCGCCTGGTCGAGGCTGAAGGCGGTCTGTCCCAGTGCATTGACCTTGCCCACCGGCACCAGCCGGTCGGTGGCCACCCGGCGTTGCAGGTACTGGTGTGAACTCAGTCGCATGGCAATCTGCGGGTGGTGGTAGGTCAGCATGAAGTCCGCCTCACCACGCTCGAAACGCTGCAGTGTCTCCGCCATGGAGCCCGTTCGCACCACCACACGCACACCAGCGCGCTGACGCCGGATGCGGGCGAGCCAGTCGGCCGCCACCGTGCGAGCAAGCGTGCGACCCGTGCTCAGCGTCACCGTGGCTGTGCTCGCCTCGCCATCGACACCCGCAATCTCACTGCGCGCCTGCGCCATGGCCGGCACCATCTGCAGCGCGTAGCCCAGCAGCTTTTCGCCCTGGCTCGTCAACCGCACCGAGTTGCCCCGTCGCTCGATGAGAGGCGCTCCAGCCCAGGCCTCCAGCGCCTTGATGCGCCGCCCGAAGGCCGGGTGGGTGACATGCCGCTGTTCGGCGGCGCGCGTGAGGCTGCCGGTGTGGGACAGGGCGATCAGGTCTTCGAGCCATTTGGTCTGCATGGGGCGACTTTAGTGGTGTCGAAAAATTAGCGTTGACTAATCAATGAGTCCTGGCTAATATTTCTCCCATGCCCGAACCCACTCCCATCAACGCCGTCCTGCGCACGCTCGCCGACCCGACCCGCCGGGCCGTGTTCGAGCGCATCGTCGATGCCCACGAGATCACCGTCGCCGACCTCACACGCGGCAGCGGCGTCACGCAGGGTGCGATCTCACAGCACCTCAGGTCGCTCAGGCAGGCTGGCCTCGTGGCCGAGCGGCCGGAGGGTCGCCACGTGTACTACCGGGCCGAACCGCAGGGCCTGGCGCCGCTGGTGGACTGGATGAGCCACTACGGCGTGTTCTGGCAGGACCGCTTCACGCAACTCCGGAAACTTCTCAAGGACATCGACCCATGACCGACACCGCCCTGAAGCCCCGCACGCAGGACATCGAGGTGGACGCGTTCCTGCCGCACGCGCCCGCCATCGTCTGGAAGACGCTCACCACCAGCGAACTCATCGGCCGCTGGTTGATGGTGCCCACAGGCTTCGAGCCGGTGAAGGGCAAGCACTTCACCTTCCAGACCACCCCCGGCGGCGCGTGGGACGGCGTGATCCACCTGCAGGTGCTGGATGTGGTGCCTCATGAGCGCCTGGTGTACAGCTGGAAGGGCGGGCACGACGCGAACGAAGGCTACGGTTCTCCACTGGACACGGTGGTGACGTGGACCCTCACGCCCGCCACCGGCGGCACGCGTCTCAGGCTGGTGCACGCTGGCTTCATCGCGCCTCGCAATGATGTGGCTTTCCAGAAGATGAGCGGCGGCTGGCAGCACGTGGTGCAGAACGTGGGCAAGCTGTCGGGCGAGGTGAGCGAATGAGCGCGCCCTTCACTGGCGGCTGCGCCTGCGGACGCCTTCGCTACGAGATCGACGACGCACCCGTCTTCTCCAACCATTGCCAGTGCCGGGACTGCCAGCGCAAGAGCGGCACCGGTCACGGCTCCTACATGACCTTCCCGGACAGGGGCCGCGTGAAGCTCACAGGCGAGGCGCGCGAATGGAGCGTGAAGGCCGACAGCGGCAAGGTGAAGCATCAGGCCTTCTGCCCCCATTGCGGCTCACCGGTGTACCTCACCTTCGCGGCCATGCCGGGCCTCTTCACCATCCACGCCGCGAGCCTGGACGACCCCACCCGCTTCCTGCCACAGATCGTCACCTACGGCGCGCGCGCCCTGCCCTGGGACTGGATCGATCCGGCGCTGCCGGTGGTGGCGACGATGCCCGGCTGAAGGCTGCTCAGGCCACTTCGGGCGATAGCGCGTGAATTGCCTGGAAATGGGTGAGGAACACGCGCCCGCTGAGGTGCTGCAGAAAGTCAGTCTGCTTGAGCCGGTCCATCACGGGACCTTTCACCTCCGACAGGTGGAGCCGCAACCCGGCCCCGCTCAGCCGCTGGTCAATCGCTTCCAGGCTTTCCAGTGCGCTGGCATCGATGTCATTGATCGCCGAACACTGCAGTACCACGTGTTCGAGCGCGGGGCGCCTGGCCACCACATCGTTGATCCGTTCTTCCAGCGCACGTGAGTTGGCAAAGTACAGGCTCTCGTCGACGCGCAAGCTGAACACGCTCGGGCTGGTCAGCACGGTGTGGCGCTGGACGTTGCGGAAATGCTCCGTGCCGGCGACGAGGCCCACCTCGGCCATGTGCGGGCGGCTGGTGCGGAAGAGGTAGAGGGCCAGCGACACGGCAACGCCCACCACCAGCCCGGTCTCGACGCCGATGCCAAGCGTGGCGAACAGGGTGGCCACCACGGCGATGAAGTCGGCCCTGCCGTACTGCCAGGTCTTGCGCAGGATGCTGAAATCCACCAGCGAGAGCACCGCCACCACGATGGTGGCGGCCAGCGTGGCCTGCGGCAGGTAGAACAGCGCCGGCGTGAGGAACAGCGAAGCCAGCAGGATGCCCACCGCCGTGAACACACCAGCGGCCGGGGTCTGCGCGCCGGCATCGAAGTTCACCACCGAGCGCGCGAAGCCGCCCGTCACGGGAAATCCCCCGGTGAACGCCGCGCCCAGGTTGCTGGCACCCAGCGCCACCAGCTCCTGGTCGGGCTCGATGCGCTGGCGTCGCTTGGCGGCCAGCGTCTGCCCGACCGAGACCGACTCCACGAAACCCACCACGCTGATGAGCAGCGCGGGCACCAGCAGTGGTTGCCAGAGGCCCGGATCCCACAGTGGCAGCGTGAACGGCGGCAGGCCCTGCGGCACGGCGCCCACGATCTTCACGCCCTGCGCCTGCCAACCGAGCGCCCAGGTGAGCAGCGTCGTCAAGGCAATGGCGGCCACGGGTCCGGTCTTGGCGACGATGTCTGCCGCTCGAGTCGACATGCCCAGACGCTGCAGCAGCGGCTTGAGCCCGCTGCGCACCCAGAACAGAAAAGCCACAGTCAACACTCCGATGGTCAGCGTAAGCCCATGCGCTTCACCGAGCTGCGAGAGCAGCGACAGGCCCAGGTTCAGAAAGTTGTGCCCATCGGCCTCCACGCCCAGCAAGGTCTTGAACTGACTCGCTGCGATCAGGATGCCGGATGCCGAGATGAAGCCGGAAATCACCGGGTGACTGAGGAAGTTGGCGAGAAAGCCAAGCCGCAACAACCCCATGGCCAGCAACAGGACGCCCGAGAGAAAAGCCAGGGTGATGGCCGCCGCCCAGTATTCAGGCGAACCCGGCACTGCATGTTCACCGATGGCGGCGGCTGTCATGAGCGACACCACCGCGACCGGCCCCACAGCCAGCACGCGGCTGGTGCCGAACCCCGCATACAGCAGCAGCGGTGCCACACTGGCGTAGAGACCCACTTCCGGCGGCAACCCCGCGAGCATGGCGTAGGCCAGGCTCTGGGGAATGAGCATGATGGTGACGATGACCGCCGCCACCCCATCGCCCAGCAGGGTTTCGCGGTTGTAGGCGCGGCCCCACTGCAGGATGGGGAGCGAGGGCAACATCAGGCCCCCGCGCGCTGGCGAAATCCGCTGCGTTCGGCCACTTCGAAGATCAACATGCCGATCACCATGGCGGCCACGAACACCGCGGCTTTCACCTCACCTGAGGCCATGGACACGATGCCCGGCCCCGGGCAGAAACCCGCCAGGCCCCACCCAGCGCCGAAGGTGAGGCCGCCAACGATCAGGCGCCTGTCGATCTGGTTCGATTTCGGCAGGTGCAGGGCGCCTCCCAGGAAACTGGTCGTGCGCTTTCGCGCCAGGGCAAACGCGAAGAAGCCAACGGCGATGGCGCCCCCCATGACAAAGGCGAGCGACGGATCCCAGGTGCCGAAAAGATCCAGGAAGCCAAGGACCTTGCCCGGGTCGGTCATGCCTGACAACAGCAGGCCCAGGCCAAAAAGCAGCCCGACGAAAAATTCAATGACGCGGTGCATGTGCAGGACCTTTAAAGAACGTGGCGAACCACGAAGACCATGGCGAAACCCGCGCCCATGAAGGCCAGCGTGGCCACCAGCGAGCGCGGCGACAGGCGCGACAAGCCGCACACGCCGTGTCCGCTGGTGCAGCCCGAGCCGTAGCGCGTGCCCAGCCCCACCAGCAGACCCGCGGCCACGATGGTGGCGAGGCCGGCATCGATGCGTGGCGCGTTGGCAAACCCCTCGGGCGCGAGCAGCCCATACACCAGCGGAGCGGCGAGCAGGCCCAGCAGAAAGGCGATGCGCCAGCCGGCGTCGCCCACCTTCGGTGGCAACAGCCCGCCAAGAATGCCGCTGATGCCCAGCACGCGGCCATTGAGCAGGATGAACAAGGCAGAAGCCACGCCCAGCAGAACGCCGCCGGACAGTGACGCCCACGGCGTGAAGTTGGCCCAGTCGATGTTCATCGCTTTTTCCTCGGTGGTTCGCAGAACTGCGCGTGCAGCACCTGCATGACGGCCAGCGCCTGGGGGCTGTCGAGCAGGTAGTAGATGTTCTTGCCTTCCCGGCGTGTGCTCACCAGCGCTTCGTCGCGCAGCACGGTGAGCTGCTGCGAAAGCGTGGGCTGAACGATGCCCAGCAGCTCTTCAAGCTCGCCCACCCGGTGTTCTCCCTGGGAGAGCTGGCAAAGGATCAGCAGGCGGTCCGGGTTGGACAGCACCTTCATGAGGCGACAGGCATCGGCGGCGGCGGCCTGCATGTCCTCAAGGTCAAGGGCGGCGTTCTTCATCGCGGGGGTTCTCCGGTTCTTGAATGTCGCAAAGTATATTGACACACAATATATCTGTCAATATACTATTAACAACTTATCTGAAAAGCGACGCCATGAACCACCCAAGCCTCTCTCCACAAGTGCACGGCCAGTTCGACCCCGCCACCTGGACCGTCACCTACGTGGTCCACAACGGCCCGGGCAGCGAATGCGCCATCATCGATTCGGTGCTCGACTACGACCCCAAGTCGGGCCGCACGCAACATGCCTCGGCCGATCGGGTGATCGATTACGTGCGCGCCAACGACCTGAAAGTGCGCTGGATCCTGGAAAGCCATGCGCATGCCGATCACCTGTCGGCTGCGCCCTACCTGCGTGACCAGCTTGGTGGGCAGGTCGGCATCGGCGCCCACATCACCACCGTTCAAAAGGTGTTCAAGGGCGTCTTCAACCTGGAGCCCGGCTTCCGGCAGGACGGCTCGCAGTTCGACCATCTGTTTCAGGACGGCGAGGTGGTCCCGCTCGGCGCCCTCTCCGGCGAGGTGATGTTCGTCCCGGGCCACACACCCGCCTGCGCGGCCTACCGATTCGGCGACGCAGTCTTCGTCGGCGACACGCTCTTCATGCCGGACGTGGGCACGGCCCGCTGCGACTTTCCCGGCGGAGATGCCCGCGCCCTCTACGCGTCCACCCGCAAGTTGTTGAGCCTGCCGCCTGAGACACGGCTCTTCATGTGCCACGACTACCCGCCAGATGACCGGGAAGTGGCTTTCGAAACCACGGTGGCCGAGCAACGCGAAAAAAACATCCACGTGCACGACGGCGTGAGCGAAGAAGAGTTCGTGGCCATGCGCACGAAGCGCGACGCCACCCTGGAAATGCCCACGCTCATCCTGCCGTCGGTGCAGATCAACATCCGCGCCGGCGAAATGCCGCCTGCTGAAGACAACGGCGTGGCCTATCTGAAGATTCCCCTGAACGCGCTCTGATCGAGCGCACCCCCGTCCCATCCCACCTCCCTGGAGAACTCTCATGACCAAGAACGTCGGCGGCATCGACCGCACCCTGCGCATCGTCATCGGCCTGGCCCTCATCGCGGCTGCCGCCACCGGCACCGTGGGGCTGTGGGGTTACATCGGCGTGGTGCCCCTGCTCACCGGGCTCGTCGGCTGGTGCCCGCCCTACGCCATGCTCGGTTTCAACACCTGCTCGATGAAGAAGTGACTGTCACGCCGGCACGGGATCGGCGGCCGTCTTTTTCTTCCGCTCTTCCAGCCGGTTGCGCAACACCCCGTTGATCTCAGCGCCGAAGATCAGCGTGGTCGCGCTGATGTACAGAAATACCAGCGTGGCCACCACGCCCGCAAAACTGCCGTAGAGCAGGGCCAGCTTGCCCGCCGTGCGCAGCGTGTAAGACAGCGCAGCTGCCGCGCCCACCCACATGGCCGCGCCCACCACGGCGCCGGGCAACACGGTGTAGAGGCGTTGGCGGATGTCCGGCAGCCAGCCGTACATCAGCGCGTACAGCGCCACCAGCACCAGATAAGCCAGCGCATAGCGCACGGCATGGCGGATCCAGTGCACATCCGGCCCTTCACCCACGTTGTCGGCCAGCAGTTGCCACACGTAGGGCAGGATCACCACGGAGCTGAACGCCACCAGAATCGCAGAGCCCACGATCACGGTGAAGAGCGTGACCTTGATGCGTGCTTTCCAGAAGGACAAACCCCGTTCGATGCCATAGGCGCGGTTCAGCGCCGAACGGATCGCCTGCATGCCGGAGGATGCCGTCCACAGCGTCACCACCACGCCAATGGCCAACAGCGCCTGGTTGCGCTGTGCCAGCACCTGGTCGATGACGGGCTGCATGACCTCCCGCACCAACTGCGGCGCGTACTCCATCACCCGGCTGACCAGTTGCGCTGCGTCACCGGGCTTGCCGATGTAGCCGGCCGACGCGGACAGCAGGATCAGCAAGGGGAACATGGCCAGCACCGAGGAGAAAGCCAGGCTGCCCGCCTGGTTCGCGCTCTGGTGAAGGATGTAGTTTCGAACGGCCAGCACCATGACGCGCAGGCCCGGCGTGTTCAGCACGCCTTCCTTGATGCGGCGCCCGGTGTCCTGAATCCTTCCCATCGGCAACAGCGCCCGGCCGGCGCCGTTTATTTGATGCGACGGCCCAGCGGCGTGTACCGAAGCAGCTTGCTCCAGCCATCACGCCCGCTGGCAGCCCTGCCCACCAGTGCGGAGCCCGCCAGCAGGCCGGCGGTGCGAAGCAGGAAAGAAGGGCTCTTGCGGGTGATCATCCAGGCGGCGATGCCCGCCCCCAGCACCAGCCAGTGTTCGCCAGGCGCGCTCGGGCGTGCATGGTCCAGGACTTTCAGTTCCTGGACGGGGGTGACCTCGGGGGTGGGCCGATCCGTGCGGCGGGTCCTCTCGACCATGATGAATCTCCTTGGATGTGGGGAGTTTCAAACTTAACGTCTTGAGAGGCTTTGCCTTGTAGGACGTCTCCGCATCCGGCGTCAGCGCCGCGCCATCCACGCCTCCAGCGGCCAGCGCGTCGGACCGCTGAGCGCGGCTGCGGCCCAGGCCGCCACCCACAGGCCAAGGCAGAACACCACGCTCTGCACCGTCGTCCACATGAGCCCCAGGCCCACCCCGGAAAAGAGCGCCATGCAGATGAGGCTGTGGCCAACGTAGAGCGAGAGCGTGCGCTGGCCCAGCGGCCCGAGCCAGCGGCACCAGCGCGCCCTGCCCCCGCGCGACGCCAGCGCCAGTGCGACCACATACAGCGCCGCCATGGGCATCGACACCCATTCGCCCAGGACCTCCAGCCAGCGACTGACGGGCTGGCTCGCTGGCGTCATGCCATAGCCCCAGCCGTGCAGACCGCCCAGCGCCAACACCGGCACGCACGCCAGCAGCCACACGCGATTGAGCCAGCCGCGCCAGCGACGGTGTGTCAGCAGCCGCAAGCGCGCGGCCGCCACGCCGCAGAGCATGCAGAAATACAGCACGGGCGCCGAAAAGATGAGGGCAGACACCTGCTGCAGCGCATAGGTGCTCGCGTTGACACCCAGGAATTCCCAGGCATTTCGCACGCTGGAAAGCGAAGCACCTTCCACCACCAACGGCAGATCCGACAGACGAAAGATCACGCCTGCCAGCAACAGCTTGGCCAGCACCGCCGCCAAGAATGCGCCGCGCAGGTGCCGGCGAAACCGGCGCCAGGGCATGTGCAATCTGCCGAGCACCTGCCAGCCCACCACGGCGTACATGGTGAGGATGTCGCCCAGGTAGACGAACGCACCGTGCAGCACACCCAGCAGCAGCAGGCGGCCCTGCCTTGCCGCGCCGCGTTGCAGCGCATCGGGCCTGGAATGGCGGCGGGCGGCCAGCCAGAGCCCCATGCCGAACACAAAGGCCAGCATCGTGTAGCCCTTGCCCTGCAACAACCCCGCCACCAGGCCCTGCGTGGCGGCGGCCCACGTACTTTCGGGCGGCAGGCGCAAGCCGAGGTGCGGGCCCAGGGGCGCAATGGCATAGCCCACGGTGTTCACCACCAGCACGGCCACCAGGGCCAGGGCTCGGAGCGCGTCGGGCAGCGGCTGGCGATTCGAGTCGCCCGTCATACGCGGGTCTTGGGTGTGTTCAAGGAAAATCCATGTCGAAGCGAAGCAGGCATGCCCGCCATTGTGCCGACGCGCAGGCTTTGCTCATCATGGGCACTCAGAGCGAAGGAAGGATGACCACCATGACCACGACCACCCACCGCGTCTTCAAGATGGCCTTCGCCAAGGTCTATCCCCTGTATGTGCAGAAAGCTGAGCGCAAGGGCCGCACAAAAGCGGAAGTCGATCAGATCATCCGCTGGCTCACCGGCTACGACCAGGCCGGCCTGGAGCGGCAGATCGAACAAGGCAAGGACTTCGAAGCTTTCTTCGCTGAGGCCCCGGCCATGAACCCCAACACATCGCTGATCACCGGTGTGGTCTGTGGCGTGCGCGTCGAGGCCGTGGACGACCCGCTGATGCAGAAGATCCGCTACCTGGACAAGCTGATCGATGAACTGGCGAAGGGGAAGAAGATGGAGAAGATCCTGCGGGCTTCGCCAGAAGCCTGACGGGCGGCTGCCACGGCTAAACTCGCCTTCAGCCCACGTAGTCAGCTCACTTTCCAAGGCCACATGACAGCATTCAAGGGTTCTTGTCTCTGCGGCAGCGTCACCTATTCGGTCGGTCGTGCGCCGGTTCAAGTCGTGGCGTGCCACTGCGGACTTTGCAGGCGAATGACGGGCGCGCCCTTCTCCGTCTACGTGGTCGCCCGAAGCGCCGACGTTGAGGTCCTGGAACAGAACGCCGACCTCACGCGGCACCAGGTCACCGAGCGAACAACCCGAAGCTTCTGCGGCCAGTGTGGGACGCCGATCTTCAATGTCAACGTCCACGACTACCCGGGGCTGAGCATGCTTTACCTCGGGACGACGGAGGCACCCGAGCGCCACGTGCCGGCCATGGAAATCTTTTGCGAGAACAAGCTTCCCTGGGTCGTGCTCGGCACCACCTGCAGCCCACACGCGCGTTCGCCTGGTGAGGCCTGACACATCTCGGTCAGCTCGACCACACCAGCCTGACTGACCGCCACGCGGTGCAGGCCAGCGAGCCCTTCCCTGCAGCGCAGGCTGCACCAGAAAAAAGCCGACTAGTTGCTCGGCCTCCGCTCCAGCGCAGCCCGCAGCTCGCCCACGATGCCCTTGCGGAAAGCCAGCACGCACACCACGAAGATCACACCGATGATCACGGTGACCCACGAGCCCACCTTGTCGGCCAGCAGGTTCTGCAGGGCAATGACAATGCCGGCGCCGAGCACGGGGCCGAACAGGGTGCCCACGCCGCCCAGCAGGGTCATGAGGATGACCTCGCCCGACATGCTCCAGTGCGCATCCGACAGCGTGGCAAAGCCCATCACCAGGGTCTTGAGCGAACCGGCCAGGCCTGCGAGGGCGGCCGACAGCACGAAGGCCAGCAACTTGTATTTGTCGGTCTGGTAGCCGAGCGAGATGGCACGGGGTTCGTTCTCGCGGATCATCTTCAGCACCTGGCCAAAGGGCGAATGGACGATGCGCGAAATGGCCATGAAGCAGCCGACGAAGATCGCAAGCACCAGGTAATACATGTTGGTGTCCGAAGCCAGCGAGATGAGGCCGAACAGCTCGCCGCGCGGCACACCTTGCAGGCCATCCTCACCGCCGGTCTGGGGCACCTGCAGGCAGACGAAATAGACCATCTGCGCAATGGCGAGCGTGATCATGGCGAAGTAGATGCCCTGACGGCGGATCGCAACCGCGCCCACCACCAGGCCAATGAGCCCCGCGCCCACCGTGCCCGCCAGCAAGCCCCACTCGGGCGTGAGCGCGTAGACCTTGATCAGGTGGCCCGAGATGTAGGCCGCCGACCCGAAAAAGGCAGCGTGCCCGAAGGACAGCAGGCCCGTGAAACCCAGCAGCAGGTTGAACGCGCAAGCGAACAGCGCGAAGCACAGCAGCTTCATGAGGAACACGGGATACAGCCCCACCAGGGGTGCGACCACGGCCAGTGCCAGTAGTACGGCGTAGGTGACGCGGGTGGTTTTGGACAGGTTTTTCATACGATTGACTTCAGGCCTCTTTGCCGAACAGGCCGGCTGGTCGCACCATGAGCACGAGGACCATGATGACGAAGACCACGATGTTCGAAGCTTCGGGGTAGAAGACGCGCGTCATGCCTTCGACCACGCCCAGCGCGAGCCCGGTGAGGATGGACCCCATGATCGATCCCATGCCCCCGATCACGACCACCGCGAACACCACGATGATGAGGTTCGAGCCCATCAGCGGACTCACCTGGATGATGGGCGCGGCGAGCACCCCGGCCAGCGCCGCCAGTGCCGCGCCAGCGCCGTAGGTGAGCATCACCATCATCGGCACGTTGACGCCGAAGGTCTGCACCAGCGCGGAATTTTCGGTACCTGCGCGCAGGTAGGCCCCCAGGCGCGTGCGCTCGATGAGGTACCAGGTGCCGAAGCACACGGCCAGGGACGCGAACACCACCCAGGCTCGGTAGTTGGGCAGGAACATGAAGCCGAGGTCGGTCGACCCCTGCAGCAGATCGGGCACCGGGTAGTTCTGACCCGATGCGCCGTAGATCTCGCGGAACACGCCTTCGAGAATCAGGGTGAGGCCGAATGTGAGCAACAAGCCGTAGAGCGGATCCAGCTTGTACAGGTGCCGAAGGAACAGCCGCTCGATCACCACACCCAACGCCCCCACGAGCAGCGGTGCAACCACCAGGGAAACCCAGTAGTTGACGCCGAACTGGTCGAGCATGATCCAGGCGGCGAAAGCACCCAGCATGTAGAGGGTTCCGTGCGCGAAGTTGACCACGCCCAGGAGCCCGAAGATCACCGCCAGACCGAGGCTGAGCATGGCGTAGAACGCGCCATTGACGAGCCCGAGCAGGATCTGGCCCATGAAGGCCTGATGGGGTATGCCGAAAATTTCCATGGAATCTCGTCCGGTCAGGCCAGACTCAAAAAAACTGCCAGTGAGTCAACATGGGCGCGCCCCGCACGGGGCGCGCCCTGCTTCAAGCGTTTACTTCTTGACCAGCGTGCACTTGGACTCGGCCACCGTGGTGTAAGCCTGCTCGCCGGGGACCTTGGCCACCAGCTTGTAGTAGTCCCACGGCGTGGTGGATTCCTTGTTGCCCTTGACCTGGTACAGGTACATGTCGTGGATCATGCGGCCGTCCGCGCGGATCTGCCCTTTGCTGTAGAAGTCATTGACCTTGGTGCTCTTCATGGTGGCCATGACCTTGTCGGCGTCGGTGGTCCCTGCCGCCTGGACCGCCTTCAGGTAGGTGGTGGTGGCGGAGTAGTTGGCGGCCTGCAGAGAAGAAGGCATGCGCTTGTACTTCTCGAAGAAGCGCTTGGCGAACTTGCGCGAGGCGTCGTCCTGGTTCCAGTACCAACTGTCGGCCAGTTGCAAGCCTTCGGTATTGGCCAGGCCCAGGCTGTGCACGTCGTTGATGAACACCAGCAAGCCTGCGAGCTTCATGCTCTTGTTGATGCCGAACTCGCGGGCGGCCTTCATGGCATTCGTGAAGTCGCCGCCGGCGTTGGCCAGCGCCAGCACATCGGCCTTGGAGGTCTGTGCCTGCAGCAGGAACGAGGAGAAGTCGGACGCGTTCAGCGGGTGGCGCACCGAGCCTGCCACGGTGCCGCCGTTGGCCTTGACCACCGTCGACGCATCGGCTTCGAGCGAATGGCCGAAAGCGTAGTCGGCGGTCAGGAAATACCAGTTCTTCGCGCCGCCCTTCACCAGCGCATTGCCCGCCACCTTGGCCAGTGCCACGGTGTCGTAGGCGTAGTGCACGGTGTAGGGGGAGCACGCCTCATTGGTCAGGCGCGCAGATCCCGCGCCGATCACCATGAAAGGGCGCTTCTTCTCTTCGGCCACCTTGGCCATGGCCAGGGCCGTGCCGGAGTTGGTGCCGCCCACCAGCATCGACAGGCCTTCCTTGTCGATCCACTCGCGGGCCTTGGAGCTGGCCACGTCGGCCTTGTTCTGGTGGTCGGCGGACAGCACCTCGACCGGTCGGCCCAGCACCTTGCCGCCGAAATCTTCGGCCGCCCACTTGACCATCTCGGCGCCAGCAGGGCCGTCGATGTCCGCGTACAGGCTGGACATGTCGGTGATGAAGCCGATCCTCACCGGGCCGGTGCCCTGCGCAGATGCGGCGGTGGCCAGCGCGATGGACGCGGCGATGACGATGGGTTTGAGTTTCATGGTGTCTCCTTCGGGTTAAAAAAAGCCGGGCATGTTGGCGCTGCGGGTACAGCGGTCAGACGCCCAGGTACTCCTGCAACATGGCCATGTTCTGGCTCAATTCCTTCTTCTCGAACTGCTTGACGATCACGCCGTGCTCCATCACGTAGAAGTGATCGGCCAACGGCGCTGCGAAGCGGAAGTTCTGTTCGACCAACACGATCGTGTAGCCCTTCTTCTTGAGGGCGAGAATCATCTCGGCGAGCTTCTGCACGATGACGGGCGCGAGGCCTTCGGATATCTCGTCCAGCAGCAACAGGCGGGCTCCGGTGCGCAGGATGCGGGCCACCGCCAGCATCTGCTGCTCACCGCCCGAGAGGCGCGTGCCCGGGCTGCTGGCGCGTTCCTTCAGGTTGGGGAACATGTCGTAGATCTCGTCCAGCGACATACCGCCGGGGCCCAGCACGGGCGGCAGCATGAGGTTTTCTTCGGCGCTGAGGCTGGCGAAGATGCCGCGCTCTTCAGGGCAATAGCCAATGCCCAGGTGCGCCACGCGGTGCGGCGCCATGCCGATGGACTCCGTGCCCTGGATGCGGATGGAACCCGTGCGCTTGCCCGTGAGGCCCACGATGGCGCGCATGGTGGTGGTGCGGCCAGCGCCGTTGCGACCGAGCAGCGTGATGACCTCGCCCTCGTGCACGGTGAGGTTGACGCCATGCAGGATGTGCGACTCGCCGTACCACGCGTGCAGGTCGTCGATGCGGAGCATTTCCTTGGCCATGGTCAGTGAGCTCCCTGCAGTGCGGTGTCGGCCGAGCCCATGTAGGCCTCGATCACCTGCGGATTGCGGGACACCTCGGCGTACGGGCCATCGGCGATGATCGCGCCCCGCTGCAGCACGGTGATGCGGTCGGCAATGGATGCCACGACGTTCATGTTGTGTTCCACCATGAGGATGGTGCGCCCCTGCGACACCTTCTTGATCAACTGCGTGACCCGGTCCACGTCTTCATGGCCCATGCCCTGCGTGGGCTCGTCCAGCAACATCAGCTCGGGCTCCAGCGCCAGCGTGGTGGCCAGTTCCAGCGCGCGCTTGCGGCCGTAGGGCAGGTTCACCGTCAGCTCTTCGGTGAAATCCTGCAGGTCCACGGCAGCCAGCAGCTCGCGTGCGCGCTCGTGCAGGTGATGCAACGAACTTTCCGCCTTCCAGAAATGGAACGAGGTACCCAGGTTGCGTTGCAAGGCCGCGCGGACGTTCTCCAGCACCGTCATGTGCGGGAACACCGCGGAGATCTGGAACGAACGCACGATGCCGCGTCGCGCAGTCTGTGCGGGTTTCTCGTGGGTGATGTCCACGCCGTTGAACCGGATGGTGCCGCTGCTGGGCGGCAGGAATTTGGTGAGCAGGTTGAAGAACGTGGTCTTGCCTGCGCCGTTGGGTCCTATCAGGGCGTGGATGTGGCCACGCTGCACTTTCAAGTCCACCTGGTTGACCGCCACGAAGCCCTTGAATTCCTTGCTCAAGCGCTGCGTTTCAAGAATGCACTCTGCTGACAATTGCTTCTCCGGCGACTGTTTATCCATGGCCACGCCGGCTTGCGCCAGACGCGATCGATGGGAGTTGTTGGGTCGAGAATCCGCGACCGGTCTGATGGGTGCAAGCGTACTCGCGCTTGGCTGTGGGCGAAAGCAGGGTCTTCACTCAGTGCCCCGCCAGAAACCGATGCACCAGATCCAGTTGCTCGGGCACGTTCAAGGCCGGCGCGTGTCCGCAACCGGCAATGGTCACCACCAGCGCCCGGGGCCCGCGGTCGCGCATGGCTTCTGCGGTGTCGGCCAGCAGCAGGTCCGAGTCGGCACCACGCAGGCACAGCACGGGCACGTCGATGCGGTCGTAGGTGGGCCAGAGGTCGTAATCGTGGGGGTGGTCGATGAACTGGCGCACCATGGCCGGGTCGTAGTGTGGCGTCACGCGGCCGTCCGGCAGGCGTCGGGTGGAGCTCTCGGTGAAGAGGCGCCACTGTGCATCGCTGATGTAGCCGTACGGCTTGTAGACGGTGCGGAAGTACTGCTCCAGTTCGCTCACCGTGTCGAAGCCCGGTGGGCTGCCGGCGTAGCTGCGGATGCGCTGCACCGCGGCGTCGGCGAGCCTGGGGCCGATGTCGTTGAGCACCAGCCTTTCGACTCGGCCGTGCAGTGGCCCCGCTGCGCACGCCATGCCGATGGCGCCACCCATGGACGTGCCCACCCAATGGAAGCGCTTGAGTGCGAGCTGGTCCACCAGCGATGTGGCAATGCGGCCGTAAAAATCGAGGCAGTACTCGGCTTCGGGTTTCGGGCTCCACTGGCTCAGGCCACGGCCAATGGTGTCGGGGCAGATCACACGCCAGCCCAGGGCGCACAGGTGCTCGGCCAGTGGGTCCATGTCGCGGCCCGTGCGCGCCAGGCCATGCCAGGCCACCACCACAGGGCCCGTGGGCTCTTCGGGTTCCCAGTCCATGAAGTGGATCTCGCGGCCCTCGCACTTCAGGTAGCGCGAGCGGGGCAACACGGTGGTGGCGATGGCGGTGTTCATGGGTTGCGGCCCTTCATGCGCGAGAGCACGGCGCGTTCCCTGAGCTTGCCCACGATGCCGGTGGGAAAGTAGTACACCGAAAGCACGAAGAGCAGGCCCAGCCAGAGCAGCCACCGGTCTGGCGTGAGCAGTGCGGGCAGCAGCGGAATGCCCTGGGTGGCCTCGCCGGCCAGGCGCAGCAGATCCTGCAGATAGCTCTGCGCCACCAGGAACAGCACGCTGCCAATGAGCGCGCCGTACAGCGTGCCCATGCCACCGATGACGACGATGAGCAGGATGTCGAGCATGATCTCGAACGAGAGCGAGGTGTCGGGTCCGTTGTAGCGCAGCCAGATGGCCAGCAGGCACCCGGCAAGCGTGGCGAAGCTGGCGGACAACACATTGGACAGCGTGCGGTACACCACCGTGCGGTAGCCCAGCGCTTCGGCTCGGAAATCGTTCTCGCGAATCGCTTGCAGGACGCGACCGAAGGGCGAGTTCACGATGCGCAGGATGGTGAGGAAGATGGCAGTAACGGCCAGGAAGATCAGGTAGTAGGTGATCAGCCGGCCGTTCAGGTCCACCTCGCCCAGCGGCGTGCGGATGGGTTCCTCGCGCAGGCTGAAGCCGGGCGACAGCAGCTCGGGCACGCGGAAGGTCAGGCCGTCTTCACCGCCCGTGAAGTCGGAGAGCTGAGACGCCAGCGTGAGGAAGGCCGAGGCCACGGCGAGCGTGATCATGGCGAAGAAGATCGCCTTCACGCGCAACGAGAACAGGCCGATGAGCAGCGAGAGCACCAGCGAGATCAGCAGCGCGCAGACGATGCCGACCAGCAAGGCACCCCAGCTCGCCTGCTCCACCGAGTTCAACGCAATGGCCACGCCATACGCCCCGATGCCGAAGAACATCGTATGCGCGAAACTCACGATGCCGGTGTAGCCCAGCAGCAGGTCGAAGCTGGCGACCAGCGCCACGAAGATCAGCACCTTGGCCGCCACGTTCAGCGCCTTCACACCAGGGAACAGGAAGGGCGCCAGGGCCAGGCCCAGGAACAGCACGATCAGCAACACGCTGAGCCAGCGGCTGCGCGGGAGGTCGTTGGAAAGGAGTCGGGAAATCATGCGGCGCTCCTGTTCAACGGTTCGTCACCGGGTACACGCCCTGTGGCCGCCACAGCAGGATGGCCACCATCAATGCGATGTTGGAGAACAGCGCCACCTTCGGAGCCAGGAAGCCGGTGTAGTTGGCCATCAGCCCCACCAGCAGGGCACCGATCAGCGCCCCCGTGGTGGAGCCCAGGCCGCCGATGATGATGACGATGAAGATCAGCACATTGACCTGCGCGCCCATCTGCGGAATCACGCTCTGCTGGTACAGGCCCCACATCACGCCGCCCAGGCCGGCCAGCGCGCTGCCCACCACGAACACGCCGATGAAGAGCTGGCGAATGCGGTAGCCGAGCGACTCGACCATCTCGCGGTCCTGCACGCCCGCGCGCACCAGCAGGCCCACCTTGGTGCGGTTGAGCGTCCACACCATGGCCGCGAACACCGCCAGACCCACCAGCACCGCGAGCAGGCGGTACTTCTCCACCGCCGCGTCGCCAAAGATGAAGGAACCGCGCAATGCCTCTGGCAGCGGCAATGCGATCTGCTCCGGCCCCCACACCACCTTGATGAGTTCTTCACCGATGATCATGCCGCCCATGGTGATGAGGATCTGCTTCAGGTGCATGCCGTACACCGGGCGGATGATCAGCCGCTCGAACACCCAGCCCAGCGCGCCGGCCACTGCCATGGCCACCAGCATGGCCGGCAGCAGCGCCGCCAGGTTCAGCCAGAGGCTGTCGGCGGTGGTGAAGCTGTTCATGCTGCCCAGCACCGTGGTGGCCACAAAGGCGCCGAGTGCGATGAACACGCCGTGACCGAAATTCAGCACATCCATGAGACCGAACACCAGCGTGAGGCCCGACGCAATGATGAAGATAATCATGCCCATGGCCAGGCCCGCCACCGTGAGCGTGATCCAGGTGGAGCCGCTGCCCACGGCAGGCAACGCGAGCAGCGCGAGCACGGGCACCAGCGCCAGCGGCTTCCAGTCGAAGTCGGCTTTGAGCAATGTCATTGGTGCGCTCCGAGGGAAAGGCCGAGCAGCCTGGATTGCAGGTTCTCATCGGAAGCCAGTTCTGCCATCGAGCCGCTGTGCACCACACGCCCGTCGTCCATCACGGCCACCGTGTCGCCGAGCTGGCGCGCGAAATTGAAGTTCTGCTCCACCAGCAGGATGGTGGTCTTCGCGGCCTTGAGTTCGCGGAAGGCCGCGATCATGTTCTGGATGATCGCGGGTGCCAGCCCCTTGCTGGGCTCGTCGATCAGCAGCAGCTTGCGCGGCTCGACGATGGCGCGCGAGACGGCCAGCATCTGCTTCTGCCCACCGCTGAGCTTGCCGGCCGGGTGCAGCCAGAACTTCTTCATGGCCGGGAACAGGCCGAAGATCCATTCCAGGCGCTGCGTGTCGATGTCGTCCAGCGTGCGCGCGCCGCGCGCGGACAGCAGCATGTTCTCTCGCACCGAGAGGTCCGAGAAGATGCCCATGCTCTCAGGGACGTATGCCACGCCGCTTTGCGCGATGTCGGGCGTGGGTCGTTGGGTGATGTCCACGCCGTCCAGCGTGAGCGTGCCCTGGCTGGCGTGCCACAGGCCCATGATGGTGCGCAGCGTGGTCGTCTTGCCCGCGCCATTGCGGCCGAGCAGCATGGTCATCTGGCCTGCCGGCACCTCCAGGTCCACGCCGTGGAGGATGTGGTACGCGCCAATGTGGGTGTGCACCCCTTGCAGGGTGAGCAGGTTGCTCATGCTGCCATCTCTTCTTCAGGATTGATGCCGAGGTAGGCCTGCTGCACCACCGGGGAGGCGATCACCTCGGCCGGGTCGCCATCGGCCACCAGTTCGCCGTTGTGCAGCACGATGATGCGGTCCGAGAGTTCGCGCACCACGTCCATCTTGTGCTCGACCAGCAGGATGGTCTTGGTCTTGTCGTTCTTCAGTTGCCGGATCAGGTTCAGGATCACCGGCACCTCGTCCACGCTCATGCCGGCGGTGGGTTCGTCGAACATGAACACCTGCGGCTCCAGCGCCATC
The DNA here is from genome assembly GCF_051858985.1 of Hydrogenophaga sp. Taxonomy (GTDB): domain Bacteria; phylum Pseudomonadota; class Gammaproteobacteria; order Burkholderiales; family Burkholderiaceae_C; genus Hydrogenophaga. The sequence goes on along the minus strand of NZ_JBHYGM010000002.1, from coordinate 257,642 downwards.
AGGATGGCCACCTCCAGCTTGCGCTGATCACCGTGCGGCAGGCTGCTGGCGAGCGCGTCGCGCTTGTCGGCCAGCGCCACGGTCTCCAGCACGGCATCGGCGCGTTCCAGCAGATCGCGCCGGTCGCTCCAGATGCGCCACAGGTTCAGCCCTGCGCGGGCCTTGGCCTGCACGGCCAGGCGCACGTTCTCGCGAACGGTGAGGTTGGGAAACAGGTTGGTGAGCTGGAATGCACGACCGAGGCCGGCCTGCGCCCGCGCCGGCGCACCGAGCGCAGAAATGTCCTTGCCACCCAGCAGCACGCGGCCCGCACTGGCCTTGATCTGGCCGGAGATCAGATTGAAGTAGGTCGTCTTGCCCGCCCCGTTCGGGCCGACGATGGCGGTCAGTGTGCCCGGCGCGAACGCGCACGAGACGGCACTCACCGCCACGTGGCCACCGAAGCGGACCGTGAGATCTTGGGTTTCAAGCATCGAGAATCCTCGGAGAGAGGCAGTGTCCGTTCGCCCTGAGCCTGTCGAAGGGCCTCCAGGCGTGGATGGGTTTCGACAGGCTCAGCCCGAACGGTTGTTGAGAATCAGCGCTTGTTCCTGATGGGAATCGCCAGATCCTCAGGCTTGATCTCGCGAACCAGTTCCGGCACGCCCCACGCAAATGCCGGGTCCACCTTGATCTTGAAGTGGTACATGCTCTGCATGGCCTGGTGGTCTTCCTTGCGGAAGGTCATCTTGCCCTTGGGCGTGTCGAAGCTCATGCCTTCCATGGTGGTGATGAGCTTCTCGGTGTTGGTGTCACCGTTGGTCTTCTTGAGCGCGGTCACCACGGCCATGGCGGCGCTGAAGCCACCGGCGGTGAAGAAGTCCGGCGGCGTCTTGAACTGCTTGTAGTGCTCGGCCACCATCGCGTCGTTCACCGGGTTCTTGGGGATGCCGAAGTAGTAGTACAGCGCACCTTCCATGCCGGGGAACTGCTTGTAGGCGACCATGGCCGGCAGGATGTTGCCGCCCGTGGCGAGCTTGATGCCGTAGCGCTTCTCCAGCTCCATTTCGGCGATCTTGCCAAACGGCGTGGGCGCACCCGACCAGCCCACCGAGATGTACTTGTTGCCCGGCTGGTCCTTGAGCTTGTCGACGATGCGCAGCAGGCCAGCGGTGAAGTCCGTCGTGCCCACGGGCAGGTATTCCTCGTGAACGATCTTGGCCTTCTTGATGAAGTCCTTGGCGGCCTTCACGCCGTCGCGGCCGAAAGCGTTGTCGTTGGCGAGCGTGGCCACCACGTTGCCCGGCTGGTCCAGCGCCACGGCGTTGGCGGCGGCGTCCTGGCTGCTGTTGCGGCCGGTGCGGAAGATGTACTTGTTCCACTTGTCACCGGTGATGGAGTCGGCCACGGCGGGCTCCACCAGCAGGATCTTCTTGTATTCCTCAGCCACCGGCAGCATGGCCAGGGCCACGGGCGAAGCGGTCGGGCCGATCGCCAGGTCCACCTTGTCGTCGGCGTACGCGGCGGCCAGCAGGCTCTTGCCCACGTCGGGCTTGCCCTGGTCGTCCTTCTCGATCACCACGATCTTCTTGCCCCCGACCATCATGGTGCCCTGGGTGGCGTAGCTCAGGCCCATCATCAGGCCCGCCTGGGTCTGCTTGGCATAGGCCTCCAGCGGGCCGGTCTTGCTGTGGATGTGGGCGATACGGATCTCGCCTTTGTTGGCCTGAGCCGATGCGAGGGAAGTGCCGAGCGCGGCCGAGCAGGCGAGCGCGATGACCGCCAGACGGCGGGTGGTGTGAGTCATGTCTTGTCTCCTGGTTGTAGCGGTCACAGCGCTGGGCGCCGCGCTGGTGCTTTGCAGGCTTCGTGCCAGCGAGACAAGCCGTTGATTTACAACCAGATTTTTTCTGCAAGCTCAGGAGACGTCTGATTTTCAGACGACGTGTATCGCAAAAACTGTCTGAAATTCAGACAGTCGTCTGGATTTCAGACAATTCGCCCTGCCCCGCCAGCCGGTCGTACAGGCTTGCGCGGGAGATGCCGAGCAGCCGGGCCGCTGCGGTGCGGTTGCCACCGGTCTGCGCCAGCGCGTGCGCAATGGCGCGCTGCTCCAGCTCGGCGATCTGCTCGGGCAAGGGGCGCACGTCGCCCACCGGCAAGCTGCGCGGCGCGTTGCGCGGCAAGGCACTCGGGGTCAGCGCCGGCAGGCCGGCTTCGCGCAGCACGGCGTCGACCTGCGCAGCCTCAATGTGGTGGGTGTCGCTGCGCAGGGCGAGCTGCTCCAGCACGTTGCGCAGTTCGCGGATGTTGCCGCGCCACGGTTGGGCGCCCAGCAGGGCCTGGGCGTCGGCGGTGAGCTCGAGCTGGGCGCCGCCGCCGCGAGCGGCGATGTCCTCGCACAGCGCCTCGATCAGCAGCGTGATGTCGTCCTGCCGTTCGCGCAGGGGCGGCACGCGGATCGGCAGCACATTGAGACGGTAGTAGAGGTCTTCGCGGAAGCTGCCGTCGCGCACCATCTGCTGCAGGTCGCGCGAGGTGGCAGCGACCACGCGCACGTCAAAGCTCACCAGCTTGTTCGAACCCAGCGGCTCGATCTCGCCTTCCTGCAGGGCGCGCAACAGCTTGACCTGCACCGACATCGGCATGTCGCCCAGTTCATCCAGGAACAGCGTGCCGCCGTCCGCCAGCTTGAACTTGCCGTCTCGCCCCTTCTTGTCGGCGCCCGTGTAGGCACCGGGCGCGACACCGAAGAACTCGGCCTCCAGCAGGGTGTCGGGCACGGCCGCCATGTTCACGCTCACGAACGGGCGCCCCGCACGGGGTGAAGCGGCGTGGATGGCGTGGGCGAGCAGTTCCTTGCCGGTGCCGGTCTCTCCCAGCAGCAGCACCGGGCTGGCCGACTGCGCAGCGCGGCGCGCCTGGCGCTTCACTTCCAGCGCGGCGGCGCTGCTGCCCACGAAGCTGGCAAAGGTGTACTTGGTGCGGCGCTGGCTGGCGAGTTCGCGGCGCGCCTCGCTCAAGTCCTGCTCGAGCCGCGCGAACTTGCTGATGAGGGGTTGCAAGGTGGTTTCGGGGTGATCGAACAGCACGATGCCGAGCACGCCGATGACTTCGCCCACGTCGTCGCGCAGCGGGATGCGGCTGACGACGAAGGTGCCGGCCCGGTTGGTGAGCAGGTCGATGAGGATGGGCTTGCCGGTGGCCAGCACCTGGTGCATCTGCGTGTTCTGCACAACGCGCGAGACCGGATGGCCCACAAAATCTTCCTCGCGCTCGAACCCGAGCGCGGGCAGGAAACGGCGGTACTGGTCGTTGATCCACACCACACGCCCGTCGCGGTCCACCAGCATCATGCCTTCGCTGGCGTTGGCGAACAGCTCGAACATGGACTTTGCGGCCAGTTCAAGAATGCTTTGGGCGTCGCGTGGGAGGCGGTCGTCGCGGGTCATGGGCGAATGGTACCCCTCACCGTAGTGGGTCCGGTCATCGGCGGCGAGCCGACATCAACTCTGCTCGCGGACGCGGTGCGTTCTGCGCAGCGGCATAAAGGAGGAGGCGGCTCCAGCCGCCGGCGGACAGCCGCGGAGCAGAGCGCACCGCATCCGTGAGCACGCGAGGTCTACCGCCCTAAACCACCACCCGACGCGCCAACAGACGCGGCAGGATCAACACCAGCACCACCACCGCCAGCAAGGTCGCCGACATCGGACGCTGCAGGAACACCATCCAGCTCCCCTCACCGATGGACACCGCATTGCGCATCTGGGCTTCAGCCATCGGGCCCAGGATCAGGCCCACGATGACCGGCGCCGTGGGGAAGTCGTAGCGGCGCATCACCACACCCAGCAGACCCAGGCCGTACATCAGGAACAGGTCGAACGCGCTCTGGCGCATGCCGTACACACCCACCGTGGCGAAGATCAGGATGCCCGCGTACAGCTGCGGGCGCGGGATCTTCAGCAGCTTCACCCACAGGCCCACCAGCGGCAGGTTCAGCACCAGCAGCATCACGTTGCCGATGTAGAGCGAGGCAATCAGCGCCCACACCAGCGCGGACGATGTCTGGAACAACTGCGGCCCGGCATTGATGCCGTAGTTCTGCAAGGCGCTCAGCAGAATGGCGGCCGTGACCGACGTGGGAATGCCCAGCGTGAGCAACGGCACCAGGGTGGCTGTGACGGCCGCGTTGTTCGCGGCCTCGGGCCCGGCCACGCCTTCGATGGCACCGGTGCTGCCGAACTCGGCCTTGTGCTCGGGGGAGGCCAGCTTGCGCTCCGTGGCGTAACTCAGGAACGTGGGAATCTCCGTGCCACCCGCCGGAATGGTGCCGAACGGAAAGCCGATGGCGGTGCCGCGCAACCACGCTGGCCAGGAACGGCGCCACTCACTGCGCGTCATGTGGGCCTTGTTCATCTTGTTCATCGTGGCTTCGCTGCGGCCTTCGTAAAGCGCGTTGTAGAGCGCCTCGGCCACCGCGAACAGGCCCACGGCCACGAGCACCACCTCGATGCCATCCATGAACTCCAGCACGCCTGCGGTGTAACGCACCTGCGCGGTGATCTGGTCGATGCCGATGAGGCCGAGCGCCAGGCCGAAGAACAGCGCGGTCAGCCCGCGCAGCGTGCTCTGGCCCAGCACGGCGCTCACCGTGGTGAAAGCCAGCAGCATCAGGCAGAAATACTCGGGCGGGCCCAACTGCACAGCGAACTGCGCCAGCATGGGTGCGAACAGGGTGACCAGGATGGTGGCAATGGTTCCAGCCACGAAGGAGCCGATGGCCGCGCTGGCCAGCGCCGCACCGGCGCGCCCGCTCTTGGCCATCTTGAACCCCTCCAGCGCGGTCACCATGGTGCCGGTCTCGCCCGGCGTGTTGAGCAGGATCGACGTGGTCGAGCCCCCGTACATGGCGCCGTAGTAGATGCCGGCGAAAAAGATCATCGACGCCGTGGGTTCCACCTGGCCCGTGATGGGCAACAGCATGGCCACCGTGACCGCCGGTCCGAGCCCGGGAAGAACGCCGATGGCGGTGCCCAGAGCGCAACCGGCAAAGGCCCACAGCAGGTTGATGGGCGTGCCCGCCGTGGCAAAGCCACCGAGCAACTGGTTGAGGGTGTCCATCATGGCGTCAGATCCATCCGGAAGCGGTGATGCCGGGCAGGTTCACCGCCAGCACCTTGGTGAACAACCAGAACACCGGCGCCGAAATGACGATGCCGATGACCGCGTCTTTCACGGTCTGCTGCAGGCTGCCTGCCGGTTTGCCTTCGCTCGCGCGCAGGCCGCGCACCGCCAGCACGAAGCACAGCGCGCAGCTCAGGATGAAGCCGATGGTGGTGATGAGCGACGCATTGAGCAACACGCCGGCCGAGACCCAGGCGAGCGAGCGCCAGTCGCCGCGCGCGGAACCCGACGGCTCCGGCATGTTGCGGTAGCCACCGCTCCAGACTTCCCACAGCAGCATCACCCCACAAATGGCCAATGCTCCACTGATCACCCAGGGCATGAAGTTCGGGCCCACACCCGCGTAGCCGGAATCCGAAGAGATATCGGTCGCGCCATACGCGAGCACGGCCGCGACGAGCAGCGCGCCCACGGCGACGGCCAATTGGCCAGGCCGGTGGGCGGATTGAGATGGGGAATCAGGTTGAGACATGTCAGCTTTCCAGAGCGCCGGAGCAAGACGCGCGACGAGATAAGTGTCCGCCTCCAGAGGCATCAAGGGTCCGGCTACGCCGGCCCAAGATGCCGTCCCCCCTCGAAGCGCCGAAGGCGCGCCACAGAGGGGGGAAGCCGCGAAGCGGCACAGGGGGGAGTTCCGATCTACACCATGCCGGCGCGAACCATGGTCGCGCGCAGCGACGAGAAGTCCTTGTCCACGAACTCGTCGAACGCCTTGCCGGTGAGCAGCGCGGGCGTCCAGTTGTTCTTCTCCACCGAAGCCGCCCACGACTTGCTCTGGGTGGCCTTGACCACCATGGCGGTCAGCGCGTCGCGCTGGGCCTGCGTGATGCCAGGCGCGCCGTACACGCCGCGCCAGTTGCCGATCTCCACGTCGATGCCCTGCTCCTTCAGCGTGGGCACGTTGATGCCCTTCACGCGCTGACCCGAGGTCACGGCGATGGCGCGCATCTTGCCGCTGTCGATGTATTGCTGGAACTCGCTGTAGCCGCTGCCGCCGATCGTGACGTTGCCGCCCAGGATGGCCGCCGTGGCTTCACCACCCCCACGGAACGGAACGTAGTTGATCTTCGAAGCCGGCACGCCCACGGCCTGCGCAATCTGCGCCGCGGCGATGTGCTCGGTGGCGCCGCGCGAACCGCCGCCCCACTTGACGCTGCCAGGGTCCTTCTTGAGCTGCTCGACCACATCCTTCATGGTCTTGAAGGGCGAGTTCTCGGGGAGCACGAACACGTTGTATTCGGTGCTCAGGCGCGCAATCGGGGTGAGCTGCGTGATCGACACGGGCGGCTTGCCCGTGATCAGGCCGCCCAGCATCACGGCACCCATCACCATCAGCGCGTTGGGGTCGCCCTTGCTGGCGTTGTAGAACTGGGCCAGGCCGATGGCGCCGGCCGCACCGCCCTTGTTCTCGTAGGTCACGGACGAAGCCACGCCCGCGTCGCGCATCGCATCGCCGAGCGCACGGCCGGTGCCGTCCCAGCCGCCGCCGGGGTTGGCGGGGATCATCATCTTGATGTTGGCGTTGGCCCAGGCCGCATTCGGCAGGGCACCCGCAGCGGCCAGGGCGGCCAGGGTCTTGAGGAAGGTATCGCGGCGCATGCTTGTCTCCTGGTGGGTAAAACGGACACTGCGGATGTTGCGCCAGCACGCTGTCAATCCGCTGTCCAGATTCCTAGTACAAACCCTAGCCCCCACGCTCCTCCGCCGCGCGGGTCGCTGCCCCCCGAGGGGGCTGGGCCTGCCTTGGGGCGGCCCGGCGGCTGGCCCGTGTTGCTACTTTGCCGGGCCACCATAATCACGCCAGATGAAGCTGCTGCTGATCGAAGACAACCCCACCATGCAGACCACCCTGCGCCGCAGTTTCGAGCGGCGTGGCATGCAGGTGCTGGGCTGCGACGACGGGGCCAGGGCGCTGGCCCTGTGGCAGGCCAGCCTGCCCGACGCGGTGCTGCTCGACCTGAGCCTGCCCGGGCTGGACGGCCTGGAAGTGCTGAGCCAGGCGCGCGCAATGGGCCTGACCACGCCGGTCATCATCCTCACTGCGCGCGGCACCGTGGGCGACCGCATCCTGGGCCTGAACACCGGCGCCGACGACTACCTGCCCAAACCGTTCGACCTGGACGAGCTCGAAGCCCGGCTGCGCGCCCTGGTGCGCCGTTCCGCCAGCGCGACGCCGGCCCCGCCGGTGTGGTGCGGCATGCACGCCGACAAGGACAGCGGTGCGGTGTATTTCGACGGCCAGCCCATGGAACTGGCCCCGCGCGAACTGGCCTTGCTGCGCGCCCTGCTCGGCAAACCAGGCCACGCCATCGCCAAGGAGCGCCTGTTCGAACTGGTGTTTCCCGGTGAAAGCCAGGTGCAGCCCGAGGCCATCGAGGTGGTCGCCTACCGGCTGCGCAAGAAGATCGCGCACACCGGGGCGCAACTGGTGACGCTGCGCGGGCTGGGCTACCTGCTCAAGTCCGAGCCTTCATGAACAGCCCGGCAACCCTTTCCTTGCGTCGCACCCTCTTGCTGGGGATCCTGCTGCCGGTGTTTGCCTTCGTGCTCATCAACACCGTGGTGCTGTACCGGCAGGCGCTCGCCGCGGCCGACACGGCCTACGACCGCACGCTGCTGGCCACCGCCAAGTCGCTGGGCGAGCAGTTGCAGGTCTCGGGCAGCGGGCCGGGCGCGCGCGTGCAGTCCACCATGCTGTATTCGGCGCTCGAAGCCTTCGAGGCCGACAACCGGAGTCGGCTCTACTACCGCGTCAACGGTTTCGATGGCGAAATGGTGTCCGGCTTCGACGACCTGCCCGCCCAGCGCGGCAGCATCCCGACCAAGAACATCTACGCCGCCCTGGTGAACTTCTACGACGATGAGTACCGGGGCGTGCCGGTCCGCATGGCGGTGCTGCTGCAGCCCGTGGCCGGTGTCGAAGGTCTGGGCATGGCCACCATCCAGGTGGCCGAGACCCTGGAGCTGCGCCAGACGCTGGCGCGGCAGATCCTGGTCGACACGCTCTGGCGCCAGGCGGTGCTGGTGATCGTGATCGCGCTGGTGGTGGTGTTCGTGGTGCAGCGTGCCACCCGGCCGGTTCGCGCCGTGAGCCACGCGCTGGCCGCCCGCAGCGAGAACGACCTCTCTCCTTTGCCCACCGAAGGCGCGCCTCGCGAACTGCGCCCCCTGCTGGATGCCACCAACCAGCACATGCAGCGCCTGGCCGATCTGCTGGACCACCAGAAGCGTTTCGTGCGCGACACCTCGCACCAGTTGCGAACGCCACTGGCGGTGCTCAAGACACAGGTTCAGTCGGCGCGGCGTGGCGATGTGGAGCCCTTGCAGGCGCTCGAAGAAATCGGCCATACCGTGGACCGTGCCACCGAACTGGCCAACCAGATGCTCGCGCTGGCCAAAGTCGAACAGCTGCGCCAGGACAAGAACGTGCCGGTGGTGGACTGGTCGGAGGTGTTGCGGGCGGTCGCGCTCGATCTCTCGGCCCTGATTGCCGATCGTTCGCTCGACTTTTCGCTGGACGCCCGGCCCGCGCCGGTGCAGGCGCACGAATGGGCCCTGCGCGAACTCAGCCGCAACCTGCTGCACAACGCCGTCAAGAACACCCCGGTGGGCTCGCGGCTTGCGGTGTCACTGGTGACCGACGGGCACACCGCCGCCCTCACCGTGAGCGACGACGGACCGGGCATCTCGATTGCCCTGAGGGAGCGGCTGTTCCAGCCGTTTGCCACCGACCACAGTCGCGGGCCGAGCCTGTCAGGCTCAGGACTGGGCCTGGCGATCTGCCGCGAGATCGTGAACTCGCTGCGCGGCAGCATCGACCTGGACAACCGCGTTCAGCATGGACAGGTGCTCGGGCTGGACGCCACCGTGCGACTGCCTTTGTCACCCACCCCCAACGAGACATGAAGACACCCTCTGCCGACAGCACCGCCAAAGTTCGACTCGACAAATGGCTCTGGGCCGCGCGCTTCTACAAGACGCGCAGCCTGAGCAGTGAGGAAATCGACAAGGGAAGGGTGAAGCTCAACGGCGCCAGCGTGAAGCCCTCTCGAGATGTGAAGCCGGGAGACGTGCTGGAACTGCGCATCGGTCACGAAGTGCGCACCGTGGTCGTGCGGGCCTTGAGCGGCGTGCGCGGCCCGGCTCCTGTGGCCGCCCTGCTCTTTGAGGAAACGCCCGAATCACTTCAACAACGCCACGAAGCCGCCGAGCTGCGCCGGCTGGCGCCCGAGCCAGCGCACAGCCAGCCGCTCGGCCGTCCCACCAAACGCGACCGGCGCCACATCGAAGGCCTGCGCGACTCGCCGCCCGGGTGGAACGACCGCTGGAGCGCCTCACTCGATCAGGAATAGCGCGGCAACTTCAGCCCTTGCGCAGGCCCAGCCACATCACCGTGGCCACCACCACCAGGCCGCCCGCCACCTGCACCAGTGCGATCGACTGACCGAGGATGGCCCAGGCCAGCACGAGCGCAAAGATGGGCTCGATGTTCATGATGGCGGAGTTGCCCACCACACCCAGCCTGGGCAACACCGTGAACATGATGGTGAATGCCGTGCCGTAGAGAAAGGTGAGCCCCAGCAAGCCCACCCAGCCCATGGGCGCCTGTGGCAGTGCCAGGCCACCCTGCACGCTGGTGGCAATCAGCGCCATCAAGGCCACGATGGCCATGGTGGTCGTGGTTCGCAACCGCCGGTCCAGATCGCCGGTTTCCTGCTGCGTGATCACCAGCGCCAGGCCGAAAGTGGCCGCGGCCGCCAGCGCAAAGCCCACGCCCACACCAATGCGCGACCAGTGCCCGGAGGCCCCCAGGCCAGACGCCGCACCGAACACATCAAGTGCCAGCGCCAGCCCCACCAGCATGACCGGCATGGCGCGCAGAACGCGCGGCGCGGCGCGCTGGCCGTACACCACGCGCGCCCACAAGGCCGTCCACAACGGGTAGGTGTTGAAAGCCAGCAGCGCCAGTGCCACCGGCAGGCGGGCCACCGATGCATACAGGCAAAGGCTCTGCACGCCCACCAGCAAGCCGATGATGGGCAGGGCCTTGCGGTGGCGCGGCTGCAGGTTCAACGGAACCCGGTACACCACCAGCATGAGCCCGACCACCAGCGCAGTGACACAACTGCGGAAAGCCACCGCCGTTGCGACGCTCACCCCGCTGTCGAACGCCAGCCGCGCGGCGACATGGTTGGCACCCATCATGAAAGCGATGAGCAGCAGCGTGGCGAACGCGGTGGTGGAAATGCCGGCGGTGGACGGTGGTGTGGAAGTGGACATGGCCGCGCAGAAATGAAAAACGCGCCCGGAGGCGCGTTCGTGTGGCTGGCATGTCTTGGCGGAGCGAGAGTCTGCCGGAATCGAACCCCAGAACGCACCGGGTAGTCTCATTCTACCGGCATTCTCCTATGGCGATCAGAAACCAGTAGACCCACGTTGTATCGCGTGATATCGTCCAGTCTCACTCAAATTGATGGACATGGCGATGGACAATTCTCACTGGCGAACGATATGGCCCGCATAGCCAAAGAACTTGGCGCACTGCAGGTGCAACGGCTGATGCAGCCCGGTTGGCATGCAGTGGGGGGTGTCTCGGGCCTGTACTTAAAGATTGCACCCACCGGCGCCAGAACCTGGGTGCTTCGCGCCACGGTGGGCAGCAAGCGCCGTGACATGGGCTTGGGTGGCTACCCTTCGGTCACGCTGGCAGGCGCACGCGAAAAGGCCCGAGAAGCCCGCCTGCTGATCGAGAAGGGGACCGACCCGATCCTAGCCAAACACCAAGCCCGCTCTGCACTGATCGCGGAGCAGGCCAGGGCAAAGACCTTTGAAGAAGCTGTCACCGCGTTCATGGATGCGAAGAGCGATGAATGGCGCAACGTGAAGCATCGCCAGCAATGGGCCAACACCCTCGCCACCTACGCCAGTCCGTACATGGGCAAGGTGCTGGTGTCCGATGTTGCCCAGGCACACGTCGAGCAGGTGCTTCGCCCAATCTGGCGCGAGAAAACCGAAACGGCCACCCGGGTGCGTCAGCGAATCGAGAAGGTGCTCGACTTCGCCAGGGCGAGCGGATGGCGCACCGGGGAAAACCCCGCCTCATGGCGCGGCCGGCTGTCCGAGCTGTTCCCCAAGCCGAGCAAGATCAAGACAGTGGTGCACCAGCGTGCGCTAGCCCCGCGCGAGATGCACGCCTTCATGCTGGATCTGCGCAAGGCATCCGGCACCGCCGCTCGCGCGCTGGAGTTCGCCATCCTGACCGCCGCACGCAGCGGCGAGGTCCGTGGTGCCACTTGGGCAGAAATCGACCTGCATGGCGGGTTCTGGACCGTCCCAGGCGAGCGCATGAAGGCCGGGCGCTTGCACCGAGTGCCGCTGTCTGCGCAGGCCTTGAGGTTGCTCAAGGCGCTGCCCCGGATCAAGGGCAATGACCTACTCTTCCCTGCCCCGCGCGGTGGCCAGCTTAGCGACATGACCCTAACTGCAGTGCTCCGTCGCATGGAGGTGGATGCAGTTCCCCACGGCATGCGCGCCTCGTTCAAAACTTGGGCGATGGATCACACCGAGTTTCCGCGTGAGCTGGTGGAGATTGCCCTCTCGCACACCGTGGGCGATGCCGTGGAACAAGCCTATTCACGCAGCGACATGGTTGAACGTAGGCGCGTGCTGATGACCGCTTGGGCGAAGTTCCTCGCCCTACCGCAGAAGGCTGCGAACGTGGTTAGGTTGCGGGGGGCTGCATGAGCACACAAAAGCCAACGAAACCAGCGAGCACTGGTAAGAAGTCCTCAGCAACGAAAAAGGCCACTAGCGATGCCACGCGAATGCCCGTCTCGCGAGCCAACAAGTCGTTAGCCGAGTACCTGCAAGGTAAGACGCCTGCGGAGCGCATGGCTGTGATGCGAGACATTCAGCAGCACCCCGACTATTTCGCGCTGCAACGGCTCGAAGACGCGCTCACTCAAGCCCATTTCTCCCCGGAGGTGCGAGCATCGGCGGTCATGAGTGACTTTGTGTTCCTGATGCGAGAGGTGCTGGCCGAGTATGTGCCGGGCACGGAACTGAGCGATCTCGTTGAACCGCTGCGACGGCTCATTGCTAACCATGGCGGCGGACGCCCTCCAAAGGCTGACCCCCTTGCTGTCCTAAAAACACAATCCGCGTTGGAGGCGGCTTGGCATCCAGCCCCACAGAGGGCGGCAGCGAAGCAGCACAACGTCACCGACCGGACTGTTCGAAACTACGCGAGCTCCAAAAAAGTGAAACCGGGTTAATTCCGCTGTCGTTGTTTTGATCGCCCGATACCGCAGCCGAAGGCATAGCGGGATCACTTGGGGCGACAGATGACAAACCTCGAATCACGGTCCTACCGACCGAAGCAAGCCGCGGAACTGCTCGGTATCGGCACTGCAACCCTCTGGCGCTGGATCAAAGAGCGACCGGACTTCCCTCAACCCATTCGCCTGAGCGCACGCTGCACCGTCATCCCCGGCGATCGGTTGATCGCATGGCGCGATGCGCAGGCGAAGGGCGAACATGGACCGAAGGTGTCCGCGTGAGCAGGGGCCAGAAAAGCGAATGCCCGGGTGGAGCCGGGCACATCGCACAAAACCAAAATGCTGACGCCACCATTGTCCCACCATCGCCCGATGGCGGCAACGTGGAGAAACGCCGCTCGACCGCGATTGCGCGCCTGGCATTGCGTGGGCACGTCACGACGGCGGTGCTGACTGGCGCATATTTCGTCAGCCGCCAAGGGCTCACGCGGTACTGCAGAACCCTTGATGAGCTTGAGGCGTTCGCGCGCCAAGTGGGGGCGCGATGAGCTTCGACCGCGACCGTCGCCCCGAGCCAAGGGGCTACTTTGAATCCGAGGGCCTGACGCTCAAGGGTCCGGGCAAGTGGAAGACCACCATCTGCAACTTCCACGGTGGCAGCGATTCGATGCGCGTCAACGTGGCGACCGGTGCCTGGGTGTGCATGAGCTGCGGTGAAAAGGGCGGTGACGTGCTGGCCTTTCACATGGCATCCCACGGGCTGGAATTCGTTGACGCTGCCAAGGCCCTCGGATGCTGGGTGGAGGATGGCAGGCCACTGCGCCCGCAGAAGCCCGCGCCACTGCCACCGCGCGCTGCCCTTCAGGTGCTTGCCTTCGAGGCCACGCTGGCCGCGGTAGCCGCTGGCAACGTCGCGCATGGCGTCACCCTCACCGAACCCGACCGGTTCCGCCTCTTGACCGCCGCCGGCCGGATCAATCGACTGGTGGAGGCCTACGCATGAGGGCCTCTGAATACGACAGCTTTGCCGCCTCTCTGGATGCCGACATTGAGGCGCGCGGTAGCTCACTGCGACCGCCCTTTGCATTGCCTGGTGTGGTGCTGGCGTGCGGGACCGAGCTGACGCCTGAGCCCGTTGAATGGCTGTGGCCCTACTGGCTTGCGCTCGGAAAAGTCCACATCCTGGCAGGTGCGCCTGGTCAGGGAAAAACCACCATCGCAGCCGGCGCGCTCGCCGCTACCGTCACCATCGGCGGGCGCTGGCCCGATGGCACGCGCTGCACGCCTGGGAACGTCATCGTCTGCAGTGGCGAGGATGATCCAGCGGATACGCTGCTCCCCCGCTTCATTGCAGCTGGTGGCGACCGCTCGCGCATCTTCTTTGTGCAGGGGATCCGGGACGAAGCCGGCCTGTACCCATTCGACCCTGCCCGCGACATGCGTGAGCTTGAGACCGCCATCAAAGCCGCGGGCGGTGCAAGCCTGGTCATTCTCGATCCGGTGGTGTCTGCCGTGACCGGTGACAGTCACAAAAACACCGAGGTGCGCCGCTCCCTGCAACCGCTCGTTGACGCCGCCGCCGCTGGACGCTTTGCCGTCCTAGGCATCACGCACTTCAGCAAGGGCGGCCAGGGTGGCGACCCGACCCAGCGGGTGATCGGTTCGGTGGCATTTAGTGCCGTGGCCCGGGTGGTGCTGGTGGCCGCGAAGGTGCGAGGCGAAAACGGTGAAGACCGCCGCATTCTGGCGCGCTCCAAGTCCAACATTGGCCCGGATGATGGCGGTATCGAGTACCACCTGGAACAGGTGGAAGCACTGCCAGGCATTGAGGCATCCCGGGTGACGTGGGGCAAGACGGTCGAGGGGAGCGCGCGCGCCTTGTTGACGGACGTTGCCGACGATGCCGAACAGGCACCAAGGGAGAGCGCCGCCGACTTCCTGCGCGAGGTGCTCAAGGACGGACCCACGTCAGCCAAGATCGTGAAGGCCGAAGCCGCCGAAGCCGGACATGCATGGAACACCGTGCGCCGCGCCGCCGATGACCTCCTGATCATCAAAAAGAAGGACGGCATGGCCGGCGGCTGGTACTGGCAACTCGCGAAGATGCCCCCGAAGAATACGAAGGAGCCCAACGTTGAAGACTGGGTATCTTCGGATTCTTCGGCTGCACAGGTGAGCACCTTCGACGAAAGCGAGGGCTTTTGAAATGGAAGCCGCAGCCATCTTTCAACGCCTGTACGCGGCCGGTGTTCGCCTGGAACTTCAGGGGGAGCGCCTGAGCGCATCCCCCGCCGCGCGCCTGAACGAAGAACTGAGAGCCCTGATCCGCACCCACAAGCCCGCGTTGGTGACGTACCTGATCGATGCCCACCAGACCACCCTCGAACTGATTGAGGCCGCCATGCGCGCCTGCGACCACCACGGGGACGGCCCCGTGGCCCGGGAGGCCATGCGTCGGGAATGTCTTGAGACGCCGCGAGAACTGCGGGCCGATCTTCGCGACCATCTGAATCAAACGTATCGCGGTGGCACGCCATGACGATGAGCATTTTCTTTTGGGTGCTTACCTGGTGGCGAGGCGGGGCGGGCATCGCCCGATGCAGACCAATCCCCGCTGACACCGAGTCCCCAAGCCGGCATCGCTTTTTCCGTAGTTTCAGACTGAAGAAGTGATGATCGGACTTCCTATTTCCGAGGCGGCCGGAGTGCTGGGAGTCCGCCCTGGCACGCTCGCAAGATGGGTGCGCGAAGGTGCCCCGTGTGTTCAGCGTGGCCGCCGTGGGCGCGGGAATGCCCTCCTGATCGATCCTGATGCAGTGCGCACCTGGCTCGGTGCGGATACGGCCGACGCCTTGATTCTCGAATTGGCCGCCACCTTCCCCGACGTGCTCGCCACCGCCGCCGGCGATGCGTTCCACCTGATCGAAGGGCCACACAAGCGCGCCACCGCGGGTGCGCTGGCTGGTGCATGGTTTCTGGCTGCATCGGCTGTGCTGGATCACTTGCGCCAGCGATGCGCGAGCGTGGGCGAGATCCAGGCACTGCCGGATGAAGTGCAACGCCTCCAGAAAATCGCAAAAGGCGTTTGATTTTTGCGTGACTGCGTACCTTGGTTCCATCGTCACCAACC
Source organism: Hydrogenophaga sp. (assembly GCF_051858985.1). Lineage (GTDB taxonomy): Bacteria > Pseudomonadota > Gammaproteobacteria > Burkholderiales > Burkholderiaceae_C > Hydrogenophaga. Next base: position 242,072 of record NZ_JBHYGM010000002.1, on the reverse strand, counting down.
GGAACACCAAAATGGATTCACTTGAACTCGCCTACGTCAAACGCGCGGAAGCATCGATCGCCATGCTGGCGTCGGGCATTCCGAACACCGAAAAGAAGGCTGGCGCATTCGTCACCATCGCCCGCCGACTGCTAAGCGCGGGCCGCAACGAGATCGCACTCAGCGCACTCAAGGCGCACGCAACCGATGACCTGGTGACGAAGGCCATAGGCAACGCTCTGGACGTCGATGATCTGTGGCGAGGTCCCGAGGCGCAGGCCCTTGCGCGTGCATACCTCGCGTCCATCGCCGAGTTCTCCATCTTCGATCAGATCAAACGCTACGCTCGCACGCTTCCTCCGAACATGCGCTTTGCGATGCTTGCGACCGGCGCGGTCGGAAACGTGGTGACCGAGGGCGGTCCGAAGCCCGTCATCGATCTCTCGCTGAACCTGGGCGACGTGGACTTTCTGAAGGCCTGCGCCATCGTCGTGATGAGCCGCGAGCTCTCGCTGGCCACGGGCGCAGAAGGCCAGGCACTTTTCGAACGAGAACTTCGCGAGGCGATCACCCGCGCAATGAACCGCAGCGTGTTGCTGGCGCTCCTGGATACGAGCACCACGACCGTCGCCGCGGGAGCCGACCCACTGGCTAGCTTGCGGGCAGGGTTGCGGGCTGCAGGCCCGAGCTATGGCTTCGTGGTCGCTGTCAGCGAAGGTGACGCCGCCTGGTTGGCAACCCATGAAAGCAATCGATCGGCAGGCGTGCGAGGTGGCGAGTTCGCCCCTGGCATTCACCTTGTGGCGGTGGACGGCCAGGCCGGCATGGTGGTGATCCCCGCAAGCCGCATCGCTCTGTTCGACGGCGGGGTTCGCATGGCCTCCACCGGTGAAGCGACGGTCGATCTTCGCGCCAGCCCGGAGGCTCCCGCACAACTGACTTCGCTTTTCCAGACGAACGCAGTCGCCATGCTCATCGAACGTCAATGGCATCTGGCAGCGGACTCGACTGGTGTCGTCATCGTGGAGGATCTGTAATGGCTACTCGCGACGTGGCCGTGCTGCAGCGCATTCGCGCGCGTCGGCGTGAAATGGCCCATTCAGACCCGCAGGCGATCGAAGTGCAAGGCACCAAATCGATGACCGCGGCAGACGCATACCGGGAGGATGCCCACACGTCTCCCGCTGCGAAGCAGATCGGCTTCGATCCCGAGGAATTCGGGAAGGCGGTAGGCGAAGCAATCCGCAACGCAGTCGAGCCCTTGCACAAGCGCATCGCTGTGCTCGAAAGCGGTGGCGGTAAGAAGGCCGCCGGCCGGTGCGGCCTCGTTTTCAAAGGTGCGTTTCAGCGGGCACTGGACTACGAAGAAGGCGACGTCGTGACGCAGAACGATCGCGTCTATGTCGCTGCGCGGGCGGTATCGGCTGGCGAGGGCCTGCGCGAAGGCATGGCCGGCTGGGTGTTGATGGTCAAAGGAGTAGCGCAATGATCGAGATCGATCGAAGAGCAGTGACCGCAATCCTGCTCGACCGGGTGCGCGACATGATCGAAACGGAATTCCCAGGCACCACGACCAACGCCAATGGTCAGAAGCTGCTCGATGAAATCGTGAGGTCGCCCGGTTTTCAGTCGCTGGTCACGCAACAGGTGGCCGAGTTCGAAGCGCGCATGAAAGGCCAGGTGCATTGATGGCCATACCAAGGGCCCGGGGGGGTGGGCGAAGAATCCGAACCCTTTCGCCCCAGGAAACCGCGCCCCACCTCACGCGCACCGTACACACTGAAACTTGATTTCCATGGACGCACTACACGGCGGGAAAAGAGCAGGCGCAGGCCGCCCCAAAGGGTCGACGACCCGGAAGGCAAAGGCGGGGCAGTCAGGGGCAACCGTATTTGATGATCCGCTGGCCTACCTTTGCGCGGTCGCAACTGGTGCCATCCCTGGCGAGGCGCTGCGAGTTGCCGCGGCGAAAGCCGCCCTGCCCTTCACCACACCGAAGGCCCGGGCACCTGTGGCAAGCCCAGCACCGTCCAGCCTGCGCTCGAAGGTGCAGCGCAGTTCCGAAGCAGCGGACGAACGCGCATGGGCCGCCAAGGCCGCCAGTGTGCGCAAGCGTTTGAAGGGTTCAACCGATGGCCGTTGATATTCGACCGATGCCGGCGTGGTGCCGAGGCACCAGAAACCGCGCTGGACCGCCGCCGGTCTTTCCGGGTGGCGACCCTACGCCCGAGGATGTGGAACTAGCTCTGGCGCTGTTCCAGGAGCTTGATGCGGACAGCCAGGCTTGGTACGGAGGTGAATCCTTCGCGCGACGTCTGCAGAAGCGTCTGCGCTGAACACCGGCGGCACCAGCCTGAGAGGGTGCGCAAAATCGCGCATGCTTCCCGGGGAGGATCGGGAGACTCGCTCAATCCTCTGACAGCCGGAACATGATCCAGCCAATCCGGTTGAGCACCAGTCCACACAGCGCGACCCACTTGCCGTAGGGCTCGCCACCGGCGCCGATCACAACACCGATCAGGCCCAGAAGAGCGCCTACCCACAGCAGGATTTTGGAGACGTCCATGGTCCCGATGTACGTTACGCAGGGTGCATCTAGAGGGGGTCGCGGTGCTGCCGAAGAGCTTCTTTCACGACGGCCAGCAGCCAGGTGCGCGCGGACTCCGCGCCCTGAACGTGAGACTCAGGAAGCGTCTCAAAGTGTATGGAGGTGAACTGCTTCTCTAGATGATGGTGGACCGCAGCAGCCATCTCTTCGGGGTTCGGGTGGCTTTGCATCAGCGCGACTACCGCAGCTTGATACATGCGATCCCCGCCCCCGAGGTCCTGCATTACGTCCACCGCATTCTTGAACACGGTCTGTAGCTGCTCGACCTTCTGCTCCAGTTCGCGGATGCGTTCCTCTGAGTTCATGTTGCGGCCCTGCCCTCGGATTTGATGATGACCTCGGCATTGTCATTCTTGACGCGGCTTGTGCGCGGGAGGCAGGGACGTGGGCATATGGCTCCTTACTGTGGAGCGCGCAATCATTTCTTGAGAGGGCGCCACATCGATCAGCCACTCCTGCGAGACCCATGCGTCGTTCTCGCGGGCGAGTCCTGAGAACACGATGATGGACTTCTCCTGCCAGCATTCCTTCACCTTCGCCTCGCTCAAGGTGAACATGCCCGGCGCGCTTCTGACCTCCAGAAACTCCAGCACCTTCACCTCTTTGCTGCCGTTCAGATACTTGGTTGTCATGAGTTCGCCGACCATCGTCGTGCGAGCGCCTGCGTTGAGGCGTCGACCGTTCTGGCGCAGTTGGGTCAGGGTGACGCGCATGGCAGAAGCCGTGAGAAAAGGTCCAGCAATTTATACTGTACAAAAATACAGTATACCCTCCTGATCTAGCGTTCCGCGTCGAGAGACGCTGCAGCCTTATGCCGGGCCGGCCGAATCGCGATTCGGCACTTTCTGAACAACTTGAGTTGAGCCTCGTTTGAACCACAGGGAGTTACCAATCAACTCGTCTTTGTCATCCAAGCACACCCTCACAACGAGCCGGCCCTCTTCCTTGGTAACGAACGGACTCATCTGCACTGCGAACTGAACAGTTTTTATCTTTTTCGCGGACGCGTTTGCTGGGGCGACACTTATCAGAGCTTTGTCCATATCCACAATTGCCTGCTTAGGCAACGCGACTTTATGGAGAATTTTCTCATTCAACAACACTTCAAAAGTAAGGGCGTCGAGCACTCTATCTGGCGGCAACTCAATCACGCAGCTGATCGCAAGACGGGGCAACACTAAATCGCCAGTTAGCGGCATTGACACAAATCCACTGCCATACCAACCGACCACAGTTGCTTGGCCCGATTGTTCAGGACGCATGTCCTCACTGTAGAGGCAAAAAAGCCGCGGGGTCTCAAGCTGAAGCATGGTGAACGAGAGTAGCAGCAGCTTCTACAACGACGGTGCGCGATCGCTGGGCATCGAAAATCGCTTGTTCAGGCACGCCCAATGCACCTGCGATAAGAACAATCGTTGAGTACGTCATTTGCTCAGGCTTTCTTTCCCACCTGGCGACGCTTGGCTGATGTGCGCCAATACGCTCTGCAAGTTGTTGCTGAGATAGCCCCGCATTCAGGCGCAATGCGGCCAATCCGCCTGCGCTCTGTTGCGCGACCTTCGAGCTAATCTTTGCTCTTGCACGAGCTAGCGCCGCTGCCATCTCAGGATCAGCCTCTTGCTCGGCAAGATAGTCTTCAACGAGTTGGCCACCTGCTTCTAGCGCAGTGTCCATGAATTCGTCCACTTCAACCCAACGATCATGTCTATAGACAGTGGCCCGGCACTCCACCACTCCTACCGCCATCCCTCCGATATCAACGGTAGATTGGAATTGAATACTTGTCGTATCTAGCTCGTAACTCCCGGAAGGCAGCACTACCTTGATCGTAGGAGGTGTTTCGGTCGGCGAGGGCGAGTGCATAGTAGGTACTCCGTTGGGCGTCAAATCCGACGAGAATCCGGTAGCCTGGTAAGGAGCCATCATCTTCGCGGTACTTGAGAATATAAATATTGAGCCCTAGCTTGCGGGCGTTCTGTAGGACCTTGACCTCGAAAGGAGGGTCGTACAGATAATGGTTGTGCTCCACGCACAGGTCTTCAAGCTTTGCTTGATCACCGGCAAGCTCCTGCAGAAGCAGTAGTGCCTGGGCGGCAGCGTCGATGTCACGATGCTTCAGCGCTTCGATTTCATCTTTAATCTCTCGAGTGACGATCAGTCGAGCCATTTATAGCATGTTTGTTATGTTTTGGCGCCTCGCGGGGCGATTTTTATGCCCCTCCCTAAGCAGGATGCCAAACCTATCACACCAGGCCATTTCGTCACCACATAAAGTGACCAAACTGTCAACTAGTTGCCTCGTCTCAACACTAGCGTCTGCAGCCGTAGCTAGTAGCAAAGTTGACGATGGACACTTTGATGGACACAAAGCAAAAGCGGCCCGGAGGCCGCATATTTACTAGGGTTCTGGCGGAGCGAGAGGGATTCGAACCCTCGATGAGGCTCTACACCCCATACTCCCTTAGCAGGGGAGCACCTTCGGCCACTCGGTCATCGCTCCGGAAGCTGCGTATTATGCCTCAGCTTGCGATGGTGTCCGCCGTCTGGTCGAGGTCGAACTCGCGGTGCAGCGAACGCACCGCCAGCTCCATGTATTTCTCGTCGATCACCACGGAGGTCTTGATCTCGGAGGTGGAGATCATCTGGATGTTGATGCCTTCCACGCTCAGGCACTTGAACATGCGGCTGGCCACACCCACGTGGCTGCGCATGCCGATGCCCACGATGCTCACCTTGCAGATGCGCGCATCGCCCACCACCTCGGCCGCACCGAGCGCGGGCACCACCTTGGCCTTGAGCAGGTCGAGCGTCTTCTGGTAGTCGTTGCGGTGCACCGTGAAACTGAAATCGGTCTTGCCGTCCTTGCTCAGGTTCTGGATGATCACATCGACCTCGATATTGGCATCGGCCACCGCGCCGAGGATCTGGTAGGCGATGCCAGGGGTGTCGGGCACGCCGAGCACCGAAATCTTGGCTTCGTCGCGGTTGAAGGCAATGCCGGAAACGACGGCTTGTTCCATGTCTTCGTCTTCCTCAAAAGTGATCAGGGTGCCGGAGGCGGCTTCTTCTTTCAGGTCGATGTCCCAGGGCGTGAAGCTGGAGAGCACGCGCAGGGGCACCTTGTACTTGCCGGCAAATTCCACCGAGCGGATCTGCAGCACCTTGCTGCCCATGCTGGCCATCTCCAGCATTTCCTCGAAGCTCACACGATGCAGGCGACGCGCTTCGGGCACCACGCGCGGATCGGTGGTGTAGACGCCGTCCACATCGGTGTAGATCAGGCATTCGGCCGCCTTGAGGGCAGCGGCCACGGCCACGGCCGAGGTGTCGCTGCCGCCACGACCGAGCGTGGTGATGTGACCGTCGGGATCCATGCCCTGGAAACCCGTGACGATGACGACCTTGCCCGCTTCCAGATCGGCGCGGATGCGGGCGTCATCGATCGATTCAATGCGTGCCTTGGTGTAGGCGCTGTTGGTCTTGATCGGCACCTGCCAGCCTGCGTAGCTCACCGCCTCGATGCCTTCAGCCTGCAGCGCGATGGCGAGCAGCGCAGACGACGCCTGCTCGCCGGTGGCGGCGAGCATGTCGAGTTCGCGGCCGTATGCCGTTCCCGGTCGGGCCGGGGCGAGTTCCTTGGCCAGGCCCAGCAGGCGGTTGGTTTCGCCGCTCATGGCGCTGGGCACCACCACGAGCTGGTTGCCCGCGCGGTGCCACTTGGCCACGCGGCGCGCCACGTTGCGGATGCGCTCGGTCGACCCCATGGAGGTGCCGCCGTACTTGTGAACTATCAAAGCCATCGGGATTGGTCGGAGTGGAGTGGTCGTCTCTGGATGCCCTCTTTCCCGGGCTCCATCAGGCAAAACCCTGAGATTATAGGGTGGGGGGTTGCGATGCTGGCCCGTAAGAAAGCCGTGCACCGTCGCGCGTGACGAAGCCACTGGCCACCTTCAGCCGGATGCCATGACCGCGCGTGATGCAGTCCGCGACCTGGTCGAGCAACTCGTCAAGTTGCGCGGCGCTGGGCGCCACGCCCAGCTGTCGAAGCCACGCACGCAGGGCATTGCCCTGCCGGTCGCGTGAGAGCGATTGCAAGGCTTCGATGGCTGGTGGGCTTCCCGTTCGCGCCAGGTCGATGGCCGCGAGTTCATCCAGCAGCCGCTGCGCCTGCGCGGCATGACGGGCACTGCGCGCCAGCAGGCCGCGGAACCCCGGAAAGCAGGCTTCCCACGCGGGCAGGAGCCGGGCGCGAATGCGGTTGCGTGTGAAGCGTTCGTCGATGTTGCTGGGGTCATCGACGAAGGTGTGGCCGTGGTCCTGCAGCCAGCTTCGCAGGTCGGCGGCAGCAACGCCAAGCAGTGGCCGGCCGAAAACCTCGCCGTGGCGCTCGAAGCGCTCCGGCATGGCGGCCAGACCTGGCAGGCCGGCGCCGCGGCTGAGGGCGAGCAGCAAGGTCTCCACCTGGTCGTCGGCATGCTGGCCGAGCAGCACGCAGGCAGCGCCCGCGTCCTGCGACAGGCGTGCCAGCGCGGCGTAGCGCGCGTCGCGTGCGGCGTCTTCCGGGCTTTGACCGCGCTCGTGAGAAGCGTCCACGTGGGTGACCCGCAGTGGCACGCCGTGTTGATCGCAGAACGCGCGCGCATGCTGTTCGAACCCATCGGCAGCGGCCTGCAAGCCGTGGTGCACATGCAGGGCCACCACGCGCCCGGGCCAGCGCGACGCGCCGGCGAGCAGCAAGGCTGTGGAATCCGCGCCGGCGCTGTAGGCCACGGCGACGACGCTGGTGGAAGACACGGGATGCCGCCCACTCCACGCCGCCAACGCCTGCTCGCAGGGGTTGGCCGATGGGTGGCCGGCGGGGTTCACCTCAGCGCTTGTCCTTGGCGTCGGCCTTGGTGTCGGTGAACCGGCCGTAGCTGTTGAGCCGCGCATGGCGTCGGTCCAGCAATTCCTTGACCTTGAGATCGGCCAGTTGCCGCCAGGAATCGCTCAACGCGCGCTTGAGGAAGGCAGCCATCTGCTTGTGGTCGCGGTGTGCGCCGCCCACAGGCTCGTTGACGATCTTGTCCACCAGCCCCAGGGCCTTGAGACGGTGCGCAGTGATGCCGAGCGCGTCGGCCGCATCGCTCGCGCGGTCGCTGGTCTTCCAGAGAATCGAGGCACACCCTTCGGGGCTGATCACCGAGTACACCGAGTACTGCAGCATCAGCACCTGGTCGGCCACCGAAATGGCCAGAGCGCCACCGGAGCCCCCTTCACCAATGATCGTGGAGATGATGGGCACCTCGAGCTGGGCCATCTCGAAGATGTTGCGCCCGATGGCTTCGGACTGCCCGCGTTCTTCGGCATCGATGCCGGGGTAGGCGCCGGGCGTGTCCACAAAGGTGAACACCGGCAGCTTGAACTTCTCGGCCAGCTTCATGAGGCGCAGCGCTTTGCGGTACCCCTCGGGCTTGGTCATGCCGAAGTTGCGGATGCCGCGTTCCTTGGTGTCGCGCCCTTTCTGGTGGCCGATGACCATGCAGGGCTGGCCGTTGAAACGCGCCATGCCGCCGACGATGCTCAGGTCGTCCGAGAAATGCCGGTCACCATGCAGTTCAACGAAGTGCGTGAAGATCTCGCGCACGTAGTCTAGCGTGTAGGGCCTGTCGGCATGGCGAGCGATCTTGGTGATCTGCCACGGCGTGAGGCTGCTGTAGATGTCCTTGGTGAGTTGCAGGCTCTTGCCCGCGAGCTGCTCGATTTCTTCGGAGATGTCGACCGCTGATTCGGTCTGCACGTAACGAAGTTCCTCGATCTTGGTTTCGAGCTCGGCAATGGGCTGCTCGAAATCCAGAAAATTCTTCTTGGCCAAGGTCAACTCCTTGTCTTGTCAACGACGTCCCGACGGGCCGGCAGGTTCAGTAGCTCACCGGCAGCGGATCGAGCGACCGCCAAATATACCAAGTTGCCACGCTGCAGAAGGGCGCCCAGGAGTTGGCCACTTCGCGGATCTCGCTGCGGCTGACCGGCTCGCCCGAGAAGTAACACCGGCTGATTCCGTTCTGCAGTCCGATGTCGTCCAGCGGTAGTACGTTGGGCCGCATGAGGTGGAAGATGAGGAACATCTCCGCCGTCCACCGCCCAATGCCGCGAATGGCCACGAGCTCGGCAATGATGGCTTCATCGTCCATCGTTGCCCAGGACTTCACATGCACCTGGTCGTTGGCGAAGTGCAGGGCCAGGTCCACCAGGTATTCCACCTTGCGAGCCGATAGCCCGGCTGCGCGCATGTCATCGACCTTGAGCTTGAGCACCTGGGCCGGTGTCATTCTTTTGGACAGCAATGCAAACCGGTCCCACACCGACTGCGCAGCCTTCACGGAAATCTGCTGGCCCACGATGCTGCGCGCGAGCGTGCCAAAGGCATCGCCACGCGATTGCAGGCACGCGCTGCCGTACTGGGGAATCAGCTTCTTCAGCACGCGGTCGCGCTTCATCAGGTGTCGGCAGGCGTCCACCCAGTAAGGGGGCGGTTCGGGCACGGCGTCGGGCAGCGCGATCGAGGCCATCAGGCGCGCTCCCAGGTGGTGCCGCTGGGGTTGTCCTTGAGCACGATGCCCTGGTCCAGCAACACCTTGCGGATGCGATCGGCTTCGGCAAAATCGCGCGCGGCCTTGGCGGCAGCGCGTTGCTCGATCAGCGCCTGGATCGCCGCCTCGTCGGTCTCGCTTCCGCCCTGCAGGAAGCGCTGCGGGTCGTCCTGCAAGAGGCCGAGCGTGCCCCCCAGTGCGCGCAACAGGCCCGCCAGTCCCGCGTCCTTTCTGCGGTTGACTTCGCTGGCGAGTTCGAACAACACCGCGACCGCCTCGGGCGTGCCGAAGTCTTCGTCCATCGCGGCGCGAAAGCGCTGCGCGTGCGGCTGGGTCCAGTCGATCGGCTCGACGGCGGCCGGGGACACCTGCGACAACGCGGTGTAGAGGCGCTTGAGCGCGCCACGCGCGTCGTCCAGGTGCACGTCGCTGTAGTTCAACGCGCTGCGGTAGTGGGCGCGCAGGATGAAGAAGCGCACCGTTTCCGGATCGTACTTTTCGAGCACCTCACGGATGGTGAAGAAATTGCCCAGGCTCTTGGACATCTTCTCGTTGTCCACGCGCACGAAGCCGTTGTGCATCCAGAAGCGTGCAAGCGGCTGGCCCGTGGCACCCTCGCTCTGGGCTATCTCGTTCTCGTGATGAGGGAACTGCAGGTCGGCCCCTCCGCCATGGATGTCGAAGGTCTCACCCAGGATCTCGCAACTCATGGCCGAGCACTCGATGTGCCAGCCGGGGCGACCTTCGCCGTACGCCCCATGCCACTTGGCCTCGGCGGGTTCATCGGTCTTGGCAGCTTTCCAGAGCACGAAGTCCAGCGGGTCGTGCTTGCCGTCGCTCACTGCCACGCGCTCGCCAGCGCGAAGTTCGTCGAGCGACTTGCCTGAAAGCTTCCCATAACCCTCGAAGCGGCGCACGGCAAAGTTCACGTCGCCGCCTTCGGCGCGGTAGGCCAGGCCGTTCTGCTCCAACCGGCCGATCAGGGCCAGCATCTGGGGCACGTACTGGGTGGCGCGGGGTTCGTGCGTGGGTCGCTCGATGCCCAGCGCATCGGCGTCCTGGTGCAAGGCATCGACCATGCGGTTGGTCAGCGCGGTGATGGTCTCGCCGTTGCGGATGGCGCGCGCGATGATCTTGTCGTCGATGTCGGTGACGTTGCGCACGTAGGTGACGCGGTAGCCGGTGGTCCTGAGCCATCGCTGCACGACATCAAAAGCCAGCATGGAGCGGGCGTGACCGAGGTGGCAGAGGTCGTAGACCGTCATGCCACAGACGTACATGCGCACATGACCGGGTTCAAGGGGCTGGAACGCCTCCAGACTTCGCGACAGCGTGTTGTGGATTTTCAGGGTCATGGAACGGCGGCGAGTGGTCTGGCGCGGCCATGGGAACCGGACCCCCTCAGATACAATTCGTCAGTATATCCAGCCCGTCTGTTTGCCCTTTGCAACGTCGGGCCTTCGATCAACGTTTCACTGGCCCCGTCCATCGCCCGGACGCCCAGGTTCGCCCTTTGAGGTCCCATGCTCCACCCCGTGAAACCCTCGACCCATTCACCCCGTCATACAACCCTGGTCACGCTGCCGGCCCGCCTGCGCCGCCTGACCTGGGCTGCCGTGGCGCTGGTCAGCCTGGCCTCGCCACTGGCCTGGGCACAGACCGACAACTACGGCGAGGTGAGCCGCCTGGTGCGCTCGGGACAGCTCAACGAAGCGATGCTGAAGGCCGAGCAGTACCTGGCGACCAAACCGCGCGATCCCCAGATGCGCTTCCTCAAGGGCGTGATCCAGACCGAAAGCGGCAAGTCGGCCGACGCGATCGCCACGTTCACCAAGCTCACCGAAGACTATCCCGAGCTGCCCGAGCCTTACAACAACCTCGCCGTGCTCTATGCGGGCCAGAGCCAGTTCGACAAGGCCCGTGCCGCACTCGAGATGGCCATCCGCACCAACCCGAGTTACGCCACCGCGCACGAGAACCTGGGCGACGTCTACGCCAAGCTGGCCAGCCAGGCCTACAGCAAAGCGCTCCAGCTCGATGCCGGCAACGCCGCGGTAGGCCCCAAGCTCAGCCTGATCCGCAACCTGTTCGCTGGCAACGCCGCGGGCACGGCACGTCCTGCCACCTCGGTGGCGGCAGCCCCGGCACCGGAAACCGCGCCCGCACCGGCAGCCAGGCCGCCAGTGGCAGCCGCGCCGGCGCCTGCAGCGGCTCCTGCCCCGGCTCCCGCAGCTGCACCGGCGCCCGCCGCTTCGGGTGATGCCCAGCGCGGGGTCGAGGCGGCCGTGACCGCCTGGGCCGAAGCCTGGTCGTCCCGCAAGATGCCGCTGTACCTCGCCGCGTACAGCCCCAACTTCACGCCAGCGGGTGGGCAGTCGCGCAGCGACTGGGAAGCCGACCGCCGCGCCCGCATCGTGCCGCGCTCGCGCATCGGCGTGGAGGTGAGTGACCTCGATGTGACCGTCAACGGCGACCGAGCCACCGCCCGGTTCCGCCAGGCTTACACCTCCGACACCCTGAACGTCACCAGCCGCAAGACGCTGGACCTGGTCAGGAACGGCAACCGCTGGCTGATCGTTCGGGAATCCACGGGATCCTGATGGCGAGTCGGAGGTTCGCTCAACGCGGTCACGCCAGCTTCCCGACCTCGGTGATGGGTGCAGGTGGCAGCACCTCCTGGCGCATGCCCCGCGGTGTCTGGCTGGCGGCGCTCCTGTCTGCTCTGGCGTTCGGGATCTACGCGTCGTTCGGCACCACCCCCCTGCCGGCCACGGCCACGGCTGCACCCTCGCTGATCGATTCCGCGCAGGCGTTCATCAGTGAAACGGTCAAGAGCGAGCCAGAACCGGTGCCATCAGGTTTGACGGCGGTGGCCTTGACCAGCGAGCGACTGAAGGCGTCAAAGCCCCTGATGGGTCAGGCTGAAGCGCGGCTGATCGAGATCTACCAGCTCATCGGCCAGGCGCAGCACCGGCAGGCGCTCGAGCGCGCCCAGTCGCTGGTGCGCGACCACCCCAACTTCCAGCTCGCCCACCTTGTGCATGGCGACCTGCTGAGCCTGCAGGCCCGCCCCGTGCGCCGCCTGGGCGACGTGCCCGACACGCAGGCGCTGGCCGCTGCGCAACAGCTCGCCACGCTCAGGGAGGAATCCAGCCGGCGGCTGCGCGCGCTCACCGAGCGTCCACCCGAGGGAGGTGTACCGACGCAGTTCCTGACCCTGTCGCCCCAGAGCCGCCATGCCATCGCCATCGACGCGTCGCGCTCGCGGCTCTATCTGTTCGAGAACCAGAGTGCTGCGCGCCCCACCAGCGAAGAGGAACGCGCACCGCGTCTCAAACTCATCGGCGACTTCTACATTTCCGTGGGGCTCTCCGGCATCGAGAAGACCACCGAAGGCGACAAGCGCACACCGCTGGGCGTCTACTACATCACCAGCACGCTCAACCCTGCCAACCTGCCCGATCTGTACGGCGTGGGCGCGCTGCCCATCAACTACCCCAATCCGCTGGACGTGCAGCGCGGCAAGACCGGCAGCGGCATCTGGCTGCACGGCACGCCGAGCGACCAGTTCGTGCGCGCGCCGCAGGCGTCCGATGGATGCGTGGTGCTCTCCAACCCGGACCTGGAGCGCGTGCTGTCCACGGTGCAGATCCGCACCACGCCGGTGGTGATCGCCCCTGAACTCCAGTGGGTGCAGCCAGAAGCCCTCGCACCGGATCGCGGCCAGTTCGAATCCGTCCTGGAGTCCTGGCGCCAGACCCGCAGTGCGGGCGACGCCAACGCCCTGAAAGGGTTTTATTCCAGCCGCTTCCTGAACCAAGGCCGCGATCTGGCCCAATGGTGGCCCCGCGTCGAAAGCGAGCTGCGATCGAACGGTTCGCGTGAGATCCAGCTCAAGAACGTCTCGGTGCTGCGCTGGCGAGACCAGGACGACACGCTGGTCGTCACCTTCGGTGAAGTGGCCATGGGCCAGAGCCGTGGCGTCACTCGGCGGCAGTACTGGACGCGTGAACAGGATCGCTGGACGATCTTTTTTGAAGGAACCCTCTGATGTACCGACCCCTCCTCACGCGCCGCGGCGCCAGTTCCCTGCTGGCGGCGCTGCTGACCAGCGCTTCGCTGATGCTGCTGCCCCAGAGCACCATGGCGCAATCCGCTGCGCCCAAGGTCCGCCTGAGCACCTCCATGGGCGACATCGTCCTGGAGCTCAACCCGGGCAAGGCGCCGAAATCGGTGGAGAACTTCCTGCAGTACGTCAACGACAAGCACTACGACGGGACGGTGTTTCACCGCGTCATCAGCGACTTCATGATCCAGGGCGGCGGTTTCACGCCCGACCTGCAACAAAAGCCCACCAAGGCCCCCATCCCCCTGGAAGCTGGCAATGGCCTGAAGAACGACCGCGGCGCCATTGCCATGGCGCGCACCAGCAACCCGAACTCGGCCACATCTCAGTTCTTCATCAACACCGTTGACAACGCCAACCTGAATGCGCCCAAGCCTGACGGGCATGGCTATTCCGTGTTCGGCAAGGTGGTCTCCGGCATGGACGTCGTCGACAAGATCCGCGCGGTGGCCGTCCGCGACCAGGGCATGCACCAGAACGTGCCCTCGACTCCCATCACCATCCTCAAAGCCACTCTGGAGAAATAACACCATGGCCAATCCCCAAGTCGAACTGCACATTGCCGGTCACGGCGTCATCACGCTGGAGCTCGACGCCGAGAAAGCCCCCCAGTCCACCGCCAACTTCCTCGCGTATGTGGCCAAAGGTCACTACGACAACACGGTGTTCCACCGTGTCATCCCCGGTTTCATGGTGCAGGGCGGCGGCTTCGAACCCGGCATGACCCAGAAGCCCACGGACAAACCGATCGCCAACGAAGCCAACAACGGCCTGAAGAACGACACCTACACGGTCGCCATGGCACGCACCAGCGACCCCCATTCGGCCACGGCTCAGTTCTTCATCAACGTCGCCAACAACGGTTTCCTCAACCACACCGCACCCAGCGCTCAGGGCTGGGGCTACGCCGTGTTCGGCAAGGTGGTGTCAGGCAGCGAGATCGTGAAGAAGATCGAAGGACTGCCGACGGGGCGCAAGGGTTTCCACGACGACGTGCCCAAGGACGACGTCGTGATCGAAAAGGCGGTCGCCCTCTGATCGTCGGGGGCGTCCCGCCCCTGCTTCCATGCACGTGACTCCGATCGACCGCTTTGCCGAGCTGAACGCACCTGCGAGCTGGCAAGCGGTCGATTTCATTTCCGACCTGCACCTGCAGGCCAGCGAGCCGGAAACCTTCGAAGCCTTTGAGCGTTACCTGCGCGAGCCCTCGCCGGGCCCTGCGGATGCGCTGTTCATCCTGGGCGACCTGTTCGAGGTCTGGGTGGGCGACGACGTGCTCGATGGGCCGAGCCCCCTCACGGACGAGCATCGGTTCCAGCGTGACTGTGCGGCCGCGCTGCAAGCCCACAGCCGGCGAACGCCCATCTACTTCCTGCACGGCAACCGTGACTTCCTGTTCGGCCCGAAGGCCCTGGCCGCCAGCGGCATGCACAGCCTGAACGACCCCACCGTGCTGGTCTTTCAGGAACAGCGCTGGCTGCTCAGCCACGGCGACGCGCTCTGCCTGGAAGACACCGACTACATGCGCTTTCGCGAACAGGTGCGTCAGGCATCGTGGCAAAACGAATTCCTGGCGCAGCCGCTGGCGCAGCGCGACGCCGTGGCGCGTGAGCTGCGCTCGCAGAGCGAAGCCCGCAAGCGGCGCACCGGCAACGACCCCAGCCTGTGGGCCGATGTGGACGCTGACGCGGCTCGCGCATGGCTCGGCCACGCACACGCCCACGCGCTGATCCATGGCCACACCCACCGGCCCGCCGACCATGCGCTGGGTCATGGGCTCGGACGCACCGTGCTCAGCGACTGGGACGCCGGTGCCACACCACCCCGTGCCGAAGTGTTGCGCCTGGACTCGCTGGGCCTGCACCGCCTGCCACTTTGCGCGGGCTAGACGCTTCCGTTGACATGATCGATTTCATCCAGCGCTGGTTGCCGCGCAAGCTCAGGCGCCCCACCCCCTTGCCCGATGCCCTGTGGCGCGCCACGCTTACCGAACACCCCTTTCTGGCTGAATTGCAGACGTCGGAGCAGGAACGCCTGCGCCTGCTGTGCGCGCACTTCCTGATGGAGAAGGAGTTCCATGGCGCCAACGGGCTGGCGGTCTCGGACGCCATGGCCCTGGCCATTGCGGCGCAGGCCTGCCTGCCGCTGCTGCACATGCACGGCGTCTCGGGCGAGCCCGTGCGCGATGCGCGAGACCTGCTGGACTGGTACGGCGATTTCGTGGGCATCGTGGTGCAACCCGGCGCCGTGGTGGCGCGGCGCAAGACCATGGACAGCGCTGGCGTGATGCACCACTACGACGAAGTCATCGCAGGCGAGGCCATGGACCGGGGACCTCTGATGCTGAGCTGGGAAGACGTGGCCCACGCGGGCGAACGGGCGCAGCGCGGTCACAACGTCGTCATCCACGAGTTCGCCCACAAGATGGACATGCTGGGCATGCGCCTGGGAGATTCCCCCGATGGTGCGCCGCCCCTGCCCGGTGGATTCCTGGGCACCCGCCAGAGAGTTCGCGCGCAGCAGATCTGGCACCAGACGATGCAGGCGGCGTACGACCGGTTTCGCGAAGCGGTCTCGATGGCCGAGCGCTTCGGAGGCGAAGTGCCCTGGCTCGATGACTACGCTGCGAAGGACCCGGCGGAGTTCTTCGCGGTGACCTGCGAAGCGTACTTCGTCAACCGCGAGCGCTTCGCCCTGGAGTTTCCCGAGCTCATGCCGTTGTACGACGGCTTCTTCCGCGCGGCCCGCACGCTCAACGCTTGAGCAACACCTTGAGCGCGTTCTGAAGCCGGCGCGCGGTCGAGGCGTCGAAGGAGGACGCCAGGACGGCAGCCACGTCTTCCACCCAGGTGTCCGCGGGCGCTGCCGCGTGGCGGCGCGTGAGCAGCTGGAGCTGCAGCAGACGCCGCTCACTCAGGTGCTCCGCGGGGGTCGGCACTTCGGCGGCCATTTCCAGCCGCAGCAAGGTCTCTGCACCCAGCGCAGCCGCTGATTTGCCCAGGGCGGCCACCCAGGCCGCACGGCTCGGGCCGTTCACCCGCGCTCCCAGCGCCTGCGCGCTCGGCACCTGCTCCGCATCGCGTTGTTCCCAGGCGGTCATGAGCTGGGTGATGACTTCGCCATGGGCCTGTGCGGCCAGTTTGCGCAGGCTGGCCTGGGCGGCTTCCAGTGCCTGGCGCTGCGCGCGGAAGGCGGCATCGCCCAGCCGCGGCCCACGCGGTTCGCGTTCCTCACGCCAGGCGCCAGCCGGCGCTCGGGCGTCGCGGAAATCTCGCGGTCCGCCGCGCGCATCGGGACGGCCACCGGGCTTGCCGTCACGGCGCGCGTCTCGGCCTGCCGGTTCGGTCTTCTTCATGCCGGGACGATCGTCGCCGCGCATGGCCACCAGTTTCTTCGGTGGCGTGGCAGGTGCAGGTGCGGGTGCCGGCGTGGCCGCTTCAACAGGCGCTTCCTCAGTGGTGGGCGTTTCGGGAGAGGCCGCATCGCCACTCGATTCCATGGCCGCAGGCTTCTGCGCGACGGGCGCGGCAGCCGTCTCGGGCTGCGCACTCAGGGCGGCCTCGAGTGCACCCATGGCCGCACGGATCTTCTGCGCGTCGCCGCCGGCACTGGCGGTTTCCAGTGCGCGAGACGCGTCCAGCACGCGCTGGTCGTGCGCGCTGAGCGCCGTGACCGCCTTCTCGCGCTCCGTGCTCTTGCGGGCAAAGGCCTCGTCGATGGGCTGGCGAAACGCCTCCCAGAGTTTCTGCTCGTGCTTGCGTTCCAGCGGCACGGCATGCGCTTCGGCTTGCCAGCGCTGCTGCAGCGCCTTCACCGCGTCGATGCGCAGCATGGGCGCTGCCCCGAGTTGCGTGGCCTCTTCGATCAGCGCCTTGCGACGCGCCGTGCTCTCGGCCTGCGCCGCTTCCAGGCGGGCGTGCGCGGTGTGCATGGCTTCTTTCCACACCGGCTGGATGTCGGCAAAGGCCTTCTCGCTCAGGTGGCCGGCTTCGCGCCAGCGCTCGGAGAATCCATGCAGCTCGCGCACCTGGCTCTTCCAGTCGGTGCTCTCGGCGTGCGCCGTCGTCCAGGCGCGCAGTTCTTCCATGATGGCCAGGCGCTGCGCCTTGTGCGCCTCGCTTTGCTGGCGCACCTGCACCAGCCAGGCTTCCACCACCTTGTGGGCTTCGGTGCAGGCTTCGTCGAAGCGTTTCCAAAGCGCGTGGTTGGGCTGGCCGCCCTGGTCGGTGGTCTTCCACTGGTCGCGCAGGGCACGCAGCGTCTCCTGCATCTTGCGGCCTCCCAGCCGCTGACCTTCGGGCGCCTGCAGCAATGCTTCGGCCTTGGCCACGAGTTCCTCGCGCAACTGGTCGGCGCGCCAGCGCTGCCAGCCTTCAAGTTCACCGGCTTGCGCCAGCGCGGCGTTGGCGCGGCCCTCCAGTGCGGCGCCCACCAGGCGACCGTGGCTCTTGAGCAGGCCTCGCACGTCGGCAGCGGCTTTGGGCGTGGCCTTGCCGTGGCCCTCGGCGAGCTCGCGCTCCAGCACCACCAGCGCTGCTTCAAGGTCTGCGGCGGCGCGCGCGCGGCGCTCCTGGTGTGCCAGTGAGTCCTGCGCGTTCTTCTCCACGCTGGCGGACGTCTCCTGGCCGCGCGCGGCACGAAGCTCGTCGGCCCACACGGGCACGGCGGGCAGCGGCGCCTGCGGGTTGGCATCGGCGGCCACGGTCTGCGCGAGCGCCGCGCCAAAGGCGTCCCACACGATCTGGAGCTGCTGGCGAGACGCGTCGAGCATGGGCGGGAATTTCACGTCCACGCTGGCCCATTGCGGGTCTTGCGTCAAGGCACCCGCCTGTTGCTGCCACTGGTCCACGTCGGCGCGCAGCGTCTCGGCCATCTGCTGGGCTTCGCGCCATGGCTTGGTGGAGAGCACCTCGATGCGCTGGGCCATCAGCACGGCCGCTTCGCGCTCGACCTGCACGCGGTGCTGCAGGTCTTCAATGGCCTTCACGCGCTCGGCGAGCGCCTGCTTGAGCGCGGCCAGCGGCTCGCGCGAGAGCGGCGCACCAGCGCGGGCGGCGTCGCGTTGCCAGGCCAGCGCGTCGGCCAGGTTCAGGCGCGACTGATCGATCATGGCCTGGGCCTTCTGCGCCCACTCCACCGACATCTGCTCCTGCGACTTCTGGCGCTTCACTTCATCGAGCTTTTCCTTCAGCGGCTTGGCCGCGCCGCGGTCGCGGTGCGAGAGTTCCTTGAAGACCTCGTTCATCTGCTCCATCGAAGGATCGGTGGCCAGCCAGGTGCGAATGCGCGCGGCGCGCTCGCCGGAGGTCGGCGCGGAAAACGCACCGCCGGTCACGGCGTCCAACGGGTGGGCAGCGTGGGCGCTGGCGGACTTGGGAGAGGTGGGCGTGTTCACGGCAGATTCGGAAGCGTTGGACGAAGACGGGGCTTTGCGCAAGGAAAACAGCGACATGGGGGGAGGATTGGATCGATTCGCAGCCGGCGCCACGGCGGCGCGACCAAACACATATTGTCGCCGCAGTTGGCGCGCGACACCGCACGCGCACGCACGCTCAGCGAGGAGCCAGCTTCAACTCGGCCTGAGGGCGCCAGTTCTCACCCTGTCGTCCCAGCAAAGGCGCCCCCAGGAACAGGCGCTCCTCAGGCAGTTCGCGACTCGCCAGGTACTCCTTGACCACCACCGCTCGCGCCACGGCCAGTTCGCGCAGCGCGTCGGCCGTGACCGGCACCGCCGCCATCAGCAGCGCTTCCATTTCGATCTGGGGGATGTCCCTCGCGATGCCGATGGCGTTGCGCGGCTTGGCAATGTCGGCGCGCCGGTACACCTCCTTGAGCAGCGCCGGGTACTCTTCGGCCGAGACCGTCAGGCCTTCTGGCGGCGCCGCACCGGACCGGGCCAGTGCGCGCCGTTTCTCGGCGAGCACCTGCTGGTCCAGCCGCGAGCGCTGGTAGCCCGTGCGCTCGCTCTCCAGATCGGCCTGCCCGACCACCGTCACCTGCAGCGCGGGCCTTTGCGCCAGCGCTTTGGCCACCGCGTCCAGACGCTCGCGGCTGGCGGCGTCCAGCGTCTGGCGACCCTCGCCAAACGCCACCTGGCTCATCTCGGGCCCGCCGCCTCCAAAGGCACTGGCAATCAGCGAGAAGGGCGCGGTGATGGCCTTGCCGATGAGGTTGAAGATGAGCCGGAAGATCAGCGGCGCCAATCTGAATTGCGGGTCGTTGAGCGAACCGCTGACGGGCAGGTTGATGTCGATCACCCCGTTTCGGTCGGCCAGCAGGGCGACGGCCAGCTTGATCGGCAGGTTGGGCGCCTCGCTCCCGCTCACCCGGTCGCCGAAGCTGAGCTGGTTGAGGATGATCTGGTTGCTGGCCGTGAGCTGCCCGCTGGGTTCGACCTTGTAGGCCACGTCCACGCTGAGCTTGCCGCGTTCGATGCCGTGGCCCGCGTACTTCACGGTGTAGGGGGAAAGCGGCGGCAACTCCAGGTTGCGCACCTTGCCTCGGATGTCCATGGCCAGGGGCCTGGCCAGCGGATTGAGCTTGCCGTCGATCTCCAGCGCCGCCGTGCCCTCCGCACGCCCGCGCAAGGTCAGATCGCCCAGTTGCGGCGCATCGGTGGCGGTGCCGGCGCTGGCGAAGGCACTGAGTCCGCCCGTGAGTTCGCTCAGGTTGGCGGAGTAATTGGGCTTGATGAAACGGTCCGAAAACAGCACGCGGCCGTTGACGAGGCTCACGGGCCCGAAGCGGATGTCTGCAGGTGGGCCCGATGACGCGGCAGCCAGCGGCGCAGACGCCGCAGGCGTGGAAGCAGCGACACCCTCTTCTGCCTCCGGCGGCCTGATGAGGCCCTGCAGGTTGATGCGGCCCGCCTCGTCGATGATCAGCCGGGCAAAGTAGTCGCTCAGCACCGTCTCTTCGACCGCCAGCCGGGTGGCCTGACCCGGGGCCATGGCCAGGGCAAGCCCGCGCACCTGCAGCGATTTCCAGGCCAGCAGGTCCTCCGCCGGGGAGCGCGTATTGGCGCGGAAATCGTCCAGCCCGGCCTGGCCCGCCAAGCTCAGGCGCAAGCCAGAAGCCGGCAACGCCGCCTCCACGGAGCCCTGGTAGCTGGCGTCCGCGCGCAGCAGTTCGAGGTTCAGGCGGTCGCCAAAATACGGTTCGAACTCCTGCAAGGGCAGCCGGTCGGCTTGCACCCTCGCCTTGAGGCGCAGGCCGTCGTCCAGGCCGGGCAGGCGCAAGGTTCCCGCAACGGACAGACGGCCCGACTCGCCGCGCGCTGCTTTGGCCGGGCCGAGCCGCAGTTGCAGCGCCACCGGCATGTCGGGCGACTTGCTCGCCAGCGGTTGCAGGTTCTTCACCTGCAGCTTGAGCTGGCTCGCGGCCACACTCACCGGCCGCACCGGCAGGCGATCGTCCAGCGTCACACTGCCGCCATCCAGTTCCACATCGGCCAGCGTCACCTGCCAGGGCATGGGCCGGGGGGTTTCGGCAGGCTGGCCTGGCGAGGGCCTGACCCAGTCCTGCACCTGCCATCGCCCACTCGGGTCCCGCTGCACGCTTGCCTCCAGCCGGCTGGCGAGCACCTTGCCCACCGTCACGGTGCGCGCGCCCAGGTCGAGCCGGGTATCGGTCATCTGCAAGGCTGCCAGGCTGGCCAGGGGCCGACGTGCGGGGCCGAGCCGCAAGGCGTCCATCTGCAGCCTGGGGACATGGACCGACAGACCCATGGGCTGCGCGTCGCGTGGAGCGCGCCAGGCCAACCCGATGTCTGCCTGCAGGCGCCCATCGAGCTCGGGCACCAGCGTCTCGGCCAGATAAGGCGCGAAGGTGGCCAGCGGCACCGCGCCCAGTGTGAGCTGCGCCTGCGCCTCGGCGGCCGTGGCGCTGCCCTTCAGGTCGATGGGCGTGTCGCCCAGGCGGGCGCTGGCTTCGAACGGCACCGGCGCCACCGTGGGCCAGCGCAGGTCTTGCACCTGCACACTCAGCGCCGTCAATGCCAGATCCGCCGCCGGCCGCACGGACGCGTCCCGCCATGGCAAGGCGCCGTCTTCGAGCGACAGGCGGGTCACGCTGACCCGCCATGGGGTGTCCGCCGGGGCAGGCGCCGGCCCGGTCGGCGCTGGCGCCAGGGCAGCCAGTGCCGCGCCGATGCGCGCCAGGTTCAAACTGCCCTGCGCGTCGCGCGCCAGCTCGAGCCGGGGCGACTGGAGCACCACCGACGCCAGGTCGACCTCGCGCGCCAGAGGCTCCAGGTGGTTGATATCCAGTTGCAGTCGATCCCAAGACAGCAAGCCCGCCTCGTCCGACGAGCCCAGCCGCTCGACCACGCGCAACCCTGCAAGCGCTGCCTTGCCCGACACCGCCAGTCTGGGCTGGTCCTGGTACTCGAAATCGACCTTGAGCGCCAGCTGCAAGTTGCCGGCGCGGGGCTGCACCGGCCATTGGGACGGCCAGTAAGGCAGGTAGGGCGCCAGGTCCAGGGAGGGAATGTCCAGACGGGCCTCGGTGTCGCGCGTCCGCGCAAAGGGCGTGGTGCTGGCACCGGAGTCGAACGCACTGCCATTGAGGACGAAGGCCAGGCGAGGCTCGGTCACCACCGCCTGCCGGGAGGGCAGGTTGCTGAGGAACGGGACGCCCAGCTTCAGGCCGGTGAGACGGTGCGTGGACGCGGTGGCGTCGTCGACGAAATCCAGCTCGCCGCCCACCACCTCTATATTGAACAGTGCAAAGTGCCCGGGCTCTGAGGGCTTTGCACTTTCGCCGGGGCGCAGGCGCGCCAGGATGTCGTCGACGTCGTACCGGCCCTCTCCCAGGTGTCGCAGGCTCAGCCGGGGCTGCTCGACATGCAGCGCGGAAACGACCGGTGCCAACCGCAGCAGGGATTGAAGTTCCGCATTGGCATACAGGCGATCGAGCGAGAACTGGGAGCCGCTACCCGAAGCGTCGGCCACCCGCACGCCTTCGATGGTGAGCCCCAGCGACCAGGGTCGGAAATCGATGCGTTCCACCGTCACCACCCGGCCCAGCAGTTCTGAAGCCCGGCTCTGCAATTGCCATTTCAGCAAGGGCGGCACGGTGAGCCAGGCCAGGGCCCACAGCACCAGCAAGGCGCCCAGCGCGATCAGCAACCGCTTCAGCCAGGGCCTGCTGCTCTTCGGGAGGGACAGGGCGTTCATGGTGCGATGGATGGCTGCTCGATAGCGCGAGTGTCGCCGATGCTCCCCGGCCTATTCGCTCCGCCAAAAAGAAACCCCGGCAAGCGAGGCCTGCCGGGGTTGACGGCGGGCGAAATGCTCTTGCCGTCGATTTGGCGGTGGGAGTTGGATGTCCCTCCAGCCTGGAAGCAACAGATTGCTCCCGTTGGTTGCCAGCGTGCGGTACACCGCGTTGCCAGCGTGCGCCTGTCATCGAACAGGCAGATACAGGTTACTCCCGGCGCCCTGCACGATCAAGGCGCGGGCCGGGAATTGCCATGGAGATTTTCAATCGCGCCCGGAAATGCCATTCAGCGACCCGGGAAACGCATTTTG
Source organism: Hydrogenophaga sp. (assembly GCF_051858985.1). Taxonomy (GTDB): domain Bacteria; phylum Pseudomonadota; class Gammaproteobacteria; order Burkholderiales; family Burkholderiaceae_C; genus Hydrogenophaga. The sequence continues at coordinate 219,257 of NZ_JBHYGM010000002.1, read as the reverse complement.
GAACATGAAAGGTGGTCACGAGCCGACAAGCGGTCGTTACCAATGCGTCGCCCGGCAAGCCCTGATCACACTGGGATCCGCGCTATGGAAGTCCGCACGCTTACGTTTTCTAACACTTGTACATGACTTTTAGTTGTTAAAAACTGATTCAAAAACATTGACCGAGTATTAATAACCCCCTACGATCCGCTCGCTTGCCCGATCCGGGCTTCCCCCAACGCTGCCAGAAAGGCTAAGTCGACCTCCTCCCACGAGGCCACCGTCGATGGCGACCCCATCCAAGGAGCGATCCCATGACCGCGAACACCGCATCGCCACAACAGAGCACCACAGGTGCCGTGGCATCCCTGAAAACCGCGCTGCGGGACACCTACCAGGGCTTCTTCGACATCACGCACAACAGCCTGGCCCTCATGGGCACGCTGCTGGCCGTGGCCCTCATCACCCTGAGCGCGCGCGCCGACCTGCGCCAGAACGCCGAACAGCAGCTGCTGGGCTGGCTGCTCGAGCGTCAGGAGGCGCTGGCCGAGGACACCGTGTACGCCGCCGAGCCCACGGCCATCGACCGCGTGACGGCCGCCCTGCCCGCCGCGCTGCCCAAGGAACAGGCCAACGTCGCCTACTGGCTCAGCCGCAAATACCGCGTGGCCGCCGAACCGCTTGGCGCTCTGGTCGCAGAAGCCTATGAAATCGGCGCCAAGGCCAACCTCGATCCGACCTTGATCCTGGCCGTGATGGCGGTCGAATCGCGCTTCAATCCATTTGCTCAAAGCCCCGTGGGTGCCCAGGGCCTCATGCAGGTGCTCACGCGGGTGCACACCGACAAGTACGAAGACTTCGGCGGTCACCTGGCGGCCTTCGATCCGATGTCCAACCTACGGGTGGGTGTGCGCGTGCTGCAGGACTGCATCAAGCGTGCGGGCTCGGTCGAAGGCGGACTGCGTCTGTACGTGGGCGCCGTCAGCACCGACGGCAGCTGGTACATCAACAAGGTGATGGCCGAGCACCTTCGCATCCAGAGCGTGGCCAAGGGCAAGCCGATGCAGCGCTATGTGCCGCAGGTGCGTCCGATTCCGGTGGTGGCGCCAGCCACACCGGTGGAGGCCGTGCCAGCCAAGCCCGCCGCCGAGCTGGAAGCCGAAGGCCCGGCCCAGCCGCACCTGCCAGCCGCAGGCCTGACGCGCTCCTGATCGGCGCGTCGGACTCGCGGGCTCGGCTAAACTCGCCGGGTACGCAACTGGCGATAGGCGCGCGACCCCGACCTTCAAGGCTCGGGGGCCGGCGCTGACGTGGCCCCCCTGACCCCTTCAAATCGAGCGGCGCTGGGACAACCACTGGGAAGCGTACCGCCGGGATCGCGACGGTTCCGGTGTTCAGCCGTTCGCCTGGGCAGCCCTTGTCTCCGCGCAAGGTTCCACGTCTTGAAGGACTGCCATGTACGACCGCCAGCACCTGATCGAACAAACCGATCCCGAGATCTTTGCCGCCATCCAGTCGGAGAACGCGCGCCAGGAACACCACATCGAATTGATTGCCAGCGAGAACTACGCCTCGCCCGCCGTGATGGCCGCGCAGGGCACGCAGCTGACCAACAAGTACGCCGAAGGCTACCCGGGCAAGCGCTACTACGGCGGTTGCGAGTTCGTCGACATCGCCGAGCAACTGGCCATCGACCGCGTCAAGCAGATCTTCGGTGCCGAAGCCGCCAACGTGCAGCCGCATTGCGGCGCGTCGGCCAATGAGGCGGTCTTCCTGGCCTTCCTCAAGCCCGGCGACACCATCATGGGCATGAGCCTGGCCGAAGGCGGCCACCTCACCCACGGCATGGCGCTCAACATGAGCGGCAAGTGGTTCAACGTCGTGTCTTATGGCCTCAATGACCAGGAAGCCATCGATTACGACGCCATGGAGCGCAAGGCGCACGAAACCAGACCCAAGCTGATCATTGCCGGCGCTTCTGCCTACAGCCTGCGCATCGACTTCGAGCGCTTTGCCAAGGTGGCGAAAGACGTGGGCGCTGTGTTCATGGTGGACATGGCGCACTACGCTGGCCTGATCGCCGCAGGCATCTACCCCAACCCGGTGCCGCACGCCGACGTGGTCACCTCCACCACGCACAAGAGCCTGCGGGGTCCACGCGGCGGCATCATTCTCATGAAGGCCCAGCACGAGAAGGCCATCAACAGCGCCATCTTTCCCGGGCTCCAGGGCGGACCACTGATGCACGTCATCGCTGCAAAGGCGGTGGCATTCAAGGAAGCACTGGCACCGGAATTCAAGACCTACCAGCAGCAAGTGCTGACAAATGCGCGCATCGTCGCCGAAACGCTCGTTTCCCGAGGCCTTCGCATCGTCAGTGGCCGCACCGAGAGCCACGTGATGCTGGTGGACCTGCGGGCCAAGGGCATCACCGGCAAGGAAGCCGAAGCTGTGCTGGGCAGCGCCCACATGACGATCAACAAAAACGCCATCCCCAACGATCCCGAAAAGCCGATGGTCACCAGCGGCGTGCGCATCGGCACACCCGCCATGACGACTCGCGGCTTCAAGGATGAAGAGGCGCGTCTGACGGCCAACCTGATCGCCGACGTGCTGGACAACCCGCGCGACGCCGCGAACATCGATGCCGTGCGCGCCCGGGTGAACGCTCTCACAGCCCGTTTCCCTGTTTACCGATGAAATGCCCCTTCTGCGGCCATCTGGAAACCCAGGTCGTTGAGACCCGGGTTTCCGAGGACGCGGATTTCATCCGGCGCCGCCGGCAATGCGGCCACTGCGAGAAGCGGTTCACCACCTACGAGCGCCCGGAAGTGAGCTTCCCCGCGGTGGTGAAAAAGGACGGGCGACGTGTGGACTATGTGCCGGCGAAGTTGCGCGCCTCCTTTGCGCTGGCGCTGCGCAAGCGCCCGGTGAGCACGGAACAGGTGGACGCGGCCATCGAGCGCATCGAGGAAAAGCTCCTCAACCTGGGCGCGCGCGAAGTCCCGGCCACGCGGCTGGGCGAAATGGTGATGCGCGAGCTCAAGAAGCTGGACAAGGTGGCCTACATCCGCTTTGCCAGCGTCTACCGCAGCTTCGAGGACATCGACGAATTCAGGGCCCTGGTGGACGAAGTCCGGCGCTGAAACAGGCCGGTTTTCGTGACGTCCGGTACGGCCTCGACCGTCCATCCTCTCCAGACGGCACTTCGGCGTCTGTCCCTCGTCCCAGGGGTATCCCCCGCCCACAATTCGGACGTGAAACATTCATTTACCTATTGGCCTGGACGTGTCCGCGGCCTGCAGGCGGGTTTCACGCTGATCGAACTGATGGTCGGCGTGGCGATCATGGCCATCCTGCTGGCGGTGGGTGTGCCCAGTTTCCAGTCTGCCGTGGCTTCGAACCGGCTGACCAGCAGCACCAACGATGTGGTCAGTGCGCTGGCGCTCGCCCGGACCGAGGCCATCCGCCGCGGCACGCGCGTGACCGTGTGCAAGAGCGCGAACGCCACCGCCTGCACCACGGGTGGCGGCTGGGCGCAGGGCTGGATCATCTTCATCGACACCACCCGGTCGTCGACCGACGCCACGGTCGACGGTGGTGAAGCCATTCTCTCCGTCAACGCTGCCGCCAGCGGCAACATCGTCATGGTGGGCTCTGCCGGCGTGCCGAACTTCGTGTCTTTCGCTTCCGACGGCCAGGCCAAGCTGATGAGCGGCGCTTCGCAGGCCGGCACGCTGCGGGTGTGCAGCACCGCGAGCGCCCTGGCCGACACCCGGCGTGCACGCGACATCGCCATCACCGCCTCGGGGCGCGTCACCACGACCACGCCCGCTTCCGTGGCGGCCAACTGCCCCGCACCATGAGGAACCGCATGCGCCCTGCCCGCACCCTTCGAGCACGCCCGATCGGGCACCAACGCCAGCGCGGCGTGGGTCTGATCGAGATCCTGGTGGCCGTGCTGATCCTGGCCCTCGGGCTCCTGGGCATGGCCGGCCTGCAGGCCAATGCGCTCAAGACGAACCAGAGCAGCTATGCGCGCGGCCAGGCGGTGATGCTGAGCTACTACATGCTGGACGCCATGCGCGCGGACCGCGCCTCGGCCGTTTCGCTGACCTACAACACGGGCGCCGTGAGTGCGGGCGTGATCGCGCCGATCTGCAATCCGCTGGCCATCACCGGGGCCACGCTGTCGGACAACAACCGCCGGGACTGGTTGCAGAGTCTGCGAACCAGCCTGGGCAACGAAGACACCACCTGCGGCGCCATCAGCTGCGATGTCAACGGCGTGTGCACCATCCAGATCACCTGGGACGACAGCCGGGCTGGCGGTCTGGGTGCCCAGCGCTTCGAAACCACGAGCCGCCTATGAGCCGCACCGCACGTTTCCCCCAATCGCCGACCCGCCCCGCGCGCTTGCGCCAGGCGGGCTTCAGCATTGTCGAGCTGATGGTGGCGCTGGTACTGGGCCTGTTGCTCATCGGCGGCGTGATCAACATTTTCATGACCAACCAGCAGACCTTCCGGGCCAACGAGAACCTGGGCCGGCTGCAGGAAAACGCCCGCATTTCGTTCGAGCTCATGGCGCGTGAAGTCAGGCAGGCGGGCGGCAACCTGTGTGGTGCCACCTTGATGGCGAACGTGCTCAACAACGCGACCACCGCATGGACCTCCAACTGGGAAGCCGGCGTGCTCCAGGGATTCGATGGTGCACAGGCCGCGACCGGGATTGTCGCCACCGGCGCGGCCGTCAATGAACGGGTGGCCGGCACCGATGCCGTGCGGGTGCTCAGCGGCGGCATGTTCGACGGCGTGACGATCACCTCGCACGACGCGGGCACGGCCCAGATCACGCTCGGCACGATCAACCACGGTTTCGCCACCAACAACATCGTCGTGGTCTGCGACGGCCAGTCGGCCGCCTTGGCCAAGCTCACCAACGCCACGTCCGGCACGTCGGCCGTGGTGGCCCACGACAACGGCGCCGGCATCACCGACAACTGCAGCGAGGGCTTGAACTTCCCTACCGATTGCTCCAGCGAAACGGGCAACTCGCGCGCATTCCAGCCCGGCGGCTTCGTCACCCTCATGACGGCCAGCACCTGGTACGTCGGCAACAACGCCCGTGGGGGTCGTTCGCTGTTCCGTGTGAACGCCGGTGGCACGGAAGAGATTGCCGAAGGCGTGCGCGACATGCAGCTGGACTACCTGCTGCGCAACAGCGCCACGGGCACGCTGGATTCCAACTGGGTCACGGCTGCGGCCATTGCCGACTGGACCCAGGGCGCCGCAGCTCAGGTGGTGGCGGTTCGACTGCGCCTGACGCTCGAGACGCAGAACGCGGTCGGCACCAACCAACAGCCGGTCGAGCGCCAGCTCATCCACGTCGTGAACCTGCGCAACAGGCCTGCCTGATGAAAACACCACGCCGCTTCTCCTCCCGCCACGCCGCCCTGCCCCAGCGCCAGGCTGGTGTGGCGCTGGTCGTTGCCCTGATTCTTCTGGTGATCATGACCCTGGTGGGGCTGAGCGCGCTGCGCACGGTGACGCTGGAGGAACGCATGACCGCACAGACCTTCGACCGCAGCCTGTCTTTCCAGGCGGCCGAAGCCGCCCTGCGGGAAGCCGAGATCCTGGTCGAGACCACGGTGCCCACGCCCGCTGCGCTGGCCGCCTGCGTGGCGGGGGTGTGCGGGGCGCCCGCCGCCAACGCCACCATGCGCTGGGCAGACGCCTCCTTTGCCGGCTGGCAGAACGCCACCGTGGTGGCCAACGGCCCCATCAGCATCACGCCCCAGTACATCGTCGAGTACCTGGGCAACACCTTTCCCTGCCAGCCGGGCACGCCGTCTGCTGGAACCGACTGCAAGCGCTACCGCATCACGGCGCGCAGCAACGCCGGCAACGACCGGGCGGCGGTGATGCTGCAGTCGATCTTTGCCGCCGAATGATTGTCCTCGGAGTACCGCCATGAAAAGCCTGTCACACCTGAACACCGCGTTGAAGATCGTGGCCATGACGGCCATCGTGCTGGCGACGCTCAGCGTCCAGTCGCAAACCGTCTTTCCCTGGCCGAGCAAGCCGCTGGGCGCCACCATCAGCGCCAGGCCCATGACCATGCTGGTGGCCGGCCGCGACCACAAGTTCTTCTACGAGGCCTACAACGACGCCAGCGACATCGACGGCGACGGCACGCTGGACACGCGCTTCAAGCCGGCCATCACGTACTACGGCCTGTTCGACTCGACGCTGTGCTACGCCTACAGCGGCTCTGGCCTCACGGGTCTGTACAGCCCCGGCGCCACCGCCGATGCGCAGGGCCGCTGTTCAGCGAGCACCACGCACCGGTGGTCAGGCAACTGGCTGAACTATGTCACCACCAGCCGCATCGATGCCTTGCGCAAGGTGCTCTACGGTGGCTTCCGCGAAGTGGATAGCGCCACCCAGACCATCCTGCGCCGCGCCTACATTCCGCAGGACGCGCACAGCTGGGCCAAGGAATACCACAGCCAGGCCACCGACGGCTACCTGATCAGCGACTACACGCCGCTGGCGCAGCCCACTGCCACCGACCGCCGGCACTTCTTCGGCAACCTCACCGCCAACCGCGGCGTCAACTGCAGCACGCTCGACAACTGCAGCAACATGGCGCCGCTCCTGCGCATGCGCACCAACGTCGGCAATGACCGCCGCGTGTGGGAGTGGGCTTCCAAGGAACGCCCGGTGCTGCACGACAACCTGTCGTCGGGCGGCTTCCCCGCCGGGACCGACGCACAGGTCGACAACACGGTCCGCGTGCTGGTGTGCACAGCCACTTACAACGCCGGATGCCGCCGGTACCCCAACGGGCAATACAAGCCGATCGGCCTGCTGCACGAGTACGGCGAAAACGATTCGATGCTCTTCGGCCTGCTCACCGGCAGCTATGACAACCACATGTCCGGCGGTCGGCTGCGCAAGGTGGTGTCCTCCTTCTCGAACGAAGTCGTGGCCAACACCGGCATCTTCGAGACGAACGCGCGGATCGTGAACACCTTCAACCGGTTGCGCATTCGCGGCTTCAACCAGAGCAGCAGTTCGGACGAGTACTGGAAGTCCAACCCATACACCGACTCGGCACTGGCCGCGACCGAAGGCCAGCTGGTGGACTGGGGCAACCCGATCGGTGAGATGCTTTACGAGGCCACTCGCTACTACGCGGGCCAGGGTTCCGCCACCACCTCCTTCAACACGTCGACCACCTTCGACACGGCCGTGGGCCTGAGCAGTGTGGCCTGGGACGACCCCTACTCCAACACCAGCGCGGCCCGGGCGTCGTTCTGCTCACGCGCCAACTTCCTGACCATCTCCGACATCAATCCGTCGTTCGACTCGGACACGATGCCCGGCAGCACCTTCAACACCTTTGCCGGCGACATCACGGGCCTCAACGTCACGACATTGGGCAACACCATGACCGCTGTGGAGTCCAACATCACCGGCATGCGATTCATCGGCCAGTCGGGCACGGGCACCGGTTCCTACGACGCCGCACCCACGCCCAAGAGCGTGACCTCGCTGGGCACCATTCGCGGCCTGGCGCCGGAAGAGCCGACCAAGCAGGGCAGCTACTACTCGGCGGCGATGTCGTACTACGCCAAGACGACCGACCTGCGCCCTTCGCTGCAAGGCCGGCAGTCGGTCGACAACTACGTGGTGGCGCTGAGCTCACCGCTGCCGCGCATCGAAGCACGCCTGCCCAACGGCCGGATCATCAACCTGGTGCCGTTCTCCAAGTCGGTGGGCGGTTCCGGGATTTCTGCCACCAAAGGCAATTACCAGCCCACCAACCAGATCGTCGACTTCTACGTCGAACAGATCGCCAACTCGGGCGCTGCCGACGCCGACGCCTCGATCAATGGTGGCCGCTACTACGCCCGCTTCCAGATCAACTTCGAAGACGTGGAGCAAGGCGGTGACCACGACATGGACGCCATCTCCGAATACACCGTGCTGGCCAATGCGGACAACACGCTGTCCGTCACGGTCCGGCCCACCTACCAGGCCGGTGGCATCTACCAGAACATGGGCTACGTGATCTCCGGCAGCACCCAGGACGGGGTGTACCTCGTGGCCCGCGACGAGACGGGTTCGGGCTCCTACTTCCTGAACGTGCCGGCAGGTCGCACGCCAGGCTATTGCGACGTGACCACGCCACCTGCCGACTGCGCCACGCTGCCCAGCGTGGGCGCCACAGGCAACACCTTCGTCTTCACCCCCAACACCGGCACAGGCGGCGCCACGCTGCTGCGCGACCCGCTCTGGTACGCCGCCAAGTGGGGTGGCTTCGTCGACCGCAACAACAGCAATACGCCAGATCTCCCGCTGGAATGGGACGCCAACAACGACGGCGTGCCGGACACCTATTTCCTGGTGCAGAACCCGCTGAGGCTGCGCGAAGCCCTGCGCAAAGCCTTCGACAACATCATCGAGAAGAGCGGCAGCGGTGGCAACATCATCGCCAACAGCACGGTGCTCTCCACCGACTCGCTGGTCTATCAGGCCACCTTCAACAGCACGCGCTGGTCGGGCGACCTGGCGGCCTACCCGGTCACCGATGCGGGGGTGGGCTCGATCGCTTCCTGGCGTGCCGCCGACCACATCCCGGCACACGACTCCCGCAAGATCACGTACTGGTCTGACGCGACGGGCCCGGAAAAGGGCAAGTTGTTCACCTGGGCCAATCTTTCCGCACCCGAGCAGGCGCTGGTCAACAACAGTGAGCCCCTGCTGAACTACCTTCGAGGTCAGCGCACGCTGGAAATCCAGAACGGCGGCACCCTGCGCGATCGTTCCGTCAACACCGTGCTGGGTGACATTGCGCACTCTTCGCCCGCCTATGTGCGAGACACGGAGACTGTTTACGTGGGCGCCAACGACGGCATGCTGCACGCTTTCAACTCCCGCACGGGCGCAGAGCTGTTTGGGCACATTCCCAGCAGCGTGCTGCCCCGCCTGAGGAACACGGCCTCACCGGCCTACAACGACCAGCATGAATACTTCGTGGACGGCGACATCGTGGTGTCTTCCCGCACGCCGGTGATCACCAACAACTACCTCGTGGCCACGCTGGGCCGGGGCGGCAAAGGGCTCTTCGGGCTGGACGTCACCGACCCGGTGAACTTCGCGCCCGCCAACGTGCTCTGGGAGTACTTCTCGCCCACCGACCCGGACCTGGGCTACATGCTGGGCCGGCCTGTGCTGGCCACCATGAACGACGGCCAGCGCGTGGTGATCGTGGGCAACGGCTACAACAGCACCAGCCAGAAAGCCGTGTTGTACATCTTCAACCTCGTCACGGGTGCGCTGGTGCTGAAGATCGACACCGGCGTGGCGGGCGACAACGGCCTGGCAACACCGGGCCTCTTTGACAGCAACAACGATGGCCGGGTGGACTACGTCTATGCGGGCGACCTGTACGGCAACGTCTGGAAATTCGACCTGTCGGGTGCCAACGCCACCAACTGGGCGGCCGCCAACGCTGTGATGTCGCCCTTCTTCCAGGCCCGTGACGCAGCCAACGTGCCGCAGCCGATCACCGCGCCGATGCGGATCACGCGCAACGACGCGTCCTCCGACGTCAACTTCGGACAGCGATTCATCCACTTCGGCACCGGCAGCTACTTCCGCACCACCGACCCTGGCTCCACCGCCCAGCAGACCTGGTATGGCCTGATCGACCGGAACACCCCGATCAATGGCCGCACCAACCTGATGTCTCGCGCGGTGCAGACGACCGGCACATTCAATGGCGCTCCGGTGCGCACTTTCGCCACCGCCGCCGCGGGCGACATGGCGGGCCGCTCGGGCTTCTACCTCGACTGGCCGACACCGCCAGCGCCAGCCACGGCCGAGCGCGTCGTGACGGCTTCCAACATCTTCCGTCTGGCCGAGCCCACGTTGCTGGTGAGCTCGATCATTCCGGTGGTGGACGAGTGCACCCCTGGCGGCAACGGCTACCTGAACGCGATCAACCCGTACACTGGCGCCCGACTGTCAAGGCCATTCTTCGACGTCAACGACAATGGCCAGTTCATCGACGATGTGCTGGGCGGTGCCGGCAACTACATCGGCTCGATCGATCTCGGCGTGGGCATGCCGGGCGAAGCGATCCTGGTGGGCAACCGGCTCGCGGTGGGCGGCTCCAAGGGCACGGTTGAAGACATCCGCGTCAACACCGGTGCCGTGCCGATCCGCGGTCGCCTGACCTGGCGCGAGATCATTCGGGACTGACCACTTCCTTCACTGGATTCAAGACATGAGCAACCCCTTTCATCCCCTGCGCAGCGCCCTGCGGGCACAGCGTGGCTTCACGCTGGTCGAGCTGATGATCGTGGTGGCCATCGTCGGCATCCTCACGGCCATTGCCTTCCCCAGCTATACCGCCTACATGCAGAAGACCCGGCGGGCCACCGCCGGGGCCTGCCTGATGGAGCTGGCCCAGTGGACGGAACGCAACTTCACCACCTGCCTGGCCTACAACCGCACCGGCGCCGGCTGCGCCACCGCGATGACGTCCGCGCAATTGCCCAACCTGACCTGCCGCACCGATCTGGCTGGCATCTACACCTTCGGCTATTCCGCCAACCCCACGGCCACCGCCTACATCCTCCAGGCCGTACCTGGTGCGCCGCAAGCCGGCGACACCGCGTGCGCCACCCTCACGCTGAACCAGGCGGGCGCCAAGGGCGCCACAGGCACCACGCCGGCCGGTTGCTGGAGGTGATGGCGCCCGGGCGCGCCGAACCCGGCGCCATGGCACGGGCCCTGGAGCTGGCCCGGCTGGCCTTGCGCCTGTCCAACCCCAATCCGCGCGTGGGCTGCGTGCTGGTGGCTCCCGATGGTCGGGCGATCGGTGAAGGCCACACGCAGCAAGCCGGAGGCCCTCACGCCGAGATCATGGCCTTGCGCGATGCCCAGGCACGGGGAGAAGCCACGCGGGGCGCCACGGCCTTCGTCACGCTGGAACCGTGCTCGCACCACGGGCGCACGCCGCCCTGCTGCGACGCGCTCGTGCAAGCCCAGGTCGGCAAGGTGGTGGTGGCCACCACCGACCCCAATCCCCTGGTGGCTGGCAAGGGCCTTGAAAGGCTGCGCGCCGCGGGCATCGCGGTCGATCTCCTGCCACAAGACGACGCATGGGCGCTGGCCTCGCGCGAACTCAACGTCGGCTTCTTCAGCCGCATGACAAAAGGCCAACCGTGGGTGCGCATGAAGATGGCCGCTTCGCTCGACGGCACCACGGCGCTGGAAAACGGGGTGAGTCAGTGGATCACCGGTGACGCCGCGCGCGCCGACGGACACGCCTGGCGAGCCCGCGCCTGTGCCGTGCTGACCGGCGTGGGCACCGTGCTGGAAGACGACCCGATGCTGGACGTGCGGCTGGTGGAAACACCCCGGCAGCCTCACTTGGTCGTGGTGGACAGCCACCTCAAGACCCCGCCCGACGCCCGACTGTTCGAGGCGCCTGGGAACGGCCTGCCGCGCCAGGTGTGGATCTACCACGCCAGCGACAACGAAGATGCCATGGACCGCCTGAAGGCCCGGGGCGCCACGCTCATCCCCATGCCGGGTCCAGGGGGCAAGGTCGAACTGTCCGGCATGCTGCACGACCTGGGTCGGCGCGAGGTGAATGAACTGCATGTGGAGGCCGGGAGCAAACTCAACGGTTCCTTCCTGCGCGAAGGACTCGTGGATGAAGTGCTCCTCTACCTCGCGCCCTGCCTGCTGGGTGCGGGCGCCCGCCTGGCGGATTTCGGCCCGCTGCAGCAGCTGAGCCATGGCGTTCGCCTGGCGATTGCCCACCCCGAGATGGTCGGCGCCGATTTGCGCCTCCTGGCCCGCGTTCAGAACAACGCAAGCGAGAAAAGATAGTTCTTTAGTTCTCTTTTCTGCGTTACAGTGCCGGCCATGAAAACGGCACGGCTGACCCGACAAACCCCTGAAAGGCAGGTTCAGGGCTTCACCCTGGTGGAACTGCTGGCCGCAATGGGCCTGCTCGCCGTCATCGTCGCCTTCGCGGCACCCAGCTTCGCCAGCATGGCTCGCCGCCATCGTGTCGAGACGCTCAAGGACAACGTCATCGGCGCCATCCAGCTGGCCCGCACCGAGGCCATTCGCCTGGGTCAACCCGTGGTGTTGCGGCGTGTGCAGCCCTGCCCCGAAGCCAGTTCGAATGCCGACTGGCGCTGTGGCTGGCGCATGTTCGCGGACGCCAACGGCAATCAGGTCTTCGACGACGATGAAGCGCTGCTGCAGACCGCGGAGCTGCCGCCGGGCACCGTGTTCATCAAGGCCGGCGCGGTCAATGTCGGGGCCGTGGCCATTGACCGCTACGGACAGGTCACCCAGGCCGGCACGAGTCTGCGCATCTACCCAGCGGGCGATGGCTTTTCGGCCCGAGATGGCGTGATCGTCTGCTTTCCCGCGGGCAGTCGCGTGCGCACCGTGAAAGGCGCTGCCTCATGCTGAAGCGCGTCCACGCCCTCTTTCCACGCCAAAGGGGCGTGAGCCTGATCGAAAGCCTGGTGGCGATGCTGATCCTGGCCCTGGGCGTGTTGGGGCTGGCCGGTCTGCAGGCGGGCACGCTCGCCCAGGCACGCCATGCGAACGCACGCGCCGCCGCCGTGCAGATGGCCAACGATCTCCTGGAACGCATGCAGCTCAATCCTCTGGTGCGCGCCGCGCCCGCGGGCACGGCCTCCTACCAGATCGACTGGGGCGTGCACGTCGACAACGCGCCCGACTGCCAGAGCGGACCGTGCACGGGGGCGCAACTGGCGCGGCACGATCTTTCACGCTGGAAACGCTCATGGCAGACAGCACTACCTGGCGCCGACGCACGGGTGTTCGTGTCGCGAACCGATCCGCGTCAGCTGGGGGTGATGCTCGGTTGGGCCGACGCCGGCACGACGCCCTTCGGCCAGCCGCCCCTCCCGGCAGCCGAAGGCGACGACGTCGAGACCCGGTGCCCCTCCGGCCTGACCTGCCACCTCGTGTACGTGCGGCCATGAACAGGCGATGCAAGCGGCGTCACCGCGGTGTCGGTCTGGTCGAGCTCCTGGTCGCGCTGGCGATGGGGTTGCTGATTTCCGTCGCGGCCATCGGCACCATGGCGCACTCGCGCGCCACCGCCACGGTGCTGGGCGAAGCGATGCGGTTGCACCAGGACGCGGCCACCGCCATGCGCATCATCGAACACCAGGTGCGGCAGGCAGGGGCGCGGCGGCTGGTCGAAGTCCCGGGCGGCACGGTCGAATTTCATGCCGTCGACCCCGCGGGCGTGCCCGCGCTGGTGGACGGCACGCAGGGCAGCGGGACTGCGCCCGACACCTTGCGCACCGGCCTGGACGCTGATCCCTCGATCGACGCCCGCGACTGCCTGGGCAAACCCCCGATCGGCGATCGCATCCGGAACCGATTCGAGATCGTCGAGGGCAACCTCCGGTGCCTGGGGTCGGGCGGCAAGGACCCCCTCCCACTCATCGAAGGGGTGGAAGATCTTCAGGTGAGCTACGCGGTGCGCGTCGGGGACGGGGTCCAGTACGTCGCTGCCCCTGCCGACTGGAGCCTGGTGCAGGGCGTCATGGTGTGCCTGCGGATGGTGAGCCCGGCGCGCAGCACCGTGGCCAGCACGCTCACCGGCTGCCAGGATGAGGCAGTGCCCGATGATGGCCGCATGCGACGCGTTCTCGTACGCGTGATCAACCTGCGCAACAGCCGCGCGTGAACACTTCGCGGTCGACACAGCAAGGCGTGGCGCTCCTGGTGGTGCTGGCAGCCCTGCTGCTCACCAGCATCGCGTTGCTCGGAAGCCTGCAGGTGGGTTGGCTCGCCGAACGCCGTGTCGGCAGCGAAAGCGACACGCAGCGCGCGTTCGCCGCCGCCGAGGCGCTCATCCGGGACGCCGAACTGGACATCATGGGCCTGCGCGCCAACGGAACGCGATGCGACAGCGATCCAGCGGCACAACCGCCCTGCCGCAGCGGCACCGGCGCGAGCCCCTTCTTTCCGCAGGGCGACGAGGACCTCGACGTGCTGCACGCGCGCGTCGTGGCCGGCCACCGGCAGTGCTTGCAGGGTATCTGCCTGCCCGTTAGCGTGGACGCGCTGCAGGACGTCTGGAGCCAAGACCGCGCGGCCATGTCGTCGGTTGCCGCGACGTACGGTCAGTTCACCGGAACGGTGCCAGGGGACGACGGCAACCCCCTGCTGAGTGCGGCACCTCCGCGTGCGTGGTACTGGGTGGAGGTGTTCCGGTATTCGCAAGCCGGCGGCATCCTGAACCCCGCAGGGGACACCCCGATGCCCGATCGCCGTCATCCGTTCGTCTACCGCATCACGGCCTATGTACAGGGCCTAAAGTCGGGCACCCGCGTGCACCTGCGTTCGGTGTTCGTGCCCTACCCGCAGAACCCGACTCCATGAACCGCAAAGGCCCGTCGTGCATCGCATCCCGCTACTCCGTCTGGTCCTGATCGCCTGCAGCGCGCTGGGGTCCTGCGTACAGGCGGAACCCTTGAAGCTCATGCAGCACCCGCCGCGCCTCTCCCGCGAGCCGGCTCCCAACGTCATCGTGTCGGTGGACAACTCGTCCAGCCTCGGCCCTCGGGGGCTGATGGACCTCAAGGCGGGGCTGAAGTCGGCGTTTGCACCTCAGCACCTGGACCAGGATCGCGTCCGCCTCGCCTGGCAGGCCATGCACGGCTGCCGCGGACTGCCGGGCGACGCTCACGCCTGCCACGGCTACAACGGCATTCGCCGTCTGGACGACAGCCATCGACAGAACTTCCTGGCCTGGGCGGAAGGGCTTGAGCTGGGTAGGGGTTCGCCCGCACACGGAATGATCGATGCGGCAGGCCAGTACCTCAGCGCGTCCCACCCGGGAAACGACGGCGCCTGGGCCGCGGACCCGGGTAGAGAAGCGGAACCCAGACTGGCGTGTCGCAAGGCGCACCACCTGTTCCTCAGCGACGGCGGCTGGGGCCACGCCTCCAGCCGGGGCGTGGACACCGCCGGGCCCGACGACCAACGCGTGGCGCGCGGCAACAACCCGGACCGCGCGGCGGCCCAGCTGCCCGATGGCACGGCCTACACCGGCTCCGCCCCGCAGACCAGGCTCTACAGCGACGATTGGGGCACCGCTGAATGGAGCACGCTGTCCGATCTGGCCTTCCACTACTGGTCAAAAGACCTGCAGCCTGAGGTGCCGAACCAGGTAGCGCCCCGCTGGCAGACGCAGGTCAGCGAGAACTTCGGCACCGATGCCGCGCCGGCGGTGCTGGATCCCTACTGGAACCCGCGCAACGATCCCGCCACCTGGCAACACCTCGTGACGCACACCATTGGCCTGCGCCAGGCCACCGACTGGACGCTGCCCCCCACCTGGGCGGTCGACCAGTTCGCCGGTCTCGCGCCTCTCATCCGCGGCGAGGTGCAGTGGCCATCGCCTTTCTGCAACGCCGAGCGCACCGGCCCCGGCAACGAACCCTGCGACGGCGCCGAGACGTACAAATGGCGAGCGCCATTTCGCAAACCCGAGCTTTGGCACATGGCGCTGAACGGCCGAGGCCGGTTCCTCCCCGCTCCCGATGAGGCGGGCCTGATCGACGCACTGGGCAGCATCCTCGAGGCCATCACGCCCACCGACCCGCCTCGATGGACCAGCGTGGTCGGCAGCGCCAGCCGGCTGCGCGCCGATGGCATGGTGTTCATCGCTGGGTATGACGCCAGGCGCTGGAGTGGCGAGCTCACTGCGCAGCGCATCTCGGCCGACACGCACGCCATCAGCGATGCCCCGGTGTGGCGCGCCAGCGCGCTGCTCGATTCGCCGGAACTCAAGCCCTCCCAGCGCTTGATCCTGACGCACGACGGGCGCCAGGGCGTGACGTTCCAATGGGACCACTTCTCCGCGACGCAAAAGACACTTCTGCGCGGCCCCGAAAGCCACGCACGTGCCCGACAGCGCGTGGAGTACCTGCGCGGCGACCGCTTTCTCGAGACGCAGCACGGTGGGACCATGCGCCAGCGCAGTTCGCGCCTCGGTGACATCGTCAACTCCAACCTCTGGCACACCGGGCGCCCACTGCGGCCCGCCTTCGATCACCCCGGCCACGCCGATTTCCGCACGCGCCACGCCGCCCGCCGGCCGATGGTCTACGTGGGCGCCAACGACGGCATGCTGCACGCCTTCGACGCACAGACCGGCGCCGAGCGGCTGGCCTACGTGCCTCAGGCGGTCTTTGGCATCCTGCGTTCGTACACCTTGCCGTCTTACTCGCACCGCTACAGCGTGGACGGCCATCCCTTCACCGGCGACGCCGACCTGCGCGCCACAGAAGGCTCGCCCCCCGACTGGCGCACCGTGCTGGTCAGTGGCCTGGCCAGTGGCGGCCGCGGCTACTTCGTGCTGGACGTCACCGACCCCCAGAAGCTCTCGGCCGCATCGGTGATGCTGGACCGGACCATCGCCAGCGATGCCAGCGGCGAGTTTTCAGGCCAGGAAGACGTGGGCCACCTCCATGCGGCGCCCGCCGTGGACGACGTCACCCTGCGCAGCGAGCAGATCGTCAGGCTCAACAACGGGCGCTGGGCGGTGGTCATGGGCAATGGCGTCAACAGTCCGCTGGAACGCCCGGTGCTGCTCATCCAGCACCTGGACGGCGACCGCAGCCTCGTGCGGCTGGTGGCGAATTCACGGGAAAAGCAGTCCAACGGACTGTTTGCCCCGCGTCTCATCGACGTCAACAACGACGGCAGGATGGATGTCGCTTACGCGGGCGACCTGCAAGGGCAGCTCTGGAAGTTCAACCTGTCCGGCCCGAGCGAAGCCGATTGGGGGGTGAGCACGTGGGACGGCAGTGGCGAGACCTGCCGCGATTCCACTGCGTGCCAGCCGTTCTTTGTGGCAACGGACAACGCAACCCCGGCGAAGCGCCAGGCCATCACCACCGCTCCCCTCTGGCTGGCGCATCCCCTGGGTGGCATCCAGCTGATGTTCGGCACCGGCCGCCACCTCCAGCTCTCGGACGCCTCGGACGCCCAGGTGCAGACGATCTACAGTGTGTGGGACAAGGGTGCCATCCAGCAAAAGGACGGGCGCCTGATGCTGCTCGACAGCGCTCCGCTTGTCGCGTCGGCTGCGCGCACTGCGCTGGTTCGCCAGGAAGTGCTCGCCAGCCTGCCACGGGAGCATGGTGGTCCCGGCGACGCCGCACCCGATTTGTCTACCAGCACCGGGAACACCGTGGCCTACACGCGCGGCAACCACGCCACCACCCCGCGTGGCTGGTACCTTGATCTGCCGCAGCCCGGCGAACGCGTGCTGCAGGCCCCTGTGTATTTCGAAGGCCAGAAGGCCGTCATCACCAGCACCGCACCCGCGGACGTGAATGCCAGCGAAAGCTGCGAGGGCGGTGCGCTGGAAGATGATCACTGGCTCACCGTGCTCGACATCATCTCGGGCCGGCCCCCTGGCACGGCCGTGTTTGCACTGCCCGGCGTCACCGCGAACACACCCCGCGCCAGCCGCGCGAGCGTGAAGGCAGCGGAATTCATCACCCTCCCCGCACCCGGCAACCGCCTGGACCTCATTTCCGCGCGCAACGGGGCCGGCTGCACCGACCGGGCCTGTACCGACAAGGCCTCCCTGCTGGGCGCCAACGGCCCCGGCGTGCGGATGGATTGGCGCGAAATCCAGCGATGAAGCCGCGCGGATTCACGCTGGTCGAAGCCATGATCGTGGTGGCCCTCATCGCCGTGCTCGCGGTGATCGCGCTGCCCCACTACAACCAGTACGTGATGCGCAGCCACCGCGCGCACGCGCGCGCCGCGCTGATGAAACTGGCGCAATGGATGGAACGGGAAGCCACCGTGCGAGGCTCCTACCCGCTGACCAGCCAGATTCCGGCGGGCCAGCTCGTGGTGGAGGGAGGCCGCTACACGCTGGCAGTGACGTCCGAAACGGGTTGGAGCCACCAGCTCAGCGCCCTGCCCGCGGGCGCCCAGGCGGCGGACGCATGCGGCAGCTTCCACATCGACCACACCGGCCAGCGCAGCCAGGGGGCCACCGCCCTGGTGCCTGCACCCATGGAAAGCCGGAGCTGCTGGGAGCGCTGATTCCGCGTGCGCGAAGGCGGGCGAACCGTGCGTGCTCGAAAACCCTGCGAAAATACGCCGATGTTTACCGGCATCATCACCGGCGTGGGGCGCATCGCCGCCCTCCACGACCTGGGCAGCTCTTTGGAACACGGCAAGCGACTCACCATCGAGGCGCCCGCCGGGTACCTCGACGACGTGGGCCTGGGCGACAGCATCGCGCTCAACGGCGCCTGCATGACGGTCACCTCGATCGACCTGCCCCGCCACCACTTCACCATCGACGTCTCGGCGGAGTCGCTGGCCCGCACCACCGGCCTGTCGCAACCCGGCCACCGCCTCAACCTCGAAAAAGCGCTGCGCGCCCACGACCGCCTGGGCGGGCATATCGTTTCCGGGCATGTGGATGGCGTCGGTCAGGTCGTGCGCTTCGCCCAGGTGGGGGAAAGCTGGGAACTGCGCGTGATGGCGCCGCTCGCGCTCGGGAAATACCTCGCCTACAAAGGTTCGATCACCGTCAACGGGGTGAGCCTGACCGTCAACGAGATCAACGACAGCCCCCAGGGTTGCGAGTTCAGCATCAACCTCATTCCCCACACGGTGCAGAACACCGCGCTGGGCCAACTGACCGAGGGCAGCCCGGTCAACCTCGAAATCGACACCGTCGCCCGCTACGTGGAGCGCATGCTGGGCGCTGGCGCCCTCACCCCGAAGGAATCCGAATGAACGCCCGTGACAACCTGGCCCCGGTGGCCATCTCGCCCGTGGAGGAGATCGTCGCCGAGATGCGCGCCGGGCGCATGGTGATTCTGGTGGACGAGGAAGACCGCGAGAACGAAGGCGACCTCGTGCTGGCGGCCGACCACGTCACGCCCGAGGCCATCAACTTCATGGCGCGCTTTGGCCGTGGCTTGATCTGCCTCACGCTCACGCGCGAGCGCTGCGAGCGCTTGCGCCTGCCGCCGATGGTGCCGCGCAACGGCACGAAGATGGGCACGGCGTTCACCGTCTCCATCGAGGCCGCCGAAGGCGTGACCACCGGCATTTCGGCCGCCGATCGCGCACGCACGGTGCAGGTGGCCGTGGCGCCGAACGCGCAGGCGGGCGATCTCGTGCAGCCCGGCCACATCTTTCCCCTGCAGGCGGTCGAAGGGGGTGTGCTCATGCGCGCGGGCCACACCGAAGCCGGCTGCGACCTCGCTGCCATGTCCGGCTGCAGCCCGGCGGCGGTGATCTGCGAGATCATGAAGGACGACGGCACCATGGCGCGTCTGCCCGACCTGCAACTCTTCGCCGCCGAGCACGGGCTGAAGATCGGCACCATCGCCGATCTGATCGAACACCGGAGCCGCCATGAGAGCCTGGTGAAAAAGCTGGGCACGCGAACGATGAACACGGCCTTTGGCGAGTTCAGCGTCACAGCGTTCAGCGACGAGCCCAGCGGCGCGCTGCACCTGGCCCTGGTCAAGGGCCAGTGGAAGCCCGAGGACAGCATCGCGGTGCGCGTGCACGAACCGCTGTCGGTGCTCGACGCGCTGGAAGTCGGGCGAGCCATGCACTCCTGGAGCCTCGAAGCCAGCCTGCGCCACATTGCGCAAGCGGGCGCGGGCGTGGCCGTGCTGCTCAACTGCGGTGAAAGCGCGGCGCAATTGCTGGCCCAGTTCGAAGGCACGGCCCGTTCGGCGCAGGCGCCCGAGCGCGGTCGCATGGACCTTCGCACCTACGGCGTGGGCGCGCAGATCCTGCGCGAATGCGGCGTGCTCAAGATGCAGCTCATGGGCAACCCGCGCCGCATGCCCAGCATGGCCGGCTACGGGCTCGAAATCACCGGCTACCTCGGCCACAACGACTAAGAAACGGAAACCCACATGTTCGGCGCAGACAAAGGCACGCCCAGCCCGCTCGACGGCAGGAAACTCAGCATCGGCATCGTCCAGGCCCGATTCAACGAGGCCATCACCGATGCACTCTTCAACGCCTGTCTGAGCGAGTTGCTGGCACTGGGCGTGCAGGAAAAGAACATCGCCCACGTGAAGGTGCCCGGCGCCCTGGAAGTGCCCGTGGCCCTGCAGGCCATGGCCGAGCGCGACGACTTTGACGCCTTGATCGCGCTGGGCTGCATCATCCGCGGCGAGACCTACCACTTCGAACTGGTGGCCAACGAGTCCGGCGCGGGCGTCACCCGCCTCGCGCTCGATTACCAGATCCCCATCGCCAACGCCATCCTGACCACGGAGAACCTGGAGCAGGCGGTGGCCCGCCAGGTCGACAAGGGACGCGACGCGGCCCGGGTGGCGGTGGAGATGGCCCACCTCCTTCAAGAGATCGGCTGAACATGTCCCAGGAAATTCCTTCCCATACGTCCGACCAGCCTGGCAAGAGCGGCCCGACGGGCCGCAAGGCCGCGGACAAGTCGGCCCGCACCCGGGCGCGTGAATTCGCCTTGCAGGCGCTGTACCAGCATCTGGTGGGCCGCAATGCGGCGGTGGACATCGACAGCTTCACGCGCGACCTGGCCGGTTTCCACAAGGCCGACAGCGTGCACTTCGATGCCCTGCTTCATGGCTGCATCGCTCAGGCCGGCGAGCTCGACGCGCTGATCTCGCCGCGCCTCGATAGACCTCTGGCGGAGATCTCCCCCATCGAGCACGGCATCCTGTGGATCGGTGCCTACGAGTTCCAGCACTGCCCGGACGTGCCGTGGCGCGTGGCCCTCAACGAATGCATCGAGCTGGCCAAGTCCTTCGGTGGCACCGACGGCCACAAATACGTCAACGGCGTGCTGCACCAGCTCGCCGCGCAGTTGCGACCCGCCGAGGTGAACGCCGCCCCGGCTCGCGGTAGCTCTCGCAAGACGGCTCCATGAGGATCGCGCAACGCGCCCAGCGCATCGAACCCTTCTATGTGATGGAGCTGGCCAAGGCGGCGGCATCCATGGCAGCCGGCGCCCGCCCGGGCGAGCGGTCGATGATCTACCTGAACATCGGCGAACCCGATTTCACCGCGCCACCGCTCGTTGTGGCCGCTGCGGAACGCGCCATTCGCGACGGCCGCAGCCAGTACACGCCGGCCACCGGCCTGCCCGCGTTGCGCCAGGCCATCAGCAGCTGGTACGCATCACGCTTCGGCCTCTCCATCGACCCCGGGCGCATCGTGGTCACGGCGGGCGCTTCTGCGGCCCTGCAACTGGCCTGCCTGGCACTCATCGAGGCGGGCGACGAAGTCCTCATGCCCGACCCGAGCTATCCCTGCAACCGCCAGTTCGTCCAGGCCGCCGAAGGGCGCGCCGTGCTGGTGCCCAGCGGAGCCGACCAGCGTTTCCAGCTCAGCGCTGCCCAGGTGGAAGCCCACTGGACAGCCGCCACACGCGGTGTGCTGCTGGCTTCACCGTCCAACCCCACCGGCACGTCGATCGCGCGCGAGGAGCTTGAGCGCATTGCACGGCTGGTGCGGGAACGCGGCGGCATCACCCTGGTCGACGAGATCTACCTCGGCCTGAGCTACGAGGAAGCCTACGGCCACAGCGCGCTGGGACTGCCCGACGGCCTGGGCGACGAGGTCATCAGCATCAACAGCTTTTCCAAGTACTTCAGCATGACGGGTTGGCGCCTGGGTTGGCTGGTGCTGCCCACTGCGCTGGTGCCCGCGGTCGAGCGGCTGGCGCAGAACCTGTTCATCTGTCCCAGCACCATTGCGCAACATGCGGCGCTGGCCTGTTTCGAACCCGACAGCCTCACGGAATACGAACGCCGCCGCGCGGCCTTCAAGGCGCGACGCGATCATTTCATCCCGGAACTCAACCGGCTGGGGCTGAGCGTGCCGGTCATGCCCGATGGCGCGTTCTACGCCTGGGCCGACGTGAGCGGCCTGTGCGCCCGCTGGGGCATCCCACCGACGGGCGCGCGGCCGGACGAAGGCGGCAGCTGGGCGCTGGCCTTCGAACTGATGAAGCGCTGCCAGCTGGCCACCACGCCTGGGCGCGACTTCGGCACGGCCGAACCCGGGCGCTTCCTGCGCTTTTCCACCGCGAACTCGATGGCCCAGCTCCAGGAAGCGGTGACGCGGATGGAGCAAGCGCTGTGACAGCGGGCCAGGGCGCTCCATTCACGTGGCGTGTGCGGGTCTATTGGGAAGACACGGACGCAGGCGGCATCGTCTTCTACGCCAACTACCTCAAGTTCTTCGAACGGGCGAGAACCGAATGGCTTCGCGAGCTCGGCATTGGTCAGCAAAGCCTTCGCGACGAAGTCGGCGGCATGTTCATCGTGAGTGAAACCCGTGTGCAATACCATCGCCCTGCGCGGCTGGATGATTTGCTTCTGGTTACAGCCCGGGTGCAAGAAGCAGGCCGGGCCTCGCTCACAATCGAGCAGCGTGCGCTCCTCCCACCCCCGGAAACCGGCGCGCCTCCCCTGATGCTCTGCGAAGGGACCATCCGCATCGGCTGGGTTGACGCCCAAAGCCTGCGTCCACAGCGCATTCCCGCCCCGGTGCTGGAGGCCCTGCAAGCCAGGGGCTGAGCGTCTCCTTCGAAACTTTCATCCATCAACCGTCTCCGAGTACCCATGACCCAAGATCTATCCATCGTTCAATTGATGCTCAATGCGAGCTGGGTGGTGCAGGCCGTGGTGGTGCTGCTGGTGGTGGTCTCCGTGATCAGCTGGGCTGCCATCTTCCGCAAGGTGTTCGCCATCCGTCGCGTGCGCAACCACAACGACGACTTCGAGCGCGAGTTCTGGTCCGGCACGAACCTGAACGAGCTGTACGCCGCCGCTGCCCAGAGTGCGCGCCACGGCGGTCCCATGGAGCGCATCTTTGCCAGCGGCATGCGCGAATACCAGAAACTGCGCGAGCGCCGCATCACCGACAACGGCGCGCTCCTCGATGGCGCTCGCCGTGCGATGCGGGCGAGTTTCCAGCGCGAGCTGGACGCGCTGGAAGCCAACCTGTCGTTCCTGGGCACCGTCGGCTCCGTGGCCCCTTACGTGGGCCTGTTCGGCACGGTCTGGGGCATCATGCACGCCTTCACCGGCCTGGCCGCGCTGGCGCAGGTCACGCTGGCCACCGTGGCTCCGGGCATTGCCGAAGCGCTGGTCGCCACGGCCATCGGCCTCTTCGCCGCCATCCCGGCCGTGGTGTTCTACAACCGCTTCGCGCACGACATCGACCGCGTGGCCAACGGCATGGAGACCTTCATGGAAGAGTTCTCCAACATCCTGCAGCGCAACCTTGGTGCGCAGTCCCAGACCGCCTCAGGACACTGAACATGCCCGCCGTCTCCTCCCGCGGCCGAGGCCGCCGCACCATCAACGAGATCAACATGGTCCCGTTCATCGACGTGATGCTGGTGCTGCTGATCATCTTCATGGTCACGGCGCCACTGATCACGCCCAGCCAGATCGCGCTGCCCAGCGTGGGCCAGGCAGGTCGCCAGCCCGACCGCTTCGTGGCCGTGATGATCGACAAGGACGAGCAGATCACCGCGCGTGAGGGATCCGCCAGCGGTGAAGCGCAACCCGTCGCCCTCGGCCAGCTGGTGACGCGCGTGCAGCAGCTGCAGATGGCCAAGGGCAGCATGCCCGAAGGCGGGGTGCCGGTGGTGATCAGTGCCGACAAGAACGTGAAGTACGAAGCCGTTGTTCGCGTCATGGATACCTTGCAGCGCGCGGGCGTTGCGCGCGTGGGCCTGTCCGTGCAAACCTCGCGCTGAATTTCCCATCCCATTCATGCAATCCACCGCCGACCACCTCGACCTCGCCCCGCCGCGCGACGGACGCTGGCTGGGCCCCATGGGCCTGGCGCTGGTGGCGCACGGTCTGCTGGTGATCGCACTCACCATGGGCGTGCAGTGGCAGCACGATGCGGAACCGATGTCGGTCGAGGCAGAGCTCTGGTCGCGCACACCTCAGCAGGCCGCGCCACGCGAAGTGGCTCCCCCGCCGCCGCCGCCCCAGGTTCAACAGACGCCCACGCCGCCACCCAAACCGGCACCAGCGCCTGCCCCGGCCCCCGCGCCGCCGCCCCCCGGACCCACCCAGGCAGAAATTGCCACGGCGCAGGCCAAGAAGAAGGCCGAAGCGGACAAGCGCGAGCGCGAGGCAGAAGCGAAGAAAGCAGCCACCCAGAAGGCTGCGGCGGAAAAGTTGGCGGCGGAGAAGAAGGCCGCCGCTGAAAAAGCCGCCGTGGAAAAGGCCGCTGCCGAGAAGGAGCGTCAGCAGAAGCTGGCCGAACAGAAGCGCGAAGCCGAGCAAGCCCGCGTGGCGCAGCAGATTCGAGAAGACCAGATCAAGCGCATGATGGGCCAGGCCGGCGCCACCGGTGGTCCGCAAAGCACCGGCACCGCCCAGCACTCCAGCGGGCCGACGCCCGGCTACGCGGGCCGCGTCGCCGCCCGCATTCGGCCCAATGTTGTCTTCGCCGATGTGGCGCCAGGGAACCCACGCGCTGAAGTCGAGGTGCGCATGCAGCCCGATGGCACCATCTCATCGCGCAAGCTGGTCAAGAGCAGCGGCAACCCGGATTGGGACGAAGCCGTGCTGCGCGCCATCGACCGGACCGCGACCTTGCCCAAGGACACCAATGGCACTGTGCCACCTTCGATGGTGATCGGCCTGCGACCTCTGGACTGAGCGAAGCGCGGCCGGCGCGCTGCGTCTCCAATCCAGAAACGCCGCGGAACTGGCTTTGCCAGGCCGCTGGCGTTGTCCCCCTTTCAGGGGGAAGCCGCGCAGCGGCGCAGGGGGTGCTTTCTAGTCAAACACGATCTCTGCACGCTGCTCGTGCGCCTGAGCCATCCAGCTGGCCAAAGCGGCGTCGGTGGGGAAAAACAAGGCACGGTCGTCGAGCTGCAGCTCGCATTGCGCACCCTCTCTCATCAGGCTGAGTCTCACCGGCAGTCCCCGAACCAGTTCGCCCTGTTCGGTGATCTCGCGCTTCGGAGGGAATTCGCGCACCAGTTGCGCCACCGCCGGCGCGTGGCCGTTCACCGCGACGCGCAGGTACTTGCCGAAACGGCAGCGCGCAGCGGCCAGGTCCCACACCTGCTGGATCTTCAGGCGCACGCCGCCCGAGAACCGGTCGGGTTGTGCCACGGCCTGCACGATGATGAGTTCGTCGTCCTTGAGAAGGTGCCGGTGGGCGTTGATGAGGTTCTCGTCGGCGCTGGTTTCAAACACGCCGGTCTTGTCGTCGAGCTTGAAGAGCGCGAGCTTGCCGCGCTGGCCGTTGATGACGCGAAAGTCGGTGACGATGCCTGCCAGGATCTGCGGGTCGCGGCTTTCCATCACATCACCCAAAGGCGTGCGCGCGAACCGGCGCACCTCGCGCTCCACTTCGTCGAACAGGTGGCCCGAGAAATAGAAACCGATGGCGCTCTTCTCATGCGTGAGGCGCTCCTTGATGCCCCACGGCGTCACGGACACCAGGTCGGGCTCCTGCGTGCTGGAGCCGTGGTCGTCGCCACCCATCATGTCGAACAGGCCGCCCTGGTTGGCGTTGGCGAGGCTGGCGGCGGCAAACTCGAACGCGCGGTCCACCGAGGCCAGCAGTTCGGCCCGATTCAGGTGCAGTGAATCGAATGCGCCGGCCTTGATGAGAGCTTCCACCGTGCGCTTGTTCAGGCGCGTGCGATCAACGCGCACGCAGAAGTCGAACAGGCTCCTGAACGGTCCCTTCTCATCGCCCCTGGGGCCTTCGCCGCGGCCTTCGCGCGCGGCCACGATCGCCTCGATGGCCTGCTGGCCTGTGCCCTTGATGGCGCCCAGGCCGTAGCGGATGGACTTGTCGGTGATGGGCTCGAAGCGGTGGACGCCACGGTTGACGTCCGGGGCCTCGAACGCCATGCCCATCTTCTGGGCGTCCTCGAACAACACCTTGAGCTTGTCGGTGTCGTCCATTTCCACCGTCATGTTGGCGCAGAAGAACTCGGCCGTGTAGTGCACCTTGAGCCAGCCCGTGTGGTAGGCCAGGAGCGAATAGGCGGCGGCGTGCGACTTGTTGAAGCCATAGCCCGCGAACTTCTCCATAAGGTCGAAAACCTCGTCGGCCTTTTCCTGCACGATGCCGTGGGTCGCGAGCGCACCGGCGCGGAACTTCTCGCGGTGCTCGGCCATTTCCTCGGCCTTCTTCTTGCCCATCGCGCGGCGCAGCAGATCGGCGCCACCGAGCGAATAGCCACCCAGGATCTGCGCCGTCTGCATCACCTGTTCCTGGTAGACCATGATCCCGTAGGTCTCGGACAACATCTCCGCGACCGCGGGGTGCGGGTACTCCACCGGTTCGCGGCCGTGCTTGCGGTTGACGAAACTGGGGATCAGGTCCATGGGACCGGGCCGGTACAGCGCGTTCAGGGCAATCAGGTCCTCCAGCCGGCTGGGCTTGGCGTCGCGCAGCATGCCCTGCATGCCGCGGCTTTCAAACTGGAACACCGCTTCGGTCTGCCCGCGCGAGAACAACGCGTACACCTTCGCATCGTCCAGCGGCACGTCCTCGAAGCGGAAACCCTCCTGGCCGGGATGGCGCTTCATGATGAGTTCGCGCGCGATCTCCAGAATGGTGAGCGTGGCCAGCCCGAGAAAGTCGAACTTCACGAGGCCGATCGCCTCCACGTCGTCCTTGTCGTACTGGCTCACCGCCGATTCGCTGCCGGGCTGCGCATACAGCGGGCAGAAGTCGGTGAGCTTGCCCGGCGCGATCAGCACACCGCCGGCGTGCATGCCCACGTTGCGCGCCATGCCCTCAAGCTTCTGTGCGAGCTCGATGAGCGTCTTGACGTCGTCTTCCTTCTGGAGGCGCTCGGCCAGCACCGGCTCCATCTCGATCGCGTAGTTGTTCTTGTCGCCATCCTTCTTCGGAACCGGCGGGTATTGCAAGGTCACCGACATGCCTGGCTTGTTCGGGATCAGCTTGGAGATGCCATCGCAGAAGCCGTAGGAGAAATCGAGCACGCGACCCACGTCTCGAATGGCTGCGCGCGCGGCCATGGTGCCGAAGGTGGCGATCTGGCTCACGGCGTCCTTGCCGTACTTGTCCTTCACATAGTCGATCACCCGGTCTCGGTTGGACTGGCAGAAGTCGATGTCGAAGTCGGGCATGGACACCCGCTCCGGGTTCAGGAACCGTTCGAACAGCAGCTTGTACTGCAGGGGGTCGAGGTCGGTGATCTTGAGCGCATAGGCCACCAGCGAGCCAGCGCCAGAGCCACGGCCGGGACCCACAGGACATCCATGGTTCTTGGCCCAGTTGATGAAGTCGCCCACGATGAGGAAGTAGCCGGGGAACCCCATCTTCAGGATGGTGTTGATCTCGAACTCGAGCCGCTCCACATAGCGCGGGCGCTCGGCGTCGCGCTTCACCGGATCGGGGTACAGGTGGGCAAGACGTTCCTCCAGCCCCTCGAAGGAGGACCGGCGAAAGAACTCCTCCATGGGCATGGGCACGCCATCGATCAGTGGCGTGGGGAAATCGGGCAACTGCGGCTTGCCCAGCGTCAGCGTGAGGTTGCAGCGCCGGGCGATCTCCAGCGAGTTGGCGATCGCCGAAGGCACGTCGGCGAACAGCGCCTGCATCTGCGCAGCGCTCTTGAAATACTGCTCGCGGGTGAAGCGGCGCACGCGGCGGTTGTTGCCCAGGATCTCGCCATCGGCAATGCACACGCGCGCCTCGTGGGCTTCGTAGTCGTCGGCCTCGAGGAACTGCACGGGGTGCGTGGCGACCACGGGCAGATGCAGGCGCGCAGCAAGCTGCACGGCCTGGCTCACGTGCCGTTCGTCATCGGCACGGCCGGCGCGCTGCAGCTCCAGGTAGAAGCGATGGGTGAAGAGCGTGGAGAGCTGCAAGGCCAGATCGGCAGCGCGTTGCGTGTCGCCCTGCAGCAAGGCCTGGCCCACCGGACCTGCCTGAGCACCCGACAGCAGGATGAGCCCGGCGTTGAGTTCCTGCAGCCAGTCGCGGTGCACCACGGCCTGGTCCCGCGCACCGTTGCGCGTCCAGGCACGGGCGAGCAACTCGCAGAGGTTGAGGTAGCCCTGGTGGTCCTGCACCAGCAGCAGCACGCGGGGTGCGGCTGGCTGGTGGCTGCCGGGCATGGCGCCGGGCGTTTCCTCGGCAAAACCTTGCAGCATCACCTCGGCGCCAATCAGCGGCTTGACGCCGGCGCCACGCGCGGCCTTGTAGAACTTGACCGCGCCAAACAGGTTGTTCAGGT
The DNA here is from genome assembly GCF_051858985.1 of Hydrogenophaga sp. Taxonomy (GTDB): domain Bacteria; phylum Pseudomonadota; class Gammaproteobacteria; order Burkholderiales; family Burkholderiaceae_C; genus Hydrogenophaga. Next base: position 190,939 of record NZ_JBHYGM010000002.1, on the reverse strand, counting down.
CGGTGATGGCCAGTGCAGGCTGTCCGTCGGCGGCCGCAGCGGCCACCACGTCGTCGATGCGGTTGGTGCCATCGACGATGGAGAATTCGGTGTGCAGGCGCAGGTGTGTGAACATCCGGCCATTTTAGGAGGCTCGGATCAGGCGAACCACCTCACACGATGGGTTTCACATCTTCCTTCAAGAGCTGCAGCACTTCCGAACGGAACTCGCGGCTGTAGAGGATGGCGACCACCAGCAGCGTGGCTCCCACCATCGCCATGGGCGATACGAACCAGGCCAGCGCGGCAAACGAAAAGTAGTAAGCGCGCAGGCCGTCATTGAACGTTTCAGCAGCCGCACCCACCATGCCGGCGGCACGCTTGGCGTAGGACTCCCGGTCGGCCTTGCCCGATTCGAAATCGGCAGCGGGCGGCATGGCGCCGATGACCAGCGCCACAAACGTGTACTGCCGCATGCACCATGAAAAGCGAAAGAAGGCGTAGACGAAGATGGCCACCATGACCAGGATCTTGAACTCGAAAACCACCAGGGTGGTGGTCTGCGCGAACGGGATCTCGCTCATGAGTTCGGTGGCCTTGTCGGTGGTACCGAGCAGGGCAAACAGGCCACCGATGACGAGGATCGATGTGGAGGAAAAAAAGGCCGGCGTGTTGGACAGCGTCTGCGTGATCAGGCCATCGAGCATGCGCGGTTCGCGTGCCGTGGTCTGCATCATCCAGTAGGCCCGATAGCGGTTGGTGGTCTGGATCAACGAGCCCACCTTGCGGCCCCAGACCCGGGCGAACCAGGCGTAGCCTGTCCACAGCGCAAAAAAGCAGACCAGCGCCAGCCAGTCTGCCCAGGGGATGATGCTGAGGACTTTCATACGGCAAATATACGCTCCGCCATCCCTTACCGTTCGCCCTGAGCCTGTCGAAGGGCCCGCCTGATGGGGCTTCGACAGGCTCAGCCCAAACGGGCTGTGAGGATCAGCGCGTGAACTTCGCCGCCACTTCCGCGACGCGCTCACCAAAAAGGCGCGCAGTCTCCAGGTCGCCCGGCAGCATGTCACCCGCACCTGCGTCCGACGGGCTCTGTGCGATGGCACCGCTGTAGCTCACCAGGTAGTTCACGTCGTTGCGCTGCGCTCCCTTGGTGTTGCTGGGCATCAGGCCCTGGCTGACCCAGATCATGCCGTGCTGCATGGCCAGCGTGAACAGCGTGTTGAGCGTGGCGAGCTTGTCGCCATTCATGCCGGCGCTGTTGGTGAAGCCAGCGGCAATCTTGTCCTTCCATTTCTGGGCGAACCAGGGCTTGCTGGAAGCGTCGGCGAATTTCTTGAATTGCCAGCTCACGGTGCCCATGTAGGTGGGCGAGCCCATGATGATGGCGTCCGCCGCATCCAGCGTCTCCCAGCCACCTTCGGGCAGGTTGCCCTCGGCATCGATGGCCAGGAGCTCGGCGCCCGCCCCCTGAGCCACCGACTGCGCCATGCGCTGGGTGTGACCGTAACCCGAGTGGTAAACCACGACAACTTTGGGCATGAGGAATCCTTGAAGAATGAATGGGGACGAATTCAGGCCTTGCGGCGGGCGTCAACGCTGTACGCACCGGCACCAAAGGCGGCGAAGGCGAGCAGACCACCGGTGATGGCGATGTTCTTGAAGAACATGAGCTGCTGCATCATCTGCTGCTCGGCCGGCACGGCCCAGTAGGCGTGGAAGAAGTAGCTGGCCACCAGCACGAACACGGCCAGCGCGATGGCGGCATAGCGCGTGCCCAGGCCGATCAGCAGCGCCAGGCCACCGATCAGTTCGATCGCCAATGCGATGGCCACGCCCACTTGCGGCAGCGGCATGCCCATGGCAGTGGCGTATCCCACGGTGCCGGCAAAGCCCGCGATCTTGCTGAAGCCAGCTGGCACGAAGACGATGGCCAGCAGGATGCGGCCGATCAGGGCCAGGGGATTTTGAAGAGCGTTCATGGTGAGTCCTTTGGAAATGAAAAAAGTGAAGGGTGAGAGGGGAGGGAAAATCTTCAGGCGGCGAGATCGAACACGAGCACTTCGGCATCCTTGCCGTTGGCCAGGGCCAACCGGGTCTCGCCCGTGAGTGCGGCCGCGTCGCCGCCATGCAGGCGCTGGCCGTTCACGTCCAGCTCGCCGCGCACCAGGTGCACGTAGGCCTTGCGCGCCGGATTCAGCGTGAGTTCGGCGGCGTCCTTGCCGTCGAGCAGCCCCGCGTACATGGCGGCGTCGGCATGGATGGTCACCGAGCCTTCGGCGCCATCACTGGACGCCACCAGGCGCAACTGCCCGCGCTTTTCGGCGTCCGTGAAACTCTTCTGCTCGTAGCCTGGTTCGATGCCACGCACATTGGGCTCGATCCAGATCTGCAGGAAGTGCGTGGTGCTCTCGGGTGCGTGGTTGAACTCGCTGTGACGCACGCCGCTGCCCGCGCTCATGCGCTGCACATCGCCGGGCGGGATGCCCTTGACGTTGCCCATGCTGTCCTTGTGCGCCAGGTTGCCCTGCAGCACGTAGCTGATGATTTCCATGTCGCGGTGGCCGTGGGTGCCGAAACCGGTGCCCGGGGCGATGCGATCCTCGTTGATCACGCGCAGGTTGCCCCAGCCCATCCAGGCGGGGTCGAAATACTCGGCGAACGAGAACGAATGGTGGCTCTTGAGCCAGCCGTGGTCGGCATAGCCGCGAGCGTCGGAGCGTCGAATCTGGAACATGGTGTGGTCCTTTACTTCGGTGGGGCTGGCTTCGGCGGGGAGACGCCGGGGCTGGCATGGGGTGAATTGTGGGCGCCCCGACCGGACTTTTGACTGCACGGATTTGATGGCATCATTCAATTCATTTGAATGATTGACGGAGCATCCCGATGGCCACATCCACCCCGCGTGCCGCGCTTTCACCGGAAAACCTGGGACTGCTGGAGGCCGTGGCGCGCTTGGGCAGCATGGCCGCGGCCGCGCGAGAAGTGGGCATGGTGCCCAGCGCGCTCACCTACCGCATCCGCCAGATCGAGGACGCGCTGGACGTCCTGCTGTTCGACCGCAGCGCCCGACGCGCCGTGCTCACGCCCGCCGGCGCGGAGTTGCTGCGCTCGGGCCAGTACCTGCTCGACGAACTGGATGCCGTTGCCCAGCGCGTCAAGCGCGTGGCGACCGGCTGGGAATCGCAATTCACCATCGCCGCCGACGCCATCGTCGCTCGCGCCACCCTGTTCGAACTCTGCGAAGCGTTCTATGCCGAGGGGGCGCCCACCCGGCTCAAGCTGCGGGCGGAAACGCTTTCGGGCACGGTGGAGGCACTGCAGAGCGGCCAGGCAGACCTCGCGTTGGGCGTGCCCAGCGAGATGTCGCTCACCGAGTTCCAGTCGGCTGCCATGGGCACGCTGCAGTTCGTGTACGCCGTGGCGCCCCACCACCCGCTGGCCGCGGTCACCCACAGCCTGTGCGACGAGGAACTGAAGGCACACCGGGCGGTGGCGGTGGCCGACAGCACCCAGCGCGGACGCGGTGTCACGCACAACCTGCTGCCGGGTCAGGACGTGCTCACGGTGCCGACCATGCAGCACAAACTGGAAGCGCAGTTGCGCGGACTGGGCAGCGGCTTTCTGCCACTTCCCCTGGCCCAGCCTTTCATCAACGCCGGGCGCCTGGTGGTCAAGACCGTGCAGCGGCCCAACCGCACGCTGCGCGTGGCCTACGCCTGGCGCCAGCCGCGCAGCACGGGCGACACGGGTCGTGCGCTGCGCTGGTGGCTGGACCGCTTGCAGAGCCCCAAAACGCGCGACGCCCTCCTCCACAACCACCACCAGATTTGACAGTGGGCAGGACCCGCATTCGGGGAGCGGGCTGATACAGTCGGCCACAAGCACCACCGCAACATCCAGCGCACCGAGACATGCCAAAAACCAAAACGCCCCGCGCATCCAGAACGAAGGTCACCCCACTTCACATCGCGGTGGTGGGCGGCGGCATGGCCGGTGTGGCCTGCGCTCGCACGCTGGCGCAGGCGGGGCATCGCGTGACGTTGCTGGAAAAAAGTCGGGGGTTCGGCGGTCGCATGGCCACGCGGCGCACCGAGTTCGGTGGCTTCGACCACGGCACCCAGTACTTCACGGTGCGCGACAAGCGCTTCGACACCGCCTTGCGCAACAACGCCACGGCGGTCGTGCGCCCCTGGAGCGCCAGCACCGTGCGGGTGCTCGACGAGTTCGGTCACGTGCTGGCCAGTGCGCCGCCGCCCACCGAACCGCACTTCGTCGCCTCGCCCGGCATGAGCGCGCTGGTCAACCTGTGGGCGCAGCCGCTCGTGCAACCCGAGCTGCATGGCGGCCTGCTGACACGGGCACTGGTCGACACGCACGTCTCGCGCATCGAGCGTGATGCGCTGCATGCCGATCAGTGGCAATTGCGGGCCGAAGACGCCCAAGGCGGCCAGCAGGTGCTGGGCGGCTTCGATCGGGTCGTGCTGGCGATGCCGCATCCCCAGATCCACGACCTGTTGCTCACCTCCGGTCTGGCGGCCGATCTTCGCAAAGCCCTGACGCCCGTGCATGTGGCGCCCTGCTGGACACTCATGGTCGCCTACCCGCAAGCCATGCAGCCCGGCCTGCCGCACCTCGGACCCCAATGGAACGCCGCGCGCAGCACGCACCACCGCATCAGCTGGCTGGCGCGTGAATCGAGCAAGCCCGGACGCGACCCCATCGAACGCTGGACCGTGCAGGCCAGCCCGGCATGGTCCACCAAGCACCTGGAGGACGACAACGAACGCGTCAAGGCCAAGTTGCTCAAGGGCTTCGCCGAGATCACCGGCATCCGCGCCACCCCCACGCACGCGGTGGTTCACCGTTGGCGTTTCGCGCAGACGCAGACGCCGCTGGGCAAGACCCACCTCTTCGATGCCACGCTGGGCATCGGCGCCTGTGGCGACTGGTGCCTGGGTCACCGCGTGGAAGACGCCTTCGTCTCCGGCCTCGAAATGGCGCTGGCGCTGGCCTGATACCGACGGTGCGCCGGCCATGACGGCCCAGTACAGAGGTCGTTTCGCCCCCTCTCCCACCGGCCCTCTGCACGCGGGTTCGCTGGTGGCGGCCCTGGCCAGCTGGCTGGACGCTCGCGCTCACGGCGGCACGTGGCTGGTGCGCTTGGAAGATGTCGACACCCCGCGCTGCGTGCCCGGCGCCGGTGAGGAAATCTTGCGCCAGCTCGCCACATGTGGCCTGGTCAGCGATGAGCCCGTGGTCTGGCAATCGACCCGCGCTGCGCTTTACCAGCAGGCGCTCGACAAGCTGGTTGCGACTGGAAGGGTCTATCCCTGCGCCTGCTCGCGCAAGGACATCGACAGCGCCCTGCTCGCGCAGGGTGTGGGTCGCGAACGCCACCACAGCGCCGTCTATCCCGGCACCTGCCGTCCCGAAAATGGCGGACTCCGGGGAAGGCCCGCCCGCGCATGGCGCCTGGCGGTGAACACGAGCGAAACCCGGGTCGACTGGAGCGACCGCCGCCTCGGACCGCAAACGCAGGACGTGGCGGCGGAGGTCGGGGATTTCGTGCTTCGGCGCGCCGACGGCCTTTGGGCGTACCAGTTGGCCGTGGTCGTTGACGACGCAGCGCAAGGCATCACCCACGTGGTGCGCGGCCAGGACCTCACCGACAACACGGCGCGCCAGATCGTGCTGCAGCGTGCGCTGGGACTGCCCACCCCGGCGTACCTGCACACGCCCCTGGTGATGGGTGCCGACGGTGAAAAACTCAGCAAGCAGAACGGCGCGCAGGCCCTCGACCTGGGCGATCCGCTGGTGGCGCTGGGCCAGGCCGCACGCACGCTGGGGCTGCCGGCGGCGGCGCGCACCACCCCAGCGCTGGCGCTGGAGGCGTGGGTCAAGGCCTGGTCCGCCTAAAATTCACCGCTTCGCCGACCGACTGCCGCGCCCCATGACCGACCCCCGCCACGCGCTGCCGCGCACCCCACCCAGCCAAGTGACGCACCTGCGCGAAGTGAAGAGCTACGTGTTGCGCACGGGGCGCGTGGGACCGGGACAGGCCCGCGCGATGGAGCAGCACGGTCCTCGTTTCCTCCTCACCTACGCGCCGGGGAGTTTCGACGCCGGCGCCGCGTTCGGACGAGACGCACCACTCATCATGGAAATCGGCTTTGGCATGGGGGGCGCCACCGCGCACATCGCCAGCGTGCGCCCGCAGGACAACTTCCTGTGCTGCGAAGTGCACGAACCCGGCGTGGGCGCGCTGCTCAAGCTGGTGGGCGAACAAGGGCTGGAGAACATCCGCATCCTCCGGCACGACGCGGTGGAGGTGCTGGACCACATGCTGGGCGAGAGCAGCCTGGACGGCGTGCACATCTTCTTCCCCGATCCCTGGCACAAGAGCCGCCACCACAAGCGCCGCCTGATCCAGGGGCCTTTTGTGAACCGGCTGGCGCGCCACCTCAAGCCCGGTGGCTACCTGCATCTGGCCACCGACTGGGAGCCCTATGCCCACCAGATGCTGGAAGTGCTGGGGGCCGAGCCACTGCTCCAGAACACGGCACCCGAAAGGAGCAACGGATACGTCCCCAAGCCCGACTACCGGCCGCTCACCAAATTCGAAAACCGGGGCCTGAAGCTGGGGCACGGCGTTTGGGATCTGGTGTTCCGCCGCACCTGACCGGCGCCTCGTGGCCAGGCAGCCCCGGAATCCGCTGATCCCCACGCGCGAGGGCGTGTCACCGAGCAGCGTGGCGCTGCCTTTCGACAAGCCCCCGCTTTGGCCCACGCTGCTGGATTTCCTGTGCCATCGCCTGCCCGCCGTTCCACCTGAGGCCTGGCGAGAGCGCATGCACCAGGGCGAGGTGCTGGACGAAGCCGGCCAGTCCCTGGGCCCGGACGCGCCGTTCATGCCCGGCGCGCGCGTCCATTACTACCGTGCGTTGGCCCATGAGCCTTCGGTGCCCTTTACCGAATCCGTGGTCTTTCAAGACGACCAGCTCCTGGTGGTCGACAAGCCGCATTTCCTGCCCGTGACGCCCGGTGGGCGCTACGTGCAGCAGAGCCTGCTGGTGCGGCTCAAGCGCTCGCTGGGCATCGACACGCTGAGCCCCATCCACCGCATCGACCGCGAAACCGCGGGGCTGGTCGTGTTCAGCCTGCGGCCGCCAGACCGCGACGCCTACCAGGCGCTGTTTCGCGAGCGCGAGGTGCACAAGGTGTACGAGGCCATCGCACCCCACGATCCCGCGATGGCGTGGCCCGTGGTCCGGCGCAGCCGCATCGTCGAAGAAGATGGCGCCTTCTTTCGCATGACCGAGGCCGACGGTGAACCGAACAGCGAGACCAGCATGGACTTGCTGGAGCAGCGCGGGGAATGGGCACGCTACCGGCTCGAACCGCTGAGCGGCAGACGCCATCAGTTGCGCGTGCACATGAACGCTCTGGGCCTGCCGATCGCGGGCGACCAGTTCTACCCGCGCGTACTGCGCGGCCCCGACGAAGCCGAGGACTTCGCGCAACCGCTGCGGCTGCTTGCGGCGGAAATCGCTTTTCGCGATCCCGTGACGGGTGGACAACGCCGCTTTCGCAGCGCGCTCACCCTGGCCTGGCCAGATTTCAGGCCTGCACTTCGCGCGCCGTGATCTGGTACTTGAAGTCGTCGGGCGCGTAGGAGTCCAGGCGCTGCCCGCCGGTCTCGGCCGTGGGGTACATGAAGAAACCCAGTTCAGGCCCCTGGGCATGGGGCAGCTTCACATCGTGCGCCATGTTCCAGGCCATCCAGTTGCCTTCCCAGCCACCGAACAGCACGCGGTTCACCGGGGCCACCACGGGATGTTGCGTCGTCTTGATCCATTCCGGGGTTTCCAGGCGCATGACCTTGGCCACGTCGGCCGGGTCCATCGCCACCCAGCCGTGGCCGGCCAGGTGCACTTCGGCGCGGCAGTGTTGTGCGCCCTTCAGGCTGGCGGGGTTGCCGCTGAGTTCCTTGTAGCCGAATGCCGATGGCACGAGGCGTATGCCGTAGACGTCGCGCGCGGGCAGGCCAGCGGCGCGGCACAGGCCGACGAAGATGGCATTGAGGTCGGCGCACTTCCCGCCCAGGTTGCCGGTTTCCAGCATGGTCTTGATGTCGCCTTCGCCGCAGCCACGCACCTTGGGTTCGCGGTAGGTGTTGGCCACCACCCAGTCGTAGATCTGCTGCGCCTTCTGCACATCGGTGCGCGCGCCGCGTGTGGCCTTCATGGCCGTGTCTTTCACGATGCCGTCGGTGGGCAGCAGGCGGGTGGGCTGGGTCCAGAAGCGCAGGCTGGCGGCGTCCTCGGTGCTGGCCGTCTTCTGCGCAAAATCCACCGCGCGGTTGCGCGTCTGCACCCGGCTGGTGAGCTCCACCCAGGGGGCGGCCACACCGGGCTCGAAGCTCACGTGCAGCATGCGCGCACCGTACTGGCGGTCTTCGGTGAGGCGGGCATTGCCGTTGCTGCGGAAGTCGCTGGTGAACGACCGCTGCCAGTCGCTCTCCACGGTGGGAACGGGCAGCCACACCTGGGTCGTGCCCTGGGGTTTCACGATGTCCACGCGCGTGGTCACGTCAAAGGTGCGCCATGCGCCGACCTGGGGATCGAATTCGCGTCGCACGGGCTGGGGAGCCGGGGTTTGTGCAAAAGCGGGATGGAAGAACGGGGAAGCGGCGGCCACGGACGTGGCGGCGCATCGCAGGAAGGTGCGGCGATCGGCGGTCATGTAGAGAACTCCGGAATAAGGGGAAACGGGCGGAACCGCACACACAGGGTGCAATGCATCGCCTGGGAAAGGGCCGACCACGTGAACGCGTCGACCTCGGGGGATTATGGGCCTGGGTGAGACGCTTCAGGGCGCCAGCAGACGTTCCACCCAACCCAGGGCCTCGGCACTGCTCCAGTCCACCTCGCCGCGCACGCGTTCGCGCGCCCTGCCCTGGCGGTCGATCAGCACGGTGGTGGGGAACACGCGCACACCCCAGGCCTTTGCATGCTCGCCCAGGGGATCGAGCCACACGGGCAAGGTGAGGCTGGTCTGCGCGACAAAGCGCTGCGCGCGCTGAGGCGGCTCCTTGAAGTTGAGTGCAATGACCGCCAGGCGGTCTTCGCCCAGGAGCGGCGGCAGGCCTTGCAGCGTGGGCATCTCGGCGCGGCAGGGCTCGCACCAGCTGGCCCAGAAGTTGAGCAGCACCGCACGACCCTTGAAATCCGCGAGGCGCACACGCTGGCCTTGCAGATCGACCGTTTCCAGATTCGGCGTGACATCACGGCGCGGCCAGGGACTGCGCTCGAACGCCGGGGCCTGGGCCCGCGCGACCGGGAGCAGCACCGAAGCACCCAGCGCTGCGATGCAATGCCGGCGAGTCCAGGCGTTCACAAGCGTTCGGCCACCCAGCCCTGCACCGACTGCAGGGCCTTGGGCACGCCAGCGGCGTCGGTGCCCCCGGCCATTGCCATGTCGGCCTTGCCGCCCCCCTTGCCGCCCACCTGCTGGGCGACAAAGTTCACCAGTTCGCCAGCCTTGACCTTGCCCATGCTGTCGGCCGTGACACCGGCGGCGATCTGCACCTTGCCGCCGTCCACCGCAGCGAGCACGATGGCCGCCGTCTTGAGCTTGTCCTTGAGCTTGTCCATGGTGTCGCGCAGCGTCTTCGCGTCGGCCCCGTTGAGCATGGCGGCCAGCACCTTGATGCCCTTCACCTCCACGGCCTGGGACATGAGCTCGTCGCCCTGGCTGGATGCGAGCTTGCCTTTGAGCGCACTCAGTTCCTTTTCCAGTGCCTTCATCTGTTCCAACGTCTGGCCGATGCGCGCCGTGAGTTCGGCCGTGGGCGCCCTGAGCGCGCCGGCGGCCTGGGCCACCGTGTCTTCGAGCGACTGCACATAGGCCAGGGCGTTGGCGCCGGTGATGGCTTCAATGCGGCGAACGCCGGCGGCCACGCCGCTTTCGCTCACCACCTTGAAGAGGCCGATGTCGCCGGTGCGTTGCACGTGCGTGCCGCCGCAGAGTTCGCGGCTGGAGCCGATGTCGAGCACCCGCACGGTCTCGCCGTACTTCTCGCCGAACAGCATCATGGCGCCGGTCTTCTGCGCCGATTCGATGTCCATCAGCCGCGCCTGCGTGGCGTGGTTGTCGAGGATCTCGGCGTTCACGAGCGCCTCGATCTGGCGGATCTGCGCGTCGGTCACAGGCGCGTTGTGCGTGAAGTCAAAGCGCGTGCGCTCGGCGTTCACCAGTGAGCCCTTCTGCTGGACATGGTCGCCCAGCACCTCGCGCAGCGCCTTGTGCATGAGGTGGGTGGCGCTGTGGTTGCGCACCGTGGCGGCGCGAAGGGTGGTGTTCACTTCCGCGTCCACCGTCTGCCCCACGACGAGCTCGCCCGACTTCACCACGCCGTGGTGGCCGAACACGTCGGCCTTGATCTTCTGGGTGTCTTCCACCTCGAAACGGGCGTGGTTGCTCTGCAGCACGCCACTGTCGCCTACCTGCCCGCCGGACTCGGCGTAGAAAGGCGTGGTGTCGAGCACCACGAGCCCTGATTCACCCTGCTGCAGGCGCTCCACGGACATGCCATCCCTGTACAGCGCGACGACACCCACATTCTTGTAGACCAGTTCGTCATAGCCGACGAACTTGTTGACCGCACCGCTGTACTCCAGGGCCTTGTCCATCTTGAACTTGCCGGCCGCGCGCGCCTGTGCCTTCTGCTTGTCCATGGCGGCGTGAAAACCCGCCTCGTCCACCGACAGGCCACGCTCGCGGCAGACGTCGGCCGAGAGATCGAGCGGAAAGCCGTACGTGTCGTGCAGCTTGAAGGCCACGTCTCCGGGCAGCACCTTGGCGCCACCCGCCAGAGCGGCATCCAGGATTTCCATGCCGTTGGCCAGCGTCTCGTAGAAGCGCTCTTCCTCGGCTTTCAGCACCTCGGTGATGCGCTGTTCCTGGCGAGCCAGATTCGGATAGGCCTCGCCCATGAGCTTCACGAGATCGGGCACCAGCTTGTGGAAGAACGGCGTCTTCTGGCCGAGTTTGTAGCCATGGCGGATGGCCCGGCGCACGATGCGACGCTGCACATATCCGCGGCCTTCGTTGCCGGGAATGACGCCGTCGCTCACCAGGAAGGCGGTGGCGCGGATGTGGTCGGCGATCACCTTGAGCGACGGGTTGGCGAGGTCGCTGATGTGCGTCTCGCGGGCCGCAGCCTTGATGAGCGCGTCGAACAGGTCGATCTCGTAGTTGCTGTGCACGTGCTGCAGGATGGCGGCCAGACGCTCCAGGCCCATGCCGGTGTCCACACAGGGCGCAGGCAGCGGGGTCACCGCACCCGTCTCGTCCATGTTGAACTGCATGAACACGTTGTTCCAGATCTCGATGAAGCGGTCGCCGTCTTCGTCGGGGCTGCCGGGAGGGCCGCCCGGGATGTGCGGGCCGTGGTCGTAGAAGATCTCGGAACAGGGTCCGCACGGGCCGGTGTCGGCCATCATCCAGAAGTTGTCGCTCTTGTAGCGACCACCCTTGTTGTCGCCGATCCGGATCACCCGCTCGGGTGGCAGGCCAATCTCCTGGGTCCAGATGTCGTAGGCCTCGTCGTCTTCCTCGTACACCGTGGCCAGCAGGCGTTCCTTGGGCAGTTGGTAGACCTCGGTCAGCAACTCCCACGCCCACTTGAGCGATTCGCGCTTGAAGTAGTCGCCAAACGACCAGTTGCCCAGCATTTCGAAGAACGTGTGATGGCGAGCGGTGTAGCCGACGTTTTCCAGGTCGTTGTGCTTGCCCCCCGCCCGCAGGCAGGCCTGCACGGAAGCCGCGCGCACATAAGGCCGCTTGTCCGTGCCGAGGAACACATCCTTGAACTGCACCATGCCCGAGTTGGTGAACATGAGCGTGGGGTCGTTGCCCGGCACGAGCGGGCTCGACGCCACCACCGTGTGGCCCTTGGAGGCGAAGAAGTCCAGAAAGCTCTTGCGGATGTCGGCAACGGAAGCGGGGCGGGTCATGGGGGCCTTGTGGGTGGAAGGTCGTTGTAGGCAGCTGGTGCACAGGGGCACTAAACCCGCTATTTTCCAACATGCCGGCGCACTATGCTTTCACCGCTTCAGGCGGCACAATCGCCCACCGGTTGTTTAACAAGTTAAATGATTGCCGCCGCACCGCACACCGAAACGATGGAGACCCCCATGGACATGAAGACATCACCCCTGGCGCTGTTGAAGGACCCCACCCTGCTCAAGACCGACGGCCTCATCGATGGCCAGTGGGTGCCTGGCAACAGCCGCTTCGATGTGAACGACCCCGCCACCGGCCGCAAGCTGGCCGACGTGGCCAACCTGGGGCCGCAGCACGCCGAAGCGGCCATTGCAGCGGCCAACGCGGCCTGGCCCGCCTGGAAAGGCAAGACCGCCAAGGAACGCAGCCAGATCCTGCGCAAGTGGTTCGACCTGCTGATGGCGAACCAGGATGACCTGGGCCGTCTGATGACCGCCGAGCAGGGCAAGCCCCTGGCGGAGGCCAAGGGCGAAGTGGCCTACGGTGCCAGCTTCGTCGAGTGGTTCGCCGAAGAGGCCAAGCGAGTCAACGGCGAAACGCTGCCCACGTTCGACAACAACCGCCGCCTGCTGGTGCTCAAACAACCCATCGGCGTGTGCGCGGCCATCACGCCGTGGAACTTCCCGCTGGCGATGATCACGCGCAAGGTGGCGCCAGCGCTGGCCGCGGGCTGCCCGGTCATCATCAAGCCGGCCGAACTCACGCCGTTGACCGCGCTGGCCGCTTCGGAGCTCGCCATTCGGGCGGGCATACCCGCCGGCGTGCTCAACGTCATCACCGCCGACAGCGACCAATCCATCGCCGTGGGCAAGGTGCTGTGCGCCAGCGACGTGGTGCGCCACATCAGCTTCACTGGCTCCACCGAGGTGGGCCGGATCCTCATGGCGCAAAGTGCACCGACCGTCAAGAAAATGTCCCTGGAGCTGGGCGGCAACGCGCCCTTCATCGTGTTCGACGACGCCGACATCGACAGCGCGGTGGAAGGCGCGTTCGCCAGCAAGTACCGCAACGCCGGCCAGACCTGCGTGTGCTCCAACCGCATCTACGTGCAAGCGGGCGTGTACGACAGCTTCGTGGCCAAATTCGCCGCTCGCGTGAAGACCGCCAAGGTGGGCAACGGTTTCGACGAGGGCGTGAACCAGGGCCCGCTGATCGAAGAGGCCGCGCTGGAGAAAGTGCAGCGGCATGTGGACGACGCGCTGGCCAAGGGTGGCCGCGTGGTGGCCGGTGGGAAACGGCTGTCGTCCCTGGGCAGCGGTCAGTTCTTCGAACCCACAGTGGTGGCCGATGCGACCGCCGACATGCTCTGCGCCAAGGAAGAAACCTTCGGTCCGTTCGCACCGGTGTTCAGGTTCGACACCGAACAGGAAGCCATCGACGCCGCCAACCACACCGAGTTTGGCCTGGCCAGCTATTTCTACAGCCGCGACGTTGGCCGCATCTTCCGCGTGAGTGAAGCCCTGGAGTACGGCATGGTGGGCATCAACGTCGGGATCCTTGCCACGGAGCACGTGCCCTTCGGCGGCGTCAAGCAATCCGGCCTGGGCCGCGAAGGCTCGCACCACGGCATGGACGACTACGTGGAGATCAAGTTCCTCTGCATGGGTGACATCCTCAAGTAAACTCCACGCCTTCGCGGGTGTAGTTCAATGGCAGAACGGCAGCTTCCCAAGCTTCATACGAGGGTTCGATTCCCTTCACCCGCTCCACAGTTTCGCAAGCCCTTGTTTTGCTTGCGATAATCCTCACAAGCTGAGCCTGGCATGCAGATCCACTACGAAAGTGGGGTACAGCGTGTCGGGCTCATTGTTTTTGAATAGGCGTCCCAGCGGCGTGTACTACGTCCGGCTGTGCGTACCCGCACGCCTAAGGGCCGCAGTCGGTAAGCGGGAGCTTCATCGCTCCACCGGCTGCCGCGACCTGAGGTTGGCCAAGATCGTTGCTGCTGAGCTGGTTGCCCAGTGGCACAGGTCGATCGACTCTCTTCTTCACATGGACATCAAAAAGCTGCAGGCCGGTTCGGTCAAGCTCCTGGGAGACGGCTATATCTCGCTGGTGGAGGCCGCAGAGGAATGCGGGTCAACGCCCGCCGACCTTACGGAAAGGCTTCTGGCTCGCCAGTGTGGACTGTTCGTGCGTGCGCAAGCCTGGTCAGGGTGGCACACCGCAGACATTCACGCCGACTTTGATCACTTGCACGACCCCGTCACGGGTGAGGTCGTCGAGGTGGTAATCGACGGCACTCGGCTGGGAGGCATTCAGGCGATGAAACCCTTCAGTGGCTACCTCGGCATCAGGTTCGCGAGCGAGCTGTCGGACGTGCTACACGGTGAGGCGTCGTCGGTGGCCTTGTGCCAGTTTTTGTTCTGGCCGTCCGCGTCGCGGGGTCTGATCTGCGATCTGCCCGGCCAGACCATCGCGCTCGCGGACATCCTGGTGCGTCGCGTAGATGTGACCAGCATAACCAGCCACATTCTTGGTCAACTCCGGCCGCAGTCCTTGGAGCCATCGGGGTCCGTGGAGTCACGGACCGCAAAATCAAAAGAACCGTTCTCCGCTCTCTGCGCACGCTACTTTGACCACAACCTACATCGTTGGACCAAAAGCGATCACCGACGCCGGAAGGTTGATCACACGAAGATTTTTGAGCAGTTGATTGGTGACTTGCCTGTCGACGAACTGGATCGTAGGGTGATGCGCGACTTCGCGGAGAAGATCAAGGACTTGCCCGCCGAGCGCAGCAAATTTGCCCGCGAGCTGAGCTTGGTCAACCCCACCTTCAACGACCTGGTGGCGCTCAAGAAGTCCCATGACCGTCGGGGTATCACCGAAGGTGAACGACGCAAGATCCTGGACACGCTGGCTCAGATTTTCAATTGGGCTGTAGAAGAAGGCGACATGCCGGTCAACCCTGCTTCCAAGCTGGGCAGCGAGGCAGTGCGAAAAGCCGGCAAGCGCAAAGCCAAGGCTCACGAGCAGCGAGACCAGTTGTCGCCCGACGACCTGAACAAGGTATTTTCCGCACCCTGGTTCGTCAAGGGCGTGGGCGATCGCACTGCCAAGGGGACGTTCTACGCATACCGACCGCACTACTATTGGCTGCCGATCCTTGCGCTGTACTGCGGCGGTCGCCTCAATGAACTCGCCCAACTGTACCTAAAGGATATCGTGGCCCCCCATGGCATTTACTGCCTGGACTTCAACCTCGAGGGCGACGGAAAGATCGACATTGACGAGGCAGACGCCGAGGATGCTGTCGACAAGTCCCTGAAGAATATGAGTTCTGCCCGGCGCGTTCCCGTACCGCAGCTGGTGATTGACCTCGGCTTCATCCACTACGTCGAGAGGTTGCGAGAACTCGGGCACACGCGCCTCTTCCCCGAATTGATATTCGATGCAGAGAAGGGCTACGGTAAGCACGCCGGGAAGTGGTTCAACGACGCACTACTGGGCAAGAAACTGGGCATCCCACGAAATGGGAAGAAGACCTTTCACTCGATGCGGCATAACTTCGCGACCGCGCTGGGCGCGCTGCATGCTGAGGCCAACCAGAAGGCTGATCTGATGGGGCATACCCGCAAGGGCAGCACGTCTGAGGTCCGATATGACAAGGGTGTGTTCGAGAGTCGCAAGATCCTGATTGACCAGGTCACCCATGCACACCCGAAAATCCAGCCGTTCGACGTGGAGCTTGGTGTCCAGGCATTGAAAGACGCGCTCGCTCTCAAGGCCAGTCGTGTCGGCAAGGATCTGGATGGGAAAATCGCCAAAGCACCATAGGCAACAATTCGAGCGGACCCGGACGCGCGGTTGTAGGCGTCAGTCCCAGCTCTCAGCGAGCGCCTCGGCCTGCCGCAGTACCAGTTCGACTGCAGCATCCTGAAGATCCGGCGGGTACTTGTACTTGCGCAATATGCGTTTGACCATCAACCTCAGCGTGGCGCGCACGCTGTCGCGTTGCGCCCAGTCCACGGACACGTTCTTGCGCAGGTTGTCGGTCAGCTCATGGGCTATCTTCTTGAGCGTCTCATCAGTCAGCTCCCTAACGGCCGACTCGTTGTTGGCCAGCGCGTCATAGAACCGCACCTCGTCGTCCGTCAAGCCCAGTTGCTCACCCCGGTTCGCTGCCGCGCGAAACTTTTTCGCCATCTCGACAAGCTCCTCCATCACCTGCGCCGTCTCGATGCTGCGGTTCTGGTACCGGGAGATGACGCCGGCGAGCAGGTCTGAGAACTTCTTCTCCTGCACCACGTTGCTGGCGAACTTGGTCTTGATCTCGCCCTCCAGCAGGCGCTCCAGCAGCTCCACCGCGAGGTTGCGTTCGGGCAAGTTCCGCACCTGTGCCAAGAACTCGTCGTCCAGCAGGCCGATGTTGGGCTTCTCAAGGCCGACGGCGTCGAAGATGTCCACCACACTGTCGCTTACCACCGCCTGGCCGATGATCTGGCGTATTGCCACCTCGCGCTGCTCGTTGGTTTTTTTCTGGGTACTGATGTCACGCTTAGTCAGGATCACCTTGACCGCTTGCAGGAAGGCTACTTCGTCGCGTAGTGCCTTGGCCTCGTCCAGCGTGCAGCAAAGGCTGAATGCCTTGCTCATGGCCAAGGCCACGTCGGCGAACCGTTTTCTGCCTTCGCGCTTGCTGTCCTTGTTCTCGGCCTTGATGCCCAGCACATGGTTGGCCGCGCCCGCGAGCGTCTTGTGCCCGCCTGTCTTGAAGCCGGCGTAGTTGAAGCCGTGCAGCATGGCGCGCAGCACGTCCAACTTCTCCAGAAGCACCGAGAGCGCCTCGTGAGCATCCACTGTGGGTTTGCCGCGACCCTTGCTGGCGGTGTACTCCATCATCGCGGCCTTCAGCTCGTTGCCGATGCCGATGTAGTCAACCACCAAGCCGCCCTGCTTGTCCTTGAACACACGATTCACCCGGGCAATGGCCTGCATCAGGTTGTGGCCTTTCATGGGCTTGTCCACATACATGGTGTGGACGCAGGGGGCATCGAAGCCGGTGAGCCACATGTCGCGCACGATCACCAAGCGAAGCGGGTCCGTCGGGTCCTTGAAGCGCTTCTCCATCCGCTTCTTGGTCTGAGCGCTGTAGATGTGCGGACGCAGCAGCGCCTTGTCGCTAGCACTCCCAGTCATCACGATCTTGATCGCGCCCTTCTCGGGGTCGGTGTCGTGCCAGTCCGGGCGCAGTTTGACGATCTCGTTGTAGAGGTGGACGCAGATGTCGCGACTCATGGCCACGACCATGGCCTTGCCGTCTTGGGCCTTGTTGCGTTCCTCGAAGTGGGTTACCAGATCGGCCGCAACACTTGCCACACGAGGCTCCGCACCTACCACCTTCTCCAGGGCGGCCCAGCGGCTCTTGAGCTGCGCTTGGGTGCTTTCCTCTTCGTCCTCAGTCAGCTCGTCTACCTCGCTATCAAGGAGGGACAGGTCCTCTTCTTTCAGCCTGAGCTTGGCCAGCCGGCTCTCGTAGTAGATCGCGACGGTGGCACCGTCCTCCTTGGCCTGCTGCATGTCGTACACATGGATGTAGTCGCCAAACACGGCCCGTGTGTCGCGGTCGGCGCTGCTGACCGGCGTGCCGGTGAAAGCAACAAACGTGGCGTGTGGCAGGGCGTCGCGCAGGTGCTGGGCGTAGCCAACCTGGTAGCTGGTCTTGAACTCGGGCGGCGCGAAGTCAGCAGTCAAGGCTGACGGTGTGGCCGTACCTTCAGCTGAAGTGGCCGCTTGCGCGGGGCTCTTGCCTTCGGAACTTGCCTTGCGCGTCTTGAGCTTTGCCTCAAAACCGTACTGCGTACGGTGAGCCTCGTCAGCGATCACCACGATGTTGCGCCGCTCTGAGAGTACGGGGAAAATGTCCTCGTCTTCGCCCGGCATGAACTTCTGGATGGTGGCGAAGACGATGCCGCCCGACGGCCGGTTGCTCAGCAACTGGCGCAGTTGCTGCCGCGTGATGGCCTGCACCGGCTGCTCGCGCAACAGGTCTTGCGCCAAGCTGAACACGCCGAAGAGCTGGCCGTCCAGGTCGTTGCGGTCGGTGATCACGACGATAGTGGGGTTCTCCATCGCCGGTTCCTGCATCACCCGGGCGGCGAAGCATGTCATGGTGATGCTCTTGCCGCTGCCCTGCGTGTGCCACACCACGCCGCCCTTGCCGCGCAGGCTGGCGGCGCTGTCGGGCCTGGACGCGGCCACCACATGCTCGATGGCCGAGCGCACCGCGTGGAACTGGTGGTAGCCCGCGATCTTCTTTACCAAGGCGCCGTCGTCCTCGAACAGCACGAAGTAGCGCAGATAGTCCAGCAGGTACGCAGGTGCCAGCGCACCGCGGATCAGGGTCTCCAGCTCATTGAATTCACCCAGGGGGTCCAGGTTCACGCCGTCGATGGTGCGCCACTGCATGAAGCGCTCGGCGTTGGCCGAGAGCGAGCCCAGGCGCGCTTCGCTGCCGTCCGACACCACCAGCACCTCGTTGTACTGGAACACGTCAGGCACCTGTTCCTTGTAGGTTTGGATCTGGTCGTAGGCTTTCCAAATGTCGGCGTTCTCGTCTGCTGGGTTCTTCAGCTCGATCAGCACCAGCGGCAAGCCATTGATGAACAGGAGGATGTCGGGGCGGCGAGTGTGATGTGGCCCTTTGATGGTGAACTGATTCACCGCCCAGTACTCGTTGCGTTCGGGGTGGTCCCAGTCCACCAGCCGAACGAAATCGCCTCGGGTCTCCCCGTCCAGCTGGTACTGCACCGGCACACCGCCTGTCAGCAGCTTGTGAAACCCCTGGTTGGCCGACAACTGGGCGGGCAGGCCCAGCTCCAGTACCTGCTGCAAGGCGTCTTCCCGCGCAGCGGTGGGCACGCCAGGGTTGAGCCGTTGCATGGCCTCGCGCAAGCGAAACGGCAACAACACCTGGCGGTAGTGCGCGCGCTGAGGCTCGGTGCCGTCGTGTGCAATGTCCGGGCCGCAACGGTGCGTGTAGCCCAACTCGGTGAGCCAGCCCAGTACTTCCTGTTCCAGTTGGTCTTCGGTCATGGCGCTCCGTGATCGATTTTTTTTCGTTGCCTGCCGTTGGAGAGTTACGGTAAACTATGGTTTAAGTGGATTGGGGGTTCCCGGTCGGCGCTACAGCCTCGGTGGGTTCATCGGGGCTTTTCGCTTTCTGGGGTGGGTAAATCATCAGCCCCACGCCCTCATAGCCGCTGCCCACCTTGGCCCGCCCACCATCGCAGAAAAATTTCTGCTTCAGCAGTTCAAACGCTTGGTTCGCCTGCTGCGGACGGATGTAGTTCAATCCCACCGGTCGCGCCACCAGATCAGCCAGCTGCAGGCCCGTCAGGTTGGTCTTCTTGTCCGCAAACACGATGTCGAACGGCAATACCCTGTTTCCCGGGTTGTCACCGTCGCAGATACGCCGGAACTCCAGTTCCAGCTCGGCATCCTCTTTCTTGCCCCGGCACTCCACCACCACGTGGGTCTTCACCTGGTCTTGCCCCTTCTCAGCCAGAAACTCGCGCAGCGCCTCCAGGCAGATGCCCAGGGCAATGTGGTACGGGTTGGAGCTGGCGCCCTCACCCTTGCTCAGGCGCGTCTTGTCCACTACGCCGGCAATCAGAATGAAGTTGCTGGCTTCCATGATTGAGGTCAGCCGTGCCGTGAAGGCTACGCGCGTCGGGCGGTGACTCAGGAAAGCGAAGTCGCCCTTCTGCTTACGGATCTCGTTCTCGTGCAGCACCACGCTGTCGTGGCCGAAGTAGTTGAACTTCAGCTTCTCGACGGCCGGGATTATTTTTTCGGCGTAGTGCCGCTTGTGAAACACGCACAGGGCCAGCACGAATACCGGGTAATCCGGGTCGATGCTGGCGAGCGAATGGTCACCGCTCTCGTCCACATACACCACAAAGTCGCTGAAGCGCCGGCTGGTGGAGGGCTGCTCGCTTTCGGACGCCTCTTGCTCCACCGGCAGGGCCTCTGCCGTTTCAAAGAGCGCGTACTGGGTGCCGGGGGTGCTCATGCGCAGACATGCTCCGCAGAAGCCACCGCTTCGGGCAAGCGCAGCCGACCTGAGATCAGGCGGGGCAACAAGGTGTCGCGAAGAGATACCAGGGTTCTGATTTTCTCCTCGTTCGTCACGATACTGTCGTCGATGTATTGGGAGACAGACTCAAAAGCAGTCAGGACTTCGTGCGACGGCGAAATCACAGGTAATTTCTGGAAGTCCTTCTTGTTGATCGATCCGAAAACGGTGCCTTCAGAGTCGTATGTCTTGAACTGCTCTTCAAGTCCCCGCATCGCATAGAACGTGTATCCCCTATAGCCTTTGGGATGACGAACTGATGCGACACCCCGCCCCACACAGCATCGCTCCATTGCCATGTTCACATCTCCAACGGGAGCCCTGACGCTGACCAGCGTGTCGCCCGTTTCCGCGATACGTGAGGGGGCAGTACAGAAAATTCTTTGAGTTGGAAATCGAAGCCCGAAATCGGTTCTTCCTTGGTAAAACGGCAGGCCGTCCCCGCGGCTGTTGTATGTTTCGCCTGGCGGGGACTGTCCCATTGTGAGTGTGAACGTCTCACCTACTGTCGATCGCATCCAGCCCTTTGGCACCAATTCCTCGAAGCCGTCGGGGAACAGTGCGGCGGTAGCCTCGTCCATGCCCTCGGGCTCGCGGCCCTCAGCCTTGGCGCGCACGGGGTCGAAATCGACGAACCAGCTTTTGAACAGGGCTTGGGCGATGGCTTCGAGGGTCATGTTGGTTTGGCGCAAGAGGGTGATGCGGTCGTCGAGTTCGCCCAACACCTCAGCAATTAGGTTCTGCAATGCCAACGGTGGCAGCCGAAGCCTGATTCCACGCAGTGATTTCAGCGGCGTGGCGATTCCAGGTGTGCCAACCTGCGATGTGTTCATCAACAGGGCGGCGCGTCCTTCCGCGCTTTTGAAGAAGTACATCAAATAGAGTGGACTGGCTTTTCTCCTGTCAGGCGACAGCTTCATGAGGCTCGTAGAGAGCATGTAGCGATGGCCGTCATCGGGCGTAATGCCCACTTCGCCGATGTTGCCCCTGTGCGGAAAAACAAGGTCGCCAGGTTTCAAGCAGCAGCTTGCAAGTGAGTTGGCTGTGTCTTCGGAAACAAAGACATAGTTGCCCTCTGGCTCCCGGCCGCCACTCAAGTTGTTGCCCCGAATCACTCGGACACCAGATGGCACATACAGGTCTGCTTTCATGCGTGACCCGAAAGGGCCAACCGCCATCGAACCCGCGTGTGGAGCGGCCAGGTCACTGATTGAGACAACAGGCCACTCAGAACTCATACCCAAGCCCTCCCAGCTTCTGCCGAATCAGCGTGTCCAGCTCCGCGCCCTTGGCCATCTGCTCGCCAAGCAGCTCGGTGAGTTTCTGCATCTTGTCGGAGAAGGCGTCGTCGTCGTCGTCCACCGCTTCGGCGCCCACGTAGCGGCCGGGCGTGAGCACATGGCCGTGCTGGGCGATTTCCACGAGGGGAACGCTCCGGCAGTAGCCAGGTTCGTCCTGGTAGTCGCCACCGCCTGCGTCACCACGCCAAGCGGCCACGGTGTTGGCAATGCGTGCAATGACCTCGTCGGTCAGCTCGGTCTGCACGCGGCTGATCATCTGGCCGAGCTTGCGGACGTCGATGAAAAGCACCTCACCCTTGCGCGTCTTCTGCTTGGCCAGAAACCACAGGCAGGCTGGAATCTGCGTGTTGAAGAACAGCTGTCCGGGCAGCGCGATCATGACCTCCACGACGTCGGCGTCCACCATGGCGGCGCGGATCTGGCCTTCGTTGTTCTGGCTGCTGCTCATGCTGCCGTTGGCCAGCACGATGCCTGCGCGCCCGCTGGGCTTGAGGTGGTGCAGCATGTGCTGCAGCCAGGCGTAGTTGGCGTTGCCCTGTGGCGGGTCGCCATACACCCAGCGCGGGTCGCCTTCCAAGCTGCCGTGCCACCAGTCGGAGATGTTGAACGGCGGGTTGGCGAGGACGAAATCTGCCCGCAAGTCTTTGTGCTGGTTGCGGGTGAAGGTATCGGCGGGTTCCTTGCCCAGCTTGAAGTCGATGCCGCGGATAGCCAGGTTCATGGCGGCCAGGCGCCAAGTGGTGGGATTGGCCTCCTGCCCGTAGATGGACACGTCGCCGAGCTTGCCTCCGTGGGCTTCGATGAACTTTTCGCTCTGGACAAACATGCCACCCGAGCCGCAGCACGGGTCGTACACTTGGCCGCGATGCGGGTTGAGCACGGCCACCAGCGTCTTGACGATGCTGGCCGGCGTGTAGAACTGACCGCCCCGCTTGCCCTCGGCACTGGCGAACATGCCCAGGAAGTACTCGTACACCTGCCCGAGTACGTCACGGGCCACGGCCGGGTCGGTGCCGAAACCGATAGTGGAGATCAGGTCCACCAGCTCGCCGAGCTTGCCATCGGGCAATTGCGCACGGGCGTAGCGCTTGTCCAGGATGCCTTTGAGCTTGGGGTTCTCAGATTCGATGATCGTGAGCGTGTCGTCGATCACCTTGCCGATGTCGGCCCGCTTGGCCAGGGCGCGCACGGCTTCCCAGCGCGCGCCTTCGGGTACCCAGAACACGTTGGCGGCTCTGAAGTAGTCGCGATCTTCCAGCTCGGCGGTGATGTCTTCGGGTGAGGCGTCGGCGAGGAAGTAGTCGTCGGCCGGGTCTTTCAGGCGCGCTTCGATCTCGGCTCGGCGGGCAGTGAAGGTGTCGCTGATGTACTTCAGGAAGATGAGGCCCAGGACGAAGTGCTTGTATTCGGCGGCGTCCACGTTGGCGCGCAGCTTGTCGGCGGTAGCCCAGAGTGTTTTTTTGATGTCGACGAGCATGAGGGTCCGTTGCGAATAAGCGGGTCGCCCCTCCAGGGGCAGTGCCGTGCGTATTCTGAGGCATGGCCCCGACCCGCTGTGGAAGGGCGGGGACGGCACACACAATTGTCGATGTGGCGGATTTGCCTTGCGTTCCCTATGCGCTTTTATTGCGCTATTGGCGCTCCTCGGCCATGGCGGTCTGGCCGTAGACACGCTGTGGCTGTACTCTGGCAACCGGGACTTATGCTGGCCATGCTCGTCGGCCGTACGATTCTGGCGAAACTCGACTTTTTTCTTCTCGCCATCGGCTTGGGACGGGTCTCTTGCTTATAGGCAGGATCGGCCTACCTATAAGCACTCTGGTCGCCGCGACAGGAAAAAAGCGGCGCCAAGGGCCATCGACCTGGGCGTGTCCAGATAGGGGGGTGAAGGTCGCGGTGTAGATCCGCCGGGTTCACGTTCTAAGTCCCGCACCGTTGTGCTCTCCGCGCGGGTACGAGTTCATTTTCTCGTGATGATTGCGACGACCGAATTTCCGTCCAGGAAGAGGGGCGAGGTCGCCTCGCCGGCCGCTGCCTCGCGCAGCTTCCTGATCAACCGCACCTCTGTACGGGTCAGCGACAGGGGCCCGAGGCAATCCTCGATGCCCTTGAGCATCTCAGGACTCGTCTCGCCCAGGAGCATGCGCATCACCGCACCGGGCTCCACGTGAAGAACATCTGCGAGGGCGCGGGCCTTGTTGATGGGAAAACGCATACCTCCCGACTTGATCATGGTGACCACCGTTGGCGAGTCGTAACCCATGGCGAGAGCCAGGTCATGGTCGCTGAGTTCGAGATCGGCTTGCCGTTCAGCAATCAGCTGCTTGAGGGTGGGAAGGCTGTCAAGGGAGGCGATGGGCATGGTAGTTCCTGGTTGACGATCGCACCGCGCGATCGAGTGCATTGATTTCAACCCCCATGAATCGGACGGGCGTAAGGCACCGTCATGCACTGCACTCAGCCGTCGAACGCCGTCAGGACCACATGCCGGTGAACTGGAAGTCGAGCTTGGAGACATCCTTGGCCACGCCAAGGTGATACCCCTGCCGACTCAGTTGCTCGTACTCAGAGGTCAGGGCCACCATGCGCATCATCAAGTCCTCCAGCCGCATGTCGTAGCGGCGTGCCAGCAGCTGCAGATCCTTGGCAGCATCGCCAGACACCGTCAAACGCAACTCCTTCTTCAAGCCGATCATGTAGTTCCTCTGGGGTCCGGGAGTCGAACGCTGGAGAAGATGCTGACCGGTTGAAGCAGGATTTGGGACAGTAACCCAGTACTGAGTCGCCGCCGCCCTTGACTGCAGTTGATGGGCGCTGTAGAGAGCGCATGGCACTATCAGGCCCGAGCTAGAGGCACAACCGCAAGGCCGCCGGTGACGAGGTCTTCAGCTTCACCATGCTCACCGTCAACGCCGACGAACATGGAACTGTTCAAGCATTTCCACAAGCCCCAGGTCGAAAAACGCATGGTGGTGATCCTGCAGGCCAAGCAATATGACGCTCGGCTTGACGCCGCCCCGGGACAGTCCATGGAGTTCATAAGGCAGTTTCCCGCCCACCGACTGTCGCGACGGCTGAGCATGTTCGAGGAAGGCGGTGGACCTGGTTCGGTGGGCGCTCAGTAGCTGCTGATCCAGGACGGGGCGGGGAAAATGGTGCTGCAAGGTATATAGGTGATGACCGCGACTACAAAAAGTCCTTAGTCAGCAATGACTTACGGCATGTTGGCCACACAGCATCTGCACGAATTTTTCAGGGCTTAGAGCACGCGCATTCTGCGCTCCAAGCCCATCAGTGCGTTACCGATTTTGGCGTTGGCATGCTGGTCGCGCATCAGCTTGTAGTGCTCCGCAGGTAGCTGGGCCCTGGCTCGTCGGCGAACCATAGCCACGTTGGGGATCAAGGCGTCCTCGCGCGGGTGATCGCCAACGGCGAACTTGGCCACGCCGGCCGTGGCCCAAGCCCGCTGCATGCGCGTGGTGCGTCGCCTGAGCTCTGCCTCGTTGAGCTCGCGTGCGGCGCGCACCTCCGGACGGTCGATGATGCGAAAGTGCGTGGCGAACTTGGCGCGGTACGGATAGCCGAAGAGGTCGTTAACGGTGTCAAGTCCGAATTCAACGCATGCCCAGCGCTGGAGCGCGATCTCCATCCGCACGGGCTGCTCGACCACCGGGAGTATGACGTGCTGATCCAGGGTTTTAAGGTAGAGCTTGGCTTGCATGAGATCGACGCGGCGGCCGTAGATGACCTGTTCCTTCGGTGTGGGATGGCGTCGCTCCAACGGCTTTGGCTTCTGTCCCTTGCCGCTCAATGCGCCGCGCACGCCGTAGTCCCAGAGCGCCTTGTCCTCTGGACGAAACCTGGCGGCAATGGCCAGGTAAAGCGTCTTCAGCGTGTCGGCGTGGGCAACCGGGTCCAGAACCTCCCTGGGTGTTGCATCCACAGCCACCTCGAGCGCGAGCAGCCTGGGGTTCTCGTAGGCAACGGAAATCGCTCGAAGGTCGCTCGGGGTCGGGTCTTGGACAGTCACTTGCCAGTCACGACTGTGCTTCTTCTGGGGTGTCCATTCATGGCTGCCTGTGAGTCGTGGCAGGGAAATCCTGATCCCATGGTTTGTGAAGGTGGCGTAGTCGATCTTGGCCGCGAACTTGAGGGCTTCGACTTGTAGCGGGGGTGGTGGTGACGATGGCATAGGCGACGAATTCTCCCAGACTGACCACGTCGTCTTAGCCGAAGTGCATGTCGCCTGCGAAATGTTGCGTATTGCTCGTACAGCACTGCATGCAATACAAGCAATACAAGCGCAGCGTGCTCGGACAGCCCTGCGTACTCGCTAAGCCCTGCGTACTCGCTAAGCCCTGCGTACTCGCTAAGCCCTGCGTACTCGCTAA
>NZ_JBHYGM010000002.1:0-165016 GCF_051858985.1 Hydrogenophaga sp. | reverse complement strand
GCCCTGCGTACTCGTTAAGCCCTGCGTGCTCTGCATGTCCAGCAAGCCCTGTGCCTTCGCAGGCCAAGTGTCAGTTACAACATGATGAAAGCCGGCGCTGACTGGCTACCGGGATTGACATCGATAAATGATCGGCGTGATCGACTTGGGGTCGAGAGAGTTGGTCACCGTCTGTTCTCCGACCTGATGTGCAGTACCTTACGCGCGGCCTTGCGATCCGCCAACTCATCCAGCGGATCCTCCCCCTCCATGTCGTCGATCGCCTGGCCCGTCCACACCATCACCCACCACGTCTGCGGGTGCTGGTTGGTTCTGGACTTTGCGTTGCCGCTGCGCGCAATCGTCTCGGTGCCGCGTATCACCATGCCGTGTGTGGTGATCCGCTTCACCGTGGCCTGGTGCAGGGGCGGCAGCAGGTCCCTGGCGCCGTCCACCACCTGCGCGCGCAGCCAGGTCATGTCCCCTTGAGAGAACGGCGCCAGTACCAGCTGGCCATAGGTGGGCGGGTCCGGTCTGGGCAGGCGGACGCCCTGTTTTCTGAGTCGATAAACCGAAGCCTGCATATACTGTAACTATATACAGTATCTGCCGCAGCGCCAGCACGGCTATGTTTTCCCATGTGCAACCTGTACACCACCCTTGACGGCGCAGACATCGTGCAGTACTTCAGGCGCGATCCACCGCTGTGGGAAGTCAAGCCCACCGTGGGGCCGCTGGGCACCGCGCCCTTCATCACCGCGGATCGCGCGCAGGCGGGCCAATGGGGCATGATCCCGCCCGCATCACGCACCCGCACACCCACGCTCAGCAACGGCCGGCGCATGAGCACCAACAACGCCAGGCGCGAGACCATGGCCACCGCGCCCACCTACCGCGGCGCCTGGAGCGCCGGCCAGCGCTGCCTCATCCCCGCCTGGAGCTACGGCGAGCCCTACTGGGGCACCGGCAAGAACATCTGGTGGCGCTTCGCCCGCGCAGACGGCACACCCTGGGCACTCGCCGGCCTGTGGTCCGAATGGAAAGACTTCACCACCGGAGAGATCGTCCCCAACTTCACCATGATCACGCAGAACTGCGACACGCATCCCCTGCTCAAGCACATGCACAAGCCAGACCCGAAGCTGCCCGCGGATCGGCAGGACAAGCGCGCGGTGGTGCCGATCGAGCCGGCGGACTGGGAGACCTGGTTGAAGGGGTCAGTGGAAGCGGCGCAGGCACTGATCCGTGTGCCGGGGATGGAAGCGTTTAGGCATGCGGCTGCTGATCCTGCGAAGCACATTGAACTGCCTCTAGGGCCATGACGCCAGGCCCCTAAAGGCCCGCTCTGTACGGTGCCGTACAGAGCATCAAGAATCGGGCCACCGATTGACGTGTTGCGCGCTGCAAACAGCGCTGGCGATGCCTGAAAACTGTGATTGAATGCACGAAAAGGGAATGTCAATTTTCGCGGACGCGCGGCATCGCTTGCAAGTCAATGGCCCATCAAGCAACACCTGTTTTGCCCATGCGTCTCTCCACATTCATTTCGAGCAACCTCGACGCGATCCTTGTCGACTGGGTAGCATTCGCGCGGCAGCTCCAACCACCTACTGGCGACATCGACGAAGAGGGCCTGCTGGACCACGGCAGGAAGATCCTCACCAAGATCGCTGCCGATATGCGGATGCCGGAGAGCGCTGAAGAACAGCAGGACAAATCCGAGGGCAATAGCTCCACCGCTTCGCTCGCTCCAAACGTTCCATCGCGCAGCCATGCTCGCCAAAGGCGCGCGCAGGGCTTCAACATCGAAGAGTTGGTGGCGGAATACAGGGCACTGCGCGCCACCGTGCTGCGTCTGTGGGCCGCCTCCTCAAGCAGCACAAGGGTGGAAGACCTCGAAGACTTCACGCGTTTCAACGAAGCAGTGGATCAGGCCATCGCCGAATCGCTTCAGACGTTCATGGCCGAACTGGACAAGGCGCGCGACCTCTTTCTGGGCGTGCTGGGGCACGACTTGCGCGGCCCGCTGAGCACCATATCCAACATTGCCACGGCCAATCTGCATTTCCCGCCGGAAGTCGCTCAACAGTCTGCGGTGCTGTTGCGCAGCGTCGCGCAGATGAAAGCGCTGCTGGACGACCTGGTTGAATACGCAAAGCACCGACTCAGCGCCACCATTTCTATCAAGCCCGAGGATGTCCATCTCGGCGAATTCGCTCGCAACACGCTGGGCGAGATTGCTGCAATCCGCAATGCGCGCCTGATTGACCTCAAGGTCACCGGCGACCTTCAAGGCGTATGGGATGCAAGGCGGCTGCATCAGGCGCTCTCGAACCTGATATTCAACGCGCTGAAGTACGGGTCTCCCGATGCACCCATCATCGTCATCCTTGATGGAACCGAACTATCCGAAGTGACGATGGCGGTGCAAAACTCAGGAGCCCCGATCCCCGCGCACACGCTGAGCATGCTGTTCGATCCGCTCTCTCGAGGTACAGCCCAAGAAACCGGCCCGGGTGACGAATCGGCCACGGGCGCGAACATGGGCTTGGGCCTGTACGTTGTCCAAGAAATCGTCAAGGCGCATGGGGGAACGGTCGAGGTGGCCTCCAACGAGTCGTTCACGCGCTTTTGCCTGCGACTGCCGCGCAAGCTGCTCACACCGGTTGGCTGAGCGCCTCGCGCACTGGACACTGAAAATCTTTAGGCAGTAACCCAGGAACACTCGGCGAACGACGTTCGTCGGAGTTCAGGCGTACTTTCACCATAGTGCCAGGGTCTGGACTCACCACATCTACTGGCACCGCAGCACGCGTGGTTGCGGGACATGAACCCAGTGTCCAGCGCGACGGCACGGCTTAAGTGCGCTGCACCAGACAGCGCCTTCGTTTTGTGGCCCTGGGGAAGTGAGAGTCTGAACAGCCAGCGCTCTCGTGTAACGCAAGCATGGGCCTCGGGCTCTATGTAGTGAGAAGATCACCAAAACGCCGCGGGGAAGCGTTGACGTGAACTCAAACGAGGCCTTCACCTGTTTTTCAGTGCGCCTACTTCGCCGTGCCCCTGCCACAACCAGTGGCCAGACGCGCCCAGTTGATGCTTGACAAGGCGCAGATTGTTGATTGGACGTGGTACAGATGCGGAGTCACTGGCTATCGCGTGTCATCTCGCTTCGGCTGCTTTAGGTAGGCAACGAATCCAGCAGCGCTTGCAGTTCCTCGATGGCAGCCGGTTTGACGAGGTGATGGTCAAAGCCTGCCTCGCGCGCGCGCTGTCGGTCGCTGTCTTGCCCCCATCCGGTGACAGCGATCAACGTGCATTGGGTGCTGTTGAAACGCTTCCGGATGGCCTGAGCAACCTCGTAGCCATTCATCCCCGGCATGCCGATGTCCAGCAGCACGACGCGTGGTTGGAAAGAGGCAAACACCTTCAGGGCCTCCGTACCGTTGCGCACGACGCGGACATCCGCGCCCAGCATGGACATCAGCTGCGCCAGGCTGTCGCCCGCATCGATGTTGTCGTCGACCACCAGCGTGGTGAGGCCGTGCAAGTCCCGTTCCTCCGCAGTGGCGTGCGGGTGCGCCGGCGAAGCAGGAATCGAGGATGACAGTGGCAGGCGAACCACGAATTCGCTACCCTGTCCCAGCCCCTTGCTGTAACCGGACAGGCTCCCGCCGTGCATCTCTGCCAGTCGACGCGACAAGGCCAGGCCAATGCCCAATCCACCCTGAGTGCGCGTCTTGTCTCGATTGCCACGCGTGAACATCTCGAACATCCGCGGAAGCGCTTCCCGGTCGATACCCAACCCGGCGTCGAGCACCCTGATGGCCGCCTGCTCCCCCTGCAGTTCCACGCTCAGCTCGACGTGCCCTCCCTTTTCGCTGTAGGTGGCAGCGTTGTTTAAAAGGTTGGCCAGTATCTGTGTGAGCCGTACCGCATCGCCCTCCAGCCATACGGGCTCCTTGGGGAACTTAATCTCAAGGGTGTGGCCCGCGGCCAGGAACTGCGATTCGCAGTTCTCGACGGCAGTCTGAACGACTGCCGACAATTCGACGGGCTGAACATCGAGCGAGAGCGTGCCTCGACTGATTCGGGAAACTTCCAGGAGATCGTCGACGAGACGAACAAGGTGGTTGACCTGGCGTTCCATCATCTCCCGCACCGACACGGTCTTAGCATTGCCGTCGTCGATCATCCGCAGAAGTGCAAGGGAGTTCCGCAAGGGCGCCAGTGGATTACGCAGTTCGTGCGACAGGGTGGCGAGAAATTCGTCTTTGGCGCGGTCCGCTTGCGCCAGGCTCTCGGTCTGTAGCTTCAGCACCTGCTCGGCGGCTTGCCTGTCCGTGATGTCGCGGGTGGTTCCTGCAATCGCCACCACTTCGCCATCGGACCCCAGGACGGGTGCGAAGATGTAGTCGTAGACGCGCGTCCCGTTGGTACCGGCAAAAGGGATCTCTCCGCGGATAGGAGCGCGCGTGCGGATCACTTCATCAATCTCCGCATCGTGCAGGTCGGCATGCCATTGCTCGTACCCAAGGTCCATCCAGCGCTTGCCTCGCACATCTTCGACCCCCCACACTTTCAGCAGCGCTTCATTGGCATATAGCGCGCGGTGGTCGAGCCCGAAAACGTACACAAAATCGGGTGTGCTGTTCAAGGCGGTTTCGTAGATACGCCGCTGTCTTTCAGACTCTGCCACAAGCCGCTCGCGATCGGCCTGCAGTGTCTTCTGCTCGGTGACATCGCGAAAATAGACGGAAACGCCTTCAGGCGCCGGATAGGTCGAAACCTCGTACCACTTCTGGTGGGCTTGATAGAACGCCGTGAATCGGGTCGTCACACGTTCATGCATTGTGCGGTGGTAAGACCGCTCAAACTCGGTTCCTTCAAGCCCGGGATACTCGTCCCAGAGCGTACGACCTTGAAGCGAGCCGTGTTCCCGTTCCAGGATGCGATGGGCCTGGCGATTGACGAAATCGAAACGCCAATGGCTGTCAAGCGTGAAAAAGCCCTCGGTGATACTGTCCAGGATGGCGACTGCGTTGGTGTTGTTCTTGGCGGTTGCCTCTTCAATTCGGTGAAGGATGTACTGCACCTCGCCGTCGTCGGACAGCACCGGCGCGTTCACGGTGTTCCAGAACCTGGCCTCAAACGCGCCACCGGCAGTGCTTGGAAGCCGAACGTCGTAGCGCAGCGTGGGCAGGCTGTCGGATGCACGAGTGCTCACCACGCGGGCGAAGGATGCGCGCAATTCATGTGACGATTTGGAGCCCGTGGCCGCCGGGTTGTCCGGGAACACCTCAAACAAGGCACGCCCGACTATCGATTGGTCCGTATGGGTGGCACTCAAGTAGTCGGCGGAGGCCCCAGCGATGGTGAACTCTTCATCCGCTTCCACGACCAGGATGAGACCTGGGAGACTTTCAACGAGGCGTTGAATTTGATCGTTGGTCATCTTTGCACCCAAATAAAGCTCCCGCCCAACTAAGTTTCTGCCTCACTTTCCACAGGGGAACTGAACTCCGGGCCCTTTAAGCCAATTCTTAAACGCAGGAAAGATGGGTACAAATCGATTTCCATGGCTCCTGCGCTGGAGGGCTCGGCAAGCTCCAGCGTCCTTGTGCTTGCTCGAAGTGCAAAGGAATTTACCAAACCCGCGCAAGCTGGACTGTAGGACGGGACCGAAAAACATGTTCCTCTACGTGCCTTGCAGGTGCTAACGCCTCGAAGTTTTGTCCATTGCCTCGGTCTCATTATTTGCGGCGCGGTTTCGCCGGGCATTTGGGTGGTGGGCTTTCTATGTGGCCGTGCGCCCTGAGGACGGGAGGTACGAGATGGTGCTACGATTGTGCCTCTCGTTGTACAGGGCGCTACCTGTACAGCTGTTTGAAATCAACGATCTGCTGCTGGTTCAAACTATGGGTCGGGTTCCCTTCACCCGCTCCACACCTCCTCAGGGCGCCACCACCAGGCGCATGCGCTCCAGGTCGCGGCGGTATTTCTTTGCCAGCACCTGTTTCCGGCGCTCGCTGAGGATCTTGCCCGACACCTGGAAAAACTTGCGTTCTTCCTCCTTCAGGTGGTGGTGCACTTCGTGTGAGAGCTTCTTCACGCCTTGCAGCCACTCTTCGGGCTTGCCGCGCGCCTTGGCCAGGTCTTCCACGCATTCGTCAATTTCGTGGTGCTCCGACAGGGCATGCCGCGATGACTTCAACCCCATATCGTCGAGGAGGATCTGCGCGTACAGAAAGCGCTCCTCGGCCGCGGCGTGGGCAGCGAGCTCGATGCGCAGTTCCCGGAAGATTTCCTGGGCACGCGCATCGTAGGTGCGGATGCGGGTGAGCTGGCGGCACAGCCTGCGCTGCACCTCGTGGCTTTCGCGCAGGGCGTCGTAGATGTTGTCCATGTTTTTTTCTCCGTGTGGGTGCGTGGCGCGCCGGGCGCAACGTCGCGTGACGATACCCACAAAACTCGAGACGTTCCGTAGGACAGCGCCGCAATGTCGCGGCGCGTGTCACCCCGTCAGCGAGGACCCGACGCCCAGCAACGCCAGCACGCCGAGCACGGCGAAGATGAGTGCAGCGACGATGTGAACGACCTTGATCGGCACGCGCCGCGTGAGCGCGTCGCCAAAGAACACCACCGGCGCATTGGCCAGCATCATCCCGAAGGTGGTGCCCAGCACCACCGCGAACAAGGGCTCGTACTGCGCGCCCAACGCCACAGTCGCGATCTGGGTCTTGTCGCCCATCTCCGCCAGGAAGAAGGCCCAGGTGGTGGCGAAGAACACGCCCATCTGGCGCTTGGGCACCGCGTTCTCGTCGTCCAGCTTGTCAGGGATCAGCATCCACACCGCCATGGCGATGAACGAGACGCCCAGCACCCATCGCATCGCATTCGGACCGACGGCGGCCATGATCCATGCCCCCGCCATGCCCGCCAGCGCATGGTTGAGCAGCGTGGCCGCCAGAATGCCCCAGACGATGGGCCAGGGGCGTTTGAAGCGGGCGGCGAGCACCAGCGACAGCAACTGCGTCTTGTCGCCCATTTCGGCGAGGGCGACGATGCCGGTGGAGATGAGGAAGGCTTCCAAGACAGAACTCCGAGGGCCGGCAGAAACCAGAAGACCACACGGCATCCCCGGCCCATCCGGAGGCAGTG
This sequence comes from Hydrogenophaga sp., assembly GCF_051858985.1. Lineage (GTDB taxonomy): Bacteria > Pseudomonadota > Gammaproteobacteria > Burkholderiales > Burkholderiaceae_C > Hydrogenophaga. The sequence continues at coordinate 157,879 of NZ_JBHYGM010000002.1, read as the reverse complement.
TGGTCAAAGGTCTTGCCAGGCTGGATGCTGTCTGCGCCATGGCCGTGAGGGCCAAGTGTGTTGACGCGGACCCCTGCTGTGCAGGGCGGCTACTCCCCAATGACGGGTGCAGGCGGGAGTATACCCGCCAAGGGTCAGACCAGCGTGACGCCGGTCTTCGACTGGATCTGCTCGCGAGTGACGCCAGGCGCCAGTTCCACGAGCTTGAGGCCCTGCGGCGTCACGTCCATGACGCCCAGGTCGGTGATGACGCGATCGACCACGCCCACACCCGTGAGCGGCAGCGTGCAGGCCGGCAGGATCTTCAGGTCCTCGGTGCCGTCCTTTTTCCGCGCCACGTGCTCCATGAGCACGATCACGCGCTTGACGCCCGCCACCAGGTCCATGGCACCACCCATGCCCTTGACCATCTTGCCGGGGATCATCCAGTTGGCCAGATCGCCCTTCTCGCTGACCTGCATCGCGCCCAAGATGGACAGGTTGATCTTGCCGCCGCGGATCATGGCGAAGCTGTCGTGGCTGCCGAAGATGCTGGAGCCCGGCAGCGTGGTGACCGTCTGCTTGCCGGCGTTGATGAGGTCGGCATCGACCTGGTCTTCAGTGGGAAACGGGCCAATGCCGAGCATGCCGTTCTCGCTCTGCAGCCAGACTTCCTTGTCACCGGTGTGGTTGGCCACCAGCGTGGGAATGCCAATGCCCAGGTTGACGTAGAAGCCGTCTTCGAGTTCCTGCGCGGCGCGCGCCGCCATCTGGTCTTGGGTCCACGGCATGGTCAGGCTCCTGCTTTCTCGGTGATGGTGCGCTTTTCGATGCGCTTCTCGGGGTTCGGGTTGTGCACGATGCGGTGCACGTAGATGCCGGGCAGGTGGACCTCGTCCGGCACCAGCGCGCCGGTCTCCACGATCTCCTCGACCTCGACCACGCAGATCTTGCCGGCCATGGCCGCAGCGGGGTTGAAGTTGCGGGCGGTCAGGCGGAACTGCAGGTTGCCAGACTTGTCCGCGCGGTGCGCCTTCACCAGGGAGACGTCGGGCACCAGCGCGCGCTCCATGACGTAGGTCTCGCCGTCGAAGTCACGCAGCTCCTTGCCCTCGGCCACCAGGGTGCCCACACCGGTCTTGGTGAAGAACGCGGGAATGCCGGCGCCGCCGGCGCGCAACTTCTCCGCCAGGGTGCCCTGTGGCGTGAATTCAAGTTGCAGTTCACCTGCGAGGTACTGGCGCTCGAACTCCTTGTTCTCGCCCACGTAGCTGGAGATCATCTTGCTGATCTGGCGCGTTTCCAGCAGCTTGCCCAGGCCGAAGCCGTCGACGCCCGCGTTGTTGGATATCACGGTGAGGTTCTTTGCGCCGCTGTCGCGCAGGGCATCGATGAGGGCCTCTGGAATGCCGCAGAGGCCGAAGCCACCGACCGCCATCAGCTGGCCGTCGGCCACGATGTCCTTGAGCGCGTCGGCCGCGCTCGGGTAGATCTTGTTCACGTGGAAGTCTCCTGGGAAGAAACGAGCAAGCCATTACGATACTACGTAAAGACATACGTAGTATTTCGTAAAGCCAAACCCTATGGACATCGACTACCGACTGGCCTTCGACCTGGCTCCCGTGGGCCTGGCGCTTTCCCGCCAGCGCGCCATGATCGACTGCAACCAGGCTCTGTGCGAGATGTTCGGCGCCACGCGCGATCAGCTGGTCGGCCAGAGCTTCCAGATCCTCTACCCCAGCGCCGACGAATACGAACGAACGGGCGCCCGCATCGAGCCCCTGCTCGGCCGCAACGGCACCTATGCCGACAACCGCATCATGAAGCGAGTAGGCGGTCCATCCAAGGGCGAGACCTTCTGGTGCCACGTGACCGGCCGCGCCCTCAGCCGCGACACGCCGCACGCCGCCGGCATCTGGAGCTTCGAAGACCTGAGTTCGAGCCGCGCCGTGAAGGCAGAACTCACGCCGCGTGAGCGTGAAGTGGCCGCCTTCCTCATGGATGGGCTCACCAGCAAGGAAATCGGCAAGCTGCTCGGCATCAGCCACCGCACAGTGGAGATCTACCGGGCTCGGCTGATGCGGAAGTACCAGGCGCACAGCACCCCGGATCTGGTGCACCGGTTGCTGGCCGGGTAACGGTCACTGTGGCTGGAAGCCGCTGTCCTGGATGATCTTCGCCCAGACCTTGCCGTAGGCCTGTTCACGGACGCCCAGCTGTTCCCCGCTCATGTAGCCCACCGTCAATCCCATGGCGGTGAGCTTTTCACGGACGTCGGGCTGCGCGATGGCCTTCTGCACCGCCTGCGCCAGCTTGTCCAGCGCTGCCTTGGGCGTACCGGCCGGTGCGAACAGGCCGTAATACGGCACGTCCTCGAAGCCCTTGAGACCCAGCTCGGCGAAGGTGGGCACCTCGGGCATGGCCGCCTGGCGCTGGCTGCCCATGACCGCCACCACGCGCAACTTGCCCGCCTTGTGGTTCTCGATGAAATCGGGGATGGACGCCACGCCAGCGGGGATCTGGTTGCCCAGCATGTCGGCCATCATGGGCGCGCTGCCCCGGTACGGTGCGGCCACCAGGTCCAGACCGTTCTGCTTGGCAATCACCTGCACCAGGAACTGCGGCACCGAGGCGGGGGCGGGAATGCCCACCGTGCCCTTGCCGCCGGTGGCCTTGACGCTGTCGACATAGGCCTTGAACGATGGCGCCGGCGTGCCGCTGGAGACCGCGAAGGCGTTGACGAAGGTGGCGAAGCCAGCCACCGGCACGAAGTCCTTCGCCGGTTCGTAGCCGGGGTTCCTGGTCACCATGGGCAGGATCGTGATGCTGTGGTCGTGGCTCAAAAAGACGGTGTTGCCGTCGGGCGCAGACGCCTTCAACGCCTGGGCGGCGAGCTGACCGCCCGCACCGGGCTTGTTGTCCACCACCACCGCGTGGCCCAGTTCCTCCTTGAGGCGTTCGGCCAAAATGCGCGCAATCGCGTCGGTGCCGCCGCCCGGCGGGAAGCCCACCAGCACACGCGTGGTGGGCGAACTTTGCGCGTGGGCCAAACCCAGGCACAGCATGGCGCCAACGGCCAAGGCCAGCCGGCGGGTCAGACGGGAAGAAGAGACGGGTTGGTTCATGGCACGCAGCTCCTGAAAGATGAAAAGAGGTGGGGACGATCGAGCAAGGTTCAGGCCACCGGTGAGTCCACCACGCTGGCCGCCGTGCGGAATGCTTCCACCGCCGTGGGCACGCCGCAGTAGATGCTGGCGTGCAGCAGCACTTCCTGGATTTCCTCAGGAGATGCTCCGTTGTTGAGCGCACCTCGCACGTGCCCCTTCAGTTCATGCTGCTTGCCCAGCGCCGTGAGCATGGCCACTGTGATGAGGCTGCGAGTCTTCAGGTCCAGACCCGGGCGCTGCCACACATCGCCCCAGGCGTTGCGGGTGATGTACTGCTGCATGGGCAGCGAGAACGGCGTGGCGTTGCCAAACGCCTGCGCCACGAAATCCTCGCCCATCACCTGCTTGCGGGTGGCGAGACCCTTGTCGAAGTCCTTGTCGGCGGGCGGCTGGCTCATGCGATCGGCTCCTGAAAAACCACCAGCATAGCGGCTGCGGCTACCATGGTTCGCTCAACAGGAGACCCGCATGAACCGATACCCCGCACCCGACATCAACGACCTCCCCGAAGACATCAAGGCCAAGGTGCTGGAGGTGCAGGAGAAGGCGGGCTTCGTGCCCAACGTGTTCCTGGGCCTGGCTCGACGGCCGGCCGAGTGGCGGGCCTTCTTCGCGTACCACGACGCGCTCATGCTGAAGGAAGAAGGCTCGCTGACCAAGGGTGACCGCGAGATGATCGTGACCGCAACCAGCGCCGCCAACCAGTGCCTCTACTGCGTGGTGGCCCATGGCGCCATCCTGCGCATCTACGAAAAGAAACCGCTGGTGGCCGATCAGGTGGCCGTGAACCACCTGAAGGCAGACATCTCGCCGCGGCAGAAGGCCATGCTGGACTTCGCCATGAAGGTCTGCCTGCGCTCGCACGAGATCAACGACGAGGATTTCGCGCCCCTGCATGGGCATGGATTCTCGGACGAAGACATCTGGGACATCGCGGCCATCACCGCGTTCTTCGGCCTGTCCAACCGCATGGCCAGTTTCAGCAACATGATGCCGAACGCGGAGTTCTACCTGATGGGCCGCGTGCCCAAGGCGAAGCCCGCCGCCTGACGCGATCGCGTCGCCTGCTCAGCCGCCGATGCGCAACAGCTTGCCGTTGGCACCGTCGGTCAGCAGGTACAGGCGGCCGTCGGGGCCCTGGCGGACGTCGCGGATGCGCTCGCCGCGGTTGCCGAGAAGCTGTTCGCGGCCCACCACACGCGTTCCGTCCAGCTGGATCCGCCAGAGCGATGATCCTGAAAGCGCTCCAATGAAGAGGCTTCCGGTCCAGTGCGCCGGTTGTGTGCCGGTGAAGAACGCCATGCCACTGGGTGCAATCGAAGATTTCTGCCCCCCAGTCCACGCAGCACCGTTCGAGGTTTCCCAGTACGAAACGGGTTGTTCCATTCCCGCCTGAGCGGTGCCCACACCTATCGGGGTTGTGGTGCCGTATTCCTGCCCATAGCTGATCACCGGCCAGCCGTAGTTGCGCCCGGCCAGTGTGCGGTTCACCTCGTCGCCCCCCTGAGGGCCATGTTCGTTCGTCCAGAGTTCGCCCGTCCAGGGATTCAGCGCGGCGCCCTGCGGGTTGCGATGTCCATAGCTCCAGATGCCGGCCTGCGCGCCCGCCAGCCCAGGATTGCCAGGCGCGGCATTGCCATCCGTGGTGATGCGAACCACCTTGCCGTTGCCTCGCGAAAGGTCCTGCGCAAGCACCCTCTGACTGATGCTCTCACGGTCACCCAGGGTCACGAACAGGTGTCCATCCCGGTCGAACACCAGCCGCGATCCGAAGTGGTTGTTGCCTTCCACCTTCGGAAGTTGCTGGTAGATCACGCGGACGTTGCTCAGGCTGAGCGATGCAGTGTCCAGTTCGGCTCGCGCCACCGCGGTACCGGTGTCAGGCCCCGCCCCGGCGCGTTCCGCAAAGCTGAAATAGATGCGCCGGTTGCTGGCAAAGTTGGGGTCGATGACCACGTCGAGCAGACCCCCTTGGCCCACCGTGTCCAGCGCAGGCAAGCCACTGATGCTGCCGTACGACTGTCCGTTGGCGGTGTAGAGACGCAGGTTGCCCGTGCGTCCGGTGATCAGCATCCGCCCATCGGGCAGAAAGGCGAGGCTCCACGGGTTCGGCAGGCCGGTCGCCAGCTCGGTCACCGCCACCGTACCCGTGGTCGGCACGAAGTTCGGGTTGTTCGGCAGGGGTGGGACGGGCGTGACGGGGGTTCCGGGTGTCACCGGTGAATTCGGAGAGCCCGGCGAGCCCGGCGAGCCGGGGGCGCCTGCGGTGCCGCCGTCTGAATCACTGCCGCCGCCGCCGCCGCAGGCCACCAGCAAGCTGAAGAACAGGCCGACGCTGGCCAAACGGTATGGGGTATTGAGCATGCGCAGATGCTAAAGCAGCACCATAACCCCCATGCAACAAAATGTGTAGCAGGCCCGCCGGTCTCAATTCAGTTCGCTGAGCAGGGATGGCGGCAACGCCGCCGACCTCTGCTTCGGGAAATCCACCCAGACCGTGGTGGCGCCGCCCGACGCGTAAACAAGCCCGGGTTCATCGGCACGTTCCAGCGTGCACCAGGTCTCGAAACTGCTGCGGCCCACGTCGCTCACGAACATGGTGGCCACGACGTCGCCCGGGTATTCCAGCTGCTTGTGGAAGGTGCAGAACGCGTTGACGATCACCGGTCCCTGGCCAAGCGGATCGGGCTGGCAACCGATGGAGCGCATCCATTCGATGCGGATGGTTTCCAGGTAGCGGAAGTACGTGGTGTTGTTCACGTGACCCATGGCATCCATGTCGCCCCAGCGGATGGCCATGTGCATGCGGAACACCTGCTTCTTGTCGTCGGGCAGTTCGAATCTCATGCGTTCAGGCCCCGAATCCGTCGTCGGCCGCGATCACGGCGCCGTTGATGAAATGGCTCTCGTTGGCGCACAGCATCACCAGCACCGCGTCAAGATCGGCTGGCTGACCCACGCGCTTGCGCGGCAGCATGCTCACCAGCTTCTGGCCCTGCTCGGTCTGCCAGTGGTGGTGGTTGATCTCGGTGTCGATGTAGCCGGGGCAGATCGCATTCACGTTGATGCCGAAGCGGCCCCACTCCACCGCCATGGCCTTGGTCATCTGCACCACCGCCGCCTTGCTCATGCAGTACACGCCGATCTGCGGCAGCACCTTGAGCCCCGCCATGGACGCGATGTTGACAATGCGGCCTCCCACGTAGGTGCCCGGCGCAGCGCCCTTGGCGCGGGCCAGCATGCGCCGGCCTACTTCCTGCGCCACGAAGAATGCCCCACGCGTGTTGGTGTTGAAGATGTAGTCGTAATCCTCTTCCGTCACGTCCTGGATGCGCTGCGTCGTGCTCACGCCCGAGTTGTTGATGAGGATGTCGATGGCGCCGACTTCGGTCTCGGCATGGGCCACGCCAGCCTTGATGGAAGCGTGGTCGGTGACATCCATCGCCACCACGTGCGCGTCGCCGCCACCGGCCTCGATGTGGGCACGCAGCGTCATGAGCCGATCGGTGCGGCGCCCGGCGAGCACCACCGCCGCACCGGCTCGCGAAAGCGTCTTGGCGAACTGTTCGCCCAGGCCGCCCGACGCCCCGGTGATGAGGGCCACGCGACCCGAAAGATCCAGGCTGTATGCCATGAGAGAGTCTCCTCTAAAGAGGTCGATTCTGGCCTGTTCGACCCGACTTGTCCGTTTCAAAGGCGACTGTCCTACAGCCGTGGGCCAAGGCGGACCACTAAAATCGTCCGTCATCCCCGCCCTCGGCACGCCTGATATGCAGGTCCTTCACGCCGCGCAACCCACAAGAGCGAGACCACGACATGACACCCCAAGAGATCCTGAGCACCTACGGTCCACGCGAAGCCATGGAGTACGACGTGGTCGTGGTCGGTGGCGGCCCCAGCGGCCTGGCCACCGCGATCCGCCTCAAGCAGCTCGCGGCAGACAAGGGCACTGAAGTGAACGTGTGCGTCCTGGAGAAAGGTTCCGAGCCCGGCGCGCACATCCTCAGCGGCGCCGTGATGGATCCGCGGGCGATGAAGGAACTGTTCCCCGACTGGAAGGAACGCGGCGCGCCCCTGAATCAGGAAGTGACCGGTGACGACCTGCTGGTGCTCACCGAAACCGGATCCAGCCGCACGCCCGACTGGCTGGTGCCACGCAACTTCCACAACCATGGCTGCTACGTGGTTCGACTGGGCGCGGTGGTGAAGTGGCTCGGCGAGCAGGCGGAAGCCCTGGGCGTGGAAATTTTTCCGGGCTTCGCGGCCGCGGAAGTGCTTTACAACGAAGACGGCTCGGTCAAGGGCGTGGCCACCGGCAACCTGGGCCTGGGCAAGGATGGTGAGCCCACCGACCATTTCCAGATCGGCATGGAACTGCATGCGAAGTACACGGTGTTCGCCGAGGGCGCGCGTGGCAACCTGGGCAAACAACTGTTGGCCAGGTTCAACCTCACGGAAGGCAAGGATCCGCAAACCTATGCCATCGGCGTGAAGGAGCTGTGGGAGATCGACCCCGCCAAGGCCAAGCCAGGCCTGGTGGTGCACACTGCGGGCTGGCCCATGAGCGACGACACCTTTGGTGGCGGTTTCCTCTACCACCTGGACGACAACAAGGTCACGCTGGGCTTCGTCATCGGGCTGGACTACCAGAATCCCTGGATGTCGCCATTCGAGGAAATGCAGCGGTGGAAAACCCACCCCGCCATCCGCGCGCATCTGGAAGGCGCCAAACGGCTGGGCTACGGCGCTCGCGCCATCAACAACGGCAGCCCGCAGGCACTCCCCAAGACGGTGTTCCCGGGCGGTGCGCTGGTGGGGTGCGACGCCGGATACATGAATGCCGCGCGCATCAAGGGCAGCCATGCCGCCATCAAGAGCGGCATGCTGGTGGCCGAAGCCGCGTTCGAAGCGCTGGCCGCAGGCCGCGCCAGCGACGAGCTCACGGCATATCCCAAGGCCTTCGAGGCCAGCTGGCTCAACGAGGAACTGCAGCAGACGCGCAACTTCAAACTGTGGTTCAAGAAGAGCCCGCTGATGGGCAAGCTCATGACCGGCATCGAGCAATGGCTGCTGCCCAGGATCGGCGTTTCTTCGCCACCCTGGACGCTGCACAACAGCACGCCCGATCACCTCAAGCTGCGCCCGGCTTCGGAGATGCCGAAGATCAGCTACCCCAAGCCCGATGGCAAGCTGACCTTCGACAAACTCTCCAGTGTGTTCGTGTCCAACACCAACCACGAAGAAGACCAACCGGCCCACCTCACGCTCAAGGACAACAGCGTGCCGGTGCAGATCAACCTGGCAAAGTACGCCGGTCCCGAGAGCCGCTATTGCCCCGCGGGGGTCTACGAGTTTGTGAAGAGCGACGATGGTGGTGAGCGCCTGCAGATCAACGCGCAGAACTGCGTGCACTGCAAGACGTGTGACATCAAGGACCCGACGCAGAACATCGTCTGGGTGACTCCGGAAGGTGGCGGCGGGCCCAACTACGCGGGTATGTGATTTAATCCTCTTCTGTCAGGAGAGCGCTTCCCACGAGGAAGCCGCCGAAGGCGCAGGAGGCTGGTCACACAGCCCTGAACGCTCAGGCAAAAGGACTGGCAAACGTTGGCCGCGAGGCTGGCGTCCCCCCTGGAGAGAGGTGGCCCCGCGAGGCCATCCACCGAAGGAGCAAGCGCGGCATCGCCCGTGTGAATCTCTCAGGTAAAGAGGACAGTGGGGCAGCGCACGGATGAACCGTGTTCCGCCCCACCGGGCCTGCCCCTTGCCTGCGAGCCTCTCGTGTCCTCCAACGACCTCCTCCAGACCCCGCTTCACGCCCTGCACACCGAACTCGGTGCGCGCATGGTGCCCTTTGCCGGCTATTCGATGCCGGTGCAATACCCCGCCGGCCTCATGGCCGAACACCACCACACGCGTGCCGCCGCCGGGCTGTTTGACGTCTCGCACATGGGGCAGTTGCGCCTGGTCGGGCCGGATGCCGCCGCGGCATTCGAAACCCTGATGCCGGTGGACGTGATCGACCTGGCCGTCGGCAGGCAGCGCTATGGCCTGCTGCTCAACGACGAGGGCGGCATCATCGACGACCTGATGTTCGTCAACCGGGGCGATGATCTGTTCGTCATCGTCAACGGCGCCTGCAAGGTGGGCGACATCGCCCACATGCAGGCCCGCATCGGTTCACGGTGCCAGGTGATTCCCCTTGCCGATCGGGCCCTGCTCGCGCTGCAAGGGCCGCAGGCCGTGACGGCGCTGCAGCGTCTGGTGCCCGGCGTCGAGAAACTGGTGTTCATGACAGGCGGCGCGTTCCATTGGAACGGGGCCGACCTGTTCATCACGCGCAGCGGCTACACCGGCGAGGACGGTTTCGAGATCTCGGTGCCGGGCGACCGCGCCGAGGCGTTCGCCCGCGCTCTGCTGGCCGAGCCCGAGGTGAAACCCGTGGGCCTGGGCGCCCGAAATTCGCTGCGCCTTGAAGCCGGGCTGTGCCTCTACGGCAACGACATCGACACCACCACCACACCGGTGGAAGCCGCGCTGAACTGGGCCATGCAGAAGGTGCGACGCACCGGAGGCGCGCGCGCGGGCGGCTTCCCCGGTGCGCAGCGCGTGCTCGCGCAGTTGGACGCCACCCAACCACTGTCGCGCAAACGCGTGGGGCTGATCGCACTGGAACGCATTCCCGTGCGCGATCACACCGAGCTGCAGAGCACCGACGGCCAGACCATTGGCGAAGTAACCAGCGGCCTGCTCGGTCCGAGCGCCGACAAGCCAGTGGCCATGGGCTACGTGAGCCCGGCACACGCTGCCACCGGCACGCGCGTGCAGGCCATCGTGCGCGGCAAGCCCGTACCGATGGAAGTGAGCGCCATGCCTTTCGTGCCCAACCGCTACTTCCGCGGCTGACCTTTTTTCTTCTCACACAGGAGCTTTTCCATGACCACCAAGTACACCGAAGACCACGAATGGATCCGCGTCGACGGCGACATCGCCACCGTGGGCATCACCGTTCATGCGCAGGACGCGCTGGGCGACGTGGTGTTTGTCGACCTGCCCGAAGTCGGGCGGTCTTTCGAGCAGAAGGATGTGGCCGGTGTGGTCGAGTCCGTCAAGGCAGCCGCCGACGTGTACATGCCTGTGAGTGGCGAAGTGACCGAAGTCAACGAGGCCCTGCGCGCCGACCCGTCGCTCGCCAACAGCGACCCACTGGCCAGCGGCTGGTTCTTCAAGGTGAAGCTGTCCGCTCCGCAACAGGTCGATGCCCTGCTGGACGAGACCGCCTACCACCAGTTTTCCGCCAACGCCTGATCTCTCTTCCGCCGGAGCCCGCCATGCTGATGCCGTCCGTCAAACCCCTCGGTGAACTCGAGAACCCTTCCGAATTCGTGGCGCGCCACATCGGCATCGGCGAAGCCGACGAAACCCACATGCTCTCGGTGATTGGCGAAGCCTCGCGCCGTGCCTTGATCGATGGCATCGTGCCGCGCAGCATTGCGCGCAGCCAGGGCATGCAGCTGCCGGCGGCCGTCACCGAGGCAGCGGCGCTGGCCGAGCTCAAGGCGCTGGCGCGGAAGAACCGCGTCCTCAAGAGCTTCATCGGCCAGGGCTACCACGGCACGCACACGCCCGGCGTGATCCTGCGCAACGTGCTGGAGAACCCGGCCTGGTACACCGCCTACACGCCGTACCAGGCCGAGATTTCGCAAGGCCGCATGGAAGCACTGGTGAACTTCCAGACCATGGTGACCGATCTGACCGGTATGGCGATCGCCAACGCCTCCATGCTGGACGAAGCCACCGCCGCCGCCGAGGCCATGACGCTGGCCAAGCGCTCGGTGAAAGCCCGTGGCAGCACGCTGGTGGTCTCGGGCGACATGCATCCGCAGGTGATCGAAGTGGTGCAGACCCGCGCCAAGCCCTTGGGCCTGACGGTGAAGCTGGCCATGTCCGGGGAGGAATGGTCGTCGCTGATCGCCGGCGACGACTACTTCGCGGCCATGGCGCAATACCCCGCCTCCAGTGGCTGGCTGCAGGACTGGACGCAGGACGCCGCAACCGTCCACGGCAAGAACGCCGCGTTCATCGTGGCCGCGGATTTGCTGGCACTCACGCTGCTCAAGCCGCCGAGCGAAATGGGCGCAGACATCGTGGTCGGCACCACGCAGCGCTTTGGCATGCCCATGGGGGCAGGCGGTCCGCACGCGGGCTTCATGGCCTGCCGCGACGAGTTCAAGCGCTCGCTGCCCGGGCGGCTGGTCGGCGTGAGCGTGGATGCCCACGGCCACCCCACTTACCGCCTGGCGCTGCAGACTCGTGAACAGCACATCCGCCGCGAAAAGGCCACGTCCAACATCTGCACCGCGCAGGTGCTGCCCGCCGTGGTGGCCAGCATGTACGCCGTGTACCACGGCCCGGATGGCCTCAAGCGCATCGCGCAACGCGTGGCCGCGTACACCGCCATCCTCTCCAGAGGCCTGGCCCAACTGGGCTACAACGACACGCACCACAACGAGCAGGGCGTGTTCGACACCATCAGCCTGCACACCAGAGACCAGACCGACGCGCTCATGGCGCGCGCCGTGGCGCAGGGCATGAACCTGCGCAAGGCCTGGGACGAGTACCTCATCATCTCGCTCGATGAAACCACCACGCGCGACGACATCACCCAGCTCTGGAAAGTGTTTGCCAAAGACGGCGACACGCTGCCGCGTTTCGACAGCTTCGAAAAGGGTGTGGAACCGCTCATTCCCGCCGAACTGCGCCGCACCAGCCCCTTCCTGACTCACCCAGTCTTCAACAGCCACCACAGCGAGACCGGCATGCTGCGTTACATCCGCGCGCTGTCCGACAAGGACCTTGCGCTGGACCGCAGCATGATCCCGCTGGGCTCGTGCACGATGAAGCTCAACGCCACGAGCGAGATGATTCCCATCACCTGGCCCGAGTTTGCGAACGTGCATCCCTTCGCACCGGCCGACCAGCTGCAGGGTTACCAGTTGCTCGACGAACAGCTTCGCGCGTGGCTCTGCCAGGCCACGGGCTACGCCGGCATCAGCCTGCAGCCCAACGCCGGCTCGCAGGGCGAATACGCCGGTCTGCTGGTCATCCAGGCCTGGCACGCCTCACGCGGCGAGAGCCACCGCAATATCTGCCTGATTCCCAGCAGCGCGCACGGCACCAACCCCGCCAGCGCGCAGATGGTGGGCATGCAGGTGGTGGTGACCAAGTGCGACGAGAACGGCAACGTCGACATGGCCGACCTGAAGGCCAAGTGCGAACAGCACAGCGCCAACCTGGCCGCGGTGATGATCACCTACCCCAGCACGCACGGTGTGTTCGAGACGACCGTGAAAGAGCTCTGCGCCCTGGTGCACCAGCACGGCGGGCGTGTGTACGTGGACGGCGCGAACATGAACGCGCTGGTGGGCGTGGCCGCGCCGGGCGAGTTTGGCGGAGACGTGAGCCATCTCAACCTGCACAAGACCTTCTGCATCCCGCACGGCGGTGGCGGCCCGGGCGTCGGTCCGGTCTGCGTGGTGGAAGACCTGGTGCCTTTTCTGCCGGGCCATGCGGCCGGTGGTCTGCCCGTGAACGGCGTGGGTGCCATCTCGGCAGCACCCCTGGGCAATGCGGCGGTGCTGCCGATTTCCTGGATGTACATCCGCATGATGGGCGCTGATGGCCTGAAGCACGCCACCGAAGCCGCCATTCTGGCGGCCAACTACATCAGCAAACGCCTCGCACCGCACTACCCCACGCTCTACGCCAGCGCCAACGGCCATGTGGCACACGAGTGCATCCTTGATCTGCGCCACTTCAAGGACACCAGCGGTGTGATGGCCGAGGACGTGGCCAAGCGCCTGATGGACTACGGTTTCCACGCGCCCACGCTGTCGTTCCCCGTGGCCAACACGCTCATGGTGGAACCCACCGAAAGCGAGACACTGGAAGAGCTGGACCGCTTCATCGACGCCATGATCGCCATTCGCGGCGAGATTCGCCAGGTGGAGCAAGGCGCCTGGCCGCAGGACGACAACCCACTGAAGAACGCGCCGCACACGGCCGCCAGCCTGATGACGGCGGACTGGTCACACCCGTACTCGCGCGAGGTCGGTGCCGCAAGCACCTCCACGCGCGCCCACGCCAAGTACTGGCCACCCGTGGGTCGCGTGGACAACGTCTACGGGGACCGCAACCTCTTCTGCAGCTGCGTTCCCCTGAGCGAACTCACCTGATTCGCCGGGCACTGCATGGCCGTCTCCACCTTCGACCTCTTCAAGATCGGCATCGGCCCCAGCAGCTCGCACACGGTGGGCCCGATGCGGGCTGCGCGCATGTTCGTCGCCGGCCTGCAGTCGGCGGGCAGCCTGTCCGCCGTCGCGCGGGTGCAATGTGCGCTGCATGGCTCGCTGGGCGCGACGGGCAAGGGCCACGGCAGCGACAAGGCGGTGATTCTCGGCCTGTGCGGAGATGAGCCCGAGTCGGTGGACATCGACGGCATCGAGCCGACCATTGCGCGCATCCGCGCCGCGCGCGAGCTGCCCCTGATGAGCCGGCACGCCGTGGCCTGGAACGAGTCAGACGACCTGCTGTTCTACCGCAAGCCTCTGCCCTTCCACGCCAACGGCATGCGCCTCTCGGCCTGGGATGCGCGCGGAGAGTTGCTCGCAGAGCGGACGTTCTACTCCGTGGGCGGCGGATTCGTCGTCAGCGAGGAAGCAGCAGCCGACGGTTCGCGTCACAAGGTCATCGCGCCCGATGCCACGGTGCTGCCCATCCCGTTTCGCAGCGGCGACGAGTTGCTGCAGCAATGCGCCGCGCACGGCCTGTCCATCGCGGGGGTGATGCGCGCTAACGAACGCCACTGGCGCACCGACGACGAAGTGAACGCCGGCCTGCTGCGCATCTGGGACGTGATGCAGGCCTGCGTGCGGCGCGGCTGCGACACCGAAGGCGTCTTGCCTGGCGGCTTCAAGGTGCGCCGCCGCGCCAGGCAACTGTTGCGCGACCTCACCAGTCACCCCGAGGCCGCGCTGAAGGATCCGCTGCAGGTGCTCGACTGGGTCAACCTGTATGCCCTGGCGGTGAACGAAGAAAACGCCGCCGGTGGTCGCGTGGTGACGGCGCCCACCAACGGCGCGGCAGGCATCGTGCCAGCGGTGCTGCACTACTACCGGCGCTTCGTGCCCGGCGCCACCGACCTTGGCGTGGTCGACTTCCTGCTCACGGCGGCGGCCATCGGCATCCTCTACAAGGAGAACGCCAGCATCAGCGGCGCCGAGGTGGGCTGCCAGGGCGAGGTGGGCGTGGCGTGCTCCATGGCCGCCGCCGCGCTCTGCGCGGTGATGGGCGGCACACCGGAGCAGGTGGAGAACGCCGCCGAGATCGGCATGGAACACCACCTGGGCCTGACCTGCGATCCGGTGGGTGGGCTGGTGCAGATTCCCTGCATCGAGCGCAATGCCATTGCTTCCGTGAAGGCCATCAACGCGGCGCGCATGGCCCTGCGGGGCGACGGTGTGCACCATGTCAGCCTGGACAAGGTCATCAAGACCATGCGCGAGACCGGTGCCGACATGAAGACGCAGTACAAGGAAACCTCGCGCGGAGGGCTCGCGGTCAACATCGTGGAGTGCTGAGCCAACCCACCCGGCCATGGCACCCAGGCCGTAAGATCGCGGCTACCTCGAACGCCGCCCCATGAACGCCCCCGCCTTGCGTGTGCTCAGCGTCATCCCGCCGATGACGCAGCTCAACACGCCCTACCCGTCCACCGCCTACCTCACTGGCTTCCTGCGCTCGCGCGGGGTGGATGCGGTGCAGGCCGACCTGGCCCTGGCGCTGGTGCTCCAGCTCTTCACGCCCGCCGGTCTGCAGGCGGTGCAATGGCGTGCGCAGGCGCTGGCTGAGGCAGACCGCACGGCCAGCGTGCACGCCTTCCTTGACCAGTTCGATCGTTACCGCCAGACCATCGGCCCCGTGATTGCCTTTCTTCAGGGGCGCGACTCCACGCTGGCGCACCGCATTGCCGCGCGAGAACTGCTGCCGGAAGGCCCGCGCTTCGCCGCGCTGGAGGTGTACGAGGAAGCCGAAGTGGGCGAAGCAGGTGCAGACCCGCTGGCCTGGGCCTTCGGTGCGCTGGGCGTGCAGGACAAGGCGCGCCACCTCGCCACGCTCTACCTGAACGACCTGGCCGATGTGCTGCGCGACGCGGTGGACGAGCGCTTCGCCTTTGTGCGCTACGCCGAATCTCTGGCCAGCAGCCAGCCCAGCTTCGAACCCATGGCTGCCGCGCTGGCCGCGCCGGCCACGCTGATCGACGAACTGCTGCACACCCTCACGCTGGCCACGCTCGCGCGGCACAAACCCGACCTGGTGCTGCTCTCCGTGCCTTTTCCGGGCGCGCTGTACGCCGCGCTGCGCATTGCGCAGAGCATCAAGACGCAGAACCCGCACATCGCCATTGCGCTGGGCGGGGGGTTCGTCAACACCGAACTGCGCGAGCTCACCGAACCTCGGGTGTTCGATTTCGTGGACTACGTGACACTGGACGCCGGCGAACGCCCGCTGTTGGCCCTGCTCGACTACCTGCAGCGCAAACGTTCAAAGCAACGCCTGGTGCGCACGTTCGTGCGCGAAGACGAACAGGTCAGGTACATCAACTTCGTCGAGCCCGACGTGCCTTTTGAAGATGTGGGCACGCCGACCTGGGACGGCCTGCCGCTGGACCGGTACCTGAGCCTGCTCGACATGCTCAACCCCATGCACCGGCTATGGAGCGATGGGCGCTGGAACAAGCTGACCGTGGCCCACGGCTGCTACTGGAAGAAATGCAGTTTCTGCGACGTGAGCCTGGACTACATCAGCCGCTACGAGACCGCATCGGCGAGCACGCTGGCCGATCGCATCGAAGCGATCGTGAGCGAGACCGGCCAGACCGGTTTCCACTTCGTGGACGAAGCCGCCCCGCCCAAGGCCCTGAAGGCGCTCGCTCAGGAACTGCTGCACCGCCAGTTGCCGATCTCCTGGTGGGGCAACATCCGCTTCGAGAAGACCTTCACCCCCGAGCTCTGTCAGTTGCTCGCCGACAGTGGCTGCATCGCCATGTCGGGTGGCCTGGAGGTGGCGTCCGACCGACTGCTCACGCTCATGAAGAAAGGCGTTTCGGTGGAGCAGGTGGCCCGCGTCACCAAGGGCTTTGCCGACGCCGGCATCCTGGTGCACGCCTACCTCATGTACGGTTTTCCGACGCAGACCGTGCAGGACACGGTGGACGCACTGGAGTACGTGCGCCAGCTGTTTGAGAACGGCTGCATCCAGAGCGGCTTCTTCCACCGCTTTGCCTGCACCGTGCATTCACCCGTCGGTCTGGACCCTTCAGCCTACGGCATTCAGCTGATTCCGCTGCCTGAAGTCACCTTTGCCAAAAACGACATCGGCTTCATCGATCCATCCGGCGTCGATCACGACGCGCTCGGCATCGGCCTGCGCAAGGCGATCTACAACTACATGCATGGCATCGGGCTGGAGGAAGACGTGCGGTTCTGGTTCAGCCACCTGCCGGGCAAGGTGCCCAAGGCCACGGTGGGTCGCCACCGCATCGCCAAGGCGCTCGCACAACCTGCCTGATCAGGCAGCTTCCGCCGCAATCTGCCGCAGCGCCTGCGCAAACACCGCCGCCGGCTGACCGCCGGAAATGAGGTGACGGTCGTTGATGATCACCGCCGGCACCGAGTGGATGCCATGGCTGGTGTAGAACGCCTCGCGCTCGCGCACATCCTGCGCGAACTCGTCGCTGGCCAGGATGGCTCGGGCTCTCTGTTCGTCGAGACCCGACTCGCGCACACAGCCCAGCAGGACATCGTGGTGGCCCATGGCTTCCGATCGTGTGTGGCAAGCCGCCAGCAGTGCCTTCTTCAGCGCGTGCTGCTCTCGCGGCCCCACTTCTTCTCCCGCCCAATGCAGCAGACGGTGAGCGTCAAACGTGTTCCAGATGCGGCCCCTGCCCTCAGGATTGAACTCGAACCCCACTTCGGCGCCGCGCGCGCGGATGGTGTTGCGGATCTGCGCCTGCTGTTCGGCGGTCGAGCCGTATTTCTCGGCCAGATGTTCGCCGATGTCCTGGCCCTCGGGCGCCATGCGTGGGTTGAGTTCAAAGGGCTGGAAATGGAGTTCGGCGGCGACCTCACCCTGCATCCCCTGCAGGGCTTCCTCCAGCGCCCCCAGCCCCACGGCACACCAGGGGCAGGAAACGTCGGACACGAAGTCGATCTTGAGGGGCGTGGGGGTCTTGTTCATGGGCGCCATCGTAGGCCGGAGGCGAAGTCCGCAGTCGGCTCAGGGCCTTGCGCGACAATCGCCTCCCATGACCGACCGCTACGCCCTCATCGGCCACCCCGTGGGCCACAGCAAATCGCCCTTGATCCACGGGCTTTTTGCCCAGGCCACGGGACAGGACCTGACCTACGCCGCCATCGAGGCGCCACTGGATGGCTTTGCCGACACCCTGGCGCGGTTTCGCGCCAGCGGCGGATTGGGCACCAACGTGACCGTGCCGTTCAAAGTGCAGGCCTTCGATTTGGCCACCGACCCGAGCGAAACCGCTCGCCTGGCGGGTGCCGCCAACACGCTGAAGTTCGCAGGCGATCGCGTCCATGCCGACAACACCGATGGCATCGGGCTGGTCAACGACCTTCAGCGAAACCTGGGGCACCGGCTGACCGGCAAGCGCGTGCTGCTGCTGGGTGCGGGGGGAGCGACGCGGGGCGCCATTCTGCCCATCGCGGCCGAACGCCCCTCGCTGTTTGCCGTGGCCAACCGCACGGCCGCCAAGGCCCACGCCCTGCGCGGCGCCTTTGCCGCTCACGCGTCGTTGCAGACGGGCGGGCTGGACGAGCTTGAAGGCGAGCGTTTCGACATCATCATCAACGCCACCTCCGCCGGTCTCACTCAGGCGGCCTTGCCGCTGCCCGACAGCATCTTTGCCACCGGCTCGCTGGCCTACGACATGGTCTACGGCAAAGGGCTCACGCCCTTCCTGCGCCAGGCGCGTGCCGCAGGCGCGGCCGATCTGGCCGATGGCGTGGGCATGCTGGTGGAGCAAGCCGCCGAATCCTTCGCCATCTGGCGCGGCGTGCGCCCCGATACGCGTGCCGTGATCGAACGCCTCACCGTGCCACTGGTTTAATCGCTCTCCCACACAGGAACCGCCCCATGCCCACCATCCTCCTGCTCAACGGCCCCAACCTCAACCTGCTGGGCACGCGCGAACCTGCCACCTATGGCCACACCACATTGGCCGACGTCGAGAACGAAAGCCGCGCCCACGCCCAGGGCCTCGGCTTCGAGCTCGAGGCCTTCCAGAGCAACCACGAAGGGGCCTTGCTCGACAAGATCCATGAAGCCGGTCGTCGATACAAGGCGGGAGAGCTGACGGGCGTCGTGTTCAATGCAGGCGCGTTCACCCACACCTCCGTGGCCTTGCACGACGCTATCGCCGGCGTCAAACCGTTGCCTGTGATCGAGGTGCACATCTCCAACGTCCACGCTCGCGAAGCGTTCCGCCACCACTCATACATCTCGCCCGTCGCCGCCGGCATCGTGGTGGGATTTGGAACCGATGGCTACCTTCTCGCCCTGGAAGGTCTCGCGAAGAAGGCCCGCTGACGTCGGCTCAACGCTCGGGGCCTTGCTGCTCGAGTGAGGCCGAAATGCCGATGGAGGACACCAGCTGAAGGCCTTGACCGTCGGGCGGCAGCGCGCTCCAGAGGTGCGAGGGGATCCTGAGCAACCATTGGGGCTGCTCCTCCAGCGGCACTTGCGTCAGCGCCTTTCGGTACCACCCCAAGGCGGCGATCGCGTCCTTTCGGTGGTGCAGGTGCACGTGCCCGATGCGCAGCATGGTGTCCACACCGGAGTCGGGCCAACGCTCCAGGCGCTGCTGCAGGCTCGCCAACGCAAACTTCACATCGCCTTGTGCCAGGGCGAGTGCGGCCGCCTTGTCCAGCAGCTCCGGGGCATGAAGTCCGTCGGCAACCGCTTGTCGCGCGAGCACCAGCGCGAAGTCAGGCCTGCCCGAAGCCTCCGCGAGCTGCAACTGCGTCATCCGCAGCAATGGCTCCCTCGGCCAGGCGCCGAGTGCCCGCTCGAGCAGGCTGCTCGAGGTATCCGTGTCGCCACCGGCGGCGCTGGCGTTGACTGCACCCGACCACACCGAAAGATCGTTCGGAAGGACACGAAGTGCCCTGCCATAGAGAAAAGCCGCGTCTGCCCACCGCCCTCTGGCCGCCAGGTCCTCCGCAAGGGGCAGGAGCCACCCCGTGTAGCTGGCATCCACCCGCGCACCCAGCCGGGCGAGGTCCGCCATGCGATCCAGTTCTTCGGTCGACGGGTTGCGCTGAACACCAAGATTGCGGATCGAAATCGCTTCCAGGTAGGCGCGTTGGGCGCGCACGGCCTGACTGGCTGGCCAGATCAGGGCCACCACCATCAGGACCAGCAGGATCAGGGCATAGCGCGACTGCGTGGCACCCGTTGCCACGCTGTGGGCCCCCAGGGCCCCTCCGATGGACATGCGCAGATCCGACGCGCCCAGTGCGCCCAGCGCCAACGCGAGCAGCAGAAGCAAGGGGGCCTCAAAAGTGCGTGTGCCAAGGCTGAGCGAGGCCAGCACCGCCAATATCACCCCGACCATCGCCAGGCGCAGTGGAGCTTCCTCCGGACTCACGTGGCTGATCCATCGGTTCCGCCAGAGCGACACCACCATGTAGGCCACCAGGAACGCCAGCATCAGCGCACCCACAACCCCGTACTCGGAGATCCACCGGACGACATCTGCCGGCGCGCGCGGCAAGGAAAGGCCCGAGTCCAGATACCTGGGCACTTCCACTCGCCACTGACCCGATCCCACACCCAGAATGGGGTTCGCCCTGATCATCCGGATGTCTGCTTCAGACACGGCAGCTGGCAACTGGCCGACCTGTTCGAAACGCTCCCGCAGCACTTCGTAGCCCGTGGGGCCAATGGCCTGGGGCATGTCCACCACTGGCCCCAGACGCGCGGTCGGAACCAGCAGAAAAATCGCCAGCGCACCGACCATCACGAAGTAGTCCACCCGGTTCGGTGCCATCGTCTGCCGGCGCGCACGACCTGTCTTGCCGACATGGAGCATCTCCATCCAGGTCCACACGACCAGCATCGCAAAGCACAGGCTGATCAGGATCCAGCTTCCCGCCAACACCACCATGCAGGTATTGAGTGCCATCGAGATGGCCAGAAGCGAGCCATCCCACCAGCGACGCTCCATGTGGGCGAGCAGGTGCAGGTACAGTGAAAACGGCAGGGCCGCCAGCAGATAGAACGACAACTGTTCTGCATCGGAGAAGGTGCCCGATGGCCACCACTTTGTCCCGACGCCCGGCAGTTCAATCCAGGTCCAAACCTGCAGCGCCGCGAGCACCCCCGCCAGCGCTGCGCCCACATGCACGCCACGGCACACCCACAAGAAGCGATCTCTCGCGTCCTGGTTCAAAACGAGCAATGCCGCCAGTCCCACCCCCATCCAGCGCACGGTGTCCGTTCCGCCTTCGCTGGGATGCCAGATGGACCAGAGCGCGGCAGTTGCTGCAAGCACCAGCCACATCCAGACCGCGCCATGCCCATGCAAGCGCGATCGTCCGGAGCGTGGACGTACCAGAAACAGAAACAACGCCAACAAGGTTCCCGCCCAGGTCACCCCGTTCTTGAAGCTGGATTGCTGGACCCATCCATCCCAGTAACCCAACTGCGGTACGACAGCCGCCGTCATCGCCAGCAGCAGCCAGGGCCACCTCGCATCAGGGAGCCAGCCGACCGCAGACCGAGGGGAAGCCGCCGTCATGGGCTCATGCAGGTGCATGGGCTGGGTCGGTATCTCGGCTTCATTCAACACGCGTGCTCCTCCTTGACCGCACTCGGTGCCTTCTTGTCGAAGAGGCCGTCCAGCAACTGATCGTAGGCACCGACGTTGCCGGGGTGGTTGCACAGATACCGAGCGATTCGACTTCGCTGACGCTCCCGGTAGGCCGAAAGATGATCTTGCCGCAGCGCCTGGATCAGTTGGCGAGCGCCCGCCTCAAGATCAAAGCCTTCATATGCAAAACCCAGATCCGCTGCCAGAGAACCGTTGTGCACCAGGGGATAGCCCAGCCAGCTGCATTCAAGGTAGGCGTAGTTCAGCGGGTTCTCCCACTGATGCGACACCACGACGTCGGTGTGGTGGGCGAGAAACCATGGCGTGGTGAACCGGTTCTCGAAGAAGGCGCGGTGTTGCCTCACCAGATCGAGATGCTCCACGACTCCGAGAAACTCGGGGTTCGTGCGCAGATGCTCGGTATTGGTCACCGACACAAACTCGATCAGTTCGGGATGCTCGCGCCAGACCAGCTCCGCAATCATCAAGGGATAGAGACAGAACTTCACAACGTCGTGGTTGGGTTCGAAGACCGAAATGCGCAACGGGCCGGTGCGTTCGTCGCGCAGGCCGTGTCCGGGCAGGGATGCGGCCTGAGCCTCGATCCAGCGCGGATCCCAGACGAAGGGCACGCAGCGCACAGGTCGCCGGTAAAGCACGGACCAGAACGGCCCACTGCTCCGGATCACCTGGGGAATGGCCCAGATTTCGTCGAAACCCTCAGGGTAGTCCGGCCTTCCCTTCATGGAACGGTTGAACAAGGTCGCCTGCATGGACATGATGTATTCCACGCCACATTTGTAGACCACGACCCGCCCGCCTCGAGACCGCACACGCTTGACCGTGTCGCTGGAGACAGCGCCCCCCAGAGCGATCAGCACATCGATCTCGTCGACTTTGTCCTCCAGCGGGAAAGTGGGAAATTCGCTGCGGTTCCAGGCCAGACCCGCGTCAAGGGAGACCGCCGTGGTGTTGAGCAGACAGACGTCATGCCCGCGCGGAGAACTATTCAGCAAAGACGCCAGGGCGAGTGCGTTCTGCTTGATTCCGTTGATCCAGAGATCTTCGTTCTCGCTGTGCAACCCGATGGTGATGCCAATGCGCAGATGCGCCTTTGTGAACCTGGGTGCCTGGATCATGCGACGCGCCCTTCTTGTGTCATTCACTCAATTCAAGTGTCGGCACACCGGTCCCCTCGCGCTTGCGTCGAAGCAGTTCGAAGAGTCGCCCCACGTGCAGGTCGACATTGCGCGGATTGTCGATATCCACCGATGCCAGCAATCGGGCTGCCTTGTGGTCGTAGGCTTCAATCTGTTCGTCATGCCGACGAATTGCCTCCAGAAGAACCGCGCCGCCCTGCTCGAATGCAAAGTCGTCGTAGTAGTAGCCCACATCTTTCAGGAAGGGAGAGTTGTGAACCAGCGGATATCGACCGTAAAGCACGTCGTAATAGAGGTAGTTGAGTCCGTTCTCCCACTGGTGAGTCACCACGATGTCGCCATATCGGGCGAGAAAGTAAGGCAGGTTGTACCGAGCTTCGAACGATGCGAGTTTGTCCCGCACGATGTCCAGTGCACCCGCGAGATTCTGGAAGGTGACGTGCTCCTTGAGCTGGGTCGCATTGGTGACGTAGATCTCGCCAATTGCAGTGCGGTCCAGTCGATGCGCCGCTTCGCAAACCATCATGCCCGGCACGCAACTCTTGAGCACGCTGATGTTGGGCTCGAACAGGGCAATGCGCTTGGCGCCGGGCCGGGGAACGTAGCCGAAGGTTTCAGCCTTTCCCGTGCGGACAACCTCTTCTTTCGTCCGCTCCAGGAAGATCGGATTCCAGATGTGAGGCATGACCTTCAAAGGTGCTCGCATGCCCATGCGCCAGTACGAACCGCAGGTCTTTTCGTGTTGGGCGTGCGTCCAGATTTCGTCAATCCTCGCACCATTGAAAATCGCACCGGAACGCAGGCCGAATGAAAGTCGCTCGACATCCATGACGTAGTCGTTGCCGCAGCGGTAGGCTATCACCACGCCCCCATTCGCATGCACCACTTCGGCTTGCGCCGCAGATATCTGGGCGCCACCTTCGATCAGCACATCCAGCCGATCGGCCACATCCTCCATCTTGACCAATGGCAGGGCCTTTTCGTCCAGCATGAGCCCGGAAGACAGCGCTTCTCCGTCCCCGCAGTTGATCAGCCAGAGTTCCCCAACGTGCTGCGACGAGCGCAGCAACCAGTAAAGGAAAAGGATGTTCTGGAATGCCCCATTCGACCAGATCGACTGTGTCGCATCCTTTGAAACAAAAAGGGACACGCCAATGTTCAAGCGAACGGGCGTGTCCCTGGAGAGTCGATTCCTGTTGGAGGACCCCATCACGGCAACCTCGTGTCAGGCGAGACTCTGTTGACCCTGAACACGTTGCCTGAGAGCACGTGCTGGTAGACAAACGAATCCCCTTGCAACTCGCGCACAAGGTATGGGTTGACCGTTTCAGCGCTCCTGGTGTTGGTGCGTGCGCCATTCACCTCGGTTGTCACGGTGAAGTACAAACCGTTCGACACCCCCCAGAGACCCGAGTTGACGAGCTCCGAGGGTGGCTTGCCCGGCTCGTACAGCCGAGCAACCAGCGTGAAGGTTCCATCGGACCGGCGCGTGGTCAGAAAACGTTGCAGCGGCATGCCTGGCTGGGGAGCGAACTCACCTAGCCAGGTGCCGACCAGCAGAACCTCCTTGGTCGATGATTCTGCCGAAGCCTGGGCCACGGGACCCAGCAGCGCGATGCAGAGACTCACCGCCATCAGCTTCGAATTTCTCACCCACCTGGTCAACATGAGGAACACCTTTCCGTGGATGGCCAAGTTGGAGACGAGAAATTCGATGAGACGGTGAGCCACTGCGGTCTTACCACTTCCAGCCGATGCCCACGCCCAGACCGAAGTCCTTGCCCGTGGTGCTGACGCCGATGTTGTAGTGCGTGTTGCCGGTCTTGGCGACACCAGAGAACGAGATCGCCACACCGGTCTGGCCGTGGTAGTGACCCAGGCCGATGCCCAGCGCCTTCTCACCCACTTTGGTCACGTTGATCCGCGAGGAAGCCATGGCATTGGACATGGCGATACCGGCGTAGGCGATGCGCGCCACGCGGTTCACCTGGCCATACACATCGCTCAACTGGCTCATATTGACAGCGTCGGTGCCATTGACACCTGCAGCCACGCCGGTGATGCGACGCTCTGCGTTGGCATTGCCTACGGCCACCGTGTTGTCTTCATTGGCCACGGTGCCGTTGCCCAGTGCCACCGAGTTGTTGCCGGCGGCGTGGGCGTTGTTGCCATACGCCGCAGCGAAGTCACCCGATGCCCTGGCGTTGTCACCGACTGCCGTGGTGTTGGTGCCCAGTGCTTGCGCACCGGTACCCACTGCAACCGACGACCTGGCATACGCACCGGAACCGATGGCCACGGAGTTCGCCTCATCCGCCACAGCCTGGTAGCCGATGGCAACACCACCGCCCGTCTTGGCGTGTGCCTCGGCACCCACGGCCACCGAGGTCGCGCCATGGGCCTTCGAAGAGGTTCCGATGGCCGTCGCGTTGTCCGCTGCCACGCCGTTGGCCTTGTCGCCAGCCTCTGCGCAGTAGCCCAGCGCCAGCGCTGCGGCTCCGTTGGCATAGGAACAGGCGCCGCTTGCCATGGCACCCGCGCCCGTTGCGGCGGCGTTGGCCCCCATCGCGGTGCTGTTGGTGCCCGTCGCGGTGCTGTTGTTGCCGAATGCCGAGGCACCCGTACCGGTTGCCGAAGAGCCGGTGCCGAAGGAGGTGGCGCCAGGGCCGGACGGAACACCCAGCAGGGAGCTGACAGCCGACACCGTTGACTCCGTGGTGCTGACGCGTGTATCCAGACTGGACACACCTGACTGAACCGTGCTGACACGGGTGTCCAGGCTGGTGACACCGGATTGCACGGTGCTCACTCGGGTGTCCAGGCTGTTGACTGAAGAGGTCACCCGAGTATCGAGGCTGTTCACGGAGCTGCTCAACGTGCTGATGCTGGATTCAGTCGCACTGACGCGGGTGTCCAGGCTGCCCACCGACGACGTGGTGGTGCTGGACAGCGTGCTGAGCTGGCGCACGTTGACTGCATCGGTCGGCGCGGAGCCGTCGCTGACACCTACCAGTCGACGACCACCGAATGCCACCGAGCTTGCCGGTGCTGCGGTACCCGTGAGGAATCCGGTTCCCGTCGGGGCCGCGCTGTTGACCGTGCCCGCACCAATGGCCACTGCCCCGTCGTACATGGCCTGCGCGTTGTAGCCCAGTGCCAGGGAGCTCAGGCCGGAAGCCTTTGCCGCGTAGCCTGCCGCCAGTGACTGCGTGCCTGTTGCTTCGGAGAAAGTACCCAGCGCGATGGAGTTTTGCGCCTGGCTCGATGCGCCGTGACCAAAAGCCATCGAATGGGAACCCGTGGCGCTGGCCGTACTGCCCACTGCAATGGCTCGTTGCGCGGTCGCCTGGGCGCCGTTACCCAATGCGGTGCTTTGCGATTCCGTGGCCACCGCACCAGTGCCCAGGGCGATGGAGTTGGTCCCAGAACTGCTCGCGCTGTAGCCGAGCGCCATCGAATGGGAACCCATTGCGCTGGCGAGAGCGCCGAGGGCAACACCGCGGACGCCCGTCGCCTGCGCTGCATTGCCCATGGCGACCGATTGTGAGCCGGAGGCGATCGAACTGGCACCCAGGGCCACATCATTGGCACTGGTCGCCTGGGCGCCCGATCCCACTGCCACGGTGCTGGTACCGGACGCAACCGCGTTGCGACCTATTGCTACCGCAAAGGCGGCATCGGCACGCGCGTTCACGCCCAATGCGGCAGAAGAGTCGCCCAGACTCCTGGCACCGTTGCCCAGCGCCACGGAACTCGTGCCCGAGCTCGAAGCGCTGTAACCCAACGCCATCGAGTGAGAGCCGGTGGCGCTTGACAAGGCACCCAGTGCAATGGCTCGCTGACCGGTCGCCTGAGCCAGGTTGCCTTGTGCAATGCTCTGCTGCCCGGTGGCCAGCGCGTTCTGACCCAGCGCAATGGAACTCACACCCGATGCCGTTGCGTCACGTCCCAATGCCACAGAGCTGCCGCCAGAGGCAGCAGCACCGCTGCCCAGGGCCAACGAATTGCCACCCAGACGGGTGTCAAGGCTGCTGGTCCCCATCGCGATCGTGCCCACTCTCGTATCAAGGCTCGTCAACCCAGATTCCGTGGTGCTCACGCGCGTATCAAGACTGCCCACCGAAGACGTGGTCGTGCTCGACAACGTGCTCACTCGAGTGTCGATGCTGCCGACCGTCGAAGTGGTTGTGCTGGAGAGCGTGCTCACTCGAGTATCGATGCTACCGACCGTCGAAGTGGTCGTGCTGGAGAGCGTGCTCACTCGCGTGTCCAGGCTTGTGGAACGGGTATCCAGGCTGCCCACCGAGACGGTCGTCGTGCTCGACAACGTGCTCACCTGCGTATCCAGAGCCGTGGCACGGGTGTCCAGGCTGGTCACGGACGAAGTGGTCGTCCCCGCCAGCGTGCTGAGCTGGCGCACGTTGACCGCGTCGGTCATCGCGGAGCCGTCATTGACACCCACCAGTCGACGACCACCGAATGCCACCGAGCTTGCCGGTGCCGCGGTACCCGTCAGGAAACCGGTTCCGGTGGGAGCAGTGTTGTTCACGGTGCCCGCACCAATGGCCACAGCACCGTCGTAGGTGGCTTGGGCGTTGGCGCCAAGCGCCAGGGTGTTCAGCCCCGAGGCAGAAGCGGCGTTGCCCAGTGCCATGCTGTTCGACGACTGAGCCGAAGCGTTGTACCCCAGCGCCACGGAATGGGAACCAGCCGCGCTGGCCAGAGCGCCGACGGCGATGCCACGCTGGCCCGTCGCCTTGGCCGACAAGCCCATGGCCACGCCGTATTGATCGGTCGCCTGCGAATCCTGACCGACAGCGATGGAAGCGATGCCAGAGGCCGTGGCATTGCGACCCAGCGCCACCGAGCTGCCACCCGAGGCGGCCGCGCCCTGACCCAGCGCGAGCGTGGTGCCACCCAGGCGCGTGTCGATGCTGCTGGCTGCCAGCGAGTTGTTGGTCACCCGCGTGTCCAGGCTGGTCACCGAAGAAGTGGTCGTGGACGACAGGGTGCTCACTCGCGTGTCCAGACTGCCAACGGAGGAGGTGGTGGTGGAGGTGGTGCTGGTCAGTGCGCTGACCTGCGTGTCCAGCCCGGCCGCGCGGGTGTCCAGACTGCCCACCGAGGAGCTGGTCGTGGTCGACAGGGTGCTCACTTGCGTTTCGAGCCCCGTGGCGCGGGTGTCCAGGCTGGTCACCGAGGTCGTGGTCGTGCCAGCCAGCGTGCTGAGCTGGCGCACGTTGACCGCATCGGTCGCCGCCGCACCGTCGCTCACGCCCACGAGTCGGCGGTTGCCGAATGCCACGGAGCTGGTCGGTGCTGCAGTACCCGTCAGGAAACCAGCCCCGATGGGTGCCGCGTTGTTGACCGTGCCGGCGCCAATGGCCACGGCACCGTCGTAGGTGGTCTGTGCATTGGCCCCCAGGACGAGAGAATTCACGCCCGAAGCAGTCGCACTCGCGCCCAATGCCACACTGCTGGTCGACTGTGCCGAGGCGCTGTTGCCCATGGCCACGCTGTTCGACGCTTGCGCCGACGCGCTGTAGCCCAACGCCATGGAATGGGAACCCGCCGCGCTGGCCAGCGCACCAACGGCGATGCCCCGCTGACCGGTCGCCTTGGCGGACAGGCCCATGGCGACACCATATTGATCTGTAGCCAGCGCGTTCTGGCCAACTGCCACGGAAGCGATGCCCGATGCCGTGGCATCGCGGCCCAGCGCCACCGAGCTACCGCCCGAGGCCACGGCCCCTTGACCCAGTGCCAGGGTGGTGCCACCCAGGCGAGTGTCGATGCTGCTCGTGGCAGTGGAGTTGCTGGTCACCCGCGTGTCCAGGCTGGTCACTGAAGACGTGGTCGTGCTCGACAGCGTGCTGAGCTGGCGCACGTTGACCGCATCGGTCAGCGCAGAACCGTCGCTCACGCCCACGAGGCGGCGGTTACCGAATGCCACGGAACTGGTGGGTGCTGCAGTGCCTGTCAGGAAGCCGGTTCCGGTGGGCGCCGCGCCGTTCACGGTACCCGCGCCGATCGCGACCCCACCATCGTGGTTCGCCTGTGCATTGGCACCCAGGGCCAGGGAGTTCACCCCCGATGCCGAGGCGCTGTAGCCCAATGCCGTGGAATGAGACCCCATGGCACTGGACAGCCCCCCCACCGCAACGCCGCGCAGGCCCGTCGATTGTGCAGACAAACCGATCGCCACGCCATAGGAGTCTGTCGACATGGCATTCTGGCCCAATGACACGGCGCCAAGGCCCGAGGCCGAGGCGTTGCGGCCCAATGCCACCGCGTTCGAGCCCGAAGCCACAGCCCCGCTGCCCAGGGCCAGCGTGTTGCTGTCAAGTTGCGTCGAAACCGCGCTGAGCTGGCGGACGTTGACCGCATCGGTCAACGCTGAACCGTCGCTGACACCGACAAGGCGGCGGTTACCGATTGCTACGGAACTCGTGGGCGCTGCCGTGCCCGTCAGGAAGCCCGTGCCCGTTGGGGCTGCGTTGTTGACCGTGCCTGCCCCGATGGACACTGCACCGTCGTATGTGGCCTGCGAGTTGTAACCCAGGGCCATGGAGCTCAACCCGGACGCCTTGGCAGCATAGCCAACTGCCAAGGATTGAGTACCCGTGGTTTCCGAGAAGGTGCCCAGCGCGATGGAGTTCATCGCCTGGCTGGATGCACCATGACCCAGGGCCACGGAGTGAGAGCCGGTGGCGCTGGCGGTGCTGCCCAGCGCAATGGCGCGCTGCGCGGTGGCCTGAGCGGCGTTGCCCAGGGCAGTGCTCTGGGAATCCGTGGCCACAGCATTCGTACCGAGCGCCATGCTGAAGTTGCCCGAGCTGCTCGCAGCGAAACCCAGCGCCATGGAATGAGATCCCAGCGCACTGGCCGTGCCGCCAAGTGCAATGCCGCGGAGCCCCGTGGCCTGCGCGGCATTCCCAATGGCAACGGCTTGCGTTCCCGTGGCTCGGGCGTTGGAGCCCAATGCCATGTCGTTGACACCGGCAGCCTGAGCGCCCGAACCCACCGCCGTGCTGAAATTGCCCGATGCGGCGGCGACGCGACCCAGTGCCACGGAAGAAGCTCCCGAAGCGCTGGCCGCATAGCCACCCGCAAAAGAATCGTCGCCCGCGCTGTCTGCCGCATTGCCCAGTGCCACGGAGCTGCCCCCCGAGCTCTTGGCGGCGAAGCCCAGCGCCATGGAGTGCGAACCTGCTGCACTTGAGAATGCGCCAACAGCAATGCCGCGCTGACCCGTGGCCGTGGCCAGGTTGCCAACCGCAACCCCCTGCTGGTTGGTTGCCTGAGCGGAATCTCCCACCGCCACGGAACCGATGCCCGACGCCGAGGTGGCCGTGCCCACCGCCACGCCACCAACGCCCGAGGCCACCGCCTGGTAGCCCACCGCAGTAGCCGCAGTCCCCTCGGCGCTGCCACCACCGATTTCATAGGCGTTCGTGCCCAATGCCATGGCGATCGGGGGCGCCAGAATGCCCACGCCACCCATGGTGAGCACCACGACAGCGCCGGCCACTTTGGCGGCCACGCTCTTGCGACTTCGCTTGCCACGAGCGGAAGCGGTCTCGGCCACAGCCGTCCAGGTGTTTGAAGATTCGCAATAGACAACGCGGTAGGTCTTGTTCATAGAGAGTCCGGTTTTTCAGGTTCAGGGCTTGAGGTATTCGTGCGCGATCTGGCCGGATTACTAGCCAGTGGCGAGAGAATGCGTTTTCAGCCAAACAACCGGCGAACAAGTTCCGAGGCGCCGAAATAGGCGACTCGAACTGCAAGTGGGGGGAACGAGCAAGCACGCGCGAACTGGCCATTGCGGCCACTTCGGGGTGCTGGAGGTCAGTCGCCGCGCGAGCGCGCAGCGATGTCCAGAGTGGGCAACTGCACGTCACCGCACTGGGCGCGGTGGAGCAGCGCGTGGTCCATCACGACGAGCGCCAGCAGGGCCTCGGCGATGGGCGTGGCGCGGATGCCCACGCACGGATCGTGGCGACCCTTGGTGATGATCTCGGTGGGCTGACCCGCCGTGTCGATGGTCTCGCGCGGCACGAGGATGGAGCTGGTCGGTTTGATGGCGATCGCCACTTCAAGATCCTGCCCGGTGCTGATGCCACCGAGCACGCCACCGGCGTTGTTGCCCTTGAAGCCTTCGGGCGAGAGGCTGTCGCCGTGCGTGCTGCCGCGTTGCGCCACGCTGGCGAAACCTGCGCCGATCTCCACCCCCTTGACGGCATTCAGTCCCAGCATCGCGTAGGCGATGTCGGCATCGAGCCGGTCATACAGCGGCTGGCCCAGTCCCACGGGCATGCCTTGCGCGGTGACGCGGATGCGCGCACCGCACGAATCGCCGCTCTTGCGCAACGCGTTCATGTAGTCCTCGAGCTCGGCGACATCGGCAACCGGGGCGAAGAACGGGTTGTGAGACACATGGTCCCAACTCTCGAACGGGATGACGATCTCGCCGATTTGCGCCATGCAGCCGCGGAAGGTGGTGCCGTAGCGTTCCTTGAGCCACTTCTTCGCCACCGCGCCGGCCGCCACGGTGGGCGCGGTCAGGCGGGCGGAACTGCGCCCACCACCGCGCGGATCGCGGATGCCGTATTTCTGCCAGTAGGTGTAGTCGGCATGGCCAGGGCGGAAACTCTGAAGGATCTGCCCATAGTCCTTGCTGCGCTGGTCGGTGTTGCGGATGAGCAGGGCGATGGGCGTGCCGGTGGTCTTGCCTTCGTAGACGCCGCTGAGGATTTCCACCGCGTCGGGCTCGTTGCGCTGGGTGACGAACTTGCTGGTGCCAGGGCGTCGGCGGTCAAGGTCGGTCTGGATGTCGGCCTCGCTCAGCGCCATGCCAGGAGGGCAACCGTCGATGACGCAGCCAATGGCGGGGCCATGGGATTCACCGAAGTTGGTAACGCAAAACAGGGTG
This sequence comes from Hydrogenophaga sp., assembly GCF_051858985.1. GTDB lineage: Bacteria > Pseudomonadota > Gammaproteobacteria > Burkholderiales > Burkholderiaceae_C > Hydrogenophaga. The sequence goes on along the minus strand of NZ_JBHYGM010000002.1, from coordinate 126,691 downwards.
CCGAAGGTGTTTCCGCTCATGCGGCCCGATTATCCCCGAGGCAGGCTGGTGCGCCGGTGAGCCAGTCTGGTGCGGAAATTTGCCATTCACCAGACTGCAGCCACGGGAACATTTCGTGCTTGGTGTTGCAGCGCAGCAGACTGGTTGCTGCGAAGCCCCAGAAAGGAGCGTCCCCATGCTCGATCGAACCTCGACCCTGTTCTCGCATGTCAAAGGCAGCGAAGGCGACTATGTGAGCGGTGGCCTGCGCGATTTCTTCCTGTACCGCGACCTGGGCATCGCCGCGGCCACGCACGGCAAGGTGATTGCCCACCTGGTGAAAGCCAACCTGCCGCCTGAAGAGGGCACCGGCTGGCACCGCCACGAAGCAGACTTCCAGATCGTGATCATGCTCAAGGGCTGGGCCCGGTTCATGTACGAGGACCAGGTGACGCTGGTGGAAGCGGGCGACTGTGTCCACCAGCGCCCGGGCATCCGCCACTTCCTTTTCGACTATTCACCGGACATGGAGTACCTGGAGATTGTTTCGCCCGCGGACTTCAAGACGGTGGATGTGGAGCCGGTTTGCGAGATCCCCAAGCCCAAGCCCTGGGTCTAGCCTGCCCGCAACAGAAAGACGAAGCTAGAACTCAGCGTCCAGCTCATCGATGTCGTCGGGCTCCAGCTCGGCGGCAGCCACCCATTCCTTCATGGCTGGCAGGGCCATGATGGTGTCGCAGTACGCCACGCAAGCCTCGGCGATCTCCACTTCGTGGGTGATGAAACGCGTCACCACCGGCGCGAACATGGCATCCGCGATGCAGGGCTTGTCGCCGAACAGGTAGGGCCCGCCGTAGGTGTCCAGGCATTCCATCCAGATGGCTTCGATGCGGTCGATGTCGGTGCGCGCGCGCGACCAGAGCTTGAAGCCCGGAAACGACGCCTTGATGTTCATGGGCAGTGAAGAACGCATGGCCGAGAAGCCCGAGTGCATCTCGCCGCAGATGGCGCGGCAATGGGCCCGGGCGGCGCGGTCGGCCGGCAGGAGCCCGGCCTTGGGCTTGATTTCATTGAGGTACTCGCCGATCGCCAGCGTGTCCCACACATGGATGCCATCGTGCTCCAGCGCCGGCACCCGCATCGACGCCGACAGGAGCAGCATTTCGGCTTTCATGGCCGGATCGTCCGGCGAGATCACCTTTTCGGTGAACTCCAGCCCGGCCAGACGCGCCATGAGCCAGCCCCGCAAGGCCCAGGCACCGTAGTTCTTGCTGCTGATCGTGAGTACCGCTTTGGCCATGGAACGCTCCTCGTGGCACCAGGAAGAGCAAGGGCTGTGCCACGCCGGTGCCTCGCGCGCGCACCGGCGCGGTGCGGCGCCGAGGTGGCCCGCAACTTGCCTGCATGCGGGCACGTTCCCCCCAGGAAAGCACCATGATGTATCAGGCCTATCAGTTCCAGTCCGACCTGATCTCCCCTCTGCGCCTCGCGGCACAGCACCTCAGTGCCTCTCTCTGGCTCAAGGAAACCGAAGGCTCGCTCATGCGCCGGGTGGCCGCGGCCTGCGATGTGATCTCTCGCATGCGGCTCACGCACTCGCGCCCGCCCTACAAGATCGACCAGATCACGGTGGGCGAACGCGCTTACGCGGTGACCGAGGAAACCGTGCTCACCCTGCCCTTCGGCACCTTGCTGCGTTTCCGCAAGGAAGGCGCAGAGCCCCAGCCCAAGGTGATCCTGGTGGCGCCACTCTCGGGGCACTTCGCCACACTGCTGCGCGAAACCGCTCGCACGCTGCTGCAGGACCACGACGTCTACATCACCGACTGGCACAACGCGCGCGATGTCTCGCTGCGACATGGCGGCTTTTCGCTCGACGACTACATCACCTACATGATCCGCTTCACGGAAGCGGTAGGCCCGGGCAGCCACATGGTGGCGGTGTGCCAGCCCTGCGTGGCCGCGCTGGCTGCCACGGCCATCATGGCCGAGGACGACAACCCAGCCCAGCCACGCAGCCTCACGCTGATGGCCGGGCCGGTGGACTGCCGCGTGAACCCCAGCGAAGTCAACAAGCTCGCCACCAGCAAGCCCATCGAGTGGTTCGAGAAAAACCTCATCAGCCACGTTCCGTTTCCACACGCCGGCGTCATGCGCCGCGTCTATCCCGGTTTCGTGCAGCTCACCGCGTTCATGAGCATGAACCCGGACCGGCACAAGCAATCGTTCCGCAACATCTACGATCACCTGCTGGCAGGACGCACCGAAGAAGCCGGCGTGATCCAGGAGTTCTACGAGGAGTACCTCGCGGTCAATGACCTGCCCGCCGAGTTCTACCTGGAGACGGTCGAAAAAGTGTTCCAGACCTACGACCTGCCGCGCGGCGTGCTCACCTGGAACGGCCGCACCGTGAACCCGGCCGCCATCCGCCGCACCGCGCTCATGACCGTGGAAGGTGAGCGCGACGACATCTGCTCCATCGGCCAGACGGTGGCTGCGCAGGACCTGTGCAGCAGTGTGCGCCCCTACATGAAGACACACCATGTGCAGACCGGCGTGGGCCACTACGGGGTCTTCAGTGGCCGTCGCTGGAACCAACAGATCTACCCGCGCGTGCGGGAAATGATCCACGCGAGCACCGCATGAAAAACGCCCCGGCATCGGGGCGTTTTTCATGAACGAACGGGCTGCAGTTCAGGGGAAATTGGGCTCGTTCTTGCCGGATTCTTCCTCAGCCGGCCAGTCGCGGATGTAGGCCTTGAGCATCTGGTTCTCGAAGTTCTGGCTGTCCACCACGGCCTTGGCCACGTCGTAGAAGCTGATCACGCCCATCAGCATCTTGGCGTCCATCACCGGCATGTAGCGGGTGTGCCGCTCCAGCATCATGGGGCGCACCTGGTCCAGTTCGGTCTCTGGGGTGCAGCTCATGGGGTGGTCGTCCATCACCGTGCGCACGGTCTTGCCGCCCAGCGTGCCGCCGTTCTTCGCCAGCGTGTGGATCACCTCGCGAAACGTCAGCATGCCCACCAGGTCGCCGTGGTCCATCACGGCCAGTGATCCGATATCGAACTGCGACATCGTCTCGATCGCCTGCTCCAGGGACTCCTCGGGCTGGATGGTGTAGAGCGTGCCGCCCTTGACGCGCAGGATGTCGCTGACTTTCATGACCGTTCTCCTCGGTTTTGCTCGGTGTGGGACTGTCTCCAGCGAAGCTGGCGTGCGTGCAATATAGCCCACAATACCTGCCAAAACCACTGCGCGCGGCCCCCAGAGACTGCGACGCGATCACCCCAGGAGACCCTCATGCCCGGCTACTCAGACCCCGGCTTCGACACCCTCGCGCTGCACGCTGGCGCCGCACCGGACCCGGCCACCGGCGCACGCGCCGTGCCGATACACCTCACCACCTCGTTCGTCTTCGAATCCAGCGACCACGCCGCGGCCTTGTTCAACCTGGAGCGCGCGGGCCACGTCTACAGCCGCATCAGCAACCCGACCAACGCGGTGTTCGAGCAGCGCATGGCCGCGCTGGAAGGTGGCATCGGCGCGATTGCCACCGCCAGTGGCCAGGCCGCGCTTCACCTCGCCGTGGCCACGCTCATGGGGGCGGGCTCGCACATCGTGGCCAGCACCGCCTTGTACGGCGGCAGCCAGAATCTGCTGCACTACACGATGCGCCGCTTCGGCATCGAGACCACGTTCGTCAAGCCTGGCGACATCGACGGCTGGCGCGCCGCCGTGCGTCCGAACACCCGGCTTTTCTTCGGCGAAACCGTGGGCAATCCGGGCCTGGATGTGCTGGACATCCCGACCGTCTCGCAGATCGCGCACGAAGCCGGCGTGCCGCTGCTGGTGGACTCGACGCTCACCACGCCCTACCTGATCCAGCCCTTCGAACTGGGCGCGGACATCGTCTATCACTCAGCCACCAAGTTTCTCAGTGGACATGGGACCGTCATTGGTGGCGTGGTGGTGGATTCCGGAAGCTTCGACTGGGAAAAGTCGGGCCGGTTTCCCGAACTCACCGAAGCCTACGAAGGCTTCCACAACATGGTGTTCAGCGAGGAAAGCACCGTGGGCGCTTTCTTGCTGCGCGCACGCCGCGAGGGCCTGCGCGATTTCGGCGCCTGCATGAGCCCGCACAGCGCCTGGCTCATCCTGCAGGGCATCGAGACGCTCTCGCTGCGCATGGACCGCCACATGGGCAACACCGAAAAGGTGGTGCAGTTCCTTGCCAGCCACCCGCTGGTGAGCCGCGTGGGCCATCCGCTGCTGGAGAGCCATCCCAGCCATGCGCTGGCCGGCAAGCTGCTGCGCTTCGGTGCCAGGGGCGCGGGTTCGGTGTTCAGCTTTGACATCAAAGGCTCGCGCGAGCAGGGCAAGGCGTTCATCGAAGCCCTGAGGCTCTTCAGCCACCTGGCCAACGTGGGCGACTGCCGCTCGCTGGTCATCCATCCCGCCAGCACCACGCATTTCCGCATGACCGACGAAGCGCTGGCTGCCGGTGGCATCGGCCCGGGCACCATCCGCCTGTCCATCGGGCTGGAAGACCCGGACGACCTCATCGACGACCTCAAGCGCGCCCTGAAGGCAGCCGAGAAAGCGGGAGCCTGACCATGGAAATCCTCGTCAACGGCGCCACCACCTACTGCTACACCGGCGGCAAACCCTTCGATGCCGCCAAGCCCACCGTGGTGTTCATCCACGGTGTGGTGAACGACCACAGCGTCTGGATATTGCAGAGCCGCTACCTCGCCCACCATGGGTGGAACGTGCTTGCCATCGACCTGCCCGGGCACTGCCGCAGTGAGGGAGAAGCCCCTGCTTCGGTGGAGGCCGCGGCCGGCTTCGTGGTCGCGTTGCTGGACGCCGCAGGCGTGCAGAAGGCGGCGCTGGTGGGCCACAGCTGGGGATCGCTGATCGCCCTGGAGGCCGCCAGCCTCCTGAAAGAACGCGTGAGCCACCTGGTGCTGGTGGGCACCGCCTTTCCCATGAAGGTGTCCCCCGCGCTGATCGAGGCCTCTCAGAACGAGCCCGAGAAAGCGCTGCGCATGGTGAACGTGTTTTCGCGCAGCACACTCGCCGCGCCGCCGTCCGCCCTGGGCCCGGGCACCTGGGTCTACGGCTCCAGCCTGGCGCTGGGTCGTCGGGTGCTGCGCAGCAACGCCAGGGTCAATGTCTTCCACCGCGGCTTCGTGGCCTGCGACAGCTACCAGGGCGGCGAGGCGGCCATCCGCGCCATCACCTGCCCGGTGCTGTTCCTGCTCGGCGCGCAAGACCAGATGACGCAACCCAAGGCCGCGCAGGCGCTGATGCTCGCCGCACGCGAGGCCGGCAAGGCCGTCACCACGGTGAACCTGCCGGTGGGCCATCACCAGATGACGGAAACCCCCGAAGCCACACTGCAGGCGATCCGCGACTTCCTGCGCCGCTGACATGATCGAGACCATCACCCCGGCCATGAGCCGCGAGCGGGCCCACCAGATCGCGCAACACTTCGACCTGCGTGCGCTCACGCCGGACTTCCTTGCCAATCCTTACCCGGTGTATGCCGCGCTGCGAGAAGTCGAACCGGTGCGCCGCATGCCCGATGGTTCGGTGTTCCTGACTCGGTGCGCGGACCTCATGGCGGTCTACCGCGATGCGCAGGCCTTCAGTTCCGACAAGCAGGTCGAATTCGCGCCCAAGTACGGCGCCGGCTCGCCGCTGTTCGAGCACCACACCACCAGCCTGGTGTTCAACGATCCGCCCCTGCACACCCGGGTGCGCCGCCTGATCATGGGCGCACTCACACGACGCGCCATCGCCGGCATGGAGCCGGGGCTGATCGCGCTGGTCGACAGCCTGCTGGACGAGCTGCAGGCGCGCGGCGGCGGCGACCTCATCGAGGACTTCGCCTCCGCGATTCCGGTGGAGATCATCGGCAACCTGCTCGACATTCCGCACGAAGAGCGCGGGCCGCTGCGGGCCTGGTCGCTCGCGATCCTTGGCGCGCTGGAGCCGACCCTGAAGCCCGAGCAGCAGGCGCTGGGCAACCAGAGCGTGACCGAGATGCTGGACTACCTGCGAACCCTGGTAGCGGCACGCCGGAAAAAACCCGGCGACCCGGAGCGCGACGTGCTCACCCGCCTGATCCAGGGCGAAGCCGATGGCGAACAGTTGAGCGAAGTGGAGTTGCTGCAGAACTGCATCTTCCTGCTCAATGCCGGGCACGAGACCACCACCAACCTGATCGGCAACGGTCTGATCGCGCTCCAGGAACACCCTCAGGCCCAGGCCTGGCTGCAGCAGGCTTTGGCCCAGACGCGCGGCGACGAACCGGCCCAGGAGCAGTTGCTCAGCCGGGCCGTGGACGAATTCCTGCGGTTCGAATCCTCCAACCAGCTCGGCAACCGCCGCGCGCTGCGAGACACTGAGGTGGGCGGTGTGACGCTGCCGGCGGGCACGCTGGTGACGCTGTGCATCGGCGCGGCCAACCGGGACCCGGCCCAGTTTGCAGAACCGGAAGTGCTCGACCTCGCGCGCGAGGGCAGCAAGCACCTGGCCTTCGGCTTCGGCATCCACCAGTGCGCGGGCCTGAGTCTGGCGCGGCTTGAAGGCCGTATTGCCATCGGCCGCTTCCTGCAGCGCTTTCCCGGTTACCGGCTCACGCAGCCACCGGTGCGCGGTGGCCGTGCGCGCTTTCGCGGTTTTCTGCACGCACCTTTCAGCGTCGAATCACTTCGCTAGCGCCTGGGCCAGGGTCATGCGCGCCCAGCAGCTCTCGTACCAGAAGCGTTCCGTGTGCGGCTGTTGCGCCAGCAGCAGGTGCTCGACCAGCGGCGCCATGGGCGTCACCGCCGGATCAACCAGCAGCACGTAGCGTTCGGCGTCCTCGTCGAGCCGCCCCAGCCAGTCCAGCGCCACCAGCGAAGCCACGGGTTCTTCCAGCTGCAGCGGGTCCACCCGCAACACCTGCGCCAACGCCTGAAGGCTCAGGCCCTTGGGCACGCTGTCCCGCGCGGCGTGCAACTGGTAGAGCAGCTCGAGCGCGAGCTGAAAACTCCAGCCCGGCGTGTCGCCGCGCCGCGCGATGCCTGAGAGCAGGCTGGGGAGGTAGGCCGCCACCACTGCACCCAGCAGCACAATGACCCAGGCCACATAGAACCAGATCAGCAGGATCGGCACGGTGGCAAAGGTGCCGTAGACCACCGAGTACGTGGGCACCTGGGCGAGGTACAGGGCCAGCAGCTTCTTGGCCAGCTCCAGTCCGGTGGCCACGAAAAGCGCACCAATCAGGGCATGGCTCCAGCGCACACGGGTGTTCGGCACGTAACGGTAGAGAGCGGCAATGCCGAAAGTGACGATGGCGAGCTGCACGGATTCCAGCAGCAGCCGCACGCCGCCGGGCATCGTGGACACCACGCCGCGCGACGCACCCAGCACGAAGGAGGTCACGGTGAGGCTGCCGGCCAGCAGCAGCGGTCCGAGCGTGAGCACCGCCCAATACACCAGGATGCGCTGCGTGAGGGGCCGTGACTGCCGCACGCGCCAGATGTCGTTGAGCTTGCGGTCGATGGTGAGGATGAGGGCCAGCGCCGTCACCAGCAGCACCAGCGCACCCGCCCAGCCCATCTGCCCGGCCTTGCCAGCGAACTGATTGAGGTAACTCAGCACCTGCTTGGCGATGTCGGGCGGCACCAGGCTCTGCACCAGCCAGCGCTGCAGCGTCACCTGCAGGCGGTCGAACATCGGAAAGGCACTGAAAATCGCCAGCGCCACGGTGAACAGGGGCACCAGTGAAATGGTGGTGGTGAAGGTCAGGCTGCTGGCAGTGACGCCCAGGCGGTCCTCCCGGAAGCGTTCCCGCAGCGTGATTGCCGTGTTCGCCCACGGGAAGTTCAGGGCGTCGCGCCACAGGGCGCGGGCCAGGGTCTCGATGGAGCGAAAGCGCTCGTTCAGGGTCATCCCGGTATCATGCCACCTGCCTCTTGCCCGCCCTCCCCCATGTCCGCTTCCCCCTCCCCCCATTCACCGCTGACCGAAGCCGAATCACCGGGTGTTGCTGCCGTGCGATACACCCGCTGGCTGGCGGTGGGCAGTCTGCTCGGCCTGATCGTCCTGGGGCTGGCCTGGGAGCTGTGGCTCGCCCCCCTGCGCGAAGGTGGATCGTGGTGGGCACTGAAGGTGCTGCCGCTCGCCCTGCCGCTGGCCGGTTTGCTGAAGAACCGCATGTACACCTACCGCTGGGTGAGCCTGGTGGTGTGGCTGTATTTCACCGAAGGCGCCGTGCGCGCCACCAGCGAGTCCGGCCTGAGTGCCTTGCTGGCGCTGGGCCAGGTGCTGCTGTGCGTGACGCTGTTCGTCGCCTGCGCGCTGCACGTGCGCACCCGCCTGCGCGCGGCCGGTCGGGAAGCCGTGGCGGCCGACGTGGCCAGCGCCACCGCTTCGTCCTCTTCCGCACCATGAGCGAACACCTGGGCACCCTGCTCGCTGCCCTGCGTCAAGCGGTCGGACCGGCGCAGGTGCTCACCCACGACGACCCGGCAACCGACCTGAGCGCCTGGGAACAGGACTGGCGCCGGCGCGCCCATGGCCGGGCCCTGGCCGTGGTGCGCCCGGGCAGCACGGCCGAGGTGGCCGAGGTGGTGCGGGCCTGCGCTGCGGCGCGCGTGTCCATCGTGCCGCAGGGAGGCAACACCGGCCTCGTGGTGGGTTCAGTGCCGGACGACAGCGGCAAGCAGGTGGTGCTCAGCCTCACCCGCCTGAACGCCGTGCGCGAACTGGACGCCGCGAACCTCACCTTCACGGTGGAAGCCGGCTGCGTGCTCCAGAACTTGCAGGATCGGGCGCGGCAGGCCGGCTTCCTGCTGCCGCTCAGCCTGGCCGCGGAGGGCAGTTGCACCATTGGCGGCAACCTGGCCACCAACGCGGGCGGCACCCAGGTGGTGCGCTACGGCAACGCGCGAGACCTGTGCCTGGGGCTGGAAGTGGTGACCGCCCAGGGCGAGGTGTGGCGGGGCCTCACGGGACTGCGCAAGGACAACACCGGCTACGACCTGAGGGATCTCTTCATCGGCAGCGAAGGCACGCTGGGCGTGATCACCGCCGCCACGCTCAAGCTGTATCCACTGCCTGCGGCCCAACTGACGGCGTGGGCGGCCCTCCCCAGTCTGGACGCGGCCGTGTCGCTGCTGGGCCTTGCGCACCAGCAACTGGGCGCAGGCCTCACCGGGTTCGAGGTGATGGGCCAGTTCGCCCTGAGCCTGGTGGACAAGCACTTTCCGGCGCTGCGCACACCGCTCTGGCGGGACAGCCCGTACTGCGTGCTGCTCGAGAACAGCGACAGCGAATCCGAAACGCACGCCCGCGACCAGTTCGAGCGCCTGCTGGAAACCGCTTTCAACCAGGGCCTGGTGAGCGACGCGGTGGTGGCCGAGAGCCTGACGCAGGCGAGTGGCCTGTGGCACATCCGAGAAAGCATTCCGCTGGCGCAGGCCGAGGAAGGCCTGAACATCAAGCACGACATCAGCATCCCGGTGTCCACCATCCCGGCCTTCTGTGCCGAGACCGATGCCCTGCTGCAACGTGAAGTGCCCGGCGTGCGCCTGGTGAACTTCGGCCACCTGGGAGACGGCAACCTTCACTACAACGTGCAGGCACCCGAGGGCGAAGATGCCAAAAAATTCCTGGCGGAGCAGGAAACGCGCGTCAACGCGCTGGTTTTCGACTCGGTGGCGCGCTACCATGGATCGATCAGCGCCGAGCACGGTGTGGGCAGCCTCAAGGCGGGGCACCTGCCGCATTACAAGGACCCGGTCGCCCTGGGCCTCATGCGGGCCATCAAGCAGGCGCTGGACCCCCAACACACCATGAACCCCGGCCGCGTTCTCGCCCTCCCATGAATCCCCCTTTCCTGATTCGCCTCATGCTGGCGTGCCTGCTGGCCACGCTGGCCCCGGCGCATGCGGCAGACCCTGCCGAGCGCCAGGCCTGGCAGGACCGTGCGCGCGCACTGGAACAGGGCGAGGGCGTGACGCGCGACATCAACGCCGCCGTGGCGCTCTATTGCCGCGCTGCACTGGCCGGTGACGTCTTCTCTGCTTTCAAGCTCGGCTGGCTCTACGCCAGCGGCAAAGGCGTGCCGCGCAACGACGGCTATGCCTCGCACTGGTACGCCCGCGCAGCGCTGCTGGGTGACACGCACGCGGAGAACATGTTCAAGCGCCTGAACGTACCCGCCGACAAACCCGACTGCGTGGTGCAGGCCGAACGCGACGAACTGCGTCGCACCGACCTGGTCGCCCAGCGGGAACGCGAGGCGGTCGAAGCCCAGGCGCTGGCGGTTCGCTACCGGGAACTGGTGAACACGCCCGAGAAGCAGCGCATCATGAAGATCGTCTACAAGCTCGCGCCCCAGTTCGGCATCCAGCCGGGCCTGGCCTTCGCGGTGATCCGGGCGGAATCCAACTTCGATGTCAATGCGCTGTCGGACAAGAACGCCCAGGGCCTGATGCAGCTCATCCCCGAAACCGCCGCGCGCTTTCGGGTGAACAAGCCGTTCGACGCCGAACAGAACATCCGCGGCGGCCTGTCGTACCTGCAGTGGCTTCTGGCGTACTTCCAGGGCAACGTGCCGCTCGTGCTGGCCGCCTACAACTCGGGCGAGGGCACCGTGGAGCGCTTCCGCGGCGTGCCGCCCTACCCCGAGACCCAGGGCTACATCCGCCGCATCCAGGAAGTGTTCGCCCTGCAGCAACACCCCTTCGACCAACGCATCACCGCGCCCTCGCCACTCTTCCCGGCGATCCAGACCAGCCTGAGTCCATGAGCCAGCGTCCCATCCGCTCCCAATACGAAGACTTCATGCGCCACGTGTTCACGCACGGCGTGGAGAAAACCGATCGCACGGGCACGGGCACCACCAGCGTGTTCGGCCACCAGATGCGCTTCGACCTGAAAGAAGGTTTCCCGCTGGTGACCACCAAGAAGGTGTTCACCAGGGCCATCATCGTGGAACTGCTCTGGTTCCTGCGCGGCGACTCCAATGTGAAATGGCTGCAGGAACGCGGCTGCACCATCTGGGACGAATGGGCCCGCGAAGATGGCGACCTGGGCCCGGTGTACGGCGTGCAATGGCGCAGCTGGCCCACGCCCGACGGTGGCCACATCGACCAGATCGCCGAGGTGGTGAAGCAGCTCAAGACCAACCCCGACTCCCGTCGCATCATCGTGAGCGCCTGGAACGTGGCCGACCTGGGCAAGATGGCGCTCATGCCTTGCCACGCGTTCTTCCAGTTCTACGTGGCCGATGGCAAGCTCAGTTGCCAGCTCTACCAGCGCAGCGCAGACATCTTCCTGGGGGTGCCGTTCAACATCGCCAGTTACGCACTGCTCACCCACATGCTCGCGCAACAGTGCGATCTGGAGGTGGGAGAGTTCATCTGGACCGGCGGCGACTGCCACATCTACAGCAACCACACCGAGCAGGTGGCGCTCCAGCTTTCACGCGCACCGCATCCCTACCCCACCCTGCGCATCAAGCGGCGCCCGGATTCGATCTTCGACTACGAGCTGGACGACTTCGAGATCGTGGACTACCAGCATCACCCTGCCATCAAGGCGCCGGTGGCGGTGTGAGGGCAGGCAGGGCCGCCCCAGGCAAGCTCGCACCGCAAGCGCAACCGGAGGTGATCCGATGACAGTTCCGCGCCTGCACCTCATCTTGGCGCGCGCCTCCAACGGCGTGATCGGTCGCGACAACCAGTTGCCCTGGCACCTTCCGGAAGACCTGGCGCATTTCAAGCGCACGACGCTCGGCAGCCCGGTGATCATGGGCCGCAAGACCTGGGATTCGCTGCCCGCGCGCTTCCGGCCGCTGCCGGGGCGAACCAACATCGTCGTCAGCCGAGACCCCGACTGGCGGGCAGAAGGGGCGCTGCGTGCGGGCTCCGTGCAGGAAGCGGCGGCGCTCTGCCCGGCTGGGACCACCGACGCCTGGGTCATCGGCGGCGCACAGATCTACGCGGCTGCCATGCCGCTGGCGCAGAGTGCCGTGGTCACCGAGATCGCTCAGGCGTTCGAGGGTGACGCCCATGCCCCGACTTTCGGGTCCGAGTGGCTGGAGAGCACCCGCGAGCAGCACACCTCGGCCACGGGCTTGCCATTCGCTTTCGTCACCTACACCCGTGAGCGCTGAGCCATGAAATTCGCCACCTGGAACATCAACTCCCTCACCATCCGCCTGCCGCAGGTGCTCGACTGGCTGGCCGCCAACCCGGTGGACGCCCTCGGCCTGCAGGAACTCAAGCTGGTGGACGAGAAGTTTCCCTACGACGCCTTGAAAGAAGCCGGATACCACGCGGCCGTTTTTGGGCAGAAGACCTACAACGGCGTGGCGATCCTGAGCCGGACCCCACCGAGCGATGTCGTGCGCAACATCCCGAACCACGACGATCCGCAGTCGCGCGTGATCGCCGCGACGCTGGACACCGCTGCAGGGCCCGTGCGCCTGGTGAACTGCTACTTCGTCAACGGGCAGGCACCGGGCACGGAAAAATTCGCCTACAAGATGCTGTGGCTGGAGGCGCTGCACCGATGGCTGGGTGAAGAAATGAAGGCCCATCCGAGTCTGGTGCTGATGGGCGACTTCAACGTGGCGCCCGAAGACCGCGATTCGTTCGACCCGGTGGGCCTGAAGGACACGATCCACCACACGGTGGAAGAGCGCGCACATTTCCAGGACCTGATCAAGCTCGGCCTGACGGACGCGTACCGCCTGTTCGAGCAGCCCGAGAAGAGCTATTCGTGGTGGGACTACCGCATGCTCGGTTTCCAGAAAAACCGGGGGCTGCGCATCGACCACATCCTCGTGAGCGACGCGTTGCGCACCCGGGTCAGCGCCTGCACCATCGACCGCGCGCCCCGCAAGAACCCGCAACCCAGCGACCACGCGCCGGTGGTGGTCACTCTAGATTGAGCTCCTGAATTTTCCGGGTGATGGTGTTGCGGCCAATGCCCAATTTGTGCGCCGCCTCGATGCGACGACCCCGCGTGTTGGACAGGGCGGTCTGGATCAAACGTGTTTCGAATCGCCGGGTCAGCACGTCCCACACGTCGGTGCGGCCCTCTTCCAGCAGCGAGAGTGCCTCGGCCTGAAGGCCGGTTTCCCAGGCCAGGGTCGCACCGGGCGTGGCCGCCACCGGTGCGGGTGACGCGTCCCTGTGCAATGCAACGGCTTCGGACAAGGACTCTGGCTCGGGCAGCGGCACGGCCGTCTGCAGCACCGGCGCCGGCATCGAGGCCGGCGCCTGCACGGGCGCACTGGCCAGCGCTGCACTGCTGGCCATGCTCAGCACCTCCGGCGGCAGGTCCTTGACCTCGACCATCTGTGCAGGCGCCATCACCGTGAGCCAATGGCACACGTTCTCGAGCTGGCGCACGTTGCCAGGGAAGTCGAAGGTGCCGAGCAATCGCAGCGCCGCTTCCGAGATGCGCTTGGGCTCCACGCCGAGCTGTCTGGCACTCTGCTGCAGGAAGAAACGCGTGAGCATGGGCACGTCTTCGCGCCGCTCGCGCAGCGCCGGCAGGCGCAGGCGGATCACGTTGAGCCGGTGGAACAGGTCCTCCCGGAAAACGCCCTCCTTGACGCGCTGCTCCAGGTTCTGGTGGGTGGCCGCGATCACACGCACATTGGCGCGCACCGCGCTGTGGCCGCCGACCCGATAAAAATGCCCATCGGACAGCACCCGCAGCAGCCGTGTCTGCAGGTCGAACGGCATGTCGCCGATCTCGTCAAGAAAGAGCGTGCCCCCATCCGCCTGCTCGAAGCGGCCGCGCCGCATGGTCTGCGCGCCGGTGAAGGCACCCCGCTCGTGCCCGAACAGCTCGGACTCCAGCAGGTCCTTCGGAATCGCAGCGGTGTTGATGGCCACGAATGGGCCGCCGGATCGGGGCGAATGCTTGTGCAGCGCTCGCGCCACGAGCTCCTTGCCCGAGCCCGATTCGCCGGTGATGAGCACGGTGACCTGGCTCTGGCTGAGGCGTCCGATGGCGCGGAACACGTCCTGCATGGCGGGCGCCTGGCCCAGCATCTCGGGTGCGGCGGTCATGCGCTCCTCGGCCACTTCCTCGCGCTGGCTTTCCTCCACCGCGCGGTGGATCAGTTCCACCGCCTTGGGAAGGTCGAAGGGCTTGGGCAGGTACTCGAAGGCGCCGCCCTGAAAGGCGGAGACCGCACTGTCCAGATCGGAGAACGCGGTCATGATGATGACGGGCAGGCCCGGCAGTTTCTCCTTCACGCGCTCCAGCAGCTCCAGCCCCGAGCCGCCAGGCATGCGGATGTCGCTCACGAGGATCTGCGGGCCCTCGCTCTCGGGCGTGTCCGTCAGGGCCTTCAGCACGTCCTGCGGGTTGGTGAAACTGCGCGTGGGCAGGTTTTCCCGAAGCAGCGCCTTTTCGAGCACGAAGCGGATCGATTGATCGTCGTCCACTATCCAGATCGGCTTCATGTAGATGTCTTCCCTTTCTTGTGGCGCGGCGCTCGGCTGTCGGTGTCGATGATCGGTCTAGGGCAACGGGATCAGGAGTTTGAAGTCCGTCTCCCCTGGCACGCTCTCGCACTCGATCAGGCCATGGTGCTGCTGGACAAACGTCTGCGCCAGCGTGAGCCCGAGGCCGGAACCGCCATCACGTCCCGATACCAGCGGGTAGAAGATGCGGTCCTTGATCGAGTCTGGAACACCAGGCCCGTTGTCAATCACATGCAATTCCAGTGCCAGCCGATAGCGCTGCTTGCCAAATGTCACCTGTCGACCCACCCGCGTGCGGAAGACGATCCGGGCATCGCCCGCCGCGATGCGCTCACCCAGGGCCTGTGCCGCGTTGTGAGCAATGTTGAGCACCGCCTGGATGAGCTGCTCCCGGTCACCTCGGAACTCCGGAATGGAGGTGTCGTAGTCACGCACGACGCGCAGGCCTCTGGGGAATTCGGCAAGGATCAGCGAGCGCACCCGCTCGCACACCTCGTGGATGTTGACGTCGCCCACGACGTGCGGCCGCCGGTGAGGGGCGAGCAGCCGGTCCACCAGCGACTGCAACCGGTCGGCCTCGTGGATGATGACCTGGGTGTATTCGATGAGCTCCCGCGAATCCAGCTCCATCTGCAGCAACTGCGCGGCACCGCGAATGCCCCCGAGCGGGTTCTTGATCTCGTGAGCCAGGTTGCGGATGAGCTCCTTGTTGGCCTGCGCCTGGTCGATCAGGCGTTCTTCACGCTCTTGGCGGGCCTGCTGCTCCAGCGGCAAGAGCTCCACCACCACCTCGCCCGGGTTGTCGGTCTGCGCCACCACCACATGCACCGGCAGCGCATCGTGGTTCAGGCGCTTGAGCCAGGCGTCGTAACGCAGGGCAGCGAAATGGTTGCCGCTGGCGCCGAGCAGCGCACTCTCCAGCAAGGCCGGCTCGGTAAAGCATTCCTGCAGCCGAGTCCCGGCGATGCTGCGACGGGACATCCCCAGTGCGTCTTCCAGCGCCGCATTGGCGAACTGCACGGCACCGTGCTGGTCGACCACCGCCACGAGCGTGGCCAGCAGGTCGAGCGACTGGAACCGTGATGGGGCCGTCACCGACTTGCGCGGGTGGACGGTACTGGGGACGGGGGAGCGAGACTCCGCGGGGAATCGGGGGGGTGGCGTGGGCTTTTTCAAGCCGCCTATTTTGAGGCAGAACCCGAGCTGTTGGGGGAAACGCCGACGCGTCCGAGCTCGCGCTGGATGCTGGCGACGTCGCTCTCCGCGCGACCCACTGCGGCCTTGAGTTCGGCGACCCGATCCAGGTAGCGCTGGTAGTTGCGCGACTCGATGCCCTGCTTCTCGGGCTCGCCGTTGGCGTACTCCTTGCGGGCCTGGGCCAGCCGCTCCTCGGCCTTGCGAAGTTCGGCTTCCAGGATCGCCCGCGCATCGCTGTCGCGGGCGCGCTGGGCGGCGGAATCCACACGTTCACCGCTGCTTCGGTTGGTCGCGGCAGGCGTGGCCCGGGCAGCGGGTACGACCTTGGTGCCCTCGACGATGGTGATGTTGCCGCCTTGCATGAGCGTGCATCCCTTGGCCTTGGCGACCTGGGCGTCATTGGTGTACTCATTGCCGCAACGGTAGATATTGCCCTGAGCCAGAGCCTGGGCAGCAACCAACGCCAGCGCAGCAAGGGCCAGGCGGCGAAAGGTGGGAAATGGCGAATTCGGTAACACGGCAACTCCAGCGGGGACGGTTAGGGCTGACACGCACGGACAAATGCGCAAATCAGTATGACCGAAAAAATCCCGAAAAAGTGCCGCTGCGCCTGAGCGGTGGCTCTGAGCCGCCAGGACCACGAAAAAGGGGACCGCAAGCGCGGTCCCCTTTTCATGGACTTCGGAATGCCCGGGCCATCCCGGGCAAGACCCTCAAAGGCTGTAGTACATCTCGAACTCCACCGGATGAGGCGCCATGCGGAAGCGCGTGACTTCGCTCATCTTGAGTTCAATGTAGGCGTCCAGCATGGAGTCGGTGAACACGCCACCCTTGGTCAGGAAGGCACGGTCGCCGTCGAGGTACTCCAGTGCCTGGTCCAGGCTGTGGCAGACGGTCGGAATCAGCTTGTCTTCCTCCGGCGGCAGGTGGTAGAGGTCCTTGGTGGCGGCTTCGCCAGGATGGATCTTGTTTTCCACGCCGTCCAGGCCAGCCATCATCAGCGCCGAGAAGCACAGGTAGGGGTTGGCCGAAGGATCGGGGAAGCGCGCCTCGATGCGGCGGCCCTTGGGGTTGGCCACGTACGGGATGCGGATGGAAGCCGAGCGGTTGCGCGCCGAGTAGGCCAGCTTGACGGGAGCTTCGAAGCCGGGCACCAGGCGCTTGTAGGAGTTGGTGCCCGGATTGGTGATGGCGTTGAGGGCACGTGCGTGCTTGATGATGCCGCCGACGTAGTACAGGGCAAAGTCAGACAGGCCGGCGTAGCCGTCGCCAGCGAACAGGTTCTTGCCGTCCTTCCAGATGGACTGGTGCACGTGCATGCCGCTGCCGTTGTCGCCGGCGTAGGGCTTGGGCATGAAGGTGGCGGTCTTGCCGTAGGCGTTGGCCACGTTCCACACCACGTACTTGAGCACCTGGGTCCAGTCGGCGCGCTCCACCAGCGTGCTGAACTTGGTACCGATCTCGTTCTGGCCGGCGCCCGCCACTTCGTGGTGGAACACCTCGACCGGGATGCCCAGCGATTCGAGGATCAGCGACATTTCGGCGCGCATGTCCTGCGTGCTGTCGACCGGGGGCACGGGGAAGTAACCGCCCTTGACGGTCGGACGGTGGCCGCGGTTGCCGCCTTCGAGCTTGGCACCGCTGTTCCAGGGCGCTTCGTACTCCTCGATCTCGTACATCACGCGGCCGGGTTCGTTGTTGAAGCGCACGCCGTCGAAAATGAAGAACTCAGGTTCCGGTCCGAAGAACGCTGTGTCGCCCAGCCCGGACGCCTTCAGGTAAGCCTCGGCGCGCTTGGCAATGGAGCGGGGGTCGCGGTCGTAGGCCTTGCCGTCACCCGGCTCGATCACGTCGCACTGCAGGAACATCGTGGTCTCTTCGAAGAAGGGATCGATGTTGGCGGTGTTGGGGTCGGGCATGAGCTGCATGTCCGATGCTTCGATGCCCTTCCAGCCAGCCACCGAAGAACCGTCAAATGCGTGGCCCGAGGTGAACTTGTCTTCGTCGAATGCAGAAATTGGCACGGTCACGTGCTGTTCCTTGCCCCGGGTGTCGGTGAAACGGAAGTCGACAAATTTGACTTCGTTGTCCTTCACGATCTGCATCACGTCTGCGACGGTCTTGGCCATCAAATACTCCTGTAGCTGGGTGTGTTGGGAATTGAAAACGACGCTGCAATCAAGCAGTATTTGTGCCACCGGCCTGCACCGCGTGGACACCGCTCCGTCAGGCGCTTCGGATTATGGCGCAGCCCATGCGCCACAAAGGGTCATGCCAAAGCTCGAAGGGGGCAAATCCGGGTGCCAGCTGCACCAACGCGCGCAGCAGCAGCCGGTATCGCCCCGAATCGGTGCAGGCACAAACACTGGTCCAGATTGGTGCACCCTATCGACGCACCATTTCAGGGCCCAGACTGGCGCCATGTGCCTGAAGGCCGGCCAGCAGATCCTTGTACGCGCCAGCCACTGCCGTGGCCAGCCCCTTCACACCGAGTTCGATGTGTCGGCCGAATTCGGGATGGTCCACGCTGGGAAGGCTGAACACCTTGACGGCGTGCGCCCCTTCGATCTGCTCCATCAGAGGCGTCAGCGCCGCCTCCATGGCACCAAAAACGATCACCGACTGCTCCAGCCAGACGCCCTGGCGCTGCAGGTGCAGGTAGTGGTGGTCCAACACCCACTCGATCATGGGCCAAGCCATCACGGGGAACCCGGGCAGGAAATGCACCGTGCCACCCCCCGGTCCGTCGCAGGTGAATCCGGGAATCTTGTTGTACGGGTTCTGGATGATCCGGGAGCCGGCGGGGAAGACACCCATGTTGTAGCGGTGCACGTTGTCGGGACGCGCGGGATCGAAAGTCTCTCCTTTTTCGGCCGCCATGTCGCGCATGCGCGATTCGATCAGGACCCGCGCCTCCGGGTGCAAGGCCAGTTCGACACCCAGCGCCGCTGCCGCGCACTGGCGCGTGTGATCGTCAGGCGTGGCCCCGATGCCGCCGCAACAGAAGACCACGTCGGAGCCGGCGAAGGCATCCCGCAGGGTGTTCGTGATGCGCACCCGCTCGTCCCCCACCACCCGCGCCCAGCTCAGCGAAAGCCCTCGGCGCGACAGCATTTCGACGACCTTGGGCAAATGCTTGTCGTTGCGTTTGCCGGACAGGATTTCGTCGCCAACGATGATCAGGCCGAATGCGGTCGTCATGGGCGTGCAGGGAACTGGGTGGGTGGCGTGCCGTCCGGGCCGGAAGGAGCGGTTGCGGCTGCATCGGCGGAAACAGGAAGAAGGGCCGGCTCGACCCGCTCGGCGGCCGGCACTTCCATCGCCACTTTCGCGCGCAGCCGCTGGAGCGCGGTGAGCAGAAAATGGGCAAACCACAGTGAGGCGAAAGCGAACACCAGGGTGTAGATCCAGATGGCCACCGGCACCAGCACGGGCGCCATGGCAATGAACATGGCGCCCGATGCCCACAAGAGGCTGGGCGCTGCGCCCAGGTAGCCACTGAGCACGCCCATGAGCAAAAGGGTGCCGCGATGCTCGCGCAAGATGAGTTTTCGCTCCTCGCTGCTCGCATGCGTGGCCAGTGCGTCGAATGCGAACACGCGGTAGGTGAGCCAACCCCAGATGAGTGGAGGGAGGATCAGCACCAGGGGCGGTACCAGCCACAGGGGCATCGACAGCACCAGAACCACCACGGCCAGCAAGGTCGATCCCAAGGACCACAGCACGCTCACCACCAGCGAGCCGCCGTGCTTTCGCTCCAGACCGGCAAATCGGCGCTGCCCGACCAGTTCGACCATGGCCGGCGTCATGAACATGGCCACCAGCAACAGGCACAACAACACGATCAGCGGGGTGGCCAGCACCAGCACCAGCAGGGGCGCGAACACCATGCGCAGGGAACCTGCCCCCACCTGCTCGAGCCAGGACAGCAAGGTCTGCACCATGCCGAAGGCTTCGAGCCAGGCCGCCACCGACGCCACGGCGCCTTCCCAGAAGAAGTAGCCCAGACCGAAAGACAGCGCCACCATCAAGATCAGCGGAAGGAACGACAGCGCGATGACGCGGGGGTGGAAGCAATACACCACGGCGCGCCAGAAGGAATCGAACAGCAGGGACATGGCGGCAAGAATACATCCAATCGCGCGACTGACCGGCCTCCGGGCTAGGTACGATCTGCGGATGAACCGCATCGAGATTGAAGGCGTCGGCCTCGAGTTGAAACACATCCCCGGACCGGCCGAACGGGCGCCGCTGGTGTTCCTGCACGAGGGCCTGGGCAGCGTGTCCATGTGGCCGCAACGCGGAAGAGACTGGCCGGCCGAGCTCTGCGCCGCGAGCGGGCGAGCGGGCTGGCTGTACGCCCGGCGCGGATACGGGCAATCGGATCCCATCCCCCACGTCCGCGACGCCCCCCGGCAAAACGGCTTCTGGACCGAAGGGCGCCACGGGCCTGACTACATGCACCGTGAAGCGTGGGATGTCTTGCCCGAATTGCTCAGAGGCCTTGGCCTTTCGACGCCGCCGATCCTGGTCGGGCACTCCGACGGGGCCACCATCGCCCTGCTGTACGCCAGCCGTCACCCGGTCGCCGCGTGCGTGGCCATGGCGCCGCACGTCGTGGTGGAAGAAGTCGCACTGCGTGCGATTTCAGAAGCCAGGCGGCTCTACGAAGACCATCCATCCGGCCCGGGCAGCCTTCGCCAACGCCTGGCGCGCTACCACGCGAACGTCGACAACGCCTTCTGGCAATGGAACGACGTGTGGCTCAGCCCGGCCTTTGCCGCGTTCGACATCCGTGCCGAGTGCCGGCAGATCGAGACGCCGCTGCTGCTCGTGCAGGGCATGGGCGACGAATATGGCACGCTGGGCCAACTGCGTGCCATCGAGGCAGTGGCGCCGCAGGCCAGCAGCGTCCAACTGGACGACTGCGGGCACAGTCCACACAGGGACCAGCCGGATGCCCTGACGGCGGCGGTGCTCTCATTTCTGGACCCCATCCCCTGAGAATCGGCTTTTTCCACGCAAAGGACGATCAAACACCAAGGAATTCACGGCAATGTGGTGCGGACAAGCGACAGAACGCCCCGTTTTCGCGGACAACCCCTACACTTTGATACAAATTGTTCGACCGACCTCACCACCATGAATCACTGGACCAATCCATGGCTGCTCGCCGTGCTCGTGCCCGCTCTGCTGGCAGCGGGTGCGTTGCTGCACCGCTGGTGGACGGAACGTCAGGCGCGTGAACGCAGGCGGATCCCCAAGCATTGGCCCCTGAGCACACGGGCGCTGGCCAACAGCGAGGAAGCCCGCGTGTGGCACTGGCTCGCACGCGCTTTCTACGACCACCACGTCATGATCAAGCTGCCGGTGACGCGATTCACGCTGCCGCGCGACAAGGAACAGGGCATGGAGTGGTACAAGCTGCTCGGCGGCGTCTACTGCACCTTTACCGTGTGCCGCTCGGACGGGCGCGTACTCGGCTGCCTGGACGTGCCTGGCAGCGCCGGACTGCCGCGCAGCACCCGCACCCTCAAGCACTCTTTGCTGACGCAGTGCGGCCTTCCTTATTGGGTCGTCCGGTCCAACAGCCTGCCCACCGTGGCCGAGATTCGCGCCGAATTCCTCGGCGAATCGACCTTGAGCCAGACCATGCGCGAACGCGAGATGGAAGAACGCGCCATCATCGCGGCCCAGGCCAATCTGCGCACCGTGCTCACCCGCCAGCGGAGCAACCGCAACAGCGACTTCGGCCCTCTGTCGAACTGGCCCAACAGCACCACGGGCGAAACACGCAGCGATTTCCCTCGGAGCGACTTCCCTCGCAGCGACTTCAATTCTCAGTGGCAGGAAAACTCGTTCCTCATGCCGCTGGACAGCCGCAAGGGCGACCTGCTCTAAGGCTTCGCCACCTTCTGAGTGAGCGCCGCGACCTCGCTGGCGGTCAGCCAGCGCCAGCGGCCTTCAGGCAACTCGGGCGTCAGCACCAGATTCCCGATTTCCGAACGGTGGAGCGACTCCACGCGGTTCCCCACCGCAGCCACCATCCGCTTGACCTGGTGGTACTTGCCCTCCGTGAGCGTCATGCGCAGATGATGTTCATTCACCGCTGAACAGGCCTGGGCGCGCACCGGCCGCGGATCGTCGTCCAGCACCACACCCTCCAGCAGGCGACTCAGCTGCCGGTCATCCAGCGGGTGCTTCACCTGCGCCTCGTACACCTTGGGCACGTGGTGGCGCGGCGACGTCATGCGGTGGATGAACTTGCCATCGTCCGACATCAGCAACAGCCCCGTGGTGTCCTGATCGAGCCGCCCGACCGCCTGGACGCCCGCGGCTGCTCCCCCGCCCCGAGTGCGCAAAGGCCCCGGCAACAGGGTATAGACGCTCGGGTAAGTGCTGGGTTTTTGAGAACACTCGAAACCTGCGGGCTTGTTCAGCATCAGATACGCGACGGCGTGGTACTGCCAGACCTCTCCCTGCACCCGAAATTCAAGGCCGGTCTCTTCCAGCATCGCCGTCGGGTCGGTGCAGGGCACCGAGTCGCTACCCACCACGACCAGTCCCTGCTGCACCATGCCGCTGCAGATGCGGCGGGTGCCAAAGCCCTGTGAAAAAAGTATGTCCTGCAACTGCATCATGATTCGGCGATTGTCGCCGTTCGAAACACGATCAACCCGGCCACCCGCATGAGAGAGAAATTCAGAAAGTGGCTGCCCACGCCGGAGGCGCTGCGCAACAACCGCTGGCTGCGCTGGATGGGGCCGGTGCTGCTGCACCCGGCGCTGTGGCACTTCAGCCGCAAGGGCATTGCATTGGGCGTCGCCCTGGGCATCTTTTTCGGTCTGCTGATTCCAGTGGCGCAGATTCCCGCTTCTGCAGCAGGCGCGATTCTGCTGCGCGCCAATCTGCCGATGGCAGTGGCGAGCACGCTGGTGTCGAACCCCGTCACGTTCGGGCCGGTGTATTACGGCGCGTACCGGCTGGGCAAGGTCGTGCTGGGCGAGCGCGCCATCACGGAGATCGAGGCCCAGCAAAGGCTGGAGGGTGCGCACGACGAGCCACCTGAACTTCAGCGCAAGGGCTTCCGTGAGCGCACCGCGCATTGGCTGGAGCGCGTGCGCACGGTCGGCAAGCCGCTGGCGGTGGGGCTGTCGATCATCGCCACGGCCAGTGGACTTACGGTGTACTTCCTGATCAGCGGCATCTGGGTTTTGAACACTCGGCGCGCCAGACGGAATCGACTGCGCGAACGAGAAAAGGAAAAAGGCCGCCAGGCATAGTTGCCTGGCGGCCTTTGTCGGGCGGTATGGTGGAGCTGGGGGGATTTGAACCCCCGTCCGCAAGCCTTCTTCGAGCAGTTCTACATGTGTAGCCGTCTGATTTGAGTCTCGCCGCCCGAGTCGCGCAGTGGCACGCTAAACGGGAAGCCAGCATCCTTGAATCTCACTCTGCGCCAAGGTGCCCGACGCAAAGCCAGCCGATGTAAGTTACCTCGCAGCCGGGAGGTCTTGCGACCCCCTTGCCCAGCCCATCGGCCTGCTGTTGCGAGGCTCACCGGTGTTTAAGCGGCGAGTGCGAAACGTTCGTCGTTTGCAGTTGGTTTTTTTCTGCGGATTTACGAGGTGACAGAACCTCGACATGCCCTGCTGCGCGTCCGAACCCACGTCGAAACCGGTGCAGCCCCAAGCGTCCAAGTTTAAGCCACTTCCAGGAAATTCAAGAGTTCAAGGGGTGAAGTCACTTCTGCATTGGCGCCCCAGGCTGCCACATCGGCTCCAGCGCCCAGATAACCATACCTCGCCGCCACCGTGCGCATGCCGGCGGCGCGTCCCGCGACGATGTCGCGCTCATCGTCACCGACGTAGACGCATTCAGCAGGCGAGACCGACATCCGACGGGCTGCTTCCAGCAGCGGAGCTGGATGGGGCTTGGCGTGCGGCGTGGTGTCGCCGCTCACAATGGCGGCCGCCGTGGAGAACAAGGGCATCGCGCGCGTGATGGGCAAGGTGAATCGCTCGGACTTGTTCGTCACGACGCCCCACGCAAGGCCCCGTTCCCGCAACACCTCCACGAGTTGCTGCACCTCCAGAAAAGGCTGGGTTCGCTGCAGCAGGCACTCGGTGTAGTGGGTGAAGAATTCCTCCTTCAGACTGCCGTAGTCGGCATGCGCTGGCGTGATGCCGAAAGCCACCTGCAACATGCCGCGCGCACCCGAGCCTGTCATGGGCCGATACCGGTTCAGGGGCAATGAGGCCATGCCTCGCAACTGCCTCATCCGGTCGGCCGCAGCGCCCAGGTCTGGAGCGCTGTCGATCAAGGTGCCGTCCAGGTCGAACAGCACGGCCCGTACGCTCCGGAAGATCGGCCCGGTCATGGCCGGCGTGTGGCCAACAAGTAGTTCACGCTGGTGTCGCCGCTGAGCCAGTAGCGACGTGTCAGTGGGTTGTATTCCATGCCACGGGTCTGAGCGAGCTCGAGTCCCGCCGCGCGGCAGTGCGATGCCAGCTCACTGGGACGAATGAACTTCGCAAATTCGTGTGTGCCTTTTGGCAGCAACTGAAGAACGTACTCCGCGCCGAGAATGGCGAACAGAAAGGCCTTCGGGTTCCGGTTGATGGTGGAGAAGAACACCCAACCGCCCGGTTTGACGAGCGTAGAGCATGCTTTGACGACAGAAGCCGGATCGGGAACGTGTTCCAGCATCTCCATGCAGGTCACGACATCGAACTCGCCGGGTCGTTCCAGCGCGAGGGCTTCCGCACTGATCTCCTCATACTGAACGTTCGCCGTCCCCGCCTCCAAGGCATGCAGCTGAGCCACCCGCAGAGCTTTCGACGACAAGTCAATGCCGAGCACGTTGGCGCCCTTGCGGGCCATTGAGTCCGACAGGATGCCGCCTCCGCAACCGATGTCGAGCACCCTCTTTCCCGCCAACGGCACCAGACCTTCAATCCAGCCCAACCTCAAAGGGTTGATCTGGTGCAACGGACGAAACTCGCTTTCGGGGTCCCACCAGCGATGCGCCAGTTCGGAGAATTTGGCCAGTTCAGCCGGATCGGCATTGGTATGTGGATTCATCAGTCGATTATCGTCAGCACAAGAAAAAACCGCGCCGAAGCGCGGTTTTCAGGTCGAAGCTGAGGTGAATCAGTTCTTGCGGGTACCGACCACTTCGACTTCCACACGACGGTTCTTGGCGCGGCCTTCGCGGGTGGCGTTGTCGGCCACCGGCTGGGTCAGACCCTTGCCTTCGGTGTAGATGCGGTTGCTTTCGATGCCCTTGCTCACCAGATAGGCCTTGACGGCTTCGGCGCGGCGGTTGGACAGGGCCTGGTTGTAACCAGCGGCACCGGTGGAGTCGGTGTGACCCACGGCGATCACCACTTCCAAGGCGATACCGGAGACTTTGCCAGCCAGATCGTCCAGCTTGGCCTTGCCTTCAGGCTTGAGCACGGCCTTGTCGAAATCGAAGAATGCATCGGCAGCGTAGGTCACCTTGGAAGCGACAGGAGCCGGGGCAGGTGCGGGTGCAGGAGCGGGAGCCGGTGCAGCAGCGGGTGCCGGTGCCGGAGCAGGTGCCGGTGCGGGTGCAGCGACCGGAACAATCGCGCCATCGCAGCCTTGAGCGGCCGTGGCGGGCGTCCAGCTGGCATCGCGCCAGCAGAGTTCGTTCGTACCGTTTTTCCAGACCAGTTCGCTGGTGCCATTGCGCCAGTTATCGATGGTTTGGGCGCCGGCGGCGGTTGCCATGGCGGCGGTTGCCAACAGCATTGCCACTTTGTTGAGTTTTTTCATGGTTTTCCTCTATATAAGCCGCAGACAGACTGCGTAACAAGAACGACGCTTGTAGTGACCACCACTAAAAACGCTGGAATTTATTGTGCCACAAGCCCGCAGACGCCAACCGGGGCGCCCGGTGCGGCTCTGTAGGACGAACACTCGCGTTGCATCATTCGTTGTCGTGACACAACAGAAAGTCGCTCGAGGCGTGTGCAGACGTGCGCCTTAAAATCATGAGTTGCCCTTCGGCCCTCCACCGCACTCAAGCCACCGCACATGACACAGTTCGCCAAAGAGACCTTGCCCATCAGTCTTGAAGAGGAGATGCGGCGCAGTTACCTCGACTATGCGATGAGTGTGATTGTGGGCCGGGCACTGCCCGATGCCCGAGACGGCCTCAAGCCGGTGCACCGGCGTGTGCTGTTCGCGATGCACGAACTCAACAACGACTGGAACCGACCCTACAAGAAGTCGGCCCGTATCGTGGGTGACGTGATCGGTAAATACCACCCCCATGGCGATAGCGCGGTCTACGACACCATCGTTCGCATGGCCCAGGACTTCTCCCTGCGGCACATGCTTGTGGACGGGCAAGGCAATTTCGGCTCGGTCGACGGCGACAACGCCGCGGCGATGCGTTACACCGAAATTCGCCTGTCGAAGATCTCGCACGAGATGCTCGCGGACATTGACAAGGAAACGGTCAATTTCGGCCCCAATTACGACGGCTCGGAAAAAGAGCCTCTGGTTCTGCCTTCGCGCCTGCCGAATCTGCTGGTCAACGGGTCGGCGGGCATTGCGGTGGGCATGGCGACCAACATACCGCCTCACAACCTGAATGAGGTGGTGGATGCTTGTCTCCATCTGTTGAAGAACCCGCAGGCTTCGATCGATGAATTGATGGAAATCATTCCCGCTCCCGATTTCCCCACGGCGGGCATCATTTACGGCATCAACGGTGTGAAGGACGGCTACCGCACGGGACGCGGGCGGGTCGTGATGCGGGCCAAGTGCCATTTCGAGGACATCGATCGTGGCCAGCGCCAGTCCATCATCGTTGACGAACTGCCCTACCAGGTCAACAAGAAGACGCTGCAGGAACGCATCGCCGAACTGGTTCACGAGAAGAAGATCGAGGGCATCAGCCACATCCAGGACGAGTCCGACAAATCGGGCATGCGCCTGGTGATCGAACTCAAGCGGGGTGAAGTGCCGGAAGTGGTGCTGAACAACCTGTACAAGCAGACGCAGTTGCAGGACACCTTCGGTATCAACATGGTGGCGCTGGTCGATGGCCAGCCACGTCTTTGCAACCTGAAGGACCTGATCCAGGTCTTCCTCGAGCACCGCCGTGAAGTGGTGACGCGCCGCACCGTGTTCAACCTGCGCAAGGCGCGCGAGCGTGGCCACGTGCTCGAAGGTCTGGCGGTGGCGCTGGCCAACATCGATGAGTTCATTCGCATCATCCGCGAGTCGCCCACACCTCCGGTGGCCAAAGCGGAACTGATGGCTCGCCCCTGGGACAGTCAGCTGGTACGGGAAATGCTCACCCGCACCCGCGCCGATGGCGGCGTGATCAACGCCGACGACTACCGGCCCGAAGGCCTGGAGCGTGAATTCGGCATGGGCGGCGACGGCCTGTATCGCTTGTCGGAGACGCAGGCACAGGAAATCCTGCAGATGCGTCTGCAGCGCCTGACCGGTCTGGAGCAGGACAAGATCGTGGCGGAGTACAAGGACGTCATGGGTGAGATCGACGATCTGCTGGACATCCTTTCCCGGCCCGAGCGGGTCTCCACCATCATTGGCGACGAACTCACCGTCGTGAAACAGGAATTCGGCCAGACCAAGCTGGGCGCACGGCGCAGCGAGATCGAGCACAACGCGCAGGACCTGGCCACCGAAGACCTGATCACACCCACTGACATGGTGGTCACGCTCAGCCACAGCGGATACATCAAGAGCCAGCCACTGTCAGAGTACCGGGCGCAGAAGCGCGGTGGTCGCGGCAAGCAGGCCACTGCCACCAAGGAAGACGACTGGATCGACCAGCTCTTCATCGCCAACACGCACGACTACATCCTGTGTTTCTCCAACCGCGGCCGCCTGTACTGGCTCAAGGTGTGGGAAGTGCCGGCGGGTTCGCGTGGATCGCGCGGCCGACCCATCGTCAACATGTTCCCGCTGCAGGAAGGCGAGAAGATCAACGTGGTGTTGCCGCTCACGGGCGAGATGCGCAGCTTCCCGTCGGATCGCTATGTGTTCATGGCGACCTCCATGGGCACGGTCAAGAAGACGGCGCTTGACGAGTTCAGCAACCCGCGCAAGGCCGGCATCATTGCGGTTGACCTCGACGAGGGCGACTTCCTCATTGGCGCAGCGCTGACGGATGGCCAGCATGACGTGATGCTGTTCAGCGACGGCGGCAAGGCGGTGCGGTTCGATGAGAACGACGTTCGCCCCATGGGCCGAAACGCGCGCGGCGTACGAGGCATGCTGATCGAAGACACGCAGAGTGTGATTGCCATGCTGGTGGCCGAAGACGAGCAGCAGAGCGTGCTCACCGCCACGATCAACGGCTATGGCAAGCGCACGCCCATCACCGAATACACCCGCCATGGCCGGGGCACCAAGGGCATGATCGCGATCCAGCAAAGCGAGCGCAATGGCAAGGTGGTGGCCGCCACGCTGGTGCACACCGACGACGAGATCATGCTGATCACCGACAAAGGAGTTCTGGTGCGCACGCGCGTCTCCGAGATCCGGGAGATGGGCCGAGCCACACAGGGTGTGACGCTCATTGCACTGGACGAGGGCTCTGAACTCTCGGGTCTGCAGCGCATTGTGGAGAACGACGCCAACATGCCCGACGGGGGCGAAACCGGAGAGGCCGGCGAAGCTGGCGAAGCCGATGAGCCGGGCATCGAGCCGTGACACCACGGCCATACAACTTCTCCGCCGGCCCGGCGGCCATGCCGGCTGAAGTGCTGCAACACGCAGCCGGCGAGATGCTGGACTGGCAAGGCAGCGGCATGAGCGTCATGGAGATGAGCCATCGCGGGCAGGAGTTCGGCAGGATTCTTGAAGCGGCTGAATCCGATCTGCGCGAACTGCTCGCGGTGCCCGACCACTTCCGCATCCTCTTCATGCAGGGCGGTGGCCTTGCTGAAAACGCCATCGTGCCCCTGAACCTGTCGCGCGGCGCCGCTGTGGACTTCGTGATCACCGGCAGCTGGAGCCTGAAGTCGCTGAAGGAAGCGCGCCGGTATGCGCAGGCACGCGTGGCCGCCAGCAATGAAGCCGATGGCCACACCAGCCTGCCGGAACCTCGCACGTGGCAGATCAGCGAGGCGCCAAGTTACGTTCACCTCTGCAGCAATGAAACCATCAATGGCATCGAGGTGCACGAACTGCCTGACCTGAAGTCGCTCGGCTGCAACGCACCGCTGGTCATCGATTTTTCATCGCACGTGGCCTCGCGTCCGGTGGACTGGACGCGGGTCGGCCTGGCCTTCGGCGGCGCCCAGAAGAATCTCGGGCCGGCCGGTCTCACGCTGGTGGTCGTGCGTGAAGACCTCATCGGCCACGCGCTGCCGATCTGCCCGAGCGCGTTCGACTACAAGACAGTGGCCGACAACCGCTCCATGTACAACACACCGCCGACATATGCGATCTACATGGCGGGCCTCACTTTTCAGTGGCTCAAGCGACAGGTCGAAGGCAAGCACCAGGGCGTGGCGGCGATGGAGGCGCGCAACATGGCCAAAGCCGCCCTGCTCTACGACTTCATCGACCAATCGCCGTTCTACGAGAACAAGGTCGCGCCCAGTTGCCGCTCGCGCATGAACGTGCCCTTTTTCCTGCGCGACGAGTCGCGCAACGAAGCTTTTCTCTCGGGGGCCAAGGCCGCTGGCCTTCTTCAGCTCAAGGGCCACAAATCGGTGGGGGGCATGCGCGCCAGCCTCTACAACGCGATGCCCCTGGACGGCGTGCAGGCGCTGGTGAACTACATGCGGCACTTTGAAATGACACAGGCCTGAACACGATGACCCAACCCACTCAGTCGGATGCCCTCGCGGGCCTGCGCGTGCAGATCGACGCGCTGGACCAGCAACTTCTCAGTCTGCTCAACCAGCGCGCGCACGTGGCCGAGCAGGTTGGCGACATCAAGCGCCAGGAGGGCTCGCCGTTCTTCCGCCCGGACCGTGTGGCCCAGGTGATCGAAAAGATCCAGGGCGCCAATCAGGGGCCATTGCTCAACCAGCACGTGGCCTCGATCTGGCGCGAGATCATGTCAGCCTGCCTGGCCCTTGAAGCGCCGCAACGCGTGGCTGTGCTCGGCCCTCAGGGCACCTTCTGCGAACAAGCCGCCATCGAGTTCTTCGGCAGCGCGGCCAACCTGATCTATTGCGCCAACTTCGACGAGGTGTTCCACGCCACCGCCGCTGGCACCGCCCAGTTCGGCGTGGTGGGCATGGAGAACTCGACCGAAGGCGTGGTGGCGCGCTCGCTGGACCTGTTCCTGCGCTCGCCCGTGCACGTGGTGGGCGAGGTCAGCCTGCTGGTTCGCCACAACCTGCTGCGGCAGGTCAACGAACTGGATGGCATCGAGGTCGTCATGGCGCATCCACAAGCGCTGGCCCAGTGCCAGAACTGGCTGTCGCAACATCTGCCCAACGCCGAGCGACGTGCAGTTTCCAGCAACGCCGAAGGAGCTCGCCTGGCGGCCACCAACCCCACCTGGGCGGGTCTGGCCAGCGAACGGGCTGCGGCCCAGTTCGGGCTGCACATCGTTGCGCACGCCATTCAGGACGAGGCCTACAACCGCACGCGGTTCGCGGTGATCACCCTGCCCCAGACGCTGGCCATGCCGCCGGCTTCCGGACGCGATTGCACCAGCTTGGTGGTGTCCGTTCCCAACCGTCCCGGCGCGGTGCACGACCTGCTGGTGCCGCTGAAGAACAACGGGGTGTCCATGACGCGCTTCGAATCGCGCCCGGCGAAGTCCGGGCAGTGGGAGTACTACTTCTACATCGACATTGCCGGCCACCCCTCGCAACCGCACGTGGCCGCCGCTCTACAAGAACTTCAGGGTCTGTGCGCTTTCTACAAGGTGCTGGGCGCATACCCGGTGAACGAATGATGTTTGAACAACTCGGCCTGATCGGCTGCGGCATGATGGGCGGATCCTTTGCGCTGGCACTCAAGCGCGCGGGCCTCGTCAAACGCGTCGTGGGCTACAGCAAGTCGCCTTCCACCACCGAACGCGCGCGCCAGTTCGGCGTGATCGATGTGGAAGCGCCCTCTGCGCTGCTCGCCGTCTCTGGCGCCGATCTGGTGCTGCTGGCAGTGCCGGTGGCTGCCACCGAAGCCACCTTCAAGGCCATTCGCCATCTGGTGCGGGGCGACGTGCTGATCATGGACGTGGGCTCGACCAAGCGCGAAGTCATCGACGCCGCGCGCCGCGTGCTGCGCGACCAGGTGGGTGTGTTCGTGCCGGCACACCCGATCGCGGGCAAGGAGGTGGCCGGGGTGGAGCACGCCGATGCGGACCTCTACCACGGTCGCCAGGTCATCCTCACGCCCATCGAGCGCACGCTCCCGCCGCAACTGGAAAAGGCCCATCAGCTCTGGACCGCGCTCGGCTGCCAGGTCAAGCAGATGACGCCCGAAGCGCACGACGCGGCCTACGCCGCCGTGAGCCACCTGCCCCATCTGGTGGCGTTTGCGCTGATGAACGCCATCCAGGGCCAGGCCTCAGGCCAGGATTTCCTTACGCTCGCGGGCCCCGGCTTTCGCGATTTCACGCGCATCGCCGCGAGCGACCCTTCCGTCTGGCGCGACATCCTCATGTCCAACCGCGAAGAACTTCTGGCGCAGTCGCGCCATTTCCAGCGCGCCCTTCATGCGCTGGAAACGGCCATCAACGCCGACAACCCCGATGCCCTCGAAGCCCTGATCGAGCAAGCCAGCAGCGCCCGCGCGCGCTGGCGCATGACCGCCATCAAGCCTCGCAGCTGAGCGCCGCCCCTGGCGACGGCTTCCCTCATTCGCGCATGTACTCCATCGACCACCTCGACATCCCGCCGCTTTGCAGTGCCGGTGGCCGCGTTCGCCTGCCAGGCTCCAAAAGCATCTCCAACCGCGTGCTGCTGCTCGCTGCACTGAGCACGGGGCACACCGATGTGCTGGACCTCCTCGATTCTGACGACACGCGCGTCATGCTCGAAGCGCTCGCTCAACTGGGTTGCCGCATCGAGCCCCTCGCGCATGGCGGCCTGCGCGTGCACGGACTCGGCGGGGAGTTGCCGGTGAGCGAAGCGGGTCTGTTTCTGGGCAATGCCGGCACAGCCATGCGCCCGCTGAGCGCCTCGCTCGCGCTGCTGGCCGCACGCCACGGCGGTTCCTTCGAACTCAAGGGCGTGGCCCGCATGCACGAGCGCCCCATCGGCGATCTCGTGGACGCGCTGCGCCAGCTCGGTTGCCCGGTGCAGTGCTTGGCACGGGAAGGCTATCCGCCCCTGCGGCTGGGCGACGGAGCCAAGCATCGGCTGAATCTGGACGAGCCCATCCGCGTGCGCGGCGATGTCTCCAGCCAGTTCCTGACCGCACTTCTGCTGGCATTGCCACTGGTCTCCCAAACGGATGACATCGTCATTGAAGTGGTGGGCGAACTCATCTCCCGCCCCTACATCGAGATCACCCTCAACCTGCTGGAGCGCTTTGGCGTGCGCGTCCAGCGTGATGGCTGGCAACGTTTCACCATCCCCGCTGGCAGCCGCTACCAGTCGCCCGGCCAGATCGCCGTGGAGGCCGACGCCTCGTCTGCCAGCTACTTCATCGCTCTCGGCGCGCTCGCGCCTGCCACGAAGGACACAGACGGCATCACCATCGAGGGTGTGGGCCTTGCATCCATCCAGGGCGACATCCGGTTCGTCGAGGCGGCACGCCTCATGGGCGCCGACATCTCGGGCGAGGCCAACCGTCTCCACATCCGGCGCGGCGCCTGGCCGCTGAAGGCCATCGACCTGGATTGCAACCACATCCCGGACGCCGCCATGACGCTGGCGGTGATGGCCTTGTACGCCCAGGGCACGACCACACTGCGCAACATCGCGAGCTGGCGCGTGAAGGAAACCGACCGCATCGCTGCCATGGCCAACGAATGCCACAAGCTCGGCGCCACGGTGGAGGAAGGCGCTGACTACATCCGCATCACACCGCCATCCAGCCCTGCGGACTGGCGCACGCAGCCCATCCACACCTACGACGACCACCGCGTGGCCATGTGCTTCTCGCTGGCCGCTTTCAATCCTGCGAGCCTGCCAATCCGAATCGAAGACCCCAAGTGCGTGGGAAAGACCTTCCCCGACTTTTTCGAGACCCTGTTTGACGTGTGCCAGGCCAGAACTCGCCACATACCGGTCATCTGTGTGGACGGGCCAAGCGCTTCGGGCAAAGGCACGTTGTCGGCCGAAGTGGCCGACCGCCTGGGATACCACCTCCTCGACTCGGGCGTGCTGTACCGGCTGGTGGGTCTGGCGGCGGCCAGCGCCGGGCTGTCCACATCGGACGACGCCATCAGAAACCCCGATCTGGCCAGGCGCCTGGGTGAACTGGCGGCCGGGCTGGATGTGCGGTTCGAGCACCAGCGCACCCTGCTGGACGGGGAGGACGTCACCGATGCCGTGCGGTCCGAAGGCGCCGGTATGGCTGCCTCGCGGGTGTCGTCTGTTCAGGCGGTGCGCGACGCCCTTCTGGGCCTGCAACATGGCTTTCGACGTCTCCCCGGCCTGGTGGCCGACGGCCGTGACATGGGCACCGTGATCTTTCCCGACGCCCCCCTCAAGGTGTTTCTGACGGCTTCGGCCGAACAACGCGCCGAACGGCGCCATAAGCAGTTGATTTCAAAGGGAATTGCTGCTAACATCGACAGTCTTTTGGCGGACCTGCGGGCGCGCGATCAACGGGATGCCTCCCGGTTGCATGCACCCCTCAAGCCCGCAGAAGATGCCTTGCAACTGGACAACTCCGGGCTGGACATCGAGCAATCGGTGCAGCAGGTGCTGACATGGTGGCAAGGCAGGACGGTGTTTTCAGGCTCCTGAAGACATCACATTGGTCCAGAAGGCACCGCCGGGCGTTCCCAGCCCGCATGCCGGAAGGTTGTTTCACTTAACCCCGCGGCGTTTCACGCTGCAATGTCAACACCGTTCAAGCGCCGCATCCGTTCCAGCCGCTCACCCGTGGTTGTTGCACCGACGCCGAATGGTTTTAGGAAATTCAATGTCTGAATCTTTTGCCGCCCTGTTCGAAGAGTCCCTCAAACGCGCTGAAATGCGCTCGGGCGAAGTCATCACCGCCGAGGTCGTTCGCATCGAACACAGCCACGTGGTGGTCAACGCCGGTCTGAAGTCGGAAGCCTATGTGCCGCTGGCCGAATTCAAGAACGACCAGGGTGAACTCGAAGTGCAGGTGGGCGACTTCGTGGCGGTTGCCATCGACTCCGTCGAAAACGGTTTCGGCGACACGCTGCTCTCGCGCGACAAGG
Source organism: Hydrogenophaga sp. (assembly GCF_051858985.1). Classification (GTDB taxonomy): domain Bacteria; phylum Pseudomonadota; class Gammaproteobacteria; order Burkholderiales; family Burkholderiaceae_C; genus Hydrogenophaga. The sequence continues at coordinate 92,671 of NZ_JBHYGM010000002.1, read as the reverse complement.
CCAAGCGCCTCGCGTCCTGGATGTCCCTCGAGAAAGCCCTCGAGTCCGGTGAATTCGTCACCGGCACGACCTCCAGCAAGGTCAAGGGTGGCCTCAAGGTCATGGTCAACGGCATCAGCGCCTTCCTGCCGGGCTCGCTGGTCGACAGCCGTCCCACCAAGGACCTGACCCCGTACGAAAACAAGACCCTGGAATTCAAGGTCATCAAGCTCGACCGCAAGCGCAACAACGTGGTGCTGAGCCGCCGCGCCGTGGTGGAAGCCTCGATGGGCGAAGAGCGCGCCAAGCTGATGGACACGCTGAAGGAAGGCGCCATCGTGCACGGCGTGGTCAAGAACATCACCGAGTACGGTGCGTTCGTCGACCTCGGCGGCATCGACGGCCTGCTCCACATCACCGACATGGCATGGCGCCGCGTCCGTCACCCGAGCGAAGTGGTCACGGCGGGCCAGGAAATCACCGCCAAGATCCTCAAGTTCGACACCGAGAAGCACCGCGTCTCGCTGGGCCTGAAGCAGATGGGCGACGACCCATGGATGGGCGTTTCGCGCCGCTACCCGCAGGGCACGCGCATGTTCGGCAAGATCACCAACATCGCCGACTACGGCGCGTTCGTGGAACTCGAGCCGGGCATCGAAGGTCTGGTGCACGTCTCCGAAATGGACTGGACCAACAAGAACGTGGCGCCGAGCAAGCTGGTGTCGCTGGGCGACGAAGTCGAAGTCATGGTGCTCGACATCGACGAAGACAAGCGCCGCATCTCGCTGGGCATGAAGCAGTGCCGTGCCAATCCCTGGCACGAGTTTGCTGAGGCCACCAAGCGTGGTGACCGCGTCAAGGGCCCGATCAAGTCGATCACCGACTTCGGCGTGTTCGTGGGTCTGGCTGCCGGCATCGACGGCCTGGTGCACCTGTCCGACCTGTCGTGGAACGAAACCGGCGAAGCCGCCGTGCGCAACTACAAGAAGGGCCAGGAAGTCGAAGCCATCGTGCTGGCCATCGACGTGGAGCGCGAGCGCATTTCCCTGGGCATCAAACAGCTCGACGGCGACCCGTTCACGACCTTCGTGTCGGTGAACGACAAGGGTTCCATCGTCACCGGCAAGGTGAAGACCGTGGACGCCAAGGGCGCCGAGATCGACCTGGGTGAAGACGTGCTGGGCTACCTGCGCGCCAGCGAAATCAGCCGCGACCGCGTGGAAGACGCGCGCAACGTGCTGAAGGAAGGCGACGAAGTCACCACCGTGGTGGTGAACATCGACCGCAAGACGCGCAACATCCAGTTGTCCATCAAGGCCAAGGATGCCGCCGACCAGCAGGAGGCCATGGCCAGCCTGAGCCAGCAGTCTTCCCGCGAGAACGCTGGCACGACCAGCCTGGGCGCCCTGCTGCGCGCCAAGCTGGACAACAACGGCTGATCGGAGCCATCGGGCGCCCGGCGAAGGGCGTCGAGCGGGGAGACCCCTGCTTGACGCTTCTTCGACCGGCGGCCGATACCCACGCGCTGCCCCCCAGACATGACACGCTCCGACCTCGTTGAAGCCCTTGCCAGCCGCTTCGGCCAGCTCACGCACCGTGACGCCGAATTCGCGGTGAAGGCCATCCTGGACGCCATGGGCGATGCCCTGGTGAAGGGACACCGGATCGAGATCCGGGGCTTTGGCAGTTTCTCTGTCAATCGACGCTCACCTCGCATCGGCCGCAATCCCCGTTCGGGCGAAAGCGTGATGATCCCGGAGAAGCGCGTGCCCCACTTCAAACCGGGCAAGGCCCTGCGCGAACAGGTGGATGCCAAGACCGCCGAGATCCTGGGACGCGACCCCGCCAAGCCGGAGTGACGACGCTGCGGTGGCGACCTGATCGCTACAATCGCCCCACCACAAAGGGGACGACGTGAAATACCTGATGTGGCTGCTCAACGCAGCCATTTTTTTTGTGCTGTTCGCCTTCGCACTGAACAACCAGGAAAGCGTGACGCTGCACCTGTTCTTCGGCGCGAGCTGGCAGGCGCCGCTGGTGCTGGTGATCCTGGTGGCGCTGGTGGCGGGCGTCTTTCTCGGTGTGGCCGTGATGCTTCCGCTGTGGCTGCGCGCCAAGAAGGTGCGACGCCAGGCTGCCACCAACTCCGTGCTGGCCAGCACGGCCTTTGACGCAGATTCCACGCTGCTCCCCGACCCGAACGACCGCCGGCATGGACTTTGATTTCACCTGGCTGCTGTGGGGCCTGCCGCTGGCCTTTGCCATGGGCTGGGCCGCGTCCCGGCTGGACTTGCGCCAATGGCGGATGGAAAGCCGCCAGGCGCCCAAGGCGTACTTCCGCGGGTTGAATCACCTGCTCAACGAGCAGCAGGACCAGGCCATCGACGCGTTCATCGAGGCGGTGCAGGGCGACCCCGACACCGCTGAACTGCACTTTGCACTGGGGAACCTGTTTCGCCGGCGCGGCGACTACGACCGCGCGGTGCGCGTGCACGAGCATCTGCTTTCCCGCGCAGACATCAGCCGCAAGGACCGCGATCGCGCCCAGCACGCGCTCGCGCTGGATTTTCTGAAGGCGGGCCTGCTGGATCGGGCCGAAGCCGCACTGCACAAGCTTGAGGGATCGGCCTTTGAAGGCGAAGCGCTGCTTGCGCTGCTGGGCATCTACGAACGCTCGCGGGACTGGCCACGGGCAAAGGAGATCGCTCAGAAACTGGAAGAAGCCGAACAGGGCAGCTTCTCGGGCCGGCTGTCGCACTACCTTTGCGAAGAGGCCGAACTGGCCCAGCGCGGCGGCGACCAGGCCAGAGCGATCGAACTGCTCGAGGAGGCGGTGAGACGGGCGCCGCAGCTTGCGCGCGGATGGATGGCGCTCTCGGCCCAGAAGTCCCTGCGAGGCGACGCCCCGGGTGCTTTCGAGGCGTTGCGCAAACTGCACAAGCATGCGCCACAAGGCATGCCGCTCGCGGCCGCTGCGCTGGCCGATCTCGCCCGCCAGACTGGTCAACAGGCCGAGGCGATCCGGCTGCTGGAGGAAGCCCAGTCGCGCGCACCTTCCATCGACATCACCGAAGCCCTGGCCGGCCTGAGCGCCAGCCCCGCCAACATGCGGGGGCATTACCTGGATCATCTCGCGCGCGAGCCGTCGCTGGTGATCACCACCCAATGGCTGGCGGGTGAAACGTTGTCGGACCCTGTGGCTCAAGAGCGCGTGAAGCTCTCGCTGGAACAAGCCAGCGCGCCACTGCGGCGCTACCGCTGCGCCGCCTGCGGCTTCGAAGCACGCCAGCATTTCTGGCAGTGTCCGGGATGCCAGGCCTGGGACAGCTACCCGGCGCGGCGCGTAGAAGAGCTCTGACTACGCCTCGCCATATCCACCACCGCCTGGTGTGTGGATTTCGAAGATGTCGCCGGGCTTCATCTCGGCCTGGCCGATGTGGGCCAGCTCCTCCACCGAGCCATCGACCCGCACCACCCGGTTGATACCCACCTGCCCAGCATGTCCGCCGGCCATCCCGAAGGCGCCGTGCAGTCGTCCGTTGGAAAGGATGCTGGCCGTCATGTCTTCGAGGAAGCGCACGCGGCGCACGCCGCCGTGTCCACCTTGCCACCGCCCCGCACCACCGGAGTCCTCCCGGATCTCGTAGCTCTCCAGCCGGACGGGGAACCGGAACTCGAGCACCTCGGGGTCGGTGAGGCGGGAGTTGGTCATGTGGGTCTGCACCACGCTCGTGCCGTCGAAGCCCTCGCCTGCACCGCTGCCGCCCGAGATGGTCTCGTAGTACTGGTGCGCTGCGTTGCCGAAGGTGAAGTTGTTCATGGTGCACTGGCTCGCCGCCATCACGCCCAACGCGCCGTACAGCGCATTCGTGATGCAGCTGGAGGTTTCCACATTGCCCGCCACCACCGAGGCCGGCGGATTCGGGTTGAGCATGGAGCCCGGAGGGATGATCACCTTCAAGGGCTTGAGGCAACCCGCGTTGAGCGGTATGTCGTCGTTCACCAGCGTGCGGAACACGTAGAGCACGGCCGCCATGCACACCGCGGTGGGCGCGTTGAAGTTGTTGAGCTGCTGTGCCGACGTGCCGGTGAAGTCGATCTCGGCGCTGCGCTGCTCGGTGTTGACGCGCACAGCCACCTGGATCTGCGCGCCGTTGTCCAGCGGCAGGGTGTAGTGCCCGTCCTTCAACCGGGTGATGACGCGGCGCACCGACTCTTCGGCGTTGTCCTGCACGTGGCGCATGTAGGCCTGCACCACGTCCAGCCCGAACTGCTCGACCATCTTGCGCAGTTCCTGGACGCCCTTTTCGTTGGCCGCGATCTGCGCCTTGAGGTCGGCCATGTTCTGCTGTGGATTGCGCGACGGGTATTCGCCGCTCTGCAGCAGGGCCACCATCTCGGCCTCGCGCAGCACACCGCGGTCCACCAGCTTCACGTTGTTGATCTGCACGCCCTCCTCCTCGATGCGCGTGGAGAACGGTGGCATGGAGCCTGGTGTGGCGCCGCCGATGTCGGCGTGGTGGCCACGGCTGCCCACATAGAACAGCGGCTTGTCCGGGCCGGCCGAGCCCAGGTACACCGGCGTGATCACGGTCACATCGGGCAGATGCGTGCCGCCGTGGTACGGGTCGTTGAGGACATACACGTCGCCCGGCTGCATGCGGCCTGAGTTCTCGCGGATCACCGTCTTGATGCTCTCGCCCATGGAGCCCAGGTGCACCGGCATGTGCGGCGCGTTGGCAATCAGGTTGCCTTCGGCATCGAACAGGGCGCAGGAGAAATCCAGCCGTTCCTTGATGTTCACGGAATAGGCGGTGTTCTGCAGTTGCAGGCCCATCTGCTCGGCGATGTTCATGAAGAGGTTGTTGAACACCTCCAGCAACACCGGATCCACCGTGGTGCCCACCGCATACGCGGTGGTGCGGGGAATGCGGCGGTCCAGCACGAGGTGATCGAGCGCCGTGAGCACGGCTTCCCACCCCGGTTCCACCACGGTGGTGGCGTTCTTCTCGGCAATGATCGCCGGCCCGGGGATCACATCGCCCGGCCGCAGGTCCTCGCGCACCACCAGCGCGGCGTCGAACCACTGGCCACCCGAGTACATGCGCACCGTCTCGCGGCGCGGCACTTCGCGGGGCTCGTGCGTGTCGTGCCGTGGCTCATGCGGCGCATCGCCCGCCACCACCGCTTCCACCGACACCGCCTCCACCACGAGCCTCTTGCCCTGCATCAGGAAGGCGAAGCGCTGGCGGTAGGCGGCCTCGAATCCGGCCTGCACGGTGGCAAGGTCGCCAAACGGCACCACCAGCGCGGCATCGCTGCCCTCGTAGCGCACGTGAACGCGCCGATGCACCTGCACCGCCCCGGCGTTCACCTGCTGGCTGCCCAGCTCGGCCTGTGCGGTGGCGGCCAGCGCATCGAGCTTGTCCACCACCGTGGGCAGCGATTCGGCCACCAGCGGGAGTTCGACCGCCTGCTCACGGATCACGTTCTGATCGGCCAGGCCCATGCCGTAGGCGCTGAGCACGCCGGCCAGCGGATGCACGAACACGCGCGTCATGCCCAGCGCATCGGCCACCAGGCACGCGTGCTGCCCGCCGGCTCCGCCAAAGCACTGCAAGGTGTAGCGCGTCACGTCGTAGCCGCGCGCCACCGAGATCTTCTTGATGGCGTTGGCCATCTGCTGCACGGCGATGTTGATGAAGCCTTCGGCCACTTCTTCGGCCTGGCGGCCGGTCTGCTGCGCGAGTTCACCGAACTTTGCCTTCACCGCGTCGAGGCTGAGCGATTCGTTGGCCTGCGGACCGAACACCTTCGGGAAATGCTGCGGCTGGATCTTGCCGGTCATCACATTGGCATCGGTCACCGCCAACGGCCCACCGCGCCGGTAGCTGGCCGGCCCCGGGTTGGCTCCGGCGCTTTCTGGTCCGACGCGGAAACGCGCGCCATCGAACGCCAGAATGGAACCGCCGCCCGCAGCCACGGTGTGGATGCTCATCATGGGCGCGCGCATGCGCACGCCCGCCACCTGCGTCTCGAACTCGCGCTCGAACTCTCCCGCGAAGTGCGACACGTCGGTGGAGGTGCCGCCCATGTCGAAGCCGATCACCTTCACCGAACCGCCCTTGGCGGCGGCGTCTGAAAACGCCAGTTGCGCGGTGCGCGCCATGCCGACGATGCCGCCGGCCGGGCCGGAAAGAATGGCGTCCTTGCCCTGGAAGGCGTGCGCATCGGTCAGCCCGCCGGAGGACTGCATGAAGAACAGCTTGACGCCCGGCATCTCGCTGGCCACCTGTTCCACATAGCGGCGCAGGATCGGCGAAAGGTAGGCATCGACCACCGTGGTATCGCCCCGGCTGACGAACTTCATCATCGGGCTGGTCTCGTGCGAAGTGCTCACCTGGGTGAAGCCGACATCGCGAGCGATGCGGGCCGCGGCGGCTTCGTGCGCGGTGAAGCGGTAGCCGTGCATGAAGACAATGGCCACGCTGCGCAAGCCCCTCGCGTGGGCGGCCTGAAGATCGGTCCGCAACGCCATCTCATCCAGCGGCTGCAGCACGTCGCCCTGCGCGCCCAGGCGCTCCTGCGCTTCAATGACGTCGCTGTACAGCAGCTCGGGCAACACGATGCGCCGGTCGAACAGGCGCGGCCGGTTCTGGTAAGCAATGCGCAACGCGTCGCGGAACCCTCGCGTGGTCACGAGCAGGGTGCGTTCGCCCTTGCGTTCAAGCAGTGCGTTGGTGGCCACGGTGGTGCCCATCTTCACGCACTCCACCTGCTCGGGCGTCACCGGCTCGCCGGCCTTGAGGCCCAGCAGGTGGCGGATGCCGGCCACGGCCGCATCGCGGTATTGCTCGGGGTTCTCCGAGAGCAGTTTGTGGGTGACGAGAACACCATCTGGCCGCTTGGCCACGATGTCGGTGAAGGTGCCGCCGCGGTCGATCCAGAACTGCCAGCGGCTGCCCAGCGGAGAAGTCTTGTCTTGCATGGTGAGGGACTTTAACGTTGATTGACGCGGCAGGCCGTTCAGCCCTGCATGTGCCTTGGGAGCCACAGCACCACGTCGGGCACGAAGTAGGTGATGAGCACAGCCACCATCATGAGGAAGAAAAGAGGCAGCGCGGTGCGCGCGATCCAGGTGACCTCGCGCCGGGTGAGCCCCTGAATGACGAACAGATTGAAGCCCACCGGGGGCGTGATCTGCGCCATCTCCACGACCAGCACGATGAAGATGCCGAACCAGATGAGGTCGAAACCGGCGGCCTCCACGGTCGGCAGCAGCACCGCAATGGTGAGCACCACCATCGAGATGCCGTCGAGGAAACAGCCCAGCACGATGAAGAACACCACCAGCAGCAGCATCAACGCAAACGGGGACAGCTGCAGCGCGCCGATGAATTCGGCGAGATGACGCGGCAGGCCGATGAAACCCATGGCCAGCGTGAGGAAGGCCGCGCCGGCCAGGATGAGACCGATCATGCAGTAGATGCGACAGGCCGACACCAGTCCTTCCTTGAAACGCGTCCAGTTCAGGGAGCCTTCCACCTTGGCCAGCAGCAGCGCTCCGCCCACGCCCAGCGCGGCCGCCTCGGTGGCGGTGGCGATGCCGCTGTAGATGCCACCCAGCACCAGGCCGATCAGCGACACCACCGGAATCAGGTGGCGCGAAGCGTGCAGCTTCTGCACGAACGTGGTCGGCGCGTCCGCCGCAGGGACCTTGTCCTTGTTCAGCAGCGCCCAAACCATGATGTAGCCCATGAACAGCACCGCCAGCATCAGACCGGGCAGCACGCCCGCCAGGAACAGCTTGGCGATCGACACATTGGCCGCCACGCCGTACACGATCATGATGATCGAGGGAGGAATGAGCAGCCCGAGCGTGCCCGCGCCGGCCAGCGTTCCAATCGCAATGTCGTCCGGGTAGCCGCGTTTCTTGAGTTCGGGCAGGGTGATCTTGCCGATGGTCGCGCAGGTGGCGGCCGACGAACCCGAGATGGCCGCGAAGATCGTGCAGCCCACCACGTTGGTGTGCAAGAGGCGCCCGGGCAGCCGGTCCAGCCACGGCGCGAGGCCCTTGAACATGTCGTCCGAGAGTTTGCTGCGGAACAGGATCTCACCCATCCACAGGAACAGCGGCAGCGCAGTGAGCGTCCAGCTCGATGTCGCCCCCCAGATCGTGAGCATCATGCTGTCGCCCACCGGTCGCGAGGTGAACAGCTCCATGCCGATGTAGGCCACACCCAGCAGCGAGAGGCCGATCCAGAGGCCCGAGCCCAGCAGAATGAAGAGCAGCGCCATCAAGGCAACAGCGATCAGGACATCCATGGCGTTTCCTGGAAAGTGGTCATTCGGTGCGCCCGGCTTCGGCGCCGGACGCGATGAACTGCCGGCCGTTCCAGCGCATGAGCAAGGCCTGCGCGAACGCCAGCGCAAACCCGGCACATCCGAGCACCATGCCGATCTGGGGGATCCAAAGCGGCGTGGCATCGGCCCCGGACGACACGTCGTGCGTGGTCCACGACACCCAGGCCAGTCGCACGGCGTACCAGGCCAGTGCCAGCGCGATCGCCAGCCCGAGCAGAAGGCAGGTCCATTCCAGCACCGCACGCGCCGTCGCCGGCAGGCGGTCCAGCACCAGCGTCACGCGGATGTGCTCACCCTGCCGAAGCGTGGACGGCAGGGCCAGGAACAGGGAGCACGCGATGGCGTAGCCGGCATAGGCGTCCAGGCCCGGAATGTCCCACTGCACCTCGCGCGCCACCACACCGAGCAGCACCGTGCAGAACGCGGCCACCATCGACAGGCAGGAGAGGAACAGCAGGCCCTGGTAGAAAGTCGAGACGAGTCGAGCCACCGCACGCTCCTGGTTCGATTGAAAGGGTCGGGAGGGAAGAGGCGTGGCGGATGCAGTCACCCGCCACGGGCCGGCGCGCTCAGCGGCTGCGGAAGGCGTCGACGATGGCCTGGCCCTCGGGCCCGGCGGTCTTGATCCAGTCGGCCGTCATGGCATCGCCAATCGCCGCCAGTTCTTTCTTGATGCTGTCCGAGGGTGCCGCGATCGTCATGCCCTTGGCCCCGAGTTCCTTGATGAACTCGCCATCCAGCCGTTCGCTGGTGACCCAGCCGCGCTGCTCGGCAGCGGCAGCGGCCTTGAGCACGGCGTCCTGCGTGGGCTTGTCCAGGGCGTCGAACGCCTTCTGGCTCACCACCGTGGCATTGCGCGGCAGCCAGGCGCTCACGGGATAGAAATACTTCACCTGCTCGTGCAGCTTGCTCTCCACCCCGCTGGCGCTGGACGTCAGGAAGTTCTGCACGCCGCCCGTGGCCAGCGCCTGTGGCAGTTCGGCGAGTTGAATGGTGACCGGCTGCGCCTTGAGCAACTGCGCGATGCGGGTGGTGGCGGGGTTGTACGCGCGCATCTTGGTGCCTGCCAGATCGGCCGGGCTGTTCACCGGCTTGATCGAATACAGCGACTGGCCGGGCCACGGCACGCTGAAGAGCACCTTCATGCCCTGCGAGGCCAGCAGCTTGTCCTGCGCCGGCTTGGCGGCTTCATACAGCCGGCGCGCTGCGCTGTAGCTGGTGGCGAGGAAAGGAATCGAGTCCACGCCGAACAGGGGGTTTTCGTTGGCCGCGCCCGAGAGGATGAATTCCGCCGCCGGCACCTGCCCGGTCTGCACGGCGCGCTTGATCTCGTTGGCCTTGTAGAGCGAACCACCGGGGTGCAGCGTGATCTTGAGCTTGCCGCCCGTGGCCTGGTCCACCTCGTTGGCGAACTGCTGCACGTTCTGCGTCTGGAAGCTGTTGGCCGAATATCCCGTGGGCAGATCCCATTTGGTCTGGGCCGAGGCGGCACAGGCAAACGCGACGGCGGAGAGGCAGAACATCATCTTTTTCATCGGTGGCTCCTGGTTCAGAAACTGGCTAGCTGGTGGTTGAGAAGGTCGGTGATCAGCATCGCGCCGGGGGCGTGGGTGATGCAGAACTCGGGGCGGGCCTGCTGGATCGCGGCCTGCGGCGTCACGCCACAGGCCCAGAACACGGGCAGTTCATCGGGCATCACCTCCACCGCATCCCCGTAGTCGGGACGGGCCAGGTCGGCAATGCCGATCAGCGCCGGATCGCCGATGTGCACCGGCGCTCCATGCACGTTGGGAAAGCGCGAGGTGACCTGCACGGCGCGAATGACTGCGGCCGCGCGCAGCGGGCGCATGGTCACCACCAGCGGACCGCTGAAGGGGCCGGCCGCATCGGTGGGGATGCTGGTGCGGTACATCGCCACGTTGCGCCCCTGCTCCACATGGCGCAGCGGCAGGCCGGCCTCCATGAGGGCCTGCTCGAAGGAAAACGAGCAGCCGATGACGAAGGTGACCAGGTCGTCGCGCCACAGCGGCGCAATGTCGGTGGGCTCGTCGATCAGTTCGCCGTGGCGCCAGACGCGGTAGCGCGGCACGTCGGTGCGGATGTCGATGTCGGCCCCCAGCGAAGGCAGGCTGAACTCGCCCGGTTCGGACACCGCCAGCAACGGGCAAGGCTTGGGGTTGCGCTGGCAATAGCGAAGAAAGTCGCCCGCCAGCGTCTGGGGCAGGATCACCACGTTGCCCTGCACGTGCTCGTCGGCCAGGCCGCTGGTGTGTGAAGTCCAATGGCCCTGGCGGATGCGCTCACGCGCCTTGCCTGCGCTTTCGCGCGCCGCCTGTGCCATGTCCGAAACTGAATCCACCGCAACTCCTCATGAATCCGCATGTCACCGTGATGACGTTGGGCGGATTGTGGAGTGCGGGTGTGTTCAGTTCAAATTCAAAATATTTCGCTTAGCTCATCGATTTTTTCGATGCTCTGGAACGGGGCGCTGCGCGCCCCGATGGTGCACGAAGCGACTCGACAAAGGTCAGCGCGGACTTCACCACCGTCTCCACCGCGTCGGTGGTGGGGTCGGTCCGGTAGCTGGCGTGGATCGGCAGCGGCTGAAGCGCAGTGTCGCAGGCCAGGGCGCGCAGGTCCGGGTAGTTCTGCATGCGGCGCACCGCATGGAGCGGCAAGGTCGCCACGCCAAAGCCGCCCTGCACCAGTTGCACCATGGCCGAAATCGACGAGATGGTGTGCACCCGCCCCGGCTCCAGGCCCGCATGGCGGTACAGGTCGAGCAAGGCCACATGCGGGTGCGAGCCGCGCTGGAAGGTGAGCAGCTCCATGGCAGCCAGGTCCTCCAGGCTGTAGCGGCGCTTGCGGTGGCGAGCCGCGTGCCCCATGAACACCATCTCCATCGATGGCAGGCTGCGGCTGCGCACGCCATCGGCCGCCGCCGGCAGCGCGGCGAACACCAGGTCCTGCGTGCCACGCTGTACCTGCTCCACGAGGATCGGCGTGGTCTCCACCGTGAGCTCCAGGGCCAGGCCCGGATGCTCGGCACGCAATTTCTCGATCCAGGGAATGAGCCAGGAATGCAGCACCGATTCGATGGCGCCGATGCGCAGCGAGACCGCCAGCGGCGCTCCCCGACCCATCTCGGACTTGGCCTCGCGCTGCAGTTCCAGCAGGCGTTGTGCGTACGTGAAGAAGCGCGTGCCGGCCACCGTCAGGCGAAACTGCTTGTCGCGCCGGTCGAGCAGCAGCACGCCCAGTTCCTCTTCCAGTGCAGCGATGCGACTGGACATGGCGGATTGCGTGAGGTAGAGCTTTTCCGCGGCGCGCGTGACGCTCTTGAGCGAGGCCACCCAGTAGAAGGCTTCGACGAATCGCAGGTTCATCGCCTCATCCCCGGGGAAAACACCCTGATACCTGGCCCACTATTTGCATTTATGCTGTGACTCCTCTTCATCCAACCATTGTCCCGGAGAAACCATGAAGCACCAATTCGGTTTGATCGCTGCTGCGCTCGTCCTGAGCACCGCCGCCCACGCCCAGACCAAGTGGGACCTGCCCGCGGCCTACCCCGCCACCAATTTCCATTCCGTCAACCTCGCCACCTTCGCGGCCGACGTGAACAAGGCCACTGGCGGCAAGCTGCAGATCACCGTGCACCCGGGCGCTTCGTTGTTCAAGGCGCCCGAGATCAAGCGCGCTGTGCAGGGTGGACAAGCGCAAGCTGGCGAGATCCTGCTCGCGGCCTACCAGAACGAATGGCAGATGTTCGGTGCGGACGGCCTGCCCTTCCTGGCCACCAGTTACGACCAGTCGATGAAGCTCTACAAGGCGCAGAAGCCGATCCTGGAGAAGAAGCTCGCCGAGCAGGGCATGCAGCTGCTCTACACGGTGGCCTGGCCACCCCAGGGCATCTACAGCAAGAAGCCGGTGGCCAGCGCCGCCGACCTCAAGGGCAGCAAGTGGCGCGCCTACAGCCCGGCCACCTCGCGCATCGCCGAACTGGTGGGCGCGCAGCCGGTCACCGTGCAGGCCGCTGAACTCTCGCAGGCCCTGGCCACCGGCGCCGTGGAAGCCAACATGACCTCGGGCGCCACCGGTGTGGACAGCAAGCTCTACGAACACCTGAAGTTCTATTACGACGTGCAGGCCTGGCTGCCCAAGAACGCCGTCATCGTCAACAAGAAAGCATTCGATGCGCTCGACAAGCCCACGCAGGACGCCCTGCTGAAGGCCGCTGCTGAAGCCGAGACGCGCGGCTGGGCTGCATCGCAGAAGGTGAACACCGACACGCTGGCGATCCTCAAGACCAACGGCATGGCGGTGGAGCCGCCTTCGGCCGCACTCAAGGCCGACATGCAGAAGGTCGGCGAAACCATGGTCAAGGAATGGCTTGATAAAGCCGGCCCTGAAGGCCAGGCCATGCTCGACGCGTACAAAAAATAGTCCCCCCGCCGCGCATCGCGCGACCCCCTCAAGGGGGCGGCGCCTGCGGCCCGGCAAAGCCGGTTCCGCGGCGCCACTGGGTCGGGTTGGTCAGTACGCCTCGAAAGTCTCGAATGCGCAAGACGCTTGATTTCCTCTACACCGGCGCGGCCTGGCTGGCCGCGCTTTTCATGATCGGCGTGCTGGTCATGGTGCTGCTGTCCATGCTGGGCCGCGCACTCCAGTTCTATGTGCCCGGCACCGACGCTTACGCGGGCTACGCCATGGCGGGCGCCGGGTTCCTCGCGCTGGCGCACACGCTCAAGAGCGGCGAACACATCCGCGTCACGCTGATCATCGGCAAGCTCACGGGCGGCGCGCGGCGCGGCCTGGAGCTGTGGTCGCTGTCGGTGGCGGTGGTGCTCGCGGGTCTGCTCGCGGTCTACGCCTGGCGGCTGGCCTGGCAGTCGCACCAGTTCCACGACATCTCCACCTCGGCCGACGCCACGCCGCTGTGGATTCCCCAGATCCTCATGGGCGTGGGCACCACCGTGCTGCTGGTGGCACTGGTCGACGAATGGGTGCTGGAGCTGCGGCGCAAGCGCTCGCATGACAGTGTGGAGACGCGCCATGAATGAAGTGGTCGTCACCACCCTGCTCATCGTCTCGCTGTTCGTGCTGCTGGGCAGTGGCGTGTGGATCGGGCTCACGCTCGCGGGCGTGGCCTGGATCGGCATGGAGCTTTTTTCGTCGCGGCCTGCGGGCGATGCCATGGCCATCACCATCTGGGGATCGGCCAGCAGCTGGACGCTCACCGCGCTGCCGCTGTTCGTGTGGATGGGCGAGATCCTGTTCCGCACCAAGCTCTCGGAGAGCATGTTCCGGGGTCTGGCGCCGTGGGTGAATGCCTTGCCCGGCCGGCTGCTGCACACCAACATCCTGGGAAGCACCATCTTTGCGGCGGTGTCGGGCTCGTCGGCAGCCACCTGCGCCACCATCGGCAAGATGAGCATTCCCGAGCTCACCAAGCGCGGCTACCCACCCGACAAGATCGTGGGTTCACTGGGTGGCGCCAGCACGCTGGGCCTGTTGATCCCGCCGTCGATCATCATGATCGTCTACGGCGTGGCGGCCGAGGTCTCGATCGCCAAGCTCTTTGTCGCTGGCGTACTGCCGGGCCTGATGCTGGCCGCGCTGTTCAGTGGTCACTTGATGGTCTGGGCGCTGCTCAACCCCAGCAAGGTGCCACTCAGCGACACGCGCATGAGCTTCATGCAGAAGCTGAGCGAATCGCGCCACCTGATTCCCGTGATCCTGCTCATCGGCGGTGTGATCGGGACCATCTACACCGGCATTGCGACCGCCACCGAGGCGGCGGCCGTGGGTGTGGTGGGCGCGCTCATCCTGTCGGCCGCCCAGGGTTCGCTGAACTGGACCACCTTCCGAGATTCGCTGATGGGGGCCACGCGGCTCTACTGCATGATCGCGCTCATCCTGGCCGGCGCGGCGTTTCTCACGCTGGCCATGGGCTACATCGGGCTGCCGCGTCACCTCGCCGAGTTCGTCACTGGGTTGAATCTCACCCCGGGCGTGCTGCTGCTGGCGCTCGCGCTGTTCTACATCGTGCTCGGTTGTTTCCTCGACGGCATCTCCATGATCGTGCTGACCATGGGCGTGATCCTGCCCACTGTCACGGCGGCCGGCATCGACCTGATCTGGTTCGGCATCTTCGTCGTGATCGTGGTGGAGATGGCGCAGATCACGCCGCCGGTGGGCTTCAACCTGTTTGTGCTGCAAGGCATGACGAAGCGAGAGATCACCTGGATCGCACGCGTGTGCATGCCCTACTTTTTCATCATGGTCCTGGCGCTCCTGCTGCTCTGGTGGTTTCCGCAGATCGTGAACTGGCTGCCATCGAGGATGTAGGCCAACGCCATCCTCTAAGATAGGCAGGCCCTGCACCCAATCCGGGTGCAGGGTTTGTTTTTTTGAAGGTATTGACGTGTTCAAGAATGTGACGATCTACCGCATCGCGCCCGGCTGGGCAGCGACGCTGGAATCGATGGAGAGTGCGCTGGATGCGGCGCGTTTCGTGCCCTGCGGAGCGACGCAGGACAAGTCGGTGGGCTGGATGGAACCACGCGGCGAGGCCCACGGCCCGCTGGTGGAATCGGTGGCCGGGCAGCGCATCCTCAAGCTGATGATCGAGACCAAGGGCGTGCCCGGGTCGGTGGTGCGCAAGAAGGCCCAGGAAGCGGCAGACCACATCGAGGCCACCACCGGCCGCAAGCCCGGCAAGAAGGAAACCAAAGCACTGCGCGAAGACGCGCTGCTCGCCCTGCTGCCACAAGCCTTCGAGCGGCAATCGTCTGCCTGGGTCTGGATCGATCCGGAGAACGGCTGGCTGGTCACCGACGCCAGCAGCCAGGGCAAGCTCGACGAAGTCGTCACCGCCCTCGTCCGCGCCTTCGACGGCCTGGCCATCACGCTCTTGCAGACGGCGGTGACGCCGCAGACCGCCATGACGCAGTGGCTCTCGGCCACCACCCCCGACGAATGGCCCGGCGGTTTCGCGGTGGAGCGCGAATGCGAGCTCAAGTCCGCTGACGAAGAAAAGTCGGCCGTGAAGTTCACCCGACACAACCTGGCCACGGACGAGGTGCGCAAACACATCACCGAAGGCAAACTGCCCACGCGCCTGGCCATGAGCTGGGAAGGCCGCATCGGCTTCATGCTCACCGAGTCGCTGCAACTCAAGAAGATCGCTTTCCTGGAAGGCGTGTTCGAGGACCGCGGCAGCGAGGACGAGAACGGCTTCGATGCCGATGTGGCGCTGTCCACCGGCGAACTGCAGAAATTGCTGCCGGAATTGCTGGAAGCGCTGGGTGGCGAGATGGCGTTTGGCGCAGCGCCTGCAGATGCAACCGAGACCGTCGCGCCGGCCGCAGCACGCGAAGCCGTCACCGCCGACGCGGACGATGAAGGATCCCCCTTCTGAAAACCAACCCCGTTCGGGCTGAGCCTGTCGAAGCCCCTCCACGACACCTCCAGAACCCTTCGACAAGCTCAGGGCGAACGGCAAGTGGATGGGCTACACCATAAACTCCATGCACAGCGTGATCGCCATCTCCCTCGGTGCCGTGCTCGGCGCCCTGGCCCGCTGGCGCCTGGGGCTGTGGTTGAACCACGGCGGAGCGATCCTGCCCTGGGGCACGCTGGCGGCCAACTGGATCGGCGCCTACGCCATCGGCGTGGCGGTGGTGTTCTTCCAGAGCCAGACCCAGATCGACCCGGCCTGGCGGCTGGCCATCATCACCGGGTTCCTCGGCGCCCTCACCACGTTCTCCACCTTCTCGGTGGAAGTCATGTCCATGCTGCAACACGGCCGGGTGATGCTCGCCATGGGCACGGCCGCCCTGCACCTGTTCGGCTCGCTGCTGCTCACCTGGCTGGGGATGCGCACCGCGGCCATCTGGTTCACCCCCGCCTAGGAGGCACCCATGCACCTCGAAGGCTCCTGCCATTGCGGCAGCGTCAAGTTCTCCGTCGAATCCGCCGAGCCGGTGCCGTTCATGCGCTGCTACTGCTCGATCTGCCGCAAGACCGCGGGTGCAGGTGGCTTCGCCATCAATCTCGGCGCAGACCATCGCACACTCAAGGTGAAGGGCAAGCGTTACCTGCGTGTGTACCGGGCCCGCATCGTGGAAGGGGATGAAACCCGCGAAAGCACCGGACAACGTCACTTCTGCGGCCGGTGTGGCAGCGCCCTCTGGCTCTGGGACCCGACCTGGCCCGATCTCGTGCACCCCCACGCCAGCGCCATCGACACGCCCTTGCCCGAGGCGCCGCACAGCGCGCACATCCTGCTCGATTCGAAAGCCGGCTGGGTGCGCGTGGAGGGCCGCCGGGGCGACCCGCACTTCGACGGCTACCCGGACTTCTCGCTCAAGGAATGGCACGAGAAGAACATGAAGCCTCAACGCAGGCGGTAGATTGCCGCCACCGCTTCGGCCTGGCGGGCCAGGCGAGACCGCAGCGCAGGCGGATCCAGCACCTCGATCTCGGGGCCGAAGCCCAGCAACTGCCGCGCGCCCTGTTCCACCGATTCGACCTGGAAGACCACCACGCCGTCGGCTCCTTCTACATACGGCATGCGCGCATTCGCCAGCCACTTCAGGCACCGCGCGGTCACGCGCGCGCGCACCTTCAACTGCCGCAGTTCCGATTCAAAGCGCGCCGCAGAGGCCTGCCAGGTGGCGGACAGGTCGAAGCTTCGAGGGCGCTTGAAGGTCTGGCCCAGGTCGCGCAGCGCCAGCAGGCTGGCCAGGCGGTAGTTGCGAAATTCCTTCGAGGGTGAGGTGCCGCCCGCAGGCCGCGCCACCACGTACCAGGCGCCGGCCTTGAGCACCAGTCCCAACGGCTCCAGCACACGAAGCGCTTCGCCCTTCCAGCTTTCGTAACGCACCTCGATGCGCCGCGCACGCCAGACCGCGTCGGCCACCTCGCGCAGGAATTTCGGTGCGTCCTGCGCGCGGTACCAGTCCACCGGGTCGATGTGCAGGCGCTGGCCCACGCGGTCGGCCTGTTCGCGCCAGCCGCTGGGCAGGCTGGCCACCATCTTCAGCCGGGCAGAAGCCGCCGCCGCGCCCAGCCCCAGTTCGGTGGCCGGCCCCGGCAACCCGGCCAGCAGCAAGGCGTTCGCTTCGGCTTCGGTCATGCCGGTGAGCTGGGTGCTCCAGCCCTCGCGCAACTGAAAGCCGCCCAGGCGCCCACGTTCGCCCCACAGCGGCACACCCGCGGCGGAGAGCTGATCCACGTCGCGCAGGATGGTCCGCTGGGAGACCTCCATGGCATCGGCCAGCGCGCCCGCCGTCATGCGGCCGCGAGCCTGCAGCAGCATGAGGATGGAGAGCAGACGGCTGGCTTGCATGGTCGGCATTTAAACATGACACGCCTTGTCAGGTTATGACGTGCATCATGGCCGCATCACTTTTCAGGAGCCTCATTCATGCACGAATCCCCCATCGTTGAACTGCGCCGCTACACGCTGCACGCAGGCCAGCGCGACACCCTCATCGAACTGTTCGAACGCGAGTTCATCGAGACGCAGGAGTCCGAAGGCATGCGCGTGATCGGCCAGTTCCAAGACCTCGATGATCCCGACCGCTTCATCTGGCTGCGCGGCTTTGCCGACATGGCCCGGCGCGCGGCAGCCTTGAGTGCGTTCTATGGCGGAGCGGTGTGGAAGGACCACCGCGACGCGGCCAATGCCACCATGGTGGATTCGGACGATGTGCACCTGCTCCAACCCGCCTGGCCGGGCGCGGGCATTGACGGTGGGGTGCACCGTCGCCCCCCACCGGGCACCACGGCTCCGGCGCCCGGTCTTCTGGACGCCACCGTGTTTCCGCTGCTCGTTCCCGCGGGCCGCGAACTGCTTGCCCTGTGCCGCGAAGTGCTCTCGCCCGTGCTGCAACAAGGCGGTGCGCGCCGCGTGGCCTGGTACATCACCGAGCCGAGCCCCAACAACTTTCCCCGCCTGCCGGTGCACCAGGGCCAGCCCGTGCTGGTGGGCCTGGCCCTGTTCGACCACGCCGAGGCATTCGATGCCTTTGCACGCAGTGGCGCCTGGGCGCAGCAAGCCCGGCCTGCCCTCGCACCCTGGCTCGCGCAAGCCGCCCGAACCCACCGGCTCGTCCCCACGCCTCGCTCGGCGCTGCGCGCCGGCATCTGAAACTGGAGAACACCATGAACCCTTCCAGCGCACACGATTTCGACTTTTTGCACGGCCGGTGGCAGGTCACCCACCGTCGTTTGAAAGACCGCCTGTGCCACTGCAACGACTGGGACACCTTTGCCGGACTGTGCAACTCCTGGCCGGTGCTTGGCGGCGCAGGCAATGTGGACGACAACCTGCTGCATCTGCCCGCCGGCAGCTACCGCGCCGCCACGCTGCGCACGCACGATGCCAGCACAGGCCTGTGGTCGATCTGGTGGCTCGATGGCCGGCATCCGGGGCGGCTGGACGTGCCCGTGGTCGGCAGGTTTCACCACGGCGTGGGCATCTTCCATGCGGACGATGTGCTGGCCGGCCGGCCGATCCGTGTGCGGTTCCGCTGGAGCGAGACCGGCACGCCCACGCCCCTGTGGGAACAGGCGTTCTCGGCGGACGGCGGCAGCACCTGGGAGACCAACTGGACGATGCGCTTTGAACGCACAATGCCCCCTGCCGATGGCGCTCACTGAAACCTTTGTGGCGCCGGGCTGCTCCAATGCCCCTGATGCACAAGTTCTTCGTTTCCGCTGCCCTCCTTTTTCTGGCCACCACCGCCACAGCCCAGTCGCTGTGGCGCGACGTACCTGCGGGTGCCTCACCCGCGGAAGTGGTGGCCCTGGTGCCCGAAGCCCGTCCGGTATCGCGCGGCCCGGTGCGGCTGGAAATCCCGGAACACGAATTGCTCGACGCCCGCTTTCTGGTGACGTTCGAATTCGAACAGGACCGTCTGAAGGTCATCACCCTGCGTTCGCAGGCGGCCACCGCCAGCGAGGCGCGGGCGCTGGCCCAGCGTCTCACCGCGTCGCTGCGCTCGCGCTACGGGCTGGAGATCAGCACCAAGAGCCGGCAGGACGACGTGATCCCCGGCGTTGACCGCAAGTGGTCGTACCGCAAGGCCAGCGTGCACCTGCAGGTGGTCGAAGGCAGCGTGGTCCGGCTGCGGTACCAGGCCGAGCCCACGCGCGGCACCAGCCAGCTCTGAGAGTGCGGCAGCGAACAGACGTTCGCCCCGGCTGGATTCCACAGTGGCCGCATCCGCCACTGCATGGAAGCCCGCATGACCCGCATTCGAAAAGGCCAGGCGCCTGAACCGCTGACCCGTGAGCGTTTCGCCGAACGCTACCGCGCTTTCTTCATGGACCCGGCTTTCCGCGCCGAGGACGCCAGCATCCAGCGCCTGGAGGTGATCGCCTGGGAAGCCTACACCGAGGGCCGCAAGGCGCCCGTCACGCAGAAGGCCGGTGCGGGCTACGCCGACCCCGACTACGACCTGTCTTCCGAATGGGTGGCCACCAAACAGCGCATCGACGCGGCGCAGGCGCGCTGGGCACGGCCGGACACGCAGTCGCGCGTCCTGCTGGTGTGCGGCTCTGCGCGCAACGACGGCACCTGCCCGGGTGAGATCTCCAAGTCCTTCCGGCTCACCGAAATCGCGCGCGAGGCGCTGGCGCAGCAGCAGATCGAGACCGACGTGCTCGACCTGAGCCTCATCACCTCCGAATACGCCCTGCACATCCACCCCTGCAAGGGCTGCGTGTCCACCGCCATGCCACTGTGCCACTGGCCCTGCAGCTGCTACCCCAACCACGCCCTGAACCAGACGCACGACTGGATGGCCGAGATCTACGAACGCTGGACGGCCGCGCACGCGGTGATCATCGTCACCCCGGTCTACTGGTACCAGAGCCCGAGCCCGCTCAAGCTGATGATCGACCGCCTGGTGTGCGCCGACGGCGGCAACCCCGACCCCACCTCCACGGGTGGCAAGAAGCCCGACAAGGCCAAGTCCCTGGAGATGGCCGGCTGGGACTATCCGAAGCACCTCGAAGGGCGCGCCTATGGCCTGGTCGTGCACGGCGACGTGGCCGGCATCGAAGGCTCGCGCCGCGCCCTGTCCGACTGGCTGGACTGGATGGGTTTCATCGATGCCGGCGTGCAGGCCCGCCTGGACCGCTACATCGGCTACTACGAGCCCTACGCCAACAGCCACGACACCCTGGACGAGGATGCTGCCATCCAGCAAGAAACCCGCAACGTGGCGCTGGCCGTGGCGCACGCCGTGGGCGAGCTGCGCGCCGGCCGGCTCCAGGCCGTGCAGCCGCAGCTGAAGCGTCCCCGACCGAAATAGGCGCTTCTGCAGGCGCCCGGCGCGCCGTCAAGTCTCAATTTGAGAATGATTGACGGTGGCCACCAGATTTCAGGGTTAACCCGGAACCCGGGCTCTGGCCTGCGTGCTCAACTTGTCCGGCCCCCACCCAAAACAGGAGACAAGCATGCAGGTTCAACTCAGGGTCAACGGCAAAGCCGTGACCGTCGATGCCGCGCCGCACACGCTGCTGGTGCAGACACTTCGCGAACATCTCAAGCTCACCGGCACCCACGTGGGTTGCGACACCGCCCAGTGCGGCGCCTGCACCGTGATGGTCGACGGCCGCGCGGTCAAGTCGTGCAATGTGCTGCTGGCCCAGGTGGCCGGCACCGAGGTCACCACCATCGAAGGCCTGGCGGGTGCCGACGGCACCATGCACCCGATGCAGAACGCGTTCAAGGAGTGCCATGGCCTGCAATGCGGCTTCTGCACCCCCGGCATGGTGATGAGTGCCGTGAGCCTGTGCAAGTCCAACCCCGGCGCCAGCGCCACCGAAGTGCGCGAGCAGCTCGAAGGCAACATGTGCCGCTGCACGGGCTACCAGAACATCGTCAAGGCCGTGCGGCAAGGCGCACAGGCCATGAAGGCCTGAAGGAGAACACAACATGGGTGCTTCCGACTTCTCCAAACTCCCCCATATCGGCGAATCCTTGCTGCGCAAGGAGGACTACCGCTTCCTCACCGGTGCCGGCCAGTACACCGACGACATCGTGCTGCCCAACATGCACCACGCCGTGTTCGTGCGCTCGCCACACGCGCACGCCAACATCCGCAAGATCGACAAGACCGCCGCGCTGGCAGCGCCCGGCGTCATCGGCATCCTGGATGGCAGCGACGTCGCCGCCGACAAGATTGCCGGCCTGCCCTGCGGCTGGCTCATCACCGACACCGCCGGCCAGCCGATGAAGGAGCCGCCACACCCGATCCTGGCTTTCCAGAAGGTGCGCTACGTGGGCGACCACGTGGCCATGGTGGTGGCCGACACGCTGGAAAACGCGAAGAACGCCGCCGAGCTGGTGGACGTGGACTACGAACCGCTGGCCGCTGTGGTCGACGTGCGCGACGCCATGAAATCTGGCGCCCCCGCCCTGCACGAAGCCGCCGCCGACAACCACTGCTACAAATGGGCCATTGGCGACCAGGGCCAGGTGGACGCCGCGTTCGCCGGTGCCGCGCACGTGACGAAGATCGACCTGATCAACAACCGTCTCGCGCCCAACCCGATGGAGCCGCGCGCTGCCATTGCCACCTACAACCGCGCCGGCGACGACTACACGCTCTACGTGGCCAACCAGAATCCGCATGTGGAGCGTCTGCTGATGACGGCGTTCGTGCTCGGGCTGCCCGAGCACAAGGTGCGCGTGATCGCGCCCGACGTGGGTGGTGGCTTCGGCGCCAAGATCTTCCTGTACGCCGAAGACGTGTGCCTCACCTGGGCGTCCAAGAAGCTCAACTGCGCCATCAAGTGGAACTGCGACCGCTCGGAAGCCTTCCTGTGCGACGCACACGGCCGCGACCACGTGACGCACGCCGAGATGGCGCTCGACAAGGACGGCCACTTCCTCGCCTTCAAGGTGCACACGGACGCCAACCTCGGCGCCTACCTCTCCACCTTCTCCACCGCCGTGCCCACCATCCTGTACGCCACGCTGCTCGCGGGGCAGTACAAGACGCCGCAGGTGTATGTGGAGGTAGACGCCTGGTTCACCAACACCTCGCCCGTGGACGCCTACCGGGGAGCCGGCCGACCCGAGGCCACCTACCTGCTCGAGCGCATCGTCAGCCGCGCGGCGTGGGAAACCGGCCTGTCGCAGGACGAGATCCGCCGCCGCAACTTCATCACCGAATTCCCGTACCAGACGCCGGTGGCGCTGCAGTACGACACCGGTGATTTCCCGGCGTGCATGGCCAAGGCCAACGAACTCGCCGAGATGGCCACCTTCGAACAGCGCAAGTCCGCGTCCAAGGCCAAGGGCCTGCTGCGCGGCGTGGGCTACAGCAGCTACATCGAAGCCTGTGGCCTGGCGCCCAGCAACGTGGCCGGGGCGCTCGGTGCGCGCGCCGGGTTGTTCGAATGCGGCGAGGTGCGCGTGCATCCCACCGGCAGCGTGACGGTGTTCACCGGCTCGCACAGCCATGGCCAGGGGCACGAGACCACCTTCGCGCAGGTGGTGGCTTCGCGCCTGGGCCTGGACCCGTCCCAGGTGGACATCGTGCACGGCGACACCGGCCGCGTGCCTTTCGGCATGGGAACCTACGGCTCGCGCTCGATCTCGGTGGGCGGCGCGGCGATCATGCGCGCGCTCGACAAGATCGAAGCCAAGGCCAAGAAGATCGCGGCGCACCTGATGGAAACCGGCGACGCCGACGTGGACTTCGCCAACGGCGAGTTCACCGTGAAGGGCACCGACAAGAAGGTGACCTTCGGTCAGGTCGCGCTCACGGCGTATGTGCCGCACAACTACCCGCTGGACAAGCTGGAGCCGGGCCTGAACGAAACCGCGTTCTACGACCCGACCAACTTCACCTTCCCCGCAGGCACCCACATCTGCGAGGTGGAGGTGGACCCGAACACCGGCGTGGTGCGCATCGACCGTTTCACCGCGGTGGACGACTTCGGCACCATCATCAACCCCATGATCGTGGAAGGCCAGGTGCATGGCGGCCTCACGCAAGGCATCGGCCAGGCACTGCTCGAGAACTGCGTGTACGACCGCGAAACCGGCCAGCTCGTCACGGGCTCGTTCATGGACTACGCCATGCCGCGCGCCGACGACGTGCCGGACTTCCGGCTCGGTACGGTGTGCACGCCCTGCACCACCAACCCGCTGGGCACCAAAGGCTGCGGCGAGGCCGGCGCCATCGGATCGCCGCCGGCCGTGATCAACGCCGTGCTGGACGCGCTGGGACCGCTGGGCGTGAAAGACCTCGACATGCCCGCCAGTCCCAGCCGTGTGTGGGAAGCCATTCAATCGGCGAAGAAGTAAGGAGCACACCATGTACGCATTCACGCTCGAACAACCCAAGACCCTCGCCGACGCCAAGCGCGTGGCGGCCGGCGGCGCACAGGCGCTTGCTGGTGGTCAGACGCTGATCGCTTCCATGAAGCAGCGCCTCATGCGCCCCGAAAACCTGGTCGACCTGGGCGGTGTGGCCGAACTGCGCGGCGTCAAGGTCGAGGGCCAGACGCTGGTGATCGGCGCCATGACCTGCCACCAGGACGTGGCCGACAACGCCGATGTGAAACGGCTGATTCCGGGCCTCGCCGCTTTGGCCAACGGCATCGGCGACCGCCAGGTGCGCGCGCGCGGCACCATCGGCGGCTCGGTGGCCAACGACGACCCGGCCGCCTGCTACCCCAGCGCGGTGCTGGGCCTGGGCGCCACCGTCGTGACGGACCGCCGCCAGATCGCTGCCGATGACTTCTTCCAGGGCCTGTACACCACGGCCCTCGAACCGGGCGAACTCATCACCGCGTTCCGTTTTCCAGTGCCCACCAAGGCGGCGTACGCCAAGTTCCGCCAGCCCGCTTCGCGCTTTGCACTGGTGGGGGTGTTCGTGGCGCTCACCCCATCGGGCCCCAGAGTGGCCGTGACCGGCACCGGCAATGGTGTGTTCCGTCACAAGGGGCTGGAAGCGGCTTTGTCGAAGAGCTTCACGCCCGAAGCCGTGGCCGACGTAAAGGTGGACGCCAGCGAGATGAACGGCGACCTGCACGCCAGCGCCGCGTACCGTGCGCATCTGGTCACCGTGCAGACGCAGGCCGCGGTGCGGCAGGCGAACGGGTGATCGGTTTGCCCGACACCGATTCGATCGACGGCCTCACCCACGCCCTGCAAGGCGTGGGCTACCACGCACCCCGGCGGCTGGCCACCGCCGTGTTTCTGGCCATGCGCCTGCAACGCCCGCTGCTGCTCGAAGGTGAACCCGGCGTGGGCAAGACCGAACTCGCCAAGGCACTCGCCAGGGTACTGGGCCGTCCTCTGGTGCGGCTGCAGTGCTACGACGGCATGGAACAGCGCGAGGCGCTCTACGAGTGGAACCACACGGCGCAGTTGCTGCACATGCGCGCCGCGCAGGCGACCTCGACCCCGGATGAAATCGAGCGCGAGGTCTACCAGGCGCGCTACCTCATCCGCCGCCCGTTGCTGCAGGCGCTGCAGACGCCCGCACCCGGCGCGGTGCTGCTGATCGACGAGGTCGACCGCGCCGACGAACCCTTCGAAGCGTTCCTGCTGGAGTACCTGGGCGAATACCAGGTGAGCATTCCCGAGCTCGGCACCATCGAGGCCGTGGCGGCGCCGCTGACCATCCTCACCAGCAACCGCACGCGCGATTTGAACGACGCGGTGAAGCGCCGTTGCCTCTACCAGTGGCTCGATTACCCCGAGCGCGAACGCGAGCTGGCCATCGTCCGCAGCCAGGTGCCCGAGGCGAGCGCGCAACTCACCGAGCAGGTCACGCGCTTCGTCTCGCGCCTGCGCGGCCAACCCTTCGCCAACGCCTTCCAGCGCAGCCCCGGCATTGCCGAGAGTGTGGATTGGGCCAAGGCGCTGGTGGCGCTGGACACGCTCACGCTTGACCCTGAGGTGATCCAGGACACGGCGGGCATCCTGTTCAAGCAGCGGGAGGACGTGGCCGCCTTGTTGCCGATGCTGGATCAGTTGTTGGCTCCTGAACCAGTTTGATGGGGTTTGTCGTGAGCTCCTCTCCGTTCGGGCTGAGCTTGTCGAAGCCCTTCCATGCCCAGACCACCAGAGCCCATCGACAAGCTCAGGGCAAACGGCATTTTTCAGCACCGGCATGATCCTCGGAGACGCAAGAAGCGGGAAGCTCCCCGACCACATCACCGCCTTTGGCCGCGCCTTGCGCCGCGCCGGCGTGCCGGTGGACAGCGCGCGCATTGCCAGCGCCATCACCGCTGCGGAGATCGTGGGCGTGGAGCGCAAGGACGACCTGCGCGCCGCACTCGAAGCCGTGCTGGTCAGCCGTCAGCAAGACATCGGCGTGTTCAGCGAGATGTTCGAGGCCTTTTTCCGCAATCCCGAACTCGCCCAGCAACTGCTCTCGCAGATGCTGCCCAAGGCCGCCAAGGCGCACCCCGTGCGGCGCAAGGCGCGCGTGCAGGAGGCCCTGAGCGTGGCGGGCCTCAAGGCGCGCGCACCCAACCAGGGCGAAACCGAAATCAAGTTCGACGCCGCCATGACCGCCAGCGACCAGCAGCGCCTGCGCCATGCCGACTTTGCCGAACTCTCCGCCAGCGAATTCCGCCTGGTCGAACAACTGGTGCGGCAGATCCCCCTGCCTTTGCCGCCGTTCCGCGCCCGCCGCGAGCGCGCCGGTACTCGCGGCCACCGGCCCAACTGGCCGCGCGCCCTGCAGCAGGCCCGCCGGCACGACGGCGAACTGCTCGAACTCCCGCGCATGACCCCGCGACGCCAGCCGCTGCCGTTGCTGATCCTGGTCGACATCTCGGGCTCGATGGAACGCTACGCCCGCCTGCTGCTCGCCTTTCTGCACCAGGCCACGCGCGGCACGCCGCGTTCCGCGTTTGCCTTCGGCACCGATCTCACCGACCTGCGCCCTGCCTTCCGCCACCGCGACACCGATGAGATGCTGGCGCAGGCCAATGCCGCCATCGACGACTTCGCCGGGGGAACGCGCCTGGGCACGTCGCTTTCTCAACTGCGCGAGAGGCACCCGCGCTGCCTGGTCGGGCGGCGCACGGTGGTGCTGCTCATCACCGACGGCCTGGACACCGGCGCGCCCGAGGTGCTGGAACAGGAACTGCAATGGCTGGGCCGTCATTCGCGCCAACTGCTCTGGCTCAACCCGCTGCTGCGCTTTGATGGCTACGCACCGCTGGCCAGCGGGGCCAGCGTGCTGCACCGCCACGCGCACGGCATGCTCGCCGTGCACAACCTGAGCCGCCTCGAAGACCTCGCCCGTTCCATGGCATCGCTCATGCAGCGCGGCTGAACAACCCGAATTCATTCACCATTCCGACCTGACAGGAGATACCACCGTGGACATGCAAGGCAGCCGGCCGCTCGCCGTGACCCAGCAACAGGCCTGGGAGGCCCTCAACGACCCCGAGATCCTCAAGACCTGCATTCCGGGCTGCGAGAAATTCGAGCTCACCGAACCCAACACTTACGCCGTAGGCACCGCCATCAAGATCGGCCCCGTGTCTGCGCGCTTCAATGGCCGCGTGGTGCTCACCGACATCGTGCCGCCCGAGTCGTACAAGCTCAGCTTCGATGCCCAGGGCGGCGTGGCCGGCTTCGGCAAGGGCACCTCTGCCGTGCTGCTCAAGCCCACCGACAGCGGCTGCGATCTCAGCTACACCGTGCACTCCTCGGTGGGCGGCAAGATCGCGCAACTCGGCCAGCGCCTGATCGACGGCGCGGCCAAATCGCTGGCGGAGGACTTCTTCCGCCGGTTCGACGAGGAACTGCAACGCCGCTACCCGGCCGCCCCCGGCGCCGTGGTGGCGGCTCCCCCGCCGGCACCTGCCTCTGGCGGCATCCCCACCTGGGCCTGGGCTGCCATCGCGGTGGTCATTGCCGGCATCATCTACATGGCCACCCAGGCCTGAGGAACTCATCGTGGAAAACCTGGACGTCACCGTGTTGCGCACCCTGCAGGGCTGGCGCGAACAGGGCCACCGCGCCCTGCTCGCCACCGTGGTGCGCACGTGGGGATCTTCGCCCCGCCCTGTGGGCTCCATCATGGCGCTGTGCGAAACCGGTGCGGTGGTGGGCTCGGTCTCGGGCGGCTGCATCGAAGACGACCTGATCTACCGCTACAGCCGCGCGCACGGTGCGGTGCAGGGCAGCACCGCGCCCCCCGGCATCACGCACGAGATTCCCGACGGCACGCCCGAGCGCGTGAAGTACGGCGTGAGCGCCGACGAGGCCCACCGTTTCGGCCTGCCCTGCGGCGGCACGCTGGAACTGGTGCTGGAGTTCAACCCCGATGCCGCCTCGCTGGCCGCGCTGGTGCAGTCGCTGGCCGGTGGTCAGATGATGGAGCGGCGCACCGAGCTGGCCAGCGGCCGCGTGACGCTGCGCGCCGCGCAGGCGCCCGCTTCGCTCATCGACGATGGCCAGGTGCTCAGCAACACCTTCGGCCCCGAATACCGCATGCTGCTGATTGGTGCCGGCCAGCTCACCGAGTACCTGGCCACCATGGCGCTGTTCAGCGGTTTCGCCGTGACCGTGTGCGACCCGCGCGAGGAATACCGCACCGCGTGGTCGGTGCCCGGCGTCACGCTGGTCACCGAGATGCCCGACGACGTGGTGCGTGAATTCCACGTCGACCGCCGCAGTTGCGTGATTGCCCTCACGCACGACCCGAAACTGGACGACCTGGCGCTGCTCGAAGCGCTGGAGACCGAAGCCTTCTATGTGGGCGCCATCGGCTCGCGCCGCAACAACGAAGCGCGGCACGCGCGCATGATCGAACACTTCGATCAGACGCCCGAGAGCCTGGCCCGCCTGCGCGGCCCCATCGGCATCTACATCGGCAGCAAGACGCCGCCCGAGATTGCGGTGAGCATCATGGCCGAGGTGCTGGCGGTGAAGAACGGCGTGCCGTTGCCGCGCGACATGGACGTGGCCAGCGCCAAGAACTCGCAGGAAGCCAGCGCGCCGTCTGCGCCCACCTGCTTCGTCCCCTCGTGAAGACCGGTTTCGTCATCCTTGCAGCTGGTGCCGGCCGCCGAATGGGTGGCATCGCCAAATGCCTGCTCGAACTCAACGGCAAAACGCTGCTGGAGCGGCTGCTCACGCATGTGCAGCCGCTGCGCGGCAAGGCCCGGCACGACCTGGTGCTGGTGCTCGGCCACCACGCTCAGGACATCCAGGCCCATGTGGCCCGCCTGCCCGACGAGCTCTCCCCGCTGTGCGTGATCAACCCGCGCCCCGACGACGACACGTCTTCGTCGCTGCGTGCCGGCCTGCGCGCCCTGGCGCACGATGTGCAACGCGTGGTGGTGCTGCTGGCCGACCAGCCGCTCATCGACACCGCGGACGTGCAGGCCGCTATGGACGCGTTCGATGCACGCCCCGCCGGCGCGCGCGTGCAGGTGCCGCGCGTGCATGGCCAGCCGGGTCATCCGGTGATGTTCGATTCGCATGTCCGCGCCGCGCTCATCGACCCCATGCAACCCAGCCTGCGCCAGTGGCGCGCCGCGCACCCCGGGTCGGTGCACCTGTGGGACGTGGACAACCCGCACTACACCCGCGACCTGGACACGCCGCAAGACCTGGACGCCCTCGCCAGGGAAACCCGCTGGTCGTGGCGCTGGCCGGGCTAGGGATGACCCTTACCCGAGCAGGCCGCTCGGGCGTGTGCGCTGGCGCACAAACGCTGCTTTAATGGCGTTCGCCCCCACCCTCCAGCCGATCGTGACCCCACAGTCCCAGCCCACGGTTCCCCACCAGCAGCGGCTTGCGCTCATCGAGCAGGCGCGCAAGGCGGTGCTGGGGTCGCGCACGCCGTCGGCGCCGCCGCTGCTGGCACCCTGGGTGGAACGCTCCTGGCGCCGCTGCCTCGACCAGGGCTTCCAGCCGCAACAACACATTGCCTTCGACCCCGTCACCGCCGCCGCCATGCGCCACGCGATCGAGGCCAACCAGCCGCTGCTGCGCGCGGCCGCGCCGGTGATCCAGTCGCTCACGCGCGCCATGGCGCACACGCGCTACTTCGCCATCCTCACCGACGCACGGGGCACGGTGATCGACGTGAACGGCCCGGTGGACCGACACAACCCGTACGCCTCCAGCATCGCCCGTGTGGGTGTGGACCTGTCCGAACGCGCCGTGGGCACCACCGCCATCGGCACCACGCTGGCCGAGCTGCAGCCCGTGTGGCTGCACCGGGGCGAACACTTCTACGACGACACCAGCGTCTACAGCTGCGCTGGCGCGCCCATCTGGGGGCCTGACGGCCAGTGCGTGGGCATGCTCGACCTCACCGGCGTGAATGTGATTGAGCAGCCCGCGCTCAAGCACCTCGTCACGCAATCGGCGCGCAGCATCGAGAACGCGCTCACGCTCGGCCGGCCGCACCGCCTGCTGCTGTGCCTGAACTGGCCCGGCCGCGTGATCGGCGACGACAGCGATGGCCTGGTGGGCCTGGACGACGACGGCCGGGTGACCGCGCTCAACCGTTCGGCCGCCGAGATGCTGGGCATCGCCCCAGGCATGGTGCCCGGCCACTGCAGCGATCTCTTTGCCGTGCCCATGGAAGCGCTGTTCGATGCCGCCCGCGCCCAGCGCGGCCCGTTCGAAGTGCCACTGTGGTCCGGCCTGCGGTTGTGCATGCTGGCGCAACTGAACCGCAACGGCGAGCGCGGCGGCCCGCCCGCACACGCCGCCGCGCACGGCATACCGCTGAAAGACATGGAAACCGCCCTCATCCGCAAAGCCGTGGACGACGCACGTGGCAACGTGAAGGAAGCGGCGCGCGCGCTCGGCATCAGCCGCGCCACGGTGTACCGCAAGCTCGGCACCCGGCAGCGCTAGCCTGCGCTCAGGGCAGGAACACCAGCGAGGGCAATGCGCTGAACACCACCGCCGCCGTGGCGATGGCCACAGCACCCTGGGCGAAGTGGTGGTTCCAGTCGGACAGCGCGCCCTCGGCGTGCCGTGCCTTCACCCGCACCCAATGCACACCCACCGCCACCAGCGCAATGGCGGTGGCCACCCAGGCCACGGCGTTCGCCATCCACTGGTGTGCCCAGATCTCGCTTGCCGCCCAGACCACCATGAAGTGCGCGAACCAGATCACGAACGCCGTGATCATCGGCCGCCAGCGCAGGGGGTTCGTCGACTTCACACGCCGCCCCACGGCAACACACGCGGCAGCAGCAGGCCGGCGGCGCCCTCCATCGCGGCGAAGATGAACAGGATGCGCAGCGCCTCCAGCGTCTTGTTGGCCGGGGCGGGTGCCAGGCCGCGCACCCAGCGTGCGACGTAGTACCCCGCCGACAACACCACCGCAATGACCACGGAGCCGTGCCAGGCCATCATGGCGTAGATGGTGGCGCCCTGCCCGCTGGCATCACCGCGCAGCCCGGCGTTCCACCAGTCGAGTCCATCCACCACCAGCGCGCCCACCAAGCACAGCATGCTCAGCGTCATCGCCGCCGCGCTGGCGCCGCTGCCGCGCTTCATCGTCGCCATCAACGGCCGCGCCGCCCACGCCAAGCCCGCCGACGCACCCAGCAGCAGCACGCCAGGCACCAGCGCGCCGCGCGGCGCAACCACCTTCCACCACTCAGGATGGGATCCGAACAGGTAGAGGTACCCGAACATCGCCATGAGGTAGATCATCCCCAGCACGATGACCAGCAGCACCGCGGCCCACCAGCCGTGCGATTGCGGGCCGGTCACGTAGGTCGGCAGCAGAATGCCCCCGCCCGCGTCCACCTCCTTCTGCTCGATGTGCCGGTCGTTGCCCCAGACCCATCGCATGATGCAGACGACGGCCAGCACGCCGCAGACCGCGCTGAGCGTGAGGGCCTTCACCGTCAGCAGCAGGAAACAGCCCGCGGTGAAGAGCGCCGCCAGCAACGGCCACCACGAAGGCCCCGGCATGATCTGCACATACTGCGGCTCGGCGCGCGCGCTGCTCGTGATCAGCGTCTCGCGCTCACCGGTGGCGGTGCCGGGCAGGAAGTAGCGCCCGGCCTCCACGTCTTCGCGCAGTCGGGGATCGGCCCACAGGGGCTCCAGGGAACTCACGACAGGGATCGAACGCACCGCGTAGTTGCCGGTGGACAGCCACTCCAGCGTGCCGCCGTTGTAGACGTTGCGCGCGTTGCCTTCTTCATCGCCCTTGCGGGTGAAGCAGCGAATGGCGTCGATCAGGAACAGCAGCACCCCCGCCGCCATGATGAAGGCGCCCACCGTCGAGATCAGGTTCGGCACGTCGAAGGAGCGCCCCGGCAGGTAGGTGTCCACCCGCCTGGGCATGCCCATGAGTCCGGTGAGGTGCATGGGCAGGAAGCACACATGCACGCCGACGAAGTTGAGCCAGAAGACCCACCGCCCCACCCGCTCGGACAGTTGCCGGCCGTTGAGCATCGGCATCCAGTAGTAGAAGCCGGCGAACAGCGGGAACACCATGCTGCCGATCAGCACGTAGTGAAAGTGCGCGACGACAAAGTAGGTGTCGTGGGCCTGGCCGTCGAAGGCGACCATGCCCACCATCACACCGGTGAGGCCACCCATCACGAAGATCAGGATGCCGCCCACCAGGAACAGCGACGGCACGTTGCGCTGAACCTTGCCCGAGGCAAGCGTGGCGATCCACGCGAACACCTGCGCCCCCGCCGGAATCGCCACCGCCATCGACGCAGCCGAAAAGTAACCCGCAGAGAGCCCCGGCAGGCCCACCGTGAACATGTGGTGCGCCCAGACCCCGAAGCTGATGAAGCCCGTGGCGATCAAGGCCAGCACCACGATCTCGTGGCCCACCAGCGGCTTGCCCGCCACCGTGACGATCATGGCCGACACCATGGCCGAGGCCGGGATGAAGATGATGTAGACATCCGGATGGCCGAAGAACCAGAACAGGTGCTGGTACAGCAGCGGATCGCCACCGCGCGTGGCGTCGAACAGCGGCCAGTTGAACGCGCGCTCCAGTTCCAGCAGGAAGGTCACCATGATCATGGCCGGGAAGGCCAGGATGATCATCACGCCGAAGATCAGCACCGCCCACGCATAGATCGGCATCTTCGACAGCGTCATGCCCGGCGCGCGTGTGCGCAGCACGCCGACGATGAGCTCGATGGCGCCGGCAATCGCGCTGATCTCGATGAAGCCGATGCCCAGGAGCCAGAAGTCCGCGTTGATGCCCTTGGAGTAGACGCCGTCGCTCAACGGCGGGTACATGAACCAGCCGCCCGAGGGCGCCAGGCTGAAGAAGATCGAGCAGAAGAAGACCACGCCGCCAATGAGGTAGGCCCAGTACGAGTACGCCGAGAGTCGCGGGAACGGCAGGTCGCGCGCGGCGATCATCTGCGGCAGCAGCATCACGGCGATGGCCTCGACGGCGGGCACGGCGAAGAGGAACATCATCACCGAGCCGTGCATCGTGAACAGCTGGTTGTAGGTTTCCTGCGGCACCACGTCCGCCAGCGGCGCAGCCAGCTGCACGCGCATCACCAGCGACAGCACACCCGCGGCCACAAAGAACCCGAAGGCCGTGATGATGAACAGCAAGCCGATGAAGTTGTTGTTGACGGCGCTGAACGCCCGCCAGCCTGTCGGCGTTTCCCACACCTTCTTCAGGGCCTCGAGTTCGCCTCGCGGTCTTTTGCCTCGCGTCGGAAAACGCTCGTAGAGCCGGGCGTCGAAGCCGGTTTCCGACGCCGCACTCGCCGCGTCTTCGATCGCGCCCGCCACGCCCGGGGGAACGGCCTGCGTCACTTCAAGGACTCCATGTAGGCCGCCAGTGCATTGAGTTCGGCGGCCTCCAGCGAACGGTAGGCCGGCATGCGGTTGTTGGGCTTGATCGACTGGCTGTCGCCGATCCAGCCGATCAGGGTGCCGCGGGTGTTGGGCAGGATGCCGGCACCCAGCGACTGGCGCGAACCGATGTGCGTGAGGTCCGGACCCGAGAGCCCTTGCGCAGAGGTGCCGGCCACGCGGTGGCAGGCGGCGCAGCCGGCCTCGCCAAACAGCTGGCGTCCGCGCAGCACCTCGTCGTTGGCCGGTGCAGCGGCTGGGGCCGCTTGTGGCGCCTGGCGCGCCAGCCGCGCTTCGTTCCAGCGCTGCCAGTCGGCCGGCTCGTGCGCCACCACCATGAAGCCCATGAGCGAGTGCGCACCGCCGCAGAATTCGGCGCACTGCCCGCCGTACACGCCCGCCTTGTCGGCCTGCAGCTTGAGCCGGTTGGTGCGACCGGGGATCATGTCCATCTTGCCGCCCAGCTTGGGCACCCAGAAGCTGTGGATCACGTCTTCGGACACCATCTCGACCACCACCGGGCGGCCGACCGGAATGTGCAGTTCGTTGGCGTCTGCATGGATCTCCTTGCCCGCCGCATCCAGGTAGGACACGCGCCACCAGTAGATGTTGCCGGACACGCGCATGCGCAGCTCGTCGCCCTTGATGGTTGTCATGCCGGCGGCCAGCGTGAGGCCCCAGACCAGCAGCAGGAACAGGATGCCGGCCGGAATGATCAGCCCGAACCATTTGACGACGCCCACACCGCCGAGCTTCGCGCGCAGTTCGTCGCTGCCGTACAGCGCCACCCACATGGCCACGCACACCAGCACGAAGATGAGCGTGACCAGGGCAATCAGCACCCACGCCAGCGAGGTGACCGTGTTCGAAAACGGGCCGTGCGGATCGAGCACCGGCGGGGGCCAGCCGCTCAAGGCCTCAGCGAGGTTGGAGCGTGAGGAGATAGGCTGTGACATCGCGGGCTTCCTGGTCCGTCATGGTGATGGCCGGCATGGCCGTCCCGGGCTTGAGCGCGGGGGCGTTTCTGACAAATTGCATCAACACGCCGGGCTGGTTCGGCAGCTGCCCGGCGATCAGGCCCTGTCGGGCAAAGTCCTGCAGCGAAGGCCCGAGCCCGCCGCGCGGCCACGGCACGTCCGGAAACGTGTGGCAGGCCACGCAGCCTTTTTCGGTGACGAGCCGCAAGCCGGCTTCGGCGCTGGCGTCGCCCAACGTGGGAGTGCGGTCGGGCGGCCCGTCGCAGGCCACCAGGCTGAAGCAGGCCAGCACCAGCCAGAGGCCCGAATAGCCCCTGGGTGAATTTCGGGTACGCGGCATGGGCGATGATCTAGTGTCCATGCACACACCTTCTTCGCTCCACGAACGCCGGCCGCCGAAGTTCCGCGCCTTGTGGCTGGCCGCCTGCGCCCTCACACTGATGACCGCCTGCACCGACCGCATGGCCACCAGCGACGACCGATTCGGCCGCAGCGGCGAGGTGATTGCCATGAGCGGCGGTGAAGGTGGCGCGCGCTACGCCTGCGCCACCTGCCACGGCGTGCGCGGCGAGGGCAACGGGTTCGACGCACCGCGCCTGGCCGGCCTGCCTGCCGGCTACCTGCAGAAGCAGATGCAGGACTACGCCACCGGCTTGCGGCCGCACGAGGTGATGCGCGACGTGGCGCGTTTTCTGGACAGCCACGAACGCGTGCGGGTGGCCAACCACTACGCCGCCCTGCCGCCGCAAGCGCTGCCCGGCGCCACCCAGGAAACCGTCGCCCCGTCCACAGCCGCGTTGTACGCCGCGAAGTGCCAGCAGTGCCACGGCGCAGAGGGTGCGGGCACCGAACTGGGCCCGCCGCTGAACGCCCAGCCGGCCTTCTACCTGGCCCAGCAGATGCAGGACTGGCAGGTGGCGAAACGGCGCAACGACGGCAATCATGAGATGTTAAAGGTGGCGCAGGCGCTCAATCCCGGGGAGGTGCGGCAGTTGAGCCTGTATCTGGCCCGGATCCCATCACGCCCGCCACGTCCGGACCGTTGAGGTCGAACATCGAGGGCAGCACCTTGTCGCGCTTGAGCAGGTAGTGCAACACGGCCGCCCCAGCGTGGCCGGGAATCACCAGCATGGTGATCCACACGATGTAGAAGTGCGCGGTGGCGGCCCACTGCATCAGGCGCCACTGCAGGTCTTCGGACAATTGATCGAAAGGCAGGTTGGGAAACGGGATCACACCGGCGATGGACAACGGCAGGTCACCGGGCAAGGTGGACCACATGACCCAGCCGCTGATGGGCAAGGCGAAGAAGCTCACATAGAACCAGGCCTGCAGCACGCGGCTGGCCCTGCCCGCGAGCGACGACTCGTCCACGTTCTCGGGCCCGGTGATCTGGCTGTGCCAGAAAAAGCGCAGCGAGCCCAGCAGCATGATGGTGAGCCCGATCTGCGTGTGGGTCTGGTAACCCAGGTATTTGTCGCCCCCCACCGGTTGCCACCCCAGGAACCAGCCATGCGCGAGCTGGAAAAACATCAGCGCCGCCATGATCCAGTGGAATGCAACGCCGATCGGCGAATAGAGACCGCGTCGGTGGTAGCCCTCAGCCCACTCGATGGCGGCAATCAGGTTCATGCGGCGTCGGCACGCACGCCGCGCGCGCGTTCGGCGTCCAGCCAGCGCCAGCCGATCCACACCGCCGCGGCCAGGTAGGCCATGCTGCCAGGCGCCCACATGATGATGCCGGCGAGTTGCTGGTCTTCCAGCGGTGCCATCCCCCAGCTGATGGCAGACGCGAAATGCGGCGGATACAGCGGCCGCCCGGCAAAGGTGATCAGCGCGCCCAGCATGCCCATCAAGACGGTGGTGACGAGGATGGCGCCCATGGCCGCCGCCGGGGCGGCCCGCCGAACCGCGATCCAGAACACCACAGCGCTGGCCAGCAGGGTGAACTGCATCAGCCAGTAGATGGCATCGGACGACAGCGCCTCCGCGTAGGGGGCCGGTGCGTGCCACACCCAGAACACCACGGCGGCCATGGCCGTGGTCGTCCACAGCGGCGCCGGCAAGCGCCGCAGCCAGGGCTCAAGCCCATGCACCAGCAGCGGTGCCATGGCCAGCACCAGCGCAATGTGGTGGATGACCCGCACCGTGAAGAAGGCTGAGCTCAGCGCACACAGCGGCGAGACAAAGAGCACCACCGCCAGCACCCAGGCGCCCCACAAGCTGTGGCGTCGCCCCAGCGTGAGCTCTCTGCCGACGGGCGCGCGCCACAGCGACAGCGCCAGCAGCAGCAACACCGCACCCAGCACCGGGTCAAGATTCCAGCGGCTCAGCCAGACCTCGGGGCCTGGCGCCTCGCCGCAATAAGGGAACCACCTTGTTGCTTCGTCCACCGGGGGTCCTCCGTCCAGTCTGGGTGTTGTTGAACACGGTTGCTCTCGCTTCTATCAGAACACGAAGCCACCGCGCGCACTGTTCGATAAACCACAGACGGTGTGCACGCGCGAATTTTCGCCGTCACGCCCCGTAGTACCCTTCCCGCGAACTGTACAGGCGTGAAGAGGTACTGATGAATATGCCACTGAACAGAGGCACTGCGAGCGAGGACCTGCGCCTCGCAGGACTGGATGATGGAACCGACCCGTTCGTGGCTGCCGTGCGCGCCACCCGGATGCCCATGGTCATTACCGACCCCCGCCAGCCCGACAACCCCATCGTGTTCGTCAACGACTCCTTCTGCCGGCTCACGGGCTACGCGCGCAAGGAAATCGTGGGCCGCAATTGCCGTTTCCTGCAGGGGCCGGACACCGACCCCGAGGCGGTGAGCCAGATTCGCGAGGCGGTTGCGGACCGAAGATCGATCCAGGTCGATCTGAGGAATTACCGCAAGAACGGTGAACCGTTCTGGAACCGGCTGTTGCTCGGCCCGGTGCGCGGCGCCGACGGAGAAGTGGCGTACTTCTTTGCTAGCCAGGTCGACGTCACCCTTGAGCGTGAGCGCCTGGTCGGCCTTGAAACCTCCAATGCCGCGTTGACGGTGGAACTGGCGGACCGGGTGCGGGAAATCGAGACCGCTGAATCCCGATTGCGAGCGGCCACCGACGCCGGCGAGCTGGGCGTCTGGCAGCTCGAGCTGTCCAACGCGGAGTTGTTCGCCTCCCCCCACTGCAAGCGCAATTTCGGTCGCGATGAAAACATGCCGTTTTCCTACCGGGAACTGCAGGAGGCCGTGCACCCGGATGACCAGCCGCGCATGCGTGCCGCCGTGGAGCACACCGTGCGCACGGGCGAGGACTACCGCATCGAATACCGCGTCGTCCGTCCCGACGGACAACTGGCCTGGGTCAGGATCGTCGGTCGACTGGAACGCAACGCGCTGGGCCAACCGGCGTTCATGTCGGGCATCTCCCAGGACATCACAGACGTGATGCTGGCGCAACGGCGCAGCGAATTGCTGGAATCGCTCGAGCGCGACGTCTACAGCGCGGTGCACGATCCCGCCGAGATCGCCTACCGCGCAGCCGAATCCCTGGGTCGCGCGCTCGACGTGAGCCGTGCCGGCTTCGGGCTGGTCGACAACCAGAAAGAAACGATCACCATCGAACGGGACTGGAACGCCCCCGGCATTGCCTCCCTGGCCGGCACACTGCATTTTCGGGACTACGGCAGCTACATCGAAGACCTGAAGCGCGGCGAGTCGGTGGTCTTTTCGGACGCCCGCCAGGATCCGAGAACGGCCAGCACAGCCGATGCGCTGATTGCCATCAGCGCCCAGGCGGTGATCAACATCCCCGTCAGTGAAAACAAGGGCCTGGTTGCTCTCCTGTACCTCAACCACGCCAGTGCCCGGCAATGGACCGAACACGAACTGAGCCTGATTCGCGACGTGGCGCAGCGCACTCAGCAAGCCGTGGAGCGTCGACGCGCCGAGCAGAACCTTCAGGCTCTGGCGGATTCGCTGGAGCGCAAGGTGGAGGAGCGAAGCCGGGAGCTCATGAGAACGGAAGCCGCGTTGCGGCAAGCCCAGAAAATGGAGGCGGTGGGACAACTGACCGGTGGCCTGGCGCACGACTTCAACAACCTGCTGGCGGCCATCAGCAACAGCCTGGAGCTGCTCAAGCGAAAACTGCCGGATGAGGCCGGCTTGGGACGGTACGTCGACATCGGCCAGAACGCCACCCGGCGCGCCGCTGCGCTCACCCACCGGCTGCTGGCGTTTTCCCGGCAGCAGACGCTCGAACCGAAGGTGGTTCAAGTCAACCGCCTGATCGGGGGGTTTGAAGATCTGGTGCGCCGCACTATGGGTCCGCAGATCGGGCTGGAGGTGGTGGCCAGCATCGGCACCTGGCCCATCCACGCGGATCCGGGACAACTGGAAAATGCGCTGCTGAACCTGTGCATCAACGCCAGGGACGCCATGCCGGATGGCGGCAAGGTCGTGATCGAAACCGAGAACCGCACGCTGGACGACCGTTTTGCAAGAGAGCTGGATGTGCCGCCCGGCCCCTATGTGTCCATCTCCGTGCGCGACAGCGGCACCGGCATGGCGCCGGGCGTGATCGCGCGCGCCTTCGACCCCTTCTTCACCACCAAGCCGCTGGGCGTGGGCACCGGGCTGGGGTTGTCGATGGTGTACGGCTTCGCGCGCCAGTCAGGTGGGCAGGCCCACATCCAGTCGGAGGTGGGCGCGGGGACCACGGTGTTCATGTACCTGCCGCGCCACGACGGCGATGAAGGCACGCTCGATGAGACGGAGCATCGGCAGCCCGGCGTGGAGCAACAAGGCGTGGGCGAAACCATTCTGGTCGTCGACGACGAATCGGCGATGCGCGAGTTGATGTCGGAAGTGCTGATGGAGCTGGGGTACCGCGTGTTGCAGGCAGCCGATGGCCAGCGAGCGGTGGAAGCGCTGCACGCCGATCGATCCATTGCCCTGCTGGTCACGGACGTGGGCCTGCCCGGCGGCATGAGCGGCAGGCACGTGGCCGATGCGGCGCGCGCCCTCAACCCGGAACAGCGCGTGCTCTTCGTGACCGGATACGCCGAAAGCTCCGCCATCGGCCTGGGCGAGTTGCCACAAGGCATGCAGGTCATGACCAAGCCCTTCGAACTGAGCACCTTCACCCAGCGCGTGCAGGCGCTTCTGCGGGCATGAACGCAGGTCAGCAAAAACATACAGATACAGCCTGACCTGGCCGCTCGTAGTACGGTCGAGGCTCATGAGGTTTGTCATTGCTTATCTGAGCGGCCGGCGGATCCGCCTTGCGTGCCTTGCCGCGCGGCTGGCCTTGGCCGGCGCCCTGGCCAGTGGGGCTGCTGCAGCGAGCGCTCAGCAGGCGCCGTCACTGGCACCTGCCCCCGCATGGGCCGAGCAGCTGCAGGCCGAACTGGCCCGCGTGGCCGCGCGGCACACGGCGGGCCTGGGCATCCACGTGCGCGACCTGGAGACCGGCGTTTCCGTGTCGCACCGCGCTGACGAGACCTGGTACCTGGCCTCCACCGTGAAGGTGCCGGTGGCGCTGGCCGTGCTGCGCGCGGTGGAGCGCGGCGACTTCACGCTGGACACCACCCTGCGCCTGCGCGCTGCCGACTATGTGGACGGCGCCGGCGCCACCAATTCCAGAGCCGTGGGCACACCGCTGAGCGTGCGCTACCTGATCGAGCAGATGATCATCTACAGCGACAACACCGCCAGCGACATGCTCATCGAACTGGTGGGCCTGCGTGCGGTAAACGCGCTGGTGCAGGAGCTGGTGCCGCAGGGCTTCGAGCGCATCACCACGCTGGCCGACGTGCGCCGGCACGCCTATGGCCACCTCACCAGCGAAGCGGCGCACCTGAGCGGGCACGACTTTCTGCTGATCAAGCAGCAGCGCACCGATGCCGACCGGCTGCAGGCCCTGGCCACGCTGCTGCGCGTGCCCGCCGCGTCGTTTCAGATGCCCAGCGTGGGCGATGCGTTCGAGGCCTACTACGCCAGCGGCCTCAATTCCGGCCGGCTCGACGCCTATGCCGACATGCTGCAGCAACTGGCCGAAGGCCGGGTGCTCAATGCGGGCCACACCGCGTATCTGCTGCGGGTGATGGAGCGGGTGCAGACGGGCAAGCAGCGCATCCGCGCCGGCCTGCCGGCCAACGTGAAATTCGCGCACAAGACCGGCACCCAGCGCGCGCGAACGTGCGACTCGGGATTGATCAGCGTGCCGCGACTCGGGCGCGACCAACGCGTTATCGTGGTGGCCTGCACGCGCGGTGAAATGCTCATCGGGCGTTCGGACCGTGCCCTCAAGGACGTGGGCACGGCGATCTGCAAGTCTGGCCTGCTGACCGATGGAAGACCCCATGACCCCACATGCCTTGCGGCTGCGAACGCTGTGTCTCGCGCTGGCCCTGACGACCGCTAGCCTGGCTGCCCACGCCCAGAAAAGCGCGGCCTGGAGCGACGCGCTGCGCCAGCAGATCGAGCGCATCGACAAAGCCACGCCCGGCCAACTGGGCGTGTACATCAAGCGGCTGGACAACGGCGAGACCCTGGCCTACCAGGCCGACCGCCCGTGGTACCTGGGTTCCACCACCAAGCTGCCCGTGGCCCTGGCCGTGCTGCAGCAAGCCGAGGCGGGCAAGCTGAACCTGGCACAAAAGGTGACGCTGCAGGAGACCGACAAGGTGGACGGCTCGGGCAACGTCGTGTGGCAGAAGAGCGGCACCACCTACACCGTGGAAGCGCTGCTCAAGCGCATGCTGATGGAGAGCGACAACACCGCCGCCAACATGCTGATCCGCACCGTGGGCGAAGACACGCTGAACCAGCGCGCCCGCCAGTACCTGGGCACCAACGGTTTCAACCGCCTCACCA
Source organism: Hydrogenophaga sp. (assembly GCF_051858985.1). Taxonomy (GTDB): domain Bacteria; phylum Pseudomonadota; class Gammaproteobacteria; order Burkholderiales; family Burkholderiaceae_C; genus Hydrogenophaga. The sequence continues at coordinate 51,666 of NZ_JBHYGM010000002.1, read as the reverse complement.
CCTTCACCGCCGTGCGCCGGGACGTGTATGGCGAACTGCACCCCAAGGCCCGCGAGCTGACCAACATCCAGCTGGTGCAGGTGGCCGCCCAGACGAACGGACCCAAGCGGGTGGACGCACTGGTGCGCACCCTCTCCATCCCCAAAAGCGAACTGCGCGCCAAGACCATGGACGAGGCCTACACGCGCTACTACGCCCGACAGTTCAACAGCGCGCCCCTGTCCGCCTACGGCAACATGCTGGAGCAGATGGTGACCGGCAAGCTGGTGAACCCCCAGCACCTGCAACGCCTGATGGCCGACCTGAAGTTTGAAACCTACGACGCCTACCGGCTCGAAGCCGGCCTGCCGCGCACGGCGCGCTTCATCCACAAGACCGGCACCCAACTGAACCGCGCCTGCCACATGGGCGTGATCAACCCGCAGGACGGGGCGCGCGCGGCCATCGTGGTGGCCACCTGTGCCGAAGAGCTGGACGAGCACCGCGAGGCCGGCCCCGCGTTCGAACAGATCGGCCGCGCCATCACGCAGACCCTGCTGGAAGACGCTGGCAAAAAATGACGTGAGGCGCTCCCCACGCGTGCCAGCCGCGACCGGGCACGCCAACTGCCCTTCCATGGAACCACCCACCCACCAGGAAGGTACGACCATGGCAAAGAGCAGCATTCAGGGCGTGAGCCCGGCACCCGCCGAACCCGCCGGCCGCGACACAGCGTCCCTCGGCCCCGGCGACAACTCCGACAGCGGCAGCGACATGATGGGCATCGAGGACAGCGAAGGCGGCGACCCCGGCCTGGCGACCGATGTGGCGGCGCGGGACGAACTGGGCGGCGCCAGCCTGCTGCCGCCCGACGCCCTGACCTCCGCTAGCGATGCCACCGGCACGGGCGAAAGCCGCAGCGCGGGCGGCGACAGCGGCAAGCAGGACGGCTGGGACATCGGCGTGGACCGCGTGTTCACGCCCGGTGTGGCGGATGCAGACGCAGATGCCGAAGAAGACCCTGACCTGGCGTTCGTGGACGAAGCCGAGGCCGGCGACCCGCTGGAGGATGAAACCGACGAGACGGAAGAAACCGACGAGCCTGATGACGGCGAAGACCGTAAGCCATCCACCTAGGCGTCTTCGCCCAGCGCCTCCTGGTCGCTCTGCGGTCGGGGGTGCAGCACCAGTTCTGTCAGCAGCGGGAAATGGTCCGATCCGATGGAGGGCAGGCGCCTGATGATGCGCAGCGTGAAGTGGTTGCTGTGGAAGATGTGGTCCAGCGGCCAGCGCAGGAACCAGTGCCCCGCGTGGAACGTGTTGTACATCCCGCGTCCCACGCGCGGGTCCAGCAAATGGCTCTGCTTGCGAAACTGGCGCGTGGTGCGCGACCACGCCACGTCGTTGAGGTCCCCGGTGACCAGCACCGGTTCGGTCAAGTCAGCCACGCGCCGTGCCACTGTCATCAGTTCGGCGTCACGCGGTCTGGAGCTGTCCTTTTCGGTTGGTGCCGGCGGCTCGGGGTGTACGAAGTGCGCCTGCACGACCTGGCCGTTGGGCATGCGGATGCGGGTCCGCATCGACGGAACGTCGTCCTCCAACAGAAATTCCACGTGGCTGTCTTCCAGCGGCAACCGGGCATACACGTGCATGCCGTAACGGTTGTCCAACGGGCACTGGATGGTGTAGGGGTAGTCGGCCTTCAGGGTGTCCAGTTGCTCTTGCCACCGGGCGTCCGATTCCAGCGTCACCAGCACATGCGGGCGGTGCTCCAACACCAGGTCCAGCAGAGCCTGGGTGTTGTGATTGGACATGAGCACGTTGGAAACCAGCACCAGAAGCGGTTCTCCCCCGTCTGCCGCCGCAGCGGATTTCACCTCTTTCGGAAACCAGCGGGTGTAAGGAATGATCCACCACGCGTGGTACGCGAGACATCCCGCCGCGGCCAAGGGCACCAGCCACGCCTGCCACCCCTCGCCGAACGCCACGAGCAGATCCACCACCAGCAACGCAGCCGTCATCGCGCACAGCTGCAGACGCGGAAAGTCCAGCGAGCGCACCCACCAGACCTTGCTGTGCGAGAGCGGGATCAGGGTCAACAGCAGGATGACGCCCGTTGCACAGGCGGTGTAGGGGTTCATCCTGCCTCCTTCAGAACTTGGGGATGCGCAGGGTCTTGCTGATCATGGCCGTACCCGACAGCGCGAACAGCAGGCTCATGGGATGCAGCTGCCAGGGCCCGAGCTGCCACACCCCGCCCCACAGTTGCGCACCCAGCGCACCCTGCCAGGCGGCCCATGACAGCACCGCCGTCAGGACCACGCTGGTGGGGATCGGCGTGCCTTCAAAGTAGGCCACCTTCCCCGCGTCGGTGGTCAGTTGTTCGGCGGTGACGTTGAAGCGCGCCAACCGGCTGACGCCGCAGCAGACGAAGTAGCAGAGGATGGCGATGTCCCACCCACCCTGGAGCCCTGCGGCAAAGCCCAGCGCTGCCGGGCCGACCCCGAAGGAGATGACGTCGGCCAGTGAATCGAGCTCGCGGCCCAGCGGCGAATGCTGGTGGCGCCAGCGCGCCACCTTGCCGTCGAAGACATCGAAGACGAAGGCCAGCGGCGTCATGGCGGCCGACAGCAGAAAGTGCGCGAGCGAGCCGCTGGCCATGTACATCATGGCCAGGAACACCGACAACACGCCGCAGGCGGCATTGCCCAGTGTGATGAAGTCGGCCAGATGAAAGCCGCGGATCATCGAGAAGCGGCGTGGTGGGGGATTAGAGGGCGTCATGTCAGGGTCTCCGTCGTTAGCTTTGATTAAACAGGACGACGCTCCGAGCCAGACCGGGCGTCCCATGCAGAATGCAGGGTTCGGCCTCCACCCCCAGCGGCAAACCACCATGAAAGACACGCAAAGCGCTCAAGACTTGCTCGCCAGCATATTCGTTGGCAACAGCGACATGGCGAAGCTCATGCGAAGCCACGACTGGGGCTCCACAACGCTGGGAGACCCGGCCGGCTGGCCGCTCACGCTGCGGAGTGCGGTGAACATTCTGCTCACCTCCAAGTTCGAGATGTGGGTGGGATGGGGTCCCGACATTGCCTTTCTCTACAACGACGCCTATCGGCCCACCCTGGGCAAAAAGCATCCCAATGCATTGGGCGTGCCCACGCAGAAGTTGTATGCGGAGATATGGGAAGACGTAGCGCCCAGGTTGCGCCTGGTGTACGAGCAAGGTGAGTCGACGTGGGACCGGGCGCTGCTCCTGATTCTTCATCGCCATGGCTATCCGGAAGAGACCTACCACACGTTCTCGTACAGCCCGCTCAGCGGCGACGATGGCAAGGTGGAGGGCATCTTCTGCGCCGTGAGCGAAGAGACGGATCGGGTGATCAGCGAGCGGCGGCTGGAATCGCTGGGTTCGCTGGCGTCGTCCATCGCCGGGGCGGAACAGCTCGACACCCTTTTCCAGGCCGTGTCGCGTGCGGCGGCCAAGGCAGACCGGGACATTCTGTTCAGCGCGCTCTACCAACTCGATGAAACGGGTGCGCCGACGCCGCTGTACGAAGAACTGGGCGGCGCCGTTCTGGAACCCAGGTCCGTCTGGCGGCTGGACGCCTTGGGCGGGGACGTCAACCAGTTCACCGTGAAGGCCCCGGAGGGTCTGCCCAGCGGCGCCTGGGGGATGCCGGCCACCGAAGCGGTCGTCATCGCGCTTTCACAACCCGGGCATGACCGCCCCACCGCCGCGCTGGTGGTGGGACTGAACCCGTTCCGACCCTTCGACGACGACTACGCCAGCTACCTGAAGCTCTTCGCGGGTCAGATCATGGCGCGCTGGCAGTTGGTCAGGGAGGTGGTTGCGCGAACCGAAGAGCGGGACCGCCTGCGTGCCATGTTCAAGCAGGCGCCGAGCTTCATGGCCCTGCTCTCGGGACCCAACCACGTCTTCGAACTCGCCAACGACGCCTACCTGAATCTGGTGGGTGCCCGGCCCTTGATTGGCCTGCCGGTGCGCGAGGCACTGCCGGAGGTGGACGGCCAGGGCTACTTCGAACTTCTTGACAAGGTCTATGCCACCGGCGAGGCCTTCGTCGGCGAAGCGATGGAGGTCCGCATCCAGCGCACACCCGACTCGGCGCCGGTGGAGCGATTCGTCCATCTCATGTACCAGCCTGTTTGGGTGGCCGGCCGCGTCGAAGGGATCTTTGTCGACGGCTACGACGTGACGCACCAGAAAGACGCCGAACACGCGCTGCGGCAACTGAACGCCACGCTGGAGAGCCATGTGCAGGCCCGAACCTCGGAGCTGGAGCAGGCACTGCAGCGCCTCAAGCATGAAAGCGAGGAACTCCACCGCGCAGAGAGGGCCTTGCAGCGGGCGCAGAAGATGGAAGCGCTGGGTGCGCTGACGGGTGGCGTGGCCCACGACTTCAACAACTCATTGCAGGTCATCAGCGCCAACCTGCAGATCCTCTCCATCCACACCAAGGGCAATCCGGTCGCGACCTCACGTGTGGAATCCGCGCTCCGGGGTGTGGAGCGAGGGGCCAAGCTGGCATCGCAACTGCTGTCGTTTGGACGCCGGCAGCCGCTGGAGCCCAAAGTGGTCAACGTGGGCCGCTTCATCCGCGGGCTGGAAGAAATGCTTCGGCGCACTTTGGGCGAAAGCATCGAGATAGAGACCATTGTTTCCGGCGGCCTGTGGAACACCTCGATCGATCCGAGCCAGGTCGAGAACGCCGTCCTCAATCTGGCCATCAACGCACGCGACGCGATGGAGGGTCGCGGCAAGCTCACCATCGAGGCGGGCAACGCCTATCTGGATGCCGACTACTGCAGGCAGCACGACGATGTGCGCCCTGGGCAGTACGTGATGATCGCCGTGACGGACACCGGAACGGGCATGCCGCCCGATGTGATTGAACGGGCTTTCGAGCCCTTCTTCAGCACCAAGCCCGAAGGCAAGGGCACAGGGCTTGGCCTGTCGATGGTGTATGGCTTCGTCAAGCAGTCGGGTGGGCACGTGGTCATCTACAGCGAGCTGGGAGAAGGAACCACCGTCAAGCTGTACCTCCCGCGATCCCTGCACGTGGAGAACACGACGACGCCTGTGGCTCCGGAAGGACAGGTTGTCGGAGGTACCGAGACGGTGCTCGTGGTGGAAGACGACGAAGATGTGCGCGAAACGGCCGTGGCCATCCTGGCCGATCTGGGCTATCGGGTGCTGCGGGCCCGGAATGCAGACAGCGCGCTCACGGTCATCGAGAGCGGCGTGTCCATCGATGTGCTGTTCACCGACGTGATGATGCCCGGCCGCCTGCGCAGCCCGGAGCTGGCGCGCATCGCCAAGCAACGCCTGCCCGGCATCGCCGTGCTCTTCACCTCCGGCTACACCGAGAACTCCATCGTCCACGGCGGCCGACTGGACGAAGGCGTTGACCTGCTCTCCAAACCGTATTCACGGGAAGCTCTGGCGCGCCGCATTCGGCACCTGCTTCGCAACGCCGCGCAACGCTCGCAGGCAACGGAGAAGCCGGCGATACCCGCTGAAGTGGAATCACCGACACGCTTCAAGGTTCTGATGGTGGAGGACGAGGAAGCCATACGCACCGTGGCCGCCGAGCACTTCCGTGACATGGGGCATGAGGTAGAGGAAGCCGCCACCGCCGCAGACGCGTTGCGCGCCCTCAAAGGAACCGGGCATTTCGACGCCCTGGTGCTGGACCTGGGACTGCCCGACATGGACGGCGCCGAACTTGCACGCCTGGCGCTGCTGGCCAGGCCAGGCCTTGGTGTGGTGTTTGCCAGTGGCGCGCATCCGCCCGAGCAAAGAAGGCTGCCCCCAGGCTCCCGTTGGGTGCTGAAGCCTTACTCCACCGCCCAGCTGGTTTCGGAATGTGCGGCGGCGATACAGGCGGCCACTGCAGCGCCTGGGCGGCTTCAGGGCTGAACTTCGCAAGACTCGCCGAACTGAGCTTGCTTTCCTGTGGTTTGCCGCTTGCTTTGACGAATCCGCCTCAGGAGCGGGAAATGTCAACCAGTGCGTCAGCCGCAGGTTCGATGTCGTCTGCTTCGACGGCAAAGTCACCCAGCGAAACGATGCCCACCAGTCGCTTGTCTCGATCCACCACAGGAAGACGCCGGATCTGGTTCTCGCTCATGATGCTTGCGCCCCTGGCCACGGTGTCGTTCTCATACGCCCAGGCAATGCCTTCCGACATGACATCGCGAACTTGGGTGTCGCAGTCCTTGCCTTCGGCCACGGCGCGAATGACGATGTCGCGATCCGAGATCGCGCCAATCATGCGATCGTTCTCGCCCACCGGCATCATCCCGAAACCTTCATCCAGCATCAGCTTCGCGGCCTCTCTGATGGACGTGTCGGGGCTGATGACCTTTACATTGCGGCTCATCACTTCTTTCAACAGTTGCATGGTTCTCTCCTTGGACGATGGTGAAAAAAATGTGCTGCAAGCCGCTCAAGCGCGGTCCCGCAGCTCCTCGATCCCCATGTGTTCGGCGCAGTGGTTGCAACAGAACATCTGACCGTCTTTTTCCAGCCCGTGGCCGACGATGCGCACGCCGCAACGGGTGCAGGCGGGCGCCAGCGCAAAGATCGCGCATTCAAAACTGTCGAACGTATGGGTTTTTCCCTGCATGACAACTTCGAACGACTTGTCATAGTCGTTGCCGCAGGCTTCGCACTTCGCCATGGTGGTCTCCTGAAAGTGAACGGGAAGAACCCATCCTGCGCGCTTGTGGGCGACAACTCTGTTCGCTATGTCACACAGGACCCATAGCAGCGCTTCATCCCGCCGCTTCGATCGAATCCGTGTAGATGAAGCTGCTGCACGCCGCCACAAACGCACGCGGCGTCTGCCGCGCGCCAAAGCCATACACCCGCACCCCCTCGCGCCGCAGGCAGAACGCCAGCGGCGTGAGGTCGCTGTCGGACGACACCAGGCACACGCCATCGAACTGCCCCGTGTTCACCAGGTCCATCGCGTTCAGGCACAGCGTGATGTCGGCCGCGTTCTTGCCAGGGGTGTAGGAGAAGAGATGCACCGGCTCGATGGCGTGGTGGTGCAGCACGGTCTTGAAGCGCCGCATGCCGGGCCGCGACCAATCGGCAAACGCGCGCTTGACGATAAGCGAGCCATAACAGGCGGCGCGCAACAGGATGGAACGGATCAGCGTGTGGGAAACGTTCTCCGCGTCGATCAACACGGCGAGCTTCTGTTGCTTGGTCGTCATGCGGCCACTCCCCTCTTCTTCTTTCCTGTTCGTGGTTGAACAGCCGCCGCCACGGCAGGCAGAGTGTGCAGAGTGGCGGCGGCCCGAACGGGCTGAGAACCGGGGATCTTCTCGCGAAAAGCCGGCAGGTCTTGCGACCTCCCATCCGAGCCGCCAAAAAGCATGCACGAACGACGAAGGCCGCTGCACCAGTAGCGGTTTACAGCGGCCTTCAGGCCGCGACAAGATCCCGGGTTCTCAGGCCCGACTCACCTTTTTGGTGAGCGGGGGAGACTTTAACTCAATACGACGAAAGCATTCACGGCTTGCGGGTGAAAATTCTCAAAAGTGGCAATGAGTCCGGGCTCTACGGGGGTGGGAAGCGTGAGCCGGTACTACCTTTTGATCGAGGCTAGGGCTTACCTCATTGGCACAAATTGATCGCCGTGTACAGTCCCCCGGTTGGAGGCGACTGAAGCATCAGCGAAGGATGCTGATCGCAATGCACCTCAGGTGAAACGAGGAAGAGCACTATATGGGCGGGCGAGGCTAATGTTCGAGCAAACCTTCAAGAACATCGATGACATCTTGCACAAGGATGCGGGCTGCACCAGCGAACTGGATTACACCGAGCAGTCATCGTGGCTCCTGTTTCTCAAGTACCTCGAAGCGCTGGAGCATGACAAGGCTGGTGAAGCCGCGCTGGAAGGTCGAACCTACAGCTATATCTTGACTGAGCAATTCCGCTGGGGCAATTGGGCTGCCCCACGCGATGCCTCAGGCGCCCTTGACCACAACGCCGCGATGACGGGCGATGACCTCCGCGAGTTCGTCAACGGCAAACTATTCCCCTATCTGGCTGGGTTCAAGCAGCGAGCCAGCGGCCCCAACACCATCGAATACAAGATCGGCGAGGTCTTCGGCGAGATCAAGAACAAGGTGCAGAGCGGGTACAACCTGCGCGACGTGATCGACCTGGTGGACGAACTTCGCTTCCGTTCACAAACCGAAAAGCACGAGCTTTCGCACCTGTACGAAGCCAAGATCAAGAACATGGGTAACGCCGGCCGCAACGGCGGCGAGTACTACACCCCGCGCCCGTTGATCCGCGCCATGATCAAGGTCCTGGACCCGCAGATCGGCGAGCGCATCTACGATGGTGCCTGCGGCTCGGCCGGATTCTTGTGTGAGTCTTTCGACTACCTCAGCGCCAAGGCCAAGACCACGCAAGATCTCGCCACGCTGCAGACACGCACGTTCTACGGCAAGGAGAAGAAGAGCCTCGCCTATGTGATCGCGATCATGAACATGATCCTGCACGGCATCGAGGCGCCCAACATTGTTCACGCCAACACCCTGGGCGAGAACATCAACGACATCCAGGAGCGCGACCGCTTCGATGTGATCCTCGCGAACCCGCCGTTCGGCGGCAAGGAGCGCAAGGAGGTCCAGCAGAACTTCCCGATCAAGACCGGCGAGACCGCCTTCTTGTTCCTGCAGCATTTCATCAGGTCGCTGAAGGCAGGCGGGCGGGCGGCCATCGTCATCAAGAACACATTTCTCTCCAACAGCGACAACGCCAGCACCAGCGTCCGCAAGCTGCTGCTGGAAAGTTGCAATCTGCACACGGTACTTGATATGCCCGGCGGCACTTTTCAGGGCGCCGGCGTCAAGACCGTCGTGCTGTTCTTTGAGAAAGGCGCACCCACGCGCAAGGTCTGGTTCTATCAGTTGAACCCAGGCCGCAATATGGGCAAGACCAACCCGCTGAATGACGACGACTTAGTCAACTTCGTCGAGCGGCAGAAGACCTTTGCCGACTCGGCGCAGAGTTGGTCGGTGGATTTGCCGGGCATAGCCACCGCCACCTGTGACCTGTCGGTGAAGAACCCGAACGGTGGAAATGAGGTCGCGCTACGCACGCCGCAAGACATCATCGACGAGATCACTGCGCTTGATGCCGATAGCGCGGAAGTGCTGGCAAGGATTCGGGAACTGGTGGCGTGATGGCTGAGTGGAAAGTTAAGACGCTTGGTGAGGTTTGCACGATCAGACCGCCGAAATCTGAAGCTAAGGCCAAGCTCGCCGACGATAAAGAGGTTTCCTTCGCTCCGATGGAGGACTTGGGCATTGGTGTGAAGTACATGCAGCCGCGTCAGACTCGCCGCCTCGGCGAGGTGAGTGGCAGCTATACCTACTTTGCCGATGGAGATGTTTTGTTAGCGAAGATCACGCCGTGCTTCGAGAACGGCAAGCTGGGCGTAGCGCGCGGTTTGACGAACGGTGTTGGCTTCGGCTCCAGCGAGTACATCGTATTGCGGCCGACCTCAACACTAGATTCAGAGTTTCTCTATTACTTTCTTGCACGCCCGGCGTTCTTGGAAGATGGCGCACGGACCATGACCGGCGCGGTGGGTCACAAGAGGGTCACCAAGGAGTTCGTCGAGAGCTATCCGATTCCGTTGCCGCCGATGCCCGAGCAGCGCCGCATCGTCGCAATCCTCGATGATGCCTTCGAAGGCATCGCCACGGCCAGGGCCCACGCCGAAAAAAAGCGGCTGAACGCTCGGGAGCTGTTCGAGAGTGTTTTGGCGCAGGTCTTTAGCGCAGACTGGTCTCAGGTTCGGATTGAAGATGCCTGCCAGTCCATCATGGACTGCGTCAATAAGACCGCGCCAACGGCTTCAGAAGCTACCCCATACAAGATGATGCGCACCACCAATGTGCGGAACGGTGTAGTCAGCCTGGCCTCTGTGAACTATGTGTCCGAAGATGTATACAAGGTTTGGACGCGACGTCAGGTGCCTTGTCGAGGTGATGTGATTCTGACCCGGGAAGCCCCAATGGGCGAGGTTGGCATGCTGGAATCCGACGAGCCGGTATTTCTTGGGCAACGTCTGGTCTCGTATCGGGCGGAGCCGACCAAGCTCGACGCTCGATTCCTGCTGTACGCGTTGCAGTCCGAGCCGCTTCAGCGCCAAATTCACGCCAAAGCCTCCGGCTCCACGGTTCAGCACATGCGTGTGCCGGACTCGAAGAACTTGCTACTTCCGCTTCCAGGTCTTCACCAGCAGCTTGAAGCCGTGGCCAAGCTCGACGCAATGCGCGAGGAGACCAGAAGCCTGGGAGCTATTTACGGGCGGAAGATTGCGGCCCTCGACGAACTCAAGAAGACCCTGCTCCACCAAGCCTTCACCGGCCAGCTGACATCCGCCAAGACCAAGCCGATCGCCGCTGTGCTGGCGCTTCAAACGACTTCCCCAGAGTACTCGGCCAACGTTATCGCCCTCGCCTACGAACGGCACAAGCGGCAGCAACGAGAAAGGACATTCGGTCACGTCAAGGAGCAGAAGCTGCTGCATCTGGTGGAAGCCATTGCCAAGGTGGACCTAGGCCGCCAACCCATGAAGGACGCCGCCGGCCCGAACGATTTCCTGCACATGCTCAGGGCAGAAGAATGGGCGAAGCGGAATGACTTCTTCGAGATGGTGCAGCGCGAAGGCGGCTACGACTTCAAGAAGCTCCCTGCCTTCGATCAATTGCTGACCAAGGCTCCGCAGGTATTGGGCGCTGACCTTTCCCGGATCGAGTCAGTCATTGACTTGTTGGTGCCCATGGACACGATGGATGCTGAAGTCTTGGCAACCTTGCATGCGGCATGGAACAACCTGCTGATCGACGGCACTGAAGTCACGGACGCGGCCCTGATTTGGGAGGCAAGAGACGGATGGCACGCCGACAAACTCGCCATTCCAGAAAGCAAGTTCCGGCAGGCAATTGCATTGATTCGATCCAAGGGCCTGGTGCCCGACGGATCCGGCAAATACGTGGGCGGCCAGACGTCCTTGCTATAGCGAGCCCGAGACTGCCTATCATTGCCGTGCTGCTTTTGGGAGGAAGCATCATCCATGAACGAAGCCGAAACACGCGCCGAACATCTTGACCCCGCTTTGAAGGTCGCCGGCTGGGGCGTCGTTGATGGAAGCCGAGTCCTTCGCGAGCACCGCCTCACGAACGGGAGGCTGCTGGGTGCTGGCAAGCGCGGCAAGGCTGACATTGCGGACTACGTGCTCGTCTACCGCAACACCAAGCTGGCGGTGATCGAGGCCAAAGCCTGGGATACGGCCTACACCGAGGGCGTCGGGCAGGCCAAGGCATATGCCGCCAAGCTGGCCGTGCGCTTCACCTACGCGACCAACGGGCAGGCGATCTACGGCATCGACATGACCACAGGGGCCGAGGGCGCAGTGGCGGCCTTCCCCAGCCCAGATGAGCTTTGGGCAAAGACCTTCGCCGTTGCCAATGCATGGCGCGATCGCTTCACCGCCGTACCCTTTGAAGACAAGGGAGGCACATGGCAGGGGCGCTATTACCAGGACATCGCCATCGACCGCGTGCTCGGCGCAATCGCTGACGGGCGCGACCGCATTCTCCTGACACTGGCAACAGGCACTGGCAAGACCTTCATCGCTTTCCAACTGGCGTGGAAGCTCTTTCAGAGCCGCTGGAACCTGAACGACTGGAAGGATGGCAACGCCGACGCGCCGACGCGACGTCCGCGCATCCTGTTCCTGGCCGACCGCAATATCCTGGCCGACCAGGCCTATAACGACTTCTCGGCCTTTGCCGAAGACGCACTGGTGCGCATCGACCCGGACGCCATCAGGAAGAAGGGGCGTGTGCCGAAAAACGGCAGCGTGTTCTTCACGATCTTCCAGACCTTCATAAGCGGTCCCGGCGATTCGCCTTATTTCGGCGACTACCCGAGCGACTTCTTCGACTTCATCGTGATCGACGAATGCCATCGTGGCGGAGCCAAGGACGAGAGTTCCTGGCGCGCAATCCTGGAGTACTTCGCACCTGCAGTGCAACTAGGGTTGACAGCCACGCCCAAGCGCACGATCAATACCGACACCTACGCCTACTTCGGCGAGCCGGTGTACCAGTACTCGTTGAAAGAAGGTATCAAAGATGGCTTCCTGACGCCGTTCAAGGTGCGGCAGATTGCAACCACCTTGGATGAATACGTCTACACGCCCGACGACGAAGTGACGGCCGGCGAGGTCGAGGCCGGCAAGCGCTACGAAGAGAAGGATTTCAACCGCATCATCGAGATCAAGGAGCGTGAGGCCTACCGCGTGCAATTGATGATGCGGATGATTGACCAGCGCGAGAAAACCATTGTCTTTTGTGCCACGCAGTTGCATGCGCTGGCCGTGCGCGACCTGATCAACCAGACTAAGACCAGCACCCAGCCGAACTACTGCGTGCGCGTGACCGCCAATGACGGTGCTCGCGGCGAGCAGGATCTGCGCGACTTCCAGGACAACGAGAAGACCATCCCGACGATCCTCACCACCTCGCAGAAGTTGTCGACCGGCGTGAACGCGCGCAACGTGCGCAACATCGTGCTGATGCGGACGGTCAATTCGATGATCGAGTTCAAGCAGATCATTGGCCGGGGCACGCGCCTCTACGACGGCAAGGATTACTTCACGATTCTGGACTTCGTAAAGGCGCACCACCATTTCAGTGACCCGGAGTGGGACGGCGAGCCGTTGGAGCCTGAGCCACCTAGGCCTCCGCCCACACCAGCCGGTCCGCCTGGACCGCCGTTGCCGCCACCTCCTCCGCCACCACCACGGCCTGAAAGGATCACGGTCAAGCTGGCAGATGGCAAGTTCCGACGACTTCAACACATGACGGCCACGACGTTCTGGAGTGCCGACGGGACGCCGATGTCAGCAACACAGTTCTTGGAAGTCTTGTTTGGCGTGCTTCCAGAGTTCTTCAAGGATGAGGACGAATTGCGCAAGCTTTGGAGCGCGCCGGATACGCGCAAGACGCTCCTGGCTGGTTTGGCAGACAAAGGCTTCGGCCGCGATCAACTGACCGAGATGCAGAAGGTCATCGAGGCCGACAACAGCGACCTGTACGACGTACTTGCGCATGTGTCGTACGGCGCGGATCCGATTTCCCGCGCCGATCGCGCGATCGCGGCCCGACTGGCGGCTGTGGCCGATCAACTTTCCGATAAGCAGCAGGCATTTATCGACTTCGTGCTTGCGCAGTACGTCAGGCAGGGAGTGGAGGAGCTAGACGCCGAAAAGCTATCGCCACTGCTGAAGCTGAAATACAGCGCGATTTCAAACGCATTTGTCGAGTTGGGCAATCCCGATCAAGTGCGTCGTGTGTTTGTGGGATTTCAGCGGCATTTGTATGACAAGCGCGATCGTGATCGCGCGAGTGGCTAACCGCTGAAGCGGCATAACTTTTATGCACAATTCCTAGCCAATCGCATCCGGAAACCCAATAACATATACCCACAAAGGATGTAATATGCGAATAACAGTAGAGAACTTCAAAGGGATTGCCAGAATCGAGGATTTTTGCTTGGAGCAAATTTCTATATTGGCAGGAACCAACAGCGGTGGAAAAAGTTCGCTTGTTCAATTGCTCATGTTGCTTAAACAATCGCTGGAGGCACGATCACCGGAAACACCCCTGAAACTGAACAAACCGTACATTTCCCTCGGTAGATTCGAAAACGTTATCCGGCGCTCGCCGGGAGTTAAGTCCTTCAAGGTTGCGATAGTCCTCGAAAGAGCCGATCTAGATGAACGATTACTTGAGGTATTCGCAGGGAAGCGACGGGTGCCTGGCCTGCTAGGCACGGAGTTAGCTGATGTTAAGGAGGTGCGGGTGGTCGCAGAATTCAAGAAGCCAACGAACAGAATAGTCGTGAGTTCGTTTGAAATTGAAATCATTGCTGATCGGAATATATCTCTCACAATTGCACGAAAATCTCACGGTAAATCCCACACGCTAAAAACGAACGCTGATCAATTCTTCTTTCGTCGAATCAAGTTTAAAACCTCCGGCATAGGTAGCCAAGAACACCCAAGTAATGGGGGACGATCATACGATGGAAAGGTTGGCTACACAGCATTCTTCCCTTTGGAACTGGATATCGAACCAAGTGAAAGCGAGTATGTATCTTTTTCGCCCTTGATGAACTACATACGAAATTCTTTACATTCTGCGTTTGAAAGAATCTCTTACATCGGACCTCTTCGAGAAGAACCCAAAGAATTTTATTACCACGATGACGATCTAATCGACCACATTGGGAATAAGGGTGAAAATGCTGCATTTTTACTTTCCAAGCACGCAGAAGACCATGTTCAATACATAAGGTTTGGCATGGGAACCCGAGCAGAAGCGATCGTGCGGAATGGGAATCTCAAAGAGGCAGTTAACTACTGGCTTTGTGAAGTCTTTGGTCTCGCCAAGGAGGTTCGAGTTACCCGAGCTAAGACAAACCGTCATCTCTATTCAGTATCACTTAAGGGATGGGATGGTGGGATCGTTCCAATTACGCATGTAGGGTTTGGGGTGAGTCAGATTTTCCCGATCTTGGTAGAAGGCCTTAGGTCTACTCCAGGTCGACGAATAATAATTCTTGAGCAGCCCGAGATTCATTTGCATCCAAAAGTTCAAAGCTGGCTATTTGATTTCGTTCGGTCGGTATCTAATGTTTCGTTCTTGGTTGAAACTCACAGCGATCATTTCATTAATCGGCTACGACGAAGAGTTGCAGAGGATGAATCTAATTCGCTGGCCGACAGAATCAACTTAACCTTTGTTAATCCCAGCGAAGAAGGTACTAACTACGAGAGACTGAAGTTATTTGATACTGGTTCACTCGCGAAGTGGCCTGTAGGTTTCTTTGATCAATATGATGAAGATGTTCGAGCTCTAGTCCGCGCCCAAGCGGACCGCCGTAAAAATTTGCCGGCAGAATGATTCATGCCATCAGAAACATTGGTTTTTGACCCTGCACTTCTCGTGTGGGACCGCGAGCACTTTAGGAGCGACGAACGCAGTTATTGGCAGCTGGTCGGTGACCTAATGACTCTGTTTGATGTCATAGACCGCACAACTTATGAGCTTGTATTAAGTTCAAGACTTGCAGAGCTTGTGATAAATGACTTTCCGGCGGATGAACTTTCGAGCACTGGTAACTTTACCGATTTCCTGCGTGCCACGTATTCTTTTCTAGCAAGAATTTCTGAGGCGCGGCGCCTTTACACACCTAAGATGAGCCCCTCAAATATTGTTCCGGACATCGCCTCGCGACCTCATTTTTCTGCGGGAGTTTCCCTCGAGTGTCGGACTGCGGTTATTTACGCATTTGAGCAGCCGATCAATGGACACGTACTTTCACATGGTCTGATTTGGCCGGTAGGACATGCACATTTGACAAGTGAGGAAGTCGTATCAAAGGTACTTCCGGCACGCCTGGGCGCGGATGAGTATTTGTCTCTTTGTGAAGCGACACGGCGAATATACGAGAAGAACGATAAACATGATTCTGCTTGTGGATACGGATCTCGACTCCCAGACCTACTTGACGATACTGCCATTCAATCAATGTTGGATGTTGCAGTTGAAGTAAGAGGGCAGGACTGCCTCTGTGCAAGGTCAGTTGCAGGGGAAAGAGTGTTGCTATTCCGTCGGCATCACAAAAATTGCTACCACGCTTATCCAATCGAGGAGCATGAACTTTCAAAATATGGAATCAATCCAAGGTTGATTCCTGCGGTCTAAGCAAACTCTCTTTGGCAACCTCGGAACACACGCAAACCTGCCGCCACACTTGAGCATGATTGGCTGACCATAGACGAGTCCATCGCTCTGTCCGAACTGAGTGCGCAGTTGCACCACACCATGGGGTCGTCGGGCGAGGCGGTTTCGCATTCATGTATCCACGATCTGTGGCTCTGCGCAGAGGTCCGCTATCGTGACCGCTTGGCCCGGCTAGGTCTCGCGGTCTCTGCTTTCAATTCGAGCGGCACAAACGGAGCACGCGCTTCATCGCTCAGGCCTTCCGTGATCGCGCTCAGCAGTTCGATGAGTTGGCGGCGCTGCGCGGGGTTCAGGGGAGACAGCAGTTTCTGGTAGGCCCGCTCCGCCGGCTCGCGCGCCGCTTCGACCAATCTGCGCCCCTCCTCCGTCAGGTTGAGATTCATCTGACGCCGGCTGACCGTGGATCGTTCGCGCCTGACCAGGGCTCGGTCTTCAAGGCCCTTGACCACGCGCATCACGGTGACCTTGTCGAACGCCAAGGCCCGCGAAAGGCGGGTCTGATCGATGCCCGGTTCAGCGGCCAGCACGGTCAACACGCCGTACTGGGCGGGCGTGAGTGCGACTTCGGCGCACGCGTTTTCGAACACGGCCGCTGAAATCTGGTGGGTTCGGCGAAGCAGGAAACCTGGGCGCTGGTAGATGTCGAAATGAGGCATGGCTTGTTGGGCAGGCTTCGGGATTTTACGGATGTGCACCGTCTTTCGACCCAGGACAATAGGAAGCATGCTAACAGTAGGAGCCGTTTCCATGACCATCCTGAACTCGAAGATTCGACGCGCCGTGGCGGCCCTGGGGCTCGTGGTGGCAGCGGGCCTGGCGGCCGCGCAGCCGGCCGAAGGGCCGATTCGACTGATCGTGCCCTTCACACCGGGAACAGGCATCGACCTGATCGCACGGACGGTGGGTCCCAAGCTGTCGGAAAGGCTCAAGCGGCCGGTGGTGGTGGAGAACCGGGCCGGCGCGTCCGGCAACATCGGCACGGAAGCCGTGGTGCGCGCCGCGCCGGACGGCAGCACGCTGCTGGTGAGCGTGAACACCCTGGTGATGAACCGCAGCCTGTATCCGCAACTGAGCTTCGACCCGGTGCGCGACCTGGAGCCTGTGAGCCTCACGAGCTGGGGGCAACTCATTCTGGTCACCCATCCTCGCTCTGGCTTCAAGACGGCAACCGATCTGGTGACGGCGGCGCGCAATGCCCCCGGCAAGCTCAACTACGCCTCGCCGGGCGTGGGCACACCGCACCACCTGTCGATGGAGCTGTTCAAAACCACGGCAAAGGTGTTCCTCACGCACATTCCCTACCGTGGCACCGGCCCTGCCGTCACGGACATGCTCGGGGGTCAGGTCGACGCCATGTTCCTGCCGATCCACGTGGCGCTGCCGCAGGTGCGTTCGGGCCGCCTGGTGGCTCTGGGCATCGGCAGTGAAAAACGCCATCCATTGCTGCCCGATGTGCCCACGCTCAGCGAAGCCAAGGCCGGCGATGTGAACGTGGACATGTGGTACGGCATCTTCGCGCCCAAGGGCATGCCGGCAGCGCAGATCGCCACGCTCAACCGTGAGATCAACGACATCCTTCGCAGCGAAGACGTGCAGAAGGCGTTTGCCGGCCAGGGCATGGACCCGGCGAGCAACACGCCCGACGCGTTCGGGCGCCTGGTGGCCAAGGACGCGGATCGATGGGCCGCACTCATCAAATCCCAGGGCATCAAGGCCGAATGACACGCGATAAAGACATCCCGGTCGCCGTGGTCGGCGGCGGCATCGGCGGACTGGCCTTCGCGCTCGCCATGCACCAGCGCGGACAGGTCTGCGACGTGTTCGAGGCGGCACCCGAGGTGAAGGAAATCGGCGTCGGCATCACGCTGCTGCCACACGCCATGCGCGAACTCGATGCGCTGGGGCTGACGGCGGAACTGGAAGCCGAGGCCATCGAAAACCTGGAGAGCGTGTTCTACAACCGGTGGGGGCAGTTCGTTTACGCCGAACCGCGCGGACGCCACGCGGGATACGCACTGCCCGAACTCGGCATCCACCGTGGCAAGCTTCACCGCGTGCTGTGGAACGCAGCCGTGCAGCGGCTCGGTGCGGATCGCCTGCATGTGGGGCACCGGTGCATCGGCATTGATCCTGTCGAGGGTGGCGCGACGCTGCGCTTTGAAGCAGGTGGTCAGGGCGAGCCTGTGCAGGTGAACGCCGGCGTCGTGGCGGCGTGCGACGGCGTGAACTCGACGATTCGGCGGCATTTTTATCCGGACGATCGCATCTGCTACGCGGGCATCAACACGTGGCGAGGCGTGAGCGTGCACAAGCCCATCCTCACCGGAAAAAGCTACATCCGCATCGGCTCCATCGACACCGGCAAGATGGTGATCTACCCGATCGTCGACAACGTCGATGGCAAGGGGAACCAGCTGATCAACTGGGTGGCGGAAATCCGCGACCCGAATGGCGCCATGAAC
Organism: Hydrogenophaga sp.; assembly: GCF_051858985.1. Taxonomy (GTDB): domain Bacteria; phylum Pseudomonadota; class Gammaproteobacteria; order Burkholderiales; family Burkholderiaceae_C; genus Hydrogenophaga. The sequence goes on along the minus strand of NZ_JBHYGM010000002.1, from coordinate 33,346 downwards.
GACTGGAACCGACCCGGCCGGCTCGAGGACTTTCTCCCGGTGTTCGAGTCCTGGCGCTACGACTGGCTGGACGTGCCCGCCTTGATCGGGTCTGCCCAGAAGGTGTTCGAGTACCCCATGGTCGACAAGAACCCCTTGCAGCAGTGGTCGTTCGACCGCGTGACGCTCATGGGGGACGCAGCCCATCCGATGTATCCGCGCGGCTCCAATGGTTCTGCGCAGGCCTTGCTCGATGCCCGCACGCTCGCCGACGAAATGGCGGGCTCGCCGGACGATCCTGCGGCGGCGTTTCGCCGGTACGAAGCGCTGCGAATGGGACCCACGGCCAAGGTGGTGGAGACCAACCGCACACTGCCGCCGGACTTCATCATCATGAAGGCCGATGAACTCAGCGGGGGCCAACCGTTCAGCCACATCGACGACCTCATCAGCCAGGAAGAGCTGCGAGCGATTTCGGACAACTACAAACAGATTGCAGGCTTTGCCCTGAAGCCATGAGTGCTTTCAGCGCCCGGGGGGCGCGATCAACCTGGCAAACCCACCACCAACGCCGCATAAGGCATGGTCGCCACCGCGCGCGCACCCACACGCGCCGTGAACGGATGCGGCGCAAAGCCCACCCAATGCCCTCCTCCTTCGAGCGCAATCACCACCTCATCGCGGTCGGCACCCTTGGCCACGCGGTCCACGCGGCCTTCCAGTGAACACTGCTGCGCTGCGGTATCTCCTTTTGCAGCGCTCGCGGCTCGCGCCGCGCTGAGCACGGTCACTGCCGTGGCCTTGCACAGCGCCAACACCTCCAGCCCCGGCGCCAGGCCCAGCAGATCAGCGCTTTCGCGCGTGACGCTGGCCGTGAGTGCGGCGCCACCGGGTGTGCGCAATTGCACCCACACCATGGGGTCGTCGGGCGAAGCGGGTTCGCATTGCAGCACGCGGCAGGGCAACTGGTTGCGCATGCTGGTGCGCAAGCCGAAGCCGCTGGCGAGTTGCATGCCTTGCGAGAAGCGCGACAACACCTGTTGGCGCGCCTGGGCCAGTGCGTCGGCCAGCTTCAGCAGTTGTTCGCCGTGCGGGGTGATCTGTGCGCCGCCGCCGCCCACGCCTCCTACGGTGCGTTCCACCAGCGGCTGGCCGCTGAGGTTGGACAGGGTGTCGATGGCCTGCCACGCAGCTTTGTAGCTGATGCCCACTTCGCGTGCGGCCTGCGAGATGGAGTGGCCGGCGGCGATCTGGCGCAGAACGTCCAGGCGCTTGTCGCCGCTGCTGTCGGCCAGAGCCTGGGGCAGCGTGGTCAATGCATTTTTGGCTGCACTTCGGGTGGAAGGTTTTCGTGTGGAAGCCACGGGTTTTCTCAAGGGCCTATACTCGCACCGCTATTCCGGATTGGAATAGCGAGTTCTCTTGACAAGGAGCGGCCCGATGTTCGCACGTTCTCTTCTGCGCTGGCCTCTGTTTGCGCTCGCCGCCGTGGCCAGTGGCACGTTGCACGCGGCCGAAGCGCAGATTGCCGTGGCGGCCAACTTTGCCGAGCCCATCAAGGCCATTGCGGCGGTGCTGCAGAAGACCACTGGCCACACGCTGAAGATCAGCGTGGGTGCCACGGGCGGGCTGTATGCGCAGATCACGAACGGCGCGCCGTTCGACGCGATGCTGGCCGCCGACACCAAGACGCCCGCGCAACTGGAAGCCGATGGCTTGGCGCAGCCGGGCAGCCGCTTCACCTACGCCACGGGCAAGCTGGTGCTGTGGTCGGCCGATGCGGCCAGGGTAGATTTACAGGGCGCGGTGTTGAAGGGTGGCGCGTTTCGCAAGCTGGCGCTGGCCAACCCCAAGACGGCGCCCTATGGCGCGGCCGCCATGCAGACGATGGACAAGCTGGGGTTGACGGCCGCGCTCACACCGAAGCTGGTGCAGGGCGAGAGCATCGGTCAGACCTACAACTTTGCGTTCACTGGCAATGCGGAGATTGCCTTCGTGGCGATGTCGCAGGTGCTGGAAGGGGGCAGGCTCAAGGGCGGTTCGATGTGGGTGGTGCCGCAGAACCTGTATGCGCCCATCGAGCAAGGCGCGGTGTTGCTCAAGCGGGGCGCGAACAACGAGGCTGCGGTGGCTTTGATGAAGCTGCTTCAAAGTCAGAACATCAAGGCGCTCATCCGCTCCTACGGCTACGACATCTAGTCCCATGCTGCTCACCCCGTCCGACCTTCTAGCCATCGGCCTCACGCTGCAGGTGGCCACGCTCACCACGCTGATCCTGCTGGTGGTGGGGGTGCCGCTGGCGTGGTGGCTGGCGCGCAGCAACTCGGCCTGGAGCCGGCCGGTGGGTGCGCTGGTGTCGATGCCGCTGGTGTTGCCGCCTTCGGTGCTGGGGTTCTATCTGCTGGTGCTCATGGGGCCGAACGGGCCGGTGGGCCATTTCACGCAATGGCTGGGCCTGGGCGTGCTCACCTTCAGTTTCACGGGGCTGGTGATTGCCTCGGTGTTCTATTCGCTGCCCTTCATGGTGCAGCCGGTGCAGAACGCCATGCAGGGCCTGGGCACGCGTCCGCTGGAAGCGGCGGCCAGCCTGCGTGCCTCGCCCGTGGACACGTTTTTCTCTGTGGTGCTGCCGCTGTGCAAGCCGGGGCTCATCACCGGCACCATCATGGCGTTTGCGCACACGGTGGGTGAATTCGGGGTGGTGCTGATGGTGGGCGGCAACATTCCGGGCGTGACGCGCGTGGTGTCGGTGCAGATCTACGACCACGTGGAGGCGCTGGAGTATGGCGACGCGCACCGCCTCGCTGCCATCATGCTGGGCTTTGCTTTCGTGGTGCTGCTCGCGCTGCAGCTCTACCAGCGGCGCCAGCGCGGGAGCGCCGCATGAACGAAGGCCTGCAACTCACGGCGCGCCTGCAGCGCAGCGGCTTTTTGCTCGATGTGGACCTGCACCTGCCGGGCAAAGGCGTGAGCGTGCTCTACGGCCCTTCTGGCTCGGGCAAGACCACCTGCCTGCGCGTGCTCGCCGGCCTGGAACCGCTAGCCACCGGCACAGTGCGTGTGGGCAACGACGTGTGGCAAGACAGCGCGCGCGGCATGTTGCGCCCGGTGCACCAGCGCGCGCTGGGCTATGTGTTCCAGGAGGCCAGCCTGTTCGAACACCTGAGCGTGCAGCGCAACCTGATGTTCGGCTACACGCGCACTTCCGCCGCCGAACGCCGGCATGGCTGGGACCATGGCCTGGAGCTGCTGGGCATTGCGCACCTGCTGCGGCGCATGCCGCATGAACTCTCTGGCGGGGAACGCCAGCGCGTGGCGATGGCGCGGGCGCTGGCCGCCAGCCCGCGTGTGCTGTTGATGGACGAGCCGCTGGCTTCGCTGGACGCGGCGCGCAAGGCGGAAATCTTGCCGTGGCTGGAGCAGTTGCACGAACAGCTGGACATTCCGGTGGTGTACGTGACGCACTCGCCGGACGAAATGGCGCGCCTGGCCGATCACTTGGTGCTGCTGGAAGCGGGCCGCGTGCGGGCACAAGGCCCGGTGGATGCGCTCATGACGCGGCTCGATCTGCCGCTGGTGCAGGGCGATGCGGCGGCTTCGCTGATCGACGCGCGGGTGGTGGGCCATGAACCCACCGACCAACTCAGCGTGCTGGCGTTCCATGGTGGCCGGCTGCTGCTGCCGCAAGCCACCGCCGCCGCCCTGCCGGCCAACACGCCGGTGCGCGTGCGCATCCAGGCGCGGGACGTGAGCCTTTCCCTGCAGATGCCCGAGCACAGCAGCGTGCTCAACATCCTGCCGGCCACGGTGGTGGACGTGATCGACGACACGCCGGGGCAGGTGCTGGTGGCGTTGAAGCTGGGGGAAGCCGATGGTGCCGTGCGCCTGCTCTCGCGCATCAGTGCGCTGTCAGCGCGGCGGCTGGGCGTTGCGCCCGGGCTGGCGGTCTACGCCCAGATCAAGGGCGTGGCCATGGTGCGCTGAATGAGGTGCTTGCGCTCAGCGGGCTGTCAGCCAGCGGCTGCGCCCACCGCGTCTTTCACGCACTTCTTGGTGAAGCTGGTCTTGGCGGCCCCGTAGATCTTCTTGTCGGCCGCGGCGGTGTCGCAGGTGGCTGCGGCGTCTTTCTCGCACTTCTTCAGGAAAGAGGTCTTGGCCGCGCCGGCCAGCTTTTTCTCGGCAGCGGCGGCGTTGCAGCTGGGGCCTTCGGCAAACGAAGCCACAGGCAAAAGTGCCGCCAGAACGAAGGAACACAGGACCAGTTTGCGCATGGGAGTCTCCATCAATGAACCCAGCCATTGAAGGCGACGCCCCATGCGGCGTCAAGGCAGCCGAAAGTATCAGTCGAGCATGTCCTTGGGGATGTTGCCGCCGTTGGCGGCGATATGCGCCAGCACGTTCTTGTGCAGCCACATGTTCATCTTGGCGGAGTCGCCCATGAGCTCGTCGGGGCAGTAGAGCTCCTTGGCCAGTTGCTTGCGGGCTTCCAGGCTGCTGTCCAGATCGAGCAGCTTGAGCAGGTCGACGATGGAGGTTTTCCAGTTCAGCTTCTGCGGGTTGGCGGCGGCCTTCTTCTCCATGAGCGCCATCACATCGACCATGGTGATGGAGGCCACGGGTGGCGGTGCGGCCACGGCGGGTGCGGGCGCGTCAGCGGGCGCCTGAGGCACGGGCGCGCTGGCCACCGGCGGCTGCGGGACGACCTTGGGCGATCCCATGCCGAGTTTTTCGAGGATGTTGCTGAAAATTCCCATGGTGTTCTCCTTATGAATGAACGGGCACGCCGTGTTCCGGATCGGCGACGTGCGGGACAAGCATAGGCCATAACGGTTCGCGCAAGCCACCCCGCCGCCCAATGCCCTGGTACACAAAGCCGAGGGCGTCCATCAGGGCCGGGTCGTAGAGGTTGCGGCCATCAAAGATCACGCGCCTGCGCATGCTGCGGGCCATGGCGTCGAAGTCGGGGTTGTGGAAGCACTTCCATTCGGTGAGCACCAGCAGCGCGTCCACGCCGGCCAGCGCGTCTTGCGGTGAATCCACAAAGCTCAGGGCGCGCACTTCATTCACCGGGCAACCCAGGTCGGCGCTGAGTGCGCGCTGGGCTTCGTTCAGGGCCACCGGGTCGTGCACCAGCACCTCGGCACCGCGCCGCAGCAGTTCGGGAATCACCTGGCGGCTGGGTGCATCGCGCATGTCGTCGGTGTTGGGTTTGAAGGCCAGGCCCCACACACCCAGGCGCAGGCCGCGCAGGTCGGGGCCGAAGTGCGCGCACACGCGGTCCACCAGCACCTGCTTCTGCGTGCGGTTCACCGCCTCGGTGGCCTCCACGATGCGCATGCGCAGCCCATGCGCAGACGCCGCGTGCACCAGCGCGCGCGTGTCCTTGGGGAAACAGCTGCCGCCGTATCCCGTGCCGGCATAGAGAAAGCTGTGGCCGATGCGGCTGTCCGACCCAATGCCCCGGCGCACGGCGTCGATGTCGGCACCGAGCGCGTCGGCCAGGTGGGCCATCTCGTTCATGAAAGAGATGCGCGTGGCGAGCATGGCGTTGGCCGCGTACTTCGTCATTTCCGCGCTGGCCACGTCCATCCACAGGCTGCGCTCGTGGTGGCGGTTGAAGGGTGCATACAGCCGCGTCATCAGGCGCCGCGCGGCATCGCCCGCGCTGCCCGGCGGCAGGCCGATGACGATGCGGTCCGGGTGCATGAAGTCGTCGATGGCGGCGCCCTCTTTCAGGAACTCCGGGTTGGAGACCACGGCGAAGTCCAGCGCTTCAAGCCCCCTGCCCGCCAGTGCCTGGCGCAGCACCTGCTCCACGCGCGCGCCGGTGCCCACGGGCACGGTCGACTTGTTGACCACCACCTTGAAATCGTTCATGTGCTGTCCGATCTGCGCGGCCACCGCCAGCACATGCTGCAGGTCGGCGGAGCCGTCTTCCTGCGGTGGCGTGCCCACGGCAATGAAGACCACCTCAGCATGCCGCACCGCCATGGCCATGGCAGTGGTGAAGCGCAGGCGCTCGGCCAGGCGGTTGCGCTGCAGCAGGTCTTCCAGCCCGGGCTCGAAGATCGGTACGCCGCCGGCCTTCAGCACTGCAATGCGCCCGTGGTCGCGGTCCACGCACACCACGTCGTTGCCCAGTTCCGCCAGGCAGGTGGCAGCGACCAGCCCCACATAACCCGCGCCCACCACTGCGATCTTCATGGCCGTTCTCCATTGGTTGGAGAACATGCTGCGGGCCGAGGATGACCTGACGTTGGCAGAGCGATGACAGTTGCGTGAATCCCGGACGACTCAGCGCGCCCCGCCGCTACTGTTGCGCGTCGATGATGGTGGTGGCAATCACCAGCCGGTTGGCCAGGTGCACGCCCAGGTTGCGCAAGATCTGCGCATGCAGCCGGGGTTCGAGCTGTTCCAGTGTGTCCAGCGCCTCGCGCGTGAGTTCCAGCAGATGGCTGGGCTCGACGCACCAGGCATCGGCGGTGCGCGCGCCGGTGCTGAGCAGCGAAATCTCGCCAAAGATGCTGCCGCGCCCAAAGCTCGCCAGGCGCGTCGCCTTCGAGGCTCGCGCGTTGCGCACGCTGATCTCCACCCGGCCGCTCTCCACCAGGAACATGGAACGCGCAGGTTCTCCGCTGGCGAACAAGCGGCCCGATGCCACCTGGTGCGGCACCAGCAGCGCGCGCAGATGCGCCGTTTCCGCAGCGTCCAGCCCGTTCATCAGCGGCAGGCTGGACAGCACGTCGACGCCGTCGGTGTCCATGGCAGCGCGGCGCAGCAGGTCGGCCTCGGCGTGCTCCAGCGCGTGGTCCATGTCGGGCAGCCAGCCTTCGGGGCCGGGGTGGTCCAGCCCCAGCGCCACCAGCGTGCGGCCCTCGGGCGTGTGGGCCTCGAAGCCGGCAATGAGCGTGCGCGTGCCCTGCGCCTGCAGCCGCAGCGCGCTGGCAGACAGCAACTGGCAGCCGCTAGCGTCCAGCGTGGTGAGTTTGTCCATGTCGACGACGCAGTGCGTCTGACCCGGCGCCACCGACGCCATGGCGCGCCCGAGTTGCTCGGCCGTACCGAAGAACAGCCCACCGCGGGGCCGCACGATGGTGATGCTGCGCCGGTGCTGCGCGAGCCACGCCGCCTGCTCAGGGGGCCACACGCGCATGGACGCCAGGCGCGAGGCGTCTTCCACCGTGGTGCGCGTGGAACGCGACAGGTTGAACGCCAGCAGCACGGTGGCGAGGATGGAACCGATGAACAGCGCCAGCGGCACGCTGCCCAGCAGGAACGACGCCACCACCGCCGTGACCACGCCCAGGTTGGACATGACCAGCCGGTTGCGCCCGCGCGAACGCACGGCGTTGCGCGCAAGGCGCTTTGCCCAGCCGTCCACCAGGCCGAGCCCGCTCATCACCAGCGTGCCCGCCAGCGCTGCGATGGGCACATACACCAGCAGGCCGCCCACCAGGAACACGATGATGAAAACGATCAGGCCGCTGCCGGCCACGTCCTGCCAGCGCGAACGCTGCCGTGCCGCTGCGAGCGTGATGGTGGTGTTGGTGCACACCGGCAAGGCGCCGAGCGCGCCACAGACGATGTTGGCGAAGCCCTGCGCGCGCACGGTGCGGTGCACGTCGACCACCTGCCCGGTGACCGCCGCTGCCGCCGAGGTCACCACGGCGGCATTCATGAGCGCCTGCAGCACCAGGAAGGCCACATAGGGCAACACGATGCGCAGCGTGCGGAACACCGAGTCGGGCGGCGTTGAAAGCAGTGCGACGGCGGTGTCGATCTGGGTGGACACGGGGTGGATGCTGCCCAGCGTGGGGCCGACATCGACACCCGCGACCGACACCAGGTGGTGCACCGCCATGGCCACCAGCACCGCCACCACGTTGGCCGGCCCCGGCAGAGCGCGCCGCTGGTACAGCCACACCACCAGGGCCGCCGCGCACGCCACCAGCACCGCGCCGGGCTTGACCGCGGCCCACAGATCCTGAAGCGAAAGTCCCTGGAGCCGGCCCGAAATGCCGAGCAGCGGCCCCACCTGCGACCACACCACCAGCAGGCCAATGCCGCTGATGAAACCCGCGCTCACGGGTGCGGGCAGGAAGCGGATCGCGTCGGCCAGGCGCAGGCGTGCGGAGAGCAGCAACAGCACGCCCATGAGCACCACGGTGATGGAGAGCGCGGCCCAGATGGAGCCGAAGGTGGCGCCGGGTTGCCGCGCGAGTTCAGCGGCCAGCGCCGCGTACAGCACGGCCACCGACGACGACGGCGAGGTGAACTGGAAAGGCGCGCGCGCGAAGAACGCCACGATGGCGCTGCCGAGCACCGCTGACGTGGCCGCAGCCGCCACCGCCGTGGCCACCGCGTTGCTCCCCAGCGGATGCGCCACCAGCGCCCCCACCGCCATGAAGAAGCCCAGGTTCAGCAGCGCCAGCGACGTGGGCACGCCCAGGGCGTCGAGCAGGCGTCGGGGACTCGAAGACGTGCGCAAGCGGGCGCTCCTGGGTTTCTGAAAAGAGGGAGTGACGCGGCACGGCCTGCCATGTCGGCAGCTTGGCATTGTGCACGCCGGGCGGCGCAGGCTTACGAACCGAACTCGGGCAAAAATACCGGCGGCCCGCCCGCCGCGTCGTTCACCTGATGAAGGCCCGCGTGGTAGAGCGCGCGCAGGCCTTGCGCCTCGATCACCCGCCCCACCGCGCCTTCGGCCAGCACGCGCCCGTCGCGCATGAGCAGCGCGCGGTCGGCGCAGCGCAGCGCCTGGTTGGGGTCGTGCGTGGTGAACAGCACCGCGAGACCATCATCGGCCAGCGTGCGGATGGCGCGCATGACCAGGCCCTGGTTGCCAAAATCGAGGCTGGCGGTGGGCTCGTCGAGCAGCACGGCCTGGGGCTGTTGCGCCAGCGCGCGGGCAATCAGCACGAGCTGGCGTTCTCCGCCGCTGATGCGGTGCACCGAACGGTCGGCCAGGTGTGCAATGCCGAGGCGTTCGATGGCGGCGCGGGCGATGGCACGGTCTTTGGTGCCGGGCCGTGCGATCAGGCCCAGGTGCGCGGTGCGGCCCATGAGCACCATCTCCAGCGCCGTGAAGCCGAAGGTGCTGGCCTGGCCCTGCGGCACGTAGGCCAGCACGCGCGCGCGTTCGGCCAGCGGCCAGTCCGCCAGCGAACGCCCTTGCAACCGGACCGAACCAGCGAGGGCAGGCAGCAGGCCCAGCAGCGTCTTGAGCCAGGTGGTCTTGCCGCAGCCGTTGGGCCCCAGCAGCGCCAGCACCTCGCCGCCCTGCAACGACAGCGACAGGCCAGAGCCCACCCCGCGGCCGGGGTAGCCCACGCTCAGGTCGGTGGCATCCAGCACCGAGGTCACACCCAACCCCGGGAAGCGCGCCGCAGCAGCACGATGAAGAACGGCGAACCGATGAGCGCGGTGAGGATGCCGAGCGGAATCTCCACCGGCGCGAGCGTGCGCGCGAGTGTGTCGATGAGCAGCAGCAGGCCACCGCCGAGCACGGCCGAGGTGGGCAGCAGGCGCACGAACGAGGGCCCCACCAGAAAGCGCGCCAGGTGCGGCACCACCAGCCCCACCCAGCCCACGATGCCGGCGGCGGCCACGCTGGCCGCCGTGACCAGCGTGGCGGCCGCCACGATGAGCAGACGCAGCCCGGTGGTGCGGGCGCCGAGCGAACGCGCTTCTTCTTCGGGGAGCGACATCACGTCCATGCGCCAGCGCAGCAACAGGAGCACCACGGTGCCCAGCGCCACCGGGGCGATGAGCGTGGGCAGGTCGTCGGCGTGCGCGGCTGCCAGGCTGCCCAGCAGCCAGAAGGTAATGGCCGGCAACTGGTTGTAGGGATCGGCCAGCACCTTCACCAGCCCGATGCCCGCGCCCAGCAACGAGCCGATGACGATGCCCGAGAGCAGCAGCACGAGCACCGGGTCGCCATGCCGCACGGTGGAACCCACGCCGTACACCAGCGCCACCGCGAGCAGACCGCCCACGAAGGCGGCGGCCTGGATGCCGAACACGCCGAACGAAAAGAAGATGCCCAGCACCGCTCCGAGCGCCGCACCGGCCGAGGCGCCGAGGATGTCGGGCGAGACCAGCGGGTTGCGGAACAGGCCCTGGAAGGCCGCACCCGCCACGGCGAGCGCCGCGCCCACCGCGATGGCCGCCAGGATGCGCGGCCCACGGATCTGCATCACCACGGTCTGCACCTGATCGTTGGGCGCGGGCGCGCCCTGCAGCACGGAGGCGAACAGCTGCCAGAGATCGGCGAGCGGGATGTCGGTGCGGCCTTGTGTGAGCGCCAGCAGCAGGCCGATCAGCAGCAGCGCGAACGCCCACAGCCCGCCTGCGCGCATCAGTCTCTTCCTGCGAGCACGCGCTGCACCTGGGAAGGCGACAGATCCACCTGGTAGAACAACTTGTAGAAGTCGCGCGTGACCACCGCCAGGTCTTCAGGAAACAACTCGGGAAACACCTTGCTGCCCAGCCACCACAGCCCGGGCAGGCGGTTCACGCTGGGCGGGAAGTCGATCCAGCCAAAAGGCAGCTTGGGCGAGAGGTGCACGCGCCCGCTCTTCACCGCGCTCACGCTGCGCCAGAGCGGGTTGGTGCGCACGGTCTGCGCGAAGGTCTGGTCGATGGTGACGATGACCTCCGGGTCCCAGCCCAGCACCTGCTCCATCGACACGGTGGCCAGGCCGCCCTGCAGGCCGGCCGCGACATGGCGGATGCCCATGGCCTCAAACATTTCCACGTTGATCGAACCGCCCAGCCCGGTCTCCAGGCCTTCGGGGCCGCGCGCGTAGTACACGCGGGGTTGTGCGGTGGCGCGGGCGACGCGCTCGCGCACCGTGCGCAAGGTGTCTGCGGCGACCTTCGCCAGCAACGCCGCGCGTTCGTGCCGGCCGGTGAGTTCGCCGAGCAGCAGGTAGCCGGGTGCCGTGGCTTCCAGCCGGCCGTCCAGCAGCGCGTAGGGAATGCCGGTCTGCGCCTGCACGCGGTCGGCCAGCTCCACGAAGGTGGCGCGTGTGGAACCCGAATCGACGATCAGGTCGGGCTTGCTGAGCAGCAACTGCTCGAGGTTGGTGGTGTTGCCGCGCCCGGTGAGGCGCCCCACCTCGGGCCGGTTGCCGATGCCGGGCAGCAGGAACTCCAGCTCGGGCGCGCGGTTGGCGCGCGGCCAGCCGATGAGTGCGTCCGGCGCCAGTGTGTAGAGCCAGATGGCCGCCGGTGGCCCCGCAGGAAAGATGCGCTGCACCTGCGGCGGCACGTTGACGCGGCGGTTCGCGCCATCGACCACGCTGCGGGTCTGCGCCCACGCGGGCAGGCAGGCACCCGCGCCGGCGGCGATCAGCAGATCGCGCCGGCGCAAGGCCGTCGCGTCAGGGTTGGCCGAACCCATACAGGGCAAACGTGGCCTGCGCGGGCGCCGCCAGCAGCGCCTGGGCAAAGGCATCGGCCGGGGCGGGTGCGCCGCGCCGCACCGTGAGCCCATACGAGGCACCCACCTGCAGGGCAGGCGGCACCTGCACCACCTTCAGGCGCGGCACTTCTTTCTGTGCCGCCACGGCGTTGGTGCAGTAGGTGAGGAACACGTCGGCCTGGCCCTGGGCCATCACCCACGCGTAGGTGCCCTGGCCGGCCGGCGGCTTGGGCGAATCGGCACCACCCGTGAGCTTGAGCGCCTTGGCGTCGAGCGCGGCGTAGGCGCCGCTGCGCACGCCATCGGCCTTGCGGAACAACTCCCAAGCGTAGTCGCCCGACGGATCGGCCTTGGGCGTGGACGTGCCCAGCTTCACCGCCGGGCTGAGCATCGTCTCCAGCAGCGTCTGAGGGGTCACGTTCACGCTGGCCTGCGTCAGCGCACACAGGCTGTTGCGCACAAACACCGTGTGCGGCGTCCAACCCCCGGCCGCTGCCAGCCGCTGCGGGTGCTGGGTGTCGGCCGAGGCGAACACCTGCGCGCCCTCGCCTTTCTCGATGCGCTCGCGCAAGAGTCCCGAAGCGCCGAAGGTCAGCGCGATCTTCTGGCCCGTGCGCGCTTCGTGATCGCGCGCGATCTCGGTCAGCACCTCGCGCAGGCTGCCGGCGGCGTAGACCTGCAAGGGTTCCTTCATCACGGGGGCTTCAGGCGTTGCGCAGGCGGTGAGCGAGGCCAGTGCGATGGCGGTCAGGCTGATGCGCTGCATCTCGCTTCACTTCGTTGCGTTCGGGAAGAACAGCTGTTCGCCACCGATCTTGTAGCCGGCAATCGCCGCCTGGCCGGCCGGGCCGGTCACCCAGTCGACGAACTTCTGGCCTTCGGCGGTCTTCACCTGCGGGTGCTTGGCGGCGCTCACCAGCATCACGCCGTACTGGTTGAACAGGCGCTTGTCGCCTTCCACCAGCACGGCCAGGTCGGCGCGGTTCTTGAAGTTGAGCCAGGTGCCTCGATCCGCCAGCACATAGCCGCCGCTGCTGGCCGCGATGTTGAGTGCGGGACCCATGCCGCAGCCGCATTCCTTGTAGCCCGTGCCCTTGTTGGCATCGGTGTCGGTCATCTTCCAGAAGCGAAGCTCGGCCGCGTGCGTGCCGCTCTTGTCGCCTCGCGAGATGAACTCGGCGTTGGCCGAGGCCACCTTCTTCATGGCGGCCACGATGTCGTTGCCTTTGGCCTTGACCGGGTCGGCCTTGGGGCCGATCAGCACGAAGTCGTTGTACATGACCTCCTGGCGCTTGGCGGCAAAGCCATCGGCGACGAACTTCTCTTCGGCCACCTTGTCGTGCACGAACAGCACGTCGGCATCGCCCCGGCGCGCCATGTCGATGGCCTGGCCGGTGCCGAGTGCGACCACCTTCACGTCGATACCGCTGGCCTTCTTGAATTCGGGCAGCAGGTAAGAGAACAGGCCCGATTGTTCGGTGGACGTGGTGGACGCCACCACGATGCTTTGCGCGAAGGCGCCCGCACTGGCCAGCAGGCCGGCGGTGCCGAGGACGGCGGTGAGGGTCAGTTGGCGGAAGGTGGTTTTCACAAGCTTTCTCCTTGAACAAACAAATGGGCCTGCGGACACAGGGAACGCAGCAGGTCGCGGTTGAAAAATTCGTGCACCGGCAGATCGGCCAGCAAGCGGCCGCCCTCCAGGTAGATGACGCGGTTGGCCAGGCGCTTGACCTGGCCCAGGTTGTGGCTGCTGAAGACCAGCGTGGTGGGCCGCCCGCTGGGCTGGCCGCTGGCGTCGCGCTGGCCGGTGGCCGTGAACTCGCTGATGAGCGCTTCCACCTCGCGCTTGGCGTGCGGATCCAGGCTGGCGGTGGGCTCGTCGAGCAGCCACACGGCCGGTCGCAATGCCCAGGCCCGCGCCAGCGCCAGGCGCTGCTGCTGGCCGCCCGAAAGCGCGCGCGCATTGCGCTCGGCCAGCGCGCCCATTTCCACCCGTTCAAGCGCCGCGAGCGCCACCGCATCGGTCTGGCGCCACGGCATGCCCTGCAGCCAAAGGCCGAGCTGGATGTTGCGTCGCGCGCTGATGCGCAGCATGTGCGGCCGCTGGAACAGCATGGCCACGCGCTGGTGGGCCGGGGTGTGCAGCTCGCCCGCGCTCCTGCGTTGCAGCCCGTGCAGCGTGCGCAGCAACGTGCTCTTGCCACTGCCGTTGGCGCCGACCAGCGCCACACGCTCGCCCTCTTCGATGCGCAGGTAGATGTCGGTCAGGGCCTGGATGTGCGCGGCGGCGCCCAGGCGCACCTGCACGCCGCGCAGTTCAAAACAGGGGGCGGGCACCACGGGGTGGTGGGTGGTGGAGGGAAGTCCGCTCATACCGCCACCATCGCCGTGGCCGCACTCGCCTTGCCATCCGCCCGCTCGCGCCAGCGGCGCACCAGCGACACCATGGCGTTGAGCAGCAGCACCACAGCCAGCAGCACCACGCCCAGGCCCAGGGCCAGCGGCAGGTCGCCCTTGCTGGTCTCCAGCGCGATGGCGGTGGTCATCACGCGCGTGAAGCCTTCGATGTTGCCGCCCACGATCATCACCGCGCCCACTTCCGACACCGCGCGGCCGAACGCGGTGAGCAGCACCGTGAGCAAGGCGTAGCGCTCGTCCCACGCCAGCAACAGGCTGCGCAGCGTGGCGCCCGCGCCCAGCGAGGACAGTTGTTCCCCATGGCTGCGCTCGGCGTCTTCCACCACCTGGCGCGTGAGCGCGGTCACCAGCGGCAGCACCAGCACGGTCTGCGCCAGCACCATGGCCTGGAAACTGAACAGCCAACCCAGGAAGCCGAGCGGGCCGGAGCGCGAGAGCAGGAGGTAGATCACCAGGCCCACCACCACCGACGGAATGGCGAGGAAGGTGTTGAGCACGGTGAGCACCGCACCGCGCCCGGGAAACCGCGCCGCTGCCAGCCAGGAGCCAAGCACCAGACCCAGGCCACAGGCCAGCAGGCACGCGGTGGCGCTCACGCCCAGCGAGCGCATCACCACCGACCACAGGCCCGGGTCGCCAGACAGGATCAGTTCGAGCGCGGTCGCCAGACTTTCGGAAAAGGTGTTCATAGGTTGCGACGGAGCTTACGGGCGTGCTCTCGAATTGGGAGTACGTAATGACGCGGTATGAATCGCCGGACATAAGATGGTTTGGGGCACACTTCCCCACCATGCGAAAGATCGAGCTCTCCTACACCCTGACGCCGTCGCGGCCTGGGCCTTCGCAAACCTCCGCGCTGCTGCGCAATCCCATGATGGATGTGCTGCATGCCTTGCGCAGCAGCGGCTCGATCTCAGGGGCGGCGCGCGAGCTGGGTCTGTCCTACCGCCACGTGTGGGGTCAGCTCAAGGAGTGGGAAGCCCAGCTGGGCCAGGGGCTGATCTTCTGGGAACGCGGGCAGGCTGCGCGCCTCACGCCCTTTGGCGAACGGCTGCTGATGGCCGAGCGGCTGGCGCAGGCCCGCCTGGGGCCACAGATGGAGGGCCTGCGCGCCGAACTGGAACGCGCGTTCGCGATGGCGTTCGAGGAGCCCCGCAGCGCCAGCGCCAGCGCGAGCGATGTGATCACGCTCTACGCAAGCCACGACCATGCGCTGAGCGAGCTGCAGCAATTCGCCAGCGCGCCCCCCGCGAGCAAGGAGGCGCCGCCGCCGTTGCACCTGGACATCCGCTTCAGCGGCAGCGTGGACGCGATCCGCGCGCTCAACGAAGGTCGCTGCACCCTGGCGGGCTTTCACACACAACCTTTCGCCGCTGCCGGCAGCCTGAGCGCGCGCACCTACCGCCCGCTGCTGCGCCCGGGCCTGCACAAGATCATCGGTTTCGCCCGCCGTTCGCAGGGGCTCATGGTGGCACCCGGCAACCCGCTGCGGCTGAAGGCCATGGCCGATGTGGCGCGCCTGCAGGCCCGATTCGTGAACCGTGCCATCGGCACCGGCACCCGGCTGCTGCTGGAAGAACTGCTGGCACAGGCCAGCCTGGCGCCGGACGACATCGCCGGCTTCTCCCATGTGGAGGCGTCGCACGCCGCGGTGGCGCAGGCGGTGCACAGCGGCAGCGCCGACGTGGGACTGGGCACCCAGTACGCGGCCAGGCGCGAGGGCCTGGATTTCGTGCCCCTCACCGACGAGCGGTACCTGCTGGTGTGCCTGAAGACCGCGCTGGAGCAACCTGCCCTGCAGCGCCTTCTGCAACACCTGCAGAGCCGCGCATGGCACGAGCGGCTGGAAGCTCTGCCGGGCTATTCAGCGGATCATTGCGGCGAAGTGGCTGCCATGAAACGCCTGCTTCCCTGGTGGCCCTGATCGGGGCCGCTCAACGTGGCAGTCGCCGAGCGATCTCGCCCACCAGTTGCCGCGCCAGCACCAGCTTGGACGCGCGGGGCAACTCGGTCATGCCCTTGTCGTCCACCAGCAGCAGCGCGTTGTCGTCCTGGCCAAAGGTGGCCGGGCCGATGTTGCCCACCAGCAGGGGCACGCCCTTCTTCAGGCGCTTGGCCTGCGCGTTTTCTTCCAGGTCGTGGCTTTCTGCCGCGAAACCCACGCAGTAGAGCGCACCACTCTGGGCGCGCGGCGTGGCTGCGATGCCGGCGAGGATGTCCGGGTTCTCCACAAACGAGACGGTGGGCACGTGGCCCGAACCGTCTTTCTTGATCTTGTGTTCGGCCGCCTGCACCGGGCGCCAGTCGGCCACGGCGGCGGTAGAGATGAACACGGTGGCGCTCTGCACCAGCAGGTCCAGGCTCTTCTGCATGTTGAGGGCCGACTTCACGTTCACCCGGCCCACACCCCGCGGCGTAGCCAGGCCGACCGGGCCCGCCACCAGCGTGACCTGTGCGCCCGCCTCGTGCGCCGCGCGCGCAATGGCAAAGCCCATCTTGCCGCTGGAAAGGTTGGTGAGGCCGCGCACCGGGTCGATGGCTTCAAAAGTGGGGCCGGCGCTCACCAGCACCTGCTGCCCGGCCAGCGGCTTGGGGCTGAAGAAGCGGATCAGGTCGTACAGCAGTTCGTCGGGTTCCAGCATGCGGCCATCGCCGGTTTCCCCGCAGGCCTGCTCGCCCGCGCCCACGTCGAGCACGGTGGCGCCATCGGCGCGCAGTTGCTTCACATTGCGCTGCGTGGCCGGGTGCGCCCACATCTCGCGGTTCATGGCGGGCGCCAGGATCAGCGGCACCCTGTCAATGGGGCGCGCCAGGCACATCAGGCTCAGGAGGTCATCGGCCCGGCCATGCACCAGCTTGGCCATGAAATCGGCGCTGGCGGGCGCCACCACGATGGCGTCGGCCTCGCGGCTGAGGTTGATGTGCGCCATGTTGTTGTCGACTCCGCCCGAGGTGCGCGAATCCCACTGCGAGGTGAACACCGGCCGGCCCGACAGCGCCTGCAGTGTGACCGGCGTGGCGAACTGCTCGGCGGCTTCGGTCATCACCACCTGGACGGTCGCGCCCTCCTTCACCAGCGCCCGGCACAACTCGGCCGATTTGTAGCAGGCAATGCCGCCGGAGAGGCCCAGGACGATGTGTTTTCCGGCGAGGTCGTTCATGGGCGCAATGTAGCAGTTCGGGAATGCCCGGCAGGGGCGCGGGGCGGGTTCCCGAGGGGTGGCATTTATAATCGCCATTTCCACCTCCTGCGAGCGACCGGCTCGCCCGAGACATGACCAAATTTGTGTTCGTCACCGGCGGTGTGGTGTCCTCCCTGGGCAAAGGCATAGCCTCCGCATCCCTGGCCGCGATTCTCGAATCCCGCGGCCTCAAAGTCACCCTCATCAAGCTCGACCCGTACATCAACGTGGATCCGGGCACCATGTCCCCCTTCCAGCACGGCGAAGTGTTCGTCACCGACGACGGCGCCGAGACCGACCTGGACCTGGGGCACTACGAGCGTTTCATTGAAACGCGCATGAAGAAGACCAACAACTTCACCACCGGCAAGATCTACCAGTCGGTGCTGGAGAAGGAACGCCGGGGCGACTACCTCGGCAAGACCGTGCAGGTGATCCCGCACGTGACCAACGAGATCCAGGAATTCATCAAGCGGGGCGCGGGCATCGGCACCACCGATGCCGTGGACGTGGCCATCGTCGAGATCGGCGGCACCGTGGGCGACATCGAGTCCCTGCCCTTCCTGGAAGCCGTTCGCCAGATGAGCCTGCGCATGGGGCCGAACAACTCGGCTTTCGTGCACCTGAGCTACCTGCCCTGGATCGCCGCGGCCGGCGAGCTCAAGACCAAGCCCACCCAGCACACCGCCAAGGAACTGCGCGCCATCGGCATCCAGGCAGACGCCCTGGTCTGCCGCGCCGACCGCCCGATCCCTGAGGAAGAGCGCGCCAAGATCTCGCTCTTCTCCAACGTGCCCGAGTGGGGCGTGATCTCCATGTGGGACGTGGACACCATCTACAAGGTGCCGCGCATGCTGCACGAGCAGGGGCTGGACGGCCTCATCTGCGACAAGCTGCGCATCAACACGCCGCCGGCCAAGCTCCAGCGCTGGGACGATCTGGTGTACGAGGTCGAACACCCCAAGGCCACGGTGAAGATCGCCATGGTCGGCAAGTACGTCGATCTGTCGGACAGCTACAAGTCGCTCAACGAAGCGCTGCGCCACGCCGGCATGAAGAACCACGCCAAGGTGCAGATCGAGTACATCGACTCCGAAACCATCAAGCCCGACAACGTGGCCACCACGCTGAGCCGCTTCGATGCCATCCTGGTGCCCGGCGGTTTCGGCAAGCGCGGCATCGAAGGCAAGATCTGCGCGGCCCGCTACGCGCGGGAGAACAAGGTGCCTTACCTCGGCATCTGCCTGGGCATGCAGGTGGCCACCATCGAATACGCGCGCCACGTCGCCGGCCTGAAGGACGCCAACAGCACCGAGTTCGAGCCCGACACGCCGCACCCGGTGATCGCGCTCATCACCGAGTGGAAAGACGCCGACGGCAGCATCCAGCAACGCACCGCGAGTTCCGACCTGGGCGGCACCATGCGCCTGGGCGCGCAGAGTTCCGACGTGGCCAAGGGGTCGCTCGCCCACAGCATCTATGGCGATGTGGTCACCGAACGCCACCGCCACCGCTACGAGGCCAACGTCAACTACCTGGACCAGCTGCGCGGTGCCGGGCTGGTGATCTCGGCGCTCACGCAGCGCGAGCAGCTCACCGAGATCATCGAACTGCCGCAAGACGTGCACCCCTGGTATGTGGGCGTGCAGTTCCACCCCGAATTCAAGTCCACCCCCTGGGCCGGCCACCCGCTGTTCAACGCCTACGTGAAGGCAGCGCTGACCCACCAGGCCCAGGGCGCCGAAGCGCTCGCCACGGCCTGAACCCAACACCCACTGGCGCGCTGCATGAAACTCTGCGACTTCGACATCGGCCTCGATCAACGCATCTTCCTCATCGCAGGCCCCTGCGTCATCGAGTCCGAGCAATTGCAGATGGACGTGGCGGGTCGGCTGAAAGAGATCACCGCCGGGCTGGGCATTCCCTTCATCTTCAAGAGCAGCTTCGACAAGGCCAACCGCAGCAGCGGCACCAGCTACCGCGGCCCGGGCCGGGAGAAGGGCCTTGAGATCCTGGCCAAGGTGAAACGCGAGCTTGGCGTGACGGTGCTCACCGATGTGCACAGCGAAGAAGACATTGCCGACGCAGCGAAGGTTTGCGACGTGCTGCAGACGCCCGCCTTCCTGTGCCGCCAGACCGACTTCATCCGCGCCGTGGCGCAAAGCGGCAAGCCGGTGAACATCAAGAAGGGCCAGTTCCTCGCGCCGCACGACATGAAGAACGTGATCGACAAGGCGCGTGCCGCCGCGAAGGAAGCCGGCCTGAGCGAAGACCGCTTCATGGCCTGCGAGCGCGGCGCCAGCTTTGGCTACAACAACCTGGTGAGCGACATGCGCAGCCTGGCCATCATGCGCGAGACCGCTGCGCCCGTGGTGTTCGACGCCACCCACAGCGTGCAGTTGCCCGGCGGGCAAGGCACCACCAGCGGCGGCCAGCGCGAAATGGTGCCGGTGCTGGCGCGCGCGGCGGTGGCCGTGGGCGTGGCCGGCCTCTTCATGGAGACCCACCCCGACCCCGCCAAAGCCATGAGCGACGGCCCCAACGCCGTGCCACTGCAACACATGAAGGCACTGCTGGAAACCCTGCTCGCCCTGGATGCGGTCACCAAGAAAAACGGTTTCCTCGAAGACCATTTCAGCGCCTGATTTTTCCCTTTTCTGTTTTTGATCCAAAGGTATTGAATCCATGAGTGCAATCGTTGACATCGTTGGCCGCGAAATCCTGGACAGCCGCGGCAATCCCACCGTCGAATGCGACGTGCTGCTGGAGAGCGGCGTGATGGGCCGTGCGGCTGTGCCTTCGGGCGCTTCCACCGGCTCGCGCGAAGCCATCGAGCTGCGCGACGGCGACAAGGCGCGTTACCTGGGCAAGGGCGTGCTCAAGGCGGTGGAGTTCATCAACACCGAAATCTCGGAAGCCGTGCTGGGCCTGGATGCTTCCGAGCAGGCCTTCCTGGACAAGACGCTGATCGACCTGGACGGCACCGAGAACAAGGGCCGCCTGGGCGCCAACGCCATGCTGGCCGTTTCCATGGCCGTGGCGCGCGCAGCGGCTGAAGAAGCGGGCCTGCCGCTGTACCGCTACTTCGGCGGCATGAGCGCGGTGCAGATGCCCGTGCCCATGATGAACATCATCAACGGTGGTGCGCACGCCAACAATTCGCTGGACCTGCAGGAACTCATGATCATTCCCGTGGGCGCGCCGAGCTTTCGCGAAGCGCTGCGCTGGGGCGCCGAGGTGTTCCACGCCCTCAAGTCCATCCTGCACGACCAGCACATCAGCACCGCCGTGGGCGACGAAGGCGGGTTTGCGCCGTCGGTCGAGAACCACGAAGCCGCACTGCAGATGATCCTGCAGGCGATCGAGAAAGCCGGCTACACCGCCGGTGAACAGATCGCCCTGGGCCTGGACTGCGCGGCCAGCGAGTTCTACAAGGACGGCAAGTACGTGCTGGAAGGCGAAGGCGGCATCAGCCTGAGCGCCGAAGAGTGGACCGACATGCTGGCCACCTGGGTCGACAAGTACCCCATCATCAGCATCGAGGACGGCATGGCCGAAGGCGACTGGGACGGCTGGAAGGTGCTGACCGACCGCCTGGGTGCCAAGGTGCAACTGGTCGGCGACGACCTGTTCGTCACCAACACGAAGATCCTGAAGGAAGGCATCGACAAGCGCATCGGCAACTCGATCCTGATCAAGATCAACCAGATCGGCACGCTGACCGAAACCTTTACCGCCATCGAGATGGCCAAGCGCGCCGGTTACACCGCCGTGATCTCGCACCGCTCGGGCGAAACCGAAGACAACACCATCTCCGACATCGCCGTGGGCACCAACGCCGGCCAGATCAAGACCGGCTCGCTCTCGCGTTCGGACCGCATGGCCAAGTACAACCAGTTGCTGCGCATCGAGGAAGACCTGGGCGACGTGGCCGTGTACCCCGGGCGCGCGGCGTTCTACAACTTGAAGTAATGGCCCCCACGCTCCGCCGCTTCGCGGGTCGCTGCCCCCCAAGGGGGCTGGCCTTGCTTGGGGCGGCCCTGCGCTGCGGCCGGTCACTTCGGTAACAATCGCACGTCATGGCCCGCCGCTTCATCCCCGCCCTGCTGATCGCACTGCTGCTGGCCGTGCACGCTCAGCTGTGGTTCGGGCGGGGCAGCGTGCCGCAGGTGGCGAGCATGAAGCAACAGCTGGCCGCGCAAGAGCAGGCCAACCGCGACTCTCAGTTGCGCAACGACCAGCTGGCCAACGAGGTGCGCGACCTGCAGGAGGGCGTGGAGATGGTCGAGGAGCTCGCCCGTCAGGAACTGGGCATGGTCAAGCCCAACGAAATCTTCGTACAGATCGCGCAAGGCAAGCGCTGATGACGTTTGCCGTGGCCTTGCTGGGTGGCGACGCCAGCAGCACGGCCGCTCTGGCCGCCGCACTGCGCCGGGCGCTGGCGCTGCAGGCTCCTGACGCGCAGGTCTTGATGCACGAATCCCCGGCCCTGGCCAGTTCGGCTCGGCATGACCTCACCCTGCTCCTGGCGCCCGACCCCGTCCAAGGCCTGCACGGCGAGGCGGCCGACGCGCTGCTTCGCGAGGCACTGCACAGCGCCGGCACGGCTTTCCAGATCGTGCATGGACAGGGCGCTGCCGGTCTTCAGCAGGCGCTGCGCGCCATCGGCAGCGCCACCGGCCGATCGCTGGTGGCGGACGATCCCGCGCTCACCGTGGGTCGCGGTCAGTGGCGTTGTGAGAACTGCAGCGATCCGGACTGCGAGCACCGGCTGTTCACCGGGCTGGTTTCCCGTTCGGGCTGATCCCACTCCCGTTCGGGCTGAGCCTGTCGAAGCCCCGTGCAGATGTCGGAGAACCCTTCGACAGGCTCAGGGCGAACGGGGGCCTACTGCTTCTGGTCGGAAGACGGCGGCTGCAGTTCGGGCTGCAGGAACACCTGGGCCGCATCGACCGGGTCGAACCGGTACTGCGCCCCGCAGAACTCGCAGCCCACCTCCACCTGACCCTGTTCTTCCAGGATGGATTCCACCTCCTCGCGCCCCAGGCTTCGCAGCATGTTGCCCACGCGCTCGCGCGAGCAGGTGCAGGCGAAGTGCGGGCCTTCAGCGCCAGTGAGCGGTTCGAAGCGGCGCAGGTCTTCTTCCCAGAACAGGCGGCGAAGAATGGTGTCGGCGTCCAGGCTCAGCAACTCCTCGCGCTTCAGGCTGGACGCCAGGATGGCGATGCGGTTGTAGTCCTCGTTCTGGCCGATCTGGTCTTCATCGCGCTGCTGCGACACGCCCGAAAGGTTGGTGGCGCCCTGAAGCGGCAGCCGCTGGATCAGCAGGCCGGCGGCCATGTGTTCGTTGGCCGCCAGCACCATGCGCGTGTCGAGCTGCTCGCTCTGGAGCATGTAGTGCTCGATCACTTCGCTGAGCTTCTCCAGCTTCTCGCGCCGGTCGCCAAACAGCGGCACCACGCCCTGGTAGGGCTGCTGCCCCGGCAGGCGGTCCTTGGGATCGAGCGTGATGGCGCAGCGGCCCTGGTTGGTCACATTCACCATGTGCGAGAGCGGCGCGTCTGCGGCCACGTCGCCCACCACCGTGGCGGTGGCGCGCAGGCTCAGGTCGGGTTGCACTTCGGCCACGGCCAGCTTCACCGGCCCGTCGCCCATGATCTGCATGATCAGCGCGCCATTGAACTTGATGTTGGCCTGCATCAGCGTGGCCGCGGCCGTCATCTCGCCCAGCAGTTCGGTGACCGCCGTGGGATAGCCGCCACCGTCGCGGTGCCGCTGCAGGATCTCCTGCCAGGCGTCGGTCAGGCGCACCAGCATGCCCCGCACCGGCAGGCCTTCAAAGACGAATTTGTGGAGTTCGGACAAGCGCTTCTTTCGTTCAGAAAATCGAATCCTTGCACATCGGGGTCAGCCGATCTTTTTCAAGCCCCGGCGGTAGCGCTGGGCATTCTCGATGTAGTGCTCCGCGCTGCGGCGCAGGCCATCGATCTGCTCGGGCGTCAAGGAACGCACCACCTTGGCGGGGCTGCCGAAGATCATGCTGCCGTCCGGGAATTCCTTGCCTTCGGTGATCAGCGCCCGCGCACCCACCAGGCAGTTCCTGCCGATCTTCGCGCCATTCAGCACCGTGGCGCCGATGCCGATCAGCGTTTCGTCGCCAATGGTGCAGCCGTGCAGCATGACCTGGTGCCCCACCGTCACGTGCTCGCCCAGCGTCAGCGGAAAACCGTAGTCGGCGTGCAGCACGCTGCCGTCCTGGATGTTGCTGCCCTTGCCCACAGTGATGGTTTCCGTGTCCCCACGCAGCACGGCGCCAAACCACACGCTGCTGTCTTCTGCCAGCGTCACGTTGCCCATCACCTGCGCGCTGTCGGCCACCCAGGCCGATTCGGCCAATTGCGGCGCCTTGCCGTCGAGTTCGTAGATCGCCATCTGTGAGTCTCCGTTCGCGAAACCTAGAATTGTAGGGATGCAAGCTGCCACGCACCTGTCTCCCCCGTCCCTGCGTGCCCAGGCGCTGCGCGCGCTGTGCGTCACCGAACCCGGCGCCAAGGTCGCCATCACGCACGAACTGTTCAACGCCTCGCAGGCCGGCCGCACCTGGCTCGATCCTCAAGAGTCACTGACTCCTGAACCCTCCGCGCGCCTGCCCGGCCGGCCAGACCGTCCCGAGCTTCTGCCGCCCAAGGACGTGCCCCAGCGCTCCCCCTTCACACCCGATGGCCTGGCCATGCTGCTGCACGCGGTCACGCACATCGAGTTCAACGCCATCAACCTCGCGCTGGACGCGGTGTGGCGCTTCCCCGGCATGCCTGAGGAGTTCTACACCGACTGGCTGCTGGTTGCCCACGAGGAAGCCGTGCACTTCACGCTGCTGCGCACGCACCTGCAAAGCCTGGGGCACGACTACGGCGACTTTGCCGCGCACAACAGCCTGTGGGAAATGTGCGTGAGAACGCAGCACGACGTGCTGGCCCGCATGGCGCTGGTGCCCCGCACCCTGGAAGCCCGGGGCCTGGACGCCACGCCGCCCATGCAGGCGCGCCTGCGCAAGGTGGGCACGCCCGAGGCGGATCGGGCCGTGGAAATTCTCGACGTGATCCTGCGCGACGAGATCGGCCACGTGGCCGTGGGCAACCGCTGGTACGGCTGGCTGTGCGCGCAACAAGGCATCGAGCCGCTGTCGCACTACCGGCGGCTGGCGCGCGAGCAT
This sequence comes from Hydrogenophaga sp., assembly GCF_051858985.1. Lineage (GTDB taxonomy): Bacteria > Pseudomonadota > Gammaproteobacteria > Burkholderiales > Burkholderiaceae_C > Hydrogenophaga. Next base: position 9,129 of record NZ_JBHYGM010000002.1, on the reverse strand, counting down.
TCCGCACCGAGGCTGAAGCCGCCATTCAACGAAGCGGCGCGGCGCGCGGCGGGATTCAGCGATCAGGAAATGTCGGCCTTGCACGACGCGTAGTTCCGACCAGGGCTTTCGCGAATGAGGTCTTTGGTTTGAGTGGCCGGGCTCAAGGTGGGGGGATGAAACCGGCGGCATGGATGCACGAATGTTCTTCGGGGACGCCTGGGTGACGCCCACTCGGGTTTTGGAGCAAGGCATTCGCCTGGCAGAGGCCTACGATGCTTCGCATGACGGAGAAGCGGATACAGCTGGATGAATACCTGGGACAGGCGTTCGATCGCATCCCGGTGGCCATGATCGTGGTGAATCAGCGTGGCGAAATCACCCGTTTGAACCAGCTCGCCGAAACCACCTTCGGCTACCGCAGCGACGAGCTGATCGGGCAGACGGTGGAAAAGCTCATTCCGGCGCGCTACCACGGCCGGCACCCGGCCTACCGCAATGGATTCCTGGCAGAGACCAATGCGCGCCCGATGGGCGCTGGACGCGACCTGAGCGGACTGCGCAAGGACGGCAGCGAATTCCCGGTGGAGATCGGTATCAACCCCGTGCAGACCGGCGAGGGGCCGATGGTGCTGTCCGTGATCCTGGACCTGAGCGAACGCAAGCAGAGCGAGAAGCGCATCCAGGACGCCCTGCAGCAAAAAGACCTGCTGTTGCGCGAGGTGCACCACCGCGTGAAGAACAACCTGCAGGTGATCCACAGCCTGCTCGACCTGCAGGCCCTCAAGAGCGAGGACCAGGCGGTGGCGGGCATGCTGCGGGACAGCCAGAACCGCATCCGCTCCATGGCGCTGATCCACCAGACGCTGTACCAGTCGCAGAATTTCGCGCGGGTCAACTTCCAGCGCTTCCTCGATGAACTCCTGCCCCGCCTGACCGAAGCCTACGGCCACCTCTCGCACCAGGTCCGCATCCGCATCGACGCGACGGACGTCAGCCTGCCGATCAACGAGGCCATTCCCTGCGGACTCATCGTCAACGAACTCGTGAGCAACGCGCTCAAGCACGGCTTCCCCGATCAGCAGAACGGCACCATCGATGTCGGCATCACGCAGAACGACAACCGGGTGGAACTGTCGATCAGCAACGACGGAAAGGCGATTCCCGAAGACATGGACCTGCTCAAGACCGGATCGCTCGGCCTGCAGCTGGTGCACCTGCTCACGCGCCAGCTGCATGGCGCCCTGGACATTCAGCGCGGACACCCGACGCGCTTCACATTGAGCTTTCAGTTGGGGGACAACGCATGAAGTCACCGGCCCGCATCCTCATCGTGGAGGACGAAACCATCGTCGCCTTCAACCTGCAGCAGCGCCTGACCCAGCTCGGCTACGACGTGCCCGCCGTGGCGGTGTCGGGCCAGGAAAGCCTGGACCTGATCGGCCAGACCCGTCCCGACCTGGTGCTGATGGACATCCACATCGAAGGCGACATGGATGGCATCGAGGTCGCGGCGCGGCTGAAGGAGCAGAACCCGGTGCCGGTGATCTACCTCACCGCGTATTCGGAGGACTCCACGCTGGAGCGCGCACGCAAGACCAGTCCCTATGGCTACCTGATCAAGCCGTTTTCCGAACGCGAACTGCACGCCACGATCCAGATGGCGCTGGAGCGACACACGGTGCAGGAAGCGCTGGAAGAAAACCGGCGCCTGCTGCAGCAGGCACTGGACGCCGCCAGCATGGGCGTGCTCGAGCTCGACACCGTCACCACCGCCATGACCATCAGCCAGCACACCGCCGACCTGCTCGGCAGGAACAACCGGCAACTGACCCTGGCCGATTTTCTGGCCGGCGTGGACGAGAAAGACCGTGCGCACGTCGAAGCCAAGTTCCGCGAGGCCCTGGCGCCGCTCCAGCAGTTCAGCCACGAATTCCGCCTGCTGACCGAGACCCGGCCCCGGCGCTGGATCAAGGTGGACGCCAGCCCTGTGTCGGCGCACCGCGTGAGTGGCGTCGTGCAGGACATTTCTGCCCGAAAGCACGCCGAGATCCGGCTGCAGCGGCTCAACGAAGGGCTGGAGCACATGGTGAACGAGCGCACCACCGAACTGCGCGAGAGCCTGAAAGAGCTGGAGACCTTCAGCTACTCGGTGGCGCACGACCTGCGCTCACCCATCCGCTCCATTTCGGGCCTGAGCAACATCTTGCTGGAGGAACACCGCAACGCCCTGGGCGAAGAAGGCAGCACGCTGATCGCCCGCATCGCCGCCAAGAGCACGCAGATGGGCAACCTGATCGACGCGCTGCTGAACCTTTCCAAGCTCTCCACGGTGACGCCGCAATTGGGCGCCGTGGACCTGAGCGAGATGGCCACCGAGATTCTTTCGCAGCAGATGGAGACCGAGCCCGAACGCGTGGCCGACGTGCGCGTGGCCGCCGGCCTCACGGCGCATGGCGACCCGGTGCTGGTGCGCAGCGTGCTCGACAACCTGCTGCGCAACGCCTGGAAGTTCTGCGCCAAACGCGACGTGACCCGCATCGACGTGGGCCAGGAAATGCAGGACGGGCAACAGGTGTTCTTCGTGAAAGACAACGGCTGTGGTTTCGACATGGCCTTTGCCGACCAGCTCTTCAGCCCGTTTCGCCGGCTGCACAGCGAAACCGAATTCAAGGGCACAGGCATTGGCCTGAGCATCGTGCAACGCATCGCGGCGCGGCACGGGGGGCGCGTGTGGGTGCAAGCCGAGGTGGACAAGGGCGCCACGTTCTACTTCACCCTCGATAATCGGGAATGACCACCGCCTCCCCGACCGACTTCGCGTCCCTCCCCCTCTCCCCGGCCACGCTGGCCAACCTCAAGCAGCTCGGCTATGCCGACATGACGCCCATCCAGGCGGCGGCGTTGCCCCCCGCGCTGCTGGGCAAGGACCTCATTGCCCAGGCCAAGACCGGCAGCGGCAAGACCGCCGCCTTCGCGCTCACGCTGCTGGCCAACCTCAACCCCCGCCGCTTTGCGGTGCAGACGCTGGTGCTGTGCCCCACACGCGAACTGGCCGACCAGGTGACCACCGAGATCCGGCGCCTGGCGCGCGCGGAAGACAACATCAAGGTGGTGACGCTCTGCGGCGGCGTGCCGCTGCGCGGGCAGCTCGCCACGCTGGAGCACGGCGCGCACATCGTGGTGGGCACGCCGGGCCGCATCATGGACCACCTGGAACGCGGCAGCCTGAAGCTGGGCGCGCTGAACACCCTGGTGCTCGACGAGGCCGACCGCATGCTCGACATGGGCTTCTTCGACGACATCGTGACCGTGGCCAAGCAGTGCCCGAAGGACCGCCAGACGCTGCTGTTCTCGGCCACCTACCCCGAGGGCATCGCCAAGCTCAGCGCGCAGTTCATGCGCGACCCGCTCACGGTGAAGGTGGAGGCGCAGCACGCGGGTGCGCAGATCGAACAGCGCTGGTACGAAATCACCGAAAACCAGCGCCTGGACACCGTGAGCAAGCTGCTGGCGCACTTCCGCCCGGCCAGCACGCTGGCTTTCTGCAACACCAAGGCGCAGTGCCGCGACCTGGTGGCCGTTTTGCAGGCGCAAGGCATCAGCGCACTCGCCCTCTTCGGCGAACTGGAGCAGCGCGAGCGAGATCAGGTGCTGGTGCGCTTTGCCAACCGCAGTTGCTCCGTGCTCGTGGCCACCGACGTGGCCGCGCGCGGGCTGGACATCGCCAGCCTGGCCGCCGTGATCAACGTGGACGTGACGCCCGACCCCGAGGTGCACATCCACCGCATCGGCCGCACCGGCCGCGCGGGTGAAAGTGGGCTGGCGCTGAACCTGGCGAGCCTGAACGAGATGGGCAGCGTGGGCAAGATCGAACAGCTGCAAGGCCGTGAATCGCAGTGGCACCCGCTGAGCGAACTCAAACCGGCGAGCAACGAGCCGCTGGTGCCGCCCATGGTGACGCTGCACATCCAGGGAGGTCGCAAGGAAAAGATCCGCCCCGGCGACGTGCTGGGCGCGCTCACCGCCGACCTGGGCTACACCCGCGAACAGGTGGGCAAGATCAATGTGAACGAATGGTCCACCTATGTGGCGGTCGACCGCGACATCGCCCAGCAGGTCGCGAGCCGCCTGAACGACGGGCGCATCAAGGGCAAGAGCGTGAAGGTGCGCGTGCTGGAGGACTGACTTTCCGTTCACGGATGCGAACTGGCGCCCCTCAGGCGCCCCCGTCTCGATAGGATTTTGATGACCGAAATCCTGACGAGACAAACCCTTGAACCCTCAACACCTCACCGAGCACCTGAGCACCCCTTTCGTCGATGACTACGACGTCGTGGTGGCGGGTGGCGGGGCCTCCGGGCTGATTGCCGCCGTGTCCGCGAGCCGCACCGGCGCTCGCACCCTGCTGCTGGAACGCGCCAACTGCATGGGCGGCACCGGCACCACCAGCATGGTGGCGCAGTGGATCGGCTTCTTCAACCGCGACCGCCAGGTGGTCGGCGGCATCGCCAACGAACTCGCGCAACGGGTGGTGAAGCTGGGCGGCAGCGAGGGATTCAAGCGCTACCTGATGGCCGAAGCCAGCGCCCACCCCATTCCGCTGGTGCACTTTGCGTTCAACCCCGAGACGGTGAAGATCGCCTGCGACCAGCTCGCGCTGGCGGCGGGCGTCTCGGTCCGGCTGCACAGCCGCGTGGTGGCGCCGATTCTTGAAAAGGGCCGCGTGACCGGCGTGGTGGTGGAAGACGCGGCCGGCCGCAGCGCGATCCGCGCGCGCAGGGTGGTGGACGCCACAGGCGACGCGAGCGTGGCGCAGGCAGCGGGCGTCGAACTGGCGCACCCCGAGGTGCAGAGCAAACGAGACGCGCAACCCTGCACGCTGATGTTTCGCCTGTCGAACGTGGACGTGGCGGCCTTCCGCGCCATTCCGCGAGAGCACAAGCGCGCGCTGGCGCTCAAGGGCATTGCCGAGAAGAAGATCTACTGCGAAAGCCTGTCGTTCTGCAGCACGCCCGGCAACACCGACGCCATCTGCCTCATGAGCCGCGTCTCCGGCTTCGACACCACCGACCCGCAGGACCTGACCAACGCGGAGATGGAAGGACGGCGGCAGATCGGGACCATCGTGGAGTTCCTCAAAGCCAACGTGGCCGGCTTCGACCAGGCCATCCTCGCCGGCATCGCGGCGCACATCGGCGTACGGGAAACGCGCCGCATCGTGGGCCGCTACACGCTCACCGAAGACGACATCCTCGGCGACACGCGCTTTCCAGATTCGATTGCGCTGGGCGCCGGCCCGCTCGACATCCACGAGACCGGTGGCACCGGCATCCGCCTGCATGTGCCCGACCAACCGTTCGAGATCCCCATGCGCTGCCTGGTGCCTGCGCGTGTGCAGGGCCTGCTGGTGACCGGGCGCGCGATCTCGGCCACGCGCAGCGCCAACGGCGGCGCGCGCCACATGGCCACCGCCATGGCGCTGGGCGAAGCCGCCGGCGTGCTGGCGGCACTCAGCGTGGCATCGGACCAGGACGTGCCCGCCGACGAGGTTCGCGCGCTGCTGCGCGAACGCGGGGCTTATGTGAGTCTGGAAGACGCGGAGCAGATGTTCGAGCCCGCCTGAAGCAACAAGACCGTCGACGAGACCGTCGACAATACAGGAGACAGAACCATGATGAAAAAGACACGCCGACACCTCATCGTCGCCACGCTGGCACTGGCCGCCGCGGGATGGAGCCACGCCCAGGCCTACCCCAACAAGCCGCTCACGATGGTGGTGCCCTTCCCTCCTGGCGGCGCGGCCGACATCACCGCGAGGCTGGTGGCCAAGGGCATGAGCGAGCAGATGGGGCAGCCCATCGTGATCGAGAACAAACCCGGAGCCAGCGGCATCATCGGCGCCGAATACATGCTGGCGCGCCCGGCCGACGGCTACACCCTGCTGCTCGCTTCGAACTCCGTCACCACCTTCAAGTGGCTCTACCCGAACGTGTCCTTCGATCCGGTGAAGGACTTCCGCGGCATCGGCATCGCCCTTCAAAGCCCGTACATGGCCGTGGTGGGCGAGAAGTTTCAGGGCAACGAGGTCGCCGACCTGGTGCGCGCCGCGAAAGACAAGCCCGGCCGCATCGACTACGCGACCGCCGGCAACGGCACCGGCCCCCACCTGTTTGCCGAGATGTTCAAGCAGGCCACCGGCACCTTCATGACCGGCATTCCGTACCGGGGCTCGGCGCCCGCACTCACGGCCGTGATGAGCGGCGAAGTGCCGGTGTACTTCGACATCCTGCTCTCGTCCCAGCCGTTCCTGTCCAGCGGGCGCTTGAAGTCCTTGGGCGTCTCCAGCAAGGAGCGCGTGCCGCAGTTTCCGAACGTGAAGACCTTTGCCGAACAAGGCATCCAGGGTCTGGAGATTGCCGCCTGGTTCGGTGTGGTGGTGAAATCGGGTACGCCCGAGCCGGTGGTGCAGGCGTTGAGCCAGGCCATGACCAAGGTGGTGCGCAGCAGCGCCTTCAGCACACGGGCCAGCGAACTCGGCGCCACCGCGGCGGGCAACACGCCGGAATCGTTCCAGGCCACCATTGCGCAGGACACGGCCACCTGGGGCCGGCTCATCAAGGAGAAGAACATCCGTGTCGACTAGGGGATCAGGCAGACCGGGTGACGCGGCGGGCGGCGTGAAGTCCGCCGCGCGCACGCTGGACCTGCTTGAAACCCTGGCCAAGGCCCACCAGCCCTTGAGCCATTCCGACATGGCGCTGCGCACCGGCATTCCCAAGAGCAGCCTGACCGAACTGCTGCGCACGCTGCAAGACCGCCACTACATCGAAGCGCTCGGGCCCAACGGCCCGTTTCGCATCGGGCCGGCGGCGCGCGATCTCGTGGCCCATGGGCTGGACGTGCAGCACATCGTGGCCTGCGCTGCCCCGGTGATGGAAGCCCTCAGTGAAAAGGCAGGCCATTCGAGCGGCCTCTATGTGTTGCAGGGCGACGTGGCCGAGCGCGTGCACGGCGTCACCGCGCCACAGGGCCTGGCCATGCACGAAGGCGTGCGCGCACCGCTGTACGCCTGCTCCACCGGCAAGCTGCACCTGGCCTACCTGGACGCCGAGGCGCTGGAGGCCTATCTCACGCGCGTGGAGCTGCGGCCCATCACGCCACGTTCCGTGCGCTCGGTGACCGAGCTGCAACGCCAGTTGCGGCAGGTGCGCAGCGAAGGCGTGGCGTTCTCGCAGGAAGAATTCACCCACGGCGTGGTGGGCTTCACCGCGCCCATCTTCAACGTGCACTGCAGGATGGTGGCGAGCATTGGCCTGGCCGTGCCCATCAGCGGCTTCGAGCCGCGCAAGCAGGCGCTGACCGACTTGATCAAGGCGTCGGCTCAAGCGGTTTCGGCTCGCATCGCCTCCAGCGCGTGAGGCGCCCCCGCCTCGACCAGTCTTTCCAACGGCACCACCAGCACATCGCCCTCTGCCCACCGGGCGAGCCGCTGCGCCACGCTGCCCAGCAGCAGGCGCGCCAGCGTGGAGGCGCTGCGCCTGCCCACCACCACGAGATCTGCCCGGCTCGCTTGCTGCTCCACCGCCGTCTGGTACGCCGGGTCCCCGTTGCCCACCTGCACGTCCACCGCACGGCCCGGCGCGCCCAGCGTGCGCGTGAGCTGCAACAGGCGTTCCCTGGCGCGCTGACGTGAGCCCTGGCGGTGGGCTTGCCTGGCCTCCACGGTCACGTCGGCCAGCCGCAGGCGAGACTCTTCCACCGTGTTGATGGCGTGGAACAGTTTGACTTTGGACGCCGCAGCGAACTGGTTGGCGAAGCCGATCAGTGGGTGCGAACGCGGCGAGAGATCCACCGCCACCAGCACGTCGGCGTAGTCCCGCGCCACCGCCTGGCGCACCACCAGCACCGGACAGCGGCTTTCGCGAACCAGTTGATCCAGCGGCGTGCCCAGAAAAAAGGTCTTCCAGTTTCGACGCCAGTGCGGCCCAACCACCAGCAGGCTGGAAACCCCGCTTTCTTCCAGGATGTGGTTCACCTGCACGGGATGGCGCTGCAGCGCATGCACCCGAATGCCGTGACGCCGCGCAAGCTGGCGAGCGCGCTGGGCCAGGCGCGCCAGCGGGTCAGACAGATAGTGGTGCGCTTGTTCGGCGAAGTACATGAGGCGCAAGGGCGCCTGGTGCTGACTGGCCAGCAACGCGGCCCGATCGAGGGCGCGCTCGGAAGGCGCAGAAAAATCGGTGATGGCGAGAATGGAATCGAAGAAGGCCATGGGACATCCTTTTGACGTGCAGAGACCCGCCCCACGGCCAACGGCCATGGAGACACAAGTAACGAAGGGGGAACCGAGGTGGACTACGTGGTGTAGTCGCCGCTGGCTTCCGGCTGGAACAGCAGCGAAACGACCTCGGCTTCGCACACATCGCCATTCGGCGTGCGCCAGCGGGCCACTTCGCCCACGCGCTGGCCCAGCAGTCCCGCGCCCACCGGCGAGCACACCGAAATGAAGCCGTTGTGCGGCTCGGCCTCGTGCGGGTAGCACAGCGTGAGTTTCTGGCGCTTGTGGCCGTTCGCCTCTTCGATGAGCACCTGCGAATACATGGTGACCACATCGGCAGGGACTTCGCGCGATGGCACCACGTCCAGCGTGTCCAGCGCGTCGGCCAGCTCTGGCGGCAGGCCGGCATCGCGCAGGTTCGTGAGTCGCGCGTGGTCCAGGTCGGTGATCAATCGATCACGGGTCAGGGTCTTGGGCATGAATGCACTCCATGGGGTGCGGCCGCACTGCCAAACAAAATGCAGCGGCCGCCATCGCGCTGAGCTGTGGGCCCGGCGATGAATGGTTAGCGCAAAAGGGAGAGAAGAAGAGGTATCGCCGGGCTCAGGAATGTGCGGCCGGCTGGCGTGCACCGGCCGTGCCCATCTGCTTGCGAAGACCCACCACGGCGCCACCGGCCAGCAAAGGCAGGTGCTGCGCGAGCAGTGGGTGAAGCATTGGGGTGAGCCGGGAAGCCATGGCCGCCATTCTAGGCCGGGGGCAATACTGGCAAGGAAAGTGCGGTATTGGTGGAGCTGGGGGGTGTTTCGCCTGTCCGTCCTGCGGTGGCTTCGATGCGTTCCGCCCATTGAGCGAACGCAACGAGCCCG
>NZ_JBHYGM010000001.1:0-1297490 GCF_051858985.1 Hydrogenophaga sp. | reverse complement strand
GGATGACGCCGGCCCACTTGGTGGTTTCCGAGGCGATGTAGCTGCCGAACTGCGCCGGCGTGCCGGGCGCGGCGGCCACCCCCATGGTGTTGAGCGTCGCCAGCGTCTGCGCATCCTTCAGGCCCGCGTTGATCTCGGTGTTCAGGCGCGAGACGATCGCGTCTGGCGTGCCGGCGGGTGCCACGATGCCGAACCAGCCGGTCGAGTCGTAGCCGGGCAGGCCGGCCTCGGCCATGGTGGGCACATCGGGCAGCGTGGGCAGCCGCTGGGTCCCGGTGACCGCAAAGGCGACCAGCTTGCCGGCCTGGATCTGCTGCAGCGAGGAGGGCAGGTCGACGATGGCCAGCGGCACCTGTCCGCCCAGGGTGTCCAGCGCGGCCGGGCCGGAGCCCCGGTACGCGACCTCGACCAGCTTGATGCCCGCCATCTGCATGAACAGGGCCGCCGAGAGGTGCATGGCGGTGCCGTTGCCGCCGTGCGCGATGGAGAGCTTGTCCGGCGCTGAGCGCGCCTGGTCGATGAGGGCCTTGAGCGTGCGCGGCGCCACCGACGGATGCCCGATGAGCACGAAAGGAATGCCTGCCAGCATGGCCACGGGCTTGAGGTCGCGCTGGGGATCGAATGGCATCTGGTCGTACAGGCTGACGTTGGCCGACAGCGCGCCGGCGGCACCCAGGCCCAGCGTGTAGCCGTCGTTGGGCGCCTTGGCCACCAGCGACATGCCGACGTTGCCGCCTGCGCCGGGTCGGTTGTCCACGATCACCGGCTGGCCGAGCTTCTCCGTCAGCCGCGGCACCAGCAGGCGAAACACCGCGTCGGCACTGCCACCGGGCGGGAACGTCACCACCACGCGAATGGGTTTGGAAGGGAAGTCGGCAGTGCCCTGGCCCTGCGCCAGCCCGGCAGCTGAAACGCCCGCGAGGCTCAGGGCGGCCAGGGCCGTGCGGCGGGTCAGTCCACCGCTCGGGTGGGCGGCATGGATGCGGTCGGTCATGTTGTTTGTCTCCTTGTTGTGGGTGTCCGGAACGCCCCATTGAACGCGAGCTTCATTCATTCGTAAATCAATAAATTACGAACCAAATATGATGTTCCCTGATGAATCCGAACTTCAGCCCGACGATCCGGCAGCTGCGCGCCTTTGTGGAAGTGCATCGCCTGCGCAAGCTCAGCGCGGCGGCCGACAAGCTGTTCGTCACGCAGTCGGCCGTGAGCATGCTGCTGCGCCAGCTGGAAGAAGGCCTGGATGCGCGCCTCTTCGATCGCACCACGCGCTCGCTGCAGCCCACCCCCGCTGCCACCGAGATGCTGCCGATGGCCGAGCGCATCCTGCGCGATGTGGACGCGCTCTCGGGCGGGTTCCGTGATCTCGCGCAGCTCGAGCGCGGCCGCATCAGTGTGGCCATCACGCCCACGCTGGCCTCCTTCCTGCTGCCCGAGGCCATCCAGCGTTTCGTGCAGGCGCATCCGCAAGTGCGCTTGCAGGTGGACGACTGCGCCCCCGACCAGTTCGTCTCTCGCGTCCTGGGTGAGCACGTGGATTTCGGCATCGGAACGCCCGAGCGGCCAGGCGCCGAGATCGACGCGCAGACCCTGCTGCGCGACCACCTCGCGCTGGTGTGCCTGCAGGACCATCCGCTGGCGCGCCTGCGCAGCGTGCGCTGGGCCGACCTGGCCGGGCATTCGCTGGTGACGGTGCGGCCCGGTTACGGCATCCGCTCGCTGATCGAGAAGACGGCGGCGCAGGCCGGCGTGAACCTGGAGGTGAACCACGAAGTCTCGTTCCTGTCCACGGCCCTCTGGATGACGTCCAGCGGCATGGGCGCGGCCGTCATGCCGGCCGCCTTCGCGCACGCCGAAGGCAACCCGGCGCTGGTGATCCGGCCGATCTCGGCGCCGCGTGTGTCGCGCGACGTGTCGGTCGTCACCAAGCGCGGCCGCTCGCTGTCGGCCGCCAGCCTGAGCTTCATCGAGACGCTGCGCGGCACGCTGGCACGTCGCTCGCACTGAGCCGCGTCACCGGCTCGCGCTGGCAGCCGCGTGCCGGACCGGCACGGTGACGATCACGGTGCTGTGCTGGCCGCGCGAGCGCAGGTTGCCGTGGGCCTCGATGCGCAGGCCGATCTCGCCGTCGCCGTCCTTGAATTCACGCAGCAGGTCGGCCACCGGAATGTGGCAGTTCCACGAGCCGGGTTCCCGGGGACCGCAGGTCACGTGCGGACGCAGGCGTGCCGGCCCGTCAGGGGTGTGGCGCACGAAGGGAAATACGTTGACCTGGTCCAGCGGGTCGGTGGCGATGAAGGTGAGCGTGAGGCGGCTCGATGCCTCGTTCAGGCGGGTGGGTGTGACGCCGAAAACGACGAACGGTGCGTCGTTCGAGAGGTACTGCGTGACCGACGGGTACCCGTCCAGCGACGCGTGGGCCTGGCCCGTCAGCACAGCCAGCAGGACCGCGCCCGCCCGCATCGAGTTCGCCAGCATGGAGTCCGCTTTTGGCATGAGGCTTGTCTCCTGTTGTGGTGTGGATTCTCCCCGCGCCGTCGGCTACGTCAATTGACGTATACGCCAGCGCCCGCGCTCCTTCCACAATGGCCGCAACCCCATTCCCTTCCTTTTTTCCAGCGAGCGCGTACAGCCATGATGCACGGCGACATTTCCAGCAGCAAGGACACGGTCGGCGTGGCCGTGGTGAACTACAAGATGCCCCGGCTCCACACCAAGGCCGAGGTGCTGGACAACGCGCGGAAGATTGCCGAGATGATCGTCGGCATGAAATCCGGCCTGCCGGGCATGGACCTGGTGATCTTTCCCGAGTACAGCACGCACGGCATCATGTACGACGCGAAGGAGATGTACGAAACGGCCGCCACCGTGCCGGGCGCCGAGACCGACATCTTTGCCGAGGCCTGCCGCAAGGCCAAGGTGTGGGGCGTGTTCTCGCTCACGGGCGAACAGCACGAGGAGCACCCCTACAAGGCGCCCTACAACACGCTCATCCTCATGAACGACCAGGGTGAGATCGTCCAGAATTACCGCAAGATCATGCCGTGGGTGCCCATCGAAGGCTGGTACCCGGGCGACTGCACCTACGTGAGCGACGGCCCCAAGGGCCTGAAGATCAGCCTGATCATCTGCGACGACGGCAACTACCCCGAGATCTGGCGCGACTGCGCCATGAAGGGCGCCGAGCTCATCGTGCGCTGCCAGGGCTACATGTACCCCGCCAAAGACCAGCAGGTGCTCATGGCCAAGGCCATGGCCTGGGCCAACAACACCTACGTGGCGGTGGCCAACGCCTCGGGCTTCGACGGCGTCTACAGCTACTTCGGCCACAGCGCGCTCATCGGCTTCGACGGGCGCACGCTCGGCGAATGCGGCGAGGAGGACTACGGCGTGCAATACGCGGCGCTCTCCACCAGCCTGATCCGCGACTTCCGGAAGAACGCGCAGAGCGAGAACCACCTCTTCAAGCTGCTGCACCGGGGTTACACCGGCATGATCAATTCGCGCGAAGGCGACAAGGGCGTGGCCGCCTGCCCCTACGGCTTCTACGCCAACTGGGTCAACGATCCCGAAGGCACGCAGAAGGCGGTGGAGGCGATCACCCGGCCCATGGTGGGCACGGAGGAATGTCCCATCGAAGGCATTCCGAATCCGTCCACCGCAGGCCACCGCTGAACGTGTCGCCCGCCGACCCCCTGGCCGACTGGCGCCTGCACGAGGAACCCTTCTACCAGCCGGTGGGCACCGAGATCGCCGCGTTCGAAGCGGCGCGCTCGGCACGGTTGCCGCTGCTGCTCAAGGGGCCCACGGGTTGTGGCAAGACGCGCTTCGTGGAGCACATGGCCTGGCGGCTGAAGCTGCCGCTGGTGACCGTGGCCTGCCACGAAGACCTGAGCGCGGGCGACCTTGCGGGCCGCTGGCTGCTAGATGCCCAGGGCACGCGCTGGATGGACGGGCCGCTCGCGCTGGCCGCGCGCCACGGCGCCATCTGTTACCTGGATGAATTGCTGGAAGCGCGCGCAGACACCACCGTGCTGCTGCACCCGTTGGCCGACACGCGCCGCGCGCTGCCGCTGGAGCGTCGTGGCGAACTGCTGCCGGCGCACCGCGACTTCCAGCTCGTGGTGAGCTACAACCCCGGCTACCAGGGCCTGCACCGCGACCTGAAGCCCTCCACGCGCCAGCGCTTCGTGGCGCTGGGGTTCGACTACCCCGAGCCCGCCGTGGAGGCGGCCATCGTGGCGCACGAAGGCGGGGCCCATGCCGAATTGGCGACGCGACTGGTGCAACTGGCCACGCGCACACGCCACCTGCGCGACGAGGGCCTGGACGAAGGTGCCTCCACGCGAATGCTCGTGCACGCCGCGCTGCTGGTGCGCGCCGGCCTGGCGCCGCACGACGCGGCGCTGCAGGCCATCGCCGAGCCGCTGAGCGACGACCCTGAAGTGGGTGCGGCCTTGCGCGCGCTGGTGCGCGCGAGCTTCTGAGGCGGCCGTGGATCCTGTCGGCCAGGTTCGACGCGTGGCGCGGGCCTTGTGGGGCCGGTCGTTGCACGCCACCTGGCAACTCAGCGAGCCGCGCGCCGACCGCCGCGCCGTTCTCATGCGCGACGGGGTGTCAGATCCTGTGCTGCATGTGCCGAACCATCCGGACCCCGAGCGTGACCTTGCGCTCGCCACCGCCGCGCACGCGGCCGCGCACCTGCGCTTCGGCGGCGAGGCCCAGTCCCGCAAGGGCCTCAAGCCCGTGCAACAGGCGCTGCTGGGCGTGCTCGAAGACGCGCGCGTGGAATGGCTCGCGCTGCAGGAACTGCCCGGCCTGCGCGCCGTGTGGTGGGCCTTCCATGACGACGCGGCCGCGCTGCGCGGCGCTGGATTCGAAGACCTGCTCGCCCGCCTGTCGGCCAGGCTGCTGAACCCTTCGCACGACGACCCGCACGCGTGGGTGGCGCGCGTGCAGCGAATGTTCTTCGAGCCCGATGGCCGAACGCTGGCGCTGCGAACACCGGCTCAGGTGCGCGAAGCGGCCTCGCTGCTGGGCAACGACATCGGCCAGATGCGCCTGCCGTTCAACGCCCGCACCTACACCGTGCAAGCGCGCTACCGCGACGACAACACCCATCTCTGGCTGCCCGACGCGTCCCTGCCACCGTCGGACACCACGCTGCAGGCCGATGCGGCGCCGCCAACGGAGGAGGCGCCCATCGCTTCGCCCGAGCCGGCGCGCGACGATCCCGACGCCGTGTACGCGGAATGGGATCACCGCATCGGCCGCTACCGGCCGCGGTGGTGCAGCGTCTACGCAAAGGCCCCGCCGGCAGGACCGCCTGCCTGGCCGCCCGGCGCGTTGAACCACGGCCAGCGGCAGCTCGCGCGGCGGCTTGCAGGCATGGCAGGTCCGTGGCGGCGCGGCAGTGGCCGATCCACCGACGGCGACGAACTGCACCATGCGGCGCTGATCGACAGCGTGCTCGATCTTCGCGCCCGGCGCACGCCCGACCCGCGCGTGCATCGCCGACCCTGGCGCCCCACGCCGCCGCTGGCCGTGCTGCTGCTGATCGACGCGTCAGCCTCCACCGCCTGCTCCGGCGCGGACGACGGTGAACTGCTCGCCAGCCTGCAGCGCAGCGCCGCCACCGCCGCGCTCGCCTTGCAGCGCCTGGGGCACCGCAGCGGCCTTTGGGCCTTCTCCAGCCAGGGCCGCCACCGCATCGACATGCCCTGCCTGAAGCACTGGGACGAAGACCTGCCGGTCCTGGCGCGGTTGCACGGCGGCGGCTCCACGCGCCTGGGCGCGGCACTGCGCCACGCGCTGCACCTGAGCGAAGAGGATTCGCGCCGCCATCCGGGCTGGCGGCGCGTGGTGGTGCTGCTGACGGACGGCGAGCCGCACGACATCGACGTGCACGACCCGGATTACTTGCGCGCCGACCTGCAGCGCGCCGCTCGCGAGGCCGCGGCCCGGGGCGTGGCCGTTCGTTCGCTGGTGTTCGAGCCCGGGGATGCGGCTGCGCTGCGGTGCGCGCTGGGCCGCGCTCACGTGCACCCCAGCGCGACCACCGCCGATCTGCCGCGCGCGCTCACGCGCCTGCTGGCCACCATGCGCTGAGCAAAGGGCTAAAATCGCGGCTTCTCAAGGAGCGTTGCAGCGCCGACGGGTCTTCTCACAGGCCCCCACCGTGCGTCAGGCTTGAGTGGGCGCGAACAGGCCCAAACGGCGCTCACCCAGTCTGTTGTCCGCAACCTGCCTTGGTGAGTCCCATGTCCTCCGATTCCGCTTCTCCGTCCCCGACCGTTCCCCCCATGCTGCTCTCCGGCCTGGAGCCGCTGCGCATTGGCGACGGCAGCCTGTTCGTGAACGTGGGCGAGCGCACCAACGTCACCGGCTCCAAGGCTTTCGCCCGCATGATCCTGGAAGGCCGTTTCGAGGACGCGCTGGCCGTGGCCCGCCAGCAGGTGGAAAACGGCGCCCAGATCATCGACGTCAACATGGACGAGGCCATGCTCGACAGCCAGGCCGCCATGGTGCGCTTTCTCAACCTCATCGCCGGCGAGCCCGACATTGCGCGCGTGCCGGTGATGGTGGATTCCTCCAAGTGGGACGTGATCGAGGCCGGCCTGCGCTGCGTGCAGGGCAAGGGCGTGGTGAACTCCATCAGCATGAAGGAGGGCGTGGACGAGTTCAAGCGCCAGGCCGGGCTGGTCAAGCGCTACGGGGCGGCTGCGGTGGTGATGGCTTTTGATGAAAAAGGCCAGGCCGACACCTACGAGCGCAAGGTCGAGATCTGCGAGCGCGCCTACCGCATCCTGGTCGACGAGGTCGGCTTCCCGCCCGAGGACATCATCTTCGACCCCAACATCTTCGCCATTGCCACCGGCATCGAGGAACACAACAACTACGCGGTGGACTTCATCAACGCCACGCGCTGGATCAAGCAGCATCTGCCCGGCGCCAAGGTGAGCGGCGGCGTGTCCAACGTGTCGTTCAGTTTCCGCGGCAACGACCCGGTGCGCGAGGCCATCCACACCGTGTTCCTGTACCACGCCATCCAGGCGGGCATGGACATGGGCATCGTCAACGCCGGCATGGTCGGTGTCTACGACGAGCTCGAGCCCGAGCTGCGCGAGCGGGTGGAAGACGTGGTGCTGAATCGCCGCCCGGATGCTGGCGAGCGCCTGGTGGAAGTGGCAGAAACCGCCAAGGGATCGGCCAGGGACGACAGCAAGAAGAACGAGTGGCGCGCGCTGCCGATCCGCGAGCGCCTCAGCCACGCGCTGGTGCGCGGCATCAACGATCACATCACCGAAGACACCGAGACCATGTGGCGCGAGATCGAGGCCGGTGGTGGTCGCCCGCTGCACGTGATCGAAGGGCCGCTCATGGACGGCATGAACGTGGTGGGCGACCTGTTCGGCCAGGGCAAGATGTTCCTGCCGCAAGTGGTCAAGAGCGCGCGCGTGATGAAGCAGGCCGTGGCGCACCTGCTGCCCTACATCGAGGCCGAAAAGCTGGCGCTGCAGGCCGCCGGCGGCGATGCCAAACCCAAGGGCAAGATCGTGATCGCCACCGTCAAGGGCGACGTGCACGACATCGGCAAGAACATCGTGACGGTGGTGCTCCAGTGCAACAACTACGAGGTGGTCAACATGGGCGTGATGGTGCCCTGCCACGAGATCCTGGCCATGGCCAAGGCCGAGGGCGCCGACATCGTGGGCCTCTCGGGCCTGATCACGCCCAGCCTGGAGGAAATGCAGTACGTGGCCGGCGAGATGCAGAAGGACGCGCATTTCCGCGAGCGCCGCATTCCCCTGCTGATCGGCGGCGCCACCACCAGCCGCGTGCACACGGCGGTGAAGATTGCGCCGCACTACGAAGGCCCGGTGGTCTACGTGCCCGATGCCTCGCGCAGCGTGAGTGTGGCGCAGGGCTTGCTCTCCGACCAGGCCGCCGCCTACATCGCCGAACTGCGCGCCGACTACGACAAGGTGCGCACGCAGCACGCCAACAAGAAGCAGGTTCCCCTGTGGCCGCTGGAGAAAGCGCGCGCCAACAAGACGCCGATCGACTGGACCGCGTACACACCCGCCAAACCCCGCTTCATCGGCAAACGCGTGTTCAGGAACTTCGACCTGCACGAGATCGCCCGGTACATCGACTGGGGCCCGTTCTTCCAGACCTGGGATCTCGCCGGTCCTTTCCCCGAGATCCTCAAGGACGAGGTGGTGGGTGAAGAAGCGCGGCGCGTGTTCAGCGACGGCAAGCGCATGCTGCAGCGCCTGATCGAAGGCCGGTGGCTCAGCGCCAGCGCGGTGGTGGGCCTGTACCCCGCCAACACCGTGCGCGACGACGACATCGAGCTCTACACCGACGAAAGCCGCAGCGAGGTGGCGCTCACCTGGCACGGCTTGCGCCAGCAGGCCGAGAAACAGGAGATCGACGGCGTGATGCGGCCCAGCCGCTGCCTGGCCGATTTCGTGGCGCCCAAGGGTGTGGCGAACGACTACGTCGGCGTGTTCGCGGTGACCGCCGGCCTGGGGGTGGAGAAGAAGGAAAAGCTGTTCCTGGACGACCACGACGACTACTCCGCCATCATGCTCAAGGCCCTGGCCGACCGCATGGCCGAGGCGCTGGCAGAATGCCTGCACCACCGCGTGCGCACCGACCTGTGGGGCTATGCCGCCGACGAGGCGCTGAGCAACGAGGAACTCATCAACGAGAAGTACCAGGGCATTCGCCCGGCGCCGGGCTACCCCGCCTGCCCGGACCATTCGGTCAAGCGCGGCATGTTCGAGCTGCTGCAGTGCGAAGACATCGGCATGGCGCTCACCGAAAGCCTCGCCATGACGCCAGCCGCCAGCGTGAGCGGCTTCTACCTCGCCCACCCGCAGAGCACCTACTTCAACGTGGGCAAGGTGGGTGAAGACCAACTGGAAGACCTGGCCGCGCGCAGCGCGGTGGCGCGCAACGAACTGCAGCGCTGGCTCGCGCCGAACCTGTGAGGGGTCATCATCTGCTCGTCAATCAGAGGTTGGTCGGCCCCCGCTCGATTTGACGAGCAGTGTTGTGTCGTCAGCGATGTTGTCTGCCCGGGAACCGATCGAGCTGGCCCGGGTCAGGCTTCAGTGACAATGGCCCGTTCTTCAATCACCGTCTTCTTCAGCCCATGAACGCACTCAACAACCTCTTCAACCAACCCCGCCTCGGCGTCATCCTGCTGCGCTGGACGCTGGCCATCCTCATGATCTTCCACGGCTGGGCCAAGGTCACCGGCGGTGTCGGCGGCATCGAAGGCATGCTGGTGGCCAAGGGACTGCCCGGCGCGCTCGCCTACGGCGCCTACCTCGGCGAACTGATTGCACCGCTCATGCTGCTGGTGGGTGTGTGGGTGGTGCCGGCGGCCCTGCTGATCGCCATCAACATGGTGTTCGCCCTGGTGCTGGCCCACTCGGGCCACTTCATGGACATCACCCAGACCGGCGGCTGGCGCCTGGAACTGCAGGCGTTTTTCCTGATGACGGCGCTGGTGGTGGCGTTCACGAACCGCCTGGGCCCCAACAAGGGGTGATGCCTGCCGGCGAATCCCGCTACCAGTACCGTTCGGGCTGAGCCTGTCGAAGCCCCGCGAGCGCAAGCACTTCGACAGGCTCAGTGCGAACGGGGTTTGTCGAACTGAACGTGGGGCCCCTTCACACATTCATGATGGTGACGGCGCGCGCGTTCAGGTAGGCCTCCATCGCCTCGGGCCCGCCTTCGGAGCCGTAGCCCGAGTCCTTGATGCCGCCAAACGGCATTTCGGCCGAAGGCATGGCGGGCATGTTCACCCACAGCATCCCCACTTCGACACGGCGCGCCAGCAGGTCGGCATTCTTGAGCGAGCGCGTGAAGGCGTAGCCGGCCAGGCCGAAGGGCAGGCGGTTGGCCTCGGCAATGGCTTCGTCGAGCGTGTTGAAACCACGCACCGCGGCCATGGGGCCGAAAGGCTCGTCGTTGAACACGCGCGAGTTCAACGGCACGTCGGTCAGGATGGTGGGCTGCCAGAAGTTGCCCGCGTCACCGATGCGCTCACCGCCGGTGGCCAGGGTCGCGCCCTGTTCCACGGCGTCTTTTGTGAATTCGGCCATGGCCGTCACGCGGCGCGGGTTGGCCAGCGGACCCATCTGTGTGCCTTCGGCGGTGCCGTCACCCACGGCCAGGCCCTGGGCGTGCTTCACGAGCGCGGCGGAGAATTCCTTGACGATGCTCTCGTGCACCAGGAAACGCGTGGGCGAGATGCACACCTGCCCGGCATTGCGGAACTTGGCGCCACCGGCGGTTTTCACGGCCAGCGCCACGTCGGCGTCCTCGCACACGATCACCGGCGCATGGCCGCCCAGTTCCATCGTCACGCGCTTCATGTGCTGGCCGGCCATGGCGGCGAGCTGCTTGCCCACTGGGGTGGAGCCGGTGAAGGTGATCTTGCGGATGACGGGGTGCGCGATCAGGTAGGTGGAGATCTCGGCTGGCGTGCCGTAGACCAGGCCCAGCACGCCGGGCGGCAGGCCGGCGTCGGCAAAGGCGCGCACCAGCTCGGCGGGCGCAGCCGGGGTTTCTTCCGGCGCCTTGACGATCATGGAACAGCCCGTGGCCAGCGCGGCGGCCAGCTTGCGCACCACCTGGTTGATGGGAAAGTTCCAGGGTGTGAAGGCGGCCACCGGGCCGATCGGATCCTTCAGCACCATCTGGCGCATGGCCAGGTTGCCGCGCGAAGGCACGATGCGGCCGTAGACGCGCAGGCCTTCGTCGGCGAACCAGTCGATGATGTCGGCACCCGCCAGCACCTCGCCCTTGGCTTCGGCCAGCGGCTTGCCCTGTTCCTGGGTGAGCAGCCGGGCAATGTCGCCCGCGCGCTCGCGCAGCAAGGCGGCTGCGGCGCGCATCGTCTTCGACCGGTTGATGGCCGGCGTGTCGCGCCAGGTCTCGAAGCCCTTCTGCGCGGCCTCCAGCGCCAGGTCCAGGTCGGCCTTGCGCGCATGCGCCACGCGACCGATTTCCTGGCCGGTGGCCGGGTTGAACACCGCCAGTGATTCGCCAGCAGCGGCTTCGCGCCATTGACCGTGGATGAAGAGAAGCGTATTGGGGTAGCTCATGTCTTGTTCCTGATATGAAGGGCTTCGGATGCGTTGAACCGGGAACCATACCAGTTGCGAACCCTATGAAGCTTCATGGGGAGATCATGGCGCTCAACCACCCTGCCGCAAGACCCGCCGGTACTGCACTGCCTCCGCCACATGCCCCGCAACCACCGAGTCCGCGCCGGCCAGGTCGGCGATGGTGCGCGCGACGCGCAGCGCGCGGTGGGTGCTGCGCGCGCTCCAGCCCAGGCGGGCGGCAGCCTTGTTCAGGAACTGGATGGCGTCGGCGTCGGCGCGGGCGTGTTCGGTCAGTGCCTGGCCGGCCAATGCCTGGTTGGCGGTGCCTTGCCGGGCCTGGGCGCGCTCGCGTGAAGCGATCACCCGCTCGCGCACGGCTGCGCTGCTTTCACCCTGGGCCGAGCCGTCGAGCAATTCACCGGGCGCCATCGCGGGCACTTCCACATGCAGGTCGATGCGGTCGAGCAGCGGGCCACTGAGCTTGCCCTGGTAGCGACCGACCTGCTCGGGTGTGCAGCGGCACGCGCGCGTGGGGTGGCCCAGGTAGCCGCAGGGGCAGGGATTCATGGCGCCCACGAGCTGGAAGCAGGCGGGGAATTCGCTCTGCATGGCTGCACGCGATATGCGGATGTGACCGCTCTCCAGGGGCTGGCGCAGGGCCTCCAGCGCGGTGCGGGGGAACTCGGGCAGTTCGTCCAGGAACAGCACCCCGTGGTGGGCCAGAGAGATTTCGCCCGGGCGCGGAGGTGAGCCCCCACCCACCAGCGCCACCGCACTGGCGCTGTGATGCGGTGCACAGGTGGGCCGTTGGGCCCAGCGTTCCAGGGAGAAACGGCCGGCCAGCGAAGCCACCGCCGCACTCTCTAGCGCCTCGGTGGTGGTCATGGGCGGCAGCAGGCCGGCGAAGCGCTGCGCCAGCATGGATTTGCCTGAACCAGGCGGCCCCATCATCAGCAGGCTGTGGCCACCGGCGGCGGCAATTTCCAGCGCACGGCGCGCAGCGGCCTGGCCTTTCACGTCGGCCAGGTCGGCATAGGCCGGCTCCACAGCCATGGTGGCCGGCACCAGGCGTGCCCAGCCGCCGTCATCCGGGGCTTCGGGCGCGTTGTCCCGGGCTTCGGGCAGGAAGCGGGCCACCACGTCGAGCAGGTGGCGGGCGCGGTACACCTCGGCCTGGGGCACCAGCGCCGCTTCTTCGGCGCTGCCGGGCGGCAGCACCAGTCTGGCGGGCGCATCGTGCGGGCCGGCGTCGCGGTGCAGCGCCAGGCTCATGGCCAGGGCGCCGCGCACCGGGCGCAACTCGCCGCCCAGCGACAGCTCGCCGGCGAACTCCCATCCGGCCAGGCGCGCGCTGGCGATCTGACCGCTGGCGGCCAGGATGCCGAGCGCGATCGGGAGGTCGAACCGGCCTGAATCCTTGGGCAGGTCGGCCGGCGCCAGGTTGACCGTGATGCGTTTGTTGGAAGGGAACTCGAGCCCCGCGTTGGCGATGGCCGAACGCACCCGTTCGCGCGCCTCCTTCACTTCGGTGTCCGCCAGTCCGACCAGCGTGAAGCTGGGCAGGCCGTTGGCCAGATGAATCTCCACGCAAACCGGCCGCGCCTCCAGCCCGAGCAACGCACGGCTGTGCACCAATGACAAACCCATGGCCCATTTCTCCCTGTTTCGGTGCATTTTTGGCGCCCGTCCGTGTGAAGTGACACGGCCGACACGGCGCACTTGTTTGGTGCGCACGGCATTGGGGTGAGCCCGCCGCCCGGCGCAGCGGCGGGCATGTTGTCACAGGCCGTCAGCCCGCGCCGATACCCCTACCGGCACTGGCATGGGGCGGAGGCGCAGGGCGTTCATTGGACGGACCAAAGATGGTTCAGATACCGCCCGTTGGCATGGTCCGTGCTTGGGGGTGTAAGCGATTGATTCAAAACCAGGGAGTTCCCATGAAACAGTCCGCTTTCCGTGCTTGGCCTGCTCCAGGGGCCGGTCAAGCCCGTTTCACCATCGGTGTCGGCCTCGCGGCCTGATCACCCCTCCTGTTCTAGAAGAGGAATCACAGCATGAAAATGGTCTCAGCCATCATCAAGCCGTTCAAGCTGGACGAGGTGCGAGAAGCACTTTCCAGCATGGGCGTGCAAGGCATCACCGTCACCGAGGTCAAGGGTTTTGGTCGCCAGAAGGGCCATACCGAGCTGTACCGCGGTGCTGAATACGTGGTCGATTTTCTGCCCAAGGTGAAGATCGAAGCCGCCGTGTCCGACGAGCTCGTCGAGCGCGTGATCGAAGCCATCGAAGGTGCTGCCCGCACCGGCAAGATCGGCGACGGCAAGATTTTCGTCACCTCCCTGGAACAGGTGGTGCGCATCCGGACCGGCGAGACCGGCAAGGAAGCGCTCTGATCGCCGCCACTGGAAAAGAAAGATCACCGACATGAAAAAACTGATTGCAACCCTGTTCCTGGGCATGGGCCTGGCCTTTGGTGGCCTCAACGCCATCGCTCAAACCGCAGCCCCGCCCGAGGCGCCTGCGGCCTCCGCGCCTGCCACCACGGAAGCGCCTGCCGCCACGCCGGCGCCTGCCGCCGAGGCACCCGCTGCCGCCGCGCCTGCCGAAGCACCTGCTGAAGCGGTGAAGGAAACCATGGACAAGGGCGACGTTGCCTGGATGATGATCGCCACCGTGCTCGTCGTCCTCATGGTCGTGCCCGGCCTGGCCCTGTTCTACGGCGGTCTGGTCCGCAGCAAGAACATGCTGTCCGTGCTGATGCAGGTGATGGTGGTGTTCTCGCTCATCGTCGTGCTGTGGGCCGTGTATGGCTACAGCCTGGCGTTTGGCGGAGAAGGCCTGATCATCGCCAACCTCGACAAGGTGTTCCTGCTGGGCATCAAGCCCGACACCATGGCCGCCACCTTCACGCCTGGCGTGGTCATTCCCGAGCTGATCTTCGTGACCTTCCAGGCCACGTTCGCCGGCATCACCTGCGCGCTGATCGTGGGCTCGTTCGCCGAGCGCATGAAGTTCGCTGCCGTGCTGCTCTTCTGCACGCTGTGGTTCACCTTCAGCTACATCCCGATCGCCCACATGGTCTGGGGTGCCGGTGGCTACCTGTTCGACAAGGGCGCGCTGGACTTTGCCGGCGGCACCGTGGTGCACATCAACGCCGCCATGGCGGGCCTGGTGGGCGCCTACATGCTGGGCAAGCGCCTGGGCTACGGCAAGGAATCGATGGCGCCGCACAGCCTGACGCTGACCATGGTCGGTGCCTCGCTGCTGTGGGTGGGCTGGTTCGGCTTCAACGCCGGCTCCAACCTGGAAGCCAACGGTGGCGCGGGTCTGGCCTTCATCAACACGCTGCTGGCGACTGCCGCTGCCGTGCTGGCCTGGTGCATCGGTGAAGCGCTGGGCAAGGGCAAGGCGTCCATGCTGGGTGCGGCTTCCGGTGCGGTGGCTGGCCTCGTGGCGATCACCCCGGCCTGCGGCTCGGTGGGCCCCATGGGCGGCATCATCATCGGTCTCGTGGCCGGCTTCCTGTGCCTCTGGGGCGTCAATGGCCTCAAGAAGATGCTGGGTGCAGACGACTCGCTGGATGTGTTCGGCGTGCACGGCGTGGGCGGCATCGTGGGCGCGCTGCTCACCGGTGTGTTCTCGGCCGGCTCGCTCGGCGGCATCAAGGGCGACGACTACGCCATCGGCAGCCAGCTGCTGGTGCAGGCCGAAGGCGTGCTGATCACCATCGTGTGGTCGGGTGTCGTGGCCTTCATCTGCTACAAGATCGTCGACATGATGATCGGTCTGCGTGTGACGGAAGAAGCTGAACGCGAAGGCTTGGACATCACGGCCCACGGCGAGACCGCCTACAACCGCTGATCCGCGAATCCTTCAAGGTTGTTGTGGAACCCGCGTGCCGAAAGGCGCGCGGGTTTTTTTCTTTATGATGCGCGCCCGGACGCACCACAACATCCAGGAGGAATCATGTCCCGTGCCCTGCCGCGCTTCGTTGCCATGGCCTTGTTCGCCCTGTTTTCCATGACAAGTCTGTCCGCGCAGACCACGGGCAGCGATGGCAAACGCAAGGCGCCATCCAAGGTGACCTTCCACAAGGCGCCTTCCGAAGAAAGTCCGCAGGCACGTGAGAAGCGCCTGAAGCGCGAATGCAAGGGCCGGCCGAACGCCGGCATGTGCTCGGGATATACAAGGTAGGCATGTGGCCCCCACGCTCCACCGCTTCGCGGGTCGCTGCCCCCCGAGGGGGCTGATCCGGCTTGGGGCGGCCCTGCGCCGGATCGCTCATCTGGCCCCGGTGCAATTGCACCGCCGCGTGCAGAAAATTCAAAGTGGGTCAGAAGGGCTGCGACTACCATCGCAGGCATGTCCGAAACCCCCCACGAGTACCCCGGCCAGCTGATCGAACAGGTGCGAACCGCCGCTGCGGCCCGCACGCCGTTGCGCATCACCGGCGGAAACACCAAGGCCTTCTGCGACGAACCCACGCGGGGCGAAGCCTTGTCCACCACTGGCTGGGCCGGCATCGTGAGCCACGAGCCCAGCGAACTGGTGGTGACGGTGCGCGCGGGCACGCCGCTGGCCGAGCTGGAAACCGTGCTGGCCGGGCAGGGCCAGTGCCTGCCGTTCGAGCCACCGCATTTCGCGAGTGGCGGCACTGTTGGCGGCATGGTAGCGGCCGGCCTGGCCGGGCCGGCGCGAGCGAGCGTGGGCACGGTGCGCGACTACGTGCTCGGTGCGCGCTTCATCAACGGGCGTGGCGAGCTGCTCACCTTCGGCGGCCAGGTCATGAAAAACGTGGCGGGCTACGACGTGAGCCGCGCACTCGCCGGATCCAGGGGCCAGTTGGGTGTGATCACCGAAGTGAGCCTGAAGGTGCTGCCCTTTGCGCCGGCCGAGGCCACGCTGGTGTTCGAGCTGGGGCAGCACGACGCGCTGGAGCAACTGCACCGCTGGGGCGGCCAGCCCTTGCCGATCAATGCGAGCTGCTGGGTGAAGGACGACACGCAGGCCAGCGCGCCCAACCTGCTGTTCTTGCGCCTGCGCGGCGCGGTGGCGGCCGTGGAAGCGGCGGGTGAACGGATGCTGCGAGAAGCTGGTGGAACCCGCATGGACAACGCGCAGGCCGGCCCCGACTGGGCGCTGTGTCGCGATCAGCGCTTGCCGTTCTTCAACGCGCCGTCGGCCGATCTCTGTCTGTGGCGCCTGTCGGTGCCGCAGACCGCGCCGGTGCTGAACCTGCCGTGGGCGCAACTGATCGAGTGGCACGGCGCGCAGCGCTGGTTGTGGGCGCCGGCCAGCGCGGCGCGGGAAATCCGCGCGGCCGCTTCGGCGGTGAATGGCCACGCCACGCTGTTTCGCGCGGGCGCCGATGGCGCACCCGATCTGGCGCGATTCGATGCGCCCAGTCCAGCCATCGCCACCATCACCCAGCGCCTGCGCGCCGAGTTCGACCCCAGCCAGATCTTCGGCCAGCCCGCCTGAGCACGACCCCCCATGCAAACCCAGCTCTCCCCTGAATACGAGCAGCGCGCCGACGGCCAGGCGGCCGAGGCCATTCTGCGCAAGTGCGTGCACTGCGGCTTCTGCACCGCCACCTGCCCCACCTACCAGTTGCTGGGTGACGAGCTCGACGGCCCGCGCGGACGCATCTACCTCATCAAGCAGGTGCTGGAAGGCGCCGAACCCACGCGCAAGACGCAGCTGCACCTGGACCGCTGCCTCACGTGCCGCAACTGCGAAACCACCTGCCCCAGCGGCGTGGACTACGGCCACCTCGTCGACATCGGTCGCAAGATCGTGGATGAGAAAGTGGCGCGGCCGGCCAGTGAGAATGCCGTGCGCTGGTTGCTGAAAGAGGGCCTGCCGTCACCGCTGTTCGGCCCGGCGATGAAGCTCGGCCAGCTCATGCGCCCGCTGCTGCCGTCGTCGCTGAAGAACAAGGTGCCTGCACCGCAGGCCGCAGGCCATCTGCCCACCGCCACGCATGCGCGCCAGGTGCTGCTGCTCACCGGCTGCGTGCAGCCGGCCATGATGCCCAACATCCACACCGCCACAGCGCGCGTGCTCGATGCCGCCGGCATCCAGGGTGTGGTGGCCCCGCAGGCTGGCTGCTGCGGCGCCGTGAAGTTCCACCTGAACGACCAGGAGGGCGGCAAGGCGCAGATGCGCGCCAATATCGATGCCTGGTGGCCCTTCATCGAAGGGGGTGTCGAGGCCATCGTGATGAACGCCTCCGGCTGCGGCGTGACGGTGAAGGAATACGGCCACATCCTGGCCGACGACCTCGCGTACGCCGAACGGGCCGCGCGCGTGAGCGCCCTCACCCGTGACCTGAGCGAACTGCTGCCTGCGCTGGTGCCGGCGCTGCGACAAAAGCTGAAGCACGCGCCGGATGCGTCCCGCGTGATCGCCTTCCATCCGCCCTGCACGCTGCAGCACGGTCAGCAGCTCAAGGGCGGTGTGGAGCAGCACCTGTCTGCGCTCGGCTTCACCGTGCAGGTGGCGAAGAACGAAGCCCACCTCTGTTGCGGATCGGCTGGCACTTACTCGGTGCTCCAGCCCGACATCGCCTACACCCTGCGCGACCGCAAGCTCGGCCATCTCGACGAACTCAAGCCGTCTGTGATTGCCAGCGCCAACATCGGCTGCATCACGCACCTGCAGAGCGGCACCGCCACACCGGTGCGCCACTGGGTGGAGGTGCTCGACGACGCGCTGAGCGACCGCGCTTCATGATCCCCGCGCTCGCCACCCTGCTCGCGTGCCAGTTGCTGGGCGAGGTGGTGGTGCGTTGGGCCTCGCTGCCGGTGCCCGGGCCCGTGGTGGGCCTGGCACTGCTGTTGGCCGGGCTGGCGCTGCGGCCGAAATGGGTGGAAACGATCAAACCCACCTCGCAAGGCTTGCTGCAACACCTCTCGCTGTTGTTCGTGCCGGCCGGTGTGGGCGTGATGCAGCACCTGCAACGGCTGGGCGACGAAGCACTGGCCATCGGTGTGGCGCTCGTGCTCAGCACCTTCGTCGGGCTGGCGGTCTCCGCGTGGGTGATGATCTGGCTCATGCGCCGGCAGGGCAGGCGCGATGGCCGCTGAGTCGCCGCAGCGCCTGATCGACATCTGGGTCTACCTCTCGGCCACGCCGCTGCTTGGCCTCACGCTCACGCTGGTGGTCTACCAGGCCGCGTTCATGCTGTACCGGCGCTGCGGTTTCCATCCACTGGCCAACCCGGTGCCGCTGGCGGTGCTGGTGCTGGCCACGCTGCTGTGGGCCACCGGCACGCCCTACGCCACGTACTTCGAAGGCGCGCAGTTCGTGCACTTCCTGCTCGGCCCGGCCACCGTGGCGCTGGCGGTGCCGCTGTTCGAGCAGATGCACCGGCTGCGTCGCCTCGCGCTGCCGCTGCTCGGTGCGCTGGTGGCCGGCGTGCTGGCCACCACCACCACCGCCATCGTGCTCGCCTGGGCCCTCGGGGCCTCTACCGCCACCATCGCTTCGCTCGCGCCCAAGTCCGTCACCATGCCCGTGGCCATGGGCATCGCCGAAAAGATCGGTGGCCTGCCTTCGCTCACCGCTGTGCTCGTGATGGGCACGGGTGTGCTCGGCGCCGTGGGCGCGCGCTTCCTGTTCGACGCCCTGCGCATCCGCGACCCCGCGGTGCGCGGCTTTGCCCTGGGCACCATCGCCCACGGCATCGGCACCGCGCGGGCGTTCCAGGAGAGCGAAGAGACTGGCGCTTTCGCCGGGCTGGCGATGGGGCTGAGTGCGCTGTTCAGTGCGCTGGTTCTGCCTTCGCTGGCGGGCTTGCTGCTGCGCTGGGTGTAGCAGCGCCACCCTGTCTACACCCGCTGCCCCAGGGCGTCCCGGTAGCGTCGGCTGCACGGCACGGTGGCGCCGTCGCGCAGGTGCAGGCGCGCGTCGCCGCTGTCCAGCGGTTCGATCTCGGTGACGTGATCGAGGTTGACCGCGTGGCTGCGGTGCACGCGCACGAAACGCTCGGGGTCGAGCTGCTGCAGGAATTCGGTGAGGGTGGCGCGCAGCAGGTAGTCGTGGCCGTTCACGCGCAGCCCCACGTAGTTGCCCTGGGCCTGCACCCAGGCGATGTCGGCGGCGGCCACCAGAAACTCGCGCCGCAGCTTGCGGACCAGGAAGCGGGTCGGCCGTGTCTCGGGCTGCGGCGCGGCTTCTGCGGCGCCGGGGGCGGGTTCGGGGGCGTCGAGCACGCGTGCTTCGCCGGTGAGGCGCAGCAGGAGGAAGCGGTAACTCAGGATGGCGGCCAGGATCATGGCGTAGGTGCGCACGTCCTTGAGGTATTCGTAGGCGAGCTGCACCGACCAGGGGCCGAAGTCGTAGCGCTCGCCCATCAGGGCGTAGCCGGCCTGGCGCAGCAGCCACATGCCGGCCACGTGCAGTGTGCAGAACGCGCAGCTCGCAAGAAGGTGCATCGGCAGGGCCGTGCGCAGCGTGTCCCAGCGAACCGGAAACCGGCGCTCGAACCACACGACGAGCGGGATCAGCGCGCCGATCACGATCGCGCTGGTGGCTTCCCACATCACCGGTTCCCAGGTTTGAAGCTGCCTGGCGGCCACGCGCTCCAGGTCCATCCAGGTCACCACGCTGTTGAAGCCGGCCTGCAGGCTGAGCACGATTACCCAGAACGCGACCTCAGCCCGGCGGCGAACCGCCAGGTAGCGTGTGAACCAGTCTGTTGCGGGCGCCATGGACGCGAGTCTAGGACCTGTGGGCCGCCCCACCTGTCCACCATTCGTCACAGCTGTCCCGCGAAGCGTCCCAAATCCAGCCGGGTGATGCCCGGGTGCCGGAAGAATCGGCGCCTTCAAGTCTGCTGGAGCGAAACCCATGAACCGCCGACACGACATCGATGCCCTGCGCGCCCTGGCATTTGCCCTGGTCATCGTCTACCACGTGGGCATGTACTACGTGGCCGGATGGCACTGGCACATCAAGAGCCCGCACGCTGCGGAGTGGCTGCAGTGGCCCATGCGCGCCCTCAACCTCTGGCGCATGGACCTCGTGTTCCTGATCTCGGGCATCGCCTTCGGCTTCCTGCGGCGCGGCCTCTCGCCAGCGCGGTTGATCGGCGCGCGCAGTGTGCGCCTGCTCGTTCCCCTGGCGTTCGGCATGGCGGTGGTGGTGCCTTACCAGCCGTATGTGCAGATGCTGGCGCAGGGGCTGATCGACCCTGGCTTTGGTGCGTTCCTGGCGCGCTACTACAGTGGCGGGCCCTGGCCCAGGGGGGCCTTCGACGGCTCGGACTTCGGCGTCACCTGGAACCACCTCTGGTACCTGCCCTACCTGTGGCTGTACACGGTGGTGCTGGCCTTGCTCTCGCCCGCGCTCGACAGCGGGCCCGGCCAGTGGCTGCGGGGCGCGTTCACGCGTTTGCGCGGCGCCGCCCTGCTGGTGCTGCCCGTGCTGCCGCTGGCTGTGTACACGCTCGCGCTGTGGCCGCACTTTCCTCCGACGCACGACCTCATCCACGACGCCTGGCTGCACGCGGTGTACTTCACGCTGTTCCTCTACGGGCACTGGCTCGGTGTGGACGCGGGGCTCTGGGCCGCGCTGCGCCGCCTGCGGTGGATCGCCTTGACGCTGGCCGTGGTCGCGTTCGCGCTGCACGTGGGCTTGCGCACCATGCTCCCCGGCACCGATCCCTTGTGGCGCATGGCGGCGCGGCTGGTGGCCGACGTCTACCTCTGGGCCAGCCTGGTGGCGGTGCTCGGCTGGGCCCACCACGCGCTCAACCGCCCCTGGCCGTGGCTGGCCTGGGCCAACGAATCGGTCTACCCGTGGTACGTGCTGCACCAGACGATCATCATCGCGCTGGCGGTGCTGCTGGCGCCACTCGCGCTCGGGCCGTGGTGGGAGCCCGTGGCGCTGCTGGTGGCCACGGCGCTGGCTTGCTGGCTCATCACCGACGGCCTGGTGCGCCGCGTGGCCTGGTTGCGGCCGCTCTTCGGGCTCAGGCCGCGAGCGCCGCTTCCACGTCCGACCCCAGCTTCTCCGGCGCGTCCTGCGGGGCGTAGCGTTTGACCACGCGGCCGTCCTTGCCGACCAGGAACTTCGTGAAATTCCACTTGATGGCCTTGCTGCCCAGCAGGCCGGGCGCCTCGGCGGTGAGCCACTGGTAGAGCGGGTGGGCGTCGCTGCCGTTCACGTCGACCTTGCTCATCATGGGAAAGCTCACGCCGTAGTTGAGCTGGCAGAAGCTGGCGATCTCGTCGTTGCTGCCCGGGTCCTGGCTGCCGAACTGGTTGCACGGAAAGCCCAGCACCACCAGGCCGCGGTTGCCATAGGTTTGGTGCAGCTTTTCCAGTCCGCCGAACTGGGGCGTAAAACCGCAGGCGCTCGCGGTGTTCACGATCAGCAGGGGCTTGCCTTTGAACTGCGCAAGGGACACCGGCTCGCCGTCGATGGACCGGGCTTCGAAGTCGTAGATGCTGCTCATGGCGGTCTCCTGGGGATAGGGGGGCGGTGCTGGATTGTGGCGCGGGTGCCGAATTGACGACAAAAGTGTCACAGTCCGCCCGCTCAGGTATGGCTTAAAGCTGGCAAATCCGCGTGCATCGCGGGCATACTGCCTCGAAACATTTAAAAACAAACGAGGCAGGTGATGGTGGCATACACAGTCGCGCTGGTGGGCTTCTCACAGGCGGAGTCGTCCACGTTCGAGTCCTTTCTTCGCCTCGCTGCGCGGCGTCCGCCCGGTTACCACGTGCAGGACGAAGTGATGGACGCGCAGATCCTGGTGGTCAACGCCGACAACGCACAGGCCCTGCACCTGGTGCGTTATGCCGACCTGCCCGGCAAGGTGCTGCTGGTGGGCAACACGGACGGCGGTACCGGCTGGCCCCTGCAGCGCAAGCCGGTGCGGCTGGTGAGCGTGCTGGCCGCGCTCGACGGCATCGTGGGTGTCACGGCGGCACCGCCTCCGGCGAAGAAGCGCTCGGGCAACTCCGGCTTTCACGCCACCGAGGCCTACCAGGCGTCCCAGCTCCAGGGGCTGGACGCCAGCATGCGCCGCGCCGGCAGCCGGCGTGGGGCCGACACCGAATTCCCGCCCACCCGCCCCATGCTGCGCGAGACCCCGCCGCGCCCTTCGCCCGCCACCGCCGCCCGCCCGGCGGCCCACGGCGGGCGCACCGGCGTCATGCGCATGACCGATTTCGGCGGCATCGACGACCTGCCGTCGCCCCCCTCGCCAGCCGCCAGGTCCACCAAGGCGCCACGCTCAAGGCTCAGCGCGGACAAGACCGCGCTGCCCATGGCCGAGCTGCCGCGCGGCGACATGCTGCTGGTGGCCGAGAGCCTGGTGGAAGGCCGCATCCTGCTCAAGCGGTTCAAGAAATACGGCCTGTCGGTCGACTGGTCGCGCGAAGCGCCGCAGGCGCTGGTGATGCTCAAGGCGCACCATTACCGGCTGGTGGTGATCGATCGCCTGAAGGGCGAGCCCGACGCCTACCAGATCTGCCGCTCGGCCAAGCAGACCAAGGGCCCAAAGGGCGCGCCGGTGGTGATCATGTTCGCCCCCACGGCCGGCAGCATGGATCGCATGAAAGCGGGCCTGGCCGGCAGCGACGCGTACATGTCGCGCTCGATCGGCGAAGCGGAGCTGTACAAGGTGCTGGCGCAACACCGGCTCGTCAGCCTGGACGGCTTCGCGCCCACCAACGTGGGGTTCTAGGAAGCACCCCCGCCGCGCTGCGCGCGACCCCCTCAAGGGGGCAACACCTGCGGCCCGGCAAAGCCAGTTCCGCGGTGTTTCTGAACTGGCTATTTCATGCGTTGCAACTGCTCTGCAGCGTTGCGGTGTTCATCCATGGAGGTCGTCGCGGCGTGCGATCTCCAGCAGGCGTTCGAGTTCGTGCGGATGGTGCTTCTGGTTGTGGCGGTGCCACAGCGCGATCAGCGCCATGAAGCCGGCCACCAGCACGCCGAAAGCCGTGATGGCTGCAAACGCCGACCAGCCCATGCCGGTGGAAAAGCTGTAGAGCGCGCCCAGGCCCAGGATGCAGGCCTGTTCGTTGAAGTTCTGCACGGCGATCGAACGGCCCGCGCCCATCAGGTTGTGACCCCTGTGCTGCAGCAGGGCATTCATGGGCACCACGAGGAAGCCCCCCAGCCCACCGAGCAGCACGAGGAATGGCGCGGCCACCCACACGTTGTCGATGAAGTTCATCAGGATCACCAGCGCGCCCATGCCGATGCCCAGCGGCATCACGCGCGTGGCCTGGTCCAGCCGCATGCGCATGGAAGCCACCACGGCGCCCACGGCCGTGCCAAGAGCCACCACACCCACCAGCGATGAAGCCTGCGTGGTGGTGTAGCCCAGCGCGGCGCCGGCCCAGGCCAGCACGATGTAGCGCAGGTTGCCCGAGACGCCCCAGAACAAGGTGGTGGTGGCCAGCGAAATCTGGCCCAGACGATCGCGCCAGAGGCGGTTGTTGCAGCGCCAGAAGTCGGGCAGCAGGGCCAGCGGGTTCGCGGGCATGGGTCGCGGTGTCACGCCGGTGAGCGGAATGCGGGTGTTGAACCACGCGGCCAGCGCATACACCAGCATCAGCGTGGCCACCGCAGCCTCGGCCGGACGGTTGATGCCGGTGGCCACAAAGGGCAGGTCGATGGACAGCAGCCAGCCCGAGAGCAGTGGGCCCACCAGCTGGCCTCCCAGCAGAACGCCCAGGATGATCGAGGCAATGGTGAGGCCTTCGATCCAGCCGTTGGCCTTGACCAGTTGCGAGGGCGGCAACAACTCGGTGAGGATGCCGTACTTGGC
This sequence comes from Hydrogenophaga sp., assembly GCF_051858985.1. Lineage (GTDB taxonomy): Bacteria > Pseudomonadota > Gammaproteobacteria > Burkholderiales > Burkholderiaceae_C > Hydrogenophaga. The sequence continues at coordinate 1,273,571 of NZ_JBHYGM010000001.1, read as the reverse complement.
CGGCGAGTAGGCGGCCGCACCCAGCCCGACCATGGTGTAGGCCAGCAGCGGATGGATGCCGACCAGCATCATCAGGCAGCCCACCAGCTTGATGGCGTTGCTGATGAACATGACCTGGCCCTTGGGCTTCGCGTCCGCGAACGCGCCCACGAAGGGCGCGAGCACCACATAGAACAGCGCAAACAGCGGCACCAGGGCGGCGCTCTGCCATTCCGGTGCGCCACGCGTGCGCAGCAATTCAATGGCCGCCACGAACAGCGCGTTGTCCGCCAGCGAACTGAAGAACTGCGCCGTCATGATGGTGTAGAAGCCGCGCTTCATGGCGATGATTTTGTGTGCCAGGGCGCCTTCGCACAGGCTGGCTGAGCGGGCTGCGCCGGCGGTTTTGTGCGACAGTTGACGGGTGTCTCCAGGGGATGCGGGGTTATAGCACGCTGCCCTGAAAACACCGGCCATCCCGAGTGACACGGCCGACTTCCTCCCGCCCTGCACCGCGACATTCCGCACGCCATGCCCCGTCCCATTCTTGCCACCGTCCACCCCGAGGCCCTGCGCCACAACCTGCAACGCGCCCGCCAGCTGGCGCCCGACGCGCGTGTGTGGGCGGTGGTCAAGGCCAACGCGTATGGCCACGGCATCGAACGCTGTTTCGACGCGCTGCGCAGCGCCGACGGCTTTGCGCTGCTCGATCTGCTGGAGGCAGAACGTGTGCGCGCACTCGGCTGGCGCGGCCCCATCCTGCTGCTGGAAGGCGTTTTCGAGCCCCGCGATCTCGAACTCTGCTCGCGCCTGAACCTGTGGCACACCGTGCACTGCACCGAGCAGATTGACTGGCTCGCTGCCCACAAGACGCAGGTGCCGCACCGGGTGTTCCTCAAGCTCAACAGCGGGATGAACCGGCTGGGCTTCACGCCCGACGTTTTCCGCAGCGCCTGGGCACGGCTCAATGCGCTGCCGCAGGTGGAAGAAATCTCCTTCATGACGCACTTCAGCGACGCCGACGGTCCGCGCGGCATCGCCCACCAGGTGGCGCTCTTCGAGCGCGTCACCGCCGACCTGCCCGGCGAACGCACGCTGAGCAACAGCGCCGCCATCCTGCGCCACGCCGGGGTGCGGCTGGGCGCCCTTGCCCTCGCGGCCGACTGGGTGCGCGAGGGCATTGCGCTGTACGGCAGCGCACCCGACTTTCCGCAGCACAGCGCGGCCGATTGGGACCTCCAGCCGGCCATGACGCTGTCGAGCCGGCTCATCGGCACGCAGTCGCTGCAAGCGGGCGATACCGTGGGTTATGGATCGGCCTTCACCGCCGATGGACCGTTGCGCATCGGCGTGGTGGCTTGCGGCTATGCAGACGGCTACCCGCGCCATGCCGCGCTGGGCACGCCGGTGCTGGTGAACGGCATGGGCACGCGCCTGCTCGGGCGCGTGAGCATGGACATGGTCACCGTGGACCTTTCGCCGCTGGACGCTGCGGGCGTGGCATGCGGCGTGGGCAGCGAAGTGGTGTTGTGGGGCCGCTCGGCCTCGGGCGCCGTGCTGCCGGTCGACGAAGTGGCGGCTTCAGCCGGCACCATCGGCTACGAGCTGATGTGCGCGGTGGCGGCGCGGGTGCCGTTCTCGAACTGAGTCTGGCGCTCGGTCAGGGCCGCCCCGGCGAACACGCCGCGAAGCGGTAGCGTTCGCAGAAAGGGTTGCCCAGCACCGGCAGCCACCGCGGGATGTCGTGGAACTCGCGCGCCACTTCAGCCAGCACCGTGTCGCGGTAGGGCTGGAAACGGAAACCTACGCCGTCCACCGCGAAGAAGGCCACGCCCTCGATGTCGAAGCGGCGTTTGCTCACGCGCTCGAAGTAGGGCGCGAAGTCGGCCAGATCGGGGTCGTCGTAGGCAAAGATGCGCAGGGTTTTGCCGTTGTAGTTGCGGAAGTCGATGATCTGGTCGTCCTGCCGCGCATGGTGCCGACCCACGCCGAACACAGGCACGTACTGGCCGTGGTGGTAGGCGAGCATGCCGGCAGGGTTGTAGGTGCGCGCCATGAGCGTGGCGTCGGTGGGCAGGTCGCGCTGCAGCCCGGCCACCACGGCGGCGGTCTCGCGCAGGAACACCGCGCGGTCGTGGATCTTGAACGGCTGCCACCAGGCCAGTGGCGCCCAGGCGATGGCCGCCACCACCAGCAGGTGGGGCACCGACAAGGCGGCGGTCCAGGCCATGGCGCTGCGCAGGGGCCGGGCGTCCAGGCGCAGGCCCACCCACACCATGAAGAGCGGCACAAACCCCAGCACCCAGTGCAGGCCGATGGTGCGTCGCGTGCTCAGCAACAAGAACACCAGCAGGGGAAAGAGCCACAGCACCGCCAGCGTGCGCGCGGTGGTGGGCGATACACCACGGGCCACGCGGGTTGCCGCACCTCGCCAGAGCAGCCAGGGCGTGAGCAGGTAGACCGCCATGGCGATGTAGACGCCCAAATCTTCCAGCGACCAGTGCGAACCTTCGTTGCGGTTGAACACGTTGAACATCACGTTGCTCCAGCCGTGCGTGGCGTTGAAGGCCACGTTCAGTGCAATGGCCGGCAAGGCGCAGACGAACACGAGAAACGGCGCCCACCAGCGGTCTCGCCGCCAGCCGAAGCAGTGCACGGCGTAGGCAAAGCCCAGCAACGCTGCGAAGTACTTGGAAAGAAAGGCCAGCCCCAGGAACAAGCCCGCCAGGGCGTACCAGCCGCCGCCGTGCGCATTGCTGTCGGCGCGCAGGTAGGCCCAGGCCGAGAGCGCCATGAAGAACACCAGCGGCGTGTCGGTGGTCACCAGGACAAACATCCACGACCACGGCATCACCAGATACACCGCGCCAGCCAGCCAGGCGCTGGCCTCGCGCTCTTCGGGCAGGAAGCGGCGCAGCAGGTCCACGATGCCCAGGGCGATCACGCTGGTGACCAGCAGCGTGAAGCTGCGCAGCACCAGCGGATGCTCGCTGACCTGGCGCAGCACCGCCAGCAGCCAGCCCACCATGGGTGGGTGGTCGGAATAGCCCCAGGCGGGGAACACGCCCCATTGGTAGAAGAAGGTCTCGTCGCCGGTCATGGGGAACCCCGCCGCCAGCACGATCTTGAGCAGCAGCGTGACAGCGAAGGCGCCCCAGAAGATCTGGCGAGAGGTGTGGGCGGAGAACTCGGAGGCGTGCATGACTCAGGCGTCGAGCGAAAGCAAAGACACGCCGACCACGATCAGCGTGCAGCCGGCCACGCGCAGCCACGAGAACGGCTCGCCCAGCCAGAGCACCCCCAGGGCCAGCGTGATCACGAAGCCCAGGCTCACCAGCGGGTAGGCCACGCTCACGTGCAGGCGCGAGAGCACCCAGAGCCACAACACGGCGCTCACGCCGTACAGCACCAGCCCGAGCCAGACCATGGGGCTGGTGAGTGCGTGCAGGTAGGTGGCGCCCACGTCCGCGCCGGCCGGCGTGCCCATGCCGCGCTTCATGGCGATCTGGGCGGCGGAAGACAGCAGCACGCAGAACACCGCGAGGGCGAGGGCAATGGATTTCATGGCGATGCGTTCTCTTGAGGCGTGTTCAGAAGCCGACCGTGGCCGTGAGCCCGATGCCCGCCATGGCCATCAACGTCACCCAGCTGAACGGATCGCGCAGCGCAAACTGCAGCGGGTCTTCGCCGCGCAACTCGCGCCGGCCGGTCTTGAGCCAGATGCGCATCACCCACAGCAGCAGCACCGGGGCCGCCCCCCACAGCCACTCAGGCTGGCGGTACAGCGCCAGGCTGTTCTGGCTGTCGATGTACAGCGTGAGCACCATCACCGCCAGGAAACCGCTGGCCATGCCCATGGCCCGCAGCGACGACAGGTCGCGCTGCTGGTAGCCGCGGCCCGGCGCCAGCTGGACGTTGTCGTCGTCCAGTTCCTCGAGTTCCGCACAGCGCTTGACCAGCGCCAGGCTGAGGAACAGGAAGATCGAGATCGCGAGCAGCCAGTTGGACAGATCCACGCCGGCGGCCACCGCGCCCGCGCCGATGCGAAGCGTGTACAGCCCGGAGAGCACCAGCACGTCGATCAACGCCAGCCGCTTGAGCACCATGGAGTAGGCCAGGGTGGTGGCGGTGTAGGCCAGCAACAGCGCGGCGAAAGCGCTCGACACGGAGAACGCGAGGACGAGGGCCAGCGCCATCATCACCACGCCGAGCAGCACTGCGGTGGGAATGGCGATGGCGGCCGAGGCCAGTGGACGGTGGCGCTTGATGCGGTGCACGCGGTCGTTGGGCAGGTCCAGCAAGTCGTTGAACAGGTACGTGGCCGACGCGCAGAGGCCGAACGCGAGAAAGGCCAGCGCCACCATGGCCCAGCGGTGGGGATCGAGGGAGTGGGCGGCGAGCAAGGGCACGAACAGCAGGGCGTTCTTGGACCACTGCTTCAAGCGAATGGCGCGCAGCACGGTGAGCAGGCTCAGGCGCTGACGCTCGAACACGCGCGCCTGCGGGTGCAGTTGCTGGAGCCGGGCCAGCACCGCGGGCGGCGCGTTCACCGCCACGGCCTGCGCGCTGCCCTCCCACACCGCCAGGTCGTCCCGACTGTTGCCGGCGTAGGCCCAGCGGGTGTGCTGGCCGGCCACGGCATGCGCCTCGATCGCGGCGCGTTTGTGGCGCCGGCTCAGGTTGAGGCCATCGCCCCGGGCGTTGGTACCCAGGGTGTCGTGGAACAGCTTGAGGTGCGACGCCACCTCGCGCACGATGCGCACATCGGCCGCGCTGGCCAGCACCAGCTTGCGGCCGCGCGCGCGCTCCTCGCGCAGGAACTGCACGAAGCGCTCGTTGTAAGGAAGGCGGGCCGGGTCGGGCCGCACCGCGCCGGCCAGGCGCTGCTTGAACCCGGCCTTGCCCAGCAGCAGCCAAGCCAGCATGCGCAGCAGGTTGAGCGGGTTGCGCCGGATGAACAGCATCACCGATTCGTACAGCGTGTCGCTGGGCGTGAGCGTGCCGTCCAGGTCCACATAGAGTGGACAGGTCTCGGAGGAGGGAACGTGGGTGGCGAAAGGCGTCAAGCGGTGGGTCCGTGAAGGGTTGGGCCGATTTTAGGGGTCGGCCCCCTGCTTCACCCAGTTCGCTGGACGCTCCCCGGCGTGCGCAGCTTGCCCGCGAACCAGTGCAAGGCGACCGCGGGCACCAGCAGGCACACCATGCCGAGGGCCCAGGCGGTCCACACCAGGGGCGTGACCCAGTCCATCAAACCGCTGCTGGAGGGCAGGACCTGGCCGAGCCACTGCACCAGCCCGAGCCAGGCGCCCTGCATGGTCGTCACCCAGGCGGGGTCGACCCAGAGCGCCAGCCAGGCCGGCACCGGCCATTGCCCCGCTGCGGTGGCCACATCGGTCACCTGCCCCGATCCGGCCATGCCCAGCAGCCATTCGGTGATCTCCACCGATGCTGCGGCCAGCCCCGTCCAGCACAGCGCGAGCAGGCCGAAAACACCCCAGATCAGCGCCTTCATGACAGCGCTCCGGCGGGTTGCTCGCGCCACGCGCGGGTGAGGGCGTCGAGCAGGGCCGCCTCGCCATCGGCCTCGTGTCCATCCGCCTGCACCACGGCGTGGCACAGCGCCACGATGCGCGCGCGCAGGGCAGGGTCTCGCACCTCGTCCAGCAGTTGCTGACGGCTGGCTTCATCCATGCGGGCCGAACCGGTCCATTCGCCGTGGGCGGCTGCAAGAAGATCGGTGCAAAAAGTCTCGATCACTTCCTTGAACGCTTCGGGAGAGAGGCCGAGCTGACTCGATGCGTTGAGGCGGTCGAGTGCGCGCAGCTCCGTGAACGAGTAGTTGCCATCAGCGACCAGGGCCATGGCAAGCAGGCGAGCAGCCGCCGAAGGGCTGTCGGTCGGGTACGAACGCATGGTCGTGTCCTTTCTGGGTGGTTGAGCGTGCCCCGAAGGGCAAAGCCGCGAGTCTATGGAAAGATGGTCTTCGGAAAAAGCAGAAAATCATGGAACAACCATCAGTCAAAGACGAACCATGAGCCAGGAACTGAACTACAAGCACCTGTACTACTTCTGGGTCGCGGCCAAAGAGGGCGGCATGTCGCATGCGGCGGCGCGGCTGGGCATGGCGGTGCAGACCGTGAGCGCGCAGGTGCGTCTGCTGGAGCAGTCGTTAGGCCATGCGCTGTTCAAGCCCTCCGGGCGCGGTCTGGTGCTCACCGAATCGGGGCGCATCGCGCTGGATCGCGCCGAGCAGATCTTTCAGCTGGGCGAACAACTGCACACGGCGTTGGGCGAGGCGGCGAGTGAAACGCGCGTGCGCCTGGTGGTGGGCATCTCCGACGGTTTGCCCAAGCTGGCCGTGCGCGATCTGCTCTCACCCGCCCTGGCCGAGCCCAACCTGCGCCTGCTCTGCCATGAGGACGATTTCGAAGACCTGCTGGCCGCTCTTGCGTTGCACCGCCTGGACGTGGTGCTCTCGGACCGACCGGCGCCCGCCAACCCGAACCTGCGGCTCTACAGCCATGCGCTGGGCTCTTCACCGCTGGGCTGGTACGCGCCTCGTGAGTGGCTGGCCCAGGCCCGGCGCGGGTTTCCGCACAGCCTGGCCCAGGTGCCCGTGCTCCTGCCCACCGCGCACGCCTCCGTGCGGCTGCGCATCGACCAGTGGTTCGAGCGGCACGGTGTGGCGCCACGGGTGGTGGGTGAGTTCGAGGACAGCGCCCTGCTCGCCACCTTCGGCGCCTCCGGCATGGGCGTGTTTCCCGCCGCCGAGCGCATGCGGGATGCGCTGGCCCGGGGCTACGGCCTGAAGTGGTTCGCCCCTTGCGACGGCGTCCAGGAGCACTTCTACGCCATCGGCACAGCACGCAAGGTGCAGCACCCGCTGGTGCAGCGCCTGCTCAGTTCGGAACCCGCCTGAGCCGCCAGCGCGCCACCGCCACGAAACCCATGCCCATGAGCAGGAACGCCGCCAGCAGGCCGAGCGCGTTCACGAGGCTCTGTGCGTAGCCGAGGGCCATCACGTCGATGAAAGGATAGGGGTAGCTCTGGAGCCAGTGGCCCCGCAGCAGCGCATAGACCAGGTAGGCCAGAGGCCATGCCGCCCACACCGCGGGCGCGTGCCACGCATGGCGCACGGGCGGCACCACCCACCACCAGTGCAGCACGCAGAGCAGGGGTGTGGCGTAGTGCAGCGTGACATCGGCGATCCATTGAAGACCTTGCGGATTCCACACATGGCGAAGCAGCAGGTGGTAGGCCAGGCCCACCAGGGCGATGCTCACCGCCACGCCCGTGGCCACGCCGGGTGATCGGAGCGCGCGCGCGGGCACCGACAGGCTCACGGCCACGAGCAGGTTGGTGAGCACGGTGAAGTAGCCAAAGTAGATGAGCAGTGCGCCCGCCACCGTGCCGCCTTGCGACAGCACCAGGCGGATGGTGAGCGCCAGCTGGAGCAACAGGCCGAACCAGGCCACCAGGGCCACCAGCCGGGTGAGCGCGGGTGTATTCATGGACTGGATTGTGGGCGCAAAGTGGCGCCAATCACCCCGCGTTGCCGAGCGAAGATCGCGGCATGTCCGTGTTCACACCCGCCCATCTCATCCCCTGGACCGTGTCAGCGCCATTCCGCATGCAGCCCGGACTGCAGCGTCTGGCCTCCACCCCGGATCTCTTCCTGCGCGATGCGCGGGCTGACGCGTACGCGGCGGCCAAACGAACCGTGCTGGACAAGGGAGGCCTGCCCGCGCTGCTGGGCGACACGGAACCGGCGGTGCTGGAGGCGATGGCGCGAGCGTACGAAGCACAGACCGGCGTGCGCCTCCCGGCCGCGGCTGAAGCGCTGGCGCTGGGCATGCAGGAAGACTTCGTGGTGCTGCACGACGAGCCTGATGGCATGCGCGCACGCCTGTTGGTAGTGTGCTTTCCCTCCAGTTGGGATCCAGCCGCCAAGCAGGGCCTGGACTTCAAGGCCATCCACGCGCCCGTGGCCGACAACGCGCTGCTGCAGGCTGGCGCTGCGGGCATCGTGAACCTGGCGTTTCGACAGACACCGATGTTGCGCCACGTGTGGCTGCTGACGCCCGACGGGAGTCTGTCGCAACACCCGAAAGGGCCCCGCAGGCCGTGGGCCGATGCGCTGGCGTCAGACGATGGCATGGCGTTGCTCGATCGGGTTTTCTTCCGCGTGGAGCGTCAGACCACGCTGCCCTTGCCCAAGCTCGGGCGGGCCGTGTTCTTCATTTGCGTGATGGTGTGCCCGCTGGGAGAGGTGCTGCGCGTGGCACCCGGACGCGCCGCCGAACTGCACGACGCGCTGGCCTCGATGAGCGATGCCGTGGTGACCTATCGCGGCATGCACACCGCGCGCGCAGGGCTGTTGAAAGCCTTGAGGGAAGCCACTTGATCAGGGCTTGATGTCGCCGCTGGTGTCGACCGTGCGGGCGGCCGCCGGATCGGCCGTGGCTTCAGCGTGGGCCACCGCGGCGGCGGCGGCCGCTGCCCGGGAACGTGTGGTGGTCTGGATGCCCCAGACCGCCACGAACATCGCCGCAATCACAGGCCCGACGACGAAGCCGTTGATGCCCATGACCGCGATGCCGCCAATGGTGCTGATCAACACCAGGTAGTCGGGCATGCCGGTGTCCTTGCCTACCAGCAACGGGCGCAGCAGGTTGTCGACCAGGCCGATCACCATCACGCCATAGGCCACCAGCGCGATGGCCCAGACGGTTTCTCCTGAGGCGAACAGCCAGATGGCGACCGGGCCCCACACCAGTCCGGCGCCTACAGCGGGCAGCAAGGAAAGGATCGCCATGAGCACGGCCCACAGCAACGCGGCGTTGATACCGATCACCCAGAAGGCCAGGCCGCCGAGCGCACCCTGCACCAGCGCCACCACCAGGTTGCCCTTGACGGTGGCACGCAACACCGTGCCGAATTGCTGCAGCAGTTCCTGCTTGTCTTCGGGCGGCAGGGGAATCGCGGTTCGGATGGCGCGCACGATCGAGGTGCCGTCGCGCACCAGGAAGAAGGCCAGGTACAGCGCGACGAACAGGCTGACGACGATGCCCAGCACGTCCTGGCCGAAGTTCACGGTCTGCGAGGCGATGATCTGACTGCCCTGCGTGAGCGCCTCGGTGAGCTTGCGCACCAGCAGGTCGAAATTGCCCAGCCCGAATCGGTCCAGCAGGTCATTGATCCACTCGGGCAGCGCGTTGAAGATGCCCCGCAAGGTGACGGCCGGCCGGAGCTCACCCGATTCGATGCGCGCATAGAGCTGGGCCGCTTCACGCGCCAGCGAGGCACCCACCAGCACCGCCGGCAGCACCACCACCACCAGGGCGGCGAACATCGTGGTGAGTGCCGCCAGATTGCGGCGCTGCTTCATGCGCGGCAGCAGCCAGCGGTTCAACGGGGCAAAGAGCAGCGCAATGATCACGCCCCAGAGCACCGTGCCGTAGAACGGCAGCAGGATCCAGACGAAAGCCACCGACACGCCCACCAGCAACACCCGCAGCATCAGGGAGCCCGAGATCGCCGCCACCGGGGGCGGCGCAACGGACGTCGCGCTGGGCGTTGGTTTTGGGGGGTCCTGGACAGGATCGGTCATGGGGTCGGTCGGAAGTGGAAGTCGCGCCAAGTATGCGATACGTGGGCAGTCACCAGTTCAGGGGCTGCTGTGCACGAATGTTTCCTGCGACGGCATGTCGCCGGGGCGCTGGAACACGACCATCACCGCCATCACCGGGCCTTCCTGGGCCGCCTTCACGCGCCGGTAGTCCGGCATCACGCAGCCGTCGCCGCGCTCGCCCTCCTGAACGGAGTTCCCCATGGCGATGTAGCTGGGTTTGCCGACATCGTTGCGGTAGAGCGCGAAGTGCACCCGGGTGCGGGGCACGGGCACAGGGAGGTTGAAGCCGTCGGGGCGAAACGTGACGGCGAAATCCGTGCTGGACGCACTGCCCACGTCGGGTCTGTGCTCGGCCATGCCCTTGCGGCCATCGGCGTCGGTCCAGTGCAGGCGCAGGTGCGGCGTGCCTTCCCGCGCAGACCACAACAGGTGCAGGTCGGCGCCATTCTGGCAGTAGCCAGGGTGTGTGCGAGCGGTCATGTCTTCCCAGAGTTCGCCCACACGCTCGTCCACGCGCGTCAGCCGCAGACCAACAGGCGCCCGCAGCGATTGAGCAAACACGTTGCCCGCCTTCGGCAGCTCAAAGCGTTGCACTGGCTGCACCGTATGGGCCAGCTTCGCCGGCGGACCTGGGTTTCGCGGGTTGTCCTGCAGGTGGCGCGCGGCCTTCTCCAGCGGCTCCACCGCGGAAAACACGGCCATCGCCGGCAGGGCCAGCACCAGCAGACCACTTAGCGACAGCGCCACGCACTCCCCCACGGTCAACGCGGGGTTCTGCAAGCGCCCCAGCCCCAGGTGGGTGCCGAGCCAGATCAGCGGCGCTACGGTGAGAAGCAGCCCGTAGAAAACCGCCAGGCCCTCCATGCCCGACACCGAATTCGCAGGCAAGACCACGGCCAGGGCGGCGACAGGCCCCGCCACCAGCGAGGCGAAACGCACCACCGCCCAGCTGCCTCCCTTGCCCTGTGCGCGCATGAATCGGTATTCCAGCCAGAGCACCAGCAGCATCACAGTGACGACCACGGCGGCGGCGATCGTCCAGTCCCGCTGCGTCTGCGCTGGCAGGGCAGTCAGGGCACCAATCAGTTGCAACGGGTCCATGGGCAAGCGGCAAGTGGCGACGACGGCATCGTACGCTCAGTGCGGCATGGACAGATCGCGCAGGAGGCGCGAGAGCAACTGGGCCTGGCTTTGCACGCCCACCTTGAGGAACACCCTCTTGAGCGTGGTGCGGGCCGTTTCATAGGTGGTCCCGGCCGCCTGTGCCGCCGCGCGCAGGTTCAGGCCATGGAGCAGTCCGGTCACCAGCCGCGTTTCCGAGGGCGTGCAGCCGTAGAGCTGCCGCAACAGGCCGGGGGCGGCCGGGTCGTTCACTTCCGTGCGTGTGGCGGTGAGCAGGGCCAGCGGCCGGCGGGGCAGGTAGCCCCCACCACTCGGGGCCGGAGTGGCCTGCAGGCACAGTGTGGTGGGGCCTTCCCGCAGCCAGACGGTCTGCATGGCGCTCGCCGCATGCTGCGTGGGCGAAGCCGCTGCAGCCACCAGCGCACGCAATCGGGTTTGTGCCTGGGCTGAGGTGGCACAGATTCGCCCATTGCGCTGGCGCAGACCCGCGCAGGCGCGCAGCAGTGCTTCCATGGCACGGTTCGCATGCACCACACGAAGGTCCGCATCGACCAGTGCCACGCCATGGTGCAGGCCATCGAGTGCAGACCACCCCGGGCCAGAGGCTTCAGTGCGTTCGAGCCGCACCGCCATGCGCAGCGCGCGGGTCATGTGCCGGCTCATGCGTTCGAAGGCAGCCACCTCGCCCGCGTCGAACGTGGGCATGCCGGGCGCGCGCAACAGGGTGACGTTGGCCACCACGCCCTCCTCGGCGAACAGCGTGTTGCCCAGCGTGTAGCGGAAATCCTGCGGACGCATCCACTCGTTGTAATAGGCCGAGCGGTAGAGGGCCTGGTCATCGCGCAGGAAGGCGTGCAGGCGTTCGTTGGTGCGCACCACGCCAGGGCGGTGCAGTCGCTCGCTGAGTTCTATCCAGGGGTTGTCGGGGGCGAAGTACAGGGCGTCGAACGCAGCGAGCCAGCGCGGCGCGATGCCCTCGAGCGCGACCGGTCGAACACGCCCGGTGGGCTTGTCCAGAAAGTAGAAGGTTTGCGCATTCGAGGGAAACGCCTGGGCAGCCAGCCGCATCGCCTCGGCCCAGGCGCCGGGCTCGAACACCGTGCGGTAGACGGTGTCGGTCAGCGACTCTTCCAGATCGGCACGCATGGACACGGAAGGGATGAATGAAGGTGGCTGGGTTTGCCGCGCGCTCCCAATTGGGAGATGCGCACGGTGCGTGACTTGTCTACGCTGGGTCCGTTCCCCGCATTCTGGAGCGTCCCGGCCATGACGACCAGTCTTTCTGCATTCTTCAGGAGTTGCCCATGTCCCTGACCACACTTTCCGGCGTCGTCACCGGCATCCGCCACTCGACCGAAACCGTCGGCCAGATCGGCAAGAACGGAGGCTCGGTCCAGACCGGTCAGGTGATGGCCTTCCGGGTCGACGAGCGTTCCGCGCAGATCAAGCTCAAGGACATGCCCGACCTGCGCGACGGCGAGCGCGTCACCCTGGCAGGTCGCGCCAAGAACGGCACCTTCCGCGCGCTGGCCTTGCGCAATGACCAGACGCGTGCCGTCTACGCCACCGCCGCCTGGCCGGGTTACGTCATCGGAGGCATCCTGGTCGCGCTGGGCATCCCGCTGAGCCTCATGATCATCGGCCTGCCCTTCCTGGTGGTCGGGCTGTACACGCTGTACCAGGCCTACAGCTACGCGCGAGCGGAGAAGATGCTCCAGGGATGAGGGTTCAGCTTCGCACCCCGAAGCCCTCCGCCCACACCACCCGCAACCAGGCCACGAACGCCGAGACCGAGCGCGGCACGTGGCTGGCGTACGGCCGGATGGCGTAGATCTGCGTGCTGAAGGTTCCCACCGAAGCCCAGCCGGGCAGCACCTCCACCAGCTTGCCCGACTGCAGTGCCGCCTGCGCGCTGAAATCGGGCAGCAGCGCGATGCCCAGGCCGGTGATGGCGGCGTCGCGCAACGCCTCGCTGTTATTGGCGCAGAACGGACCTGAGACCGGAATGGTGACGCGCTGGCGTGGTGCCTTGCGGCGTCCCTCGGGCGGCATGAAATGCCAGGCGGGCGTGTCCTGCGCGCGCGGGTAGTGCAGGCAGTCGTGCTGGGCCAGATCGGGTGGTGCCGCGGGCGTGCCATTGCGCCGAAGGTAGTCGCGGCTGGCCACCAGCACCGAGCGCGTGCTGCACAGGGGCCAGGCCACGTGTGTGTCTGGCGGGGATGCCGTGTGCCGGATGGCGAGGTCGAAGCCTTCGGTGGCCAGCGCGTTCAGGCGATCCGACAGGTCGAGTTCGAGCCGCACCTGGGGATGCGCGCGCAGGAACTCGGCCACTCGGGGAACCAGCTGCTGGCGCGCAAAGGCCACGGGCGCCGTGACGCGCACGAGGCCGGCCGGTTCGTCAGCGAGGTCGCGCACGCTGGAGAAGCTTTGCGCAATGCGCTCGAACGGTTCGCGCAGGCCCTCCACCAGTTGCTGGCCCGCTTCGGTCAGGCGCACGCTGCGCGTGGTGCGCTGCACCAAGGGCACGCCCGCGGCGCGTTCCAGCTCGGTGACGCGCTGGCTCATGGCCGCCTTGCTCACGCCCAGCCGCTGTGCGGCGGCGGTGTAGCTGCCTTGCTGCGCCAGCACGGTGAGCCAGTGCAGGTGCGCCCAGAGATCTTCGATTTTTTTGTCGTTCATGTGGGCATTGTTCACCAGATTGAACAATCAGTTCAAGCACAGACACTAGGCGAGCGCGGTTGCGCTGCCTAAACTGGCCATCTTTTCCTCGAACACCCCATCCGCGAGACCGCCATGGCCACTGCACCCACCTCCATCGACCACTTCATCCAGGGCGTCGTCACGGCCGGCCGGTCTTCGCGCAGACAGGATGTCTTCAACCCCGCCACCGGCGCTGTCACTGGCAAGGTCGCGCTGGCGAATGGTGCCGATGTGGGCGCTGCCGTGGCCGCTGCGCAAGCCGCGTTCCCGGCCTGGGCCGACACACCGCCCATCCGCCGCGCGCGCGTTCTGTTCAAGTTCCTCGAACTCGTGAACCAGCACAAGGACGATCTCGCCCGACTGATCACCGCCGAGCACGGCAAGGTGTTCACCGACGCGCAGGGCGAGGTTTCGCGCGGCATCGACATCATCGAATTCGCCTGCGGCATCCCGCAACTGCTCAAGGGCGACTTCACCGACCAGGTCTCCACCGGCATGGACAACTGGACGCTGCGCCAGCCGCTGGGCGTTGTGGCCGGCATCACGCCGTTCAACTTCCCCGTCATGGTGCCCATGTGGATGTTCCCGGTGGCCATCGCTGCGGGCAACACCTTCATCCTCAAGCCCAGCCCGATCGACCCGTCTCCCGCGCTGTTCATGGGCGAGCTGCTGAAGAAAGCCGGCCTGCCCGATGGCGTGTTCAACGTGGTGCAGGGTGACAAGGAGGCGGTGGACGCGCTGCTGGTGCACCCGGACGTGAAGGCCATCAGCTTCGTCGGTTCCACGCCCATCGCCAATTACATCTACGAGACCGGTGCGCACCACGGCAAGCGTGTGCAGGCGCTGGGCGGCGCCAAGAACCACATGGTGGTGATGCCCGACGCCGACCTGGACCAAGCCGTGGACGCGCTCATTGGCTCGGCCTACGGCTCGGCTGGCGAGCGGTGCATGGCGATAAGCGTGGCGGTGCTGGTGGGCGACGTGGCCGAACGCATCATGCCCAAGCTGATCGAGCGCACGAAGACGCTGCAGGTGCTCAACGGCACCAACCTCGCCGCCGAAATGGGCCCGATCGTCACCGCAGCTGCACACCAGCGCATCACCGGTTACATCGAAGCCGGCGCCAGGGAAGGCGCGAAGCTGCTGGTGGATGGCCGTGGCTTTGACGCTTCGAAGACCGGGCCCGGTTGCGGGCAAGGCTTCTGGATGGGCGGCACGCTGTTCGACCACGTCACCACCGACATGAAGATCTACAAGGAAGAGATATTCGGCCCCGTGCTCAGTTGCGTGCGCGTGCCCGACTTTGCGCAGGCCGTGCAGATCATCAATGACCACGAGTTCGGCAACGGTGTTTCCTGCTTCACGCGCGATGGCAACGTGGCGCGTGAGTTTGCGCGGCGGATCCAGGTCGGCATGGTCGGCATCAACGTGCCGATTCCCGTGCCCATGGCGTGGCACGGCTTCGGCGGCTGGAAGAAGAGCCTGTTCGGCGACATGCACGCCTATGGCGAGGAAGGCGTGCGCTTCTACACGAAGCAGAAGAGCATCATGCAGCGCTGGCCCGAATCGATCGGCAAGGGCGCCGAGTTCGTGATGCCCACGGCAAAGTAGCCATTGATGGCCGATGGCAACAGCCCCTACGACCCAGCCGACGGCGACTGGAAAACGCTGGTGACGTTCTTCAGTCCCACCGAAGCGTTCCTGTTGCGCGGCGTGTTGCAGGCGGGCGGTGTGCCCGCTGCCGTGGCCGACGCGCATCTTGTGCAGACCCACACTTTGCTGGCCGGCGCCATTTCCGTGCGGGTGATGGTGCCGGAGCACCGGTTTGCCGAGGCCGAGAAGGTGGTGGAGGCTTTTCAGCGCGGCGATTTCGCACTTGACGATTCAGACCCGGAAGCACCATGAGCGCCACCCCTTTTGACTTCATCGTCATCGGCGCCGGCACCGCCGGCTGCCTGCTGGCCAACCGTCTCTCTGCCGACGCCACCAAACGCGTGCTGCTCGTGGAAGCGGGCCGCAAGGACGACTACCACTGGATCCACATTCCGGTGGGCTACCTCTACTGCATCGGCAACCCTCGCACCGACTGGCTCTACCAGACCGAGCCCGACCCCGGACTCAATGGCCGGCGCCTGCGTTACCCGCGCGGCAAGACGCTGGGCGGCTGCTCCAGCATCAACGGCATGATCTACATGCGCGGCCAGGCGCGCGATTACGACCAGTGGGCCGAACTCACCGGAGATGCCGACTGGCGCTGGGACGCCTGCCTGAAAGACTTCAAGGCGCACGAGAACCACCACCGTCTCGACGCCGCGCAGGATCCGGCGTTCGCGAAACTGCACGGCCATGGTGGTGAGTGGCGCATTGAAAAGCAGCGCCTGCGCTGGGACATCCTCGACGCGTTTGCGCAGGCCGCGCAGCAGGCCGGTGTGCCCGCCACGGCCGACTTCAACGGCGGCGACAACGAAGGCGTGGGTTACTTCGAGGTCAACCAGAAGGCCGGCTGGCGCTGGAACGCGTCCAAGGCTTTCCTGCGCCCGGTGCAGCACCGCCCCAATCTCACGGTGTGGACCGAGACGCTGACCGAGCGCCTCCTGCTCGAGCGCGATGGCAGCGGTGCGCTGCGCTGCGTGGGTGCCGAGTTGCGGCGCGGCGGGCAGCGTGTGTCGGTGCGCGCCGCTCAGGAGGTGGTGCTCAGCGCCGGCAGCATCGGCTCGCCCGCCATCCTGCAGCGCTCGGGCATCGGCCCGGCGAAGCTGCTGCAACAGCACGGCATCGCGGTGCAGCACGAACTGCCCGGCGTGGGGGAGAACCTGCAGGACCACCTGCAGATCCGCGCGGTGTTCAAGGTGAAAGGCGCGACCACGCTCAACGTCCTGGCCAGCTCGCTCTGGGGCAAGGCGCGCATCGGGCTCGAATACGGCATCCGTCGCAGCGGTCCCATGAGCATGGCGCCCAGTCAGCTCGGCGCCTTCACGCGCAGCGATCCGCAGCAACCCTACGCCAACCTCGAATACCACGTGCAGCCGCTCAGCCTTGACGCCTTCGGCGAGCCGCTGCACGCGTTCCCGGCGTTCACCGCCAGCGTGTGCAACCTCAACCCCGGCAGCCGCGGGCATGTGCGCATCACCTCGGCCCGTGCCGAAGACGCACCCGCCATCGCGCCGTGCTACCTCAGCACACCTGATGACCGCCGTGTGGCCGCCGACAGCCTGCGCGTGACGCGGCGCATCGTGGCGCAGCCGGCGCTCTCCAAGTACCAGCCCGAAGAGTTCAAGCCGGGCCCGCAGTACCAGAGCGACGAAGAGCTGGCGCGCCTGGCCGGCGACATTGCCAGCACCATCTTCCATCCCGTGGGCACCACCAAGATGGGCCGCGACGACGACCCGATGGCCGTGCTCGACAGCCACCTGCGGGTGCGAGGCGTGGCTGGTCTGCGCGTGGTTGACGCGGGCGTGATGCCCACCATCACCAGCGGCAACACCAACAGCCCGACCTTGATGATCGCGGAGAAGGCATCACGTTGGCTGGTCGATGGTGCCTGATCCCCGTTTGCCCTGAACCTGTCGAAAGGCTCATCCGCGCTGGGCTTCGACAGGCTCAGCCCGAATGGTCCATCGAAGTTATCGCAGGCGCCCGATGTAGCGGTGCTCCTCGAGCGGCGGCGCTTCGCGCAGCACCTGCGCCGCCACTTCCAGCATGGTCTTGCGCGGCGCCGCGCCCATGCCGACGATGGCGGCTTCCAGCTTGTCGGCCCAGAGCAGCAACTCGGTGTGTCCGTCGCTCGCGGCTTTCTCTCGCGCGTGTCGCACGATCTCGCGCGCGTAGTCGGCATTCGTCGCCATCCACTCCGTGTCGGTCACGCGCCCGGTCTTGCGTCGCAGCAGCACGTGCAGGTGCGCCGCAATGGCGAAGGCTTCGCCGCTGGCGGCCATGTCAGTGGCCCAGCTGTTCGTTGTGAAGGGCGGTGTCCAGCCCCATGCGCTCGTCGCTCTCACGCACACGCAGCGTGGCAAAGCGCGAAGTGATCCAGAGCACCACGGCCGTCATCAACAGGCTGTAGGCCAGCACCGCCAGGCAACCCACCAGCTGGGCCACGAAGCTCGCTTCCACGCCCGAGATGGCGGGGTCGGCGAGCACGCCAGTGAGCAGCGCGCCCACCAGTCCGCCCACGCCGTGCACGCCGAACACGTCCAGCGAATCGTCGGCGCGCAGCTTGCGCTTCAAGATGGTGGCGCCCCAGTAGCACGCCACACCGGCCACGATGCCGATCAGCAGCGCGCCGCGCGGCGAGACAAAACCCGCCGCGGGCGTGATGGCCACCAGCCCTGCGACCACCCCCGAACACAGGCCCAGCAGCGAAGCGCGCCGGCGGGCGAACCACTCGGCTGCCGTCCACGACAAGGCACCCGCCGCCGCTGCGACATGCGTGACCAGCAGGGCGAGTCCCGCGCGGCCGTCGGCGGTGAGCGCCGAACCGGCGTTGAAGCCGAACCAGCCCACCCACAGCAGGCCGGTGCCGGCCATGGTCAGCCCCAGGTTGAACGGGACGAACGGTTCGCGCCCGTAGCCCGCGCGCGGCCCCAGCGCGTACGCGCAGACCAGCGCCGCCGCGCCCGCGTTGATGTGCACCACCGCGCCGCCCGCGAAATCGAGCACCCCCAGCCGGGCCAGCCAGCCGCCTGGCTCCCACACCCAATGGGCAATGGGCGCGTACACCAGCAGCAGCCACAACCCGGCAAACAGCAGCAGCGCGCCGAAATGCATGCGCTCCACCAGCGCGCCCACCACCAGGGCGCAGGTGATGATGGCAAAGGTGAGCTGGAACATGGCAAACACCGATTCCGGCACGTGCGGCGCGATGTGACTCACGGCCACCTGGCCCTTGGCCCCCAGGAAATCCATGCCGGCGAAACCCATGCGCTCGACACCGCCGATCACGGCGCCCACCGCACCGCCCGGGGTGAACGCGAGCGAATACGCCAGGCCAAACCAGAGGATGCTGACCACCGCCGCGATGCCCACCACGCTGGCCATCGTGTTGATCACGTTGAAGCGGCGCACCATGCCGCCATAGAACAGGGCGATGCCCGGCAGCGTCATGAGCAGGACCAGGGCGGTGCTGATCATCAGCCAGGCGGTGTCGGCGCCCTGGATGGTGGCCGCGTCCACCAGCGCGGGCGCACTCAGCGTGATGTCCTGCACGGCTGGAGCCGTTTCTGTCTGCGCGGCGGCCAGCCCTGGCCAGAGCAGCAGGGCCGAAATGGGGCGCCAGGCGCGCGAAGCGCTCTGAAGGGGGCAAAACAGTGCCTCCCGCACGAAAACACGGTAGTGGTGCATGAAACAGCCTTTTCCAACGACAAGCAACAACGTGCATTTCCTGTGCCAAGTGCGTGAAAAAGCAAGGGAAAGCCCCGATGCACAGGGCTGGTGCGGACCTTTAAAGTGCAGGCACTCGCAAGCAGCGCACCGCGCTGGTGACCGCGGGGGACCGAGGAGACAACCCAGTCCTTTAAGAACTATTCCTTTCAGCGTCCCCAGAGATGCCCGTTTACTCAACCGACCCCTGTGGGTCGGTTTTTTTTTGCCAGCGACAATCCCTGCATGGAATTGGCGCTTGTCACCCTCGCTTCGTTTTTCGCCGGCTTTGTGGACTCCATCGTGGGCGGCGGTGGCCTCATCCTGGTGCCGGCCCTCTTTGCCATGTTCCCCACCACCCACCCCGCCACCCTGTTCGGGGTGAACAAGGGCGCGTCGGTCTGGGGCACGGCGGCGGCCACGCTGCAATACGCCCGGCGGGTGCAGATGCCGTGGCACGCGCTGCTGCCGGCTGCCGGGGTGGCCTTTGCCGGATCCATGCTGGGCGCCTGGACGGTCACCGTGATCTCGCCCGACTTCCTGCGCCGCGCGCTGCCGCTCATCCTGATCGCCGTGCTGGCGTACACCCTCGCACGCAAGGAGCTGGGACGTCACCACGCACCGGTCTTCTCCGGCCAGCGCGAGACCCTGGCGGCCTGTCTGCTGGGGGTGACGATCGGTTTCTACGATGGGTTCTTCGGTCCGGGCACCGGCAGCTTCTTCGTGTTCCTGTTCGTGCGCTGGCTGGGCTACGACTTCCTGCACGCCAGCGCCAGCGCCAAACTGCTCAACACGGCGTCCAACCTGGCCGCGCTGCTGCTGTTCGCCTGGAAGGGCCATGTGTGGTGGCACTTCGTGCTGGCCATGGCGGTGGCCAATGTGGTGGGCAGCCTGCTGGGCACGCGGCTGGCGCTCAAGCATGGCAGTGGCTTTGTGCGGGGGGTGTTCATCGTCGTGGTTTCCGCGCTGATTCTCAAGACCACGTACGACGCGTGGATCAGGACCTGAACGGGTCTGGCGCCACCGCTCGAAGCGCGTCGATCAGTCCTGCGATGCGGGTGATGCCCAGCTTTTCGTAGATGGAGCGGATCTGGTTACGCACCGTCGCAGGCGAGCGGCCCAGACTCTGTGCAATCTCCTTGTAGGTGCTGCCGCGCGCCACCAGCTCGGCGACCGCAAGCTCCCGTGCCGTGAGGTCGTCGACCAGGCATCGTGGCCTGGCGCGAAGGAAGAGAAGGCCTTGCTCCACCAGACCCGTGACCACCGCGACCGGGCCCCTGTGATGCGTCTGGCCGCGCAGAAAACTCTGCAGCAAGTCACTGGGGAGTCGCGGTCCTTTCCAGCCCGTCCAGGCGGTCTTCAGCAAGCGCTCGAAAGGCTCGTCCGAATGGTAGAGCGCGCCGCGAAGATCACAAATGGCGCTGCCTCTACCGCCTGCGCCAGGCGTTTCCATGCGGTCGAGGTGTGCCACTCTGTTGAGCGTCAGCGCCTGCATCACGTGGGGCGCCAGCAGCGCCAGAAGTTCGCTGTCCTGATGCGTACCACGCGCCGTTTCGTCGGCTCGAAACAGCGTCAACCAATGCACGAACTGTGTGTTCGGATCGAAATCGCTGGAAATGAAGAAGTTGGCCTGGTTGAAACGTCGGCCGTATTCGCGCAGCGGCGCCTGTGCTCGGCCGCTGAACCATTCCCCCGCATTGAAGGCGAGTGTGCTGCGCGATTGCCGTCCAGCCGTTTGAGCGGCGGTGTCCAGGTGCTTCACCTCCTCATAGGCCGTCAGCATCTCTTCGGGCTGGTTGTGCAGATGGATGGTGTGGATGTCGATGCCCTGGGGGGTGTTCGTGGCGGTTCCCCACATGGACGAATCGAAAGGCAGCGCTTCACGCACCAGGTGCAGTGCCGCGTTCTGGAACTCGGCGATGGGGAGCTCGTGCGAAAGGCGGTAGAGCCGCAGCAGAATGGCGCTCAGTTCTGCCTGCCCGAGTGATGGTGACTGCATGGGACGCGTTGGGTAAGCGGATTGGAGCGGGCCCTGCATTGCGCGGAGCCGATTGGTCAATGATGCATCTGCACTATGTCGCGTTCGAGGCGGCCCTCGTAGTATCGAGCAGATCATCGTCCTGCCCGTTCGTGTCCATGGCCTTTGCGTTGGAGTTCTCGCGCCGTCTGGCGCTGTGTGTGCGTCGAAGTCTGTGCCCTGTAGCTGCGTTGCTGGTGGTCCTGGGCAGCCTGAGCCCCCCGGCGTGGGCACAGCGCGCAAACGAAGAGCCCTCCGTCCCGATCCGCTGGCTGGCGCCCGAAGCGCGCCTTCCTGTCGAGCTGCGCCGCGTCGACGTGCGCGCCGAGGTCGTGGGCCGCGCAGTCACCACACGCATTGAGCTGGAGCTCTACAACCCCAACGCGCGTGTGCTGGAGGCGGAATTGCAGTTTCCGCTGCTCGAGGGCCAGTCGGTGACTGGCTTCGCGCTCGACATCGATGGTGAGCTGCGGGCGGCTGTGCCAGTGGAGAAGGTCAAGGGTCGGCAGGTGTTCGAGGACGTCACCCGCGCAACGGTCGACCCGGCACTGCTGGAGGCCACCGCAGGCCGTCACCACAAGTTGCGCGTGTATCCCTTGCCGGGGTTGGCCAGCCGACGCGTGCTGCTGGAAATCAGCGAGGTGGTATCGGGCGAGGGCGCCATGACCTGGCGTTTGCCGCTCGCGCCGCAAAAGCGCTCGGGTCGGCTGAACGTGTCTGTTCTTGTGGAAGGGGTCCCGCCGCGCGCAGTGTCGGCCCAGCTGGGCGCCAGGCGACTTACAGTGCGCAGCGATGCGGGTGGTGCGCGCATTGCGCTGGTGGCCAACGGGAGCCACAGCGGCGGCGAACTGCGCGTGGCTTTGCCGGCGGTCGCGGGCGCTCTGATCGCCACCCAGCGTTTCGATGGCGACGACTATTTCTATGCCGAACTCCCGGTGGCGGCGATGCATGCCCAGCGCGTTCGGCCCCGCCGGGTGGGGCTGGTCTGGGACGCTTCCGGCAGTGGCGAGCGGCGAGACCACGCGCGCGAACTCGCGTTGCTCGACGCCTGGTGGCGCGAGCTGGGTGATGTGGAGGTGATGCTGCAGACGGTGCGCGAGGTGGCTGCTCCTGTGGAGCGGTTCGAGGTCAAAGCCGGGCGTTGGGACGGCTTGCGGGAACGGCTGGCGTCGCTGCGATACGACGGCGCCACGCACGCTGCCGCCTTGCGCGCACCCGAAGGTGCCGACGTGGCGCTGTTGTTCTCGGATGGCTTGGGCAACTGGGGCGCGCACGAAGGAGCGATCCTGCCGACCCAGCCGGTGCCCACGTTTGCCGTTGCATCCGTGGCAGGTGGCGATGCGAACGCGTTGCGCCGCATGGCTCAGGCCAGTGGCGGTGCCTTTATCGACCTGCTCGCCGCCAGCCCCGCCCAAGCGCTGGTGGTACTCGGCCGTGAATTTCTGAGTCTGGTTTCGGTCCTTGCGCACGGCGCCGAAGACATGGAAACCGATTCGGTCCAGCCAGAACTGGGGCGCGTGGCGCTGGCTGGCCGCCTCATCGCGCCCGATGCGCGCATCGATCTGCGGCTGCGCTCGCCGGGCGGCGCGGAGCAGACCAGAACACTGCGCGTGACATCGGCATCGGGCAAACCCGGTACGGTGGCGGCCGGGCGCTGGGCCACGCTGCGCATGGCGCGACTGGAGGCAGCGGGGGAATCCCAACGCGCGGCCCTGCGCCGGCTGGGCATGAAGTTCAGCCTGCCCAGCCGTGAGACTTCGTTGATCGTGCTGGACCGCGTGGAAGACTATGCGCGGCATGACATCGAGCCGCCGCACAGCCTGCGAGCGCAATGGGCACTGTTGCGTGCGGACTCGGAAAGCCGCGAGGTGGCGGCGAGAGCACAGCATCTGGACCGCGTGGCTGCGCAGTTCGCGACGAAGGTGCAGTGGTGGGCAAAGGAATTCCCGAAAGACGCACCCCCGCCCAGGCCGAAGGCCGAGTCAATGGTGGGCGCTTCGCCGCCGGCACCAGCGCCCGTGGGCGCCATGGCGATGGCTTCGCTGGTGGCAACCGACAGCTCTGGTGATGGCGCAGCGGCCAGCATCCAGTTGCGCCCCTGGCAACCCGATGCGCCTTACGCGCGGCGCCTGCGGGAAGCCGCACCCGAGGAGATTGAGGCGGTCTACTTCGACGAACGCCCTTCGCATGCCGGCAGCACCGCCTTCTTCCTGGACGCGGCCGACATCCTGTTCGAGCGCGGCCAGCGCGCCACCGCCCTTCGCGTGCTCTCCAACCTCGCCGAGATGGAGTTGGAGAACCGCCATGTGCTTCGCATCCTGGCCTACCGCCTGATGCAGGCGGGCGAGGTGGCGGCTGCCTTGCCGCTGCTGGAGAAGGTACTGGTTCTGAGTCCGGACGAACCCCAGTCCTGGCGCGACCTGGGCCTGGCGCTGGCCCGTGCGGGCCAGCCGCAGCGCGCGGTCGATCAACTCTGGCAGGTGGTTTCGCGTCCGTGGAACGGACGCTTTCCCGGCGTGGAGCTGATTGCCTTGGCCGAACTCAACGCCATCGTCGAAGCGGCCCGCGCCAGCGGAACTGCGCTGGACACCCGCCGGCTCGACCCCCGCCTGTTGCGCAATCTACCGCTGGACCTGCGCGCCGTGCTCTCCTGGGATGCTGACAACACCGACATCGACCTGTGGGTGATCGACCCCAACGGTGAAGCCGCCTTCTACGGCAATCGACTCACCTATCAAGGTGGGCGCCTGTCTGCCGATTTCACGGGGGGTTACGGTCCCGAAGAGTTCTCGCTGCGTCGGGCCCGGCCCGGGACCTACACCGTGCGTGCCAGGTTCTATGGTCACCGCCAGCAGATCGTCGCACCAGCCACCACCCTCATGCTTAGGTTGACCACCGGTTTCGGCACGCCGCTCCACAAGGAAGAGGACGTGGTGCTGCGGCTTTCAGGTCGAGGCGACATGCTGACGGTGGGCACATTCATCATTCAGGAAACCAGCAAACCATGACATCGAAGACCTCTTTGCGTTCCATGTTCGTCGCCCTGGCAGCGGCCTTCTGCCTGCATGGCGGAACCACCGCGCAGGGCCTGCCGCCGACCGTCGAGGCCGACCGGCTGCTGCAACTCGGCGCTGCTGAAATGGCCAAGGGGGAGAAGGGCGACGCGGCCGCCTGGGCCAAGGCCGCTGCAGCGCTCAAGGGCGCGGAAGCCACGGGTGTGCGAATGCCCGACAACTTTGATTACCACTACGGTCGCGCGTCGCACGCCGTAGGTCAGCACACGGTCGCCCATGAGCGCCTCGAGCGCTACCTGCGCACCCACGGCACCAAGGGCAAGTACTACAGCGAGGCGCTGGCGCAATACACGAGCGTGCAGAACGCGCTGGCCGAAGCACGTGTGGCCGCCGACAAGCAGGCTGTCGTCGATCGCGGATGGCGCTGGGTGAGATCCACCTGGGTGCACGCAGGCGACGAGGGCACCGATTGCTACAAGGCCACCCGCCGCGTGAAGAGCCAGTCGTCGAGCGCGCGCGAGATCGATTGCGATTGCGACGTCAAGGACAACGACCACCCCGCCTACCGCGGCAGCCTGCTGACCATCTGCAAGATCCGCTGGCAGGGCAACACCGTGCTGGACAAAGCGTCGTCGTTTTACCTCGATCGGGAGTACTCAAGCCGCCGCCAGGACTTTGAGACTTTCAAGTCCAGCGAGGAATGACAAGCATGGTCCGCGCTGGTCTGGCGCTGGTGTGCGCCTTCCTCCTGGCGGGTGCGGCGCTGGCTCAGCCCAGAGAGGTGGGCGGCGCAGGCACGCTGTTCCCGACTGGAGGGCGCACGCAGATGCATTGTTTTCCCACCGGTACGGAGGCCGTGCCTGACATCTGCGGCAACTTCGAGGTCCGCTGGACACTGTCTGCGCTGATGGGCGAGCCGATCGCCAACTTCGGTCTGGTGTGGTCGCTCACGGGCGTGCGAATTCGTGTGGACAAACGCAGCCAGTTCTACAACCTGCAGTCGCTGCCTCCCGCCGTGGCCAAGGCCGCGCAAACCAGCGAGCTCATGCTCTATGGGTTGGGTCTCTTCATCGGTGAGAACGGCGCCACCCTGGCGGTCGATGTGGACACGGGCGCTCCCGCTCGGCCCGACGGCAAGGTCTCCTTCAATGTGCCCGGCAGCCCGGACTGGAGCCGCTTCATCATCAACGGCGGCTCTGCGCTCGACCACCGGGGGATGCTGGCGCACGGCCAGGCGGGCTGGTGCGCTGAAAAACATCGCAGCTACCTGACGGCCTCGCAGGCCAGGGAAGAGATGCGCAGGCGCACGAAGCTGACACACCTGGTGGTCTGCCCGCGCACGTCCGCCAACCCCGGCTTTCTGGAGGGCGCGCTCCAGGCGCATTGCGAGACCTCACCGAAGGCGGCCTGGTGCGAGAAGAAGCCCGAGAAAGTGGAGATAACCGGGAAGCCGGACATGCGCTACGCCGACGCGCTGGACAAGGTGACGGACAAGCCGGCGGTGCAGCGCAAGCACGCGCAACTGGTGGACGCGTTTCGCCGCGAGGCCGAGGTCGCCTGCGCGAAAGAGATCGCCCCCGTGCAGGCCTGCCTGCGCAAGAGCTGTCCCGATGCCGCCGGCCCTACTGAAGCGGCCTGCAAGTCCGTGCCCAACAGGCCCGCGCGCATGCTGGGCCCGCTGCTTACACGCAGCGACAGCGGCCCCTGCAATGCGCGTTGCCAGCGCGAGCGCGAAGAAGCGCGCGAGGAATCGCGCCGTGAGCGCGAACGCGAGAACGAAGCCTTTGCGGAGCGGGTGGCGGCGTGGGACGCGCAGTGGAGCGGGCTGTCGAGCCAATGCGAAGAGAACAGGCAGGCCCGGGCGGCGCAGAACCAGTGTTTCCAGGCGTCCGAACGGCAGTGCAACCCGACCGGCTTGACGGCGAAATCCTGCCTGGACCGGCGCATGGTCAACGCGCCGACCGAATCGGCGGCCGAGGCGCTGCAGACCCGGGAAGCCGCCGATCGCATGCGCGCGGACCAGCGACCGAAATTTCTGGATTGATGCGAAGCCTGCCCGCCCTCGGTGTGACCTTCCTGCTTGTGCAGACGGCGTGGGCGTCGCCCACGGCCAACGAGTTTGAGCGCTGCCACCAGGGAGCCGCTTCGCGTCTTCAACACTGTCTGAGCGAAGCGGGTGGGGGCGAAGGCAATGCTTGCTGGACCCGGGTACGGACCTACCACGCACTTTGTCGCAAGGCGGTGGTGCAGGAACACCAGCGGCCCGATGCGTTGCGCATCGAAGCGATGCGCAACGCAGAGCGCAAGAGACAGGCTGCGCCGAGCGTGAGGAATTGAAACGAGGGTTTCGCTACGGTGCCGAGACTGGCGTTGACGACTCGGGCGGCCAAGGCATCTCGCTGGCCTTGAGGGGTTTGCCGATGGGCGCGCCCGCCTGCCCCACGCTCACCGCGGCCAGGTCCTGCGGGTTGGGAAACTGGTCGAGCAGCAGGTAGTCGAACACGCGGCGCGCAATGGGTGCGGCGTGAGCTGCGCCGAAGCCGGCGTTCTCCACCACCAGCGCCAGCGCCACGCGCGGCTCGTCGGCCGGCGCGAAGGCGATGTAGAGCGAGTGGTCGCGCTGGTGCTCTTCGAGCTTGCGGGCGTCGTAGCGGTCGCGCTGGCCGATGGTCACGGCCTGGGCGGTGCCGGTCTTGCCGCCGCTGGCGTAACCCGCGCCCGCAAACACGCGGGTGGACGTGCCTTCCGTGGTCACGGCGGCCATCGCGTCGATCACGGTGCGCACATGCTCGGGCTTGAAGCCGAGGTTCTCCGGCGGCGGCCCGGGAAGCGGTGTGCGCTCGCGCGTGATCACGTTCTCGGTGGCCATGGTCAGGTGCGGCTTGTACTTGATGCCGCCGTTGGCCAGCGTGGCCATGGCGTGGGCGAGTTGCAGCATGGTGAAGCTGTTGTAGCCCTGGCCGATGCCCAGCGAAATGGTCTCCCCGGCGTACCAGCGCTGCTGTTCGGGACGCTTGTAGGTGTTGCGCTTCCAGGCCTGGCTGGGCAGCACGCCCCGCACTTCGCCACGCAGGTCGATGCCGGTGATCTGGCCGAATCCCAGCGGCTTCATGAAATCGTGCATGGCATCCACCCCCATCTCGTTGGCCAGCGAGTAGTAGTAGGTGTTGCTGGATTTGACGATGCTGCGCTTCATGTCGACCGCACCCAGGCCCCCGTCGCCGTGGCTGCGGAACCGGTGGCCGCCAAACATCCAGAAGCCCGGGTCGTTGATGACCGTGCTGGCGCTGCGGGTGCCGGTTTCCAGCGCGCCCAGGGCCATGAAGGGCTTGTAGGTGGAGCCGGGCGGGTAGGTGCCGCGCATGGCGCGGTTGAGCAGCGGCTTGTCGAGCGACTCGTTGAGCGTGCGCCAGTTCTCCACGTCGATGCCCTCGACGAAGAGGTTGGGGTCGAACGTGGGCTTGCTCACGAAGGCCAGCACCTCACCGGATCGCGGATCGATGGCCACCAGCGCCCCGCGCCGCTCGCCGTACATGTCCTCGATCAGCTTCTGCAGCTGGATGTCGATCGACAGCACCACGGTGTTGCCCGGCGTGGCGGGCGTGTGGGCGAGGGAACGGACGGCACGGCCACCCGCAGAAGTCTCCACACGCTCGAAGCCGGTGATGCCGTGCAGCTCGCGTTCGTACTGCTGCTCGGCGCCGAGTTTGCCGATGTACTCCGTGCCGCGGTAGTTGGCCTGGTCTTCCTCCGGCCAGTCGCCAATGGCTTCCTTCTCCCGCTGGTTGATGCGCCCGATGTAGCCGATGACGTGGCTGGCCACCTCGCCATTGGGATACTGGCGCAGCAGCCGCGCGCGCACTTCCACGCCGGGGAAGCGGTAACGCTGCACGGTGAAGCGCGCCACTTCCTCGTCGGTCAGTCGGGTGCGCAGCGGCAGCGAATCGAAGCTGTGCGACTCCTCCACGAGCTTGCGGAAACGCCGCTCGTCGCGCGGCGTCACTTCCACCAGCTCCCCCAGCGCCTTGATGGTGGCGTCGAGGTCGTCCACGCGCGAAGGAATGATCTCCAGCGTGTAGGCCGAGTAGTTGGTGGCGAGCACGCGGCCCTTGCGATCCAGGATCTGCCCCCGGTTGGGCACCACGGGCAGCACGGCCGTTCGGTTGCTCTCAGCCTGCGCCAGCAGATCGTCGTGGCGCGTCACCTGCAGGTAGACCATGCGCGCGGCGACCAGGCCAAACGCGAACACCACCGCCAGCCCGATCAGCAGCACCCGGGTGCGGAACTGCGCGAGATCAGCTTCGACGTTCCGTAATTCCGTCATGGCTACAGCGGACGGTTGTCGTCCGGGTTCGGGGCACGCCTCTGGGGCGCCAGCAACAGCACGCTGACCACGGGCCAGAGCAGTGCCTCGATTGCGGGTGCCAGCAGGTACAGCAGGCCCGGAAACGTGCCGCCGGCCGCCATGCGCACCAGCAACTCAAGCAGGTGCGCGGCCACGAACAGCGGCAGCACCTGCACCGCCTGGTTGGGCACGCTGAACCAGAGCAGGCGGCGGTGCATGGAGATGCCCAGGAAACCGAGCGCGGTGTAGGCCAGGGCGTGCTGGCCGAGCAAAGCGCCCTGGTGCACGTCCATGGCCAGGCCAAAGGCGAACGCCACGCCCACGCCGATGCGCAGCGGCTGGTGCACGCTCCAGAACACCAGCACCACCGCGAGCAGGTCAGGCACCCAGGGCGCCCGACCGAACATGCCCATGTTCAACAGCATGTTGAACATCAGCGCACTGAGGAGGCTGAACCAGATGAAGACGGGGTTGGCGGGCAGCAGCAGTTGCTGCCCGGGACGCATGATCATGGTGCGGCGCTCCCATTGCCGGGACGGACGGCGCCGCGAACCGGGCGCTCGGCCGGCGCTCCCACCAGAGGCGATGGCGGCATGGCGTCGCCTGCGGGGGCCAGTACCAGCACATGCAGCGTTCCCTGCACGCGCGCCATGGGCTCGCAGCGCACCCGCGTGAAGGAGGATTCGGCCTGGCGCTCGACCGACGTCACGCGCGCCACCGGCAGGCCTGCCGGATAGATGCCGTCCACACCGCTGGTGGTCAGAAGGTCGCCCTGCGCGATGTCGGCGCTGGCGAGGGTGTAGCGCAGGTCGAGCCCGTCGCCGCTGGCAGACGGCTCGCCATAGGCCACGCTGCGCACGCCGGTGCGCGCGTTCAGCACAGGGATGGCCTGGTCGCGGTCGATCAGCAAGGTGACCTCGGACACGAGGGGATAGACGCGCGTCACCTGCCCGAGCACGCCGCTTTCGTCGATGACGGGCGAGCCGGCACGGATGCCGTGCGTCTGCCCGCGGTCGATCACGATCTTGCGCGAGTATGGGTCGGCCGCGTCGTAGAGCACCTGGGCGCCAGTGGCCTCGGCGCCGGTGCGCTCGCGCATGGCCAGCAACTGGCGCAGGCGCTCGTTTTCCAGGGTGATCTGTTCGAGCTGCAGGCTGCGCTGCGCCTGAGTGGCCAGCCGCTGCAGGGCTTCGGCTTCGCCCTGCTGGGCGGCGTGCAGCGACGTGAAGTAGTTTCCCGCCATGGAGACCAGTTCCACCGGCTGCAGCACCGCCCACTGGGCCGGGTAGAGCACGGCCGCCACGGCGGTGCGCACCGGCACGGCCACGCGAAAACGCAGGTCGGCCACCATCAGGAAGAGCGCTACCGCACTGAACACCACCAGTTTGGACAGGGCCGACGGGCCCTGCTTGAAAAAGGGAGGCGGGGTCCGGTCCAGGGTGCCCAGTGGCATATGGGGTAGGGTGTCGAGGCCGTGCCGAAGAACGGCCCGGCCTTATTCGCTGGTGAAGATGGTGCCCAGGCGCTCCATGCGCTCCAGGGCCATGCCGCAGCCGCGCACCACGCAGGTCAGCGGTTCCTCGGCCACCAGCACGGGCAGGCCGGTTTCTTCGGCCAGCAGGCGGTCCAGGTCGCGCAGCAGGGCGCCGCCGCCGGTGAGCATCATGCCGCGCTCGGCGATGTCGGCGCCCAGCTCTGGCGGCGTGTGTTCCAGCGCCATCTTCACGGCCGAGACGATGTTGTTGAGCGGGTCGGTCAGGGCCTCGAGGATCTCGTTGCTGGAGATGGTGAAGCTGCGCGGCACGCCTTCGGAGAGGTTGCGGCCCTTGACTTCCATTTCCTTGACTTCGCTGCCGGGAAACGCCGAGCCGATCTGCTTCTTGATGGCTTCGGCCGTGGGCTCACCGATCAGCATGCCGTAGTTGCGGCGGATGTAGGCAATGATGGCGTCGTCGAAGCGGTCACCGCCCACCCGCACGCTGCCCTTGTAGACCATGCCGCCCAGGCTGATCACGCCCACCTCGGTGGTGCCGCCACCGATGTCGACCACCATGGAGCCCGAGGCGTCCGACACGGGCAGGCCGGCGCCAATGGCCGCGGCCATGGGTTCCTCGATGAGGTACACCTCGGAGGCGCCCGCGCCCAGCGCCGATTCGCGAATGGCCCGGCGCTCGACCTGGGTGGAGCCGCAGGGGACGCAGATGATGATGCGAGGGCTCGGGCGGAACATCGAGCGGGGGTGCACCATCTTGATGAACTGCTTGAGCATCTGCTCGGTGACGGTGAAGTCGGCGATCACGCCGTCCTTCATCGGGCGGATGGCTTCGATGTTGCCGGGCACCTTGCCGAGCATGGCCTTGGCTTCATGGCCCACCGCCTGGATGGTTTTCTTGCCCTGCGGGCCGCCTTCGTGGCGGATCGACACCACCGAAGGTTCGTCCAGCACGATGCCCTTGTTGCGCACGTAGATGAGGGTGTTGGCGGTGCCGAGGTCGATGGCCAGGTCGGTCGAGAATTGCCGACGGAAAGCTTCAAACATGGTGCGTGGATCCTGTGTGGCACGGGTGCGGCGTCGCGCGCCCGTCGCCGGGGGTGGGGCCGGAAATGGGGCCGGACATCGGTGCTAAGTGGTTGATTCCAAGGCGGAAACGGTGTGGCGGAGGGCAGCGCCGTTAAACCTTGGATAATACCGTATCCCCTGTGCACAACTGCACGCAATTGGGGCGCAATTTGACCGCTTACACGCCGTTTCAGGGGCGATCGTCGCCTCGACAACGCAAGCCCACTTCCACCCGGAACCCGTTTCTGCCATGTCCCTGACCTTGTCCGACATCGGGCGCATCGCCAACCTGGCGCGCCTGGAGCTCACCGATGCCCGAAGCGAGACGCTGCGCGTCCAGCTCAACGGCTTCTTCGACGTCGTGGAACAGATGAACGCGGTGGACACCGCCGGCGTCGAGCCGCTGGCCCACCCCACGGCCGTGATCGACCACGTGTCCCTGCGGCTGCGCCCGGACGTGGCCAGCGAGCCGAACGACCGCGAAGCCAACCAGAAAAGCGCACCGGCCGTGGAGCGTGGTCTGTTTCTCGTGCCCAAGGTGATCGAATGACCGACCTGCACCAACTGGGCGTGGCAGGCCTTGCCACCGCCATCGCCGAGAAGAAAACCAGCAGTGTCGAAGCCGCGCAGCACCTGCTGGACCGCGCCAAGGCGCATGCCTCGCTGGGCGCCTACCTGGCCTTCAACGAAGACGCCACGCTGGCGCAGGCCCGCGCCGCCGACGCGCGCATCGCGGGGGGCGAGCGCACGCCGTTGCTCGGCGTGCCGCTGGCGCACAAGGACATCTTCGTCACCAAGGACTTTCCCACCACCGCCGGTTCGAAGATCCTGGAGGGCTACCGGAGTCCTTTCGACGCGACCGTGGTGCGGCGCCTGGCCGAGGCAGGCGCGGTGTCCCTGGGCAAGCTCAACTGCGACGAATTCGCCATGGGTTCGGGCAACGACAACTCGGCTTACAACCCGGTGCACAACCCCTGGGACATCGAGCGCGTGCCCGGTGGATCCTCGGGCGGCTCTGCCGCTGCCGTGGCTGCCCGGCTGGTGCCGGCCGCCACCGGCACGGACACCGGGGGCTCCATCCGCCAGCCCGCCAGCTTTTGTGGCGTCACCGGCATCAAGCCCACCTATGGTCGTTGTTCGCGCTACGGCATGGTGGCCTTTGCCTCCAGCCTGGACCAGGCCGGCCCCATGGCCCGCAGTGCCGCCGACTGCGCCCTGCTGCTCAGCGCCATGGCCGGCCCCGACATCGACCGCGATTCCACCAGCCTCGATCGCCCGGCCGAGGACTACACCGCGTTGCTTGGCCAGCCGCGCGAAGGTGCGACCGCGGCGCAGCCGCTCAAAGGCTTGCGGATCGGTCTACCCAAGGAGTTCTTTGGCGGCGGCTGCGCGGGCGACGTGCTGGTGGCCGTGCGGGCCGCGCTGGCCGAATACGAGAAGCTGGGCGCCACGCTGGTCGACATTTCCCTCCCGCGCACCGAGCTCTCCATCCCGGTCTACTACATCATCGCGCCCGCCGAAGCCAGCTCCAACCTCAGCCGTTTCGACGGCGTGAAATTCGGTCACCGCGCGGCGAAGTACGACGACCTGATCGACATGTACAAGAAGTCGCGCAGCGAGGCGTTCGGGCCGGAAGTGCAGCGCCGCATCATGATCGGCACCTATGTGCTGAGCCACGGCTACTACGACGCCTACTACCTCAAGGCCCAGCAGATCCGCCGCCTGATCGCGCAGGACTTCCAGTCTGCCTTCGAACAGTGCGACGTGATCGCCGGCCCCGTGGCGCCCACAGTGGCCTGGAAGATCGGCGAGAAGAGCGACGACCCGCTGGCCAACTACCTCGCCGACATCTACACCCTCTCCACCAGCCTGGCCGGCCTGCCCGGCATGAGCGTGCCGGCGGGCTTTGGCGCTGGCGGCATGCCGGTGGGCCTGCAGCTGGTGGGCAACTATTTCCAGGAAGGGCCGCTGCTGCAAGTTGCCCACGCGTTCCAGCAGGCCACCGACTGGCATGCCCGCACGCCGGAGGGCTACTGAAATGAGTTCCAGCACATCCCTTCTGGTGCAAGGCTACGAGGTCGTGATCGGCTTCGAGACCCACGCCCAGCTGTCCACGCAATCCAAGATATTCAGTCGCGCACCGGTGGCGTTTGGTGCCGAGCCCAACACGCAGGCCTGCGCGGTCGACCTCGCCTTGCCCGGCACCTTGCCGGTGATGAACAGGGCCGCCGTGGAGAAAGCCATACGCCTCGGTCTGGCGCTGGGCTCGCACATTGCTGAGCACAGCGTCTTCGCGCGCAAGAACTACTTCTACCCCGACCTGCCCAAGGGCTACCAGATCAGCCAGTTCGAGATTCCGGTGGTGCAGGGCGGGGAGGTGTCTTTCTTCCTCGGTGCCGAGAAGAAGACCGTGCGGCTGGTTCGCGCCCATCTGGAGGAAGACGCCGGCAAGTCCCTGCACGAAGACTTCGTGGGTCAGAGCGGTATCGATCTCAACCGCGCCGGCACGCCGCTGCTGGAAATCGTTACCGAACCCGACATGCGCTCCAGCGCCGAGGCGGTGGCCTACGCGAAAGAGCTGCACAAGATCGTCACGTGGATCGGCATCTGCGACGGCAACATGCAGGAAGGCTCGTTCCGGTGCGACGCCAACGTCTCGGTGCGCAAGCCAGGCGCCGAGCTGGGCACGCGCCGCGAGATCAAGAACCTGAACAGCTTCAAGTTCATGCAGCAGGCCATCGACTTCGAGGTGCGCTGGCAGATCGAGCAGATCGAGGACGGCCATGCGATCCAGCAGGCCACGGTGCTGTTCGACCCCGACACCGGCGAGACGCGTGCCATGCGCACCAAGGAAGACGCGGCCGATTACCGCTACTTCCCTGACCCGGACCTGCCGCCGCTGGTGATTGCGCGCGAATGGGTGGAACAGGTGCGCGGCGACATGCCCGAGCTGCCGCGTGCGATGGCCGAGCGCCTGGTGCGCGACTACGCACTGCCTGAGTACGACGCCACCACGCTGACGCAGAGTCCCGCGATGGCCGCCTATTTCGAGACCGCCGCCAAGGCCAGCGGCCAGGCGAAGCTGGTGAGCAACTGGATCATGGGCGAGGTGTCGCGCCGGTTGAACGCGGACGAGAAAGACATCGACGCCGCGCCGGTGAACGCGGCGCAACTCGCGGCGCTGATCGGCCGCATCGCCGATGGCACGGTGTCCAACAACGCCGCCAGGCAGGTGTTCGACGTCCTGTGGAACGGGGAAGGGGCCGAGGTCGACGCCGTCATCGAAGCCAAGGGCCTCAAGCAGATGAACGACACCGGGGCGCTGGAGAAGATCATCGACGAGGTGATGGCCGCCAATGCCGACAACGTGGCCCAGTTCCGCGCTGGCAAGGAAAAGGCCTTCAACGCGCTGGTGGGCCAGGTGATGAAGGCCAGCAAGGGCAAGGCCAACCCGCAACAGGTCAACGACCTGCTGCGTCAGAAACTGGGCTGAGGGTCAGCGCGACGCGGCGCCGGTGCGGGTGCCGCCCGCCGTGGCCCACAGCTGCCTGAGCTTGGCCAGTTCTTCGTCAAAACGGGCGTTGATGCGCTGCTTCTCCTGGGCCTGCTCGTCCAGGAAGCGCTTCTGCACCACCATCTGCTTTTCGTTGTCTTCGATCTTGCGCTTGAGCCAGTTCGGCGCCTTGCTCGCGTCGCCCTGGTAGAACTCCATCTCGACGTCGATCTCCTTGCGCTGGGCGACCAGCGCCTGCTCGCGCTTGTTGACGGCGCCAATCACTTCGTCGATCTGCCCCAGCGCGTCGGCACGCTCCTTGTCGTGCACACCCTGGTTCGGGTAACGGATCAGCAGTGCGCGGTCGCGGCGCTTTTCCTCCTGTACGCGCGCGCGTTGCTCTTCCTCCACGCGCCGCTGCGCTTCGAGCTTGGCGCGTTCGTCGGCGGTGTAGCTGGGCGGCACGACCTGGCGCACGATGCCGGTGCTGCCGCGCTTTTCCTGTTCGCGGTCCAGGCATTCCACGATGGGCCGGTCTGACGTGATGCGCCGCCCCTTGTTGTCGACGCAGGTGTAGACACCTTGCGCCTGGGCTCCGCTCCACAGCGTGGTGGACAGGGCCAGCAGCGTGAGCTTCGCCGGAAGGAGAAGTTGAAAATGGAGGTGGGGCATCGGGTAGGGGTCAGGTCACGCCGTATCGCTGGCGGTAAGCCAGAACACGGTCGCGGTGGGCATCCAGGGCACCACCAGTGTGCATCGTCAGATACTGCAGCAAATCGGCCAGTGTCGCAATCGCACAAACGTGGAGGCCGAGTTGTTGCCGAACGTATTGCACCGCACTGTGATCGACGTCTCGAACCGCACCGTCCGCGCCTGCTTCGGTGGCCTTTTCCTGGCGATCCAGCGCAATCGCCATGGCGTGGGGGACGGCACCGGCGGCGCGGATCAGCGCGATCGACTCCCGAGCGGCCGTGCCCGCCGACATGACGTCGTCGACGATCAGCACGCGTCCCTGGAGCGGCGCGCCCACCAGGATGCCGCCTTCGCCATGGTCCTTGGCTTCCTTGCGGTTGTAGGCAAAGGGCACGTTGCGGCCCAGCCGGGCGAGCTCCACGGCCAGTGCGGCACCCAGCGGAATGCCCTTGTAGGCCGGGCCGAAGATCATGTCGAATTCGAGCCCGCTGGCCACGAGGGCTTTTGCATAGAATTGCGCCAGCCGTCCGAGCTTGGCGCCGTCGTCGAACAGACCGGCGTTGAAAAAATAGGGGCTCAGGCGACCGGCCTTGGTCTTGAATTCACCGAACTTCAACACGCCGGCATCCACGCAGAACTGAACGAACTCCTGCGCCAGCGCATCCGGCGCATCGGCCAGCGCCGCGCCTGCTTGAAAACCCATGGGGACATCCTTGTTCAAACTCACCAGCCTCAACCTCAACGGCATCCGTTCCGCCACCACCAAGGGGCTGGAGAAATGGCTGTCCGCGCACCAGCCCGATTGTATTTGTGTGCAGGAAGTCAAGGCCCAGGCCGCTGATGTGAGCGGCCGCTTCGAGCAGATCGCCGGTCTGCAGGGCCATTTTCACTTTGCCGAGAAGAAGGGCTACTCGGGCACGGCGATCTACAGCCGCCACGCGCCCAGCGATGTGGTGATCGGCTTCGGGTGCTCCGAGTTCGACGCCGAGGGCCGCTACACCGAACTGCGCTTCGACACGCCGCAGCGCAAGTTTTCGGTCATCAGCGCCTATTTCCCCAGCGGTTCTTCCGGTCCCGAACGCCAGGCGGCCAAGTACCGTTTTCTCGATCGGTTTTTCCCGCACTTGCAGGCGCTCAAGGGCCAGCGGGAATTCATCCTCTGTGGCGACGTGAACATCGCGCACCAGCAGGCCGATTTGAAGAACTGGCGCAGCAACCAGAAGAACAGCGGCTTTCTCCCCGAAGAGCGCGCCTGGATGACCACCCTCATCGAACAGGGCGGCCTGATCGACGTCTACCGCCGCCTGCAACCCGACACCACCGACGCCTGCTACACGTGGTGGAGCAACCGGGGCCAGGCCTACGCGAACAACGTGGGGTGGCGGCTCGACTACCACCTCGCCACCCCGGCGATGGCCGCCCTCGCGCGCAGCGAGCACATCTACAAGGACGTGAAGTTCAGCGACCACGCCCCCTTGACCGTGACCTACGACTTCAGTCTGTAGGTGCGGCGACGGCCCGCATGAGGGTTTCGACCTCGGCCAGACGCTGTTGCAACCGCGGTGCCGCGAAGTCCAGCAGCGCACGCAACTTCAGGGGTATCAACCGTTTGCCGGGATGCACCAGGCTCACCGGCAGCGGTTCGCCGTCGTAGGCCGTCAGCACCGGCACCAGTCGTCCGGATGCCAGGTGCGGAGCGACCTGGTAGCTGGTGGCCTGCACCAGCCCGAGGCCGGCGATCGCGGCCTGCAAAGCCGACTCTGGCGTGGTGGTGGACGCGCGCACGCGGACCGGCACCTGGCGCACCACGGGGCTGCCACCCTCGCGCGAGGTCATGGCCCAGCTTCCGGGCGGCCCCAGTCCCGTCCAGCTGATGCAGTCGTGCACGGCCAGCGCCGCGAGATCCTTCGGCGTCCCGCGGGCCTCCAGGTAGGCGGGCGCTGCACACACCACGACCCGGATGGCGCCCACCTCGCGCGCCACCAGGCTGCTGTCGGCCAGGATGCCGATGCGCAACGCACAGTCCACATGCTCTTCCACCAGTGGAAGCACGCGGTCTGCCAGCTGCAGATGGACGTTGACCTGCGCGTACGCGCGCAGAAATTCGTGCACGACGGGCTGCAGGTGTTGCTGGCCGAACCCGATCGGCGCGGTCATCACCAGGTCGCCTTTGGGCTGCTGGTATTCGCCGGTCACGTCCTCGTCAGCGTCCCGCAGCGCGTCGATGACCCGGCTGCATGCCGCGTAGTAGCGCTGGCCACCCTCCGTCAAGGCCACGTGCCGCGTGGTGCGGACCAACAACCGCACCCCCAGCGATGCCTCGAGCAACGCGACCTTGCGGCTGATGGTGGCGACCGGTGAGCCCAATGCCCGGCCGGCGGCCGAGAAGCCGCAATTCGATCGGGATGAAGAACAATCGATCCGGCAACCCTGGAGATCGACATGAGCCACGCCTTCGCAGACATCACCTTCACACCGGCCGTGCGCGCGGCCCAGTCCCGCGACGGCAGCCGTGCGCAGTACGCCCGGGCGTTCGAGTCGGGTGGCGCCGTTCAGCACGCCCAACTGGGGCCGGACGAGGCCGTGTTCATCCAGGCGCAACGCAGCTTCTACATGGCCACGGTCTCCGAGACGGGCTGGCCCTATGTGCAGCACCGCGGCGGAGCCCCGGGCTTTCTGCGCGTCGTCGACGCGCACACGCTGTCGTTCGCCGATCTGCCGGGCAACCGGCAGTTCATCAGTGTCGGCAATCTTGAACATGAGGATCGCGTGGCATTGATCCTGGTCGACTATGCGCGCCGGCGGCGCCTGAAGTTGTTGGGACGACTGGCTGTGCTGGAGACGCCCGGTGCGGGGCGCGAAATGACCATCCGCGTCGAGGCCTTTGACTGGAACTGCCCGCAACACATTCCGGTTCGATTTGAAGCCGAGGACGTGCAGCGCGCGCTCCATGAACGCGACCAGCGCATCGTGCAGTTGGAGGCCTTGCTGGCAGAGCGGGATGCAGCGACTTGACTGGCGTCAACCTTTGCCCAGCGGCGGCCGCCCGAAGAGGCTGGAGGCGTTGCTGATCGGGCCCAGCTCGGCGGCGGCGTCCAGCAGCGCGGGTGCCAGTTCCTGCATGCGCGCCGGCGTCAGTCGGGTGCGCGGTCCCGCGATGCTCAGCACGCCGATGGCTTCCTTGCGACGCAACACCGGGGCGGCCATGGCGGCCATGCCGGGCGCGAACACCTCGTCGATCATGGCGTAGCCCCGGGCCCGCGCCACCTGCAGGATGTCCAGCAGCTCCTTCACCGTGGTCGGCGCCTTGGGGCCGTAGTCCCTGGGCTGGCCGAAACCCTGTCGGCTCACCAGTTCAAGGGCGCGCTCGTCGCTGAGAGTGAGCAACCATGCGTGGCCTGACGAGGTGCACGAAAGCCGCGCTTCGGCCCCCATGTCGGGGTCGTAGCGCAGGCCCACCTGGCGGGCGCCCTGCGATTTCGCCACCCAGGTCAGCCGGTCGTCGTCCACGATCGACAGGCGCGCCAGCTCGCCGGATTTCTGCGCCAGCCGTTCCACGATGGGCTCGGCAATGTCGACGATGCCTGCATTGCTCAGATAGCCCAGGCCGAGCGAGACCACCTTGGTGGTGAGCACGTAGTCGCCCTGCTTGCGCGCCTGTCGCACATAGCCGCGACGCTGCAGGTCACCCAGCAGCCGGTGACACGCGCTCAGCGGCATGTCCAGCTCCGCCGCCATGGACGCCAGAGGCAAGCCGTCGGGGTGAGCGGCCAGGTGCTCGAGCAGGGTCAGTCCGCGATGCAGGGCAAGGCTCATGGCTGTAATTTCATCATAAGGAATGAGTTTCCAATTCGGAAAGAGTTTCCTTGCAGGGATCAAGAATTCACCCCGTTGGTGAGCCCTGATGCGGCGAGCCGAGATGAAACCACGGAGACAGCGGATTGCGCAAGCCCCCGGGAGCCGACGAAAGCCGGTTCGGTGGTCCCGCCGCCGGTCTGTCCCCTCCAAGGACCCCACTTTCCATGACCGACACCGTCTACATCCTCAATGGCCCCAACCTGAACCTGTTGGGCGTGCGCGAGCCGCACCTGTATGGCAGCACCACGCTGGCCCAGGTCGAGCAGCTCTGCCGGCGCGTCACGGCCGAGCTGGGCCTGGGCTGCGAATTCCGCCAGTCCAACCACGAAGGCGTGCTGGTGGACTGGGTGCAGGAGGCGCGTGAAAAATGCGCCGCGCTGATCATCAACCCCGCTGGCCTCTCGTTTCGCTCCATTCCGCTGCTGGACGCCATCAAGACGCTGGACCAGCCGGTGGCCGAAGTGCACATTACCAACATCCACCGCCGCGACCCCCTGTACCAGCACTCGCTGATCTCGCAGGGCGCCACCGGCGTCATCTGCGGCTTCGGGCCCTATGGTTACGACATGGCCTTGCGCGCCGTGGCCCAGCGTCTGGTCGCGGCCGCCTGAAGGCCAGCCGGAAACCCGTTCACCCCCACCACTCAGGAGACACCACCATGAACCGCACAATCAACCGCCGCACCGTGCTCAGCGCAGGCGCCACGCTGGCCGCCGCCATGACCCTGCCGGCCTGGGCGCAAAGCCCACCCACGCTGCGCTTTGCAGCGGTGTTCTCGGACAAGGACATCCGCGCCGACATGATGAAGATGTTCGCCAAGGACATCGAGTCGGACTTCAAGGTCGAGGTGTTCCTGAACTCCACGCTGTTCCGCCAGGGCACCGAACTCGTCGCCCTGCAGCGCGACAACCTGGAGATGGGCAACATCGGTCCACAGGACATTTCCAAGCAGATCCCGGCCTGGTCGCTGCTCACCTCAGCCTACCTGTTCCGCGACGCCAACCACCTCACGCAGTTCTTCGCCAGTGACATGGGCACGCAGATGAAGAAGATGGTGGAAGACCAGCTCAAGGTGAAGATCCTCGGACCCACGTTCTTTGGCACGCGCCAGGTGGGCCTCAAGCCCAAGAAGAAGATCAACGTGCCAGCCGATCTGGCCGGCGTGAAACTGCGCATGCCGCCGGGCGACAGCTGGCAGCTGCTGGGCCGTTCGATCGGCGCCAACCCCACGCCGATGGCCTACGCCGAAACGTACACCGGCCTGCAGACCGGCTCCATCGACGGCCAGGACAACCCGCTGCCCAACGTGCAGAACATGAAGTTCTTCGAAGTGATGTCGCAGATCGTCATGACTTCGCACCTGGTGGGCTACGACCTGCTGACCGTCAACATGAAGACCTGGCAGAGCATGTCGCCCGCGAAGCAGCAGGCTTTCCAGGCGGCCGCCGACAAGGCCATTGCGTGGAGCACCGCCGAACACCTCAAGCGTGAAGCCGAGCTGGCCGAGGGCTTCAAGCGCCAGGGCCTGGACGTGTACACCCCCAACGTGAATGCGTTCCGTGAACACGCCCAGAAGATCTACCTGGCGTCCGACGAAGCGAAAAGCTGGCCAGCCGGCATGCTCGACAAGATCAACATGATGAAGTGAA
Organism: Hydrogenophaga sp.; assembly: GCF_051858985.1. Lineage (GTDB taxonomy): Bacteria > Pseudomonadota > Gammaproteobacteria > Burkholderiales > Burkholderiaceae_C > Hydrogenophaga. The sequence continues at coordinate 1,233,152 of NZ_JBHYGM010000001.1, read as the reverse complement.
GCGGTTGATGCTCGGCACCCTCGCCTCCAGGCTGCGCGGCTTTGCCAACGTGGTGGCCGCCGGCTTGCTGGCGGTCATCTTCGTTGCGTTCATCCTGCAGATCGTCCTGCGCTACGTTTTCAACTGGCCCGTGGGCTGGACCACCGAGATCTCCCTGCTGGCCTGGCTTTGGCTGGTGCTGTGGGGAGCGTCCTTCGTGCTGCGGGACCATGAAGAGATCCGCATCGACTTCATCACCGCCAACGTCAGGCCACGCGCACGCATGGCAATGGGCATGGTGGGCTCCGTCTGCGTGGTGGTTCTCTTTGCCATGCAGTTGCCTGCCGCCTACGAGTACGTGAGCTTCATGAAGGTCGAGAAGAGTTCCTATCTCAACACGCGGTTTGACGTGCTCTTTTCCATCTACATCGTCTTCTCGGTGGCGGTCATTGCCCGCAACCTCTGGAACATCGTGCAGCTGCTCCGGGGCAAGGACCCGGCCGCAGATGCGCCCCTCACCTCCGGTTCTGCACTGTGAACTTCACCAGCCCGTTTTCCCTGGCACTGGGAACCATCCTTGTGCTCAGCCTGCTCGGTGTGCCCGTGGGCCACGCCATGATTGGCGGCTCGGTTCTGTACCTCTACCTCAAGGGCATGGACATGGGCACGGTGGCCGAGCAATTGCTCAATGGCACCTACCAGAGCTTCCTCCTGCTGGCCATTCCCTTGTTCATTCTCGCGGCCACCATCATGAGTTCGGGCAGCGTGCTCGACCGCCTGATGCGTTTCTGCAATGCCATCGTGGGCCGGTTCCCCGGCGGGCTTGCGCAGGTGAACGTGTTGCAGAGCATCGTGTTCGCCAGCATGTCCGGGTCGGCGCTGGCCGATGCGGCGGGCTCGGGCAAGCTGATGCAAGTGATGATGACCAAGGACGGCAGGTACACCAGGGGGTTCGCCGCTGCGCTGACCGCCGCGTCGTCGGTGATCGGCCCCATCCTGCCGCCGTCGATCCCCATGGTGCTGTACGCCCTGGTGTCGGGCACCTCGATCGGCTACCTGTTCATTGCGGGCGTGTTGCCGGGGCTGTTGCTCGGCGGCGTGCTCATGGGCCTCATCTATTTCTTGGCCAAGCGGCGCAAGTTTCCGGTAGAGGCCAAAGTGCCACTGCGCGAGATGCCGCGCATCACGCGTGAAGCCTTGCCCGCACTGATGCTGCCGGTGGTGCTGCTGGGGTGTCTCTACACGGGCATCACCACGCCCACCGAAGCGGCAGGCCTGGCCGCGGCGTACGCACTGCTCATCTCCGTGGTGGTCTACCGCAGCATTGGCTGGGGCGACATCTACGAGTCGCTGATCTCCAGCGCGCGCATCAGCATCTCCATCGGCATGCTGATCGCCGGCGCGCTGGTGTTCAACTACGTGATCACGGTGGAGAACATCCCCGCCACGCTCAGCACCCTTCTCAAGGGATTCGACCTCTCGCCGCTGGGCTTCCTGTTGCTGGTGAACCTGCTGCTGCTGCTCCTGGGCTGCTTCCTGGAGGGCTCCACCATCATTCTGGTGATCTTGCCGGTGCTGCTGCCCACGGCGGTGGCGCTGGGCGTGGACCCGGTGCATTTCGGCGTGGTGGCCGTGCTCAACATCATGATCGGCCTGGTCACACCGCCTTACGGCCTGCTGCTGTTCATGATGACCAAGATCGCCGACATCTCCCTCACCGAACTCGTGCGCGAGATGGTGCCATTCCTTGCGGTGATGGTGGGTGCGCTGGCACTGGTCACGCTGTGGCCGGACATGGTGCTCTTCCTGCCCAGGCTGGCGGGCTACTCGGGGTAGCGGTCAGCGGTACTGTGCGGCCGAGATGAATTCCTTGAAGGTCTCGCACCACACCACGACGGTGTTGTAGGCCGCCAGATCCACGCCGGGCGGAAGGGTCACAACGAAGTTCTCGAAGGTCTTGACGTCGCCCACGCGCAGCATGCGGTCCTTGATCGGCAGGAACTCGGCCTCGGTCTGCACGAAAGAGGGCGAAAGGTAGAGCTTGTAGTCCGGACCCGGCGCGAGGCGCCCCATCAGGGAGACCGACTGTGGTCCCACCGACACCGTGCCCTCGCCCCAGTGCAGCGCATCGCTGCCGGGGAGGTCGCGACGGAACTGCCCGGTGAAGCGGGCCTGCGTCGCCAGCGCCTTGACCTCACTCACCTCGGGTGCCGGCGGTGCAATGAGGATGGGCAGGAAATACACGCCCGCTGCAAAGCCGGCAACGGCCACCAGGGCGTGAGATGCGAGCAGGAGCAGGGCTTTTTTCATGAACGGTTTTTACACCAGCCCGGCAAAGCTTGCGCGCAGCCCGCTCCTAGAATGGCCCCTTTCAAAGAGACCTCATGCTGCGCTACCTCACCATCCCCGTCACTGCCTTTGCGCAGAACTGCTCGCTCGTCTGGTGCGACGAAACCATGGACGCGGCGGTGATCGACCCCGGCGGCGATCTCGATCGCCTGCTGGCTGAAGTCAGGCGCCTGGGCCTGAACCTGAAAGCCATCTGGCAGACGCATGCCCACATCGATCATGCCGGCGGCACAGCGGAGCTGTCGCGCCAGCTTGACCTGCCCATCATCGGACCGCACCCGGGCGACCAGTTCTGGATCTCGGGTCTGCCGCAGCAGGGCGCGATGTTCGGTTTTCCGCCCGCCGAAGCCTTCACCCCCACCCGCTGGCTGGCCGATGGCGACACGGTGCAGATCGGCCGCTGCTCGCTGGACGTGCGCCACTGCCCGGGCCACACGCCGGGCCATGTCGTGTTCCATTCGCGGGAGGCCCGGCGCGCCTTCGTGGGCGACGTGCTCTTTGCGGGCAGCATCGGCCGCACCGACTTCCCCCAGGGCAATCACCAGCAACTGCTCGACAGCATCAAGGGCCGGCTCTGGCCGATGGGGGACGACACCGTGTTCATTCCCGGCCATGGCCCGGAAAGCACGTTCGGCCAGGAGCGCAAGACCAATCCCTATGTCAGGGATTGAGCTCTACAGCTTCCAGGAAATCAGCCCTTGCGGGCCTGCTCGTACAGGCCCTGCACGCGCGGCACGTTGGCTTCGAGCTGGCGAATGCGGTCGGGGCCGCTGGGATGGGTGGACAGAAAGCTGGTGCCGGACGCGCCGCTGTTGGCCGCCATCTTCTGCCACAGGCTCACGCTGGCGCGGGGCTGATAAGCCGCGCGCGCGGCGAGTTCGAGCCCGACCAGGTCGGCCTCGGTCTCGTCCTCGCGGCTGAATTTCAAGGTGAGCAGCTGCGTGCCCAGGTTGGCGGCGATGTCACCCAGCTGGCCCAGCCCGAACAATTGCGCGGCGATCGACAGCCCCATGCCGGTGGCGCTGCTCTTGGCCACGCGGGCGCGCGCATGTTCGCGCAGGGCGTGGGCCATCTCGTGGCCCATGATCATGGCGCTCTCATCGTCGGTGAGCTTGAGCTTGTCGAGAATGCCGGTGTAGAAGGCGATCTTGCCGCCCGGCATGCAGAAGGCATTGACCTGCTCGCTCTGGATCAGGTTGACTTCCCAGCGCCATGCGGTGGCGCGCTTGTTCCACTGCGGCGAATGCGGGATGAGGCGGCGCGCGATGGTGCGCAGCTTCTGCACCTGCGGGTGGCCATCGGGCATGAGCAATTTCTTGGCGCTGGCCTCGCCCATCATTTGTGAATACTGCTTGCCCGCGGCGCTTTCCAGCTCCTCGGCGGGGACCAGGTTGCGCAGCGCCGATGCCTGCCCCACGTCCACCTGCGCGGCGGCGGGCAGTGCGGCGCCTGCGGCGGCCGCGCCCCCGGCCAGCAGAAAGGCGCGCCGCGCCGACCAGAGGTGGTCAGGGCGTTCGGTGGGCGCGTGGGAGTTTTTGAAATCGCAGATGAAGCACATGCGTGAATAATAGTCAAAGCCGGGCGTTTGCGCCCGCCCGAGCAAACCCTCCCCTCCCCCATCCCCGTTCATGTCCACACCTGCCTCTGGCCCGGCCCCTGCCGATATCGAAGCACCGCCGGCGCGGCCGACCTGGGGCGAGACCCTGCGGGTGTACCTCGAGCCGGCCAGCCTGCGCATGTTTGCGCTGGGCTTTTCTGCCGGGCTGCCCCTGCTGCTGGTGCTGGGCACGCTGAGCTTTCGCCTGCGAGAGGCCGGCCTGGACCGCACCACCATCGGCTACCTGAGTTGGGTGGGGCTGGCCTACGGTTTCAAGTGGTGCTGGGCGCCGCTCGTGGATCGCTTGCCCATTCCGCTGCTCACGCGCTGGATGGGGCGGCGGCGCAGCTGGCTGCTGCTGTCCCAGGTGCTGATCATGGCTTCCTTGGTGGGCATGGCCATGGCCGACCCGCGCACCGAGCTCACGCTGGTGGTGTGGTGCGCGCTGGCGGTGGCGTTTGCTTCGGCCACGCAGGACATTGCGCTGGATGCCTACCGCATCGAATCCGCCGACATCCGCCACCAGGGCGCGCTGGCGGCCACTTACCAGACTGGCTACCGCCTGGCGATGATCTGGGCCGGCGCTGGCGTGCTCTGGATCGCGGCGCGCGCCGAGGTGGCGCCGGTGGCTGCTGCAGGCGCTGCGCCCGGCGTGCTCTACCAGCAGGCGGCCTGGAGCACCGCGTACCTGGTGATGGCGGCGAGCATGCTGGTGGGCGTGCTCACGGTGCTGTTCTCGCGCGAGCCCGCGCGCGTGGCGCTGCCGCCGGCGCGCAACGCCGCCGAGTGGCTTCAGAGCGCACTGGTCGAGCCGTTTGCCGACTTCCTCAAGCGCTACGGCAAACAGGCGCTGCTGATCCTGGCGCTGATCGGCGTGTACCGCATCAGCGATGTGGTGATGGGCATCATGGCCAATCCGTTCTACGTGGACATGGGCTACACCAAGGACGAGGTGGCCGCCGTCACCAAGATCTACGGCGTCATCATGACGCTGGTGGGCGCTTTCATCGGCGGTGCGCTCTCACTCAAGCTGGGCGTCATGCGCGTGCTGATGCTGGGTGCCATCCTCTCGGCCGCGAGCAACCTGCTGTTTGCCTGGCTGGCAGGGCACGGCCACGACGTGGTGGCGCTCATCTTCGTGATCTCCGCCGACAACCTGAGCGCCGGCGTGGCTTCCGCGGCATTCATCGCCTACCTGTCCGGCCTCACCAACGTGCAGTACTCCGCCACGCAGTACGCGCTATTCAGTTCCATGATGCTGCTCGCACCCAAGTGGCTGGCGGGGTACTCAGGGGCGTTCGTCGACGCCTACGACTACCCCACCTTCTTCTTCGCCACGGCCTGCCTGGGTGTGCCGGTGCTGCTGCTGATCTGGCTGGCCACGCGCCTGGCCCCGGTGGAGACAACGCGAGAGCGCTGATCAGGCCACAGCGGCCTTCAGCAGGGCCTTGAGCTCGGGCTTCTGCACCTTGCCCAGCGCCGTCCTGGGCAGCGCGTCAACCCTTTGCCAGCGGCGCGGCCACTTGTAGCGCGCCAGCCTCCCGTCGAGGAACGTCTGCAGCGCAGCCGTCCATTCCCCGGTCTCGGGCCCCTGGAGCACCACCACCGCGACCACCACCTCGCCCCAGCGTGCGTCGTCCTGCCCGACCACCGCGCACTCCGCCACCATCGGGTGCTGCATCAGCAGGTTCTCGATCTCGGCCGGGTAGATGTTCTCGCCACCCGAAATCACCATGTCCTTGGCGCGCCCGACCACGGTGAAGCTGCCGTCTGGCAGCTGCCGCGCGAGATCGCCGGAATGGAAAAAGCCGTCTGCGTCGCAGGCGGGCAGGTCGGGCCAGTAGCGCGACACCACGTTGGGCCCGCGCACCAGGATCTCGCCCACGTCGCCCGGCACCACTGCTTGACCCGCGCTGTCTTCAAGTCGAACGTCCACACCCGGTGCGGGCCACCCGCAGGAGCCAATGTGATCCAGCGCCCGATCGGCCGCCAGGGCGATGGAGAACGGGCCGGTCTCGGTGCTGCCGTACACGTTGCACACCGGTACGCCGCGCGCATGGCAGGCCTCGATGAGCGGCGCGGGCAGCAGGCTGGAGCCTGCCCAGATGGCGCGCAGGCTGGAAAGATCGGACAGTGCCCATTCCGGGTGACCCACCAGTGCCTGCAGCGTGGCCGGAACCTGCAGTGTCAGGGTGGGCCGTTCCTCTTGAATGCCGGCCATCGTCGCGTTGGCGTCGAAACGGGTGTGCAGCAGCACTTGCGCGCCCACCGCCAGCGCAGGCAGGGTCTGGATGCAAAAACCACCAACGTGGAACAGCGGCAGCACGGTGAGCACCGTGTCAGCCGGGGTCATGGCCTGCACCTGCGCGGCGATGGCCATGTTGGCCAGCAGGTTGCCTTGCGTGTGCACGGCCCCTTTCGGCCGACCGGTGGTGCCCGAGGTGTACACGAGCAGCAGGGGCTGGTCGGCGGTGGACGGCTTCACAGGGGAGGGTGAAGCGCCTTCGCTCGCGTCCAGTTCATCGACCGACCAGCGGGGCGGCGCGAGCCTCTGCGCGGCCTCGGCCAGCTGCGCGTCGTGCAACAGCAGCACGGGGCGGCAGTCATCGATCAGGTCTGCCCACTCCGCCGGCGACAAGCGGTGGTTCATGGGCACCAGCACGCCGCCCAGCCGGGCCAGCGCCATCAGCAGCGCGATCTGGGCCGGGTGGTTCAGGCCCAGCCAGGCGACGCGGTCGCCAGCTTGCAGGCCGGCCCGCAACAGCCCCGCTGCCACCGCATCCACGCGGGCGGCCAGCGCCGGCCCGCTCAGGCTTGCCCAGCGCGCGTCGCTCGAAGGCCCGGCCGGATCAAACCAGCGCAACAGCGCCCGGTCGGGTGGCAGCCGGGACAGTTGGCCGATCAAGGCGTCGAACGAAACGGCGGGCGTTGGGGTCATTCACATTACTTTACGTGACTCGGGTGAGGCGTTCACACGCCGCTGCGAGCATGTTTCGTTCCCATGGACACCGCTACACTGAAACCATGACCTCTCCCTTGCTGATGATTGAAGACGATGCGCGCCTGGCGCAGATGGTGATCGAGTACCTGAGCCAGTCGGGATTCGACGTCACGCATGCCAACGACGGCGAACAGGGCCTGGAGCAGCTGCAGCTCGTCCAGCCCGAGTTGGTCATCCTCGACCTGATGATGCCGGGCATGGACGGGCTGGAGGTGTGCCGGCGCATTCGTGCGCTACCTGGTCAGGCAGCGCGCGTACCGGTGCTCATGCTGACCGCCAAGGGCGATCCGATGGACCGCGTGATCGGCCTGGAGATAGGCGCCGACGATTACCTCCCCAAACCCTTCGAGCCGCGTGAGCTGCTGGCACGTGTGCGCGCCGTGCTGCGCCGCCGCAGCGACCCGGGGCAGACGAGTGCCTCGCGCACGACGCCGGTGCTGCGCTTTGGCTCTCTCGACATCGACCGCGATGCCCGCACCGTGCAGGTGGCCGGCAAGTCGTGTGAGCTTACCTCCTACCAGTTCGACCTCCTGGTCGCCATGGCCGAGCGCGCCGGGCGCGTGCTGACGCGAGACCAGATCATGGAAGCCGTGCGCGGGCGCGAGCTCGAGGCCTTCGACCGCTCGATCGACGTGCACATCGGCCGCATCCGCAACGCCATCGAGGTGGACAGCAAGGACCCCAAACGCATCCTGACGGTGCGTGGTGTGGGCTACGTGTTCGCCAAGCAGCAGGACTGATGGGCAGTCTTTTCGGCTCCAGGCTGTACGTCCGGATCTGGCTGGCGGTGGTGTCCGCGGTCACGGTGCTCACGCTGGTGGTGGGCTGGCTGTGGCAGCAGGCGCTGGAACAGGACCGGGCCGAGCGCGATGCCCGTGTGATGCGCACCGTGGTGGTGAGGGATGGCGCGCGCGAAGTGGTGGGCGAGGCGCCGGCGCGCGCGGTGCGCATCCCGGGTGAGGGCTGGGAGTTCGAGGTCCTCATGAAAGACGGTCGCACCCTCTATGTGCTGATCCCGCGCTCGAACCAGGCGCAGAACAACCCGGGTCGGCGCGCCCCCGAATGGCTGCAGACGCCCACCGGCTTCGCCTGGTTGCTGGGCCTGGTGGCACTGGCGGTGGCCTTGGGCGCGTATCCCATCGTGCGGCGCCTGACCAAGCGCCTGGAGATCCTGCAAAAGGGCGTGGAGCGCTGGGGCGCGGGCGACCTGTCCACCCGTTTGCCCGTGCAGGGCCAGGACGAGGTGGCTTTCCTGGCTTCGCGCTTCAACGCCGCGGCTGAGCGGGTGCAGACCCTGCTGCAGTCGCACAAGAGCTTGCTGGCCAATGCCTCGCACGAACTGCGCTCGCCGCTGGCGCGCATCCGCATGGGCCTGGAATTGCTCGGGCGGGGCACCGACAACCCGGCCCAGCGCGCCGAGATCGCGCGCAGCATCGATGAGCTGGACCAGTTGATCGACGAGATCCTGCTGGCCAGCCGCCTGGACCTGCGCGACGCCAGCGAGGCGTCGGCCCTCGGCCCCAAGGAAGAGGTGGACCTGGTGGGGCTGGCGGCCGAGGAATGCGCGCGCACCGGCGCCGACCTGGACATTGCGCCGGGCGCGTCGCCCGCGCTCGTGCAAGGCCACGCCCGGCTGTTGCGCCGCGTGCTGCGCAACCTGCTGGAAAACGCCCGGCGCTACGGAAGACCCGTGGCGGTGGACAACGCCAGCGAGCCCGAGGTGCGCCTGTGCATCGCGGCGCCGGAGCCGGGCGCGTCGGGGCGGGTGGTGCTCTGGGTGGAGGACCGCGGACCGGGCGTTCCCGTTGCCCAGCGCCAGCGCATCTTCGAGCCGTTCTACCGCCTGCCGGGCGCCAGCGAGCGTGAAGGGGGTGTGGGCCTGGGGCTCTCACTGGTCAAGACCATCGTGGAGCGCCATGGCGGACGGGTGCATTGCGAGGACCGGCCGGGAGGCGGTGCCCGCTTTGTGGTGGAGCTCCCCGCCTGAAGGGTGTGCCGCCGGTCCCGGGAAATGTGCCGCTGGCCGACTGGCCAGATGGGGCTGAGTGTGCGCAGTGCCCTGAATTCATTGGGCTTTTTGGGTTTTATTACCCAGCCGAATTTCGTCAATTCCCACAAATGGGGGATGTTCGAAAAGCATGCGGCGACGCACAATCCAGCCGTTGCTGTCACAACTTTCATCTCAACAGCGCGGCCGACAGGCATCAGTCCTTGCCCCGTGTTGATCAAAGGTCTCCCAACGACGTCCCTTCAAGGACTTTCAAAAGCCACCGCAAGGTGGCTTTTTTTTGCCTAGCTGGTGGCATGTTCGCGCAACGCAGCGGGTGAAGACCGCACCCAGTCCACCACGTCGCCGGTGGGCTCGTACCCGTGCACGCAGACTTGCAGCATGGCCCGCAGCGTGACCACGTCGTTGGCCATCATGGCCTGGTCCAGGGTGTTGAGCACGTCCAGCAGCTCGACCCAGGGCAGGCAGTCTTCCAGTGCGCGAAGGATGCGCGCGTGCTCGGTGGGTTGCGCGTTGTCGCCGATCAGCAGTTCCTCGTAGAGCTTTTCGCCCGGCCGCAAGCCTGTGATCTGGATCTCGATATCGCCGCCGGGGTTCTGCTCGTCCTTGACCCGCAGTCCCGAGAGCTCCACCATGCGCCGGGCGAGGTCGATGATGCGCACCGGCTCACCCATGTCGAGCACGAAAACGTCACCGCCCTGGGCCATGGCGCCGGCCTGGATCACCAGCTGCGCCGCTTCAGGAATGGTCATGAAATAGCGGTTGATGTCGGGATGCGTGAGCGTGATGGGCCCTCCGCGGCTGATCTGCTCGCGGAACAGCGGCACCACCGATCCGCTGGAGCCCAGCACATTGCCGAACCGCACCATGGCGAACGTGGTGGCCTGGCCGGGCTCGGCCGACAAGGCCTGCAGCACCATTTCCGCCAGACGCTTGCTGGCGCCCATCACGTTGGTGGGCCGCACCGCCTTGTCGGTGCTGATCAGCACGAAGTGGCTGGTGCCCGCGGCCTGCGCGGCGCGGGCGCACACCCAGGTGCCCCACACGTTGTTGCGCAGGCCTTGCACCGGGTTGTGCTCGACCAGGGGCACGTGCTTGTAGGCCGCGGCGTGGTACACGGTGTCGGGTCGCCAGGTCTGCATGATCTGCGTCATGCGCGCTTCGTCCTGAACGGAGGCGAGCAAGGGGATCAGACGGAGGTCCGGGTAAGCCGTCTCCAGCTCCCGGTGAATCTGGTAAAGCGCGAATTCGGAGTTCTCCACCAGCAGCATGGTGCGCGGCGCGGATGCCGCGATCTGGCGGCACAGCTCGCTGCCGATGCTGCCGCCTGCGCCGGTCACCATCACCACCTTGCCGCGGATCAATCGGTGCAGCAGCGCTTCATCGGGCGACACCGGGTCGCGACCCAGCAGGTCTTCGATGTCGAGTTCGCGCACATCGCTCATCGTCACGCGGCCCGCGGCCAGGTCGGACATGCCGGGCAGCGTGCGCACGTGCACCGGGAGGTGGCTGAGACCGGACAGGATCTCCTTGCGCTGCTCGCGGGTGATCGAAGGCAGCGCCAGCAGCACGTCGGTCACGCCGAGTTCCTTGATCAGGTACTCCAGCTCCCCCGGCGCGTACACCGTGCGGCCGTCCAGGCTGTTGCCCTGAAGTTGCGCGTCGTCGTCCAGAAAGCCCAGCAGGCGGTGCTCGTTGCTGCGGGACAGTGCGGCCGCCAGCTGACGGCCAGCCTGGCCGCCGCCGTAGATCAGCACACCGGGCATGCGCGACTTCTGCAGGATGGTGCGGTACAGGCCACCCAGCCAGTAACGCACGGCCACGCGGGTCAGGCCCACGCTCACCAGCAGCAGCAGCGGCTGGATCACGCCCACCGTGCGGGGCACGCCGGAGACGCTGACCACCGTGAAGATGGTGGCGTAGAAGATGGTGTAGAGCGCCATCGCCTGGGCCAGGCTGATCATGGCGTTCCAGCCAGAGAAGCGGAAGATGGCGCGGTACAGGCCGAAGCGCACGAAGAGCGGCAGGGCGATGGCAATGGACCCCAGCACCGCCCACCAGTGTTCCGGTTGCAGGCGGACCCAGTGCTCGAGCCGCAGGCACAGCGCGAGCCAGACGGTGAAGGCACAAAGGGCGATGTCGACCACCAGCGCCAGCAGGCGCTTGGCCTCGCGCGGCATGTCCAGCAGCGTGACCGCCGCAATCCCCCGGGAATCCCTTTGGTCCATTTTTTTAATGGGCCACGCCGTCGCGGCGCAGCACTTTTGCCAATGTCATGAAGAGTATCCGCAAATCAAATGCCAGACTTTGTTTCTTAATGTATTCCGCGTCCAGCGCCACTTTTTGCGGGATCGGCAGCTCGTCGCGGCCGTTCACCTGGGCCCAGCCCGTGAGCCCCGGCACCAGTTCGTGCACCCCCAGCTCGGTGCGCAGCGCAATCAGATCGTCCTGATTGAAGAGCGCCGGGCGAGGGCCGACAAAACTCATGTCGCCGCGAAGGATGCTCCAGAGCTGCGGCAGTTCGTCCAGGCTGCTCTTGCGCAGGAAAGGCCCGATCGGCGTGAGGTATTTGCCAGGGTCCTTGAGCAGGTGCGTGGCCACGGCCGGCGTGTCCACGCGCATGCTGCGGAACTTGGGCATGCGGAAGATGCGGTTGTGGCGGCCCACGCGGTCGCTCCAGTAGAGGGCCGGGCCGCGGGAAGTGAGGCGAACGGCGAGTGCCACCAGCGCGATGGGCAGGAGCAGGACGATGCCCGCGCCAAGCGCCAGCAGCAGGTCGAACGCTCGCTTCATGGCGCCATCCCCGCCACCGCACGTCGCAGGCCTTCGTCGACAGAGATCGGCGGCGTCCAGCCCAGCGTGGCACGGGTGTGGCCGATGTCGACCTGCAGGCTGCCCAGCAGGCGCTGGGCCACGTCGCGTTGGCCCAGCAAGGCCGCGCCCGCCTCGATCAACCCCGTGGGCACGGGGAGCAGCCGGGCCGGTCGACCCGCAGCGCTGCCCAGGCGCTGCAACAACGCGGCCGTCGAGAGGTCTTCACCATCGCTCACGAGAAACGTCCCGTTGGCAGCGGCCGGGTGTTCCACACAGGTGATGAGCAGGTCCACGAGGTTGTCCAGCGCCACCAAGCTGCGTCGATTCGCGGTGACGCACCCCAGCGGCAGGGGGATGCCGCGGCACACGGCTTTCATCAGGCTGCGGAAGTTGGCCTTGACGCCGGGGCCGTACACCAAGGGCGGGCGGACGATGACGACTTCCATGCCGGTCGCTGCGGCGAGTTGGCGCAACCCCTGCTCCGCTTCCCACTTGGAGCGGCCATAAGGATCCATCGGAGGATCCGCCGGGATGGGACCAAACGGTGCACCAGGCAGCGTGGACTCGCCGTTGACCTTGATCGAGCTGACGAACACGAAGCGGCGCACACCAGCCTTCGCGGCCAGGCGCGCCAGTTGCAGGGTACCTTCGGTGTTGACGGTGCGGAATGCCTGCAGGGGATCGGAGGCAGTTTCCTTCATCACATGGACACGTGCCGCGAGGTGCACCACCACCTCACGGCTGTCGAGGGTCTCAGGCCAGACGAGCGATCCATCGATCGAGCCCATCACCACGGTCTGTGAATCGGGCTGGCCCGGCGCCACACGGACGGCCGACACGGTGTCGGGGTGGCGTTCGCGCAGCGCCTTTGCGAGCGCGCCGCCCACCCATCCTGTGCCTCCGGTCAGCAGGATGCGGCGGGTGCTCACGCGGGGCTCCCCGCGCCGATGCGGGCAATGTCGTCGGCCATGCGGTTCATGATGTGGGTGCGCCGGTATTTGTCCACGAAATCGCTGCGGTCGCAGGTTTGCAGGCGCAGCGTGCGAAAAGCGGCCACGGCACCTGCCGCATCGCAGGGGTTGAACACGGCTGCATTCTCGATTTCCCGTTGGGTGAACTGCGCCGGAAAACCCGCCAGGCCGGCCCAGATGGGCTTGCCGGTGGCGGCGTACTCGAACAGTTTCGAAGGGAGCACCTTTTCGAAGGCGGGCAGGTCGTTGAGGTGGACGAACAGCACGTCGGCCTGGTCGTAGAGCGTGATCAGCTCCGCGCGTTTCACCGGCGCGAGCATCGTCACGGTTGGCCGAGGCAGGGCAGCCAGCGCCTCTTGAAGTTGAACGCGCCTTCCTCCATCGCCGACTACGGTGAACCGCACCTCATCACCCAGTTGCCGGGCCAGCGCAGGAAGGATGTGATGGAGGCCCTGCCCTTCGCCCAGGTTGCCGGCGTAGAGCACATGCACCGGGCCGGTTGCCTTGTGCTCCTGCGCGTGCGGCACAGGGCGATTCTCGAGAAAGGCGTCGTCGACGCCGTTGCTCAGCACGGAGAAACTTCGCTCAGGGTACCGTGGCTGGAAATAAGGCAGGAAGCCGGGCGAGACGAGGTTGACCCGCGTCGCGGAGCGCACCGCCCATTGCTCCACGGCCGAGAACAGCGGCTTGAGGAGCCACGTGGCACGGCGCGGCAGCACGTCGCCGATGGTGTCGACAAAAATGTCGCGGATGTCCAGGTACAGCGGCGCCCGCCTGTTGCGCGCTGCCCAGGCCCCCAGCACGCCGGTCATCAGTCGCGAGGTGGTGGCCACCACGGCGTCCGGGCGTTCGAGCTTCACCAGCCGCCGGGCTTCCCAGGCAAAGGTGGCGAACGCGCGCGCCTGGTCGCGCATTCCGCTCTGGTGCGGCGGCAGGTCGATGCGGTGGACCGTCAGGCCACCCTGGATCTGCTTCGCCGGCGCCAGTGCCTCGAAGCTGCCGTAGCGATTCGGACGGGTGGTGATCACCGTGATCCGCGAATCCGGGCCGAGCCGCTCCTGCAGGGCAGTCACCAGCGCTTCCATGCGGAAGGAACCCGCGGACAGATCAGGTGGAAAGTAAAAGCTCAACAACAGCACGTGCATGGTGGTCACCCGGCGATCGCGTCGTTCCAGTGCACCTGAAACGCGCATCGGCGCGTTCCCCAATCCAGCACCAGGCAACTGTTGGCCATCACCACCCCGAAAGCGGGATGCCATGTCGATGCTTCCACGCGCGCCGCCCGACTGCCTTCTGCATGCCAGGTGATGGCGCTGCCATCGGGCAGGTGGCACGCGCCACGCCGGCCGTCGGCATCGACTTCGACCGACACCCCTGGGTGGAAATGAAAGCGCGATTGCGCGTGCTCGAAGTTGCCTTCGATCGCGTCCTCGACCAGGAGACCGTTGCGCTGCAAGCTCAGGCTTCGCGCATGCACGGGCCTGCCGGGCAGTCGGCGGTACCCATCGTGGCGCGCAGACGCATGCTGCTTGTCCCGTTCGAACTTCACACGCACGTCGTGCGGACGTGCGCGCCTGGCCACCCTGAAGCTGCCCCAGACTTCGCTTGAATCGTGCCCGTCGATCACCACCGTGCTGTGGGCAGCGGTGGATCGCTGGCGCGATCTTTCCCGGCCTTCGGCGTAGACTGAGGTCCCGGAATTGACGATGACGCGCGTGAGGCCCAGCGACAGTTCCAGGCTCAGGGTGTCCGCATGCGCATGCGCGGGCAAGTAGTCCGGGCCCACCGGCGCGGCGTCGAACAACACCACTGCTTCGCCCTGTTGCAGACGGATGTAGCCACTGACTTCCAGGTGCGTGGCCTCGGGAGCTGGGGTGGGTGGCAAGCCGAGGCGCTGTGCATACGCATCGAGCTCCTGCACCGAAGGAGCGATGTCTGCGGCGGTGTCGTTGAAGAGGCCCAGTTCGCCACTGGGGTGGCTCATGGTGTGGAGCCAGGTGCCCATCCGCTCCAGGCGCTCCTGGCCCAGGTCGCAGCCTGCGCTTTCGGGCCAGCCTGCATCGTGCGTGAAGCACTGGCGCAGGTTGCGCAGATCGAGCATGTCTTCATAGGCCAGGGCGTGGTACATCGGCGACCGTTCGAACTGGCCCCCGTCCGACAGGATCTGTTCGGGAATTTCGCCACGTAGGATGTCAAAGCCAGTGCGCCGCCAGGCAGCGGCCTCGTCACCAGAGAAATAGGCGCCCGCAAACACCAGTGCCTTGGCATTCACGAAGAGGTGGTTGCCCAGCAGGTGCGTCTCCAGCCGACGCGCGAGCCAGCGAACCTGCAGGGCCAGGCTGTCGAGGAACACGGGGTCTGGCTCACGGTGCCGGAGCGACCATTTGATCCAGTTCACGATGCGCAGCGACGTGGGATACGACTCCCAGCCCGTGCCGGTACCCGGTGGGTTCTGCGCGATCCAGCTCGCCACGATGTCTCGGTGCCAGTCCAGCCGCGAATCTGCCTCCAGGGCATTGAGGTCGTCGAAGTAGTGCTGGTTGTATCGCCAGAGCTTCTCCTCCCCGGGTCCGTCCCAGCCGATCTGCTCCAGGTCGCCGGCGCGGTTCAGGAAGACGAAACACCCTGGCTGGGTCATGCTGGGCTTGCGCCGGGCGGGGGCCGCCCAGTCGCCTGCCGGCGCGCGTGGCGGTGCGGGTGCTGGCGATGGCGGGCGCGGCGTGTGCCAGCGATGGGCAAGGCGACCCCATATCTGCGGCGATCGCAGATGGCGCAAGGTTTCCCAGTAGCGGCGGACTTTCTGAAAGGACGACATGTCAGACCGTGCGCGCATCCCCGCCGGCCTGCATCTGCCCGGCCGCCTCGATGGTCCTGCGGGCCACTTCCAGGATCTGGTCCTGCGGGATCGGTGCCTGCCCTTCGCGCCACGAAGCCAGGAAACTCGCCACGCAGCCGTTCTGGCCCTTGTCCTGGCGCCAGCTCCTCAGGGTGCCGAAGCCCGGCCAGCCGTAGCCCTTGAGGGATCGAAAGTTGTCGATCTGCAGGACGCGGCCTGCCGCAAAGGCCTCGATGCGTTCCTTGGGGTAGGCCGCCGAGCCGTTCGCCAGGTAGTTGATGCTGCCCAGCGAACCGTCTTCGAACTCCAGCGTCAGGGTGAACGTGTCGCGGGTGATCGCCTTGCCGGCGCGAACGCCCATGCCGGTGGCGCGGATGGCTGCAATCGGGTGTCCGGCCAGGAATCGGAGCAGGTCGATGAAGTGGCAGGCTTCACCAATCAGGCGACCGCCGCCGACCTCCAGATCCTGCGTCCAGTGTTCGGCGGGGATGCGCCCGGCATTGACGGTGACCACGAACGACTTGGGCTCGTGCACGGTGTCCAGCAGCGATTTGAGTTTCACCACGTGTGGCGAGAAACGGCGGTTGAACCCCACCATCAAGACGCTGCGCCCGGGGTCTGGTCGAGCCTGAAGCGCGTCTTCGATGCCGTCGAGTTCGGACAGGGTCAGGCACAACGGCTTTTCGACGAACACCGACTTGCCGGCCTGCAATGCCCGCGTGACCAGAGACGCATGGCTGTCGTGGCGCGAGGCGATCACGACGACGTTGATCTCGGGGTTGTCCAGCATGGCCTGCACGTCGGTGGACGCAACCTCGAAGCCGGACTTGCGCCCATGCACCACGGCGCTGACGCCACCAGACGAGCAGATGGTGTGCAAGCGGGCATGGGCCGCCACGAAGGCGGGTATCAGCACGCGGGCGCCGTAGTTGCCTGCGCCGATGAAACCCACGACGGGTGCACCGTCCCGCGGGGCGGCGGGCGGCTGCGCCACCTGAATGCGGGTTTGCAGGCGTGTGGCGGGGTCCGACGCATAGTCCAGCAACATGCCCAGCACGGTCCGGTCGTGGGTGAGCGCCGCGTAGGCTGCCGGCGCGTCTTCAAACGCAAACCGGTGAGAGATCAAGGGCTCGACCTGCAGCTTGCCGCTGGCCATGAGGTCGAGCACGGCGTCGAAGTTGCGCTGCTCGGTCCAGCGGACGAAGGGCAGGGGGTAGTCGTGCCCTTGTTGTTCGTACACCGGGTCGTACCGTCCCGGGCCATAGGAGCAGCTGACCTGGAAGCTGAGTTCCTTGTTGTAGAAATCCGCGCGGTTGAGTTCCAGCCCCGTCACCCCGACCAGCACGATGCGTCCCCGCTTTCGGCTCATGCGCGCGGCCTGCGTCACCGGGTCGTTCGACGAGGTGGAGGCCGTGATGAGCACGGCGTCGATGCCCTGTCCGCGGCTGAAGGCCATGCCCGCCGCGATGGGGTCTTCCCCTGCCCCGGCGTTGCAGGTCTCGGCGCCGAAGCCGCGCGCGAGGGCGAGCTTGCTGTCGTCCAGATCAATGGCGAGCACGCGGCAGCCCTGGGCCACGAGCAGCTGGATCGTCATGAGGCCGATGAGACCCGCGCCGATCACCGCCACCGATTCACCCAGCGTTGGTTGCGCCAGGCGGATGCCCTGCAGGCCGATGCTGGAGAGAACGACGAACGCAGCCTGGTCATCGCTCACGCCGTCGGGAATGCGGGCGCACAGGTTCCTCGGCACCACCGCCATGTCTGCGTGCGGACCGTTGGACACCACCCGGTCGCCCACCTGGAAGCCGTCGACGCCTGCGCCCAGCGCGTGCACCACGCCCACATGGCAATAGCCCAGCGGGATCGGTTGCCCGAGCTTCGAACGCACGGCCTCCACCGTGGTCAGCAGTCCGTCGGTCCGCACCTTGTCGAGCACCTGCTTCACCTTCTCGGGCTGCTGTCGCGCCTTGTCGAGGTACGAGGCCCGGCCGAAATCCACCAGCATGCGTTCGGTGCCGGCCGAGACCAGGGTGCGCGTGGTCTGCAACAGCAGTTGCCCACGGCCCGGGCGGGGCGTGGGCGCCTCAACCACGCTGGTCTGTCCGTTGGACAGGTCTTGCAGCACCTGCTTCATGCGTTCTTCCTTGCGGCGGCCACCAGGGCGTCCTTGTCCACGCGGGACGGGTAATTGATCAACACCGCCCGGTACTTGCCCTTGAAGACAAACAGGCTGCCCGCGGCCGCACCGATGACGCCGAACTCGCTGATCAGCCCCGCCATGTCCGCCAGCGAGCCCGCACCGCCCAGGCACGTGATGGGCAACGACACCGCCGCACGCAATTGACGAAGAAGGTCAAGGTTGTAGCCGGTCATGCGACCGTCGCGATCGATGTCGTTGAGCACGATTTCGCCGGCCCCTCTGGCCTGCGCCAGGCGCGCCAGATCGAGCGGGCTGGTGGCCACCGGCCGCGTTGCGTTGTGGGTCCAGGCCTGAGGCTGGTTCTTGATCGTCTTCACGTCGATGACGACCACCACGCTCTGGCTGCCCACGCGGCTGGCGGCCTCGGCGATCAGGTCTGGCGTGAGCGCCGCGGCCGCGCCGATCGACACCTTCTCCACACCCAGGCTTACGAGCCGCTCGAACTGCTCGACGCTCTTCACGCCGCCGCCGTAGGCCAACGGCATGCGGCATTCGGCGGCCAGGCTGGCAATCAGCTTGTAGTCGGGCTCACGCCCTTCCCGGGTGGCGTCGATGTCGAGCACCACCAGTTCGTCAACTTCCTTCTCGTTGAAGATGCGAACGGCATTGAGCGGATCGCCCACGTATTTGGGTTGGTCGAAGCCCACCGTCTTGACGAGGCCGCCCTTGTGGACCAGGAGGCAGGGGATGATGCGCGGTCTGAGCATGGCGTCAAAGGTTGGCGAAATTCTTCAGCAGCTGGATGCCCCAGGCGTGGCTCTTCTCCGGGTGGAACTGAACCCCATGGACGTGACCGTGGCGCACGGCACAGGCGAACGAGGTTCCATAGTCCGACTCGGCAAGGCGGTCTGCAGGGGAATTCGGCGCAAAGTAGTAGGAGTGCAGGAAATAGAACCGGGGCGTGTCGTCAAAGCCCGCAAACAGGCCTTCCCTGCTCAGCGGATTGACGTCGTTCCAGCCCATGTGGGGCAGTTGCCGCGGGTTGTCTGCCGGCCCGGCATCGAGGCGTTTGACTTCGGCATGGATCCAGCCCAGGCCCGCAGCCGTGCCCTCGTCGCTTCGGCGCGCGAGCATCTGCATGCCAACGCAGATGCCCAGCACTGGCTTCTTCTGCTGCAGCACGGCGTCGTCGAGTGCCTCGCGCATGCCCGACTGTTCGAGCCGGGCCATGGCCCAGTCGAATGCGCCGACGCCGGGCAGCACGATGTGTGTCGCAGGAGCAAGGTCGCTGGCCTGGCGGGCGAGTGTGCAGGGGAGTTCCAGCCGCTTGTAGATGTTGGCAATGGCCTGCACATTGCCCAGCCCGTAGTCGACGATGGCAATCAACGTTTGCCTCCCCGCTCCAGCCCGAGCACCTTCATGACACGCGCGCCAAAGTTGTAGATGCTCTGCTGCGACCGGTAGTCGCGGTAGGTCTTGTTCGGCGCGTCGAAGTAGCCCTGCAGTTCCTCGACCGTGATGCCCAGCTTGGTCGCCACGTACTCGAACTCCTGCCGCACGGTGGCGTCGTCCAGGGCGGGCTGTTCCAGGAGCTTCAGCGCTTCTTCGCGCGTCATCTGCCCGGTCACGATCAGGCTGGAAAACTGCACCTTGCGCGTGTCGTAGCCGAATTTGCGCGGCAGCCAGAAACCTTCATAGAACCGGGTGAAGCGCGATTCGAAATGTTTCTGGGGGTACGGCTGCCAGCCATACACATCGGCCAGCAACTGCATCGCATGCGCCTTGTCGTAAGGCACGCAGTTCAGGGGCCTGACCACCTTGATGCCCTTGACGTACGGCAGCCAGATCTTGTGTCGCAGGATCGACGTGGTGGGGTAGTTGACCAGCGGGCGGGTGCCGAACTGGCGGTGGATGTCTTTGAGCTGGATCGCATCGGACTGGTAATACATCCACTCGATCGGATTGCGGATGCATTCGGTGGAGAAGTTGGCACCCGTCAGGATGTACTTCACGTCGTGCTGCTCGGCAAACTTGTACATCGTGGCGAAGAACGCGTGGTCCTGCGGGGAATCGATGTGCGGCACACCCGACTTGAAGTAGGCGAGCTGAAGGTCGCGCATTTCCTCCCAGTCGATCACCTCGGTATAGAGATCCAGGCCCAGCTTGTCGACGAGCTTCTCGATGTTGTTCACAGCCACCTGCGAATTCCAGCCGGCATCCACGTGGAAGACGAGCGGACGCAGACCGTACTCAGTGGCCACATGGGTGAGGTAGGAGCTGTCGATGCCGCCGCTCAGGCCGATGATGCAATCGAACTCCTTGCCCTTGCCCTGCGCCTTGATCTGCGCCACCAGCGCCTGCAGCTCCTGGTGCCCACGTTCGTCGGTGTGCCAGTTCGGCTTGACGTCGCGCTCATAGGTGAGGCAATGGTCGCAGACGCCGTTCTGGTCGAACACGATCTGGCTGTCGCTGGTATCCATGACACAGCGGCTGCAGACTTGAAAAGCTCTCATTCGTTTGCCCTCATGGCATCGTCATTGGGTTTGAAAAGGGTGGGGCATCAGCGGAATATCCCGACATGCTTGCGGTATTCCCGATGCGCATCGCGGGCCATGCTCCACCGCTTTTTGCTGGGCAGATTCTCCAGCGAGCCATGCCAGTGGTGCACGACCTGTAGCGCAGGTTCGTAATAGACACGCTGTCCCACATCGCTGAGTTGCTTGCTGAGGAAGTACTCCTCCGACATCATGAACGTGGGCGCCCACAGTTCCGTGAACTGCTCGAAAAAGCGCGGCCCCAGAAGGTAGCACGAGCCATGACCCTGGTAGATCGGCCTGGCGGTCTGCCATTCTTCTTCGTCGCTTCGCTCCGAGAGCGAAGGCATGAGCTTGGCCAGCTTCAGGATGGCCAGACCCAGGTAGTAGTTGGCGTAATAGAGATCATAGGTGAGCTCCCGCAGCGGGCTGATGCCGCTGATGACGTGCGGGTTCTGGTGCTCACCCTCGACGGTCACGACATCGGGCGACACCACGGCGTGTTCGCGCAGGCGCGGGGCGTGTTCAGAGAGCCTGTCGGCGAAATCCACCGGAAACTCGAGGTCGTTGTTGCCCACCACCATCCATTCCACCGAGGGATGCTGCTCCCGCACATGCCGGATGCCGATGTTCAGCCCGCGGAAATAGCCCACGTTGTCGGCGTTGAGGATCAAGTGGATGTCGGGAAACTCCACCGCCAGTTCTTTCAACTGCCGCACGCTTGTCGGGTTGGAGTTGTTGTCCACCACCGCGATGGCGTACTCGTGACCCGCACCCGCCTTCAGCGTGCGCACCGCCTTGGCGGTGTATTCGCTGTTGTTGTAGTTGGTGCAGACGTATCCGATTTTCATGGTGGCATCTTCAGGAAGACTCGGCAAACCGGCGAGTCAGGCGTCCACCGCGGCCCCGCAGCCCGTCCAGCAGACCGGTGCCCAGGTAGAAGAACCGGGCGCGCTTCTGTTGCTCGAAGAACAGTGCCTTGAGCGGTAGCCGCAACGCGTCGAGCAGCAGATACAGACTGAGCACCGGGTCAAAGGCCAGGTGCTTTCTGGCAAAAAGAAACACATTGCGCATCTGGTAGTACAGCCGGAACGGCGCGTGGTGGTAGACCACGATGGCCAATCCCACCAGGCGGACTGTGCGCGCGCTTCCCACCCGATGCGCCATGCCCGGCTTGTTCAGCAGGACCAACGATCGGCCAGATTGTCTCAGCCGGGTGCAGAAGTCGAAATCCACGAGGTCAATGAACAAGCCTTCGTCGAAGCCGCCGATCTCCTGGAAGGTGCGGAATTCAAACACGCAGCCCGACGTGATCAGCGTGCGTTTGATCTTGTAGCCGGAGGCGTCGTCCATGGCGGACGGCTCGCTGCCCTCGCGCGAGCAGGCGATGAGCCCTGCTCTGGGCTGGGCGCCTGTCTGGACAAATTGGAACACGTCGTCCAGGTAGGTCCTGGAGACCAGCGTGTCGTCGTCCAGCGTGATGATCCAGTCGCAGCCCATGGCGCCCGCTTGCGCAATGCCCCGGTTCAAAGCAGCGGCGATGCCCAGGTTGGCCTCGTTGCGCAGGAAGATGGCCTTCTCCAACCCTGTGAAATCGATGGCGGCTTCTCTTGATGGATCGCCGGAATCGTCCACGATGACCACCACCTCGACCTGTTCGACGATTCGCTCCAGGTGAAGCCGGAGGGATCCGCCGCCCTGGAAGGTCGTGACGACGGCCGCCACCTTTCGGGGCGCGGTCACTGCAGAGCTCCTTTCACCGTCGCGCGCGCTGGTCGGGGCTGGTCTCTGCTGTTCAGGATGAGCGGAACGATCGACAGTGCGAACAGGAAGTCGAAGGAAGACAGGTAGGGGTTCGACGCCGCGGCGATCAGCACAGCGAGAAACCCCGTCAGCAGCGACACCGGGATGGACGCGTGGGCACTGCGGCGTATCTTTCGCAGCGTGAGGTACAGATAGGTGCAGAAGAACAGCAGCAAGCTGCCCATGCCCAGGAGGCCCGCATTGAACAACAGCCGCGAATAGGTGAGCTCGAAAGTCCAGGGCCGCTCGTCCGAACGGACCACCGACGTGAGGCCACCGAAACCCGAACCCCAGAAGTAGTTGTCGGCGAAGGCGGCCATCAAGGCGATGTGCTGCTGCGGCCGGGGGGCGTCTGCGTCGGTGGTGAAAGCGCCCGCCACGCGCGCCGCAAATCCATCCAGGAAATCGAATCCGCCATAGATCACCAGCGCGCTTCCGGCACCTGCAATCACCAGCGGGATGGTGTAGAACTTGACGAAACGCCGCAAGTGGCGTTGCCGGGCGTGGCCCGCCAGCACGGTGAGCGCGAAGGCCAGCAACGGCGTGATGACCACCAGCACCAGCACGACCCGGCGCGAGGCCAGCACGGCAGATGTCACCGCGACCGCCAGGCCCAGGAACAACCACTTGCGACGCTCATCGCGTTCACCGAGCAACACCCGGCTCAGCAGATAAGGAACGATGAACGTCAGCATGCCGATGTTGACGTTGTTCATCTGCACGTAGCCGCGGTGCAAGCCCACCTGAAGGTACATGTCGTCTTTGATCCACTGGGGAAGCCAGCCGAGCTGCAAGATGTGATCCAGCAAGGCGTACAGGGCCACCAGGCCTATGCCGAAGGCACCTGCGATGACGACACGGTCTGCATGTGCCTGGTAGTCCAAATTGGAGACGTAGAGCGCCAGCACACAGAAGATCGCCATGTAGACCACGTACACCCGCAGCGCTTCCACGATGGCGATCTCGGGATTCACCCTCGCCAGGCCAACGATGCACCACGCCACGGAAAGGAAGCAGAAGATCAGGTAGTAGGGCAAGAACGCCCCCGACCGGATCTTCCAGCGATCCCGCGTTCCCTCCACCAGCATCCAGACCAGCACCACGCCCAGGAACGGCAGCTTCACCCAGAAGAACGACTGAGGAATGATGAAGATCATCATCATCAGAATCACCATGGAGAAGCGGGTGAGTGAAGAAATGGCCATGCTGGTGTTTGCGCGGGTAGCCGAGCTCAGCTCCGCTTCACGCCGAACGCGATGTGGTCGGTCAGCGTTTCCTGCTGAACCACCATCTCCAAACCGGCGTGCTCAAAGATCCGACCAATGAGTTCGCGATCAAACACATGGTGGTGAAGCGTTCGGTTGTTGACGTTGTCCATGCTCCGCCGTCGAAAGGCTTCGTGATCTCCAGCCGGGGGATCCATCGAGAGATCGTGAAGCTGGAGAATTTCTTCGAGGTGCGTCAGGTCGTCTTCACCGATGTCGCCGAGGTAGTCATCCAGGAGGTGCTGGAATTCAGTCACGGGCCTGCGGCGATCAAAGTTGGAGGCCTTGTTGGGGAGAACCAGCAGCAGATGACCACCGTCCTTCACCACGCGCACCCACTCTTTCATGGCCTTGAGCGGATTGGCCACGTGCTCCAGGCAGTTCGATGAAAGCAGGAAGTCGTACGAAGCCGAGTCAATGCGCGAGAGGTCGGTGGCGTCGGCCACGAACTGGCGCCCCTTTTTCCAGCCATGAAAGCGAAAGGTGTTGCCCGCCTTCAAGTCACCCTCCCAAATGGTGCTGGCGGAAAAGTTGACGCCATCCAGACCCTGGACGACCTGGTAAATGGGCAGCTCCGTGGCAAACAGCGTGCTGGGCCCGCCGATCTCGAGTCCGACCTTGTCCTGGAGGTGCGCACGGTACTGCTCGGCCTGCGGCAATTGCACGCCTCGGTATTTGTACGCGACGAGCATGCTTTTGATGGGCTGCGGCAGATGTCTTTTGACCGTCTGGCGCAATGATCGGATGGACATGGCGGATCTCGGTATGGCGATGTGCAGTTGAGCGCTGGGTCAGACCACGTCCAGCCTCGGCAGCGGGAACACCAGCTTGGCAGTTTTCCATTTCCGGTTCGCCAGGAAGAACTTTCTGAAATGCCAAGGCAGGACGAGGAGGTAGTCCGGCTCGTTGGCCAGGAGGTCGTTCTCGTTGACGATGGGGAGCCAGGTGCCGGGAGTGAAGCAGCCGAATTTTTCCGCGTTCACCTCGCCCACGCATTCCACGTCGGACGTGGTGAGCTTGCAGTACTGCAACAGCACATTGCCCTTGGTCGATGCGCCGAGCACGGCGACGCGCTTGCCCTTCGCTTTCGCCTCGGCCAGAAAGGCCAGCAGTTCCCTGCGGGAAGCCTCCACACGATCGGAAAACTCGCGGAACGGTTGCAAGGTGTCCAGGCCCCGGGCGCGCTCGTCATCCAGAATCGCCTGCACCGCAGGCAACACCGGCTGATCGCCGTGTGCCTTGGACACGGTGATCGAAAAACTGCCCCCGTTCACATCGTTGAACTCGACGTCGACGATCTTGAAGCCCACGCGGTCGGCCATCCACTTGATCTGGCGCAGCGCATAGAACTCCAGGTGCTCATGGCACACCGTGTCGTAGGAATTGGTGTCCAGCATGGTGGGCATGTAGCTCTGCTCGAACACCCACACACCATCGTCGGCCAGCACATCAAAGACCTGCTGCATGAATCCCATGGGGTCTTCCAGGTCGTAGAACATGGAGAACGATGTGACCACCTTCGCCTTTTTCCCCGGGAAGCGCGCCTCAACCAGTTTGGATGAGAAGAAATCGGGAATAAGCTGGATGTGCGGCGGGTAGTAGGAGTGAAATTTGACGCCGGTCGGATCCACGCCCACCAGCGAAAGGCCCTGGGAGGGATACGCCTGCAGCGTGGTGCTGTCGTTGCTGCCGATGTCGATCACCAGATCGCCATCGCGCAGTTCCACCAGACCCAGGATGCGTTTCACCTTGTTGTGCAGGTGCGCGACCATGCTGGCGTTGAGGCCCGAGCGGTAACCATAGTTTTCGCCGTACATCTCGCCCAGGTCGTACGAGTGCTCCATCTGAAGCAGCCCGCACACATCGCCGTCGCCCGTGCACTTGACGAGGTGCAAAGGTCCGGTGGTGATGTCTGCTCCCTTCTCGCGCGGGAAGACACCCGTGAGCATCTGTTCACCCAGGTCCAGCACACGTTCGAGTTGAGAATTGCCGCAGATTCGGCACTTTTCGATTTTCTTGTAGGTCATGTTCATTCCAATCAGTTAGTCGACGCACGCAAGTCGCGCAGGTCGGCGTCCACCATCATGTGGGCCAGCTCTCGAAAACTTACTTTGGGCTCCCAGCCCAAGTCTTGGCGTGCCTTCGCGGAGCACCCCACCAGCGGCACTGGTTCAGAAGGTCTGAAGGAGGCGGCATCTTCTCTTACGTGATCGCGATAGTTCAGACCGAGATGCGCAAACGCCACTTCGCAAAATTCGCGCACGGTGTGGGCCTCACCGGTTGCGATCACGTAGTCGTCGGCCTTGTCCTGTTGCATCATCAGCCACATGGCATGGACATAGTCACCTGCAAACCCCCAGTCCCGCTGCGTGTCCAGATTCCCCAGGTGCAGTTCCTGCGCCAATCCCAGCTTGATTCGAGCAGCTTCACGAGAGATTTTGCGCGTCACGAAGTCGACGCCGCGCCTCGGACTTTCGTGGTTGAAGAGGATGGCTGAGCAGGCGTACATGCCGTATCTGCGCCGGTAGATTCGGATCATGGAATCGGCGTAGAGCTTGGCCGCGCCATAGGGGCTTCGGGGATTGGGGGGCGTTGATTCAGTCTGAGGACTCGCCAGCGCTTCTCCAAAGATCTCCCGACTGGACGCCTGGCACAGTTTGATCTTGGTGTCGACTGCCCGAATAGCTTCGAGAATTCTGGTCACTGCAACTCCGTTGATGTCGGCCATCCCGAGGGGATCATCGAACATCGCAGCGCCGCTGGCATAGGCAGCGAAGTTGTAGATCTCGGTCGGCTTCGTGGTGGCGATGACGCGCTGAAGCGAAGAAAGATCGCTCATGTCCCAGACGATCAGTTCGACGACATCGCGCAGATAGGACGGCAGTGCATCCCGAGCCCGTGCAACATCGCGCACACCACCCACCACCCGATAGCCCTTGGCCGTGAGTTGCTCCGCGAGGTAGGAGCCATCCTGCCCGCTGGCCCCAGTGATCAAGGCTGCATTCACGCCGCACCTTTTGCAGCAAGAACTCGCAGGTGGTCCTCGAGTTGAGCCGCACTTTTACCCCATGAAAAATGGTCGGCAACGAATCGCCATCCATTTTCCGAAAGGGACGCCCAGTTTTCCCCGCGAATCAACTCGCATACCTTGGCAGCAAACTTCTCCGCGTCATCCACCGCATGGAGATGAATTCCTGAAGTGGCCTCGATTCCTCGGTTACCAGCGTGTGTTGTGACCACGGGGGTGCCCAACGACAGCGATTCCAGCACCTTGGTCTGGACACCAATTTCCAGTCTCACAGGGCAGACGCTCACGACCGCAGTCGCAAGATAACTTTCAAGATTTTCGACGCGGCCGGTGATTTCCACGCTAGAACCATACTTCTGGGCGGCCACAAAGATCCGAGGGTCAGGGTCCGCGCCCACAATGCAAAACCTCGCCTCAGGCTCCAGCTTGAGAATGTGTGGAAATACTGCATTGAGAAAATGCAGTGCGCCGTCCACATTCGGTGGATGGAACATGTTTCCGCTGTACACAATCATTTTCTTTCGGTTTTCATATGACCGGATCTCGGACTTGTCCTTTTGGATAACGCCGTAGGCTACATGCGCCAGATTTGTATAGCCCCCCAGCTGCGCGAAATCACGTATGTCACTTTTAGAAAGTAGAAAGACTTGGCCGAGCAAAGGCACTACGGCCCGCTCATATCGGCGTGTCATTGCGGCGACGATACGGAGCTTCAATCGGATGTGCCACGGCCAGATAGGCAGGTCGGACATCCGTAAAATCCTCAAAGATTGAGGATCTTCGATATTGACTGCCAGCCGATGCAGCAGTTGCTGCGGAAAGTGTTTCACGGCTGCCAACTCAAAAAGCACAATGCCGTCATATTTGACACGGTGGCAGCGGTCTACGATGGCAGAACGGAGATTAATGTCAAGACGTTGATATTTAAGGGGGGAGATCAAAAACAGGAGCTTAGACAGAATTCGACCGGCAAGCGCTGGTGAATCAGCGGGCTCAGCGGTGACCAATTGCACGTCGCTGACCACAGCATCCAGCTCTTGACCTCCCGCTTCTGGTTTTAAGGACAACAAATCGATGACATGTCGACGCGCCAATTCCTTGATTGTATTGAAACCCACGATCGCGCCGCCCGCCCGCATGGGCAGAGGGTATCTCTCCATGACAATCAACAGCCTCATCTTAGATTTCGACGAACTGCTGATCTTGTATCAGCCTGAATTGTTGGTCGCTCGGTGTCTTGAACTTTCGATACTGAAATTGGTTCTCGGCGTAATCCATGCCATCAATGCGATCGATGAACTCTGCAGAAAAGCTACTCGGATCCACGAAAAAGGCATTCACACCTTTGGTGTCGACTGTGACAAACTTGTACCCTAAAGCGTGAAAGAATTTCTTCCACGCAGCAATTGATACGCCATAGTAAAGCCGTGATGGATGTGCATCCGTGAACGAAAAATTCTTTCTGTACGGTACGGTAAGGCTCTTGTTCGCTCCATAAACGGAATTGTATTCAACGACAAATATTTTAGGGCGGAAGCCAACACTCATCAGCTGCTTCGCGATGTAGTAGTCGACGCCGTCGATGTCCAAAGAGAAGATGTCAGGCTCCGCGTATCTGGATAATTCTTTGAGTGCGGTGATGTTTTCGGAGTCTACAAACATGTTGAGATAGTTGACGCCAATAGAATATGGCGTAATCAACCGATCACCTCTTGCCGCGAGTCGGGGGTCACCTTCGATCATTAACCCGTCGTATTGTTCCGCTACTACAAGCCATGAAGAGTTGTTCTGCATGCCATCAGAGGCGCCAATTTCGATGAAATAACGGTTCCTCTGTTTGAGTTGTTTACTCAGCACATCAAGGATGCCGTCTTCGCCGTTTTGACTGAATCCGGAAAACTCCCATGTCGATGGTCGCTCAAGGTCGACAACGCGTGCCGCCATCATGGCTGCACCCTTGGTGAGGGAAATTGCCATACGTTGACGGTCTCGACTATCGAGAAAATAATTCTTTATCTTGTTAAACACAGCAAACCTTCCTGATATCAGTGAGTGAGACCAATGATCGACTGGTGAAGCTCCTCCAACCGTGGAGCCATGCTGGGGTCGAGAAAAACGTAGTTGTAAGTCTGCAAGTTGCTCACATTCCTTCCGACCCAATCAGCTACGGATTTTCGATCCACCCGACTCGGGGGGTTGGTTGCCGTGTAGGCAACATAGCCTGATTCAAAAAATAGATCAAAGATCTTTTGATAATCGGGGTTTGTGCCGTCTGGGTGAAACTCCTGAAGGCTCACTTCCAACAACCAGACTGGCTTAATTCTTTGATTCATGACCTGAGTGGCACCTCGAAGCACTTGATATTCGGCGCCTTCTACATCGATCTTAATAAAGATCTGGAGGCTTTCGAAGCGAGTTCCGAGAATAGTGTCGAGCGTTGAGACGGGTATTTGTTGGCTATGCTTTGACGAATAGCCTGCCCAGCCTTTTATCAAGGACGCGGAGGGGCCGCTCGCTCCATACAGTGTGAGAAGGCCCGGACGTTCACTTAAAGCCAGCGGGAACACCTCGACATTGTTTTCATAGCCGTTCACCGTCAGGTTCTGCATGAGGCAGCGAAGGTTCTGTTGTTGCGGCTCGAAGGCGATTGCGGGCTTGCCTTGTTGTGAAGCGCGGCATGTGTAATAGCCAAGGTTGGCCCCCACGTCTACAAAGGCTTCTACCTCTTGCAACATGCGTTTGATAATTTTGGTTTCCTCGATTTCGAAGATCCCTTCACGCATTTGCTTGTACGCCGGATGAATCCCTGCAACGAGCTTGAACCCCAAGGGGGTTGTGACAAGCGTTGTCTTTTTCCACACTTTCGTGCCCCACCAGTCCTTGAAACGATGGATATGGTGGTGCACCTTCAGGTACAGCGAGAGTATCCAGTCGTATTGCTTCAGGCGATCTTTTAATTTTCTTGGCAGGATGTTCATTTGCTTGAGTGGTTTAGTTCGACGCCGCATGAAGCGGCATTGTCAAAGACGTAGTTTGTCTGTTGATTTGCCATGCGGTCTCAAGATAATCAGACGGCGCAATTCTCCGGACGTAATTATGGAAAGGGCGGGGAGGAGCAGCGACAAAAAGAGTCCAGTGCCGAGCTTGAGAGGCCATGGGTCGTTATTGTCAAGAATCTCAAATTGGAGGAGGAGTCCTGCACCAATGGAGATGAGCAAAGGAATGCCCACGTCGCGCGTCAGCCAACTTGTAGCTTGTCCAGGCAAGAGGCGTCTGTGCATATACCAAGTCCCGAACAACATGTAAAAGATCAACACCGCCAACCAGGCTGCACCGCCGCCCACGGTGCCGAACTTCAGCGGCAGGAAGGCCAGCAAGGGGAGCATCACAACGATCAGCGCCAGATAGATTGTCAATGACAGGCGCGTTGCGCCATAAGCGAGCTGCAAGGCGTACGGAAAATGCATGACGCCATGGAGTGCCGACCCTGAAGCCAGCAATGCAATCACGGGTGCCGTGCTGGTCGCGACCTGGAGGTTGCCGGTCCAGACGTAAACGATATCCTTTGCGAACACCGCGAGCAGCATGGCCGCCGGGAAAAGGATGGAGGCCAGCAGCCGGGTGCCGAGGCGGTACAACTTCGTCAATTCCCCGAGATCACCCTTGGCGACCGAAGCCGAGAAGCGGGGATAGATGAGGTTGAACACGGGTGTGATCAGGATGTACAGCCCGCTCACCACGACGGACGCGAGCATGTACTGCCCAAAGTCTTCGAGGGCGAGCACTTTGCTCAGGATGACCTTATCGAGCTGGCTGAACACGAGGCCCGTCAACCCGATGGCACTCATGCCTGCGGTGAAACGCCATATGCGCTTGAGTTCCGCCGTGTCGAACCGGTTCGCATCCGACGTTCCAATCACCCACCACGTGACTTTCCTCAGTGTCACGGCGTAGACCAACCCCACGAACGCCTGCCAGGCAAAAAATGCTTCAATGGTTGGCGACACCAGGGCCAGGATCAGCACTGCGCCCACGCTGCCCAGGGTGACCATGGACATGTTCACTGCGCTGGATATGGTCATTCGCTGTGCGCCGATCAGCGCACCCTGGTACAGGCCAATGGGCCACCGGGAGGCCACCACCAGGCCCATCAGCATCAGCGCGTTCACCACGGTCTGGCTCGGCAGGTCCTTCGACTTCAACCACTGGGTTGCAATGACAGGCGCCAGCAGAATAACCACTATCCCGATGGCGATGGCCACGCACCAGTAGATGACGGCCAGCGTGTGCAGCAGCTTGCCGGCATCCCGCAGTTGACCGGATGCCGAGCACCGCGCGACCTCGCGATTCATGGTGGGGGCCATGCCCATGTCCAGCAGTTGGAACATCACTTGCGCAGTCATGAAGAACCCGATCAGCCCATAGGCTTCCATGCCGAGGTACTTGAGATAGAACGGCACGACCGCAAAGCCCACCAACGCAGACCAGCCTGAATTGGCCAGCCCCGCCAGCAGGTTGCGTCGAAGATTCATCCGCGCTCACTCATGGTAGTCATTGGCCGCATACCCATGGCGCTTGACGAGTTCGTCTCTCTCCGCTGATTTAAGGTCTTCGCGGACCATTTCGCTGACCAGTTCCCGGAACGAGATCCGGGGCGACCAGCCCAGCTTGTCCCGGGCCTTGGACGCATCACCCAGCAGCGTTTCCACCTCGGTGGGACGAAAGTAGCGAGGATCGACGGAAACCCGGCAGTTGCCCTGTTCGTCATAGCCCTTTTCCTCGATGCCGCTGCCCTCCCAGCGCATCTTGATGCCCAGCTCGCCTGCGGCTTCATTCACGAAGTCCCGCACGCTGTACTGAACCCCTGTGGCAATGACAAAGTCCTCGGCCTGCGTCTGCTGCAGCATGAGCCACTGCATCTCGACGTAATCCTTTGCATGGCCCCAGTCGCGCAACGCGTTCAGATTGCCCAGGTAAAGGTGATCCTGCAATCCGAGTTTGATGCGTGCCAGCGCACGCGTGATCTTGCGCGTCACGAAGTTCTCGCCGCGAACGGGCGATTCGTGGTTGAACAGGATGCCGTTGCAAGCGTACATGCCGTAGGCCTCCCGGTAGTTCACGGTGATCCAGTACGCATAGAGCTTGGCCACCGCGTAGGGAGAGCGGGGATAGAAGGGCGTGGTTTCCTTTTGCGGCGTTTCCTGAACCAGGCCGTAAAGCTCGGACGTGGAGGCCTGGTAGAAGCGGGTCTTCTTCTCCATGCCGAGGATGCGGATCGCTTCGAGCACGCGCAGGGCGCCCAGGGCGTCTGAGTTGGCGGTGTACTCCGGCTCCTCGAAAGAGACAGCCACGTGGCTCTGGGCGGCGAGGTTGTAGATCTCGTCGGGCTGAACCTGCTGGATGATGCGAATGAGGCTGCTGGAGTCCGTCAGGTCGCCATGGTGCAGGAAGAAGCGCACTCCAGGCTCGTGCGGATCCCGGTAGAGGTGATCGATGCGGGCCGTGTTGAACATGGAAGCCCGGCGTTTGATGCCGTGCACGATGTAGCCCTTGTTCAGCAGGAACTCTGCCAGGTAGGCGCCGTCCTGGCCGGTCACGCCCGTGATCAATGCGATTTTGTTGTTCATGTGCTTGTCCTCTGGTGCTGGGTCGGGATCGTGCGTGGACGAATCCGTCGACGGAAGGCCTACTTCAGGCCGAGTGCGGATCGAAGGCGCAGCAACTTCGGCGCGACCCTGGGATCCCGGGCAGCGCTTTGCCAGGCCTGGGCGACAAAGATCCAGAGCAGCAGAACCATGGCAGTGGCGAGCGCGCTGAGCAGCGCAATCAAGCCCATGTCGGCAGATTTCGGGGCGGAAGGCAGCGTTGGCGGCTGTTTGACCACGGTCCGCGTGTATCCCCGAAGCTGACGCGACGTTTCGAGCACGAGTTCCAGGTACCGGGACTGCAGTTCCCCGATGGCCACGATGGAGACGCCGGCTTCGCCGCGGGTGAGTGGCCTGGCCAGGTTGTCAGTGTTTTCCGTCGCCAGCCGGCCCACCAGTTGCTGCGTGGCTGTCAGTGAACTTTCAGCCAATTTGAGCGTTCGCTCCAGCTCCGCACGCTCCTGCTCGGTGGGCACCGTACTGGCCATCCATTGGTCGATGACGGCGTTGGCCACCGCCTGGGCCTGGGTGGGGGAAGGCATGCCCACTTCCAGGCGCAGCAGCCCGTCCAGGTCGACTTCTGCCTTGATCTGGTTTTGCAGGCGGTTGCGCGCATCCTCTGCCGAAACACCTTCTGCCAGCTTGAACTGTTGCACCACGGGGTCGAGAACCTTCGGGGCCACCATCAGGGCGGCAGCCTGCTGGGCGGTCTGGACCTTGCCGCCCATGATCGAGGTGCGCTGCCCGGGCGGCGGTGATGCGGGCAGCGCCAGGATGGCCTCGCTGATGTAGGTTTTTGGCGCGAAGTGGGCGAGGCCTGCGGCCAATGCGCCCGCCAGCAAGGAGCCGGCGACCAGCAGCTTCCAGTGCTCGGCGACCATGACCAGCAGGTCGAGCAGGCCCACTTCATCCGCCTCTGCGGCTTCCTGCTTCAATTGGATTTCCGTATCTTCAGACGCCACGTGTTTCCCGCTATTCAAACAACTCTGCCTTGTCCAGCCCGACGCCCAGCCGGTCCTTGCCGGAAAGCGACGGCTCGCCACCCTGCAGCGGCCACTCGATCCCGACCGATGGGTCGTTCCAGGCCAGGCAGCGCTCGTGCTCGGGTGCGTAATAGTCGGTGGTCTTGTAGAGAAACTCCGCCGACTCGCTGGTGACCAGGAAGCCGTGGCCGAAGCCCGGTGGTACCCACAGCTGCCTGTGGTTGCTCTCGCTCAATTCAATGCCGACCCAGCGCCCGAACGTGGGCGAACTCTTGCGCAGGTCCACCGCCACATCAAACACCGCGCCGCGCACCACCCGCACCAGCTTGCCCTGGGGTTGCTGGATCTGGAAGTGAATGCCGCGCAAGACGTTTCGCGCACTGCGACTGTGGTTGTCCTGCACGAACCGGTGCTTCAGGCCGGTGGCCTGTTCGAACGCGCGCTCGTTGAAGCTCTCGAAGAAAAAGCCCCGCTCGTCGCCGAACACTTTCGGTTCGATGATCAGCACATCAGGAATGGAGGTAGCAGTCACCTTCATCGCAGCACCTGCTCTTTCAACAAGCGCAGCAAGTACTGTCCATAGCCGTTCTTGGCCAGAGGCTGGGCCAGCTTCTCCAGCTGCGCGCGATCGATCCACCCATTGCGCCAGGAAATTTCCTCAGGGCACGCGATCTTCAGGCCCTGACGATGCTCCAGCGTGGCGATGAACTGGCCGGCTTCCATCAGGCTGTCGTGCGTGCCGGTGTCGAGCCATGCATAACCACGCTGCATGATCTGCACACTGAGCTGGCCGCGGTCCAGGTAGGCCTGGTTCACCGCCGTGATTTCAAGTTCGCCACGCGGGCTGGGCTTGACCGCGCGAGCAATGTCGACCACCTGGTCGTCGTAGAAGTACAAGCCGGTCACGGCGTAGTTGCTCTGCGGCTTGACGGGCTTTTCTTCAATGCTGCGCGCCTTTCCCTGCGCGTCGAAGGCCACCACGCCATAGCGTTCGGGATCGTTCACGTGGTAGGCAAACACGGTCGCGCCACTCGGTTGACGGTCTGCGTCGGCCAGCAGGGTGGTGAAGTCGTGGCCGTAGTAGATGTTGTCGCCGAGCACGAGCGCACTGGGGTGATTGCCCAGGAAGTCGGCGCCGATGATGAACGCTTGCGCGAGGCCGTCGGGGGTGGGCTGCACCGCGTACTGCAGGTTCATGCCCCAGGCGTTGCCATCACCCAGCAGCTGCTGGAAGCGAGGCGTGTCCTGCGGCGTGCTGATCACCAGCACGTCCCGGATGCCCGCCAGCATCAGCGTGGTCAGCGGGTAATAGATCATGGGCTTGTCGTACACCGGCAGCAGTTGCTTGCTGATGGCCAGCGTGGCCGGGTGCAGGCGGGTGCCGGAACCGCCGGCGAGGATGATGCCTTTGCGCTGCAGGGTCATGGTGTGGCCTTGGGTTCGAGGATTTCAGAAAGCATACGCCGCACGCCCGCTTGCCAGGGCGGCAGGGTGAGGCCGAAAGTCTGGCGAAGGCGCGTGGTGTCCAGCCTGGAGTTGAGCGGGCGACGAGCGGGGGTGGGGTAGGCGCTGGTGGGTATGGGCAGCACCTCGCGCGCGCGCAGCACGAGCGAGGGTTGCAGCTCTCGCGCTGTGTCGATCACGAAGCGGGCATAGCCGTGCCACGAGGTTTCGCCCGCCGCGGCAAGGTGGTGAATGCCCTGGCAGGCTGGGTCGCGCAACGCTTCCCGGATCGCATGCGCGGTCACATCGGCAATCAGGTCGGCCCCGGTGGGTGCGCCGATCTGGTCATCGATCACTTTGAGTTCGTCTCGCTCCCCGGCCAGTCGCAGCATCGTGCGGGCAAAGTTGCCGCCGCGCGCGGCATGTACCCAGCTGGTGCGCAGGATGAGGTGGCGCTCGCAATGGGCCTGGATGCGTTGCTCGCCCTCGAGCTTGGTCTGGCCGTAGACGCTCAAAGGGCCGGTCGGTGCGGTCTCGGCGCGGGCAGCATCACCGCTGCCGTCGAACACGTAATCGGTGGAGAAGTGCACCAGCAGGGCCCCGACATCGCGGGCCGCTTCAGCCAGCGCGCCTGGCGCGAGTGCGTTGACGATCTGGGCGAGCTCGCGCTCACTCTCTGCTTTGTCCACGGCGGTGTAAGCCCCTGCGTTCACCACCACGGTGGGGCGTGTCCGCAGGACGACATCGCGCAGTTCTTCCGGCCGGGAGAGATCGGCACCGCGCCGATCCAGCGCCACCAGTTCGCCCAGGGGCGCGAGACTGCGTTGCAGCTCCCAGCCCACCTGACCGTTCTTGCCGAGCAGCAGGATCCTCATGCAGCGCCCGGTGTCCCGTACTGCGCCTGCACCCATTGGCGGTAGTTCCCGCTCTGCACGTTTTCCACCCACTCGGGGTGGTCCAGGTACCACTGAACCGTCTTGCGAATGCCGGTCGCAAAGGTTTCAGCGGGCTTCCAGCCCAGTTCGCGTTCCAGCTTGCGCGCGTCGATGGCGTAGCGCCGGTCGTGGCCGGGGCGGTCCTTCACGTAGGTGATCTGTTGGGCGTACGAGGCGCCATCGGCACGCGGACGCAATTCATCGAGCAGGCCGCAGATGATTCGCACGATTTCGATGTTGGGCTGCTCGTTCCACCCGCCCACGTTGTAGGTTTCACCCAGGCGGCCGTCCTGGAGCACGCGGCGGATCGCACTGCAGTGGTCCTTGACGTAGAGCCAGTCGCGCACCTGCATGCCATCGCCATACACCGGCAGGGGCTTGCCCGCCAGGGCGTTGACGATCATCAGCGGGATCAGTTTTTCCGGGAAATGGTACGGCCCGTAGTTGTTGCTGCAGTTGGTGGTGACCACCGGCAGGCCATGGGTGTGGTGCCAGGCGCGCACCAGGTGGTCGCTGGCGGCCTTGCTGGCCGAATACGGGCTGTTGGGCTCGAAGCCGTGGGTTTCGGTGAAAGCGGGCGCGTCCGGGGCCAGGCTGCCGTACACCTCGTCGGTGCTCACATGCAGGAAGCGGAAGCCGGTGCGCTCGGGCTCGGGCAGCGCTCCCCAGTGGCCGCGCACGGCTTCCAGCAGGCGGAAAGTGCCCACGATGTTGGTCTGGATGAAGTCCTCGGCCCCATGAATGGAGCGGTCGACGTGACTCTCGGCGGCGAAGTGGACCACCGCGCGCGGCCGGTGGGTGGCCAGCAGCCCGGCCACCAGGGCGCTGTCGCCGATGTCACCCTGCACAAAGATGTGGCGTGCATCTCCCTGCAGGCTGGCGAGGCTCTCCAGGTTGCCCGCGTAGGTGAGTTTGTCGAGGTTGACGACGGGCTCGCCATTGAGCGCCAGCCAGTCGAGCACGAAGTTGGCGCCGATGAAGCCGGCGCCACCAGTGACCAGAATCATGAGTCATCCCTGTAATGCGTGGGGTGGATGCCCGGTGGGGCATCCACCGCGCATTATCTTCGCTCCGCCGCCCGGTTCCCCGGCGGCGGTGTCACATTCAGTGACCGGGTGAAACCGCCTCGCCCGCGGCCAGGCGGTACACCGTGCCGCAATACGGGCACTTGGCCTGGCCTGTCGCGGCCACGTCCAGGTACACCTTGGGGTGGCTGTTCCAGAGTTTCATGTCGGCCAGCGGACTGGGGCAGAACACGCCCCCGTGGCTGTTGAGGTCGGTGGCCTTGAGTTCGATGGCGGCGGCTTGGCTCATGGCGTGTTCCTCAGACCCTGGACAACCAGGCGGCGTATTTGGGGTTGCGACCGTTCACGATGTCGAAGAACGCGCTCTGGATCTTTTCGGTGATGGGACCGCGGCTGCCTGCGTAGTCACCCTTGCCCAGCTCGATGCGGTCGAGCTCGCGGATCGGCGTGACTTCGGCGGCCGTGCCGGTGAAGAACGCCTCGTCGGCGATGTAGACCTCGTCCCGTGTG
This sequence comes from Hydrogenophaga sp., assembly GCF_051858985.1. Classification (GTDB taxonomy): domain Bacteria; phylum Pseudomonadota; class Gammaproteobacteria; order Burkholderiales; family Burkholderiaceae_C; genus Hydrogenophaga. The sequence continues at coordinate 1,196,286 of NZ_JBHYGM010000001.1, read as the reverse complement.
ATGCGTTTCTGCACGATCTCAAGCCCGAGGTCCTTGGCGATGTGGAAGACGGTGTTGCGCGTGATGCCGTTGAGCGCGCCGGCCGAAAGGTCGGGCGTGTAGATCACGCCGTTCTTCACCACAAAGATGTTTTCGCCAGCGCCTTCGCTGACGAATCCAGAGGCATCGAGGAGAAGGGCTTCGTCGTAGCCTTCGTCCGTCACTTCCATGTTGGCCAGGATGCTGTTGGTGTAGTTGCTCACCGCCTTGGCCTGCGTCATGGTGATGTTGACGTGGTGGCGGGTGTAGCTGCTGGTCTTCACGCGGATGCCGCGCTTGAGGCCTTCTTCGCCCAGGTAGGCGCCCCAGGCCCAGGCGGCCACCATCAGGTGGATGGTGTTCCCCTTGGGCGAGACGCCCAGCTTCTTGTCGCCGATCCAGGTCAGCGGGCGGATGTAGCAGCTCTCCAGCTTGTTCTCGCGCACCACGGCTTTTTGCGCCTCCATGGCTTCTTCCATGGAAAACGGCAGCTGCATGCGCAGGATCTTGGCGCTGTTGAAGAGCCGCTCGGTGTGCTCCTCCAGGCGGAAAATGGCCGTGCCGCCCACCGCGTTGTAAGCCCGGACCCCCTCGAATGCGCCGCAGCCGTAGTGCAGGGTGTGGGTCAGCACGTGGATCCTGGCGTCGCGCCAGTCGACCATCTGGCCGTCCATCCAGATCTTGCCGTCGCGGTCGGACATCGAGGGAACGATGGGGCTCATGGGGGTCCTTGGTTGGGTTCTTCGGGGCAGTCCGGGCTGCCAAACCGTCGATTTTACGGCGCCGTGCCATGCCCGCTGGACCCGTCAGTCCCGTCGCGGGACTCTTCGGGCGCCGGGCGATCCAGCTTCCAGCGCAGCAGCTTGCCGACCTGGAACTCGGCGGTGACGCTGGAGTCGCCGTTGTCGGTCCAGCGGTACACCTCCGGCTCTACCCCTTCCGCGGACAGCTTCTGCCCCAGCGAACGCGTCTGGGCCGTCACGTGCATCAAGGTCAGGCCGGGCCTCAGCCTGGCGTTGAGCATCACCGCGCTGCCCACGTGGCCAATGGGCTGGTTGGCGGCGCGTTTGAGCACGGTCATGAGGCGCGTCACGTGCAGCAGCAGCCACATCATCAGGCCACCACCGGCGGCGGCGAGGCCCGGCCAGCCATAGGCGCGGTGCGCAAGGTACAGCAGCACGCCGGCTGCGAGGATCACGAAGGGTTTCTGTAGCTTCTGCATGGCCGACATTTTGTCAGCCCAACCCTCTGGCCACTTCCATGGCCTCCTCGATCCGCTCCACCCCGTGCACGGTCAGGCCCTCAAAGGCCTTGTCGCCCTTGCGGGGCAGGTTGGCCTTGGGCACCACCGCCACCGAAAAACCCAGCTTGGCAGCTTCCTTCAGCCGCTCCTGGCCGCGCGGGGCTGGGCGCACCTCGCCGGCCAGGCCCACCTCGCCGAAGGCAATGAAGCCCTTGGGCAGGGCGCGGGCACGCAGGCTGGAGGTGATGGCCAGCATGACGGCCAGGTCGGCCGCCGGCTCGCTGATGCGCACACCGCCCACCGCGTTGACGAACACGTCCTGGTCCATGCAGGCCACGCCGGCGTGGCGGTGCAGCACCGCCAGCAGCATGGCCAGTCGGTCGCGGTCCAGACCCACGCTCAGGCGACGCGGCGAGGGCCCACCGCTGTCCACCAGCGCCTGGATCTCCACCAGCATCGGCCGTGTGCCCTCCAGCGTCACCATCACGCAACTGCCAGGCACCGGCTCGCTGTGCTGGCTCAGGAAGATCGCGCTCGGGTTGCTCACGCCCTTGAGCCCCTTTTCGGTCATGGCGAACACACCGATCTCGTTGACGGCGCCAAAGCGGTTCTTGATCGCGCGGATCAGCCTGAAGCTGCTGTGCGTATCGCCTTCGAAGTACAGCACGGTGTCCACCATGTGTTCCAGCACGCGCGGGCCGGCCAGCGCGCCTTCCTTGGTGACGTGACCGACCAGCACGATGGCCGTGCCGCTGGCCTTGGCCGCCCGCGTCAGATGGGCCGCGCATTCGCGCACCTGCGCCACGGAACCGGGCGCCGAGGTGAGCTGCTCGGAATACACGGTCTGGATCGAGTCGATGACCGCAATCGCCGGCTGCGTGGCCTGCAGCGTGGACAGGATCTTTTCCAGCTGGATCTCTGCGAGCACGCTGACCTGCGAACCGTCCAGCCCGAGTCGGCGAGAACGCAGGGCGACCTGGGCGCCGCTTTCCTCCCCGGTCACATAGAGCGTTTTCAGGCCCGCGCGCTGCAGCGAATCCAGCGCCTGAAGCAGCAGCGTGGATTTGCCGATGCCCGGGTCGCCGCCGATCAGGACCACCCCGCCTTCCACGATGCCCCCGCCCAACACACGGTCGAGCTCATCGTGGCCGGTGGGCGTGCGCTGCACGTCGGTGGCATCGATGTCGGCCAGTGTGGTGACCTCGGCCGTTTTCGCGAGCGAGGCAAAGCGGTTCTTCGCTGGCGCCGTGGATTCCGCCACCGACTCGATCAGCGTGTTCCAGGCGTTGCAGTGCGGGCACTTGCCCAGCCACTTCGGGCTGTTGCCACCGCACTCGGTGCAGGTGTATTGGGTTTTGTCTTTGGCCATGTGCTGGGCAATATAGTCGAGTGCGTGGATGCCGGCGGCAACGGCATGCGTTCCGTATCATCCCGCCATGCCCAGCAATGAACTCATCGGCTTTTGCGCCGCCTTCCTCACCACGGCGAGCTTCGTGCCGCAGGCGTGGTTGACGTTTCGAACGCGCGACGTGAGTGGCATTTCGCTGGGCATGTACAGCGTGTTCACGCTGGGTGTGGCGCTCTGGCTGGTGTATGGCCTCAGCCTCGCGGCGTGGCCGATCGTGGTGGCCAATGCGATCACGCTGGCGCTTGCCGTGTCGATCCTGGTGATGAAGCTGCGCTACCGCAAAGCGAGCGCGCGCTGAGACCGCCCGGCGCCCGGCTTCAGGCTGCCGCGCGCTGCAGCCGGTCGCGCACGCCGTCCCAGGCGGCGTCGCCCGGTGGCGTTTCCACCCAGATTAGGCGCACGCCGGTGGCGTCGAGTTCGCGCAGCACGGCGAACAGTTCCTGGGCGCACCGCGCGGCGTCCAGCGGCATGCGTCGCACGGCCACGCCACGGGCCGTCTTGAGCGGGCTGTGCGCGTAGATGGCAATGTGCCGGGCGTCGCTGCCGAGCACGTCGAGCGCGGCCTGCAATGGCTGGGTGTCCATCAGCCGCACCTGGGCGCTGGGCGCGTAATGTGATTCGAGCGTGCCCGATGCGCGGGGCGCGGCGTCGTCGCGCGATCGCACGGTCTGCCCACAGGCGGTTTCAAGCTGCGCGATGGTGATCATGCCCGGGCGCAGCAGCACGGGGTGTCCACGCGTGGCGTCCACGATGGTCGACTCGATGCCCACCGGACACGCGCCGCCGTCCAGGATCAGCAGATCCTGTTCTGAAAGTGCGGCGAATTCTTCGGCCACGTGCGCTGCAGTCGTGGGGCTCACGCGGCCAAAGCGGTTGGCGCTGGGCGCGGCCACGCCGTTCACGCCGAGCCGGGCGGCCGCGGCCAGCAACGCCTGTGCCACCGGGTGACTCGGGCATCGAAGGCCCACCGAATCCTGGCCACCTGCAGCCACGGCAGCCACCTCGCTTCGCCGCGGCAGGATGAGCGTGAGCGGCCCGGGCCAGAACGACTGCATGAGCGCGGCGGCGAAGGGTGGCACTTCGCGTGCATAGTGGTCGACGCCGGCGCGCCAGCCAGAGGCACCCCCGCCGGAGGCCACGTGCACGATCAAGGGGTGGTCGCTCGGGCGGCCCTTGGCTTCGAAGATGCGGTGCACCGCGGTCGCGTTGTCGGCGTCGGCCGCCAGGCCGTACACGGTTTCGGTGGGCATGCCCACCAGCGAACCGTCGGCCAGGCGCTGCGCCGCGGCATCGATGGCCTGGGCGTCGCCAGCGGGCAGCAACAACGGCATGTGATCAGGCGCCCATCGCCGGCAGGCCGAGCAGCGCGAGCACCTTCGCGGTGGTCTCGCGCACGTGCGCCACGGTGGACGCGGTGATGTTCAGGTGCCCCATCTTGCGCCCCGGGCGCGCATTGAGCTTGCCGTAGAGGTGCAGGTGGGTCCCCGGCAGGGCGAGCACCTGCGCCCAGGGCGGTGACGTGGCGCGCTCGGTGCGCTGAGTGCGCACGGCATTGGGCTCGAACCACAGGTCACCCAGCAGGTTGACCATGATGGCAGGGCTGTGCTGGCGCGGCGCGGGCAAGGGCAGGCCGGCGAGTGCGCGCACCTGCGCTTCAAACTGCGAGATGTCGCAGGCGTTCTGCGTGTAGTGGCCGCTGTTGTGCGGGCGGGGTGCCATTTCGTTGACGACGAGGTCCAGCGCGCCTGTGGCGCTCTCCACCACGAAGTACTCCACGCAGAGCACACCCACGTAGCGCAGGTGGTCGGCAATGGCCACCGTGCTGGCCTGGGCGCGCTGGGCGAGGGCCGGGTCGAGTGCGCCTTCGAACACCTCGGTCAGCGCGAGGATGCCATCGTGGTGCGTGTTCTTCTGGACCGGAAAGCTCACCGTAGCGCCATCGGCGCCGCGCGCCACGATCACCGAACATTCCGCGCGCAGCCTGAGCATCTTCTCCAGCACGCAGGGCACCTTGTCCATGGCGTCCCACGCCGCCGCGAGTTCCTCACGCGTGGTCACGCGCGCCTGGCCCTTGCCGTCGTAGCCCATCCGCGCCGTCTTCAGGATGCCGGGGAGCAGATCCGCCGGCACGGCCGCGAGCATTGCGTCGGTGGTGATCACCGCATGCGGCGCTGGGCTCACGCCGCTGATGGCCGCGCAGTCCGTGAAGTGCGCCTTTTCCTTCACCCGGTCCTGAGCCACCGCCACGCAGGCGGCCGAGGGGGCCACCGTGCGCTGCGCCGCCAGCGCGAGCAATGCAGGCGCGGGCACATTCTCGAATTCGGTGGTGATGGCGTCGCAGCGCTGCGCGAGTTGCGCCAGGCCGGCTTCGTCAGCGTAGGGCGTCTTGATGTGGTGGTGGCTGATGAGCCCGGCCGGGCTGGCCGGATCGGGGTCGAGCACCGCGGTGGTGTAACCCATGGCCTGCGCCGCCTGCACGAACATGCGCCCGAGCTGGCCGCCACCCATCACACCCAGCGTGATGGGCTGGCCGGCGGACGAGGTGTCGCCGGGAAGGTAGGTCTTGAGGTTCATGTCGGCGGCAGGCTCATGCTGCGCGCGGCGGCGGTCTGCTGGGCGCGGAAAGCCTCCAGCTTCTCGCGCAGCGCGGCGTCGTGACACGCCAGCATGGCCACCGCGAACAGCGCCGCATTGGCCGCCCCGGCCGCGCCGATGGCGAACGTGGCCACCGGCACGCCCTTGGGCATCTGCACGATGCTGTGCAGCGAGTCCACGCCGCTCAGGTGCTTGCTGGCCACAGGCACGCCCAGCACCGGCACCACCGTCTTGGCCGCCAGCATGCCCGGCAGGTGCGCGGCGCCGCCCGCACCGGCGATGATGGCCTTCAGACCCCTCGATGCAGCGGTTTCGGCGTAGGTGAACATGTCGTCGGGCATGCGGTGCGCCGAGACCACGCGCGCCTCGTGCGCGATGCCGAAGTCCTGCAGGATCTGCACGGCGTGCTGCATGGTGTCCCAGTCGCTGCTGGAACCCATGAGCACGCCCACTTGGATGGGATTCATGAAGGTGCGCTCTCCGGTAAAGTGTCGATTTTACGTTTGGGCCGTGCTGCGGCACCGCCCAGGTCTCCTCTGCAGGCTCCTCCCATGATCAACGTCACCGTCGCCAATTTCGAAGCCGAAGTCATCCAGGCTTCGCAACATACGCCCGTGCTGGTCGATTTCTGGGCGCCCTGGTGCGGACCCTGCAAGGTGATCGGCCCCTTGCTGGAAAAGCTCGAGGTCGACTACGCTGGCCGATTCAAGCTCGTCAAGATCGATTCGGACGAAGAGCAGCAACTCGCCGCCGCCTTCGGCATCCGCAGCATCCCCACCTGCGTGCTGCTCATGAACGGCCAGCCGGTCGATGGCTTCATGGGGGCGCTGCCCGAAGGCCAGATCAAGGCGTTCCTGGACAAGCACCTGCCCAGCGCCGAGGAAGTGCAAGCCGAAGAGGTGGAAGCCGAAGCGCTGGACGCGCTGGCTGAAGGCGACATCGAAGGTGCGCTGGAGAAGATGCAGCAGGCCGTGCAGACCGATCCGGACAACGACGATGCGCGCTTCGATCTGGTGAAGCTCCTGCTGGAGCTGGGTCAGGACGACGACGCCAAGGTGGCGTTCGCACCCGTCATTGCCAAGGCAGCCGGCGTGCGCCGGCTCGATTCCCTGCAGCGCTGGATGACCGCGCGCGACGCCCAGGCCAGCATCAACGACCCCGAGGCGCGCGCCGCCGAACTGCAGGCGGCGGTGGCCGCCAACAAGCGCGACTTCGAATCGCGCTTCGCACTGGCCCAACTGCTCATGGCTTTCGGGCAATGGGTGCCCGCCATGGACGAGCTGCTGGAGATCCTGATGCGCGACAAGGCCTGGAACGAAGACCTGGCGCGCAAGACCTTCATCGCCATCCTCGACATCATCGAACCACCCAAGCCCAAGGTGGCCGAGGGCCAGGTGCCGCCCGAAGACCCGACGGTGGCGACGTACCGGCGCCGGCTGTCTTCGGTGGTCCTGAGTTGAAAACATCCCGTTCGCCCTGAGCCCGTCGAAGGGCTCACGCACACAGGTTCGTGGAGGGGCTTCGACAAGCTCAGCCCGAGCGGGTCTTTGCTCAGTCCACCGGGGAATTGGACTCAGCCCTGACTTACGGGCTTCAGCCCATCAACCGCGTCAGCGCTTCCTGGTACTTCGCAGCCGTCTTCTCGATCACCTCTTTCGGCAGGCGCGGTGCCGGAGGCGTCTTGTCCCAAGGCTTGCCGCCCACTTGGGCCGTTTCCAGCCAGTCGCGCAGGAACTGCTTGTCGTAGCTCGGCGGGTTGTGGCCCACCACATAGCTCTCGGCGGGCCAGTAGCGCGAGCTGTCGGGGGTGAGCACCTCGTCCATCAGAACCAGCTTGCCGGCCTTGTCCAGGCCGAATTCGAACTTGGTGTCCGCGATGATGATGCCCTTCTTCAGGGCGATGGCCGCTGCGGCCTTGTAGAGCGCAATCGACACGTCGCGGATCTGCGCGGCCAGCTCGGGGCCGATCATCTCCACCGTGCGCTCGAAGGTGATGTTTTCGTCGTGCTCGCCCATGGCCGCCTTGGCCGCCGGGGTGTAGATGGGTTCGGGCAACTGGGACGCGTTCTGCAGGCCCTCGGGCAGCGTCACGCCGCACACCGAGCGGCTCTCCTGGTATTCCTTCCAGCCGCTGCCCGCCAGGTAGCCGCGCACCACGGCTTCCACAGGAATCGGCTTCAGTCGCTGCACCAGCATCGAACGGCCCTGGACCTGCGCCACTTCGTCGGGCGAGACCACGCTCTCGGGCGCATCGCCGGTGAGGTGGATGGGACAGAGGTTCAAACCCTTGGGGCCGAGCTGGTCGAACCAGAACAGCGAGAGTTTCGTGAGCAGTTCGCCCTTGCCCGGGATGGGCTCGCCCATGATCACGTCGAACGCACTGATGCGGTCGCTGGCCACCATGAGGATGCGGTCGTCGCCCACGGCGTAGTTGTCGCGCACCTTGCCGCGCGCCAGCAGGGGCAGGGAGGTCAGGGCCGAGGTGTGCAGGGCAGAGGTCATGATCGGATCGGGAAAAGGCGGCACAAGAAAAAAGCCCGTTGAACAGCCAACGGGCTTTGAACCATTCCGGGGGATTATCGCAAGTTGGAGCCCCCGTGTGCGGCGCCTTACTTTGCCGCCAGGCCGAGGCGCTCGATCAGCGCCTTGTCCTTGACGAAGGTCTCGGCGGCCCACTTGCGGTAGTCGTCGCCATTGCGGTACCACATGGCCTGGTTGAGCTGGCCCAGGACTTCGATGTGCTTCGGGTCGTCCATGGCTTTCTTGAAGGCATCGTGCAGCGCCTTCACCACGGCCGGGTCCATGCCCTTGGGGCCGGCCAGGCCATAGGGCGAGGTGGACACCACGCCGTAGCCCAGTTCCTGGGCCGTCGGCACTTCGGGCCAGCGCTGGGTGCGCTGTTCGCCGAACGTGACCAGCAGGCGCATCTGGCCGGCGTCCACGTACTTGTCCCAGCCGCTGGCATCGCTCTGCGCCATCACGTGGCCGCCCAAAAGGGCCGACTGCAGGTCGGCGTTGCCCTTGAACGGCACGTGCACCAGTTGCACCTTGGCGTTGCCGGCGAGTTCTTCCATCAGCAGGTGGGGGCTGCTGCCGGTGCCGGTGGAGCCGTAGTTGATCTGTCCGGGCTGCTTGCGAGCGGCCTCGATGTAGTCCTTGAACGTCTTGTAGGGCGAGTCGGACTTGACCGTGAGACCGAAGGTGTAGCCCGAGACGCCGATGATGTAGGTGAAGTCGGTGAGCGGGTCCCAGGTCGACTTCTGCATGTGGGGCAGGCGCAGCAGGCCCAGCGGGAACTGGGCGATGGTGTAGCCGTCGGGCTTGGCCGTCTGCGCCATCGCGGCGGGGCCGAGGGTGCCGCCGGCGCCCGGCTTGTTCTCGATCACGATGGGTTGACCGAGGTGTTTGCCGGCGAGCTCGGCCAGCGCGCGCAGGTGGCGGTCGGTCGAGCCGCCAGCCGGCCACGGGATGATGAGCGTGACCGGGCGGCTGGGATAGGCCTGTGCCTGGGCGGCGCCCCAAGGGGCCACGCCGGCACCGGCGGTGGCCGCGGCGGCCAGCAGCAACGAGCGGCGGCGCTGCGATGGCGGACGGGAAATGGGTTCGTTCATGGTGTTGTCTCCTTCAGGGGCGGGGTGGGTAAGGCAGGGTGGCGGGGGGCGAGGGATCAGGGGGGATGGGTCAAGGCGTCGCGCGCGGCCTGCTGCTCCTGCAGTTCGCGCCACATGACCTTGCCGCTGCCCGAACGGGGCAGCGAGTCGACGAATTCCACGGTGCGGGGGCTCTTGTAGGCGGCCATGTGGCCGTGCGCCCAGTCGATCACGTCCTGTTCGCTGACCTGTCCGCGCTGCTCCGGGCGCAACACCACCAGCGCCTTGACGCTCTCGCCGCGCCGCGCGTCGCGCACGCCGATGACGCAGGCTTCCTGGATGGCGGGGTGGTGGTACATGAGGGCCTCCACCTCCGCCGGCCAGACCTTGTAGCCGCTGGCGTTGATCATGCGCTTGAGGCGGTCGGTCATGAAGAAATAGCCTTCTTCGTCCACATGGCCGAGATCGCCGGTGCGCAGGAAGCGCCGGCCTTCGATGTCGATGAAGGCGGCGCTGGTGGCGTCGGCGTTGTGCCAGTAGCCCTGCATGAGCTGCGGCCCGTGCACCACGATCTCGCCGGTTTCGCCGGCCGGCAGTTCGGCCAGCGTGTCCGGGTGGATCACGCGGGCGTCCACATCGAACACTGGCAGGCCGAGGCACTGGCGCTTGGGCCGATGCATGGGGTTGATGTGGGTGGCGGCCATCGTTTCCGACATGCCGTAGCCTTCGATGTAGTCCAGCCCCGTGAGTGCCTTGAGCCGTGCGGCGAGTGCGTCCGGCATGGCCGCGCCGCCGCCGCGGATGCAGGCCAGGCTGGAGAGGTCGATCTGGTCGATGCCCGGATGGCCGAGGAAGTCGATCACCATGGTGGAAATCGCCTGCCAGACCGTGACGCGGTAGCGCTGCATGCAAAGGGCGGCGACCTCGCGATCCCAGCGCGAGAGCACCACCAGCGTGGCGCCGGCGTAGAGCGGTCCGTTCAGGCTGCCCGAAAGGCCGGTGACGTGGAAGAACGGCAGCACCGACAGACAGACCGAATCCTGCGAGGTGCCGAACCAGCGCACGCCACCCACCAGCGTGCTCATGACGCTGCGGTGCGTGTGCATGCAGCCCTTGGGCAGGCCGGTCGTGCCCGAGGTGTAGGGCATGGCGCAAAGGTCGTCCGGCCCGGTGGACAAGGGACCCGGCGCGAGATCGCGTGCCACCGCGTCGGCCCAGGCGATGAGGCCGTCTTCCTCCAGCGGCTCGCGCGAGGCCGTTACGAAGTCGGGCACGCGCAGGTCCGTGGGCGCGCGAAGGTGGTCGCTGTAGGTGGCGACGATCGCATGGCGCAGGCCGCCCAGGGGCGCCATCAACGGGCGCACCTGTGGTAGCAGGTCCTGCGCCACGAAGGCGACGGTGGCACCGCTGTCCTCGATGCAGTGGCGCAGTTCCTCCACGCGGTTCATGGGGTTGACCGGCACCACCACCGCGCCGGCGCGCAGGACGGCATGAAATGCCAGCGCCCACTGCGGGCTGTTCTGCATGCACAGCAGCACGCGGTCGCCCGGCACCACGCCGCACACCTGCTGCAGGTGGCCGGCGAGCCGTTCGGCCTCGCGCAAGGCCTGCGCGTAGGTGAGCACGGTGTCGTAGTAGACGATGAAGGGCTTGTCGGGGTAGCGCCGGGCCGAGACCTCAAGGTTGTGGAAGACGTGCGTCTGCGGCAGCGTGAGGTGACGCGGCAGTCCGGGTGGCCAGTGGGCCGGGGGCAAGGACGTCATGTGATTTGAATTCCGCCCAGCGGAACGAATGGGGCGGTGAATTCAATATACGGCGCCGCATCCCGGGCGTAAATCCCGATCAGGGAAATCGAGCATGCCGGCTTGTCGCCTGGGATGCACCCGTTCCGACAAGCGGAATATGATGCGATGCATCGTCGCGTTTTATTCCGGTGTGCAGAAAACGGAGCTTTTCATGGGTCGCCAGCGCCACAGCCAGTCCCACCTCCAAGCAGACGCCGATCCGGCGACCGACCGACGCTTCGTCACGGCGCTCGCTCGCGGGTTGTCGGTGTTGCGCTGCTTCGGCCCGTCCGACCGGTGGCTGGCGCACCAGGAACTGGCCCGTCGCACCGGGTTGCCGCAGGCCACCGTATCGCGCCTCACCTTCACGCTCACGGGCCTGGGCTACCTGCGCCATCGGCCCGCCAGCGGTGAATACGCCTTGAGTCCGGCGGTGCTTGCGCTCGGGTTCAGCGTGCTGTCCAACTTCCAGGTCGGGCGCATTGCGCGGCCCTTCATGGAAACGCTGGCCGAACACACGCAGGCTGCCATTTCGCTCGGCGTGCGCCACGACACATCCGTGGTCTATGTGGCGCATTGCCGCAGCACGGCGCGGCTCATCCTGGGGCTGGATGTGGGCACGCGCCTGCCGTTCGCCGAAACGGCCATGGGCCGCGCGATCTGGTGTGCCGCCACCGAGGGCATGCAGTCGTTGATGGCGCGCCGCCTGCAGGCCGAATCGCCCGAACGCTGGCCCGAGCGCGAGGCCGGCCTGAGACGCGCACAGGCTGAGTGCGCGCAGCGAGGCTACGCGGTGTCTGCATCGGAATGGGAGGCCGAGATCGCCGCCATCGGCGTGGGCCTGGACCTGGGGGACGGGCGCGAACCGATGTCGCTCACGGTGGGTGGGCCGGCCTCGCGCCTGCACGGGGCGCTCCTGCACGAAGACTTCGCGCCGGCACTGGTGCGCACTGGCCGCGAGATCGTGGCCGCCATCCAGGCGGCCGCCTGGGAGGATTGAATCCTCAGTTCACGACCTGGGCGAGTTCGCCCTTGGCGTACTTGGCCGCCACCACCTGCAGGCTTTCGCCCTTGATCTTGCTGCCCTGGCCTTCGCAGCCGAACTCGATGTAACGCTGCTTGCAGACCGCCTTGGCGGCCTCGCGCGCGGGCTTGAGCCACTCGCGGGCGTCGAACTTGTCCGGGTTCTCGGCCAGGAACTTGCGCACCGCGCCGGTCATGGCCAGGCGGATGTCGGTGTCGATGTTGATCTTGCGCACGCCGTGCTTGATGGCTTCCTGGATTTCCTTGATCGGCACGCCGTAGGTTTCCTTCATCTTGCCGCCGTACTGGTTGATGATGGCCAGCAACTCGGGAGGCACGCTGGAGGACCCGTGCATCACCAGGTGCGTGTTGGGAATCCGCTGGTGGATTTCCTTCACGCGGCTGATGGCCAGGATGTCACCCGTGGGCGGGCGGCTGAACTTGTAGGCGCCGTGGCTGGTGCCGATGGCAATCGCCAGCGCGTCGAGCTGCGTGGCCTTGACGAACTGGGCGGCTTCTTCCGGGTCGGTCAGCATCTGGCTGTGGTCGAGCTTGCCTTCGGCACCAATGCCGTCTTCCTCGCCCGCTTCACCGGTTTCCAGGTTGCCGAGGCAGCCGAGTTCGCCTTCCACCGTGACGCCGACCTTGTGCGCCATCTCCACCACCTTGCGGGTGACTTCGGTGTTGTAGTCGAACGAAGCGGGCGTCTTGCCGTCTTCCATCAGCGAGCCATCCATCATCACGGAGCCAAAGCCCAGGTTGATCGCGCCTTCGCAGACCTTGGGCGAGGTGCCGTGGTCCTGGTGCATCACCAGGGGAATGTGCGGATAGGCCTCCATGGCGGCCTGGATCAGGTGCTTGATGAACGGCTCGCCGGCGTACTTGCGGGCGCCAGCGCTGGCCTGCAGGATCACGGGTGCACCGACTTCGTCGGCAGCGGCCATGACGGCCTGCACCTGTTCGAGGTTGTTGACGTTGAACGCTGGAATGCCGTAGCCATTGGCGGCGGCGTGGTCGAGCAGTTCGCGCATGGAAACGAGCGCCATGTGAATCCCCTAGTTCAGTTGGTAACCGTGGTGTAACCCGAGAGTTTAACTTTGGGGGGCAGGGCACAGCCGGATCCAGCCGCGCCAAATGTCACGCGATGCGTCAGCTTGTGGGCTGCAGCAGGAAGGCGCTGAGGCGGTCCAGCACGGGCGCGAGTCCCCGCAGGGGCGGCGCCAGCGCGCCGACCAGCGTGGTGTGGCTCACGCGGTCGAGCAGCTCCATCTCCACCGGCGTGCCTTTGCGCCGGAGCGCCTCGGCCAGCGCCAGGGTGTTGCGCTGAGGGTTCACCAGCGTGTCGCTGCGGGCGGCCAGCAGCAGTGCCCGGCGCGTGGGTGCCGCGTGGGCACGGGCATGCCACAGGGGCTGCGAATCGGCGGGGGTGCCCGGCCACTCGAAGGCCACCTGCACGTCGGGGTTGCCGATCGGCAGAAAGTCGTAGGGACCGGCCAGGCCGGCCCAACCGGCGATGGGCTCACCGCCCAGCCAGCGCGGATCCAGCGCCAGCATGGCCGCGTTGTAGGCGCCCGCGCTGTGCCCCACGATGAAGAGGCGGCTGCGCGACGCGCCGAACGCCGTGGCCTGCGCGCCGGCCCAGCGCACCGCCATCGCACAGTCTTCCAGGAACACGGGGTAGCGCACGGCAGGGCTCAGGCGGTAGTCCGCCACCACGGTGACGATGCCGCGCGAGGCCAGGGCTTCGCCGACGAAGCGGTAGTCGGCGCGCGAGCCGCTGCTCCAGCTGCCGCCGTAGAAGAACACCGCCATGGGCGCACCCGTCACGGCCGGGGCCGGGAGGTAGATGTCGGCGCGCTGGCGCTCGGCGGGCCCGTAGGGCAGGTCGCGTTTGACCGTGTGGGTGTGCGAAGGCACCGTCGCGTTGATCAGGCGCAGTGGGGAACAGGCCTGCAGCAAGGGCGCGAGGCCCAGCAGGCCAAGCCAGCGGCGGCGGCGTGAAAGTGTGGTGGTCAAGGCGGTGGAAGGTGGCGAAGTCATGAATGGAATACGCAAGCCATCGTGCACCGGATTCGGGCGAAGAAACGATTGGTCACAAATCCCGCGGAACTGGAGTGCATGCTCGATGAACCCTCTGGGTGAGAAGAAGCCAGAACTCCCGTACCAACAAGAAAGGAATCGCCATGTCCCGTCGTCCGTTGTTCGTGACGCTCACCGCCGTCGCCGCCCTGATGGCGCCGCCGCTTTCGCAAGCCCAGGTCACGCTCAAGCCCGATGGGCAATGGCGCTACCTGCTCACGGCGGGCGCCAACGTCTCCTCGGGCAACAACGATGCCCGCTCGCTCAACCTCTCGGGTGAAGCCGCCCGGCAGACGGATGACGACAAGTGGATCTGGAACGCGCGGGCCGACCAGGCCCGCAACGCGGGGGTCTCTACCACCGACCGCTACGTGCTGCGCACGCAGTACGACCGCAACATCTCGCCCGACTGGTTCGGCTTCGGCTCGGGCGAGACGCTGCGCGACCAGCTCGCCAACATCGATGCGCGGTATTCGGTGGCCAGCGGTGTGGGTCGCCACCTCTGGCGCGAGGAACGTGGCTACTTCGACGTGTCGGCCGGTCTGGGCTACACCTACGACCGCTACATCAACTCCACCGACATCGCCGGCGCCATGCGCGACCGCTACGGTCGCCTGGAACTGGTGCTGGCTGAAGAATCCAGCCACAAGCTCACCGAGACCACGAGCCTGCGCCAGAAGTTCACCCTGTTGCCGGACCTGCGCGATTCCGGCAAATACCGCGCGGTGCTCGACACCGGCCTGACGGTGGCCATGACGCCCACCTTGAACCTGTCCGCAGGCTTGAGCTACCGCTACGACAGCGACCCTGGCACCGGACTGGAGAAGACCGACGCCATGTTCGTGACCGGGGTGTCCTTGAGGTTCGACTAACCCGCCTTGCAGATCTTCAACGTGTTCGTGCCACCGGGCTGCCCCATGGGCTCGCCCACGGTGATGGCATAGACATCCCCGGTTTCCACGATGCCGCGCTTCTTCAGGTGCGCCTCGGCGTCCATCAGCGCGGAGTCGCGGTCGATGCTGTTGTCCATGAGCAGCGGGCGCACATTGCGGTAGAGCGTCATCCGCCTTTGGGTGGAGAGGTTGGGCGTCATGGCGTAGATCGGCATGCGCACGTTGTGCCGGCTCATCCACAGCGCGGTGGAACCTGAGTCGGTGAGCGCCACGATGGCCTTGGCGCCCAGGTGGTGCGCGGTGAACAGCGCGCCCATGGCGATCGACTGGTCGATGCGCTTGAAGGTCTTGCCCTGGAAGTCGGCCGTGAGTTCGCGGTATTCCGCCTTCTCGGCTTCGGTGCAGATGTTGGCCATCTCCAGCACGGTCTCCAGCGGGTAGCGGCCGGCGGCGGTCTCGGCGCTCAGCATCACGGCGTCGGTGCCGTCGAGCACGGCATTGGCCACGTCGCTCACCTCGGCGCGCGTGGGCACCGGGTTGACGATCATCGACTCCATCATCTGCGTGGCCGTGATCACCACCTTGTCCATCTCGCGGGCCAGGCGGATCATGTGTTTCTGCAGGCCCGGCACCGCCGCGTTGCCCACCTCCACCGCCAGGTCGCCGCGCGCGACCATGATGCCGTCGGACACCTTGAGGATGTTGGCGAGTTCGGGAATGGCTTCGGCGCGCTCGATCTTGGCGATCAGCGCCGGCCGGTGGTTCAGGTGCGCACCGGCCACGTTGCAGAGCTGGCGCGCCAGCTCCATGTCGGTCGCGCTTTTGGGGAAGCTCACCGCCACGTAGTCGGCCTGCAGGCCCATGGCGGTCTTGATGTCGTCCATGTCCTTGGCGGTCAGGGCCGGCGCGGTGAGGCCGCCGCCCTGCTTGTTGATGCCCTTGTTGTTCGAGAGCTCGCCGCCCATCTTTACCGTGGTGTGCACGGCAGGCCCTGCCACCTTGTCCACCGTGAGCACGATCAGGCCGTCGTTGAGCAGCAGGATGTCGCCCGCCTTGACGTCGCGCGGCAGTTCCTTGTAGTCCAGCCCCACGCCCTCCATGTCGCCGGGCTCGGTTCGCGAGGCGTCCAGCACGAAGGGCTGGCCGGGTTCGAGCATGACCTTGCCCTGCGCGAACTTGCCCACACGGATCTTCGGCCCCTGCAGGTCGGCCATGATGCCGACCTCGCGGCCGGCGCGCTGGGCGGCCGCGCGCACGAGTTCGGCGCGGTCGATGTGGTCCTGCGCGACACCGTGCGAGAAATTCAGACGCACCACGTTCACGCCGGCACGGATCATTTTTTCGAGAAGGGCGGGATCGCTGGAGGCGGGGCCGAGGGTGGCGACGATCTTGGTGGCGCGGCGCAGGGGCGATGGCATCGGGTCAGTCTCCTGAAAGTGAAAGGCCGGCGGCGCCGGCTTGTAATTTGATTTCAATTGTCCATGAAACCGGTTACCGGGTGGTTACGGCGCCCGGGGCCGGGCACCGCGATAGAGTAGCCGCCATGCAATTCGACTTCCACAACCCCTATCCCACCACCCGCATCCCGGTTTTCGCACGCAACGTCGTGTCCACCTCGCATCCGCTGGCGGCCCAGGCCGGCCTGCGCATGCTGTGGAAAGGCGGCAATGCGGTCGATGCGGCCGTCGCGGCCGCTGCCGCCATGACGATCTGCGAGCCGGTGAGCAACGGCCTGGGCAGCGATGCCTTTGCCATCCTGTGGGACGGCAAGGCGCTGCATGGCCTCAACGCCGCGGGACCCGCGCCGGCCGCCTGGTCGGCGGCCTACTTCCAGCGCAAGCACGGCAGCGATGCGAAGGCGCCGCCCAAGCGCGGCCCCGACTCGGTGTCGGTGCCCGGCGCAGTCGCCTCCTGGGTGGCGTTGTCGGAGCGTTTCGGCAAACTGCCCTTTGCCGACCTCATGGAGCCCGCCATCGAGATCGCCGAGCGCGGCTACCTGCTGCCGGTGGTGGTGCAGCAGAAGTGGGCGGCGGCCACGCCGGAGCTCGGCGGCCTGCCGGGTTTTGCGCAGGCCTTCCTGCCCTGGGGGCGCGCGCCCCGCGTGGGCGAGCTGTTCCAGTTCCAGGCTGCCGCGCGCGGCTTGCGCCTGATTGGCGAGACGCGCGGCGCTGCGCTGTACGGTGGCGAGATTGCGCAAGCCATCGAACGCTTCATGAAGGAGCACGGCGGCGCTCTCACGGCTCAGGACCTGGCCAGCTACCGCCCCGAGTGGGTGACGCCGATCCAGAAGGATTACCGCGGCCACACGTTGCACGAGATCCCGCCCAGCGGCCAGGGCATCGCCGCGCTCATGGCATTGGGCATTCTTGAGCAATTCGATCTCGCCAGTCTCCCGGTGGATGGCCCGGACTCGCAGCACCTGCAGATCGAGGCCATGAAGCTGGCGTTTGCCGACACCTACCGGTTCGTGGCCGAGGCTTCCAGCATGGAGGTGAGCGCCGCGCAGATGCTCGACGACGCCTACCTCGCCAGCCGCGCGAAGCTCATCGACCGCCAGCGCGCCCAGAACTTCGGCGCCGGCAACCCGGTCAAGGGCGGCACCATCTACCTCACCGCCGCCGACGAGGACGGCATGATGGTGAGCTTCATCCAGAGCAACTACATGGGCTTCGGCTCCGGCTGCGTGGAACCCGGGTTCGGCATCAGCCTGCAGAACCGGGGCCACGGCTTCTCGCTCCAGCCGGGTCCCAACCAGGTGGCGCCGGGCAAGCGGCCCTTCCACACCATCATCCCGGCCTTCCTCACGAAAGATGGCCAGCCTGTCATGTCCTTCGGCGTGATGGGCGCCAACATGCAGCCGCAGGGGCACATGCAGACGCTGGTGCGCATGCTCGACCACCGTCAGAGTCCGCAGGCCGCCTGCGACGCGCCCCGCTGGCGCTTCAACCAGGGCCTGGAAATCAACGTCGAGCCGCAGATGGACCCCAACACCGCGCAGGCGCTGCAGGAGCGGGGCCACGTGGTCGAGGTGATCCACGACAACTACCAGGATTTCGGCGCCGGCCAGTTCATCTGGCGCGCGGGCGATCCCCAGCGCGAAGGCTATGTGGCCGCCTCGGATTCGCGACGCGACGGCGCGGCCGTGGGCTTCTGACCTTTTTCTCGCGGCTGGGTATCGAATAGCGATACCTGAATCTCCTTGGCTGAACACCGGTCGGGTTTGGTGATGCTTTTTGGGCGCCCAACCCCGACCATCGCGCCGTGTTCAACAACCACCCAAGGTGATTCATGGCTTCGAACCGTTCCCCCGTCATCGTGATGCGCGACACCCGTGCCTGGCAGCTCCAGGTCTGGGTGTCGTTTGGCATCGCTGTCTTTCTCTGCGCCACCGGCCTGGCCAGGCTGCCCGGCCAGGACCTGGACCGCGCGTTCATGGTCATGGGTTATGTGTTCTGCCTGTCCACCGTGTTCGTGCTGGCGAAGTCCGTGCGCGACAGCCAGCAGGCGGCGCAGGCCGGGGTGCCCGAAACACCGATGTGGCGCATGGTGGTCTGGGGCGGCTTTGCGGTGGCGATGGGCCTGACCGGTTGGGGCCTGCTGCGCATGGAGATCAACGACACCTACCGCGCCTACCTGGGGGTGAGCTGGCTCTACCTGGTCACGTCGGCCTTCACGCTGGCCAAGACGCTGCGCGACCGCCACGAGGCGGACCTGCAGGAACGCGCTGCCGCTGCCGCCGAGTGATCAATCCTTTGTCCCCCATTCCAGCATTCAGGAGTCTCGTCATGAAGCAATGGCTTTCCCTTTCTCTGGCCGCCGGCCTCGCACTCGGCCTCGCCTGCGGCCCGGCCCGCGCCCAGAGCGAAGCTTCCGTGGCCCTTTCGGCCCTGCCCGTGGCTTCGGTGGTGGTCACGGCGTCCACCGCCGCTGCGGCCGTCAGCGCGGTGCCGGTGGCCCTGTCGGTGGCGGGCGCGGTGGTCGTGGTCAAGGCCGTGGAGGTCACCGCGCGCGGCACGGTCTATGTGCTGGAGCGGGTCTCCGACGGAGCGCGCGCCAGTGTCGAAGTGGGCGCTCGGGGGGTCTCGGCCGTCTCGGTGGGCGTGGGTGCGGCGCTCACGGTCAGCGTGATCGGCACCGGCGTGCTGATCTCCGCAGCGGGTGAGGTGATCGCCTTCATTCCGAACGAACTGGGCCGCGCGTTGCTGCACAACGAACGCATCACGCACTGACGGGACGCACGACATGAAAACCTTGCTGGCCGCCCTGACCACCTGTCTGGCCCTGCTGGTGGCGCCCGCCGCGCACGCTGGCCGATCCTGCGAAGGCAAGCCCCTGAACGCCCAGGGCATCGAACGTGGCATGGACCTGGCGCAACGCACCGCGGCCGCGCTGGATGCCGAACACCGCCGCAGCGGGGCGCGCGTGGTGGTGCTGGCGCGTGCCGGACAGGACCTGGGCCAGTACGGACTGCGCTACTCGCACCTGGGCTGGGCCTACAAGACGCCCGAGGGCCCCTGGCGCGTGCTGCACAAGCTCAACCAGTGCGGTTCATCGGTGGGTTCGCTGTACCGCCAGGGGCTGGGCGAGTTTTTTCTGGACGATCTCTGGCGCCATGAAGCGGCGTGGGCGGTGCCCGAACCCGCGTTGCAGGCGCCCTTGCACGCACTCCTGAGCGACCGTGCGCGCGGCGTGGCTTTGCACACGCGCGACTACAACATGGTGAGCTACCCCTGGAGCACGCGCTACCAGCAGTCCAACCAGTGGGCGCTGGAGACGCTGGCCCTTGCGGCGGAAACCGGCGTGACCACGCGGGAACAGGCCCAGGCCTGGCTGCGCTTCAAGGGCTACCGGCCCACGACGCTGCGCCTGGGTGCGATGACCCGGCTGGGTGCGCGGGTGAGTTCGGCCCACATCGCTTTCGACGATCACCCCAGCGAGAAGCGGTTCTCCGACCGCATCGAGACCGTCACCGTGGACTCGGTGTTCGACTGGCTCGCCCGGTCGGGCATGGCGTCGACACCCCAGCGCCTGGAGCTGCCACGGACGCTGTGAACGCGGGCACCGCAGCGGTAGGAAAAGTCCGACAGGGTGTTCCACCGCCGTCCTGCCGCCTGGATGCGGCTGGACGCCTACAGTGGCTTCAAACGGAATCAGGTCGCACCCAGCGATCCCCGACAACCCCGCCGGAGCCCTGCCATGTCGCTGCCCTCGACCGCCATTGCCGCTTACGCCGTCACCCTCGCGGTGGCGCTTGCCAGCGCGATCGTCCATCCCTGGTACGAGGCTGAAAGCCGGTTCCTCAGCGCGCTCACAGGCATGAACGAAGCCACCGCAGCGGTGCTGGTTTCAGCCGACTCGCCCTAATGACCCGCGCTGGCGAACACGTTCACCGCCGTGGCGAGCACGCCCAGATTGAACGCGAACGACAGCAGCGCGTGCACCAGCACCAGATGCCGCATGGGTCGACTCCGGACCGACACATCGGCCACCTGAGAGGTCATGCCCACCACCATGCTGTGGTACAGCAGGTCCAGGTAGTCCGGATCCCGGCCGTCCGGGAAGGCCAGTCCACGGTCCAGCGGACCCGACGCTGGGCCATCCCGGTAGTACACGCGGGCGTAGTGCAACGTGAACACACACTGGATGAGCAACCACGCGCCCGCCAGCGACAAGGCCATGAGCGCGAGCTGAAGGCCGCGCTCCCCTCCCTGCAGCGTGCGCGTGTTGCTCACGCTGATGGCCACCACCACCAAGCTGACGCAGGCCGCGGCGGTGACAAAGACGAACAGCATGGGAGCGCCGGGGTCCTCCCGCTGCGCCCATTGCTGCGTCGTGCTGGCATCGAGGCGTGCGGCGAGATGCCAGACCAGCGCGACGTAGGTCGCGCAGTAGGTGATCCAGCCCACCAGCCACATGGTGGCCGGTGGCTCGGGCAGCCAGATCGCGCTGAGCGTGCATGCCAGTGCCGCGGGCAGCACCGCCAAGCCCTGCCGCTGCCATGCGGTGAGGTGAAACGGCCATTTCATTATATGAATTTCAATACTTAAAAGTTGATCAAAATGCACAAATCTATATAATCCTCAACTCGCTACATCTTTCAACCCGCGTGCAACCAAGGCCCGCGGAACGATGGAAACCCGTTCAGCCGGTTTCCCGGCGCCACGCCCTGTGGTGTCCGTTCCGCAGGTCGTGCACCAGCCGATCCGCCCATCCCTGTTGAACGCGCCCCGGCATCGCCCGGTCAGTATGGCGCTCAACCGTTTTCCACTCCAGCGGCGATCGGCCTGTCCAGCAGGAGGGCACAACACCCATGTGTGGAATCGCAGGAGAAATCCGATTCGACGGTGCACCCGTCGACACCCAGGCGCTGGCGCGCATGAACGACCGGCAGGCCGCGCGCGGCCCGGACGGCCAGGGCATGAACGTGAGCGATCGCTTTGGCTTCGGTCATCGCCGGCTCAAGATCATGGACCTGTCGGACGCGGCCCAGCAACCCATGTTCGACCCCGCCCTGGGGCTGGGCATCGTGTTCAACGGCGCGGTCTACAACCACGCCGAGCTGCGCCACGAACTCGAGGCCAAGGGCTACCGCTTCTTCTCCACCGGCGACACCGAGGTGCTGCTCAAGGCCTACCACGCCTGGGGCCACGATTTCGTCAAGCGGCTCAATGGCATGTTTGCCTTCGCCATCTGGGACCGGGCCAGCGGGCGCGTTCTGCTGGGGCGTGACCGCCTGGGCATCAAGCCCTTGTACCTGGCGCCGCTGCCGGGCGGCTTGCGGTTTGCTTCCTCGTTGCCGGCGCTGCTGGCCGCCGGCGGCGTCGACACCGCCATCGACCCGGTCGGCCTGCACCACTACCTCTCCCTGCACGCCATCGTGCCGCCGCCGCACACGCTGCTGCGCGGTGTGCGCAAGCTCGCCCCCGGCACGCTGCTCCAGATCGAGGCCGACGGCAGCACGGAAGAACACCGTTTCTGGACGCTCAGCTACGAACGCGATGGCGCCGACGACAACCGCTCGTTTGACGACTGGCGCGAGATGCTGCTCGAAGGGCTTCGCGCGGCGGTCAAGCGCCGCCTGGTGGCCGACGTGCCGGTGGGCGCGTTGCTCTCGGGGGGCGTGGATTCCAGCCTCATCGTGGGCCTCATGGCCGAAGCCGGCGTGCGCGACCTGCGCACCTACAACGTGGGCTTTGAAGACGTGGGCGGCGAGAAGGGCAACGAGTTCGAATACGCCGACATCGTGGCGCAGCGCTTCGGCACCACGCACGAACGCATCTTCGTGCCCGAGGCAGAACTGCTGCGTCGCCTGCCCGAAGCCATCGCCGCCATGAGCGAGCCGATGGTCAGCCACGACTGCATCGGCTTCTACCTGCTCTCCGAAGCCGTGTCGCGCCACAGCAAGGTGGTGCAGAGCGGGCAGGGCGCCGACGAGGTGTTTGGCGGCTACCACTGGTACCCCAGGCTGCAGGGCAGCCGCAACCCGGTGGCCGACTACATGGCGGCGTTCTGCGACCGCGACCACGCCGACATGGGCGAACTGCTGCGGGAGCCCTGGCTCGGCGAGGACCACACCGGTCGCTTCGTTGCCGAACGGCTCACCGCATCGGGCGCCAGCGACCCGGTGGACCAGGCGCTGCGGCTGGACACCACGGTGATGCTGGTGGACGACCCGGTGAAGCGCGTGGACAACATGACGATGGCTTTTGGCCTGGAGGCCCGCGTGCCTTTCCTGGACCACGAACTGGTGGAGCTGGCCGCGCGAATCCCCGCGCGGCACAAGCTCGACGGTGGTGGCAAGGGCATCCTGAAGGAGGCCGCGCGCACCGTGATCCCTTCCGAAGTGATCGACCGGCCCAAGGGCTACTTTCCCGTGCCGGCGCTCAAGCACCTCAAGGGCCAGGTGCTTGAGAGCGTGCGCGATGCGCTGGCCAGCCGCGCCGCGCGGGAGCGCGGCCTGTTCCAGCCAGCGTATGTTGATCGCCTGCTGGCCGACCCCAGTGCCCATCTCACGCCGCTGCGCGGCTCCAAGCTCTGGCAGCTGGGCCTGCTCGAACTCTGGCTGCAAGAACACCTACCCCCCGCGTCGCCTTCGGCGCCTCCCCGCTGGAAGGGGGGCGATACCTGAGGTCCGGCAGAGCCGGTTCCTCGGTATCTCTGGCTCGGACACACGCTACGGAAACTGAGTTGAAAGGAAACATCACATGATGCGCAAGCAAGCCCAACGCGCCCTGCGGCTCGGCCGCACCAGCACGCCCCAGGCCGAGAGCCGTGGCCAGGCGCCGGCCCGCGCCAATGTCGTGGCCGAGTGTGGCTGGGGCCGCCTGGTCGCGGGGCACACCTTTGCCGATCCGGCCGACATCGCCGCTGCGCTGCTGCAGGAACAGCCCGGCCAGCGCGACATCGCGTTCTATGTCGACAAGCCGCACGTGGTGGTTTCCCACGCGCCCGCGCAACTCTTCGTCGACCCGTCGGAAACCTTCCGCCTGCGGCTCAACCACTACACGCCCCAGCGCGCCGTGCGCCGCGGCTTCACCATCCGCAGGTTGCGCTCGCGCGCCGACGTGGCCGCCATCAACGCCATCTACCGCGCGCGCCGCATGGTGCCGGTGGATCCGGCGCACGTCTGGGGCCAGCGCAGCGAGCGCCAGACCATCTATGCGCTGGCCGAAGACCGCCACACCGGTGAGGTGATCGGCGTGGCGATGGGGCTGGACCACGCCGAAGCCTTTGGCGATGCCGAGCCGGGTGCGAGCCTGTGGGCGCTGGCGGTGTCGCCGCAGGCCAGCCATCCTGGCATCGGGGAAGCCCTCACGCGCTACCTGGCAGAGCATTTCCAGGCCCGTGGCCGGGCCTTCATGGACCTCTCGGTCCTGCACGACAACGCATCGGCCATTGCCCTCTACCGCAAGCTCGGCTTCCAGAACATCCCGGTGTTCGCGGTGAAGCGGCGCAATGCCATCAACGAGCCGCTGTTCACGGGCGGTGCGCACGCCGAGGGGCTCAATCCCTATGCGCGCATCCTGGTGGACGAAGCCCAGCGGCGCGGGATCCGCGTGGAAGTGATCGACGCGGAGAACGGCTACTTCAAGCTCAGCCTGGGCGGGCGCAGCGTGGTCTGCCGCGAATCGCTCTCCGAGCTCACCAGCGCGGTGGCCATGAGCCGTTGCGCCGACAAGCGCGTCACCATCCGCCTGTTGTCTCAGGCCGGCCTGAAGGTGCCACATCAGGCGCAGGCGGCCGATGCCGAACACAACGCCGCTTTCCTGCGCGAGCACGGCGCCATCGTGGTCAAGCCGGTGGACGGCGAGCAGGGGAAAGGCATTGCCGTGAACCTCACCGATGCGGACGATGTGGAGGCCGCCATCGAGAACGCGAGCCAGTACGGCGAACGCGTGCTGCTCGAACAGTATTGCGAGGGACAGGACCTGCGCGTGGTCGTCATCAACCACCAGGTGGTGGCCGCCGCGCTGCGCAAGCCAGCCACGGTGGTGGGCGATGGGCAGTCCACCATTGCGCAACTGATCGACAAGCAGAGCCGGCGCCGCGCGGCGGCGACCGGGGGCGAGTCGCGCATCCCCGTGGATGGCGAAACGAAACGCTGCATCGGCCTGCAGGGCTTCAAGCTCGACGATGTGCTGCCCTTCGGCGAATCGCTGGCGGTGCGCAAGACCGCCAATCTGCACACCGGCGGCACCATCCACGACGTCACCGACCAGCTGCACCCCACGCTGAAAAACGCCGCCGAACACGCCAGCCGCGTGCTCGACATTCCCGTGACCGGCCTGGACTTCCTGGTGCCCGCCGTCGATCAACCCGACTACGTGGTGATTGAAGCCAACGAGCGTCCTGGACTCGCCAACCACGAACCGCAACCGACCGCGCAGCGTTTCATCGACCTGCTGTTTCCCGGTTCCGCCAGCCAACAGGTGCCCACATGAAGAAGACACAGCTGCCTCCGATCGACTACGCGTTCCTGGAAGAAACGCTGCTTCAACTGCTGGCCATACCGAGCCCCGTGGGCCTCACAGACGCGGTGGTGCGCTACACCGCGAGCCGGCTCGATGCCATCGCCATTCCCTACGAGATCACGCGCCGCGGCGCCATTCGCGCCACCCTCAAGGGCCGCGAGGCACGACCCGCCCGCGCCATCGTGGCCCACCTCGACACGCTGGGCGCCATGGTGCGCGAGATCAAGCCCAATGGCCGCCTGGGCGTCGTGCCCATCGGCAGTTGGTCGTCCCGCTTCGCCGAAGGCGCGCGCCTCACCGTGTTCACCGACACGCAGCAACTGCGCGGCACCTGTCTGCCGCTCAAGACCTCGGGCCACGCCTTCGGCGGCGAGATCGACACCCAGCCCTCCGACTGGGACCACGTGGAGGTGCGAGTCGACGTGCCGGCGCACAGCGCAAAGGACCTCGACGATGCCGGCATCCACGTGGGCGACTGGATCGCTTTCGATCCGCAGACCGAGGTGCAGCCGGATGGCTACATCAACTCCCGGTACCTCGACGACAAGGCTGCGGTGGCGGTGTTGCTGGCGGCGTGCAAGGCGCTGGTGGACAGTGGCGTGACGCTCCCGGTGGATGCGCATCCGCTGTTCACCATCACCGAAGAGGTGGGATCAGGGTCGTCCGCCGCGCTGCACGGCGACATCGCCGAAATGGTGAGCCTGGACATCGCCATTGCCGCACCTGGACAGAACACCGACGAGCGTGCGGTCACCATCTGCCTGCAGGACATGGCCGGCCCGTTCGACTACCACCTCACGCACAAGCTGATCGACCTGGCCAAGGCCCATGGCATCGAGCACCGGCGCGATGTGTTCCGCTTCTACCGCTCCGATTCCGCCGCCGCGGTGGAGGCCGGCAACGACATCCGCACCGCGCTCATCGGTTTTGGAGCCGACGCTTCGCACGCGCAGGAGCGCACGCACCGCGATTCGCTGCAGGCACTGGCCGAGCTCAGCGTGGCCTACCTGATGTCGGACCCCGTGGCCCGGCGCGACCGCAAGTCCATGGGCTCGCTCGAAGGCTTCACTGAACAGCTCAAACCCGAGGAAATGCAGGTGTCCACCACGTCACTGCCGGATCCTCAGGTGTTTCTGGAGGCAGATGGGACGGTGTCGCCGGACAACTAGCGCGACTCTTCGCGCCAGAGCGGACGCAAAGCCCACAAACCCAGCGCCGGGCCGATCGCCAGCCACGGCAGAAGCGCGCCGAGTGCAACACTCTCGGCCAGTGAAACGAACAACAGGATGCTGACGATGGAGATCGCGAAGCCGATGCTGTTGGTGAGCGTGAGCACGCTGCCCACAGCTTGGGGCGGAGCGTTTCGCGCGGTGAGCGTGGAGAACTGCGGCGAGTCGCCCGAGACGGTGATGCCCCAGAGCACCAGCCAGCCGTAAAACACCAGCGCTGGAGAGTCGATCAGCAGCGGCGCCGCCAGGCAGCAGGCCCCGCTCACGGCCAGCTGGCTGCCGGCCACGCGCGCGCTGCCCCAGCGCTGTGCCACCCAGCCGCCTCCAGCGCAACCGATGACGCCTGCACCGAGCACCAGGAAGGCGGCCCACGACAGCGTGGTGCCCTGCAGCCGCGTGGCCAGCACCAGCGGCACCATCACCCACATGGTGTAGAGCTCCCACATGTGACCAAAGTAGCCCAGCACCGAGCTGCGCACGCGCGCGTCGGTCCACAGTGTGGCCAGCGCGCGCCACTGCAGCGTGGTCACGCGCGGTTGCGCGCCGGGCGGGTCGGTGGTGCAGAAGTACAGCAGCAGCCCGCCGGTGGCGGCCAGGGCCGCCACACCCAGCATGAGCGTGGGCCAGGGCAGGGCACCGCTGAGCGCGCGCAGGGCATGTGCGCTGGCCGAGCCCAGCACCAGCGCCCCGATCAGCAAGCCCAGCGCGCCACCGAGCCCGCGCGAGTACCACTGCGCGGCGATCTTCATGCCCACCGGGTAGATGCCCGCCAGGAAGAAGCCGGTGGCAAATCGCCAGGTCAGCAGCGCGCTGAAATCGCGCACCGTCCACCAGGCCCCCACCGTGCAGGCAGCACCCGCGAGCGAACAGATCAGGAAGACCAGCCGCGGCGGAAAGCGGTCGGCCAGCGCCAGCAGCGCGAACACGAGCGTGCCGACGATGAAGCCGAACTGCAGCGAAGAGGTGAGCGTGCCCACCGAGGCGGTGGACCAGCCGAGTTCGCGCTGCAGGTCCGGCATGACCGCATTCACCGCGAACCACAGCGAGGTGCCCAGCAACTGGGCAACAACCAGGGTGGGCAGGATGTGGGAGGGAACCCGCGGGCTGGCGGGCAGGGCGGGGCTCATGTGCCCGGCATGTTACCGGGCAGCGTCGGGGGGCGCTTACTGGGCAGCGTCGGATTCTTCTGCAGCGGGCTCGTCGGACCTCGTGCGGGCCAGGTCGCGGATGTTCTTCTGCACCGCCACGGAACCGAAGAGCGCCAGCAGGAACGCCATGGCATAGAAGCCCTTCTCGCTGTTGGCCAGCGTCGCATTCCACAGGCCCACCATGAGCAACAGCAAGGACAGCACCAGCGACACCCAGCAAAGGCCGTAATAGATGCCGGTCACGGGAATGCTCTCGAGCTTGTCGCGCACCGTCTTCTGCAATGAGACGGCGGCGAACAGGCCGTACATCAGCAGGATGAAGTAGTAGCCCTTTTCATTGAGCAGCATCTCGGCGTTCCACAGGCCGGCCACGTAGACCAGCGCGCCCACGAGCAGGGCGGTCCAGGAAGCGGCGATGAAGGCGCCGGTGGGTCTTTGATAGGTTGTTTGCATGGGTTCCTCCAGGAATTGAATGACGCGCAAATGTAATACAAAAGCACTCATTGACTGGAGGATGTGCGCTTACACGCCCCGCGCGCGATCGGCTTTGAATCGGGCGCGGAAGCGCTCGAAATCACCCGCATCCAGCGCCTCACGCACCTCGCGCATGAGGTTCAGGTAGTAGTGGAGGTTGTGGATGGTGCACAGCATCGGGCCGAGCATTTCGCCGCAGCGGTCCAGGTGGTGCAGGTAGGCGCGGCTGAATCCGTCGCGTCCGCCTTCCGCCCAGCTCACCCCGCTCCTGCCCGCGCAGGCGTGGCAGGTGCAGGTGGCATCGAGCGGCTGGTGGTCGGTCTTGTGGCGGGCGTTCCGGATCTTGAGATCGCCAAAGCGGGTGAACAGGGTGCCGTTGCGTGCGTTGCGCGTGGGCATGACGCAGTCGAACATGTCCACGCCATCGGCCACGCCCTGCACCAGGTCTTCGGGTGTGCCCACGCCCATGAGGTAGCGCGGTTTGTGTGCGGGCAGGCGATGCGGCGTGTGCGCCATGATCTGCAGCATCTGGTCCTTGGGCTCGCCCACACTCACGCCGCCGATGGCGTAGCCGGGGAAGTCCATCGCCACCAGCGCATCCAGCGATTCCTGGCGCAGGTGCTCGAACATGCCGCCCTGCACGATGCCGAACAGCGCATTGGGGTTCTCCAGCCGCGCAAACTCGTCCTGTGAGCGCTTCGCCCAGCGCAGGCTCATCTCCATGCTCTTGCGCGCATCGGCTTCGGTGGTGATGTGGCCGTTGGTCTCGTAGGGCGTGCACTCGTCGAGCTGCATCACGATGTCGCTGTTCAGCCCGGTCTGGATCTGCATGCTCACCTCGGGCGACATGAAGAGCTTGTCGCCGTTCACCGGGGAAGCGAACGTCACGCCTTCTTCGGTGATCTTGCGCATGGCGCCCAGCGACCACACCTGGAAGCCGCCCGAGTCGGTCAGGATGGGCTTGTGCCATTGTTCAAAGGCATGCAGGCCGCCGAAGCTGGCCATGACGTCGCGGCCGGGGCGCATCCACAGGTGGAAGGTGTTTCCCAGGATGATCTGCGCGCCCATGTCCTCCAGGCTGGCAGGCATCACGCCCTTGACGGTGCCGTAGGTGCCCACGGGCATGAAGATGGGAGTCTGCACCACGCCGTGGTTGAGCGTGAGGCGGCCGCGGCGCGCGTGGCCTTCGGTCTTGAGCAATTCGAACTGGAGCATGGGCGTCTCGCTGGGAATGACAGGTTCAGGGTTGCGGCGCGATGACGATCACGCTGCGGTTGCGGTCTTCGACGACCCACAGGCGGCCGTCGGCGTCGAACGTGGCGCCAGCCGGATTGCCCAGCGGGCGCACGCCCGGCTGCGCGTGCCAGCCACTGACAAGGTCTTCGCGCGGGCCGGCGGGACGACCTTGTTCGTCGAGTCGCCAGCCGACGATGCGGTGACCGCCGGCGCGGTAGCCGTGCCACACCGCCAGCAGGCGGCCGGCAAAGGGCCCGTGGGTCAAGTCTGTGGGGGCCGTGAGCAACTGCAGCGGCGCGACGTGGGCCGGCCATGCAGCATGCGCTGCCGAGTGGCGGCTGCAGCGCGCGCGACCTTCGTAGCCGCGCGCCGGCACTGCGCGACCGGACGGGTCGCTCACGCAGTACGGCCAGCCGTAGAACGCGCCTTCCTTCAACTCGTTGAGCTCTTCGGCGGGCAGCGTGGCATCGGCGTAGTCCACGGAATTCTCGGCCTGCCACAGGCGCACCGTGCCGTCCTGCGCCGTGGTGCTGGCCAGCCCGAGCGAGTTGCGCAGGCCCGTGGCCATGGGCTTGAAGCTCTGCAGCGGGAAGTCAGGTGCGCCGCCGAAGCTTGCCACGTACACGGCGGCGCGCGGCTGCGGGCCGCTCAGCTCGGGGCAGGGGAGGGGCTGTTGCTGGTCGTCGTTCCGGCAGGCGTCGGTGACGGAGCCCAGGTTCACGAGCAGTCGGCCATCGGGCGTGAACGCCAGTTCCTTGAGCGGGTGCGAGCCGCCGGTGGGCAGGTCGGTGATCACGTCTTGCCGCTGCACCGCTTCGCCCACCGGCGTGCGCCACACCACGCCTGCTTCGCCGATGTAGATGCGGCCATCCGGACCTCTCGCGAGACCGTGGGGGCGGTCCAGGCCGGAGGCCAGCACACGAATGCGCCCGGCCTGGCCGCGCGCGAGGTCGGTGCGCAGTTCCAGCAGGCGGCCGCGGCGCGGTTCCCAGTTGCCCATGTCCACGATCCAGAAGCGCCCGGGTGCCACGGCGAGGATGCGTCGCGGCATGCGCAAGCCGTCGCGCGCGTCCGCCACCAGCCCCGCGCACCAGCCTTCAGGCACCTTCAGCGCAACCCCGGCGTGTCCCGCACACGCAGCCTGCGGCGCATAGGGAGGATCTGCCGCCAGCGCGGCGCCTGAGAGCATCAACGTGAACAGGGCGAGGGCGGCCAGGCGCATGGTGTACCTCAGGCGCGCTGCAGCAGCATGGCGTCGCCATAGCTGAAAAAGCGGTAGCGTTGCGCGATGGCGTGCGCGTACAGCGCGCGGATGTGTTCGAAGCCAGCGAACGCGCTCACCAGCATCATCAATGTCGACTGCGGCAGGTGAAAGTTGGTGACCATGCGATCGACGACGCGGAACTCGAAGCCCGGGGTGATGAAGATGTTGGTGTCGCCGCTCGTCTCGCCGCTGCGGGCCCAGCTCTCCAGCGTGCGCACGGTGGTGGTGCCCACCGCCACCACACGCCCGCCTCGCGTGCGGCAGTCGGCGATGGCCTGCACGGTTTCGGGCGGGATGGCGTAGCGCTCGTGGTGCATCACGTGGTCGGCGATGCGCTCGACCTTCATGGGGGCAAAGGTGCCGGCGCCCACGTGCAACGTGACGCTGGCGCGCTGCACACCACGTGCATCGAGCGCGGCCAGCAGCGTGTCGTCGAAATGCAGGGCGGCGGTGGGCGCGGCCACCGCACCCGGCACGCGCGCAAACACGGTCTGGTAACGGCGCTCATCGTCGGCGTCGTCGGTGTGTTCGATGTAGGGAGGCAGCGGCACATGGCCATGGCGAGCCATCAGTTCGTAGGGCGTTTCGTCGGCCGGTGCTTGCAGGCGAAAGCGGAACAGCTGGCCTTGTTCGTCCGGCCAGCGCCCCAGGTACACCGCGTCGAAGCCGCCACCGCCCAGTCCCCCCGCCAGGTGCAGCACGCCGCCTGGCAAAGGCTTCTTGCTCACCCGCAGATGCGCGACCACTTCATGGCCCGAGCGGTCGGTGGCTTCGTGAGGCAGCAGCACGCGCTCGATCAGCATTTCAAGCTGCCCACCCGTGGCCTTCTGGCCGAACAGCCGGGCCTTGACCACCTGCGTGTCGTTGAACACCAGCAGGTCGCCGTCAGCCAGCAGGTCGGGCAGTTCGCGGAAGACCCTGTCCACCGGACGATCACCGGTGCCGTCGAGCAGTCGGGACGCGCTGCGCTCGTTCGCCGGATGCTGGGCGATCAGCTCGGGAGGTAGCTGGAAGTCGAAGTCCGCCACGGTGAACTCGCGCGCTGCGGCGGACGTAAGGAAATCGTTCATGCTGCTTGAGGGCCGTACGAGGCCCGTGCCAAGTGGATCGGGATGAGGGGAGGAACCGGGCAGAATTGTCCCATGCCCGAAGCCACCCCCGAACGCAAGCCTCTTTCTGCCGCGCAGAAAGCCTTGCGCAAGCTCGGGCTGGAGCGTGACATCGACCTGGCGCTTCACCTGCCGTTGCGCTACGAAGACGAGACCCGCATCGTGCGGCTGCGGGACGCGCGCGACGGGCAACTGGCGCAGATCGAAGGCACCGTCACGCGCAGCGAGGTCAGCCACCGACCGCGTCGCCAGCTCCTGGTGACGCTCGACGATGGCAGCGACACCTGCACGCTGCGCTTCTTCACCTTCTACCCGGCTCACCAGAAGACGTTGGCGGTGGGCGAACGCGTGCGCGTGCGCGGCGAACTGCGCGGCGGCTTTCTGGGCTGGACCATGGTGCATCCCGCCTTCCACGCGGCCGGTGGCGAACTGCCCGATGCGCTCACGCCGGTCTACCCCACCAGCGCGCAGTTGCCACAGGCCTATTTGCGCAAGGCCGTGGCCAGTGGCCTGAACCGCGCCGACCTGGGCGAGACGCTGCCGGCCGAACTGATGGAGGGCCTGCAACGCGTGGTGCGAAGCCCCTGGAGCCTGCGCGAATCGCTGCGCTACCTGCACCACCCGGGGCCGGACGTTTCGCTGGACGCGCTCGAAGACCGCAGCCACCCGGCCTGGCAGCGGCTCAAGGCCGAGGAACTGCTGGCCCAGCAACTCTCTCAGCACACCGCCAGGCAGGAGCGCGCCCACTTGCGTGCGCCTGCGCTGGCAGCACGTGTGGGTGGCCTGCACGAGCAACTGCTGGCGGTGTTGCCGTTCGGCCTGACCGGCGCGCAACGTCGGGTGGTGGAGGAGATCGCGCTGGACCTGGCGCGGCAGGTGCCCATGCACCGCTTGCTGCAAGGCGACGTGGGATCGGGCAAGACCGTGGTGGCCGCGCTCTCGGCCGCCGTGGCCATCGACGCCGGCTGGCAGTGCGCGCTGATGGCGCCCACCGAAATCCTGGCGCAGCAGCACTTCACCAAGCTCATCGGCTGGCTCGAACCTTTGCTCGCTCCCTTGGGCAAGCGGGTGGCCTGGCTCACCGGCAGCCAGAAGAAAAAGCAGCGCAGCGAGATGCTCGCCCTGGTGGCCAGCGGGGAAGCCGCGCTGGTGGTGGGCACGCACGCCGTCATACAGGAGCAGGTGCAGTTCCACCGCCTGGGGCTGGCCATCATCGACGAGCAGCACCGGTTCGGAGTGGCGCAGCGGCTGGCCTTGCGCAGCAAGATGGCGCCGGGCGGGGCTTCGACAGGTTCAACCCGAACGGAGAGAGACTCAGCCCGATCTGAAACTTCCTCCGTTCGGGCTGAGCCTGTCGAAGCCCTCGCCCAGGAGCCCCACCTGCTGATGATGACGGCCACCCCGATCCCGCGCACCCTGGCGATGAGCTACTACGCCGACCTCGATGTCTCCACCATCGACGAACTGCCGCCCGGGCGCACGCCCATCGTCACCAGGGTGGTGGCCGACAGCCGGCGAGGCGAGGTGATCGAACGCATCCGAAGCCAGCTGGCGCAGGGCCGGCAGGTGTACTGGGTGTGCCCGCTGATCGAGGAAAGCGAAGCGCTGGAC
Organism: Hydrogenophaga sp.; assembly: GCF_051858985.1. Taxonomy (GTDB): domain Bacteria; phylum Pseudomonadota; class Gammaproteobacteria; order Burkholderiales; family Burkholderiaceae_C; genus Hydrogenophaga. Next base: position 1,163,611 of record NZ_JBHYGM010000001.1, on the reverse strand, counting down.
CTCTCCAACGCCACGGCCACGCACGCCGAGCTGAGCGAGTCCTTGCCCGGCGTGCTCGTGGGCCTGCTGCATTCGCGCATGCCGGTGGCCGAGAAGAAGGCGGTGATGTCGCTCTTCACCGATGGCCAGATGGGCGTGCTGGTGTCCACCACCGTCATCGAGGTCGGCGTGGACGTGCCGAACGCTTCCCTGATGGTCATCGAACACGCCGAGCGTTTTGGCCTGAGCCAGTTGCACCAGTTGCGCGGGCGCGTCGGGCGCGGCGCGGCGGCTTCGGCCTGCGTGCTGCTGTACACGCCGCCCGATGGTGGGCGTCTGGGCGAGACCGCGCGCGAGCGCCTCAAGGCCATGGTCGACACCAGCGACGGCTTCGAGATCGCCCGCCGCGATCTGGAGATTCGCGGACCGGGCGAATTTCTTGGTGCACGCCAGTCGGGCGCCGCGCTGTTGCGCTTTGCGGATCTGGCGACCGACACCCACCTGCTCGAATGGGCGCGCAAGGCCGCCCCGCAGATGCTGGCGAGGCACCCGGGCCTGGCCGAAAAGCACATTGCGCGCTGGCTCGGCGGCAGGGCCGAATTCCTCAAGGCCTGAACCGCGTCCGCCGCTTCGTTTTCTGAAATGCGATCCTGATGCCGCTGGCGCGCGCGCTGGTGTTCGCGCGTGTGCGGCCGAAGACCCGCATGGCAAAGTGCCTTCCCCGCAAACTGCAGGAGCACACATGCCCGACAACCTATCAGCGCTGGCCCGCGACGAGGTCCGGTTCCGTCAGATCCAGAACATGCGGCAGAGGGACCGACTGGATCGTCACAGCGCCGATGCGCAAGCCCTCTTGTTCACCAGCGTGCGGGATGGGTTCTCCAGGTCGGCGAAATTGCTGCTGGAGATGGGCGTGCCGCCAGAGTACGTAGGATGGACGCAGAAACAGGCCGACAGGTACATGGCCGACGACCCGGAAGTGGCCAGCCAGATAGTGGAACCGGGTCAGGTCGCGTCGACACGCCTTGCGACACAGGCCTGGCTGCGAGAAACGCCAAAGAAGAGCGTTCACTGGGCCGATGTGGCGGGTGGTGAAGGCCGTGGTGGCTTTGCACGCGTCCATGAAGCGCCACGGGGGCCTTCTCCCGGTTGAGCGCCTGACGCTGGGTGGGCGCGGGGAGCGGGTGCAAAATACCCCCCATGACGCTCACCGAACTCAAATACATCGTCGCGGTGGCGCGCGAGCGGCATTTCGGCAAGGCGGCCGAAGCCTGCTTCGTGTCGCAGCCCACGCTGTCGGTGGCGATCAAGAAACTGGAAGAAGAGCTGGAACTCAAGATCTTCGAGCGCAACGCAACCGAGATCAGCGTGACGCCACTGGGTGAGGACATCGTGCGCCAGGCCCAGACGGTGCTGGAGCAGGCGGCGGCCATCAAGGAAATCGCCAAGCGTGGCAAGGACCCGCTGGCCGGGCCGCTTCGGCTGGGTGTGATCTACACCATCGGCCCGTACCTGTTGCCCGACCTGGTGCGCCACGTCATCGACCGCACGCCGCAGATGCCGCTGATGCTGCAGGAGAACTTCACCGTCAAGCTGCTCGAGCAGCTTCGCCTGGGGGAAATCGACTGCGCCATCCTGGCCGAGCCGTTCCCCGACACCAACCTGGCCATTGCGCCACTCTACGACGAGCCTTTCCTGGCGGCGGTGCCGCACACCCACTCGCTGGCGAAACAGGCGCACATCACCAACGACGAGCTCAAGCGCGAAACCATGCTGTTGCTGGGCACGGGCCACTGCTTCCGGGACCACGTGCTGGAGGTCTGCCCGGAATTCGCGCGCTTCTCCAACGACACCGAAGGCATCCGCAAGAGTTTCGAAGGCTCTTCGCTGGAGACCATCAAGCACATGGTGGCCGCAGGCATGGGCGTGACACTGGTGCCGCGCCTCTCGGTGCCGCCTTCCGCGCTCGACGGCGCGACCCGGCCCGGCGCAGATTTCGGCGACTCGTCCTATGTGCGCTACCTGCCGTTCAAGGGCGATCCGCCCACCCGCCGCGTGGTGCTGGCCTGGCGGCGCAGCTTCACCCGCTACGAGGCCATCGCCGAATTGCGCAACGCCATCTACGCGTGCGAATTGCCCGGCGTCAAACGGCTTTCGTGAAGCGCTGCGTAAACTTCCAGCTTCCGTCACTCTCTTTTCTCAGGAGCTTTTTCCATGGCCAGATCACCCGCCAAAACCCCTGCCGCGCCCGCCATCAACATCGGCATCGGCGAGAAGGACCGCGCCGCCATCTCGAAAGGCCTGTCGCAATTGCTGGCCGATACCTACACGCTCTACCTCACCACCCACAACTTCCACTGGAACGTGACCGGCCCCATGTTCAACACGCTGCACGCGATGTTCATGACCCAGTACACCGAACTGTGGGGCGCGGTGGACCCGATCGCCGAGCGCATCCGCTCCCTGGGCCATCCCGCGCCCGGTTCGTATGCCCAGTTCGGCAAGCTGGCCTCGGTGCCCGACGCGCCGACCACGCCGCCCAAGGCGCTGGAGATGGTGCGCATCCTGGTGCAGGGCCACGAAGCCGTGGCGCGCACCGCGCGCGGCCTGTTCCCGCTGGCCGACAAGGCGGGTGACGAGCCCACCGCCGACCTGCTGACGCAGCGCCTCACCGTGCACGAGCAGACCGCCTGGATGCTGCGCTCTCTCCTTGAGGACTAAGTTCGAGCTTTATCTTGACCTGATCCGCTGGAACCGCCCGGCGGGCTGGTTGCTGCTGCTCTGGCCGTCGCTGGCGGCGCTTTGGGTGGCGGCCGGCGGCTTCCCGGGCTGGCACCTGCTGCTGGTGTTCGTGCTCGGCACCATCCTCATGCGCAGTGCAGGCTGTTGCGTGAACGACGTGGCCGACCGCGAGTTCGACCGGCACGTCAAGCGCACGGCACAAAGGCCGGTGACCTCCGGCCAGGTCTCACCGCGAGAAGCGCTGGTGGTCGGCGGGGTGCTGGCGCTGGCTGCTTTTGCCCTGGTGCTCACCACCAACGCGCTCACGGTCCAGATGTCGTTCGCGGCGCTGGCCATCACGCTGATCTACCCCTACGCCAAACGCTTCGTTTCCATGCCGCAGGCGGTGCTGGGCGTGGCCTTCAGCTTCGGCATACCGATGGCGTTTGCGGCCGTGCAGTCTCAGGTGCCACTGCTGGCCTGGCTTCTGCTGGTGGGCAACCTGTTCTGGGTGCTGGCCTACGACACCGAGTACGCGATGGTCGATCGCGACGATGACCTGCGAATCGGCATGAAGACGTCGGCCATCACACTGGGCCGGTACGACGTGCCTGCAGTCTCGGTGTTCTACCTGCTGTACCTGGCGATCTGGACCCTGGCGCTTTGGACGCCCGTCAACGGCTGGGTCTGGTGCGGCATGCTGGTGGTGGCCCTGGCCCAGGTGGCGTGGCACGTCTTGCTCATCAAGGATCGCACGCGCGAAGGCAGCTTCAAGGCATTTCGGCTCAACCACTGGCTTGGATTCACTGTCTTCGCGGGCGTGGTCCTGGGGTTGCTGCTGGCCTAGCCGCCGAATTCGCGGCCGAGTTCCTCGGCACGTTTCTGCGCAGCGAACAGCGCTTCTTCAAACTTCTCCTTGATGCCCGCCGCAGCCATCGAGCTCAGCGCTGCGTAGGTCGTCCCGCCCTTGGAGGTGACGCGTTCTCGCAGCGTCTGCGGAGGGTCGTCGCTGCGCTGCGCCAGCGTGGCAGCCCCCACGAACGTACCCACGGCGAGCTGGTACGCCACGTCGGGCGGCAGGCCCATGCGCGCGCCGGCGTCGCGCATGGCTTCGAGAAAATAGAACACGTAGGCCGGGCCGGAGCCGGAGAGCGCCGTCACGGCGTCGAGCTGGGCCTCGGCGGCCACCCACACCAGTTCGCCCGTGGTCTTCACCACCGTCTCCACCAGTGCACGGTCTGCGGTGCTGGCTCCGTCGCGCGCGAACAGGCCGGTCATGCCCAAGCCCACCAGCGCCGGCGTGTTCGGCATCGCGCGAACGACGCGCTGCGTCTGCAGCCAGGTGGCGATGCTGTCGCTGGTGATGCCGGCGGCCACGCTCAAGTGCAGCGCGCCCGCCAGATGCGGCTGGCTCGCCAGCGCCGCTTCCTTGAACGTCTGGGGCTTGACGGCCCAGACCACGAGGTCGGAGGCCTTCTGGAGCCCGCTGCTGCCCGGCAGCAGGGCGATGCCGGGAAACAGTTGCGCGAGTCGGGCGCGTTGCTCGTCGAACGGTTCGACGACCTGCACGGCGCCGGTCGGATGGCCCTGGCGCAGCAGGCCGCCGACGATGGCGCTGGCCATGTTGCCGCCGCCGATGAAGGTGATGGTGGGTGAGGTGGGCGTGGTCATCGGGCTATTGTCGGGTGGTCTGGCGCACCGCCCGCTCCCATTGCGCCATCTTCTCCTGCGCCTGATCGCGCGGCATGCCGGGCTGGAAGGTTCGCTCGGCGCGCCACTGCGCGGCGAGTTCGTCGGTACCGCTGTAGATGCCGGCCTGCAGGCCGGCCAGATACGCTGCGCCCAGCGCGGTGGTCTCGATCACCTCGGGCCGCACCACCGGGATGCCCAGCAGATCGGCCTGGAACTGCATGAGCAGGTCGTTCACGCAGGCGCCGCCGTCCACCCGCAGTTCGCGCACCGGCACGCCGCCGGCGGCCACGGCGTCGCGGCTCATGGCTTCCAGCAAGGCCGCACTCTGGAAGGCGATGCTTTCCAGCGCCGCACGCGCGATGTGCGCCATGGTGGTGCCGCGCGTGATGCCGGTGATGCTGCCCCGCGCATCGGGTTGCCAGTAAGGCGCGCCCAGCCCGGTGAAGGCCGGCACCAGCACCACGCCGCCCGCATCGGGCACGCTTTCCGCCAGTGCCTGCACCTCGCTGCTGGCTTCGATGGCGCGCAAGCCGTCGCGCAACCATTGCACCACCGCGCCGCCAATGAACACGCTGCCCTCCAGCGCGTACTGCGGTGTGCCGGCCGCCTGGGCGGTGGCGGTGGTGATCAGGCCGTTCTCGCTGGTCTGGAACTGCTCACCGGTGTGCATGAGCAGGAAGCAGCCGGTGCCATAGGTGTTCTTGGCCATGCCGGCCTGGTAGCAGGCCTGGCCGAACAGCGCGCTCTGCTGGTCGCCAGCCACACCGCCAATCTCCAGCGGCGCACCCAGCCGGTCCGGCTTCATGCGGCCAAACGCCGCGCTTGACGGCAGCACTTCGGGCAGCAGGCTGGAGGGGATGCCGAGCAGTGCGAGCAGTTCGTCGTCCCACTGCCGGCTGTGCACGTTGAAGAGCATCGTTCGCGACGCGTTGCTCACGTCGGTGACGTGACGCTCTCCGCTGGTCAGGTTCCACATCAGCCAGGTGTCCACGGTGCCGAAGGCAAGTTCGCCGCGCTCGGCCTGGGCCCGGGCCTCGGGCACCTGCTCGAGCATCCAGGCGAGTTTGGTGGCGGAAAAATAGGCGTCGATGCGCAGCCCGGTCTTCTGCCGGATCGTGTCTTCGTGACCTTGATCTCGCAGCCTTGCGCAGATCGGCTCGGTGCGCCGGTCCTGCCAGACGATGGCGTTGCAGACCGGCTCGCCGGACTGGCGGTTCCACAGCAGCGTGGTTTCGCGCTGGTTGGTGATGCCCACGGAGGCGATCTGTCCCGCCTGCAGCTGCGCCTGCTTCAGGACTTCTCGGGCCGTTTCCAGCTGCGTCTGCCAGATGGCACGTGGATCGTGTTCCACCCAGCCGGGCTTGGGATAGATCTGCGGGAACTCGCGCTGGGCCATGGCCACCACGCGTCCTGCGCGGTCGAACACGATGCTGCGCGAACTGGAGGTGCCCTGGTCCAGGGCGAGCAGGTAGGTCATGTCGATGCTTGAGAGGGGCGAAAAGGATTCACGGCGCCACCACGCACTCCACGTCGCCCATCGACAGCAAGTCGTCGAAGGGGGCGGCGGGCGGCGCGTCGGTGAACAGCACGTCGATGTCTTCCAGGCGCGCCAGTTCGACCATCGCCGGCCGGTTGAACTTGCTGTGGTCGGCGGCCAGCCACACTTCGCGCGATTGTTCGACGATGGCGCGCGAGACCTTCACCTCGCGGTAGTCGAAGTCGCGCAACGTGCCATCGGCTTCGATGCCGCTGATGCCGATCAGGCCGATGTCGACCTTGAACTGGCGCATGAAGTCCACCGTGGCCTCGCCCACGATGCCCTGGTCTGCGCTGCGGACCTGGCCGCCCGCCACGATCACTTCGCAGTCCGGGTGCGTGCTCATCAGCGAGGCGATGTGCAGGTTGTTGGTGATGACGCGCAGGCCGCGGTGCTGGTGCAACTCCCGCGCCACCGCTTCGATGGTCGTGCCGATGTTCATGATCAGCGAACAGCCGTTGGGAACCCGGCTGGCCACGGCCCGCGCGATGCGCGCCTTGGCGTCCGACTGCATGGCCTGGCGCTGGCGGTAGGCGATGTTCTCGGTGGTGGAGCCAGGCAGCCGCACGCCACCGTGAAAGCGCGACAGCAGACCAGCCTCGGCCAGGCGTTGCACGTCGCGTCGCACGGTCTGCAGCGTCACGCCGAAGCGCTCGGCAAGGGTTTCGATGCTTTGCGGACCGTGGGCGCGGACTTCGTCGAGCAGTTCGGTGTGGCGGGGATTGAGGTTCATGGAACGGCAGACAGCAACAGCCCTCGAACATAACGGAAACCAGAGTTCTGACGTTCAGGGTAAATACCGAATAAAAACGATCAAAAACGAACATTCAAAGAGTAATATCGCAAGAAAAGCAACATGCTCATGAACCGCACCCTGTTGATCGAATCGTTGAAGCGCCCCGGGTTGGTGGACCTGGCCGTGGTGGGCGGAGGGGCCACCGGCCTGGGCGTGGCGCTGGACGCGGCCTTGCGCGGCTTCTCGGTGGTGCTGCTGGAATCGCACGATTTCGCCGGCGGCACGTCGTCGCGATCGACCAAGCTGCTGCACGGCGGCGTGCGCTACCTGGCCCAGGGCAACCTGGCCCTGGTGCGCGAGGCGCTGGCCGAGCGGGCCACGGTGCTTCGCATCGCGCCCCATCTGGCGCAGCCGCTGCCTTTCGTGATGCCGTCCTATCGTTGGTGGCAAACGCCGTTCTACGGTCTCGGCCTCAAGCTGTACGACCTGCTCGCCGGCGGGGCAGGCCTGGGTCGCACGGAGTTCCTGAACCGTGCCCAGGCCATCCAGGCTTTGCCGGGCGTCAATCCCCGGGGATTGCGCGGGGGCGTGAAGTACTGGGACGGCCAGTTCGACGACGCTCGTCTGGCGCTCGCGCTGGCACGCAGCGCCCAAGCCGCGGGCGCCAAAGTGCTGAACTACGCCGAAGTCACCGCCGTGAGCCGGTCGACCCAAGGCGCGGAAACACTCTCCACGCTGGATGTCACCGACCGCCGCACGGGCACCCGCCTGGCGCTTGGGGCACGTTGTGTGGTCAATGCCACTGGTGTGTGGGTGGATGCGCTGCGCGACCGCTCCAAACCGGCCGCCAGCGGCGAGCCTTCGCGCATGGTGAGCCCCAGCCAGGGCGTGCACGTGGTGGTGGACCGGGATTTCATGCCAGGTGGTCACGCCCTGCTGGTGCCGCGCACGCGCGACGGACGGGTGCTGTTCGCCGTGCCGTGGCTCGGCAAACTCGTGCTGGGCACCACCGACACCCCCCGCAAAGACCTGCCGCGCGAGCCGGACGCCTTCGCCGAAGAGCTCGAATTCATCCTGGCCGAAGCCGGCCAGGCGCTCAGCCGACCGGTGAGCCGGGCGGACATCCGCAGCCTGTGGGTCGGCCTGCGCCCCCTGGTGGCAGCGCCCGGGCCGGCCGATGGAGGCACGCAGGCGCTCTCCCGCGAGCACACCATCGTGGTCGATTCCAACGGACTGGTCACGGTGACCGGGGGCAAATGGACGACCTACCGCGCCATGGCCGAAGACGTCCTGGAACACTGCTTTGCCGGCCAGTTGTTGCCGCGAAAGCCGGGAGGACTCAGCGCCTCCCATCGTTTGCTGGGCGCCGGCCTGACCGGCCTGCCATCCACACCCCTGCACGCCGCGCCGGGCATGCACCTCTACGGCTCTGAATGGGCGGAAGTGCAGAAATGTCAGGGCGTGGGCAATTTGCTGGGCATGGGATTGACCGAGGCCATGGTGCGACATGCCGCGCGGGTGGAATTCGCCCAGACGGTGGAGGACGTTCTCGCGCGCCGCTGGCGCGTCCTGTTCCTGGACGCGCGCGAGGCAGCGCGGATGGCCCCGGCGGTGGCGGCGATCCTGTCCGAGGAGCTCGATACCGACCCCGAACTGTCGAGTTTCCAGGCGTTGTGCGACCGCTACCTGCCCCCTGTTTGACGTCCAGAGCAAACCGTGCCATAATTTGCGGCTTCGCTTGAAAAGGCGGAGAGCTATCTGCCCACCGAAAGGGGCCATCTCTGGCAAGGCCAGGGCCGGTCCCGAACGACGGGCCCAAGACTGATCACTTCCTGCCGTGGTGGCTGGAGGGATTCAAGTTGGGACTTAAATCAAATGATCCAAACGCAATCTCGACTCGATGTTGCCGACAACACGGGTGCCAAGTCCGTGATGTGCATCAAGGTGCTCGGCGGCTCCAAGCGCCGCTACGCCAGCGTCGGTGACGTCATCAAAGTCACCATCAAGGAAGCAGCGCCCCGTGGCCGCGTCAAAAAAGGCGAGGTTTACAACGCTGTGGTGGTTCGCACCGCCAAGGGCATCCGCCGCCAGGACGGCGCCCTGATCAAATTCGACGGCAACGCAGCAGTGTTGCTCAACGCCAAGCTGGAGCCCATCGGCACCCGCATCTTCGGACCGGTCACGCGCGAACTGCGCACCGAGAAGTTCATGAAGATCGTGTCGCTGGCACCCGAGGTTCTCTGAGGAATCATCATGAACAAGATTCGTAGTGGCGATGAAGTCATCGTGATTGCCGGGCGCGACAAGGGCAAGCGCGGCAAGGTTGTGCTGCGCAGCAGCGAAGACCGCGTGGTGGTCGAGGGCGTGAACCTCGTCAAGAAGCACGCCAAGCCGAACCCCGCCAAGGGCGAGACCGGCGGCATCATCGAAAAGACCATGCCCATCCACCAGTCCAACGTTGCCATCTTCAATGGCGCCACGGGCAAGGCAGATCGCGTGGGCATCAAGCTCCTGGCTGACGGCAAGAAAGTGCGCGTCTTCAAGTCCAGCGGCGAAGAAATCAAGGTGGCATGACCATGGCACGTTTGCAAGAAGTTTTCCGCGACACCATCGCTCCCAGCCTGATGGAGAAGTTCGGCTACAAGTCGACGATGGAAGTGCCGCGCATCACCAAGATCACGCTCAACATGGGTGTGAGCGAAGCCGTGGCCGACAAGAAGGTCATGGACAACGCCGTGGGCGACCTGACCAAGATCGCTGGCCAGAAGCCCGTGGTCACCAAGGCCCGCAAGGCCATTGCCGGTTTCAAGATCCGCGAACAGCAGGCCATCGGCTGCATGGTGACGCTGCGTGGCGCCCGCATGTACGAATTCCTGGACCGTTTCGTCACCGTGGCCCTGCCCCGCGTGCGCGACTTCCGTGGCATCTCCGGCCGTTCCTTCGACGGCCGCGGCAACTACAACGTTGGCGTCAAGGAACAGATCATTTTCCCTGAGATCGAGTACGACAAGGTGGATGCCTTGCGCGGTCTCAACATCAGCATCACGACGACCGCCAAGAACGACGAAGAGTGCAAGGCTCTTCTGGCCGGTTTCCGTTTCCCGTTCAAGAACTGAGGTGGCGCGTGGCTAAACAAGCACTCCTGCAACGTGAACTCAAGCGCGAAAAGCTCGCGGCCAAGTTCGCCAAGAAATACACCGAGTTGAAGGCGACCGCCAACGACGCGAAGAAGAGCGACGAAGAGCGCGATGCGGCCCGTCTGGGTCTGCAGAAGCTGCCCCGCAATTCGAACCCGACCCGCCAGCGCAACCGCTGCGAGATCACGGGTCGTCCGCGCGGCACCTTCGCCCACTTCGGCCTGGCGCGCGCCAAGGTTCGTGAAATGGCGTTTGCCGGTGAAATCCCCGGCATCACCAAAGCCAGCTGGTAAGCCCTAGGAGAACCACAAATGAGCATGAGTGATCCTATCGCCGACATGTTGACCCGCATCCGCAACGCGCAGATGGTCGAGAAGGCCAGCGTGTCGATGCCGGCCTCCAAGGTCAAGGCCGCGATTGCCCAGGTCCTGAAGGACGAGGGTTATATCGACGGATTCCAGGTCAAGAGCAACGACGGCAAGAACGAGCTCGAGATTGCCCTCAAGTACTACGCCGGCCGTCCCGTGATCGAGCGCATCGAGCGCGTGAGCCGCCCTGGCCTGCGCGTTTACCGCGGCCGCAATGCCATCCCCCAGGTCCAGAACGGTCTGGGTGTGGCCATCGTCACGACGCCGCAGGGCGTGATGACCGATCGCAAGGCGCGCGCCACCGGTGTCGGTGGTGAAGTCCTGTGTTACGTCGCCTGATGCGGGCATTGAGGAGAATTTAATGTCACGTATTGGAAAACTGCCGGTCACCGTCCCCAATGGGGTGGAAGTCGCGGTCAAGGACGACCTGATCAATGTCAAGGGCACCCTGGGTGCCCTGGCGCTGGCGCAGAACGCGCTGGTCAAGGTGGAGAACAAGGCCGGCGTGCTGACCTTCGTTCCTGTCAACGAATCGCGCGAAGCCAATGCCATGTCGGGCACCATGCGCCAGCTGGTGAACAACATGGTCAATGGCGTGAGCAAGGGTTTCGAGAAGAAGCTGACCCTGCTGGGCGTGGGCTACAAGGCCCAGGCACAGGGCGCCAAGCTCAACCTCACGGTCGGCTACTCCCACCCGGTGGTGATGGACATGCCCGCCGGCATCAAGGTGGAAACGCCGACGCCGACCGAGATCGTGATCAAGGGTTCGGACCGTCAGCGTGTGGGCCAGATCGCTTCCGAGGTGCGCGCCGTTCGCCCTCCCGAGCCCTACAAGGGCAAGGGCATCCGCTATGCGGATGAGAAGGTCGTGATCAAGGAAACCAAGAAGAAATAAGGATCAGGATCATGTTGACCAAGAAAGAGCAACGTCTGCGCCGCGCGCGTCAAACGCGCATCCGCATTGCACAGCAAGGTGCCGTGCGCCTGACCGTGAACCGCACCAACCTGCACATCTATGCCAACGTCATTTCCGACGATGGCTCGAAGGTGCTGGCTTCTGCCTCCACGGCCGAAGCCGAAGTGCGTGCCCAGATCGGTGGCGCCGGCAAGGGTGGCAATGCCGCCGCAGCCGCCCTCATCGGCAAGCGCATCGCCGAGAAGGCGAAAGCCGCAGGCATCGAGAAGGTGGCCTTCGACCGCTCCGGTTTTGCCTACCACGGCCGGGTGAAAGCCCTGGCAGACGCGGCCCGCGAAGCCGGTCTGCAGTTCTGATCAAACGGAATACTCAAAATGGCTAAATTTACGGCAAACATCAAGAACGAAGCGAACGAAGACGGCCTGCGCGAGAAGATGATCGCGATCAACCGCGTGACCAAGGTGGTCAAGGGCGGCCGGATTCTGGGCTTCGCTGCACTCACCGTGGTCGGTGATGGCGACGGCCGCGTCGGCATGGGCAAGGGCAAGGCGCGCGAAGTGCCGGTGGCTGTTCAGAAGGCCATGGAGCAAGCCCGCCGCAACATGATCAAGGTCTCGCTCAAGAACGGTTCCCTGCACCACAGCGTGCATGGCGAGCACGGCGCTTCGAACGTGATGATGCTGCCGGCTGCCAAGGGTACCGGCATCATTGCTGGCGGCCCGATGCGCGCCGTCTTCGAAGTGCTGGGCATCACCGACGTCGTGGCCAAGAGCCATGGCTCGAGCAACCCCTACAACCTGGTGCGCGCCACGCTGGACGCACTGAAGAACTCGACCACCCCCGCCGACGTGGCCGCCAAGCGCGGCAAGTCGGTGGAAGAAATCGTGGGCTGAACGGAGCCATCATGACCACTCAAAACACCGTCAAGGTCCAACTGGTGCGCAGCCCCATTGGCACCAAGCAGTCGCACCGCGACACCGTGCGCGGCCTTGGCCTGCGCAAGCTCAACAGCATCAGCGAGCTGCAGGACACGCCCGCAGTGCGCGGCATGATCAACAAGATCAGCTACCTGGTCAAGATCGTCTGATCGGAGGCACTGACATGCAACTCAACACCATCAAGCCTTCCGAAGGCTCCAAGCACGCCAAGCGCCGGGTCGGCCGTGGTATCGGTTCCGGCCTCGGCAAGACGGCCGGTCGTGGTCACAAGGGTCAGAAGTCGCGTTCGGGCGGCTACCACAAGGTGGGTTTCGAAGGCGGCCAGATGCCGCTGCAGCGCCGTCTGCCCAAGCGTGGCTTCAAGTCCGCGCAGCTGCAGTACAACGCCGAAGTCACCCTGAGCGCCCTCAACGGGCTGGACGTGGCCGATGTCGACATGCTCGTGCTGAAGCAGGCTGGCCTTGTGCCGCACATGGCCAAGCGCGTGAAGGTCGTCAAGACCGGTGAGATCACCCGTGCGGTGAACCTCAAGGACATCGGCGCGACCGCTGGTGCCAAGCAGGCCATTGAAGCCGCTGGTGGCTCGCTGGCTGCCTGACCCGGACCGAACGAAAGCAATCTGTGGCAACTGGTTCGACGTCACTGGCCAAAACCGGAAAGTTCGGCGACCTGCGTCGTCGCCTGGTCTTTCTGCTGCTGGCGCTGGTGGTCTACCGCATCGGGGCGCACATCCCGGTGCCCGGCATCGACCCCGCTCAACTGGAACGTCTGTTCCAGGGGCAGCAGGGCGGCATCCTGAGCCTGTTCAACATGTTCTCGGGTGGCGCGCTGTCGCGCTTCACCGTGTTTGCCTTGGGGATCATGCCGTACATCTCGGCCTCGATCATCATGCAGCTCATGACTTACGTGGTTCCCACGTTCGAGCAGCTGAAGAAGGAAGGCGAAGCCGGACGCCGCAAGATCACCCAGTACACGCGCTACGGCACGCTGGGCCTGGCGATTTTCCAGTCCATGGGCATTGCCCTTGCGCTGGAGGGCCAGGCAGGCCTGGTCATCGATCCGGGCATGGGTTTCCGGCTCACCGCCGTGGTGAGTCTGGTGGCTGGCACGATGTTCCTCATGTGGCTGGGTGAACAGATCACCGAACGCGGTCTGGGCAACGGCATTTCCATCCTGATCTTCGCGGGTATCGCCGCTGGGTTGCCGAGCGCGGTGGGTGGGCTGCTGGAGCTGGTGCGCACGGGTGCCATGAACATCCTGGTGTCGATCTTCATCATCGCCCTGGTGATCCTGGTCACCTACTTCGTGGTGTTCGTCGAGCGTGGTCAGCGCAAGATTCTGGTGAACTACGCTCGCCGTCAGGTTGGCAACAAGGTGTACGGAGGCCAGTCCTCGCATCTTCCGCTCAAGCTGAACATGGCCGGCGTGATTCCGCCCATCTTTGCCTCCAGCATCATCCTGCTGCCCACCACGGTGGTGAGCTGGGTGAGCACTGGAGACTCCACCCGCTGGCTGCGCGACATCGCTTCGGCGCTGTCACCCGGACAACCGATTTACGTGGCGCTGTACGCAGCGGCCATCATCTTCTTCTGCTTCTTCTACACCGCGCTGGTCTTCAACAGCCGTGAGACGGCGGACAACCTGAAGAAGAGCGGTGCGTTCATCCCGGGGATTCGTCCTGGTGACCAGACCGCGCGCTACATCGACAAGATCCTTCTGCGGCTGACACTGGCCGGTGCGATCTACATCACCGCTGTCTGTCTGCTGCCCGAGTTCCTGATCCTTGAATACAACGTGCCCTTCTATTTCGGTGGCACCTCCCTGCTGATCATCGTGGTGGTCACCATGGACTTCATGGCCCAGGTTCAGAATTACATGATGTCGCAGCAATATGAGTCGCTGCTTAAAAAGGCCAACTTCAAAACCTCCCTCGGCAATTAGTTTTTATGGCCAAGGATGACGTGATCGAGATGCAAGGCGAGGTTGTTGAAAACCTCCCCAATGCAACCTTCAGGGTCAAGCTCGAAAACGGTCATGTGGTTCTGGGGCACATCTCCGGGAAGATGCGGATGCACTACATCCGGATCCTGCCGGGGGACAAGGTCAAGGTAGAGCTCACGCCCTACGACCTCACGCGGGCACGGATCGTGTTCCGCTCGAAGTGAGTGGTCAGCTGTTGAATGTTTTTGGAATATCTAGGAGAAGACTATGAGAGTTTCGGCTTCGGTCAAGAAAATGTGCCGCAACTGTAAGATCATCAAGCGGCATGGTGTGGTGCGCGTCATCTGCACCGACCCGCGTCACAAGCAGCGTCAAGGCTGATTGGTTAGTTCAGAGGACCCAACATGGCTCGTATTGCAGGCATCAACATTCCGCCGCACAAGCACGCTGAAATCGGCTTGACGGCAATCTTTGGCATTGGCCGTACCCGCGCTCGCAAGATCTGCGAAGCCTGTGGCATCGACTATTCCAAGAAGATCAAGGACCTGAGCGACGCGGAGCTTGAAAAAGTGCGCGACCAGGTCGGTGTGTTCACGATCGAGGGTGACCTGCGCCGTGAAACCACCATGAACATCAAGCGTTTGATGGACATCGGTTGCTACCGGGGTTTCCGTCATCGCCGTGGTCTGCCGCTGCGTGGTCAGCGCACCAAGACCAATGCCCGCACGCGCAAGGGTCCCCGCAAGGCTGCCCAGTCGCTGAAGAAGTAATCGGTAAGAAGGACCCTCATGGCCAAGTCTCCCTCCACCAGCGCATCCGCTCGCGTCCGCAAGAAAGTCCGCAAGAACATTGCCGACGGCATTGCGCACGTGCACGCGTCGTTCAACAACACGATCATCACCATCACCGATCGCCAGGGCAACGCCTTGTCGTGGGCGTCGTCGGGCGGTCAGGGCTTCAAGGGTTCGCGCAAGTCAACGCCCTTTGCCGCCCAGGTGGCGTCTGAGGTGGCGGGTCGCGCTGCCATCGAGCAAGGCATCAAGAATCTGGATGTTGAGATCAAGGGTCCAGGCCCGGGTCGCGAATCCTCGGTGCGTGCACTGGGTGCCTTGGGCATCCGGATCAACTCGATCTCCGATGTCACCCCGGTCCCGCACAACGGCTGCCGTCCGCAGAAGCGTCGTCGCATCTGATTCGTGACCGCTGACGCGGTACAATCGAAAGCTTTTTTCTGAGCGCCACCGCAGTCGCCTGCGGTGGCATTTTTGCTAAGCCCACCGCCACCTTCAACTGAAGGGTGGCTCCCGCAACAGCAGGTTGCGGCAGTGATACAAGGAAACCAACGTGGCACGTTACCTCGGCCCCAAGGCCAAACTCTCCCGCCGTGAAGGCGCCGACCTGTTGCTCAAGAGCGCCCGCCGCTCGATCAGCGACAAGGCGAAGTTCGACTCCAAGCCCGGCCAGCATGGCCGCACCTCTGGCCAGCGCACCTCCGATTTCGGCGTCCAGCTGCGCGAGAAGCAGAAGGTCAAGCGCACCTACGGTGTGCTGGAGCGCCAGTTCCGCCGTTACTTCGCAGAAGCGGATCGCCGCCGTGGCAACACCGGCGCCAACCTTCTGTTCCTGCTGGAAGCTCGCCTGGACAACGTGGTTTTCCGCATGGGATTTGCCTCCACCCGCGCCGAAGCCCGTCAGATCGTTTCGCACAAGGCCATCACGGTCAACGGCAAAGCGGTGAACATCCCCTCTTACTCGGTCAAGGCTGGCGACGTGATCGCGGTGCGCGAAAAGTCGAAGAAGCAGGGCCGCGTGATCGAGGCACTGGAACTGGCCAAGCAGATTGGCTTCCCCGCCTGGGTCGACGTCTCCGTCGACAAGGTCGAGGGCGTGTTCAAGAAGTCGCCTGATCGCGATGAGTTTGCGTCTGACGTGAACGAATCGCTGATCGTCGAACTGTATTCCCGTTAATTTCGTTCCCGGTCACGCTTCCTGCGTGTCCGGGCCATGCTCCGTCTGCCTTATCGGTGTAACGAGCCGAGGGTACTGAAGGAAGTTTGAATGCTGAACAATCTGCTCAAGCCCAAGACCATCAACGTCGAACAAGTGTCGACCAACCGCGCCAAAGTCACGCTCGAGCCTTTCGAGCGAGGCTACGGCCACACGCTGGGCAACGCCCTGCGTCGGGTCCTGCTGTCGTCCATGACCGGCCACGCGCCGACCGAAGTCACCATCGCCGGGGTGGTGCACGAGTACTCTTCGATCGATGGCGTCCAGGAAGACGTCGTCAACATGCTGCTCAACCTCAAGGGCGTGGTGTTCAAGCTCCACAACCGCGACGAAGTCACGTTGAGCCTGCGCAAGGACGGTGAAGGTCTGGTCACGGCGGCCGACATCCAGACGCCGCACGACGTCGAGATCGTCAATCCCGGCCATGTGATCGCCACACTGTCGGCCGGCGCCAAGCTGGACATGCAGATCAAGGTGGAAAAAGGCCGTGGCTATGTGCCTGGCAGCCTGCGCCGCAACGACGACCAGGCCCGCTCCATCGGCCGCATCGTGCTCGACGCGTCGTTCTCGCCCGTCAAGCGCGTGAGCTATACCGTGGAAAGCGCCCGCGTCGAACAGCGCACCGATCTCGACAAGCTGGTGCTGGAGATCGAGACCAATGGCTCGATCGGCCCCGAAGAAGCCGTGCGTGCCTCGGCCAAGATCCTGGTCGAGCAGCTTGCGGTTTTTGCGCAACTCGAAGGTGTGGAACTCTCCGCTTTCGACGCACCTGCCCAACGCAGTTCGCAGCAGTTCGACCCTATCCTGCTGCGTCCCGTGGACGAGCTCGAACTTACCGTGCGTTCGGCGAACTGCCTCAAGGCCGAGAACATCTACTACATCGGTGACCTGATCCAGCGCACCGAGAACGAGTTGCTCAAGACCCCCAACCTGGGTCGCAAGTCGCTCAACGAGATCAAGGAAGTGCTCGCGTCCCGCGGCTTGACCTTGGGCATGAAGCTGGAAAACTGGCCGCCTGCCGGCCTCGACAAGCACTGAAGACAGTCAACTGTCTGACGAACTCCCAGTACCTGACACGGCTGGGGGCAAAACACTGAAAAGGAAACTCAAATGCGTCACGGACACGGACTCCGCAAACTCAACCGCACCAGCGAGCACCGCCTCGCCATGCTGCGCAACATGATGAACTCACTGCTCACGCACGAAGTCATCAAGACCACGGTGCCCAAGGCCAAGGAACTGCGCCGCGTGGTCGAGCCCATGATCACCCTGGCCAAGGTGCCCACCGTGGCCAACCGTCGCCTGGCTTTTGACCGCCTTCGCGACCGCGATGTGGTCGTCAAGCTGTTCAACGAACTGGGCCCGCGCTTCAAGGCGCGTCCGGGCGGCTACACGCGCATCCTGAAGATGGGCTTCCGTGTTGGCGACAACGCGCCGATGGCGCTGGTCGAACTCGTGGACCGCGCAGAAGATGCTGCGCCGGCCGCAGATGCCGACAAGGCGTGATAGAATATAAGGCTTGACGCGGAGTGGAGCAGCCTGGTAGCTCGTTGGGCTCATAACCCAAAGGTCGCAAGTTCAAATCTTGCCTCCGCAACCAAAACAACAAGCCTCGCTTGTCACTGAAGCCCACGGAAACGTGGGCTTTTTTGTGGCTGTTCGATGTTCACCGGCTGGTCGTTTGCACCAAACCACCACGCATTGCTCAGAGGTTCACCACCAGCTCGCCCTCGCGTCGCAACGCTTGCACGCGCTCAAGCTCATCCAGCAAGGCAACCAGCCAGGCTCTGCTGGCCGCCGCGTCCGCCTTGAGTTCCGCAGACAGGCCGCGCGCAAAGTAATCGGTCTGCATCACCCAGGCGTGCAGCCTGTCCAGCGAAATGCTTTGCCATTCGAGCAACTTGAACTTGATCAACACCTTGTGGGCATGGCGACGGTGTTTCTCGGGTTGCTTGACGAACTGCTCCAGGCGGCTGCGCGCACGGCCCAACGCACCCACCAGGTCATGAAACACAGCGCCATGGCCGGGAATCACGGTGGTGGGCTGCAGGTGTTCGATCAGGTCAAGCGTCTCGGCCACATCGTCGAATGCCGATTCGCCTTCGAGTTCGGGGAACACAATGCCGAAGCCGTTTTCCCACAGCGCATCGGCCGAAATCAGCACGCGCAGCTGCGGTTGGAAAAGCACGATGGAGTGGGGATCGTGTCCCTTGGCGGCGTGAATCTCCCAGGGCAGCGATCCCATCTGCACCGAGGTTCCGGGTGTCAGCAGGCGCTGGTGCGTGAAACGCGGGCAGGTCTGGCCCGTGGGTTCGTAAGTGAGTGCCACCGCGTCCCAACGGCGCACCGCGTCGGCTCGCCCCGGTGGTATCCAGGTCGTCAACGATAGGTGGGTCTGTTGAAGCGCTGCATTGCCGCCGCAATGGTCGCTGTGCAGATGCGTGTTGAGCAATTGATCAAGCGTCTGCCCTTGCAGTGCGGCATGGACCAGGGCCACGGTCTGTTCGGCATGGCTCGAATAGCCTGAATCCACCAGGGTAGCGGGACCATCACCCCGGATGAGCGTGTTGTTCGAGGAAAGCCAGCCGCGCTCCAGCACGGTGATGCCGGCCAGCGCCAGATCCGCAGATGAAACAGGGGTCGTCATGGGTTTGATGGAGACCGCTCAATGCGGCGACGGTGTGCGCAACGCGCGTCGCAATATCTTGCCGACGTTGCTTTTGGGCAGTTCGTCCCGAAACTCGATGTGGCGTGGTCGCTTGTAGCCAGTGAGGTTCTCCTGGCAGAACCGGGCCACGTCTTCTTCTCGCAGGCTCGGGTCCGAACGGACCACAAAGACCTTCACCGCTTCGCCCTGCTTGTCGTCTTCCACGCCAATGGCCGCGCATTCCAGCACGCCGGGACACAGGGAGATGGTGTTTTCCAGTTCGCTGGGGAAGACGTTGAAGCCCGACACCAGGATCATGTCTTTCTTTCGGTCAACGATGCGCGTGTAGCCGCGTTCGTCCATCACGCCGACGTCACCGGTGCGCATGAAGCCGTCGGATGTGAAGGCGTTGGCGGTCTCCTCCGGCTGGTTGTAGTAGCCCTGCATCACGTTGGGGCCTTTTATGCAGATCTCTCCGGTCTCGCCCAGCGCAAGGCTATGGCCCGCTTCGTCCTTGATGGCAATGTCGATCCCGGGCAAAGGCAGGCCGATGGTCCCGCTGAACTCGCGTGCATTCACCGGGTTGTTGGTGCCGATGGCGCAGGTTTCGCTCATGCCCCAGCCTTCGATCATGGCGCAGCCCGTCACGGACATCCATTGCCGCGCAGTGCCTTCGGAGGCGGCCATGCCGCCAGCCTGCGACATCACCAGTTGAGAAAAATCGAGCTGCCTGAACTGCGGGTTCTGCAGCAGCGCGTTGAACAAGGTGTTGACGGCGGGCAGCAGGTGGAATGGGCGCCGCTTGAGGGTTTCCACAAACTTCGGAATGTCCCTGGGGTTCGGAATCAGCGTCATGTGAGCGCCCCAACGGATGCAGAGCAGGCTCAGCGTGAGTGCGAAGATGTGGTACAGCGGCAGGGCGGCGATGCCGTTGACCCGGCGCAGATCACCCACCCGCTGCAGCGCCGGAGAGAACCACGCCTCGGCCTGCAGGATCGCGGCAATCACGTTGCGGTGGGTGAGCACCGCACCCTTGGACAGGCCCGTGGTGCCACCGGTGTACTGGAGGAAAGCCACCGAATCGAGGGTGTCGCTGCTGGGCTGGAGGTGGCGCGATGCGCCTGCGGCAAGCGCCTGGCGAAACGAAACGATGGTGCGTGATCCGCCGGCACTTCCCAGCGGCAACTTGTAGGCGGGCACCATCCTCGCCAGGTGTCGAACCGCAAACGTCAGCCACCGCCCGTACCAGAAGCCGAGCAGGTCACCCAGGCTGGCAATCACCACATGCTCAAGCGCGGTGCGGTCAATGACCTCCTCCAGGGTGTGCGCGAAGTTCTCCAGGATGACGATGGCCTGGGCACCCGAATCCTTGAGCTGGTGCTCCAGCTCGCGCGCTGTGTACAGTGGGTTGACGTTGACCACCGTGTAGCCGGCACGCACCACGGCGGCCATGGCCACCAGGAACTGGGGCACGTTCGGCAGCATGATCGCCACCCGCGCGCCGGAAGGCAGGCCTTGGCCCTGCAACCAGGCGCCCAGCGCGCTGCTGAATTCATCGAGCTCGCCATAGGTCATCCAGCGTTCCATGCACACGCTCACGGGCTCACGCGCATGCTGTTTGAACGATTCTTCCAGCAGCGCCGCCAGCGAGCGATAGCGCTCGGGCGCCACGTCGTGAGCAACGCCTTCGGGATATTGGGAGAGCCAGTGACGGTTCATGGTGGGCGTGGAGTGCGTGGATGGGGAACCGGCATTCTGGCAAGCCCCAGGGAACCCGGGAACCGGGCCAGCCCTAGGGGCCTGTCACGCAAAGCACACCGGGCAGCCGGGTCAGTCTGCCCTGGAGGCCCGGGCGAGTTCTGAGGCCAGGGCCTCGCTGGCATCTTCCAGCGGGGCATCGAACAAGGTGGAGATCCAGCCCGATTCCCGTTCGCGGATGGTGTCCAGGAACTGACGAGCATCGCCCAGGGACGCAAAGGCGTCAAAGCCGCTCTCCAGGAAATGCTGCAGCGCTTCCAGGCCCGCCGCACGGGCGGGGTTGCGCATCATCCGCAAGCCCATCCGCAATGTCTTCTTGCGGGTCAGTTGCTGCAACTCCACACCCATGTGCTGCACCACCGCCAGCTGGCGGTCGCGCGCGGGCCGGTCGTTGGCGAGACGCCAGCTCAGGGTGTACCGCACGGCGGGCGGCGTCCCGGCATCGTGGGCGAGCCAGTGGCGTGCCAGTTCGTGGTCCAGCACCTCGGTCAGCGCGTGGGTCTCGGCGAGATCCACCGCCAGTTGGGCCACCGCGTCGGGAAACAGGCGCTCCAGCGCACCGGCGATGCGGCCAAACTGGGCGTCGCGCTGGGCAAAGTCACGCACGCCATACAACTCATCCAGAAAAAACCGCGTGGCCGCGGCGCACCTGGGATCCCGGATGAGGTCGGCGTACGTAGCCCGGAACCGCTGGGCCTGCAGTTGCTTCACCTCGGTCACCGCGGCATCCATGCCGGCCGCCCGGGCTTGCAGGCGAAGCTGTTGCACGCGGTCCAGATGGGTGCGGATGCGATCGGCGGCACTGGCGGACGGGCTCATGGGAATGGCATGAAAGACTCAGGAAAGCCCAGTCTAATTCGATGGACGCATCACATGCGATAGTGCGGTGATGCAGGACATTCCCTCAAAACCGCAAGTCCCCGCTGGCGTGAAGCAGGTCGTGCGGGCGCGCTCGGCGCTGGCACGGCTGCAGCAGGGTTTGATGGTGGCCGCCCTGATGTTCGCCGTGATCTGGCTGGGCTACTGGTGGTCACGCGCTCCATGGGTGGCCTTGCTGGGCGCCTGCCTCATCCTGGGTGGCTACGCGCTGGTACTGGCCCTCGAAGGCCTGGCGGCCGCCTGGCTGAACCGGCTGGACGAGGCACCCCGTGCGAATGGGCGTGAACTGCTGGGCGCCTGGTGGCAGGAGGTTCGCGTGGCCCCGCAGGTGTTCGCCTGGCGCCAGCCGTTCCGCTGGGCCAGCTTGCCCGACACCGACGAACCCATGGCCCCCGGAACGCCGGCCGTGGTGTTCATCCACGGCTTCGTCTGCAACCGGGGACTCTGGTTGCCCTGGATGAAACGCCTTCGTGAACAAGACGTGCCCTACGTGTCGGTCAACCTGGAGCCGGTGTTTGGCAGCATCGACGACTATGCGAAGCTGATCTCCGACGGCGTCGCGCGCGCTCAGGCCTTGACGGGCGCGCCGCCCATGCTGGTCTGCCACAGCATGGGCGGACTGGCCGCGCGCGTGTGGCTGGCCAGCGAGCCCCACACACCCGTGCATCGCGTCGTCACCATCGGCAGCCCGCACCGAGGCACCTGGCTGGGGCGTTTCAGCCGGGTGGCCAATGGTCGCCAGATGCGGCTGGGGGGCGACTGGCTGCTCGCCCTGCAGGCGCGTGAGGCACAGATCAAACCCACCGACACCTACGCGCGCTTCGTCTGCTGGTATTCGAACGCCGACAACATCGTGTTCCCTGCGTCCACCGCCACCCTGCCAGGCGCCGACAACCGGCTCCTGCCTGGCGCAGCCCACGTGGCCATGGCGTTTCACCCCAGGGTGATGAGCGAATCGCTGGAATTGCTTTCGTCGGCCGCCAGTTCACCGAGCGAGCGCACCGCTTCGTAGAGCGGCGCGAAGTCGGGCGCGGTCATTTCGAACAGTTGCTCGAAGCTGTCGATGACGAAGTAGGTGGCCTGGAAGTCATCGATCTTGTAGCGCGTGCGCATGCAGCGCAGCAAATCCAGCGCGACGCGTTGTGGCTGCGGGCTGGTCACGCTGTATTTCAGTTCGCTTGACGAACTCAGGATGCCGGCGCCGTAGGCGCGCAGCCCGTCGCTCTGTCGCATCAGCCCGAACTCGATCGTGTACCAGTACAACCGCGAGAGCAGTTCACCAGCACCCAGGTCGTGCGCCTTGAGCCCACCGGCGCCGTAGCGCTGCACGTAGTCGGCGAACACCGGATTGAACAACAAGGGCACATGCCCAAACAGGTCGTGGAACACATCCGGCTCGACGATGTAGTCAAACTCCTCGGGCGTGCGGATCCAGTCGGTGACCGGGAAGCGGCGATTGGCCAGCAGGTCGAAGAACGGTCGCTCCGGGATCAGGCCCGGCACCGCGACGATTTCCCAGCCGGTGGCGGGCATGAGGCGCTCGTTGATTTCCTCGAAGCGCGGGATGCGATCACGCACGCCCAGCGAGGGCAGGGCCTCGATGAAGGCGTCGCAAGCCAGCCCGGGCAGCAGCGCCGTCTGCCGCTCGTACAGCCGGCGGTAGGTGTCGTGATCGGCCTCGGTGTAGGAAGCCCAGTTCTGCGGACAGGTGTAGTCGGCGCGCGCACGGGTGTAGTCGCCGCGCGGCGGGCGCTCGCTCGCGCCATAGACAACCGGTTTAACGGCCATGGCGGGCGCCTTCAGGCCTTCAGCACGCCGCGGCGCACCTGGTCGAGTTCCATGGTCTCGAAGAGCGCCTTGAAGTTGCCCTCGCCAAAGCCCTGGTTGCCCTTGCGTTGAATGAACTCGAAGAAGATCGGGCCGAGCTGGTTCTCGCTGAAGATCTGCAGCAGCAGTTCGCCGGGCGTGCCGTCCACCAGGATGTTGCGCTGCTTGAGGGCCTCCACGTCTTCGCCGTGGTTCGGGATGCGCCGGGGCAGCAGTTCGTAATACGTTTCGCTGGTGTTGAGCAGCTTCACGCCGCTGAGTTCGAGCGCGTCCACGGTGTCATACAGGTTGGTCGAGCCCATGGCGATGTGCTGGATGCCCTCGCCGTGGTAGCGGTCCAGGTACTCCTGGATCTGTCCGGCCTTCTCGTTGCCTTCTTCGTTGATGGGGATACGGATCTTGCCGCAGGGGCTGGTCATGGCCTTGCTTTTCACGCCAGTGGCCTGGCCTTCGATGTCGAAGTAGCGCACCTCGCGGAAGTTGAAAAGCCGCTCGTAGAAGCCCGCCCACTCTTCCATGCGGCCACGGTGCACGTTGTGCGTGAGGTGGTCGATGTAGGTGAGGCCGTGGCCTGCGGGGTTGAGTTCGGCGCCGGGCAGGGGTTCGAAGTCCACGTCGAAGAACCCGATGTTCCCGATGTCGCCTTCCTGGGCGCCGTTCTTGCCGCGCCAGCGGTCGATGAAATAGATGATGGAGTCGCCGATGCCCTTGATGGCGGGGATGTTCAGTTCACCCGGGCCGGCAGATTGCGCGTAGCCCCAGGCGCCGAGCGCGATGGCGCGTTCATACGCCGCCTTGGCGTCTTGCACCCGGAAGGCGATGGCACACACGCTGGGTCCGTGCAGGCGCGCAAAGCGCTGGGCGAAGCTGTCGGGCTCGGCGTTGATGATGAAGTTGATCTCGCCCTGCCGATACAGCGTCACGGCCTTGTGGCGGTGCCTGGCGATGGGCTTGAAGCCCATTCGCTCGAACAGCGCGCCCATGGCTTCGGGATCGGGCGCGGCGTACTCGATGAATTCGAAACCGTCGGTCCCCATCGGGTTCTCCCACGGGGTCGCGGCGGTCTGGGTGGCGGCGGTGGGCAAGGCGCTGTTCATGGCTGTCTCCGGGTGTTGATGGGGCGAATTCGCCACTGTATCGGCGCAGCCTGTCACGATTCCGGCGTTTTGGGGCGCTCCACTTGTCTGGATTGCAGGAAACCTGCAAACTTGGCGTCATGGAAGCACTTGACAAGCTCGACCGCCAGATTCTTCGCAGCCTGCAGGCCGATGGCCGGGCCACCTACGACCAGATCGCCGAGGCGGTGGGGCTGTCCCCCAGCGCGGTGCTGCGCCGCGTGCGCCGGCTGGAAGAGGCGCATGTGATCGACCGCTACGTCGCGCTGGTGCGGCCGGAGGCTGTGGGGCTGGGACTCACCGCCCACGT
The DNA here is from genome assembly GCF_051858985.1 of Hydrogenophaga sp. Classification (GTDB taxonomy): domain Bacteria; phylum Pseudomonadota; class Gammaproteobacteria; order Burkholderiales; family Burkholderiaceae_C; genus Hydrogenophaga. Next base: position 1,139,103 of record NZ_JBHYGM010000001.1, on the reverse strand, counting down.
GAACGTGCGGCTGGAGAAGCACGCCGGCAGCGCCAAACGCAGTCCCATGGACCAGTTCCGTGCGAGTGTGCTGAGCTGGCCGGAAGTGGTGGAATGCGCCGCGCTCACCGGGGAGATGGACTTCCAGCTGCGACTGGTGGTGGCGGACATGGCGGCGTACTCGCGCTTCATGATGGACACCCTGCTCAAACACCCCAGCGTCCAGGACTGCAAGACGAGCTTCGTGATGGACCGCGTGAAAAGCACCACGGCTTTGCCGGTGTGATGCCGGCGTCGGGTCCCGCCCGTCGGGTTCCCCCTGCATTAGGGGCGTGAGTCCTTGTGGATATAGGGAAAACCCGTACATTGACCACATGGCCAACCCCGACAAGACCTCCACGCCCGTCGTGCCCATCCGATCCATCGGCCCGGGTCAGGTGGAACGCATCGAGGCGCACCTGCTTGCCCTGGAGCCGCACGACCGCTACCTGCGCTTTGGCTACGCGGCCAACGACGAGCAGATCCGCCGCTATGTGGCGCAGCTGAACTTCGATCGCGACGAGCTTTTCGGCATCTTCAACCGCAAGCTCGAACTCATTGCCATGGCCCACCTGGCCTTTTCGCTCGACCCCAAGTACACCAGTTGCGCCGAGTTCGGCGTCTCGGTAGGCAAGAGCGCTCGAGGCCGGGGCTACGGCAGCCGCCTGTTCGAACGCGCCGTCATGCACGCGCGCAACGAGGGCGTGAGCATGCTGTTCATCCATGCCCTGTCGGAGAACACGGCGATGCTCAAGATTGCGCGTCGCGCGGGTGCGGTGATCGAGCGCGATGGCTCCGAATCGGAGGCGCACCTGCGCTTGCCGCCAGCCGACTTTGATTCGCGCATGACCGAAATGGTCAATCAGCAAGTGGCCATCACCGACTACCACTTCAAGGCTCAGGCCAAGCAGTTCTGGGGCTTTCTCTCGGTGCTGCAGGACATCCGGCGGGGCGTGCGCGACGCCCGCGAACGCGTGCGCGGCTGAGCGACCGCCGGGCACCGACGGACGGCGGCGCTTTGCGTCGCGCCACCTGCTTGGGGTATCCTTTCGATCCGTTACAACCCCCCATCTACCTTCAGTGGCCGAATCCCCTCCCAGTAGTGGGCCGCAGCGCAGCCTGCGGCATGCCGACAAACGCGGTTTCCTTCAAAAGCTCGCGGAGTTCATCCACCCGGGGCCCGACTCCAAGGACGAGCTGATCGAGACCCTCGCTGAGGCCGAGGACAACGACATCATCAACGCCGAATCGCGCGTCATGCTCGAAGGCGTGATCCGAATCGCCGACATGACCGCGGGCGACGTGATGGTGGCCACGCCGCGCATGGACGTGCTGAACATCGACGCGCCTTACGACGAGCTGCTGCACCTCGTCATCGACACCGCGCACTCGCGCTTCCCGGTGTTCGAGGGCGAACGGGAAAACATCATCGGCATCCTGCTGGCCAAAGACCTCCTCAAGCTGCAGCGTGCGCCCGAGCTGAACATTCGCGCGCTGTTGCGCCCGGCCACCTTCGTGCCCGAGACCAAGGGCCTGAACGACCTGCTGCGCGAATTCCGCGGCAACCGCAACCACCTCGCCATCGTGATCGACGAGTTCGGCCGTGTGGCCGGCCTCATCACCATTGAAGATGTGCTGGAGGAAATCGTCGGCGAGATCGAGGATGAATTCGACGTCGCCGAAGACGAAGGCGACATCTTCGCGCTGGCCGACAGCACCTGGCGCGTGAGCGGCGACACGCCCATCGAGCGCATCAACGAATCCTTTGGCCTCAAACTGCCGGAGGAAGATTTCGACACCATCGGCGGCATGATTGCCCACGCCATGGGGCACGTGCCCAAACGCGGAGAGACGCACGAACTTGAAGGCCTGCGCTTCGTCGTGCTGCACACCAAGGGCGGTGCGGTGAAGTGGTTCAAGGTCGCGCCCGTGCCGGGCGAGGCCTGAGCCGCAGGCCTCCAGACCCATGAGAAGCCTCTTCGGATCGCTGCACACGCCGTCGAGTTTCAACCCGATGAGTCGGCGCCCGCCCGGGCGCAGTGCCCGGGGCAGTGGGTTTTTCTGGTGGCTGGTCTGCCTGTTGGGTGGGGCCCTGCAGGCGGCTTCCATGGCGTGGCCCATGAAAGACTGGGCATTGCCCGGCGCCGTGCCGGGACAGCCCAACGGTTTCTGGCAGATCGTGTCGCTGGCGCTGCTGGTGCTGGCGCTGCAGTTCGCCACGCGGGTGGGACAGGCGGTGTGGCGCGGCTGGGTGTTTTCCACCGTGTGGCTGGCCGGCACGTTCTGGTGGTTGTTCGTCTCCATGCACACCTACGGTGGGCTGCCCGCGTGGCTGGCGGTGCTGGCGGTGCTGGCGCTGGCCGGTTTCCTCTCCATCTACTACGCGGTGGGCGTGGGGTTCCTCTGCGCCTGGGCGCCGGTCTCCCGCACGGCGCAGGCGCTCATGTTCGCCTCCCTCTGGACCCTGGCCGAGCTCGCACGCGGCCACTGGTTCACCGGCTTTCCCTGGGGTGCGGGCGGTTACGCCCAGGTCGATCTCATGGCCGCCTGGGCGCCCCTGGTGGGTGTGTATGGCATGGGTTTCATCGCGGCGGTGCTGGCCTACACGCTGGCCTCGGTGATCTCGGGTCTGTGGCGTCGCCTGAGCGTGTGGCTGGCGTCTCCCGTGAGCCGGCCCGGGGGCCGCGCGGCCGGGGGCGTGCATGTGGCGACGCCCGGCGCCCGGGTTCAGGCGCGCATCGTCCCGGGTTTGTCCGATGGGTGGTGGGGACTGGCGCGCACGCTCCTGCTGTTCCTCGCCGTCGGACTGCTGCTGGTGAGCCTGGTCGGTGGCGGCTCAACCTGGCGCGAGCTGGGGCACCGCCAGACTGCCAGCACCGGCGAAATGCGAGTGTGGCTGCTGCAAGGCAACATCGCGCAGGATCAGAAATTCGTTCCCGGCACCGGCATCGCGCAGGCGCTGGACTGGTACCCGCGCCAGATCGCCGAGGCCGTGGCCGCCGTGCGTGCGTCCCCCAATACCGGACCGCAACTGGTGGTGGCTCCGGAGACCGCGGTGCCCCTGTTGCCCGACCAGCTGGGCGCAGCCTTCTGGCAACCTCTGCTGGACGGCCTGGCGGATCAGGCCAGCGCAAGCCAGGGCGTGGCGGCCCTCGTCGGCCTGCCGCTGGGCAGCCTGGAAGCGGGCTACACCAACTCGGCCTGGGGCCTGACTGCGGATTCGGCCCGACGTGCCGCCGGCCGCCTGAGGGCCAGCGACAACGGCATCTACACCTACGACAAGCACCACCTCGTGCCATTTGGTGAGTTCATCCCGCCCCTGTTCCGCTGGTTCACCAACCTCATGAACATCCCGCTGGGGGATTTCAACCGCGGCGCACTGCCGCAACCGGCCTGGGCGCTGGGGAGCCAGCGCATCGCGCCCAACATCTGCTACGAGGATCTGTTTGGCGAGGAGTTGGCCGCCTCGTTCCGCGATCCTCAACTGGCCCCGACCCTGCTCGTGAACCTGAGCAACATCGCCTGGTTTGGCGACACGGTGGCCATCGACCAGCACCTTCAGATCTCGCGGCTGCGCGCCATCGAACTGGGGCGGCCCATGCTGCGGGCCACCAACACCGGTGCCACCGCCGTCGTCGACCACCGGGGTCGCGTGACACATGCCCTGGAGCGAATCACCCGAGGTCGGCTGGAGGCCACCGTGGAGGGTCGCCGGGGCCTCACGCCCTATGCCGAATGGACGGCGCGCTGGGGCTTGTCGCCGCTGTGGATCGGTTGTCTGGTGCTGGTGCTGGTGATCGCCTCGTTTCGCGGGCTGGGCCGGCGCGGTGGACGCACGCGCCGCCGCTGAGCGCGGCCCGTAAAATCACGCGATCGGGCGGCGTGATAGGCCGGTCGTCCGCCTCCCCCAATTCCTACTCCTCTCGCCGGGCCGCGCCCCGGTCTCCTTGAATGTTGACCTTTCAGCAAATCATCCTGACCCTGCAGTCCTATTGGGACCGCCAGGGCTGCGCGCTGCTGCAGCCATACGACATGGAGGTCGGCGCTGGCACCAGCCACACCGCCACCTTCCTGCGCGCGCTCGGACCCGAACCCTGGAAGGCCGCCTACGTGCAGCCCAGCCGACGGCCCAAGGACGGCCGTTACGGCGAGAACCCCAACCGCCTGCAGCACTATTACCAATACCAGGTGGTGCTCAAGCCCGCGCCGTCCAACATCCTGGAGCTTTACCTCGGCAGCCTGGAGGCGCTGGGGTTCGACCTGAAGAAGAACGACATCCGCTTCGTCGAAGACGACTGGGAGAACCCCACGCTGGGTGCCTGGGGCCTGGGCTGGGAGGTGTGGCTCAACGGCATGGAAGTGACGCAGTTCACCTACTTCCAGCAGGTGGGCGGCATCGATTGCAGGCCCATCACCGGCGAGATCACTTACGGGCTGGAGCGCCTGGCCATGTACCTGCAGGGCGTGGACAACGTCTACAACCTGAAGTGGACGGAGACCATGAGCTACGGCGACGTCTACCTGCAGAACGAGAAGGAGCAGTCGGCCTACAACTTCGAGCATTCGGACGCCGACTTCCTGTTCACCGCCTTCGGCGCGCACGAGAAACAGGCGAAGCACCTGATGGAACAGCAACTCGCGCTGCCGGCCTACGAGCAGGTGCTGAAGTGCGCGCACAGTTTCAACCTGCTGGATGCACGCGGTGCCATCAGCGTCACCGAACGCGCCGCCTACATCGGCCGCATCCGCAATCTGGCGCGCGCCGTCGCGCAGAGCTATTACGAAAGCCGCGAGCGCCTGGGCTTCCCCATGGCGCCGCGCGAGTGGGTGGCACAGATCGAGAAGAAGGCCGCCTGAAGGCCGCGTGAAAGTACAAGAATGACCGCACAGAACCTGCTCGTCGAGCTGTTCGTTGAAGAGTTGCCACCCAAGGCACTGAAGAAGCTGGGCGATGCCTTTGCCACCGTGCTGGGCGATCAGCTCAAGGCGCAGGGGCTGGCGTCGGCCGATGCCGCCGTGACCGCATTTGCGTCGCCGCGCCGGCTGGCTGCGCACGTCAGCGGCGTGCTCGCGCGCGCCGCCGACAAGGCCGTGTCGCAAAAGTTGATGCCGGTGAGCGTGGGCCTGGACGCCAGTGGCCAGCCGACGCCCGCGCTGATCAAGCGCCTGAGCGCGCTGGGCGCCGACGCCTCGGCGGTGCCAGGCCTCAAGAGAGCGCCAGACGGCAAGGCGGAGGCGCTCTTCTTCGACAGCGTGCAGGCGGGCGTCGACCTGCCCACCGGCCTGCAGAAATCGCTCGACGAGGCGATTGCGAAGCTGCCGATCCCCAAGGTCATGAGCTACCAGCTGGAGACCGACTGCGACCTGCCTGGCTGGAGCAGCGTGAACTTCGTGCGACCCGCGCATGGGCTGGTCGCCCTGCACGGCAGCACGGTGGTGCCCGTGAAGGTGCTGGGGCTCACGGCAGGCAACACCACGCACGGCCACCGGTTCGAGGCTGCCGTCTCGCCCGTGGTGCTGCGGGACGCCGATGCCTATGCCGCCACGCTGTCCAGGGATGGTGCCGTCATCGCTTCGTTCGACGAGCGCAAGGCCGAGATCGCGCGCCAGCTCGCGGCGGCTGCCGCGAAGGTGGGCGGCGGCTGCCGGCCCATCGATGACGACGCCTTGCTCGACGAGGTGACGGCGCTGGTCGAGCGGCCCAATGTGCTGGTCTGTGCGTTCGAGAAGCAGTTCCTCGATGTGCCGCAGGAGTGCCTCATCCTCACGATGAAGGCGAACCAGAAGTACTTTCCGCTGCTCGAGGCCTCAGGCCGTCTCACGCACCGGTTCCTCGTGGTGAGCAACATCACGCCCGACGATCCGGGCGCTGTGATCGGGGGCAACGAACGCGTCGTGCGCCCGCGTCTGGCCGATGCGAAGTTCTTCTTCGACCAGGACCGGAAGAAAACCCTGGCTTCGCGCGTCGAAGGCCTGTCGAAGGTGGTCTATCACAACAAGCTGGGCACGCAGGGCGAGCGCGTGGAGCGCGTGCGCGCCATCGCACGCGCCATCGGCCAGCAACTCGGCGGCGACGTGCTGGCGAAGGGCGCCGACGCCGCCGCACAACTGGCAAAGACCGATCTGCTCACCGACATGGTGGGGGAATTCCCTGAACTGCAAGGTGTCATGGGTGGCTACTACGCGCGCCACGATGGCCTGTCGGAAGAAGTGGCCTTCGCCATCGAAGACCACTACAAGCCACGTTTCGCGGGCGACGAGTTGCCGCGCAACGCCACGGGCGTGGTGGTGGCCCTGGCCGACAAGCTGGAAACGCTGGTGGGCATGTTCGGCATCGGCAATCTGCCGACCGGCGACAAGGATCCGTTCGCGTTGCGGCGGCATGCGCTGGGCGTGGTGCGCATGCTCATGGAAGGCAAGCTGGCGCTGCAATTCCATCAGCTCACGCGCCTGGCCTTTGCGGCATTCCCGGCGGGGTTGTTGCAGGACCGGAGCGTGGAGCTCGACGAGTTCCTCATCGAGCGGCTCAAAGGGTACCTGCGCGATGCGGGCTTTTCCCCGGCTGAGGTGGATGCCGCCATCTATGCGCGGCAGTTGGGCCAGTGGTCGTCCATCCCCGCCAGGCTGGCCGCGGTGCGGGCTTTTGCCGCGCTGCCCGAGGCGCCCTCGCTGGCCGCGGCCAACAAGCGAATTGGCAACATCCTGAAGAAGGCCGAAGGCGACGTTGCGGCGACCGTGGACGAGTCCGTGCTGGTGGAAGCCGCCGAAAAGGTCCTGTATGCCGCCATGCGGGCCACGGTGCCCGCCGCCAACGCGAGTTTCGAGTCGGGCGACTACACCGCCTCGCTGCAGGCGCTGGCCGCGCTGCGTGCGCCGGTGGACGCGTTCTTCGATGGCGTCATGGTCAATGCCGACGATCCCGCGCTCAAGGCCAACCGCCTGGGTTTGCTCAAGCAACTGCACGAAGCCATGAACCGCGTGGCCGATCTGTCCCGTCTGGCCTGATGCCATGAAGCTGCTCATCCTCGACCGCGACGGCACGCTCAACCGCAGCCGCGACGACTACGTCGCCTCGCCGGACGAGTGGGAGGCGCTGCCGGGTGCGCTGGAAGCCGTGGCACGGCTGAACCAGGGAGGGTGGCGCGTGGTGCTGGCGACCAACCAGTCCGGGATTGGCCGTGGCCTGTTCGACATGGTCTCGCTCAACGCCATTCACGCCAAGATGCACCGCCAGCTCGCCGCCGTGGGGGCGCGTGTGGAGGCGGTGTTTTTCTGCCCGCACGCGCCCGAAGATGCATGCCGTTGCCGCAAGCCAGCGCCCGGCCTGTTCGAGCAGATCGGCGAACGTTTCGGCGCGCCGCTGGCGAACGCACCCGCCGCTGGCAATTCCATCCGCCACATGGAGGCCGCCGCCCGCGCGGGCTGCCCCACGCACCTGCTGCTGACCGGCAAGTCCGAGCATCTGCGCGGGCGTCTGGGACTCGGCGGCGCGCAGGACCTGGCTGCGCTGGCGCCCAACCTGCCGCCCTTGACGATGACCCATGAAGATCTTGGCGCCTTTGCCGACTGGCTGCTTGCGCAGCCGACCACGAACTGAAGAACCTCTCCCATGATCCTGGTCAACCTGCTGCGCGCCATCCTGCACACGCTGTTCATGGCGATCACGGTCGTTCCCTGGGCGCTCGCCGTGCTGGTGGCCGCACCGTTCCTCAACAGCACGCAGATCTACTGGATGTGCGCGGGCTGGCTGCGCCTGGCGGTCAACAGCGGCAAGCTGATGCTGGGCATCCGCAACGAGGTGATCGGCTTCGAGAACCTGCCCGTGGGCAGCACGGCGCCGGCCATTCTGCTGCTCAAGCACCAGTCCACCTGGGAAACCTTCTGCATGCCCACGCTGATGCCGCATCCGCTGGCATACGTCTTCAAGAAGGAGCTGCTCTATGTGCCGTTCTTCGGCTGGGCCATGGGCCGCATGGACATGATCCACATCGATCGAAGCAAACGCGCCCAGGCCTTCAACAAGGTGGTGGAGCAGGGCCAGCGGCTGTTGAACCAGGGCACCTGGGTCATCATGTTTCCCGAGGGCACGCGCATACCGCGTGGACAGAAGGGTCAGTACAAGAGCGGTGGAACGCGGCTGGCCGTGGAAACCGGCGCCCCGGTGATCCCGATTGCAGTGACGTCGGCCAAGTGCTGGCCGCGCAAGGCCTTCATCAAGAAGCCCGGCGTGGTCGAGCTCTCCATCGGCAAGCCCATCCCCAGCCAGGGCCGAGAGCCCGACGAGCTGATGCGCGAGGTGGAGGCGTGGATCGAAGCCGAGATGCGGCGACTCGACCCTGACGCGTACCACGCGGCCTGAGGCGAGGCATGCAGCGCTTCGTTCAGCTGGCGCTTGATTTCTTCAGCGGTCCCGAGCCCGCCGCGGCGCCTGCTGCCGCCGCGCCAGCGCCCGCGCCCCGCAGACCCGAGCCCCCTGCGCTGTCGATGACGCAGGTGTTCCAACCCGCTGCCTGGCACCACCCGCGCGCCAACCGCGTGCTGCGCCTGGGCTCGTGCGACGTGGGCTACGAATTCAAGCGCGCCAAGCGCCGCACGATCGGCCTGTCCATCAGCACCGATGGCCTGAGCGTGCGTGCGCCGCGCTGGACGCCCGTGGGCGAGGTGGAGGCCTTGCTGCACGACAAGTCGGCCTGGGTGCTGGAGAAACTGCAGAGCGCCCGCGAACGCGCCAGCGAACTCGACCAAGCGCGCATCGTCTGGGCCGACGGCGCCGAGTTCGACTACCTGGGCGCGCGGCTGCGGCTGGCGCTGGATCCGGCACATGGGTTCACCCAGGTGGGCGCCGTGCTCGACACCGATGGCCAGATGGCCACCCTGCGCCTGGGCCTGGCCCACAACGCCAATGAGCGCCAGATCCGCGATGCCGCACAAGCCTGGCTCATGCGCCAGGCGAAGCAGCTTTTCACGCAGCGGCTCGATCACTTCGCACCCCAGCTCGGGGTGCGCTACACGAAGCTGCGCCTGTCCAGCGCGGGCACGCGGTGGGGCAGCGCCAGCGCCGATGGCAGCATCCGCCTGAACTGGCGGCTCATTCACCTGAAGATGGAAATGGTGGACTACGTGGTGGTGCACGAGCTCAGCCACCTGCGCCACATGGACCACAGCCCACGCTTCTGGGACGTGGTGGCCAGCGTGCTGCCCGATCACGCCGAGCGGCGGCGCGCATTGAGGGAAGCGGCGGTTCCGCTGGACGAGTGATCGGTCGCATCAGGCGGCGGCAAACCGCCAGACGCCGTGAGCGTCCCGTTCGCGCCTGAGCTCGCCGGCCATCCACAACCAGTGCAGGTGCGCCACCGCTTCGCCGATGGCGAAGGTGGTCTGGTGCAGGTCGAGCGCGCGCGGGAACAGCACCGGCAGCACATCGGCGGCACTGCAGGGTTTCTCATGGCAGGCCTGCATCACTTCGGCCAGGCGGTCGCGGTGGTGGTCCTTCAACTGCTGGATGCGTTCGTGCAGGCCGGTGAAGGGTTTGCCGTGCGATGGCAGCACCAGGGTGTCGGCGGGCAGCGGCAGGTACTTTTCCAGCGAGTCCAGGAAGAGCGTCAAGGAATCGGCCTCCGGCTCCTGGTCGTACACGCTCACGTTGGTGGAGATGCGTGGCAGCACCATGTCGCCGCTGATCATCACGCCCAGCTCTTCGCAGTGCAGTGCCATGTGTTCCGGCGCGTGGCCGTAGCCGCTGATGCAGCGCCAGCGGCGCCCACCGATGGGCACCTGCAGGCCGTCGTACAGGCGCCGGTACTCGCTGGGCACCGAAGGCACGAGGCTGGGGTAGTAGCTGGCACGGCCCCGGATCTTCGCCAGGCTCTCCGCATCGCTGAGGCCGTTGGCCGCAAAGAAATCGGCGGCGGCTTCGCCACCGAAACCGCTGGTGCTTTGTGAGCCCAGGCGAGCCATGGCGAAATCGGTCGCGCTGACCCAAAGCCGGCAGTTCCATCGCTCACACAACCAGTCGGCCAGGCCAATGTGGTCGGGGTGCATGTGGGTGACGATCACGCGCAGCACCGGCAGTCCCTGCAGTTCGCTGGCGAAGATGGCTTCCCATTGCGCTTTCGCCGCATCGTGGGCAATGCAGCAGTCCACCACCGTCCAGCCCTCACGGCCATCGATCTCGTCGCGAAGCAACCAGAGGTTGATGTGGTCCAGCGCGAACGGCAGTCCCATGCGGATCCAGCGCACACCCGGCGCCACTTCCAGCGATCGGCCAGAGGCGGGCAGGGTGTCGCCCAGGGGGTAGTGCAGCCGGGCTTCAAGCTGCTCGCGGGACAGGCTCATGGCAACGGGATTCCGTTAAGATCGCCAAGTGACGTTGACGTAAACGTAAAGACTCCAGGCATTCTACGGAGCGAACACGTCTCGCACTGTCTGAAACCCGACACCGCACGCAAGGTCATTCCCAACCCATGGCGACGAACCCGACCTACACCATCAGCGACCTGGCGCGCGAGTTCGACCTGACCACCCGCGCCATTCGTTTCTACGAGGACATGGGGCTGCTCCAGCCCCAGCGCGAAGGTCCCGGGGGGCGCAACCGGGTCTACACCGCGCGCGACCGCACGCGACTCAAGCTCACCTTGCGCGCCAAGCGCCTCGGCCTCTCGCTCACCGAGGCGCGCGAGATCATCGACATGTACGACAGCCCGCGCGACACCGGTCCGCAACTGCGCAAGTTCCTGGCGGTGCTGGCCGATCACCGGCGCGAACTCGAAGAGCAGATGGCCGACCTGGTGGCCAACCTCGACGAGGTGAAGACGCACGAGAAGGAAGCCCGCGCGCTTCTGGGCAAGGTGGAGAAGAAGGCGTAAGCTGCGGCGCCCGAGTGTTGCCTCAACAAGGATTCCTCATGTCCGTGGTCGCCAGCGTCGTCATCGGTCTCGTCGCCCTTCTGCACGTCTACTTCATGGTCCTCGAGATGTTCCTCTGGGACAAGCCCGCCGGCCTGCGTGCTTTTGGCCAGACGCCGGCTTCCGCGGCGGCCACCAAGGTGCTGGCCGCCAACCAGGGGCTCTACAACGGCTTCCTGGCCGCCGGCCTCGTCTGGGGCCTGTGGCTCGGCCCCGAGGGATTCGGCGTCAAGGTGTTCTTCCTCGCCTGCGTGCTGGTGGCCGGGTTGTACGGCGCGGCCACCGCCAGCCGCAAGATTCTCTTTGTGCAGGCGCTGCCTGCAGCCGTGGGCCTGGTGCTGCTCTACCTGAGCCGCGCCGCCGCCTGACGACTTCAGCTCGCCGCGGCGCCGTCGGCGTACTGGCGCAGGAACGCCTCGCTCGGCGGGATCGGCTGGATCACGTCGATCATCACGCCGTTGGGGTCCTGAACGATGAAATGGCGCTGACCGAAGTCCTCGTCGCGGATGGCCAGCAGCACGTCGAGCCCTTGTTCGACGGCGCGTTCGTACTCGGCGTCCACGTTGGACACCTCGAAGTTGAGCAGCAGCCCGTTCACCTGCTGACCGCGCCTGGCTGCGGGGATGGTGGGGTGGTTGCGGTCGAGCACGGCCAGGTTGACCGAGGCGTCTTCACGGGACTGCAGGTGGATGTACCAGTCGCTGTCGAACTGCCGGGAGAAGCGGAAGTGGTCTTCGTAGAAGCGGGCGGTGTCTGCCACGCGATCGGTCATGAGGACGGGGTAGTACTGCGTCGATTTCATGTCGGGCTCCTTGAGAAAGATACATACAATGTGCATGCAATTGAAATATAACATACAGACTGCATGTATTTAAAGAGGCCCTCATGAACCGTCGATCACAGGGAGAACGCACCGAAGCCACCCGGGCCGCCCTGATTCAGGCCGCAAGAGCCCTCTTCGAGGAGCGCGGCTACGCCGCCACCGGCACGCCGCAGATCGTCTCGGCCGCCAGCGTCACCCGTGGCGCGCTGTACCACCACTTTGCCGACAAGGCGCAGTTGTTCGAGGCGGTGGCCGAGCAGGCGGCGCTGGAGGTAGCGGATGAGATCGCCTTGCAATCGCGCGTTCACGCCGATGCGGTGGAGGCGTTGATGGCCGGCGCCCAGGCCTATTTCGCCGCCATGGCGGAAAAAGGGCGCGCGCGGCTCTTGCTGCTGGAGGCACCCGCGGTGCTCGGCGCCGAGCGGGTGAGGGCGCTGAACGAACTGGCCGGCTTCCAGGCCCTGCTCGAAGGCCTGCGCCAGGCCCTGCCTGGCGCCGGGCAGCCGCTGCAGGAGCTGGCCGTGCTGCTCTCGGCCATGTTCGACCGGGCCGCCCTGGCCATTGCCCGGGGCGAGCCGGCAGCGCCCTACGTCAGGGCCACGCGCCTGCTGCTGTCCAGGCTGGTGGCCTGAGGGCTGTCTTCCTGAATTGACGTTTACGTAAACGTCAACGTAGAATCGCGGGCTGTCTGCACCACCGAGGCTGATGTGAACCCACCCGCTTTCGAACCCCGCAACCCCGATTTCGACGCCCGGACCCGCGAGAGCTTCGGCCGTCAGGCGGCCATGCGGACGCTGGGTGCCACGCTGGCCGACGTGCGCCCCGGGCAGGTGGTGATCACCCTGCCATGGGCCGAGCTGCTGACCCAGCAACATGGCTTCCTGCACGCCGGCATGGTGGCCACGGCGCTCGATTCGGCCTGTGGCTACGCCGGGTTCACCCTGATGGCCGACGACGCGGCGGTGCTCACCATCGAGTTCAAGATCAACCTGCTGGCGCCGGCGCAAGGTGAACGTTTCCGCATGGTCGGAACCGTGATCAAGCCCGGGCGCACCGTCACGGTCTGCGAAGGCCAGGCGTTTGCCATCGACGCAGGCCGAGAAAAGCTGGTCGCCACCATGGGCTGCACGCTCATGGCCGTGACCGGCCGCGAACACATCCAGGGCTGAGCCCGCGATCCCATTCATATCCAGAGGACGACCCCATGAACCAGCTCCCCGGCCTGAACTTCCAGCTTGGCGAAGACATCGATGCCCTGCGCGACGCGGTGCGCGAATTCGCCCAGGCCGAGATCGCCCCACGCGCGGGCGAGATCGACGCGAACGACCAGTTCCCCATGGACCTGTGGCGCAAGATGGGCGACCTCGGTGTGCTGGGGATCACCGTGGGCGAGGAATACGGCGGCGCCGGCATGGGCTACCTGGCCCACATGATCGCCATGGAGGAAATCAGCCGCGCCAGCGCGTCGGTGGGGCTGTCCTATGGCGCGCACAGCAACCTGTGCGTGAACCAGATCAAGCGCAACGGCAGCGATGCGCAACGCCAGAAGTACCTGCCCCGGCTGATCTCCGGCGAACACGTGGGCGCGCTGGCGATGAGCGAACCCGGCGCGGGTTCGGACGTGATCTCCATGAAGCTCAAGGCCGAGGACAAGGGCGGCTACTACCTGCTCAACGGCAGCAAAATGTGGATCACCAACGGCCCGGATGCCGACACCATGGTGGTCTATGCCAAGTCGGAACCCGAGATGGGCGCGCGCGGCGTCACGGCGTTCATCGTTGAAAAGGGCATGAAGGGATTCAGCACCGCGCAAAAGCTCGACAAGCTGGGCATGCGCGGCAGCCATACCGGCGAGATGGTGTTCAACAACGTGGAAGTTCCGGTGGAGAACATCCTGGGCGGCCTCAACAACGGCGCCAAGGTGCTCATGAGCGGGCTCGATTACGAGCGCGCCGTGCTCACCGGCGGGCCGCTGGGCATCATGCAGGCCGTCATGGACAACATCGTTCCCTACATCCACGACCGCAAGCAGTTCGGTCAGAGCATCGGGGAATTCCAGCTCATCCAGGGCAAGGTGGCCGACATGTACACGGTGTTGCAGGCCGGCCGCTCGTTCGCCTACACGGTGGCCAAGAACCTCGACCTGCTGGGTGCCGAGCATGTGCGCCAGGTGCGCAAGGACTGCGCGTCGGTGATCCTGTGGTGCGCCGAGGAGGCCACGAAGATGGCGGGCAACGGCATCCAGATCTTTGGTGGCAATGGCTACATCAACGAATACCCGCTGGGTCGCCTGTGGCGCGACGCCAAGCTCTACGAGATCGGCGCCGGCACCAGCGAGATCCGCCGCATGCTGATCGGACGGGAGTTGTTTGCCGAGACCTGCTGATTAAGATCGCCCCATGACCTCACAGCTCACCAACCTGTTTCAGCGCAACCGCGACTGGGCCGCCGAGATGGTGGCCGCGCGTCCCACCTTCTTCACGGACCTGCTGGCCCAGCAGAGCCCGCAATACATGTGGATCGGCTGCTCCGACAGCCGCGTGCCGGCCAACCAGATCACCGGCCTGGACCCGGGCGAGGTGTTCGTGCACCGCAACGTGGCCAACGTGGTGGTCCCCACCGACCTCAACTGCCTGTCCACCATCCAGTACGCGGTGGACATGCTCAAGGTGCAGCACCTCATGGTGGTGGGGCACTACGGTTGCGGTGGTGTGCAGGCGGCGCTGCGCGACGTCCGCGTGGGCCTGGCCGACAACTGGCTGCGACACATCAAGGACGTCCGCGACCGCCACTCGGCGCTGATCGAGGCCACGCCCGAACAGCACCGTGCCGATGTGCTCTGCGAGCTCAATGCCATCGAGCAGGTGATGAACGTGGCGCAGACCACCGTGGTGCAGGACGCCTGGGCGCGGGGCCAGTCCCTCACGCTGCACGGCTGGGTGTACGGCCTGCGCGATGGTCTGCTGCACGATATGCACATGACGGTGGACGGCAGGGCACAGATCGAGCCGGTGTACCGCGCCGCCGTGGCGGGCGTGGGTGCTGTGCGCCAGAGCTGAACGATCAGCGCCACTCTGCTTCGAACCTTGCGGGACATCCCTGCCCCCCGCACCATGTTTCCCCAACGCCTGGATGCCCCGCAGGCCTATGGCATCGCCAAGGCGATGCTGGACGGTTTCAACCGCCACTACCGGCTGTTCCGCACCGAGTCCGCCCGCGCCAAGCACCGCTTCGAAACGCGCGACTGGCTGGGACAGCAGCGGGCGCAGCGCGAGCGCATCGAGTTCTACGACCTGCGGGTCAAGGAATGCCTGATGCGCCTCATGAAGGAGTTCCAGGCCGACCAGCAGCCCATGGCCGTGTGGGAGCAGGTCAAGCTGCACTACATCGGACTGCTGGTGAACCACCACCAGCCAGAGCTGGCCGAGACCTTCTTCAACTCCGTCACCACCAAGA
The DNA here is from genome assembly GCF_051858985.1 of Hydrogenophaga sp. Classification (GTDB taxonomy): domain Bacteria; phylum Pseudomonadota; class Gammaproteobacteria; order Burkholderiales; family Burkholderiaceae_C; genus Hydrogenophaga. The sequence continues at coordinate 1,123,902 of NZ_JBHYGM010000001.1, read as the reverse complement.
TCCTCCAGCGCGCGTACTTCCAGAACGATTTCATCTTCGTGCGTCCGGCCGTCTCCACCGAGTACATCGAGAACGAAGAGCCCAGCGCGCGCCCCACGTACCGGTGCTACTACCCCGCAGCCGACACGTTGCAGGCGGAGGTGCTGCACCTGCTGCAGGATTTCGACCTGCGAGTGCCTTTCGAAGACTTGCCGCGGGACGCAGGCCTGGTGCTGGCCGCCATGCTGCCGCACTTCGACCACACGCGGCTGCGAGCGAACTTCCAGTTCCAGGTGCTCTCCAGCCTGTTCTACCGCAACAAGGGCGCGTACGTGGTGGGGAAGATCATCAACGGCTTCCAGGAAGTGCCGTTCGCGCTGCCCGTGCTGCACAACACCGCAGGCAAGCTGGTGATCGACGCCGCGCTCTTCGGCGAAGACGACCTGCTCATGCTGTTCAGCTTTGCGCGTGCCTACTTCATGGTCGACATGGAAGTGCCCAGCGCGTATGTGCAGTTCCTGCGCGGCATGATGCCGCGCAAGCCGCGTGCCGAGCTCTACAACGCCCTCGGACTGGCCAAGCAGGGCAAGACGCTCTTCTACCGCGACTTCCTCTTCCACATGCGCCACAGCACCGACCAGTTCCGCATCGCGCCCGGCATCAAGGGCATGGTGATGCTGGTGTTCGATCTGCCAAGTTTTCCTTTTGTGTTCAAGCTGATCAAGGACTTCTACCCCCCGCAGAAGGACACTTCGCGCGAGCAGATTCGCGGCAAATACCTGCTGGTCAAACAGCACGACCGCGTGGGTCGCATGGCCGACACGCTGGAGTTCTCGGAGGTGGGATTCCCGCGCGACCGCTTCACGGACGAGCTGATCGCCGAGATCGAGCAATTCGCGCCCAGCCAGCTCGAGATCAGCGACCGCGACGGAGACGGTACCACCGAGGTGGTGCTCAAGCACGTCTACATCGAGCGCCGCATGATCCCGCTGAACATCTACCTTCAGGAGGCGTTCGACGCCGGCGCGAAAGCCCAGGTCGAGCGCGCGGTGATCGAGTACGGCAACGCCATCAAGGACCTCGTGGCCGGCAACATCTTTCCTGGTGACATGCTGTGGAAGAACTTCGGCATCACCCGCCACGGCAAGGTGGTGTTCTACGACTACGATGAAATCGAATACCTGACCGATTGCAATTTCCGCCGCGTGCCAGCGCCGCGTCATGAAGAAGACGAGATGTCCGGCGAGGTCTGGTACCCGGTGGGCCGGCACGACGTGTTTCCGGAAACCTTCGCCCCTTTCCTGCTCGGCAACGACATGGTGCGCGAGGTGTTCATGAAGCACCACGCCGACCTGCTCGATGCCGACTTCTGGCAGCAGCACAAGGAGCGCATCGCCGCCGGCCATGTGCACGATGTCTTCCCCTACGAACGCGACCGGCGCTTCCTCGCCCACGCGCTCGCCTGATTTCTTTTTCTTCACCCTTCAAGGAGAGCTTCATGTCCCAGCAAGACCCCATCGTCATCGTCGGTGCCGCGCGCACCCCCATGGGCTCGTTCCAGAGCGATTTCGCCAGCCTGTCGGCGCACGACCTCGGCGGCGCGGCCATCCAGGCGGCGGTGCAGCGCGCAGGAATCGACCCCGCGCAGGTCGACGAGGTGCTCTTTGGCAACTGCCTGATGGCGGGCCAGGGCCAGGCGCCCGCGCGGCAGGCGGCCTTCAAGGGCGGCTTGCCCAAGTCGGCCGGCGCCGTCACGCTCTCCAAGATGTGCGGCTCGGGCATGAAAGCGACCATGCTGGCTCACGACATGCTGGCCGCAGGCAGCGCCACCGTGATGGTGGCCGGTGGCATGGAAAGCATGACCAATGCGCCCTACCTGCTGCAGAAGGGCCGCGGCGGCTACCGCATCGGCCACGACAAGGTGTACGACCACATGATGCTCGACGGCCTGGAAGACGCGTACGAGCCCGGCCGATCGATGGGCACCTTTGGCGAAGACTGCGCTGCCAAATACAGCTTCACCCGCGAACAGCAGGATGCCTTTGCCATTGCCTCGGTCACGCGCGCCAAGGCCGCCACCGAGAGCGGCGCATTCGCCGCCGAGATCACGCCCGTGACGGTGAAGGACCGCAGCGGCGAGCGCGTGGTGTCCACCGATGAAGGCCCGGGCAAGGTCAAGCTTGACAAGGTCACCAGCCTCAAGCCCGCCTTCAAGAAGGACGGCACCATCACGGCCGCTTCCAGCTCGTCGATCAACGACGGTGCGGCCGCACTGGTGCTCATGCGAGAGTCCACGGCGAAGAAGCTCGGCGCGAAGCCGCTGGCCCGCATCGTGGGTCATGCCACCCACGCGCAGGAACCCAACTGGTTCGCCACCGCCCCGGTGGGCGCCACGCAGAAGCTGCTGAAGAACACGGGCTGGAGCGTGGGGGATGTGGACCTGTGGGAAATCAACGAAGCCTTCGCCGTGGTGCCCATGGCGCTCATGACCGAGCTGGACATTCCGCACGAAAAGGTCAACGTGAACGGCGGCGCCTGTGCACTGGGCCACCCCATCGGCGCCAGCGGCGCGCGCATCCTGGTCACGCTGATCCACGCGCTGAAAGCGCGCGGCGGCAAGAAGGGCGTGGCCACGTTGTGCATTGGCGGCGGCGAGGCCACCGCCATGGCCGTCGAGCTGGCTTGACCGGACGCAGGACGCCACCATGCTGAACCAGGACCAACTCATGATCCGCGACGCGGTGCGTGCCTTTGCCCAGGAGCAGCTGTGGCCGCACGCCGCGCGATGGGACAAGGAGCACCACTTTCCGAAGGACGTCCACCAGGGGCTGGCCGAGCTGGGCGCCTACGGCATCTGCGTGCCCGAGGCGTTGGGTGGCGCCGGTCTGGACTACGTGACGCTGGCGGTGGTGCTGGAGGAAATCGCGGCCGGTGACGGCGGCACCAGCACCGCCATCAGTGTCACGAATTGCCCGGTGAATGCGATCCTGATGCGCTATGGGAATCCGCGCCAGCAGGAACAATGGTTGCGCCCGCTGGCCGCCGGCCAGATGCTGGGCGTGTTCTGCCTCACCGAGCCGCACGTGGGCTCGGACGCGTCGGCGCTGCGCACCTCAGCGGCGAAGCGGGGCGATGAATACGTGCTCAACGGCGTCAAACAGTTCATCACCAGCGGCAAGAACGGACACCTGGCGATCGTGATTGCGGTGACGGACAAGGGCGCTGGCAAGAAGGGCATGAGCGCGTTCGTGGTGCCCACCAGCACGCCGGGCTACGTGGTGGAGCGGCTGGAAGAGAAACTGGGCCAGCACAGCAGCGACACTGCGCAGATCCGGTTCGAGAACTGTCGCATCCCGGCGGAAAATCTCATTGGCGCCGAGGGCGAGGGCTACAAGATCGCGCTCTCGGCTCTGGAAGGCGGGCGCATCGGCATCGCGGCGCAGAGCATCGGCATGGCGCGCAGTGCACTGGAGTGCGCGCTCACCTATGCCAAGCAGCGCGAGAGTTTCGGTCAACCGATCTTCAACCACCAGGCGGTGGGCTTCCGGTTGGCCGACATGGCCACGCAGATCGAGGCTGCGCGCGCGCTCACGCACCATGCAGCCGCGCTGCGGGATGCGGGTGAGCCCTGCCTGAAGGAGGCCGCCATGGCCAAGCTGTTTGCCAGCGAGATGGCCGAAGCGGTATGTTCGGCAGCGATCCAGGTGCACGGCGGCTATGGGTACGTGAACGACTTTCCCGTGGAGCGCATCTACCGGGATGTGCGGGTGTGCCAGATCTATGAAGGCACTTCCGACGTGCAGAAGATCATCATCCAGAGAGCGCTGGCCTGAACTTCTGATTTTTTCCTGAGGTTCCGGTCATCGGCGGCCTTGGGGCACGGCTCCGCGGATGTTCCCCGAGGCGGCTTCGCCGCCGGAGGACAGCCGCGGAGCAGAGCACACCGCGTCGTCGAACCCGCGAGGTGCGGTGGAGAAATCACGGGATACCTCAACTCCCCGCGTATGATCCCGCGACCATGAACATCATCATCCTCGGCGCCGGCAGAGTGGGCGAGAGCGTCGCAGAGAGCCTGGTCTCCGAGCAGAACGACATCACCGTGATCGACATGGATCCGGCCCGGTTGCGCAGCCTGGAGGAGCGCATCGATCTACGTGGGGTGGTCGGCAACGGCATTCAGCCCTCGGTGCTGCAGGAGGCCGGGGCCAAGGATGCCGACATGGTGATTGCCTGTGCCGCCAACGACGAAGCCAACCTCGTGGTGTGCAAGATTGCGCACGATGTGTTCAATGTGCCCAGCACCATCGCCCGCCTGCGATCGCCGGAATTCAACGAAGGCGACGCGCTGCTCGGCAAGAACGGCTTCGCGGTGGACCACGTCATCTGCCCGGAAGAATCGGTCACCCGCTACATCCACCAGCTCATCAGCTACCCCGAGGCGCTTCAGGTGCTGGAGTTCGCCGACGGCCGCGCCAGCCTGATCGCCGTTCGCGCCACCCATGGCGGTGCGCTGGTGGGGCACACCATCGGCGAGTTTCGCGACCGTTTCCCTCAAGCCGAAATGCGCGTGGTCGCGCTCTACCGGCTCGACACGGAGATGGAAGCCACCAAGCAGACGCGCATCCTCGCGGGCGACGAAGTCTTCGTCCTGGCCGATACGCAGAAGATCCGCTACGTGCTGGGAGCCATCCACAACATCGACGAGCCGGTGCGCCGCATCATGATCGCCGGCGGTGGCCGGGTCGGTCTTCGGCTCGCGCGCACGCTGGAAGGCCAGTGCCAGGTCAAGATCATCGAGCGCGACAAGAAGCGGTGCGACTACCTGGCCAGCCAGTTGCCTTCCGGCATGCTCATCCTGCAGGGCGACGGTGCCGACGAAGACCTCTTGCTCGAAGAGAACGTGGGGCAGATGGACATGTTCCTCGCGCTCACCAGCGACGACGAGGACAACATCATGTCGGCCATGCTGGCCAAGCGCATGGGCGCCAACCGGGTGATGTCGCTCATCAACCGCCGCGCCTACGCCGACATGATGCAGGGCAGCACGATCGACATCGCCATCTCGCCGTCTCAGACCGTCATTGGTGAACTGCTCACGCACCTGCGCCGTGGCGACGTGGCGGCGGTGCACAGCCTGCGTCGCGGGGCGGCCGAAGCGCTCGAGGGCATCGCACGCGGCGATGTGAAGACCAGCAAGCTCGTGGGTCGCAAGGTGGAAGAAGTCAAGCTGCCCAAGGGAGCGCGGATCGGCGCCATCGTGCGAGGCGAGGGTCGCAAGTCCGAAGTGCTGATGCCCCACCACGACACGGTGATCGAGGCCGACGACCACATCATCATGTTCATTCCGAACAAGCGCCTCGTGCGCGAAGTGGAAAAGCTGTTCCAGGTGGGCGCCACCTTCTTCGGCTGACGCCAGGTCGTTTTCGTGCTGCACAGCCTGCTCCCGGTTCTCTCCGTTTTCTCGCGCATCGTGCTGGCGTTCTCGCCTGCGTATCTGGTGCCGCTGGCATGGGCGTGGGCGCTGGACGAACAGCACCACGCCCTGGTGTGGGCCTATGGCTTTGGCTTCACCACCGCTTGCGGCCTGATCCTCTGGCAGACCACGCGCAGGTACCGGCGAGAACTGCAGGCCAAGGACGGTTTCCTGCTCGTGAACCTGGTGTGGACCCTGCTGCCCGCCTTCGCCGCCGCGCCGCTGATGTTCACCGTTCCCGACATCACCTGGACCAAGGCGTACTTCGAGGCCATGAGCGCGCTCACGGCAACGGGGGCGACCGCACTCTCGGGCCTGGACGCGCTGCCGGTGTCGGTGAATGTCTGGCGTTGTTTCCTGCAACTCGTGGGGGGCCTGGGCATCATGCTGCTGGTGGTGGCCGTGCTGCCGCTGCTGGGCCTGGGCGGTGTGCAGCTCTACCGGGCCGAGACGCCGGGCCCCATGAAGGACACCAAGTTCACCCCGCGCATCGCCGAAACGGCGCGTGGCCTTTGGGGCGTCTACGTGATGTTCTCGGTGGCCTGCATGCTCGCCTACCGCTGGGCAGGCATGAGCTGGCCCGATGCCTTCATGCACATGTGCACCACCATGGGCCTGGGCGGATTTTCTTCACACGATGCCAGCTTCGGCCACTGGGATTCGCACGCCATCGAGGCCGTGGCCACCGTCTTCATGACGCTGGCTGGCGTGAGCTTCATGCGGTACTTCATCGTCATTCGCCACCGCACGCTGCGCCCGCTCACCAACGACCGGGAAATTCGCACCTACATCGCCATCCTCACGGTGTCCATCGTCGCCGTGGCGATCCTGCTGGCCGCCGAGGGGGTGGTGGCCGATTTCCCCGAGGCTTTGCGCACGAGCGCCTTCCACGTGGTCTCGGTCGCCACGACCACCGGTTATGCGTCGGTCGACTACGCGCAATGGCCGGTGTTTGCGCCGGTGCTGCTCATGTTCCTCGGTTGCTTCGTGTCGTGCGCAGGGTCCACGGGCGGCGGCATCAAGCTCGTGCGCATGGTGCTGCTGGTCAAGCAGGCGCGGCGTGAGCTGGTGCGCATCATCCACCCGCGTGTGGTCAACCCGGTCACGCTGGGCGGGCGCGTCATGCCTGCCTCGGTCATGACCGCCGTGCTCGGCTACATGCTGATCTACGGCGCCGCGACCATGGGCCTGACCATGGTGTTGCTGTTCACGGGACTCGACATCGTCACCGCGTTCTCCGCGGTGGTCGCCACCGTGAACAACATCGGTCCCGGGTTGGGCGACGTGGGGCCAGCGAGCAACTTCGGCGTGCTCAGCAACGTGCAGATCTGGGTGCTGACGTTTGCGATGCTGCTGGGCCGGTTGGAACTGCTTGCCGTGCTGGTTCTATTCACGGGCCACTTCTGGAGGAAGTAGGTCCACCCCCGCGCCGCGCTTTCAGCGCGTCACCCCCTCCAGGGGGCGGCGCCTGCGGTCTGGCAAAGCCAGATCCGCGGCGCCACTGGAAAAGACACTTCAACCGCGCGGCGGAATGTTCAGGCCGCGCTGTACAGCCGGACGCGCTCCGAATGTTTCCAGCACACGTGCGAGGTTCGGGAAGTCCTTGAAGCCCACGAGCTCGCCAGCGCCATAGAAGCCCACCAGGTTGCGCACCCACGGCCAGGTGGCGATGTCGGCAATGGTGTACTCGTCGCCCATGAGCCAGTCGCGGCCTTCCATGCGCTGGTTCAGCACGCCCAGCAACCTCTTGGTCTCGCCGACGTAGCGGTCGCGCGGTCGCTTGTCCTCAAAGTCCTTGCCGGCGAATTTGTGGAAGAAGCCGAGCTGGCCGAACATGGGACCGACGCCGCCCATCTGGAACATCAGCCACTGCAGGGTTTCGAAGCGCGCGGCCACGTCGGTGGGCAGGAACTGGCCCGTCTTGCCGGCGAGGTACACCAGAATGGCGCCCGATTCCCACAGCGCCAGCGGCTGGCCGTTGGGTCCGTCCGGGTCCAGGATGGCAGGGATCTTGTTGTTCGGATTGAGCGAAAGAAAGGCCGGCGACATCTGGTCATTCGTCTCGAAGCTCACCAGATGCGGCTCATACGGCAGGCCGGTCTCCTCCAGCATGATCGACACCTTGACGCCGTTGGGCGTGGGCAGCGAATACAGCTGAAGGCGGTCGGGGTGCGTGGCGGGCCACTTCTGGGTGATGGGGAAGCCGTCGAGAGAGCTCATCAGGGGTCCTTGGATGCAGGGGAACAGGCCGTCATTGGAACCCGCCTCGCCAAGACCCGGCTGGGCGCAAGGGCATCGATAATCCGCCTACTACGGAGACCCGCCCATGCCCATCACCAAAGGATTCCGCGCGCTGGTGGACGAGGCCACCGCGCAGATCACCACTTACAGCGTCGCCCAGGTGCGCGAGCGACTGCAGGCCGGCGACCCGACGCTGCAGCTGGTGGACATCCGCGACGTGCGCGAGCTCGAACGCGAAGGCACTGCGCCCGGTGCAGTGCACGCGCCGCGCGGCATGCTGGAATTCTGGGTCGATCCCGCGTCGCCGTATTTCAAACCCGTCTTCGGCGACGAGGCCAGGGAATTCGTGCTGTTCTGTGGCGCGGGTTGGCGCAGCGCACTCGCCACGAAGTCGCTGCGCGAGATGGGCATGGACAACGTGGCCCACATCGATGGTGGCTTCACCGAATGGTTGAAGCAGGACGCTCCCACCGAAACGCTGGAGCAACGCAAGGCGAAGAAGGGCGGATGAAGGACGTGTGCCCTTGCGGCAGCGGCGCCGCATTCGGTGCCTGCTGTGGCCGCTACCTGGGTACCGGCCTGCCCACGCCCGATGCCGAACGCCTCATGCGCTCGCGCTACACCGCGTTTGTGCGCAGCGACGTGGCGCACCTGCTGGCGACCTGGCACGCGAGCACCAGGCCCGACACCCTGGAACTGGAGCCGGGCGTGAAGTGGCTGGCGTTGGAGGTGAAGCGCCACAGGGTGGTCAATGAGACCCGTGCCGAGGTCGAGTTCGTGGCGCGCTCCCGCCGCCAGGGCCGGGGCCAGCGCCTGCACGAGCGCAGCCGCTTCGTATGGGAAAGTGGCCAGTGGTTTTATGTGGATGGCGACATCTTCAACTGAGGGAAGACATGTTCGAAGCGGTATTGTTCGATTGCGACGGTGTGCTGGTCGACAGCGAACCCATCACCAATGGCGTGCTGCGCGAGGTTTTGAACGAGAGTGGCTGGGCGATCACGCAGGCCGAGTGCATGCAGATCTTCATCGGCAAGGCGGTGCGTGACGAGCGTGCGCGCATCGAGGCCGAAACCGGACAGCCGTTCACCGAGGCCTGGCTGCACGCGTTTTACGAGCGGCGCAACGTTCGCCTGCTGGCCGAACTCAAGGCCGTTCAGGGTGCGGTGGACGCGGTGGCCGCCATCCATGCGAGGGTTGAAGGCCGCATCGCCTGTGCATCCGGTGCCGACCGGCCCAAGGTGGTGATGCAGCTCGACCATGTCGGCCTGCTGCCCTACTTTGGCGAGCGCATCTTCAGCGGCCACGACCAGCCCCGCTCCAAGCCTGCGCCCGATGTGTACCTGGCTGCTGCCGCCCACCTGGGCGTGGACCCGTCGCGCTGCCTGGTGATTGAAGACACCGCCACCGGCGCTCAGGCTGGCCTGGCGGCGGGTGCCACGGTGTGGGGGTATTGCCCGGAGGGCCATGGGCGCGCGTTCGATGGCATGCACTTGCACCGCGTGTTCAGCCACATGAGCGAGCTCGAAAGCCTCTGGCTCAACCCGCCTTAGGCAGGGCTTTCTGCCATCCTCGTTGCATTTTGTGTATAAATGCAACAAAACGTAGAGGATGACATGACACGAAGAATCAAGACCGGGGTGGTAGCGATGGCGTGTGCGCTGCTGGGCGGTTGAGGGGGAGGGGGAGGCGATTCTGAGGCTGGCCAGAGCGCTGGCGCCATGGACAAGTACGCGGGCCACTACGTCAGCACCTGCGAGGCCCTGGGGACCCAGATCAATCTGGACCAAGGCGGCATGGTGTATGCCCGGATGGCATCCACTGTCCTGCCCAATTCGGCCACCACCGCCAGATACACGTTTCGCGTCGACTTCTTTGCTGATCCGCAGTGCGCCGCGAATGCCTTGGGCTCGTTGACCAATGACAACCCCCAGAACACGGTGACCTGGGTCGGAAGCAGCACGCTGGACGGGACTCTGGTCGATCGGGTTCGATTCGACATCAGGGGCAGCGCCGATGCGCAACAGCCGGGTCTGACACCGGACACCGTGGTGATCGGTGACGCCATCAGACTGGCGCTGCCCTCCCTGCTGGTGAATGGATTCAGCTTGAACGACCTCTGGCGGTTGGAGGGGGCCTGGCTGTATGAGGGTGGTCTCGACGTGGCAGCGGATGGATTTCCGACGGGACTGAACTACGCCCTGCCCGCGAGCAAGGTGACCACGTCGCCTGCTGCCCCTCCTGCGCCCTGTGCTGCGCAAAACGTCAGCTGGACTGGGTCCGGTGTTCAGTGTTTTGCGCGTGCTCGCGCCAATGTGTCAGGCAGTGTCTGGAATCTGGAAGATCGCGAAGACAACGTCATGGGCAACGCGGCATTCGCTTGCTCCAATGGTCGCTGGATCGAGCAGGCCGCCTCGTCGTGCCAGGACACTGCCCCGCCACCGGCGCCCAAGTGCCCGGCCCAGGTGTGGACGTGGACGGTGAATGGCCAGACTTGCCGAGGCATCTCCAGCGAAGCGGTGCAAGACGCCTTCAGTCACATCTACAACGATGCGTCTGCCAACTTCGGCCACAAGCTCGTCATGTGCCGGTTGACCAGTGGGGGCGCGCTGGAATGGTCGGAGCTCCACCCCAATGGCATCCGATATGAGTCCTGTGATCCTTTGCCGGTGCCCCCACCACCTGCCACAGAACCGCTGGAAATTCTTCAGCGGGCGAATTGCGTGGTCTGTCATGCACAGACAGGTACGGGGTCAGTCGGGCCATCCTTTGCAGCCATTGCGGACTTCTACCGGGGAAATCCACCGGCGCCCGGCCTTCTTGAGCAGCGCATACGACAGGGAAGTGCAGGGGTGTTTGGCCCCACGCCGATGCCCGCCAATCCGCAGATCTCAGACGACCAGCTGCAGATCATCGTCCCCTGGATCCTGTCCCGGTGACCCGAGCCCAGGTACTCGCGGGGGCGCCGTCGAGGCCTCCCTGAACTCCGCGGGGCTGGTGCCCATCCACGCCTTGAACGCCCGGATGAAGCTCTTCTCGTTCTGAAATCCGGCTGCCTGCGCCACCTGCTTGATGGGGCGTTTGGTGCGCAGCAGCAGCTCGGTGGCGCGCTGGCGGCGCACCTCGTCCTTGAGCGCCTGCAGGGAAGCGCCTTCTTCCTTGAGTTGGCGGTGCAGCGTGCGGGCCGAGAGGTTGAGCAAGGCAGCCAGGTCGTCGGCGTTGTGCGCGTCCAGCGGCTGGGTCGCCAGCACCTGGCGCACGCGCTGCACCAGCAGGCGATCGCGCCGGAACGAGCGCACGGTGAGTGGCAGTGCGCGCTGCAGCAGTTGCGTCATGGCCGCTTCGTCGCGCCTCACCGGCAAGTCCAGGTAACGCGTGTCGAAATGGATCGCCGCATGGGTGGCGTCAAAGCGGGAAGGGCCGTCGAAGAGCAGGGCGTAGGCATCGACGTGCAGCGGCGCGGGGTAAGGGAACTGCGCGCCCTGCAGCGGGATGCGGGAGTCCACGTACCAGCACGCCAGGCCGTGGATGTTGCGCAGCAGGGACACCACGCATAGCTCGGTCATCGGACCCGTGTCGCGCTTCAGGTGCACAGCGATTCGGGTCGTGTCGCCTTCGGTCTCGAGCACGGGTCGCGGATCGTTGGCGAGCAGGCCATGGTGACGACACCAGCGCTTGAGGGCGATGCCCAGTGTGGGTGCCGACAGCGAAGCGCGAGCGAGCAGGCCATAGCTGCCCCAGGGCAGGGCGCGGTCAAAGCAGCCCAACGCTTCGTCGTCGAGTTCGCGCATGGCGGTCCCGGAAATCACCTCCATCTGGGTGGCGGTGATGCGGGCTGCGGGGTCATGGAGATCAGATGTCCTGATTTGTGCCTGCGCCAGTGCCCCTCCGGCATCCAGGCCGCGGTTGGCATAAGCCTGCACCATCGCTCTCACCAGGGCGATTGGCGTGAGTGCTAGGCCGTGCTGGATGGCGCTGGCTTCGGACGGGTCGGACATCGACGAAGTTTCCACCGATTTGGCGCGATTTGCAACCTGCGTGGCCCACGGCGCGTGGGCGCGCTGTCTATCCTCCACAATCCCCGAAAACAACCACGGATGCCATCCATGCCGATCCTGGAGACACAACTCAACGCCCGTTCCGCCGACTTTCAGGCCAATGCCCGGGCCATGCGCGCGGTGGTCGACGACCTTCGGGCGCAGGTGGAAAAGGCCACGCTGGGGGGTGGCGAAGCGGCGCGCGCCAAGCACACGAAGCGCGGCAAGCTGCTGCCCCGCGACCGCGTGCAGATGCTGCTGGACCCGGGCACGCCATTCCTCGAGCTCAGCCCGCTGGCCGCGCTGAACATGTACCCGGATCGCGACGGCACCGACAGCGCGCCTTGCGCCGGCGTCATCACCGGTATCGGCCGCGTGAGTGGTGTGGACTGCATGATCGTCTGCAACGACGCCACCGTGAAGGGCGGCACCTACTACCCCATGACGGTGAAGAAACACCTGCGGGCGCAGGAGGTGGCCATACAGAACAACCTGATGTGCATCTACCTGGTGGACTCGGGCGGCGCCAACCTGCCGAACCAGGACGACGTGTTCCCCGACCGCGATCACTTCGGCCGCATCTTCTACAACCAGGCCAACATGTCGGCCAACGGCATCGCGCAGATCGCCGTGGTGATGGGTTCGTGCACCGCCGGTGGCGCGTACGTGCCGGCCATGAGCGACGAGACCATCATTGTCAAGAACCAGGGCACGATCTTCCTGGGCGGCCCGCCGTTGGTGAAAGCGGCGATTGGCGAGATCGTGAGCGCCGAAGACCTGGGCGGCGGCGACGTGCACACGCGCCTGTCCGGCGTGGCCGATCACCTGGCGCAGAACGACGCCCACGCGCTCGCCCTGGCACGCCAGGCCGTGGCCACGCTCAACCGCCGCAAGGTCGCCACCCAGGCACTGCGCGAACCGCGCGCGCCGTTGTACGACCCACAGGAGCTCTACGGGGTGATTCCGGTCGACACGCGCAAGCCCTACGACGTGCGCGAGATCATCGCCCGCATCGTGGATGGCAGCGAATTCCATGAGTTCAAGGCGCGTTTCGGCGCCACGCTGGTGTGCGGATTCGCGCACATCGAAGGCATGCCGATCGGCATCGTGGCGAACAACGGCGTGCTGTTCTCGGAAAGCGCGCAAAAGGGCGCGCACTTCATCGAACTGTGCTGCCAGCGCAAGGTGCCTCTGCTGTTCCTGCAGAACATCACCGGCTTCATGGTCGGCAAGAAATACGAGAGCGAAGGCATCGCGCGGCACGGCGCCAAGATGGTCACGGCGGTGGCCACCGCGCAGGTGCCCAAGTTCACGGTCATCATCGGCGGCAGCTACGGCGCGGGCAACTACGGCATGTGCGGCCGCGCCTACAGCCCGCGCTTCCTCTGGATGTGGCCCAACGCGCGCATCTGCGTGATGGGTGGCGAGCAGGCCGCCGGCGTGCTGGCCACCGTCAAGCGCGATGGGATCGAAGCCAGAGGCGGCACCTGGAGCGCTGAGGAAGAGGCGAAATTCAAGCAGCCCGTGCTCGACCAGTTCGCCCACCAGTCGCACCCCTACTACTCGAGCGCGCGCCTGTGGGACGACGGCGTGATCGACCCCGCAGACACCCGCCGCGTGCTCGGCCTGGCTTTGTCGGCCGCGCTCAACACGCCGATCGGCGAACCGAAATTCGGCATCTTCCGGATGTAGCAGTGAGCACCCCCCGCGTCGCCTTCGGCGCCACTCCCCTGAAGGGGGCAACACCCGCGGCCCGGCAAAGCCGGTTCCGCGGTGTTTCTGGATGAGACATGGCGCGCCGACCACACAACAACTGGAGACATGGGCATGACAAAGACGATCTACGACAACCCTGACCACGAACTCCTGCGCGACCAGGTCGCGCGGTTTCTCGCGAGCGAAGTGGAGCCTCACGCGGCCGCCTGGGAAGAAACCGGCATGGTGCCGCGCGACGTGCTGCGCCGCATGGGTCAGGCCGGCCTGCTGGGCATCGCGTTCGATGGCGAGCACGGCGGTGCCGACGCCGACGCCATGACCAACCTGGTGTTCGCCGAGGCGCTTTCGCAATCCACCTTTGCGGGCTTCATCATCACCGTGCTGGTGCACACCGACATGGCCGGTCCGCACCTGCACCACGCGGGCAACGCCGCGCAGAAGGCGAAATACCTCGGCAAGGTGACGTCGGGCGAGATGATCACGGCGGTGGGCATCACCGAGCCCGGCGCGGGCTCCGACGTGGCGGGCATCCGCACCTCGGCGCGCCAGGAGGGCAACGACTGGGTGCTCAACGGCACCAAGATGTTCATCACCAACGGCGTGCACGCCGACCTGTATTTCATCGCCGCCAAGACCGGCAGCGCGCGCCACGACATGACCATGTTCATCGTCGAGAAGGGCACGCCGGGCTTCTCGGTCGGCCGGGCGCTCAAGAAGACTGGCTGGCTCTCCAGCGACACGGCCGAACTCATCCTGGACAACGTGCGCGTTCCGCAGGAGAACGTGCTCGGCGAAGTGGGCAAGGGTTTCTATTCGGTCATGAAGAACTTCCAGACCGAGCGCATCGCGCTCGGGGCCATGGCGATTGGCCACTGCACCCAGGCACTGCAGCTCACGCTGGACTACGTGCGCCAGCGCCAGGCCTTTGGTGCCACGCTGTGGGACAAGCAGACCATCCGCCAGCGCATCTCGATGCTGGACGCCAAGGTGCGCGCGGCGCGGCAGTTCATGTACCACTGCGCCTGGAGCGTCACACAGAACCATGACATCGTGCAGGAAGTCTCCATGCTCAAGGCGCTCACGGGCGAGCTGGTCAACGAGGTGGTGCAGACCTGCCAGCAGTTCCATGGCGGCATGGGCTTCATCCGCGAGACGGCCATCGAACGCTTGTGGCGGGATGCCCGTGTGCTCGCCATTGGCGGCGGTGCCACCGAGGTGATGCTGGAAGAAGTGGCCAAGAGGTATTGAGGAATCCCATGAGCAACGTGATCGATGTGACCCGACCCTCGCCGCATGTGGCGCGCGTGTGGCTCAACCGTCCGGACGTGCGCAATGCCTTCAACGACGATGTGATCGCCGCCCTGACCGCGGCGTTTGGCGAACTGTCGAAGGATGAAGAGCTGCGCGTCGTGGTGCTGGGCGCTCATGGCAAGGCCTTCTGTGCCGGCGCCGACCTGAACTGGATGAAGACCATGGCCGGCTACGACTGGGACCAGAACCGCGCCGATGCGCAGAAGCTGGCCGACATGTTGTGGACGCTGGACCAGTGCCCGATGCCGGTGGTCGGCCGCATCCAGGGTGACTGCTACGCCGGTGGCATGGGGCTGGCCGCGATCTGCGATGTGCTGGTGGCGGTGGAAGGCGCGACCTTCTGCCTGTCCGAGGCGCGCCTGGGGCTGTTGCCCGCCACCATCAGCCCCTACGTGGCACGCGCCATGGGTGCGCAGGCCTCGCGCCGCTACATGGTCACCGCAGAGCGCTTCAGCGCGGCCCGCGCCCATGCGCTGGGCTTCGTGCACGAGCTTTGCAGCGCCGACGCCCTGGACGAAAAGGTGGATGAACTGGTGCGCACGCTGGTCGCGAACGGTCCCCGGGCCTCGAGGGAATGCAAGCGCCTGGTGCGCGACGTGGTGGGCCTGCCGATCACCGAAGCGCTGCGCGCAGAAACCGCGCGCCGCATCGCCGACGTGCGCGCCAGCGACGAAGGCCGTGAAGGCCTGCAATCGTTCCTGAACAAGCGCGCCCCGGCCTGGCTGCCGGCGGACTGACGCGCCGACGCGGATCCACGAGCATGGCCGACTGGTTCGCCACCCTGGGCACACCCGAGCTGCTGGCGCTCGCGGGCGCCCTCGGCTGGGCCAGCGGCTTTCGTCTCTACGCGGTGGTGTTTCTGGTGGGCATCGCGGGCGCCATGGGATGGATGGACCTCCCCACTGGTTTGCAGGTGCTGCAGCACCCGGCGCTGCTCGGCGCGAGCGGCTTCATGCTGTTCGTGGAGTTCTTTGCCGACAAGATCCCGGTGGTCGATTCGCTGTGGGACATGGTCAACAGCGTGGTCCGGATTCCGGCGGGAGCCGCCCTGGCCGCCGGTGTGTTCGGCGCCGACGGCGGCGCTGTTGCGTTGGCCGCCGCGCTGCTGGGCGGATCGCTGGCCGCCACCAGCCAGGCCGCCAAGACCACCACGCGAGCGGCCATCAACAGTTCGCCCGAGCCGTTTTCCAACGTCGCCATGAGCTTGGTCGAAGATGGCCTGGTGGTCGGCGCACTCTGGCTGGCCACGAGCCACCCCGTCCTGTTCGCGGTCCTGCTGGCCATCACCGTGGTGCTCATGTGGATCGTCACCTGGCTGCTCTTCAAGTTCCTGCGTGCGGTGTTCCGCCGCGCGCGCTCCTTCTTCACCGCCACCGCCTAGGAAGCCCGCATGTTCAACAAGATCCTGATTGCCAACCGCGGTGAAATTGCCTGCCGCGTTGCCGCCACCGCTCGTCGCATGGGAGTGAAGACGGTTGCCGTCTACTCGGACGCCGACGCCAGCGCCAAGCACGTGGCCGCCTGCGATGAGTCGGTGCACATCGGCGGGTCCGCACCCAAGGAGAGCTACCTGCAGTGGGAGCGCATCATCGCGGCCGCGCAGGCCACGGGAGCACAGGCCATCCACCCCGGCTACGGTTTCCTCAGCGAAAACCAGGCCTTCGCCGATGCCTGTGTGAAAGCCGGTCTGGTGTTCATTGGCCCGCCGTCCTCCGCCATCGAAGCCATGGGCCTGAAGGCTGAGTCGAAGCGGCTGATGGAGAAGGCCGGCGTGCCGCTGGTGCCGGGCTACCACGGCGCCGACCAGGACCCGGCCCTGTTGCAGCGCGAGGCCGATCGCATCGGCTACCCCGTGCTCATCAAGGCCAGCGCGGGCGGCGGCGGCAAGGGCATGCGGGTGGTGGAGAAGAGCGAGGATTTCGCCGCCGCACTCGCCAGTTGCCAGCGCGAGGCGCGCAACAGCTTCGGCAGCGACGCGGTGCTGATCGAGAAATACGTGCAGCGCCCGCGTCACATCGAGATCCAGGTGTTCGGCGACATGCAGGGCCACTGCGTGTACCTGTTCGAACGCGACTGTTCGGTGCAGCGGCGCCACCAGAAGGTGCTGGAAGAGGCGCCGGCGCCTGGCATGACGCCCGAATTGCGCGCGCGCATGGGTGAGGCCGCGGTGGCGGCGGCCAAGGCCGTGAACTACGTCGGTGCCGGCACGGTGGAATTCATCGTCGAGCAGCCCGAAGGCTACGCACATCCCGAGGCGATGCGGTTCTACTTCATGGAGATGAACACGCGACTTCAGGTGGAACACCCGGTGACCGAGGCCATTACCGGCCTGGACCTGGTGGAATGGCAACTGCGCGTGGCCAGCGGCGAGCCCTTGCCACTGCGGCAGGACGAACTGCGCATCCATGGTCACGCGATCGAGGCGCGCATCTGCGCCGAAACACCGGACAACAACTTCCTGCCCGCCACCGGCACGCTCACGGTCTATCGCAAGCCCGCTTGCACCGCCTTCGAGCGCAGCGCGGTCCGGGTGGACGACGGCGTGCGCGAAGGCGACACCATCAGCCCGTTCTACGACTCCATGGTGGCCAAGCTCATCGTCCACGGCGCCACGCGTGAAGAAGCCCTGGCCCGCATGGACGCCGCGCTGGCCGAGACCCGCATCGTCGGCTTGTCCACGAACGTGCAGTTCCTGCGCCACGTGGTTGGCAGCCGCGCGTTCGCGCAGGCCGAACTCGACACCGCGCTGATCCCGCGAGAGGCCGCCGTGCTGTTCCACCAGGACAAGGTGGGCCGGCCGCTCGCCGTGGCCGCTGCCGTGGCGCAGACCCTGGTCGCTGAGCGCAGCCACGAAACCGCCGACCCCTTCTCGCGCCGCGACGGCTGGCGCCCGCACGGCATCACCGTGCGCCGCTTCGATTTCGAGTACCAGGGCGAGCCTCTGCTGGCGCACCTGAGCTACCTGCACGACGGCGCGCTGCAACTCGGGGTGGGCGAGGTGAGTGGCTTGCTCGCTTTCGACGCGCTTGCAGCCGACACGGGCACGCGCATGGACCTTCGGTTCAACGGCCAGCGCCAGACCGTGCAGACGTGGCAGGTGGACGAGAACGTGCATGTGTTCTGCGCACTGGGTGCCACCCAGATCGTGGAGATCGACGCGCTGGCCCATGCAGGCGAGGCAGCAGCCGAAGGCGGGCGACTGACCGCGCCCATGCCCGGCAAGGTGGTGTCGTTCTCGGTGAAGGCTGGCGACGTGGTGAAGAAAGGCCAGGCCCTGGCGGTGATGGAGGCCATGAAGATGGAGCACACCATTGCAGCGCCGGTCGATGGCACTGTGGCCGAGTTGCTCTACGCCCCGGGCGACCAGGTGAACGAAGGCGCCGAGCTGCTCAAGCTGGCCACCGCGTGACAGGGCTGCGGCCCTTGCTTCGGTAAGCTTGCCGCATGCACATCACCTTCTGCTGCGCCGACACCCGCCCCGAGCCCTGGCTGGAGGGCTTGCGCACCGCGCTGCCGGGCGCCACCGTGAGCACCTGGTCGCCCGGCGCGCCGCAGGCCGATCACGCGGTGGTGTGGTCGCCACCGCAGCAGTTCCTGGACGAACAGCCTGGCCTCAAGGGCCTCTTCAACATCGGCGCGGGCGTGGACGCCCTGCTCAAGCTGAAACTGCCCCCGGGAACCAAAGTCGTGCGGCTGGACGACGCCGGCATGTCGGTGCAGATGGCCGAATACGTGTGCCACGCGGTGATCCGGCATTTCCGCGAATTCGACGGCTACGAGGCCGACATGGCCGAAGGCCGGTGGTCGTTCCGCAAACCGAGATTGCGCGCCGAGTTTCCGGTGGGGGTGATGGGTCTGGGCGTGCTGGGCGAGCGCGTGGCGCGAGCGCTGCGTCAGTTCGAATTCCCCGTGCACGGCTGGAGCCGCAGCCCCAAGACGATCGAAGGCGTGCAGTGCCATGCCGGTGCCGGCGGGTTCGATGCTTTCCTGGGCGCCTGCCGCGTCCTGGTGAACCTGCTGCCGCTCACCCCCGACACCCAGAACATCCTCAACCGGCGCACGCTTTCCTGCCTGCAGCCGGGTGGCTACCTCATCAACGTGGCGCGTGGCGCCCACCTGGTGGACGAAGACCTGCTCACGCTGATCGACTCGGGCCACCTGGCCGGGGCCGCGCTGGACGTGTTTCGCGTCGAGCCGCTGCCGTCGGACCATGCTTTCTGGACCCACCCGAAGATCACCGTCACGCCCCACACCTCGGCGCGCACGCTGCGCGAGGAAAGCATTGCCCAGATCGCCGGCAAGATCCGGTCGATCGAGCGCGGAGAATCCATCGCCGGCGTGGTGGATCGGGAGCGTGGGTATTGAAGCCTGCTCTACCTCAGCCGGCCCAGTCCGCCCGTGTGTTGCTCCAGTGCACCGCACAGCGCGGCATCGTCGCGGCCAAAGCTGAAATCGGCGAACTCGAACCCGGGGCCCACCGTGGCGCCCACGTAGGCGAACGCGCCCAGCGGCTCGGCCGCCTGCCACCAGTGGGCGGGCACCACATGACGCGGCGCATGGCCCGCGGCGTCCACGGGCGCGAGATCGACGTGCTCGAAGCGGGACAGGTCGGGCGGCAGCAGCCACAGGCGCAGCGGGCCGCCCTCCAGCAGGTGCCAGGCCTCGTCCGAAGCCACGCGGTGCCAGGCGGAAAACTGGCCTGCCTCGAGCAGGAAGTCGATGCTGGTCAGTGCGCTGCGGGAGGGGCGGCCGTCCGAGGGGTGCACGGTCTGTGCAGCGCGGAACAGCTCGCTGAAGTAGCCGCCCTCGGGGTGCGGCTGCAGGCGCAAGGCTTTTCTCAGGATCGTGGCGCGGTCATCGGTCATGCGCCCGATGATAGTGAGCGCCAATGCGTTACCCTTTCCGGCTCACGAACGCAGAGACACCACCATGAAGCTACCCACCCGCGTCCAGCTCGTTGAAGTCGGCCCACGCGACGGCTTGCAGAACGAGAAGCAGCCGGTGCCCGCTGCCACCAAGATCGAACTGGTCCACCGCCTTCAGGCCGCAGGCCTGAAAGAGATCGAAGTCACCAGCTATGTGAGCCCGAAGTGGGTCCCGCAGATGGCGGACAACCACGAAGTCATGAGCGGCATCCAGCGCCGCAGCGGCATCCGTTATTCGGTGCTCACGCCGAACCTCAAGGGCTACGAGTCGGCAGTGCTCGACAAGCCCGACGAGATCGTGGTGTTCGGCGCGGCCAGCGAGGCGTTCAGCCAGAAGAACATCAACTGCTCGATCGCCGAGAGCATCGAGCGCTTCGCACCGGTCGTGCAGGCGGCGCTGTCTGCGGGCATTGCCGTGCGCGGCGCCATGAGCTGCACGGTGGGCTGCCCGTACGAAGGCGACATCGCGCCGGAGCGCGTGGGTTATCTGGCGGGCCTCATGAAAGGCATCGGCGTGCAGCGCGTGGACGTGGCCGACACCATTGGAGTGGGCACGCCGCGCAAGGTGCAGGCCGCGCTGGAGGTCACGCTCCAGCACTTCGGCATCGACGAGGTCTCGGGCCACTTCCACGACACCTACGGCCAGGCGCTGTCCAATACGCTGGCGGCGCTGGAGATGGGTGTGTGGAATTTCCAGTCGTCCGTGGCGGGTCTGGGCGGCTGTCCGTACGCCAAGGGCGCCACCGGCAACGTGGCCACCGAGGATGTGGTCTACCTGCTGCACGGCATGGACATCGAGACCGGCATCGACCTCGATGCGCTGGTGGACGCGGGCGCATACATCAGCGAACAGCTGGGTCGCCCGAGTGGCTCGCGCGTCGCGCGCGCCCTGCTGGCCAAGCGCGCAGGCTGAAAAGGAATCTCTCATGGACTTGCAGGTCTGGATGGCGTATTTCGTGGCCTCGTGGGCCATCGCGCTCTCGCCCGGTTCCGGCGCCGTGCTGTCGATGACGCACGGCCTGGCCTACGGCGTGAAGAAAACCGGTGCCACCATCGCCGGGCTGCAGCTGGGCCTGTCGGTCATCCTGCTGGTGGCTGGCGTGGGCGTCGGTGCGCTGTTGCTGGCTTCGGCCACGGCGTTCACGGTGGTGAAGTTCGCCGGTGCCGGCTACCTGATCTGGCTGGGATGGAAGCAGTGGCGTTCGCGCGTGCAGGAAGCCGATGGACCTGGACCCGAACCGCAGGTTCAAGTGGCGCTGCCGTCGGCGCGCGAGCGCTTCGTGACCGGATTCTTCACCAACGTGACCAATCCCAAGGGCATCGTGTTCATGGTGGCCGTGCTGCCGCAGTTCCTCGACCCGGCGCGTGTCCTCTGGCTGCAGTTGCTCATCCTGCTCGTCACCACGATCCTGGTGGACCTGGTGGTGATGCATGGCTATGCGTTCCTGGCTTCGCGCATGCAGCGCTGGCTGGCCACCGCGCGCGCTCGACGGGCGCAGAACCGGGTGTTTGGCGGTGTGCTCATAGCCATGGGCGCCAGCCTGCTGATGGTGAAGCGGGCGGCCTGATCATGTGCGGCGCCGAACTCCATGCCCTGCCCGAGACCGTGCAACGCGTGGCCCGTGCGTTGCAGGACGCCAGCCATCCCCACGCCCCCCAGATGCTCGACGACGCCGCGCGCACCGCGCAGCAGGCGGCCGATGCCCTGGGCGTGGCGCTGGGCCAGATTGCCAAGAGCATCGTGTTCCGCCGCAAGGAAGACGATGCGGCGGTGATGGTGGTGACCTCCGGCGACCTGCGCGTGGACGAGAAGAAGGTGCAGGCGCTGGTCTGCAGCGAGGGCAGCCAGCTGGGTCGCGCCGATGCCGAATTCGTCAAGGCCCGCACCGGCTTCTCCATCGGTGGCGTGTCGCCTCTGGCGCATCTCATGCCGCCGGTGCTGCTGATCGACGAACAGCTCTTTCGCTTCACCGAGATCTGGGCCGCCGCCGGCCACCCACATGCGGTGTTCCGGCTGACACCGCAAGCCCTGCAACTGCTCACCGCCGCGCCGGTGTGCGACGTCACCGTGCGCGCCGCATGATCCCCACGCCCGTGGTCACCCTCAAGGCCGCTCGACGCCGATCGGGCCTTGCGCCGGGTGTGCCCTCGCCCTGCATCTCGATCTGCCGGATGGACGCCGTAACGGGCTGGTGCCAGGGATGTTTCCGCACGCTCGAGGAAATTGCCCAGTGGAGCCGCGCGGCCGACGCCGACAAGTTGCTGGTCTGGCAGCGCATCGAGGCCCGGCAGGACTTCCCCGCTGACACCTGAGGCAAGCCATGGCCCCCCCGCTGCGCGACATCGCATTCTTCTACGACCCCATCTCGCCCTATGCCCACCTGGCCTTCGAGCGCCTCCCCGAGGTACTGGTGGGACACAGTGTGCTGGTGCGTTACAAGCCGGTGCTGTTCGCCGCCCTGCTCAAGGCCCACGGCCAGCTCGGACCTGCGGAAATCCCCGGCAAGCGCGACTGGACCTACCGGCAGGTGAGCTGGCTGGGTCACCACCACGGCGTGCCGCTGGAGATGCCCGCGAACCATCCCTTCAACCCGCTGCCGCTGTTGCGCCTGGGTTTGGCCTGCGCAAGCGCTGAGGCGCCGGGCGAGACCAGCCGCTTCGTGGCGGAGCAACTGTTCCACCACGTGTGGCACGGCGGCCTGGACGCCTCGGATCCACAACGCCTCGCCGCGCTGCAGGCCTTGCTCCAGGCGCACATGGCCGAGCGCGAGCGGCCCTGGCCCGCGCCCGACAGCGACGAGGTCAAGCAGCGCTTGCGCAGCAACACCGACGAAGCGCTGGCCCTGGGCCTGTTCGGTGTGCCCGCCATGGTGGTGGAGGGCCACGTGTTCTGGGGCCAGGACGCGCTGCCCATGCTGCGCGCGTACCTGGACGGCGACGCCTGGTTCGACGGGCACTGGGACGCCGTGGCGCAGCGGCCCGAAGGTGTGCGACGGACCTAGCCGAAGGCGTCGGCGACCGACATCACGCGCCCGGTGTCGGCCGCTTCGTAGCCCTTGAGGGCCGCGACGCGCGCGCGAAAAGCCGGTGAACGCAGCACGGTCAGCACCGGCTTGAGTTCCTCGCGCTCCAGTGCATCCGCTGGCAGCGCAAAAAAGTACCGTTCCTTGAGCAGCGGGATGAAGTGCAGGCCGAAGCGGTGCGCGGCGGTCTGCACGCCGATGCCGACGTCGGCCATGCCACTGGCGACAAAGGCGGCCACCGCCGCGTGGGTGAGTTCGGTGTTGTCGTAGCCGGCCACGGCGCGCGGTGCAATGCCTTCGCGCTGCAGCAACAGTTCGGTCAACACCCGCGTGCCCGAGCCTTCGGGCCGGTTGACGAAGCGAAGACCCTTGCGCGTGAGGTCCTTCAGTCTGCTCAGCCGCAGGGGATTGCCGGGCGCCACGAACAAGCCCTGCGTGCGAACGGCGAGTTGCACCAGCAGGTGCTGGTCGCGTTTGAGCCAGGCCAGGTAGCGGGCAGCTGCCGCGGCTTCAAACTCGCCCAGTGGCACATGGAATCCCGCTAGTTCACAGTCGCCCTGCGCCAGCGCCGCCACGGCCTCCAGGCTGTTGCGGTAGCGCAGGTCCACGTTCACCTGGCGCGCGGCGAGTTGTTCGCGCAGGGCGGCCACCGCAAAGCCGTGGCTGGCATGCAGGCGTGGCACGGCGCGCCTGCGCCGTTGCACGCGCCCCAGCTCGCCTTCCAGTTCCGAGGCCAGCGACTCCAGGAGCGGTTGCAGTCGTGCGCCGATCCGGGCATCGGCCCAGATCAGTTTCTGGCCGAGTTCGGTGAGCACCGAACCGCGCCCGCGACCGCGCACCAGCAGGGGCTGGCCAAACACCTGCTCGGCCTGTTGCAGCAGGCCCCAGGCGTGGCGGTAGGAGAGCCCCAGTTCGCGACCTGCTTCGGAGATGCTGCCCGAACTCTCCACGGTGGCGAGCAGGTCGAGCAGCGCGTTGGCGGGGAGCGCGGGACCATCGTCCGGGCGGATGAGCCATTGGGGTTCCAGGGTGATGCGCAACATGGCGAAGGGCTGGTGAAATGCCAGAGTTCATGCAATGGTGAACATATTAACGGCGCCCATACGGTGCTACGCTGAAACCATGAACGTTGTCATCCCCATTCGCCCGCTGGAGACGCTCCAGGGCCGCGCGCGCCCGCGACACACGCCCAAGGGCCGTCAGGTGCAGCCGCAAGCGCGCGCGCGGGTCGAGGCCCTGTGCGCGGGTCTGGCGCCACGCGCCGACTTGCTCATCGAACACCTGCACCGTCTGCAGGACGGCGAGCGCGCCTTGCGACAGGGGCACCTGGCGGCGCTGGCCGAGCGCCTGCGGCTGAGCCAGGTGGAGGTGTTCGAAGTGGCGAGCTTCTACCACCACTTCGAGATCGTGGACGACGACACGCCGGTGCCGGCCACGGTGGTGCGCGTCTGCACCAGCCTCTCGTGCGCCATGGCGGGGGCCGAACCCTTGCTTGCCGACCTGCAGCAAGCACTGGCCGGCGATGACAGCGTGCGCGCCCAGGAGGCGCCCTGCATCGGCCAGTGCCACGTGGCACCCGCGGCCTGCGTGGGAAAGCGGCAGCTGCCTCACGCCAGTGTGGCCGCCGTGCAGGACCTGCTCGCGCGCGGCGAGACACAGCCGCGCCAGTTGCCCGCCCCCGCGCCTTCGGGGCTGGTGCAGTTGCGTCGCCTGCTGGCGGGCGAGGTCAGTGGCGAACAGGTGCTGGCCCAACTCAAGGCCTCGAACCTGCGCGGCCTGGGCGGTGCAGGCTTCCCGGCCTGGCGCAAGTGGGAAACCGTGCGCGCACAACCCGGCCCGCGCCACATGGTCGTGAACATCGACGAAGGCGAGGTGGGCACCTTCAAGGACTGGCAGGTGCTGAGCAGCGCCCAGGCGGGGGCACCGCAGATGCTCGAAGGCCTGCTGATCGCCGCGCAGGTGGTGGGTGTGGACCGCGTGTGGATCTACCTGCGCGACGAATACCACGACGTGCGCGAACTGCTCTCGCGCGAACTTCAGCGGCTCGACGCCACCCTGCTCATGCTGGCGGCAGCGCACCCTGGTTACACGCCACCGGTCGTCGAACTCCGTCGGGGTGCAGGGGCCTACATCTGCGGCGAAGAGTCGGCGCTGATCGAATCGGTGGAAGGCAAGCGGGGGCTGCCGCGGCTCAAGCCACCCATCGTGGCCGTGCAAGGCGTCTTCGGCCGGCCCACGCTGGCGCACAACCCCGAGACGCTGTGGTGGATCCCCACCATTCTGGAGAAGGGCGGCGAGTGGCTTGCCGGCCAGGGGCGGCGCGAACGCAACGGCTTGCGGCGTTTCTCTGTCTCGGGCCGCGTGAAGAAACCAGGTGTGCACCTCGCGCCTGCCGGCATCACGCTGCGCGAGCTGGTGGATGAGTTCGCGGGTGGCATGGCCGATGGCCACGAGCTCTACGCATGGCTGCCCGGTGGCGCCTCGGGCGGCATCCTGCCGGCGTCGCTGGCCGATGTGCCGCTGGACTTCGACACGCTGTTCGAGCACGGCAGTTTCATCGGTTCGATGGCGGTGGTGGTGATGAGCCGGCACGACACCGCGCGCGATGCGGCACTCAACCTCATGCGTTTCTTCGAACACGAATCCTGCGGCCAGTGCACACCGTGCCGCTCGGGCACCACCAAGGCGGTCCAGCTCATGCAGGCCGGGGTGTGGGATGCACCCTTGTTGGGTGAACTCTCGCAGGTGATGCGCGACGCCAGCATCTGCGGGCTCGGCCAGGCCGCGCCCAACCCGGTGGACAGCGTGTTGCGTTTCTTCGCACACGAAGTGGATGGAAAGGGCGTGGCATGAAAACCGACGACCTCCCGAAAGACGCCACGCCGGTGGCATTCACCCTCGACGGGCGCGCGGTGGAAGCCGCGCCCGGCGAGAGCATCCTCAAGGCCGCGCAGCGCGTGGGTGTGGAGATTCCGCACCTCTGTCACATGGACGGCCTGCGCAGCCCGGGCAACTGCCGGGCCTGCGTGGTCGAGATCGAAGGCGAGCGCGTGCTGGCGCCTTCGTGCTGCCGCTCGCCCACGCCGGGCATGGTGGTGCAGGTGCAGAGCACGCGCGCGGCTGCATCGCGCAGGACGGTGCTGGAACTGCTGCTGGCTGACGCTCCCGATACCCAGGCGCTCAAGCACGACAGCGAACTGACGCGCTGGGCGCAGTTGGAGAATGCGCGGAGTGGACGTTTCCCGACACGGGCGCCCGCCGAACAGGACCTCTCCCATCCCGCCATGGCGGTCCACCTCGACGCCTGCATCCAGTGCACGCGCTGCATCCGCGCCTGTCGCGAGACGCAGGGCAACGACGTGCTCGGTCTTGCGTTTCGCGGTGGCCATGCGCAGATCGTCTTCGACCAGCACGACCCGATGGGTGAGAGCACCTGCGTGGCGTGTGGCGAATGTGTGCAGGCCTGCCCCACGGGTGCCATCGCGCCGGCCAATGGTTCGTTCCAGAAGCCGTCGCAGCAGCAGGTGGACTCGGTCTGTCCTTATTGCGGCGTGGGCTGCCAGCTCACCTACCACGTGAGTGACGGCAGGATCGAGCACGTTGAAGGCATTGCCGGTCCGGCCAATGAAGGTCGACTGTGCGTCAAGGGTCGCTTCGGTTTCGACTACGCGCACAGCCCCGACCGCCTGACGCGGCCGCTGATCCGCCGCGCCGATGCGCCCAAGGATCCGCTCTCCATCGAACGCCGCAACTGGCGCGAGCTGTTCCGCGAAGCCAGCTGGGACGAGGCGCTGGACGCCGCCGCCGCCGGTTTCCAGCGCGCCATGGCCAGCACCCCGGCGCGCGGCCGCCAGGGCCCCGTGGCGGGCTTTGGCTCGGCCAAGGGCACCAACGAAGAGGCCTACCTGTTCCAGAAGCTGGTCCGCACCGCGTTCGGCACGCACAACGTGGACCACTGCACGCGCCTGTGCCATGCGTCCAGCGTGGCCGCGCTCATGGAGGGGCTGGGCTCGGCGGTCGTCACCAACCCGTTGCGCGACGTGCAGCACGCCGACTTCGTGCTGCTGATCGGTGCGAATCCGGCGCAGAACCACCCCGTGGGCGCCACCTGGATCAAGAACGCCACGCGGCGCGGCATGAAGCTGGTGCTGGCCGATCCGCGTCGCACCGAGCTCGCGCGACACGCGTGGAAACACCTCGGGTTTTCACCCGGCAGCGACGTCGCCCTGCTCAACGCCCTCTTGCACACCATCGTGTTCGAAGGCCTCACCGACCCGGCCTACATCGAGGCGCACACCCTGGATTTCGCGCAACTCAAGGCGCACCTGACGGACTTCTCGCCGGAGGCGATGGCGCCGGTCTGCGGCATCCACGCGGCCACGCTGCGCGAGGTGGCCCGGGCTTACGCCACGGCCAAGAACAGCATGATCCTGTGGGGCATGGGCATCAGCCAGCACACGCACGGCACCGACAACGCGCGCTGCCTCATCGCCCTCTCGCTCATCACCGGCCAGATCGGCCGCCCGGGTACCGGCCTGCATCCGCTGCGTGGTCAGAACAACGTGCAGGGCGCGAGCGACGCCGGCCTGATCCCCATGGTGTTGCCCGATTACCAGAAAGTGGGTGACGCGCAGGCGCGCGAGAAGGCCGAGCGCTTGTGGAACCTCGCGCCCGGCACGCTGCTGGGCGAGGGCGGCCTCACGGTGGTGGAAATCATCGATGCGGCCCATCGCCGGGAGATCCGCGCCATGCTGATCCAGGGCGAGAACCCGGCCATGAGCGACCCCGACGCGGCGCACGCCCGCGAAGCGCTGGCGGGGCTGGACCACCTCGTGGTGCAGGACATCTTCCTCACCGAGACCGCCAGCCTGGCCGACGTGGTGCTGCCGGCCACCGCCTGGCCCGAGAAGACCGGCAGCGTGACCAACACCGACCGGTGCGTCCAGCTCGGTCGCAAGGCCGTGCCAGCGCCCGGGGATGCGCGCGCCGACGCCTGGATCACCGAGCAACTCGCCCGCCGCCTGGGGCTGGGCTGGACCTACGACGTGGCTGCCGACGGCAGCGGCACCGACGACGCGCACACTGGCATCGGCGCCGTGTTCGAGGAGATGCGCGCGCTCATGCCCAGCATCGCTGGCCTGTCGTGGACGAGGTTGCGGCGCGAAGGGGCGGTGACCTACCCCGTGGCCAGCGAGGACGACCCCGGCCAGCCGGTGGTGTTCACCGAGGGCTTCCCTACCAACAGTGGCCGAGCGCGCCTGGTGGGCGCGGGCGTGACGCCGCCCGCCGAGGTGCCCGACGCCGAATTCCCCATGGTACTGATCACCGGTCGACAGCTCGAGCACTGGCACACCGGCAGCATGACGCGGCGCAGCGATGTGCTCGACGCGCTGGAACCCGGCCCGGTGGTGAGCCTGCACCCGGCCACGGCGCGGCGACTGGGCCTGAGCGCCGGGGCGCTCGCGCGGGTGCGTTCGCGACGGGGGCAGGTGGCGCTGGCGGTGCGGGTCGACGACGCGATGCCGCTCAACGCCGCGTTCATTCCCTTCGCCTACGCCGAGGCGGCCGCCAATCTGCTCACCAATCCCGCGCTGGACCCGGTGGGCAAGATCGCCGAACTCAAGTACTGCGCGGTGGACGTGAGCGCGGACCTGACGCCCGCTTGAGCTGGCGCAAATTCACCTGAACTTCGGCCGGTAAGATGGCATCGCACCTTACCGGGTGCGCCATTCCTGAAGACAACCCGATTCAAGGAGATATGCCATGTTCAAGAAAATCCTTCTGCCCACCGACGGCTCCGGCCTGGCTGCGCTGGCCACGCGCACCGCGGTGCAACTGGCCAAAAGCCAGAACGCACAGATCGTGGGCGTGTACGTGATCGATCCGTTCCCTTACATCGGCATCGGCGACGCCTCGGCCGTGGGCCTGCAGGCTTACCTGACCGAAGCCAAGAGCGCTGCCACCCAGGCACTGGACGCCGTCAAGCTCGCGTGCGCGGCGGACGGCGTGCCCTTTGCAGGCGACACCATCGAGCGCAACGTGGTCTACGAGGGCATCATCGAGACCGCCGACGCGGAAGGCTGCGACCTCATCGTGATGGGCTCGCACGGTCGCCAGGGCGTGAAGGCGCTGATCCTGGGCAGCGTCGCGCAGAAAGTTCTCACACACGCCAAGGTGCCGGTGCTGATCGTCAAGAGCTGAGCCCTGCAGTCGCCCAACGATGCCTGGGTTGACCAGCACCATCGCCGGGCTGGGCGCAGCGCGCCTGCCGCCAAGGGCCGCATGGCCTGAGCTCCAGCGCGCCGCTCCAGCATTCAAGGCACTCTCGTCCGATCAGCGCTCGCTTCTGCAGCAGTTCGACGAAGGTCTGGCGCGCACGAGGAGAGACACGCATGCGGGCCTCATGCAAGCCATTCAGGCCAGGCTGCGCGCCCTCCAACCGGGGGAGCGGCCACCCACCGACGCCGAAGTGGCGCTCGGCGTGCGGCGCATCGAACGGGCGCTGCGCACCTCGCCCGTGCACATCGGCTTCCTCAGCAACAGGGCAAACCTGTACACGGGGTCGCAAGCTTTCTTCGCCACGGGGGTCTACGAAAACACCTACGTGCGCGGCGGAAATGCCGAGGAGCTGCCGCCCGAAAGAAGGGACCGCACCATCGATTCGCTCAGGCTCGGTCGCGAGCAGCCCCTGTACGGCGCGCTCAACTTCAGCTTGCGCGGGCACAAGGGCTGGGGCGATTCCTGCCTCGTCCTGAAGCCGCACCTGCTGGACCAGGCGACGCTCGGCAGTCGCGATTCCGGGGATCCTGATGGCTGGATCCGGCCCGTGGATGGCACCCCCCGCCATCTGCTTCCCATCATCGAGGACTGGGTGAACAGGTCCTTCTTCCAGACGCATTGGACCGCACTGGCAGGCCGGGAGCGCACCCCCATTCCGTGGAACGTGGTCGACGCGGGGTTCCCAGTCGAGGCGAGGATGTTCACCCCCGACGGATGTCTTCACCCGCGCGATATCGCCATGGTTTGCGTCGACTTCGATGAACTCGTGACCCCTGAAGGTCGCCTGGGCAGGGGCTCGCGGGTCGATGAGGCGGCGGTGCGTGAGCGACTCGACGCCTTCCGCCGCTTTGAGGAAATGACCGGCATCCCGGTGGTGGTCCGTCCTTCGGGGGCGCTGGGTGAGTCGTACCTGCAGGTCCCCGGCTATGGCAAGGTCATCGACGCCTATGCAGCGCACCTGGACGGCTTGCACAGCGTGGCGTCGGTCCGGGCTTCCCCGCTGCACTACACCCAGGTTCTCGCGCGAAGCGAGCTTGGCTCGCCGTCAGCATCCGCGTCGCGATCACTCGCGTTGTAGCTGCCGGGATCCTGGATCAACGCCGGAACTTCCCGCTGGCGTCGATGATGGACAGATCCGCGAAATCCAGCCCGGTGTGGTTGGCCGGACCATAGCTGACCGTGAGACCGCCCAGGTCGTAGTTGCGCAGACCCTCGAGTGCATCGCGCAGGCTGGCCGGCGTCACGCCCGGCCCGGCGCGCTTCAGGCCCTCGGTGAGCACCTTGGCGGCTGCGTAGCCCTCCATCATGGCCGGCGACACGCCGGCCAGGCCCTTGGCCTTGGCGAACTCCTGCGCCTCCTTGATCAGCGGATACGCCACCGAGCGCTCGTTCGGGAACACCTGCGTCACGATCACGCCGCGGGCGTGCTCACCGAGCAGCTTGATGAACCCATCGGAGGCGTTGTTGGAGAGCGTGACCACCTGAGCCCGTGAGCCGGCGGTGCGGATCGCCTTGACGGCGTTGGCGGTGTTGCCGGCCGATGCGATCACCAGCACCGCCTGCGCGTTGCTGTCGTTTATCCGCTTGGCCAGATCGGTGAAGTCGGGCTTGTCGCGCGGCGATTTCTCGTGCAGCACCGGCTTCTGGTTCACCTTGGCAAAACCCTTGAGCGCGCCCACGGCGGAGTCCGCGCCGAACGAATCGTCGGTCTCGATCACCGCGATGCGGGTGATGCCGATGCTGGCCAGGTGCTCCACCGCCTTGGCGGCTTCGCGCTGGTAAGTGGCACGCACGTTGAACACCCAGGGGTGCACCGGTTCGTGCAGCACCATCGCACCGGTGCTCGGCCCCACCAGCGGCACCTTGAGCTCGGTCAGGACCGGCAGCAGCGCCTGCGAATGCGGCGTGCCGCGGTTCAGGAACAAGGCCAGCACGCGCTGCTTCGTCACGAGATCGCGCGCCACCTCCACGGTCACCTTCGGATCGAACTTGTCGTCCACGGTGATGAGTTCGATCTTCTGGCCGTTCACACCCCCGCGCGCATTGATGGTGTCGAAATACAGCTTCGCGCCCTCGTGGTTTTCCTTCACACCCGCCGCCACCGAGCCGGTGAAGCCCGAGGGCATGCCGATGCGCCATTGCGCCCAGGCGGGCGAGGCGAATCCGATCAGAGCAGAAAGGCCGAGCACGGCCAGGGTCTTGTTGAGATGCATGTGGCTTTTTTTCATAGGGGGAGGTCTCCAGAGGTGGCCTGAGTCTAGGCAGCGCCCCGAGGTAAGAAATTGTGGATATGACGTACCGCGCCGCGGCTTTGTCACACCCCTCCGTAGAATGTTCGGCTCCCCCTCTGGAGCCCCTGCATGTCCGACGCCTTCCTGCCCGCTGAGCTGTCTGCGGCCGCGATTTCAACCGCTTCTCCCGCCGACGGGGCCGAGCAATCGACAGAAGGTGGTTCTGGCCTGATCCGCATCCGGGGTGCGCGCCAGCACAACCTGAAGAACCTGGACCTGGACCTGCGCACGGGTGAACTGACCGTGGTCACCGGGCCGAGCGGTTCGGGCAAGTCCAGCCTGGTGTTCGACACCCTGTTCGCCGAAGGCCAGCGGCGCTATGTGGAAACCTTCAGCGCCTATGCGCGCCAGTTCCTGGACCGCATGGACAAGCCCGCGGTGGACCGCGTGGAAGGCGTTCCACCCGCCATCGCCATCGACCAGACCAACCCGGTGCGCAGCTCGCGGTCCACGGTGGGCACCATGACCGAGCTGAACGACCACCTGAAGCTGCTGTTTGCGCGCGGAGCCGAGCTGTTCGACCGCGAAACGGCGGCCCCGGTGCGGCACGATTCGCCCGAATCGATCTTTGCCGAACTGCAGGCCCGCGCGGCCGCGTCCGGCGATCCCCGGCTGGTGGTCACGTTCCCGGTGGAACTCCCTGCCAGCACCACACCGGAGGAGGTGGAGCAGTGGCTGTCGGCCAGTGGCTACACGCGCGTGCAGGCCGAGCGCACCGTGCAGCGCGAAGCCAGTGCGGACACCGAGGTCAAAGGCAAGAAGAAGGCGAAGCCGGTGATCGAAGCCGTGAAACTGCTGGACGTGGTGGCCGACCGGTTTCGCCTGAGCAACACCGAGCCCGCCCGGGTGATGGAAGCCATCGAGGTGGGATTGAAGCGGGGCGCGGGCAAGCTCATGGTGTATGCGATCCAGGGCGAAGGCGAACCCGAGATCTGGCGGTTCAGCACCGGCCTGCACTGCCCGGAGAGCGACATCCGTTATGCCGAGCCGACGCCGTCGATGTTCTCGTTCAACTCGGCGGTGGGCGCCTGCGAAGCCTGCCGGGGCTTCGGGCGCGTGATCGGGGTGGACTACGGGCTCGTGATTCCGAACGACAAGCTCACGCTGCGCGCGGGTGCGATCAAGGTGTTCCAGACGCCGGCTTGGAAGGAATGCCAGGACGACATGATGCGGCACGCGGAAGCCGCCGGCATCCCGCGCGACACGCCCTGGGCCAAGCTCACGCCCGAGCAGCAGCAATGGGTGAAGGGCGGCTCCCCGCAATGGAACGGCAAGTGGAACCAGCAGTGGTACGGCGTGGCGCGCTTCTTCGAGTACCTGGAGAGCAAGGCGTACAAGATGCACATCCGCGTGCTCCTGTCCAAGTACCGCAGCTACACCGAATGCCCGAGCTGCCGGGGCGCGCGGCTCAAGAACGACAGCCTGCTCTGGCGCATCGGCACGAAGTCGCAGGCCGATGCGGTGCTCCCGGCGGAAAGCCGATACGCGCCGCAAGGGGTGAAGTGGAGCCGGGCGCAACTCGAGGCGCTGCCGGGCCTGTGCCTGCACGACCTGATGCTCATGCCGCTGGACCGGCTGCGCGCCTTCTTCAGCACGCTCGACGAAGCGCTGCCGGCGGTCGGCACCGACGCGTCCGGCCAGGCCCAGGCGCTGCGCCTGCTGCTCGACGAAATCAACACCCGCGTGCGTTACCTGTGCGAGGTCGGCATCGGCTACCTCACGCTCGACCGCCAGAGCCGCACGTTGTCGGGTGGCGAGGTGCAGCGCATCAACCTCACCACCGCGCTGGGCACATCGCTGGTGAACACGCTGTTCGTGCTCGACGAGCCCAGCGTCGGCCTGCATCCGCGCGACATGGCGCGCATCGTCGACGCCATGCTGCGCCTGCGGGATGCGGGCAACACACTGGTGGTGGTTGAGCACGACCCGGCCGTGATGCTCGCGGCCGATCGCCTGATCGACATGGGCCCGGGCCCCGGCGAACGCGGCGGCGAGATCGTGTTCGACGGCACGCCCGAGGCGATCCGCTCGGCCGACACGCTCACCGGCGCCTATCTCGGCTCGCGCAAGACCGTGGGCATGGGCTTCAAGCGCATGGTCACCGACAACACGCCGCGGCTGATTCTGGAAGGCGCTCGGGAACACAACCTGAAGAACGTGTCGGTCGAGTTCCCTTTGCAGCGCATGGTGGTGGTCACAGGCGTTTCAGGATCGGGCAAGTCCAGCCTGATCCAGGACGTGCTCGCGCCCGCGCTGCTGCGCCACTTCGGCAAAGCCACCGACAGCCCGGGCGCGCACGACCGCCTGCTCGGGGCGGACCTTCTGAGCGAAGTCGTGTTCGTCGACCAGTCGCCCATCGGCAAGACCGCGCGCTCCAACCCGGTGAGCTACGTGGGCGCGTGGGATGCCGTGCGCGCGCTGTTCGCCGACCTGCCGCTGGCGCGCCAGCGCAGCTACACGCCCGCCAAGTTCAGCTTCAACAGCGGCGACGGGCGCTGCCCCACCTGCGGCGGTTCGGGCTTCGAGCATGTGGAAATGCAGTTCCTGAGCGACGTCTACCTGCGTTGCCCGGACTGCGACGGCAAGCGCTACCGGCCCGAGATCCTGGAAGTGAAGATCGAACGCGCAGGCCGCCACTTCAATGTGGCCGACGTGCTCGATCTCACCGTGAGCGAGGCCGCCGCCCTGTTCGCGAGCGACCGTGAAGTCATCCGGGCATTGCAGCCCATCGTGGATGTGGGGCTGGAGTACGTGAAGCTCGGCCAGCCGGTGCCCACGCTCTCGGGCGGTGAGGCGCAGCGCCTCAAGCTCGCGGGCTTCCTGGCCGAGGCCGCCAGGTCCGCCAGCGCCAGCCGCCAGCCGCTCTCGCGCAAGGGCACGCTGTTCCTGTTCGACGAACCCACCACCGGCCTGCATTTCGACGACATCGCCAAGCTCATGCGCTCGCTGCGCAAGCTGCTCGACGCCGGCCATTCGCTGGTGGTGATCGAGCACAACCTGGACGTGATCCGAGCCGCCGACTGGCTGATCGACCTCGGCCCCGAGGGTGGCGACGCGGGTGGACTGGTGGTGGCCGAGGGCCCGCCCGAAGCGGTGCGTGAGCATCCCACCAGCCACACCGCCAGGGCGCTGCGCGACTATGCGCTGTCCATGGGCGAGGTGCACGCGGTGAACGAACCGGGTGCAGCCCAACGCTACCGCGCGGCGGTTCGCCCGCGACGCCAGACGCGCCATTCGAGCGCCATCCAGATCGTCAATGCCAAGGAGCACAACCTCAAGAACCTCAGCGTGGACATCCCGCGCGGGAAGTTCAACGTGATCTCAGGCGTGAGCGGCTCGGGCAAGTCCACGCTGGCGTTCGACATCCTGTTCAACGAGGGCCAGCGCCGCTACCTGGAGAGCCTGAACGCCTATGCGCGCAGCATCGTTCAGCCGGCCGGCCGGCCCGAGGTGGACGCGGTGTACGGCATTCCACCCACGGTGGCCATCGAGCAGCGGCTCTCGCGCGGCGGGCGCAAGAGCACCGTGGGCACCACCACCGAGGTCTGGCATTTCCTGCGACTGCTCTACGTGAAGCTCGGCACGCAGCACTGCGTGCACGACGGTGCGGCGGTGATGCCGCAAAGCGCCGACAGCATCGCAGCCGCCATCCTCTCGCGCTACAAGGGCCAGCACATCGGCCTGCTCGCTCCGCTGGTCGTCAACCGCAAGGGCGTCTACACCGAGCTGGCCGACTGGGCGCGCCCGCGCGGGCACAGCCACCTGCGCGTGGACGGCGAGTTCCTGCCCACCACCGGTTTCCCGCGCATCGACCGCTTCAAGGAACACACCATCGAGCTGCCCGTGGCCGACTTCGTGGTGAGCGCCGACGCTGAAGCCGCCCTGCGCCAGCAACTGAACAAGGCGCTGGAGATCGGCAAGGGGGTGGTGCACGTGCTCACGCCGCTCGATGGCCTGGCCCAGGCACTGGCCGACGGCGTGTCCACCCGCGAACTGGGCACGCTGGAAGTCTTTTCCACCACGCGCGCCTGCCCGGTCTGCGCCACCAGCTACCCCGAGCTCGACCCGCGGCTGTTCTCCTACAACAGCAAGCACGGCTGGTGCCCCGACTGCGTGGGCACCGGCGTGAAGCTTTCGCGCGACCAGCGCAAGGTGCTCGACGACTCGGTGCGCGACGACCAGGAACGCGGACGCGAACAAAGCTTTGCGGAGCCCGAGGTGGAGGACATCGTGGACGAGGCCTGCCCCACCTGCGAAGGCACGCGCCTGAATGCGCAGGCACGTGCCGTGCGGTTTGCGGGTGTGGGCATCACCGATGTGGCCCGCCTTGCCGTGCACGACGTGCGGCAGTGGGTGCGGTCG
This sequence comes from Hydrogenophaga sp., assembly GCF_051858985.1. Classification (GTDB taxonomy): domain Bacteria; phylum Pseudomonadota; class Gammaproteobacteria; order Burkholderiales; family Burkholderiaceae_C; genus Hydrogenophaga. The sequence goes on along the minus strand of NZ_JBHYGM010000001.1, from coordinate 1,088,268 downwards.
CTGATGAATGTCCCCGTTCGCCCTGAGCTTGTCGAAGGGCATCCTGGCGCGATAGGGCTTCGACAAGCTCAGCCCGAACGGCGTGTCGTGATGAGCGCGCGCGAAGCCGACATCGCGCGCGACCTGCTGCCCGAAATCGAAAGTCGGCTCGCCTTCCTGGAAGAGGTGGGCCTGAACTACCTCACCCTGGACCGCGGCGCGCCCACCCTGTCGGGCGGTGAGGCGCAGCGCATCCGCCTCGCCGCGCAACTGGGCAGCAACCTCCAGGGCGTCTGCTACGTGCTGGACGAACCCACCATCGGCCTGCACGCGCGCGACAACGCCATTCTGCTCAACGCACTGCACAAGCTCGGCGAGCAAGGCAACACGCTGGTGGTGGTGGAACACGACGAAGACACGATCCGCCGCGCCGACCACATCATCGACATCGGTCCCAGCGCCGGCAAACGCGGTGGGCGCGTGGTGGCACAGGGCTCGGTGGCCGATCTGTCGGCGAATGCCGAGTCGGTGACGGGACGCTACCTCCTGCATGCGATGAAGCACCCGTTGCAGGCCCGGCGCCCGGTGCTCCCGCCCAGCGAGAGCGCCCACTGGCTCCAGGTCAAGGGCGCCCAGCTCCACAACCTGGAGCAACTCGACGCGTCCGTGCCGCTGCAGCGCCTGGTGGTGATCACCGGCGTCTCGGGTTCGGGCAAATCCACGCTGGCGCGCGACGTGCTGCTGACCAACGTGGCCAACGCCGTGAGCCAGCGAAGCACGTTTGCAGGCCGCACTGCCTGGGACAAGGGTCAACGCCCCACCTGGATCGGCTGCCAGAAGCTGCTGGGCTCCGAGGTGGTGGACCGCGTGCTCGAGGTCGACCAGACGCCCATCGGCAAGACACCGCGCAGTTGCCCGGCGACCTACATCGGCTTCTGGGACACGGTGCGCAAGCTGTTCGCCGACACGCTGGAGGCCAAGGCGCGCGGCTATGCGCCGGGCCGTTTCAGCTTCAACACCGGCGAAGGACGCTGCCCGGGCTGCGAAGGCCAGGGCATGCGCACCATCGAGATGAGCTTTTTGCCCGATGTGAAGGTGCCTTGCGAGGTCTGCCACGGCGCGCGCTTCAACCCCGAGACGCTGGCCGTGACCTGGAAGGGCAAGAGCATCGGCGATGTGCTGCGCATGGAAGTGGACGAGGCGGTGGAATTCTTCGCCTCCATGCCGAACATCGCCCATCCGCTGCAACTGCTCAAGGACGTGGGCCTGGGCTACCTCACGCTCGGCCAGCCCAGCCCCACGCTGTCGGGTGGCGAGGCGCAACGCATCAAGCTGGTGACCGAGCTCAGCAAGGTGCGCGACGACGTCACGCGGCGCGGGCAGAAGCCGCCGCACACGCTGTATGTGCTCGACGAACCCACGGTGGGCCTGCACATGGCCGATGTGGAGAAGCTCATCCGCGTGCTGCACCGCCTGGTGGACGGCGGCCACAGCGTGGTGGTGATCGAGCACGACCTGGACGTGATGGCCGAAGCCGACTGGATCATCGACCTGGGTCCTGAGGGCGGCGCGGGTGGCGGCCGCATCGTGGCCGCGGCACCGCCCGATGAGGTGGTGCGACTGGACACGCACACCGGGCGGGTCCTCGGGCCGGTGCTGGCGCGGACGTGATGCGCGAATTTCTCTCCGTTCGGGCTGAGCTTGTCGAAGCCCCTCCACGCCCGCATGCCCTTCGACAGGCTCAGGGCGAACGGGGCATGTGTTGATCCAGCACCAGGTCATCCACATCCACGCCGAGGCGCCGGCCAAGCCAGCGCTGGGCGCGCCGTGCAACGGCTGCGGTGTGTGCTGCCTGGCCGAGCCTTGTCCGCTCGGCCGTGTGATCTCGCGCAGGCGCGTCGGGGCGTGCGATGCACTCAGGTGGGATGCGGGGCAGCGGATCTACCGCTGTGGCGCCATCACGCACACCGAAGCGTTGCTGGGCGCGCGCTGGCGCTGGGCAGCGCCCCTGGTGCGGCGGCTCGCGCGCCGCTGGATCGCCGCCGGCGTGGGCTGCGACGCTTCGATGGAAACCAGCAGCAGCTAGCGCAGCAACGCCCAGACCACGCCCACGGCCAGCAGCGCGGCCGCCCACAGCAGCAGGCGTGTGCGCTTGCGCAGCACATCCACCGCGCTCACCAGGCGCGCATTCTGTTCAGCCAGTTCGGCCAGCGTCTGCGCCATCTGTTCCTGAACCACGGCCTGCTGGTCGATCAACTGGCGCGCTTCCACCAGCCGGTTTTTCAGTTCGCCCAGACTCGGCGGCGCCTGGCCCAGGTCCAGCGGCTCGGCGCGCGGTCCCGGGGGCAGGGCCGTCCTGTCGCGGTCCATCAGTTTGCGTGCGGCGTTGAGCACCTTGGGCGCGTGTTCGATCACGTCGCCCCAGGGAATCACTTTCAGGGCCAGCAGCCAGGGAAGGGCCATGGGGAATCCTCTCTTGGTATCGGGGAGCAATCGGTGGGACCAGCTTAACCCGGGTGGGTTCCCGCAGGTGGGGCCGATCGGGCCCGTCTCAACAGCCACCAGCCGGCCCCCGCCACCAGCGTCAAAAGGGCGGGAAAGCCGAGGGTGGGGGCCCACTGCAGCGCGGCCGCGCCCCATGCGGGCGCCATCACACCGCCCAGCGTGTACGACAGCACCAGCACCGCGGTGCTGTTGACGAGCGTGATGCCCTCTTCGCGCGACCCGATGTCGATCATCGCCAATGTGTAAAGGCAGCCGCCGGCGCCACCCCAGAGGAAAGCCACGGGCGCGGCGAGCCAGGGCGTGCCGGCGACGAAAGGGATGACGAGCGTCGCGGCCAACGTCACGAGCGCACAGACGCGCATGAGCGTCAGACGCGCGGAGCGGTCGTCGCCCCAGCGCCGCTCGGGATGCTGAGCCATGCGATCGGCGAGCACGCCGGCAGGCAGCATCATGACGGCGCTGCCCAGGCCGCTGGCCGACACCAGCAGCGCCGCCAGCGTGGCGCCCAGGCCCAGCGCCAGGCCATACAGCGGCAGGATCGACGTGAGGCCGCTCTCGAAGAATCCACCGACGAAGCCCACCGTCATGATCAGCGGGTGCGCGCGCAGCGCATGCCACACGCCGGAGAGCCCCACGCGCGCGCTGTGCGCATCGGCCGCCACCGGCACGCGCGGAATCAGTAGGCTCCAGCCAAGGCCGAGCACCGTGAAGCCGAGGGCGATCCACAACGCCGCATCGCTCTGAGCGCCGGCCCAGGCCAGCACCATCGGGCCGAGCACGAAGGTGGTGCCCACCATGGTCTCGAAGATGCCGACGTTGCGCCCGCGCTGGTGGGATGGCGAGAACTCAGCCACCACGGCTTCTGCCAGCACCCACCGCAAGCCGGCTGCCATGCCTTCGATGAAGATGCAGACGAACCACAAGGCCAGCGAATCGCTGAACAGGAAGCCACCGATGGCGAGCACCGGCACGAAGGCGGCGAGCCAGAGCGACGGACGCCGGCCCAGCCGCTGCGTGATCGCCGAGGCAAACGGGGTCATGGCAAAGATGCCCAGCCAGCCCGTGGCCACGAACACGCCGGCCAGCGCGGTGGACACACCATCGCCCTTCAAGCGCAGCAACAGCAGCGGCATGAGCATGAAGTAACCCACCAGCTGGAAGAAGGTGGATCCGAATATCGCGAACAGACCCAGCGGCGCGTGGGGAATGGGGCTGGGTTGTGAACCGCCCAGGCCTGCGTTCCTGGCCGGCAGCGGGTGCTCGCTCATGGCGGATGAGCGTCCAGCACCGCCGCTGCCACCTCGGCAAAACCGGCACCGCGTTCACCGCGCGTCACGTAGGCCGGGTGGTGCGACAGCGCGTCCCAGAACCGGGCCACGTTGGCCACGCCCACGCTGTGCGGAAAGTGGCCGAACATGCGCGCGTCGTTCGTGGAATCGCCCACATAGACCCAGTGGTCGAGCTCGGCGTCGAGCACCCGGCCCAGGCGCTCCCGGACGATCCAGCGCGCGCCGGCGAGCTTGTCGTGATCGCCCATCCAGCCGTTGATGTGGATGGAACTCACCGTGGCGTTCAGGCCCTCAGACTTCATGATCCGCACCACCTGGGCGATCTCCTCACCGTCCAGGTGGGCGAACTCGCTGTGGTCGATGGCGATGTCGGTCTCGCGCCCGGGGCTGTCCTCGGCCAGCCGCGCCTGCGGCATCTCGGCCAGCACACGTTTCGCCACCGCCTGCAGGCGCTGGAAGTTGGCCGCGCGGGTCCCGGCGTCCTGCAGGTAGGCGCGGCAGAGCTGGCCGTCTTCCCCGCGCCACAGCGCCACGGCGCCGTTTTCCGCCACGATCGCGTCCAGTGGCCAGGCCAGCGCAAAGCCCTCGCTCCAGCCGGCGGGCCTGCCGGTGATGGCAAGCACGGGCAGACCCGCCGCGCGCAGGCGGTGCAGCGCATCCAGCGCGTCGGGCGTGATGGCGCCGTCGGTCGTGAGGGTGTCGTCGATGTCGGTCAACACGCCCCGGATGCGCGCGCGCGCCGGCGCGGGCCAGAGGCTGATAGGAGTTTTGTCCATGGAAGCCGGGCAGTTTCTCATACACCTTGAAACGGCTGGGTCGGCTAGAATCCAGCGATCCGAGGAGCGTTGCAGCGTCCCACCGACTTGTTCGGCAGCGGGGCGTGAGGCTCGGACCATCCATGCAACGACGCTCATCCACATCCCGTGCGATGAGTTCATTTTTGGCTCCCCTGCGAGATGTGGTTTGTCCATCCTTACTGGAGCGAACCATGAATGCCCGTCTGAACAACCCCACCTTCACCGATTGCGCGATCGCCGACATTGCCCTGGCCGACTGGGGCCGCAAGGAGATCAAGATTGCCGAGACCGAAATGCCCGGTCTGATGGCCATCCGTGAGGAATTCGCCGCCAAGCAGCCCTTGAAAGGCGCGCGCATCACCGGCAGCATCCACATGACCATCCAGACCGCGGTGCTGGTTGAAACGCTGCAGGCGTTGGGTGCCAGCGTGCGCTGGGCTTCGTGCAACATCTTCTCGACCCAGGACCACGCCGCCGCCGCTCTGGTGGCCAAGGGCACGCCGGTGTTCGCGCACAAGGGCGAGTCCCTGACCGAATACTGGGACTTCACGCACCGCATCTTCGAGTTCGGCGCCGCCGGCACCGAAGGCGAAGGCCCCAACATGATCCTGGACGACGGCGGCGACGCCACGCTTCTGATGATCCTGGGCCAGAAGGCCGAGAAAGACCTCTCCGTGGTGGCCAACCCGACCAGCGAGGAAGAGACCTGCCTGTACGCCGCCATCAAGGCGAAGATCGCCCAGGACCCGACCTGGTACAGCCGCAAGGCCGCGCAGATCATCGGCGTGACCGAAGAGACGACCACCGGCGTGCACCGCCTGAAGGAAATGAGCGCGAAGGGCACGCTGCCGTTCCGCGCCATCAACGTCAACGACTCGGTGACCAAGAGCAAGTTCGACAACCTGTACGGCTGCCGTGAATCGCTGGTCGACGGCATCAAGCGCGCGACCGATGTGATGATCGCCGGCAAGGTGGCCGTGGTCGCCGGCTACGGCGACGTGGGCAAGGGCTCGGCCCAGGCCCTGCGCGCCCTGAGCGCCCAGGTGTGGGTGACCGAGATCGACCCCATCAACGCGCTGCAGGCCGCGATGGAAGGCTACAAGGTCGTGACCATGGAATACGCCGCCGACAAGGCCGACATCTTCGTGACCACCACCGGCAACAAGTCGATCATCACGCACGACCACATGGCCGCCATGAAGGACCAGGCCATCGTCTGCAACATCGGCCACTTCGACAACGAGATCGACATCGCTGCGATCGAGAAGTACACGTGGGAAGAGATCAAGCCGCAGGTGGATCACGTGATCTTCCCGGATGGCAAGAAGATCATCATGCTGGCCAAAGGCCGCCTGGTGAACCTGGGTTGCGGCACCGGCCACCCCAGCTTCGTGATGTCGAGCTCGTTCGCCAACCAGACGATTGCGCAAATCGAACTCTTCTCCCACCCCGACAGCTACGACATTGGCAAGGTCTATGTGCTGCCCAAGCACCTGGACGAGAAGGTCGCGCGCCTGCACCTGAAGAAGGTCGGCGCCATGCTGACCGAGCTGACCGACGAGCAGGCCGCCTACATCGGCGTGCCCAAGCAAGGCCCGTACAAGCCCGACACGTACCGGTACTGATCGGCATGCGGGTCGACCAGTTGCTGGTCGAGCGCGGCCTCGCGGCCACCCGTTCGCAGGCCCAGCGGCTCGTTGCCGCTGGCGTGCAATGGCGGCTGCCCGGCGGCGAGTGGAGGGCGGTGGCCAAGAACGGCGAAGAACTTCGCGACGTGGTCGAGCTGCGCTTGCTGGACACCGCCGAGACGCGCTATGTGTCGCGCGGCGGACTCAAGCTCGAGGGTGCCTTGCGACACACCGCACTGGACGTGCGCGGCCTGCGGTGCCTGGACGTGGGGCAGAGCAGCGGTGGTTTCACCGACTGCCTGCTTCAGCAGGGCGCGGCCCGGGTGGTGGGTGTGGACGTGGGCCAGGGCCAGTTGCACCCGAAGCTGCGCGCCGATCCGCGCGTGGTGTGCATCGAGAAGTGCAACGCGCGCGAGGTGTCGGCCCACGCACTGGAAGATGCCGGCGGCGCGCCGCCGTTCGATCTGATCGTGGGTGACCTGTCGTTCATCTCGCAGACGCTGGTGTGGCCAGCGCTCGTGCCGTTGCTGGCGGAGCGCGCCAGCCTGCTGATGCTGGTCAAGCCGCAGTTCGAGCTGCAGCCTGAGCACATCGGCAAGGGTGGTTTGGTGAAGGACGTGGCGAGTCACGCCATCGTCCGTGAACGCATCGAACAGGCCTGTGCCGGCAACGGTCTGTCGATGGGTGACTACTTCGAAAGCCCGATCACGGGGGGTGACGGGAACCGCGAGTTTTTTGTCTTTGCGAAACTTGATTCAAGGAGAGGACCGTGAGTCTTCCAATCAGCCTGGAGTTCTTCCCGACCAAGACGCCCGAAGGCGCGGTCAAGCTGCGCGCGGTGCGCCAGCAGCTGTATGCGCTCCAGCCCGAGTTCTGCTCCGTCACCTTCGGGGCGGGCGGCTCCACGCAGGACGGCACCTTGCAGGCGGTGACCGAGATCATGTCCGAGGGCTGGCCCGCTGCGCCGCACCTGAGCTGCATCGGCCAGTCGCGCGAGAGCATCCGTGAGCGCCTCGCGGCCTATTCGGCCGCGGGCATCCGCCGTCTCGTGGCGCTGCGTGGTGACCTGCCCAGTGGCTACGGCAGCGGCGGCGAGTTCCGCTACGCCAGCGACCTCGTGGCTTTTGTGCGCGCCGAGACTGGCGACCGCTTCCACATCGAAGTGGCGGCGTACCCCGAGACGCATCCGCAGGCGAAGTCGCCGCAGAGCGACCTCGAGGCCTTCGCTGCCAAGGTGAAAGCCGGCGCCAACTCGGGCATCACGCAGTATTTCTTCAACAGCGATGCCTACTTCCGGTATGTCGACGACCTGCACAAGCAGGGGGTGGACGTGCCCGTGGTGCCGGGCATCATGCCCATCACGAGCTCGACGCAGCTCATGCGGTTCTCGGACGCGTGCGGCGCCGAGATCCCGCGGTGGATCCGCATGCGCCTGCAGGCCTTTGGTGACGACACCGCTTCCATCAAGGCCTTCGGCCTGGATGTGGTGACCGACCTGTGCGATCAGTTGCGCAACGCCGGTGTGCCCGGCCTGCACTTCTACACCATGAACCAGAGCGGCGCGACGACCGAGCTCATGCGCCGCCTCGCTGGCCACTGAAGGCGTGTCACCGCGCACGTCAGGCGGCGTGCGATGGTGTCAAAGTGCACACAACCCTGACTTGTTCGCGCCCGGTGCGTGAAATGTAAGAAGTTGTGACCTATCCTTGGGTCAAACACGCGCCAGTTGACCCCAAACGAAGACCTTTCTGAGGCCTTTCGTGTATTTCCCCAGTTGTCGACGACGTGGTTTCTCGCGCCCACGGGGCGCTCTTGCACCCGGCATTTCCATGAACCACATTTACTCCATCGTCCGCATTGCATCCACCCAGCAAACCCAGGCCGTCCCCGAGACTGCGCGCCAGCGCCGGGGCGGTGGCTCCACCGCCGGGATTCGAGGAACCCGGGCCGCTTTGGTGGCCCTGGCCGTGATGGGCGGCGCAGGTCCTGCGCTGTCGGGACCGGGGCCCGTGCTCGGCGGAGCCGGTTCGTGCCCTGAGGTGGGCGTCATCACCGTCTCCACCGCCCGTTCACCCATGTGCGAACTGATCGACAACGACCAGCTCACCGTGACCAGCACCGGCAGCATCAGCGGGGGCTTCAATGGCGTGCAGGTCGGCATTCCGGACATCAACAGCACGCCGCCGATCGGGGTGTCGCTGGTCAACCAGGGCCAGATCGAAGGCAGCTACGACGCGTTCCGAAACTATGGAACGATCGACCTGCTCGACAACACCGGCCTCATGCGCGGCCAGGTCCACTCGATGGAAAACTCAGGGATCATCACCCTGCTCAACAACGGCAGCGGCGGGCGGATGGAAGGCCAGACCAACACGGCCATCTTCAACTACTCGAACGTGGTGGAGCTGAACAACGCCGGCACCATCGAGGCGCTGACCAGCGGCTACGGCATCGAGACCACCGGGACACTGGGCGTGCTGAACAACACCGGCGTGATCACCGGGCCTGCAGGCGCCATCCTCAACACGAACATCCTCACCACCCTCAACAACAGTGGCCAGCTGCTGGGCAGCGTGAGCACCAGCAACACCACCATCAACTTCTCGGGCGCCAGCGGGCGGATCTCCGGCGCGGTGACCAACGCAGGCGGTGCGGTCAACCTGCTGAGCGGCGCGAGCTTCACCACCGAGAACACGTTCAGCAGCGACACATTTGGCGTGGCCAGCGGCGCCACCTTGCGCGTGGGCAGCTCCGCTCACACGGTCACCGTGAACAGCGTTGCTGCCAACGCTTTCAGCAACGCGGGCACGTTGCGCGTGGATGAGGGTGTGGTTGCGAACATCATCGGCAACTACTCGCAAAGCGGCGCCGTGCGCCTGGGCGCCAGCGGTACGTCCAGCCACGGGCGCGTGGCTGTGCAGGGCAATGCGGAGTTGACTTCCAGTGCCACGTTCGTCGTCGACGTCAACACGGTCAATTCACTGGCCAATGGACAGACGCTCGCCGGCGTGGTCGCGGCCACCGGGACCCTGACCAACAGCGCGGCCGCCAGCAACGTGAGCGACGACAGCGCCCTGTTCAATTTCGAATCCGTCACCAACGGCAACGCAGTGGATCTTCGGATTGTTGCCGTGGCATCCCCGTCACAGGGCGGTGGCATCGCGTCGGCGGTCACCGAGCAAGGTCTTCACAACGGCCTGCCTGCCGCCACGGTGCTCGATGGCTACATCCAGGGTGGCACCACCGGTACCGACTGGGACGCGGTGACCACCGCGCTGGGCCAACTGCCCACCAACCGGGACGTGGCGGTCGCGGTCGGCCAGATCATGCCGTCGCTGCACGGCAATGCGGCGCTGGCGGCGTTGATGCACGGGGCGAGTTCGGGCGCGGCGCTCGAGCAGCAGCGCGCCGCCACCGGCCAGTCCGGCGGCGCCCAGGCAGGTGGCAAGACCCTCTGGGTGAAGCCGGTCGGCAACTGGGTTGACCAGGATGCGGTGAATGGCGCGAGCGGCTACGAGATGGACACGTACGGCCTGGTGGGCGGTGTGCGGAGCGACCTGAATGCCGCGACCCGACTGGGGTTCGGCCTGGGCTATCTCAAGAGCACGGTGGATGGCCAGGACTTCGCGGCCAGCCACCGCAGCCAGATCGAGAGCGTGCAATTGATCGGTTACGGCCGCCACTTCCTCAACGAGGCCGGCCTGCAACTCGACTGGCAGGCTGACTACACCCGCAGCAACATCGAATCGCAACGCGCGATGGGCTTCATCGGGCGCACCGCCGAGGGCGACTACGACGGCGATGCCTGGCACCTGGGCGTTGGCGTGAGCAAGGCCTATGAGATCAACGGGATCACTGTGAAGCCGCTGGTGGCGCTGGACTGGCGACAGTTCCGCAGCGACGGCTACACCGAGACCGGTGCCGGCGCGCTGAACCTGCAGGTGAACGCGCAGAAGGCGCGGGAACTCATCCTCAAGGTGGGTGCGCACGTGCAGGGCGATCTGACTGCGCGAACCCAATGGCTGACACGGGCTGCCGTGGGCTACGACCTCAACAGCCAGCGCAACGCCGTGACGGCGCGCTTCACGGGTGGTGGCGTGGCCTTCACCACCGAGGGCCTTCCGCACGCCAGGGCGGTTGCGGAGCTGGGCGTGGGCATCCGCTACCGCGCCACCGAAAGCATGGACGTCACCGCGCGCTACGACGTGCGTCTGCGCAAGGGCCTTCGCGACCAGAGCGCCACCGTGCGACTGGGTTGGGTTTTCTGACCTGCCACTCCCTTCGCGGGTGGATCGTCGCCGCCGCGGTGGCGGTGATGAGTGGCTGCGCGGTGCCAACGCCCGAATCGCGCAGCGCCAGCATCGAGAGGCTGGCAGAGGCGCAGGGCTGGCAGTCCGCGCAGCTGCCAGGGCCTGTTTTCGATCTGCAGGCCTTCGCGCCCGCCCATTTGCGCGACACGCGCCGATTGACCGTCTACATCGAAGGCGATGGCCTCGCTTGGCTGGATCCGCACACGCCTTCGTTTTCGCCCACACCGGTCGACCCCCTGGGCCTTCGTCTGGCGATGGCCGACGCGAGCGCGACCGCCGTCTATCTGGCCCGTCCTTGCCAGTACACGCGGGGCGCCGCATTCAAGGGGTGCGGACCCCGTTACTGGGGCAGTCACCGCTTTGCGCCCGAGGTGATCGACGCGATGGACCAGGCGGTGGAACAACTCAGGCAACGGCACGCTGCCGCCGAGCTGGTGCTCGTGGGGTACTCCGGTGGTGCCGCCGTGGCAACCCTCGTGGCGGCGCGCCGCTCCGATGTGGTGGCGCTGGTGAGCGTGGCGGGCACGCTGGACATCGAGGTGTGGACGCAGGAGCAACGACTGTCGGCGCTGCAGGGTTCGCTCAATCCAAAGGACGTGGCTGCCAGGGTGGCGCATCTGCCGCAGTGGCATTTCATCGGCCAGAAAGACCCGGTGGTGTCACGCGCTGTGCTGACCAGCTTTCTCGGCGCCGCTGAAGGTCACGACCGCAAGGGGACGCCACCCACACCCCACGTGGAATCGTTGCCAGGATTCGATCACGCGTGCTGCTGGGCCGACGCGTGGTCGCAACTCAGCCGGCGCTTCGCCGGGCAGAACCTGAAGGAATGACCGGTCCGGCCCGTTCTGGTAAAACGGGCCGCATGAGTTTCAAGCCCGCGCTCACCCTCATGCTGGCCACGGTGTTGTGGCTCGGTGGTTGTGCCACGCGCGCACCATCCACGCCCGACATGCCCGGCCTGCCCGATGCGCCATCCGCCGAACCTCAAGGCCAGGCAGAGATCGACCGCGGCATGGCTTCCTGGTACGGCGAACGGTTCCACGGCCGGCGCACCGCCAGCGGTGAAGCCTTCGACATGAACGCCATGACCGCTGCGCACAGGACGCTGCCTTTCGGCACGCAGGTGCGCGTGCGGCATGTGCGAACGGGGCAGGAAGTGCGGGTGCGCATCAACGACCGGGGGCCGCATGTGAGGGGCCGCGTGATCGACCTCAGCCGCGCCGCGGCGGCGTCGATCGGACTGTTGCAGTCCGGCGTGGCGCCGGTCGTCGTGCTCGCAGACTAGCGTTCGTCGTAGCTCACGACCACGCGGTCGGTGTGGGGTCGGGCCTGGCAGCTCAGCACGAATCCCTTGTCGGTCTCCCAGGGTTCGAGCGTGAAGTTCTTCTCCATCACCACCGTGCCTTCCAGCACCTTGGCGCGGCAGGTGCAACACACACCGCCGCGGCAAGACCAGGGTAGGTCCAGCCCGGCGTTGAGGGCGACATCCAGCACACGTTCATCGCGGTTCATGCGCAATTCATGGGGCTTGCCGTCGAGCACCACCGTCAGGGCCACGTCGCCCTCGGTGCGAACCGCCGGGTGCCCCAGCACCACCGCGTGCCGCTGGTCCGGCGAGAGCCCTTCCAGCGTGGGCGAGGTGAAGCGCTCGGTGTGCACACGGTCGGGCCGCACGCCAGCGTCGAGCAGGGCCTTTTCGGTGGCCTCGATCATGGCCTCGGGACCACAGACGAAGACCTCGTCCATGCTGGCCACCGGCAGCAGCGTGCCGATGAGTTCGCGCACCTTGTCGCCGTCGATGCGGCCTTCGAGCAAAGGCACTTCCTGTGCCTGGCGCGAGAGGATGTGGATCAGCGTGAGCCGACTGGCGTAGCGGTCCTTGAGATCCTGCAGCGCTTCGTTGAACATGACGCTGCCCATGCGGCGGTTGCCATACACCAGCGTGAACTTGCTGTCCTCGGATTCTTCCAGCGTGCTGGCCATGAGCGAGAGGATGGGCGTGATGCCCGATCCCGCGGCAAAGCCCACGCGGTGCAACGCGCGCGGCTTGTGAACCGTGAAGCGGCCGTCCGGTGGCATGGCGCGAAGCGTGTCGCCCGCCTTCAGCGCAGATGCTGCCCAGTTGGAAAACACGCCACCTTCCACCGGCCGGATGCCGAGCGTGAGCTCACCCTGGTGGGTGTAGAGGCTGCGCGGGCTGCTGATCGAATAGCTCCGCCGCACATCCTGACCGCCGATGGTGGCACGCACCGTGAGGAACTGGCCGGGCTGGAAGGCAAACGCCGCGCGCTGTTCGGGCGGTACCGCGAGCGTCACGGCCACGGCGCCTGCCGCCTCGGGCGTGACGCGGGCAATCGGCAACTCATGAAAACGGGCGGCGGTGCTCATGGCGTCAATAGGGCTTGAAGTAGTCGAAGGGTTCGAGGCAGTCGAGACAGCGGTACATCGACTTGCAGGCGGTGGAGCCGAAAGGCGAAGTCTCGGTGGTGTGGGTCGATGCGCACTGCGGGCACGGGACGGTCTCCGTCGCCAGCGCCTGGCGCGAGAACTTCAGGACACGGGTGCCCGATGGCTCGCTGCTGCCGCATTGCGGCGGTGCGATGCCATAGGCGCGCAACTTGTCCCGCGCGGCCTCGCTCATCCAGTCGGTGGTCCAGGCGGGCGAGAGCTGCGTGACCACGCGCGCCGAATGGCCGGCGTTCGTGAGCGCAGCCCGCACGTCGTCCTCGATCTGGCCCATCGCCGGGCACCCGCTGTAGGTGGGGGTGATCACCACCTCGGGTGTGCCGTCGGCGCCGGTGCGCACGTCGCGCAGGATGCCGAGCTCGCGCAGGCTGATCACGGGAATCTCCGGATCGGCCAGGTCGGCGAGGGCGTCCCAGATATCGGCGTGCATGTCCGTCTTCACCAGACCGCGTCCGGGTGCGCGCGGGCCAGGCTCTGCATCTCGGCCAGCAGGAAACCCATGTGTTCCGAGTGCACGCCGTGCTTGCCCTGCGGCACGTAGCCCTTTCCGGTGGGTCGTTGCAGGGTGGCTTCGTTGAGCGTGTCGTCCAGCAGCGCGCTCCAGTCGGCCTCCAGGCTGGCCGCATCCACGCCCGTGCCCGTCTTCACCGCCTGCGTTTCCGCTTCGCTGCCGATCCAGAATTCCTGCGCATAGGGCAGCAGATGGTCCAGCGCAGCCTGCGCGCGGGCGTGCGACTGGGCGGTGCCGTCGCCGAAGCGCACCAGCCAGTCGCTGGCGTGGCGCAGGTGGTATCGCGTTTCCTTGATGGATTTCTCGGCAATGGCCGCGAGCTGCGCATCGGCCGACGCTCGCAGCCGGTCCCACACCAGCACCATGAACGCGCTGTAGAGGAAATTGCGCGCGATGGTGGTGGCGTAGTCCCGGTTGCCCGCCGCGGTGCCGGCCAGCGGGCCGCTGTGCGGCAGCTCCAGCAGCGTGTGGTTGCGGAACTCGGCCACATCGCGAAAGTAGGCCAGCGTGTCTTCGGTCACGCGGCCGTCCTGTCGCGCGCCCTTCAGATGCGCAAAGCGCCGCGCTTCTTCGGCGTCGTCATTGATCAGCGCCGCCGCGTGCTGGTAGAGCAGGCGCGCCTGGCCCAGCAGGTCCAGGCTGTTGTTGGCCAGAGCCAGGTCTTCCTCCAGGATGGGGCCGTGGCCGCACCATTCGGCGTTGCGCTGCCCCAGCACCAGCGCGTTGTCGGCCAGGTGCAGCAGGTAGTCGACCGGCGCGTGTGTCTTGGCTGCGACCATCACATGTGCCCCACTTTGTCCGGGATCTCATAGAAGGTGGGATGCCGGTACACCTTGTCGGCCGCGGGATCGAAGAAGCTGTCCTTGCTGTCGGGCTCGCTGGCGGTGATGCCGCTGGACTGGACCACCCAGATGCTCACGCCTTCCTGGCGGCGCGTGTACACATCGCGGGCCAGATGCAGCGCGTGCTGCGCATCGCTGGCGTGCAGGCTGCCGCAGTGCTTGTGCTCCAGGCCCTGCTTGCTCCGCACGAAGACTTCCCACAGCGGCCATTCCTTCAGTGCAGCGGTGTTCATGCGGCCTCCTTCATGGCGCGTTCCTGTTGCTTGCGCGCGTGCGCCAGGGCCGCTTCGCGCACCCATGCGCCTTCCTCCCACGCCTTCACGCGCGTGGCCAGCCGTTCCTTGTTGCAGGGCCCGTCGCCGTTGACCACAGCCCAGAATTCGTCCCAGTCGATCTGGCCGTAGTCGTGGTGGCCGCGCGCCTCGTTCCACTTCAGATCGGGGTCTGGCAGCGTGACGCCCAGGACCTCGGCCTGCGGCACGGTGGCGTCGACGAACTTCTGGCGCAGGTCGTCGTTGGAGATGCGCTTGATGCCCCAGCGCATGCCCTGCACGCTGTTGGGGCTGTCGGCGTCGGGCGGGCCGAACATCGCCAGGCACTTCCACCACCAGCGGTTCACGGCGTCCTGCACCATCGCTTTCTGCTCGTCTGTGCCCTGCATCATCACCAGCAGCGCCTCGTAGCCCTGGCGCTGGTGGAAGCTTTCCTCCTTGCAGACGCGGATCATGGCGCGCGCATAGGGGCCGAAGCTGCAACGGCACAGCGGAATCTGGTTCATGATCGCCGCGCCGTCCACCAGCCAGCCCACCACGCCCACGTCGGCCCAGGTCAGCGTGGGGTAGTTGAAGATGGAGCTGTACTTGGCGCGGCCACTGTGCAGCGCGTCGAACATCTGGTCGCGGCTCGTGCCCAGCGTTTCGGCCGCGCTGTAGAGGTAGAGGCCATGGCCGCCTTCGTCCTGCACCTTGGCCACCAGAATGGCCTTGCGCTTGAGGCTCGGCGCACGCGAGATCCAGTTGCCCTCGGGCAGCATGCCCACGATCTCGCTGTGCGCGTGCTGGCTGATCTGGCGCACCAGCGTCTTGCGGTAGGCCTCTGGCATCCAGTCGCGCGGCTCGATCTTGCCGTCGGCGTCGATCACCGCATCGAAATGGGCCTGAAGCGCGGCACTGGCTTCGTCCAGCGGCACCGCCTTGAGCGGGCCCGACTTGCCATCGGCCTTGTCCGGAACATTGAAAGACTGGGTGTACATGGGCGTCTCCTGAGCGGCATCGGTGCGCGTTCCGGGCAGTATAGCCAGTTACCCGACCGAGCGGTCGGTTAATTTACCGGTGCCGGGTCCGGGTTTGTCCGGAGCCAGCCACCGTTCGCACATTCGCTTACCGCCGCCGCGCCCAGGCACCCTAAAGTGGCTGGCATGGATTCACGCAAAACCCCGTCATCCCGCCTGGCCTTCGGCATCGCCGCCGGCACCATCTGCCTGACCCTCACTGCCTGTGGCGGCGGGGGCGGCTCGGATGCCCCGGCGCCCGCGGCACCCACCGGCAGCGTGAGCGGCGCACCCACCAGCGTCACGGGTTCGTCCGGCTCCACCGCCACGCCGGGCTTGCTCGCGCTGGACGCGGGCACCAGTTGCGGGTTGGCCGATTTCCAGAACAGCCTGCTGCAGCAGATCAATGCCGCGCGCGCCACCCCCCGCACCTGCGGCAGCACCGCCATGCCGGCGGTGGGCCCGTTGGCCTGGAACGACCGGCTGTTTTCCGCGGCAGCCCGCCACTCGCGCGACATGGCGACCAACAACTATTTTTCCCACACCAGCCTGAGCGGCACCACGCCTGCGCAGCGCATTGCCGCGGAGGGATACGCCTGGTCGTGGGCCGGGGAGAACATCGCAGCGGGGCAACAGACCGTCACCGTGGTCATGAACGGCTGGCTGGCGAGCCCTGGTCACTGCGCCAACATCATGCGGGCCGAGTACCGAGACGTCGGCGTGAGTTGCGTTCAGCAGACCGGCAGCACCTACGGCAAGTACTGGACCATGGCCCTGGCCCGGCCGCAGTGAGCCGGGTAGGCGTCAGCCGCCGCCCGATTCGAGGGCCTGTGACTTGCCCCGGCCGCGGCCGAGGTGCAGGAGCAACTGGGGAAGGGCCTCTGCCAGCACGGGCTTGAGCGTGTGCGGCGGGTTGACCACGAACATGCCGCTCGCCGTGAGACCCGGCCGATCGTCCGGGCCGTGGGTCGGGTCCTGGCCAATGGCCAGCGTGGCGTGGAGCCAGGGGCGTTGTGCCTGGTTGGACAGGGTCTTCAAACGGCGCGGCAGGTCGTGGGCCTCGGGACGCGGGATCACCGGGTACCACACCAGGAACGTGCCTGTCGGGAAACGCCTCATGCACTCTTGTATGCAGGCACTTACTTTCCCGTAGTCGCTTTTGATCTCATAACTCGGGTCCATCAGCACGAGCGCTCGCTTGGAGCCGGTGGACGAAGGCGGTGGCGGCAGCAAAGGCTTCACGCCCTCAAATCCATCTTCCCGCGCCACGGCGATCTGACGCCCGGCCTCCAGCTGGGCGATGTTGGCCGACAGCGTGCGGCTGTCGGTGGGATGGAGTTCGAACAGCTTGAGCCGGTCGCGCGATTCGGCACGCATCAGGTGGTGGATGACGAACGGCGAACCCGGGTACACCCGCAACGTGCCCGACGGGTTGTAGCTGGCGATGACGTCGAGGTAATCGTCAATGGCCGGGGCCGCCGCAGCAGGTTCCTGGCCGGCCGGTCGCAGGGCCGCCATGAGCTTGACCACCCCATCCTTGGCTTCGCCGCCGGTCTCGGTGTAGTCCCCGTCCAGGCGGTACAGCCCGGCGCCGGCATGGGTGTCGATCAGCGTGATGCCGGCGTCCTTCTGCATCAGGTGGCGCAGGGTCGCGATCAAGGTGAGGTGCTTGAGCACGTCGGCGTGGTTGCCGGCGTGGAAGGCGTGGCGGTAGCTGAACATCGCCCGATGGTAGCGGTTCGGCCACGGGATCCGACCGCTCGGGCGGCTGCATTTGCCAGCCCGCCTGGATATTTCGTACAATCGAGGGCTTCGCAGCGACTTGCTGGCTCCGCGGCGAAGTACCCAGACCCCACCTAAGAGCGTTCCGTCAGAGAACGACCGACCGTGGAAAAGAGCCGCCAAACCACCTCTCCCAGAGAAAACTCATGACCAAAACGTTCAGCGCCAAACCCGCTGACGTGACGCACGAGTGGTTTGTGATTGACGCGACCGACAAGGTCCTCGGACGAGTAGCCAGTGAAGTTGCTCTCCGTTTGCGCGGCAAACACAAGGCCATTTACACGCCTCACGTCGATACCGGTGACTTCATCGTCATCATCAACGCAGCCAAGATCCGCGTCACGGGCACCAAGGCCCTCGACAAGGTGTACTACCGCCACTCGGGTTACCCCGGCGGTATCTATGGCACCAACTTCCGCGACATGCAGGCCAAGCACCCCGGCCGCGCACTCGAGAAGGCCGTCAAGGGCATGCTGCCCAAGGGCCCGCTCGGTTACGCCATGATCAAGAAGCTCAAGGTGTATGGTGGCGCGGAGCATCCGCACACCGCCCAGCAGCCGCAAGTGCTGGAAATCAACGCCTAAAGGAGCCTTGAGATGATTGGTGAATGGAACAATGGCACCGGCCGTCGCAAATCCAGCGTCGCCCGCGTGTTTCTGAAAAAAGGCAGTGGTCACATCACGGTCAATGGCAAGGACATCCAGGCCTACTTCGGCCGCGAGACCTCCATCATGATCGCCAAGCAGCCCCTGCTGCTGACCAACCATGCCGAGACCTTCGACATCCAGGTCAACGTGCACGGTGGCGGCGAGTCCGGCCAGGCCGGCGCGGTGCGCCACGGCATCACGCGCGCGCTGATCGACTACGACGCCACGCTGAAGTCGGAACTGTCGCAAGCCGGTTTTGTCACGCGCGACGCCCGCGAAGTGGAACGGAAAAAAGTGGGTTTGCGTTCGGCACGCCGTCGCAAGCAGTTCAGCAAGCGCTAAGCGCCCTGGCAACCAGCAAGAACCGCCTTCAAGTCAGACTTGGGGCGGTTTTTGCTTTCTGGGCCCGGGTTTCTTTTGCTTGCACATGAAAGGTTTGAATGCGTTTTCGCCTGTTGCGTCGAAGACTCACGGTCAGTGCACCGATGGTGTCGGTGCGCAGCAGGCTGCCCTGGCCCATGCGCTGGCTGCTCGGCGCGATCGTGCTGGGCTTTTCCGGCGCACTCGCGGTCTGGGCCTTCGAGTTCGGCAAGGACATTGCCGGTCTGGACCGACACGCTGCGCAGGAACTGCAGCAGTTGCGCCGGGAAGTCCAGGTGCTGCGTTCCAACCTCAATGAATCGCAGTCGGTGTCCAACACGTCGGAGAGCCTCCTGATCGCCGAGCGCGCGACGCAGGAACAACTGCTGATGCAGATCCGCCATTTGCAGGCCGACAACCAGGCGCTGCGCAGCGACCTCGGCTTCTTCGAACGCCTCATACCGGGTTCCGGCACCGATGCGCTGAGCATCCGCGGGCTCC
Source organism: Hydrogenophaga sp. (assembly GCF_051858985.1). Classification (GTDB taxonomy): domain Bacteria; phylum Pseudomonadota; class Gammaproteobacteria; order Burkholderiales; family Burkholderiaceae_C; genus Hydrogenophaga. The sequence continues at coordinate 1,069,381 of NZ_JBHYGM010000001.1, read as the reverse complement.
AGGCAGAGCGTGTGTCTGAAACACAACTGCGTTGGCAGGTGCTGATGATGCAGGCGAGCAAGAACGCGCCCGACTTCAAGGGCGCCCTCGAAATCACCTTTGTTGGCACGCTGGCCGGCAAACCCTGGACGACCACGCAGGCGCCGAGCCCGCAACCGGTGCTCATCAAAGGCTACCTCCGCATGGAGGGCCTGGTGGACGTGCCGGCCCAGGCCGTGGTAAAAAATGTGACCGCCAAGATCCTGCAGGGCAGTTCAGTCAGGTCCATGCAAAGCTTCAACCTGTAACCCGACCTCAGGAGCCTCCCATGTTCAACAAGAAGAAGCAGCCGCCCATCAAGAGCCTGATCGCGCAGGGCACCCGCATCGAGGGCCACGTGCTTTTCCACGACGGCCTGCGCATCGACGGCGAAGTGGTGGGCGATATTCGCGCCAGCGACGAAAAGCCCAGTCTGTTGGTGGTGAGCGAAGTGGCCACCGTGACCGGGCAGATCCACGCCGACCACGTCATCATCAACGGCCATGTGAAGGGCCCCGTGCTGGCGTTCGACCTGCTTGAGCTGCAACCTAAGGCGCGCATCGAGGGCGATGTGTCCTACAAGGCGCTGGAAATGCACCAGGGTGCCACCATCAGCGGGCAGCTCAAGCCGATGGCCGGTGGTGTCGAGGACAAACCCACACTGAAACTGGCGGCAAACAACGGCTGAGCCCGCTCAGGGGCGATTTGCTTTAGCATAGCCCTTTGTCCGTGGGTGATTCGCACCCACCTCGATTTCGTGGCCCGTCTTGCGGCCACACCCATCCCCAGAGGTGATCCATGAGTGCTGTGGCCGAAAACATCCAGACCGAAATGCCTGCACCGCTGGTCTTTACCGACAGCGCGGCAGCCAAAGTCGCCGAGCTGGTCGCCGAAGAAGGCAATCCCGAACTGAAACTTCGCGTGTTCGTGCAGGGCGGTGGCTGCTCTGGCTTCCAGTACGGCTTCACCTTCGACGAAGTGGTCAACGAAGACGACACGACCATGAGCAAGAACGGTGTGTCCTTGCTGATCGATGCCATGAGCTACCAGTATCTGGTTGGCGCCGAGATCGACTACAAGGAAGACCTCGAAGGCGCGCAGTTCGTGATCAAGAACCCGAACGCGTCCTCGACCTGCGGTTGTGGTTCCAGCTTCAGCGTCTGACCCAGACGAACCGCCAGAAACAAAAAAGGGAGCCTCGGCTCCCTTTTTCTTTGGCCGGTTGGCCGGCTACTGCGCACTGGCCTGCTGGACACTGGCCGCCGCATCGAGTTGCACGCGCTGCATCTGGGCCACGGCTTCGAAGCGTTGGCGCAGTTCGGCGGGCACCGGGATGGACTCGCTCTGGCGGGCGATCTCGAGCGGGTCGACATGCACACCGTTGTCGCGGAACTCCAGGTGCAGGTGTGGCCCGGTGGAGGCCCCGGTGGAGCCCACGTTGCCGATGAATTCGCCCTGATTGACGCGCTGGCCGTCGCGCACGCCGATGCGGCTGAGGTGGGCGTAGACGGTCATCTGGTTGTTGCGGTGGCGGATATAGACCACGTTGCCATAGCCGCGCTGCACGCCTGCAAACTCCACCACACCGTCGCCGATGGTTCGCACCGGTGTGCCGGTGGGAGCGGCGTAGTCCACGCCCATGTGGGCCTTGCGTTGACCCGAGATGGGGTGGAAGCGCATGCCATAGCCGCTGCTCACACGCGAGAATTCCAGCGGCGATGACAGGTAGTAGCGGCGTGCGCTCTGGCCATTGAAGTCGTAATAGCCGCCCTTGTGGCCGGCTTCGTCGAACCAGACGGCTTCGTGCTCACGGCCGTTGTTGACGAATTCGGCGCTGAGCACGCGGCCGGTGCGCAGGCTTTCGCCGTCCGCCTCGAGGCTCTCATAGACCACGCTGAAACGATCGCCCTGGCGCAGGTCGCGGCGGAAATCGATGTTGCTGGCGAACATCTCGGCGAGCTGGATGGCGACGGGGTCGGGGATGCCTGCCTCGTCGGTGGCGGCGAACAGCGAGCTGCGGATCACGCCGCTGGCGAGCCGGGGGGACGCGGTGAGCGGGGCTTGTTCGAGCCGAGCAGCAAAGCCGGAGGGCGTGTGTTCGACGACGAGGCGCGTGAAGGAACCTTCATCCGAGGCCAGCCAGCGCGCGGTCAGCCGCAATAGCGACTGGCGATCCGAGGTTTCCACCGTGACCAGTCGTCCTGCGCGGCCATTGACGAGCTGACGAGCCACGGGGTCGTTGCGCAGGAATGCCTGCGCCTGGCCGTCGTTCACGCCCAGGCGCTGCAGCAGGCTCTGGGCGGTGTCGTCGCGGCGGGTGGTCTCGCTGCGGAACAGCACCAACGCCGGGGCGACGACATCGCTGGCGGCGTGGGTCTGAATCAGGGAGGAGGTGTCGAGGGCTTCGATGACCTGGCGCACCGGGAGGTCGGAAGCGTCTGGTGCCAGCGGTGCGATGCCGAAGGCGGTGACGCCCGTGCCCAGGAGCAGCACACCGACGCCACCCATGATGCGGCGTGGGTGCCTGGCGAGGCTCTGGCTCGTGGCATCAAGAAGTTGTGCCAGCGTGTGAAGTAGCGAACGGATCAAAATCAGGGTTCCCGGCAAGGGCTTGCCCACGGTCTGTGGAGCAATGGCACACAAAAAAGAGCGGTCGAATCGGAACAAGTTCACTCGATCGCTCGGTGGGGGACGAGACGCCCTTGCTATCGTGCAAAAACCGCGCCAACTAAAATCTGTCACCCTGGCCGCGCAGTATAGCCAGCGTGCCGTCCTTCGCATCTGAAATTACCCGTATGAACGCCCACACAAACGACGCCGAAAGTTCTCAAAAAATGGCTCCCCTGACGGACGGTGTGAAGGAAGCGCTGAGCGTGACGCTGCGGGGGTGCGAAGAATTGATACCTGAGGCGGACTGGGTCAAAAAATTGTCACAGGCTGAAAGCACCGGGCGGCCGCTGCGCATCAAACTGGGGCTGGACCCGACCGCGCCGGACATCCACATCGGACACACGGTGGTGCTCAACAAGATGCGCCAGCTGCAGGACCTTGGGCACCAGGTGATCTTCCTGATTGGGGACTTCACCAGCCTGATCGGCGATCCCTCGGGGCGCAACAACACGCGTCCTCCGCTGACGTCCGAGCAGATCAAGGCCAACGCCGAGACGTACTACAAGCAGGCCAGCCTGGTGCTGGACCCGGCGCGCACGGAGATTCGCTACAACAGCGAATGGAGCCTGCCATTGGGCTCGATGGGAATGATCCAGCTCGCGGCCAAGTACACCGTGGCGCGCATGATGGAACGCAACGATTTCCACGACCGGTTCAAGGCCGGCACGCCGATCAGCGTGCACGAGTTCCTGTACCCGCTGATGCAGGGCTACGACTCGGTGGCGCTCCAGAGCGACCTGGAACTCGGTGGCACCGACCAGAAGTTCAACCTCCTGATGGGACGCCATCTCCAGAGCGAATACGGGCAGGAACCGCAATGCATCCTGACCATGCCGCTGCTGGAGGGGCTCGACGGCGTGGACAAGATGTCCAAGAGCAAGAACAACTACATCGGCATCACGGAAGATGCGAATTCGATGTTCGCCAAGGTGCTGAGCATTTCAGACACCTTGATGTGGCGCTGGTACACGCTGCTGTCGTTCAAGTCGCTGGCGCACATCGAGTCGTTGAAGAAGGCGATCGCCGAGGGTGCCAACCCGAAAGATGCGAAGGTGGCGCTGGCCAAGGAGATCACGGCGCGTTTCCACAGCGCAGCGGCGGCGGATGCGGCGGAGCAGGATTTCATCAACCGCTCCAAGGGCGGTGTGCCGGACGAGATTCCCGAAGTGTCTTTGTCGGGCGCACCGTTGGGCATTGCGTCGCTCCTCAAGTCGGCCGGCCTGGCGCCTTCTTCGAGCGAGGCCAATCGCCTGGTCGATGGGGGCGGCGTGCGGGTGGACGGCGCGGTGGTCAGCGACAAGGGTTTGAAGCTCTCTGCCGGGACTTATGTGGTGCAGGTGGGGAAGCGGAAGTTTGCTCGGGTTTCATTGGGGTGAGATGTTTCGCGCATTGACCTCGCGGGATCGAAGAGGCTGGGCGATCTGTTCCGCGAATGTCCCCCGGACCGGCTTCGCCGGTCCTCCTCCTTTATTTCGCTCCACAGAACGCCCAGCCTCTTCGATCTGATGAGATGTTGGCGCACCTGCATAGGAACGCCAGGGTGTCGGCTGCTGGCTGAGGTGGTGTGTCCGGCGCAGCGAAATAAAGGAGGAGGGGGCCGAAGGCCACCGGGGGACATTCGCGGAGCCGGGCACACCGCCTCAGCCAGCGAACATGCTCACCGCGCCCCTGCTTTCTCCAGCATCGCGACCATCACCGAATACCCGCGCGAACGGGCGAGTTGCAAAGGCGTCTGTCCCTGGCGGTCCGTCAATTGCAAACTGGCTCCCGCATCGATCAGAGCTTTCAAGGTCGCCTGATGCCGCGCACCTCCATCGCCCAGCACGATCGACTCGATCACCGCCGTCCAGTGCAGGTTGTTCACGTGGTCCAGCGGCGCGCCCGCCGCGATGAGCTGACGCACCACCCCGTCGTGTCCCAGATGCGCAGCGGCAATGAGCGCGGTGCCGTCGTAGCGGCTGGTGGTCTGCTTCGCGCTGGCGCCCAGTTGCAGCAGCACGCGCAGCGTTTCCTCGTCGTCCGCCACCGAAGCGATGGTCACGGCGTCGTAGCGGTCGTTCTCCAGCCGGTTGATGTCGGCACCGGCCTTGGCCAGCGCGCGGATGGCCTCGCGTTGACGCGCGAAGGTGGCCACATGCAATGGGGTGCGTCCATGGGCGTCGGTGGCGTTGAGGGGTGAGCCTGCAGCCGTCAGACGCGCGATTTTGGCCGTGTCGCCCTGGTAGGCCGCTGCGTGCAGGCCGGTGTAGGCCGCCGCTTCGGCTGGGCTCGGCCCGACCTGCGCCTGAGTGCTTGCACCGGTGAAAACCAGCGACAGTGCCAACAGCAGGCTTTTCATTTCAGAAGCTCTGCCACTTTGGCAATGCCCGCGTTGGCACATTGCTCGTCCAGATGGCCACCCGGCGCGCCGCCCACGCCCACAGCGCCGATGACCTCGTTGCCCACCTTCACCGGCACACCGCCACCCAGCACCAGGAAGCCCGGAATGTCCACCAGCGTCGCGGCGCCCGGGTTCTTCTGCACGTTCTCCAGCATCGCGGCCGTGGTGTTGCGTGCCGAGGCCGAGGTGTAGGCCTTGCCCTGTGCGGCGCCCACCGTGTGCGGGCCGGCGTTGTCGGCGCGCTGCAGCGCGCGCAAGGAACCGGCGCGGTCCACCACGGCGGCCGTCACGTTGTAGCCACTCGCGCTGCACGACGCCACCGTGGCGGCAGCGATCTGGTTGGCCAGGTCCAGCGACATGTTCTTTTCCACGCGCACGGCCTGCGCGCTGGCGGCAGTGGCGATGACGGACAGGGAAAGGAGTGAGGCCTGGGCGATGAATTTCATGGTGTTCTCCGGTGTTGTGAAACGGTTCGATCAACCGTGGGACAACTGTAGAAATTCGCGCTTCACATCACCATTCGGGCGGCTACGCGCAAGCCTCCGTAGAACTACGCAGTGCCACCCGGCGCGGCGTCCGCATCCACCAGCGCCGCGTAGTGCCGAATCAGGTGGGCCAGCGACGGCACCTGCAGCTTGGCGAACAGGTTGGCGCGGTGGGTCTCCACCGTGCGCGGTGACAGGCCCAGCGCGCGGCCGATCTCCTTGTTGGTCAGGCCTTCGACGATCAGGCCCAGCACTTCGCGTTCACGCTCGGAGAGTTGGGCGTACCGCTCGCGCGCGCTGCGGTCGGACTCGTTGCGCTGGCGCGAGCGCACGTGCTGGCGCACGGCATTCTGCAAGGCTTCCACCAGGGCTTCGTCGTTCACCGGTTTCTCCAGGAACTCGGCCGCGCCGGCCTTGAAGGCGCGGCGGCACATGTCCACCGTGCCGTGTCCGGTGAGCATGATCACCGGCTGGTCGACGCCTTGCGCCACCAGCGCGTCGAGCACGCTCAGGCCGCTGATGCCGGGCATGCGCACGTCCAGCACGATGGCGCCAATGCCCTCGCGATCGAAATCGCGCAGGAACGCTTGCGGGTCGCTCCAGGGCTGCACCCGCAGGCCCACCGTGCCGATCAGCAGCGACAGGCTCTCACGCACCGCCTGATCGTCGTCGATGAGGTGCACCGTGGGCGACAGGGTGTCGGTGCTCATGGGATGGGCTCCTTCATCGGCAGGCGCAGTTTGAAGACCGCACCGCCCGCGGGTGCGTTGGTGGCCGTGATCGAGCCGCCCATGCCTTGGGCCAGCGACTCGCACAGGCTCAGCCCCAGGCCCAGCCCGCCTTCGCGCGTGGAGAAGAACGGTTCGAACAGCCGGGGCAGCACGTCGGGTGCGATGCCGGGGCCGCTATCGGCCACCGTGAGTTCCACGTGGTGGGCCTGCGCGTCCACCGTCAGCACCAGCCTGCGCTTCGCTGCGTCGACCCGCTCCATCGCCTGCAGGGCATTGAGGATCAGGTTGTGCACGATCTGGTCCAGCGCCACCGGGTCGGCCTGCACCCACAGGCTGGGCGGACCTTCCAGCACGGGCTCCACGCCACGGCGTCGGCATTCGGGTTCCAGCAGGTACAGCGCACGCCGCACCGCGTCGACCAACTCCACCGCCTGTCGCTGGCCGTCGGTGTCGGGACGCTCCACCGCGCGGCGCAGCCGGCCCACCACGTCGGCAGCGCGCCGGGCCTGCTCAACGGCCTGGGCCATCGCGTGGCGCGCGGTGGCCATCTCGGGGGGATCGTCCTGCAGCAGGCGTTGCGCGGCCTGGGTGTTGGCCAGCACCGCGGTCAGGGGCTGGTTGAGCTCGTGGGCCATGCCCGCGGCCAGTTCGCCGAGTGTGTTCAGCCGCCCCACCTGGCCCAGGCGCAGCAGCTCCTCGGCACGGCGGCGTTCGCCGCGCAAGTGCTGCAGGTGCCGCAGCGCGGCGAGCAACACCGCCACCGCCAGCACCCAGGCCAGCATGCGACCCCAGGGCAGATGGCGCCCGCCCAGCTCGCGCACGGCCACCACGTCGAAAGGCTGGCTCTCGGCGGCCACCACCTTGTGAAACTCGAAGCGCCAGCCGGGGCCCGTGGTCCGCGACACGTCGCCGGGCTGGATCACATGCTCGCTCCCCGCATGCACCAGCGACACCCGCACCGGGCTGCCCTCGCGCGGCATCGGCCATTCCGCCCAGGGCACCATGGCGCGCAGGTCGATGGTGAGCGCGTAGCTCGTGGGCGTGGCCGCGAGCACCATGCGGTAGCGGCCACTTTGCAGGTCGGGGGAGGCCAGCGCGGCGCGCCGGGCGGATCGCGAAGCGGCCTCGGCGGTGGCAAGGGCGGCGTCGGGCCAGGCCTGGTCGGCGTCGCGCCGCTGCACCGCCAGGATCTGCGGGTAGAGCGCGGGAAGGCGCTGCTCGGGCGGCGTGCCGGAAGGGCCTGTGGCGTCAGGCTGCAGGAGCGCCAGGGTGGCCAGGATGGCGTCGTGCTGCACCACCTGCTGGCTCAGCAGTCGGTGCACGATGCGCGCGTCGGTCTCGAACAAGGCGCGCTGCTGCTCGAGCGACTGGCGCGCGATCGCTGCTGCGCCGGCCAGGGCGACCACCGCCCCGCCGAGCAGCCACCACACAGAGAGTCGCAAGGGCCGTCGCATGCGGCGGATTCTGGCACGCGCCTTCGTGGCGGCGCCCCTTCAGGGAAACAGCGGCTTCACGTTCCAGATCTCGCTGGCGTATTCGCGGATGGTCCGGTCGGACGAGAACGCACCCATGCCGGCCACGTTCAGCACGGCATGGCGCGTCCATTCGGCCGGGTTGCGGTAGAGCGCGTCCACCTTGTGCTGCGTGGCCAGGTAGTCGGTGTAGTCGGCCAGCAGCAGGTAGTAGTCGGACTCCAGCAGCGTGCGCGTGATGTCGTGGAAGCGCCCCGGTTCCTCCGGGCTGAAGGCGCCCTCCGCGATGCGGTCGATGGCGGTCTTGAGGTCGTAGTTGTGGTCGTAGTAGCGGCGCGGGTTGTAGCCGCTGGCGCGCAGGGCCGCCACCTGTTCGGTGCGGTGGCCGAAGATGAAGATGTGTTCCAGCCCCACGTTCTCGGCAATCTCGATGTTGGCACCGTCCCAGGTGCCGATGGTCAGCGCGCCGTTCAGCGAGAACTTCATGTTGCCGGTGCCCGATGCCTCGGTGCCCGCGGTGGAGATCTGCTCGGAGAGGTCGGCGGCGGGAATGATCACCTCGGCCAGCGACACGCGGTAGTTGGGGATGAACACCACCTTGAGCCTGTCGCCGATGCGCTTGTCGTGGTTGACCACGCGCGCCACGTCGTTGATGAGCTTGATCACCAGCTTGGCCATGAAATAGGCCGACGCCGCCTTGCCGGCGAACACCACGGTGCGCGGCACCCAGTCGGCGTGCGGATGCGCCAGGATCTGCTGGTAGCGCGTGACCACGTGCAGCACATTGAGCAGTTGCCGCTTGTACTCGTGCATGCGCTTGATCTGCACGTCGAACAGGCTGTTCGGGTTGACGATCACACCAGTCTCGGTGCCGATGCGCTCGGCCAGTCGGCGCTTGTTCTGCGCCTTGGCGTCCTGGAAGGCGCTGACGAACTCGGGATCGGTGGCGAAGGCGCGCAGCTTCGCCAGCTCGTCGAGGTTGCGCCGCCAGGTGGTGCCGATGCGCGCGTCGATCAGGCTGGCCAGGGGCCGGTTGGCCTGCGAAAGCCAGCGCCTGGGCGTGATGCCATTGGTCTTGTTGCAGAAGCGTTCGGGGTAGAGCCGCGCGAAGTCCGCAAAGATGGTCTGCACCATGAGCTGGCTGTGCAGGGCCGACACGCCGTTGACCTTGTGGCTGGCGAGCACCGAGAGGTAGGCCATGCGCACGCGTCGCTGGCCGCGCTCGTCGATCAGCGACACGCGACGCAGCAATTCGTTTTCACCCGGGAAGCGCTCGTGCACTTCGGCCAGGAAGATCGCGTTCAGGTCATAGATGATGCGCAGGTGGCGCGGCAGTAGGCGGCCCATCAGCTCCACCGGCCAGGTCTCCAGTGCCTCCTGCATCAGCGTGTGGTTGGTGTAGCTGAACACCCGTTTGCAGGTGTCCCAGGCGGCGTCCCACTCCAGGCCCTGCTCATCCACCAGCAGGCGCATGAGTTCGGGCACGGCCAGCGCCGGGTGGGTGTCGTTGAGGTGGATGGCCACGCGGTCGGCAAAGATCGCAAAGTCGCCCTGGTGCTTCTTGAAGCGGCGCACGATGTCCTGCAGCGAGGCGCTGACAAAGAAATACTCCTGGCGCAGGCGCAGTTCCTTGCCGTGGTCGGTGCTGTCGTCGGGGTACAGCACGCGTGAGACGTTCTCCGACGCGTTCTTGGCCTCCACCGCGCGCATGTAATCGCCCTTGTTGAAGGCGTCGAGGTTGATGCCGCTGGTGGCGCGCGCGGTCCACAGCCGCATGGTGGCCACGCTGCTGAGCTCGTGGCCGGGCACGCCGGTGTCGTAGGCGGTGGCGATCACGTCGTCGGTCTCGACCCAGCGCACCTGGTCGTTGGACTGCACCAGGCGCCCGCCGAACTGCACCGTGTAGCTGAACTCGGGCCGCATGAATTCCCACGGGTTCCCGTTCATCAACCAGTAGTCAGGCTCTTCCACCTGCCGGCCGTCCACGATGCGCTGCGCGAACATGCCGTAGTCGTAACGGATGCCGTAGCCCATGCCGGGCACCCCTACCGTGGCCATCGAGTCGAGGAAGCACGCCGCCAGGCGTCCCAGGCCCCCGTTGCCCAGGCCGGCGTCGGTCTCCAGGTCGATCAGCGCATCGAAGTCCACGCCAAGCTGGGTGCAGGCGGTGCGGGCCTCGTCCAGGATGCCCACCGAGAGCAGCGCGTTGGTGAGCGCGCGCCCGGTGAGGAACTCCATCGAGAGGTAGTACACGCGCTTGGCGTCGCTGTCCTGCGCCGTGGCCAGGGTTTCGCGCCAGCGGTGCATCATGCGGTCGCGCACCGCGTGGAACAGGGCAAAGAGCCAGTCGCGGCGGGTGGCCGAGCGCGGATCGCGACCCACCGAGTAGATCAGGCGGTTGGCGATGGACTTGCGCAGGGCGTCCACGCCGTTCTCCAGATGGTCGTATTCGAAAGGCACGGGGTCGGTGGTCGGCGTGGTGTCGGGCATGGCAGTGGGGTGTGCGTGGGGATGCTGAAGGCAGAAGCAATAAACGTGCTGGCCGTTCAGGTGACGACCGCAGGGGACGTGACCGATTCGTAGACGCGCAGGTAGTCGGCCGCCGCGCGCGCCCAGCCAAAGCGCAGCGCCATGGCGTGGCGCTGCACGGCGCGCCACTCCGCGGGGCGGCGCTGGAGCGCGAAGGCTCGGCGCATGGCCGAACGCAGACCCGGCACGTCGAGGGCGTGGAACACGAAACCGCTGGCGCTGCCGTCGTCCAGGTTCTCCAGGCTGCAATCGACCACGGTGTCGGCCAGACCGCCCACGGCGCGCACCAGCGGGAGGGTGCCGTAACGCAGGCCGTAGAGCTGGGTCAGGCCACAGGGCTCGAAGCGTGAGGGCAGCAGGATCACGTCGGCGCCGGCAATGACGCTGTGCGCCAGCGCCTCGTCGTAGCCCACCGTGAGCGCCACCTGCTCTGGGTGGCGCTCGGCGCAGGCGCGCAGGGCGTGCTCGATGGCCGCATCGCCGGACCCGAGCACCGCGAGTTGGCCGCCGCGCTGGACCAGTTCGTCCACGACCTCGGGCAGCAGGTGCAGTCCTTTTTGCTCGGTGAGGCGGCTCACCACCGAGAACAGCAGCGCGTCGGGCCGGGGTTCCAGCCCCATGCGCTGCTGCAGCCGCGCCTTGGCCAGGGCCTTGCCCTCCAGGTGTTCGGCATCGAAGCCGGGCTGCACCAGCGGATCGGTCTGGGGGTTCCACACCGCGTCGTCCACGCCGTTGAGGATGCCGTGCAGCTGCGCCTGGCGCTGACGCAGCACGCCATCGAGCCCGCAGCCCTGCTCGGCGCCCGTGATCTCGCGCGCGTAGGTCGGGCTCACGGTGGTGATGGCGTCGCTGTATTTCAGTCCGGCTTTCATGAAGCTGATGTGGCCGTGGAACTCCAGTCCCTGCAGGTGGAACAGGCCGTCGGGCAGGCCCAGGCGCGGGCGCAGTCCGACGTTGAACACGCCCTGGTAGGCCAGGTTGTGCACGGTGAACACCGTGCCCGGGCGGTGCTCGCCGGTGCGGGCGAGTTCGCGCAGGTAGGCGAAAGCCAGGCCGGTGTGCCAGTCGTGGCCGTGCACCACATCGGGTCGCCAGGCGGCGTTCAGGCCGGACCCAAGCAGGGCCGCGGCCCAGCCCAGCCAGGCGAACTGCTCCGCGCTGTCGGGCCAGGGCTGGCCCGACGCGTCCAGGTAGGGATTGCCCCGGCGCTCGTACAGGCCGGGTGCGTGCAGCAGCCACACCGGCATGCCGCTTTCGGTGATGCGCCCGGCGCGCAGCCATGGGGTCGGACCATGGGCCGACGTGGCCTGTGGACCGACACCCGCCGGCAGACCCGGGCTGCCACCGGCGGGTACCAGCAGCGTGGGGCCTTCGGGCGAGACGCCCTCCACCACGCTGGGAAAAGCCGGCAACAGCAGGCGCACGTCGGCCCCCAGGGCCTTGAGTGCAGGCGGCAGGCCCGCGCTGACGTCGGCCAGGCCCCCGGTCTTGAGCAGAGGGAAGACTTCGGAGCAGACGTAAAGGACTTTCAGGTTCATTCCAGTTTTTCGAGCATGGCCCGGGTGACGAGCACCACGCCACTGGGCGTGCGAAAGAAGCGCCGCGCGTCTTCGTCCGGGTCCACGCCGATCTTCATGCCGTCCGGGATCACGCAGCCGTTGTCGATCACGACCTTGCGCAGTTCGCAACCCCGGCCGATGTCGACCTCAGGCAGGATCACCGATTCTTCCACCGTGGCGTACGAGTGGATCCGCACCCGTGAAAACAGCACCGAGCGGCGCACCAGCGCGCCCGAGATGATGCAGCCCCCCGAGACCAGCGAGTCCACCGCACAGCCGCGGCGGCCGTCGTCGTCGAACACGAACTTGGCCGGTGGCAACTGTTCCTGGTAGGTCCAGATCGGCCATTCGCGGTCGTACATGTCGAGCTCGGGCACGGTGTTGGTGAGGTCGAGGTTGGCCGCCCAGTAGGCGTCCACCGTGCCCACGTCGCGCCAGTAGGCCGGTGCTTCGGGGGAGCTCTTCACGCACGACATGCCGAACGGGTGCGCCACGGCATCCCCCGCGGCCACCATGGCCGGAATGATGTCCTTGCCGAAGTCCCGGCTGGAGCCGGCGGTGCCCGAATCCTGCTTGAGCGCTTCAAACAGGTGCTCGGTGTTGAACACGTACACGCCCATGCTGGCCAGCGCCATGGCGGGATTGCCCGGCATGTGGGGCGGCTGGGCCGGCTTTTCGAGGAAACGAACGATGTTGCGGTCGGCATCGATGTCCATCACGCCGAAGGCGGTGGCTTCGCCCAGCGGCACCTCGATGCAGGCCACCGTGCACTTCTTGCCCATCGCCACGTGGTCGGCAATCAGGTCGGCGTAGTCCATCTTGTAGATATGGTCGCCCGCGAGCACCAGGATGTAGTCGGGCTTGTGGGCGCGCAGGATGTCCAGGTTCTGGTACACCGCGTCGGCCGTTCCCAGGTACCAGCTCTCGTCGTCCATGCGCTGCTGGGCCGGCAGCAGGTCGATGAACTCGTTGAACTCGTTGCGCAGGAAGCTCCAGCCGCGCTGCAGGTGGCGCAGCAGGCTGTGCGACTTGTATTGCGTGAGCACGCCGATGCGGCGCACGCCGGAGTTCAGGCAGTTGGACAGTGTGAAGTCGACGATGCGGAACTTGCCACCGAAGTAGACGGCGGGCTTGGCGCGCCGGTCGGTGAGGGCGTGCAGGCGCGAGCCGCGCCCGCCCGCCAGCACCAGGGCAATGGTGCGTTTGGCCAGTTGCTGAGGCGAGGTTTTTTCCATGCGTGTCTCCGGTGGGGGTGGGGCCATGCGTCTGGGTGCGCACTTGGACATTGAAACGGGAATCGGCCAGGCCGTTGCAATTCAGGGTATTCGGCCGTGCGCACGGGTCATGGCCAGCAGGCGTTCGGCCGGGCGGTGGTCGATCTGGCGCCAGTCGAAGCGCCATTCCCAGCAGCCGGTGGCCTGCCCGGGCGTGTTCATGCGGTGCTTGCCGTCCAGGCCCACCACGTCCTGTAAGGGCAGCACGACGATGTTGGCCACGGTCTGTGACAGAGCGGTGATCAGCGTCCAGTGCGGCTCGGTGTCCACCGCAGGGCCCAGGTAGGCGCGTGCTTCCGACTTGTCGTGGCTGGCGGCACTGCGCCACCAGCCCAGCGTGGTGTCGTTGTCGTGCGTGCCGGTGTAGGCCACGCAATGGCGCTCCAGGTTGTGCGGCAGGTACGGGTTGCCCGGGCCACCACCGAAGGCGAACTGGAGGATGCGCATGCCCGGAAAGCCGCAGGCCACGCGCAGCTCCGTCACTTCGGGTGTGATCAGGCCGAGGTCTTCCGCAATGATGGCCAGCGGACCGAGCTCCTGCTGCAGCTCGGCAAAGAGCGAGAGGCCCGGACCCTTCTGCCATTGCCCGGCCACGGCCGTGGGCTCGCTGGCCGGGATTTCCCAGTGCGCCTCAAAGCCGCGGAAGTGATCAAGCCGAACCACATCCACCTGCTTGAACAGGTGGGCCACGCGGTCCTTCCACCACCGATAGCCGTCCTGTGCCATCACCGGCCAGTTGTAGAGCGGGTTGCCCCAGCGCTGGCCGGTGGCGCTGAAATAGTCCGGCGGCACACCAGCCACCACCTGGGGTTCGAAGTCTTCGTCGAGCAGGAACTGGCCAGCGTGGGCCCAGACGTCCGCGCTGTGGTGCGCCACGAAGATCGGCGCGTCGCCCACCATCTGCACGCCGCGGCTGCGCGCGTAGTCGCGCAGCGCCTGCCACTGCACCCAGAAGCGCCATTGCACGAACTGCCAGAACCCGAGCGCCTTGGGCGAATGCTGCCGCACCTCCTCCAGCGCCTGCGGGTCGCGCCGGGCCAGCGGCGCGGGCCACTGCGGCCAGCTGCCGATGTGGCGTTCACTGAGCACCATGAACAGCGCGTAGTCGTCGAGCCAGTGGGCGTGCTCGGTGCAGAAGTCGGCCAGCGCCTCGCGGCTTTCGGGGCTGGCGCGCAGGTTGAAGCCGTCCCAGGCCTTGCGCAGGCTGGCCATGCGGTAAGGACCCACACGCGCGAAGTCGCAGCGGTGGTGGTCGAAACCCTGGGTCGGCATCCAGGGCAGCCAGCCCATCTGCACGAGGTCTTCCAGGTCCACCAGCAGCGGACTGCCGGCGAAGGCCGAGACGCTCTGGTAGGGCGAGTGGCCCGGGCCGGCCGGCGAGAGCGGCAGGATCTGCCACAGCGACTGGCCGGCGGACACCAGCCAGTCGACGAAATGGCGCGCGCCCACGCCGAAATCGCCAGAGCCATTGGGGCCGGGCAGGCTGGTGATGTGCAGCAAAACGCCACTGGTGCGGCGCGACAGGAAGGGGTGAATGGTGGTGTTCATGGACGGCCTGGGAGCTCGCCTTGGGAGGCATGCAAGCCTTGGACCAGCACCCAGACGCCGGGCTCGTTGAGCTCGAGCCGTCCCGCCACGGTGACGTGGTTGCCGGGGTTCACCATCGCGCTGGCGCTCTCCAGCCGCACCGCCCAGGGGCCGTCGGGCAGCGGCAGGGTGACGGGGGTGGCGTCGGCGTGCCACACCACGCACAGGCGCTCTGTGGGCGCCGCGCCGTTTTCGCCCACGGTGATCAGGGCCGCGAGGGTATGACGGTCGTGCGCCTGCCAGGCCCCGTGCGGCATGGGCTGTCCGTCGGTGTCGAGCCAGGCGATGTCGGGCTGCGGGCCCACGCCTTCGAACCAGCGCGCGTGCCGCAGGCCGGGATGCTGGCGCCGCAGGGCCGCGAGACCGGCCACGAAACCCCTCAGCGAAGCGTCGGCCTGCGACCAGTCCAGCCAGGTGATGGCGTTGTCCTGGCAGTAGACGTTGTTGTTGCCTTGCTGGCTGTGGCCGAGCTCGTCGCCGGCCAGCAGTTGCGGCGTTCCCTGGGCGCAGAACAGCGTGGCCAGCAGCGCGCGACGCCAGAGGGCGCGGCGGTGCAGCACGGCGGGGTCGCCGGTGGCGCCTTCCACGCCGCCGTTGGCACTCAGGTTGTGGTTGTGGCCGTCGCGGTTGTCTTCCCCGTTGGCGCCGTTGTGCTTGTGGTGGTAGCCGGTGAGGTCGGCCAGGTTGAAGCCGTCGTGCGCAGTGACCATGTTCACGCTGGCCGTGGGCGTTCGGCCGCGCCGGTGGAACAGGTCGCCGCTGGCGCAGGTGCGCGTGGCGAGTTCGCCGCGCGTGCCGTGGTGTCCCAGCCAGAACGCGCGCACGCCGTCGCGGAAGCGGTCGTTCCATTCCAGCCAGCCGGCTTCGAAACCGCCGGTGTGGTAGCCACCCGGGCCCACGTCCCACGGCTCGGCGATGAGTCGCACGTGGCGCAGCACGGGGTCTTGCGCCATGGCGCCGAGCAACGCGCTTCGCGGGTTGAACGCGTGGCCGATCGCCGCGTCGCGGCCCAGCGAGACGGCCAGGTCGAAGCGGAAACCGTCCACGCCGAAGGCCTGCACCCACCAGCGCAGGCTGTCCATCACCCACTGCAGCACGCGCGGTTCGCTGACTGCCAGGCTGTTGCCCGTGCCGCTGAAGTTGTGGGGCACGCCGTGCTCGCCCATCGCGTACCAGCGGTTCTGCCCCAGCCCGCGCCAGCTCAGCGTGGGGCCATCCAGGTCGCTCTCCGCGGAGTGGTTGAACACCACGTCGAGCACCACCTCGATGCCGGCGCGGTGCAGCGCATCCACCATCTGACGGAACTCGGCGCGCACCGCGGCCGGGTCTTCGGCGCTCGCCGCGGCGTAGGCGGGCTCGGGCGCGAACGCGTTGAGCGTGTTGTAGCCCCAGTGATTGCTCAAGCCCCGTTCGATCAGATGCCGTTCGCTGATGTGCTGGTGCACCGGCAGCAGGCAAAGGGTGGTGATGCCCAGGCGCTGCAGGTGCTGGAGCACGGCCGGATGGGCCAGCGCGGCGTAGGTGCCGCGATGGTGTTCGGGCACCTCGGGGTGCAGGCGTGTGAGCGCCTTCACGTGCGCCTCATAGATCACCACCCGGTGCGCCGCGATCGTGGGAGCGGGCGCGATGTCCGCTCCGGCGCTCAGTTCGGCCTGCGCATCCACCACCACGCAGCGCGGCATGTGCGCGGCGTTGTCGGCCGGGTCGCGCTGGTGCTCGCCCCAGGCTTGCGTGGGGTGCAGGGGGTCGGCGCAGGCATGGCCGGTCTGCAGGGCCAGGCGCGCGGTGTCGCCCACCAGGGCCAGCGCCCAGGGGTCGAGCAGCAGACGCGCCGGGTTGAAGCGGTGGCCGGTGTGCGGCGACCATGGGCCGCTGGCGCGCAGGCCGTAGAGCTGGCCGGGCGCGAGGCCGGGCACGAAGGTCGCCCAGACGCCGTCGCCGGTGGGCTGCATCGCCACGCGCCGGTGTTCCAACGGGGCGCCGGGTTCGAACAGGCAGAGCTCCACGCCGTGCGCATCGGGCGCCCAGACCGAGAAGTGCACGCCGTCGATGCCTTTCAGTTGGCGGGGATGGGCGCCCAGGGCGGGTGCGGAAGCAACGTTCATTGATCCACCTCCGGTTGCAGCCGGATATCCGTCTCACCCAGCCAGAAGCTGGTGGGTGCCGGGGAGGAGGGTGAGGGGGCTGGATGGTCTGTCATGGGCGCCTGTGGTCGAGCCATTCTGTCACCGCTCGCGGCCGCAACCGTCATTCCCTTCAGCTGGAGGCAAGGCCGCTGCGTGACAATCCTGACATGACCCCCTCCCATGCCCGCCTGCTCACGCCCCGGCGCCTGCTCATGGCGTCGATCGTGGTGGCGGTGGTGACCATCACGCTCAAGACGCTCGCGTGGTTCATCACCGACTCGGTGGGGCTGCTGTCGGACGCGATGGAATCGCTGGTGAACCTGGCCAGTGCCGTGTTCGGCCTGGTGATGGTGACCATCGCCGTGCGTCCTGCCGACGAGGAGCACCCGTACGGCCACCACAAGGCCGAGTATTTTTCCTCCGGCTTCGAGGGCATCCTCATCATCGCGGCAGCCCTGGGCATCATCTGGGCCGCCGGGCACCGCCTGTTCGATCCGCGACCGATCGAACAGGTGGGCTGGGGACTGGCGCTCTCGGTGGCAAGCTCTGCGCTGAATGGCCTGCTGGCCTGGGTGATGTTCCGGGCCGCCCAAGAGCACCGGTCGATTGCCCTGGAGGCCGACGCGAGGCATCTCGTCACCGACGTGTGGACGTCGGCAGGTGTCGTGCTGGGCATTGGCCTGGTGCACTTCAGCGGCTGGCTCTGGCTGGACCCGCTGGTGGCGATGGCCGTGGCGGCCAACATCCTCAAGGAAGGTTTCCACCTCATGTGGCGCTCGTCGCAGGGGCTGATGGACGAAGCGGTCGAGCCCGAGGTGATGGCCACCATCCAGCAGACGCTGGACGGCTTTGCCTCCACCGCCGGAGAAGCCACCATCATCCGTTTCGACCACGTGAGTTCGCGCAAGGCCGGGCAACGCCGATTCGTTGACATGCACATGCACATGCCCGCGAACTGGTCGCTGGGCCGGGCCGCGGCCGTGCGAGGGAGCGTGGAACAGGCGCTGATGAGCGCCGTTCCCGGCCTGCGCGCCACCATCCAGTTGCTGCCCAGCGATGTGGAAGCGCACTTCGACGATGAAAAGGACCTGATTTGATTTCGCTGCTGCAACGGGTGAGCGAGGCCCGCGTGGACATCGACGGCCAGATGGTGGGCGCCATCGGCCAAGGCTTGCTGGTGCTGTTGTGCGCCGAGCCGGACGACACCGAGGCCGTTGGCGAGAAGCTGCTGGCCAAGGTGCTGAAACTGCGCGTCTTCAGCGACGAGGCGGGCAAGATGAACCGCAGCCTGCAGGAGGTGGGTGGCGGGTTGCTGGTCGTGAGCCAGTTCACCCTGGCGGCCGACACGAAGAGCGGCAACCGCCCGGGGTTCACCGGGGCTGCACCCCCCGCGCTCGGCGAGGCCCTCTACGATGCCTTCGTGATGTCAGCCCGCGCTGCGCACCCGGTGGTTCAAACGGGGCGCTTCGGGGCCGACATGAAGGTGCACCTGGTCAATGACGGACCGGTGACGATCCCGCTGCGCATCGCGCATCAGGCATAGGGATTCGGTTGTCCCAGCCCCGCGAGGATGTCGGTCTCGCGTGCTTCCATCGCTTCGGCGTCTTCCTCGCCGGTCTCGTGGTCCCAGCCCTGCGCGTGCAGCGTGCCGTGCACCAGCAGGTGCGCGTAGTGCTGCGCCAGCGGCTTCTTCAGCTCCGCAGCTTCCCGCGCCACGACAGGCGCGCACAGCACCAGGTCGGCCGTCACGATGGGCTCGGTGGTGTAGTCGAAGGTCAGCACGTTGGTGGCGTAGTCGCGACCGCGGTAGTCCCGGTTCAGCGCCTGGCCTTCTTCTGCATCGACGATGCGCACGGTGATCTCGGCGTCGGCCGCAAGCGCGTGGCGGATGCAGCGTGCCACCCAGTGGCGCGGCAGCGCGGCGCGGTGCGGGGCGGCATCGGCGAGTTCGCCGAACTGCAGGGACAGCGAGAGCGAAGGCAGCGCCATCAGCGTTTGCGGGCCGGCTGGGCGAAGCAGTTGGCCAGCAGCGTCTTTTCCTGCGCGGTGTGATCGGCGGCCAGGAAACTCAGCTCGCCCTTCATGCCCTGGGTGTACCAGCGCAGGCTGTACTGCTCGTCGAGCGCAATGAACCGCACGCCGGTGGTGGCGCGGCGACCTTGCAGCATCACGGTTCGTCCCTCATGGTGGAGTGCGGCGAACGCATTGCCGTTGGCCAGGTTCAGGTAGACCAGTTCGATCTCGGCACCACCGTCGCATTTGTATTGCACGGCCTGGCTGCTGAACATCAAGGGCTGTGGCGCGGGCGGTGGCGGCGGACTGCCCTGCGCAGAAGCGCTGGCGGCCAGCACCATTGAGAGTCCGAAGAGGGCGAGTGCAGGGTGGGTGAGTCGCATGCTGTCGATGTTCAGGTGGCGGTGCGACGCGCCCGCTTGGGCGGGGGCGCATCCTCTGGCGCTGGCGTGCGCGCGTCGTAGGCGTCCACGATGCGCGCCACCAGCGGGTGGCGCACCACGTCGGCGCTGGAGAGGCGGGTGATGGCGATGCCCTGCACGCGTTTGAGCACCCGCTCGGCATCGATCAGGCCACTGAGTTCGGTGCGTGGCAGGTCGATCTGGCTCACGTCGCCGGTGACCACCGCCTTGCTACCGAAACCGATGCGCGTGAGGAACATCTTCATCTGCTCCACCGTGGTGTTCTGGGCTTCATCCAGGATCACGAAGGCGTGGTTGAGGGTTCGCCCGCGCATGAAGGCCAGGGGCGCAATCTCGATCTGCTGGCGCTCGAACGCTTTCTGCACCTTGTCCGCACCCATCAGGTCGTACAGCGCGTCGTACAAGGGACGCAGGTAAGGGTCCACTTTCTGGCCCAGGTCGCCCGGCAAAAAGCCCAGTTTCTCGCCCGCTTCCACGGCGGGGCGCGTGAGCACGATGCGCTGCACCGCGCTGCGTTCCAGCGCGTCCACAGCGCAGGCCACCGCCAGGTACGTCTTGCCGGTGCCGGCGGGACCGATGCCGAAGGTGATGTCGTGCGTGGCCATGTTCTCCAGGTAACGCGCCTGGTTGGGCGTGCGACCGCGCACTTCGCCACGCCGCGTCTGCATGGCCATGGCGCCATCGCCCGGATCGGCCAGCGCGGTGTCGCCGCTCAACATGAGCTGCACCTGCTCGGCGGGAATGGGCTTCTTCGCCATTTCGTAAAGCGCCTGCAAGGTCTCCAGCGCCTGGTTGGCCCTGGCCTTGGGTCCCTCGATGCGGAATTGCTCGAACCGGTGCGCCACCTTCACCTGCAACGCCGCCTCGATGCTGCGGATGTGGCTGTCCATGGGGCCGCACAGGTGCGCCATGCGCGTGTTGTCGGGCGGTGAGAAGGTGTGTCTGAGAATCAAGCCGATAATTCCTCGAAAAGGATACCTCGATGATAGGCAAGTTGACCGGCACGCTGCTGGAGAAAAACCCGCCCCAGATCCTGCTGGACTGCCACGGCGTGGGCTACGAGGTGGACGTTCCCATGAGCACCTTCTACAACCTCCCGGCCACCGGCGAGAAAGTGGCCCTGCTCACGCACTTCGTGGTGCGCGAAGACGCCCAGATTCTCTACGGCTTCGGCACCGCCCCCGAACGTGAGGCCTTTCGCCAGCTCATCAAGATCAGCGGCGTCGGCCCACGCACCGCGCTCTCGGTGCTCTCGGGCATGAGCGTGGCCGACCTGGCCCAGGCCATCAGCGCGCAGGACAGCGGCCGCATCGTCAAGGTGCCCGGCATCGGCAAGAAGACCGCCGAACGCCTGCTGCTCGAACTGAAGGGCAAACTGGGTGCCGACCTGAACCTGCCGGGCGGCGGCCCCGCGCAAAGCGATGTGCAGAGCGACATCCAGCAGGCCCTGATGGCGCTGGGCTACAGCGACAAGGACGCCGCGGCAGCGCTCAAGGCCCTGCCCAAGGATGTGGGCGTGAGCGAGGGCATCAAACTCGCACTCAAGACACTGGCCAGGTAAATGAGCATCCAGACCGACGATTTCGCCCCTGTTCCGCGCGTGGTGTCCGCCGCGCCGGCTTCGCCGAAGGAAGAGGCCATCGAGCGCGCCCTGCGGCCCAAGCTGCTCGACGAATACGTGGGTCAGCTCAAGGTGCGCGAGCAACTCGAGATCTTCATTGGCGCGGCGAAGAAGCGCAACGAGGCGCTGGACCACGTGCTGCTGTTCGGGCCACCGGGCCTGGGCAAGACCACGCTCAGTCACATCATTGCGCAGGAACTCGGCGTGAACCTGCGCCAGACCAGCGGACCGGTGCTGGAGAAGCCCAAGGACCTGGCCGCGCTCCTGACCAACCTGGAGCCCAACGATGTGCTCTTCATCGACGAGATCCACCGGCTCAGCCCGGTCGTCGAGGAAATCCTGTACCCCGCGCTGGAGGACTACCAGATCGACATCATGATCGGCGAAGGCCCGGCGGCGCGCAGCATCAAGCTCGATCTGCAGCCCTTCACCCTGGTGGGCGCCACCACGCGCGCCGGCATGCTCACCAACCCGCTGCGCGACCGCTTCGGCATCGTCGCGCGACTGGAGTTCTACACGGCCGACGAACTCGCGCGCATCGTCAAGCGCAGCGCGGGGCTGCTCAACGCCCCCATGGACCCCGAAGGCGGTTTCGAGATCGCGCGCCGCTCGCGCGGCACGCCGCGCATCGCCAACCGACTGCTGCGCCGCGTGCGCGACTACGCGGACGTGAAAGGCAGCGGCACCATCACCAAAGACATCGCCAACCTGGCGCTGGCCATGCTCGACGTCGACCCGCAAGGCTTCGACCTGATGGACCGCAAGTTGCTCGAAGCCGTGATCCACCGCTTTGATGGCGGACCGGTGGGGCTGGACAACATCGCCGCCAGCATCGGCGAGGAGCGCGACACCATCGAAGACGTGATCGAGCCCTACCTGATCCAGCAGGGCTTTCTGCAGCGCACGCCGCGCGGGCGCATCGCCACGCTGGCGGCGTACCGGCATCTGGGCGTTGCGCCGCCGAGCGGAGCAGGAGAATTGTTCGTCGAGTGAAGAATCGCTTCCTGAGAGAAGCAACGGGGGAGGGAAAACATGGAAGTCGGTGCAGACGGTACCCAGGTGTTTCGCGCGGCCCGTGGCGGCGCGATGGTGTGGCTGGCGGGGCTCATGGCACTGCTGGCTGCGGGCAGCGTGATGGCCGGGCTGGCCGCGCCGCGCGGGTGGGGTTTGATCCTGGGAGGCCTGTTCTTTGGGGCGATTTCCTGGCTCGTGCTCCGAAATGTCTTCACACGCGAACCTGTGCTGGTCGTGGGGCCAAATGGCATTGGCGCCTACATGTTCAAGGGGCACACCGTGCCCTGGAGCGACGTGGAGGACATCGAGATCCAGTCCATCCAGGGCCAGCAGTCCATTCAGGTGGTCCTGCATGAAGGCGCCGCTTCCAGGGCACCCACCCGTCGCTGGTTGAATTCGGGCACGAAGCGCGGCATTCCGCTGGGGCTCCTGCGTGCGGCCGACCGCAAGCGGGCGGTGGACGCGCTGATGCAGGCTTTCGGGCAACACGCGACGGTGCAGGCGCTGGCCGCTGCCGGCAAAGGGCTGGAAGCGCTCCGGTCGGACGAAGCTTTCGAGGCGCGCCTGCGTGCCCTCACGCCCGTGCCCTGGGCGCTCTACGCCGTGACCGCGATCAACATCGGTGTGTGGCTGCTCAACCTCCTCGATGGCATGAGCCCTGTCAAGCCGGCGTCGGCCGAGCTGTTCGCGTGGGGCGCCAATTCCGCTTCGGCCGTGGTGCGCGACGGCGAGTACTGGCGACTGATCACCGCCACCGCGCTGCACGGCGGCGTGATGCACCTGCTGCTCAACCTCTACGCGCTGTGGGTCGCGGGCGGGCAGGTCTGCCGCTGGTTCGGCAATGGCCAGTTCCTCATGATCTATCTGGGCTCTGCGCTGGCCGGCAGTGCGCTGAGCCTGCATTTTTCGGCGTTGCAGTCGGTGTCGGTGGGCGCCTCTGGCGCGGTGTTCGGCGTGCTGGGTGCCTTGCTGGTGGGTGTGGTCCAGCACAAGGAGCGCCTGCCCAAGGGCAAGCTGCAGCAGCTCCTGACCAGCCAGGGCCTGTTCGTCGTGTTTGCGCTGGTCCAGGGCTTTGGCAAGCAAGGCATCGACAACGCCGCTCACGTGGGTGGCCTGCTCGCCGGGGCAGCCATGGCATGGGTGCTGATCGAGATGGTGGACGAGCAGGCCAGCGCCGCCCAGCGTCGCTCGCGGCAGTGGTTGGCGACGCTCGCGGTCGCACTCGCCGTGGTGGGGCTGGTCTGGCAGGCCAAGCCGGGCGTGGACCACCGGATGCTCTTTGGCGCGAGCAGCGCGATGAACCAGATACTGCCCCGCATCAGCGCGGCCGAATCGGCCTTGCAACAGGACGCCAAGGCCGTGCAGGCGGGACGCATGAGCGAGGCGCAGCTGCTGGAGGCGATGACACAGCGCCACATACCCGCCTACCGCGACATCCACCGCACCCTGCTGGCCATCGGCCCCGCGGAATCGCTGCCCGGCCTGGGTGACCTTCAGACGCTGTACGCCATTACCGTGGAACTGATGACCCTGGAAGTGGACAAGCACCAGGGGCGCATCGACGCAGCGCACGCCGATGGGCGCATGGCCTCCCTGAGGACGCAGCTGGAGGCTGTTCGTGCGCGCCTGCAGCAGCGCCAGGCGGGCAAGGCCGTCAAGCCGTGACGGCGTGGACGCGTGAAGTCGGCTGACCTGCTGAAATCGCGTGGCTGCGCAGCATGCCGGCCACGATCAGGCACTGCGCCGCGTAGTACGTCCCCAGCACCCAGACCTGCGACATGGGCAGCGGCGTCACGAAGCGGTTGATGGCCAGCAGGGTGTCGCTGAGCATGAAGCACACCGCGCCTACGGCGACCAGCACCGACGGCTTGTGGCGAAGCACGGTGGCGCGCCCCACGGCCTGCGCCGCCATCACGGCGATGGCCACCACATAGGCGGCGACGGGGCCGCGCAAGCCTTCTGGCAGGCCCCCGAACCACAGCACCGCGTACATCGCGCCGGCGACGGTGCTCACCACCAGCAGCGCGCTGCGGCTGGGCAGCCAGCCGGCGTCCTGGCGGAACAGGGCGATGTAGGCCAAATGGGCGAGCAGGAAAGCCACCAGCCCGGGGATGAAGTACCCCGGGAACATGAGGAAGACGTCGCCGGCCAGCGAGGCGGCGAGTGCGGCCAGCAGCCAGCGCATGCCACGCGGGCGGGCCTGGAGCACCACCGCCATCGCCACCAGCATGGCCAGCGGCTTGAACACGCGGTGCAGCTCCACCCAGCCCAGCGCAGCGCAGGCCATGGAAAGGGCCCCGCACTCGATCAGCAGCGCCTCGCCCATGCCGATGCGGCCCTGCATCACCGCACCGATGGCCCACAGGGACACCAGCAGCACGGCAAACACCACCGCGCTGCGCGCAAGAGGCCAGCCGTCGGCGAACCACAGGAAACCGGCCACGCCGCCGAGCAACAGCGCGAACTGCGCCGCGGAAAACACCTGCACGCTTCGCGCCATGGGCGGCGCGTAGCGCTGCACCGCTGCCAGGTCGAATGCCGGGGACGGGAAGCGCTCGGCCACGTCGGCGGGTCGCCAGCCCGGCGGCTTGAGCCACACGCGCAGCTTGTCGGCCCAGCTTCGCGTGTGCCACGAATCCTTGAGCAAGCCCCAGTACACCTCGCCGTTGGCCCAGAGCGGGTCCCAGCTGTTCAGAGGCTTGCGCGTGCCATACACGCACTTCTCGTCCTCTTCCTTGAAACTGCCGAAGAGGCGGTCCCAGACGATGAGGATGCCGCCGTAGTTGCGGTCGAGGTAGCGGTCGTTCACGGCGTGGTGCACGCGGTGGTTGGACGGGCTGCAGAACCAGCGGTCGAACCAGCCGAGCTTGCCCACCTGCTCGGTGTGCACCCAGAACTGGTAGAGCAGGTCGATGAGCGCGACCACGCCGAACACCAGCGGCGGCACACCAGCCACCGCCATCGGCAGGTAGAACACCCAGCCCAGCAGGGCGCCCGAGCTGGTCTGGCGCAGCGCGGTGGAGAGGTTGTAGTCCTGGCTCTGATGGTGCACCACGTGCGCGGCCCAGAACACGGCGGTTTCGTGCCCCGCGCGGTGCAGCCAGTAGTAGCAGAAGTCGTAGAAGACCAGGGCCAGCAGCCAGCCCGCCCAGGTGGTCCAGAACGGGTGGTCGGGCCAGATCGCCACGGTTGAATAGACGGCGGTGTAGATGCCCACGCGCAGCAGCCGGGTGAACACCGCGCTGATCTGGCTGAGCATGCCCAGGCCGATGCTGCTGATCGCATCGTCGAGCCGGTAGGTGTTGCGCTGGCGCTTGATGCCGATGGCGTATTCCACCGCGATCAGGGCAAAGAAGACCGGCGTGGCCAGCACGATGATCTGGCTCGGGCTCATGGGGGGCGTGTCCTGCGGCGTGGCATGCGCGCATTGTGGCCAGATTCGCGGTGGTGCGAGGCTGGCAACAACCCGCATGCCCCATGCCAGAATCGGGCATGTCCGCCCCCTCGCAGCCCGCCGCGATCGCCCCGGAGAGCGCCACCACCGCGCTGTACCGCGCCGCCCTTGGCCCGGTGAACACGGCGCACTACCTGACGCTGTTTGCCCGTTTCGACGAGGCCGGGCGCGCCAGCCCGTCGTGGAACTGGGCCGCCGGCCTCGTCACGCTCAACTGGCTGGCGTTTCGCCAGGTGTGGCTGGCCGCCCTGGTCTACGTGGCGTGCGCCGAAGGGCTGGCGCTTCTCATCCTGGGTGTGGCGCGCCGTTTCCTGCACTGGCCACCGGCAGTGGAATGGGGCGTGCTCGGCGCCTTGCTGGCCTTGTGCATTGCCATACCCGGAGCCTATGGCAACGCCTGGCTGCACGCCGACACCCGTCGCCGCATGACGCGGGCCGTGCGCGAAGCCCGCACCGTGCGGGAAGCCTGCGACGCACTGGCACAGCAGGCCAGCACCCGGCGCAGGCTCTGGAGCCTGGTCGCGCTCAACGGCTTGCTGATCATCGCGCTGGTGGTCGGGTACCTGGCGTGGTCGCGCACGCCGACGCCCGACAGCGCGCCCTCCGCGCTCAGCGAGCCCGCCGCACCCGATGCCGTGCCGCAGGAGCCCGCCGTGCCACCGGCCCCGGCAGCGTCGTCAGAACCCGCGGCCAGTGTGGCGACCGAACCCGTTGCGCCTGCGGCTTCCGGGCCCGTGCCGGTGGAAGTCACCCTGCCGCCCGAAGTGCGCGTCGAGCCTTCGGCTTCCGAACTCCTGGTGGAGGTGCCGCCGCCGATCCTGGCGCCGGTGGTGCCCAAGGCGGCGCCCGCTGAACCCGCTGGCGCCGCCTCGGCCCGGGCATTCGGCATCAACGTCGGGCTGTTTGCCGACCCGGTGAACGCGGAGAAGGCCCTGGTCCGCCTGCTGGAAGCTGGGTTGCCGGCCTTCACGCAGACGGTGGAAATGCCCAGGGGAACGCGCACCCGGGTGCGCGTGGGCCCGTTCACCAGCCGGGCGGAGGTCGACGCCGCGGCCGAGCGCATCCAGGCGCTCGGACTGGACGCCCAGATCTACCAGCCGTGACCGCGCGCGTCCACGGCGACGATGCGTTCCACGTGCCCGGCGGCGAGACCGCCGCGCACGCCCACCATGAAATCGTGCAGGTTGACCGTGGGATCGCAGTGCCCGGGCACGAGCCACACCGTCTCGCCGAGCTCGGGTAGCGTGGCGCCGGGGCCGAAGGCGCGCAGCAGGCCGTGCTCGTCGCCGCCGTTGGCAAAGGCCAGGCCGCCGGGAAACCACACGGCGGGCAGTCCGCTGTCGATGGCGTGGCTCTTGTGGCCGGCGTCGCACACGGCGTGCTGGGCGCTGCGGCTCATGACCTGGCTCTTGACGAAGAGCGCGTGCTCGAACACGGGCGCCTGGGGTGCGGGTTCGTTCAGCGCGTAGTCGGCATCCATGAACAGGTAGGAACCCGCCTGCAGTTCCCCCCACACGCGGCTGGACGCTTCCAGCACGAAGGTGCCCGTGCCGGCGCCGGTGATCAGGGGCACCGAGAAGCCGCCGGCCTGCAGCCGCTCCCGCGCCAGGGCGGCCGTCCAGGCGGCCTCGCCAATGGCCTGGGCGCGCTCGGCCGGGTTGCGGCGGTGCTGCGCGGCGCCATGGTAGGCCTGCAGGCCAGCGAAGTGCAGCACCGGGTTGGCCAGGATGCTGTGCGCCAGCACCACGGCGGCTTCGCCCGGGGGCACGCCGCAACGGCCATGGCCCACGTCGATCTCGATGTACACGTCGATGCGGTGCTCGCCGCGCACGCCCGCATCGGTGAGCGCGTCGGCCAGCCGCGCGACGCCGAGTTCGCTGTCGACCACCAGCCCGAACCGCGTCGGCAGGTCGCGAACGGCTTGCGCGAGCCGACGCAGCTTGTGCGGTGCGATCACTTCGTTGGTGATGAGCACGTCGTGCGCGCCCGCGTGCGCCAGCGCCAGCGCCTCGTCGGTCTTCTGCACGCACACGCCCACCGCGCCATGCGCCACCTGCAGGCGCGCCAGCTCGGCGCTCTTGTGCATCTTGGCGTGCGGCCGCAGGCGCAGACCGCGTTCCCCCGCGAAGGCCGCCATGCGGGCCAGGTTGCGGTCCATGGCGTCGAGGTCGATCACCAGCGACGGCGTGTCGACCACGGCCACGCCCTGGCCGATCCAGGCCCGCGCGCGGTCCCAGCGCGAAACGTGGTCAGGCGCTGTGTTCATCGAGCGGGTTTCCTGTTTCGACCTGCAGGTGCTGGGTGTCGCCCCAGCCCACCAGGCTTAGCCCCTCGGGTGACCAGAGCAGGCGGTTGATGCCGGTGTTCGGCAGTTCCCAGCTGCGCGGCGCCTGAAGCTCCAGCCGCGTGGCAGCGCGGTACAGCATGTCCAGCACGCCACCGTGCGCCACCATCAGCACCTGTTCGCCGGGGTGGCGCGCGGCCAGGGCGAGCACCGTGGGGATCACCCGCAATTGCAACTGGTGCAGGGACTCCCCGCCTGCGGGCGCGAAGTCGGGCATGCGCTTGCGCCAGGCCAGCGCTTCGGTGGGCCAGCGCTGTTCCAGGTCGGCCCAGGTGTGGCCTTCGAACTGGCCGAAATGCCGCTCGCGCAGGCCGGTGTGTGGAATCACCGGCAGTCCCTTGACACGGCCGACCGCCTGGGCGGTCTCGAAGGCGCGGCCCAGGTCGCTGGCGTAGATCGCGGCAATCGGCTCGTCCTTGAGCGCGTGGCCCAGCCGTTCCGCCTGCCAGCGGCCACGCTCGTTGAGCGCAATGTCGGTGTGGCCCTGGATGCGCGTGTCGCGGTTCCAGGCGGTTTCACCGTGGCGCACGGCCAGGATGCGGGTGATCTGCAAGGCAAACTTTCGGGGAGGGGTCGGACAGCGGCGACTTTAGCGGGTCGGCAGGGCAGGGGATGCGACACAATTCGCTGCATGACGCCATCGCCGCCCGACGGGGATTTTTCCACCCTTTTCAATTTTCTGCCGATCGGGGCGTATCGGAGCTCCGCCGACGGGCACATGATTCGCGCCAACCAGGCCCTGGTGGCGCTCAACGGCTATGCGAGCGAGGCCGATCTGCTCGAAGGCGTGAAGGACATCGCCATCGAGTGGTACGTGGAGGCGGCGCGGCGGGCCGAGTTCAAGCAACAGCTCGAGCGCGATGGCTTCGTGCGCGGCTTCGTCTCTGAAATCTACCGCCACAAGACGCGCGAGCGGGTCTGGATCAGCGAGAACGCGCACGCCGTGCGCGATGCGGCCGGCGTGCTCCTGTATTACGAGGGCACGGTGGAGGACATCACCGAACGCATCCGCAGCCAGAAGGCCCTGCGCGAAAGCGAAGAGAAGCTTCGGCTGATCACTTCGCAGGTGCCGGGCATGGTGTTCTCGGTCTTCGTCAAACCCGACGGCCAGCGCGAATACCACTATGTGGGCCCGGGCGTGCGCGACATCTATGGCTTCGAGCCCGAAGACCTCATGCGCGACCCCTTGCTCGCGTCCCGCTACCGCCATCCCGACGACCAGGCCATCCTTGAACAGGACATGCAGGACATCCAGAAAGGACCGGTGGACCTCGGTGGCGAATTCCGCATCGTGCTGCCCGATGGCAACGTGAAGTGGGTGTACCGTCGCTCCTATGCGGTGACGGTGGGACCGGAGGGCACGCACCGGGTGGGCGTGCTGCTCGACATCACCGCGCGCAAGCAGGCCGAAGCCGCGCTGCACGCCAACGAAGCGCTCTGGAAACTCGCGCTGGAGAGTGCGGGCGATGGCGTGTGGGACTGGAACCTGGTCACCGGGGAGGAATTCTTCTCCATCGGCATCAAGCGCATGTTCGGCTACGAAGACTCGGACATCGAGAACCTTTCGGCGGAATTCGACAGCCGCACCCATCCCGACGATGTTCCGCAGATGCGAGCCGACCGCGCAGCCCACTTCGAGGGCCGCGCCGCGGTGTACCGCAACGAGCACCGCATCCGCTGCAAGGACGGCAGCTGGAAATGGGTGCTCTCGCGCGGCATGGTGATTTCCCGCGACGAGGACGGGCGTCCCCTGCGCATGGTGGGCACGCACACCGACGTCACCGAGCACAAGCTGGCCGAGGCCCAGCAGCGCGCGCTGGAGATGCAGCTGCGCGAGTCCCAGAAGATGGAGGCCATCGGCACGCTGGCTGGTGGCGTGGCGCACGATTTCAACAACCTGCTCGCCGCCATCCTGGGCAACCTCGTGCTGGCGCGCGAGGACGTGGGCGAGGGACACACGGCGCAGGAAAGCCTGACCGAGATCAACCGCGCGGCCATCCGCGCGCGCCAGCTGGTGCAGCAGATCCTGACCTTCAGCCGTCGCCAGACGCAGGAGATGGTGCGCCAGCCCCTGACGCCGCTGGTGGAGGAAGCGCTGGGCCTGCTGCGTTCGCTCCTGCCCGCCGGCATCAAGCTGGTGGCGCGGCTGCCGGGCCGCAGCCTGCCGGTGCTGGCCGATGCCACACAGATGCAGCAGGTCTTGATGAACCTGTGCACCAACGCCTGGCAGGCCATGGACGGGCAGGCGGGCGACATCACCGTGGCGCTGCGCCCGGTGAGCCTGGACGCGTCGAAAGCCCTGCAACTGGGTGGTGTGCCCAGCGGCGCCTACGCCTGCCTGAGCGTGGCCGACAACGGGCCGGGCATGGACGAAGACACCCAGCGCCGCATCTTCGAACCGTTTTTCACCACCAAGGCCCCCGGTGCGGGGACTGGCCTGGGCCTGGCGGTGGTCCACGGCATCGTCAAGGCGCACCGCGGCGCCATCGAGATCCAGAGCCGCCCGGGCGAAGGGGCGCGGTTCGACGTGTACCTGCCCCTGGCCCCGGACGCGGCACCGGACGACACGCCTTCGCGCCCCGCGCCGTCCACGCCGCCGCCGGCCACCGCGCCTGGCAAGCACGTGATCTACATCGACGATTACGAAGCGCTGGTGTTCCTGGTGGGCCGACTGCTGCGCAAGCAGGGCTACCGGGCCAGCACCTTCGAGTCGGGTGAGGCGGCGCTGGACTGGCTGCGTGCCCATCCGCAGGAGCCGGTGGACCTGGTGGTGACCGACCAGAACATGCCCGGACTCTCGGGCGTGGAGGTGGCGCATCTCGCGCACGCCCTGCGACCGGGCCTGCGCGTGGCCATCGTCTCGGG
Source organism: Hydrogenophaga sp. (assembly GCF_051858985.1). GTDB lineage: Bacteria > Pseudomonadota > Gammaproteobacteria > Burkholderiales > Burkholderiaceae_C > Hydrogenophaga. The sequence goes on along the minus strand of NZ_JBHYGM010000001.1, from coordinate 1,038,817 downwards.
ACACGTCAATGACAAGCTGCTGGCCGAGGCGGCGGAGGCCGGCGTGCACGAGGTGCTGGGCAAGCAGGACAGCATGGACGCCCTGGGTGAAGCGATCCGCAAGCTGCTTGAGCAGCCCTCGACCTGAGCAGGGGTCAGCGCGGCACTTCGATGTCGACCTGGCGCAGGCCCTCGGGCGGCGTGGGGAAGCCCCGCAGGGCCGCGTCCAGCATGGCCGACCACAGCGGGTTCGAGCTGTGCCAGCGCCCGTCGTGCGCGGCCCGGGTCTCGTACACCACCTGCCCGCTGGCAGCGTGGCGCACCACGATGCCCACCTGGCGCTGGTAGTACGGCGTCTCCACGCGCATGAACATCATCGGCGGCGCAAAGATCACCTGGCCGGTGCCGGTCACGTAGTAGTCGCGTCCGGGAAAGCCGAATCCCGGTCCAAAGCCCCCCCATCGGTCGTACGGGTCTTCCCAGGGCGCGCGCGGCAGGCGCAGCGTGGACGCCGTGACCTGCACGGTCCAGGGCGCGGCCGTGCCCTCGGCAGCGCGCGTCCAGCCGACCCTGGCCAGTGCCAGCGCAGTCAGGTTCTCGAGTTCGTCCTGGCTGCTGGCACCCGGCCCCTGCCGCTGCGAGGGCAGGCGGTCGAAACGGTAGACCTGCGGCGCCTGCGGCACGGCCGCGGCGGTGGGGGGCGCCCCGGTGCGTTCGCCCCAGCGCGCGAAACTCTGCACCTGGTTGTCCACCAGGAACACACTGGCGCAGCCGCTCAGCGCGAGCAGGGCCAGGCCGGAAATGAAGGTGCGAATCCAGGTCATGAAGCCTCCCAGGCCCTGAAGCGGGCGAATTCAGTGTTGGGTCGAAATGGGTATGACCGAGCGCGCACCGCCCGCGTTCCCGACATTTACAAAGCGTTCCGCCTCGACCTCAGGCGGCGCGACGGGTTCGTCGTCGAAGGCCTTGTCGCCCTGCTCGTCGGGCTCGCCCGTGGCCTCCAGGCGGGCAAACGGATGCAGCGCTCGGTCCATGAGGTGGCTGGGCACCACGTTCTGCAGCGCGGTGAACATGTTCTCCACCCGTCCGGGGTGCTTCTTTTCCCAGTCCTGCAGCATCAGGCTCACCTGCTTGCGCTGCAGGTTGTCCTGGCTGCCGCACAGCGTGCAGGGAATGATGGGGAACTGGCGGATCTCGGCCCAGCGGGCGAGGTCCTTCTCGGCCACGTAGGCCATGGGACGGATCACCACATGCTTCCCGTCGTCGCTCACCAGCTTGGGCGGCATGCCCTTGAGCTTGGCGCCGAAGAACATGTTGAGCAGCAGCGTCTGCAGGATGTCGTCGCGGTGGTGGCCCAAGGCGATGCGGGTGGCGCCCAGTTCGCTGGCCACGCGGTACAGGATGCCCCGGCGCAGCCGACTGCACAGGCTGCACATGGTCTTGCCCTCGGGGATCACGCGCTTGACGATGGAATACGTGTCCTGGTTCTCGATGTGGAACGGCACACCGAGTTTGGTGAGGTAGGCGGGCAGGATGTCGGCCGGAAAGCCAGGTTGCTTCTGGTCCAGGTTGACGACGATGAGCTCGAAGCGCACCGGCGCGCGCGCCTGCAGCTTCTGCAGGATGTCGAGCATGCCGTAGCTGTCCTTGCCGCCCGAGAGGCAGACCATCACGCGGTCGCCTTCGCCAATCATGTTGTATTCCACGATCGCGCGACCGACCTCGCGGCACAGGCGCTTTTCGAGTTTGTGGTTTTCAAGTTCGGTGTTCATCGGTTTCCTTTTTCCGGCCGCTATCGCCAGGTCTCACCCGGCATGATGCGCTGCATGAATTCGTCGAACATGGGCACGGTGAACGCCGTGTCGCCATGGGTCGGGCTCCAGACCATGCCCTTGGTGATCAGCGAGCTGCGGGTGGGGGCGAGTGAAGAGACCTTTTCGTCCAGGCAGGTGGCGATGTCGCCCGAGCGGTGAGGCCCGGCGCCCAGCGCGGCCATGGCGCGCAGGTATTTCTTTTCCTTGGGCGTGCAGCGGTCGAAGCGCACCCGGAAAAATCCTTCGTCCAGCGCGGCCACCGCCGTCACGCTGGCCTTGCGGACCACGTCGACGCCAATGGGGCTGCTGTCTGCGGCCAGCCAGGTGTGGCTGCCCCAGGCCTGCAGGAAGTACGCATAGCCCTGGCTCAGGCGCAGGATCTCCTTGATCGCCGCCGGCGTGATCTCCACACCTTCGTCGCGCAGCGGCTTTTCAATCGCCTGCGATGCGGCCTCGTTGGGCAGCGCGCCGATCTCCGGGAAATCAAACAGCCGCTCGGCATACGACTTGGCGTTGCCCAGCTGACCGCGCAACTGCGGCAGGCCCGCACCCACCAGCACCACCGGCAACTGGCGCTGGGCGGTGCGGTGCAACGACGTGATCAGCGCGGCCAGTTGCGCCTCTTCCACGTATTGCAGTTCGTCGATGAAGAGGGCGAGTGCGGTGCCCGCTGCCTTCGCCGCCAGGCCGACCTGCTCCATCAGGGCCTGCAGGTCGTGTTCCAGATCGCCGTTGTCCGCGAGACCCGGCTCGGCCTCGTAGTCGATCCCGACCTCGATGTCGTTGTAGGTCACCTTCAGACGGCTGGCGAAGCCGGCCAGCGCGCGCAAGCCGCGGATGGCAAACGCCTTGGCGGCTTCCGTCTGGCTGAGGCGCAACAGTGCCTGCCGCAACTGGGGTGCCAGCAGCGCAGGCAGCGAACGGCCTTCGGGCGCTTCCAGCCGCACCGTGTGGATGCCGGCGGCCTCCGCGTCATCCCGCACGCGGTCGAGCAGCACCGTCTTGCCCACGCCGCGCAGCCCCACCAGCATGGCGCTCTTGGCGGGGCGCCCGATGCGCGCGCGCTCCAGCGCGATGCGCAGCGACTCGCGAAGCGCATCGCGGCCCGCCAGTTCGGGCGGCGGCGTGCCTGCGCCGGGCGCGAAGGGGTTGCGGATGGGGTTCATGGAGGGCGATTCTACTGAAATTTGAAAAGTTACAAAAAATTCATAACTTGTCAAATTTCAGTTGATCCCGACTGGGGCGGACGGTGAGTCCTTCACCAGCTGCCGCTCTCCATGCGGATGGCAACTTCACAGTCGTCAAAGATCTCGAGCTTGGCGATCTTCACGCGCACGCCGATCACGCCCGGCAACTGCATGAGCCGGCGCGTGAGCTTGCCGATCAGGCTCTCCAGCAGGTTCACGTGTTCGGCGGTGCACTCGTCGATGATGATCTGGCGCACCTTGCGGTAGTCCAGAACGTGGCCGATGTCGTCGTCGTGCGGCAGCAAGGGCTGCGTGCCCTGGTTGAGTTCGGCGTCCACCTGGATCGGCTGCGGCGTGGACTTCTCGTGGTCCAGGATGCCCAGGTTGGCGTTGAAGCGCAGACCGGTGAGCGTGAGGATCTGCGTTCCCGCAGCGGTGGCGTTCATGGGCATCACATCAGGGAAAAATCGCGCTCGAAGCGCATCAGGTGCTGGCCGCCGTCCACCAGCAGCGTGGTGCCGGTGATGGAGCGGTTGTCCAGCGCAAAAGCCACCGCAGCGGCCACGTCCTGCGGCGTCGACGAGCGGCCCAGGGGCGACTGGCGGTGAAGCTCGGCGAACTTCTCGTCGCTCAGCAGGTGGCTGGTCAGCGTGAGGCCGGGTGCCACGCCCACCACGCGCACGCGCGGCGCGAGTGCCAGCGCCAGCATGGTGTTGGCCGCCTCCAGCGCGGCCTTGGACAGCGTGTAGCTGAAGAAGTCCGGGTTCATGTTCCAGAGCTTCTGGTCCAGCAGGTTCACCACCGCGCCATCTGCGCCACGCGTTTCCACATGTGCATGCAGTGCCTGTGCCAGCAGCACGGCCGCCCCGGTGTTGGCGCGCAAATGCTGCTCCATGGCCGCAAAGCCGAAGCTGCGGGCGCTGTCGTGTTCGAACGTGGAGGCGCTGTTGACCACGGCGTCCACCTGGCCGAATCGGGTAGTCACGGCGGGCAGCAAGGCGCGCACGCTCGCCTCGTCGCCGAGGTCGGCAAAGAAGGGATGGGCGCTGTCGGCGCGGCCGTTCAGGGCCTGGCAGTCGGCCGCGGTCTGGTGCGCGTCGTCGGCGGAGTGGCGGTGGTGCACCGCCACGTTCCAGCCCGCCCGCGCCAGCGTCAGCGCGATCTCCCGGCCCAGGCGCTTGCCCGCGCCAGTGACCAGCACGGTGCGCGGGGAAGCCTGGGAAGCGGGAGCAGCGCTGGACATGACGGACAATCCGGGAGGTGCAAACCCCCATGGCAACAGAACCCGAGAGTGTAGCGAGCCCCCTTCTGGCGCGGGTGGCACAGGCCATCGAACACGCCGGCGGCTGGCTGCCGTTCGACCGCTTCATGACCCTGGCGCTCTACGAACCCGGCCTGGGCTACTACGCCAACGATTCGGCGAAGTTTGGCCACCTCCCCCGTGACGGCAGCGACTTCGTGACCGCGCCCGAGCTCACGCCGTTGTTCGGCCACACGCTGGCACGCCAGGTGGCGCAGGCGCTGGCGGCCACCGGCACCGACGAGGTGTGGGAATTCGGCGCGGGCAGCGGCGCGCTGGCCCGACAGGTGCTGGATGCGCTGACGGTGCAGGGCCAGGCGCCGGCGCGCTACACCATCGTCGATCTCTCCGGCAGCCTGCGCGAACGGCAGCGCGCCAACCTGGCTGCGCATGAAGGCCGCGTGCACTGGGTCGATGCCCTGCCCGAACGCATGAGCGGCGTGGTGCTGGGCAACGAGGTGCTGGACGCCATGCCGGTGCAGCTGCTGGTGCGCCTGGCCGGCGTGTGGCACGAGCGCGGTGTGGCACGGGATGCCGAGGGCCGGATCGCGTGGTCCGATCGTGCGACCGCTCTGCGTCCGCCCCTGGAGGTGCCGGGCGATCACGACTACCTCACGGAGATCCACCCCCAGGGTGAAGCTTTCGCGCGCACGCTGGCCGACCGCCTTGAGCGCGGCGCGGCCTTCCTGCTGGACTACGGTTTCCCCGAGGCCGAGTACTACCACCCGCAGCGCGCCATGGGCACGCTGATGTGCCACCGGGGCCACCGCAGCGACGGCAACCCGCTGGTCGACGTGGGCTTGAAGGACATCACGGCCCATGTGAACTTCACCGGCGTGGCCCTGGCCGCGCAGGACGCCGGGCTGGACGTGATCGGCTACACCAGCCAGGGCCGCTTCCTGCTCAACTGCGGCCTGCTCGAGCGGGCGCACGGCGCCGATGTGCGCCAGAACGCCATGATGCAGAAGCTGCTCAACGAACACGAGATGGGCGAACTCTTCAAGGTGCTGGCGCTGGCACCCGCGGCCAGCGCGGAAGGCTGGGTGCCCCTGGGCTTCGCCGCTGGCGACCGGTCGCACCGGCTCTGAGTGACACCATGATCCGCTGGATGATCGTCATCTTCCTCGCCCTGCTGCTGATCAGCTGGTTCACGCCGCTGCTGCACAAGCTGGGTTTCGGCAAGCTGCCCGGCGATTTCCGATTCAGGGCCTTCGGGCGCGAATGGTTCCTGCCGGTCACCACCACCATCCTGCTCAGCTTCGTGGCGAGCCTGATTGCGCAGGTGATCTGAGCCGGCTTGAATTCCGCCGCAAGGCGGCCATCTGGATGGGAATCCCTTCCTGGAGCCCGCATGAGCACCGATTCCCTGCACGTGGTCTGCCCCCATTGCCACACCACCAACCGCGTGGCCCGCGACGCGCTGTCCCAGGCGCCCGACTGTGGCAAGTGCCACCGCCCCTTGTTCTCGGGCCTGCCGGTGGCGCTGGACGAGGCCGGGTTTGAACGGCACGTTGCCCGTTCGCAATTGCCGGTGCTGGTCGACTTCTGGGCGCCCTGGTGCGGCCCGTGCCGCGCCATGGCACCCCAGTTCGAAGCCGCCGCGCGCGAGCTCGAGCCGGGCATGCGACTGGTCAAGGTGAACACGGAGGAGGCTCAGGCCCTGGGTGCGCGACTGCAGATCCGCAGCATTCCGACGCTGGCCCTGTTTGTCGGCGGACGGGAAATTGCTCGCCAGGCGGGTGCCCTCGGGGCGGCCGACATCGTGCGCTGGGCGCGATCTCACCAGAGCGCCTGACGAGCTCGCGCGCGACGCGGTATGGTGTGGTCTTCCCAAGCCGCAGCCATCGCCACCATGTCTTCTTCCACGCCTTCTGCCCGCCTGCTCGCTGACGTCGGTGGCACCCACGCACGCTTTGCCTGGCAGGCAGGCGCTGGCGCTCCCATCGAACACGTTCGCGTGTTGCGAGTGGCCGAACATCCAAGCCTGCAGCACGCCATGCGCAGCTACCTGGACGAACGGGGCGCCGGGCAGCCTGGTGCCGCCGCCATTGCCATGGCCAATCCGGTCACCGGCGACGCGGTGCGCATGACCAACCACCATTGGTCGTTCTCGCAGGCCGCGCTGAAGGCCGAGTTCGGCCTGCACACCCTGCGGGTGCTCAACGATTTCACCGCTCTGGCGTTGGCGCTGCCCCACCTGCCTGCCCATGAGTTGCGCCAGGTCGGCGGCGGGCCGGCGCAGCCGGACGCGGCCATCGGTCTGCTCGGCGCCGGCACCGGCCTGGGCGTGTCGGGCCTGTTGCCCGATGGCCGCGGGGGCTGGGTGCCGATCCAGGGTGAGGGTGGACACGTCACGCTGCCGGCTCTCACGCCGCGCGAACGCCTGGTGATGGACGGTTTCCATCAGCGGCATGGCCGTGCTTCCGCAGAACGCATGCTCAGCGGTCCGGGCCTGCTGGACACCTTCGGGCTCCTGTGCGAGGCCGACCGCACCAGCCCTGCCGGCCTGGATAGCGCCGCCGCTGTGAGCGAGGCGGGGCTGGCGGGCAGCCACCCGCAGGCCCTGGAGGCGCTGAGCATGTTCTGCGCCCTGCTCGGCGTGGTGGCGGGCGATCTCGCGCTGATCCTGGGCGCGCGCGGCGGCGTGTACGTCGGGGGCGGCATCGTGCCCCGGCTGGGCGCGTGGTTCGACGCCTCGCCCTTTCGGGAGCGGTTCGAAGCCAAGGGGCGTTTCCAGGCTTACCTGGCCGCCATTCCCGTGTGGGTGATCACCTCGGCGCAATCGCCAGCCCTGATCGGGGCGTCGCACGCGCTGGACGCCGTGGCCTGAGTCGCGCTCAGCCGTTGTCGTCGTCGAGCTTCCACGTGAAGCCGCAGCGCTTGCAGCAAACCGGCACCCAGCCGGCGTTGGGCCGGTGCTGGGCTTCCACCAGTTGCAGCTGCCCGTACGCCTTGCACTGCGCACAGTTGGCCTGGTTGGCCATTTCTTCGGCGTGCATGAGCAAATAGAGGTAGCGGCGCAGCGCCCAGAGCGAAATGGCGCCACAGATCAGGATGAAGGCAAAGTCCATGATCTTCTCGCCCGTGCTGCCGCCGCCGATGGCCTCGAAGCTGGCCAGCAAGGCCACCACCGAGAGCAGGGCCAGCAGCATGTGCGCATGGCTGGAGAGCAGCTCGCGCTCGTACCACTTGCGAAAACCCACCCGCCGGATGCCTTCCGCCAGCGTGCGATTCAAGGGGTTGCGGGCGGCCATGGTGGTGGGGAGTGTGTGCCGCATGGTGGCACACAGCGCCTGGGCGCACCAGCCCCGCGCACCGATATCCCACGGCCACCGTGGGATTCCTCAGCCTTCCTGGGCCTGCTGCAACTGCTGCAGCGGGAACGCAGGCGCCTTGCCCTCGCGGTCCTGCCCGGCGTAGACCGTGAGGTGCGGGTAGGGAATCTCGATGCCCTGGGCGTCGAACGCCGCCTTGAGCCGGCGCAGGTATTCGCGTTTCACACCCCACTGCTCCAGCGGCATCGTGCGAATGCGGCAACGGATGATCACCGCCGAGTCCGCCCAGTTGTCCACCCCGGCAATCTCCAGATCGCCAATGATGCGGGACAGGAAGGCCGGGTCGGTTCTCATCTGTTCTCCCACCTCGCGCATGACATCCATCACCTTGTCCACGTTCTCGCGGTAGGCGACACCGATATCCATCACCGCATTGCTGAAGCCGCGTGACATGTTGATCACCGTGGTGATGGTGCTGTTGGGAACGTAGTGCACGTTGCCGCTGTAGTCGCGCAATTGCACATAGCGCAGCGTGACCTCTTCGACCGACCCCGAATGGTTCCCGACCTGCACGACGTCGCCCTGGCGGATCTGGTTCTCCAGCAAGAGAAAGAAGCCCGTGAAATAGTCCTTCACCAGACTCTGGGCGCCAAAGCCAACGGCCAGTCCGACCACGCCAGCGGCACCCAGGATGGGCGCCACAGAGACGCCCAGCTCGGCCAGAACCAGCATGGCGGTGATCAGGCTGATGACCACGGCAATCAGGTAGCGCACGACCCGACCAAGGGTCTCGGCGCGCTTGGCCGACTCGCGATCGTCCATGCGCGCCGAGATGCGCTCCCGGAGACGACGCACCGCTCGCTGCAGCACGCCGGTGATGACCCAGGCAGCGAGCACGATCACGGTCACGCGAATTGCGATCGTGGCGAAACCGCCAAAGACGCCCCACCATCGGGTGGCGAGGTCGAGAAACTGGTCGTTCATCTTGGTCTCCTGAAAAAGAAAGCAAAGCGGGCGCCGGCCTTGCGACCGGCGCCCGCGGCGAGGATGGATTTACGGAGCGGGAATGGCGGCGAGCGCGTTCAGGAAGCGCTCGCGCCACCAGTGCACGTCGTGTTCACGAATGCCGGCCAGCAGGGCCTGATGCCGGCGCTGGCGTTCTTCCAGCGGCATCTGCATGGCGCGCTGCATGGTCTGCGCGGTGCCTGAGGTGTCGTAGGGGTTGACCAGCAGGGCGTCGCGCATCTGCTCGGCGGCGCCGGCAAACCGCGAGAGCACGAGCACGCCGGGGTCGTCCGGGTCCTGCGCGACGATGAATTCCTTGGCGACGAGGTTCATGCCATCGCGCAGCGGCGTGACGAGCGCGACGCTGGCTGCGCGGTACAGGCCGGGCAAGCGCTTGCGCGCCACGCTGCGGTGGATGTAGCGCACCGGCATCCAGTCCAGCTCACCGTGGTCGCCATTGATCGCGCCGCACAGGCTTTCCAGTTCCTGTTTCAGCGCGGCGTAGGCGTCGACGGATTCGCGGCTCGGCGCGGCGATCTGGATCAGCGTCGCGCTGCCGAGGTTTTCCGGGTAGTCCTGCAGCAACTGTCGAAACGCCTTGAGCCGCTGCGGCAATCCCTTGGAGTAGTCCAGCCGCTCCACGCCCAGCAGCAGGCGGCGGCGCGAGTACTCGGTGCGCATCTGGTTGAACATGTCCTGCGACTCGCGGCCTTTGCCCAGTCCGACGAATTCGTCCACGTCGATGCCGATCGGGAAGGCCTGCACCTGCAGCGTCTTGCCGTACGCGCGGAATTCGTGCTCTCCCAGGATGTCGGCCGAGGTCTCGGTGCCGACGTAACGCGAGAAGTGCGCCACGTCGGACTCGCTCTGGAAGCCGACCAGGTCGTAGGCGAAGAGGCATCGCATGAGCCAGTCGTGCGCCGGCACGGCGGCGAGGATCAGCGGCGGTGGCAGCGGGATGTGCAGGAAGAAGCCCATGCGCTGCTTGCAGCCCATGGCGCGCAGTTCGGCAGCCAGCGGGATCAGGTGGTAGTCGTGGACCCAGATCACGTCGTCGGGCTGGAGCAGGCTGGCCAGCTTGTGCGCGAACATCTGGTTCACTCGCCGGTACCCACCGATGTAGCCGGCGTCGAAATCGGCCAGGTCGAGCCGGTAGTGGAACACCGGCCAGAGCACCCCGTTGCTGTAGCCCAGGTAGTAGCTGTCGTGGTCCTCCCGGCTCAGGTCCACGGTGGCGAGCTGCACCTTGCCGGCCTGTTGCAGATGCAGGTCGCCTTCGCCTGGCGTGCCGTCTTCCACCACCTTGCCGCTCCAGCCGAACCAGAGTCCGCCCGACGATTCCAGCGCCTGGCCCAGCGCGACGGCCAGGCCGCCCGAGGCCGTCTTGCGCGGATCGGCGACGCGGTTGGAGATCACAACCAATCGGCTCATGCGAAAACCTCCGTGTGCCAATGCCTTGTCCAGAGATGCTCGGCGTCGTCACCTTCTAGCAGGGCATGGAACACCGGATCGCCATCGAAGCGCGGCAGGCAGCTCCACACCACGCGGCCATGCGGATCGACGAGCGCACTGAATGCGCAGTTGCCCACCACGCCGAGCGAGAGCGAAGCAGGGGCGGGCGGGGCGAAGCCGCGCGGAGCAGAGGGCATGTCGTCGGGTTTCATGGGGTGGCAGTCTGGACGTGCAGCGATTCGGAAAGCCAGCTCCGCAGGGCTTCGGGGTTGTCGCAGCGGTGAACGGCGCAGGTTGGTCCATCGCCCACCTTGATGCCCGCGCCGCCCAGCCGCTGCACCACTTCGAATCCGGCCTCGTCGGTGACGTCGTCACCGGCAAACACCGGTTCGCGGCCGGCAAAGGGCGCCTCCTGCATGAACGCCTCAATGGCCTTGCCCTTGCTCACGCGCACGGACTTCACCTCCACCACGGCCTTGCCTCGCAGCAGTTGCAGTTCGGGGTCGCTGGCGATGGCCGAGGCCAGGGTGGTCACGCACAGCGCTTCCAGCGCGGGCGCGAGGCGGAAATGCAAGGCCATGGACGTGCGCTTGTGTTCGACCAGCAGGCCCTCGTGCCGTGCCGCGATCGCATGCGCGGCCTCCAGCGCCGCGGCCAGGCCGAGCGGCTGGGCCTGTTCGAAGAGGCCCAGGGCGGACTCGCGCAGCGCCCCGTGCTCGAAGGCCGCTGGCCAACGCCATGGGGAGAGCATGGGTTCGATGTCGTGGCGTGCGCGGCCGGTCACCAGCGCGAGCGCGCCGTTCAGCCGTTCGTGCAGTCTGTCCAGCAGGGGCGCCAGGTCCAGGGGGACCACCACCGAGTCGGGCCGTTGGGCCAGGTCGGCAAGCGTTCCATCAAAGTCCAGGAACAGGGCCGAGCGGTCGGTCAGCAATGTCGGTAATGTGCTCATCAAGCCGATACCGTAACAGACGCGGCGAGGCGCTAGAACGGGCACGGGTTTGACCGAGCGCTGCGGTGCGGGACTTGTTGCCCCACTTGCGCTTTGTTTCGCGCTCAGTCTGGCGCGGCCAGGCCCATGCCTGCGGCCAGTGCCTTCACGCGGGCACGCTGGATGCGCTCACCCACCCGGGGTCCCGTCAGGCCTTCGGCCTGGGCCTGCGCGGCAACAACGGCGGTGTCCACCGATTGCGCCAGCGCCAGCGCCTGCGCGAGCCGGGTTCGCTGGGGGTAATCAAGGTCGGCATGCCCCAGCCGACCGCGCCCATCGCACTCGCAGGCCAGCAGGACATCGTGGAAGCGGGAAGGCTTGCGCAGCGCATCGCAGCGCTCGAGCAGCCTCACCAGTGCCGCCGCGCCCAGTTCGCCGCTGCGGTGGATGTTGCCGTGCTCGCGCGCCACCACGTCGGCGAGTTCGCGGCATTCCAGCGGCACGCGCCAGCGATCGCACACCTGCCTGAGCAGCTTCGCACTGCGCGCTTCGTGCCCGATGTGCCGAGGCAGCGCCTCCACGGGCGTCGTTCCCTTGCCCAGGTCGTGGCACAGGCAGGCAAAGCGCGTGGGGAGATTCGCGCCCAGCCGCGCGCTCATGTCCAGCACCATCATCAGGTGCACGCCGGTGTCGACCTCGGGGTGGTACTCGGCGCGCTGGGGCACGCCCCACAGTCGGTCCACCTCAGGGAGCAGGCGCAAGAGGGCACCGCAGCCGCGCAGCACCTCGAACATGCGGCTGGGCCGCTGCTCCATCAGACCGCGAGAGAGTTCCTGCCACACGCGCTCGGCCACCAGGTGATCGACCTCGCCGTGCTCGACCATCTGGCGCATCAGCAACCCGGTCTCGGGAGCGACGGCAAAACCGGGGAAGCGTGCGGCGAAGCGCGCCACCCGAAGGATGCGGACCGGGTCCTCGGCAAACGAGGTGGTGACATGGCGCAGCACGCCTTCGCGCAGGTCGCGCAGGCCGCCGTGGGGGTCGATCAACGGTGCGCTCGCCGGGTCGCCGGCCTGCTCGGCAGCGACGGCCATGGCGTTGATCGTCAGGTCGCGCCGCGCGAGGTCGTCTTCCAGGGTGACGCCCGGTGCAGCGTGGAAGGCGAAGCCGTGGTAACCCGGTGCGGTCTTGCGCTCGGTGCGTGCCAGCGCGTATTCCTCGCGGGTCTGCGGGTGCAGGAACACGGGAAAGTCACGGCCCACCGGCAGGAAGCCCTGGTTCACCATCTCCTCGGGCGTGGCACCCACCACCACCCAGTCGCGGTCCACATGGGATGCTTCGGGCACCTGGGCGTCGCGCGCCATCAGCGCGTCGCGCACGGCGCCGCCCACGAGGTAGGTTTTCATGGGAGTCAGTTTAGGGGCAGTGACCCGCGCAGCGCTTTGGCGTGGGTCGCAGTCACCGGCCCAGTCGGTACGGCTCGTCGAAATCGATGAAATCGTGTTCTTGCAGCGCATCCCGGATCCAGGCCTGCACGCCGGGCAATGCCGTCACGCGGGCCACATAGGCCGCCAGATCGGCGGGCACCGGCAGGCCGTAGGTGTTGATGCGCATGCAAACGGGTGCGAAATACGCGTCGGCGATGGTGAAGTCGCCAAACAGCAGGCTGCCTTCAGGCCGGGATGCCAGCAGTTCGCTCCACATGCCGCAAAGCCGTGCCACGTCGGCGCGCACCTCGGGCTTGTCGCGCCAGATGAGGCGGCCCACGTCGGGCAGCGAGGCCTCGATGTTCATGGGGCAATGGTTGCGCAGCGCGCCAAAGCCGCTGTGCATCTCGGCACAGACGCTGCGGGCGCGAGCGCGGGCCTTCGGGTCTTGAGGCCACAGGCGCTTGTCGGGAAATGTCTCGGCGACGTACTCGGCGATCGCCAGCGTGTCCCAGATGGCGAAGCCATCGTCCACCAGCACGGGCACCTTGCCCAGCGGGTTGACGGTGCGCAGCTTGCTCTTGAAGGAAGAGTCGCCGGCGAACGAGTCGAACCGCACCATCACCTCCTCGAACCCGATGCCCGCCTGCTTGAGCAGCACCCAGGGGCGCATGGACCAGGAGGAGTAGTTCTTGTTGCCGATGTAGAGCTGCAATGCCATGGGATTCCTCTCGTTGAATCCCGGCATGTTAGTGGAGCCCGCCGCGGCATTGATGCCAAACGAGGGCTCCACTGATTCACTGCACAGCGAGTGCGCGGAGGCCCTGCCGCCGGGCCGCCCCAAGGCGGGCCCAGCCCCCTCGGGGGGCAGCGACCCGCGCAGCGGCGCAGCGTGGGGGCTTCAGGTCCCTAGGCGTATTTCTCGAGAATCCGGGTCGAGCGCTCGACCTCCCGGAAAGCCTCGACCTCCGAGGCCGAGTCCGAGACCGCTTCCATGACCGTGCAGGCGATCATGCGGTAGAAGGCCTTGTCCATGGCCTTGCGGGCGGCCGACATCTGTTGCGCCACGTCTTCGCACGGCCGGGCGTTGTCGACCATCTCGATCAACCCACGCACCTGGCCTTCGATGCGCTTGAGTCGGTTGATCACTTCGCGCTGGTGTTCGGTGCGCACGCCGTTGTGGCTCTGCAGCACGCTGACAGGGCGGGACGGCGTCGGGAGCGGGGAGGGTACAAGGCTGGCGGTCATGGGCTCTCCTGTCGGTTGAAAGTACTCGCTTTTGGCGAGGCGACGAAGTGTGCCAAACAAATACTTCACCCTGAGGGGTTCGAACCCCAATCGCGTCAACGACGTGCCGAATGGCGGTAGGCAAGCAACCGGCTGCGCCCGCCTTGGTCGCCCAGGTAGGTCGGGGCGATGGTGCTGACGCTCGCGGCTTCGACGCCGAGCGAGGCCAGTCCGGGCCACTGGTTGGTGGCCACGTTGTCCGTCGACATGGCATCGAGGTTGTCGCGGCTCATCAGCGGCTCGCCGGGCAACATCTCCATGACGCGCGCCTGCAGGCGTGCCAGCACGCCGGGCAGGGGCAGCACCGGTCGCTGGCGGCTGCCGTGGCGTCCGGCGAGGCGGACCAGGTCGGCCAGTGTGAAGACCTCGGGGCCGGCGCATTCGAAGGTCTGTCCCACGCTGCTCATGGGCAGGTCCACGTCGCGCAGGCTGGCCACGACCGCGCTGGCCACGTCCTCCACCCACACCGGCTGGAAGCGCGCGCCAGCGCCAGCCAGAGGCACCAGGGGCAGCACCGACTGCATGCGGGCGAACAGGTTGAGGAATCGGTCGCCGGCCCCGAAGACGACGCTGGGCCGCAGGATGGTGAGGTCGAGGCTGGCACCGCGCAGCACTTCTTCGCCCCGCGCCTTGCTGCGCTGATAGCGGGAAGGCGCATCCAGGCTCACCCCCAGCGCGCTGATGTGCACCAGACGCCGCACGCCCGCCGACGTGCAGGCCTCGGCCAGCGCCAGGGGCAGTTCGACGTGCACCTTCTCGAACGCCGCTTCGCTGCCGTGCAGGATGGCCACGAGGTTCACTACCGCATCGTGGCCCTCCATCAGCGCGAGCAACTGGGCCGGGTCGTGCACGTTGGCCTCGATCACCGTGACACGCGGCAGGGGTTGAACGTGGGCTGCGTTGGCCGCGCGGCGCGTGGGCACGGTCATGCGCCAGCCCTGGCGGTGCAGCTTTTCGCAGACATGGCGGCCGACAAAGCCGGTGCCACCCAGCACAAGAACATTGCGGATCGGGGTCATGGCAGTTCGGCGTTGATGGCCTGCGAGGTGATCGGACGGGGGCCCACTGTTCCCAGGCGCGCGCGCAGCGACTGCGGCTGGCCGGTGATGATGGCGGCGTAGTGGGTGGTGTTGGCCAGCACGCGCTTGACGTAGTCGCGGGTTTCCTCGAAAGGAATGTTCTCTGCCCACACCTCGCCGGGCATCGTGGGACCGTTGCGCCACGCGCGCGATCGGCCCGGCCCGGCGTTGTAGGCGGCAGCGGCCAGCGGCAACGAACCTTCGAAATCGTCCAGCGCGAACTTGAGGTAGGCGGTGCCGATCAGGATGTTGGTGTCGCGGTCGTTGATCTGGCCGGGTCTGAAGTCGGTCAGGCCGATCTTGCGCGCCGTCCAGCGCGCGGTGGCCGGCATCACCTGCATGAGGCCGGAGGCACCCACGCCGGAACGTGCGTCGGTGATGAACCGGCTTTCCTGTCGGATGAGGCCATACACGTAGGCCGGGTCCAGGCCGATCTCGCGCGCGCGGGGCACCACCGCTTCTCGGTGCGGCAAGGGGAAACGCTGCGCATGGTCCAGCGCCTGCGGCGTGCGCTCGCTGGTGTTGATGCAGCGGTCCCAGAGTTCGTGGCGGCAGGCCAGGTCGGCGGCGGCCAGCAGTTCGCGCTCGGGCATGCCGCCGGGCGTGTGCAGCCCGACGGTGTAGTTCCACTCGCGCGCGCCCTCGCTGCGCAAACCCAGCTTCATGGCAATGAGCGCCCGGCGCAGGCCCGGGTTGGACTGCGCCGCGGCCAGTTCCGCCGGCGTCAGGGCCTCAGGGGCGGGCGGCACGGTGATCGGGCGGCCCAGGGCCTCCATGGCCAGCAGCTCGTAGAAGCCTCGCGGTGCGGCAATCGATTCGTAGAGCGCCTGGGCCTGGGCGGCGGCGGCCTGCGGGTCCGGCAGCTTGAGGCCCTGCACCGCGCGCGCTTTCCAGTACACCCAGGTGGGGTCGTTGCGCTGAGACTCGCTCATGGCGGCCACGGCGTCACGCACGTGGCCCCAGGCGCCGGTGCGCATGCCCGCACGCGCTTTCCAGGCCAGGTGCTCGTCGTGCATCAGCGCGTCTTCGCCATTGGCGAAATAGGCCAGGGCCTCGGCCTGCAGCTTCTGCGCCGATCGCTTGCCGATCACGCCCCAGATCCAGCTGCGCTCTTCCTTGGTGAGCTGGGTTTTCCAGCGCACGTGGTCGGCCTCCACCGCGGCAGCAGCCGGGTCGCTGGCGGCCAGGCGAATGATGGCCAGCGTCACCAGTTCCTTGGTGCGTGGGCGGATCGCGGTGATCTTCTCGTCGAGGTATTTCGCCGGGTCGCCGGCGATCTGGTCCATGGTGGCCGCACGCTCGGCGTCGAGCAGGGCCACGGCCTGGCTGGCCACGCGCGGCCGGTTGGAGTCCATCGCCAGGCGCGCGCGTTGCCAGACCGCCTCGGCCTTGAGGTGGCCGCTGGCCAGCAGCGATTGCGCCGCGGTGGCGCACCCGTCTTCGGCTTCGCGTTGCGCCAGCCAGTTGGCCTGCACCTGAATCGCCGCGGCTTCGGCCTCGATGCGACCGGCTGCGGCATCGAGCATGAGCGCATAACAACGCACCTGCCGGTCGTCCTGCATGCGGAACTTCGGCAGCTCGGCTTCGAAGTCGGCCCAGTTGCGCGCCTTGCCCAGCACCAGCAGCCAGTCGTTGCGCAGCCGGTCTTCCCAATAGGTGCCGGCCATGCGGTCCAGCGCGGCGCGAATCTCGAACGGACTCGCTGTCTCCAGGCGAGGACGCATCTCCCAATACATGGCCAGCGGTTCGAGCGCGTGGCCGCGCACCTGGGGCAGCAGGGTCGCGAGCTGTGCGGTGTTGTTGCGCCGGTAGGCTTCGCGCATCTCCAGCAAGGAGGCGTCCGATCCGATGGACGCGGTCTGTGCGCAAGCCGCCGACGCCTGCAGGATCACGCCCGCCATAATGAGCCGCCAGCCGGCCGCGATCCGCTTCTGAATTCCCTGTGTCATACCAACCCGTTTCATGCGCTGATTATGGACAACAAAGAAGGTCAGAGTGCCCCACAACCCCACACGGCGCCCGCTGAGGGCTCGGCCGCGGCGCTCAAGATCGAATGGCGCAAGTCGCTGATCGAAAAGCGGCAGGCGCTGGCCGACCGCAACCTGCGCAACGACTTGTTGCAAAGGGTCATGCGGGTGTGGCTGATCGACCGGCCGGACGCGATCATCGGCGCGTATTGGCCCATCAAGGGCGAGTTCGATCCCCTGCCCGCGCTGTTCCGCTGGCAGGAGGCTGGCCTGGAGGAGGACGCGCAAGGCGCGCAACGCCATCGCCGCATCGGCCTTCCCGTGGTCAACAAGGTCGACAAGACGCTGACCTTCTACACCTGGTATCCCGGCTGCCCGATGGAAGAGGATGCCTACGGCATTCCCAAGCCCAAGGACACGGAAATCGTCGAACCCACCCTGATCTTCGTGCCCTGCGTCGGCTATGGGCCCGGAGGCTTTCGGCTGGGCTATGGCGGCGGCTTCTACGACCGCACGCTCGCCAGCCTGCAACCCAAGCCGTTCACGGTGGGACTCGGTTACGACTTCGGGTACCTGCCGCACCTCAGGCCTGAGGCGCACGATGTGCCGCTGGATGCGATCCTCGCGGACACCGGCGTGATGTGGCCTGAACGCTGATCAGGGGTGCTCGGCGGTGGCGTGTGCCTCGGTGATGCGCTTTTCGCGGCGCACCAGGTAGAGCCCGCTGCCGATGATGATGGCCGCGCCCAGCCAGGTGTGTGAGCTGGGCAGCGTGTGCCAGATCAGCCAGTCCAGGCCCAGGCCCCAGGCCAGTGCGCTGTATTCAAAGGGTGCCACGGCAGAGGCCTGGCCGTGGCGGAAGGCTTCGGTGATGGCAAGCTGGCCGCAGAAGCCGGTGATGGCCAGGGCGAGCAGCAGGGGCGCATCGGCGTGCTGGATGGCGACCCAGCCGGGCAGCGCCAGAGCGCCCGCGCCCAATGCCATGAACAGCATCATCGACAGCACCATGCTCTCGCTGCTGTCGGTGCGGCTGACGAGACGGCCAGTGACCGCCGCCACGGCATAACAGAGTGCAGCACCGAGCGTGGCCAGGCCGCCGATGGTGACGAAGCCGGCCTGCAGGTCCGTGCCACTCGGGCGCAGCGCAATCACCACCCCGATGAAACCGATGCCGATGGCCCACCAGTGCGCGTGCGGCACCCGCTCCTTCAGCACCGGCACCGACAGCGCCGTGATCAGCAGGGGCGAAATGAAGAACAACGTGTAGGCAGCCGACAGCGGCAGCTCGCGCACCCCGAGGGTGAACAGCGACAGCATGATGATGCCGAGCACACCGCGCAGCAGGTGCAGTGGCCAGCGCACCTTCAGTACCGTGTGCCAGGCGCCGCGCCAGGCGATGTAGACCAGCACCAGCGGCAGCGCAGTCATGCCGCGCAGCGCCGCGATCTGCAGCACCGGATAGCGCGCGGACAGCGTCTTGAGCACCGCGTCCATCAGCGCGAAGAAACCCACCGCCACCAGCATGAAGACGATGCTGCGCAAGTTGCCACTGGCGTGATCGCGAATGTCCTTCATCGGCCTAATCAATCTGGTCCACGGTGTCCGGATCGGGCACATCGCCAATCGCTTCACGGGTCAACGCCGCCTGCGTCAGCAACCAGTCGCAGAACGCCTTCACCTCCGGGCGCTGCACGCTGCGCGGCGCCACCATCAACCAGTAGACCAGGGGCGAATCCAGGCGCGCGTGCGGCAAGGGTTCGATCAGGTCGCCGCTGGCCAGGCTTTCGGCCACCAGCGGCAGCCTGGCCAGCGCCACGCCCTGGCCGGTGAGCGCGGCCTGCACGATCTGGTTGGCGTAGTTGAAGTACATCCATCGCTGCGGCGTGAGCTTGGGCTGGAGGTGGCTGCGCGTCGCGCGCTTGCCCGACTTGTTCATGGGCACGCTGCCGAAGGTGTCGAGCCAGCGCTGCCAGGTGAGCCACTCCAGGTGGCGTGTGCGGTGCGCGTCACCGGCCTCGATCAGCGCGCAGTTCGACAGATCTTCGATGCTGTGGATGGGGTGGCTCTTGAGCAGCCAGGGGCTGGCCACCGGCGTGAGTTGCTCGCCAAACAGGCGCACGGCGGTCGAGGGCACGGTTTGCGGCACGGCGTAGCGCAGCGCCAGGTCCACATCGGCTGTGGCCAGGTCGACGGCGTTGTCGGTGGCGTCGATGCGGATGTCGATGTCGGGATGGTCGCGCTGGAACGCTTCCAGGCGGGGGATGAGCCACATGGAGGCGAACGAAGCCCAGGTGGTGATGGCCACGCTCTTGCGCCCGGCGCTCTGGCGGATCTGCCGCACGGCGGTGTCGATGCGCTCCAGCGCCATGCTGGAGGCCCGCAGCAGTTGAGACCCCGCGCTGGTGAGTTCGACCGCGCGCGTGTGGCGCAGGAACAGCGCGGTGCCGACCTCATCTTCGAGGGCCTGGATCTGCCGGCTGACCGCGCTTTGCGTGAGGGAAAGCTCTTCGGCAGCGGCGCGGAAATTCAGGTGGCGCGCCACCGCGTCAAAGGCGCGCAGATGCCCGGCCGCGATCGGGCGGGTGCGGGGGTGGCTGCTGGTGAGCTGCATGGCAGGGCTCCGGGCATTGATGCAGTTGTCGAATCAATAGCTTACTGCGTATTCATTGGACTCAAGGGAGAAGGGCAACGAAGATTGATGCCCAGGATGAGCCATCTTCCCCCCACCAGGAGTTTCCCATGACCACCCATTCCGCTTCCTGCTCCCCGATCCTGCAGCACGCCATTGGCGCCCCTGCGGCGCGTGGCTGGCGGCTGGATGCCCGCCGCGCGATGAGCCTGCGCCCCAAGGTAGCCAGCCGTTTGTACATCACCCAGGGTCGTGCCTGGGTGACGCTGGGCGTGCCCGCCCAGGGCCGCGGCAACGAACTGGGCGATCACATGCTGGAAGCCGGCCAGAGCCTGGCGGTGCCCGCCGGCGCGCGTGTGGTGATGGAACCCTGGCAGCCCGCGCACCCCATGCCGGTTCGATTCGAGTGGTGCAGCGAGGCCGAGGCCCGCGCGGCAGAAGTCGAATCCCGCTTCGGTCGCGAAGTGGCCACGCCGGGCCGCGAACTGGTGGTGGCGCTGGGTCAGGCCGGATGGGCGTTCGTGCGGCTGGTGCGTGGGCTGTTGGGTTACAGCGAATACCTGGTCGCTGGCCGGGGCCGTGTCCTCACCCCTTACGAGTCGAACCCCCCGTAACCGGTTTGCGTTGGGGCTTGCGGGCCGACACAGCCGCTTGCAAGGCCAGCCGCGCCCACGGCAGCATGAGCGCGGGCGACTCCAGCGCTTCGGCCGGCGGCGTGTGGTAGTTCAGCTTCATGCGCTTGCCCTTGGCTTCGAACACGAAAGGCTGTGCGCCGGCGGCCAGCCATTGCGGTTCCGTTTCGGCGTTGGTCTTCAGGAACAGCGTGTCCCAGGCAATGATGGCCACGTTCATGCCGTCGACCGAAATGCCCCAGCCGCCGAACATGCGCCTGGCCACGCAGGGGCCCAGGCCCGAGAGCAGTTCGCAGGCGTAGGAAGCGAAGGGGTCGATCGGCTTGGCCATGCGCCATCTTAGGTTCCCTCCTGCAAAATGCGCCGATGGCTCGTCCCAAGTCCGCATCCCACGACCTCAAGCGCGACCAGATTCTCGACGTCGCGGCGCAATGCTTCGCGCGCCAGAGCTTTCCGGCCGCCAGCATGAACGACATTGCCACCGCCTGCGGCACCAGCAAGGCGCGGCTCTACCACTATTACGAGAGCAAGGAAGCCATCCTGTACGACCTGCTGGATCGTTACACCCAGCGCTTGCTGGCACTGATTGGCGAGTCGGAGGCACGCGCGCAGCGCAAGAACCTGAGCGAGCGCGAGGCGCTCAATGAGCTGGTGCGCGCCTTCCTCACCGAGTACGAAACCTCGGCCACGCGCCACGTGGCCCTGGTGTCCGACACGAAGTTCCTGGGCGAGGTGCAGCGTGAACTGATCCTGAACCGCCAGCGCGACGTGGTGGCCGCCTTCACCCGCTTCCTCAAGCGCGCGTACCCCGATCGCGTGACGGCGGCCAACCAGACGGCGCTGACCATGATGCTGTTCGGCATGATCAACTGGACCTTCACCTGGCTGCGGCCCGGCGGGCCCATGAGCTACGGCGCCTTTGCGGATGAGGTCGTGGCGATGCTGGAACGGGGCATGACCGGCGGCGCGGTCGGGACTTGATGATTTACGGATGCGTAATTGATTTCGTTTAGTTAAAATCTCGCCTCACCCACCTGGAGACACCCCATGAGCAAAGCTTTCGCCTCCCAGGCCGACCTGGCCGACAAGAAGATCACCTTCGAGCAACTCAGCCCGCATTGCTGGGCCTACACCGCCGAAGGCGACCCGAACTCGGGCGTGATCATTGGCGAGAAGTTCATCATGGTCAGCGACGCCACCGCCACGCCCGCCATGGCGCGCGACCTGATCCAGCAGATCCGCAAGGTCTCGGACAAACCCATCAAGTACGTGCTGCTCACACACTACCACGCGGTGCGCGTGCTGGGCGCCAGCGCCTACGTGGCCGAAGGCGCCACCGAAATCATCGCCAGCCGCGGCACCTACGAACTCATCGTCGAACGCGGGGCCGAAGACATGCAGAGCGAGATGGAGCGTTTCCCGCGCCTGTTCCGCGGTGCCGACAGCGTGCCCGGCCTGACCTGGCCCACTCTGGTGGTGGGCGACGGCAAGCCCGGACGCCAGGGCAGCCTGGAAGTGGACCTGGGCGGCGTGAAGGTTCAGATCTGGCACCCGGGCCCGGGCCACACGCGCGGCGACACCATTGCCTGGGTGGAAGAAGAAAAGGTGCTGTTCAGCGGCGACCTGGTGGAATACGAGGCCGGCGTGTACACCGGCGATGCGCAACTGGAAGAGTGGCCCGCCACGCTCGAAGCGCTGCGCGCACTCCAGGCCGAGTACATCGTGCCGGGCCGCGGGGAAGCCATGAAGGGCAATGCCGATGTGAACAAGGCGCTGGATTACACGAAGCGCTGGGTGACCACGCTGTTCCAGGCCGGCAAGGAAGCCGCCGCCGCCGGCATGGACCTCAAGTCCGCCATGGCCCACACCCGCAAGAGCATGGACCCGGTGTTCGGTCACGTGTTCATCTACGAACATTGCCTGCCGTTCGACGTGAGCCGCGCCTACGACGAAGCCAAGGGCATCAAGAACCCGCGCATCTGGACGGCCGAACGCGACAAGGAAATGTGGAGCGCTCTGCAGGCCTGATGCCTGCAACACCCGGAAGAACAAGCCGCCTTCGGGCGGCTTTTCTTTGGCGACCGGCTACGATCCGCTGCGTTCATCCTCGCCGCCCATGCCCACCACCGTCCTGAACCATTCCGCCACCGACTGGGGCGTCGTAGTCGTCTTTGCCATCGTCTACCTGGGCATGTTCCTCGGCGGCCTGCCTCGCCTGAAGCTGGACCGCTCGGGGGTGGCGCTGCTCGGTGCCATCGCCGTCATCGCGCTGGCCGGTCTGCCGGTGGAAGATGCCGCCCGCGCCATCGACCTGCCCACCATCGTGCTGCTGTTCGCCTTCATGGTGGTGTCGGCGCAGATGCGGCTGGGTGGCTTCTATGGCGCCGTCACGCGGCGCGTGGGCGACATGCCGCTCTCAACAACCGGTCTGCTGGCGGCGCTCATCCTCGTGGCGGGTGCGCTCTCAGCCGTGTTTTCCAACGACATCGTCTGCCTGGCCATGACGCCCGTGGTGGCGCGCCTGTGCCTGCGCCGCGGCATTGACCCGCTGCCCTTCCTGATCGGCCTGGCGTGTGCCGCCAACATCGGATCGGCCGCGACCCTGATCGGCAATCCGCAGAACATGCTGATCGGCTCGGTGCTGCAATTGCCGTTCGCGGGGTATGTGCGGCAGGCGCTCGCGCCCGTGCTGATTGGCCTGGTGTTGCTCTGGGCCTGGCTGGCATTCGGGCCCGGCAGGGGGAGTCCTCGCCCCGACGTGCTGCCGCCCGCAGGAGAAGCGGCCCACGCGGATGCCGAGCCTGCCTTTGATGCCTGGCAGACGGGCAAGGGCCTCTTCGTCGCCGGGGCGTTGTTGCTGATCTTCCTGTTCACCGACTGGCCGCGCGACGTCGCCGCGCTGGTGGGTGCGGGCGTGCTGCTGCTGAGTCGGCGCCTGCATTCGGCACATGTCATGGGGCTGATCGACTGGCCCCTGCTCATCCTCTTCATGGGCCTGTTCGTGGTGAACCACGCGTTCGAGACCACGGGGCTGGCCGCGCAGGCGGTGGCCTGGCTGGGCACGCAGGGCGTGCACCTGACCGATCCCGGGCCGCTGCTGGTGGCCGGCGCGGTGCTCTCCAACCTGGTGTCGAACGTGCCGGCGGTCATGTTGCTGCTGCCGCACCTGGCGGGCAGCGGCGAGCAGGCGGGTGTGATGCTGGCGCTGGTGACCACGTTCGCGGGCAACCTGTTGCTCGTGGGCTCGATCGCCAACCTGATCGTGGCCGATCTCGCGCGCCAGCAGGGCATCGTGATCGACTGGAAGCGCCACGCGGTCACCGGCATTCCGGTGACCTTGATGACGCTGGCTGTTGTTTGGGCGTGGATGCGCTTTTTCGCCTAGTCGTTGATCGACGACAGGAACTGTTGAAGCTCGGGTGTTTCCGGCGCGCCGAACAATCTGGCCGGCGGCCCCATCTCGTGCACGCGGCCCTGGTGCATGAAGATCACCCGGTCGCTCACCTTGCGCGCGAAGCTCATCTCGTGCGTCACCATCAGCAGCGTCATGCCTTCGTCGGCCAGCGACTCCACCACACGCAGCACTTCGCCCACCAGCTCCGGGTCCAGCGCGGAGGTGATCTCGTCGCACAGCAGCACGCTGGGCTGCATGGCCAGGGCACGCGCAATCGCCACGCGCTGCTGCTGGCCGCCAGAGAGTTGATCGGGAAACGAATCGAATTTCTCGGCCAGGCCCACGCGCTGGAGCAACTGGCGCGCGCGTTCGGCGCCTTCAGCGGGCGCCGTCTTCTTCACCAGTCCCGGCGCCAGCATCACGTTGCGGCCCACGCTCAGGTGCGGGAACAGGTTGAAGTTCTGGAAGATCATGCCGACGTGCTGGCGCAGCTCGCGCATGGCGGCGGCGTCCTTGTGCAGCAGGGGCTTGTCGTCCACGCTGAGCGAACCGGCCTGGAACACCTCCAGCCCGTTGATGCAGCGCAGGAGCGTGCTCTTGCCCGAACCGCTCTTGCCGATGATGGCGATCACTTCGCCGGCCTTCACCTGCAGGTCGATGCCCTTGAGCACCTCGTTGCTGCCGTAGGACTTGCGCAGCTGCCGGATGTCGACGATGGTGCGCACCGCGGTGGTGGCGGGAGCTTCAGCGATTTCCATTGAGTTTCCTCTCGAGGGTGCGCGCGTACAGGCTCACAGGGAAGCACAACGCGAAATACATCAGGGCGACGCAGCTGTAGACCAGGAAGGGGGCGAAGGTGGCGTTGGTGATCATGGTGCCGGCCTTCGTCAGCTCCACGAAGCCAATGACCGAGGCCAGCGCCGTGCCCTTGACCACCTGCACCAGAAAACCCACCGTGGGCGCGATGGCGATGCGCGTGGCCTGCGGCAGCACCACATAACGCAGCTGCTCGCCAAAGTTCAGCGCCAGGCTTTGCGCCGCCTCCCACTGGCCCTTGGGCACGGCGGCCACACAACCGCGCCAGATCTCGACCAGGAACGCGCTGGTGTAGAGCGTGAGCGCGACCGACGCCGCCGTCCAAGCCGAGGTTTCGAAGCCGAACAGCGCGAGGCCGAAGTAGGCCAGGAAGAGCTGCATGAGCAGCGGCGTGCCCTGGAAGAGTTGCACGTAGCCCGCCACGAAGGTCTCTGCGCCCGGCCACTTCGCCGTGCGGGCCACCAGCAACGCCATGCCGACGATGCCACCCCCCACGAATGCAATGAGCGAGAGCACCACCGTCCAGCGCGCAGCCAGCAGGAGGTTGCGGACGATGTCCCAGAGGGTGAAATCAACCATGGCAATGCCCGCCCGGCCGCCTGGACGGCATTGCGCGCCCCTCGGGGGCAACGAACGAAGTGAGTATGGGGCTCATCGTCTTCCTCCGAACAGGTAACGCGGACCGGCCCAGTTGAGCAGTGCGCGCACGCCGATCGACAGCACCAGGTAGATGCCGGTGGCGACGATGAAGGCTTCGAACGCGCGGAAGTTGCGGCTCTGGATCAGGTTGGCGGCGTAGCTGAGCTCCTGCGTCGAGATCTGCCCGCACACCGCCGATCCGAGCATCACGATGATGATCTGGCTCGTGAGCGCGGGCCACACCTTCTTGAGCGAAGGGGGCAGCACCACATGAAAGAAGGTCTGCACCCGCGACAGGGCCAGGCTCGCGGCGGCCTCGAACTGTCCCTTGGGCGTGGCCTCGATGCCGGCGCGGATGATCTCGGCCGCGTAGGCGCCGAGGTTGATCACCATGGCAATCACCGACGCGATCTCGGGCGTGAGCTTCACGCCCGCGGCGGGCAGGCCAAAGAACACGAAGAACAGCTGCACGATGAAGGGCGTGTTGCGGATCAGTTCCACATAGGTGGCGGCGATCCAGCGCAACGCCGCTGGGCCACTGCTGCGCGCCCAGGCGCAAGCGGTGCCCAGCAGCAGGCCGATCACGGCCGAGATCGCGGTCAGGCCCAGCGTCCAGAGCACGCCCTTGGCCAGCAAGGGCCACTCGGCGAGCACGGCCGGGAAGTCGAGTTCGATGCCCATGGGGCTATCTCACTCCGGGAGCGTGCCCGCCGGGCGACCGAGCCACTTCTTGGCCATGGCATCGAGCTCGCCGGCCTTCTTGGCGGCAACGATGATCTCGCTGACCTTGGCGCGCAGCGCGTCTTCACCCTTGGCCACGCCAATGAAGTTCGGGCTGTCCTTGAGCAGCAGCTTGTATTCCGCGCCCAGTGCCGGGTTGCGCTTGATCATGTTGTCGGCCACGGAAACACCGGTGGCGATGAACTGGGTCTGGCCCGAGACGAAGGCCGACACGGTGGCGTTGTTGTCCTCGAAGCGCTTGATGTCGGTGTTGGCCGGTGCCACCTTGGTGAGCTCCTGGTCTTCGATGGCGCCGCGCGTCACGGCCACCGACTTGCCGCCCAGGCCGTTGAAGTCGGCCAGCGCCGAGCCCTTGGGTCCGTACACGGCCTGGAAGAAGGGCGAATAGGCCGCGGTGAAGTCGATCACCTTCTCGCGCTCCGGGTTCTTGCCCAGCGTGGAGATGACCAGATCGGCCTTTTTGGTCTGCAGGTAGGGAATGCGGTTGGCGCTGGTCACGGGCACCAGTTCGACCTTGACGCCCAGCTTGGCGGCGATCAGGTTGGCCGTGTCCACGTCCAGACCCTGCGGCTTGAGGTCGATGCCCACGAAGCCGTACGGCGGGAAGTCGGTGGGCAAGGCGATCTTGATGAGCTTGTTCTTCATCACGCCTTCCAGGGCGGTCTGCGCCTGGGCCGTGCCGAGGGCCAGCGTGGTGGCCAGGGCCAGGGTGGTGGTCAGGAAGGCGCGTTTGGTGGTTCTCATAGCAGGGCTCCTAGGTAGGTTTCGGTCGGGTGGGCGGGGTGCGGGTCGGTCTTGCGGGGGCGCTTCTTCGCGGGGGTGCTGCTGGCTTCGCGCACGGGAGCGAGCGCCTCGCGCAGGTCGGCCAGGGGATCGTTGGTTGCGCCCAGGCGCAAGGCGGCCTGCACCTGCCCGATGTGCGTGGCCATCAACTGTTCTGCGGCCTCCACGTCGCCGCGTTCGAGCGCGGCCACGATGTCCACGTGGTCCTGGCACGACTGCACCGCGTCGTGGTTGCTCTGGTAGAGCATGGCAATGAGGGTGGTGCGCGCGGTGAAGTCGCGCAGCGTGTCGGCGAGCAACTGGTTGCCCAGGCATTCGGCCAGGCACACATGGAAATCACCCAGTAGGTAGCTGCGCTGGCCCACGTCGTCGCCCTTCAGGGCGGCCTGCTCCTGTTTCAGGTGCTGGCGCAGGCGGCGCAGCGCGTTCCTGTCGATCTGGCGGGCGCTGCGGATCAGGCCGGTCTCGATCACCCGGCGCGCCTCGAAGGCGTCGCGAGCCTCTTCGTGCGATGGCTGAACCACGTACCACCCGCGGCGCGAACTCACCGTGACAATGCCGCGTGCGGCCAGGCGCACCAGCGCCTCACGCACCAGGGTGCGGCTGCAGTCGAACAGCATCGACAGACTCTGTTCACCCAGGCGCGTGCCGGGCGCCAGGCGCTGGGCCAGCACGGCTTCGATGATGCGTTGGGCGATGTCGGTGGAACTGACCATGAAGGGACCTCTGGGGTCCTCTCATGCGATTTCCGTGCCACGGCCATACAAGCCTTGTATGCAAGATGAATGCACCTGGCTTGTGCGCAGTCGGGGCTGCGCGCATCCCCTGCGCACCAATGCGCGTTGCGAAAGGCTGCTGTTCTGGTGCGTGCTCAGCGTTGTGCGCTGAGCACGCGGAAATCGTTCTCGTAGTCTTTCAGCACGCGCACGGCGTTGGCCCGCTGCTCGGGCGTGGTGCTGTTGTGCAGGCGGGCGAACTGGGCGCAACCCTGGCGGATCAGTTCGCGCTGGTAGTCCGCATAGCCTGGTGCCGGGGAACGGTTCACGCGCGCATAGTGTTCACGCACCAGTTGCGTCGCGCGCGCGGGCGTGGCCTGCGCCTCCTTCACGGTCTGCAGCAGGTCCGCCTGGCGGCGCAGCCTTTCGGTCTGGGTGCGCTGGGCGTCGAACGGAGACGACTGGATCAGCGAGCGCAGGAGTTCGCGCTGCTCGCGGCTGAGCGTGCCGTAGAGCATCTCGCTGCGGCTGGTGGCGCGTTCAAGGCGCGTCTTCAGGCGTTGCTCGGCGTTGCCGCGCAGGAAGTCTTTCTCGAACTCCTCGTTGCCGCGCGCCTGATGGCGCTGCAGATGTTCCAGCTGGGCGGGCGTGAGTTGCAGGGCCAGGCGGCTGAACGGTTCCACGGTCTGGTCCGCCGCGCGCTCGATCCGCTCGCGCACGTCGTCGAACTGGGCGCAGGCCTGCGCGGGCGTGAGGTCTTCGGTGGCCAGCGCCTGCCATTCGCGGAGCCGCCCGGCATACACCGGCAGTTCGTTCTGGCGGTGCCACTGGAAGAACTGGTTGAGCGCTTCACGCGTCTGGCCCGCCTGCACATCGTCCAGGTCCACGTAGGCGTCGAGCCACCAGTAGCTGATGGTGGGGGCCTGGTTGTAGGCCAGGCGCGCGGCGGTGCAGGCCGACAGGGCCACCGCCAGCACGAGTCCCGTGGCCAGCCAGCCCAGGCGGCGGGCGATAATCCGCCGCAGGCGAAGGCCGGCAGATGCGCCGCGCAGCCAGTCTCCGAAAGAGGTGTTCATGTCGTTCCCGGTGGATGTGGTGGTGATGGCGGCCGGCAAAGGCACGCGCATGAAGAGTCAGCGGCCCAAAGTGTTACACCGATTGGGTGGACGCGCACTCGCCCAGCACGTGATCGACTGTGCAGCGCGGTTATCGGCGCGCTCGGTGGTGGTGATCACCGGGCACGGGGCCGAGCAGGTCGAGGCCGGCCTGGTGACGCCGGCGGCGCCCGTCGACAGCCCCGCACCACGCCTGGACTTCGTGCGCCAGGAGCCGCAACTGGGCACTGGCCACGCGGTGCAGCAAGCGGTGCCGGTGCTGGCGGACGACGGCGTGGTGCTGATCCTCAACGGTGATGTGCCCCTGATCGGCCAGGCCACGCTGGAATCCTTGCTGCAGGCCTGCGACGGCCAGCATCTGGCGGTGCTCAGCGTGGACACGGGCGGCGACGCCACCGGCTATGGGCGCATCTTGCGTGCCCTGGATGCGGACCGGTCGGTGCACGCCATCGTCGAACACAAGGACGCCAACGAGGCGCAGCGGCGCATCACCGAGTGGTACAGCGGTGTCATGGCTGCGCCGGCATCGCTGCTCAAACCCTTGCTGGCGGGACTGACCAACGACAACAGCCAGGGCGAGTACTACCTGACGGACGTGGTGAGACATGCCGTGGCGCAGGGCCTGGTGGTGCGCGCCATCACCACCCACGACGCGGTCGAGGTGGCGGGGGTGAACAGCCCCGTGCAGCTCGCCGAACTGGAACGGGCCTACCAGCTTCGCCTGGCCGGGCGGCTCATGGAAGAAGGCGTGCGCCTTGCCGACCCGGCGCGGCTGGACGTGCGGGGTGAACTGCTCTGCGGGCAGGACGTGGAGATCGATGTCAACTGTGTCTTCGAAGGCCGGGTGAAGCTGGGCGAGGGCGTGCGCATCGGTGCGAACTGCGTGATTGCCAACGCCGCCATCGACGACGGCGCCGTGATCCACCCTTTCACCCACATTGACGGCGAGAAGCTCGGCGTCTCGGTGGGGCGCGGGTCTCTGGTGGGTCCGTTCGCGCGGCTGCGGCCGGGCGCGCAACTGGGTGCCGAGGTCCACATCGGCAACTTCGTCGAGGTCAAGAACTCCGTGCTGGCGGCTGGTGCCAAGGCCAATCACCTGGCCTACCTGGGCGATGCGACTGTGGGCGAGCGGGTGAACTACGGGGCGGGCAGCATCACGGCCAACTACGACGGTGCGAACAAGCACCGCACCGTGATCGAGGCCGACGTGCATGTGGGCAGCAACTGCGTGCTGGTGGCGCCGGTGACCATCGGCGCAGGCGGTACGGTGGGCGCGGGCTCCACCATCAGCAAGAGCACGGCACCGGGCGTGCTGTCGGTGGCGCGCGGCAAGCAGGTGTCGCTGGCGAACTGGAAGCGACCCGAGAAGAAGCGCTGAGTCTTCAGCCTCCGCGCACGTCCAGCGACTGGCCGTTGAAGCGGCTGTTGCCAAAGCCGCTGTTCATTCTGTTCGCTGCCGGCCGACGGCCGATGCCGTTGAGGTCCATCAAGCGGCTCAGGCCCATCACTTCCGAATCGCGGAAACCGGTCTGCGAGTGCTGCTGGTCGAACTCGGAGAACTGGCTTTCCAGTTGCTGCATCGCGCTCGCGCTCTCGCGCACGTCTTCCTTGGGCTTGGGCTTGGGCAGGGCGGCCAGGTTGAGCTGTTGGCGGAAGTCGGCCGGCGAGGGCATGCGGTGCAAGCCATTCTTGAGGAAAACGAAGCGCACACCGGCCGTCTTGAGGATGCGGTTCTTCATCTTGACCTGGTGCGCCTTGGCCTTGGCGTTGCTCAGGTGGTACTGCTCGATGTCGAAGGCGAAGCTGGGTCGGCCATCTTCACCGCAGACCACGAAATCCACTTTCTGGTTGTTCAGCCGGTCCGTGGCGCGCTGGCGATCGGCCGCGCGGCGCACCGAGAGCATGTTCTTCAGGGACACGTTGGGCAGCACCACCTGACCTGGAAAGGTGTCCTGCAGGTAGTCGAGCATGTGCACCTGCTCGATGGTGAGAATGCGCTCTGGCGTGTAGCGGTCCTCGCGGCCAGACGATTTGCCCTGCGACATCCTGCGGTAGACGAAAGCGCCCAGTCCCAACAGGACAACGGCGCCTGCGGCGATGGCGATCCACATCATTTCCATACAACCTCCTTGAACCTGGCGGCGAGCCCGCCCGGTCGAGACATGGAGGTTGTTACAGACCAGCAGAACCGTCAACAGTGGGCCATCGAATCGAATCCCGGAACTGTGCGTTTTGCATCAAATGCGCGGCGCGCTTGTGGTCAAAGGTATACAAATCCCCTCAATGCCGGGGCGTGGGGCCCAGCGGAAGTCGCGGTTCGAACTTGGCCCGCTTCAGGCTGAAGAAGGCCTTGATGTTGCGCACATTGGCGTCGCTGGTGAACAGGCGTTGTGCCAGCGCCAGGTAACCGGGCATGTCGGTGCAATGCACCACCAGCATGAAGTCGGGCCCCGGGCTGACGCGGTAGCACTGCTGCACCTCGGCCTCCGGCAGCACGCGGGTTTCGAACGCGTCGAGGTGCTCGGCGCCCTGCCGCTCCAGCGTGATTTCCACCATCGCGGTGAGGCCGTGGCCGAGCAGCGGAGCCAGCTTGTCCGCGCTCAGCAAGGCCACCTCACGTTCGATCAGGCCCGACTGACGAAGGCGCTTGACCCGTCGCAAGCTGGTGGGCGGCGAGAGGTGCGCCAGTTCGGCCAGGGCCTGATTGCTTCGTGAGGCGTCGGTCTGCAGCAGGTCGAGAAGCCGCAGATCTGCATCGTCAAGGGAGTTTTCTTCCATAGCTTTGTTCTGTATGAAATTTTCAATCATCAATGGCAGTGACAGAAATTATCTTCCAGATTTTTGATCATTTCGGAAGCTTATTTTAAGTATGGGTGTTTAGCATCCGGTCCACCGCATTTTTCAGGAGCATCTTATGTGTGGCATCGTGGCAGGGGTTTCAGGGCGCGACATCGTGCCTGTGCTGGTTCAGGGTCTGCAACGTCTGGAATACCGGGGCTATGACTCCTGCGGCGTGGCGGTGCACAACGGGGGTCTGCAGCGCGCGCGCAGCACGGCCCGCGTTGCTGAACTGGCGGTGGACGTGGCGGGCGGGCACATCGCCAGCGGCACCGGTATTGCCCACACCCGCTGGGCCACGCACGGCGCACCGGCGGTCCACAACGCGCATCCGCACTTCAGCCATGGCCCCGGGGGCAGCGCCGGCGCGGGTCGCGTGGCGCTGGTGCACAACGGCATCATCCAGAACCACGATGAGCTTCGCGTGGCCCTGCAGGCCAAGGGCTATGTGTTCGAGAGCCAGACCGACACCGAAGTGATCGCGCATCTGGTGGATTCGCTCTACGACGGCGACGTCTTCTCTGCGCTGCAGGCCGCGGTGCACCAGTTGCACGGCGCCTACGCGCTGGCCGTCTTCCACCGGGACGAGCCGCACCGTGTGGTGGGCGCGCGGGCCGGTTCGCCCCTGGTGCTGGGGGTGGGTGGTGCCGATGGCGAGCACTTCCTGGCCAGCGATGCCATGGCGCTGGCCGGCGTCACGGACCAGATCGTCTACCTGGAAGAAGGCGATCTGGTGGACCTGCAGCTCGGCCGCTACTGGGTGCTCGACGCTTCGGGCCGTTCGCTCGATGCCACGCAGCGCCCGGTGAAGACCGTGCACGCGCACAGCGGCGCGGCCGAGCTCGGCCCTTACCGTCACTACATGCAGAAAGAGATCTTCGAGCAACCGCGCGCCATCGGAGACACGCTCGAAGGGGTTGCCGGCATCACGCCCGAGCTGTTCGGCGACGGCGCCTACAGCGTGTTCAAGGACATCGACAACGTGCTGATCCTGGCGTGCGGCACCAGCTACTACAGCGGCTGCACCGCCAAGTACTGGCTGGAGGCCATTGCGAAGATCCCGACCCAGGTGGAAGTGGCCAGCGAATACCGCTACCGCACCAGTGTGCCCAACCCGCGCACCCTGGTGGTCACGATCACGCAGAGCGGTGAAACCGCCGACACGCTGGCCGCGCTGCGCCACGCGCAGGGCCTGGGCATGAAGCACACCCTGACCATCTGCAACGTGGCCACTTCGGCCATGGTGCGCGAATGTGAGCTTTCGTACATCACGCGGGCGGGTGTGGAGATCGGCGTGGCGTCCACCAAGGCCTTCACCACCCAGCTTGCCGGCCTGTTCCTGCTCACGCTCGCGCTGGCCCAGGTGCGCGGGCACCTCAGCGACGAAGCCGAAGCACAACACCTGAAGGCCATGCGCCATCTGCCCGTGGCGCTGCAGGCCGTGCTGGCGCTGGAGCCCCTGGTGATCAGCTGGGCCGAAGACTTCGCCCGCATGGACAACGCACTCTTCCTTGGCCGCGGCCTGCACTACCCGATCGCGCTGGAGGGCGCGTTGAAACTCAAGGAGATCAGCTACATCCACGCCGAGGCGTACCCGGCCGGCGAACTCAAGCACGGCCCGCTGGCGCTGGTCACCGCGGCCATGCCGGTGGTGACCGTGGCGCCCAACGACGCGCTGCTGGAAAAGCTCAAGAGCAACATGCAGGAGGTGCGCGCCCGTGGCGGCGTGCTCTACGTGCTGGCCGATGCCGACACGCGCATTGCCAGCAGCGAAGGCATCCACGTCATCCGCATGCCCGAACACTACGGCGCACTCAGCCCCCTGCTGCACGTGGTGCCGCTGCAGATGCTGGCGTACCACACGGCGCTGGCCAAGGGCACGGACGTGGACAAGCCGAGGAACCTGGCGAAGAGTGTGACGGTGGAGTGAAGCGTGAGAGGCCGCGGGCGTGCTGCGCCTCGGACCTCAGCGGCTTTCCCCCACCCCCATGCGCCGGGAGATCTCCAGGGCGCACTGGCTGAGCGGCCTGGCGATGGCGCCTTCCCAGCCGCTGTCGAACTTGGCAGCCGGGCCCATCACGAGAATCCCGAGGACGATGTGGCCTTCGGCGTCGAACACCGGTGCGCACAGCGCATCGATTCCGGGGATCGGCTGGCCCAGCGATCTTGAAAGGCCGTGCTTGCGGGTTTCGGCCAGCGACTGCTCGAGGCTTTCGTGGGCCGGTACGGCTTCGGCGGCGGTGCCGTAGCTCAATCGCGCGAGTTCGTCCGAGAGAAGGCGCTCCACCGTTTTCGGTGGCATGTACGCGGCGAACAGCCGGCCGGTGGCGGTATTGGCCAGCGACATCACGGTGCCCGTGCGCAGGTTGACGTGCAGCGGCTCGATCGGCTCCTCGAGTCGCACGATGGTCGGGCCGAGGTTGCCCCAGACCGCAATCGCCACGCTCTGGCCGGTTTCCGCAGCGAGGGCCTCGATCAGTTGCGAGGCTTCCTTCACCGGGTCCATGCGCCTCAGGCGGGTCAGGCCAAGCTGGAGCGCCAGGGGACCCAGCTCGTAGTGGCCCGCGTCAGTCTGGGTGACGAATCCCACTTTCAGGAAACTGACCATATAGGGGTGCGCTTTGCCGGCCGTCATGCCCGCGGCTTTGGCCAGGTCCTTCAAAGCGAGCGGACGCACGTGGCGGGCAAGCTGCACCAGGAGCCCGATCCCGATTTCGATCGACTGGATGCCGCGCCGGCTCTTTTCCATGTGGGGTACCGCTAGATCAGAAAGCTGGAGTGTATCCATCAGGGTTTACCATGACTATTACGGATCTGTTCGATGGGATCGTATGCATCGATAGTATCGAATGCATTGCTTATTATCAAATACAATCTACAATCCGCACCAGCATCGAAAAATTGGAGACTTCATGACTCAGGAAGACATCACGGTCGACGTACTGGTCGTCGGCACGGGAGCGTCAGGCATGGCGACCGCCATCACAGCGGCGTCTCAAGGGCTCAAGGTTCTCGTGGTGGACAAGGAAGCGCGCTACGGCGGCACCACCGCGCGTTCGGGCGGCTGGCTCTGGATACCAGGCACGCACCTGGCGAAGGAGCAGGGCATCACCGAGCCCCATGGCGCCGCCATGGCCTACATGAAGCACGAGACCACCACGCATTTCGATGAAAAGCGGGTGAGCGCCTTTCTGGACAACGGCCCGAAGGCGCTGGAATTCTTCACCCGCAACACCTGCGTGCAGTTCGACATGCCGGCGGTGTTCCCCGATTACCACGCCGAAGCCCCGGGCGGCCAGCCCGGTGGCCGTTCGATGGTCACGCGGCCATTCGACGGGCGCGAGCTGGGCAAGCGCATCAAGCAGCTGGCGCCGCCGCTGCCCGAGTTGACGGTGTTCGGGATGATGCTGGGCTCGGGTCCCGAGATCAAACATTTCATGCGGACCTTCAAGTCGCCGACGTCTTTTCTGTATGTGACCAAGCGCCTGACCCGGCATTTTCTCGATGTGCTCCGCCACGGTCGCGGCATGACACTCACCAATGGCAATGCGCTGGCAGGGCGCCTGGCCAAGGCAGGCATGGACCTGGACATTCCTGTCTGGCTGTCGTCGCCGGTGAAGAAGCTGGTGGTGGAGTACGACGGTGTGGCCGGCGCGCTCGTCGAACGCGAAGGCAAGCCGGTGCGCGTGCTGGCGCGGCGCGGTGTGGTGTTGGCATGTGGTGGGTTCCCACACGACGTGGAGCGCCGCCGGCAACTGTTTCCGCACGCGCCCACCGGCAAGGAACACTTCTCTCCCTCGCCCGAGTCCAACACGGGCGATGGCCTCAAGCTCGCTGAATCGGTGGGCGGACGCGTCGATCCCACCATCCCGCACGCGGCAGCGTGGGTGCCCACCTCCGTCACCAACCGGCCAGATGGCAGCAAGGGCGTGATGCCCCACTTCATCGACCGGGCGAAACCAGGCGTGATTGCCGTGACGGCCAAGGGCCGTCGTTTCACCAACGAGGGCAACTCGTACCACGACTTCGTGCAGGCCATGGTCAAGGCCTGCGAAGGTGAACCGGAGGTCAGTGCCTGGTTGCTGTGCGACCACAAGGCCCTGCGGAACTATGGCCTGGGTTGCGTGGCCCCCGCTCCATTGCCCATCGGACGCCACCTGCGCAGCGGCTACCTCAAGCGCGGTGCCACGGTGAAGCAGCTCGCCGAACAGATCGGCATCGCGCCAGCCACGCTGGAAGCCACCGTCGCCCAATTCAACCAGACCGCCCGGAGCGGACAGGACCCCGAGTTCGGCAAAGGCAGCAAGGCTTACAACCGCTACCAGGGCGACGCGCTCATCGAGCCCAACCCGTGCGTGGCTCCGCTCGAATCGGGCCCCTACTACGCGATCAAGCTGGTCGTGGGTGACATCGGCACCTTTGCGGGCCTCGTGACCGATGAAGACACGCGCGTCCTGGATTCCACTGGCAAGCCCATCAAGGGTCTGTATGCGGTGGGCAACGACGCCGCCAGCGTGATGGGCGGCAACTACCCCGGCGCGGGCATCACCCTGGGCCCGGCCCTGACGTTTGGCTACGTGGCGGGCATGCAGCTCGCCAAGAACGAAGCCACCGCGGACATCCGCCTCCAGATCGAACGCCGCGAACCGGTGACACTCGCCCGCCCGGCATGACCCGCACCCAGCGAACGGAGACCGCATGAACTACCCAGCCACCGTGGCCCCTCCCTTGCTGCCCGGGCGCCTGGCCTTGATCACGGGCGCCGGCCAGGGCAATGGCCAGGCCATCGCGCTCGGACTCGCCCAGGCCGGCGCGCGGGTGATCGTGACCGACATGAACGCGAGCACCGCTGAACAGACCGCCAACGCGGTGAAGGTTCAGGGCGGTGAGGCATGGGCCT
The DNA here is from genome assembly GCF_051858985.1 of Hydrogenophaga sp. GTDB lineage: Bacteria > Pseudomonadota > Gammaproteobacteria > Burkholderiales > Burkholderiaceae_C > Hydrogenophaga. The sequence continues at coordinate 1,002,914 of NZ_JBHYGM010000001.1, read as the reverse complement.
TCGTGCTCGACGTGACCTCGCCAGCCGACTGCCGCGAGCTGGCGGCGCGCGTCGAAAAAGACATCGGCCAGGTCGACCTGCTGGTGAACAACGCCGGCATCATCATTCGCGAGAACACCACGAGCGAGCAGGCCGAAGCGAACTGGAAGAAGACGATCGACGTCAACGTCCACGGCACCTTCAATGTGACGCTCGCCTGGCTGCCCGCCGTCAAGGCGACCCGGGGCTGCATCATCAACATCGCGTCCATTGCCGCCTACGCGGGCCAGGCCGCGAGCCTGGGCTATTCGCCATCCAAGGGCGCGATCAAGATGTTCACGCAGTCGCTGGCGCAGGAGCTTGCGCCGGCCGGTGTGCGCGTCAATGCCCTGGCACCCGGGGTCATCGCGACACCCATGACGGCGGCGACCCGGGCGGACCCGACCCGCCTGGAATCGTTCATGACCCGCATCCCCATGGGGCGTGTGGGGCAAACCGAAGACCTCGTGGGGCCGGTGATCTTCCTGGCTTCCGACATGTCCCGCTACGTCACCGGCATCACGCTGGCGGTGGATGGCGGGTTCCTGGCGGTCTGACAACAGGTCACGCCACACGTGACCGCGCATCTCGAGCCACAGCTTTTTCAACCAAGGAGACAACATGAAACTCACCCGAATCTGCGCAGGCCTTCTGGCCGCTGCGGCGTTCACCGCCTTCTCCGCAGGCGCACAGGCACAGGACATCAAACTCGGCTACAACGGCGACCTCTCGGCCTCGCCGTCTGCGCAGAGCGGCCATGCAGCCGTGCTGGGCATGGAAGCTGCCATTGCCGACATCAACGCAGCGGGTGGCGTGCTCGGACGCAAGCTCGTCCTGGTCACGCGCGATGACACCTCGGCTCCGCCCAAGTCGATCCAGAACATGAGCGACCTGGTGGACAACGAAAAGGTCGCGGCCGTGTTCGGTCCCACCAACTCGGGCAATGCCATGGCCTGGAAGCACATCGCCAACCAGAAGAAGGTGCCGGTGCTGGGCAACGTGGGCTCGGGCACCGACATCACCAAGCCGATGAGTCCGGGTGCCGACAACTACATGTTCCGCGTTTCGATGGTGGACCGCGAGCAGGTGGCCGCGCTGATGGCGTACGTCAAGAAGAACGCCGCTCAATCCAAGGTGATCGGCCTCATGGCCGAGACCACCGGCTACGGCCAGGGCGGGCTCAAGGACATGCAGGAGATCGCCGAGCTCCAGGGCATCAAGCCCGCAGCCATTGAACGCTTCGGTGTCGGCGACACGGACATGACTTCGCAGCTCAACAAGATGAAAGCCGCTGGCGTGGACACGGTCATCGTCTGGGCGCAGGGCACGCCCATCGCCCAACTCGTGCGCAGCATGGAGAAGATCAACTACTTCCCCCTGACGCTGACCTCCTGGGCTGCAGACAACATCACGTTCTATGACGCAGCCGGCAAGACCCTGGCCGAGAAGCCGCTGTTCATGCGCACGGTGAGCGAGACGCGCACGCCGATCCAGCAGAAGCTGTTCGATCGCATCGGCTCCAAGTTGAAGGCGCCCAGCTCCTTCTCGTTCGCGCTGCATGGCTACGACTCGGTCCTGCTGTACGCAGAAGCTGCCAAGCAGGCCAAGTCGGTGGATGGCTCGGCGGTTCGCCTGGCGCTTGAAGATCTGAACACGCCGGTGCAGGGTGTCCTCAAGACCTACAACAAGCCTTTCAGCAAGACCAACCACGAAGCCCTGACCGCCAAGGACCTGGTGTGGATTCGCTGGAAGGACGGCAAGCTGATGCCTTACACCGACAAGCTGATCGAGTCGTTCGCGGCAGGCGATTTCAAGCAATAAGCGACCGAGACAGATCCCGGGGCCATGATGGCCCCGGGATCAGACAAGAGAGAACCACATGGCCGAAGCGCTCTTGCAGGCGATCATCAGCGGGCTGGCGGTGGGCGGCGCCTACGCGCTGGTCGCGCTGGGATTCAGCATCACATTCACCACCACCAAGACACTGAACTTCTCGCATGGGGAGTTCGTGTCGGCAGGTGCCTTCATCGGCATGAGCGCGCTGTTCCTGATGATTGGCGTGCCGGTGACTTCGACCACGTTTGGAGAGGCGGTGCCGGGTGCCAGTGCGCAATTGCTGGCCCTGGCGGCGGCTCTTGGCGTCATGGGCCTGCTCGGCTGGCTCCTGTATGTGATCGGCGTTCGGCCGTTCGCCGGGCGCCCGGGCATGGCCTGGGTCATGAGCACCCTGGGGTTCGGCGTCATCCTGCAGAGCGTTGGTCTGGCCATCTGGGGACCCAAGCCTGTGGTGGTGCCGGGGCCTGTCGGCGACGCCGTGATCCGCGTGCTGGGCATCGGCGTTCGACCCCAGGAAATTCTCATGCTCGTGGTAGCCGTGGTCGTCATGATCGGCTTCGACTTCGTGATGAACCGCACCATGGTCGGCAAAGCCATGCGCGCGGTCGCGAGCAATGGCAACGTCGCCAGCCTGATGGGCATCAACACCAACGCAGTCATGATCGGCGCCTTTGTCGTCAGTTCGGCCCTGGCCGGTCTCTCCGGCTTCCTGCTCGCACCCATTGCGCAAGCCTCGCTCTACATGGGCCTGGCGGTCGGGCTCAAGGGCTTCTCGGGCGCCATGATCGGCGGCCTGAGCAACCCGCGTGGTTGTGTCATTGGCGGCTTTGCCCTGGGCGTGCTCGAATCGATGGTGAATCTCTGGCAGGCGCAGTGGCGCGAAGTGGCGGTGTTCGCCCTCGTGATCCTGGTGCTGGCTTTCCGCCCCACCGGCCTGTTCGGCAAGAAGATGGTGGAGAAGGTATGAGGCGGGCGCTGCATCCGCTGACCGTGCTGGTGGTCCTGGCCGCGCTGTTCGGCATCACTTCGCTGCTCGGCAACGACTACTACCTGCGCATCGTGTTCATGATGTGCGTGTACTACCTCTGCGCCGCCGGCATGAACGTGCTGGTGGGCTACGCCGGACAGAAGTCGCTCGGCCAAGCCGGCCTTTTCGCGGCGGGGGCGTACGCCGCTGCGCTGCTCACCACCCGCGCCGACATGAACCCGTGGCTGGCGCTGGTGGCGGCAGCGGTGATCTCCGGTGTCTGCGGCGTCCTCATTGCACTGCCCTCGCTGCGCGTGAAGGGCCCTTACCTCGCCATGGTCACGCTGGCCTTCGGCATCGTGGTGGAAAAACTCGTGGGCGAATGGACCGATGTGTTCGGGGGCGCACAGGGCATCTACGGCATCAAGCCGCTGACCTGGAACGACCAGCCGCTGACCTCTTTGCAATGGGTCTGGCTGGGCATGGCGCTCTGCGCCGTCACCCACCTGCTGTTGCGCAACCTGCTCAAGGGCCGATTCGGACGGGCGCTCCTGTCGCTGCAGGCCGATGAGATCGCTTCGTCGTCGGTGGGTGTGCGCGTCTACCGCGCCAAGGTCATTGCCTTCGTGGTGGCCGCCGTTACCTGCGGCCTGGCGGGCGCGCTGGTGGCTCAGCAGAACCAGTACATCAACTCCGACTTCATCACCTTCCACCTTTCGATCTTCATCTTGCTGCTGGTGCTGTTCGGCGGTGCGGGGTCCACCTACGGCCCGCTGGTTGGCGCCATCGTCCTCACGCTGGTGGACGCCATGCTGGCGCGCTGGCCTTCGGCGCAGCATTTCCTCTACGGCTTCCTGCTGCTCTTTGCGCTGTACGTGATGCCGGGCGGCGTGACCGGCCTGTTCAACCAGTGGTTCCGACGACCGGGCAAGGCGCCGGACGCCACAGGCACAACCACCCGAACCACGCGCATCGGCCCCGATGGGAGCGGTGACCTGCTCGAGGTGACAGGCGTGACCAAGAACTTCGGCGGCGTGAAGCCGGCCCAGGATGTGTCGTTCAAGCTCCGGCGCGGGCACATCCATGCGCTGATCGGCCCCAACGGCGCCGGCAAGACCACCATGATCAACATGTTGACCGGCCTGATCGATCCCAGCGAAGGATCGATCCGGTTCCTGGGGCAGGAGGTCTCCGGCCGCGCGCCGCACGCCATCTGCTGCATGGGCATGGGGCGCACCTTCCAGAACTTGCGACTGTTCGCCGATCTCTCGGTGCTGGACAACGTGATGCTGGGCCGGCACAGCCGCATGACGAATGGCTTCTTTGCCTCGCTGATGGCCCTGCCCGGCGCACAGAAGCAGGAAGCCGCCACCCGGGCACGTGCGTTGCAGTTGCTCGAGCTGGTCGGCATCCTGCACCTGGCGCACCACCAGGCGGGCAGCCTGCCCTACGGCCTGCAGCGGCGTGTGGAGCTGGCCCGCGCGCTCGCCACCGAGCCGCAATTGCTGTTGCTCGATGAGCCCGCCGCCGGCCTCAATCCGCAGGAAACCGCAGAGCTGGGCCAGTTGCTGGTGCGCATCGGGCAGTGTGGCGTGACCATCCTCATGGTGGAACACCACATGGACCTGGTGATGTCGGTGTCGGACCACGTGATCGTGCTCGACTACGGCATCAAGATCGCCGAGGGCAAGCCCGCAGACGTGCAAGGCAACCCTCGCGTGGTGGAGGCCTACCTGGGCGTCGACGAACCGGAAACAGAGCTGGCAGAAGGGACCGTCAAACCATGCTGAATCTCGAATCGGTCAAGGTGTCGTACGGCGCCATCGAAGCCGTCAAGGGCGTGAGCCTGGAAGTGCGCCAGGGCGAGGTCGTCACCATCATCGGTGCGAACGGTGCCGGAAAAAGCACCTTGCTCAAAAGCATCTGCGGACTGGAGCCCCTCTCCGGCGGGCGCATCCTGTTCGATGGCAACGACGTGTCGCGCGTGAAGGCGCATCAGCGTGTGGGCCTGGGGGTGGCCATGTCGCCCGAGGGCCGTGGCGTGTTCGCCGACCAGACGGTGCGCGAGAACCTCATGCTGGGCGGCTACACGCGCAAGAAGGACGCGGCGGCGATGGATGCCGCCATCGAACGCGAGTTCAACCGCTTTCCCCGCTTGCGTGAGCGTCAGGACCAGCTCTCCGGCACGCTGTCGGGCGGTGAGCAGCAGATGCTGGCGATTGCGCGCGCGCTCATGAGCGAGCCCCGCCTGCTGCTGCTCGACGAGCCCTCGCTGGGCCTGGCACCGTTGATCATCAAGGACATCTTCAACGCCATTCGCGAGCTGCGCGCCTCGGGTCTCACGATCCTGCTGGTGGAGCAGATGGCCAAGCAGGCTCTGGGCGTGGCAGACCGCGCCTACGTGCTGGAAACCGGGTTCATCACGCTCGAAGGTTCCGGCCGCGAACTCCTCAACGATCCGAAGGTCAAGGCCGCCTACCTGGGCACGCACTGACCGCTTCACCCACACCCCCGAGCAGGAGCCTGCCATGAGCACCACCAAGACCTTCGCCAGCCAGGCCGACCTGGAAGAAAAGAAGGTCACCTTCAGCCAGATTTCGGAACATGCCTGGGCCTACACGGCCGAAGGCGACCCCAACACCGGCATCGTCATCGGCGACGACGCGGTGCTGGTGGCCGACACCCAGGCCACGCCCGCCATGGCGGCCGACGTGGTGCGTCGCATCCGCGAAGTGACCGACAAACCCATCCGGTACGTGGTGCTCACGCACTACCACGCGGTGCGCGTGCTCGGCGCGGCGGCCTACCAGCCCGATCACATCCTGGCCAGCCAGGACACCTACGACCTGATCGTCGAGCGCGGCGAACAGGACAAGGCCAGCGAGATCGGACGTTTCCCCAGGCTGTTCCGGAACGTGGAAACGGTGCCGCCGGGGCTGACCTGGCCCACCATGACCTTCACCGGCAAGATGACCGTGTGGATCGGAAAGCTCGAAGTGCAGTTGTTGCAGCTCGGCCGTGGACACACCAAGGGCGACACGGTGGTGTGGCTGCCGCAGGAACGCACGCTGTTCAGCGGCGACCTGGTGGAATTCGATGCCACCCCCTACGCCGGGGACGCCTACTTCAAGGACTGGCCACAGACGCTGGACAGGCTGGCGGCCCTGCAGCCCAAAGCCCTGGTGCCTGGCCGGGGTGCGGCCCTGACCACGCCACAGGAAGTGGCCGCTGGCCTGGCGGGCACCCGCGGCTTCATTGCCGATGTGTATGCGCAGGTGCAGCAGGGCGTGGCCCAGGGCAAGGATCTCAACGCCGTCTACAAGGACACGCTTGCGGCCTTGAAGCCCAGGTATGGGCACTGGGTGATCTTCGACCACTGCATGCCGTTCGATGTGACCCGTTGCTACGACGAAGCGACGCAGTACGCCGATCCGCGCATCTGGACGGCCGAGCGCGATGTGGAGATGTGGAAGACGCTCGAAGGATGACCACGCGGCGGCTCGACCGTGTCGGCGCCCGGGAAGGCGCAGGCCCATCGGTCCAGTCCATCCTGATCGTTGCCATGGCGGTCTGGGGCCTGAACGTGTCGGTGGTGAAAGTGCTCACAGGAGTGCTCGACCCCATCGTGGTGGCTGCGGTGCGCATGCTGGTGGCGGTGATCGCCATCAGCCTGATCCTCTTCTGGAAACGCGCCGGGGTGACAGGCCCCACCTGGCGGCAGATGCTCGGGCTTGTGCTGTGTGCCGTGCTGATGGTGTACGCCAACCAGATACTTTTCGTCGAAGGCCTGTTGCGCACCACCGCCACCAACGGAGCCCTGATCATGGCCTTGAGCCCGCTGTTCTCGGCCCTGCTGGCGGCCGTCGCGTTCCGGGAGCGACTCACGCCGGGCCGCATCGTCGGTGTGATGCTCGGATTCGGGGGCGTGGCTGCCGTGGTGCTGAGCCACCCCGGGGCCGGGCTGTCGCGCGCAGGTGTGGGCGACCTCCTGCTGGTGGCTGCGGTGCTCAGCTTTGCGACCGGTGGCACGATCGTCCAGCGCATGGCGAACCACCTCTCCACGCTCACCATCAGCTGGGCGATCTATGCCATTGGCGCGCTTCTGCTCACCGTGCACGCCGGCTTGTGGACGACCAGTCAGGCCAGCGCAACGGTGGTGCCCGATGCCTGGCAGTGGGCATTGATTCTTTTCTCCGGCGTGTTCGCCACGGCGCTCGCCAACGTGATCTGGAACCACGCCATCGGTCGGATCGGCGTCGCCCGCACATCGGTTTTCCTGTACCTGGTGCCGGTGTTTGGCATCCTCTTTGCGGCACTGCTGCTGGGTGAACGGCTCACGCTGTGGCACCTGGTCGGCTTCCTCGCCGTGGTCGCCGGCACCTGGCTCGGCACCCGGCCTGCCTCGGCTGCGCCAACGCCTGCACCCTGAGCCGGGCTCCCATGCACCCAGACACCCCCCTGCTGTTCCAGCCATTGAACCTGCGAGGCCTTGAGCTGGCGAACCGCATCGTGATCTCGCCCATGTGCCAGCACGCGGCGGACCGCGGGCATGCCACGCCCTGGCACCTGGTTCACCTCGGCAAGTTCGCGCTGGGGGGCGCTGGCCTGATCCTGACCGAAAGCACCGCGGTCGATCCCCGCGGCCGCATCGGCACGGCCGATCTGGGCCTGTGGAAAGACAGCCAGATCGAGCCGCTGAAGGCCGTGGTGGATTTCGTCCATGCCAACGGGAGCGCCATCGGCGTGCAGCTCGCGCACGCCGGGCGCAAGGCCGGCAGCCAGCCCCTGTGGGAGGGTGGTGCGGCCATTCCACCCGAGACGATGGCCGGCGATGAGGAACCCTGGGAGCGTGTCGGTCCGAGCCCGTTGCCTGCAGGTCCCGGGTGGTCGGCACCCGCCGTGCTGGACCCCAGCGGCATCGCAAGTGTGGTGCAGCGCTTCGCGGAGGCTGCGGTACGGGCAGACCGTTCCGGCTTCGACGTGGTCGAACTGCACTTTGGCCACGGCTATCTCGTGGCCAGCTTCCTGTCACCCAGTTCGAACCAGCGTCAGGACGACTGGGGTGGAAGCCTTCGCAAGCGCATGCGGCTGGCGCTGGACATCGCCCGCGCCGTTCGCGCGGTGTGGCCTGCCCACAAGCCGCTGTTCTGCCGGCTCTCCGCGGTCGATGGAACAGTGGACGGCTGGTCGCTCGACGATTCCGTGGCGCTGGCGCGAGAGCTCAAGGGCTGCGGGGTGGATGTGATCGACTGTTCGTCCGGCGGCCTGACCGAAGAGACCCGCGCGCTGCCGGTGCCGCGCGGCCTGGGGTTCCAGGTGCCGTTCTCCGACCGCATCCGCCGCGAAGCCAGAGTGACCACGCAGGCGGTGGGCATGATCGTGGACCCGCACCAGGCGCAGGCCATTCTGGAATCGGGCAAGGCCGATCTGGTCGCGCTCGGCCGTGAGGCCCTGCTCGATCCCTACTGGGCGCACCACGCGGCCATGACCCTGGGCGCGGACCCTCGCTTCGAACGCTGGCCCATCCGCCACGGGGTCTGGCTCGCCAAGCGCGCACCAGCCCTTCAGCAGTTCCTGGACGCGGCCAGGGCCGCACCGCACAGCCCCCTCCACCCACAGGAAGACACATGAAAGTCCGCATGGGATTGCTCCACAAGGCCACCACGCTGGAAACCGAGGCGTTCCAGCGGTACTGGCTGGAACAACACGGCCCACTGGTCAGGTCCGGCCTGCCCGGTCTGCGCGCGTACTGGCAGAACCACGTGATCGATCGCCAGCAGCGGGGCATCGACTTTGCACGCGGCACCTGGAACTTCGACGGCTTCTCGCAACTGTGGCTCGACGACGCCACGCCCGCCCACGCGGCCTTCAACGACGGTGGCTTTGCCGCCGCACTGTGGTTGGACGAGGCGGCGTTCATCGGCGAGCTCCATGTCGTCACGGCCGAGCAGAACGTGGTGATACCGGTGCCCGAAGACGGCCAGCGTGCCCGCCTGCTCAAGCGCATGTCCACGCTGCGCCGTCCCGAGGGCATGTCGGAAGACGACTTCCGACGCGAATGGCGGGTGCATGGCGAACTGGTGAAGCAGATGCCGGGGGTGAGCGGCTACCGGCAGAACGTGGTGGTGGAACGGGAACGCGTCAAGGGGAGGTCCTGCTCACACGACGAGCTGCCGATCGATGGCATCGTCGAACTGTGGTTCGAATCCACCTCAACGCTGGAAGCCGCGTTTGCATCGGAGGCGGGGCAGCGCACCATGGCGCACGCCACCACCTTCATCGCCGAGATCACGGCATTCCTGGTGAAGGAACACCGGATCGTCTGAACCCCGGCCCGATCACGCCGCCGCAAACCCTTCTCGCTGGGCAACCGACCTGCCATCGTCGCTCCACACGTGGAGGACAAAATCGGTTTCCCGCACTTCCGACAGAACCTCCATGCCCAGGCGCTGTGCCAGCCTGCCGTGCACCGCGTCGCCGTCGAGTTCGCCCCCCTGGATCGGGTGGCGCCAATGGCAGGCCAGCAAGGTGCCACCGGGTTTCAATGAGGCCCGGGCGTGGTCGGCGAGCCGGTCCAGAGCTGGCGCATCGAGAAAGTAGCCCAGCTCGCTGATGACGATCAGGTCGAACGACTCGTTGGGCCACTCCTCGGGCAGGTGCGCCTGCACCGCCTTGGCATGCGGCCACGGCGCCAGGCGAGCGCGCGCCAGTTCCACGGCCCGCTCGCTCACGTCGGACACCAGCAGCCGGTCGCAGCGCGTGGCCAGATCGGCGGAGAGTTCGCCGTTGGCACAACCGGGTTCGTAGCCGCTGGCGTAACGCGGGTCGGGCAGGCAGGCGAGCGTCAGTGCACGTTTGCGCGCCTCGTACCAGCGCGTCTTGAATTGCCAGGGGTCGTCGTTGCCCTCGAACAGCCGATCGAAGGCTTCGGGGCCGGGGCGGCGGGCGGTGGTCATGGCTCAGGCGAAGTAGTACTCGTTGCGCCAGGCCGCTCGTTTCAGGATGGCCTCGCCGAGCACCGCGCCGAGCGCGTCGCTGCGCGGGTGAAGTTGCGAGTGGTGGGCCGCGAGTGCAGCGAGCTTCTGTGAACTGGCCGTGGCGCTCAAGGGCACGGCGCGCAGGCGGCGCCATGGCACGCGCACATCTTCAGGCGTGGCCCAGTGCCACATCCAGACCGGTGCCGCCAGGAAGGCACTGCCGGTGGTGACGCAGGCGTCGCGGGTCACCTGCCCGACGGCATCGTGGTCCGGGTGACCATCGTGCTCCCAGGTGCTCACCACCACGTCGTCACGGTTCAACAGCGACATCAGCCGCTCGCGCAGCAGGCCGGTCTTCAGGCCGACACGCCCGTCCTCCATGCCCAGCGTCAGCACCGAAGGCTGTGAAAGGCCGAGGTGACGAAGTCCTTCGAATCGCTCCTGCCGGCGGAGTTCGCCCAGGGTCTCGCGGGTCATGGTGGGCGCTTCGTCGTGGCTGGCTTCACCGTCCGTCACGGCCACCACCTGCACCTCGCCTCCTTGCGCCAGGTGGGTGGCGATCAGGCCGCCGCTGGCGAGTATCTCGTCGTCGGGATGGGGCGCGACCACCACCAGGCGCGCGCTGGCAGGCAGCCACTCGCCCATCGAGAGCTCGTGGCACCGCAGCCCTGGCAGCCAGCGCCGCCAGGTCAGCTCATCGGTGCCGTCGCCGTGGATCAGGGGTGGAAGGTCTAAAGCGCCCATGGGGAAGCTCCGGGTGAGGCCAGTTTTTCGCCCAGCGCGGCGAAGTCCCGCTCGGCGTGGCTCTGGCGCAGGTAGACGGGAAGGTCGGCGGCCATCTGTGCAAACGCCGCATCGCGACAGAATGGCGTGGCGCCCAACGCCCGGCCCACTTCGTCCAGCACGAGCCTGGCGCTGGACTCGACGGCCAGTCGAACCGACAGCGCCCGCGCGCTGGCGTCCTGCGTCGGGTGATCGTCGATCCAGCGCGCCGTCTCGCGCAACAGCGCGGCGCTGGACTGCAGTGCAGTGCCCACGTGGCCCAGGGCAGCCAGCCGGAATGGACTGGGAGTCGCAGGTGCCGAGGAGACCGCGCGCAGCAACGCGCCCGCCAGCGCCATGGCGCCACCCTGCCAGCAGGCGGCAATGCCACCGCCGCCCTGCCAGAAACCGGGCCTCTCCAGGTAGGCGCCTTCGCCACCGACGCGCTCGCCCATGGCATCGTCGAAGGCCACGTCGATGCTGGCGCTGGCGGCCATGCCCACGGCCTGCCAGCCCGCGGCCGACACGGCCACCCCGGGCTGGTCCATCGGCAATCGAACCAGCACCGGGCCACTGCCGTCGGCGTACCAGGCGGTCAACAGGCCGTGGCTCACATGGCCGGCGCCAGAGCACCAGCATTTGGCACCGTTCACGCGCAAGCCGTCGGCACCCACGGGTTCCACCACGGTTCGCCCGTCGGGTGACTCAGCGGCCCACATGCCCCAGGTGGCGCCAGGCACCGGCGTGGCCGTCGGGCCTGCTTCGGCCATCACGGCCAGGGCATCGGTGTGCCCCTCGAAGAGCTTGGCCAGCGAGAGATCGTGCTGGGCCACCAGGCACAGGGCCTGCCAGCGCTGCAGCGTGGCGCCGCTTCCCGGCAGAGGCAACTGATCGAGCCCAAGTTGGACGAGCCGATGCAACCCATGGGCCGGGGTTTGGGCGCGGTCGAGCGCGGCAAGGCCTGCCTGAAGCGATTCGAGCGATGCGCAGCGCTTCGCGTCGTGCGTCATGCTGACGATCCAGCGCCGGCCACGTGAACCTCGCCGGCGCGAACCAGCGCGGCACCGAAGCCGCCCGGGGCGCGGTAGGTGCGGCGCGTGCTCGTCACCACCCGCGGAGCAGCAGACCACGCGATGCGCGCACCCACCGCCTCCAGCGCTCTCACCAGGGCCACGTCTTCGCTGCTGGCCAGCGGTTCGAAACCACCGGCACGCTGGTAGGCCTGCGCGCTCACACCCAGGTTGGCGCCGTGGATGTGCTGGTGTCCGTCGGCGTCGGTGTAGGTGGCATCGAAGTGGTGGCGCATGGGATCGCCATAAGTGCCCCAGTCGTTCACGCCGATGGTGCCGCACACGGCGTCGCTCTCCAGCGACATCTGCACGTGCAGCCAGTCCGGTGCCACGACGGTGTCCGCATCGGTGAAAGCCAGCCAGCGTGCACCCAGCTTGAGCGCCAGCTCCGCACCGGCCGCACGCGCCATGCCCACATTGCGCGACTCCACCCAGATGAGCACCGCGCCGGCCTCCACCGCCACGCCGGCCGTGTCATCGGTGCACGCATCGAGCACCACGATCACCAGCACGCGCTCGCCCTTCAGGCCAGGCCAGCGGGCGGCTTTCTCCACCGATTGCAGGCAGATCCCGATGAGGGCTTCTTCGTTGTTCGCAGGGACGATGACGGCCAGCATGGCGCGCTCCAGGTGCCGGACACAGCGGCACGTGGAGGGCGATTGAATCGGTGCGGCTCGCCCGGGTCTGTTCGCCACAGCACCGACGCGGATGGGCGGTGAGCCCATGCTCCCGTTGTCGACCACGCGCCCCGCCCCCCACCGACCGGAGAACACCATGACCCCACCACTGCCACCCCTTGACATCACCGAACTGCGCAAGACCGCGCGCCAGAGCATGGAAGAAGGCGCCGTGACCGCCGGCTACAGCGCCGACCTCGACGGTGTCATCAAGCTGCTCAACGATGCACTCGCCACCGAACTGGTGTGCGTGCTGCGCTACCGGCGCCACCACTTCATGGCCAGCGGCATCCACTCGCACGCCACGGCGGCCGAATTCCTGGTGCACTCCAAGGAAGAGCAGGGCCACGCCGACCAGCTCGCGGAGCGCATCGTGCAACTCGGCGGTGAGCCGGACTTCTCGCCGGACACCCTTACCAGGCGCAGCCACGCGGAGTACGTGGAGGGCGTCACGCTGACCGACATGATTCGCGAGAACCTGGTGGCCGAGCGCATCGCCATCGACAGTTACCGCCACGCCATCGAGTCCGTGGGCGATGACGATCCCACCACGCGCCGCCTGTTCGAGTCCATCCTGGCGGTGGAGGAAGAACACGCCGACGAACTGGCCGACCTGCTCACGCAGGTGCCCGCGAAATCCAGTTGAGCCGGCGGCGGGCGGTGCGGGTCAGCGGTGCGGAGCACCTACACTCCGCCAGTCATGAGCACGCGCAAAGCCACCCGCCCCCAGCCCAGCCCCGCACCCGCCAGGAAGGTTTCACGCGGCAGCCGCCCGCGCGGCCACCGGGCGCTGCTGGTCACGGAGGCCTCGCCGTACTACCAGATCTGGGTGCTGACCAACCTCACGGCAAAGCCGTTCATCGCGCGGTTTGGTGAGCGTTTCGACCTCAACCTCACCGACTGGCGCATCCTGCTGACCCTGGCCGACAAGCCGGGCATCACCGCGCAGGGGCTGGCGGACTACACCGGCCTGGACAAGATGAGCGTTTCGCGTGTGGTGCGCAAGCTCGAATCGCAAGACCGCCTGGTGCGCGAGAACAGCGAAGCCGACCGGCGCAGCTTCCACCTCAACCTCACGGACGCGGGCTGGGCGGTGTACGAGGAAATCGCCGTGGCTGCGATCGAGCGTGAAACGCAGGTGTATGCGGGGCTGAGCGCCGCGGAAGTGAAGACGCTGCACCAGTTGCTGGGCAAGCTCTCGGTGCGCGCGCGGCTCCCGATGGGCTGAGTCAGAAGCCGTAGGGGTCCATCGCCGGGTCGTCGCCCGCGTGCGCTGGGCCTTCTGCCCACGCCAGCAGACTGCAGCCGTAGCGCGAACTCAGGTGCACGCGCGCGCCCGGTTCGATGACCACCACCGAAGGGCCCGCCATCGTCACATCCCCCACGCTCAGGTCGCCGGCGAGCAGGAAGAAATCCGTGAGCCCGGTGTGGTGCAGGTCGCTGAGCCTGGCGCCCGGCCAGAGCTGCAGCGAGCACAGCCGGTGGTTGCTGCCCGTGCCCGCGTAGTCGTACACCGGACGGCGCAGCACACCGGCAAAAGGCGAGGCCACCTGCGCCACGCTATCGAGCACCACCGTGATGTCCGGCGGCGTGAACGGCCGCGTGTTCGTGACCGTGGTCTTCTGCGCGTGCGGGTGGATGGCCGCGCCATCGGGCTCGATGATCACCGGTCCTTCCAGGCGTGAGAACAACGTGCAACCGCCATACGACACCGCGTCGTGCGTGGCGCCGGTGAGGTTGATGCCCACGGCGCCGGCGCGCGTGGTGCACTGGAAATCGGTGAGCTCGCCGGAGAGGAAATAGCTGCTCGCCACGCCACGATGCTGGTGCACCCCCGAGCGGCTCATGGGATCGAACATCAGCATGCCGAGGAAGAGGCCGCGCTCCGGATCGCGCCGGATCGCCTTCTCGCGCGACGTCCCGCGCGGGGTCACGCGCCAGGGAGTCGCTTCGAGATCGTAGGCGTAGACGCCGGGCTGGATTCGGCGTCCCGAAGCCGGCTCCGGCGCGGTGGCGGAAGGGGCGGTGAGGGGTACGGCGGCAACGGTCATGGTGTCGTCCTAGGGTAAACGAGGGGATGGCGTCAAGGTAACGAACGTTACTATATGCCGGAACCAAACCCCTTGTCATGTCTTTTCTTTCGAGCCCTGAGACCTCTTCAAAAACGCCCGGCGTGCACGTGGTCACGGGTGGCAGTCACGGCATTGGTGCGGCCACGGTGGCGCTGCTGGCCTCGGCCGGACACCGGGTGGTTTCGCTGGATGTCGCGGCGCCTGCGGGCGGCTCGGGCAGCGGTGCATCGTCGGTCCTCCACCTCGCGTGCGACCTGGCCTCGGAAGACGCGATCCGCGATGCGTTCGCGCGCGTCCAGCAGGACCATCACCATGTAGATGGGCTGGTGAATTGCGCAGGGGTCGAATCGCGCCACCTGCTGGAGAACATGCCCGTGGCCGCGTGGGACCGCGTGATGGACATCAACCTTCGCGGCACCATGCTGTGCCTGCAGGCGGCAGCGCCCCTCATGCGCGAAGGCGCATCGGTGGTGAACGTCGCCTCCATCGCGGGCAAGCGCATGTCCTATTCCGGGGACGCGGCCTATACCGCTTCCAAGGGCGCGGTGCTCGCCTTCACGCGGCACATGGCGTTCGAGCTGGCCGGCCGCCGCATCCGCGTCAATGCGGTGTGCCCCGGCCCGACGCTCACGCCCATGATCTACCGCAGCCTGGACGAGGCGCGCATCGCCGCCGTGGCCGAGGCCGTGCCGCTGGGCCGGTGGGTCCAGGCCGACGACGTCGCTCAGACCATTGCATTCCTGCTTTCTTCCGCCGCCGCCATGATCACGGGCAGCACCATCGATGTGGACGGCGGCATGCTGGTGTCCAACGGCACCCCTTACCGGGACTATGTGGCAGCCCGGCAAGTCCCACGCGCAGCGCCACCACCCACTCCGGAGACATCGCCATGAAATGGATTCGCCCTCTGATCGCCGGCATTGCCCTGGCCTTCATTTCCAGCGCTCACGCGCAGCCCGCCTTGCGCATGGCCTATGTGGCGCCGCCGCCGGTGTGGGGACCCATCGCCGATCGCTTCGCGAAGGAGGTGGCCGATCGCACGAATGCGGAGCTCAAGATCCAGTCGTTCGGCGCCGGCCAGCTCGGCAGCCTGCCGCAGAACTACGCCGGTCTGCGCACGGGGCAGATCGACATGATGCTGGCCGACACCGGCACGCTGGCGCTGGCCAAGGGCGGCAAGGACTTCAATGCCCTGTTCGCGCCGTACGTGTTCCGCGATCACGCGCACTTCAAGACCTTCATGCAGTCGGACACCTTCAGGCAGATGCTCGATGGCGTGGAGAAGGAAGCCGGCTTCAAGCTGGTGGGCTATGTCTCCGACCGCACGCCGCGCCAGCTCACCACCTCCAATCGCAAGGTGCTCAAGCCCGAGGACATGAAGGGCCTGAAGGTGCGTGTGCCCGAGACGCCCGCCATCCTGGAAGTGATGAAGGGCTGGGGCGCTTCGCCCACCCCGGTGCCGGCCGCCGAGCTCTACCTCGCCATGAAGCAGGGCCTGGTGGATGGTCAGGACAACGGCTTCGATGCCATCGCCGGCGCCAAGTATTACGAGGTGCAGAAGTACGCGATGAAGATCGACTACATCCAGTCCGGCCTGATCGTCCTGATCGCGGCCGACAAGTGGGCACGTCTCACGCCGGCGCAGCAGAAAGCCATGACCGATGCAGCCGTGGCGACCGAGAAGTGGGCCAGCAAGGAAACCTGGGACGGGGCGGCCAGGTCCATCGAAACCCTGAAGGCCAATGGCATGGAAATCGTCGAGCCCGACCTCGCGGCATTCCGCAAGCTGGCCGATGGCATCGTGGCGAACTTCGATGGCCAGCTCTGGAGCAAGGGCACGGTGGAGAAGATCCGGGCCGCGAAATGACCCGACTGCTCGGCCTGCTCGATCGCATCGTGCTGGCCCTGCTGGGGCTGGCTTTGCTGAGCCTGGTGGGCATCGGCGGCACCCAGATCGTGCTGCGCGAAACCACCGGCACGCCGCTGCCCTGGGCCATGGAGCTGAGCGTGCTCATCATGATCTGGGCCACCATGCTCACCGGTTATGTCGGCGTGCGGCGCAACTCGCACCTCTCAGCGGATTTTCTGGGGCTGAGCATGTCCGCCCGCGCACGCCGCGCGCTCACCACGCTGGCACTGCTGCTCTCGCTGGTGTTCGTGCTCGTGTATGGCTGGCAGAGCCGTCTGGTGATCGACGCCATGGAAGGCATTCCGTTCACGTCCCTGACCGTGACTCAGCCCGTGCTGTACTGGTCCTTGCCGGTGGGCGCTTTCCTGATGGCGCTGGCGCTGGTGCACCGGCTCTGGCGGGAAGTGCGCGGGCTCGAGGTGGCCTGAATGGAACAGGTGATCCTCTTCGGCGTGCTCATGCTGGCCTTCATGGGCTTCGCGCTCATCGGCGTGCCGGTGTTCTTCGCCATGGGCCTGGCGGCGCTGGTGTTCATCTTCTTCAGCGGCGGCGCCGTGCCGGTGAACATCGTTGCGTCTTCCATGATCCAGGGCATGGACTCCTTCGCGTTCCTCGCGATCCCGTTCTTCTTCCTGGCCGGCGAACTCATGAACACCGGCGGCATCACACGCCGGCTGCTGAACTTCGCCTCGGCGGCCGTCGGTCACATCAAGGGCGGCCTGTCGCACGTGGCCATCCTGGCGAGCATGGTGTTCTCGGGTGTGTCGGGATCGGCCGTCGCAGACGCCTCGGCGATCGGCTCTTCCATGATCCCGGCCATGAAGGACAAGGGCTATCCGGGCGCCTACGCCGCCGCCGTGGTGGCCGCTGCTTCCACCATGGGTCCCATCATCCCGCCGTCGATCGCCTTCGTGGTCTACGCGCTGGTGAGCGACGTCTCGGTGGGCCAGCTCTTCCTGGCGGGCGCCATTCCGGGCCTGCTGATGGGGGTGTACCTGCTGGCGGCTGCCAGCTGGGTGGCCCACCGCCGCAACCTGCCGTTTTCCGAACGCACCTCCCTCCGCGCGGTGCTGGTGGCCCTGCGCGATGCGTTGCCTGCGCTGGCCATGCCCGTCATCATCATCGGCGGCATCGTGGGCGGCATGGTCACGCCCACGGAAGCGGGCATCATCGCCGTGCTGTACGCCATCGTCATCAGCGTGTTCTTCTACCGTGAGCTCAGCTGGGCACAGACCTGGCACATCTTCTGCGAATGCATGGTGAGCTCCGGCATCATCCTGCTGACCATCGCGGCCTCCGGCATCTTCTCCTGGCTGGTCGCCAACCTGGCCATCGGCGAAACGCTGGCCACCACGCTCAAGACCCTCACCGACAGTCCCTGGATCATGCTGGCGCTGATCAACGTGGTGCTGCTGCTCTGGGGCCTGGCGCTGGAGCCTGCGGTGGCGCTGGTCACGCTGGTGCCGGTGCTGGTGCCGATCGCCAACGCCTACGGCATCGACCTCGTGCACCTGGGCGTCATCGTGGTGCTCAACCTCATGATCGGGCAGCTCACGCCACCCTCGGGCGTGATCACCTTCCTCACCGCGCAGATCGCGGGCGCGCCACTGCATGCCGTGTTCAAGGAGGCGGTGCCCTTCACGCTGGCCCTCATCGGCGTCTTGCTGGTGGTCACCTATGTGCCGATGGTCTCGCTCTGGCTGCCGAGAGTGCTGGGCGGGTAGGGCGGCGCCGGTTCCCTCGTGAATCGGCCGCTGCGATTCGAAACGCGCGGCCAGCAGCTCGGCACCTTTTCTGCAAAGGCGCGGCCGGCGACCTACGCTGGACGGTCCTGCCCCAAGCCCTCAGAGACCCACCATGCCTTTGCAAACGTCCGATGTCTGGGAAGCCGCGCGCCACGACAACGTGGCAGCGCTGCGCCGCCTGCACGAGCAAGGCCGCGTGCTCGACGCGCCCGACGCGGGCGGCCTGACGCCGGCCCACTACGCGGCCGGCAACGGACACCTGGCGGTGCTCCTCGAACTCCGGCGGCTGGGCGCGCGCCTGGACGTGGCAGATGCCACCGGCACCACGCCTGCGCACGACGCGGCCAGCGGCGGCCACATGGAGGTCATGGCCGAGTTGCATGAAGCCGGTGTGCCCATGAATGCGCGCAATCACCGCGGCCTCACCCCCGCTGACCTGGCTGCCCTGCACGGGCACGTGGAGGTGCTGGCCTGGACCGGCGGGCCGGGCTCATGAATTGAACGGGTCGGCAATGGCGAACCAGACGCCGAGCGCCACCGAGATGATGAAGGCGCCGTCGAGCAGGCCGGCGAGCAGGAATACCTTGGGCTGCATGGCCTCCATCATTTCGGGTTGCCGCGCCGAGGCCTCCAGGTACTTGCTGGCCATGATGCCGATGCCGATGCACGAACCGAGTGCGCCCAGGCCGATCATGTGGCCCACGGCCAGGGGGATGCTGCTGAAGTCCATGGTACTTTCCTTTCTTGCGTGATGCAGTGGTTGACTGGTTCCCAGTGTGGCCAGGGCCGCGTCCAGCGTCCATGACCTCGCAGGTCATGCAGCCCGGCCACACCGGTCGATCGCCGGAGTGCCGTGTCTGGTGGCGCACTTGCACCGCTTCGCAACTTCGCGTGGCCACCCTCCGTGCAAGGGCTTAGCCTTCCGCGCCAACGCCATGGAAAAGCTCGAACACCCTCCACTCCCTTCAACGCCTGAACGCGTGGCACGCACCGCGCGGCTGGCGTCGCTGCCCAGCGTGCTCGCGCCGGCACTGCAACAGCAGCAGGGCAGGGCGACGGCGCAATCGCAGCCAGCGCTGCACTATGCGCAGCTCCTGTCGCCCAGGCCACCCCGCCCTTCCAGTGGCTAGTGGGCGGCCTCTTCTGCCGGGTCTGGTGCTGGCCATCGCCCATGGCCTCGCGTGGGGCTCGGCGCCCCAGGTGGGACCGGTGGACGAACGTGAGCTGACCCGCTGCGTCCTGGCCGCCAGCACGCGGCATGGGGTGAACCCGGACCTGCTCACCGCCATCCTGCAGGTCGAATCCGGCCTGCGCGCCGACCCGGTGCGTCGCAACACCAACGGATCCATCGACGTCGGCATCGCGCAGATCAACAGCGTGCACTTCACCGAGCTGCGCCAGCACGGGCTGGAGTGGCCGCACCTGCTGCAACCCTGCGTGGGCATTCACGTGGCGGCCTGGCACCTGAAGAAGCAGGTGCTGCGACATGGCAACACCTGGCACGCCGTGGGCGCGTACCACAGCCTCACACCGCAGTTCAACCGCGTGTACCAGGCGCGCGTGCAGCGGGAACTGCGGCGCATGGGCAAGCTCGCGGCGCGCTGACGCTTGCGAACGCGGTGGCGCCAGGGCGGCTGGTGCCTCAGGCCATGCGCTCCATGCCCTGGCGCACCGCGCACGCGTGGCTCGTCCGATCATGCAGCGCCTCGCCACGAGGCGCATTCAACGCAGGAGCTTGAACCCCATGGCATCCCCCGAAGCCACCCACCGCGAGGTCATCGCCGACTTCTGCCGGCGCATGAAACTCGACGATGCCCATGTCGATGCCGTTGCGGAGGGCGCCATGATCGAGATCGAAGGGGTCCGCCTCGCCATCACCTTCAACCAGGTCATTCCCGAATCACCTGCGGTGTCCATCTATGTGGATGTGGGCATGCCACCCCGCGTGGGCGAGGCCGCTGTGTTGCGCGTGCTGCTGCAGATGAACCACGCCCAGTCGGCCAACCGCGGCCTGGCGTATTGCATTGGCGTCAACGGGCACGTGATCGGCGTGATCCATGTGGGCCTGGGCGGCCTGCAGGGGCAGGGCCTTGAGGCGCTGGTGAATTCGCTGGTGGACACCGCACTGGAGTTCCGCCAGACCTGCTTCCTCTGGGGTCCCGCCACCGAAGCGGACGCGCAGGGGCACGACTTTTCCCCCTCGCTCTGAGCAGTTCAACCCAGCCAGCAAACGCTTCATGCGCACGAGAGTGTGTTTGGTGGTTAAGTTGTATATACGTTTCCTCAAAACTCTAAATTCACCTCACCCCGTTCAACCCACCCGCCCACCCCGCATCGAGCGATGCAACGGGCATCAACCAGGAGAAAGCTTCATGAGGGATTTCCAGTGCCACGGTGTCGGCTCGGTTCGTTTTGAATGCAGTGCCCAGCGGTTGGCGGTCTTGTTTCTGGTGGCCTTGGTTTTGTTCATGTTCAGTGATGTGGCGATGGCGGCCGACGATAAGGTAACGGACGCATTCAGCGGATCCACGCTTGGCACAGCACTGGAAACCCTGGTCACGACACTCACTGGGACGATCGCTCGTTCCCTGGCCATCATTGCCGTCATTGGCATGGGCATTGCAGCACTGACTGGTCGTGTGGAGTGGAGCCGTGCGATTGTGGTGGTGCTTGGTGTGGGGATCATCTTCTCGGCTGCCACTTTGATCGACGGCCTGTTTGGAACGTCTTCGACCGCAGCGGCACCATCGACGGTTGTGGTTCGCTTCGCATGAACGCGAAAGCCACCATTGCGGGACTGACGGCGGCGATGCTTCTGCAAGCCTGCGCCACCACCGAACTCGCCGCTCCCCCCGCCCCCTGCGCTTCCGCCGAACGTGACTGTGGTCCCGCCAAGCCCCTGAACTTGGCTGTCGCCCCGTCGCCTTTCGTGCAGGTCAGCGCAAACGCCTGACCACGGCGCATCCAGGGAACGCACCTCATGTCCCACGCATCGCTGCCCTGTGAGGCCGACCCCGTCTTCCTGGGCCTCACGCGCCCGCCCATGTTCTTCGGCATCACCGATGTGTATGCCGTGTTCATGACCTTCGTCGTCATGATCGTGTTCCTCGGGCTCGGGGGCATGAAGGGCATCGTCTACGGCCTCATGTGCGCGCCCGCGCTGTATGTGTTCGGCTATGCCATGTGCGAACGCGATGCGCGCGTGTTCCAGCTCTGGGCCGCGAAGCTGGCGCACTTCTCGCAAGGCCGTCGCCGCGCGGCCTATTGGGGCGGCACGTCGTTCGACCCCGGCTGCGTGCCCATGCCCGCGCGGGCAAGCCAGCGCTGAAGGACCCGGCCATGTGGCGCAGCCTGAGCAGCATGGCCGACGGCGCCGTTCGCAAGGTGGGGCTCGAAGCGCAGGCTTCCCGCTGGTGCGTGCCCTATATGGCTCACGTCAACGCGAACACGCTGCGCACGCAGGACGGCAGCCTGTTGCAGGTGCTGCACCTGGGCGGTCTGCCGTTCGACACCGCCGACGCCGACGAGCTCGACCTGTACAAGCGCATCCGCAACCAGCTCTGGAAGACCTTCAGCAATTCCAACCTGGCCATCTACCACCACCTGGTGCGCCGCCGTCGCGTCACGCTGCCCGAGGGCACGTTCAGCGAAGGTGGCTTTGCCGCGCAATTGAACGAAGCCTGGTGCGAACGGCTGTCCCGCCGCAAGCTCTACACCAACGACATCCACCTCACGCTGGTGCACAAACCCGGCGAAGGCGTGGCCAAGCGCCTTGACCAGGTGTTCCGCTCGCTCTCGGAACGGCTGGACGCGCAGGAGCGCGAGCAGTACGAGCGCAAGGCGCTGCAGTCGCTGCACGACGCCATGCGCGCACTGCTGGAGGTGTTCAAGGCCTACCAGCCTCGCCTGCTGGGCGTGGTGCCCAACGAGCGTGGCGTGCCCTGCAGCGAGCTCATGCGGCTCTACGGCTTCTTCATCAACCTGCAGGACCGGCGCTACGCCCTGCCTGATCGACCCGTGGCCGAGATCCTGCCGGTGGCGCGCACGGTCTTCCGCAACGAGGTGGTGGAACTGCGCCACGCCGCCCGAACCCTCTACGCGGGCCTCGCCTCGGTGAAGGAGTACCCCTCTCAAACCGCGGCCACCATGTACGACCGGCTGCTCACGCTGCCGTTCGAGTTCTGCGCCACGCAGTCGTTCCGGTTCGAGGAACGTGCCCGGAGCGAAGCCGCCATCAAGCAGCAGCGCAACCGCCTGGTGAATGCGGGCGACGCCGGCCAGATGCAGATCCACGCGCTGGACCTGGCCATGGAAGAGACCAAAGGCGAGGCCGGATTCGGCCTGCACCACCACACCCTGATGGTGTGGGACGAAGACGCCTCTGCGGTGGCCGGCAAGCTGGCCACCATCGACGCCGAACTGGCCGAGAACGGCATCACCAGCGTGCGCGAAGACGTGAACCTGGAGGCCGCGTTCTACGCGCAGTTGCCGGGGAACTTCCGCTTCATCGCGCGCGGTGCTCGGATCTCCACCAAGAATTTCGCGTCGTTCGCCAGTTGCCACAACTATTTGGGCGGTCGCCCCAGTTCGGTCTGGGGGCCTGCCATCACCGTGCTGCCGTCGGCGTCGGGCACGGCCTACCACTTCAACCTGCATGTGGCCGATCGGGGCAACACGCTGGTGCTCGGCCCCACCGGCCAGGGCAAGACGCTCACCACGTCCTTCCTCTTCGCGCAAAGCCTGAAGCTGGGCGGGCGGCGGGTCTTCCTCGACAAGGACCGCGGCATGGAGATCTTCGTGCGGGCGATCGGTGGCGAGTACTTCCGTATCGAGAGCCAGCGCCCGACCGGCTGGAACCCGTTGCAGCTGGCCGACTCACCGGGTGCGCGCGGCTTCCTCGTGGACTGGTTCGAAGCCCTGCTCACCGACGAGGGCGGCGCGCCCGTGGACGCCGAGGACCGCCAGCGCATCCGCCAGATCGTCTCCAGCGTGTTCGATCTCGCTCCCGAGCTGCGCCAGCTCTGCCATGTGGCACCGATGTTCGGCAACGCCGAGCAGGACAAGCTGGCAAAGCGCCTGCTCGACTGGTACGACCACCCGCGCTACGGGCGGGGCCAGCACGCCTGGGTGTTCGACAACCCGCGCAACGGGCTGGACATGAGCAACCCGGTGATCGGCTTCGACATGACCTACGTGCTCGATGCCAAACAGGTCCGGCCCGCTGTGCTGACCTGGCTGTTCCATGTGGTGGAGACGCTGCTGGACGGCCAGCCGATGGCGATTTTTGCCGACGAAGGCTGGCGGCTGCTCGACGACGAGATCGTGGCGCGCCGCATCGAGAACTTCGAGTTCGTGATCCGCAAGAACAACGGCCTGCTCGTGTTTGCCACGCAGACGCCGGAGACGGTGATGCAGTCGCACATCTCGGCCGCGCTCAAGCAGCAGTCCGAGACCTTCATCCTGTTCCCCAATCCCAAGGCCGAGGAAGACGTGTACCGGGGCTACCTGGGCCTCAATGCCACGCAGTTCGACATGATCCGCAACGACCTGCCCATGCGCCCGGGGCGCGGCTGGTTCCTGGTGAAGAACAGCTTGGGCGTGAGCGTGTGCCAGCTCGACATGCAGGGCATGGACGACCACATCGCCGTGCTCTCGGGGAACAAGAACACGGTGGCGTTCATGGACCGCCTGATGGCCGAGCACGGCGAAGCGCCAGTAGCGTGGTTGCCGCATTTCAGGGCGGGGTACCAAGGTGCGGGCAGCGTTGAAGCGGTGGGGAGAGCGGGATGATCTTTTACGTGCTCGAAACGGTCGACAAGGCATTGCTGGTCGACGTGATCTCTCCGGGCTACTCCGCGCTGCGCGACTTTGTCGCCGCACCGCTTCGCGCGGGCATGGTGTTGCTCGTCGCTGCGCATGGCTTCAACTTGATGAAGGGTCACACCCAGGGTCTGTCGGCTGTCGATGTGGGCTGGCTGATCCTCAAGATGGGCCTGGTGTCCGAACTGCTGATCAACTGGAGTTTTTTCAGCTACTGGGTCTACGGCACGATCTGGAGCACCTACACCGGGCTTGCGGATGTGCTCGCAGACGCCATGCCAGCAGCTTGGGGTACCGGGTGGTGGAATCTGAGCGCCTCCTTGCTGGACAAAGCGTTTGTGGAGCAGATGGCCGTCGCGTTTGAACAGACCGTGTTGGTGCCCGACAAGTTCGAGTTCATCACGACGTTCGACCTTCCGCTCGCCGGGTTCGCATCGGTTCCCATACCGATCATGTTTCCCAATCTCATCCAGAACATCGCTGGCGTGATCAAGCTGGTGATGACAATCGTTCTCTTTGCGAGTGTCTTCGTGGTCATGCTGTTGTCCCGCCTGGGCCTCACCAGCTGCCTGGCCGTCGCGCCGATCTTCATCGCGCTGGCGCTGTTCCAGCACACGCGTTCCTACACCGATGCGTGGTTCCGGGGCATGCTCGGCTTTGTGTTGACGCCTGCGTTGCTCATGGTGGTCCTGATGGTGGCCGACGCCAGCATCGAGGTGTTCAACGATGGCCCACCCTCAGGGTGGCCAGTACTCCCAGGCGCGATCAGCGTCATCGGCCCCGCCATCGCCTACCTGCTTCTCTACTACGCCCTCGCCAAGGCCGTGGCCAGCATCCCGCAGTTCGCCTCCGGCATGGTCGGCTCGCTGCTTTCCCACATTGGCGACGGCGCGGCCCACCAGGTCATCGGTGGCATGCACAAGGGCATCGATGCCGGCGTGGGTGTTGCCAAGGGCGCGGTGGGCGGCTTCATCAAGGGCGGCCCAGCGGGAGCCAAGCTGGGGGCCGCGCAGGGTGCGGCGGCCGCTCTTCGCTGACCGCCCGCGCACACCCTTCCGGCCAAGCCAGTTACCCAGCCAGCGAACGAAGCCATGAGCACGACCCCGACCGCCGACCCCCCACGCCCGCCTGCGGAAGCGCACTATTACGCCGCCGCGTCCAGCTGGGACGCCGAGGTGATCCGCAACGCCCGTGTGTCTCGAAACCGTGCCTACCTGTTCGCCGCAGTGAGCTGGCTGGTCACCATCGCGGCCGGCGTCGCCATGGCGGTGGTGTTCTCGCGCGAGAAGGTGGAGGTGGTGACCATCGCCTACAACGACGCCACGCAGACCGTGCGCCACGTTCGCTACAACGTGGAGGACGCGCAGCGCCTGACCGGCATGGAGGCGGTGCGCAAGTTCCACATCAACCAGTGGATGCTCGCCGGCGAGACCTGGAGCCATGCCGATGTCCGCCAGCGCGCGAAGACGCTTCAATTGTTTGCCGCACCCGCGATGGAATCCCGGTTGTCCTCGCTGTTTGGCGGCACCGTTCAGGAGCGCGCCATGGGGGCGCGGCTGGAGCGCGTGCCCCGGATCCATTCGATCTCGCTCTTGAAGAGCGGCGTGGCTCACGTGCAGTTCCAGACCGAAGAGTTCATCGACGGCAAGTCGACCGGCTTCTACGAATGGGCCGCGATCGTCGAGTTCCAGTTCACCCACCGGCCCACGGCCGGCGACGACCTGCTCAACCCCTTCGGTTTTCAGGTCACCAACTACCGGCGCGATGCCGCCACCGTGCGCAACCCGTGAAACGCTCGCGCGTCCCAAGCGCGACCCCACCCATGAACCAGAACATGAAGACCCCTGCATGCCTGCTGGCAGCCTGCCTCGCGCTGAGTGCCCAGGCCAACGAAACCGCTCCCCGCAAGAAGCCGAAGGCAACGTCGGCGCCCGTGGTGATTTCGCCGGGCATCGAGAGCCGGCCCGTGCGAACGGACGAGCGCATCCGCGTGGTGGCCTACGACCCGGACGCGGTGGTGCGTCTGCAGGGTGCCTACGGCTACACGCTGGCGGTGGAGTTCGGCGCCGACGAGCAGATCGTGACGGTGTCCCTGGGCGACAGCGTCGCCTGGCAGGCGGTGCCGCGCGACAACGTGCTCTACCTCAAGCCCCATGAGGACAAGGCGGAGACCAACCTGCTGGTGCAGACCTCGCGGCGCTCGTACACGTTCAACCTGCTGGCGTTCCAGCCGTTCGGCGTGAGCGACGGCCGACTCACGTTTCGCGTGCGTTTCCGCTACCCGCAGGACGAGGCTCGACAACTCGAGGCGCAGACCCGCGCCACGGCCGAGCGCTTCGAGCGCGAATCGCGCACCACCGTCGGGCTCACCACCTCCCTGGCGCTGGGCCTGCCACCGGGTTCGCGCAGCAAGCTGCCGTCGGAGTGGAATTTCAAGTACTCCTACAAAGGTTCGCGCGTGGCAGCGCCCCTGCAGGTGCTCGACGATGGCCAGTTCACCTACCTGCGCTTTGCCAACCACGAGAGCGTGCCCGCGGTGTTCGAGGTGGACACGCAGAAGAACGAGACGCTCGCCAATTTCCGCCGCGAAGGCGACTGGCTGGTGATCGAGAAGGTCACGCGCCAGCTGGTCTTCCGCAGCGCGGGCAATGCCGAGATCGCGTGTGTGTTCAACGACGCCTTCCCGCAGCGGCCCGAGACGGCCTTGCGCGAACGCTGATGGGCGGACTGCGCCATGCAACACCATGATCCTGAAGCGGTTGAACGAGAGGAAGCCGCGCCTCTGCCACCGCGGGAGCCGACCAGCGCACTCGGTCGCCGCGCACCGCCGCGCCTGAACAAGCTCATCTGGCTGCTCACGCTGGGTGTGGCCGGCGTGCTGGTCTATGGGCTCTTCGCCACCGGCAGCGACCGCAAGGCCTCCGGCAACGACGTGCCCGAGGTCGAAACCCTGCGGCCAGCGCCGCGCCTCGCGACCCGGCCCGCGCCCGAACCCCTCTTTGTGCCGACGCAGGTGGCAGCGTCTGCGCCGACGGTGACGGCGCAGTCGGTGCCGCCCTTGCCACCGGACACGCCCTTGCCGCCGGTGGACCCGGCCCAACTCAATACCGCTGACCGCCGGGCGGCCGCCGCGGACGAAGCCGCTGAAGCGGCCCGGCGCCGGCGCATGGCGCCTTTGCTGGTCACCTCTGGCGCGCTGGGCAAGGTGGACGCGGTGCTGGCCGACAGCGCCGCCAGCGTGGTGATGGACGTGTTGAAGCCCAAGTCCTCGATGGTCGACGCCGCGCTGGCAGATCGGCCCGCCGATGCCGCGCGCGACGCATCGTCCTTCGTGCCGACGGCACTGGAACCCGACGACGCTTCGCTGGACCGCAAGATCCTGCAGGGCAAGAGCATCCCCGCGGTGCTCGAGACGCCCATCCACACCGCGCTGCCCGGCCAGGTGCGCGCGATGGTCGACGAGGACGTCTACGGTGAATCCGGGCGCCGTGTGCTGATCCCGAAGATGTCGCGGCTGGTGGGGGAGTACGAGACCGCGCGCATTTCCGCCGGTCAGTCGCGCGTCATGGTGATGTGGCAGCGCGCCCTGCTGCCCGATGGCACCAGCGTTTCGCTGGCCAGCCCCGGCACCGACGGCCTCGGGCGCTCGGGCATGTCGGGCGTGGTGGACAACCACTACCTGGAGCGCTTTGGCGCCGCGTTCCTGGTGTCCATGATCGGCGTGGCCGTCGAGGATGCGGCCGCGTCGAACCAGCGGGCCAGCAACTCGGCAGGCGGGCTGATCATTGTCGACCGCACCCGCAGCGAGGCGGTGAAGGGTCTGCAGTCCACGGTGGAGAGCATCCTCAAGTCGCAGGCCAACATCCCGCCGACGATCCAGGTCGTGCAAGGCAGCCGCGTGCGGGTGCTGGTGGCCCGTGACCTGGACCTCTCGGCCGTGTCGGGGAAAGCCCGGCGACCCCGTGCGCCATGAGCACGGCGGCGCTCCGTTCCTACCTCACGCCCCTGCGCCCGCTGCTGGAGACCGCCGGCATCGAAGAGATCATCGTCAACCGCCCGGGCGAGGTGTACGTGGAATCGGGTGGCACCTGGGTGCCGCACGCCATCCCGGAGTTTGACCAGCGCCGCCTCAACCAGCTCGCCGACCTGATCGCCACCTACTCGCACCAGACCGTGGGCCCCCGGCAGCCGCTGCTCTCGGCCCAGTTGCCTGAAGGCCAGCGTGTGCAGGTGGTGATGCCACCGGGTTGCCTGCCCGAGATGTTCGGCCTCGCGATCCGCATGCCTTCGCAGAAGCGCTTCTCGCTCGAAGACCTGGACCGCGGCGGTGCCCTGCGCGCGCGCGAGGCCGTGAGCGGCGGCGCTGAGGACGATGCCGAACTGGGCGCGCTGCTCGATGGCGGCGACATGGTGGGTTTCCTTCGCGCGGCGGTGCGGCTGCGCAAGAACATCATCATCTCGGGCGGCACGTCCACCGGCAAAACCACCACGCTGCGCGCGCTGACCGACGAAATGGGCAAGGACGAACGGCTGGTCACGATCGAGGACGTGCCGGAGATCGCGCTGTCCCAGCACAACAAGCTGTCGCTCATTGCCAGCAAGGGCGGGCAGGGCGTGGCCAAGGTCAGCGTGACCGACCTGCTGGAAGCCAGCATGCGCCTGCGCCCCGACCGCATCCTGCTGGGCGAGATTCGCGGCTCGGAGGCGGCCGACTTCCTGGAGCTCATCAACTCCGGCCACCCGGGTTCCATCTCCACCATCCACGCCGACAGCCCGCGCCTGTGCTTCGAGCGCCTGTGCTTCATGGTCAAGCGCCGCGAAGGCTTCCAGGCCATGAGCACCCATGCGCTGCTGGCCTACATCCAGTCGGTCATCGACGTGGTGGTGCAGTTCAAGCGCTTCGACAACGGTTCGCGCGGCGTTACGCAGGTGTGGTTCGGGCCACGCGACCGGGTGGACCCGCAAGGGCCCGAGGCGACCGCCCTGTGAGGGCGCTGATGCTGGCCCTCGGCGCGGTAGTGGGCGCGCCGCTGGCAAGCGCCATCGTCTGGGTGGTGTGGGTGGTGCATGCGTTCGACCTCCAGGCACCCATGGCGCGCGACCTCAAGGCTGCGGCTTCGCTGGCTTTCATCGCACCCAACGTGGTGTCTATCACGCAGGCCAGCATTGCAACGGGTACCGGGCTGGCGCTGGTGGTGGCCTGGCTGGTCTGGGTGCTGGGCAATCCGCACAGCAAGCCGGCACGCCATGTGCGCGGCGCCACCTTCGCGTCGGTGCATGTGTTGCGCCGCATGACCAGCGAACGGACGATCCGCAACCGCCTGATCCGCGTGCGCGCCTCCATCCAGTTCGCGCAGACCCGCCCCACGCCGGCGGAGGTCTGGAAGGACTTCTGGCGCCCGGTGCCGCAGGCCACCGTGGGCGGCGTGCCCATTCCCGTGTCGGTGGAGCCGCTGCACATGCTGGTGGCAGGCACCACGGGCGCGGGCAAGTCGCAGGCCATCAAGGAGATCCTGTCCGGTGCGGCCAGGCGTGGCGACCGGCTGCTGGTGGTCGACCCCAATGGCGACTACTACTCGATCTTCGCCCGGCCGGGCGACCTGGTCCTCAACCCGTTCGATCGCCGCACGCCTGGCTGGTCGATCTTCAACGAGATCCGTTCCACGTACGACTGCGAGCGGTTCGCGCGCAGCGTGGTGCCCGATGGCACCGGCGACATGCGCGAATGGAACGGGTACGCCCAGTTCCTGATCAAGGAAGTGATGAACAAGCTCTGGCTTCAGGGCTGCCGTGAGACCAGCGTGCTGATCAAGTTCGTCTGCGAGCTGCCCATCGAGACGCTGGCCGAGTACATGGCCGATACGCCGGCGGCCTCGATGTTTTCCGAAGGTGCCGAAAAGACGATGGGCTCCACGCGCTTCATCGCCACCAAGTACCTGGGGCCGCACAAGCACATGCCGCAGGGCGACTTTTCGCTGCGCGACTGGCTTGAAGGCGCGCCGGGCAACCTCTACATCACCTGGCGCGAAGACATGGCCGATGCGCTGCGCTCACTCATCTCGACCTGGTTCGATGTGGTCATCACCGCCACCCTGTCGTCACCTGTGCACGGCCCACCGCGTCCCACCTGGTTCGTGTGCGACGAGCTCGCCTCGCTGGAAAAACTCAGCAGCCTGGAAGCCGGGCTCACCAAGGGGCGTAAGCACGGCGCGCGTTTTCTCTGCGGCATCCAGTCCACCGCCCAGCTCGACGACCTGTACGGCAAGGAAAAGGCCGTCACGCTGCGCAGCTGTTTTCGCAACCTGCTGTTCCTCAACATCCCGCACACCGATCCCGCCACCGCGGAAGAACTCAGCAAGGGCGTGGGCGAATCGGAGTTCGTGCGCAAGGAGACGCAGCGTTCGGTGGGCTATTCGATGAAGAACAGTTCGCGCACCATCTCGCGCCGCAACGTGACGGAAAAGGTGCTGCTGCCCAGCCAGATCCAGGACCTGCCCAACCTCCAGGCCTACGTGTCCTTTGCCGGGAACTACCCGCTGTGCAAGGTGTCGCTGGCGGCGCACCTGTTCCCCAAGGTGGGCGTGCCGTTCGAGCCGCGCGAGAACGTCCCGTCGGCCTGAACGGCAGGTTCAGAGCCAGTACTCCCAGATGCGGGAGAAGCCTTCCAGGATGCGGTTGTCCAGCGTGCGGCGCTGCCATTGCGCGAGCGTGACCTCGGTGGACGCGGCCAGGTCCTTGTCGAAGACCGCCTGCATCTGCTTGCCGAAATCCTCGCCCAGCACCACCGCGTTGAGTTCGTGGTTGTGCAGGAAGCTGCGCCAATCCAGGTTGGTCGAACCCACCGTGGCCCACACGCCGTCGATGAGGCCGGTCTTGGAGTGCAGGATCGCGCCCTGCCGCTCGAAGATCCGCACGCCCGCTCGCAACAGGCGTTCGTAATAGCCGCGCCCGGCGTGGAAGATGAGCCAGGAATCGGTCTTGCTCGGCAGGATCAGCCGCACGTCGACCCCTCTGGCTGCGGCGTCCTCCAGGGCGGTGAGGAGCTGCGGGTCCGGTGCGAAGTAGGCGTTGGTCAGGTACACGCTCGTCTCGGCCGCGCCAATGGCCGAGAGCAGCGTGGCGTAGATCTGGCTGAACGGCTCCTCGGGCGAACTGCCGATCGCGCGCACCACCTCGTTGCCTGCTTTCACCGGCGTGGGGTAGTAGTTGCGCGGGGCCATGGGCTCGCCCTTCTGCGCCACCCAGGTGTCCATGAAGAGCTTCTGGAAGTCCGCCACCACCGGGCCCTCGATCTGCACATGGGCATCGCGCCAGCCCTGGCCGGGGTCTGCGCTGCGCGAGAACGAACCCGACGAGCCGCTGGAGTACACGGCACTGATGTTGATGCCGCCCAGGAAGGCGACGCGGCCGTCCACCACCAGCAGCTTGCGGTGGTCACGTTCGTTCAGTTCCCACTCCTTGCGCGCCTTCGACGGGTTGACCGGGTTGAACTCCAGCACCCGGATGCCTTCGTCGGTGAGTCGCTTGAAGAACGCCTCCGGCGTGCCCAGGGTGCCCACGCTGTCCCGGATCACGTGCACCTGGGCGCCGGCACGCTGCCGTTCGATCAGCGCACGGGCGAACTGCTGGCCGACCTCATCGTCGTCCAGGATGTAAGTCTCCATGTGGATGTGGTCCTTCGCCGTGGCGATGGCCGCCAGCATGGCGCGGTAGGTGGCAGGGCCGTCCTCGAGCAGCACCACCTTGTTGCCGGTGGTCAGCGGGTTGCCGACGATGGCTTCTTCCAGGGCGAGGTGGCGCGCGAAGATGCCGGTGTCCTGCCCGCTGCCACGCAACCGCTCCAGCACGGCCTTGCTCTGCGCGGCCGACAGGGGCCCGCGGGCACCCTCGAGTTGAACCCGTGGGGTGGCCGACGTCCGGGCCATGTCCGGCACCACGCGGGGCAGGCTCTTGCAGGCGGACAGGGTCAGCGCGCAGATCAGCAGAAGGACGGGCCCCCAAACGGGCTTCCACCATCGACAGGGCAGGGTCATTCGGGGTCTCCAGGAATCGGCAGAGGATACCTGCGCGGCATTTCCAGAGCGCATTGGCCGGCCATTGATCCGGGCTTTTCGCACCTTTCAATCATTAATAACTTTGAACCTTTCGGCGGAATTTGGTTGACGATTCAACCTAACAGCTGCATAGTGGCGGCTCCAACAGGAGACATGAATGATCGACAGAAGAACGCTGATGAAGGTGGCTGCGGCGAGCGTGGCCGCACCCGCCATCCCCGCCCTGGCCCAGAACGTCACCACCCTGCGCGTCCACACCTTCGTGCCCGCCACGTCCAATGTGTGGAGCCGCGTGATCGTGCCGTGGATGGGGAAGATCGAGAAGGAATCGAACGGGCGCATCAAGTTCGAGGGCTTCACCTCCATGCAGATGGGCGGCGCGCCGGCCCAGCTCTACGACCAGGCGCGCGATGGCGTGGTCGATATCGTGTGGTCACTGGCGGGCTACACGCCCGGCCGCTTCCCGCGCTCCGAAGTGATCGAACTGCCTTTCTTCACCTACGACGGCGAGGGTTCTTCCAGGGCCGCCTGGGAATACCTCACCACCTACGCGCCCGATGAGTTCAAGGATGTGAAAGTGCTGGCCTTCCACACCCATGGCCTGAACATCCTTCACAACAAGCGCCGCGCCATCACCAAGGCCGCCGACCTGCGCGGACTGAAGATGCGCGGGCCCACGCGCGTGTCCACGCAGATCCTGAGCGCAGTGGGTGCCACGCCGGTGGGCATGCCCCTGCCGCAGATTCCAGACGCGCTTTCCAAAGGCGTGATCGACGGCGCCATCCTGCCGTGGGACACCGTGCCCGCCGGCAAGCTCGACGAACTCACCAACTTCCACACCGAATTTGCCAAAGGCATGCCGGGCTTCAACAACAGCGCGCAGTTCATGGTCATGAATCGCGCCCGCTACGAATCACTGCCGCCCGACCTGAAGCAGGTGATGGACCGCAACGCCGGCCTCGAGACCTCCGGCATGTTCGGTCGGCTCATTGCCGACCACGACCCCGTGGTGCGCAAGGCGGTGGTGGACCGCGGCAACACGGTCACCGTGATGGGCAAGGCAGAAACGGAAGAGTTCATCAAGCTCTGCGCGCCCATCGTCGACCAGTGGGTCGAAGACATGAACCGCAAGGGATTCGACGGCAAGAAGCTGTTGGCTGGCGGTCGCGAGCTGATCGAGAAGCACCGCCCCAAGACCTGACGCCTCAGGCGCCGACGCCGGCCGCGCGCAGGAACGCGTCGTTTTCCGCCACCGTGCCCACGGTCACACGCAGGCAGCCCTGCAGTCCGTGCAGGGTGTCCTGCCGGCGCACCAGCACACCCGCAGCCAGCAACATGGCGTGGGCCGCAGCGGCGTCGGGCGTGCGCACCAGCAGGAAGTTGGCGTGGGACGGGAACACCTGCCAGTGGGGGTGCGACTGCAGGGCCGTGGTCATGCGCTCGCGTTCGTGCAAGGTGTGTGCGACCCGCTCCCGCACGTAGTCCGGGTGTTCGAGCGCGACCAGCGCGCTCACGGTCTGCAGCACCGACACGCCGAACGGAGGCACGAGCTTTCGCAACTGGCGCGCCACGTCGTCGCCTGCCAGCGCGTAACCCAGGCGCAGTCCGGCCAGCCCCCAGGCCTTGGAGAACGTGCGCAGCAGCACCACGTGCGGATGCCGCACGGCCAGCGCGCGGGCATCGTGTGCGGTGAACGGGTGGTAGGCCTCGTCGATCACCAGCAGCCAGCCGTCCCGGCAGGCCTGCGCCAGGCGCTCCAGTTCGTCGAGTCCGCACAGCGATCCCGTGGGCGCATGCGGTCGGGGCACGAACACCACGCCTCGGCCGGGTGCCTCGCCCAGCGCAGCGATGAGGGCGTCCACATCCGTGGAGAAGTCGCTGCGCAGTGGCACCTCGGTGAGCGCAGCGCCCAAGAGGCGCGCGTCGAGCGCGTAGAGGGCGAAGTTGGGCTTGACCGTGAGCACGCGCGCGCCCATGCCGGCGAGTTGCACCAGCAGGGCAATCAGCACGTTGCTGCCGGTGGTAACCACCGTGCCTGAAGCGCTCCAGCCGTCGTGGCGCGCCACGGCCTCGCACAGGGCTTCGGCGTGAAGATCGGTGTAGCGGTGCCAGGGCAGTTCGCTCAGGCGCTGCAGCGCCATGACCTTGAGCGCTTCAGGAAAGTCGGCGAAGGACTCGTTCTGGTCGAGCTTGACGGGCGCGGTGACGGCCGAGAACGGGTAGTCGGGGCTGGCCTGGACGGCGGGACGGATGGGCAATGACATGCCCCGCATTGTCTTACTCGGGCGCTTCGGCTTCTTGGGCGGCCTCTTCGGTACGCGGCTCGGTCAGCGTGAGCAGGATGTCGGCGTACCAGGCGCAGTTCAGGCCCAGCGATTCGTCGAGCACCACATCGCGGTCGCCCATGTCCATGCGCGAGGAGTGCACGCCCAGCAGTTTCCAGGGCAGCGCGGCCGTGGCCTGGCTGGGATCGACATCCCGCATCACCACCGCGGCACCGCTGGTTCCCCGGTGCGTGCGGGCATCGGTGAGGAAGAAGCCCTGGCCCTGGAAACGGATGCCGAAAGGCGATGCGATCACCGCGTGGCGCAGCACCGGCAGGTGGTGCAGTGCATCGTGAAACCCCAGCGGAAATCCCACCACCAGCAGCGATGCGCCGGGGTGCACCTCGTTGAAAGCGGTCTGCAGGTGGTCGGGTGTGAACGCGCGGATCACGGCGTTCTCGGGCAGGGCACTGCGGTCGAGCTCGAGCACGGCGACATCGATCTCGCTGCCGCTGTCCCGGCCCTGGCGCCAGACCGCCGCGCCATCCGCGTAGAGCAGCATGGAAAACCCCGTGGACAGGGTCAGGTTGGTGGCGTCGATGTGCAGCTCGATCTCCAGCCGGTCGGGCAGGTGCTGGGTGTCTTCGTCGATCACCACATGCCGGCTGGTCACGAGGAACAGACGCTCGTCGCGCTCGAAGAAGAAGCCACTGGCGTTGGTCAGTGGTTGCGTGCCGTGGAAGGTGGACACGCGGGGGGCCGCGAGGAACAGCGGGTCCACCGGAGCGGTGTCTTCGGAGGTGGTCAGCGGTGTCTGGATCGGTGCGTTCATGGTGCAGTGTCTCATCGTTCAGGGGACGGTGGGCGGGGCCTGGCGAACTGGCGTGAGGCAAACGCCCACGCCATGCGCGTGGCATCGGGGCCTTTCGCATCGCCATACGGCAGTCGGCCTGCACCGCCACTCCAGGCGTGCCCGAGGCGGTCCACCGCCACCAGCGTGGCCAGCGTGCGACCGCTTCGCTTGAAGTCTGTCACCGTCATGGGGTACCGCTGACCTCGTTGCAAGATCCGGGCCGGTGCCGCGCGCGCACCCACGGCATCGGCCCAGCGCTGCGCGGCCGCCGCGCCATTGCGCGCGTGCACCACCAGATCGTTCTGGCCCTGGATCACCAGCAGCGGCGGCCACGGCATCAGGTCGCGCTGGTCGTCCTGCACCTGCGCCGCTGGCAAGCGCCGGCCTCGCATGGCGGCCAGGGCCGTGGCCGTGGAGTCCGCCACGCCCGGCGCCACACCGGAGTGCATGACGACCGCCGCAAAACGGTGCAGGTGGCGCGTGGCCAGCAGGCCCGCCATGCCCGCGCCAGCCGACAGGCCCACCAGCGCGACGCGGTTGCGATCCGCGCCGTGCAGCAGGCAGACCTGGTCGATGGCCGCGAGCACCAGCGCCGCTTCGGCCTGTGCCCGACCCTGGCGCGTCTCGTACCAGTTCCAGCAGCGCTGCGCGCTCGCCATGCGGTCCTGCTCGGGATAGAGCACCAGGAAACGCTCGCGGCGCGCGAGCAGGTTCATGCGGGTGCTGGCCGCGAAGTCGGCGGCGTCCTGCCCGCAACCGTGCAGCATCACCATCAGCGGCAGTGGTTCGCCGGCCGGTACCGCCGTGGGAACGAAGAGCCGGTAGCGCCGCATGCCCCCCGGACCCAGCGCCACGCCGGCGGTGAAGCGGCCGGATGCCGGCTCCGATCTTGCGCGCGATGCGACGCGCGGGGTGGCGGGAGCGGCGGTGCGTGCCAGCGCACGCCGCGCAGGCTGGGTGGCGCGTGCCATGGCCTTGACGCTGCGGTTGATCGACCGCATCCATGCAGCCGTTCCCCATCCACGCGCCCTCATGCCGCAGCGGCCGGGCCGACCGTCGTGATGCATGACATGGTGGAAGGTCCCTGAACTCTGGAAGGACGAGTCTGGATGCGGCCTTGCCGCGCGGTCTGTGGGTTGCCGCACAGAGCAGTGTGGTCTGTGTGCGCTGTCGAACCGACAGGTCGCGCCGGGACCGCGACAGTGCCCCCATGGACACCAACCCGGTGGACACCCCTTCAGGAGATTCGCATGCAGCTATTCAACACCCACCGTTTCATCAGCGTTTCTGCCGTCTCGCTGGCACTGGCCTCGCTGGTGGCCTGCGGCAAGACCGAGACCCCGGTCGAAGCGCCACCCGCCGCGCCGCCCATGACGTCCACCCCGGCGCCCGCCCCCATGGCACCCGCCACGTCGGCTTCCGAGCCGTCCACCACCATGGGCGAAAAGGTCGACGACACCGTGATCACCACCAAGGTGAAGACCGCGCTGCTGGCCGATGACACCGTCAAGGGCATGGACATCAAGGTCAACACCACGATGGGCGAAGTGCAGCTCAGCGGCGTGGTGGACAACCAGATGCAGATCGACAAGGCGGTCGAAGTGGCCAAGGCGGTTGAGGGCGTTCAGCGCGTGCAGAACGGCATGACCGTCAAGTAACCAGCCGGTCTCCGCGCCTAGGCCCCGTCGCGCAGCAGCATGGCGGGGTTCAGGCGCATCTGGGCCAGCAGGTAGCGCGCGCCCAGCCCCAGGCTGACCGCGCTCACACCCATCGCGGTGAGGGCACCGGTCCAGTACAGGCCGGTGGGGTCCAGCTCCAGCCGCCATCGCAGCAGTGCCGTGGCCAGCGCGCTGCCCGCCACCATCGCAAAGCCGGCGGTGAGCAGGGCCAGCAACAGATATTCCCAATACAGCACGCGACGCAGGCTGGACAGGCGCGCGCCCACCGCATGCATCACGGTCGCTTCAAACACCTGGCGCGCGCGGCTGCTGGCCACCACGCTCGCAAGAACCAGCAGACTCGCCGCCAGGCACACGCCCGCCACCAGTGCCAGCCCCCCGCTGGCGCGGGCCATGAGCGCTCGCGTTTCCACCAGCAG
The DNA here is from genome assembly GCF_051858985.1 of Hydrogenophaga sp. Taxonomy (GTDB): domain Bacteria; phylum Pseudomonadota; class Gammaproteobacteria; order Burkholderiales; family Burkholderiaceae_C; genus Hydrogenophaga. The sequence continues at coordinate 965,792 of NZ_JBHYGM010000001.1, read as the reverse complement.
CGATTCGGTGCGAACGCTGGCGATGTTGGGCGCCACGGCCGCCAGCTGGTCCTGCGCGCGCTGGGCCGAGGCGGCGTCCATGAACGCGGCGCCCACGTGGCGCGTGATGTAGGGATCGAGCACGCCGTCGCTGAAGATCGCTTCCAGCCACAGGCGCGCCTGCATGCGGCGCTGGCTGTAGATCGCCACCAGTTCGGCCTCCACCGTCGCACCCATGATGTCGAAGCGCACGCGGTCGCCCAGCTCCAGGCCAAGATGATCGGCCTCCCGGTCTTCCATCGCCAATTGCGGCGCGCCGCGTTCGCCACTCGTCCACCACGCGCCTTCGCGCAGCACCACGTCGTCGATGTTGCCGGCGGCGTTGCTGAGCTTCTGTTCGTCGCGCGCTTCGCGCACGCGCTGGCCATCGCTGCTTTCGCGCAGCACCTCGCCGTTCACGGCCGAGACGCGGCCCAGCACCAGGGGTGCCGTCGTGAGCTGGCGCAGGCCGCTCTGCGCCTGCAGGGTGGACTGCAGCAGCGGAATCTGTTCGGTCTGCACGTCGTAGAACACCAGCGCCGGCGCGTTGTCCGGCACCGTCTCGTTGACGGTTCGCAGGAGGGACGCGACCACCAGCGTGCAGGCCACCAGCAGGGTGAGCGCCGCGCCCAGCGAGAGCAGGGCCGCGCGCAACGGTGATTCGGGCCGCTGCAGGCCGGCCAGCGCGAGTCGGAGTTCCAGTGGCATCGTCAAAGACTGGCGCGCCAGCGCAGCTCGCGCCGCGCGGCGCAGCAGCCGGGTCAGGCCATCGAGCACCACGAGCAGTGCCACGGTGGCGAGCACGAAGGCGGCGCCGAAACGCGCGTCGGGCACGCTGCCCACCACCAGCGTGGCCACCAGCGCGGCCGCAGCGCCGGTGAGCAGCCAGGTGCCGCGCGGTGTGCGCAGCTGCGTGCCGTCGATGCCCCGGAAGAGCGCGGCCGGCGACACCGACAGCGCGCGCCCCAGCGCCGGCAGCGCAAACGCCAGCGCCGTGAGCACGCCAAAGCCCAGCGCCACCGCCGAGGGCGCCCACAGGGCCTGCAGCAGCGGCGCCAGCGGCAATCGCTCTGCGGCGGCCCAGGTGCCGGCCAGGGCCAGCGCGTTGCCGATCAGCACGCCCGCCAGGCTGGAGAGCAGCGCCAGCATGAGGATCTGCAGCAGCACCAGCGCGGCCAGCCGGCCGTCCCGCAGGCCCACGGCGCGCAGCGTGGCGAGCGTGCCGAGCTTCCCCTGCAGGTAGGCCTGCACGCTGTTGAAGACGCCCAGCCCGCCAATGAACAGGGCCGAGAAACCGATCAACAACAGGCCCGAACCGATCTGGCCCAGCACCTCGGCCATGCGCTCGCTGCGCTCGTCGAAGGTGCTCACCTCGGCGTCGAGCTGCGGGAAGGCGGCGATGAACGCATCGCGCCACGCGGTGGCCGGCTCGGCCGTGCGCACGCGGTAGTGGTATTCGACCCGGCTCAAGGGTTGCACCAGACCGCTGGCCTGCAAGGCACCGTCGGCCACCAGCACCGGTGCGCCGCTCCAGTCGGCGCGCAGGCTACGGTCGGGCTGGCGCAACACGATGGCGCGCACGGCCAGGCTCAGGTCGCCCACCTCCACGCGATCGCCTACGCCCAGGCCCAGCCGCTGCGCCAGCGCGCCGTCGATCGCTGCGCCCCAGGCGCCGTCGCGCTGGCCCAGCGCCGTGGCCAGGTCGCTCGGGGGCGCAAGTTCCACGGTGCCGTAGAGCGGGTAGCGCGCATCGGCGCTCTGCAGCTCGATGAGTTGGGAGCGCCCGTCGGCCGCGCGCAGCATGGTGCGCAACTCGACCAGCCGCGAGACCTCGCCGCGCTCGCCCATCCAGGCCAGCACATCCGCGCTCAGCGGCACCGTGTGCTCGACCTCCAGGTCGCCACCAAACAGGAGGCGGTAATCGCTGCGCAGGGCGTCGGCGACCTGGCGGTACAGGCCGCCGCCCGCGGCCACCAGCGCCACGCCCAGCACCAGGCAGGCACAGAAGATCCACAGGTGGCGGCCGCTGGCGCGCAGATCGCGCCAGGCCAGGCTAAACAGGAAGCGCATGGGTGGGCGCGGTGGCTTCGTGCAGCTGGCCGTCGTGCAGGCGCAGCACGCGGTCGCAGCGGGCGGCGAAGTCCGGGTCGTGCGTGATCAGCACCAGGGTGGCGCCGGTCTCCTGGTTGAGTTCGAACAGCAGCGTCCGGATGGCTTCGCCGGTGTGGTCATCGAGGTTGCCGGTGGGTTCGTCGGCCAGCAGCAGGCGCGGGCGGTGCACCAGGGCGCGCGCGATCGCCACGCGCTGCTGTTCCCCGCCCGATAGCTGGCCCGGATGGTGTTGCAGCCGGTCGCCCAGACCCACTCGGCCCAGCAGCGCGGCAGCCCGCTCGAACGCATCGCGCCGGCCGGCCATCTGCAGGGGCAGCGCCACATTGTCCAGCGCACTCAGGCTGGGCAGCAGGTGGAACGACTGGAACACGATGCCGAGCTGGTCGCGCCGCAGGTCGGCCAGGGCGTCGGCGTCGAGGTCGGCGAGTTCGGCATTCGCGATGCGGATGCGGCCTGCCGTGGGTCGCTCCAGCCCGGACAGCAGCAGCAGCAGCGAGGTCTTGCCCGAGCCCGACGGGCCGGTGATGGCGACGCGCTCGCCCGCTGCAATGCGCAGGTCCACCGAGCGCAGCACCTCGACGCGGCCACGCGCCAGGGGGTAGTGAAGGGACAGGCCGGAGACTTCGATCATGGCGTGTGAGGGAGGCTGGCGGCAGGAAAGTTCAGTGATTCGTTCACGCAGTGCCGCGCCGCTGTGCTCAAGATTGGCAGGTCCGCACCGATGAAAAACCCTGATGGTGACAGAATGTTTCGATGGCAAGGGAGCAAGTGACATGACAGGGTGGGGTCGAATCCGGACGGCGGTGGGCGCAGCCTGCCTCTGGCTCGGGCTGGCCGGCTGTGGAGAACCGCCGCAGCCGCCGCTGACCGTGGGCATCAACACCTGGGTGGGTTACGACCCCCTGGTGCTCGCGCGCGATCGCGGCCTGACCGACCCCCAGGCCGTCAAGGTGGTAGAGCTCATCTCCAGCGCCGAGGCGGTGCGCCACCTGCGCAACGGGCTGCTCGACGCCGCCGCGCTGACGCTGGATGAAACCTTGCGCCTGGCCGACAGCGGGTTCGACGTGCGCATCGTGGCCCTGCTCGACACCTCCAGCGGCGCCGACGTGGTGCTGGCCGCGCCGGAGGTTCGCTCCCTGCCCGACCTGCGTGGCCGCGCCATCGCCGTGGAAGACGCCAGCGTGGGCACGCTCGTGCTCGAGCGCCTGCTGAAAAAAGCCGGCCTCACGCGCGAGGACGTGTCGGTCGTGAAGATGGAATCCACCCAGCACCTGATGGCACTGCAAAGTGACCGGGTGAGCGCCGCCGTGAGCTACGCGCCCATCGAAGGCGCCATTCGTCGCGCGGGCTACCGCCGCATCTTCGACAGCAGCCAGATGCCGGACGAGATCCTGGACGTGCTGGTGGTGCGCGGTGACGTGCTTCATCAGCGCCCGGCGGCGGTGGACGCCCTGCTGGGCGCCTGGGGTGTTGGTCTGAGCGTGCTCCGGCTCGATGCGCCCGGCGGCGCCGCCACGCTGGCACCCGGCGCCGATCTCTCGGCACGGGACTACCTGGAGGTGCTCAAGGGCCTGCGCTTTTTCGCGCCCGATGAATCCCTGCAACTGCTGGCTGGCCCGGTGCCCGGGCTCGTGCGCCTGGGCCAGCCGATCGCCGAGACGCTCCTGAACCTGGGCCTGCTGCGACAGCCGCCCGACTGGCGGGCATTGATCGACAGCGCGCCGGCCGAACGCGCGCCGCCCACCGGGCTGCTGCCATGAGGCGCTGGCCGGGCCTCACCGCGATCCCGGGCCGCTGGCTCGCGCCGCTGCTGCTCGCGGTGTTCGCGCTCACCACCATTGGCGTGGGCTTCGCCTTTCAGTGGCGCGACGTCGACCAGCGTGTGACCGAGTTCGAAACCCGTCGCCTGCTTGAACGCCTGGGCGTGGAGCAGAGTCGCCTCAGTGCGCAGTCCGGGCTGGCCAACGCACTGCTCGTGCGGCGCCTCGTGGGCGGGCTGGGCGTCTACAGCGGCATGCTCAACGCCTACCTGGTTGACGACGCGGGCCTGGTGGTGGCCTCGCTGTCGCGTGCCGACATCGGGCGGCCTCTGGGCGAGGTGCTCGAACGCCAGCCGCAGCTGGTGGCACTGCGCCGCCTCGATGACCTGATCGAGGACGGCAGTTCGGTGCAGGTCTTCAGGCCGCCGGGCGCGCCCTACCTGTTCGGGCACGCCGCCATCGACACCGGTGGCCACCTCCTCACCGTGGCCGACCTGCGCCAGCCGCTGGCCCAGCGACACGCCGGCTTGCGGGAGCAGGTGATGCGCGAAGCGCTGCTGATGGCCCTGCTCGTCGCCTTGCTCGCGGTGCTGGCGCACCTGATCTGGTTCCGCCGCGCCGAGCGCCTGGCGCGCACGCTGGCCACCATGGGGGAAGGGCAGCTGCAGGTGCGGGCCGGCCTGCAGGGTTTCGACGAGCTGGCGTTGATCGGCGCGCAGGCCGATCGCATGGCCGAGCGGCTGCAGGCCGGACAGGCGCAATTGCGCCACATCAACGCGCTGGTGGATCGCTCCCCGGTGGTGGTGGTCGAATGGCGCAACGAACCCGGCCGGCCGATGAGCTACCTCAGCCGCTCGGTCTCGCAATGGGGTTACCAGCCGGACGAACTCCTGCTCATGGACCTGCGCTTCCACGACCTCGTGCACCCCGACGACCTGCAGCGCATCGTCGACGAGAGCGTTCGCCACCAGGCCAGCCGCACCGACGAGTACCGGCAGGAATACCGCTTGCGCCGGGCCGACGGCGAGTGGGCCTGGGTGGACGACCGCACATCGATCACGCGCGACGCCGATGGCCGCCTGAGCAGCATCAGCGGCGTGCTGCTCGACATCACCGCCCTCAAGGACGCGCAGACCACGCTGGAGCGCAACAACGCAGAACTGGAGCTGCGCGTGGCCGAGCGCACCGCGCAGCTCAGCGCGGCCAACGAAGAACTCGAGGCCTTCTCGTACACCGTCTCGCACGACCTCAAGGCACCGCTGCGCGGCATCGACGGCTACAGCCAGTTGCTGCAGGAAGAGCATGGCGAGCGCCTCGATGACGAAGGACGCGAGTTCATCGGCCGCATCCGCCGGGGGGTGCAGCAGATGGGGGCCCTCATCTCCGACCTGCTGGCCTACTCCCGCATGGAACGGCGCCCCATGGAATCGCAGCAGGTGGACCTGCTGCCGCTGATCGAGCTGGTGATCGAGGGCCACGGCGCCGACATCCGCGCGGCCGGGACGCAGTTGAACCTGCAGGTGGAGCCCATGGTGCTCGAACTCGATCGCGAAGGCCTCGCGGTGGTGTTGCGCAACCTGGTCGGCAACGCCGTCAAGTTCAGCCAGGGGCGCACGCCGCCGGTGGTCGAGATCGGTGCCCGCGTCGAAGCGGACCGGCGCATCCTGTGGGTGCGCGACAACGGCGTGGGCTTCGACATGAAGTACCACGACCGCATCTTCGGCATCTTCCAGCGGCTGCAGCGCACAGAAGACTACGCCGGCACCGGCGTGGGCCTGGCGCTGGTGGCCAAGGCGGTCCAGCGCATGGGTGGCCGTGTGCGCGCCGAGAGCCAGCCCGGCGAGGGAGCCACCTTCTTCCTGGAGTTTCCCGCATGAAGCCCTTGCCACCGATCCTGCTGGTCGAGGACAACCCCATGGACGTGGACCTCACCCTGCGCGCGTTTCAAAAGCGGGGCGTGGCCCATCCCATCCAGGTGGCGCGCGATGGTGAGGAAGCGCTGGCCTGGATCCCGCGCTGGGAGGCGGGCGAGCCCTGGCCGGTGGTGATCCTGCTCGACATCAACATGCCCCGGGTCAACGGGCTGGAGGTGTTGCACCGGCTCAAGTCCCATGCACAGGTGTGCCACATCCCCGTGCTGATGCTCACCTCCTCGCGCGAAGACAGCGATCTGAAGACCGCCTACGATCTGGGGGTCAATGCGTACATCGAGAAGCCGGTGAACTTCAGTCAGTTCGTCCATGTGGCCGAACACATCGAGCGGCACTGGTGCCAGCTCAACGAACGCCCTTATTGAGCAAGCCCATTTATTCCGGAGTTCCCATGCTGAAGATCCTCATTCCTGTCGACGGTTCCGAAGCCTCGCTGCTGGCGGTGCACCACGCGCTGCACCTCGTGGGCGCCGGCCTGAAGGCGCGCTTCGTGGTGGCCAATGTGCAGGAGGCAGCGAACCTGTATGAACTGGTGGTGGCCCACGACCCGCAGGTGCTGCAGCAGGTGAGCGACGCAGCGGGCCGCGATCTGGTGCGCCCGGCGGTGGCCTTGCTGAGCGCGGCCGGCCAGCAGGTGGAGACCGCCGTGGCCAGCGGCGACCCCGCGCACCTGCTGGCGGACATCCTGGAGAGCCACGCCTGCGATGCGGTGATCATGAGCGCGCGCGGTGGCGGCCTGCGCGCGGCGGTGCTGGGGTCGGTCTCGCAAGAGATGGTGCAGCGCTCCCCGGTGCCGGTCACGCTGGTCAAGGTGCCTGAGGGCATGCAGGAAGAGGACTGATCCGCAAGTGGGCAAGCTTTTCCTCGCCCTGGATGCAGCGGGCGCGATGCGTTTCATCGGCGAGGTGGAGCGTGGCGCCGACTGCGGCTGTCACTGCCCCGAATGCGGCAGCCCGCTGGTGGCCCGCCAGGGCATGGCCAACGACTGGCACTTTGCCCACGACAGCGCACAGGAGCGGCCCGAGTGCAAGGCCGCGGCGCAACGGCTGCTGCGCCGCTTCGTCATCGACCACCTGAAATCGCGCACGGCGTCCGCGGGCTTCGACCTGCCGGTGTACCGGCAGGAAGTCACCCTGGTGCGTTCGCTCGTCCACCTGCGCGAAGAAGCGCAATGGGACGCGCAGATCGTGGGGGAGCTGCGGTGGGGCGACGATGAATCGGACCACGCGCCGGTGGCCCGGGGACGGCTCGACACGGGTGTCGAGCTGCAGGTGTTCGTGTCGCTGGGCGAGGCGGCACCTGCGCCGGAGCCCCTCGATGCCGGCGTGGCCCGCCTCGCGTTCCGGGTGCGGCCACCGACGGCCTCCTTCTTTCGCGACCGGGCGGCGGCCGAACAGCATCTGCAGAGCGCCGGCGAGCTGGTGTGGGAACACCATCCCGACACCCTGGGGCTGGTGCGCGAGGCACAGGAACGGCTGGAGGTGCGTGGCTACCGCATCTACAGCAACTGGTTGTCGATGGTGGACGCGAAACGGACCAGCGAGGCCGATGCCGCGCCTGCCGCTGCGCTGTTCTACGGGCCGGGCTCGACCGACAGCGCCGACGGCTGGCCCCGGCACGCCTGCGCGCCCGGCCACGCGCCCAACGTCAACTTCACCTTCTACCGGCTGGGTCCGCAGGAGGCCTGGCTGCTCTACATGCTCGAACGCGCGGGCCCCAGCGACTGGCGCACCGCACAGCAGAAGTTCTACGCACTCGCGCCCTACCCCAGCCCCTTTGAAGGCTGGGCACAGGCCATTCCCCGCACGGTGGGTCTGGCCGACGAGGCGCTCGGCATCTTTCGCCTCGTCGGGTTCCTGGACGCGGTGACTTACCTCTCGCGCCGCGCACGCGTCACCCGCAGCCACCGCGACCCCATGGCATTCGGCGGTCTGTAGCGAGAATACTGTCCACCGTCCGAAGGAGCCGACATGCCGACGATCCATCGACCTGACCGCGTGCTCACCTGGGTGCTGCCCTTGCTGCCGGCGGGGGTGGCGTTGCTGTTGCTGGCGCTGGTGGTGCTGACTGCGGACCGCATCGTGGGTGGCGAACTCAAGCTCAGGGCGAGCCAGCGGGTGGAGCAATCCGCCGATGCCCTTGCGGTGGAGGTCTCGCGAATGCTCGCGCGCCGCACGGCCGAGGTCGACCTGCTGGGGGTGCTGGCCCGCACCGACATCCGCCGCGACGCCTGGCGTTCACAACTGCAGCGGATCAAGGCCAGCTCCAGCGCCTACGTGTGGATTGGTGCGACCGACGCCAGCGGCGTGGTGGAGGTGGCGACCGACGGCCTTCTGGAAGGGGTGTCCATCGCCACGCGCCCCGTCTTCACGAACGGCCGCCACGGCGCGTGGTTCGGCAGCCTGCATCCGCCGGTGGCCCTGCGCGAACCGCTGCGCACCTATGGGCTGCCAGTCCCGACCGACCTGGCCGACATTGCGCTGCCGATCTTCGATGGCGAGGGGCGGCAACGCGGGGTGATCGCCGCCCACCTCGACGCCCATCATTTCAATGGTCTCATCCAGGAGGTGCTCGGGCCGGTGGAGGGCCGGCGCTTCCTGAAACTGGCCATCGTCGACGGCGATGGGCGCGTGATGATGGGCGAGCGCCCGGACGTCCCGGAGGCCGATCTGCGCAGCCTGCTGGTCGGCCCTCCAGGGCAGGTGCGGGCGGTGGCCGACCTGAACGGGGACACCCTTTTGCTGGCGCACCGCCCCATCCAGCCGGCCGATTCGCCGCTGCGCACGAACTGGCAGGTGGTGGCCGCCCAACCGCTCAACGCGGCGCTGTCCCCTGTGCGGCAGCTCGAACGCAGCCTGGTGGCCTGGGGCGGGGCTACCGCGCTGCTGATCGGGCTGCTCGGCTTCGCCGTATCGCGCCGCCTGGCGCACCCCTTCAGCCAGTCCGAGAAGCACCTGCGCGAACAGGGCGAAGTGCTTGCCGCCGTGATCAACAGCGCCAGCGACGCGGTGATCAGCGTCGACGACAAAGGGCGCATCACCCTGTTCAACCCGGCGGCCGCGCACATCTTCGGTCATGCGGCCGAGCAGATGGTCGGGCAGCCGCTGGACGTGCTGCTGCCACCCAGCCAGCGCGGCCTGCACCTGTCCTACCTGCAGCGATTCGGGGAATCGAAGTCGACCACGCGGCCGATGGGCGTGGGCCGCGTGGGCGGTGTGCGCGCCGATGGCCAACTGCTCGAGCTGGAGGCGTCCATCTCGCAGATCACGGTGCGCGGTCGTCGCTTGCTCACCGCCATCCTGCGCGACGTGACGGAGCGCGTGCGCGACGAGCGGGCCCTCAAGCGCTACCAGTCCGAACTCTCCGAACTCGCGCGCCGCCTGCTCGACCAGGAAAAGCAGACCACGCGCAAGCTGGCGCAAACCCTGCACGACCAGTTGGGGCAGACCCTGGGGGCTATCCGGCTGTCGTTCGATGCCCTCTCGGGCCTCGTCGCGGACCACCTTTCGCCGCGGGCGCGCGATCGGGAACGCAAGCTCGGTGGCTTGATCGATCAGGCCATCGTGGAGGTGCGGCAGGCGCTGGTGGCCCTGCGCCCGCCCCTGCTGGACGAAGCGGGGCTGCCCACCGCGCTGGACAACGAGATGCGCGCCCGCAGCGCCGAGGCCGAGCTGACCCGGCTCCGGCTGGAGGTGGCGCCGGGTGCGCAGTCGCTGCGCTGGCCGGCCGACGTCGAGTACGCCGCCTTCATGATCGCCCGAGAGGCACTGGCCAATGCCCTGCTGCACGCCCAGGCCAGCGAGGTCGTGGTCCAGATCGATGGCACGCCCGGCTGGCTGTCCCTGCAGGTCAGCGACGATGGCGTGGGCCTGAGCCCCGAGATGGCGGGCGGGCGTCCCGGGCACCTCGGCATCGTGGGCATGCGCGAGCGCGCGCTGGCGATCGGCGCTCGGATGGAGGCCCACAAGGCTGCCGGCGGCGGCACGCTGATCTCCCTCAAATGGGGAACGGCCAAGGCGTCGAATTCGGGTCTGCACGGAGTTTCGTGAGCCTTGGGGTGCGCTAACCTGAACGCGACATGAGTGACATCTACCTGGTCGATGACCACGCCATGATGCGCGACGGGTTGCGCGCCGTGCTTGAAGGAGCGGGTCACCGTGTGGTTGGCGACACCGACCAACCCACCCAAGCGCTGGCCGACATCGTCCGGCTGGTGCCCACCCTGGTCCTGCTGGACCTGCACCTGGGCCTGCGCTCGGGGTTCGAACTGCTGGAGCAGATCCAGAAACGCAAGCTCTCCACCCGCGTGATCATGCTCACCATGTCGGCGCAGCCGCGCCATGTGGCCGAGGCGATGCGCCTGGGGGCGCAGGGCTACGTGCTCAAGGGCTCGCCGTCGCGCGAAGTGCTCAGCGCCGTGGAAGCGGTGGCGCAGGGCCGCAAGCACCTGGGCGCGGGCGTGGCCGAGCTGGCGGTGGAGGGGCTCATGCACGAGGCATCGCCCGGCACCATCGAATCCCTCTCCTCGCGCGAGCAGCAGGTGATCCTGCTGGTGGTGCGCGGTCACACCAGCGCGGCCATCGGCGAGCAGCTGCACCTCTCGCCCAAGACGGTGGAGTCCTACCGCAGCCGCCTCATGGCCAAGCTGGGCGTGAACGACCTGCCGGCGCTGGTGCGGCTGGCGATCCGCGAAGGCCTGATCAGCGCCGACGACCACTGAGCCCGGCAGCGGATCGAGGAACAACCCGCGGCTCCGCATCCAGCATTCCCGGCAGGCGCCCGCCCAGGCGGCGGGCACAGTGGCTTGCATGGCAGCGCAACCGTTGCGCGCCCCAGGGAGACTTCATGCAGCCGTCGATGTTCGAGCCGACCCAACCCGTGCCCCTGCAGGTGCTGCTGGTGTGTCCCCGAGGCGAGTACCTCGACTCCGTGCGCGACCTCGCGCGCCACATGGCGCGCAACACCGAAGTGCTCTGGACCGCCGATCCCGCCGACGCGCTTCGCCAGGTCCGGCAGGCGCGCCCGGTGCTGGCGATCGTGGACGCTCGCCTGGATCGTGCGAGTGGCAGCGCCCTGACGCGCGGACTGCAACACGACCAGGATCTGGACGTGATGCGCTTTGACGAACGGCGTGCTTCGGCAGGCCCGGGCGATCCGGGCGTCTGGCACTGGTCGGAACTGCCGCGGGCGATCGCCTGGTGGGCCCGCCGCCTGCAACGCCCCGCCGCTCCCTCCCGCTACCAGTGAGCGGCTGCCGCTTCAGTAGGTGATGGTCAGGACCACCTGGTCCTGGTAGCTGCCGGTCGGCACGTTCTGGCTGGCGGGAATGCGGCCGTACACGGTGTGGTTTCGCGTGCCCGGTGCGCACACCAGCCCCAGCAAGCCGCTGCTGATCGAGCCACCCACCACGCCACCGCCGCCGCCCCCGTCGCCCCAGGTGACGGTGCGCGCGGCGCCCGAAGGCGCGCAGGTCGACGAAGGCGCTGGTCTGGCTCTGGCCCTGCACGCGGTCCATGTTGAGGGTGTAGTCCAGCGTCAGGCCCGGGTGGGTGTCGAGGACGGCGTTGGGCGCCGCGGCGCCCTGTCCGTGGAGCCGAAGCACCTGGGTGTCGAAGGCTTCGACGCCGGCCGTGAGTTCCAGGCGCTGGGCGCCCGCGTGCAGCCTGGGGCGCCAGGCCTGCAGGCTGTGGTGCGCCGTGCCCTCGATGGTGAGAACCTCGTCGGTGGGCTTCAGGCGCCATTGCGCCAGGGCCGATGCCGGGGCAAAGAAGCGTCCGCCTTCTTCCACGATGACCGCGCTGGCGTCCATCGACTGGCCATTGAGCCAGACATCCAGCAGGCGGAACTGTGGCGCCGCGAACGCGGCGCCCGAGAAGGCCAGCAGGACGGCGGCGCTCAGGCGACGCGCCTTACTGCGACGCGTTCGCCTCGAACTGGCTGCGAAGGGTGCCAGCATCGCTGTCCGCCTCGATGTGGACCGCCTTGTGGCGCCAGTCGGCCGGGACCGGCCAGCGGCACAGCCCACCGGGCAATGCGTAGCAGGGACCCAGCGTGGTGGGCTGCTCACCTTCGGCCTGCAGGCGCAGTTCGCGCACGTGCAGGTGGCGCTGGCCACTGTTGCCGAGTTCGATCATCCCGCCGCCCGCCTGGCGCTGCCACACCGCCTGCGGAGCGCCGGCGCCCGAGCCGGTGACGAACACCGGCAGGCTCACGCGCAGCAGCATCTGCACCCCGTTGCCGGTGTCGGCGCCGGGGGTGGCGACTTGCGACAGCCAGACCCGGTGGTGTTTCTGGACGCCGCCTTCGACCGCACGGCGCAGGCCCACGCGCACCACCTGCATGGCGCCAGGCGCCAGCTCGAAGATGGGCGGGTTGACGATCAGGGTGGTGCTCGGTGCCAGGTGTTCCTGTTCCTTGTCCTGCGTCCAGTCGAAGGCTTCGGCCTGGATCAGCACGGTCTGCGCGGTCGGGTTGCTCACCACCAGCTGAGAAGCGGGCAGCCGGCTGCCGAGTTCCACGCGCACCGGGCGAACCTGGAAGGCCTGCGCGCTGCCGATGCCGGCCAGCAGGCCCAGCAGCGCGGCCAGCGTGAGGATGTACAGGGTGCGGGCGAGCATGGCGGACTGCCGGAACTCAGTAGGTGGCGGTGACGGTGATGGTGTCGGCGTACACCCCCACGGCTGCCGACGCGCTGGACGGCACGCGGCCATACACCGTGAAGGTCTGCAGCAGGCCGGTGCCGGTGCTGCTGCGCGTGCTGGTGCCGGCCGTGCCGTCGCCCCACGGCGTGGTGCGGCCCACGTCCTGGTACAGGGCGTAGTCCAGCGTGTTGCCACCGCTGGTCATGCGGCGCAGCGCCACCGTGGCGCCCGAGCCGGTGCCGGCGTCCAGCGCCAGCGTGTAGGGCGTGCCCACCGTGCAGGTGGCGGTGACGGCCACGCTGCCGTCGCGCTGCACGCCCGGCGTGACGATGCCGAAGGCCAGTGGCACGCCACCCACCACGGTGCAGCTGGGCAGCACGGTGGCGGTGACGGCGAAGGTGGAGGTGCTGGTCTGTGCCAGGGCGGCCTGGGTGCCGGCGAGCAGCGCGGCCATGCACAGCAGGTGCCTGATGGCGCGTGGGCGAGTGGGGTTCAAGGTCTTCATGGTGCAGGTTCCTCACGGTCGGTTCGCGCCTCGCTCCCTGGGGTCTGTCGGGGCGCCTGAAACTGATTTCGACCACCCTGTTTGCGGGTTGTGTGGGGAAAGCTGGATGGCGCCTGCGGGAAGACCCTGCATCGGCGGGCTCGCGCCCTAGCGGAACACGCTCACGGCTTCCACCAGCCGCTGCGTCTGCTGCTGCAGGCTCTGCGAAGCGGCTGCTCCCTGCTCCACCAGGGCGGAGTTCTGCTGCGTGACCTGATCGAGGTGGCCCACGGCCTGGCTCACCTGCTGGATGCCGCCGCTCTGTTCGATGGTGGCCGCGCTGATCTCGCTGATGAGGTCGGACACGCGCCGCACCTGCTGGACGATTTCCTCCATCGTCTTGCCGGCATCGTCCACCAGCACGGTGCCCGCTTCCACGGTGGTCACGCTGGCGCCGATGAGCTGCTTGATCTCCTTCGCGGCTTCGGCGCTGCGTTGCGCCAGGCTGCGCACCTCGCCCGCCACCACCGCGAAGCCCCGGCCCTGTTCACCCGCGCGGGCGGCTTCCACCGCCGCGTTGAGCGCAAGGATGTTGGTCTGGAACGCGATGCCGTCGATCACGCCGATGATGTCGCTGATGCGGCGCGAGCTCTCGGTGATGCGGCCCATGGTGTCCACCACCTGCGCCACCGCCTGGCCGCCGCGCGTGGCGGCTTCGCTGGCCGAGCCCGAGAGCTGGTTGGCCTGGCGCGAGGTGTCGGCGTTCTGCCGCACGGTCGCGGTCATCTGCTCCATCGAGGCAGCGGTTTCCTCCAGGCTGGACGCGGCCTGTTCGGTGCGCTGGCTCAGGTCGTTGTTGCCCTGGGCGATCTCGCTCACCGCGGTCTGCACCGTCAGCACCTGTTCGCTCACGTCATCGATGAGCCAGCGGAACATCAGGCCGAGCTGGCTGATGGTGCGCAGCGTCATGCCGATCTCGTCCACGCGGTCCATGTGCGCCACGGTCTGGGTGTCGCCGCTGGCCACACGCAGTGCGGTCTTGCGCAGTTGCTCCAGCGGGCCGGCGATCTGGGCTTCGAGGAACCAGCCGGCCAGGCCCACGGCCACAGCAGACAGGCCGGCGAACGACGCCCATTGCAAGCCCTGCAGGCCCAGCGCCCAGGCGCCACCGATCAACACCGCCAGCAGGCCCGCCAGCGGCAGGCGGATGCGGCTGCGCACGCCCATGGTCTTGAAGACCGAACCCAGGCCCAGCAGGCCCTTGCGCAGCAACAGGCCCTTGTGCAGGCGCAGGTGGCTGGCGCGGCCTTCGCGCATGTCGGCGTACAGCTTTTCCGCGCCGGCAATTTCCTCGCGGGTGGCCTTGGTGCGCACCGACATGTAGCCCTGGTGCTGGCCGTTGCGGATCACCGGCGTGGCATTGGCGCGCACCCAGTAATGGTCACCGTTCTTGCGCCGGTTCTTCACCAGCGCCGTCCAGGGCTCGCCACCTTTCAGCGTGGCCCACATGTCGGCAAAGGCCTCCTTGGGCATGTCGGGATGGCGCACCAGGTTGTGCGGCTGGGCCTGGATTTCCTCCAGGCTGAAGCCGCTCACGGCCACGAACGCCGCGTTGGCGTAGGTGATGTGGCTTTGCGTGTCCGTGGTGGACATCAGCGTGGCGTTGTCGGGAAATTCGTATTCGCGTTGGGTGACGGGGGTGTTGACGCGCATGTGGACCTCGGTTTCGTGGGTGTGGTGTCACCTGGTCTCTTCGGCGCGAATACCCCCGACTTGTGTAGGGAAACCTGGATGCTTGACCTGGAACAGGCCAGATTGAAAAAGGCCTCAAGTTTTCTGAAAGGCGGTCGAAACGCCTGGGAGAACGCCGGGATTGTTTGTGCCCGTTGCGTGCTTGAAAGGGAATGCCGTGATCAACCTGACCAGCTCGACTGCCGTTTCGTGGCCGACGCCGCCGTCGGCCGCTGTGGCGCCCGTCTCGCCCGTGCCCAGCGTGCCTGCGCTGCAGGCCGGCGGCAGCGAGAGCCAGACGGATTCCCGTTCCGGCCAGGGTGGGCGGGGGCATTCATTTGCCTTGCCAGGCCAGCGCCCGGCCCAGGGTCAGGCCAGGGAAGCGGGTGATGCCAGCGCGGCCGTCCGGCCCGCCGCCACCGATCACCAGGCCCAGGCGGCCCAGCGCCAGGCCGATCTGGAAGCCCACGCGGCGCGCGAGCGCGAAAAGCAGGCCATGGAGCACCTCAAGGACGTGCTCACCAACGTCTGGCAGGCAAGTGCTGCGGTGGTGGACCGCGCCCTGGGCCGCGAGACGCCGGCACCGGGGTCGCGCAGCGACACCGCGCCCGATCTCTCCCAGGTGGCTGCCTCGCTGGTCTCGCGGCGGATCATGGCGCCGGCCGCGCCTGTGCAGGCACGCCCCGCCGCTGCGGGCCAGGCCTGGGTGAGCGACACGGCCACCGCGTCCGGAGATGCCAGCACCTCACCCGACGTGCAGGCGTACGACGCCCAGGGCCACAGCAGCGCCATGCCGCTGGAGACCGGCAGCCTCTTCAGCCACCGCGTCTGAGGTCGGCGCCGCCGTGTTGGCTCCATTCCGGCCTGGCGCCCGCCCGGTGCTGCAGCCGCCTGTTTCGTGGCAACAGCCGGCGCAAGGGCGCAGGCTTTCCTATGCTGCGCCGCTCTGCGCGGCGTCCCGGTCCGCGCCAAACACCTGAAAGAGGCCGGACCATGCACCCGCTGTTCAACGCTGCCATCAACAACGACGCGCACACGGTGAGCGTTCTGATCGAGAGCGGCTCCGAGCCGCTGATGAAGAACGACAACGGCGATACCCCGGCCCATGTCGCTGCGCGACTGGGTCATGTGGATGTGATCAGGGCGATGCCGATCTACGCGCTGTCAGGCACCAATGAGTATCGTCAGAGGCCGCTGCATGTCGCCGCCGAAAACGGCCAGGCAGCGGTGTGCCGAGCCTTGATCTCCATGGGCCTGGTGTCCGATGGCCTGGACGAGTCGGGTCGCACGCCCCTGCAACTGGCGCAGGCCGGTGGTCACCTCGAAGCGGTCCACGTACTGGTTGGGCGGCCCGCTCCTGCGGCGGACTGGCGGGCGGTGTTTGAGGCCGCGCAGGACGCGAGGCCCGCCGCGCCGGGTGTCGGGAGCCGGGAGAGGGGCGGGCCCGACCTCTGACTCGCCGGCCCCTGGCCGCTCAACCCAGTGCCGGCGCGGCGAACTGTTCCAGTGCCTGCTGCGTGCGATGCATGTCGTCGAGCAACTGCGTGCGCAGCGTGCGCGGAATCTCGGCGTCTTCGCGCAGGGCACGGCGCTCGATGTCGGCGGCGGTGTCGACGATGGCGCGAAAGCCCAGCAGCATGGCGGTGCCCTTGAGCTTGTGCGCGCTGTAGGCCATGGCAGCGGGCTCACCGCGGTCGAGCGCGTCGAGCAACTGGTGCACCGTGCCTTCGGGCGGTGAGAACAGTGTGCCGAGCAGTTCGTCCATGGTGTCCGCCGGCATCATGGCGAGGATTTCAGAATAGGCCTCGCTGTCGATCAGCCCGGCGGCGGACGAGCGAAGGTCGGGCGTTGATGGGGCTGCAGACCCCGCGGCCCTGGGGCTTGCCGTCAGCGGCTCCAGCAGCCCGCAGCGCTGCAGCGCGCGCTGCAGGTCTGCCGCCTGCAGCGGCTTGCTGGCGAACTCGTTCACGCCCACTTCCTGTGCGCGCTTGCGCGTGTCGTTCACCACGTCGGCCGTCACCAGGATGATCTTCACCGTGGCAGCGGGGCCCTCCAGCGCACGGATGGCCTCGGTGGTGGCCAGCCCGTCGAGCACCGGCATGTGGTAGTCCAGCAGCACCACGTCGAACGTGTGTTCCTTGAGCAGCGTCAGCGCCTGCAGCCCGTTCTCGCAGAAGGTCGCGTCGTGGCCCATCTTGTCGAGCAGGATGTTGAGGTACTTCAGGTTGATGGGGTGGTCTTCGGCCACCAGCACCTTCAGGCGTCGGTGGGCCGTGGTTTCGGTGAGCTCGGCGAAGGTGCTGACCGGGGCCTCGGCCGCGGGCAGCGGCAGCGTCACGGTGAAGGTGGTGCCCTGGTTGAGCACGCTCTTCACCTCGATGCGCCCGCCCATCATCTGGGTGAGGCTGCGCGTGATCTCCAGGCCCAGCCCGGTGCCGCTGATGCGGCGGCGCAGGGAATTGTCGGCCTGGTAGAAGCGGGTGAAGATCTGGCCCAGGGTTTCCTCGTCCATGCCGATGCCGGTGTCGCTCACGGTGATGACGATGCCGCCCTCCATGTCGCGCGAACGGGTGAGAACAGCCTTGATCTCGCCGGTGGGCGTGAACTTCACCGCGTTGCCCAGCAGGTTGAAGAGGATCTGGCGCAGGCGCGTGGCGTCGGCCAGCACCCAGGGCGGCACGTCGTCGGCGATCTTCATCACCAGGCTCAGACTCTTGTCGCGCGCCGTGGCACGCGTGACGCTCTCCACGTCGTGCACCAGCTCCTGCAGCTTCACCGGCGCGAGCGAGAGCCGCATGGTGCCGGACTCCAGGGTGGAGACGTCGAGCACGTCGTTGAGCAGGCCGAGCAGGTGCTGGGCCGAGTCGCTCGCGGTGCGCACGTAGTCGCGCTGCTGCCCGGTGAGGCGGGTGTCATCGAGCAGGTTGAGCATGCCCAGCACGCCCTGGAACGGGGTGCGGATCTCGTGGCTCATGTTGGCCAGGAACACGCTCTTGCCGCGGTTGGCCGACTCGGCCTGGTCGCGCGCGCTGGCCAGGTCGCGGCTCAGGCCCTGCAGCCGTTCGTATTGCTGCTGCTGGCGTCGGATGTGCCGCACCAGCAGCACCACGAATACCAGCATCACCACGACCTGCAGGGCCGCGAGCGTCATCACCAGCAGGCCCTGTTCACGCAGCTGCCGGTTGCGTTCGTCCACGAAGCGGGCCACGGAGCGGTTGGCTTCGCGCGTCAGCTCGGACAGGTTGGGCTGGATCTGTTCGATCGCCTGGTGCAGCGTGCGCAGGTCCGTCAGGTTCTGCGTCAGTGCCTGGGGCTGGGCAAACAGCGGATCGGCCATGCGGGTGAATGCCCTGATCTGTTCGAGCGCCACCAGGTAGCTGGGCGAGGACTCCAGCAGGTCGCGCCGCGGTATCTGCGTGAGCAGGTCGATGCGGCTGAGGAAGATTTCGTACCGTTCGGCCAGCTCGTCCGGATTCACGTCCGGGCCGCCCGAGACGGCGCCGTCCATCGATTTTTCGAGCCGGCCGAGTTCGTGTTCGAGCTGGTAGGCCTGCCACATGATGGAGTCGACCTGGTTGCCCGCGAGGTCGTCGAGCAACCGGTACTGCTGCCACTGGATCCAGCCCAGCGGCGAGAGCGTGACGAGGAGAAGGGCGGCGATGGCCATGGCCCACTGGCGGGGTTGCCAGCGCGCCATGCCGGTGGGGGCGGTGTTCATTGGATGTCCAGTGCCTTGAGCTGCCAGATCGAGCGTTCGTAGAAGGTGGAGGTGCGCAACTCGGCGGCGCTGTCGAAGGGATA
Organism: Hydrogenophaga sp.; assembly: GCF_051858985.1. Lineage (GTDB taxonomy): Bacteria > Pseudomonadota > Gammaproteobacteria > Burkholderiales > Burkholderiaceae_C > Hydrogenophaga. The sequence continues at coordinate 947,314 of NZ_JBHYGM010000001.1, read as the reverse complement.
GACCACGAACAGCGGACCCTTCTCGCGCACCGGCATGGGCTGGCCGTCGATCAGGCGGGCCACGATCACCTCGTACTTGCGGGCGTCGGCCACCGGGATGCTGATGCGGTAGTCGTTGATCGCCACCGCACCCACCGTGGAGCCACTGGCCTTGACGGCGGCCAGCACATCGGCCAGCAGCGGTCCGGTGAATTTCACAGGCTTGTCGAACCAGGGGGTGCGGGTGGTGAAGCTGTGCTGCGGCAGGGCTTCGAGCATGGCCATGTCGAACGCGGCCCGGTCGCCGAGGTTCTTCACGCCGATCTTGCCGGACACGTTGAGGATGGCTCTGCCCTTGGGCGGTGCGAGCGCATCGCCGGGCGCGGCCAGGGTGCTGCCCGCGAACAGGCACAGGAGGATGAGGAGTCGGCGTTGGAATATGATCACGACCAGGAATGCGGGTGTGGGTTCAGATGCGGTGCCGCACACCCGAAGGCGTCGCCGCAAGACGCGCCAGCAGGGCCGGGGCGATCTGGGAAAGGGGAAGCACTTCGTGCGCAGCGCCATGCTGGATGGCCATGCGCGGCATGCCGAAGACGACGCAGCTGGCTTCGTCCTGCACATAGTTGTAGCTGCCGGCGTCCTTCATCTCGCGCATGGCGGCGGCGCCATCGGCGCCCATGCCGGTGAGCATGATGCCCAGCGCGTTGGGGCCGATCACGCGCGCAGCGGACTTGAACAGCACTTCCACCGAAGGCCGGTGGCGGTTCACCGGCTCGGTGTCCTCCACCACGGCCACGTAGTTGGAGCCGTTGCGGTCGATGCGCAGGTGGTGGCCACCGGGCGCGATGTAGGCGTGGCCGGGCAGGATGCGGTCCCCGTCGCGGGCTTCCTGCACGCGGATGCGGCACAGCGTGTCGAGCCGGTGCGCGAAGCTGGTGGTGAAGCCGGGTGGCATGTGCTGCGTGATCACGATGGCCGGCGAGTCCGCCGGCAGCGGCACCAGCACCTCGCGAATGGCCTCGGTGCCACCGGTGGAGGCGCCGATGCAGATGATCTTTTCGGTGGAGACGCGCGGCAACGCGGCACGGGGGGCCTGCGGCGCGCTGCTGGCAGCGGCGGCACCCGCGGCGGGTGCGGACGGCAGGCGCTTTACATGGGCGCTGGCCGCCACCCGGATCTTGTCGACGATGTCACCGGCCAGTTCCTGAAGGCCGCTGCTCACGCCGATGCGCGGCTTGGCCACGAAGTCCACCGCGCCCATTTCCAGCGCGCGCAGCGTGATCTCGGCGCCCTGTTCGGTGAGGGTGGAGACCATCACCACCGGCATGGGGCGCAGGCGCATGAGGCGCGAGAGGAATTCCAGGCCGTCCATGCGCGGCATCTCCACGTCGAGCGTGATCACGTCCGGATTGAGCTCGCGGATCATCTCGCGCGCCACCAGCGGGTCGGCGGCGGCGCCGATGCATGCCATGTCGTTCTGGCGGTTGATGATCTCGGTGAGCAGGCTTCGCACCAGCGCCGAGTCGTCCACCACCACCACCTTGATCTTATTGGCCATCTTGTTTTCTCCCTGCGCTCAGAACAGATCCACCGACCCACCCGAGTTGGATTTCGCCACCACGGCTGCGCTGCCCTTGCGCTCCTGGGTTTCCAGGGTGTCCGGGTGCGAATGCGCCAGCCGTTTCACCATGGCCTTGCCGCTGGCGGGGAAGTAGCACACCTTGCGCGGGTGGATGTCGAGCACGTCCTTGGAAATGACGGCGATGCGCTCGGTCTGCAGGTACTCCAGCACGAAGGCCGTGTTGCGTTCACCCACGTTCATCGTGGTGAAGCTGTGCATGACCTGGCCACCGCCGAACACCTTGGCCTGCATGTGCTCGCGCCGTGCGCCGAGCTTCATCATCTCGTTGATCAGCAGTTCCATGGCGTAGGAGCCGTAGCGCCCGCTGGTGTCGCCGCCGCCTTCGGGCAGCATGAAGTGGTTCATGCCACCCACGCGCACGCGCGGGTCCCAGATGCAGGCGGCAATGCACGAGCCCAGCACGGTCATGACCATGATGTCGTCGGCGGTCACGTAGTACTCACCGGGCAACACCTTCACGGCGTCGTGGTGGAAGTGGTGGTCCTGGTAGAAGAAGCTGGCTTCCCCCGGTTTGGGCGGACGGGCCTTGAGCTGGTCCAGGCGCGAACGCGCGGGGGCTCCGCGAGGCGCCAGCAGGGTGTCAGAGGCGCTCATAGACAGTTTTTCCCCTGAGTGCGAAGAGGTTGCGCGCGTCGCTGAAATTCTCGGCATGTCCCACGAACAGCATGCCGCCGGGCTTCATCACGCGGTGGATGCGCTCCAGCACCTGGCGCTGTGTGGTGGCATCGAAATAGATCATCACGTTGCGGCAGAACACCACGTCGAAGGGTTCGCGAAACGGCAGGTCCTGGATCAGGTTGACGGTCTGGAACGTCATGGGCTTCTGCAGTTCGGGCTTCACGCGCATCAGGCCGGCGTTGCTGCCTTTGCCGCGCATGAAGAAACGTTGCAGCCGTTCGGGGCTCAGTCCCTTGACGCCATCGGCCTTGTAGACGCCGCGCTGCGCCGTGGCGAGCACCTGGGTGTCGATGTCGCTGTTGACGATCTGGAAGGTGCCTCCCGGGCCCAGGGCTTCGGTGGCCGTCATGGCGATGGAGTAAGGCTCCTCGCCAGTGGAGGCGGCCGAGCACCAGATGCGCCAGGGCTGCGAGCGCGATGCGCCCATCAGTTCGGCCAGGATGCCGAAATGGTGCTGCTCGCGGAAGAACGCCGTGAGGTTGGTGGTGAGCGCGTTGATGAACTCCTGCCACTCGCTGCCGTCGTGCTGTTCCAGCCAGTCCAGGTACGTCTTGAAGCTCTCGTGGCCGGTCTCGCGCAGCCGCCGCGAGACGCGGCTGTACACCATGGCGTGCTTGCCATCGTGCAGGCTGATGCCGGCCTTCTTGTAGATCAGCGCCTTGATGCGGGTGAAGTCCGCGTCGGACCAGATGAACTCGCGGCCTTCGGCCAGGGGGCCGTCCTGTGCTGCGGATGCCCGTGGTGTCGCTACCGGCGAACGTCGGGGGGGTGAGGTCTGTAGCAGCATGGTGGGCTTGCGGCGGGGGGTGATGAACCGTGCCGCTGGCGTGGAAGGATTTCAGTGGCGCGAACGGCGCACCAGGCCGGAGGTGTCGAGGATGAGCGCGACCTTGCCGTCGCCCAGGATCGTGGCGCCCGAGATGTTGGGCACCTTGCGGTAGTTCGACTCCAGGTTCTTGATGACCACCTGTTGCTGGCCCAGCAGTTCGTCGACCATGAGGGCCACGCGCGAGCCGTCGGCCTCCACCACCACCATGATGGGGCTGGCGCCGTTGTGCTCGAAGCGCGGCACATCGAACACGCGTTCGAGTTCGATCACCGGCATGTATTCCTCGCGCACCTTCACCACCTGCGCGCCCTGCGCCAGCGTGTTGATGTCGGTGGGCTTGACCAGGAAGGACTCGACCACACTGGACAGCGGCAGGATGTACACCTCGTCGCTGACGCGCACCGACATGCCGTCCATGATCGCCAGCGTGAGCGGCAGGCGCACCGAGACGCGCATGCCGAAGCCTTCGGCAGAATCGATCTCCACCGTGCCGTTGAGCGCGGTGATGTTCTTCTTCACCACGTCCATGCCCACGCCCCGGCCGGAGACGTCGGTGACTTCATCGGCGGTGGAGAAGCCGGGCGCAAAGATCAGGTTCCAGACCTCGTTGTCGGTCATCGAATCGGGTGCCTCGATGCCCTTCTCGCGCGCTTTCTTCAAGAGCTTCTCGCGCGAGAGGCCCTTGCCGTCGTCGCGCACCTCGATCAGGATCGAGCCGCCCTCGTGGGTGGCTGAAAGCGTGATGGTGCCGTGCTCGGTCTTGCCCTTGGCGCGGCGGTCCTCCGGCATCTCGATGCCGTGGTCGCAGCTGTTGCGGATCAGGTGGGTCAGGGGGTCGGTGATCTTCTCCACCAGGCCCTTGTCGAGTTCGGTGGATTCGCCCTGCGTGACGAGCTCGACCTTCTTGCCCAGCTTGCTGGCCAGGTCGCGCAGCATGCGCGGGAAGCGGTTGAACACCACCGACATCGGGATCATGCGGATCGACATCACCGCTTCCTGCAGGTCGCGGGTGTTGCGGTCCAGGTCGGCCAGGCCGGCCAGCAGGGGCTGGTTGGCGCTGTCGTCGAGCTCGCGGCTCTTCTGGGCCAGCATGGCCTGGGTGATGACGAGTTCGCCCACCAGGTTGATGAGCTGGTCGACCTTGCTCACGGAAACGCGCAGCGTGCTCGACTCCAGGCCGGCGCCCGCGGCGGCCCGTGCCTCGGGTTTTGCGGCGGCGCGCGGTGCGCCCGCGCTGTCGGCGGCGCGCGCCGGCACGCCCGGCGCGCCTTCGAAGAAGCCGTAGTCGCGGCCTTCGGTGGTCGGGTTGGGGTGGCCGGTGCCGGTGAGGTTGTCTTCGTCGATCACCGCCGCAGCGGCGGCCACGGGCGCGGCCTGCTCGACGATGCGGATGTCGTCCTTGCCCACGTGGAAGGTGAACAGGTCCATGAGGTCGGCGTCGCTGGCCGAGGTGGTGGCGCGCCAGGCCCGGTGCGTGCTCAGGTCGCAGGGCAGGGCTTCCACCGTGCCCAGGCCGGGAATGTCGCGGAACAGCTCGGCGATGCCGTCGGCCTGTGCCGGGTTCTCCAGCGGTCCGATGTGGATCTCGAGCACGCGCTCCGCCTTGGCGGCGGGACGCACGGGTGCGGGTGCTGGCGCAGCGACGACCGGTGCGGCGGCGACCGCCACCACCGGGGCCGGTGCCGGCATCGGGTGCGACGCATCGCCGTGCGCGAGCACGCTGATGCGGTGTACGAGGTCGCCCGTGGCCGGCGGCGTCACGCCCCGGCCCTGGTGGCCGGCGAGCAGGCCGCGCAAGGCATCGGACGATTCCAGCAGCACGTCCACCATGGCGCTGGTGGGTTGCAGTTCGTGGCGGCGCAGCTTGTCCAGCAGCGATTCCATCTGGTGCGTGAGTTCGGCCACGTCGGCAAAGCCGAAGGTGGCGGCGCCGCCCTTGATGGAATGGGCGCAGCGGAAGATCGCATTGAGCTCTTCGTCATCGGCCTTCTCCACGTCCAGCGCGAGCAGCATCTGCTCCATCTGGTCCAGGTTCTCACCAGCCTCTTCGAAGAAGATCTCGTAGAACTGGCTCAGGTCGATGTCGTTCCCGACGTGTTGGCCTTCATTCATCATCTCACCCATGTGGGCACTCCTTGGCAGCGCGGGGGGTCACCGGATCACCTTCTGAATGACTTCGATGAGGCGACCCGGATCGAACGGCTTGACCAGCCAGCCCGTGGCGCCCGCGCTGCGGCCGGCCTGCTTCATCTGGTCGCTCGACTCGGTGGTGAGGATCAGGATGGGGATGGTCTTGAACTTGACCTGCTCGCGCAGCTTGCGCGTGAGGCCCAGGCCGTCGAGGTTGGGCATGTTCTGGTCGGTCAGCACCAGGTCGATGCTGTGGGTCTGCGCCTTCTCGAAGGCGTCCTGGCCGTCCACCGCTTCCACCACGTGAAAGCCGGCCCCGGTCAGGGTGAAGGCCACCATTTTTCGCATGGAAGCCGAGTCATCTACGGCAAGAATCGATCGCATGGCGTACTCCGTGTTGGGTCAGTCATCGACCGTTTCCGGGTCGACTTGAATCGCTGGGTCATGAGGGGGGCTGTGTTTCAGAACAGTTCGACGGAGCCGGCATCCATCTCGCTCTGCGTGACCGGGCTGGGTCGCTCGGGCATGGGATCGAGTTCCATGGGCTGTTCGTCTTCTTCCGGTTCCATGGCTTCTTCGGCCAGGCGCCAGGCGCAGCTCTGCAGCACCTTGCCGGTGTGCACGATGAGCTGGGTGGCCATGTCGTGGAACTGCAGTTCGGTCACGGCCTGGTGCAGCGCTTCTCGCACGGGCGCCAGTTCCGTGGCCTGAGCGCCGTCGATCTGGCCCAGCGTGCGGTTGGCCGAACCGAAGCGTTCGAGCAGGTTGGACGTGGCGTGGTCGAGCAGGCCTTCGAGGCGCTGCAGGTCGGTCATGGCCATGAGCAGGGCGTCCTGCAGGCCCGCGACCAGGTGCACCGGCAGCGAGACTGTCGGAAGTGGGTGCGACATCGTCTGTTGGGTCATGGGAGGCGCCGTGGGCTGTTTAGGGGGGTGGGTATTACAATTTTCGAGATCTGTTCCTCGGTGTATCGACAGATAACGGCCCGAATTCAGCACCAATTTCCCGTGTCGACGTCCCCCGGGGGACACGCGCGGCGTGCAGTCCCACCCATCCAGACCATGAGCGCCCTGCCTGAGACAACGCAAAAACGCCCGGTCCGCATCCTGCATCTGGAAGACTCCCGGGTGGACCACGCCCTGGTGAAGTTCGCCCTGCAGCGCAGCCAGCTCGCCAGCGACGTGACGCTGGTCGACACGGTCGATGACTTCCGTCGGGAACTGCTCTCGGGCCAGTACGACATCGTCCTGGCCGACTACCACCTGCCCGGATTCACCGGCATGGACGCCTGGGACGTGCTGCAGGAGCTCCAGCTCGACGTTCCCTTCGTCATCCTGTCCGGTGCCATCGGGGAGACCGCGGCGGTGGACGCCATGCACCGCGGGGTGAGCGATTACTTGCTCAAGGACAGCATGCACCGGCTGTCCCACGTGATCCAGCGCGCCATCGAGGTGCGCGAAACCCGCCAGGCCAGGGCGCTGGCCGATGCCGAGCTGGCCGAGTCGCGCCAGCGCCTGGCCGAGCTGGCCGAACACCTGCAGACGGGCATCGAGCAGGAGCGCGCCGACATCGCGCGCGAGATCCACGACGACATCGGCGGCGCGCTGGCGGCCGTCAAGCTTGACCTGGCATGGGTCGGGCGCCGCGCCGGCGACGAAGAGATGCGCCGCCACGTGGGTTCGGCGCTGGAGATGCTGCAGCACGCCCTGGGCGCGAGCCAGCGCATCATGATGAACCTGCGCCCCCCCATCCTCGACCAGGGTCTGGTGGCGGCGGTGCAGTGGCTGGCCTCGGGCTTCGAGCGACGCACCGGCCTTCGTGTGGCGGTGCGGCGCTCTTCCGAGCAGCTGGATGTGCCGCGCGAAGTGCAACTGGTGGCCTACCGCACCGCGCAGGAAGCGCTGACCAACATCACCAAGCACGCGCAGGCCAGCACGGTGGAGATCGACCTGAGCGACCGCGAAGGCGTGCTCACGCTGGAAGTGACCGACAACGGGCGGGGCCTGGATGCGCAGGCGCTGCGCAAGGCCAATTCTTTCGGGCTGCTGGGCTTGCGCGAACGCGCCGCCAAGGTGGGTGGCTGGCTCGACGTGAGCTCGTCACCCAAGGGCACCGCGGTGATCCTCTCGGTGCCCCTGACCCTTCCCACGAACCCGGACAACGCGGCCCCTGCCGACGAGGAACCTCATGATCAAGGTGATTTTGTGTGACGACCATGCCGTGGTGAGGCGCGGCATCCGGGACACGATTTCCGAGGCCACCGACATCCAGGTGGTCGGCGAAGCCGGCAGCTACCCCGAATTGCGCGACCTCATGCGCAAGGTGGAATGCGACGTGCTGATGCTCGACCTCAACATGCCCGGGCGCGGTGGTCTGGAGGTGCTGGGCGCCCTGAAGGAAGAGGGATCCAACGTGAAGACGCTGGTGGTCTCCATGTACCCGGAAGACCAGTACGCCATCCGCTGCCTGCGCGCCGGTGCACGCGGCTACGTGAACAAGGCCGGTGAACCGGCCGAACTGGTGGGTGCCATCCGCACCGTGCAGCAGGGCCGCAAGTACGTGACACCTGAAGTGGCGCAGATGCTGGTGGACACCTTGAGCGCCCCGGAGAGTGAAGAGCTGCACGCCACCCTCTCCGAACGCGAGCTGCAGACGCTGCAGAAGATCGCCTCGGGCAAGAAGCTCTCCGACATCGCCGAGGAACTGATGCTCAGCCCCAAGACCGTGAGCGTGTACCGGGCCCGTGTGCTGGAGAAGCTGCACCTGGCGAACAACGCCGAACTCACCGTCTATGCGATCCGCAACGGCATTGTCTAGCGTGAGCGTGCGCTGAATGTCCACTTCCATCTGGAGCCCGCTCAGGCAACCCGCCTTTCGCGGGCTGTGGCTGTGTGGTGCGGTGTTCTTCATCGGCAGCGGCATGCAGTCCATGGCGGCGGCGTGGCTGATGATCGAACTCACCGGCTCGTCGTTCCTGGCCGCGCTGGTGCAGACCGCCGTGTTCATGCCCATGTTCCTGCTGGCCTTGCCCGCCGGCGTGCTGGCCGACACCACCGACCGCAAGCGCCTGATCTCCGGTGCGCTGCTGGCGCAGGTGGGAGCGTGCGCGGTGCTGGCGTTGCTGGTGCTCAGCGGCCATGGCGGCCCCGCCTCGGTGCTGTTCCTCGTGTTCGTGTGCGGCTGCTGCACGGCGGTGCTCACACCGGCATGGAATTCGTCGGTGATCGACCCGGTGCCGCGCGCCGAATGGCCCCTGGCCATCACGGCCATCAGCATCGCCTACAACGCCGCGCGCGCCATCGGTCCCACGCTGGCCGGCCTGCTGTTTGCCTGGGCGGGCGCGGGCTGGGTGTTCTCCATCACGGTGTTCACCACGCTGGTGATGTGGGAGTCCATCCGCCGCTGGCCGCCGCGCGCGCACCCGCCGTCGAACCTGCCGCCCGAACGGCTGTGGGGCGGCACGCTCAGCGGGCTGCGCTTCGCCTGGCACTCGCGCATCATCCTGGCCCAGCTGGTGCGCGTGATGGCCTACAGCGCGGCGGGTTCGGCGCTGTGGGCGCTGTTGCCCGTGATCGCGCAGCGCCAGCTGGGCACGGGCGCCGAAGGCTTCGGCCTGCTCATGGGCTGCCTGGGCACCGGGGCCGTCATCTCGGGCCTGATGATCGGGCGCATGCGCGCACGCTTCAGCCTGGACCGCATCGTCGCCGCCGCCTGCGTGGTGTTTGCGCTGGTCATGCTCATTGCCGCGCTGGTGCGGGTGCCGGCCGTGGTCTATCTCGCCATGGCGGTCGGCGGCGGGGCGTGGATGTCGGCCATGTCGACCCTGAACGCTGCCACGCAAGGCAGTGCACCGCCCTGGGTTCGTTCGCGTGCGGTGGCCATGCACATCGTCGCCGCGCTCGGCGCCTTCGCCATGGGCTCGGCCTTCTGGGGGGCGGTGTCCGACATTGCCGGCCTCACCAGCGCGCTGCTGGCCGCCAGTGCGCTCATGGCCGCGGGCCTGCTGCTGGTGCGCCCCTTTCCATTGCGGGTGGGCGGCGACCAGGACGTCACCCAGGGCACGCCGTGGGATGAACTGTTCGTGGAAGCCGAGCCCGCGCCCGAGGCCGGCCCCGTGGCGGTGGAAGTGGGCTACCGCATCCGCCCCAACGAAGACCGCGCGTTCCTCGACGCCATCAGCCAGATGAAAGCGCCGCGTCGGCGGGATGGCGCCACCTTCTGGCGCGTCTACCGCGACCTCGGTGAACCCTCACGCTACGTGGAGCGCTTCATCGTTGAATCGTGGGCCGACTACCTCCACCAGCGCGCCCGAGCCACGGTGGCAGACCGCACGATCGAAACCGAGGTGCGGGCCTACCTGGCCGAAGGCGAGAGCGCGAAGATGTCGCACTACATCGCGGAGCGGTGAAGGTCGGGGGTCAGGACTTCGCTGCGGTGGCTGGCTCGGGCGGGGTCGTCACCACCTGGCCATCCTTCACCGGCAGGGTGGCGCCGGGCTTGAAGCTGGTGCGCACCGTGCCGTCCTTGCCATCAAGGCGGTAGGTCACGTCGTAGCCCTTGAGCTTCTGCGACTTGTCGTTGACGGTGCGGCAGCGCTGTTCCACGGACGTGACCGTGTCTTTCTGCTGCATGTTCTTTTGCACCTGGTTACCGGCATAACCTCCGGCAACAGCGCCAGCCACGGTGGCCACTGTGTTGCCGCTGCCGTTGCCGATGGCGCTGCCCAGCAAGCCGCCCGCAATGCCGCCAATGGCGGTGCCGGCCAGCCGGTTCTGGTCTTTCACCGGGGCCTGGCGCTGCACCTGCACGTTTTCACACAGCTGGCGCGGCGTCACCACCGTTTCCATGACTTCCTTCACCGCCACCACTTCAGCCTCCTTGGGCTGCATGAGTGTCTTGTAGCCCGTGACGCCGCTGGCGCCCAGAACCACCATGGCCAGGCCGCCCACGGCGATGCCCTTGATCATTGATTTGTCCATCTGCTCTCTCCTGTTGGATTCGTCGAATCAAATCTAGTCGCGATTCCACGCGCTTCTGTGACAAAGCGTGTCGGCCGCGTGAAGCCTGGCAACGACAAGCAACTCGCAGTAAGAAAAAAGGCCTCGAAACCGAAGTTTCGAGGCCTTTCAGGCTTCAACGGGCCAGCCCGATGGCTGGCCTGTCATGCTCAGTAGCCGCCGCGGCCGCCACCGCCACCGCCGTAGCCGCCACCGCCGGAACGATCGCCACCGCCGTAACCGCCGGAGCGGGGAGGACGTGCCTCCATCGGACGGGCTTCGTTCACGGTGACGCTGCGGCCGCCGAGTGACTGGCCGTTCATGCCGCTGATGGCAGCTTGTGCTTCGGCATCGCTGCCCATCTCGACGAAACCAAAGCCCTTGGAGCGGCCGGTGTCGCGCTCCATCATGACCTTGGCGCTCGAGACCGAGCCGTATTCGCTGAAGGACTGTTGCAGGTCTTCGTCGCGGACGGTGTACGGCAGATTGCCGACGTAAAGTTTGTTGCCCATGGGGGACTCCTCAAAAACATAGAAACAAAAGCGATGGTGGTCCCGTAAGCACAACAAACCCGAAAGTGCGCCGTGGCGCGCGAAACTGACCGATCACCGAAACTGTGCCGCCGAAAGCCGACGTGCACCCGCGTATTGTGCGCCTTTGGCTGGCAAACTCCCACAATGGCCCCTTTTCCCAATAAAACGGCATGACGGCGGAGCTCTGGCTGCTCGTCGCCGGGGCTGCCGTGGCGGGCTTTGTGCAGGGGCTTTCCGGCTTCGCTTTCGGCATGGTGGCCATGTCGTTCTGGGTCTGGGGCATCGAGCCGAGCGTGGCCGCCGTGATGGCGGTGTTCGGCTCGCTCACGGGTCAGGTGGTGGCCGCGGTGTCGAGCCGGCGTCGCTTCCACCTGGCGGCGCTCGCGCCGTTCCTGGCGGGCGGGGCGGTGGGTGTCCCACTGGGCATCGCGGTGTTGCCGCACCTGGATGCGGATCTGTTCAAGCTCGCGCTGGGCGGTGTGCTGGTGGTGTGCTGCCCGATCATGCTGTTCTCGTCCCGACTGCCCAAGGTCTCCGGTGGCGGCCGCGTGGCCGATGGCGTGGCCGGCGCGGTGGGCGGTTTCATGGGCGGCATCGGCGGATTCACCGGCGTGGTGCCCACGCTGTGGTGCACCTTGCGCGGCATGGCCAAGGACGAGCAGCGCGCCATCATCCAGAACTTCAACCTCGCGGCGCTCGCCTTCACCATGGCGGGCTACGTGGCCAGCGGCCTGGTGACGCGTGACATGTGGCCGCTGTTGCCGATGGTGGCGGTGGCGCTGCTGGTGCCTTCGCTGATCGGCGCGCGGGTGTACGTGGGCCTGAGCGATCTGGCCTTTCGGCGCCTGGTGCTCAGCTTGCTCAGTCTCTCGGGCGTGGCCATGCTGGTGGCGGCCGTGCCGAGGGTGCTGGCCTGAAGGCGCCGGTGCTCCCCCGGTAAACAATGCCCTGAAACAACGACTGGAGACGCCATGTTCGAAACCGCCACCGCAGGCAGCCTGCCCAAACCGGCCTGGCTGGCCGAGACCGAAAAACTCTGGCCGCAATGGAAGTCCGCCGGCCCCGAACTGCAGCAGGCCAAGGCAGACGCCACGCTGCTGTGGATCAAGGCGCAGGAGGACGCGGGGCTGGACGTGATCGGCGACGGCGAACAGGCGCGCCAGCATTTCGTGCACGGCTTCCTGGAACAGGTCGAAGGCATCGATTTCGCCAACAAGGTGAAGATGGGCATCCGCAACAACCGCTACGACGCCATAGTGCCGCAGGTGGTGGCGCCGCTGCGCCTGAAGGGCCGTGTGCACGCGTTCGAGGCGCAACTGGCCCGCGCGCACACAAGGAAGAAGCTCAAGTTCACGCTGCCCGGCCCCATGACGATCGTGGACACGGTGGCCGACCGCTTCTATGGTGGAAATGCCGAAGGCAGGGTGAAGATGGCCTTTGCCTTCGCCGAGCTGCTGAACCAGGAAGCGCTGGCGCTGCAGGCCGATGGCGTGGACATCGTGCAGTTCGACGAGCCGGCCTTCAACGTCTACATGCAGGACGCTGCCGATTGGGGTGTGGCTGCGCTGGAGCGTGCGGCGCAGGGGCTCACCTGCACCACGGCGGTCCACATCTGCTACGGCTACGGCATCCAGGCCAACGTCGACTGGAAGCAGACGCTGGGTGAGGAATGGCGTCAGTACGAGCAGGTGTTTCCCGCGCTCGCGAAAAGCCGCATCCAGCAAGTGAGCCTGGAGTGCTTCCATTCGCACGTGCCGCCCGACCTGATGGCGCTGCTCGATGGCAAGGACGTGATGGTGGGCGTGATCGATGTGGCGAGCGCGGTGGTGGAAACACCCGAGCAGGTGGCCGACACCATTGCGCTGGCGCTGAAATACGTGCCGAAAAACCGCCTGATCGCCTGCACCAACTGCGGCCTCGCGCCCATGGACCGCGAGGTGGCGGTGGCCAAGCTCGAGGCCCTGGCCAAGGGTGCCGCGCTCGCTCGCCAACGATTCGGAGGCTGAGACCATGCAGGGTTTGAAAACGGCCACGCCGGCCGACGTGGGGATGAGCCCCGAACGCACGCAGGGCATCGTGCAGGCGCTGCAGCGCGACGTGGACAGCGGCCGCCTGCCCGGCGCGTCGGTGCTGGTATCGCGGCGCGGCCGCGTGGTGCTGGATGCCGCCGTGGGTCTGCTCGACCCGGCGCGCAACGTCCCCATGGGCACCGACGCGATCTTCCGCATCTATTCCATGACCAAGCCCATCGTCTCGTTGGCCGCCCTGATGCTGGTGGAGCAGGGCCGCCTGCTGCTGGGCGACCCGGTGGGCAAGTACGTGCCTGGCTTCCTGCACCAGCAGGTCGCCGTGTCCACGCTGCAGGGCATCGATCTGGTGCCCGCCGCGCGGCCCAGCACCGTGCAGGATCTGCTGCGACACACCGCCGGCCTCACGTACGAATTCACCGGCAACGGGCATGTCAACCAGCTCTATTCGCAGGCCGGCCTGGGCGACCGGCAGCAAACCAACGCCGAACTGTGCGAGCGACTGGCCGCGCTGCCGCTGGCCCACCATCCCGGCACCACCTGGGCCTACAGCCGCGCCACCGACGTGCTGGGCCGCGTGATCGAGGTCATCACAGGCCAGCCGCTGGGCGCCTTCCTGCGCGAAGCCATCCTGCAACCCCTGGGCATGAACGACACGGCTTTCTTCGTGCCCCCCGAACAGCACCACCGCATTGCCGAAGCGTTCGAACACGACCCCGACGGTGGCACGCAGATGCCCATGCACGACCCGCGCGAGGTACCCGCGCTGGAGATGGGCGGCGGCGGACTCATGTCCACGCTGCACGACTACGCGCGCTTCCTGCAATGCCTCTGCAACGGCGGCGAACTCGATGGTCAGCGCCTGCTGTCACCCTGCACGCTGGCCTGGATGACCGCCGACCACTTGGGCAGCGCCATTGACCACGCCAACAACCCCCTGCTGCCCCCCGGCCACGGCTTCGGCCTGGGCTTTGCCGTGCGCACCGAAGCCGGCGTGGCGCCCGTGCCCGGCTCGCTGGGCACCTACCACTGGAGCGGCATCGGCGGCACCCACTTCTTTGTCGACCCCGCACAGGAACTGTTCGCCATCTTCATGGCGCAGGCCCCGAACCAGCGGATTCACTACCGGTCGGTGATGCGGGGGCTGGTGTACGGGGCGTTGGTGGAGTGAGCGTCGGTGTTCGCGCGCTGGCAGACGCCAGTGCCCATGCGGTGAACTGCCGGGTCGCTGTCTGCATGGGTGAGTTCCCGGGTCATCTTCTGTCTGGCTGTGCCGATAAAGACAAATAACGCACGGTGTGTGGCCCGAGGCCGACCGAAAGCGTCTGCAGCTTGCCGATGATCCAACCACCATGAAACTTCAGTACAAGGCCTGGCTGCTGGTCGTCTCGACCATCGGCGTTCTCACGCTCGCTTCGGTGCTGGTCTCGCGCCACTCGATCACGGCATCCTTCGAAGAACTGGAACGCGATCAGTTCAAGGTGGAAGGCGAGCGCGCCGGCCGGCTGCTCAATCAGCAGCTCCAGGGCCTGAGCGCCACGCTCATGGACTACGCCTACTGGACCGACACGGTGGAGTTCGCGAAGGGCTCGAAGCCAGACTACTTCTCGGAGAATTTCGGCACCGACAACCTGAAGTACCTCGGCATCGACCACGTACTGGTGCTCGATGTGCTCGGTCGACCCATCGCTGGTGCTGAGCTCACCGAAGATCCGTCGTTGCAGCCGGTCTCCGAAAGCATCTCGCAGATGGTGCGCAGCCTGGCGGTGTCGGTGCTTTCGGATCGAACCAGCCAGACGGTGATGCGCACCTACCGGCGCATGGACGGAAACCTGTACCTGGTGTCGATTGCCGCCGTGCGCAGCCAGTTCGAGCCGGGCAGCGCCCCCCACGGTGCGCTGGCGATGGTCCGGCGATTCGACGCGAAGGAGCTGGCGCGTTTCAGCGACATCCTGATGCATCCCGTTCGCCTGAGCTTCACGGACGCCGCGCCCGCCAGTCTGGCAGGCGGTGTCCTGCCTGTCGATCACACCCGGACCGAATCCAGGGCACCCGTGCTCGATCACGAGGGAAGGCCAGTGGCTTTTCTGGTGCTCGAGCTGGAAAGGCACCTGCATCAGGCAGGCCGCTCCCTGGCGCTGGTGGCGGCCCTGCAGGTGGCTTTGGCGGGCCTCGTGGTGGGAACCCTTCTGGTGCTCCTGCTCAATCACCTTGTCCTTCGGCGCTTGCAGCGCGTGCATGTCGAATTGTCGGAAGTCACCCGCGCGGGCATCGACAGCGACGGCAAGCTCTCGGTCGGGGGGGACGACGAACTGGCGGATCTGGCCAGGGGCATCAATCGGCTCCTCGACCGGAACCGGGAGGATGCCGCACAGCAAAGGCAGGCGCATGAGCGTCAGGAGGCGCTGCACCTGCAACTCGCGCAGAGCCAGAAGACCGAGGCGCTGGGTCGCTTCACGAGCGGCATCGCCCACGATTTCAACAATTCGCTGGCCGCCATTTCGGGTTGGGTGCGGCTGGCCCAGGAGGATCTTGCCACTGGCCACCCCAGCGCCTCGTCGCTCGAGCAAGCCTTGAAGTCCATTCAGCACGGCTCGGGACTCATGAAGCAACTGCTGGCGTTCAGCCGCCAGTCGACGCCGCGCCTGGAGCGCCTGCGCCTGAGCGCCATCATCGACGAGGCGCGCACCCTGGTGGGTTTCGGCCTCATGGGCCGCTGCACGCTGGAGGTGGATTGTCGGATCGAGGACGACTGGATCGAGGCCGATTCGACGCAGATGAAGCAGGTGATCGTCAATCTGCTGATCAATGCCTGCGACGCCATGGACGGCAAAGGCGCGATCTCGCTCGTGCTGGAATCGAAAGAGTCCACCGAATTGGCCAGCGGAGCCGGCTGCGCGATGTTGGGTCAGTTGCCGCGGGGCCGGTACATCACGCTCAGCGTGAGCGACGAGGGCCCGGGCATCGCGCCGGAGCATCTGGATCGCATCTTTGACCCGTTCTTCACGACCAAGGCGATCGGCAAGGGCACCGGCCTGGGGTTGTCGGTGGTGCACGGCATCATGGCCCGTCATTCAGGCGGCGTGGGCGTCAGCAGCACACCGGGGCAGGGAGCCTGTTTCACGCTGGTCATGCCCGCCAAGGGAGAAGCGGTCTGGAATCTGAGGACGCACGGTTTCGCCGTGACGCAGGGCCCGAAGAAAAGGCTGCTCTATGCCGAGGACGACGCGCTGGTCCGTGATGCCTGGAGCGCGCTGCTGGAGCGGCAAGGCTGGGTGGTCACCCGCACCCGCGACGGTGAAGAGGCGTGGGAACACTTCCAGTCCGAGGGCGGGAAATGGGACGCGGTCCTGACCGATCTGTCGATGCCGAAACTGAACGGGCTCCAGCTGGCTCGCCGCATCGCATCCACCAATTCACCCCCGCCGGTGGTGCTCATGAGCGGTCAGATCTCTGCCGAAGACGGTGCAGAGCTGGGTGAAGCCGGATTCCGCGCCGTCCTTCACAAGCCCGTCGATCAGGAGGATCTGCTAAGGGTGTTGAGCGAGGCGGTCGCTTGATGGTGTGTGGGCGGGGGTGGGGTAAGGATCTCGGGTGACGAGACGGTTGGTCAGATGATGAGTCGCGGTCTGGTTTGAAGACTGGTCAATGCCGCTTGAAGGTCGCTTGTGCAGCGATTCCCGACCGTGAACCACCCGGGACTGTACTCACCCTCAGCCGCATAAAGCAGTCGTTCGGCATAGCTTCAATTTCCAGGCAGCAGCTATGCGAGATCAGTCGCCCTCGGACCGCGGCGAGCCAGGAATGCTTCCGAGCGGTACGTATTTCTCTCACTCACCGGTACGGTTTATCGGTCCATTCATCGAATACTTGCTTCACAAGTTCATGTCGAGCTGTGAGGCCAAAGTGCCAAATCGTGAACGTCAAATACGCAATTCTGCGCTCTCAACGCTCAGTTCTGCGCATAGAATACACAGTATTGCGCGAAGGAGGCAGAGATGAGTAGTCGATCTTTAACCATTTCTGACCTGTTGGCCATCAGTGGATACACACGCGATCAGATGCGTGGTTTGCTGGATGCCATGCCGGCCTATGCCAGCCGCAACACGCAAGTGCGGGTGGCGAAGCAGTACACCGCGCAGGATCTGCTGGTGGTGCGGGCGTGCTCCCAATTGGAATCCCGGTATGGTCTGCAGCGAGGCATGGTGGCGGGTTTTTCGGATGCCGTGCGCTCTGTGCTGTCTGGCCCAAGGCCGGTTTCGGCCACCGCCCGCTTGTTGCTGTCGTTTGAACCGCCCGAGGTCCGATATGTGGAGGCCACGGAGAGTGTCGGAGAAGGGCTGCTGGTTCCGCTGGCTCCGATTTTCCAGGCAGTGGACGAGTATCTATTGCCCGGGCGTGCGCAGCTCAATTGGGGCCAGCGCGAATTGGGTTTCGGGCCTCAGGCAATCGGTTCTGCGACGGTTGCGGCAGAGCCTGTTCCGGCGACCGCTCAGACTCCTGCCACGGTAGGAAACGTTGAACAGTCAAGGAGGACGCTGTGAGCTACAACGCACAAGTTCTCAGGACTTCCTTGACCCACCTTGGCTACCGCGCTGCGGACGTCTTCCAAGGATTTCGATTCGCGGCAGTGGACCTCCCCGCGCGACCGGTGCGCGAGGTAGACGCCGCCGCATTTTGGGACGGGCCCGCCTCGTACCGCACTGCAGCGCTAGGTGTGGTTCGCACTGCTGTGAACGAAACCGCGCGCGAAGCTGCGGAGGCCACGCGCAGCCTAGGGGCGCCATTCCTCGTCGTCATCGAGGGCGACGAGGCTTCGATGTGGACCTACACGCCCAGCGGAGCCACCCAGCTTGGCAGCACGCCCGCATCTGAGTGGCAGACGCTGCTGACGGACAGGGCGAAGTTCGGCCCTGGCTCCATCCGCCACCTCAAAGCGCTCCAAGTTCGCGATGATGCCCAGAACACAGGGCTGTTATTCGATCCACGCACCTTGTACGCCATCCAGGCGAATACGCAGTTGGCGCTGGACGACATGCTGACGCAGTTCCTCTCCCATTTCAATGGAGAGAAAGTCGCCACGGGCCAGCTTTCGCTACAGGCGCATTACGAGGTGCTGTTCCCGCTGGTTTTCCGACTGCTGGCAGGCAAGATACTGATCGACAGGGAAGACACCCGGGTGGCATCCGTCGATGCGGACGATCCGCGCCAGGTCGTGGCCACCGTGGAGTCGCTGTACTCGCTGCCCGCGCAGCGGCTTCAATGGACCAAGACTCGCGTGACGCAGCTCGCCGCTGCATGGCTGGCCTTGCGCGAAGGCTTGTACGTGCGCAATGTTGCGGCGGACGATTTGGCGTTCGTCTACGAGAGCACGCTCATCACGCCGGAAACCCGCAAGGCTTTCGGCACGCACAGCACACCGTACAGCGCCGCAGACTATGTGATCCGATCGTTGCGACTGCCGGAGGGCAATGCGGCCGCGCAGCTACGCGTCTATGAGCCCTTCGCAGGCGCCTGTGTCTTCCTGACGGCAGCCCTGCGGCGGTTCAAGGAACTTTTTCCGCAATCCTGGTCCGTGGCCAAGGTGCATGAGCATCTCGTGAGCCACTTCGTGGCCAGCGAGATCGATCCGTTCGCTTGCGAGATTGCCCGGCTAGCACTGATCCTGGCCGACTATCCGAATCACAACGGCTGGCGCATCACGCGCGAGGACTTGTTCCAACCCGGTCGCCTAGCCGAACGCGTCAGCCAATGCGATGTGCTGCTGTGCAACCCGCCGTTTGAAGATTTCGACGAGCCGCTCTCCGGTTTATCCGTCCACAAGCCCGTGGTGCTGCTGGACGCCATCGTGAAGACGCCACCGTCGTTCTTGGGCGTTGTGATGCCCAGCGGGTTTTCTTCGCACAAAGTCTACCGGGAGCACATTCGGCGCATCTGCGAGATATATGGCGACGTCGAGGTGATGCAGTTGCCAGAAGGCGTGTTTCGTCACGCCTCGATCGGCGCGGAGATCCTGATCGCCCAATGCCGGCGCGACGAAGACGCACGCGACGAAACCACTCTTCGCAAGAGTGTCGTGCGGCGTGCCGACTGGCCGCGTTTTACCCAGACCTTGCAGACATCCAGCAGCGATATGGTCCAGGTGGATCCCCGCGAGTCGCCGGGACTAGTGGCTCTGCGACCGCTCCGGCGCGTATGGGACTACCTTGCCGGATCGCCGGTGCTCGGCAGCGTGGTCGAAATGCATCGCGGACTGGAATGGGCAACGGACCAGAGCGAGGCCAGCCGGCGCAAGGCCGCGCCGGGTTTCCAGCGTGGCTTGCATCGTTCAGGCGAGTCGCTTGCACAGTTCGAGGTCAAGCAGGCGGTCTATCTGGATGCCCGTGCATCGAACTTGCGCGGAGGGGCGATCAACTACCCTTGGGAATCCCCAAAGCTCATTGCCAACGCGATCCGGACGTCTCGTGGTCCATGGCGCCTGGCTGCTACCGTGGATACGGATGGATTGCTGGTGTCGCAGCAGTTCTACGGAATTTGGTTGCGGGAATCGCAGGAACCATCGCTGAGTCTGCTCGAACTGTGCGCGATCTTGAATTCGCCTGTGGCAAATGCTTTCAGCTTTGCACACGACGAGCAAAAGCATCTGCGCAAGGAGACGCTGCAGAAACTGCCGCTGCCTTCGGCGCGTATTTCGCGTGAGGTGGAGAGTTTGATCGGCGAATACCTGTCGGCTTGCGAGGGTGACGATGGGCCCTTGTTTTCCTCGCGCCCCAAATCAGCGCAAGACCTCCTCATGGAGATTGATGCGCTCGTTCTGAGGGCGTATGACCTCCCACCCAGGCTGGAGCGCGAGTTGTTGCGTTTCATGGGCGACGGCCAACGGCCCAGTCGTATGACCTTCGGGGGCTACCCAGGCACAGCGAGCGACGATGCTGCAATTTCGTTGCACAAGCGGTTGGCCATGAGCAACGCTGAGATCAGGGCTGCTTGGCGCACACTGATGGAACCGTTGCCAAAGAGTGTGGCTGACGTTTTCGACCTGGTGTGAAGGACGATCTATGTTCCTTCTCGATACCAGTGCTCTGTCGGCCTTGTTGAACCAAGACGATTCGCTGCATGCCAAGGCCATCGCCTTCAAGGATCAGCTCGCCGGACAAGAACAGCGGCTCTTCATCTGTGTGATCTCGTTGGCGGAGATGCAGTTCGGCCTGAACATGTACGAAAGGCGCTCGCCCAAGCCCAACCAGACCGCCACGGATGCAGTGCGCGGGCGTATTCAGGCCGCAGGCGCGCTCTCAGAGCCTTTGGAAGTGACTCGCCATGTCGCCATTGAACAAGGTCAGCTGCGCTCAAGATGGGCCTGGAAGGTCGCCCCGCGCAAGGCCGCGCAAGGCAAACTCAAGGGGGTGCCCCCGGAGCGCTGGAGCGATGATTGGCCGGCCAACACGCTGCAAATCACAGAGAACGACATCTGGATCGCCGCGATGGCCCTGACACACGATCTGACGTTGGTGACTTGCGACAAGGACTTTGACAAGCTAGCCCAAGCGGATCTCAATCTCAGAATCATGCGCCTCTAGCCTTCAGTGGGCCACGACAATCGAAGCTACATCCCCGACCTGCCGATCAAATTTTGCGGCTTTCCTCACCAGTCAATAGCCTCCAAGCAGCAACTCCCATAGATTACGCATGACAGATCAAGGCCGGCAGTTGTCTTTCGACCGGAGGCGCCAAATGACCGCGCTTAATATGGAGCGGCCCTCGGAGTTCGAACTAAGGCTCTGCGGCGATACCTGACCTTCGGCCACTGCTCTTGAGCTTACGTTGCTGCCCGCCTATCGGTCATGGAGTCGCCAGTTGCCGTACCAAGAAACGGTCGGCGGGAATGAGCGCGCCGCACGCGCAGCGTGATGACGCTGTGCTGAGTATTCCTCACGTCCAGTTAATGTAGCCTGCGGTCAATGCCTTGAACCGCGTGTCAAACACTGCCTTGCCATTAGCGAAAAGGTGTGCAAGCAGGAAGTCGATGGCTTCAACTAGACGAGCGTTGACGACCGTGGTCTTCAATACCTGCAGTGCGGCGACGGCCTGTTGCCTACAGATTTCCTTGTCCAGTTGGGTCTGTATCTCGTAGTGCGACAGCGCAACCAAGGCCATAGGAGCATACTGATCGCCCAACAACGTGAGCAGGCGGTCGTAGTAAACGCGCCCGCGTGGCGAGACGCCGCTGTTATAGGGAATCCCTCGCCCGATCCGGCACAAGAGGAATACCTTGATCAGCTTGAAGGCGAAATTCGGCAGAAAATCTTGCTGATGATTGATAAAGGACATCACCGCGTCAGCGGCTGGTCCTTCGTGGTGAAAGTTGTCCCAACCGTTGTGTTTCGCCAAGAGTTCGTCGATAAGGCCATCGACAATGATGCCGCGTTCGGCATTTGATCTGAACGCGTTTCCTTTAACCGACTGGAAGAACTGCTCGCCTAGGACATACTTGTCCTGGTAGAGGTTGGTGTTATAGCCCTCTAAGGTCAGGCCCAACGCGTACTTGGCGTCATCGCTGCTGGCGGCCCAGACAGAAACTGCGAGCAAGGAAATGTTCTTTCGAACCTGTGGGTCGGTATCCGGCGCCACGTAGATACCGAACATCGTGCGCAGGATGTTCCCGCAGTGATGAGATGCTAGCGCGTTAATCTTCTGGGCTATGTTCGCGACGTTTGTTGTATCCAAAGGCTGTGTGTGCTGCTTCAGATTCTGGATGAAGGCTTGTACCTGCAGTGCTGCGGGAGTCGGCCGGTCATTCAAAACGTCCTGGATGCATGTGGTGAGCCAACCTAGCAGCTCAAAGGCGTTGATTGTGTAATTCGTTGGATGCGAGATGCCAATGTCATTTCGCATGTCGAGGATGTGCTTGAGCTTCTTGTGCGTCGTCTCGCTGATCAACTCCAATTTTCTGCACGTGTCGAGCAGCACCGCATCCTTGATCGAGCGCAGATCGTCTTCGGTCTGGTAGAACTCGCGGGCTTTGCCGCCCACCGCCGCGTTGTAGAAGATTTCCAACCCATAGGCGATGGCCTTCTTATGAAGGTCCAATACGACCTCATTCCAGATCGCGTTCAGCGAGTAGTCGAAGAGGCCAAAGCCGGCGCCCACCACGAACTTTGATAGATACCGCGCGTCCTGCTTGACCTCTTTGGGAAGGCCTTCGATATACGCTGGCAAGTTCTGCCCAATGATCGACCGCTGGTCTTGGGCGGCAATGATGTTGTCGTGGGGTAGGCCCATGCTTCGAAGGAAGTCGACCACAATTTGTGCCTGCGGGTCGACCAGTTGCATGGGTGGTTTTGGAACCAATGCGCTCATGAAAAATCCTTGATTTGGCGAAGGTCTTGCGGCACTTTAGCGCCGGGCTACGAATGTCGGCGGTTCAGCTAACTCGGCATAGATGATAGGCTGGACGTCATACGAGCCGCTTCCCAGCAAACGTCTGATGAACGCAGCGGCCACACAAGCCTCTGCCTGCGAATGACTCAGTTCAGTCTGAACCAGACACCCAGTCGATTTGGCGAACGGAGATTTCTTCGTCCAAGCCGCTCACCCCCCGGCCATTCCATTCCCTTCCACCACCGCCCGCAACTCCGCCGTCGCGTCCGCCACCAGCCCGATCCGCCGCTGCATGTCTTCGTGAAGTGCGCGCATGAGGCGGCCCAGGCTGGTTCGCAGTTGGGCCATGTCTTCGTCTTCGGTGGTGCGTCCGATGGACACGAACTTTTCCAGCTCGACCAGGGCGTTGAGCGTGGTGGAGAGGGAAGCCGCGTGGCTCTCTGCCCTGGCGGCGAGCAGGTGGATGCGGGGGTGAATGGGTGCCGTGACCATGTGGTGCTCCCTGTAGGTTTTGGGGTTGCATCACCGCCGCCACCGCTGCGATGTGCAACGGTGGCGGCGGCCCGAACGGGTTGGTCTACCGGGTGCTCCCTGCGGATTCCGGCGGGCCTTGCGGCCCCCCGCCCGAGCCGCCATAAAGGAGGCACGAGCGAAGAAGCCGCAGACTCTGCGGACACAGACCCTGCGGCTTTCGCTGCAGGGAGCACAAACGGGAGACCAATCCCGATCACGCCTTTTTCGCGTGACCGGCGCAGTATAGCGACGGGGTCTTGATTTCCGTGAGGCGCTCTGGCTCGTTGGGGTTGACGATACCAGTACCCCCTATTGGTATTTCGTTCAATGCGGCTGTTACGCTCCGCCTAGCCCAGGCCATTCAGGAGCCCCCCATGAAGCAGCAAACCCAGGACCCGTTGCTCCAATCGCTCAAGAGCCGCTTCGAGTCGAACATGCACCGCCATCCGGGCCTCGCATGGTCCGCCGTGCAGGAACGCCTCAAGGCCAGGCCCGCCGCGCTGGCATCGCTCGAGAAGATGGAAGCCACGGGGGGCGAACCCGATGTGGTGGGGCACGACGCAGCGGCCGGCACCTTCGTCTTCTGCGATTGCTCAGCGGAAAGCCCGGCCGGCCGCCGAAGCGTGTGTTACGACCGGGAAGGCTTGGAGTCGCGCAAGGAGCACAGGCCGCAAGACAGCGCTGTCGACATGGCAGCGTCCATGGGCATCGAGTTGCTGACGGAAGCGCAATACCGCGCGCTTCAGGCCCTGGGCGAATTCGACACGAAAACCTCAAGCTGGATCCAGACGCCCCCAGACATCAGAAAGCTCGGCGGTGCCCTGTTCTGCGACCGCCGCTATGGCGTGGTGTTCACGTACCACAACGGCGCGCAGTCGTACTACGCGGTCCGCGGTTTTCGCGGTTCGTTGCAGGTCTAGCCCAGGCCTTCAGCGAAAGCGGCGGTGTTGTTCAGCACCGCATAAGACCGGATGCGGCTGCCTTCAAAGGTGAAGAGATTGCAGGCCGTTGCCCGGATTTCCTGACCGGTGGCCTTCATCCTCCAGTGCCCGCGCAACACGACCACGGTCACGGAAGCGTCTTGCAGTTGGTGGAGGCGTTGAACATCGAGAACCTCGACGCTGGCATTGAGTTCCTTCACGAACGACATGAGCCCATCGACGCCGTGCCAGGTGCCCGCCCAGGGAATGCTCGGCGTTCCCTGCCAGTCCAGCACGAAGTCGGGTGTCACGCAGGCCGCCAGGTCCGACGCGGAAAGCGCCTTCAGGGCTGCGTAGAAGGCATCCAGGTTTGCATTCACCGGGTCGCCCCCGGCAGCGACTTCAAGTAGAGGTGCAAGGCCCGCAGATCGGTCTCGCTCATCTCCCGCAGCGACTCGAAGGGCATCACCTGCACGGCCGAGCCGTCGGGCCGTTTCCCGCTGCGAAACATCGTGATCATGGATTCAGCGTCCGCGTAACGGCCCATCACGCTGCCTTCACCGGGCGCCAGCCTGGACGCGGGTGGCCAGTCGGGTGGGCCGCCGGGGATCTTGCCGCCGACGAAGCCTTCGCGGTGGCAGCCGATGCACATGTTGGCCACGTATTTGCCGTGGTCCATGGTCACGCCCTCGGGCACCGGTTGCTGCGGCGGCAGGCTGTGGTCAATGCGGGCGGCCGCGTCCTTGATGGCGCCAAAACCGTACAGGGCCTTCACGGGCAGCGGCAGCTGGAGCACGGTGCCTTGGCCGCTGGCGGGCGGCAGCGCACGCACATAGGCGACGAGCGAAGCGAGGTCGTCGTCGGTGAAGCGGTTGTAGTCCTCGCTGGGCATGATCATGAGCGGTCGGCCCTTGGGGCTGACGCCGTGCCGGATGGCGCGCACCCAGTCCACTGGCTGGTAGCCCGCCACCACGCCGCCAGGGCCGGTGGTGATGTTGGGGCCTGCAATCACCAGACCACCGTCATCCGCAAAGGTTCGACCGGTGCCGGCGCTGCCGTGGCAGTCCACGCAGCCGCGCGAGGCAAACAGGTATTTGCCGCGTTCCAGCGAGGCGGCGTCGTCGCGAAACGGCACCGGCTTCACCGGCACGTCCACGAAGCGCTGCATCTTGCGTTCCGCAAGAAACACGCCGATGCCCAGGGCCGTGGCCGCCAGCAGCACGAGCGCCATCAACCCGGCGAGCAGGGCTCGCATCCAGCTTCTCTTCTTCATGTTCTCCGCCTCCTGTGGTGAATCCACGGGCGGCATTTCACGCGAGCGCGTGGGGTGGTGTCAAGCGGCGGTGTCGCGCGCGGGCGGCTGCCAGCGGAAGAACATGGGATACACCTTCTCCACCACCGGGCCGTTGAAGTCCCAGCCCACGCACTGGCCCAGATGGGCCGGTGGTCTGCCGTCGCCGGAGGGCGAGAAAACCCCCGTGCGCGTCTGGAACGCGGCGGTGGCCAGGTTGAAGAGCAGTTCGCGCAGGTGCGTGCAGCCCTGCACGCCGCCCAGGTGGCGCTGGATGGTGTGGCGCCAGCCCCGGCCCAGCACCTCGCCCACCATGCCCCGCATCGGGGGCATGGCCTGCGGGCAGGGTTCGTGCGGAAAGGCGTCCATGGCCACCGCGATGTCGCGGATCACCATGGCTTCGTCGAAGGTCACCCGCAGGCGCATGTGGTGAATGGGATCGCCAGCGGCGATGTGTTCGCCGGCCATCAGGTCAATGTCGTGTGGCTTGCTGTCGTGCAGTTCGCCTTCGATGTCCCACAGGCCGTCGTCGCGTCGGAAGCCGCGGTATTCCACCCGTCGGGTGTGCATGGGGGTGCGGGCTTGGGGTGGGGGCAGGGGCAAGGGAATCTCCAGGCGGCTTCGGGGGGAACGTGCCATTTTCCGTGATGCGGGGCACATCGGCTGGCACACTGTGCCATCCCGCATTGAACGTCGCACCATGACCCAGCACACCCACGATCACGACCATCCGCATGACGCCGCCTGGAAGCACGACGGCGTGCGCGTGATTCCCGGCAACCAGCTCGATGGCAACGTGCCTTCCACGCCCGGCATGGACCGCAAGGCCGCCATCAATTTTGCGCGTGTGGGCGCGCAGAAGCTCTGGGCAGGCACCGTCACCATCCACGCCAACGCGAAGACCGGCGCGCACCACCACGGGCCTCTGGAGAGCGTGATCTACGTGGTGCGCGGCCGCGCGCGCATGCGCTGGGGCGAGCAGCTCGAATTCACCGCCGAAGCCGGTCCGGGTGATTTCATCTACGTGCCGCCGTTCGTGCCGCACCAGGAGATCAACGCCAGCCCGACCGAGGTGCTCGAATGCGTGCTGTGCCGCAGCGACGGCCAGGCGGTGGCGGTGAACCTGGACATCGAGCCGGTGGAGAAGCCCGAACAGGTGTTGTGGGTGGATCCGACGCACCCCACTGGCGGCGTCTGACCGGCACGGGACATGGCGCGGGTCAGGCCCGCGCGGCGCGCCAGCGCATCGCCAGTGCCACCAGGCCCGCGCCGGTGGCCAGCGCGGTCACGCCCATCCAGCCGGCTTGCGCGTAGAGCGTGCTGCCCAGGGCGGCGCCCAGCCCCATGCCGCCGAACATGGCGACGAAGAGCAGCGCATTGAGCCGGCTGCGCGCGGCCGGGTCGGCGGCGTAGATGATGGTCTGGTGAGAGACGAGAGCGCCCTGGAAGCCCAGGTCGAAGCCGACGATCGCCACCGCCAGCCACACCAGCTGCAGGTGCAGCGGCAGCCAGGGGATCAGAGCCATGGAAGCGAACGACACGGCGGCGATGCCCGCGGCATACAACGTTGTCCGCTGTGCACCGTGCCGATCTGCCAGGCGGCCGAACACCGGTGCGGCGAGCGCGCCAGCCGCACCGGCCAGCCCGAAGGCGCCAGCCGCCGCGCTGCCCAGGTGGTACGGCGCGCCGTGCAGCCACAGTGCCAGCGTGGACCACACGGCGCTGAATCCCACCGCCAGCGAGGCCTGCGCCAGCGCCGCGCGGCGCACTGCAGCGTGTTGCCGCCACAAGCCACCGAGCGACGCGAGCAGTGCGCCGTAGGGCAGTTGCGTGGTGGGCCGGAAGCTCGGCAGGAAACGCCACAGCGCCACGCCCAGCCCGGCGGTGGCGAGCGCGGCACAAAGGAACATGGCGCGCCAGCCCAGGTGCTCGGCGGTGAAGCCGCTCACCACGCGTGAGAGCAGGATGCCCAGCAACAGGCCGGTCATCACCGTGCCCACCAGGCGGCCGCGCTGTGCGTCGGGCGCGAGCGTGGCGGCCGCGGGCACGATGTCCTGCGCCAGCGTGGCGGCAATGCCCATGGCCAGGCTGGCGGCCAGCAGCGGCACCACCGAAGGCGACCACGCCGCGGCCAGCAGCGCCAGCACCAGCAGCACCACCTTGATGAGGATCAGCGTGCGCCGGTCGTGCCGGTCGCCCAGCGGCGCGGTGAACAGGATGCCGGCGGCGTAACCCAGCAGCGTGAGCGTGGGCACCAGGCCGATCGCCTGATCGCTCGCCTGGATGTCGGCCCCGATCACGCCCAGCATGGGCTGGCTGTAATAGAGCGAAGCCACCGAGAGGCCCGCACCCGTGGCCAGCAGCAGGGTGAGGCCGCTGGAGAGCCCGGTACCGGCAGCGGGCGGGGTGAATGTATTCGAGGCAGGCATGGAAGACATGGTGTTAACCCTAGGTTTTTCGTCTGGACGCGAGTCTGGCACAGCCTTCTGGCTGCTGGTAGAGCCGATTTTGGCACTTCACATATACGATGGACGCATGAATGAAACCGCCAGTGGCGACCGCCTGTACCTCATGCAGACCTTCGTGCGCATCGTCGAGGCGGGCAGCCTCTCGGGTGCGGCCGCACAGATGGGCACCACGCAGCCCACCGTGAGCCGGCGATTGCAGGCGCTGGAACGCACGCTGGGCGTGCGGCTGCTGCAGCGCTCCACGCGCGGCATGCGCCTCACGCAAGACGGCGAGCGTTGCTTCGAGCGCGCCAAGACTTTGCTGGAGAGCTGGGACTCGTTCGAATCCGAAGTGCGCGGCGTGGGCGAGGAGGCGCAGGGCCACTTGCGCGTGCTCGCGCCCCACGCGTTGGGCCAGGAGCATTTCGTGCGACCCCTCACCGAATTCCTGCGGCGCAATCCTCGCGTCAACGTCGACTGGCTGCTGCGCGACGACGAACGCGACCTGATCGGCGAAGGCATCGACTGCGCCTTGCGCGTGGGCGAAGTGCGCGACCCGTCGGTGGTGTCGATCAAACTGATGGATGTGCCGCGCATCGTGGTGGCCGCGCCTGGTGTGCTGCAGGGACAGCCGGTGCCCGAACACCCCGACGAACTCGCGGGCCTGCCCTGGATGGCGCTGCGCACCTACTACCGCACCGAAGTGACGCTGTCGCACGCGGTCTCCGGTGAGACGCGGCAGGTTGCGATCCGTCCCCGCCTGAGCACCGACAGCCTGTACGCGCTGCGCAATGCGGCCGTGATGGGTCTGGGCGTCTGCGTGGCGTCGGCGTGGATGCTCAGGGACGACCTTGCGCAAGGTCGCCTCGTGCACCTGGCGCCGCAATGGCAGGCGCCGGCGCTGCCGCTGCACCTGGTCTACCCCTACGCCAGCTTCTACCCGGTGAGGCTGCGGCGCTTCGTCGAAGCCATGCGCGCGGCAACACCCACGGCGCTCTGAAGGTCGCGCACCGGCCGGTGTGGCGCCTCACTCCACGAAGGTGTGGTCGCGCCGGCGGCGCATGGCGGGCAAGGCTGCCACGATCAGCGCGAGCGCGGCCAGCGCCAGCATCACCGCGGTCGCCGGGCGCTCGATGAAGATGATCGGGTCGCCGGCCGAGAGCACCAGTGAGCGACGGAAATTCACTTCCAGCAGCGGGCCGATGACGAAGCCCAGCAGCAGCGGTGCGGGTTCGAAATCGAGGCGCATGAGCAGGTAGCCGATGAGGCCGAAGCCGATCAGCGAGTACACGTGGAAGACGTTGTTGGAGATGCTGAGCACGCCGATGCAGCAGAAGCCCACGATGATGGGATAGAGCAGGTGGTAGCGCACCGTGAGCAGCCGCACCCAGATGCCCACCAACGGCAGGTTCAGCACCAGCAGCATGGCGTTGCCGATCCACATGGAGCAGATCAGCCCCCAGAACAGCGAGGGCTGCTGCAGCATCACCGTGGGGCCGGGCGTGATGCCCTGCACGATGAGGGCGCCGATCATCAGCGCCAGCACGGGGCTGGCGGGAATGCCCAGCGTGAGCATGGGAATGAACGAGGTCTGGGCAGCGGCGTTGTTGGCCGATTCCGGGCCGGCAATGCCTTCGATCGCGCCCTTGCCGAAGCGCTGGGGCTGGGCAGCCAGCTTCTTCTCCAGCGAGTACGACGCGAACGACGCGAGGATGGCGCCACCCCCGGGCAGCACGCCCAGCGCCGAACCCAGCGCCGTGCCGCGCAACATGGGCTTGACCATCTGCCGGAAGTCTTCGCGCGTGGGCATGAGGCCACCCACGGCGCTCACCTCTGCGCTGCGTGAGCGGCCGATCTCCAGGTTGCGAAAGATCTCGCAGATGCCGAAGAGTCCCATGGCCATGGCCACGAATTCCAGGCCGTCGGCGAGCTCCGGCAGGCCGAAGGTGAAGCGTTCGGTGCCACTGTCCAGGTCCTGCCCCACGGTGCCCAGCAGCACCCCGAGCACCAGCATGGCCAGGGCCTTCAGCACCGAACCCTGTGCCAGCGTGATCGAGGCAATGAGACCCAGCACCATCAGCGCGAAATATTCGGGCGAGCCCACCTTGAGGGCCAGTTCCGTGAGCGGCGGTGCGAGCAGCGCCACCAGCAGCGTGGCGCAGGTGCCGGCGAAGAAAGAGCCCAGCGCAGCGGTGGCCAGTGCGGTGCCGGCGCGGCCCTGCCGCGCCATCTGGTGGCCGTCGAGCGCGGTGACGATGGACGAGGCTTCGCCCGGCATGTTGATGAGGATGGCGGTGGTCGAGCCGCCGTACTGCGTGCCGTAGTAGATGCCCGCCATCATGATGAGGGCGGCCACCGGTGGCATCACGAAGGTGATGGGCAGCAGCATGGAAATGGTGGCGACCGGCCCGATGCCGGGCAGCACCCCCACCAGCGTGCCGAGCAGCACACCAACGAAGCAGATCAGCAGGTTCTGCCAGCTCAGGCTGGTGGCAAAACCCAGGGCGAGGTTGTCGAGGAGTTCCATGTCAGGTTAGCCAGGTACCCAGCATTGGCACCGGCATGCGCAGGAAATAGACGAACACCAGCCACGAGAACAACACCATGCCGGTGGCCAGCAACAGGCTGGACCGCACGCTGGAGCGCGGGCTGGCGGCACACGCCAGCAGCACCGCGCCGCCCAGCGCCGGGCCCAGGCCCAGCACGCGAACCGTCAGTCCGAACCACAGCAGCGCCAGGCTGATCCACGCGATGGCGCGCCACGGCGTGCCGCCCGCATCGGCGTCCAGGCCGGGCGTGGCTGCGCGGCCCTTGCGCAGGCCATTGGCCAGGATCAAAGCGCCGAGCACGCACAACATGGCCGAGAGCGCGCGCGGGAAATAGCCCGGGCCCATGGCGTCGAAGTTCGTGAGTGCCAGCCCGCGGCCGGCGAAGAGCGCAAACGCGCCCATCGCCAGCAGCAGCAGGCCCGCGGCGATGTCCTTGCGGTTCATTCGCGAAGCGCCCTGCGGTGGTGCTTCAACGGCCCAGGGGAGGGATGCCGATCGTTTCCGGCGAGGCTTTCGTGAGGCCAGCCGCATGCATCATCCAGGCCGACGACACCACGGTGGGGTTCACCGCGTCTTCCGCCGCCTTGCCGGCGAGCACCGTCATGAGCGCACCGCGCTCTTCGGCCCAGGTGGCAAGCTGGGGCGACTTCGCCATCTTCTCGTTCCACAGCTTGGTCACGGTGTCCACCACGTTCTGCGGCACACCCTTCGGAATCAGGATGCCGAACTGCGTGGTCACGGCCGGCAGGTTGGGAATCCACTGCTTGATCGACGGAATGGAGCCGTGGCCCTTGATCTCCAGCGGCGCGTTGCTCAGGGCCGCCAGCGGCTTGAGACGCTTGGCGCGGATCATCTCGGCCTGGTCGCTGGCCAGTTCGGCGTTGATGATGGTCTCGCCCGACACGGTGGACAGGACCGCCGGAGCGCCACCCTGGTAGGTGACGTGGCGGTACTTGATGTTCACGGTCTGTGCCACCGCTTCCATGGCGAAGTGGCCGCTGGTGGCCGGGCCGGCGGTGCCCACTGTGAGCTGGCCGGGTTTGTCCTTGAGCGCAGCGAGCAGGGCGCCGAAATCGTTGTAGGGCGAGTTGGCGGCCACGCTGATCACGGGCACGTTGGTGATGGCCAGGAACTGGTGGAACTCGTCGAGCCCGACCTTCACGTCGCCCATGATGCCGTAGGTGCCCACCAGCCGGTGCGCGGTGCCCAGCCAGGTGTAGCCGTCCTTGGGCGCATCGCGCACCGCGCGCGCACCAATGGCGCCGGTGGCACCGGGCTGGTTGGTCACCACGAAGCGCTGGCCGAGCGACTTCTCCATTTCCACCGCCACCAGACGCGCCACCTGGTCGGCGGTGCCGCCGGGCGGGAAGGGCACCACGATGGTCACCGCACGATCGGGCTTCCATTCCTGGGCGTGGGCGGCAAGAGGGGCAAGGGGTGCGGCGACCAGCAGGGCAAGGGCCACGCGGCGGTTCAGTGTGTTCATGGTGTCTCCAAGGGTGGTGGTTGGGAAGCAGCGGCCTTGTGCCAGACCGTCTGCAAGGGACAGGGGAAAACCTTCAGTGCACGACGTCGGGGCGGTAGGCGGCGAGGTCGTCGTACTGCACGAGTTCGAGCGGGTTGCCTTCGCAATCGCGGAAGAACAGCAGGCGTGTGCCCGGGCGTGTCTGCACGGGCGCATCGCTCATCAGTTGCGCGCCGGCCGCCTTCAGGCGAACGATGGCGGCCTCGATGTCGCCGACCACGAAGGTCAGGTAGGCGATGCCGGCCGGGCCCAGGATGGTCTGTGCGCCGGGGTCGCCTTCGGGACCGGGGGTGGACTGCAGCAGCTTGATGCGCTCGCCGTAGTTGGTCTGCATGCGCACCATGCGAAAGGCCACCGGGCCGAACCCGGCCAGTGCCGCGCGGTCGGGCGCCAGCGTGGCTTCGGAGATGCGTTGCATGCCCAGCGCTTTCTCGTAGAACTCGGCGGCGCGGTCCACGTCCTTCACGCTGATGCCGATTTCCAGTGGGGCTTTCATGTGGATCGTCATGGCAAGGCTCCTGGCGTGGGCTGAAGGATCAGAACGGGTTGGTGACGATGCCGCCGTCCACCCGAAGCGCCGCGCCGTTGGTGGCACTGGACGCCTTGGAGGCCACATAGCAGATCAGGTTGGCGATTTCCTCGGGCGAGGCGTAGCGCTGCAGCAGCGAGGCCGGGCGGCGCTCGGTGAAGGTGCGGGCGGCCAGGTCGTCGGCGGTGGTGCCCATGTTGGCGGCGCGTGCGGCCAGTCGCACCGGCGCCATTTCCACCCAGGTGGGTCCAGGCAGCACCGAGTTCACGGTGACGTTGGTGCCCTTGGTGGACTCGGCCGCGCCGCGAGCGATGTACATCTGCGCCGCCTTGGAGAAACCGTAGTGCACCATTTCCTTGGGCACGTAGATGGCCGACTCGCTGGAGACGAACACCACGCGGCCCCAGTCCTTGTCGTCCAGCATGCCCTTGAGGTAGTGGCGCGTGAGGCGCACGCCGCTCATCACGTTCACTTCGAACATGCGCGTCCAGTCCTCGTCGGGGATGTCGAAGAAAGCCTTGGGCTCATAGATGCCCATGTTGTTGACCAGGATGTCCACCGACGGATGCGCCGCAATGATCGACGCACAGCCTTCGGCGGTGCCCAGGTCGGAGACGGCCTGGTGCACCTTGGCACCCGGCACCGCGGCCTCGATCTTGGCGGCGGCTTCGGCCACGGCAGGCGCGGCGCGGCCATTGACGATGACCTCGGCGCCCATGCGTGCCAGGCCGGTGGCGGTGGCCAGGCCAATACCGCGTGTGGAGCCCGAAACGAGCGCGAGTTTTCCTCTGAGGTCCAGATCCATGACGTTGTCTCCATTTGATGGTTGTGACGCGGCTGGCCGGATAGGTACCGGCCAGTCTGCGAAGTGGCGCTACTGTATGCAGGCCCTGCTGGTCTGACCAGACCGCAGTCGAAAAAGTCTTTTTCAGCGCTGGAAATGAAGGCGAGCGCGGCGTGGCGCGGCGCGCCTCAACCGCCGGTGAAGATCTCGGTGGCGAGTTTCATGAGCGCCACCACCGGTGCGTCGAGCATGGGCAGGGTGAACGCAATGCCGAGCAGGCCGGCCGACAAGGTGAGCGGAAAGCCGATGGCGAAGGCGTTCATCTGCGGTGCGATGCGCGAGACGAAGCCGAGCACGATGTTGATGAACAGCAGCATGCCGATCATGGGCAGCGCAATCCACAGACCGTAGCGGAACACCACCGCGCCCAGTTCGTGCAGGCGCATGCGGTTGATGGACTCGAACGCGCTGGCGCCCACCGGGAACAGCTCGAAGCTGGAGATCACCGCGCCGATCAGCATGAGGTGGCCGTTGAGCACGACGAACAGCAGCATGGTGGTGTTGCCGAAGAAGCGGCCCACCGTGCTCGATTGCGAGTTCGTGGACGGATCGAAGAAGCCCGCGAAGTTCAAGCCCATCTGCAGGCCGATGAGTTCGCCGGCCAGCTCGACCGACGCGAAGACGATGCGAACCGCCAGACCAATGGCAATGCCCACCACCACCTGCTGCATCACCACCGCGAACGCGCCCGGGTCGGTGAGGGCCACCATGGGCTGGTCGGGCATGCCGGCCTGCGCGCACACCGCCACGATGAAGGCCAGCGCCACGCGCGTTCGCATGGGCACCGAACGCGCCGAGAAGATCGGCGCGCTGGAGAACACCGCCAGGATGCGCAGGAACGGCCAGAACACCGGCGAGACCAGCGCCATGACCTGCGCTTCGGTGAAGGTCGGCATGGCGGTGGCGCTGCGCGATCAGATCGCGTAGTTGGGGATGGACAAAATGGTGTTGCGGATGAACTCGACCATGGTGGTCATCATCCACGGGCCGGCGATGGCAAACACCGCGATGGCGCCGATGAGCTTGGGCACGAAGGACAGCGTGGCCTCGTGGATCTGCGTGATGGCCTGGAACAGGCTCACCACCAGGCCAATGCCGAGCACCGTGGCGAGCACCGGCGCGGCGACCATGAGCAGCAGGAAGAGGGCGTTCTGCCCCATCGTGAGAGCGGCTTGGGGATCCATCAGACAACCTTTTCGAAGAGAGGGCGGGACGCCGCGGGGCCGCTCCCAAGGCGGTCCAGCCCCCTCGGGGGGCAGCGACCCGCGTAGCGGTGGAGCGTGGGGGCCATGTTCATGTGGCGAAGCTTGCGGCCAATGAGCCGATCAACAGATTCCAGCCGTCCGCGAGCACGAACAGCATGAGCTTGAACGGCAGTGCCACCAGCACCGGCGACAGCATCATCATGCCCAGCGACATCAGCACGCTGGCCACCACCATGTCGATCACCAGGAAGGGGATGAAGATCATGAAGCCGATCTGGAATGCGGTCTTGAGCTCGCTCGTGACAAAGGCCGGCACCAGCACGCGGAACGGCGCGGTTTCTGCGGTCACGTCGTTGGGCAGCTTGGCGAGCTTGGCAAAGAGTTCGAAGTCGGACTGGCGCGTCTGCTTGAGCATGAAGGCGCGCATGGGTGCCTGGCCGCGTTCCAGCGCCTGTTCGAACGTGATGGCGTTCTTCGAATACGGGTCGTAGGCATCCTGGTAGACCTTGTCCAGCGTCGGGCCCATCACGAACAGCGTGAGGAACAGCGACAGGCCGACGATCACCTGGTTGGGTGGCGCGGACTGCGTGCCCAGCGCCTGGCGCAGCAGCGAGAGCACGATGACGATGCGGGTGAAGCCGGTCATGAGCAGCAGCACGGCCGGCAGGAAAGACAGCGCGGTGAAGAACAGCAGCGTCTGGATCGGCACCGAGTAGGTGTTGCCACCCGCGCCCTGGCCGACCATGAGAGGCAGCGACGGGCCCGTGGGTGCGGCGGGCGCGCCTTGAGCGAAGGCGCTGGCGCCGAGCGTGAGCAGGGCGAGGGCGCCGAGCAGGCGGAATGTGGTTTCAGCGCGCATCGGGTTTCTTGGTGAGTTGGGCGAGACGCGCGGCAAAACCCGTGGCCTGCGGCATCTGGCCCGGTGTCAGGACTTCAGGCTCTGCTGGCATCGGCATCTGGTGCAACGCACTCACGCCACCCGGCGCCACGCCCAGCACCAGGCACACACGCTCATCGCCCTGGCCCACCTGCACGGTCACCACGCGCTGCTGCGGACCCAGCGACAGGCTGGAGAGCACGCGCAGCGCCGGGCCGTTGCCCTGGCCGGCCACGCCGGGAATGCGCCCGCGCGCCCACTTCAGGGCGAAGGCAATGCCCACCATGAGGGCGAGCAGAAGCAGCGCGGGAATCGCGTTTTGCAGCATGTCGGGCTCGATGGATGGATCAGGTGCGCGAGACGCGGCGCATGCGCTCGGACGGCGTCACGATGTCGGTCAGGCGGATACCGAACTTGTCGTTCACCACCACCACCTCGCCCTGCGCGATCAGGTAGCCATTGATCAACACGTCCATGGGTTCGCCGGCCAGTGCATCGAGTTCGACGATGGAGCCCTGTGCCAGTTGCAGGATGTACTTGATCGGAACGCGGGTGCGGCCCAGTTCCACCGAGAGCTGCACCGGGATGTCCAGCACCATCTGGATGTCCTGCATCGGGTTGCTCGCGCCGGCCGGGGCCACGGGCACCGCGTTGGCCTCGAACTCGGGCGCGCCATCGGCGTGCGGGGCGGCCGAGCCGGCCTGTTCTTCCAGGGCCTGGGCCCAGTCGTCGGTGACGGCGTCGTTCATGGTGTTGGTGGTCTCAGTTGACATACGAATCTCCCAGCCAGTTCGCGTCGATGCCGCGCAGGTTGCGTTCCACGCGCAGTGCGTATTTGCCCTTGTGGGTGCCGTACTGGCATTCGAAAACCGGCACGCCGTCCACATGGGCCTTGATCGTGGGCAGCCGGTCGAGCTCGATGAAGTCGCCGATCTGCATGGCCAGCAGTTGCTCCACCGTGGCCTCGGTCTGTGCGAGTTCGGCGACCATGCTCACCTCGGCGGCCTGAATCTCATGGCTGAGCAGCTTGACCCAGCGGCGGTCGACCTCGATGGCGTCGCCCTGCACGCTGGAATACAGCACGTCGCGGATGGGCTCCAGCGTGGCGTAGGGAATGCAGATGTGCAGCGAACCCGAGATGTCGCCGATCTCCAGCGTGAAGCTGGTGGAGACCACGATCTCGCTCGGTGTGGCGATGGTGGCGAACTGCGGCTGCATTTCCGAGCGCTGGTAGGACAGCTCGATCGGGTACACGCCGCGCCAGGCCTTCTTGTATTCCTCGGCCACCACGTCCACCAGGCGGTTGATCACGCGCTGCTCGGTGGGCGAGAAATCGCGCCCTTCGATGCGCGTGTGGAACTTGCCGTTGCCGCCGTACAGGCTGTCGATCACGCCAAAGAGCAGCGTGGGCTCGCACACCACCAGGCCGTTGCCGCGCAGGGGGCGGATGGCCATGATGTTGAAGTTGGTCGGCACCACCAGTTCGCGCAGGAAGGCGCTGTATTTCTGCACCTGCACCGCGCCCACCGAAATCTCGGGGCTGCGGCGGATGAAGTTGAACAGGCCCAGGCGCAGGTTGCGCGAGAAGCGCTCGTTGACGATCTCCATGGTGGGCATGCGCCCACGCACGATGCGTTCCTGGCTGGAGAGGTTGTAGTTGCGCACGCCGTCGGTGGGCGCCTCTTCCTTGGCGAGCTTCTGGCTCTCGCCGGTGACGCCTTCGAGGAGGGCGTCGATCTCTTCCTGGGACAGAAACGAATCGGCCATGGCGTGTCGTCCTGTTTACTGAACGATGAAGCTGGAGAAGAGCACGGCCTGCACCGGATTCGGCGTGGACTTGCCGCCTTTCTTGGTCTCGGCGTAGCCCATTTCTTTGGAGATCGCCGCGATGATGTCGGCCGAGAGCTTTTCCTTGCCTTGCACCTGCAGCATTTCCTCGGCGGTGCGCTGCGAGAGCAGCACCAGGATCTGGCTGCGGATGCTGGGGAGGAATGCCTTGACGGCGGTTTCGGTCGCCGCATCTTGAAGCTGCAGGGTCAGCCCGAGCTGCACGAACCGATTGCCGCCGGCATCGGCGAGGTTGACCACCATGTTCTCCAGCGGCAGGAAGGTGGGCGGGCTCTTGGGCTTGTGGTTTTCCTCGGCCACGGCCTCTTCGTCGCCGTGTTCGTCGGCGGTGTTCTTCTTGAGGATGAACAGGGCACCCCCCGCGCCGGCCAGCGCCAGCACCAGCACGCCGACGATGATGAAGAGCAGCTTCTTGCTCTTCTTCTTCGGGGCTTCAGGAGCGGCGGCGGTGGCGGTGGCGGCAGCGGCGGACATGTTCTTCCTTCAGGCAACACGCGGAATGCGTGTGGGGTTGAAGGAATTATTGGACCCAGCCCCTTGGGGCATTCACTGGAAAAGGGCCGGAAAAGGTGGTCTTTAACCGGGCTGGCAGGAGCTTGTCCAAGCCCATCCCGGGATTCACAGGTGCCTAGACGAACAGGTCCAGCGGCTGGCTGCCGTCGGCGCGTGGAGTGGGTGTGGCGGGCGCTGGGGGCGGTGTTTCGGCCCGTCCCACCAGGTCACCCCGGCTGACCGTGGGCGTGTGTGGCGAGCTGCCGCCGCCCTGTTGACCTTGCGAGCCCACCGACACATGACCGAGCTGGATGCCGCTGCGTTGCAGCAGTTCGGCCAGCGCGTCGCTGGCGCCCTCGCGCAGGCTGGCGCGGGCTTCGGCGTTGTCGCTCTGGAAGGCCACCTGCACTTCCTGGCCCTTCATGGAGAGCTGGATGTCGATGGCGTCCGCGCCGGATTCGCCCACGCGCAGGCTGGCGTGGCGCAGGTGTTGCGTGCCCCAGTGGCTCACCGTGGGGCCGTCGGCTTCTCGTTCGGCGGGCGTGCCGTCGTGCGCCTGCCCACCCTGGTCGCCGGGCAGGGCATCGCCGGTGGAACCGCCGGTGCTGTCGCCCAGGGAGGCGCCGTCGGACAGGGCCGCGCCGCCGATCGAGGGGCCGGCGTCCGACGGGGTCGCGCGCAGGCCGCCGGTGCCGGGCAGCGTCCATTCAATGCCGGCGTCGGCCGGCGTGCTGGCCTGCCAGGCGCCTGAAGCGGCGGGCGTGAAGCGCTCGTCCATCGCCACGGTGCTGCGCACGTGCATGGCCGGCAAGCCCTGCGTGTGCTGGGCCGACTGGCTGGCGAACTGCTGTTGCAGGGCATCGGTGCCGGAGACCGCGCCACGCTGCCAGACCATGGCCGGCACGGCAGATGGCTGCGATGCGTCGGCGCGGCTGGCAAAAGCGGGGCGCGATGCCGCCGTGGCAAAGGCCGGGCGGGCCGCGGTGGTGGCCGGGTTCGCGGGCGTGGGGAGCACTTCTGCAGGGACGCCGGCGTCTTGCGCCACCGGCGTCATGCCCGAAATGTCCACGCCGACGTCTTCGGGTCTGCCGCGTGCCGGCCAACCTGGATCGGCCGCGGCCGCGGTCGTGGTCGTGGATACGGCGGGTGGGTTGGCCGTGGCTTTGTCCGAGGCCGCTCCTGCCGCGGAGGCTGCGGCGGCGGGCGCTGCCCAGGCCAGCAGGGCGGCCAGGGGATTCTGTTCCTGCCCGTCGGGCGCTGGCGTCTCGGCAGGCGTGTCATCCAGCGCGGCTGCGGAGGCGTCGGGCGCCGGGTGCGTGTCGCTCACCAGGCCCAGGAGGCTGGCGAACAGGTCGGACTCCACCGGCTTGTCGCCGGCTGCCTTGCCGGGCGGGGACGCCTGCGCAGGGCGTTGCGGCTCGGCGGGTCGGGAAACGGCGTTGGCGCTCATGGGGCGTGCCCTCCGTTGCGCGACTGGGCCAGCGCCAGGCTCTGGCGCAGGTGGATCGCCAGCGCCATTTCGTCGGTGTGCTTCTGTTCCTGGCGCTGTGCGCGGTGGGTGATGGCCTGCTGCTTGCGCTCGGTGAACTTGCGCAGGCCGGCCAGGTCCCGCTCGGCGGCGTGCACCTGTTCCTGGCCGCGCTCGATCATGGCCTGGCGCTCACCCAGCACACCGCGCTGGAATTCCATGGCGTGGTCGATCTTCTGCATGAACTGGCGGTGGTGCATGAGCAGGGCCGTGTCCACGCCGACGCTGCTGCGCGCCTGCCAGCGCGCCTGGGATTCCTGCGCATAGGCGCTGAGCTGGTCCATCTGGTCCTGCGCGATCTGCAGCTCGCGCTGCATGCGGCCCAGGTTGCCCATCGCTTCGTCGCGGCGCTTCTCGGCCAGCTCCACGACCTTGTTCAGCGTCTGGATCGTCGTCATCCCTGTTTTCCTTCATACGGGTTGTGGTGTGCACGTGATGGCCGCTGTGGCGTCGGCTTGTCGTCCTGCAGGGCGGACTGCAGCTGCTGCAGGCTGTCGGGCAGCGTGGCGGCCTCATGCATGTCCTGCATCAGGAAACGCTGCAGCGCCGGGTAGAGCACGATGGCGCGGTCGGTCTCGGGGTCGCTGCCCGGCACATAGGCGCCCAGCTGGATCAGGTCGCGGCTCTTGAGGTAGCGCGAATACAGGCCGCGGAAACGGCGCGCCAGTTCGAGGTGCACCGAGCCGGCCACGTTGTGCATCACGCGCGAGGCCGAGGCCTCGACGTCGATGGCCGGGAAATGACCGGATTCGGCCAGCGAGCGCGAGAGCACGATGTGGCCGTCCAGGATGGCGCGTGCCGCGTCCGCAATCGGGTCCTGCTGGTCGTCGCCCTCGGAGAGCACGGTGTAGAAAGCGGTGATCGAGCCCACGCCGTTGGGACCGTTGCCGCTGCGCTCCACCAGCTGCGGCAGCTTGGCAAAGCACGAAGGCGGGTAGCCCTTGGTGGCCGGCGGCTCGCCAATGGCCAGCGCAATCTCGCGCTGCGCCATGGCGTAGCGGGTGAGCGAATCCATGAGCAGCAGCACATCCAGTCCGTCGTCGCGGAAGCGCTCGGCGATCGCCGTGGCGTAGGCGGCGCCCTGCATGCGCACCAGCGGCGGCGCATCGGCCGGCGCGGCCACCACCACCGAGCGCTTGCGCCCGTCGGCCCCCAGGATGTCCTCGATGAATTCCTTCACCTCGCGACCGCGCTCGCCGATCAGGCCGACCACGATCACGTCGGCCTTGGTGTAGCGGGCCATCATGCCCAGCAGCACGCTCTTGCCCACGCCGGAGCCGGCAAACAGCCCGATGCGCTGGCCACGGCCCACGGTCAGCAGGGCGTTGATGGCGCGCACGCCGGTGTCCAGCGGTTCGCGCACCGGAGCGCGGTCCATCGCATTGAGCGGGGCGCGGTCCATCGGCTCGATGTCCACGTTGAGGATCGGGCCCTGGTGGTCCAGCGGGTTGCCGTGGGAATCCACCACGCGGCCCAGCAGGCCGCGGCCCAGCGGCAGGCGCAGCGTGCCCCGGTCATCCGGGGAAGGCGGCTTGTTGGCGTGGCCCACGCGCGGCACCGTGCGGTAGGGCGCCAGCGGCGTCACGCTGGCGCCACTGGCCAGGCCGTGTGTGTCGCCGGCGG
Source organism: Hydrogenophaga sp. (assembly GCF_051858985.1). Lineage (GTDB taxonomy): Bacteria > Pseudomonadota > Gammaproteobacteria > Burkholderiales > Burkholderiaceae_C > Hydrogenophaga. The sequence goes on along the minus strand of NZ_JBHYGM010000001.1, from coordinate 906,924 downwards.
GCATGAGGAAGGCCCGGTCGTTGGAAAACCCCACCACCTCGGCCAGCACCGGTTCCTTGCGGCCGTTGCTGATGAGGCACTGCGATCCCACCGGCACCTTCAGACCCACCGCCTCCAGCACCAGGCCAGCCAGACGCGTGAGCGTGCCACGCACCTCCAGCGGCGTGTCCACCTTGGCGTTGGCGCGCACGTCGTCCATGAAATGTCCCCAGCGGCTCTCGGCGCCAAAAACGCTGTCAGACATCGGCGTTCTCCGGGTTCCAGGATGTGTCCATACCGAGATTGCCCACGGCGCGGGCCCAGCGTTTCTCGATGGTGGCGTCCACCGCCATGGTGGACGACTCAATCACGCAGCCACCCGGGCTCACGCTGGCATCGGCCACGAACTCGGGCACCGGGCTGGACAGGGTCTCCTGCAATGCACCCTTCATCAGGGTGAGGTCACCCGGGTTCATGCGCACGGTGGCGGGCAGGCCGTCCTCCACCATCTGGGCCAGCGCTTCGCTGATCACCGGCTTGAGCGGGTTGGTGTCGCTCTGCAGTTCGCGGCGCACCACCTGGCGCGCCAGGTCGCAGGCGATCTCGAGGATCTGGCGCGAGATCTGGTCTTCATTCTTCTTCAGGTTGTCGCGCGTGTTGCGCAGCAGCTGCGCCATGCGCACGGCGGTCTCTTCGGCTGTCTTGCGCAGCGTGGCCTCGAGCGCGTCGCGCACTTCCTGGGCGCCCGCGTCGTGCCCGCGCGCAAAACCCTCGGCGTGCGCCTGCTGGCGGGCCTGCTGCAGCACCTCGGTGGTCACGCCCTCCTGATCGGAGCCCGCGCCCGTTTCCTCGCTGCCGTCCACGGCCGAGAAATGCCACGCGGCCACACCGTCGATCTCCTCGCGCGGAATGAAGCGCGAATGGGGATTGGGTTTAGACGAAGGCTTCATCTTCGCCTCCGCCGCTGATGACAATTTGACCTTCGTCGGACAAACGACGAACCACTTTCAGGATCTCCTTCTGCTGACCTTCCACCTCGGACAGGCGCACCGGTCCACGCGACTCGAGGTCTTCGCGCAGCGCTTCGGCGGCGCGGGTGGACATGTTGGAGAGCACCAGGTCGCGCAGCTCGGGGGTGGCGCCCTTGAGGGCAATGACCAGCGAGTCGGAGGCCACTTCCTTGAGCACCATCTGCATCGACTTGCCGTCGAGCTTGAGCAGGTCCTCGAAGGTGAACATCTTGTCCATGATCTTCTGGGCCAGATCAGGGTCGAACTCGCGGATCGAATCGATCACCGAGTTCTCGATCTGCGTGCCCATCATGTTGATGATCTCGGCGGCGGTCTTGACGCCACCCATGGAGGTCTTGCGGATCTTGTCGCCGCCGGCCAGCACCTTGTAGAGCACCTCGTTGAGGTCCTTGAGGGCGGTGGGCTGGATGCCTTCGAGCGTGGCGATGCGCAGCATCACCTCGTTGCGTGTGCGCTCGGTGAAGTTCTTCAGCACCCCGGCGGTCTGGTCGGACTCCAGGTGCACCAGGATGGCCGCGACGATCTGCGGGTGTTCGTTGCGCAGCAGTTCGGCGATCGACAGCGGGTCCATCCACTTCAGGCTCTCGATGCCCGAGACGTCACCGCCCTGGAGGATGCGGTCGATCAGCAGCGAGGCCTTGTCGTCGCCCAGGGCCCGCTTGAGCACGGCGCGCACGTAGTTGTCGGTGTCGGACACCAGCAGGCTCTGTGAAGACGCCTCGCTGGCGAACTTCTGCATCACCTGGTCGACGCGATCGTGCGACACCGCACGGGTCTTGGCGATGGTTTCGCCCAGCTTCTGCACTTCCTTGGGCGAGAGGTGCTTGAACACCTCGGCCGCTTCCTCTTCGCCCAGCGACATGAGAAAAATCGCCGCGTCCTGGATGCCCGTGTCTTCCATGATCGTGTTCCGTTGGTGTGCTGCGTTGGACGGTCAGGCTGGCGCTTCGCCATTGACCCAGCCTTTGACGATGTTGGCGACTGCCGCAGGATTTTCCAGCGCGAGGCGCTTGGCATCGGCCAGGCGCAGCGTCTCGGGCGTGGGTTCGTTGCTGGCGCCCGGCATCGGCAGGCCCGGGCGTTCCGGGGCTTCATTGAGCATGGCGTTGAGCGGTTGCAGCGGCGTGTTGGCGCGGGCGGCCACCGGCGTCTTGATCAGCTTCAGGCTGGGGCGCACCAGCCCCATGAGCACCAGCAGGCCCATGCCCACCATGCCCAGCGGCCAGGCCAGGCTGCGCAGCAGGTCCTGGTTGTCCGACTGCTGCCACCACGCCGGCTCACTCACCTCGCTGCTCGGGCGCTCCACGTTGAAAGCGGCGTTCACCACGTTCACCGAGTCGCCACGGTCCTTGTTGAACCCGATGGTCTCGCGCACCAGCGCGGTCATCTGTTCGAGCTGGGCGGCGGGGATCGGCGTGCTGGTTTCCTTGCCGGCCTTGTCGGTGCTGGTGCGGTGGTTGATGACCACGGCCGCGCTCAGGCGCTTGATCTGGCCACTGGCCTCGCGCACCACCTTCACCGTTTTGTCCACCTCGTAGTTCACCACCGATTCGCGGCGCATCGAGCCGGGTTGTGCGGTGCCCTGGCCGGTCACGCCGGTGGGCGCGGCCGCGCCATTGATGGGCGAAGTGCCGGTGGCCGGTGGCTGGTTGCTCACCGCGCCCGGCACGCCGGAGGGGCGGGCGGCCGCAGCGCTTCCGTCTTCCACGGTCTGCTGGCTGCGCACCGCGCTGGGTTCGGCGCCCTGGTTGGGCTTGTGCAGTTCGCTGGTGGATTCGACCATCGAGAAATCCACCTCGGCGCTCACCTGGGCCTTCACGTTGTTGCGGCCGACCAGAGGTTCCAGCATCTCGGTGATGCGGCGCGTGTAGAGCTGTTCGAGCTGCTGCACGTACTGCAGCTTCTGCGTATCGGCGCCCTGGGCCTGCGCGTCGGGCGGGGACGAGAGCAGGTTGCCCGCGTCGTCCACCACGCTGACCGCCTTGGGGTTCATCTCCGGCACGCTCGCAGCCACCAGGTGCACGATGCCGGCCACCTGCGCGCGGTCGAGCGTGCGGCCAGGGTGGAGCGTGAGCAGCACCGAGGCGCTGGGCTTCTGCTGCTCGCGGAAAAAGCCGTTCTGGTTGGGCAGCGCCAGGTGGATGCGGGCGCTCTGCACGGAAGAGAGCGACTGGATCGAACGCGTGAGCTCGCCTTCCAGGCCGCGCTGGAAGGTCAGGCGCTCCTGGAACTGCGTCATGCCGAAGCGGTTGGACTCCATCAGCTCGAAGCCGGTGACCGAACCCTTGGGCAGGCCTTGTGAAGCCAGGCGCAGGCGTGTGTCGTGCACCTTGTCGGCCGGCACCATGATGGCCTGGCCGCCCTCGGCGTGCTTGTACGGCACGTTCATCTGGGAGAGTTGCGCCACCACCGCGCCGCCGTCCTTGTCGCCCAGGTTGGCGTAGAGCACGCGCCACTCGGGCTGGCGGCCCATGAAGAAGAAGGCCAGTGCCAGCGCCAGCAAGGCCATGGCGCCGATGCCCAGCTTGAGCTTCTGAGACGCGTCCATGCGGGCGAATCCCTCGCCGAAGGCGCTGCGGTTGTTCGCGGGCTGGAGGTCCAGTTCGGCAACGGCGGTGGTGCTCATGGGGGTCGGTGCTCGGGTGAAATGGGGTCGACTCCAGGGCGGGATACACCCTGTTGCAGTCGATTATTCGGTCCCGATGCCCCGGCCATTGCCGTGAAAAGGCGGTGCTTTGTGCCCCTATTCCCGTGCTGTGCAGGCGGTGCGGCGCCTAGCATCAAGGCGTTGATTCAAAGTCGAAGGAGTCCGCCATGGACATGCGCATTGCCTCTGTAGCCAGCCAGGCCCTGACCGGCATTGGCCAGCCTGCTCTCAAGCGCCCCGGTGCCGCCGGCGGCGTGGAATCCGGCTTTGCCGACAACTTCAAGGCCGCACTCAAGGGCGTGAGCGCGGCGCAGGAAGACGCTTCCCGCCTCCAGACCCAGGTTCAGCTGGGCAACCCCAAGGTGAGCCTGGAAGAAACCATGCTGGCCATGCAGAAGGCCCAGGTGGGTTTCCAGGCCACGTTGCATGTCAGGAACAGGATGGTCCAAGCCTATTCCGACATCATGAACATGAGTGTGTAGGCTCCCCCCGCGCCGGCCTGCGGCCGTCACCCCCCAGGGGGCGATGCCTGCGGCCCGGCAAAGCCGGTTCCGCGGCATCCTCGAAAAGTCACTTCGCGCCGGATGCGGCATCGTTCAGTGCATCGGGGCCGGGCTGGATTTGTCGAAGATCTGAGCGAGGTCGTTCAGCCACGGTTCGGCCAGGCAGCGGATCTCGGCGTCGGTGCGCAGGATGCGCTGCATGATCTTGACCTTCTCCCGGCGTTCGTCGGGTGCCAGGTCGGCGCTGCGCGACTTGTGGCGCAACTGGGCGATCAGCACGGCGCAGGCGCCTTCCAGGCGCACCACCTGATCCCAGTTCTCGGTCTGGGCGGCTTCCAGCATCTGGCGACTCGTGTTCTCGATCGCCTTGTAGTAGTCGAGCAATCCGTGTTCCATGATCAGGCTCCCCGTGCGGGGACGGCGCCCCGGATCTGTTGCCAGGACTGGGCGATCGGTTCGATCAGGCCCACCACCTCGGCAATGGCCGCGCCGTCGTTGCGCAGGTTGGCCTGGGTCAGGCGCTGGATCCCGTAGTCGTAGAGCCGGTGCAGGTTGCCCGCCAGTTCGCCGCCTTCGCGCAGGTTCAGGCCCGGCTTGAGGCCCTCTTCCAGGATGCGCACCGCCTTCACGAGCGAAGCGCCCTTGACGTCGATCTCGCCGCGCTCCAGGGCGCCGCGCGCCTGGTTGAGCGACTGCACGAGGGCATCGAACAGCAAGCCCACCAGGTGGTGCGCGTCGGCACCCTGCACGCCGGTCTCGGCGGCAACCCGTTTGTAGGCAGATGAAGCGCGTGTGCTGACTGAGGTGAACATGGCGTCGGTTCCTTGTGCTTGATACCTTTCAGTATCGGCAACCGACCGCACGACTGTAGGTTCCGGACGATGAAATGGAGGCGAAAAGTTCATGTTTCATTCCCGTCAGCATGAGGTGTCCCTGTCCAGGGACAGCAAGGGTCCGGCTCCGCCGGCCCAAGCTGTCGTCCTCCCCTCCCAGCGCCGAAGGCGCGCCAGAGAGGGGGGAAGCCGCGAAGCGGCGCAGGGGGGTGTTCCGCGTTAAGCCGTGCTCTTGTTCCAGAGCGCGATCTGCTGGGTCACGAACGCATTGAGCCCGCTGAGCCTGCCCACGTTGGCGTCCATGGCGTTGTACTGGGCCAGCAGACGCACCTCGGCGCGCGCGGCGCGGTCGTTGACCTTGTCCTGCTCCTTGCCGTTGCGCGTGAGCGCGTTCTGGATCGCTTCCGAACGGGCGCTGACCACGCCGTCGGAGTCGATCAATCCCTGGGCAAAGGTCCGGATCTTCAGGCCGAAGCCCTGTGAGGTCGGGTTGGCGTTGGCCACCGTGAACAGCTGCCGAAGGCCTTCGTAGTTGGTGGTCAGGGCGGCGTCGAACTTCGTGGCGTTGAGGCTCAGCTCGCCACCGCTCTTGGCTTCGATGCCGACGTCGGCCAGGCGTTCGAAGGGGCTGCTGGCGGTGACCGAGCGCATCATGCTGCGCAGCGCGTTCTGCAGGCCCACAGCCGTGCCATCGCCCTGGAGCGCGCCGGCCGATTTCGACGTGGGGTCGTAGCGGGTGGCATCGGCCAGGGTCTTGGTCAGGGCGTTGTAGGCGTCGATGAAAGTCTGGATGTTCTTGCGCGCGCCCTCGGGGTCGATGCTCACGTCGATCTCCACCGGCGCGGTCGTCACCTGCGAGAGCTGCACGGTCAGGCCGGGCAGCGTGTCCGTCATGCGGTTGGTGGCGGAGACCACCGCCACCCCGTTGATGGTGGCCAGCGCGTTCTGCGCGGCCCGGGTCTGGGTCATGCCGGCGCCCGAACCATCGTAGGCCAGGCGCGACAGGCCGGCGCCACCGCTCTCGGCGACTTCGATGCGGAAGCCGTTGGCCTCGCCGGTGGTGGACGAGCGCATCAGCAGGCGTTCGCCCGAGGCGTCGCGCAGCACGGTGGCGCTCACGCCGGCGCCGGCTTCGTTGATGCGGGCGGCGATGGCCGTGAGCGTGTCCTGCCCGGGGTTGATGGTGATGTTCACCGGCGTGCCCGTGCCGGCCGTGAAGGCCCCGCCCGACCAGGTGCCCAGCGAGATGGTCATGGTGCCCCCGCCCATGGCGCTGTCGGTGGGAACCGCGGTGGAGGCGGTGGACTGCGCGCGGGCCAGTTGCTGCACTTCCAGCGTGAGGCCGGTGGCGGCAGCGCCGGCAGCGGCCGTGACGCTCACGGCCGAAGGATTGGACGAGGTGCTGGTGACGGCGTTCCAGCCCGCAGAGGTGGAGAGCTTGGCCGCAGCGTCGCCGAGTGCCGACACCTGCGATTTGATGGTGCCGTAGACCGAGAGCTTGGTCTTGAACGACGTGGCCTGGGTCTCCAGCTGCTTGAGCGGCGCCTTTTCGATGGCGACCAGTTGCGAGACGATGTTCTGCACATCGAGGCCGCTGCCGATGCCGGGAGATGAGATGGTGGCCATGTTCGCTTCCTCAGGATGGACGCACCGCACGCGGTTGCATGCGGTCTGTGCATCCCGCAAAGGCCGAGGCGGCGAAAGCAACGGTGTGCTTCGCCGCCCGGGACGCCGCGAGCAGGCTCGCGGCGGTTTTGCGGATCGGAAGGACCGATCAGCGCAGCAGGGCCAGCACGCCCTGGGGCAGCTGGTTGGCCTGGGCCACCATGGCGGTGCCGGCCTGTTGCAGGATCTGGCCGCGCGACAGGTTCGACGTTTCCGTGGCGAAGTCGGCGTCCATGATGCGGCCGCGGGCAGCTGCCTGGTTTTCCGAAGCGATGCGCAGGTTGCTCACCACCGATTCAAAACGGTTCTGCACGGCACCCAGCGTGGCGCGGTTCGTGTTGACCGTGTCCAGGGCGGTGTCGATCAGGCCGATGGCGGCGGTGGCACCTGCGGTGGTGGCCACGGCACCGGCGATGGTGGGCGCAGCCACGGCGGCGACGGCGATGGTGTCGGTGGAGTTCGCACCCACCTGGAACGTGATGGCGGTGCCGAAGACAGCGGCGCCGTTGAAGCGGGTGGAGGTGCCCAGGCGGGTCACTTCGGCCACGAGCTGCTGGTATTCCGCGTCGAGGTTGGCCAGGTCACCGGTCTGGTTCACGCCGTTGGCGCCCTGCACAGCCAGTTCACGCATGCGCTGCAGTGCGTCGCCGATCTTGCCCAGCGAGCCGTCGGCCGTCTGTGCGAAAGAGATCGCGTCGTTCGAGTTGCGGATGGCCACGTTCATGCCACGGACCTGAGCGTCCATGCGGGTGGCGATGGACAGGCCAGCGGCGTCGTCCTTCGAGCTGTTCACGCGAAGGCCGGAAGACAGGCGCTGCATGGAGGTGGAGAGCGAACCGGACGAGGTGGCCAGGTTGCGTTGGGCATTCAGGGACTGAACGTTCGTGTTGATGGTCGTCATGACTAACTCCTAAAGGTGGATAAAAAGTAATCCGGCATTGCTGCCAATCTCAACGCCAGCCAGAGGGCTGGCCGCCATGACCGGAGCTGGGCGTATCTCATCGGCGCACCCCCCTGGGGTCTGTCACCGTCTCGCCACTTGCACTTGCCGGACGACGAACCTGTTTTAGAAGTTCGTTGGTTTCAATTTCGGTGACATGCAGGGATTCTTTAGCCCCGCCTGTTTTTCATTGCGCCGAACAGGCCGGGGGGAGTCGCCCAGTTCGCCTCTTTCGGCCCCTGGTTCGTGGAGCGCGTCACGAATAGGCCGGAAGTGAGAACCAAAGGTGTAGGCATTGCGCTGACATCGCCACAGTGCGCTCCTGACAGCGCTTACAGCGTTTCACCGATTCAAGAATCTTTACCGGTCGACACAATTACACACATCGGAAACGCACACCGCAGGCACACCGCCAGCAAGCAGATTCCACCGAAGGAGCCCCACATGGACAGCGAACAACTCTTGGCCGAAATCCGCGAAGCCAATCTGACCTACCTGATGCTGGCGCAGAACCTGATCCGCAAGGACCGCGCCGAAGCCCTGTATCGCCTGGGCCTGACCGAGGAAGCCGCCGACCTGCTGGGCATGCTGTCCACCGCCCAACTGCTGAAGATCGCATCGAGCAACATGCTGCTCTGCCGCTTCCGCGTCGACGACGACCTGGTGTGGAACCTGCTCACCAGCCACAACGTGAAGAAGGTGGACAACAGCACCACCACGCAACTGCACGCCAGCATCCTGATGGCCGGCCGGTTTGCCGAGTCGATGGCCGTCACGGCCAACTGATTTCCTCTTCTCATTCATTTCCAGGAGCCGACCATGGCCGCAGGCAAGAGCATCCTCAACGAATCGCGTGACATCGAGCGCGCGGTTTCCCTGATTCAGCTCGGCGCGCGCCTGCAGGTTCTGGAGTACGAAACCAGCCTGTCCTACGAGCGCCTGCTGCGCCTGTACAAGGAAGTGGCCGGCAAGTCGCCTTCCAAGGGCCAGCTGCCTTTCTCCACCGACTGGTTCCTGACGTGGCAGCCCAACATCCACGCCTCGCTGTTCCTCAACATCCACGAATACCTCTCCAAGACGAGCGAACTGGAAGAGATCGACACGGTCATCAAGGCCTTCCGTCTCTACAGCGAGCAGATGCAGGCCAGCGCCATCGAGCCACTGCTCTCCGTCACCCGCGCCTGGCGCCTGGTGAAGTTCGTCGACAACGGCATGCTCACGCTGACCAAGTGCTCCTGCTGCGGCGGCCACTTCGTGACCGAGCCCTACGAGAACCGCCATTTCACCTGCGGCCTGTGCCAGCCGCCCGCACGTGCCGGCAAGGGCAGCGCCAACGGCGGTCTCCGCCTGCACTGAACGGCAAGCTGCTTCAAATCTTGAAATGGACCCCGATGTGGGTCCATTTCGCGTTTATGGACCGGCTCAATCGCCCCTAGAGTTGGTCGATAGAAAAGGAAACCCTCCAAGTCACGCGCGCCCGATGGGTTCGCGTCCTCTTCCAGGCTCAAGAACATGTTCGTCATCATTGGTTTCGTGGTCTCGATGCTGTGCATCTTCGGCGTGTTCATCATGCACGGGGGCAACATCGGCGTCGTGCTCAAGGCCTTGCCCTTCGAGATGACGACCATCCTGGGCGCGGCCCTCGGTGCGTTTCTGATCAACAACCAGATGAAAGTGGTCAAGGCCTCGTTCAAGGGCCTGGCCACCTGCTTCAAGGGCAGCCGTTACACCAAGGCGCGCTACATGGAACTGCTCGCGCTGCAGTTCGACATCCTGCAGAAAGCCCGCAAGGAAGGCCTGATGGCCATCGAGCAGGATGTGGAGAACCCGCACGAGTCCGCGCTGTTCAAGAAATACCCCACCATCGCCGCCGATCACCATGTGGTCGAGTTCATCACGGACTACCTGCGCATGATGGTCTCGGGCAACCTGAATGCGCACGAGATCGAGTCGCTGATGGATGCCGAGATCGAAACGCACCACCAGGAAGCGCACGCGCCGGTGGCCGCCATCGGTCGTCTGGCCGGTGGTCTGCCCGCCTTCGGCATCGTGGCGGCCGTGCTCGGGGTGGTGAACACCATGGGTTCGGTCGGCCAGCCGCCCGCCGTGCTCGGCGCCATGATCGGTTCTGCGCTGGTGGGTACCTTCCTCGGGATCCTGCTGGCCTACGGCGTCTTCGAGCCGCTCGGCGGCCTCATGGACCAGAAGGTGGAAGAGAGCGCCAAGGAACTGCTGTGCGTGAAGACCACGCTGCTCTCGAGCATGCAGGGCTACGCGCCACTCACCGCCATCGAGTTCGGTCGCAAGGTCCTGTTCGCCGACGTGCGACCGACCTTCAGCGAGCTCGAGACGCATGTGAAAAAGAAGTAAGGCCTCCAGGGAACGAACATCATGGCTGGCGACGGCAAAAAACTTCAACCCATCATCGTCAAGCGCATCAAGAAGGGTGGGCATGCGGCGCATGGGGGAGCATGGAAGATTGCGTATGCCGACTTCGTGACGGCCATGATGGCGTTCTTCCTGCTCATGTGGCTGCTGGGCTCCACGGCCAAGGGCGAACTGCAGGGAATCGCCAGCTATTTCGCCAACCCGGTCAAGGTGTCGCTCATGGGCGGGCCCGGCACCGGCAACAGCAGCAGCATCCTGCCCGGCGGCGGGCGCGACCTGAGCAAGGCCTTCGGCCAGATGGACAGCGGCGATTCGGAGCGCGCGGCCAAGCTGATGGGCGCGCAGATGGCGCGCAACGAACAGATGCGCCAGGACGCCGCACGACTCGACACGCTGGAGCGCAAGATCTCCACGCTGATCCAGAACAACCCCAAGCTGTCTGAATATGGCTCGCAGATCCAGCTGGAGAAGACGGCCGACGGTCTGCACATCCAGATCGTCGACCAGCAGAACCGGCCGATGTTCGACACGGGTTCGGCGCTGGTGAAACCCTACATGCGCGACATCCTGCGCGAGATCGGCACCGCACTGGGCGACGTGGAGAACCGCATCGCACTCGCGGGCCACACCGATGCCACGCCCTATGGCAGCGGCGAGCGCGGCTACAGCAACTGGGAACTCTCGGCCGACCGCGCCAACGCCTCGCGCCGCGAACTCATGGCCGGCGGCCTGCCGGACGACAAGCTGCGCCGCGTCGAAGGCCTGGCCTCCAGCCGCCTGCTGCGTCCCGAGACCCCCACCGACCCGATCAACCGACGCATCAGCATCGTGGTGATGACGCGCGAGGCCGAGGAGCGCATGCTGCAGGGCACCTCGCCCGCCACGCCAGCGGTGGCGCCTGCACCGGCGCCTGCCTTGGCTCCGACGCCAGCGCCCGCTCCCCAGCCGGTGGCCGCCGTGGCGGTCCCGCCTGAGGCCACGGCCACCACCGCGCTTCAGATTCCCGCCGAACTGACGAAAACCCCCACACGGCCTGGTGTCTGAAACGCCCGTCCCGATTCCCCCGCTTCTTTCCTCCCACGGAGGCCTCCATGACCAGCCCGATGAAATTCCTGATCGTTGACGACTTCTCCACCATGCGCCGCATCGTGCGCAACCTGCTCAAGGAAATCGGCCATGCCGATGCCGACGAGGCCGAGGACGGTGTCGCCGCGCTCAACAAGTTGCGCAACGGCGCGTTCAACTTCGTCGTCTCCGACATCAACATGCCGAACATGAACGGGTTCGAGCTGCTGGCCGAGATCAAGAAGGACGAGAAGCTCAAGCACCTGCCGGTGCTGATGGTCACGGCCGAAGCCCGCAAGGAAGACATCGTGATGGCCGCGCAGAACGGCGCCGCCGGCTACATCGTCAAGCCCTTCACCAAGGCCACGCTGGAAGACAAGCTCGCCAACATCTTCAAGAAGCTCGGCCTTTGAAGGAGCACCTCACCATGATTGAACGCGAAGAAGAAGCTGCCTCAGGCAGCCCCGCCATGTTCCAGCAGCTCGGCTCCATCACCCGACAACTGCACGAAGCCCTGAAGGAACTGGGCTACACCGACAAGCTCAAGGGCACGGTCGACCAGTTGCCCGACGCGCAGAGCCGCCTCTCGTACATTGCCCGCCTCACGGGTGAAGCCGCCGAGAAGGTGCTCAACCACGTGGAGCTGGCCAAGGCCGAGCAGAACCTCATTGCCGAACGCGGTCGCCAGCTGGCCAGCACCATCACCCGCGTGCCAGGTCTGGCACGGGCCATGCCGGAACTGCTGGAATGGTCCGAGGAGATGGTGGCCACCAGCGAGAAGACCGACGCCCGCCTGACCGACATCATGATGGCGCAGGACTTCCACGACCTCACGGGCCAGGTGATCGCCCGCGTGGTGCAACTGGCCGGCACCATCGAAGAACAATTGCTCAGCCTGCTGCTGCAATCCGCACCTTCTGGCCAGCCTGGCCAGGACCACGCCATCGAGCTGGCAGGCCCGGTGGTCAACCCGGAAGGTCGCACCGATGTGGTGAACGATCAGAAGCAGGTCGACGATCTGCTTGCCAGCCTGGGCTTCTGAAAAGCCGAAGAACGCCAGCCCCCTCCCCAAGCTTGAGCGCGTCGGTCGCTCTGTGGAGCGAAATAAAGGGGGAGGCGGCCTCCAGCCGCCGGAGGACATTCGCGGAACAGAGCGACCGGCGTGCTCAAGCAACGCGAGGTGCAGGCGAGAAAAGAGCCCCCGCACCCTGTCTTATTCCCCTTTAGTTTTCCCGCCCAACTTCCAGAATCGGTTTCATCGATCGCATGAAACCGAGCCATGGAATCTTCCAGTCAGGACAAGAACCTACCCGCCTCCGCGCAGCGCCTGAAAAAGGCCCGCGACGACGGCCAGGTTGCGCGCTCCAAGGACCTGTCCAACCTGGCCGTGCTCGGCGGCGGTGCCCTGGTGCTGCTGGCCTTCGCCCCCATGGGCTTCGAGCAGCTTCGCACCAGCCTGCGCAACCAGCTCACCTTTGACCACCAGGCCCTGCAGCAGCCCGAACTGGCCCTGCAGCGGCTTGTCGACGGCTTCTCGCAAGGGCTCATGCTCTACCTGCCCCTGGGCCTGCTCGTGCTCGCCATCGCCATGGCGGCGGTGGTCGCCTCCGGCAGCTGGACCCTCAGCACCAAGCCCATCACCCCCGATCTCAATCGCCTCAACCCCCTGGCCGGCATCGGCCGCCTGTTCTCCAAACAGCAACTCGTCGACACCGCCAAGCTCGCCGGCATCACCGCTGTGGTCGGCGTTGTCGCCTGGCAGTTCATCGCGGCCCACGTCGAACTCTTCGGCACCCTGGTCATGCAGCCGCTCGAATCCGCGCTGGGCCAGCTGGGCAGCTGGATGACGCTCGGCGTGAGCCTGCTGCTCCTGGTGGTGGTCTTCTTTGCCATCATCGACGTGCCCGCGCAGAAGTTCCTGCACGGCCACCGCCTGCGCATGTCGCACGAGGAAGTCAAGCGCGAACACAAGGAAGCCGAAGGCGATCCGCATGTGAAGTCGCAACGCCGCGCCCGCCAGCGCGAGATGGCCCAGCGCAACAGCGTGGGTGCCGTGCCCAAGGCCGACCTCGTGGTGATGAACCCGACCCACTACGCGGTGGCCATCCGCTACGACGACGCCAGCATGAACGCGCCGCGCGTGATCGCCAAGGGCGCCGACCTCATCGCCATGAAGATCCGCGACGTCGCGCGCGAGCACAAGATTCCCGTGCTGCAGTCACCCATGCTGGCGCGCGCGCTGTACGCGCATGCCGAGATCGACGACGAGATCCCCTCGGCCCTCTACACCGCGGTGGCGCAGGTGCTGGCCTACGTCTACCAGCTCAAGGCCGCCATGAAAGGCGTGGGCGCCATGCCTGGCGACATGCCCACCCCGCAGGTGCCGCCCGAACTCGATCCGCACTTCAAGAAATCCTCTGCACAGAAGGACACTGAATGAACGCCCTGCAACCCTTGCAGCAATGGCTCCGGCGCAACGCCGGCTGGGCCGGTGGCCTGGCCGCCCCGATGCTGGTCATCACCATCCTCTCGATGATGGTGCTGCCGCTGCCCACCTGGCTGCTGGACACCTTCTTCACGCTCAACATCGCCCTGGCTCTGGTGGTGATGATGGTGGCGGCCTACATGCGGCGTCCGCTCGACTTCTCGGTGTTCCCCACCGTGCTGCTGCTCACCACGCTGCTGCGTCTCTCGCTCAACGTGGCCTCCACCCGGGTGGTGCTTCTCGAAGGCCACACCGGCCCGGGCGCGGCCGGTGCGGTGATCGAGGCCTTCGGCCATTTCCTGATCGGTGGCAACTTCGCGGTCGGCTTCATCGTCTTCGTGATCCTGGTGGTGATCAACTTCGTGGTGATCACCAAGGGTTCCGAGCGCATTGCCGAGGTGTCGGCGCGCTTCACGCTGGACGCCATGCCCGGCAAGCAGATGGCCATCGACGCCGACCTGAACGCCGGCCTGATCGACGAGAAGGAAGCCAAGCGCCGCCGCGCCGAAGTGGGTGAGGAAGCCAACTTCTTCGGCTCCATGGACGGTGCCGCCAAGTTCGTGCGCGGCGACGCCATCGCCGGCATCCTGATCCTGATCCTCAACATCATTGGCGGCTTTGCGGTGGGCATGCTGCAGCACGGGCTCTCCCTGAGCCAGGCGGCGGACAGCTACATCCTGCTGGCCGTGGGCGACGCGCTGGTGGCGCAGATTCCCTCGCTGCTGATCTCGGTGGCTGCGGCCATGGTGGTGTCCCGTGTGGGCAAGGACGAAGACCTCGGCGTGCAGGTAATGGAACAGATGTTCCTCTCCACCAAGGTCCTGACCATCGTCGCCGCCGTGCTGTTCGCGCTCGGCGTGGTGCCCGGCATGCCGCATGTGTTCTTCCTGCTGTTCGCCGCCGCGTTCGGTGCGGCCGCGTGGTGGCGTCACCAGGTGGACATGCGCCCGGCGCCCGCGCCCGAGGTGGCCGCCCCGCAGGGCGATGGCGAAGCCACCTGGGACGACCTCCAGCCCGTGGACCTGCTGGGCCTGGAACTCGGCTACCGGTTGATTGCCATGGTGGACAAGACCCGCCAGGGCGACCTGCTCACGCGCATCAAGGGCGTGCGCAAGAAGTTCGCGCAGGAGGTCGGCTTTCTGCCGCCCGCCGTGCACGTGCGCGACAACCTGGAGCTGCGCCCCAGCGGCTACCGCATCACGCTGCGCGGCGTGGTGGTCGGCGAGGGCGAGGTGTTCCCGGGCATGTTCCTGGCGATCGACCCCGGTGGCATCGGCACACCCCTGATCGGCACGCCCACCACCGACCCGGCCTTCGGCCTGCCCGCGCACTGGATCGATGAAAAGCAGCGCGAGAGCGCGCAAATGGCCGGTTTTACGGTGGTTGATTCCGAGACTGTGCTGGCGACGCATCTTTCACACTTGATGCAAGTCCAGGCCGCGCGCTTGCTCAGCCGGACGGAGACCCAGGACCTCGTTGAACACGTCACCCGCCTGGCCCCCAAACTGATTGAAGAAGTCGTGCCCAAGATGGTCCCGGTTGCCACCTTCCAGAAAGTGCTTCAGCTGCTGCTGGAAGAGTCGGTGCATGTGCGCGACATCCGCACCATCATCGAAGCCCTGGCCGAGCACGCCACCGCCACCACCGACCCGGTCGAGCTCGCCCGCCGCGTGCGCATGGCCCTGGCGCCGGCCATCGTCCAGCAGATCTACGGCCCGGTGAAGGAGCTCGAAGTCATCGCCATCGAGCCCGGCCTGGAGCGTCTGCTGATGCAGGCCCTCTCGGGTGCCGCCAATGGCGCGCTCGATCCCGGCGTGGCCGAGATGCTGAGCAAATCCGCCACCGACATCGCCAACCGTCAGGAAGAAAAGGGCGTGCCCGCCTGCCTGCTGGTGCCCGACGCCATCCGCAACGCCATGGCGCGACTGCTGCGCCGGGCCGCTCCGCGCCTGCAGGTGCTGGCGCACAGCGAAATTCCTGAAACCCACCTCATCCGCATTGGCCCGATTCTTGGAGAACTCGCAGCATGAACATCCAGCGCTTCACCGCTCCCACCTCGCGCGAGGCCATGGCCAAGGCGCGCCTGTCCTTCGGTGACAGCGCCGTCATCCTCTCCACGCGCTCCACCGGCGAAGGTTTCGAGGTGATGGCCGCCGCCGAGGAAAGCCTGGCCAACCTGGCCGACCAGGGCCAGAAGCCCGCACCCGCCCAGCGTCCGGCGCCGGCGGTGCGCACCCAGCCTGCCGCTGTGCCCGTTGCCACGGACTCCGTTTCCAGCGACACCGAAGCCATGGCGATGAGCACGCTGTCGTTCCAGGACTACGTGCGTGAACGCATGCTGCGCAAGCGCCGCGCCGCGCTGCACGACGGGGCTGCTCCCGCTGCGCCCGAACCTTTCGATCCGCCGCGCCGTGCTGCCGTGGCGCAGCCCGTGGCACCCATGCCCGCTCCCGCTGCCGAGCCCATCAGCGTGCCGGTGCAGCGCTTCAACGACCCCGAAGCCCTGCTGCCGCGTTCGCCCCAGCCCATCCGCACACGCGCCAATCCCGGGCCCGCCTGGGAAGATTCGCAACCGTCCACGCGCTTCGCCAGCCAGGACAACAGCCGCATGGCGGTGGAGCTCTCGGCGCTCAAGGACATGATCGAAGAGCGCTTCAACACGCTGGCCTGGCTGGGCTCCTCACGCCAGAACCCGATCCAGTCCAACCTGATGCTCAAGCTGATCCGCGCCGGCTTTTCGCCCGCGATGTCACGCGCCGTGCTCGAGCGCGTGCCGACCGATGCTGCAGCGCCTGAAGCGGTGCGCTGGCTCATGGACGTGATCACCCGCAACGTGAAGGTGGCGGCCTCCGGCGCCAGCCTGTGCGACGAAGGTGGCGTGGTCTCGCTGATCGGTGCGACCGGCGTGGGCAAGACCACCACCGCCGCTAAGCTGGCCGCCCAGTGCGTCAAGCAGTTCGGCGCGGGCAGCGTGGGCCTGGTCACGCTCGACACCTACCGCGTGTCCGGCTACGAACAACTGCGTGCCTTTGGCCGCATGCTGGGTGTGGTGGCTCATCAGGCGCAGGATCGCGCCGCGCTCAAGGACCTGCTCAACCTGCTCTCGGGCAAGCGCATGGTGATCATCGACACCGCCGGCCTGGGCCAGCGCGACCAGCGCGTGCAGGACATGCTGGACCTGCTGGACATGCCCTCGGTGAAGAAGACGCTGGTGCTCAACGCCGGCTCGCATGGCGACACGCTCGATGAGGTGCTGACCACGTTCAAGGCCAGCAAGCTGCATGGCGTGGTGCTCTCCAAGGTCGACGAAGCCGTCAAGCTCGGGCCGGCGCTGGACGCGCTGATCCGCCACGGCGTGACCCTGCGCGGCGTGGCCAACGGCCAGCGCGTGCCGGAAGACTGGCAGAACCCCGACGCCGCCGCGCTGGTTCGCCAGTCCATGGCCACGCAGGGCAAGTCGGCCTACGACCCCCAGCCCACCGACATGGGCTTCTATTTCTCGCCGGCGGCAGCCAGCGGCATCACGCTGGGGGCTTCGCATGTTTGAACCCGGCTTCGACCAGGCCGCCGGTCTTCGCGCCGAGGCGCCAACGGTCGGCGCGGGCCTGGTGCCCGTGGCGAGCCCGGCGCAGCCCGCCCGCGCCTACGAGTGGTTGTGCACCCTGGCCGCCACGCTGTCTGGGCAGGGCCGTGCGGTGGTCATCGTGGACGCCACGGCCAACGAATCGATCAGCCGCGACACGCGCGATGGCGCCCATCTGGGCCTGTTGCGCGCGCTGCAGGACCCGTCGATCGCCAACCTGGAGCGCGCTGCCGATGGCGCCGACTGGCTGGTGATGCCGGGTGCGCAGGGGCTTCGCACGCTGGGCGAGACCGCGCAGGCCGCCGGTGCGCAGGCTGCTGTTTCCCGCCTGCTCGCCCCGTTCGCATCGGGTGTGCTGGTGCTGCTGTTCGCCCCCGCGTTCGACCTCGCCGGGCTCCTGCCGGGCCTGGGCGCCCGAGCGCTGGTGCCCGTGATCGAACAACCCCAATCCAGCATCGACGCCTACGGTGCCGTGAAGCTGCTGCACACCGCAGGGCTCGCACCCGTGCTCGCGCCGCTGGCCAGCGGCGCCCCCGCATCGCTGCAGGTGGTGGTGAACACGGTGGTCGACACCGCGCAACGCCACCTGGGGCTGTCTCTCGATTCCTGGCCCGCCGCGAGCTGGGCCCGGCGCGTGCAGGCCGGCGCCATCGAGCGGCCCCGCAAGGCCCTCAACGACAACAACGGATACCACGGCCTTGTGCCGGGTGGCTGGCAAGCGGGTCGAGCGAGTGCGACCCCAACTCTGTGGAGCTGAAGATGTACACCGCCAAAGGGACTCTCAACCGCGACGATCAGCTGAAGAAGTACAGCCCGCTGGTGCGCCGCCTGGCCCACCACATGATCGCAAAGCTGCCACCCAGCGTGGAGCTGGACGACCTGATCCAGGTCGGCATGATCGGGCTGACCGAAGCCATCGCCCGTTTCGAACCCACGCAGGGCGTGCAGTTCGAAACCTTTGCAAGCCAGCGCATTCGCGGCGCCATGATCGACGAGCTGCGCGAAGGCGACTGGATGTCGCGCGGGTCGCGCAAGAGCCAGAAAGACATCGAGCAGGCCGTCAACCGGCTGCAGCAGAAACTGCACCGCGTGCCGCGCGAGAGCGAGATTGCCGAGGAGATGGGCATGAGCCTGGCGGATTACCAGCACCTGCTGGCCAAGGTGCGCGGCACCCAGCTCGTGTACCTGGAGGACATCAGCGGCAACAGCGACGACGAGGACGGCTTCCTGGACCGCCACATGGGCGACCACGAGGCCGACCCGTCAGCCAAGCTGCAGGACCACCGCATGCGCACGGCGCTCGTGGCTGCGATCAAGGTGCTCCCGGAGCGCGAGCAGCAGATCATGAGCATGTACTACGAACACGACATGAACCTGAAGGAAATTGCGGCCGTGCTCGGCGTCACCGAGTCGCGCATCTGCCAGTTGCACAGCCAGTCGATCGCCCGTCTGCGGGCGAAGCTGCGCGAGCACTGAGCTGCCGGCACGAACGCCCGCTCAGGCAATCATGCACTGGCTCAGGCGGCGGGAGGCGTGTTCACGGCGCACTGCTTCAGCCACGTCGGCATTCCCTGGCCTGGCGATCTCGGTCCAGTGGCGCGGCGCTGGGGTCACGTTGGGTTCATGGAGCCGCGCGAGCACGGCTTCATGACCGTTCTCGGCCGCAAGCGCCCGCGCCGTTCTGCCGTTCAGGTCCTGCAGGTTCGGATTGGCACCATGGCGCAGGAGCGCTGCCACGGCACGGTCATTGCCCAGTGCAGCGGCCTCCATCAAGGCGGTTCTGCCGATGGCGACCTCGTTCAGGTTCCCGACGCCGCGAGCCAGCATGAGCTCGATGGCCGGCTGATCGTCGTTCCAGATCGCCTGGCGCAGGTCGCGCGTGTCACGGGCTGTCCGGAGTCGATCATTGAAAGCGTTTGCCTCGGGTGGGTGAAGGCTCGGGTGGGGCATCGGTCGGGATCCTCTCCGGCGGTGGTGGACCTGCGAGCGTGACCGGCCGGGGCGGTGCGAGCGGGTGCAGGTCCCTGCGGGGGCCGCAGGGCGCCCGCGAGATTAGGGGAGGAGCCTGTTAAAAAGCCCGCAGGTTCACGAACTTGTCGATTCGAGCCACCGACGCGGGACGCAAGCGAAGCAACGGCCATTGCCGTTCGTGGGCCTGGCCGCTAGAGTGCTGAACTTTCCCCCGAACCGTCCCCGAAGGACCGCCATGCTCGAACTTCGACCCGGCTGCGAATGCTGCAACCGCGACCTGCCCCCCGATTCCACCGAGGCGCTCATCTGCACTTTCGAGTGCACCTTCTGCACCGCCTGTGCGCAGGACAGACTGCACGGCGTCTGCCCCAACTGCGGCGGCGAACTGGTTCGCCGGCCCCGTCGACCGGCCGCCAGGCTGGCCAACAACCCGGCATCCACCACCCGCGTGTTCAAGCCGCAAGGCTGTGCGGCGGGACACTGAATGTCCGGCGGAGACTGGAAAGAACTGTTCCGGGCCGCCTGCGAGGGGGACATCGAACTGGTCCGCTACCACGTGAAAAACGGGGTGGACGTCAACTACGCCCATCCCGAGTTTTTGTCCACGCCGCTGGTGGCCTGCATCCTGGAGAAGCAGGAAGCCGTCGCGGCCCTGCTGCTGGACCATGGCGCAAATCCGCTGCTGCCCTCGGAGTTCGACAACCTCACGCCGGTGCAGGCCGCGCGCCAGGCAGCGCTGCCCGCTCTGGAGGCGCGGCTGCGTGCGCTGGGCGCGCCCGATCCCGGCTTGAGGCCATCACCGTGGAGTCCTGAACGGTGGCGCAACTGGTTTCGCGACCGCATTCCCTGGTGGCTCGGGTGACGAGCCCGCAGAAAACGGGCCTTTTGCACGTTCAGGTCTGACGAAGGGGCCGCGCAGGGTCGGATAATCCCTGCCGCTGTCCGACCTTCATTCACCGAAAGAACCACCCCATGCGCCTGCGCCTGTCTGCCATTGCCTTGTCTGCTGTCCTGCTGGTGGGCTGCGGCACCCAGTTGAAAGTGGCCCCAGTGGACCCGCAGACGGGCCTCATCAAGTCCCAGAAGGGCACGGTCACCGAGGCCACCGTGGTCACCTCCCGCAAGTTCCCGCTGGCCCAGCACAAGGGCATGGTCTTCGTCTCCGGGGGCGGCACCTACGCCGTGGACCAGATGCGGGCACTGGGCTATTTCGACCAGGTGGTGAGCTACGACGACCTGCAGAAGATCGTGATCGCCAACCGCCTGCAGGACCAGGTGCCCAGCCTGAACGAGCCGATCGGTGTGAACAAGCTCTACCGCGCCTACAAGCCTTTCCTGTGGGTGCACTTCAAGCGCGTGCAACGCGAGAACAAACCCTATCTTCAGCTCGTGGCCATCAACCCCGACACGCTCGATGAGGTGTTCGTGAGCGAGGTCCACATGGACTTTGTCTGGGCCGGGGTCAACGACCAGAACGCCCGCTACCCCCTGTTCAACGCGCTGAGCCGGTGGATCCAGCAGAACCGGTGAAGGTACGGCGTTCGAAGATGCACCCATGAAAAACGGCCCTCGAGGGGCCGTTCATTCGGAAAGGCGGATCGCTCAGGCGCGCACGTAGCCGCGTCCCGCGCCACCCAGGGCGTTGGGTTTGACGATGCGGCCGTAGGTGGGCTGGCGTTGCAGGGCTTGCTGGGGCAGCAGGCTGCCCACGGCGCGTTCGCTCTGGGCGGTGGCGCGCAGCACGGCTGAGCGCAGCTGGGCGAACCGTTGGGCAGCGTTCTGCATGTCGTGCCGCAGGGTGCTGCCGGGCACGGCGAATTCACTGGTCCTGGGAGCCTGCTGCAACACCGACTGCATGGCTGCGCTGGCCTGTTCCACGCCCGCTGCGTCGCCCTGCAACAGTGCCGTCTCCAGGGTGTCCAGGCTGTTCTTCAGCGCGGCGATCCAGGGGTGGGCGTTGTTGGTGGCGGGCGAGGTCATGGTGTTTTCCTGAGGTGGGATCAGGCGCGGGCGCCTGACAGCATTTCGGCCGCATTGGCCAGCATCTTGTCGGCGATGGCCTCGGCGTTCACCTGGAACGTGCCGTTGGCAATCGACTGTTTCATGGCTTCAACCTTCTCGGCGTTGAACACCTCGCCGCCGCTACCGGGGCCCATGGCCGAGACGGTGGCAGACGACAGCGTCACCGACACACCGGCCGCCTGGGGCTTGCCAGCGGGCACGCCGGCGACGGCTTCAGCGCCAGAGACGGGCTTGTCGGCCGCCTTCTGCGGGCCGCCAGCCACCGAACCTATATACGAATCGGGTGAGGAATCGACTTTCATTTCACGCTCCAGGCCCTGGTTTCAGGGCAATGTCATGAAACTATCGACCGGGGTTGAGCAGACTTTAAACATATTTGCTGCGCAGTCTTGCGCAATCCGTCACGCCCTGGAGTGCGTGGGGGATGCCCGGCTCAAAGTGCCAACTCGACGGTCTGGTCGGCCTGCACCAGGCCATTCACGACCTTGCCGCCGGGCAGCCGGACCCGGGCGTTCTGGCCCACCAGGCCCGTGGTCATGGCCTGACCGGTGGCGCTGATTCGAATGCCACCGCTGCCACCCATGACACGCACCTGGGCGCCTGCCTCGAAGGCTTTCATGGGTCGCACCATGTGTTCGCGCAGCGGCTGGCCCGGGGTGAGGGGAAAGGCGGTTTCCAGCCCCACCCAGCGCTCGGGCGCGGCCAGCACGCCTGCGCGGTGGGCCGCCCAGTCCACTTCGGCGAGTTCGGCGTCTTCTTGAGTGAGGGTGGCGCCCGCGCCCACGGCGCGCTTGAGCACCCAGGCCGGCCCGAAGGCCTTGACGGTCACCGGCAGGTAGACGCTCCAGCGGCGCGCGCCTTCGACGCAGCGCAGGCCGACGCGGCTGCGGCCCCACAGCCGCGAGCCCGGGGGCATGAAGGCCTCCACCTTGTCGCAGGGCGCCAGGCGAAGGCGGCTGTCCAGCGATCCGATGTCCACCTCGGTGCGCAGCGGGGCGCTGCCATCGGCGGGCAGGCTGGCGGCCAGCGCGGGCTCGATCCACTCGCGGGCGGTCTGTTCCAGCACCTCGACCTCGCCGGCGTGGGCCATGCGGCCCAGCAACAGGAAAGCCAGCAGCAGGCCCGACCAGCGCACGGCGCAGACGGCGCGGTGCGGGGTGCAAAAGGCGTTCGGCATGGGCATCTCCTGGAGCGTTCGGGCGGGTTCAGGGGATCACTGTAGGCGCGCCGGGAGCAGCCCAAAGCCGGGAAATGCCTTGCAAAGCGGCGCTTGTTCGGCCCATTGCCGACCCTCAAGATTTTCATAATTCCTTCACGCCCCGGTCCCGGTACCGGCCTTCCCACCCCGCAGAGGTGAACATGCTTGAACAGATGACCGCTAAGCTGGACTTCCATGCCAACGCCCTGTTGCTGCGCTCGCAGCGCCAGCAGGTGATTGCCAGCAACATCGCCAACGCAGACACCCCCGGCTACGTGGCGCGGGATTTCGATTTCGCGCAGGCGCTCAAGAACGCCTCGGGCGGCCTGGGCGGCTCCACCGTGGCGGCCACCGACGCGCGGCACATGCAGGTGGGCGGCGGTCAAGGCGGCAAGCCCGATCTGGCCTACACGGTGCAGACCCAACCCAGCCAGGACGGCAACTCGGTCGACCTCGACCGCGAACGCGCCAGCTTCGTGGACAACAGCGTGCGCTACGAATCCACGCTGCGTTTCATCAACGGACACGTCAAGACGATGCTGTCCGCGATCACCGGGCAATAGCCTGAAAGGAACCAGCCATGTCGATGTTTTCCATCTTCGGGGTCTCGGGCAGCGCGGTCAGCGCGCAGTCGCAGCGGCTCAACGTGGTGGCCAGCAACCTGGCCAACGCCGATGCCGTGGCCGGGCCCGATGGCCAGACCTACAAGGCGCGCCACATCCTGTTCCAGACCGAACCCATGGGCGGGCAGGGCAACGCGGGCGTGTCCGTGAAAGACATTGTCGAGAGCCAGACGCCGGGCCGCCGTGAATACCAGCCCGCGCACCCCAGCGCCGACGGTGAAGGCTACGTGACCCATTCCAACGTGAACCCGGTGGAGGAGATGGTCAACATGATCTCCGCCTCGCGTTCGTACCAGAACAACGTCGAGGTCATGAACACGGCCAAGTCGCTGTTGCTCAAGACCCTGCAGATGGGGCAATAAGCATGTTCATCCAGCCACTCGACCTCACCACGCTCGGCACCACGCCGGGCAACACCACCGGCACGACCGCGAAGAACAACATGGATCCGGCGGCCTCACAGGACCGGTTCCTCAAGCTGCTGGTGGCGCAGCTGAACAACCAGGATCCGTTGAATCCGATGGACAACGCGCAGATGACGACCCAGATGGCGCAGATCAACACGGTCAGCGGCATCCAGGAACTCAATGCCACGCTCAAGGGCATGGCCACGCAGTTCTCCTCGCTCACGCAGTTGCAGGGCACGTCCCTCATCGGCCGCGAAGCGCTGCTGCCCGGTTCCACGCTGACGTTCAAGGGCGACACCGCCAAGGCCGCGTTCTCGCTCGATGCCAAGGCCACCGATGTGCGCGTGGACATCATGGGCACCAACGGCGAGGTCATCGACACGCTGCAGATGGGTGCCATGAACGCCGGCCTGCACGGTTTCGACTGGAACGCCGCCGGCATCGATCCCGCTACCGTCAAGGGCTTCCAGGTTCGTGCCCTCAATGGCACGCAGTCGGTCAGTGCGCTGGCGCTGCAACGCCTGTCCGTCGACTCCGTGAGCTTCGCCTCCGGCTCCATCCAGATGCTGCTGCAGGACGGCAGCTCACGCACCTACGACCAGGTTCTCGCGTTCATGTGAGCCCCTGAACCCCTTCCGCATCCACACCCCATTCCCCCCTCAAGGACATCACCATGGCATTCCAGCAAGGTCTCTCCGGTCTGAACAGCGCCAGCCGCAACCTCGACGTGATCGGCCACAACATCGCCAACGCCAACACGGTGGGCATGAAGACTTCTCGCGCCGAGTTCGCCGAGCTCTATGCGAGCTCGGTGAATGCCGCGGGCGGCAGCAACAAGGGCATCGGCGTCACGGTGGCCACGGTCTCGCAACTCTTCACGCAGGGCAACATCACCGTCACGGGCAACGACCTCGACCTGGCCATCAACGGCAACGGCTTCTTTGAAGTCACCCAGCCCAACGGCACGCTGGCCTACACGCGCGCCGGCATGTTCAAGCTCGATCCCGACGGCAACATCATCAACCAGCAGGGCGGCCAGCTCATGGGCTACCCCACCGACGCCGCCGGCAACCGCCTGAGCTTCGACAGCCAGCCGCTCACGTTGCCCACCGGCGCCCCGATCCCGGCGCGCCAGACCGGCAACATCATGGCCGAGTTCAACCTGGATGCCCGCGCGCCCATCGCGTCCAGCGTCACGCCGCCCACGCCCATCACCACCTACGGCACATCCATCGTGGCGTACGACCCGCAGGGCATGGAAGTGCCCGTGGGCCTGGCCTTTTCCAAGACGGCGAACAACACCTGGGAGGTGTACACCAGCGTGAACGGCGGCGCACCCACCGCCTTCGTGCCGCCGCTCGAACTCAACTTCAACGCCGATGGATCGATCGATCCTGCCTCCATCACGCCGTTGCCCACCATCACCCTGGCCTCGCCCAACGACCCGGCGGTCACGTTCCCGGTCACGCTCGATCTGCGCAACGCCAGCCAGTTCGGCACCAGCTTCGCCATCCACAACCTCGACCAGGACGGCTACTACCCCGGCGAGTTCGTGAGCCTCACCATCGACGAGACCGGCGTGGTCACCGGCAGCTATTCCAACGGCGAAACCCGCGCTGCCGGCCAGGTGGCGCTGGTCAACTTCCGCAACACGCAGGGCCTTTCGCCCTCCAGTGGCGGCAACTGGACGGCCACCTTCGCTTCCGGTGAGCCCGTGCGCGGTGAGCCCGGCTCGGGCAACTTCGGCGGCATCCGGGCCGGCGCCCTGGAAGACTCCAACGTCGACCTCACCGGCGAGCTGGTGAACATGATGACCGCGCAGCGCGCTTACCAGGCCAACGCACAGACCATCAAGACGCAGGATCAGGTCCTCAGCACCTTGCTGAACATGCGTTGATGAACGCCTGATCTGACGACTTCAAGGAGCCCCGCATGGACCGCATGATCTACACCGCGATGACCGGCGCCAACGCCGCGCAGCATCGCCAGCAGGTGTTGTCCAACAACCTGGCCAACGCTTCCACGCCGGGCTTCCGGGCCGAACTCTCCACCTTTCGCGCCGTGCCGGTGCGCGGCGATGGCGCGACCACCCGCGTGTTCGCACTCGAAGCCACGGCTGGCCACTCCAACCTGCCGGGCGCGGTCAGCGAGACCGGGCGCAACCTGGATGTGGCAGCGCAGGGCAACGCCTACTTTGCCGTGCAGGCCTTCGACGGCACCGAGGCCTACACCCGCGCTGGTGCCCTTGAAGTGAATACCGATGGCACGCTGGTGAACCCGCAGGGCATGCCCATGCTGGGGGACGGCGGCCCCATCGTGATTCCCGAAGGCGCGCGTGTGGACATTGCCACCGACGGCACCGTGAGCACCCGGGTGGGCGAAGAGCCACCGCAGACCGTGGGGCGCATCAAGATGGTGGTGCCCGACGAGGACAACCCGCTCAGGCGCGGTGCCGACGGCCTGTTTCGTGGCCTGGAGGGCGACCCGCTCCCCGCCAGCGACGTGGCCCGCCTGCAGGACGGTGCCATCGAAGGCTCCAACGTGAATCCCATGGAAGCCATGATCGGCATGATCGCCGTCGCCCGCCAGTTCGAGGTGCAGATGAAGATGCTGCAGAACGGCGAAACGAATGACAAGACCGCCAGCCAGCTCCTCAGCATGAACGGCTGAACAAGGAAGAAACACCATGATCAACTCCCTGATGATTTCCAAGACCGGCATGCAGGCGCAGCAGATGCAGCTGGATGTGATTTCCAACAACCTGGCCAACGTCTCCACCACCGGTTTCAAGCGCGCATCCGCCGTGTTCGAGGACCTCATGTACCAGAACCTGCGCCAGGTGGGTGCCAATTCCGCCGAGCAGGCCGAGCTGCCCACGGGCCTGCAGGTGGGCCTGGGCGTGCGCACCGTGGCCACCACGCGCAACTTCAGCCAGGGCAGCATGCAGCAGTCCGACAACCCGCTGGACTTGGCCATCAACGGCAACGGCTTCTTCCAGGTGGAAATGCCCGACGGCACCACGGCCTACACACGCGATGGCGGTTTCAAGCCCGACGCGCAGGGCCGCATCGTTACCTCCAGCGGCTACCCGCTCACCGCCGGCATCACCGTGCCGGCCGAGGCGCAGAGCATCACGGTCTCCAGCGATGGCGTGGTCACCATCAAGATGCCGGGCAACGCTGCGCCGCAGCAGGTGGGCGTGATCGAACTGGCCAGCTTCATCAACCCGGCCGGTCTTGAGCCCATGGGTCAGAACCTGTATGCCGAGAGCCTGGCCTCGGGCAACCCCATCAACGGTGCACCCGGTTCGGCCGGCATGGGCACGCTCATGCAGGGCTTCGTCGAGACCTCCAACGTCAACGTCGTGCAGGAGCTGGTGACCATGATCCAGACGCAGCGTGCGTACGAGATGAATTCAAAAGCCATTCAAACGTCGGATCAGATGCTGCAACGCCTGAGCCAACTCTGAGGATTCGCCATGCGCATCGCCTTCACCCTGCTGCTCGCCTTGCTCGCCACCGGTTGCGAAACGCTGCAGCGCACGCCCCAGGTCGACGTGGTGCCGGCCGCGCCGGTGCGTTATGCGCAGGCACCGGCCCTGGCCGCGCCGGCCACCACGGTGTCGCCCAGCGGTGGCCTGTTCCAGGCCGCGAGCTACCGGCCCGCGTTCGAGGATCCGCGCGCCCGGCTGCCGGGCGACACCCTCACCATCCAGATCACCGAGCGCATCAACGCCAGCCAGAGTTCGTCGGCTTCGATCGATCGTTCGGGCGAGGCCTCGGCCGGCGTGTCGGCCATCCCCTTCATCAGCCCAGGCAGTTCGTTGCTCGGCAAGCTGGATGTGGGCGCCAATTCATCGAACAAGTTCTCGGGCGACGGCAGCACGCAGAGCGCCAACACGTTCTCGGGCTCCATCACCACCACGGTGCAGGAAGTGCTGCCCAACGGCCACCTGCTGGTGGTGGGGGAAAAGCAGATCGGCGTGAACCAGAACGTGGACGTGCTGCGCTTCTCCGGCACGGTCGATCCGAAACAGATCCGACCCGGCAACGTGGTCGCGTCCACGCAGGTGGCGAACGCGCGCATCGAGTCGCGCGGGCGCGGTGCTCAGGGCGAAGCGCTTTCAATTGGCTGGCTGGCACGGTTCTTTTTGACGGTTCTGCCGTTCTGACACGCCACCACAATGGACCACGGACTGTCCTCATAGGAACCTCGCGGTGAAATCCCTCTTTATCTTCTTGCGCACGCTGACCCTGGCCCTGCTTCCCGTGGCCGTGGCGCTGCCGGCGGCTGCGCAGGCGATCCGCGTGAAGGAAATCGCGTCGGTGCAGGGCGTGCGCTCCAACCAGCTCACGGGCTATGGCCTGGTGGTGGGGCTGGACGGCACGGGCGACCAGACCACCCAGATGCCCTACACCGCGCAGAGCCTGAACAACTACCTGCAGCAGCTCGGCCTGTCGCTGCCGCCCGGGGCCAACATGCAGTTGAAGAACGTGGCGGCGGTCATGGTGACCGCGCAGCTCCCCGCCTTCGCGCAGCCTGGCCAGACGATCGATGTCACCGTGTCCTCCATCGGCAACGCCAAGTCGTTGCGCGGCGGCACGCTCATCACCACGCCGCTCAAGGGCGCCGACGGCGAGATCTACGCGCTGGCCCAGGGCAACCTGCTGGTCGGTGGTGCGGGCGCGTCGGCCGGTGGCAGCAAGGTGCAGATCAACCACCTGAGCGCAGGGCGCGTGCCCGGTGGTGCCCAGGTGGAGCGCGCCGTGGCCACGCCGTTCGCGCTGGGCGAGACGATCGATCTCGGCCTGAGCTCCAACGATTTCCAGACCGCCAGCCGTGTGACCGACGCCATCAACAAGGCCATGGGTGCCGGCGTGGCCAGCGCCGTGGATGGCCGCGTCATCCGCCTGCGCGCGCCGGCCGATGCATCCGCCCGCGTCGGTTTCCTGGCGCGCGTGGAAGAGGTTCGCCTGGATGCGGCGGTGCCCATGGCGCGCGTGATCATCAATTCGCGCACCGGCTCCATCGTCATGAACCAGGCCGTCACGCTCAGCGCCTGTGCGGTGTCGCACGGCAACCTGTCGGTGAGCATCAGTTCCACGCCGGTCATCAGCCAGCCCAATCCGCTGTCGGTGGGTGGGCAGACGGTGGTGGCCGAGAAGGCCAACATCCAGATCAGCCAGGACAAGGGGTCGCTCATCCAGATCGACGCCGCGCCGCAACTCGCCGACGTGGTGCGCGCCCTCAATTCGCTGGGCGCCACCCCCCAGGATCTGCTCGCCATCCTGCAGGCCATCAAGGCTTCCGGCGCCATGAACGCCGAACTCGAGGTGATTTGATGTTGTACGGAGCACTGGTTCAGACTGACCAACGTGTGGGCGAAGGCTTCGACAGGCTCAGCCCGAACGGAAATCTTCTCGCTCGCTTGCTCCAGTCTCCGTTCGGCCTGAGCCTGTCGAAGGCTTTGCGCGGGATCAAGCTGCCATGAACGCCAACGCCCTCAAGCCCACCGGCCTCGCCGCCGACCCGACAGCGCTGAACGCGCTGCGCTACGGCTCGGGCAAGGGCAACGACAAGGCCGCGCTGAAGGAAGCCGCCAAACAGTTCGAATCGCTGTTCATGCGCGAGCTGATCAAGAGCATGCGCGAGGCGACGCAGAAGTCGGGCCTGATGGACGGCGAGGGCAGCGACATGGGGACCGACCTGCTGGACCAGCAGTTCTCGGTACAGCTCTCCGGCCTGCCCGGTGGCCTGTCCGAAGCCATCGAACGCCAGCTCGCCCGCCAGATGAAGGGTGTCGACGCCTCCAGCGCGCTGCCGGAATCGGGCGAGACCAGCACCGTGGGCCGCGCCAGCGTGGGCCCGCGGCAGGCGGGCTTTGTCGACCAGCATGGAGCGGCGGCAGCAGAAGTGGCGCGTGAGTCGGGCATTCCCGCCAGCTTCATGATCGGCCAGGCCGGCCACGAGACCGGCTGGGGCCGCAGCGAGATCCGTCACGCCGACGGGACGCCTTCGCACAACCTGTTCGGCATCAAGGCCACGGGCAACTGGAAGGGCAAGGTCGCCGAGATCACGACCACCGAGTACATCGACGGCGAGCCGCGCAAGGTCACCGCGAAGTTCCGCGCCTACGACTCGTACGCCGATTCCTTCCGCGACTACGCCCAGCTCATCAGCCAGAGCCCGCGCTATGGCCAGGTCATGGAGCAACTGGGCTCGGTGCAGGGCTTCGCCACCGGCCTGCAGAAGGCCGGCTACGCCACCGATCCGCAGTACGCCGCCAAGCTGAGCCGCGCCATCAACACCACCCTGAGCCTGCAAAGAGCGCAGGGATAACGAGGCCAGTCCCGCATGTCTTCCCTGAACATCGCCACACGCGCGCTCACCAACAACCTCGCCGCCCTTCAGGTCATCGGCCACAACATCGCCAACGTCAACACCGCGGGCTATTCGCGCCAGAACATCGAGCTCACGTCCTCTGGCTACCAGAAGATGGGCAATGGCTACTTCGGCAAGGGCATGGACATCTCCACCGTGGAGCGCGCCCACAACGAGTTCCTGACCCGGGAAGCGCGCACCACCGGCGCGGTGGCCGCGTCCGATGCCCTGCGCCTGGCGCGTCTGGAGCAGCTCGAGGCCGCCTTTCCCACGGGCACCTCCGGCCTGGGCGCGGCCATGAACGACATGCTCAACGCCTGGAGCGATGTGTCGTCTTCGCCGGGCAACCTCACCGCGCGGGTGGTCACCATCGCGCGGGCTGAAGAATTCGCCTCCCGCCTGCGCAACACGGCCGGCACGCTGGATGCGCTCGCCGCCACCACGCAACAGCAGGTCCATGGCACGGTGACCTCCGTCAACACCATGGCCAAGGAGCTGGCGACGATCAACAAGCGCCTCACCGAGGCGGGCAGCCAGACCCACGCCCCCAACGATCTGCTGGACCAGCGCGATCAACTGCTGCGCGAAATGGGCAAGAAGGTGCAGATCAGCACCGTGGAAGCCAGCAACGGCACCGTGAGCGTGTTCGTGGCCGGCAGCCAGCCGCTGGTGCTGGGACAGACCGCGAACGAGCTGGCCGTCGCCCGCGATCCCGCCGACCCGTCGCGCATCGGCATTGCCTTCGTGCAGGGCGGCGCCTCGACGCCCATGGACAACGCCACCCTGGGAGGCGGCGAGCTGTCCGGGCTCATGAAATTCCTCAACGACGACCTGGTGGACGTGCAGAACCTGCTGGGCCGCATGGCCCTGGCCACGGCCAGCACCGTCAACGCCCAGCACACGCTAGGTGTGGACCTGCAGGGCAACCCGGGCCAGAACTTCTTCGTGCCGCCGGCAACCGCGCTGGGCAAGGCCGCAGCGGGCAACACCGGTACCGGTGCCGTGAGCGCCAGCGTGAGCAACCCGGCGGCCTTGATCGCATCGGATTACGAAGTCCGTTTCGAGGCGGCGGGCATCAGCGTTGTGCGCCTCTCCGATGGCAACGTCACCTCGGTTCCCGCGCTGCCCACGGAGGTGGACGGCCTCACCTTCAACCTGGACACCGCGGGCGCCGTGCCCGGAGACAGCTTCAAGGTGCGGCCTTTCGAGGCCGCGGCGCGCGACCTTCAGCTGGCCATCGGATCGCCCGACCGGCTGGCCGCCTCCAGCCCCGTGCTGGTGACACCCGGCACCGGAAACAACACCGGCCTGAGCGTGGAAAGCCTCTACGCCAGCAGCGCCTCGGCCAACCTCACCGATCCGGTGACGATCACCTTCCTCGCCAACGGCACCTTCACGGCCACGGGCCTGGGCCCGGGAAATCCTGCGCCCGACAACCCCGGCCCGCCGGCCAGCTACAACTTCACGCCCGGCGAGCCGATGGTGTTCAACGGCTGGAGCCTCACCCTGCGCGGCAGCCCCACCGCTGGCGACAGCTTCAGTGTGGGTGCGGCGCCACCGGGTTCGACCACGCAGAACGCCGGCAACGCCACCGCCATGCTCGCGCTGCGCGACCGCGCCACCTTTGAGGGCGTGCCACTGGCCGACGGCTACGTGAGCCTGTTCTCGGACGTGGGCACGCGCGTGCAGAGTGCCCAGTTCGCCGCCGAGTTCTCTGGCCAGGTGGCCACCACCGCCGAGACGGCGCGCGCCAATGTGGCGGGCGTGAACCTGGATGAAGAGGCCGCGCGCCTGCTGCAGTACCAGCAGGCCTACCAGGCGGCGGCGAAATTCCTCCAGGTGGCGCAGAGCACCTTCGACAGCCTGCTGCAGACGATTGGTCGATAAGGAACACCACCATGCGAGTCTCCACCGCCAATGCCTACGACAACACCATCTCGCTGCTCACGCGGCGCCAGGCCGAACTCTCCAAGCTGCAGGAAAACCTGACCACCGGCAAGCGCGTGATGCGGCCCAGCGACGATCCCGTGGCCGCAACGCTGGCCGAGACCGCGGCCAACCGCCTTTCGCGCACGCAGGCCGACCTGCGCGCGCTCGATGCCTCCACCACCAGCCTGCAGCAGGCCGAAAGCGGACTGGCCGAGTCCAGCGAACTGATCATCAAGGTGCGCGACCTGCTCGTCTCCGCCGGCAATGCCACCTTCACCGGCAGCGAACGTGAAGACGTGGCCCGGCAGCTCGAAGGCCTGCGAGAACAACTCATCGCCGTGGCCAACCGCAAGGACAGCGCGGGCCGCACCCTCTATGGCGGTCTCGGCGGCGCCGCCACCCCGTTTGTGGACCTGTACGGCCCCAGCGGTGCGGGTGTGCAGTTCCAGGGTCAGCGCGGCCAGGCGGCGGCCGGTGCCGCGTCGCTGCCGCAAGCCTTCGATGGCGAGGCCATCTGGATGCGCGTGCCGCAGGGCAACGGCACCTTCACCATTGGGCTGGATCCGGCCAACACCGGCGGCATGAGCACCGACATGGGCCAGGTGGCCGATCCCACCCTGCTCACCGGTGACGCCTACCGCATCGACATCGCCGACGTGGCCGGCACGCTCCAGTACACCGTCACCAACACCACCACGGGC
This sequence comes from Hydrogenophaga sp., assembly GCF_051858985.1. Taxonomy (GTDB): domain Bacteria; phylum Pseudomonadota; class Gammaproteobacteria; order Burkholderiales; family Burkholderiaceae_C; genus Hydrogenophaga. The sequence goes on along the minus strand of NZ_JBHYGM010000001.1, from coordinate 874,573 downwards.
ACACCGGTGGCCGGTCACACCGGGGTTCCCTATGTGGCCGGTGGCACCATCAGTTTCGACGGCCTGTCGCTGCAGATGCGCGGCACGCCTGCCGCTGGCGACCGCATCGACGTCGCTCCGGCCAGCGGACCTACCGACCTCTTCCAGGTGGTGCAGGACGCCGTGAATGCGCTGCGCAGCCCCTCCGCCGGCAACAGCGCCGCGCTGTCGCAAGGCCTCGCACGCGCCATGACCGAACTCGACGCCGGGCACGACCGCGTGTTGATGGCGCGCGGTCGCGCTGGCGAATGGCTCAACCGCTCCGATTCGCTGGGCGGCCTCATGGAGGACCGAAGCCTCGACCTCAAGACCGAGAAGGCGAGGCTGGAAGAGATGGACATGGTCCAGGGGCTCTCCGACTTCAAGTCGATGGAAGTGGGTCTGGAGGCTGCCATCAAGTCGTATGCGCAGGTGCAGCGCCTGTCGCTGTTCTCGGTGATCTGATGAAGGCACGCGCCTCATGCTGAGTCACACCGTCCTGGACAGCGTCGCGCTGGGTTACGAACCGGTCTGGAACCGGGGCCGCGAACTCGCGGCTGTTCGCCTGGGCGTGCGCGCGGTGCATCCGGAGTCGGTCGACGCCACGCACCTCATGCAGGCGCTGGGTGACGACTGGCCGGCGAGCGCCCCGGTGCTCATCCTTGCCGTGGAAAGCCCGAAGCTGCTGCAGCAGGCCATGGTCTGCCCGCCGGTGCACAACACGTGGCTGGAAGTGCCCGGCACCTGGTACGAAGATCCGGAGACGCTCGCCCGTCTTTCCGCGGCCGGCAAGCGAGGCCACCGGCTGCTGCGCCACACCGACCTGGAATCGGTCCAGGGGCAGGCCGTGGCCAGCGTGGACACGCGCAACCTGCTGCGTCTGGGTGCCGAATCGGCGCCACCGGCGGGCCTGAGCGGCCAGCTGGTCGAGGGCGTCACCAGCGCCACGCTGGCGCGCCAGTGCCTGGACCAGGCCGGTGCATGGGGCGTGCTGGGCTGGCCCGACAACGACGTGCTGTACGCGCACCGCCACCAGCCCCTGAACTACGACGGCGACGTGATCCGGCAGGTGCTGCGCGCCACCGAAGACGAAGACGGCTCGCTCGAACACCTGGAGCGGCTGGTGCGCCAGGACCCGGTGCTGGTCTACCGCATCCTGCTGCTCGTCAATTCCGCCGCCTACGGGCTGCGTCATGAAATCGCGTCGCTGCGCCACGCGCTGATGATGCTGGGCTTTCGCGAACTCGGCCGCTGGCTCGTGGAGCAGTTGCCCGGCAGCGAACCCGACCGCGACCTGCACCCCGTGCGCTACGCCATGGTGATGCGCTCGCGCCTGGCCCAGCACCTGCTGGCCACCGGGTCCGACGACAACCTGCGTGGCGAGGTCTACACCACCGCGCTGCTGGCCCAGCTGGACCGACTGCTGCACCAGCCGCTGGGCGATCTTCTGCACCGCCTGCCGCTGGCCGGGCGCGTGTTCGATGCCCTGCTGCGCCACGACGGGCCGTACCACCCGCTGCTCGACGTGGCGCGCGCGCTGGGCGAACCGGGTCAACTGCACCGCGTGCCCGCCATCTGCCAGCGGCACGACGTGAGCCTGGAGCACGCCAACCGCGCGCTCATCCGCATGCTGGCCACGAGCCGCGACCACGCGAGCAAGCGGTCCGAACGGATGACTTGATTTGGGCCCGCCCCCGCGCCGCGCCTGCGGCGCGTCACCCCCTCAAGGGGGCAACGCCTGCGGCCCGGCAAAGCCGGTTCCGCGGCGTTCCTGGAGAGGGCACCGCTTTCGGGGCGCTACCATTTGCCCCATGCCGCATCCCACTCCTCATCACACCAGCGCCCTGGTGCTGTTCTCTGGCGGCCAGGACTCCACCACCTGCCTGGCCCACGCCCTCTCCCGATACACCCGCGTGGAAACCATTGGTTTCGACTATGGCCAGCGCCACCATGTGGAAATGCAGGCGCGCCACGTGGTGCTGCGCGAGCTGCGCCAGCGGTTCCCGGCGTGGTCCGAGCGCCTGGGTGAGGACCACGTTCTCGATCTGGCCGTGCTCGGCAGGGTGAGCGAGACCTCGCTCACGCGCGACATGGCCTTCCGCATGGAAGAGAGCGGCCTGCCCAACACCTTCGTGCCCGGGCGCAACCTGCTCTTCATGACGCTGGCCGCGGCACTGGCCTACCGCCGCGGCATCCAGGTCATCGTCACCGGCGTGTGCGAGACCGATTTCTCCGGCTATCCCGATTGCCGCGACGACACCATGAAGGCATTGCAGGTGGCCCTGTCGCTGGGCATGGACCACCGATTCCTGATCGAGACGCCGCTGATGTGGATCGACAAGGCCGCCACATGGCGCCTGGCCCACGAGCTGGGCGAGGCGGCCAGCCTGGTGGGTGGCGGCAACGCGCTGGTCAACCTCATCGTGGAGCACACCCACACCTGCTACCTCGGCGACCGGGAGCACCGCCACGTGTGGGGATACGGCTGCGGTGGTTGTCCCGCGTGCGAGTTGCGGGCCAGGGGTTGGGCAAATTTCGCCGCGCCGGTGGTCTGAAATCAGGACGTGCGTCGACGCGGCGAAGCCACGAAACGAAGGGCTTCGATGAAGGCCTCCGTGCCGCGCGGCAGGGGTCTCAGGCGGGACCAGTAGACGTGCACCGGCACCGGCACGCTGCGTTGCAGCGGCACGGCCACCAGCCCCAGAGCGCCACAGCCGATGGCGGCGAACTCGTCGATGATGGCCACGCCCAGGCCTTCCCGGACCATGGCAATGGCGAGCTGCACCACGTGGACGTAGATGGTCACTTCCAGGTGGCAGCGGGTCTTGGCCAGCGTGGCGGCAATGAAGCGGCCATGGGGCGTTTCGGGTTCGAATGAAATGAGCGGGCGACCCTGCAGTTCCCCCGGCGCCAGGCTCTTGCGCGTGGCCAGCACATCGTCGCGTGGCAGGAGCACCATCAGGCGGCCCTTGGTGACCACCGCGCGCGCCAGGGCGGGGTCGTCCAGTTCGGCGATGGTGAGCACGCAGGCGCCGTGACCGAACCACAGGTAGTCGCGGATCCCCTTCTCGCCCAGCACGTCGCACTGGAAACGCAGGCCAGGGGACTGGCGCGACAGGCGCGAGAGCACCGCGGGCACGAGTTGCTGGCTGACGCTGGGCGACGTGCCGAAGCGAAACACCGCCTTGTCTCCGCGCACGATCGACTGGATGGATTCGATCAGCTGGCCGAAGCGGCCGTGCACGCGCTCGATTTCTTCGAAGATGCGCAGGGCCTCTTCGGTCGGGACCAGGCGCCCCCCGATGCGCTCGAACAGCTTCGTGCCCAGTTGCTCCTCGAACCGGCGCAGGGTCACGCTCAGGCCCGGCTGCGAGACAAACAGCCGCCTGGCCGCGGCGCTCAGCGTGCGCGAGATCATCAGGGTGCGAAAGACCTCGATCTGTCGCTCGCTGATCCTGCTGCGTGGGTTGGACAAGGCCATAAACAGAAGTTACCGATGGCGAAATTCAAAGTATTTGGCGTTCTATCACGATCGCCAAATACTGCGCTGGTCGACCAGACACTTCGAAGACAGGAGACCTGCCATGCAACGTCGAGAAGTCCTGCGCACCGCGATCGCTGCGGGCGCCGTTTCCCTGGGGTATCTTCCCCGTGCCATGGCGCAGGGCGGTGCCTGGCCCCAGCGACCCGTTCGCATGGTCGTGCCCTATCCGGCGGGCAGCTCGCCCGATGTGGTGGCCCGCCTGCTCGCCACGCGCGTTGAGACCGTGCTGGGGCAGCCCATCGTCATCGACAACAAGGGTGGCGCGGGCGGCACGCTGGGCACCGGGCTGGTGGCCAAGGCCGCACCCGATGACCACACCTTCGTTTTCACCACGCAGTCGCCCCTTGTCACGGCACCCCGGCTCATGAAGCAGCTCTCCTACGACCCCGTGGCCGACCTGGCACCGGTGACGCAGGTCGCCAAGGCGCCTTTCCTGCTGGTGGCCGACAGCCGTCTGGGGGTGAACAACCTCGGGGACTTTGTGCGACTGGCCCGCCGCAACAGCGGCACCTACAACTACGCCAGCACCGGCATCGGCCAGGGCACGCACCTGGCCATGGAGCTCTTCAAATCCCGTGCCGACCTCTCCATCGTGCACGTGCCGTACCAGTCCTCCCCGCAGGCCGTCACCGCCATGCTGGCCGGCCAGATCCAGGTCTCCTTCATGGTGCCCAGCGTGGCCGTGGGCCACCTGCAGGCGGGCAAGCTCGTGGCGCTGGGCATGACGTCGGCGCAACGACTCGCGTCCATGCCGGAGGTGCCGACCATCGCCGAGCAGGGCTACCCGGATTTCGAGGCGGTGGCCTGGCATGCGGTGCTGGCACCGGGACGCACGTCGCCCGCGGTGGTCGAGCGGTTCGCCACCGAGCTCAACAAGGTGATCACCTCGCCCGAATTCAAGGCGACGCTCCAGGTCCAGCACTTTGCCGCTTCGGGCACCGGCCCCGCCGAACTGGCCACCGTCATCCAGCGCGAAACCGTGATGTGGGGGAAAGTGATCCAGGCCGCTGGCATCCAGCCCGAATGAGCGCACGCCCGAGGCTGACTTACGACGTGGTGGTGGTGGGCGCGGGTGCCGGTGGCACCGCCGCCGCGATCGCCGCCGCGCGCACCGGCGCCCGCACGCTGCTGATCGAGCGGCACGCGTTCCAGGGCGGGGCGGCCACGCACTCCCAGGTGCTGGCCTATTGCGGCTTCTTCCTGTTCGGTGACAAGCCCGTGCGCATGGTGCAGGGCATCGGTCAGGAGATGCTCGACGAACTGGAACTGCTGGGTGTGCCCATCGACCCCTGGCGCGCGCGCAGCGGTGCCTGGATCGTCCTGCTCGATCCCGAGGCTACCAAGCTGGCCTTCGACCGTCTGACCGGGCGCTCCGATGTCGACGTGCTGCTGCACACCCAGCTGGCCGATGCGAGCGTGCGCGACGGCCGGGTCGAGTCGATCCGCGTGCTGGACTACCTCGGCCTGCGCGAGATCGAAGCCCGCTGCTTCGTCGACGCCAGCGGCCACGCCTGCCTGAGTGCCTTTGCCGGCGTGCCCCTCACGCAGGACGGCGCGGCGGGCGACCCGCTGCAACCCGCATCGCTGCCCTTGCGCATCGGCGGCGTGCCCCCTGGCGTGGTGGCAGACGCTGCGTTGCTGCGGCCGCTCATCCAGGCCCACAACCAGAGCGGCCTCGCACCCATTTCGCGCGAAGACGGTGGCGCCATGTTCCGCCTGCCCTTGAGCGGCAATTGCTGGTCGCTGACCATCGACCTGCGCACCGATGGGCTGAGCGGTTCCGACCTCGCGCGCGCCGAATCGCAGGCGCGAGAGGCCGCCTGGCATTTCGTGAGCCTGTTGCGGCAGATGCCCGGCTTCGAAAAGGCCAGCCTGCTGTCCACCGGCCCGCAACTCGGCATTCGCGAAAGCCGACGGCCGGCGTCGCAGCGCGACGTGACCGAGGCCGATGCGCTGGCGGGTCGGCGCGACGAGACCGGCATTGCCCGTGCCGCCTGGCCCATGGAATTCCACGAAGCACCCGGCCGCGCGAAGTGGGTGCACCTGGGCGGTGAGGGTTTCTTCGACGTGCCGCACGCCGCGCTGATGGCCCACGGACTGGACAACCTGCGACTGGCCGGACGGGTCATCGGTGCAGATCCCAGGGCCTATGCATCGGTGCGCGTCATGGGCACCGCGTTTGCGACCGGCCACGCAGCCGGGGTGTCGGCCGCACTGCAGGCCGACGGGAAGGATGGTGAAGGGCTGGTTGAACGCGTGCGCAAGGAGCTTGGCCGCCAGGGCGCCATCCTGTGAAGAACGCCATGGCCAGACTCGGAATCGGACTCATCGGCGCAGGCCGCATCGGCATGCTGCACGCGCAGATCATCGACCAGCATCCCCGCTGCACGCTGGCGCTGGTGCAGGATGTCGACGCCCGCCTGGCCGGCGCGCTGGCGCTGCGGCACGACGCGCGGGCCGTGAGCTCGGTGGACGACATCCTCGGTGATCCTGCGGTGGCCGCGGTGGTGATTGCCTCGAGCACCGACACCCACGCCGACCTGATCGCGGCCTGTGTGGCGGCGGGCAAGCCGGTGCTGTGCGAGAAACCCATCGATCTTTCGCTCGCGCGCGTGCAGCAATGCCACGAGCTCATCAGGGAACGGACGGCCCATGTCCAGATCGGGTTCAACCGCCGCTTCGACGACCACTTCGTGGCCTTGCGAAAGGCCATACGCGACGGCGAGGTCGGCCGGGTGGAGAGTGTCCACGTCATCACGCGGGTGCCTTCGCCGCCGCCCTACCGCTACGTCCGGGACAGCGGCGGGCTGTTCCGGGACATGACCATCCACGATTTCGATCTGTTGCGCTTTCTGCTGGACGCCGAGCCCGCCAGCGTGTTCGCGCAGGGCGCGGCCCTGATCGATCCGGGCCTGGCGGCCGAGGGCGACATCGACAGCGCCATGGTGCAGCTGGCCTTTGCCGATGGATCGGCGGCCCACATCACGAACGCGCGACGCTGTGCGTACGGCCTGGACCACCGCGTCGAGGTGTTTGGCTCAGAGGGCAAGCTCAGTCTGCAGAACGGCCTGGGCGCTCCGCTGCAGCGCTCGGACCGCATCGGCACCGCGCGCCTGCCGCTGCACCACGATTCACCGATCCTGGGCTACCTGCGTTCCTTTGTGAACCAGTGGGATGCGTTCGTCGGATCGCTGGAGACCGGGCGCGTGGCCGGCGCCAGCTTCGAGGACGGCTGGCATGCCCTTGCCCTGGCGCAAGCGGCGTGCGATTCACTGGTCGCCCGCAGCGCGATCGATCCTGCACCACTGCGGGCGCAGGATCCACTGGCTCAGCTGGCCGCGAGCCGGTAGCGCGCCCCGGCTGCGCCACCGGGCTCCAGCGTCCACTGGGCCTGGTGGAACTGCGCCACCGCAGGTCGGTGCGCAATCGAGACCAGCGCGCCGTCCGACTCCGCCACCAGGGCCTGCAGTCGCGCGTAGAGTGTGGCCTCGGCCGCTTCGTCCAGCGCACTGGTGGCTTCGTCCACGAACAGCCAGCGCGGCTTCTTCAGCAAGGCGCGTGCAATCGCCAGGCGTTGCTGCTCGCCGCCCGAGAGCTTCTGGCCCCAGGTGTCGTGTTCATCCAGGCGGGCGGCCAGGTCGGGCAGGAGCGCTTCGCGCAGCGCCTGTTGCAGGTCGGCGTCGCTGTACTTCGTGGCCGGTTCGGGATAGGCCAGCGCGTCGCGCAGCGGGCCGTGAGGGAAGTACGGCCGCTGCGGCAGGAACATGGCGCGTTCCGCAAAGTCTTTGGGCATGCGCAGGCGGCGCTCGGACCAGGGCCAGATGCCTGCGAGGCCCCGGAACAGCGTGGACTTGCCACTGCCCGAGGGCCCCCTGACCAGCACCGTGTCGCCCGGCGAAATGTGCAGGCCCTGCGCCGAGAGCAAGGGCACGTTGCCCGGCAGCGCGAGCTGCAGGTCGTCCACGGCCAGTGCGTCTTCGGTGTGGGCGTGGGCGGCCGTGTCGGTGGCGGGCACGGGCAGCGCCTGGAAGCTCTCTTCGAAACTGGTGATGCGGTCGGTGGTGGCGCGCCAGACGGCCAGGCTGCTGTAGTTGTCGACAAACCACGAGAGCGAATCCTGCACGCGGCCAAAGGCCGACGAGATCTGGATCAACTGCCCGAGCTGGATGGCGCCGCTGAAGAAACGCGGCGCTGCCACGATGAAGGGAAACACCACGGCGGCCTGCCCGAATCCGTTGGTGAACCAGATGAGTCGCTTCTGCGCGTTGATGAGCTTCAGGTAGTTGGCCAGCAGCGTGCTGAAGCGGCCGCCGAGCTGCTGGCGCTCCACCGGCTCGCCCTTGTCCAGCGCGATCGATTCGCTGTACTCGCGCACGCGCACCAGATGGTGGCGGAAATCCGCCTCATAGCGCTGCTGCTTGAAGTTCAGCGCAATCTGCGGGCGCCCGATGTAGTGCGTGGCGATGCTGCCCAGCAGGCAGTACAGCACCGCCATCCACACCATGAAGCCGGGAATGGTGTATTCGCTGCCGTTGATGTTGAAGGCGAAGCTGCCCGAGAGCGTCCAGAGAATGCCCACGAAACTCACCAGCGTGACCACCGCGTTGAGCAGGCCCATCGACAGCGTCACCGAGTAGCTGGTGAAGAGGTTCATGTCTTCGGCGATGCGCTGGTCCGGGTTGTCGGGTGGCGCATTTTCACCTTTGGCAAAGCGGGAGAGTTCGAGCTGGTAGAAGGCCTTGTTCGACAGCCATCGGTCGAGGTAGTGACCGGTCATCCAGGCGCGCCAGCGCATCTCGAGCAGTTGCGTGAGGTAGAAGCGGTAGACCGCGATGATGATGAACCCGAAGGCCAGGTAGGTGTAGCGACCGAGTTCACGCCAGAACGTTGCAGCGTCCTTGTTCTGCAGCGCGTCGTAGAACACGCGGTTCCATTCGTTGATGAGCACCAGCATGTAGACCGCGCCCAGGTTGAGCAGCACGATGGCCGCCAGCAGACCGCGCGCCTTCCACTTTTCCTCGGAGTGGAAGTAGGGCGCGGCGAGCCTATGCACCTTGCCGGCAAATTCTCGAAAACTCCGGAATTTCTCGCGCAGGGTCATGGGGTCACCTGTTCAGGGATTGGAGATGCCGCTGGCCACATGGCCAGCGGGGACATGCAGGGACGCGGACTCGATGTGGCCGGTCTGGTCGTCGAAGAAGAAGTCGGGTTCGAACTCGCGCAGGAATTCGCCCTTGGGCAGGCCGCCGAGGAACATGGCTTCGTCGACCTCGATGTTCCAGTTCATCAGCGTGCGGATCGCGCGCTCGTGCGCCGGCGCACTGCGCGCGGTCACCAGCGCGGTGCGCACGCGCATGAGGGGTGTGCCCTCGCTCTGCAGGCGATGCAGGGCTTCGAGCAACGGCTTGAACGGGCCGCCCGCCAGCGGCAGGCTGGCGTTCGTGGCCTCGTGCGCCTGGAAGGCCGAGAGTCCCTGCGCCTGGTACACGCGTTCGGCTTCGTCGGAGAACAGCACGGCGTCACCGTCGAAGGCAATGCGCACCTCGTGCGGGTGCGCGTCGCCCGCATGCACGGACTGCGGATACACCTGCGCAGCGGGCACGCCGGCGTCGAGCGCCGCGCGCACGTCGGCCAGGTGGGTGGACAGGAACAGGTTGGCCCGCAACGGCCGCAGGTAGCGCCAGGGCGGCTGGCCGCGCGTGAAGCTGCCGCGCTGGATCGGCAGGCCGTAGTGCTGCGCCGAACGGAACACCCGCATGCCCGAGACGGGATCGTTGCGCGAGAGGATGACCACCTCCACGCGCTGGGCATTCGCGTCGTTGAAGGCCAGCAGCTTGTGCACCAGCGAGAACGCCACGCCCGGCAGCGCGGGCTGGTCCAACCGGTCGAGCTGCAACTTCATGTACGCCCGGTCGTCGCCGGTTTCGAAGACCTCGTTCTCTTCCTCGAAATCGAACAGCGCACGCGAGGAGATGGCAACGACGAGCTTGCCTTCGAGCGTCACGCCCATGTTCAGGTCACGAGCTGGTTGAGCTGGATGATGGGCATCAATACCGCCAGCACGATCAGCATCACCACCAGGCCCATGCCGACGATGAGCAGCGGCTCCAGGATCGTGGCCATGTGCATGGCGCGGCGCTGCACTTCGGCGCCCAGCTGCGCGGCTGCGCGGTCCAGCATGGCGGGCAACTGGCCAGTCTGTTCGCCCAGGCGCGCGAACATGGATACCAGCGGTGGAAAGCGCTTCTTGCTGCTGAGCGCCGTGGCCAGCGGTGCGCCTTCGCGCACCAGCACGAGCGCGTCGAGTGCATCGGCGCGCATCGCCTGGTTGCCCAGGGTTTCTGCTGCGGTCTGCAGCGCGCGCAGGATGGGCACACCGGCCGCGGCCAGCATGGACAGCGTGGCGGCAAAGCGCGCCGCGTTGTAGCCGCGAGCCAGCCGGCCCACGAGCGGCAGGCGCAGCCACGCCGCGTCCATGCGCAGGCGCAGTTCCTCGTTGCGCCGCGCCGCGGCGATGCCCAAGCCGCCCAGGACCAGCGCCGCCAGCATGAACCAGCCGTAGCTGCGAACGAAGGCGCTCAGGTCGAGCATGACCACGGTGAGGAAGGGGAGCGCCCGCTTGCTGCCCGCGAAGACGTTCGCCACCTGCGGCACCACGTAGGACACCAGGAACACCACGATGACGATGGCCACCAGCGTGACGATGGCCGGGTAGAGCGACGCCGCCACGATCTTGTTTTTCAGCGCCTCGCGGGCCTCCAGGTCGTCGGCCAGGCGTTCGAGCACCGTGCCCAGCAGGCCGCTCTGTTCGCCGGCGGCGATCACGCCGGTGTAGATGGGTGAGAACTCGCGGGGGTGTTGCGACAGCGCGCGCGCAAATGGCGAGCCGCTGTTGACCTCGGAGCGCAGGGAGGCCATGAGGTTGCGCTGCTTGTCTTCCTCGGCTTCCTCCGTCAGGGCCGTCAGCGCGCGTTCGAGTGGCAGGCCGGCACTGACCAGTCCCGCGAGCTGTCGCGTCCATACCGCCAGGGCCGTGGCCCCGAACACCCGGCCACCCCAGAGCGTGACGTTGAGCCCACCCGTCTTCTCACCGCTGGACGACGTGGTCGCCGGCTCCACCAGCAATGGCACCAGGGCGCGCGCGCGCAACATGCTGCGCGCCGAACGCGCGGTGTCGGCGTCGATCAGGCCTTTTTGCGTGGCGCCCTGGGCGTCCAGGGCTTCGAAGGTGTAGGCGGGCATGTCAGGTTCCGCCGCCGGGCCGCCCCAGGGCGGAACAGTCCCCGTGGGGGGCGGCGACTCGCGCAGCGGTGGAGCGTGGGGGCTTCATGTTTCAGTCTCTAGTGACTGACATGACTTCCTCGGGCGAGGTGATGCCGGCTTCGATCAGGCGCTGTCCGTCGGCGCGCATCGAGCGCAGGCCGGCTTCTTCGGCGGCCACGAACACCTTGCTCTCGGCGGCCCGGTTGTGGATCAGCGAGCGGATCTTGTCGTCGGCCACCATCAGTTCGTAGATGCCGGTTCGGCCCTTGTAGCCGCTCTGGTTGCAATGCTCGCAACCCACTGGATGCCACTGGCCCCGGTCGTCCTGTCGACGACAGTGCACGCACAGGCGGCGCACCAGGCGCTGGGCCAGCACGCCGAGCAATGAGGAACTGAGCAGGAACGGCTCCACCCCCATGTCGGTCAGGCGCGTCACGGCGCTGGGTGCGTCGTTGGTGTGCAGCGTGGCGAGCACCAGGTGGCCCGTGAGAGAGGCCTGGATGGCGATCTGCGCGGTCTCGAAATCGCGGATTTCGCCAATCATGATGACGTCCGGGTCCTGGCGCAGGATGGCGCGCAGCGCCTTGGCGAAGTCCAGGTCGATGCGGGCGTTCACCTGCGTCTGGCCGACGCCGGGCAACTCGTATTCGATCGGGTCTTCCACCGTCATGATGTTCTGCGTGTTGGCGTCCAGGCGCTGCAACGCGGCATACAGCGTGGTCGTCTTGCCCGAACCCGTGGGCCCAGTCACCAGGATGATGCCGTGCGGCTGGCCGATGAGCTGGCGGAACCGGTCGAGCACATCGCCCTGCATGCCCACCGCTTCCAGGCTGAGCTTGCTCTCGCTCTTGTCCAGCAGCCGCAGCACGGCGCGTTCGCCATGCGCGCTGGGCAGCGTGGAAACACGCACGTCGACCGCGCGGGTGCCGATGCGCAGAGAGATGCGGCCGTCCTGCGGCAGGCGCTTCTCCGAGATGTCGAGCTCGGCCATGATCTTCAGGCGCGAGATGAGTGCGGCGTGCAGCGCGCGGTTGGGTTGCACCACCTCGCGCAAGGTGCCGTCGACCCGGAACCGCACGCTGGAATGGCGTTCGTAGGGTTCGATGTGGATGTCGCTCGCACCGTCTCGCGCGGCCTGCGTGAGCAGGGCATTGAGCATGCGGATGATCGGCGCGTCGTCGGCCGTTTCCAGCAAGTCCTCGATGGCCGGCAGCTCCTGCATCATTCGGCTGAGGTCGGCCTCGCCCTGGACCTCGCTCACCACCGCAGCGGCGCTCGATTCGCCCTGCGCGTAGGCCGCGCTGATGCGTTGCTTGAGCGTCTCGCCTTCTTCCCAGTGGATTTCACGCACCTCATGGCTGCGCAGGATTTCGGTCAGGGCCGAGAGGCGGCGCGTGCGGGCCGCGGTGTCGATCGCGGGCGTGCTGCTGCCCAGCAGGGTCTGGGTGATGCCGTCGTCTTCCAGCAGCCAGTGGTGCTCGCGGGCGAAGGCGTAGGGCAGCGGGTACTTCACGGCCGCGCCCTCAGTTGGGTGTGCCGCCGTTCTGGGGCGGCGGCTTCACCGGTGGCGTCGTGTTCGGATCGGCCAGCGAGCGCACCGGCGGTGTGCTGCCCAGTGGCGGCACTGGCGTGGTGGGCGGTGCCTGCGGAGGCATCACAGGCGCTTCATTCACGCCGAGCACGCCACTGCGCACCGGCTGCGAATCCTTCTGCACCGAGCGCATGAGTTCGTAGCGGTCGAGCGCGAGGTTGCTGGTCTCGCGGGCATCACGCATCACCACCGGACGCAGGAACACCATCAGGTTGGTCTTGCGTCGCGAGCGCGTCTCGTTGCGGAACAGGCCGCCGATGACCGGGACATCACCAAGACCAGGCACCTTGTCCTGGTTGCCAGCGTACTCGTCCTGCAGCAGGCCGCCCAGCACCACGATGGCACCGTCGTCGACCAGCACGGTGGATTCGATGGTGCGCTTGTTGGTGATGAGACCGGTGGCCGAGTTGATCGACGAGGCCTGCACGCTGCTGACCTCCTGGTAGATGGTCATCTTGATGGTGCCGTTCTCGCTGATCTGCGGCTTCACCCGCAGCGTCAGGCCCACGTCCTTGCGTTCGATGGTCTGGAACGGATTGACCGATCCATTGTTGGCGCCGGTGTTGGTGAACTGCCCCGTGACGAAGGGCACGTTCTGGCCGATCACGATCTTGGCCTCTTCGTTGTCCAGCGTGAGCAGGTTGGGCGTCGAGAGGATGTTGCCTTCGCCGTTCTGCTGCAGGAAACGGGCCAGGAAGCCCAGCACATAGACGCCGTTGGTGCGTCGCGCCGCACCGAAGTTGAGGCCCGGCGCCGGGGTGGCGTCACCGGTGGCGAGGTTGAGGATGTTGCGACCCCCTTCGCCAAAATTGGTGCCGAGCAGGCCGATCACGCGGTCGCCCGAGTTGCCGATGGCGCCCTGCCACTGGATGCCGAACTCGGCGGCGCGGTCGGCGTTCACCTCGGCGATCAGGCTTTCCACATAGACCTGCGCGCGGCGCGAGTCGAGCTGGTCGATCACGGCGCGCAACTGGCGGTACTGGGGCTCGGGCGCGGTGATGATGAGCGAGTTGGTGGCGGGGTCTGCCTGGATCTGGCCACCGGTTGAAGGCTGCGCGCTGGCAGACACTGGCGTTGAAACCGGAGAAGCACCGCCGGCACCGCCCGTGGGCGTGGCTGCAAGGCGGATGGGGCTGCTGGCCATGCCGGCACTGACACCGCCGCCGGAGCCGCCCGATTCGCCGGCCATGGCCGCGCGCAGCGTGGCGGCCAGCGCGGTGGCGTCCGCATTCTTGAGGTAGACGACGTGGATGTTGCCGCTGACGTTTTCCGAGGAGGGCTGGTCCAGCTTGGTGACGAGTGCGCGCACCAGCGCGGCACGCGCCGGGTTGGCTGCGCGCAGCACCAGGCTGTTGCTGCGCGGTTCGGCCACCAGCGTCGTCTTGTAGGACGCGTCGGCCTGTGCGCCGGCGCCGGCCACGGCCGGATCGATCAGCCGCTGAACCAGGGCCACCAGATCGGTGGCCACCGCGTGCTGCAGGGGTATCACCTCGACGTCAGTCGCGCCCGCCACGTCCAGCGCGGCAATGATGCGGCCGATCCGCTGCAGGTTGTCCGCGTAGTCGGTGATGACCAGCGAGTTGTTGCCCGGGTTGACGTTGATGGTGTTGTTGGGCCCGATCAGAGGGCGCAGCACCGGAACCAGGTTGTTGGCGGACTCGTGGTTGAGGCGGAAGATCTGCGTCACCACGGTGTTGGACGCCGGCAGTGCAGAGACGCGGCCCGCGCTCACCACGTTGCCCTGGAGCTTGGCGTCGGCCTCGGGCACGATCTTGTAGAGCCCGCCGGTGTCCACCAGCGAGAAACCCTGCAGGCGGAGCACCGCCGCGAACTGGTTGAGCGCCGCGGTGGGTGTGACGGGTCGCTCGGTGGCCAGGTTGATGGTGCCCTTGACGCGCGGGTCCACCACCACGTTGCGTCCGGTGATGGCGGCCATGGTGCGCGCGACCGATTCGATCTCGGCACCCACGAAGTTCAGTGTGACGGGTTCACGGGTCTGCGCAAGGGCCGCAGGCAGGCCGCCGTGGCCAGCGACCAGCAGCAGGGCCAGCGCGAGGGCGACACGGGTGGGATTCGGTTTCATGGGGCGATCGTATCTTGAGTTCGTGAATAACAAAGCGTTCAGTTGTCAGCCGGTGTTCGTCATCCGATGGTGAGGAGTGACCGCGAGCCCTCCCGGCGGCCCACGATGTTGAGCAGGTTGGCCAGGGCGGCTTCGCTGTCGGGCGCGGCTTCGGCCACCCCCTGGAAGCGCAGGCGCCCACCCACCCACTGGCCCGAGCCCTGCAGTTGCAGCGCGCCGCGCAGTGTCGCGAGGTCCAACGTGGTGGTGTTGCCCCCGGCTTCGGCGCGCAGGCTCATGCGGTAGCTGCCCAGCGGGCGAAGGCTGGAGAGGCGCGAGACCAGGTCCACGGCGTCAATGGCCGCCTCGCCCTGCAAGGAGGCTCGGCCCTGGTCGAAACGCAGCGTGAGGCCAGGGGTCTGCAACACCAGCTGTCCTTCCATGCGCAAGGTGTTCCATGGCGTGCCCAGGCCCATGAGCAGTTCGGCCGGCCAGCGGCTGGTGTTGCTGGCGATGCGCACTTCCGCGCCGCCCAGGCGGGGGACCAGGGTGATGCCCATGGGCTCAGGCGTGCAGCACGGCGCGGAGAGCCGCAACGACACCGCAGGCGATCCCGACGCCAGCGTGGGCCGCAGGCGCCACTGCAGGCCCTGGGGCAGGGCCGTCTGGGTGCGGCTGCCTTCGCCACCGGTGAACACCAGGTCGGCCTGGCCGTTCCAGACCGAACCGCGCGCGTTCACCAGCTGCAACTGGCCGCCCGTGGCCGAGCCCACGCGGTCGGTCAGCCAGCGCGCCGGCGCGAAGAAAAGCAGGGCCGCCAGCAGGCCCAAGGCAGCGCCGATCCAGGCCAGGCGCGAGGTCACAGAAGTGCCTCCGTGCTTCGCACTGCGGAGCGAGCACTGCTCATGATCCTTGCCCCAGGCTGGGGCCGGTGAACACCACAGTGCCGCTCCAGCCGGGGCTGCCGGGATCGCGCGTGAGTTGGGACTGCAGGGGAATGAGGCGGGCGTTGATGCGCACCTGCGCCAGCCACTGGGCCAGCGCGTCGGGCTGGGTGTTGCGCAGGGTCACCGTGGCGCGGTCACCCAGCACGGAGAGCTGCGCCGTGCCGCCCAGTCCGTTGGTGGCCACCTCCAGGGTGCGCAGCACCTCGTCCCGGCTGGGTGGCAGGGCGGTGTTCTGGCCTCGCAGGGCGTCGGCGGCGGTGGCCATGCGCTGCATCTGCGCGAGCTGCGCATCCAGCCGGGCATGCCGGGCATTGGCCTGGAAGAGCGTGTCCAGCGCCGGCGCCACGGCCAGCCACCAGACCAGGCCCAGCCCCAGCACCCAGGCCGCAATGACCACCGCGCGCCGCTCGCGCGGCGCCAGCCTGGCGAACGTGGTCGAAGTGGTGGCGCTCAGGCGCTTGAAGGCATTGGGGTTGGGCGAAAGAGCCATGGTTCAGGGTTCCGGGGGTCGCAGGGCGATTTCATTGCCATCGAAACGCACGCGCCAGCCATTGCGCTCCAGCGATTGCTGCAACGCGCGCAACTGGTCTTCGGTGGCGCGCCAGCCTTTGAACCGGCCTTCGCCCTGGGTGTATTCGATGCTGGAGGGCACCATCGATTCGCCGTTGGCAGCCTGGTCGATGGCGGCCAGCAGGGCTTCGAGGTCACCCGGCGTCAGCGCGCCGCTGGCCTGCTGCAGGCGCGCCAGCTCCCGCTGCATCTGGACAGGGGCGTCCAGCACCAGCGTCACCTGGGGAAAACTGCCCTGCAGGGTCTGTTGCACGGATTCCTGCTTGGCAGCCAGCAGGCTGCGCTCGTGCCAGGCCGCCGCGTTCAGGCCGAGCAACTGGGCGCCCACCAGCGCAGCCAGGCCCCAGCGCGCCGCGCGCCACTGGGGGGCGCTGCGCCATTGCCGCAGGGTGCGGCGAAAACGCTGGCCGCGGCGGGCGCGCGCCGACAGGCTCAGGTCGAACTGGGCCAGGTTCCAGTCTGACTGGGCGCAACGCAGCAGCCAGGCCGGGCGGGCGACCAGCTCGAAACGCTGCTGCAGCACGCGCTCGGCCAGTTCGGCCACGCCGGGGTCGGCCAGCCAGACGTCGAAATCCCCGGGGTCGCCCGGCAGGTCGGAGCCCGGCGGCATGAGCGCCGTGACCACCGCGTTGGCAGTGGCGCCGCCAGCCATGCCGGCGGCGGGTTCGCGCAGCGGCATGCAGCTCACGCCCAGCAGGCTGGCGCTGCCCAGCCAGGCCTGTTCCCCTTCGTGGTGCGCCCAGTGGATGGTGGAAGGCACCTCCAGCGCGAAGCTGCGGGACGCACCTTTGGCGGCCACCGTTTCGTATTCGACCAGCGGCCACAGCGCCGGCACGATGCGCGAGACCGGCCGACCGGCCGATTCCAGCACCTGCAGCCAGCCGCGCAGCCAGGTGCGCTGGCAGGCTGCAACCCACACCGTCTGGCCCGAACGGCCACCCGCTTCCAGGGCGAAATGCAGGTCGGCGGTGTCGGTGAGCACGCGGTCTTCAAGAAGGCCGTCCAGCGCGGCGCGCAGGCGCGCGGCGGCGACCTTGGGCAGGGCCACGCGGTGCCACGACACGGCGCGCGGCGGCAGCACCAGCACGACCTCTTCATCGCGCGGCAACAGGGACGCTGCGCCCTGACCGTGGTCGGCGACCTGCTGGCCGTTGGCCGACGTGGCCCAGTCGAACAGGGCCGCGGGACCGGCGGACGGGGCGGCAGAGAAATCCGTGGGTGTGACGATCAGCACGAAGGGGTGGTCATGGGAGGGTGGACAGCCATTCTAGATAGGCCCGGTGTCAATGCGCTGCAAATCGGGGGAGAAGGCGCCCATGTGGGCGCGGATGGCCGGACAAGGCGCCTTCAGGGACGGGAGAAGCGCTCGCGCCAGTAGATGCGCACATCGAGGTTGTTTCTCACCACCAGCGAGCGTTCCTCGATGATGGTGTTGTCCAGGCGCAGCCGGCCGCGGACCTCGAAATGCTCGCTGCGCACACCGTGGTAAAGATCAGACAGTTGACCCGTCATGGCCGGGATCACGCTGCCCACGTCGCCCAGGCTCTTGAAGGGCCGGTTCTCCCGCGCCGTCACCAGTTGGCGCGCCTGCGCCAGGTCCATGCCGGGCACGCTGGCGAAAATGGCCTGGGCGCTGGCGGTGTTCAGGTTGAGCGTGGTGCGGGTGGGCAGCACCGTGGCATGGGGCTCCAGCGCGGCCAGGCTGGCGCGGCTCACGCCCAGCCAGGCCAGCTGGGCGAACTTGCGCGGCAGCAGGGCGGTGCGCGAGGGCTGGGGGTCATTCATGGCCAGGTGGGTGGAGGTCTGCAGCTCGCGCGCTGCGGCATTGAGCTCCGCCTCGGGCAGGCCGAGTTGCTGATAGAGCCGGCTGAAGCTGCGCAGGTCGTATTCGGAGATCTCGACCTTGGCGTTCGCGCCATCGCCCACCGTTCGCACGAGGTTGGTGAAGTTCAGGCGCGACTGCAGGTCGATCACCTCGCCCGAAAGGAAGGCATCGAGCGCGCTTTCATCGGCGTTGTTGCTCTTGTCGGCCGCCAGGAAGCTGGACAGACGCGCTTCCTCAAGGGGCATGGCCCAGGGCTCACCAAAATGGTCACCATTGCCGCTGCTCTGGTTGCTGCGGGCGTCCTCGCGCAGGATCAGGCGTGCCCAGTCGAGCGCGCCGGTGAGGATCCAGCCGGCCTGCACGCGCTGCCGGTCGGCCTGCTCCACCTCGCTGGCGCGCCACTGTTGCCACAGCGCCGCCGACGCCAGCGTGGCCACCAGCGTGACCGTGAGCATCGCCAGCAGCAGGGCAGCGCCGCGTTGCACGACCCGCGCAGGGGTGGAGGGTCGGGGCACCGGGGCCGCAGCGCCGGGCCGTCCCAAGCAAGGCCAGCCCCCTCGGGGGGCAGCGACCCGCGCAGCGGCGGAGCGTGGGGGCTCTTTGTTCATCCGCCCACCCTGCCTGCTTCGAGCGTGGGTCGGACCCAGTCGCGCACGATGCCACCCGTCAAACCCTGCCCTGGGCTCAACACCAGTTCCAGCCGCACGCCATTGGGCAGGTTGCCGACGCCCGGGACCAGGGTGCCGGCGCCGTCGTTGCCCACCGACGACAGAGGATTGCCCCAGGTTTCACCCCGGTGGTAGAAGATCTGCCACTGTTCGATGCCGATCAGCGCGATCGCGCTCTCGGTGCTGGCTGTGCCGGTCTGGGAGGGCACCGATCCCCGGCCCCACTCGCCGGCGCGTTGCCAGGCGCGTGCGAGTTCGTCGCGCCGCAGCAGCGGGCCCGATTGCCAACGCATCCATTGCCCGCCCGCGGCAGTACCCTGGCGCGCCCACGCCACGACCCGGATGCCGCGGCTGTCCAGGCCGGTCTCGCCACTGTCGCGGCGCGTCATGCGCAGCACCTGTCCATTGAAATCCAGCGCAGCCACCTCGCCCGTGTCCATGGCGGCGTCGAGATCGGCCACCCATTGGCCCAGCGTGGCCTGCACGCGCAACAGGCCATCGGCGCGTTCCTGCGTGATGGACTGGGTTCGCGACATGCCATCGAGCGACCGCCAGCTCAGCAGCGCGAGCATGGACATGACCACGATGGCCACCAGCAACTCGATGAGCGTGAAGCCGTGCGTGAACCTGCCGCGTGCCATGTCAGTACCGGCCCAGGATGGTTGACAGGCTGAGCAGACGCACCGTGTCGGCCTCCACCACCGCTTCCACCACCGCATCCACCCGGCGGAAGTTCGGATTCGGCGTCGGTGCCACGGTCAGGCGCACCCGCATCTCACGACCGGCCTGCATGCAGGCGTACTCGCTGTCGCCCACACCGGGCAGCTGGCGTTGAAGCCGCAAGCGCGTGAGCTCGTTTTCGGCGCAGAGCTGGGCGAGCCACTGATCGCTCTGGCGTGCCGAGGCCCGCGTCAGCGCGCCGGTGGCCTGCAGCCCGGCGGTGAGGGTGATGGCGACCACCGCCAGGGCCACCAGCACCTCGATGAGGGTAAAGCCCTGTGATCGCTTCATGGCACGGCGTTCAGCACGGCAAAAGGCGCCAGGCCGTCGGTGGCCAGGGTCAGGCGGCGATTGCCCTGCACGAGCTCCAGCCGCTGCGCCGCAATCAGCGGCTCCGGCCCGAGCACCAGCACCTGAGAGCCCGGCGGTTGCAGCACCACGGCCTGCGTCTCCGGGTCCAGCCAGCCGCGAGCGCCAGCGAGCGAACCCGGCAGCGCCCGCCCGTCGCGCGCCGTGGGCAGGCCGACGAACTCGAATCCTTGCGGCAGCAGGCGCCAGACCACCGGCAGCCCGCTGGTGCGCGACTGCGCGCGCGCCGATTCCAGCATGGCCGAGAGGCGCAGGCCCTCCCGCTCCAGCCTCGTGCCCCCGTCGTCCCGGAGCGCAAAGGTCACCGCCGCCGTGGCCATGGCCACGAGCGCCACCACCACCATGAGCTCCAGCAGCGTGAACCCTCTTGCCTGGCGCTGCACGTTGTCGCCTCAGATGCCAGCGGCGTAGCGTGGGGGCGTGGCCACCGGGCCGCCCCCAAGGCAGGCCCAGCGCCCTGACAGGGCAGCGACCCGCGCAGCGGCGGAGCGTGGGGAGGTCATGATCACTGCCAGCTGCCGATGTCGGCGTCCTTGGCCTCTCCGCCGGCTTGCCCATCGGCACCCAGGGAAAGCACGTCCACCTCGCCATGCAGGCCCGGATTGAGGTACTGGTACGGCCTGCCCCAGGGGTCGGAAGGCAGCTTGTCGAGGTATCGGCGCCAATTGGGTGCGGCCGGGCCCGCGGTGGGCTTGTTCACCAGCGCATTGAGGCCTTGTTCGCCGGTGGGGTAGCGCTGGTTGTCCAGCCGGTACAGCTTGAGCGCCTGCATGAGGTTGTTGACGTCGGTCCGCGCGGCGGTCACTCGGGCATCGTCGGCGCGATCGAGCACGTTGGGAACGATCAGGGCGGCCAGCACGCCGATGATGACCAGCACCACCATGAGTTCGATCAGGGTGAAGCCGCGCTGCAGTGCGCGCCAGGGCCTGGCCGCGGTGGCCTTGAGCGTCGATGGGTGGGGGGCGAGGTGGTTCAATGGGATCTCCCGCCAACGTGGGCCGACCGGTGGCCCTCGGGCCGGCTCCGCCGGTGGCGGAAGGCCCGTGAAACGCTGGCGGTCGATCATAATGCGCGCATGAACAAGGCACCGACGTTTGGCCATTCGGGTTTCCTCATGGAAAGCCCCGCTGCCCTGCAGCAGAACGCCTCGCGTCGAGGGCCGGCGCTGGCTGCCGGCCTGCTCTGGCTGGCTGCGGGCCTGAGCGTCGGTTACTGGGTGTTGCAATTCCTCGGGCGTTCTGCGGTGACGCCGGTGGTCGCGGTGGCCACCACGCCCCCGCCGCCGGATTCCATGGCGGTGGCGCGCACCCTGGGCGCGGTGCCGGTGGCCGCCGTGGGGGCGGCACCCGTGCCCACGGCGCCGCCACGCTACGTGTTGCTGGGTGTGGTGTCGACGGGAACCGACGGCGGCGCCGCCCTGATTGCTGTGGACAGCCAGCCGCCGCGCCCCTACCGCGTGGGTGCCGCACTCGATGGCGGCCTGGTGCTGCAGGCCGTCACGCGCCGCACCGTGCGCCTCGGGCCGTCCCTGGACGCGCCGGCGTCGATGGAGTTGTCCCTGCCTGAAAAGGCCACGGCGCCGTCCTGAAGCCCCGCGTTCAGCAGAACGCAGCGCCACTGCCGCCATGGCTTCGCGATCCGACCACACCCGTGCCATGCCAACCGCCTGGCTGCGGCCGTCGGGCCAGGCGCTGGAGAACCTGAGCGGCGAATTGCGCCACCATCCTCCCTTCAATGAGATGGAGGAGGCTCACGTCAGGGACTTCGTGGCCGCCTCGCGGCAGGCATTCTTCAAGCCCGGCGAGGCGGTGGTCCGGCCCGAGGACGGGCCAGTGCGCGAGTTGTTTTTCATCCGGCGCGGTGCCGTCACCGGCAAGCGCGGCTTGTCCGACCTGTCCGGCGGCGCGTTCCAGTACGAAGCCGGCGACCTGTTTCCGGTTAGTGCCGTGCTGGCGCAGCGCGCCCCGACCACGCTGTACAGCGCCACCGAAGACACCTTCGCCCTCGCCGTGAGTGCCGAGGACATGCAGGCGCTGGCCGAGCGCAGCGCGGTGTTCGGCGATTTCCTCAACCGCCGCATCCTCAAGTTCCTCGACCTCTCGCGCTCGGCGCTGCAGGTGGCGTACGCGTCGCAGGCGTTGGCCGAACAGTCGCTGGAGACGCCGCTGGCGAGCCTGTGCCGCCAGACGCCAGTGACCTGTTCACCAGAGACGCCGCTGCGCGATGCGCTGGCCCGCATGCACGAGCTCCACATCGGCTCCATGCTGGTGGTGGACGCTGCGAATGTGCCGCAGGGCATTCTCACGCGGTACGACGTGCTGGGGCGCGTCGCACTGGCGCAGGTGCCCTTGTCCATCCCGATGCGCGAGGTCATGGTGCAGCCCGTGTTCACGCTCACCCACGAACACACCGCGCAGGACGCCGCCCTGCTCATGTCGCGCCACGGCATCCGGCATGTTCCGGTGACGCGCGAAGGCCGCGTGGTGGGCATGGTCTCGGAGCGCGACCTGTTTGCGCTTCAGCGCCTGAGCCTCAAGCAGGTCAGTGCGAGCATTCGACATGCGGGCGACCTGGCCACGCTGCAGTCGGTAGCGCACGACATCCGACGTTTTGCCCGCAGCCTGCTGGAGCAGGGCGTCCAGGCCAAACAGCTCACCGCGCTGATCAGCCATCTCAACGACGTGCTGACCTCGCGGCTGGTGGAGCTCACCGCCGAACGGCACGGGCTGGACCTGCAAGGTTTCTGCTGGATCGCTCTTGGCTCGGAAGGGCGCGGGGAGCAGACCATCGCCACCGACCAGGACAACGCGCTCATCCTGGCCGACCCTGCCGACCGGACCCCGCAGGACAGGGCGCGCGTGCTGGCCTTTGCGCGCGAAGTCAATGAAGGGCTGGACGCCTGCGGCTATCCGCTGTGCAAGGGCAACATCATGGCCAGCAACCCGGCGTGTTGCCTCACGCTGGGGGAATGGCAGCAGCGCTTCGCGCACTGGATCGACCAGGGCTCGCCGCAGGATCTTCTCAACGCCAGCATCTACTTCGATTTCCGCAGCCTGGCCGGCAACGCGCGCCTGACCGATCGCCTGCGCGAGACCGTGACGGCGCGCGCCATGGCCAACCCGCGCTTCTTGCGCCAGCTCGCCCTCAATGGACTCGCCCAGAGCGCGCCGCTGAACTGGCTGGGCCAGGTGGATACCACCACGGTGGAAGGGCGGGACACGCTGGATCTGAAACTGCAGGGCACGGCGATCTTTGTCGATGTGGCGCGCCTGTATGCGCTGGCCCGCGGCGTGGCCGCCACCGGCACCCGCGAGCGGCTCGAAGCCGTCGGGCCGGCCATGGGCGTGCCCGACCACGAGCACCAGGCCTGGATCGGCGGATTCGAATTCCTGCAGATGCTGCGCCTGCGGGCGCAGCTCGATGGCACGACGGTGGGCGGCAACGCCAACCGCATCGCGGTGAGCGACCTCAACGACATCGACCGGCGCATCCTGAAGGAAACGCTGCGGGTGCTGCGAACCTTGCAACAACGCGCGCGGCTCGACTACGAGCGCTGAGTGGCTCAGCGCTCGAGAAGCCCCTGCGCGGCCAGCAGCAGGGGCCAGGCCATCATGGCACCCGTGCCCTGTCCCACGCGCAGGCCCATGTCCAGCAGCGGCTGCGCCTGCAGGTGGATGAGCATGAGTCGGTGTCCGGTCTCGGCAGTGCGGTGCGCATAGACCAGGTAGTCCGCCACGTCGGGGCAGAGACCGCGCGCCACCAGGGCGGCCGCACCGCAAACGTAGCCGTCGACGAGGACGATCCGACGCTCGCTGGCTGCCTGCAACATCGCGCCCACCATCATGGCGATCTCGAAACCGCCGAGCGCGGCCAGCGCATCGAGAGGACCGAGCGCCTTGCGATGGCGGGACGCCGCCGCCGAGAGCTTCTCGATGCGCTGCAGGTGGGCGCTGTCGTCCAGGCCCGGCATCTGGAAGTCGTCGCGCACGCAGGCGTCCGCCAGCGGCACGCCACACAGACGTGAGAGCAGCAGGGAAGCGCTGACCATATTGGCCACACCCACGTCGCCCACCGCGATCACGTTGCCGGGGAGGTGCCGGACCACGTCCATGCCCGCGTGCAGGGCCGACACCACCTGCGCTTGCGACATCGCAGGCCCCAGCAGCAGGTTGCGCGTGCCGTAGCCAATCTTGCGCGCCAGCAGCGGCGCCTTGGTGCGCGCAGCTTCCGGCAGGTCGATGTGCGTGGCCACGCCGGCGTCGACCACCGTGAGATCGAAGCCATGCATGTCGGCCAGCGCATTCACCGGAGCCAGCCCCATCAGCAGTTGCAGCACGTGTTCCACCGTCATGCCCTGGTCCAGCGCGGACATGCCTTCATCGGAGATGCCATGGTCGCCGGCGAACACGACGAGCTGCGGCGAGTCGAACGTCAGTTGTTCGAGCGGCACGCCGCCGGCGTTCTGGATTCGTGCGAGCTGCAGCACCAGATCTTCCATCCGGCCGAGCGCGTGCTCGGGCAACCCTTCGGGCGCCAGGCGCTGCTTGACGGCATGGTCGAGCAAGGTATCGGTGGTCGGTGGGATGTGCGGCAGGTGCAGGTTGGCGGGCAACTCCTGCACCCGCCTGCTGTTCATCGGGGCAAAGACGGGATCCATGGCCATGTTCGCTTGTCGTTCAGCTTTTCAGGAAAAGGCGGTACACGGGATTCGCGGTTTCTTCCACGTACGGGTAGCCCAATGTCTCGAGGAATTTGTCAAAGGCCTTGTGATCGTTCTTGGGCACTTGCAGGCCGACCAGGATGCGGCCGTAGTCGGCGCCCTGGTTGCGGTAGTGGAAGAGGCTGATGTTCCAGCCCGGACGCATCAGGCTGAGGAACTTCAGCAGGGCACCAGGGCGCTCGGGAAAGACGAAGCGCAGCAGGCGTTCGTCCTGCGCCAGCGGCGAATGCCCGCCCACCATGTGACGGATGTGCTCCTTGGCCAGCTCGTCGTGCGTGAGGTCCAGCGTTTCAAAACCATGCTTGACCAGGTTGGTCGCGATCCGCCTGGACTCGCCCTTGCCATGCGTGGTCAGGCCGACGAAGACATGCGCCTGGCTGCCGTCGTTGATGCGGTAGTTGAACTCGGTCACGTTGCGCGCGCCTCCGGGGAGCTCACCAATGACTTCGCAGAAGCGCCGGAAGCTGCCGCGTTCCTCGGGGATCGTCACTGCAAAAAGCGCCTCGCGCTCCTCGCCAACCTCCGCGCGTTCCGCGACGAAGCGCAGGCGGTCGAAGTTCATGTTGGCGCCACACAGGATGGCGGCATAGGTCTCGCCGCGCGTCTTGTGGGTGGCCACGTACTGCTTGATCGCCGCCACCGCCAGTGCACCTGAAGGCTCGACGATGCTGCGCGTGTCCACGAACACATCCTTGATGGCCGCGCACACCGCGTCGGTGTCCACCGTGATGAAGCCGTCGACCAGGTTGCTCGCGATGCGGAAGGTTTCCTCGCCCACCAGCTTGACCGCGGTGCCGTCGGCGAACAGGCCCACATCGGCCAGCGTCACCCGCGAACCGCCCGCCACCGAGCGCATCATGGCGTCCGAGTCGTTCATCTGCACGCCGATCACCTTGATCTCCGGTCGCACCGCCTTGATGTAGTTGGCCACGCCGGAGATCAATCCGCCGCCGCCGATGGCCACGAACACCGCGTCGAGATGGTCCGAGCCCAGGCTCTGCAGCTGGCGCAGGATCTCCATGGCGATCGTGCCCTGGCCGGCGATCACGTCCGGGTCGTCGAAGGGGTGCACAAACGTGAGCCCTTCTCGTGCCTGCAACTGCACCGCATGGGTGTAGGCATCGGAATAGCTGTCGCCGTGCAGCACCACCTCACCACCGAAACCGCGCACCGCGTCCACCTTCACTTGCGGTGTGGTGGTGGGCATCACGATCACGGCACGGGTGCCCAGCTTGCGTGCGCCCAGCGCCACGCCCTGGGCATGGTTGCCTGCCGAGGCGCAGATCACGCCTTTCTTCAATTGCTCCGCGCTCAGGTGCGCCATCTTGTTGTAGGCGCCGCGCAGCTTGAAGCTGAACACGGGTTGCTGGTCTTCGCGCTTGAGCAGCACCTTGTTGTGCAGGCGGCGGCTCAGGTCGTTGGCGGGTTCGAGTGCCGATTCCACCGCCACGTCGTAGACGCGCGCCGTGAGAATCTTCTTCAGGTAGTCGGCCGGGCCCATGTTCGTGAGCGGCGAGACGCTGGTGTTTGCGGGAGACTTTTTGGCGCTGGCTGGCATGGTGTTCCTCGAGGCCGATCATAGCCAGCAGGCCTTCTGGCCAAAAAAAGCCCGGACTGGCAGAACCGGTCCGGGCTTGAATCCACCCGTGGAGGGTAGAGGAGACAACCTTCAATACAATGCCGCGAGTATATCGATCCCTTGCTGCAATGCAACATCCGTTGTTGCTTTTCTATCTTTTTTAGAGCGCTGGGCCCAATACCGTTCAATTCTTCACGACTGGACCGACATGGAATGCACCGTCACCTGGACCGGCGCCACCGGCACCCGATCCCACATGGGCTTTGTGGCTGAAACCGGCAGCGGCCACGTCATTGCCATGGACGGCGCACCGGATGCCGACAAGCCCGCCAACGGTGGGGCCAACCTGGCGGCGCGTCCCATGGAAACCGTGCTCGCGGGCACGGGAGGTTGCACCGCCTACGACGTGGTGCTCATCCTCAAGCGCGGCCGCCACGACGTGCGCGGCTGCAGCGTCAAGCTCGTCACCGAGCGCGCGCCGGCGGATCCCAAGGTCTTCACCAAGATCCACATGCACTTCACCGTCACCGGCAAGGGCATTCCGGCCAGCGCCGTGGAGCGCGCGATCGGCATGAGCCATGAGAAGTACTGCTCGGCCAGCATCATGCTGGGCAAGACGGCCGACATCACCACCAGCTTCGATTTGCTGGACGCCTGAAATCTCAGATGCGATGGGCCACGGTGGTCATCACACGGGCCGCCGCGCGCATGAGGCCCTTGACCGGCGCAGGAAGTTCGACGCCACCTGCGTGCTGCGCTTCCCGCGCGTGCCGAGCCTCGTCGTCCTTCATCTGCGCCACGATGGCGCGAGACGCCTGGTCGGTGGGCGGCAGTCGGTCCATGTGCCCGGCCAGGTGAGCTTCCACCTGCCGTTCGGTCTCCACCACGAAGCCCAGGCTCACGCCGGGGCCCATGCGGCCCGCCAGCAGCCCGAGGCCGAAGGCACCGGCGTACCAGAGGGGGTTCAGCAAGGATGGTTTGGCGCCCAACTCGTCCAGGCGAGCCTGCGTCCAGGCGAGGTGGTCGGTTTCTTCCCTGCCGGCTGCTTCCAGCTGGCGCGCCAGCGCTTCGTTGCCGGCTCGACCGGCGCGGGGCCACCGGGCGGCGAGGGCCTGCGCGGTGTACAGCGCCTGGGCACAGACTTCGCCCACATGGTTCACCCGCATCAGGGCGCCTGAAAGCCGCCGCTCGTCGTCTGACAGCTCGGGTGCGGGCGTCTGCTCAGGCAAAGTGGGGCATTCCCGCGAAGCACGGGGTGCGACGAACAAAGTTCTCAGTGCCGAGTCGGCGGCGTTCAGCAAGGCATCCATCGACATTTCCGTGTGCGAGTGAGAAGGGCAATGTAGCGCACGCCTTTGGCAGGCGCCGTCGGCGGGATCCGTGGGGTCGTGTCAGACACGGCCGAAACTCGTCGCCAATATGCGCCAACTCGGTGCGTATACTACTTTGTAGCTAATTTGAGCGCACCAAAACGGCGGTTCGTTGTTGCTGGACGACGATTTGTTCTTTTGTGCTTCGAAACTTTTGCAAGCGCAGAGCCCTTCTGGTGCAATGACCGCAGCTTCCTCAACGGAGGTTGGCTCGACGGCTCAAGACCTTCGGCCTCTTTACTCAACCTTGGAGAAACCCTCAATGAAAAAGACCCTGATTGCTCTGGCAGCCGTGGCCGCTACCGGCGCCGCTTTTGCCCAGTCTTCCGTCACGCTGTTCGGTATCGTTGACCTGAACATCCGCAACGTTCGTCAAGGCGGCGACAACCTGACGTCGCTGAGCCAGGACGGTATCGCTTCCAGCCGCCTCGGTTTCCGTGGCGTGGAAGACCTCGGTGGTGGCATGAGCGCTGGCTTCTGGCTGGAAGCTGGTCTGAACCCCGACACCGGCACCCCCGCTGGCGTGCAATTCCAGCGTCGCAGCACCGTGAGCCTGATGGGCGGTTTCGGTGAAGTGCGTCTGGGCCGTGACTACACCCCGACCTTCTGGAACCACACCGTGTACGATCCGTTCGGCACCAACGGCGTGGGCAGCTCTGTCAACACGTTCACCGTGCTGGGCAGCGGCGCTACCACCCTGGTTCGCGCGAACAACACCATCGCTTACTTCACGCCTAACCTGGGCGGCTTCGGCGCGCAGATCCAGTACGCGTTCAAGGAAACCCCGGCTGCCAACGATCCCAACGAATACGCTGGTATCCGCCTGACGTACGCAGCAGGTCCTCTGAGCGTGGCGCTGGCCACCGCTTCGGAAGGCTCCTCCATCGCCACCGAATCGTTCAAGCGCACCAACGTCGGCGCGTCCTATGACTTCGGCTTCATCAAGCCGATGGCACAGTACACCCAGGGCAAGTTTGGCGCCGCCAAGGTCAACCACTACCTGCTGGGCGTGGTCGCTCCGCTGGGCGCTGGCAACATCAAGGCTTCCTACGTCCGCTCTGACTACAACGCCGCCGCTGGCGACCAGGACGCCAACCAGATCGCCGTGGGTTACGACTACAACCTGTCCAAGCGCACCGCTCTGTACACCACGTTCTCGCGCATCGCCAACAAGAATGGCGGCACGAAGGGCCTGGCTCCCAACGCAGCAGCTGTGACGCCTAGCGGCAACTCCACCGGCCTGGAATTCGGCGTTCGCCACGCCTTCTAAGCACCGCGCTGGCTCACGCCAGCTTCGAGCGAAGAATCAAAAGCCCACCGCGCAAGCGGTGGGCTTTTTTCTTGGCCGATGCGTCCCCGCGGACGCGGGCTGGTGGTATGGAATTTGCTGTAACAAAGCATCAAATCGCCTGTTGTTGCACTGCAACGATTTGACGGCTTTTCATCAAGTTGTAGGGGATAACCCTGTAATTGGACGAGCGCAGTGCCTAAGATTGAGTTTGTGTCGAGATACCCATACCCGTTAAACCACCTCCAAGGAAATCACATGAAAAAATCGCTAGTTGCTTTGGCTGTTCTGGGCGCGTTTGCAGGCGCTGCCAGCGCTCAGTCTTCCGTCACGATCTACGGTATCGCTGACGTGTGGGTCGGCAGCCAGAAGGACACCGGCGGCGTCGTGGTGCCCCAGGTTTCGTCCACCAACGTCCTTGAGTCGGGTGGTCTGTCGGCCAGCCGTCTGGGCTTCAAGGGCACGGAAGACCTCGGTGGTGGCCTGTCCGCCATCTTCGGCCTCGAAGCCGGTCTGACCATCGACAACGGCACCGCAGGTGGCTTGAGCTTCAACCGCCAGTCCTACGTTGGCTTTGCCGGCGGCTTCGGTGAAGTGACCTTCGGCAAGATGTGGACGTCGTACGACGACATCGAAGCCGGTGCACACAGCCTGTTCGGTGGCCTGGACTTCGCTCCTGAATACGCCGTGATGCTCAGCGGCCGCGACTACATCGGCAACCCCAACAACGGCTTCAAGTACACCTCGCCTGACTTCGGTGGCATCAGCGGCTCTGTGTCGTACGCCCTGGACGAAACCGTCGGTGGCGACGCTGAAGTGACCGCCTTCCACATCAAGTACACCGGCGGCCCGATCTACGCAGGTATCGCTTACCAGGACGAAGGCACCACCGGTGGCCTGCCCAACCCTGAGTACATCCGCGCCAACGCGTCCTACGACTTCGGTATTGCCCAGCTGCTGGCCACCTACGGCAACAAGAAGGTCGGCGCTGCCAAGACCAACGAGTACGCCCTGGGTGTGAACGTGCCCGTGGGCCCCGCTGTGGTGGTGTCCGCTGGCTATGCCCGCTCCAAGGACAACGCCGCTGCTGGCAGCAACAAGCGCGACGGTTTCGGCCTGGGCGCGACCTACGCCCTGTCCAAGCGCACCGCGCTGTACGGTGCTTACACCTCCGCCGACTGGAAAGACGGCGCTGGCGTGAAGACCAACGACATCAGCATCTGGGGCGTGGGCGTTCGCCACACCTTCTGATCGACGTTCTCCGGATCTTCGAAAGCAAAAAAGCCACCCGGCAGGCCGGGTGGCTTTTTCTTTGGGCGCTGCGCTTACTTCGATGCCTTTGCGGGCTTTTTCTCCACGTTGCCGGCGGTGCTGCCAGGCTTGTAGGCCTCGCCATTGACGGTGAGCCCCTCGGACGAGAGCTTGCTGGCGCGCTTGTCGCCGATGCCTGGCACCCGGTCGACCAGGTCGGCCCAGTTCTTGAACGGTGAGGCCTTGCGCTCCTCGAGCATCTTGCCCGAGGTGCCGGGCCCGATGCCCTTGATGCTGTCCAGGTCGGCAGCGGTGGCCGTGTTCACGTCCACGGCGGCCCAGCAGCTGAGGGCAAAGAAGGCCATCAGTGCGGCCAGGGTTTTCTTGATCATGCGTTTCCTCCATTCGGAAATTGGGTTTTGGAATCACCTGCTGCGCAGGCGGGTGTCGCCTGAGGCGGCATCCGGATCGCAATGTAGTACTTTTAAATTACTTTGTCATTCAGAAATTTCCCGACGCTCATGGCGGGCAACTTAGACTTGCCGACCAGAGGTGGAGAAGTCCATTGGCCAGGGGACCGATGCAAATCAACATGCTGTTCTTGAGCGCCGTCCTGCTCGCCGTGACCTTGGCCGGTTGCGCCGGGGGACCGATCGAGGAGGAGTCGAAGGACGCCGATGAAGTGACCGATGCCGCCCACGTGCACCCGAAGGCAAGCGCGAAACTGAAGTCAGTCGCCCACCGGCTGCTGCACACGCCCGCGCCCTTGCCGGACTGGGATACCTTCGTCTTTCCGGGCAAACGCTTTGCGGCCTTCGAACCTGTGGTGATGCTCGAGCGTGAGGCGCTGCGGGTGCGTGCGCAGAGTTCGGTGAGCATCCTGCGCCAGCGCTTCGAACCCCAGCTGAGCCGGACCGGCCAGCTTCGCTTTTCATGGCTCGTCGATGCCCTGCCCGACAACGCGGATCTGACGCAATCCGCCCTGGCTGATTCGCCGGTGCGGGTCGTTCTGGCCTTCGAGGGCGACCGCCAGCGCTGGCCCGCCCGAGTGCATCGGCTCTCGGAGATGAGTCGCCTCTTCACGGGCGAAGAGCTCCCGTACGCCACGCTGGTGTATGTGTGGAGCGTGAAGGACGCTCCCGGCAGCGTCGTGATGAATCCGCGCACCGACCGCATCCGCAAGCTGGTGGTGGACAGCGGCACGGCCGGGTTGGGGCAATGGCGTGAACATGTTCGGGACATCCGCGCGGATTTCCTGCTGGCCTTCGGCGAAGAGCCTGGGCCTTTGCGCGCAGTCGCTCTCATGACCGACACCGACAACACGCAGAGCCGGCTGACAGCCTGGTACGGCAGCTTGACGCTGGAAGGCGGAACCGACTGAGCAGTTGCTCCCGCCTAGCGTCTCCATGCCCCGCCGCGATGCGCGTTGCCGCCGCAAGAGACGCCCCGGTGACCATTCCAGTGCGTTTTGGCCACGCCCTTGGGGTTAGTCCCGTGCATGAGCGGGAACGTTTGTTGCATAGTTGCGGGATGTTCATTTTATTTAGGTGTCAACAAATGAAATTTCGACTCGCACTCCTCTGCGCCGCCATGGCGATGGGCGTCGGTGGTGTCCAGGCCAAGACCTTCAAATGGACGAGCGCCAGCGACATCCCCACCTGGGACATCCATTCGCAGAACAACGCCCTGGCCAACGGCGTGCATGCATCGGTCTACGAGTCGCTCGTCTACTACAACAGCCGCACCTTCAAGCCCGAGCCCATGCTGGCCAGCAGCTGGACGCAGGTTTCGCCGACGCAGTTGCGCATGACGCTGCGCAGTGGCGTGAAGTTCCACGACGGTTCGCCCTTCACGGCCGACGATGCCGTGTTCTCCATCGAACGCGCCATGAGCAAGACCTCGAACTTCACCGTCTATACGCAGGGCATCACCAAGGTGACGAAGGTGAATGCAAACACCATCGACATCATCACAGGCGGCCCGAACCCGGTGCTGGTGAACCAGCTGACCGAGCTGCGCATGATGAGCAAAGCGTGGGCCGAGAAGAACAACTCGACCGCGCCCAAGGACATCAAGACGCAGGATGAGAACTTTGCGCACCGCAACGCCAACGGCACCGGCCCTTTCATGCTCAAGGAGTGGCAGCCCGACCAGAAGATCGTGCTGACGAAGAACCCGAACTGGTGGGGAACTGCCGAAGGCAATGTGACCGAGATCGTCTACACCCCGGTGAAGGCCGTGGCCACCCGCATGGCCGCACTCTTGTCGGGTGAAGTGGACTTCGTGCTCGATCCCAGCCCACAGGATCTGCCCCGCATCCGCCAGGACGGCAACCTCAAGGTGATGGATGGCGTCGAGAACCGCACCATCTTTTTTGGCATGGACCAGTTCCGCGACGAGCTGCCCGGCAGCAGCGTCAAAGGCAAGAACCCGCTGAAAGACCAGCGCGTGCGCAAGGCGCTGTATCAGGCCATCGACATCAACGCCATCACACGCGTGAGCCTGCGCGGCCTGGGCCAGGCCACCGGCGCGCTGGTGGCGCCGCAAGTTGCTGGCTGGACCGAAGCGGTGCACCAGCGCCATCCGTTCGATGTCGCCGCTGCACAGAAATTGCTGGCAGACGCCGGCTACAAGGATGGCTTCGAGATCGATTTCGCCTGCCCGAACAACCGCTACATCAACGACGAGCAGATCTGCCAGGCCGTGACCGCCATGTGGGCTCGCATCGGCGTCAAGGCCAAGCTGCGCACGCTGCCGCTGGCCACGTATTTCCCGATGATCCAGCGTTTTGAAGCCAGCATCTACATGCTGGGCTGGGGCGTGCCCACCTTCGATGCGCTCTACAGCCTGCAATCGCTGGTGCGCACGCTCGGCACGGGCGGCGACGGCAACTACAACGTCGGTCGCTACAGCAACCCCAAGATGGACGCGATCATCGACCGCGCCAAGACCGAGACCGATCCGTTCGTCCGTCCGCGCCTGCTGACTGAGGCCCTGGCGCTGCAGAACGAAGATGTGGCACACATCCCGCTTCACAACCAGATCATCCCCTGGGCCATGAAGAAGAACATCGACGTGGTGCACCGTGCCGACAACCGCCTGGATTGGCGTTTGATCAAGGTAAACTGATTTCAGTCAGCCAGACGAGGGTCGCGCACCGCACAGGGGCGACCCTCTCTTCATTTCCAACAAGATGTTCGCATTCATTCTCCGGCGGCTCGCGCAAGCGGTCGTCGTCATGGTCAGCGTGGCGCTGATCGCGTTCTTGTTGTTCCAGTACGTGGGCGATCCCGTGGTGTTCCTGCTCGGACAGGACGCCACGGCGGACCAGATCCGCGAGCTGCGCGCCGACCTCGGCCTGGACCAACCTTTCTTCATCCAGTTCTGGCATTTCCTCGCCAACGCCGTGCAGGGCGAGTTCGGGCTCTCGCTGAGACAGGGCGCGAAGGTCTCGCGCCTGATCGCGGAGCGGTTTCCGGCGACGCTGGAGCTCTCCATGGTGGCAGCGCTGCTGGCGCTGGCGGCTGGCATTCCGATGGGCGTCTATGCCGCCTTGCGGCGCGGCTCCTTCATGAGCCAGGTGTTCATGACGGTTTCGCTGCTCGGTGTGTCGCTGCCCACGTTCCTGATCGGCATTCTGCTGATCCTGGGCTTCGCGGTGAACCTGGGCTGGTTCCCGAGCTTTGGCCGCGGCGAGGTGACCCAGGTTGGCTGGTGGACCACCGGCCTGCTGAGTGCCAAAGGCTGGCACCACATCACGCTGCCGGCCATCACGCTGGCGATCTTCCAGCTCACGCTCATCATGCGGCTGGTGCGCGCTGAAATGTTGGAGGTGCTGCGCACCGACTACATCAAGTTCGCGCGGGCGCGTGGCTTGACCAACCGTGCTGTTCACTTTGGCCACGCGCTGAAGAACACGCTGGTGCCGGTCATGACCATCACCGGCCTGCAACTGGGTGGCCTGATCGCGTTCGCCATCATCACCGAGACGGTGTTCCAGTGGCCCGGCATGGGCCTGTTGTTCATCCAGGCCGTGACCTTTGCCGACATTCCGGTGATGGCCGCGTATCTCTGCCTCATTGCGCTGATCTTCGTGGTGATCAACCTCGTGGTCGACCTGCTGTACTTCGCAGTGGATCCGCGTCTTCGCGCAGAAAAGGCGGGTGGCCATTGAACGCCCGAAACGACATGCTGGCCCCTCGCATCAAGGCCCACGGCCGCGCGTTCGCGCACATCGCGGCCTTCCATCCCGAGCTCACGGCGCTTCGTCGCGATCTGCACGCACACCCGGAGATCGGCTTTGAAGAGCACTACACGGCGCAGCGCGTCGTGGAGTCGCTCAAGGTCTGCGGCGTGGATGAGATCCACACCGGCATTGGCCGGACCGGCGTGGTGGCGGTGATCCGCGGTCGCAGCACAGGCAGCGGCCGCATGATCGGGCTGCGCGCCGACATGGACGCCTTGCCCATGACAGAGCACAACGACTTTGCCTGGCGGTCCACACGGCCCGGCATGATGCACGGCTGTGGACACGACGGCCACACCACCATGCTGGTGGGCGCGGCGCGATACCTGGCCGAGACGCGCCACTTCGATGGCACTGCCGTGCTGATCTTCCAGCCCGGCGAAGAAGGATTTGCTGGCGCCAAGGCCATGATTGAAGATGGCCTCTTCGATCGCTTCCCGGTGCAGTCGGTCTATGGCATGCACAACTGGCCGCAGATGAAGCCCGGCATGGTGGGTGTGAACCCAGGGCCGATGATGGCGTCGGCCGACCGCATCACCATCGAGATCACGGGCAAGGGTGGCCATGGTGCGCATCCCTACCAGACCGTGGACCCGGTGCTGGTCGCGGCCCACATCATCACGGCGGTGCAGAGCATCGTCTCGCGCAACGTGCGCGCGATCGACAGCGCCGTGATCAGCCTGTGCGCCATGCAGGCTGGCGACATGGGTGCCTTCAGCGTGATGCCGGGCAAGGCCACGCTGGTGGGCACGGTGCGCACCTTCAACCCCGAGGTGCAGAACCTGGTGGAGAAGCGCCTGCACGAGGTGTGTTCCGGCGTGGCGCTCGGGCTGGGCGCTGCGGCACATGTGAACTACGAACGCATCTACCCTGCCACCATCAACAGCCGCGACGAAGCCCGCTTCGCTGCCGATGTGGCGCAGCGACTGGTGGGCCACGACCACGTGGACCGCAACATGGACCCCAGCATGGGCGCGGAGGACTTCTCCTTCATGTTGCAGGTCAAGCCGGGTGCCTACCTTCGCCTTGGCCAAGGCACCGAAAGCGGCATGGGCGGGTGCTTCCTGCACAACAGCCGCTACGACTTCAACGACGAAGTGCTCCCCCTGGGGGCCGCGTTGCATGCCGGGCTCGTCGAGCACGGCATGCCCCTGGCCAGCGATTCACATGCGCATGGCCTTTCACCCGTTTCCGCAACCCCAACCGCAACTAGGAGCGACGCATGAAACTCAAGAAAACCCTGGCAGCCACCGTGGTGACCGCTGCCATGATCACCATGGGCGCCGCGTCCGCGCAGACGATCCGCATCGGCAACCAGGGTGATGCCCTTTCGATGGATCCGCACTCGCTCAACGAATCGCTGCAGCTCAGCGTGACGGGAAACATCTACGAGCCGCTGGTGGGTCGCGACGCCAACCTCAAGCTTGCACCTGCGCTGGCCACGAGCTGGAAACAGACCTCGCCTACCGTGTGGCGTTTCGAACTGCGCAAGGGCGTGAAGTTTCACGACGGCGCACCATTCACCGCCGACGACGTGCTGTTCAGCTTCGAGCGCGCAGGGGCCGACGGCTCCGACATGAAGAGCTACACCAACGACATCAAGGAGGTGCGCAAAGTCGGCGACTCGGTGGTGGAAATCGAGACCAAGGCCCCCTTTCCCATCCTCCCCGACGTCATCTCGCTGCTGTTCATCATGAACAAGAAGTGGGCGGAGACCAATCAGGCGATGCGCCCGGTGGACCGTCGCAAGGGCATCGAGAACGCGGCGTCGTTCCGCGCCAACGGCACCGGTCCGTTCCGACTGCGCGAACGCCAGCCCAACATCAAGACCAGCTTCGTGCGCAACGGCAACTACTGGGGCAAGATCGAAGGCAACGTCATCAACGTCGAGTACACGCCCATCGGCAACGACTCCACCCGCGTGGCGGCCCTGCTCTCAGGCCAGGTGGACGTGATCGAACCTGTGCCGCTGCAGGACGTGGCCCGCATCAACGCCGGCGGCAAGACCAAGGTGATGCAGGGCCCTGAGCTGCGCACCATCTTCCTGGGCATGGACCAGAAGCGCGACGAGTTGCAGTACTCGAACATCAAGGGCAAGAATCCGTTCAAGGACAAGCGCGTGCGCCAGGCCTTCTACCAGGCCATCGACATCAACGGCATCCAGCGCACCGTGATGCGCGGCGCTTCCAAACCCACGGCCTTGATGGTGGGCCCTGGCATCAACGGTTTCGACGACGCCATGAACACGCGCCTGCCGTTCGATCCGGAAGCCGCCAAGAAGCTGCTGGCCGATGCCGGCTACCCCAACGGTTTTGAAGTGGCGCTGAACTGCCCCAACGACCGCTATGTGAACGATGGCGCCATCTGCCAGGCCGTGGCCGCCAGCCTGGCGCGCGTGGGGGTGAAGATCAACCTGCAGGCCGAGACCAAGGGCACGTACTTCCCCAAGATCCTGCGCCGCGACACCAGCTTCTACATGCTGGGCTGGACGCCCGGCACCTACGACTCGCACAACGCCCTCAACGCCCTCATGCGCTGCGTGGACGACAAGGGCAGTGGCCAGTTCAACCTGGGTTCCTACTGCAACCCCAAGGTGGATGAGCTCACCTTGAAGATCCAGTCGGAAACGGACAAGCCCAAGCGCGACGCGCTCATCAAGGAAGCCTTCAAGCTGCACACGGACGATATCGGCCATCTGCCGCTGCACCAGCAGGCCCTGGCCTGGGGCGTGGCGAGCAACGTGACGCTGGTCCAGCTGGCCGACAACTTCATGCCGTTCCGCTACATGTCGGTGAAATAAAACCGGCGCAATCGCCGCCGGACGTGGACCGCATCGCGTGCCACGTCCGAGCGGTGGTGATGATTCCAACCAGGTTCCCCACGTGATCAGTCTTCTCAAACGAGGCCTCGACAGCGATGTCGGCCACAGCTTCCGCACCTCGCCGACGGCCATTGTGGCTGCGGTGATTGCGTTCATCTGCGTCTTCTGTGCGGTGTTTGCACCCTGGGTGGCGCCGCACAACCCTTTCGACCTTGCCACGCTGGAGCTGTCCAACGCGCGTTTGCCGCCCGCGTGGAGCCCCGATGGCTCGTCCAAATTCCTTCTGGGCACGGACGACCAGGGGCGCGACATCCTGTCGGCCCTGATGTATGGCGCACGCATCTCACTGGCCGTGGGCCTGGCGTCGGTGCTGCTCTCGGTGATCATCGGCGTGTCGTTCGGCCTGCTGGCCGGTTTCCTGGGCGGGTGGGTCGACGGGCTCCTCATGCGCCTTTGCGACGTGATGCTGTCGTTCCCGCCGATCCTGATCGCCCTGCTGATCGCCGGCGTGGGGCGTGCCCTGTTTCCGAACGCCCATGAGACGCTGGCCTTCGGCGTGCTGATCATCTCCATCACGCTCACCGGCTGGGTGCAGTACGCACGCACCGTGCGCGGCTCCACGCTGGTGGAACGCAACAAGGAATACGTGCAGGCCGCGCGCGTGACCGGTGTGGCGCCGCTGCGCATCATGCGCAGCCACGTGCTGCCCAACGTGATGGGTCCGGTGCTGGTGCTGGCCACCATCCAGGTGGCCACGGCCATCATTACCGAAGCCACGCTGTCCTTCCTCGGCGTGGGCGCGCCGCCTACGTCGCCCTCTTTGGGCACGCTCATCCGCGTGGGCAACGACTACCTCTTCTCCGGCGAGTGGTGGATCACCATCTTTCCGGGTGCCATGCTGGTGCTGATCGCACTCAGCGTGAATCTGCTCGGCGACTGGCTGCGCGATGCCCTGAACCCGCGACTGCGATAACAACATGAGTCTGCTTCAAGTCAAGAACCTGGTCGTCGAGTTCCCCAACCGACGCGGCACCCTGCGTGCGCTCGATGACATTTCCTTCGACATTGCACCGGGGGAAATTCTCGGTGTGGTGGGTGAATCCGGCGCCGGCAAGTCGCTCACGGGCGCGTCCATCATTGGTCTGCTGGAACCCCCGGGCCGCATCGCGTCGGGCCAGATCCTGCTGCAGGGCGAACGCATCGACAACCTGCCCTACGAGGCCATGCGCAAGGTGCGCGGTCGCAAGATCGGCGCGATCTTCCAGGACCCGTTGACCTCGCTCAACCCCCTGTATTCGGTGGGCCGTCAGCTCATCGAGACGATCACCACGCACCTGCCGGTGAGCCAGGCTGAAGCGCGCAAGCGGGCCATCGATCTTCTCAAGGACACCGGCATTCCGGCCGCCGAGCAGCGGATCGATCATTTCCCCCACCAGTTCTCTGGCGGCATGCGCCAGCGCGTGGTGATTGCGCTGGCGCTGGCCGCCGAGCCGCAGCTCATCGTGGCCGACGAGCCCACCACCGCGCTGGACGTGTCGATCCAGGCACAGATCATCACGCTGCTCAAGACCATCTGCAAACAGCGCGGTGCCGCGGTGATGCTGATCACGCACGACATGGGGGTGATCGCTGAAACCTGCGACCGCGTGGCCGTGATGTACGCCGGCCGCGTGGCCGAGATCGGGCCGGTGCACGAGGTCATCAACCATCCTGCACACCCTTACACCGCCGGGCTGATGGCCTGCATTCCCGACATGAGCGAGGACCGCGAGCGCCTGCACCAGATCGACGGCGCCATGCCGCGCCTCAACGCCATTCCAACGGGTTGTGCCTACAACCCACGCTGCGAGAAGGTGTTCGACCGATGCCACGTGCAGCGTCCCGACCTGTTGCCCGCCGGTGCCACGCAGGCGGCGTGCTGGCTGCACGACCGTGAAAAGGCGGTGTCTGCATGAGCGCCATCGAGAAAACCCTGCAGAGCGACGCCGACAGGTCCAGGATGGCCGAAGCGCATGCCTCCGTTTCCGCCGCCACGCATCAAGCGTCCGCGGCCGCACCGCTGGTGCGGGCGACCGACCTGGCCAAGACCTTCGATGTGTCCGCTCCCTGGCTCAACCGGGTGATCGAACGCCAGCCGCGCCTGCTGCTGCGCGCGGTCGACGGTGTCTCGTTCGACATCCCGCGCGGCCAGACGCTGGCGCTGGTGGGTGAGTCCGGCTGTGGCAAAAGCACCGTGGCACGCCTGCTGGTGGGTCTGTACGACCCCACACGGGGTGGTTTCGAGTTCGACGGGCAGGACGCCCATGCCGCGTTCAAGACGCCCGAAGGCCGCAAGCTGCGTCGCCGCATCCAGATGATCTTCCAGGACCCGTACGCCAGCCTGAATCCGCGCTGGCGGGTGGAAGACATCATTGCCGAACCACTTCGCGAGCACGAGATTGAAACCCAGCCGGCAGCCCTCAAGGAGCGCGTGGCCGATCTGCTCAGGTCGGTGGGCCTCTCACCGCTGGACGGGCCGAAGTATCCGCACCAGTTCTCGGGCGGGCAGCGCCAGCGCATTTCGATCGCGCGCGCCCTGGCCACGCAGCCCGAATTCCTGGTGTGCGACGAGCCAACCTCGGCGCTGGACGTGAGCGTGCAGGCGCAGGTGCTCAACATCATGAAGGACCTGCAGCGCGAGCGCGGACTCACTTACCTGTTCATCAGCCACAACCTGGCCGTGGTGCGCCATGTGAGCGACCAGGTCGGGGTGATGTACCTGGGTCGCCTGGTGGAGCTCGCGCCCAAGCACACACTGTTCGACACACCGCGCCATCCGTACACGCGCATGCTCCTGGATGCGATCCCGAAGATGCACGACACGGGCCGGGCCCGCACCCCGGTCTCCGGTGAGGTGCCCAATCCGCTGAATCCGCCCAGCGGCTGCGCCTTCAATCCGCGCTGTCCGCACGCCAATGACCGTTGCCGCAACGAGCGGCCGAGTCTGCTGACGCTCGGCGGGATCCGCATCGCTTGCCATGCGGTGGAAGAAGGCAGGATCTAGCGCTGGGGGAAGCCGCGCCAGCAGCGCAGAGGATGCGTGACCTGTGCGCACCGCGCAAGGTCACGCGTACCGTTTGCTTTTCAGGTTGTTCTTCATTTCCTTGAGCAACGGCTGCAGCTTCGTGCCGCCTATGCGCAATGCCAGGCACGTGGCCACCACGTCGATCACCATCAGGTGCATCAGGCGCGAGGTCATGGGGCTGTACCGGTCGTAGCCTTCCGGGTGGTCGGCCGACAGATGGATGTGGCCGCTTTGGGCCAGAGGTGACCCGCTGGTGGTGATGACGATCACCGTGGCACCGTGCTTGCGCGCGATGTCGGCGGCATCCATCAGGTCGCGTGTGCGTCCCGAATTGGAGATGATGACCACGCAATCACCCGGACCGAGCAGTGATGCGCTCATCACCTGCATGTGGCCGTCGCTGTAGGCAATGGCATTGATGCCCAGGCGAAAGAACTTGTGTTGCGCGTCCTGCGCCACGATGCCCGAGTTGCCCGCGCCATAGAACTCGATGCGGCCCTTGTTCTTGTAGGTGGCCACCAGGGCATCCACCGCTTTTTCGATGGCGTGGCTGGACGCGTCGTTGCGGTACTTCAGGAACGCGGCCACGGTGTTGTCGATCACCTTGACCAGCACGTCGCTGGTCTTGTCGTCGGCGTCCACACTGCGATGGATGAACGGCACGCCCTCGCTCACCGTGCCGGCGAGCTTCAGCTTGAAATCCGACAACCCGTCGTAACCCATGCTGCGGCAAAAACGCACCACGGTCGGCTTGCTCACGTGGGCGCGGTCGGCCAGTTCGGTGACCGGCAGGCTGGCAAAGGCACGGGGATCGAGCAGGACGAGCTTGCCCACGCGTTGCTCGGCAGGCGCCAGGGAGGGCAATGAGGCTTTGATCCGGTCGAGCATGGAGCGCCATGGGTTACAGGAGGAGGTGAAATTTTATTACGGACTTTGTCCGATAATCCGCCCATGAACCAGCTCGACGCCCTCAAACAATTCACCACCGTCGTGGCCGACACCGGCGATTTCAAGCAGATTGCCGCTTACACGCCTCAAGACGCCACCACCAACCCCTCCCTGATCCTCAAGGCGGTCCAGAAACCCGAATACGCGCACCTGCTCAAGGACGCCGTGTCCCGGTATGGCGGGCAGGGGCTCGACGAGGTGATGAACCGCCTGCTGGTGCGATTCGGCTGCGAGATCCTTGGCCTGATTCCCGGGCGGGTTTCCACCGAAGTCGACGCCCGCCTGAGTTTCGACACCGAGGCCACGGTGACGCGCGCGCGCCGAATCATCGACCTCTACCAGGGCGAAGGCGTGCTTGTCGACCGGGTGCTGATCAAGATCGCTTCGACCTGGGAAGGCATCCAGGCCGCCGCCCGGCTCGAGCGCGAAGGCATCCACACCAACCTCACGCTGCTGTTCTCCTTCGCGCAGGCCGTGGCTTGTGGGCAGGCCAAAGTGCAGCTGATTTCACCGTTCGTGGGGCGCATCTACGACTGGTACAAGAAAACCGCCGCCTCCAGCTGGGACGAAGCCGGCATGGCGGGGGCCAACGACCCCGGCGTGCGCTCGGTCCGCAGCATCTACGAGTTCTATAAAAGGCACGGCATTGCCACCGAGGTGATGGGCGCAAGTTTCCGCAATGTCGGTCAGATCACGGCGCTCGCCGGCTGCGACCTGCTCACCATCAGCCCCGATCTGCTGGCCCAGCTCACCGCCAGCGATGCGCCGCTGGAACGCTCACTGGATGCAAACGCCGCCAGGACACTGGACATCCCCTTCGTGACCTACGACGAAGCGGGCTTCCGCTTCGCGCTCAACGAGGACGCCATGGCCACCGAGAAGCTGGCTGAAGGCATCCGGGCTTTCGTGGCCGACACCATCAAGCTCGAAGGCATGATGAAGTAGCCCGCCCATCACGCAGACGAAAAAAAGCCCCGCCATCGCTGGCGGGGCTTTTTGCCTTCTGGAGGCAAAGCGGCATTACATGCCCATGCCGCCCATGTCGCCCATGCCACCCATGCCGCCGCCCATGCCGCCGGCAGGTGCTTCGTCCTTCGGGGACTCGGCCACCATGGCTTCGGTCGTCAGCATCAGGCTGGAGACGGAAGCAGCGTTCTGCAGCGCGGTGCGGGTCACCTTCGTCGGGTCCAGGATGCCCATTTCGATCATGTCGCCGTAGGTGTCGTTGGCGGCGTTGAAGCCGTAGTTGCCCTTGCCAGCCAGGATGGCATTGACCACCACCGAAGGCTCGCCACCGGCATTAGCCACGATTTCGCGCAGAGGCGCTTCGATGGCCTTGAGCACCAGCTTGATGCCGGCGTCCTGGTCGGCGTTGTCACCCTTGATGGTGCCAGCGGCCTGACGGGCGCGCAGCAGGGCCACGCCACCACCGGCCACGATGCCTTCTTCCACCGCAGCGCGCGTGGCGTGCAGGGCGTCTTCCACGCGGGCT
Source organism: Hydrogenophaga sp. (assembly GCF_051858985.1). Taxonomy (GTDB): domain Bacteria; phylum Pseudomonadota; class Gammaproteobacteria; order Burkholderiales; family Burkholderiaceae_C; genus Hydrogenophaga. Next base: position 832,217 of record NZ_JBHYGM010000001.1, on the reverse strand, counting down.
TTCTTTTCCTTCATCTCGACCTCGGTGGCAGCGCCGACCTTGATCACGGCCACACCGCCGGCCAGCTTGGCCACGCGTTCCTGCAGCTTTTCGCGGTCGTAGTCGCTGGTGGCTTCTTCGATCTGCACGCGCACTTGCTTCACGCGGGCTTCGATGTCAGCGGCAGCGCCGGCACCGTCGATGATGGTGGTGTTTTCCTTGCCGACTTCGATGCGCTTGGCCGAGCCCAGGTCGGCCAGCGTCACTTTTTCCAGCGTCATGCCGACTTCTTCGGCAATCACCTTGCCGCCGGTCAGGATGGCGATGTCTTCCAGCATGGCCTTGCGGCGGTCGCCGAAGCCAGGTGCCTTCACGGCCACGACCTTCAGGATGCCGCGGATGGTGTTGACCACCAGCGTCGCCAGGGCTTCGCCTTCGACGTCTTCGGCAATGATCAGCAGCGGACGGCCGGCCTTGGCGACTTGCTCCAGGGTGGGCAGCAGATCACGGATGTTGGACACCTTCTTGTCGTACAGCAGCACGAAGGGGTTGTCCAGCAGCGCGGATTGCTTCTCGGGGTTGTTGATGAAGTAGGGCGACAGGTAGCCGCGGTCGAACTGCATGCCTTCGACGACGTCGAGTTCGTTCTGCAGCGACTTGCCGTCTTCCACGGTGATCACGCCTTCCTTGCCGACCTTGTCCATGGCGTTGGCGATGATCTCGCCGATGCTGGTGTCGCTGTTGGCGGAGATGGAGCCCACCTGAGCAATTTCCTTGCTGGTGGTGGTGGCCTTGGAGGCCTTCTTCAGCTCGGCGATCAGGGCTTCCACGGCCTTGTCGATGCCGCGCTTCAGGTCCATCGGGTTCATGCCGGCGGCCACGTACTTCATGCCTTCGCGCACGATGGCCTGGGCCAGCACGGTCGCGGTGGTGGTGCCGTCACCGGCGTTGTCCGAGGTCTTGGAAGCGACTTCCTTGACCATCTGGGCGCCCATGTTCTGGAGCTTGTCCTTGAGTTCGATTTCCTTGGCCACGGACACACCGTCCTTGGTCACGGTGGGGGCGCCGAACGAGCGCTCGAGCACCACATTGCGACCCTTGGGGCCCAGGGTGACCTTGACCGCGTTGGCCAGGATGTTCACGCCTTCAACCATGCGTGCGCGGGCTTCGCCGCCGAAAATGACGTCTTTTGCTGCCATGTGATTTCTCCGGATTCAGTAGATGGGGTGGGGAGGAAGAAGCGAAGGATTACTTCTCGACGACCGCGAAGAGGTCGTCTTCCTTCATGACCAGCAGTTCATTGCCATCGACCTTGACGGTCTGGCCGCTGTACTTGCCGAACAGAACGCGGTCACCGACCTTGACGTTCATGGCGGACAGTTCGCCTTTGTCGTTTTTCTTGCCCGGACCCACCGCCAGGACTTCGCCCTGGTCGGGTTTTTCGGCGGCGGCGTCGGGGATGACGATGCCAGAGGCGGTCTTGGTTTCGCTGTCAATGCGCTTGACGATCACGCGATCGCCGAGAGGACGAAGGTTCATTGCATCTCCTGGATATGGAACTTGAGGGATTTGTTCAGAACGGCGTTGGCCCCCTGAACAGGGTGGGCGACTACCGCCGGTCGACTTGGAGTTGCGTGTTAGCACTCAACTCCAGCGAGTGCTAATGATAAGGGCGCGAACACCCGTTTTCAAGCCGGGGTGGTTTTTTTCTTCCACCGGCCGCGCGCCGAAACCGGGTAGCCTTTGCGCTCAACCACCCACAAACAGAGGATTTCACATGGCCGAATTCAAGATCGCTGTCGTCGTCGGCAGCCTTCGCCGCGACTCTTTCAATCGCCGTCTTGCCTCGGCGCTCCCCGCGCTGGGCCCCAAGGACTTTGTGTTCAAGCAACTCGAAATCGGCGATCTGCCGCTGTACAACCAGGACGACGACGCCCAGCCTGCGGCGTCGGTGGCGCGTCTGAAATCCGAGATCGCTGCCTCGCAGGGGGTGATTTTCGTGACGCCCGAATACAACCGGTCCGTTCCGGGTGTTCTCAAGAACGCCATCGACCACGCGTCGCGTCCCTATGGCAAGAGTGCCTGGGCAGGCAAACCCGCCGGCGTCATTGGCGTCTCGGTGGGCGCCATCGGCACGTCGCTGGCGCAGCAGCACCTGCGAAACGTCCTTGCTTATCTCGACATGCCGACCCTGGGCCAGCCAGAAGCCTTCATTCAGGCGAAGGAGGGCCTGTTCGATGCCAGCGGAGCGCTCGGTGCCGAGAGCGCGGGATTTGTGCAAAAGTGGGTGGACGCTTACGCCGCCTGGGTCCGTCGTCACGCCTGAACACGCCGATGGCGCGTCAGAAGTGCGCGAGATAACCGCCGTCCACCACCAACACCTGGCCGGTGACGTAGCTGGAAGCGGCGGAGGCCAGGAACACCGCAGCGCCGCCCAGTTCATCCGGCTGCCCCCACCGCCCCAGTGAGCTGCGCTGGCGAAGCCATTGCGCCGTGTCGGCGTCGTTCACCATCCCCGCGTTGGTGTCGGTGGCGAAATAGCCCGGCGCGATGGCATTCACGTTGATGCCGTGCGGGCCAAGTTCGGCCGCAAGCGCTCTGGTGAGCGCCTCCAGCGCGCCCTTGCCGGTGGTGTAGGCGGCGTCGCCAGGCCGGGCGATCGGCCCGGCGATGGATGTGACGTTGATGATGCGGCCGAAGCCCTGGGCGCGCATCGGCACGGCCACCTCCCTGCTCAGGTGCCAGGCGGGCAAGAGGTTGACGTTCAGCAGGTCGCGCAGGGCTTGTGCGGGCAGTTCGTCAAGCGTTTGCCGCCGCCTCTGTCCCACGTTGTTGACCAGGATGTCGATGCGGCCGCTCGCGGCGAGTACCTGTGCCACGCCCTCGCTGCTCGCCGACTCGTCGCTCACATCGAAAGGCAGGGCATGTGCCGTGCCGCCGCCGTCGCGGCCTGCTGATCCGACACGCTCCACGGCCTCTCTCAGCCCCGCTGCGTCGCGGCCATTGAGCCAGACAGTTGCGCCATGGGCCGCCAGCGCGCAGGCCATGGACAGGCCCAGGCCACGGCCGGCGCCCGTGACGAGCGCCACGCGGCCTTCAAGAGAGAACAAGTGAGTGGGGAACGACGCTGCGGAATTCACCGCGCGATTATCGGCGCGTGCCGCTCCCCGATCCCGACCTCAGATCGAAAGCTCGGCCATCGATGACTCAGGAAACGCCATCTCCGGCTCCATGCCATCGAATGGCAGGGTGAAGTAGAAGGTGCAGCCTTCGCCGGGCGATGTCTCGGCCCAGATGCGTCCGCCGTGGCGTTCGATGATGCGTTGCGAAAGGGCCAGGCCGGTGCCCGTGCCTTCGAAGTCCATCGAATGGTGCTGGCGCTGGAACATCACGAACAGGTTGTGCGCCTTCGCCAGGTCGAAGCCCGCGCCGTTGTCGGTGACGTAGAAGGTGCGGCCTCCCACGGGGTTGACCTTCCAGCCCACCTCGATTCGCGCCAGGTCGCGCTGGCGGGTGTATTTCACCGAATTGCCCAGCAGGTTGCCCCAGGCCTGCGCCAGCAGCATGGCGTCACCGCGCACCACGGGCAGGTCGGTGTCGATCACCCATTCAATGCGCCGTTGCGGATTCTCTTGCTTGAGGTGGGCAATCACGCCTTCGAGCAGCGGTGCCAGAGGCACCGGTTGAGACTCGATGGTCACACGGCCCAGGCGCGCGTATTCGAGCAGGCCTTCGATCATCAGGCTCATGCGCCGCGAAGCCTTGGCAATCGAGTTCTGGTATTGCAGCGCGAGCGTATCGGCAGACTCGCCCATCTGCTCCTGCAGCAGGCTCACAAAGCTGGCGATGTGGCGCAAGGGCGCGCGCAGATCGTGTGAAACCATGTGCGAGAACACGTCGAGGTCCTTGTTGGCGGCCACGAGCTGCTGCGTGCGCTCGGCGACGCGCTTTTCCAGTTCGCGGTTGAGGTCGTTCATCACGTCCTCCAGGCTCTTGGCCGCGGTCATGTCGCGCGTGATGCTCGATAGCCCCTGCAGTTCGCCGGTTTCATTGCGCAGTGCAGTCAGCACGGTGTGGGCCCAGAAGCGGGAGCCGTCCTCCCGAAGACGCCAGCCCCGCGTTTCCCATTGCCCATGCGCCTTGGCCAGGCGCAGCACCTGGCCGGCGTCCACCTCGTCTTCGCCCGCGTTGTCCGGGCTCAGCAACTCTTCATACGAACGCCCGACCATTTGCGCATGGCTGTGCCCGTGCAGGCGCTGGGCGCTTTCGCTCCATTCGGTGACGATGCCGCTCTCATCCACGAAGTACACGCAGTAGTCCTGGATCGCATCGACCATCAGGCGGTAGCGCTGCTCGCTGGCAAACAGTTCGGCCGAACGTTCGCGCACGCGTTCTTCCAGATCCTGGTTGGCGTGCAGCACGAATTCCTCGGTGCGGCGGCGCTCCGAGATGTCGTGCAGCTCGATGAAGATGCCCTCGACTTCGCCATTCTGGAAATCGGGGATGTAGTGCACTTCGAAATAGTTGCGCGAACCATCGGCCGCGACGCGTTCGGCTTCGAAGGTCTGCGTCTGGCCGCTCAGCGCCTGAGCCACGCGCGGCAGGATGTCGGGCAGGATGTCCGGCCGCACCACCTGACTCAGGTGCGAACCCAGCATCTCGTCCGGCTTCTTGCCATAGCGAACCGCGTGGGCGTTGTTGGCGAAGCGGCAGATCAGGTCCTTGTCGTAGTAGGCCAGGCGCGCAGGGATGCGGTCGGTGATGCTGCGCAGCAGGCTTTCGTTGGCCGAGGGCCTGGCGGAAGGCGCATGTCCTGCCAGGTCGGTGACCGTGCTGTTTCCGAGCAGAAAGTGGCCGTCCTCGTCGAATACCGGTGTGGAGGACAAACGCGCCTTGAACAGACTCCCATCCTTGCGCACCAGTTCGATATCGACCGGGTCGGCATGGCCGCTCATACGCAGCGTCTCCACATGGGCTGATGCCTGTTCGCGCCAGCGCGGAGCCACCAGTTCGCGCAGGCTTTTGGGCACGCTGGTGTCCTGCCGGTCGTGGCCCAGCCAGCCCAACAAGGTCTGGTTCAGGTGGGTGCAATGTTGCTGAACGTCGAACGACAGAAGGCCGCAGGGCGCCTGATCGCACAGCGAGCGGGCGCACAGCAGCGCGGTTTCGAGTTCTTTCGTGCGCTCTCTCAACAACTGCTCGCAATCCGGCGCAGAAGCGTCCATCCCGTCGGGGCAGATAGAGGTGTTCATCGTCAAGGGCTCCAGATCGTTGCGGGGGGAGGGGCCAGAAAGTGGCTTGTACTCCCATATCGGAACCCTGGACGAAAAATTCAGATTGTTACGACTGGCGGTGCAAGGTCCAGGGCCGAGCCAGGCGAAGAAAAAGCCCCGGGGCTTGCGCCACGGGGCTTTGAACTGGTGGACTGTCTATATTTACAGGCCAGCGGCTTTACGCAATGCGGCAGCGCGATCGGTGCGTTCCCAGGTGAATTCCGGCTCTTCCCGGCCGAAATGGCCGTAAGCGGCGGTCTTGGTGTAGATCGGGCGCAGCAGGTCCAGCATCTGGATGATCCCCTTGGGACGCAGGTCGAAATGCTCATTGACCAGGGCGGCGATCTGGTCGTCGGGAATCACGCCGGTGCCTTCGGTGTAGACCGTCACGTTCATGGGGCGCGCAACACCGATGGCGTAGGCCACCTGGATCTGGCACTGCCGCGCCAGACCGGCGGAGACGATGTTCTTGGCCACGTAGCGAGCGGCGTAGGCGGCGGAGCGGTCCACCTTGCTGGGGTCCTTGCCACTGAACGCGCCACCGCCATGCGGGCAGGCACCGCCGTACGTGTCGACGATGATCTTGCGGCCGGTCAGGCCGCAGTCGCCTTGCGGACCACCGATCACGAAGCGCCCGGTCGGGTTGATCAGGTACTTGGTGTCCTTGAGCCATTCCTTGGGCAATACCGGCTTGATGATCTCTTCAATGATGGCCTCGTTGAACGAAGCCTTCATCTTGGTGGCGCTTTCGCTCTGGTCCGGGCTGTGCTGCGTCGAGAGAACGACGGTGTCGATGCTGTGCGGCTTGCCATCCACGTAGCGCATCGTCACCTGGCTCTTGGCGTCGGGGCGCAGGAAGGGCAGGCGGCCATCCTTGCGGAGCTGGGCCTGACGCTCCACCAGGCGGTGTGCGTAATAGATGGGCGCCGGCATGAGCTCGGGCGTTTCGTCGCAGGCGTAGCCAAACATCAGGCCCTGGTCGCCGGCGCCGATGTTCAGGTGATCGTCGGACGCGTGGTCCACGCCCTGGGCGATGTCGTTGCTCTGCTTGTCATAGGCCACCAGGACCGCGCAGCCCTTGTAGTCGATGCCGTAGTCGGTGTTGTCGTAGCCGATGCGCTTCAAGGTGTCGCGCGCGACCTGGATGTAGTCGACGTGTGCGTTGGTGGTGATCTCACCGGCCAGCACCACCAGACCTGTGTTGCAAAGGGTTTCGGCCGCCACGCGGCTGCGCGGGTCCTGGGTGAAGATGGCATCCAGAATGGCGTCGGAGATCTGGTCGGCCACCTTGTCGGGGTGACCTTCAGAGACGGATTCGGATGTGAAAAGGAAATCGTTCGCCATGTATAAACTCCTGAGTGGTTGATCGGCGTTGCCGGTCTGTCAGAGTTCGGCGAACGCTTTAGCGGAATTTATGAATCGCCCCGCAATTAGTTCAATAACTCGGCGATGCGCGCATTCTAGACCATGGCCGTGCTGATCCGCTTCCTGTTCCGCTTCGCCAGCCTGTTGCCGCTGCCGGTGCTGCACGCCTTGGGGTGGTGCCTGGGCTGGTTGAGTTTCGCGCTGTCCAGCCGGTACCGCCGACGCCTCTTTGCCCACGCCCAGCAGGCTGGGTTTTCCCGTGGCGTGGCACTGGCCTCTGTGGGGGAGTCAGGCAAGCTCGTGGCCGAATTGCCACGCCTCTGGCTCGGGCGTTCGGTGCCCGTGGCCTGGGAAGGTGCCGAGCACATCGAGGCGGCACTGGCCGAGCGCCGCGGTGTGCTTTTCCTGACGCCCCACCTGGGTTGCTTCGAGGTCGCAGCGCAAGCCTATGCACAGCGTTTTGGCGACCGCCAGCCCACCACGGTGCTGTTCCGTCCCGCACGCAAGGCCTGGCTGCGCGAGCTCATGGCCGGTGCGCGCGAACGTCCGGGCTTGTTCACGGCGCCCACCACCCTGGCAGGCGTCAAGCAACTCATCAAAGCGCTCAAGGCCGGCCAGGCGGTGGGCCTTTTGCCCGACCAGGTACCGCCCGCCGGGCAGGGCGTGTGGGCACCGTTTTTTGGCCGCGACGCCTACACCATGACCCTGTCCGCGCGGCTGGTGCATGCGTCGCAGGCGCGGATCCTGATCGCCTGGTGCGAACGACTGAGCGGGGGTCGGGGGTACCGGGTTCATGTCCGGCCTTTTGAAGGATCGGGAGGAGTGGCGCTGTCCGAAGACGCAGGCGAGGCCGCCGCGCAGATCAACCGGGCCATGGAAATGCTGGTGCGAGAATGCCCGCAGCAATACCTCTGGTCCTACGACCGCTACAAGGCGCCGGCCCCGGCGACCCGTTGAACCGGTTTCCTCAATCCACTTCGTGATGCCACCACCCGAATCGAAAGAAGCTTCCGACCAGCCCGATGCTTCGTTCAGCGAGCGCTGGGGCAACCGCCTGGGTGTGGGCGTGATGCGGCTGCTGGCGCGCTTGCCGCTGAGTTGGGTGCGCGGCCTGGGTTGGATCATGGGCCAGGTGCTGCACGCGGTGGCGTCGCGGCGCCGGCGCATTGCGCGCACCAACTGGGCGCTGTGTTTTCCGCAGGACAGCACGCTGGAGCGTCACCGGGCTGTTCGACGCCATTTCGTCGCGTTTGCGCAGGCCTGGCTGGATCGCAGCTGGCTCTGGGAAGGCAGCGAAGCCACGGTGCGTTCACGGCTCAAGGTGGTGGGCGCCACTCACGAACTGCACGGCGACCAGCCGGTGCTGATGCTCGCCCCCCATTTCGTGGGCATGGACGCTGGCGGAACCGCACTGGCACTGCTGGAGCCGCGTCCGTACGCGTGCATCTACCTCTCGCAGATCAACGCGGATGTGGACCAGTGGATCCGCACCGGACGCCTGCGCTTCGGAACCGTGCGCCTGATCGAGAAGCAGCAGGGGTTGCGAACCGTGGTGCAGTCGATCCGTTCCGGGGAAGCGCTGTATCTGCTGCCCGACATGGACCTGGGACCCGAGGAGTCGATCTTCGTGCCCTTTTTCGGCGTGCCCACGGCCACCGTGCCCACGTTGCCGCGCCTGGCCCGACTGGGCGGCGCCAAGGTGGTGCCGGTGGTGACTCGACTCACCCGGCGGGGCTACGAGGTGGAGGTCATGCCCGCGTGGCCCGGCTACCCCGGACCGGACGCTGTGGAAGACACGGCGCAGATGAACCGGCGGATCGAGGGCATGATCAAGCGCATTCCCGAGCAGTACTACTGGGTGCACAAGCGATTCAAGACGCGCCCTCCTGGCGAGCCGTCGCTCTACGGCAGCGACTGAGCGAAGAAGTTTCCCAGCAGGGTGGCCACCCTCTGGGGTTGCTCGTGCACGATCCAGTGGGAGGCTCCGGGCACGCGTTCGATGCGCAGGTCCGGCACGAAATCGCCCAGGCCGTCGAGCAGCGCCGCCGGCAGGGCGATGTCGCCCAGGCCCCAGATCACCAGTGTCGGCACCTTCACCACCACCTTGTCGCGAGGCAACTGCACCGCCGCGGCGCCGGGGTCTTGCGCCGTGGGAGGTCGCAGGGGAGACGCGGCGTAATAGGCGCAGCCGCCGCGCAGGCCCAGGCGCCACACCTCACGGTAGCGTTCGCGGGTTGCACCGTCCAGCCAGGCGGTAGGCTGGCTGTCGGCGGCCATGTTGGTGAAAAACGGCCACAGGCGGGCGAAGTCGTTTTCGGCCAGCAGTTCGGCGGCATCGGGGCGCGCGAGAAAGTTCATGTAGGCACTGCTGGCTTGCTGGGTGGCGGAGTTCGCGAGCTCGCGCGCAAACGTGGCGGGGTGGGGTGCGTTGAGGATGGCCAGCTGCCGCATCAGACCGGGATGTTGGGCGGCAACGCTCCAGGCCAATGCGCCCCCCCAGTCGTGCGCCACCAGGCCGGCCAGTTGGCCCGGCGTGGGGCTGTCCGGGGTGATGGCCGCCACCGCAGCACAAAGGTCCTGGACCAGCGGCTTGGCGCGGTATGCGGCCACCTCCGCGGGAGCGCTGGAGCGCTCGAAGCCACGCAGGTTCGGCGCCACGCAACGGTAGCCACCGTGTTCGGGCTTCGCGAAATGAAGCAGCAGGCCGTCCCACACGAACGCCGCTTCGGGGAAGCCGTGCAGAAAGAGCAGCACCGGCCGGCCGGGATCACCGGCGGCGCGGCAGCTCAGCGTGGTGCCGTGGGGCAGGAGGAGGTCGAAAGTCTGGATCATGGGGGCGCTCTCTGGAGCCCGCCCAGATCAATCCAGCGCGGGCGGCTCTTCTTCCGGGTTGACGGCTGCAGCCGGGGCGCTGGCCTCGTGGGTCCAGCGCCAGAGCATCTGGGCCACCTCGTCGAGCCCTTTTTTCTTCAGGGCCGAAAAGAGTCTGGCTTCCCCGCCGCCGGATTGCAGTCGCGCAATCGACAGTGCTTTCTGGGCTTCGGCGTGGTTGAGCTTGTCGGCCTTGGTCAGCAGCACCAGGAACTTCAGGCCTTCCTGCACACGGGGACGGATCACTTCGAGCAGGACCTCGTCCAGCTCGGTGAGTCCCAGCCGGGGGTCGATCAGCAGCACCACGCCGCGCAGGTTCTCGCGCGTGAGCAGATAGTTGCCCATCACGCGCTGCCAGCGCAGCTTGGCTTCGCGCGGCACCGCAGCGTAACCGTAACCGGGCAGGTCGGCCAGCACCGCATCGGTGATGCCTTGCTTGCCGAGTGAGAACAGGTTGATGCTCTGTGTGCGTCCGGGCGTCTTGGACGCGAAGGCCAGGCGCTTCTGCTGCGTCAGGGTGTTGATGCAGGTCGACTTGCCGGCGTTGGAACGACCCACGAAGGCCACTTCGGGCACGGTGAGCGGCGGCAGGTGTTCCAGCTGCGGGGCGGTGGTGAGAAAGCGCGCGGTGTGAAGCCAGCCGTGGGCAATCTTGGGATCGGGCGTTGGGTTTCCAGCTTGGGGCGGGCGGGGCTTGGGGCCCTGGGCGTGCTCGGTGGGTGGAGCGGTCGGTTGGGCTGGAGTGGGGTATTGGGTCATTTGGGGGTTTTCCCGGTGGGGCATTGTAAAATCGATTGGCTTTGACCAGACAACCCGCGAATTCCATCAACCAGAAGCCGTCGCCGCCGACGCCCGCCCCGTCATGAAATTGCCTGTCTCCCTTCTTTGTGCCGCTGCCGCTGCAGCCCTGTCGTTCGGCGCCCAGGCGCAAACCGTCAAGCCCGATCTGGCCAAGGGAGCGGCCACCTTCGGCCAGGTGTGCGTGGCCTGCCATGCAGCCGACGGCAACTCGACCACGCCTGCCAACCCCAAGCTCGCCCAGCAGCACCCTGAATACATCGTCAAGCAGCTGCAGGAGTACAAGTCGGGCAAGCGCGAGAACGCGATCATGAAGGGCTTTGCCACCGCACTGAGCGACGCCGACATGCGCAACATCGCTTACTGGCTGGCCGACCAGAAAGCCAAGGGCGGTGCTGCCACCGACAAGGACCTGGTGAAACTGGGCGAGCGCATTTACCGTGGTGGCATCGCAGACCGCCAGATCGCCGCGTGTGCCGGTTGCCACAGCCCCAATGGCGCCGGCATTCCTTCGCAGTACCCGCGCCTCTCGGGCCAGCATGCCGAATACACCAAGACGCAGCTGGAGCATTTCCGCAGCGGTGTGCGCAAGAACAACGCCCAGATGACCGCCGTGGCCTCGAAGATGAACGACCGCGAGATCCAGGCGGTGTCTGACTACATTGCGGGCCTGCGCTGAAATTCGCCCGCCACACTTGCCCCTCTCGCGCGCCGGAGATATAAGTCGGCATTGATATTTAGCGGCACAATGCCGCCGATGCCTCCGGCGTTGAACCGCCAGCCAAAAACAACATCTGATCAGGGCGGTTCCGGATTCACCGGAACCGCCTTTTTTCTGCCTCCCACGCTTTCATGACCGTTTCCACCCAAGGCCTGCAGATCCGATCTGGTCCCCGCTTCGTGAGCGAGGCAGTGGAACTTCTGTCTTCGATGCGTTTTGCGATCTCCCTGCTCACGGTGATCTGCATCGCTTCGGTGATCGGCACGGTGGTCAAGCAGCACGAGCCCTTCATCAACTACGTGAACCAGTTCGGCCCGTTCTGGGCCGATGTGTTCGCCAGTGCGCAGCTGTTCGCGGTCTACAGCGCCTGGTGGTTCCTGCTGATCCTGGCGTTCCTGGTGACCAGCACCAGCCTGTGCATTGCCCGCAACACCCCCAAGATCTTTTCAGACTACAAGGCCTACAAGGAGAACATCCGCGAGCAGAGCCTCAAGGCTTTCCCTCACCGGGCCGAGAGCACGCTCGCCGAGTCGCCCGAAGTGGCGGCCAACCGCATTGGCCAGACGCTGCTGGGCTCGGGCTGGAAGGTCAAGCTGCAGTCGCGTCCCGTGGCCAATGGCACCGGCTGGATGGTGGCGGCCAAGGCGGGTACGGCCAACAAGATCGGTTACCTGGCGGCCCACAGCGCCATCGTGCTGGTGTGCATTGGTGGACTGCTGGACGGTGACCTGGTGGTGCGTGCCCAGATGTGGTTCAACGGAAAAACGCCGTTCACCGGCGGTGGCCTGATTGCCGACGTGCCCGCGCAGCACCGCCTGGCGAGCACGAACCCCACGTTCCGCGGCAACCTGCTGGTGACCGAAGGCACAACCGCGGGTACAGCGATCCTGGCCCAGCCCTCGGGCGTTCTTCTGCAGGACCTGCCGTTCACGGTCGAACTCAAGAAGTTCATCGTCGAGTACTACGACACCGGCATGCCCAAGCTGTTTGCCAGCGAGATCGTGATCCAGGACAACGAGACGGGCGAGAAGAAAGAGGCGCGTGTCGAGGTGAACCACCCCGCCAGCCACCGCGGCATCAACATTTACCAGTCCAGCTTCGACGACGGCGGCTCGCGCGTGAAGCTGCAGGCCGTGCCACTGAATCGACCCACGCGCGCGTTCGAGATCGAAGGCACCATCGGCAGCTCGACCGCGCTGAGCAACGGCGCCGACCAACTCACGCTGGAATACACCGGCCTGCGCGTCATCAATGTGGAGAACTTCGCGGGGTCCAGTGCCGGCGCCGGTACCGACGTGCGCAGTGTGGACCTGCGGAGCTCGATCGAAAGCCGCCTCGGTTCGGGCCACAAGACGGTGACCGAGAAGACGTTGCGCAATGTGGGGCCGAGCATCACGTACAAGTTGCGCGATGCGGCGGGCCAGGCGGTTGAATACCACAACTACATGCTGCCGATGGAAATTGAAGGCTCGCGCATGTACCTGCTGGGGCTGCGCGAAACGCCTTCCGAGCCTTTCCGCTACTTGCGCATCCCTGTCGATGAGAACGACGCGCTGGATGGATTCGTGCGTTTGCGCAGTGCTCTGGACGACCCGCAGATGCGGGCGGAGGCGGTGCGCCGATACGCCACATCCGCGGTGGAAGATGGAAAGCCCGAGCTGGCGGAGGCACTGGCGGCTTCCGCACGACGCGCCATGGACCTGTTCGCGGGCGTGGAGAGCGTGACGCCCGTGGCCGCGCAGCGCGTGGCCGATGGGGCCGCACCCAAGGACGTCCGGGGCGGTTTGCAGGCCGTGTCGGCGTTTCTTGAGGCCAATGTGCCGGCGGCCGAACGCGAGCGAGCGAGCGAAGTGCTGGTGCGCATCCTCAACGGAACGCTCTTCGAACTGATGCAGCTCAGCCGTGAGCGCGCTGGCCTCTCGCCAGCGGAGCGCGGTGAGGCGACGCAGCAGTTCATGGCGCAGGCGGTCATCAGCCTGAGCGACACGTTCTTCTACCCCGCGCCCATGACCTTCCAGCTCAAGGACTTCACCCACGTGCAGGCCAGCGTCTTCCAGGTGGCGCGCGCGCCGGGTCAGAACATCGTCTACCTGGGTTGCCTGTTGCTCATCATCGGCGTTTTTGCCATGCTGTATGTCCGCGAGCGCCGGTTGTGGGTGTGGCTCTCGCCAGCCGGTGAGCAGGGATCCAGCGCTTCCATGGCCCTGTCGTTGAACCGCAAGACGATGGAGGCCGACCGCGAATTCGACCTCCTGAAGACGCAATTGCTCAAGGTGTAAACATGAATACCGCCACCGCATCACAGACCATCGAACTCAAGAAGGGGCGGGGTGCCGACGGCCTGCAGCCCGGATACTTTGCACGGCGCAACGTGTGGGACTGGCTGTTCGCCGCGCTCGTGGTGCTGGGTGCGACCTGGGCCTTCGTCCGCTACAACGCCGCGATGGACGGCTACGAGAAAGCCATCCTGGCGGGTGCCGTGCCCGCCATGATCTGGCTCGGCTGGTTCTGGCGACCGCTGCGAGCACTTTCGGTGGTGGTGGCTGCCCTCTCGCTGCTGGCGATCTGGCTGTACATGACCCCGGCGGGCACGGCGGACCTCGCGCGCGCGGACCAGGTGTTCCTGCTCAAGTACTTCATCTCCAGCCAGTCCGCCATTCTGTGGATGAGCGTGCTGTTCTTCATGAGCACGGCGTTCTACTGGATCGGCATGGTCACGCGCGGCGGCGACACCTTCGAAGTGCTCGGCTCGCGACTGGCCTGGGTGGCCGTGACGCTGGCACTGGTGGGCACCATGGTGCGCTGGTTCGAGAGCCACCAGATCGGTCCCGACATCGGTCACATCCCCGTCAGCAACCTCTATGAGGTGTTCGTGCTGTTCTGCTGGATGACGACCGCCTTCTACCTGTACTACGAAGACCAGTACAGGACGCGCAGCATGGGCGCTTTTGCCATGCTCGTGGTCAGTGCGGCGGTGGGCTTCCTGCTCTGGTACACCGTGGTGCGGGAGGCGCATCAGATCCAACCGCTGGTGCCGGCGCTGCAGAGCTGGTGGATGAAACTGCACGTGCCCGCCAACTTCATCGGCTACGGCACCTTCGCCATCGCGGCCATGCTGGCTTTCGCCTACCTGATCAAGCAGAGCGCCAGCGAGAGCCGCTGGTACAAGCTCGCACCGCTGTGGCTCCTGGGCGTGGTGCTGTGCTTCGAACCCATCGTGTTTCGCCAGTCGGCGGCCGAAAACGGCGGCAGCTACTGGTTTGTCTACTTCGGCATCTCCGCCTTGATCGTGGGCACCATCATCTTCGGCCGTCGCCGCATTGCAGAGAAGCTGCCCAGCTTCGAGGTGCTGGATGACGTGATGTACAAGGCCATCGCGGTCGGTTTTGCTTTCTTCACCATCGCCACCGTGCTGGGTGCCCTGTGGGCGGCCGAAGCCTGGGGCGGGTACTGGAGCTGGGACCCGAAGGAAACCTGGGCGCTCATCGTCTGGCTGAACTACGCCGCCTGGCTGCACATGCGGCTCATGAAGGGACTGCGCGGCACCGTGGCCGCCTGGTGGGCGCTGGTTGGCCTGGCCATCACCACCTTTGCCTTCATCGGCGTGAACATGTTCCTCTCGGGTCTGCACAGCTACGGCGAGCTCTGAGCGCGCCCGGACTGGAACTTTGTAAGAATCGCGGCTGTCCGACGACGGACGAAGACCCGGCGTGGCATCTCCCACGCGCGGGTTCACCCAGCAAGGACCGTCCCATGATCATCCGCACCGGCCACCACAGCTTCCAGCATCCGCTGTCCAGCGAGATCACGCCCCAAGCGGCCTACCTCAACCGACGGCAGTGGCTCGAACGCAGCGCGCTCACGGCGGCGGCGTTGGGCGTGGCCGGCACCTGGTCAGCTCGTGATGCCTGGGCTCAGGCGGGCGTCCCCAAACCCGGAAAACTGGCCACGCTGAGTGGCGTTGCGTCCAGCGTGAGCGGGGCACGCACGATGGAGAAGCTCACGTCCTACCAGGACGCGAGCACCTACAACAACTACTACGAATTCGGCACCGACAAGGCAGACCCTGCCAACGCTGCCCGGACGCTCAAGCCACGCCCCTGGACGGTCGCGGTCGAAGGCCTGGTCAACAAGCCCGGCAGTTTCGATCTGGATGCGCTCCTGAAGCTCAGCCCGATGGAGGAGCGCATCTACCGCTTGCGCTGTGTCGAGGGCTGGTCGATGGTGATTCCGTGGGTGGGCTATTCGCTCGCGGAACTCATCAAGCAGGTTCAGCCCCAGGGAGGTGCGAAGTACGTGGAATTCCACACCCTGGCCGACCCGAAGCAGATGCCGGGCCTGCGATCGAATGTGCTCCAGTGGCCTTATGTGGAAGGCCTGCGCCTGGACGAAGCCATGCACCCGCTGACCCTGCTGGCCTTCGGCATGTACGGCGAGGTCCTGCCCAACCAGAACGGTGCGCCCCTGCGACTGGTCGTGCCCTGGAAATACGGCTTCAAGAGCGGCAAGTCGCTGGTGAAGATCCGATTCACCGACAAGGAGCCCCGCACCGCCTGGAACGTGGCGGCACCTCAGGAATACGGCTTCTATTCCAACGTCAATCCCAAGGTGGATCACCCGCGCTGGAGCCAGGCGACCGAACGGCGCATCGGCGAGGAGGGCGGGCTCTTCGCCAAGCGGCGCCAGACGCTGATGTTCAACGGCTACGAGCCCCAGGTCGGCCAGCTGTACGCCGGCATGGACCTGCGCAAGCTCTATTGACCGGGATGCGTCCGGAAGGCTCCAGCGTCAACCGGTGGATCGGGCACAGGGCCGCCAAGCCGCTGGTGTTCCTGGCGTCCACGCTGCCCTTTGCCTGGCTGGTGTGGGCGGCGTTTGCCAACCAGCTCGGCGCCAATCCGGCGGAGGCGCTGATCCGGTCGCTGGGCGACTGGACCTTGCGCTTCCTGGTCATCGTGCTGGCCATCACGCCGCTTCGCGTGATGGTGGGCTGGCCAGCGCTGGCCAGATGGCGTCGCATGCTGGGTCTGTTCGTTTTCTTCTACGCATGCATGCACCTGCTCGCCTATGCCTGGTTCGACATGGAGTTCGACCTGTCAGGCATCGCGGCGGACATCGTCAAGCGGCCGTTCATCCTCGTGGGTTTCCTGGCCTGGCTGCTGTTGACGGCTCTGGCGGCCACCTCTTTCAACCGCGCCATCCGTGCACTGGGCGCCCAGGCCTGGCAGCGACTGCACCGGCTCGTGTACGCGGTCGCTGCGCTGGCCGTTCTGCACTTCTTCTGGATGCGCAGTGGCAAGAACGATTACGCCGAGGTGGCGATGTACGCGACCATTCTGGCGGCGTTGCTGGGTTGGCGTCTGTGGCGCAGGGTCAGGCGCTCGGCAACAGGCGCTCCAGGCGGAGCTGGTCGGCGGCCGTCTCGCGAGAACGGATGAGCGTGGCCTGGTCCCCGTTCACCAGCACTTCGGCCGCCCGGCCGCGCGTGTTGTAGTTGCTCGCCATGCTCATGCAGTAGGCGCCTGCCGAGAGCACGGCAAGAAAGTCGCCCGCCTGCACGGCCAATGCGCGGTCACGTCCGATCCAGTCGCCACTTTCGCACACGGGTCCCACCACGTCCCACGTGGAGCCTGGGAGACCTTCGCGGGGCGCGACCGGCACGATGCGGTGGAACGCCTCGTACAGCGCGGGCCGCGGCAGGTCGTTCATGGCGGCATCGACGATCAGGAAGTTCTTGTGCTCGCCCGGCTTGAGGTAGAGCACCTCGGTCACGCAGACGCCCGCGTTGCCTACCAGCGAGCGGCCCGGTTCGATATAGATCGCGCGATCGCCAAACCCGCGCGCATCAAGCTTCTGCAACAACTGGGTCCACAGCGCGTCGGCTTCGGGGGGCGCATCGCCCTGGTAGTCGATACCCAGTCCGCCGCCAAAGTCGATGTGCTCGATCGTGATGCCAGCCGCCTCGATGCCCTGCACCAGGTCAAGGATGCGGTCCATGGCATCGAGGTACGGCCCAGCCTGCGTGATCTGCGAGCCAATGTGGCAATCGATGCCCACCACCCGCAAGCCGGCGCATCCCGCTGCATGCTGGTAGGTGGCGATCACGTCCTCGTGTGCGATGCCGAACTTGTTGCCCTTCAGTCCGGTTGAGATATAGGGGTGCGTTTTCGCGTCCACATTGGGGTTCACGCGCACGCTCACCGGCGCACGCAGGCCCATCTCGAGCGCCACCTCATTCAGCACGTCGAGTTCGGCACGGCTCTCCACGTTGAAGCAGCCGATGCCCAGGCGAAGCGCCTGCCGCATTTCCGCGCGCGTCTTGCCGACGCCAGAGAAGATGACACGTGCCGGATCCGCGCCGGCGGCCAGGGCACGTTCGAGTTCACCGCCCGAGACGATGTCCAGCCCGCAGCCTGCGCGCACCAGCGTCTGCAGGATGGCCAGTGAAGAATTGGCCTTCATGGCGTAGCAGATCAGGTGCTTGCGCCCGGCGAGGCCCCGCTGGTAGGCCCCCAGTGCCGCCAGCATGGCCGTCTGGCTGTAGACGAACAGCGGCGTGCCGTGCTCGCGCGCCAGGTGCTCCAGGGAGACGCCTTCGACCATCAACCGCTGGTCCTGGTAGGTGAAGCAGGCGGGCAGTGCCGGGCCTGGCAGGCCGGAAATGGTGGTCATTCGATCGGGGTGTTGTGGTCAGCGAGGGGTGGTCTGGGCAGGCGCACTGGCGGGCTTGTCTTTGCCCGCCGTACCAGGCGCCGGATAGTACAGCGGCCCCTTTTGCCCGCAGGCCGACAGACCGACCGCGCCCACCAGGCACAGCAACGCGATGGCCATGCGGCGGGATGGGGAGGGACCACGCCCTAGAATGCTTTTCAACCCAGACATCCAGGCATTGTAATGACCGACACCGAGTACCAGGACCGCGCCGAAGCCTTGCTTCGCTCCATTGAACTGGCCTGCGACCGCATCAACGACACGACCGATGCCGACCTCGACAACCAGCGGGTGGGCGGCATGATCACCATTACCTTTGCCAACGGCAGCCAGATCATCGTGAATCTGCAAAAGCCGCTGCACGAGGTCTGGATGGCGGCCCGCGCTGGTGGGTTCCACTTCAAGCTCGAGGGAGAACGCTGGATGGACACCCGTCAGCAGGGCGAATTCTTCGAATTGCTGAGTGGCTTCGCCTCGGACCAGGCGGGCCTGCCGCTGCGCTTCAGTTCCTGAACAGGTCCAGGATGCTTCGGCGGTCCGCGTTTTCCACGGGCGGCTTGATCGGCTCGTTGGTGTTGGGGTCGTACTCCACCGGCGCTGCAGGGGCGCCTGGCCATGGGTCCTGCAGACCCAGTCCATGCACGCCGCGCCCAGGACCGAATTCCTCGTAGTACCACTCGCCGCCGACGTTGACCACGCCGGATGGCGGCGTGTAGGTGGAGACTTCAACGCCCTTGAGCGCCTCGGACATGAACGAAATCCAGATCGGCAGGCTCAGCCCCCCGCCGGTTTCCCGGCTGCCCAGGTTGCGCGGCGTGTCGTACCCCACCCAGGCCGCTGCAACCAACGAGGGCTGGTAGCCGACGAACCAGGCGTCCACCGCATCGTTGGTGGTACCTGTCTTGCCGTAGAGGTCGGTGCGCTTGAGCGTGGATTGCGCGCGTGCGGCGGTGCCCGAGCGCGTGATCTCCTGCAGGAGACTGTTCATGACAAACGCATTGCGCGCATCGATGACGCGTTGCTCTTCAGCAGGTGGCTTGGGCTGGGCGGCATACAGCACCTTGCCTTTGTGGTCGCTCACCCGGGTGATCAGGTTCGGCGCGATGCGGTAACCGCCATTGGCAAACACCGAATAGCCGATCGCCATCTGCATGGGGGTGACCGAGCCAGCCCCTAGCGCCATGGTGAGGTAGGGTGGATGCTTGTCCGCATCGAAGCCGAAGCGCGTCACCCACTCCTGCGCGCTCTGGGTGCCTACCAGTTGCAGAACACGAATGGACACCATGTTCTTGGACTTGGCGAGCGCTCGTCGCACCGACATGGGACCTTCGAACTGGCCGTCGTAGTTCTTGGGTTCCCAGGGCTTGCCACCGGTTTCGCCGGCGGAGTAGAAGAGCGGCGCGTCGTTCACCACCGTCATGGGCGTCAGGCCCTTCTCGAGCGCGGCGGAATAGATGAAGGGCTTGAAACTGGAGCCCGGCTGGCGCCAGGCCTGCGTGACGTGGTTGAACTTGCTCTTCTGGAAGTCGAAGCCGCCGATCAGCGCGACGATGTTGCCGCTGCGCGGGTCGAGTGCCACGAAAGCCGATTCCACTTCGGGCAATTGCGTGATGCGCCAGGCCTTCGGACCGGTCTGCACCACGCGAATCACCGCACCCGGACGGATCTTGATGTTGGGTCCGGCCTTGTCCGACAGGCCGGATTGCGCGGGTTTCAAGCCTTCCCCCGTGATTTCGAAAGGCTCGCCGTCCTGCCGCACGGCCAGCACGCGGCGTGGATTGGCCTCCAGCACCACCGCCGACAACAGGTCGTCGTTGTCAGGCCGGTCGGTCAGCGCCTCGTCAATGGCCTGTTCGCGCGCGGTCTGGTCCGGCGGGAGATCGATGAACAACTCCGGACCCCGATAGAACTGGCGCCGCTCGTAGTCCAGAACGCCCTGGCGCACCGCCCGGTAGGCCGCCAGCTGCAACTTGCTGTCGAGGGTGGTCATTACCACGAGGCCGCGTGTGTAGGCTTCGTCGCCGTACTGAGCCACCATGGACTGACGCACCATTTCGGCCACGAAGTCGGTCTGGGGGCGGTCGGGGTTGACCGCAGGTCGCAATCGGAGTTCTTCGGCCTTGGCTGTCTCTGCCTCGGCGGCGGTGATGAAGCCGTTCTCGACCATGCGGTCGATGATGTGCAGTTGCCGGGCGCGGGCGCGCTTGGGGTTGCGCACCGGGTTGTAGGCTGAAGGGGCCTGGGGCAGACCGGCAAGCATGGCGGCTTCGGCGATCGTGACGTCCTGGAGCGACTTGCCGAAATAGACCTGTGCGGCAGACGAGAAGCCGTAGGCCCGCTGGCCCAGGAAGATCTGATTCATATAGATCTCGAGGATCTGCTCCTTGGTGAGCATGTGCTCCAGCTTGAACGTCAGAAGCACTTCGTAGATCTTGCGGGTGTAGCTCTTCTCGGCCGAGAGGTACACGTTGCGCGCCACCTGCATGGTGATGGTGGATGCGCCCTGGCTCTTCGCCTGGCGCAGGTTGGCCAGCGCCGCGCGCACCATGCCCCGGTAGTCAACCCCGTTGTGTTCGAAGAAGCGTGCGTCCTCGATGGCGAGCACAGCGTTCTTCATGACCGAGGGAATCTGGTCGAAAGTGAGCAGGTTGCGCCGCTCCTCGCCGAACTCGCCGATGAGCTCGCCATCGGCGGAGAGCACGCGCAGCGGCAGCTTGGGACGGTAGTCGGCCAGGCTGGCCACTTCGGGAAGATTGGGGTAGGCCACCGCCAGGGCAATGCCCACGGCCATCAGCAATCCTGCAACACCTGCCACCGCCAGTCCGGCCAGACCCACCACCAAGCGACCGGCCCAGATGAGTGCGGTGCGTCCGGTCGATACTGACCCATCGGAAGAGCGAGGTGAAGAAGTGTCGTTTTTGGGCATGCGGTCGATCAGAGCGGTATTGGCGATTATAAAAATCGGGACGCCCTCCAATCGAGCGCTTGTCCGGCTTATTGTGAGTTGTTGTGAATTGGCCGGATCGGCGGCTCATGAAGCAGTTCACGAAGGGTCCCGGATGCGTATGCTTTTGACAACGTTTCACTTTGTCGCAAAGGCAAAAAATCTTTGCTGGACAAGGGGCTTACTGCTAGCATTCAAGTGAATTCTTAAGTCTGGCGCCGCCCGTCGTTACCATTATTGGGGGTCACCTTGATCTCATTGGGATCGTTATTCAGCCGTGAACCGGCGCCTTTGCTGGGCATCGATGTCAGTTCATCCAGCGTGAAGCTGGTGGAACTAGGTCGCAACCGGGCGGGAGACCTCGTGCTGGAGCGTTGCGCCATGGAGCCGCTGGAACGTGGCTGGATTTCGGACGGCAACATCGAGAAATTCGACGACGTGGCCGAAGCCGTGCGCCGTGTGGTTCGCAAAAGCGGCAGCAAGACCAAGAACGTGGCCCTCGCCCTGCCCGCGTCGGCCGTGATCACCAAGAAAATCATCCTGCCAGGCGGCCTTTCCGACAAGGAGTTGGAAGCCCAGGTGGAGTCCGAAGCCAACCAGTACATCCCTTTCTCGCTGGACGAAGTCAGCCTGGATTTTTGCGTGATTGGCCCGAGCGCCAATTCGGTGGGCGATGTGGAGGTGCTGATCGCCGCCTCGCGCAAGGAAAAAGTCTCGGACCGCCAGGGTCTTGCCGAAGCGGCCGGTCTCAAGCCGGTGGTGATGGACGTGGAGTCCTACGCTTCGCGCATGGCAGCGGGCCGCGTGATCGAGACCCTGCCGAATCAGGGCGTGGACTCGCTGGTGGCGCTCTTTGAAGTCGGGGCGTTGACCACCAGCATGCAGGTCATGCGCAACGACGACGTGCTCTACGAGCGCGATCAGGCTTTTGGGGGTGCCCAACTGACCCAGCTCATCGTGCGCCAGTACGGCTTTTCCTCCGATGAGGCAGAGGCCAAGAAGCGCTCGGGCGATCTGCCGGACGACTACCGTTCTGCGGTGCTCGACCCCTTCATCGAAAGCATGGCCCAGGAAATCGGCCGTGCGCTGCAATTCTTCTTCACCAGCACGCCCTACAACAAGATCGACCACATCCTGCTGGCCGGTGGCAGTGCCGCGTTGCCAGGCCTCACGGAGTCCGTGACCCACCAGACTTCCTTTGCCTGCATGGTGATCAATCCGTTCGACGCCATGGAGATGGCGGCCTCTGTGCAGGCTCGCAAGATTTCCAGGGAAGCGCCGTCGTACCTGACCTCGACCGGCCTGGCCCTGCGGAGGTTTTACCAATGATCCTCATCAACCTGCTGCCGCACCGCGAGGCAGCCCGCAAACGGCAGAAAGACCAGTTCTACGTCCAGCTGGTCACGTCGTTCCTGATCGGTGGTTTGATTTCCGGCGCGATCCTGCTCTGGTACCAGGGACAGATTGCCGCGCAGCAGGACCGCAACACCTTCCTCCAGAGCGAAATTGCGAAACTGGAAGCGGAGATCAAGGACATTGCCAGCCTGCAGCGCGAGATCGCATCGTTGCGCGCGCGCCAGACGGCGGTGGAGAACCTCCAGGGCGATCGCAACCTGCCGGTTCACCTGCTCGATGAGCTGGTGGCCCAGTTGCCGGATGGCATCTACCTCAGCAGCATGCGCCAGGAAAACCAGAACGTGCTTCTGGTGGGTGTCGCGCAGTCGCAGGAGCGGGTGTCCGAGTTGTTGCGCAACCTCTCGAACAGCAGCACATGGCTCGTGCGCCCCGATCTGGTTGAAATCGTCGCGGCCAACGTGGCCGGGCCCAACCGCGAGACGCGGCGTGTGTCGAATTTCTCCGTGCGCGTCACGCTCAAGCGTCCCACCGCCCCCGTGCCTGCGGCTCCGGGCGCTGCCCCTGCCGCAGCTGGCAAAGTCTGATCGGGGACCCAAGCACCATGGCCAAATCGCCCAGCATCCAGGTGGATTTCAAGGGAATCCAGGACAAGCTCAAGTCGCAGTTCAGCGGCCTTGACCCGAACGACCCTTCCCAGTGGCCAGCCCTGCCACGCAACCTTCTGTTCGTGGCGGCCTGTGCCGCGGTCATAGCCGGCCTCTGGTTCGCGCTGTTCAAGGCGTCCGATGAAGAACTGATTGCGGAGAAAGCGCGTGAAGTCACGCTGCGTGAGGACTACCGCAAGAAGCTCGTCCAGGCGGTGAACCTCGATGCACTCAAGAAGCAGCTGGAGCAGGTCCAGCAGTACGTGACCCAGCTCGAGAAGCAGTTGCCCAGCAAGGCGGAGATGGATGCGCTGCTGTCCGACATCAACCAGGCGGGCCTCGGCCGCAGCCTTCAGTTCGAACTGTTCCGGCCCGGTCAGGTCAGCGTGCGGGAGTACTACGCCGAGCTGCCAATTTCCGTGCGCGTCACCGGCACTTACCACGACATCGGCTTGTTCGCCGCCGACATCGCGAACCTCTCGCGCATCGTCACCCTGAACAACCTGACCCTCACGCCGGTCAAGGACCGCGAAGGTGTGTTGACCATGGATGCCACCGCCAAGACGTTCCGTTACCTGGATCAGGAAGAAGTTGCGCTGCAGCAAAAGGCAGCCCAGGGAGCCCCGAAGTGATGCAGACCCGATGGTTGATGCCGGGGACGTTCCTGGCGCTGGCAATGGGATTGACGGCGTGCACGTCGTCCAGCCAGGATGAGCTCCAGACGTGGATGCAGACCGAGCGCAACTCGATCAAGCCCTCCGTCCAGCCCATTCCCGAACCCACCAAGTTCGTACCGCAGGAGTATGTGGGCGAACGCATGACGCCTCCATTCAGCAGCGAGAAGCTGGCCAGCGTGTTGCGCGGCAGTCAGACGGTACCCGTGGCCAACGCGGCGCTGATCGAACCCGAACTCGCTCGCCGCAAGCAACCGCTTGAAGCCTACCCGCTGGACGTCATGACGATGGTCGGCAGCCTGAATCGTGGCGGCCAGCTGGTGGCGCTGGTGAAGGTGGACAGCCTGCTGTACCAGGTTCGCCCCGGCAACTACCTGGGACAGAACTACGGTCGCGTGACCCGGATCAGCGAAACCGAAGTGCTGATGCGCGAGATCGTGCAGGACTCATCAGGCGAATGGACCGAGCGCCCTGCGGCGCTGCAGCTACAAGAGGAAGTCATTAAATGAACAAGCCAAACAAGGCGACCGGTTTTGCAGCCGTGGAGCGGGGGGTGCTCAAGGGCGCAATCTTTGCGTGCATGACGCTGACGAGCTTCTGGGCGCAGGCTCAGAACGCGATCCAGTCGATCACCGGGGGCGTGCAGGGCGGCGTGGAGGTGGTGCGGATCACGACCACCGA
The DNA here is from genome assembly GCF_051858985.1 of Hydrogenophaga sp. Classification (GTDB taxonomy): domain Bacteria; phylum Pseudomonadota; class Gammaproteobacteria; order Burkholderiales; family Burkholderiaceae_C; genus Hydrogenophaga. The sequence continues at coordinate 808,200 of NZ_JBHYGM010000001.1, read as the reverse complement.
GCCGCTGGCAGCAGTGCCGACCGGTTTCACCATTCAGGCGCCGGCTCGCATCGCCCTGGACTTTCCCGGCGTGGCCAATTCCATTGGGCGCAACGCCATTGAAGTCAACGAAGGCAACATCCGTTCGGTCAATGTCGTTCAGGCCGGTGACCGCACGCGTGTGGTCGTCAACCTCAAGCAGTCGGCTTCGTATCAGACGCGGGTGGATGGCAAGACCCTGCTCGTGGTGCTGGACCGTGCACAACCCGTGACAGCGACCACGGCGCCGCCGGCTGCGTTTGCAGAAAGCCGCAATCGCGACGTGACCGCCCTGCGGGACATCGATTTCCGCCGCGGCGTGGGCAACGCTGGCCGTGTGGTGGTGGATCTGGCCAACAACCAGGTGGGCGTGGACATTCGCCAGCAAGGACAGAACCTGGTCGTCGAATTCCTCAAGACGTCCCTGCCCGAAGGCCTGCGTCGTCGTCTGGACGTGAGCGACTTCGGCACGCCCGTCCAGAGCGTGACGACCACGCAGACCGGTGACCGCGTGCGCATGGTGGTGGCACCCACTGGCAACTGGGAACACTCGGCCTACCAGAGCGACAACCAGTTCGTTCTCGAAGTGCGCGAACAGAAGATCGACTCCTCCAAGCTCACGCAGGGCCCTGGCTATAACGGCGAGAAGCTCTCACTGAACTTCCAGAACATTGAAGTGCGCACCTTGCTGCAGGTGATCGCCGACTTCACCAACTTCAACGTGGTCACCTCCGACTCGGTCACTGGCGCGGTCACCCTGCGGCTGAAAGACGTGCCCTGGGACCAGGCACTGGACATCATCCTGCAGGCCAAGGGCCTGGGCATGCGCAAGTCGGGCAACGTGCTGTGGATTGCACCCAAGGACGAAATTGCGGCACGCGAAAAGCAGGAGCTTGAATCCAAGGCTTCGATCGAAAGCCTGGAGACCTTGCGCACGCAGGGCTTCCAGATGAACTACGCCAAGGCGGCGGACATCGCCACGCAGCTGGTCTCCACGGGCTCCGGGGCCGGTAGCAGCGGCGCGTCCAATGCGCGCATCCTGTCTGAGCGCGGCAGCGTGATTTCGGAGCCGCGCACCAACCAGCTCTTCGTGACCGACATTCCCTCACGGCTGCAGCAGGTGCAGGAGCTGATCGCCAAGCTCGACATCCCGATTCGCCAGGTGATGATTGAAGCGCGCATTGTCGAAGCCGACGACAGCTTCGGCAAATCACTCGGCGTGCGACTGGGTGGTGGCGTGCGGGGCTTCAACGTGGGTTCGGTCAACGGCAACCAGGTTCAGGGCAACTTCGGCTCCACGTACGGCGCGGTCTCCACGGGCCCGACCCTGACGTCGCAGCCTTTCGTGAGCCTGCCCGCCAACCCCGGCAATGCACTCGCGGCCTCCTACGCGCTGTCGCTGTTCAGCCCCAACGCGTCGCGCTTCCTGAGCCTGGAGATTTCCGCGCTGGAATCCGATGGCAAGGGTCGCATCGTCTCCAGCCCTCGGGTGGTGACAGCCGATCAGGTCAAGGCCCTGATCGAACAAGGTACCGAGTTCCCCTATCAGACGGCCACGTCCAGCGGCGCCACGGCCATTGCGTTCCGCAAGGCCAACCTGAAGCTGGAAGTCACGCCACAGATCACGCCTGAAGGCAACATCATCCTGGACCTCGACATCAACAAGGACAGCCGTGGCGAGTCCACGCCCGATGGCATCGCCATCAACACCAAGCACGTGCAGACGCAGGTGCTGGTGGAGAACGGCGGCACGGTCGTGATCGGCGGCATCTTCGAGCAGACCGAACGCGACCAGGTGAACAAGGTGCCGCTGCTGGGCGACCTCCCGGCCCTGGGCAACCTGTTCAAGTCGCGCGAACGCATCGCCAACAAGTCCGAGCTGCTGATCTTCATCACGCCACGCGTACTGGGGCGCTCGGCCATCAATTGAGCGTCGCTGCATCGTGTTTCCTGGTGGGCCTCCCGGGGTCGGGGAAGTCCACCATCGGGCGCCAGCTCGCCCGCCGCCTTTCGCTCCCTTTCTTCGACTCCGATCACGTGATCGAAGAACGCCTGGGTTGTTCGATCCGGGAGTACTTCGAGCGGGAGGGGGAAGCGCGTTTCCGCGATCTCGAAGAATCGGTTCTTGATGAGTTGACGCGCGGCCCGGTCTCGGTGGTTTCCACCGGCGGCGGTTCGGTGCTGCGACCTGCCAACCGCGCCCACCTGCACGAGCGTGGCAACGTGGTCTACCTGCGGTCCGTTCCAGAGGAGGTGTTTCGCCGCCTGCGGCACGACCGGAACAGACCCCTTCTGCAAGTCGAGGACCCCCTGCAACGTCTGCGTGACCTGTTCGAGGCGCGTGATCCGCTCTACCGCCAGACCGCTCATTTCGTGATCGAAACGGGCCGGCCTTCGGTGGCCACACTGGTCAACATGATCATGATGCAGATCGAGCTGGCCGGCATGGCGCCGGGCCGGCGCGCCCCGGATCCGGACTCTCCAGGTCACTGAGTCACGCCCGTACGGGCGCGGTCGTCGCCCGGCATAAACTCGGGGCCATGACTTCTCTGACCTCGCACGCCAGCCTCGATCCAGTGCGCATCGACCTGGGAGATCGCAGTTATGGCATTGCGATCGGCCCTGGCCTGCTGGATGCGCCCGACACGTATGCCAATCTGCCGAAGGCGGCGAGCGCCCTGATCGTCACCAACCACACCGTTGCGCCGCTCTATGCCGAACGCCTCGCGCGGGCGCTCGCTGCCCGTTTTCCCCGCATCCACACAGTGAGCCTGCCCGACGGCGAATCGCACAAGAATTGGGAAACGCTCAACGTCATCTTTGACGCCTTGCTGACGCACGGCTGCGACCGCAAGACCGTGCTGTTTGCGCTGGGCGGCGGGGTGGTGGGCGACATGACCGGCTTCGCAGCCGCCAGCTACATGCGTGGCGTGCCTTTTGTGCAGGTGCCCACCACCTTGCTGGCGCAGGTGGACTCCTCGGTCGGCGGCAAGACGGCCATCAACCACCCCTTGGGGAAGAACATGATCGGCGCGTTCTACCAGCCGCAGCGCGTGGTGTGCGACCTCGATACCCTCAAGACGCTGCCGGCGCGCGAACTCAGTGCGGGTCTGGCCGAGGTCATCAAGTACGGGCCCATCGCCGACATGGGGTTCTACGACTGGATCGAGTCGAACATGATCGCGCTGATGCAACGCGATCCTGAAGCGCTTGGACATGCGGTGCGACGCAGCTGCGAGATCAAGGCCGAGGTGGTGGGCCAGGACGAACGCGAGGGCGGCCTGCGCGCCATCCTCAACTTTGGCCACACTTTTGGTCACGCCATTGAAGCTGGCATGGGTTATGGGCAATGGCTGCATGGCGAAGCTGTCGGATGCGGCATGGTGATGGCGGCTCGACTGTCACGCGCCCTGGGGCTGGTGGATTCGGCCTTTGTCGAACGTCTCGCAGCTCTGGTGGAGCGCGCCGGCCTGCCCACCGTGGCGCCGGTGCTCGACGCCAGAGACAACGTGGGTCGCTACCTGGCGCTGATGCGGGTCGACAAGAAGGCCGAGGCCGGCGAGATCAAGTTTGTGGTGATCGACAGCCCTGGCCATGCCAGGGTGCAGTCGGCGCCCGACGAGGTGGTGGCTCGCGTGATCGACGCCAGCGTCCGCCACCCATGACTGGGGCCGTGGTTCATGCCGTGTCGGGCCTGGCACCCTGGGCCAGCGACCCGGCGCGCAGCCGCGGTCGACGTCACCCGGAGGCTGAGGCGCCCACGCGCACGGCTTACCAGCGCGACCGCGACCGCGTGATCCACTCCACGGCGTTTCGTCGGCTGGTCTACAAGACGCAGGTGTTCCTGAACCACGAGGGGGACCTGTTTCGCACGCGGCTCACGCATTCGCTGGAAGTGGCGCAACTGGGGCGCAGCATCGCGCGTTCACTGCGGCTCAATGAAGACCTGGTCGAGGCCATCGCACTGGCGCACGACCTGGGCCACACGCCGTTTGGCCATGCAGGGCAGGACGCGCTGCATGGCTGCCTGCGGGATCTCTCGTCGCCGCCCGCGATCGACGAAGGCGATGGCTGGGGTTTCGAACACAACCTGCAGAGCTTGCGCGTGGTGGACGAGCTGGAGGAGCGCTATCCCGCGTTCGATGGTCTGAACCTTTGTTTTGAAACGCGCGAAGGCGTTCTCAAGCACTGCTCGCGGGCCAATGCGCTGCGTCTGGAGCAGCAGGAGGCCGGCGGCGTGGCTTGGCGGTTCGTGCACGGCGGATCACCCTCGCTCGAGGCGCAGCTGTGCAACCTGGCCGATGAGATCGCCTACAACGCGCACGACATCGACGACGGGGTGCGCTCGGGTTTGCTCACGATGGACCAGCTGGCGGAGGTCGAACTGTTCGAGCACTATCGCCAGCATGCGCTGCGCGTCCACCCTGCACTGACCGGTCGTCGCCTGCTGTTCGAGGCCATCCGCCTGATGCTCAGTGATCAGGTGTACGACGTGATCGACACCACGCGCGCACGCATTGCGGCTGCGGGCATCGAGGATGTGGCAGGTGTTCGCGCGGGACCCACGCTGGTGGCGTTTTCCGAAGGCATGCGCGAACGCACCCAGGCCCTCAAGACCTTCCTGTTGCGCAACCTCTACCGGCATCCGCAAGTCATGGAGACGACCCAGCGCGCGCGACGGGTGGTGGCCGATCTCTTCGGTCGCTACATGGAGATGCCTTCCGAAATGCCCGATGCCCACGGCCAGCGCCAGCATCAGGCGCGCGCCGTGGCCGACTACATCGCCGGCATGACCGATCGCTTTGCCATCCGGGAGCACGAGCGGCTGTTTGGTGCGGTGATGTTCCCGTGAACGCATCGACCATCGAGCCCCGGCGACTGGCCGCGCTGGTGGTGCTGGTGGGCGTGAGTTGCGCCCTGCACGTAGGAAAGCTGCCGGTGGCCATTCCCGTGCTTCGCGAGGCGCTCGGCATGAGCCTCGTGCAGGCGGGTTTCCTGCTCTCACTCGTTCAGTTGGCCGGCATGACGCTCGGGCTTCTCGTCGGGCTCATGGCGGATCGACTGGGACCCAGGCGCGTCATGCTCGCAGGACTCGGACTGCTTGCCCTGGGCAGCGTGTTGGGGGCACTTTCTCCCGACGTGGAGACGCTGCTGGCCACCCGTGTGCTTGAAGGCATGGGTTTCCTGCTCGCGGTGCTGCCCGCGCCAGGTTTGCTTCGCCAGCGCGTGGAGCATGGGCCGACGCTGGCGCGCTCGCTCGGTTGGTGGGGCGCCTACATGCCGCTGGGCACGGCCCTGGCGCTGCTGCTGGGCGTGCCCTTGCTCGGTGCGCTGGGTTGGCGAGGCGCCTGGTGCTTCCTGGCCGTGCTGTCGATTGCCGCCGCCGTCGCGCTGGCTCGCTGGGTCCCGCGTGATGCGCGGATTGCGCCCATCAGCCGCGACAACGCGCTGGGCCCTAGGCTGGCGCGCACCCTGCGGGCACCCGGCCCTTGGTTGATGGCGCTGGCGTTCTTCCTCTATTCCGGACAGTGGCTGGCGGTCGTCGGTTTCCTGCCCACGATCTACCAGCAGGCGGGCTACGCCAGCGGCGTGGTGGGCCTGCTCACAGCGCTGGCCGCCGGCATCAACATGGCCGGCAACATCGGTGCCGGGTGGTGGCTCGCCCGGGGGGCCCGGCCCGGCACCGTGCTCATGCTGGCTTACCTCGCCATGGGATTGGGTGCCTGGGTGGCTTTTGGCGCAGAGGGCCATCCCATCTGGCAATACCTGGCGGTGCTGGTGTTTTCTGGGGTGGGAGGGCTGATCCCTGGAACGCTGTTCGGTTTGTCGGTCAGCCTGGCGCCCGACCGCGACACCGTGTCCACCACCGTCGGCTGGATGCAGCAGTTCTCCGCCCTCGGGCAATTCCTCGGTCCTCCGCTGGTGGCCTGGGTCGCCACCCAGCTCGGTGGCTGGCAGTGGACATGGGTGGTCACAGGCGTCTCGTCGGTGCTCGGCATGGTGCTGGCCAGCCGTGTGCAGGCCGCCTGGAACCGCCGGGCATAATTGGGGCCAGATTCCCATTTCACACGTCGTGCCATGGCCCGCTTGCCCCGACTCACGGTCCCCGGATATCCCCACCATGTGATTCAGCGCGGCAACAACCGCCAGGCAATCGTCTCCAACGATGCGGACCGTGAGGTCTTGCTGGACACATTGAGCGACAACGCGCGCCGGCACCGTGTGGCCATCAACGCCTACGTGTTGATGGACAACCATTTTCATTTGCTGCTCACGCCCGAGACGGCCGATGGGGTGCCCTTGATGATGCAGGCGGTGGGGCGCAGCTATGTGCGGTATTTCAACGACCTGCATCGCCGTACCGGAACGCTGTGGGAGGGAAGGTACAAATCCACGCTGATCCAGACCGAGCGCTATCTCTTGGCGTGCATGATCTACCTGGATCTCAACCCGCTGCGGGCCGGCGTCGTCAGCGATCCGAGACAGTACGCGTGGTCCAGCCACCGCCATTTCATCGGGCAGACGCAAGACCGGCGGGTGACACCGCATCCCATGTACTGGAGCCTGGGGAACACGCCCTTTGCGCGGGAGGCCGCCTACACCGAAATGGTGCGCGCAGGACTGGATGCGCCTTCCGAATGCGCCATCACCAACGCCACCTTGCGCGGCTGGGCCCTGGGTGATCCGCATTTCCTGGCCGAACTGCAGAAGAAAACCGAGCGCCGGATCGCGCCAGCTCCGCGAGGTCGACCACCCTCCAGATCCCTGGACACTGCCTGAGCGTCGTGTGAGTCAGCGGTCTTCACATCGCATCAATCTGTCCCCAATTGATTCGAAGCGTTCGTTTACGAAGAAAAAATCGAATCTGACCCCTTTTAATATGCTTGGCATTGTTGTTGCAATGCAATATCCTTTCGAGTCCGTTTTTCGTCCCCATGCCCACGAACCGAGAAGGAAGCGCCATGAACACGGCAGCCGAGCAGCAGCACCTCCAGCAACATGGCCTGTACGACCCCGCGAACGAGCACGATGCTTGCGGGGTGGGCTTTGTGGCTCACATCAAGGGTGAGAAGAGCCATGCTATCGTCAAGCAGGGCTTGAAGATCCTGGAAAACCTGGACCACCGGGGCGCGGTGGGCGCGGACAAATTGATGGGCGATGGCGCTGGGCTGCTGATCCAGTTGCCTGACGCGCTGTACCGCGCGGAGATGGCTGCGCAGGGTGTGAACCTGCCGCCGGCCGGTGAGTATGGCGTGGGCATGATATTCATGCCCAAGGAGCATGCCAGCCGTCTGGCCTGCGAGCAGGAAATGGAGCGCGCGGTCGCGGCCGAAGGCCAGGTGCTGCTGGGCTGGCGCGACGTGCCGGTCAACAAGGACATGCCGATGTCGCCCACCGTGCGCGAGAAGGAGCCGGTGATCCGCCAGGTGTTCATCGGCCGCGGCAACGATGTGATCGTGCAGGACGCGCTGGAGCGCAAGCTCTATGTGATCCGCAAGACCGCGAGCGCCGCCATCCAGCGCCTGCAACTGACCCACAGCAAGGAATACTACGTCGTCAGCATGAGCAGCCGCACGGTGGTCTACAAGGGCTTGCTGCTCGCCGACCAAGTTGGCACCTACTTCCTGGATCTGGATGATGAACGCTGCGTGTCGGCCCTGGGCCTCGTGCACCAGCGCTTCTCCACCAACACGTTCCCGGAATGGCCGCTGGCCCACCCGTACCGCTACGTCGCGCACAACGGCGAGATCAACACGGTCAAGGGCAACTACAACTGGATGAAGGCGCGCGAGGGTGTGATGTCTTCGCCCGTGCTGGGAGACGACCTGAAGAAGCTCTACCCCATCAGCTTCGCCAGCCAGTCCGATACCGCCACGTTCGACAATTGCCTGGAACTCCTGACCATGGCGGGTTACCCGCTTGCGCAGGCCGTGATGATGATGATTCCCGAGCCCTGGGAACAGCACACCACGATGGACGAGCGCCGCAAGGCCTTTTACGAATACCACGCGGCCATGATGGAGCCGTGGGATGGCCCGGCGTCGATCGTGTTCACGGACGGCCGACAGATCGGTGCCACCCTGGACCGCAATGGCCTGCGTCCGTCGCGCTACTGCATCACCGACGATGACTTCGTGATCATGGGATCCGAATCCGGTGTGCTGCCCGTGCCGGAAAACAAGATCGTGCGCAAGTGGCGCCTGCAGCCCGGCAAGATGTTCCTCATCGACCTGGAGCAGGGCCGCATGATCGACGACGAGGAGCTCAAGGCCAACCTCGCCAATGGCAAGCCTTACAAACAGTGGATCGACAACCTGCGCATCCGCCTGGACGATGTGGAAACGCCCGTGGCGGGTGAATCGGCGCAGGAGCAGCGCATCAGTGCCACCGAACCCCAGACATCGGGCGTGGAAAACTTCGCGCCCGATCTGCTCGACCGCCAGCAGGCCTTTGGCTACACCCAGGAAGACATCAAGTTCCTGATGAGCCCGATGGCCGCCAACGGCGAAGAAGGCATCGGCTCCATGGGCAACGACAGCCCGCTGGCCGTGCTGTCCGACAAGAACAAGCCGCTCTACAACTACTTCAAGCAGTTGTTCGCGCAGGTGACCAACCCACCGATCGACCCGATCCGCGAGGCGATCGTGATGTCGCTGGTGTCGTTCATCGGCCCGAAGCCCAACCTGCTGGACATCAACCAGGTCAACCCACCCATGCGGCTGGAAGTGAGCCAGCCCGTGCTGGACGTGGCTGACATGGCCAAGCTGCGCGACATCGACGCGGTGACGCAAGGCAAGTTCCGCAGCCACACACTGGACATCACGTACCCGGCCAGCTGGGGGCGCCAGGGTGTGGAGGCCAAGCTGGCCTCGCTGTGCGCGGCCGCGGTGGACGCGATCAAGGGTCACAAGAACATCCTGATCATCAGCGACCGCAACGTGAGCGCCACCCGCATCGCCATCCCCGCGTTGCTGGCGCTCTCGGCCATCCACCAGCACCTCGTGCGCGAGGGCCTGCGCACCACGGCCGGCCTGGTGGTGGAAACCGGGACCGCGCGCGAGGTGCACCACTTCGCCGTGCTCGCGGGCTATGGCGCGGAAGCCGTCCACCCCTATCTCGCCATGGAAACGCTGTCAGCGATCCACAAGGACCTGCCCGGCGACCTCAACGCCGACAAGGCGATCTACCAGTACGTCAAGGCCATCGGCAAGGGCCTGTCCAAGATCATGTCCAAGATGGGCGTGTCCACCTACATGTCGTACTGCGGTGCCCAGCTGTTCGAAGCCATCGGCCTCAGCAGCGATGTGGTGAACAAGTATTTCAGCGGCACCGCCAGCCGCGTGGGCGGCATTGGCGTGTTCGAGATCGCCGAAGAAGCCATCCGCATGCACAAGGCGGCCTTCGGTGACGACCCCGTGCTTGCCAGCATGCTCGACGCCGGTGGCGAATACGCGTGGCGCGCGCGCGGCGAAGAGCACATGTGGACGCCCGACGCCATTGCCAAGCTGCAGCACAGCACCCGTGCCAACAACTGGAACACCTACAAGGAATACGCACAGCTCATCAACGACCAGAGCCGTCGTCATATGACGCTGCGCGGTCTCTTCGAGTTCAAGATCGATCCGGCCACGGCCATTTCCATTGACGAGGTGGAACCGGCCAGCGAGATCGTCAAGCGCTTCGCGTCGGGCGCCATGTCGCTGGGCTCCATCTCCACCGAGGCACACGCCACGCTGGCCGTGGCCATGAACCGCATCGGCGGCAAGAGCAACACCGGCGAGGGCGGTGAGGACGCGCTGCGCTACCGCAACGAACTCAAGGGCATCCCCATCAAGCAGGGCCAGACCATGTCCGACCTGCTGGGCAAGGACACCTTCGAAGTCGACTACGAGCTGCAGGCCGGCGACTCCATGCGCTCGAAGATCAAGCAGGTGGCTTCGGGCCGCTTCGGTGTCACGGCCGAATACCTCAACAGCGCCGACCAGATCCAGATCAAGATGGCGCAGGGTGCGAAGCCCGGTGAGGGCGGCCAGCTGCCCGGCGGCAAGGTGAGCGACTACATCGGCAAGTTGCGCCACAGCGTGCCGGGTGTGGGTCTCATTTCCCCCCCGCCGCATCACGACATCTACTCCATTGAGGATCTGGCGCAGCTCATCCACGACCTGAAGAACGTGGCGCCGCATTCGAGCATCAGCGTCAAGCTGGTGTCCGAGATCGGCGTGGGCACCATCGCCGCGGGCGTGGCCAAGTGCAAGGCCGACCACGTGGTGATTGCGGGGCACGACGGCGGCACCGGCGCATCGCCCTGGTCGTCCATCAAGCACGCCGGCAGCCCGTGGGAAATCGGCCTGGCCGAAACCCAGCAGACCCTGGTGCTCAACCGGTTGCGCAGTCGCATCCGCGTGCAGGCCGATGGCCAGATGAAGACCGGCCGCGATGTGGCCATCGGTGCGCTGCTCGGTGCCGATGAGTTCGGTTTTGCCACTGCACCCCTGGTGGTGGAAGGCTGCATCATGATGCGCAAGTGCCACCTGAACACCTGCCCCGTGGGCGTGGCCACGCAGGACCCGGTGCTGCGCAAGAAATTCAGCGGCAAGCCCGAGCACGTGGTGAACTATTTCTTTTTCGTCGCCGAGGAAGTGCGCCAGATCATGGCGCAGCTGGGCATTCGCAAGTTCGACGACCTCATTGGCCGCGCCGACCTGCTCGACATGAAGCAGGGGATCGAGCACTGGAAGGCCAGGGGCCTGGACTTCAGCCGCCTGCTGGCCTTGCCGCAGGTGCCGGCCGACGTGCCGCGCCTGCACACGCAGAACCAGGAACATGGTCTGCACAAGGCACTGGACGTGGTGCTGATCGAGAAGTCGCGTGCGGCGCTCGACAAGGGCGAGCGGGTGCAGTTCATCGAAGTGGCGCGCAACGTCAACCGCTCGGTGGGCGCCATGCTCTCGGGCGCGCTGACCAAGCTGCATCCAGAAGGCCTGCCCGACGATTCGATACGCATCCAGCTCGAAGGCACGGGCGGCCAGTCCTTCGGGGCCTTCCTCGCCAAGGGCATCACGCTGTACCTGATCGGCGACGCCAACGACTACACCGGCAAGGGTCTCTCGGGTGGCCGCGTGGTGGTGCGTCCCAGCATCGACTTCCGGGGAGAGGCTGCGCGCAACATCATTGTGGGCAACACGGTGATGTACGGCGCCACCACGGGCGAGGCGTTCTTCAGCGGCGTGGCCGGCGAACGGTTTGCGGTGCGTCTCTCCGGCGCCACGGCGGTGGTGGAAGGCACCGGCGACCACGGTTGCGAGTACATGACCGGCGGTACCGTCGTGGTGCTCGGCAAGACCGGTCGGAACTTCGCTGCCGGCATGAGCGGCGGCGTGGCCTATGTGTTCGACGAGGACGGCGAGTTCGCCCGGCGCTGCAACACCGCCATGGTCAGCCTGGAGAAGGTGTTGCCCGCGGCCGAGCAGGAAGCTTCCATGGACCGCGCCATCTGGCACCGCGACATGGCCGACGAGCCACAGCTCAAGAAGCTGCTCGAAGAGCACAACCGCTGGACGGGCAGCAAGCGAGCGCGTGAATTGCTGGACACCTGGGCGCAATCGCGCGGACGTTTCGTGAAGGTATTCCCCAACGAATACAAGCGCGCGCTGGGCGAGATCAACGCCCGCAAGGCCGCCGCAGCGGTCACCACGAAGGCCCAGGGATCGGCCAAGAAGACCCTGGCTCCGGCCAAGTGAGCCGCCGCACTGAAAACGATTGAAGGACACGCATCATGGGAAAAGTCACCGGCTTCATGGAATTCGAGCGTCTGGAAGAGGGCTACAAGCCCGTGCCGGAGCGCCTGAAGCATTACAAGGAATTCGTGGTGGGCCTGGACGAAGCCCAGTCCAAGGTGCAGGCCGCGCGCTGCATGGACTGTGGCACGCCGTTCTGCAACAGCGGATGCCCGGTCAACAACATCATTCCGGACTTCAACGACCTGGTGTTCCAGAACGACTGGAAGAACGCCATCACCGTCCTTCACAGCACCAACAACTTCCCGGAGTTCACCGGTCGCATCTGCCCGGCTCCGTGCGAAGCGGCCTGCGTGCTCAACGTCAACGACGACCCCGTGGGCATCAAGTCGATCGAGCACGCCATCATCGACCGCGCTTGGGCCGAAGGTTGGGTGCAGCCGCAGCCTGCGCGTCACAAGACCGGCAAGAAAGTCGCCGTGGTGGGTTCCGGCCCGGCCGGCATGGCGGCCGCCCAGCAGCTGGCGCGTGTGGGTCACGACGTGACGCTGTTCGAGAAAAATGACCGCGTCGGCGGCCTGCTGCGCTACGGCATCCCCGACTTCAAAATGGAGAAGAGCCACATCGACCGCCGCGTGGCGCAGATGGAAGCAGAAGGCGTGGTGTTCCGCACCGGCGTGATGGTGGGCAGCCTGCCCAAGGACAGCAAGGTGACGAACTGGGCCAAGGAGACCATCACGCCCGAGCAACTCCAGAAAGACTTTGATGCGGTGCTGCTCACGGGCGGCGCAGAGCAGAGTCGCGACCTGCCCGTGCCCGGCCGTGAGCTCGACGGCATCCATTTCGCGATGGAATTCCTGCCGCAGCAGAACAAGGTGAACGCGGGTGACAAGCTCAAGGGACAACTCCGCGCCGACGGCAAGCACGTGATCGTGATCGGGGGAGGCGATACCGGCAGCGACTGCGTGGGCACCAGCAACCGCCACGGCGCGGCCAGCGTCACGCAGTTCGAGGTGATGCCTCAGCCGCCCGAGCAGGAGAACAAGCCTCTTGTTTGGCCCTACTGGCCGCTCAAGCTTCGCACGAGCTCCAGCCACGAAGAAGGCTGCGTGCGGGAGTTCGCGATCTCCACCAAGGCTTTCATCGGTGAAAAAGGCAAGGTCACCGGCCTGCAGACCGTTCATGTGGAAATGAAAGACGGCAAGCTCGCCGAGATTCCCGGCACCGAGAAGACCTATCAGGCCGACATGGTGTTGCTGGCCATGGGTTTCGTGAATCCGGTCGCCAGCATTCTGGATGGCTTTGGCGTGGAAAAGGACGCCCGGGGCAATGCCAAAGCCACCACCGAGTTCATCCAGGGATACGCCACGAACGTGCCCAAGGTGTTTGCCGCTGGCGACATGCGCCGCGGCCAGAGTCTGGTGGTGTGGGCGATCCGCGAAGGCCGCCAGGCCGCGCGCTCGGTGGACGAGTACCTCATGGGGTTTTCTGATCTCCCGCGCTGACATTTATTGAAACACCGCTGATATCTATCGAAACACAGCGGCGCTCAGGGTCAACCCTGAATCCCGTATCATCCAAAAACCGGGCCCTGAACTGCCCGGTTTTTGTTTGATGCCCACCGATTCCAACACCCCTCTGGTCGAACTGCGCAGCCTCACCTTTGGTTACGGTGAGCGCGCCATCCTCGACAACATCTCGCTGACCGTGCCGCGTGGCAAGGTCACGGCGCTCATGGGCGCGTCGGGTGGCGGCAAGACCACGGTGCTCAAGCTCATCGGTGGACAGATACGTGCGCAGAAGGGCCAGACGCTGTTCGACGGCCAGGACGTGACCGTGATGAACCCCAAGGCCCTGTATGCCGCGCGGCGCCGCATGGGCATGCTGTTCCAGTTCGGGGCGCTGTTCACCGACATGAGCGTGTTCGACAACGTGGCCTTCCCGTTGATTGAGCACACGGCCTTGCCCGACGCACTGGTGCGAGACATCGTGCTCATGAAGCTCAACGCGGTGGGGTTGCGCGGTGCGCGCGATCTCATGCCCAGCGAGCTGTCAGGCGGCATGGCGCGGCGCGTGGCGCTGGCCCGTGCCATCGTGCTTGACCCCGAGCTGGTGATGTACGACGAACCGTTTGCCGGTCTGGACCCCATTTCCCTGGGCACGGCAGCACGGTTGATCCGACAGCTCAACGACGCCATGGGGCTGACCAGCATCGTCGTGTCTCACGATCTCGACGAAACCTTCCACATCGCCGATCAGGTCATCGTGCTCGCCAACGGCAAGATCGCCGCGCAGGGAACGCCCGAAGAAGTGCGCCACAGCGAAGACCCGCTGGTCAGGCAGTTCGTCAATGCCCTGCCGGACGGACCGGTGCGCTTCCACCATCCGGGGCCAGAACTGGCTGAAGACTTTGGCTTGTCCCGCGGAAGGTCACGTCGATGAATGCCCTGCACCCAGCCCGCGTGGGATTTGCCGTGCGCCGCCAGTTGGCGGACATCGGGCACGGCACCCGGCTTTTCTTCCGTCTGCTCTGGTTGCTGGGCGCTGCGCTGCGCCGCCCCGGCCTGGTGCGCGACCAGATCCATTTTCTCGGCAACCATTCGCTCGCGATCATCGCGGTCTCGGGTCTGTTCGTGGGCTTCGTGCTCAGCCTGCAGGGCTACTACATTCTTCAGCGTTACGGCTCGGCCGAGGCCCTGGGCATGATGGTGGCCCTGAGCCTGCTGCGCGAACTGGGACCTGTGGTCACCGCGCTGTTGTTCGCGGGTCGCGCGGGCACGTCGCTCACGGCCGAGATCGGTCTCATGAAGGCGGGCGAGCAACTCAGCGCCATGGAAATGATGGCCGTGGACCCGGTGCGCCGCGTGCTCGCGCCCCGTTTCTGGGCAGGCGTGTTCACCATGCCGCTGCTGGCGGCCGTGTTCAGTGCGGTCGGCATCCTGGGCGGCTGGGTCGTCGGCGTGCTGCTCATCGGCCTGGACAGCGGCGCATTCTGGAGCCAGATGCAGGGCGGTGTGGATGTGTGGGCTGATGTCGGCAATGGGGTCCTCAAGAGCATCGTCTTTGGTTTCGCCGTCACCTTCGTCGCCTTGCTCCAGGGCTTTGAGGCCCACCCCACGCCCGAGGGCGTGTCGCGCGCCACCACCCGCACCGTGGTGGTCGCATCGTTGAGCGTGCTGGCGCTGGACTTCGTCCTGACTGCCATGATGTTCAGCATCTGAGAAGCACCCCTTTCAGCGGAGAAAACACCATGCAATCTTCCAAGAACGACGTCTGGGTGGGCCTGTTTGTGCTCATCGGCGCAGCGGCCATCCTGTTTCTTGCGCTCCAATCCGCGAACCTGCTGACCCTGAATTTCGAGAAGACCTACAAAGTAGTGGGCCGGTTCGACAACGCCGGCGGCGTGAAGGCCAAGGCCGCTGTGCGCAGCGCCGGCGTGCTGGTCGGCCGCGTGGAATCCATTACGTTTGATGACAAAACCTTCCAGGCCAACATCACGCTGGCCCTGGAATCCCGCTACGCTTTTCCCAAGGACAGTTCGCTCAAGATCCTCACGAGCGGCCTGCTGGGCGAGCAGTACATCGGCATCGAGCCCGGCGGGGACGAACGCAACATCGCCGATGGCGACGTGATCACGCAGACGCAGTCGGCCGTGATCCTCGAGAACCTTATCAGCCAGTTCCTTTTCAGCCGGGCCGCCGACGGCGAAAAGGAACCGGCCAGCGAACCCACGAAAGAATGAGTCCGGCAGGGGTAGAACACATGTCAAACCAAGATCTGGGCCGCCACCGGGCCGTCAAAACGGGTGCCTTGTTGTTGTCGTTGTCGATGCTGGGCGCGTGCGCCACCGGCCCCGACGCCAACCCGCGCGATCCGCTCGAGCCTTTCAACCGCGGCGTGACCAAATTCAACGATGCCGTGGACGAGGCCGTCCTCAAGCCCGTGGCCACGGTCTACCAGGACGTCACACCTCCCCTGGTCCAGACCGGCGTGGGCAACTTCTTCAGCAACCTGGGTGATCTCTGGTCGTCTTTCAATGCCGTCCTGCAGCTGCGTCCACGCGAGGCCACCGAGAACCTCACACGCTTCAACCTGAACACCTTCTTCGGCCTGGGTGGCCTGCTCGACATCGCCAGCGAGGCCGGTATTCCGCGCACCCGCATCGATTTCGGCCAGACCATGGGGCGCTGGGGCATGCCGGCGGGCCCTTACCTCGTGCTTCCGGTGCTGGGGCCTTCGACCGCGCGCGACACAGCAGGCCTGCTGGTGGACAGCCAGGGCGACCTGATGACCGGTGTCACGCCCGTGTCGGCGCGCAATTCCTTGTATGCGCTGCGGGTCGTGCACACGCGTGCCAGCTTCCTTCGGGCGGGATCGATGCTGGAAGAGGCTGCATTGGACAAATACAGTTTCACGCGCGACCTCTACCTCAACCGGCGTCAGAGCCAGATTGACGACATGATCGACAAAGGCATCGGCACCGGCGACGGGGGCTCGCAGGAAGATACGAAAAGCAACGATTGAGGGGGAACCCCTTCACACGGCAGCCGCTCAGAT
The DNA here is from genome assembly GCF_051858985.1 of Hydrogenophaga sp. Taxonomy (GTDB): domain Bacteria; phylum Pseudomonadota; class Gammaproteobacteria; order Burkholderiales; family Burkholderiaceae_C; genus Hydrogenophaga. The sequence continues at coordinate 791,887 of NZ_JBHYGM010000001.1, read as the reverse complement.
GACTTACGCTGCCCTGTCTGCAGCAAGGCCAACGGCCTCGAAAGGAAAACACATGATGAAACGCCGCTCCTGGCTCGCCGCCTTGATGATGTCCGCCGCCGCGGTCTCCCTGCCCGCTCTGGCCAATGACGAGGCGCCCGACGCGCTGGTCAAGCGCGTCTCCGCAGAGGTGCTGGCTGCCATCAAGGCCGACCCAGCCATCCAGGCAGGTGACGTGAACCGCATCATGGGCCTGGTGGACACCAAGATCATGCCCAACGTGAATTTCACGCGCATGACCGCGTCGGCGGTGGGCCGCTACTGGCGCCAGGCCACCCCCGAGCAGCAAAAGCAGTTGCAGGACGAGTTCAAGACGCTGCTGGTGCGCACCTACTCCGGCGCACTGGGCGAGGTCAAGGACCAGACCGTCACCTACCGTCCCATGCGTTCCAAGCCCGAAGACACCGAGGTGGTGGTGCGCTCAGAGGTTCGCGGCAAGGGCGACCCGATCCAGCTCGACTACCGCATGGAAAAGACGCCCTCGGGCTGGAAGATCTACGACTTGAACGTGCTCGGCGTCTGGCTGGTGGAAACCTACCGCACCCAGTTTGCGCAGGAGATCGGCGCCAAGGGCATCGATGGCCTGATTGCCTCGCTGGTCCAGCGCAACAAGAGCAACACGGCCAAGGCCAGCTGATCCTTCATGGCCGAGCACGCCTCCCTGGCCTTGCCTGAGCGACTCACGCTGGAGGAAGCCGTCCCGACGCTGGAGCGTCTGGATGGCCAGTTGGCGCAGCAGGGGGGCGCCACCGTGGTGCTCCAGGCCGATTCGCTGCGGGAGTTCGATTCCTCGGCGCTCGCGGTGCTGCTTGAACTGCGTCGCCGCTTGCAGGCTCGCGGCAAGACCTTGACGGTCGAAGGCTGGCCCCGCCGGCTGCAGGATCTGGCCGGACTCTACGGCGTGCAGGAGCTGCTCGTCACCGCCTGAAAGCGGCAGCGTCCCGCCGTCAGCGGGGATGGCGGTCGACGCATAAAATACCCGGTTCACCTCCTCTGGCGGCCAGATGTCCTGCCCGCCGCCGGTGACCCATGGGTCCTGCCCGCGCATGCCAGCCGTCTCCTTCCAGAACGTTTCCAAGACCTACACGACACCGCGCGGCGACCTGCACGCGCTGCAATCGGTGTCCTTCGACATCGAACCCGGCGAGTTCTTTGGCCTGCTGGGACCCAACGGCGCGGGCAAGACCACGCTCATCAGCGTGCTGGCGGGCCTGGCGCGAGCCACTGCGGGGCGTGTGCTCGTGCACGGCAGCGATGTGCAGGCCGACTACGCCGCGGCGCGCCGCCAGCTCGGCGTGGTGCCCCAGGAGCTGGTGTTCGATCCCTTCTTCAACGTTCGCGAGGCCCTGCGCATCCAGTCGGGCTACTTCGGCATCCGGAACAACGACGCCTGGATCGATGAGCTGCTCGAAGGCCTGGGACTGGCCGACAAGGCCACGGCCAACATGCGCCAGCTCTCGGGCGGCATGAAGCGCCGGGTGCTGATCGCGCAGGCGCTGGTGCACAAGCCCCCGGTCATCGTGCTCGACGAGCCCACCGCGGGTGTGGACGTGGAGTTGCGGCAGACGCTGTGGCAGTTTGTCTCCGACCTCAACAAGCGCCTGGGCAGCACCGTGCTGCTGACCACGCACTACCTCGAAGAGGCCGAGGCACTGTGCGGGCGCATCGCGATGCTCAAGCAGGGCAGGGTGGTGGCCCTGGAATCCACGTCGGCGCTGCTGGCTCGCGCTGCGTCCAACGTGCTGCGATTCAAGACGGACGCGGCCCTGCCGACCGATCTGGCGGTGCAGGCGCGCATCACCGGGCGCGTGGTGCAGTTGCCGGCCAACGACGCGCTGGCCGTCGAACGCATCCTGGCGCGACTGCGCGAAGTGGGCGTGTCGCCGGAGGACATCGAGATTCGCAAAGCCGACCTGGAAGATGTCTTCCTCGACCTGACCGGTGCGCATCCGCGCGCGTCGGCGGCTGCGGAGGTGCTGGCATGACCGGCTGGCAGACGCTTTTCTACAAGGAAGTGCTCCGGTTCTGGAAGGTGGGATTCCAGACCGTGGCCGCGCCGGTGATCACCGCCATCCTCTATCTGATGATCTTCGGCCATGTGCTCGAAGACCGCGTTCAGGTCTACGACTCGGTGAGCTACACCGCGTTTCTGCTGCCGGGCCTGGTGATGATGAGCGTGCTGCAGAACGCTTTTGCCAACAGTTCCTCCTCGTTGATCCAGAGCAAGATCATGGGCAACCTCGTGTTTCTGTTGCTCACACCCCTGTCGCACCGCGCGTGGTTCGTGGCCTACGTGGGCTCCTCGGTGGTGCGCGGTCTGGCGGTGGGGCTTGGTGTGATGGTGGTCACCTGGTGGTTCGCCCAGCCTTCGCTGGTAGCGCCCCTGTGGATCCTTGCCTTTGGCTTCATGGGGGCTGCCCTGCTGGGTGCGCTGGGACTGATCGCCGGGCTCTGGGCCGAAAAGTTCGACCAGATGGCCGCCTTCCAGAACTTCATCATCGTGCCCATGACCTTTCTCTCGGGCGTGTTCTACTCGATCCATTCCCTGCCCGATTTCTGGCAGCGCGTGAGCCACCTCAACCCGTTCTTCTACATGATCGACGGCTTCCGCTACGGCTTTTTCGGCGTGAGCGATGTGTCGCCCTGGATCAGCCTGGCGCTGGTGGGTGGCGCGTTGCTCGTGGTGAGCGCCATCGCGCTGCACCTCCTGAAGACCGGCTACAAGATCCGACACTGACATGACCGCTGAACAACTGCAAACCCTCATCGCCGCGGGCCTGCCCTGCGAGCACATCGAAGTCACGGGCGACGGCCGCCACTGGGCCGCCGTGATCGTTTCGCCCGCCTTCGAGGGGCGTCGCCTCATCCAGCGCCATCAGGCCGTCTACGGCACGCTGGGCCCGCGCATTCAGAACGACGAGGTGCACGCGCTTTCGATGAAGACCTACACGCCTGCCGAATGGGCGGCCCAACCCTGAACCCCTGCCACACATGGACAAACTGCGAATCACCGGCGGCCGGACCTTGGGCGGAGAGGTGAACATCTCCGGCGCGAAGAACGCCGCGCTGCCTGAGCTGTGTGCGGCACTGCTCACCGCCGACCCGGTGACCCTGAACAACGTGCCGAGGTTGCGCGACGTGGCCACCATGCGCCAGTTGCTCGACAACATGGGCGTGCAGACCTCGATGCACGGCGAACGTGGCGGCATCACGCTGCAGGCGGCCGAGCCGATCAAGGCTGAAGCGCCTTATGAATTGGTCAAGACCATGCGCGCCTCGGTGCTGGTGCTCGGTCCGCTGCTCGCGCGGTTTGGCCATGCCCGTGTCTCGCTGCCCGGGGGCTGCGCCATCGGCTCTCGCCCGGTGGACCAGCACATCAAGGGCATGCAGTCCATGGGCGCGGAGATTGTGGTCGAGCATGGCTACATGGTGGCGCGGCTGCCCGCGGGTCGCCAGCGCCTGCACGGTGCGCGCATCGCCACCGACATGGTGACCGTGACCGGCACCGAGAACTTCCTCATGGCCGCCGCGCTCGCCGAGGGCGAAACCCTGCTGGAGAACGCCGCGCAGGAGCCCGAGATCGGCGATCTGGCCGAGATGCTGATCGCCATGGGAGCGAAGATCGAAGGCCATGGGACCAGCCGCATTCATGTGCAGGGCGTGGACCGCCTGCACGGTTGCACCCACCAGGTGGTCGCCGACCGCATCGAGACCGGCACGTTCCTCTGCGCCGTGGCCGCCACGGGGGGCGATGTGGTCCTGCGCCATGGCCGCGCCGATCACCTGGACGCGGTGATCGACAAGCTGCATGAAGCCGGCGCCGAGATCGAGGCGGGCAAGGACGCCGACGGAGATTTCATCCGGGTGCGTGCGTCGGGGCGGCTGAAGGCACAGAGCTTCCGCACCACCGAGTACCCAGGCTTTCCGACCGACATGCAGGCCCAGTTCATGGCGCTGAACTGCATCGCCGAAGGCGCCAGCAAAGTCACTGAAACCATCTTCGAGAACCGCTTCATGCACGTCAACGAACTGGTCCGCCTGGGCGCGCGCATCCAGACCGATGGCAAGGTGGCGGTCATCGAAGGCACGCCGCGCCTGTCGGGTGCGACCGTCATGGCCACCGACCTGCGCGCCTCCGCCAGCCTGGTGATCGCCGGCTTGGTGGCCGAAGGCGAGACCATTGTCGACCGCATCTACCACCTGGACCGCGGCTACGACCAGATGGAAGAGAAATTGCGCCGGATCGGCGCCGACATTGAACGCATCAAATGATCACGCTTGCCCTTTCGAAAGGCCGCATCTTCGACGAAACCCTGCCGCTGCTGCGCGCGGCCGGCATCGAGGTGCTGGAAGACCCGGAAAAGTCGCGCAAGCTGATCCTGGCCACCAGCCACCCTGGCGTGCGCGTGGTGCTGGTGCGCGCCAGCGACGTGCCCACCTATGTCGAATACGGCGGCGCCGACCTGGGTGTCACCGGCAAGGACACCCTGATCGAACATGGCGGCCAGGGCCTGTACCAGCCGCTGGACCTGAACATTTCGCGTTGCCGCGTCAGTGTGGCCGTGCGTGCCGACTTCGACTACGCCTCGGCGGTCCGACAGGGTTCGCGCCTGAAGGTCGCCACCAAATACACCCACATCGCTCGCGAGTTCTTCGCCGGCAAGGGCGTGCATGTGGACCTGATCAAGCTCTACGGCAGCATGGAGCTCGCGCCCCTCACCGGCCTGGCCGACGCCATCGTGGACCTCGTGTCCACCGGCAACACGCTCAAGGCCAACCAGCTGGTGGAGGTCGAACGCATCATGGACATCAGTGCCCGCCTGGTGGTCAACCAGGCTTCGCTCAAGCTTCAGCAGGCGACCATTCGCCCCATCATCGAAGCCTTCGCTGGCGCCATCGCCCAGGGAGACCGCCAGCCATGAGCCTGAAGGCCGAACCGTTGCGCCTGTCCACCGCCGACGCCGATTTCGAAACCCGTTTCCAGGCCCGACTGCACTGGTCTTCGGAGACCGATGGCGCCATCGAGCAGCGCGTGGCCGACATCCTGGCCGATGTGCAGCGGCGCGGTGATCCCGCCGTGCTCGAGTACACCGCGCGTTTCGATGGCCTGGTCGCGGCCGGAATGGCCGAGCTGGAACTCACGCAAGCCGACTTCAAACGGGCTTTCGACGGCCTGCCCGAGGCGCAGCGCGAAGCGCTTCAGGCCGCCACGCGCCGCGTGCGCAGTTACCACGAGGCCCAGAAGAAGGCCGGTGGAGAGAGCTGGAGCTACCGCGACGAAGACGGCACGCTGCTGGGCCAGAAGGTCACGCCGCTGGACAGGGTCGGCATCTACGTGCCGGGCGGCAAGGCGGCCTACCCGTCCAGCCTGATCATGAACGCCGTGCCGGCGCATGTGGCTGGCGTGCAGGACATCATCATGGTGGTGCCCACGCCGGTGCGCGGCAGCGTGGCCACCGGCGGCAACGGCGTCGCCACCGCCACGAGAGGAGAGCGCAACGAACTCGTGCTCGCGGCCGCGCACGTGGCCGGTGTGACGCGTGCTTTCACCATCGGCGGCGCCCAGGCTGTGGCTGCCCTGGCCTACGGCACCGCCACCGTGCCCAAGGTCGACAAGATCACCGGCCCCGGCAATGCCTATGTGGCCAGCGCCAAGAAGCGCGTGTTCGGCACCGTTGGCATCGACATGATTGCAGGCCCCAGCGAGATCCTGGTGCTGGCCGACGGCAGCACGCCCGCCGAGTGGGTGGCCATGGACCTCTTCAGCCAGGCCGAGCACGACGAGCTGGCCCAGAGCATCCTGCTGTGCCCGGACGCCGCTTACATCGACGCCGTGCAGCGCGAGATCGACCGCTTGCTGTCCACCATGCCGCGCGCGGCCATCATCGCCAGAAGTCTGAGCGATCGGGGTGCGCTCATCCACACCCGCAGCATGGAAGAGGCCTGCGCCATCAGCAACCGAATTGCGCCTGAGCACCTGGAGGTTTCCAGCAGCGAGCCGCACCGGTGGGAACCGCTGCTCAAGCACGCAGGCGCGATCTTCCTGGGCGCGTACACCAGCGAAAGCCTGGGCGACTATTGCGCCGGGCCCAACCACGTCCTGCCGACCAGCGGCACGGCGCGGTTTTCCTCGCCGCTGGGCGTCTACGACTTCCAGAAGCGCAGCAGCCTCATTGAAGTGAGCCAGGCCGGCGCGCAGGGCCTGGGCAGGATCGCGGCTGAAATGGCCTATGGCGAAGGTCTGCAGGCGCACGCGCGTGCCGCCGAGTTGCGGCTGGATGTGGTGCCGCCCATGCGGGAGCGCCCATGAGCGCCAACCCCCTGGGCATGATTCGACAGGATGTGCAGTCCATGCACGCCTACGCCATCCAGGACTCGACCGGCATGGTCAAGCTCGACGCGATGGAGAATCCTTTTGCATTGCCCGCCGCGCTGCAGGCCGAACTGGGCTTGCGACTGGGCGCCGTCGCCATTCACCGCTACCCCGGTGCGCGCATCGAAGAATTGAAGCAGGCGCTGGCCCGCCATGTGGACCTGCCCGTAGGACACGCGCTGATGCTGGGCAACGGCTCCGATGAGCTGATTTCGCTGCTCGCCATGGGTTGCGACTTGCCAGGCGCCACCATCCTGGCTCCGCTGCCTGGTTTTGTGATGTACGCCATGAGCGCTCAGCTGCAAGGCCTGAAGTTCGTGGGTGTGCCGCTCACGCCCGATTTCGGGCTCGACGAGCCTGCGATGCTGGCGGCGATGCGCGAACACCGCCCGGCGATCACGTTCATCGCCTACCCCAACAATCCCACCGCCAATCTCTGGAGTGCGGACACCATCCGCCGCCTGATCGCCGAAGCGACCAGCTTTGGCGGCCTGGTGGTCATGGATGAGGCTTACCAGCCCTTTTCCAGTCGGAGCTGGCTGGACGAGATTCGTGCAGAGCCAGCGGACAACGCCAACGTGCTGCTCATGCGCACGCTCTCCAAGTTCGGCCTGGCGGGTGTCCGCATCGGGTACATGCTGGGGCCGCAGGCGCTGCTGCACGAAGTGGACAAGCTGCGTCCGCCCTACAACGTCAGCGTGCTCAACGCCGAGTGCGCGCTCTTCGCGCTGGAACACGCCGACGTTTTCGCCCGGCAGGCGGCCGACATCCGGGAACAGCGTGGCCGGCTCCTTGCCGCGCTGGCGGAAATGCCGGGTGTGAAGCCTTTTCCCAGCGAGGCCAACATGGTGCTGGTGCGTGTGCCCGATGCGCAACGCTGCTTCGACGGGCTGAAGGCCCGGGGCATTCTGGTGAAGAATGTTTCTAGAATGCATCCACTGCTGGCCGAATGCCTGCGCCTGACGGTGGGCACGCCGTCGGAGAATGACCAGTTGATCCGCGCCCTCCAAACCACCCTATGACCCAGACGCCTCCCGCCGCCACCGTGTCCGACCGCATCGGGCACGTGCAGCGCAACACTTCGGAAACGCAGATCGGCGTGCGCGTCAACCTCGACGGCACGGGCCAGGCCAGCCTGTCCACCGGCATTGGCTTCTTCGACCACATGCTCGACCAGATCGCGCGCCACGGGCTGATCGATCTGGACATCCAGGCCAAGGGCGACCTGCACATCGACGGCCACCACACCGTGGAAGACGTGGGCATCACGCTGGGCCAGGCCTTCGCGCAGGCCGTGGGCGACAAAAAGGGCATTCGTCGCTACGGACACGCCTATGTGCCGCTGGATGAAGCCTTGTCGCGCGTGGTCATTGATTTCTCGGGTCGCCCCGGCCTGCACATGCGCGTCCCGTTCAAGAGCGGCATGGTCGGCGGCTTCGATACGCAACTCGCCTTTGAGTTCTTCCAGGGCTTTGTCAACCATGCCGGCGTGACCCTGCACATCGACAACCTGCACGGCGAGAATGCGCACCACCAGGCCGAGACCGTGTTCAAGGCCTTCGCCCGTGCCCTGCGCATGGCCCTGGAGCGCGACCCGCGCATGGGCGACGTGATTCCCTCGACCAAAGGCTCGCTGTAACCCCTTCCCGGCCATGAAACGCAAGACAGTCGCCGTGGTGGACTACGGCAGCGGGAACCTGCGCTCGGTGTCGCAGGCGGTGCAGCACGTGGCACGTGCGGAAGATGTGGACGTGCGTGTCACCTCCAGCGCGCAGGAGGTGCTCGACGCCGATCGCGTGGTGCTGCCCGGGCAGGGCCACATGGGCGACTGCATGCGGGAGCTGGCCGGCTCCGGCCTGCTGGCGTCGGTGCTGCACGCAGCCGCCAACAAGCCACTGTTTGGCGTGTGCGTGGGCATGCAGATGCTGCTCGACCGCAGTGAAGAAGGGCCCACCGACGGTCTGGGCCTGTTCCCCGGCGCAGTGGCCCGGTTCCGCCTGGAAGGCCGTCTGCAGGCCGACGGCAGCCGCTTCAAGGTGCCCCAGATGGGCTGGAACCCGGTGTTTCACGAGCTCGGGCGTCCGGTGCACCCGCTGTGGGCCGGCATTGGGGAAGGCGCCTATTTTTATTTCGTGCACAGCTTCTATGCTCGGCCGGTCCAGTCGCTGCACACGGTGGGCGAAGCCGACTACGGGGGACGCTTCTCCGCAGCGATCGCCCGCGATAACATTTTTGCCACCCAGTTTCACCCCGAGAAGAGCGCCGATCAGGGTCTGGCGCTCTACCGCAACTTCCTGTCCTGGAATCCCTGAGTCCTTCTGCCTTCACTGACATCACATCATCATGCTGCTGATTCCTGCCATTGATCTGAAAGACGGCCAGTGCGTTCGCCTCAAACAGGGCGACATGGACCAATCCACGGTGTTCGGTGAAGACCCGGCGGCGATGGCCCGCAACTGGGTCAACAAAGGCGCACGCCGGGTGCACCTGGTGGACCTGAACGGCGCCTTTGCCGGCAAGCCCAAGAACGAACAGGCCATCCGCGCCATCCTGAAGGAGGTGGGCGCGGAGGTCGACGTGCAGCTCGGTGGCGGCATCCGGGACCTCGACACCATCGAGCGCTACCTCGATGCCGGCTTGCGCTACGTGATCATCGGCACCGCCGCGGTGAAGAACCCGGGCTTCCTGCAGGACGCCTGCACCGCGTTCGGCGGCCACATCATCGTTGGCCTGGACGCCAAGGACGGAAAGGTCGCCACCGACGGCTGGAGCAAGCTGACTGGCCACGAGGTGGTGGACCTGGGCAAGAAGTTCGAGGACTACGGCGTCGAAGGCATCATCTACACCGACATCGGTCGCGACGGCATGCTCTCCGGCATCAACATCGACGCCACGGTCAAGCTCGCTCAGGCACTGTCCATTCCCGTGATCGCCTCGGGCGGCCTGTCCAACCTCGAGGACATCCGTGCGCTGTGTGCGGTCGAAGACGAGGGCGTCGAAGGCGTGATCTGTGGCCGCTCGATCTACAGCGGCGATCTGGACTTCGAAGCCGCGCAGCAGCTCGCCGACGAACTCAACGGATGATATGAATCGCCCTCAAGCTCATCACTTCGTGTATTCGCTGCCCCCCAAGGGGGGGCGGCCCCGCGCTGCGGCCTGACATGCTCGCCAAACGCATCATTCCCTGCCTGGATGTCACGGGCGGCCGCGTGGTCAAAGGCGTGAACTTCGTCGAACTGCGCGATGCCGGCGACCCTGTGGAAATCGCAGCGCGCTACAACGAGCAAGGCGCCGACGAACTGACCTTTCTGGACATCACGGCCACCTCCGACGGACGCGACCTGATCCTGCACATCATCGAGGCCGTGGCGTCCCAGGTGTTTATTCCCCTGACGGTGGGCGGAGGTGTGCGAACGGTGGAAGACGTCCGCCGACTCCTCAATGCCGGCGCCGACAAGACCAGTTTCAATTCCGCCGCCATCGCCAACCCTCAAGTGATCCGGGACGCCTCCGCGAAGTACGGCTCGCAGTGCATCGTGGTGGCGATCGATGCCAAACGCCGGCATGCCGATGACCTGCGCGAGCGCGGCGAGGGCTGGGATGTCTACAGCCATGGGGGGCGCAAGAACACGGGGCTGGATGCGGTGGCCTGGGCCCGGCAGATGGCCGAGCATGGCGCGGGCGAAATCCTGCTGACCAGCATGGACCGCGATGGCACCAAGTCAGGATTCGATCTGTCCTTGACGCGTGCGGTGGCCGACGCGGTGGACGTGCCCGTCATTGCATCGGGCGGCGTGGGCAACCTCGACCATCTGGCCGATGGCGTGCAGCAAGGTGGCGCAGACGCGGTGCTGGCCGCGAGCATCTTCCACTACGGTGAGTTCACCGTAGCTCAGGCCAAGGCCCGCATGGCCGAGCGCGGGATTCCCGTGCGGCTCTGAGCCGCAGCCCTTAGAGCCGCTCGTTGCGGGGCAGGTTCTGCCGCTCGAACCGGTCTTCCAGTTCTCCGATGCTGGCGCCCAGTCCATTCCCAGTCTGCTCGATCACCTGGGTCAGCGCGGCCTGAACCTGATCCATCTTCAAGTTCATCCTGTCGGCCAGTTCCCGCTCACGTGCGGCAGTGGCCTGCAACTCCGTCTGCAGGTACTGCCGCAGTTCGGTGAAACGGGACGCTTCCGCCTTGTCGGCCAGCGTGCGCTGCTCGGCGGCATCGCGGGTGATGCGGCGCACCTCCATCATGTGCAGCGTCTGCGAATAGACCAGCGCCGCCAGAAAAACCACCAGCACCAGCGCCAGCATGCCCAGCAACACCAGCCCCAGGGGAGCCTGCACTTGTGTGACGCCAAAATTGAGCGGCGTGGGCAGCAGGATCTGCTCGAAGTTCAGGGCAACAAAACCGGCTATGAGCAGGATGAAGACGACCAGGAGCACGGTGCGGAGTTTCATGAGGGGGTCCTTGGACGTTCGGTAAGGGCAGGATCGGATTCATCCTACCGGCATTCATTGGAGCATATGTGTCCAGACGCAAGCGCATGGTAGATTCCCGCCATGAACTGGCTCGATGAAGTGAAGTGGGACGCGCAGGGTCTGGTGCCGGTGATCGCGCAGGAGGCCGCCTCGGGCGACGTCCTCATGTTTGCCTGGATGAACCGCGAAGCGCTGGAGAGAACCGCCGCGCTCGGACGCGCCGTGTATTACAGCCGCTCGCGCGAGCGGCTCTGGTTCAAGGGTGAAGAGTCCGGCCACGTTCAGACCGTGCACGACATCCGGATGGATTGCGACAACGACGTGGTGCTGCTCAAGGTGACCCAGCTCGGGCACGAGCCCGGCATTGCCTGCCACACGGGCCGCCACAGTTGCTTCTTCCAGAGGCTGGAGAACGACCACTGGAATGCGGTCGAGCCCGTGCTGAAAGACCCCGAGTCCATCTACAGGTAAGCCGACCATGTCCACCTCAGACGACCTCGCGCGACTGGCCGCCGTGATCGAGGGCCGCAAGCCCGCCAATGGCGGCGACCCCGACAAGAGCTACGTGGCGCGCCTGCTGCACAAAGGCCCCGACACCTTCCTGAAGAAGATCGGCGAAGAGGCGACCGAAGCCGTGATGGCGGCCAAGGACCTTGACCATGGGGGCGATCCGCAGAAACTGGTGAACGAAACCGCCGACCTCTGGTTCCACTGCATGATTGCACTGGCTCATTACAACCTGGGCCCGGCCGACGTGGTGGCCGAGCTGGTCCGGCGAGAAGGCCTGAGCGGTCTGGAAGAAAAGGCGATGCGCAAGGTGCTGCAGCGCGAAGCCTCCTCTGGTGAGCAAACCAGGTGAAAGGGAATCTCCATGAGTGACATCATCGACGTCGAAGCTGTCGACAGCGAAATGGCGCAGTCCTTGAAGACGGTGGGGTGGGTGAGTTACATCCTTCACCTGGTGGTGGCGTTGGCCGCAGTGCTGCCGGGGGCGCAGGCCAGCCCGGCGCTGCTGATCATTGCGCTGGTGATCGACCTCGTGAAAAAGGGCGACGCGCAAGGCACCTGGCAGGCGAGCCATTTTTCGTGGCGCATCCGCACAGTCATCTGGGCTGGCGTGCTCTACTTGGTGACAGCACCGCTCTGGCTGTTGTTCTTCATCCCCGGTTTGGTGGCCTGGTGTCTCATTTCCATCTGGTTCCTCTACCGCATCGTCAAAGGCATGGTTCGCATGAACGCGAGTCGGCCCATGCCCTCCTGAACCATGAGCGAACACGACCCGAACTGCCTTTTCTGCAAGATCGTTGCCGGTCAGATCCCGTCGCGCAAGGTGTATGAGGACGACGATGTCTTCGCCTTCCACGATATCCATCCGTGGGCTCCCGTGCATTTCCTCATGATTCCCAAAAAGCACATCAGCTCCATGGCGCAACTGGGCGCGGAACACGAGGCGCTGATGGGTCGTATGATGGTGCTCGCCCCCCAACTGGCTCTGCAGGAAGGCTGCAGTCCATACCCCGAGGGCGGATTTCGCATGGTGTGCAACACGGGCGTCGAAGGCGGCCAGGAAGTCCACCATCTCCATTGGCATGTGATGGGCGGTCCGCGCCCCTGGTTGCGCGGCTGAATACCCCCTTCGCCCGTCTGTCGAGCCCCGGATCGAGAGAGGCTGAACTCCCTCCCGGGCTTAGAATCCCACCCATTGCGCCTGTCGCTACCTTTATTCAAGTCTGGAGATCATCATGGGTTCGTTTTCCATCTGGCACTGGCTGATCGTGCTGCTGATCGTCGTGATGGTGTTCGGCACCAAGAAGCTCAAGAACATCGGGTCTGACCTGGGCGGTGCCGTCAAAGGTTTCAAGGACGGCATCAAGGAAGGGGGCCAGAACCCCGCTGACACCACCACCACCGCCACCCCGGCATCGCAGGTCACCCAGGAATCTCGTGCCGACAAGAACGCCATCGACGTCGAAGCCAAGCACAAGAGCTGATGCCACGGCGCACGGTGCGGGGCACCCGTTCGGTGACCTGGTCCGTGGAATGGTCTTCCCATGATTGATCTGGGCATTTCCAAACTGGCGCTCATCGGGGCGGTGGCATTGATCGTCATCGGACCCGAGAAGCTGCCGCGCGTGGCGCGCACGGTGGGCGCCTTGCTGGGCAAGGCGCAACGCTATGTGTCCGACGTCAAGGCGGAAGTGAGCCGTTCCATGGAGTTGGAGGAGCTCCGGAAGATGAAGGACTCGGTGACCGAGGCCGCGCGCGACATGGAGTCTTCGGTGCAAAGCGGTGCCAGTGACTTCGAGAAATCCTGGTCGGAGGCCACCGCCGGGCTCGACGGCGCAGCGAGTTCGTACGACACCAGTTCACCACTGGGATCGCTTGAACCCCCGGTTTACAAACATCCCCGGAAGAACTGGCGCCTCAAGCAAGGGGCCATGCCGCAGTGGTACAAGGCCCGCGCTGGCGTGCGTACCCGCACCCAGTCCGGTGCGGCCCGTGTGGCCCGATTCCGGCCGCGCTCCAATTCCGCCCCCCGTTGATGTCCGACCCCAAAGATTCCACCGACGAACTCGCCGGTTCCGAGCAGCCTTTTGTCCAGCACCTGAAGGAGCTGCGCGATCGGTTGCTCTACGGCATCGTGGGCCTGGCGATCTGTATGGCATTGCTGGCGGTCTGGCCTGGGCCCAGCGGACTGATCGACCTGATCGCGGTGCCCATCCGCGCCCACATGCCGCCGGACGCCAAGCTCATTGCCGTTGGCGTGTTCTCGCCGTTTTTCGTGCCCATCAAGGTGCTTGCCATGGCTGCGCTGCTGCTTTCGCTGCCGTGGTGGATGTACCAAGTATGGGCATTCGTGGCGCCCGGTCTCTACAGCCACGAGAAGCGCTTCGCCATTCCCCTGATTGTGCTGGGCAGCATGCTGGCCTACACCGGCATTGCCTTCGTGCAGTTCTTCGTGCTGGACAAGATGTTCGGTTTCATCCAGCAGTTCACGCCCGCCAGCGTGGCCGCCACACCCGATATCGCGTCCTATGTGGAGGCGATCCTCTCGCTGTACCTGGCTTTCGGGCTCGCGTTCCAGGTTCCCATCGTGGTCGTGCTGCTGGTCAAGATGAACATGGTGACGGTGCAGAAGCTCAAGGATTTCCGGGGCTATTTCATCGTGGTGGCGTTCGTCATCGCCGCGGTGGTCACACCACCCGATGTGATTTCCCAACTGGCGCTCGCCGTGCCCATGTGTCTGCTCTATGAGCTGGGCATCCTTGGCGCGCACTGGTTCATCAAGACCTCGGCCAAGCCCGAGGAAGACGCGGAAAAGGAAACCTCCGCGTCCTGAACCCGCTTTCAGCGCGCTGCGGCCTGTCGAGGCAGGTTGCGACGTCCCGGCGTGACCTGCACTTGCGTCCGGCCTTCCTTGCGCACCACGTCGAGGGTGGCCGGCGTACCGGGTGACAGATTGGCCACTGCAGAGAGCAGTTGCGCCACGCTGGTCACGTTGCGTCCGGCCACGGCCGTGATCACGTCGCCTGGCTTGATACCGGCCTGAGCCGCGGGACCGTTCTGCAGGACGCCGGTGATGATCACTCCGCTCCCCGGCGCGATGCCGAAGCTCTCTGCGAGTTCAGGGCCCAGGTCTTGTGGTTCCACGCCGATCCAGCCACGCGTCACCTGTCCATCCTTGACGATGGCTTCCATCACGCTGCGTGCCGTGGACGTGGGAATGGCGAACCCGATGCCCATGGAGCCGCCCGAGCGCGAGTAGATGGCGGTGTTGATGCCCATGAGGTGGCCATTGACGTCCACCAGGGCGCCGCCCGAGTTGCCCGGATTGATGGCCGCGTCGGTCTGGATGAAGTTCTCGAAGGTGTTGATCCCCAGCTGGGTGCGGCCAAGCGCACTGACGATACCGCTGGTCACGGTTTGTCCCACGCCGAAGGGATTGCCGATCGCCAGCACCTGATCGCCAATCTCCAGTGCATCGGAATTGCCAAGCGTGATCACGGGCAGGTCGGTCAGGTTGATCTTCAGGATCGCGAGATCCGTTTCCGGATCCGTGCCGATCACCTGCGCCACCGACTTCCGACCGTCGTTCAGGATTACCTCGATCTCGTCGGCTTCCTCGATCACGTGGTTGTTGGTGAGCACATAGCCTGCCGGACTCACGATCACACCCGAGCCCAGGCCGCTTTGCTGTTGCGACGGCGCCTGATCTCCAAAGAAGAATCGAAACCAGGGATCAGCGCTCTGCGGATTGTTCAGCGGCGCCTTGCTGGTGTTGATGCTCACCACAGCCGCCGAGGCTGCCTTGGCGGCAGCGCGAAAGCTGCCCGAAGCCGCAGCCTCCGTGGGCGCGGGCGCCGGAGCCTGCAGCACAGGCACCACAGAACCCATACTCGACGCGCGACCCAGCCACTGAGGCTGCAGGGTGGCGACGACGAACAGGGCCGCCACCGCCACGGTGACGGTTTGGGCGAAGAGAAGCCAGAGACGTTTCATGTTGGGGCCGGACGGTTGAGTGACGCGAATGGTTCCGGTTTCTTGCCGGCTGGTGGCCGATTCGCGCACCGTATTGTCCAGCAAATGGCTTCGCGAACGACGGCTTCAACCCGTGCCGGTTCCCAGGGGGGGCGGCAGGCTCGCGTCGTGTCGGGTGTCAGAATGGAGTTCCTTTCGCCTTCCGCCGCCATACAGCCCGCCACCCATGTCCTCCGTCACCCGTGCTGACCTCACCGCCTGCCTGGAGGAACTGCTTCAGCCCGCACAGTTCAAGGACTACGGCCCCAACGGACTCCAGGTGGAGGGTCGCGACACGGTGGGCAAGCTGATCTCGGGCGTCACGGCCAGCCGTGCCTTGATCGATGCGGCCATCGAGCAGGGCGCGGACGCCATTCTGGTTCACCACGGCTTGTTCTGGCGCGGCCAGGACGGCCGCGTGACCGGCTGGATGAAGCAGCGGCTCTCCCGCCTTCTTGCCCATGACATCAACCTGCTGGCCTATCACCTGCCGCTGGATGCGCACCCCAGGCTGGGCAACAACGCCCAACTGGCGCTGCGGCTGGGCGTGTCGGTGTATCCGGACGCGCGTGGCCGCTTTGGTGACCAGTCACTGGGCTTCCTGGGCGAGTGCGAAGCTTCGTCTGCAGCTCGGCTCGCCGATCATGTGGCGAAGCAGCTCGGGCGGGCGGTGACGCTGGTGGCCGAGCCCGATCGGCCCGTTCGCCGCGTGGCCCTGTGCACCGGAGGTGCGCAAGGCTATTTCGAGTCCGCCATTGCGGCTGGCGCCGATGTGTTCATCACCGGCGAGATATCCGAACCCCAGGCGCATTACGCGCGCGAGAGTGGTGTGGCGTACATCGCCTGCGGGCACCACGCCTCCGAACGGTATGGCGCACCGGCAGTGGGGGCGCACGTCGCAGCCCAGCTGGGCCTCACGCACGTGTTCATCGACATCGACAACCCCGCCTGAGACGCACCATGTCGACTTCCTTGTTGCGGCCGTTGGTGCTGACCATGGGCGATCCTGCCGGCATTGGCCCGGAAATCGTGGTCAAGGCGCTGCGCGAGCGGCCCGATCTGCTCGGCAAAGTGGTGGTGGCGGGTGACGTGCCAACGCTGCGCCGCGCGCTGAGCCTTGGTGCGCACGAGCCACGCGCCGATGCGCTGATGCTGGCGCAGATCGGGACACTGGCGAGCCTGCCCGGGGTGCCGGTGGGCTGCATGGCCGTGGTGCAGGCCTGCGCCCTCGTCCAGCCCGTGGCCTGGGGCGACATCGGCGCGCAAGCCGGTCGAGCCGCCGCAGAGTGCATCGAATTTGCCGCTCGCGCCGCGCTGCGGCGGGAGGCGCGAGCCGTGGTGACGGCACCCATTCACAAGGAATCCCTCGCCGCGGCAGGCGTTTCGCATCCGGGCCACACCGAGCTCCTGCAGGCGCTGGCGGCCGAGCACGCCGGCGTACCCGTCACTGCCATGCCCGTGCGCATGATGCTGAGCAGTCCGGGGTTGAGCACGGTACTGGTGAGCATTCACATGTCGCTGCGCCAGGCACTGGATGCGGTCACCACCGCCCGGGTGCTGCAGACCATCGAGACCACTCACACGCACTTTCAGCGCTTGGGCCACCCGCGCGCGCGCATTGCGGTGGCGGGCCTCAACCCACACTCTGGAGAGGGGGGACTCTTCGGACGGGAGGAGATCGAGGTGATTGCGCCGGCCGTCGCGGGGGCCCGCAAGGCGGGCATTGATGCCAGCGGCCCGCATGCCCCCGACACCGTGTTCATGCGGGCCCGCCAGGGCGACTTTGACGTCGTCGTGGCCATGTACCACGATCAGGGGCTGATCCCGGTCAAGCTCCTGGGGCTGGAGCACGGCGTGAACACCACACTGGGCTTGCCCTTTGTGCGCACCAGCCCGGACCACGGCACGGCCTTTGACCTGGCCGGCACTGGCCGGGCCAGCGCGGCCAGTTTGCTGGCCGCGATCGACGCTGCGATGCGGGCGACGGGGTAGCTTACTTTTTCAGACTGTCGCGGATCTCTCGCAACAGGAGCACGTCTTCCGGCGTAGCGGCCGGTGCTGGCGGCGGCACTGGCGTTTCGCGCTTGAGGCGGTTGATCTGCTTGACCATCATGAAGATGATGAAGGCCATGATAGTGAAATTCAGCGCCACCGTGATGAAGCTGCCATAGGCCAGGGTGGGCACGCCCGCCGCTTTCAGCGCGGCCAGCGTGGGTGCCGTTCCCTCCGGAACCCTGCCGAGCGCAATGTAGAGGTTGGTGAAATCCAGGTTGCCGAAGATGGCGCCCACGATGGGCATGATGATGTCTTCCACCATGGAGGTGACGATCTTCCCGAAGGCTCCGCCAATGATCACGCCAACGGCGAGGTCGATGACGTTGCCCTTGACGGCAAACTCCTTGAACTCCTGCATCATGCCCATGGTGCCCTCCAGGCTGCGGTTGGATTGAACGTATCGCGGTGCATTCTTACACAGCCCGTGGGTGGGGAAGGCACTCTCACCGGGACGGTCGGCAGCCTGCCGAAATACTCCAGTCAGCTACCCCGGCAACGCCCGGCCAGGCCTTGGCGCTCCAGTACAATGCCGGGTTGTCCCTAGTGTCCCGACCGTACCTCATTGAAAGATCCCCATGAGTGAAGCAACCGCTGGCGCGACCGTCGATCGCAGCCGCCGTACCTGGCTGATCACCTCCTGCGCCATGGGTGGCGTTGGCGCAGCCGCCGTCGCCGTTCCCTTCGTGAGCACGTTCCAGCCATCCGAGCGCGCCAGGGCCGCAGGTGCAGCGGTCGAGGTGGATATTTCCGGCATTCAGCCGGGCGAAAAAATCGTCGTCGAATGGCGCGGCAAGCCGGTGTGGATCCTTCGGCGCACGCCCGAGCAGCTCGCTGCGCTGGAGACCATCGAAGGCCAGTTGGCCGACCCGAATTCCGACCGCACGGCCTACCCGACTCCCGAGTACGCCAAGAACCGTCACCGTTCCATCAAGCCCGAGTTCCTCGTCACCGTGGGCATCTGCACCCACCTCGGCTGCTCCCCTGGCGACAAGCTCACGCCCGGGCCGCAGCCTTCGCTGCCCGACGACTGGAAAGGCGGGTTCCTGTGCGCCTGCCATGGCTCCACCTTCGATGTGGCCGGCCGCGTCTTCAAGAACAAGCCCGCCCCGGACAACCTGGAGGTGCCACCGCACTACTACCTGTCCGACACCACGCTGTTGGTGGGTGAAGAAAAGCAGGCCTGAGCCCCGCGGCGCTGGCAGACAACGGATCAAGAAGGCACCCCATGGCTGAATTCAAAGAAATTTCCCCCGACGCACCGATGGGTCAGAAAGCCCTGAACTGGATCGACAACCGGTTCCCGCTCTCCAAGCTCTACAACGAGCATCTGGCGGAGTACTACGCGCCAAAGAACTTCAACTTCTGGTACTTCTTTGGCTCGCTGGCCTTGCTGGTGCTGGTGATCCAGATCGTGACCGGGATCTTCCTGGTGATGCACTACAAGCCGGACGCCGCGCTGGCCTTTGCCTCCGTCGAGTACATCATGCGCGACGTGCCCTGGGGCTGGCTGATCCGCTACATGCACTCCACCGGCGCCTCCGCTTTCTTCGTCGTGGTCTACCTGCACATGTTCCGAGGCCTCATCTACGGCAGCTACCGCAAACCGCGTGAGCTGGTCTGGGTGTTCGGTTGCGCGATCTTCCTGTGCCTGATGGCCGAGGCCTTCATGGGCTACCTGCTGCCTTGGGGCCAGATGTCCTATTGGGGCGCCCAGGTGATCGTGAACCTTTTCGCTGCCATTCCCTTCGTGGGTCCCGACCTGGCGCTGCTGATACGTGGCGACTACGTGGTGGGCGATGCCACGCTGAACCGTTTCTTCAGCTTCCACGTGATAGCCGTGCCTCTGGTGCTGCTGGGCCTCGTGGTGGCGCACATCATTGCGCTGCACGAAGTGGGCTCCAACAACCCCGATGGCGTGGAAATCAAGGCCAAGAAGGATGCTTCGGGCAAGCCGCTGGACGGCATTCCTTTCCACCCTTACTACACCGTGCACGACCTTCTGGGGGTCACGGTGTTCCTGATGGCCTTCTCCGCCATCATTTTCTTTGCGCCCGAATTCGGCGGCTACTTCCTCGAGTACAACAACTTCATCCCGGCCGATCCACTGGTGACACCGCTGCACATCGCGCCAGTCTGGTACTTCACGCCGTTCTACTCCATGCTTCGCGCCATCACCACCGAGATGATGTATGCGTTGGTGGTGATTGTGGTCCTCGCGGCCGCGCTCGGTGCCATGAAAGCCAAGGTATCCGGTGCGATCAAGCTGGGCATCGTGGCGGCTGCCGTGGTGCTCGTGGCGCTGATGATGTCCATCGACGCCAAGTTCTGGGGTGTGGTGGCCATGGGTGGCGCGGTCATCATCCTGTTCTTCCTGCCCTGGCTCGATCACAGCCCCGTGAAATCGATCCGCTACCGTCCGAGCTGGAACAAGTGGCTCTATGCGGTGTTCGTCATCAACTTCCTGATCCTGGGCTACCTGGGTGTGCTGCCGCCCTCGCCGGTGGGCGAGCGCGTTTCGCAAGTGGGCACGCTGTTCTACTTCGGCTTCTTCCTCCTGATGCCCTGGTGGAGCCGCATCGGCGAATTCAAGCCGGTGCCGGACCGCGTCACCTTCCAGCCTCACTGAACCCCTAGAGCAATCCGGAGAGTCAAGCAAATGAAAAAAATCCTCATGGGCTTCATGCTGGCCCTGGGCCTTTCGGGAACGGCGCTGGCCGCCGGCGGTGGCATACCCCTGGACAAGGCGCCTCAACGCACCAATGACATGGCCGCTTTGCAGAATGGCGCCAAACTGTTCGTCAATTACTGCCTGAGCTGCCATTCCGCGGCCTTCATGCGCTACAACCGTTTGCGCGACATTGGTCTCAACGAAAAGCAGATCGGCGAAAACCTGGTGTTCGCGACCGACAAGATCGGTGACACCATGAAGGCATCCATCGATCCCAAGCAGGCCAAGCAGTTCTTCGGGGTGAACCCGCCCGATCTCACCCTCATCGCGCGTTCGCGGTCCAGCAAGGCTGGCAGCGGGGCGGACTATGTCTACACACTCCTGCGCACCTACTACCGCGATGACACCAAGCCCACGGGCTGGAACAACCTGGCCTTCCCCAACATCGGTATGCCGCACCCGCTCTGGGAAATGCAGGGTGAACGTCGTCCTGTGAATGAAAAGGTGATGAGCCATGGTCACGAGGTCGACAAGCTCAAGGGCTGGGAGGTGGTCAAGCCCGGCACCATGAGCCAGGCCCAGTACGACAACAACGTGGGCGACCTGGTGGCCTATCTGCAATGGATGGCAGAGCCCAACCAGAACACGCGCGTGCGCATTGGTGTCTGGGTGTTGCTGTTCCTGGCGGCCTTCACCGTCGTGGCCTGGCGCCTGAACGCTTCGTTCTGGAAAGACGTCAAGTAGCTCGTTGATCTGGCGCGTTCGGTCGTCGACCGTGCCGCCCGTCCCACAGTGGTTTGCAGTGCCTCAAGGCATGGAAGCAAGCCACTGTTTTTTGCTTTAAGGAGACTCCCTCATGATGGTCTTGTATTCGGGTACCACCTGCCCCTATTCCCACCGCTGCCGTTTCGTGCTGTTTGAAAAAGGCATGGATTTCGAGATCCGGGATGTGGACCTCTACAACAAGCCCGAGGACATCAGCGTGATGAATCCTTACGGCCAGGTACCTATCCTGGTGGAGCGCGACTTGATTCTGTACGAGTCGAACATCATCAACGAGTACATCGACGAACGCTTCCCGCACCCGCAGTTGATGCCGGGTGATCCGGTGGACCGGGCGCGCGTGCGGCTGTTCCTGCTCAACTTCGAAAAGGAGCTCTTCACCCACGTCTCCATGCTGGAGTCGCGCAGCAGCAAGGGCAATGAAAAGGCGCTGGAGAAGGCCCGATCGCACATTCGCGACCGTCTCACCCAGCTCGCGCCCGTCTTCCTCAAGAACAAGTTCATGCTGGGCGACAACTTCTCCATGCTCGATGTGGCCATCGCTCCTCTGTTGTGGCGTCTCGATTTTTACGGCATCGAGCTCAGCAAGAATGCTGCGCCCCTGCTGAAGTACGCCGAGCGCATCTTTTCGCGCCCGGCCTACATCGAGGCGCTCACCCCGTCCGAGAAAGTCATGCGCAAGTAAGCGTTGACGGCCTGCGCTTTTCCATGAACGCATTCGAAACCGAAGTCCCGTCCACCCGGCCTTACCTGATTCGTGCCCTGCACGAATGGTGCGCCGACAACGGGTTCTCGCCCTACATCGCGGTGCAGGTCGACGCCTCGGTGCGGGTGCCGATGGAGTTCGTCAAGAACGGCGAGATCGTGCTCAACGTGAGCATGGACGCCACCAGCGCGCTCAAGCTGGGCAATGAGTTCATCGAATTCAAGGCCCGGTTCGGGGGGGTGGCGCGCGAGATCATCGTCCCGGTCACCCATGTGATCGCCATCTACGCACGTGAAAACGGGCAGGGCATGGCATTTCCGGCGCCTTCGTCCGCCAAGCCGGTTGAGGCGCCCCCTGGCCAGCCGGCGCGTGGCATGGAAGCTTCCGCCGATCAGGCGCACGATCCCGACGCTGATGCATCGCGCTCTGCGCCGCTGAGGTCCGTCCCGAGCGAGTCGTCCGCCTCCGGTGAGGGCGAACCCCCGACCCAGCCCCCCAAGGGCCCGGATCGGCCGGGCGGAAGGCCCCAGCTCAAACGGGTCAAGTAAAATTCTCGACCCTGCGCCGCTTTAGCTCAGTTGGTAGAGCAATCGCCTTGTAAGCGATAGGTCGTCTGTTCGAGTCAGACAAGCGGCACCAAGGAATCGCTCTGCGCCGCTGGTGCGCTTTGCCGATGCGCTCATCGGCCTGGCGTTTGGACTTTGATACGGATTGCGGTAACCTGCGCACCCCTTTGCGTCAATGTCAGCTGCAACGCCGGCAGCAATTGCCTCAGCTTGGTTGAGGCCGAGGCGCTGGCCACGAGCAGGCACCATTCCTGATCCTGCAATGGTCCAGGGAGCACATGGGGGCGGAGGTTTTGCGGGATCAGGTGTTGTACCTGGTCCAGGCACCAACGGGATTCGCGGATGCGTTCCCGCAACGCAGACAGTGTGGGTGCTGCGCCCACAGCCTGCTCGAGGCTGAGCATGGTGGAACTTCGAGGCGCGGTGGACATGCGGTGGTGGATGCCCGGCGGCGGTGGCGGCCGGGGCCCAGGAAAGGTGAAGACTTGCACATCATTATCACGGACGCCTGGCTGGCCAGAAGCCGGGCCCTGCACCTGAGTGGGATCAAGCTCATCGGCGCAGGCGCGCTCGCCTCGGCCTTGCTCATGCTGAGCGCGATCGCCACCTACCACTGGGTGTTTCTGGAAGGGGTGCGGCAGGGCTGGCCCGGCTTTGCCCCCGTGGCGCGGCTTGTGCATCAGGATCAGATGAACTCTCAGGACGCGTACATGCGTGCCAATCTGGACGCCATGGCGCGCAGGCTCGGCGAGATGCAGGCCCGCATGGTGCAGCTCGATTCACTGGGAGAGCGGGTTGCGGGTCTGGCCGGCCTGAGCCCCAGCGAGTTCAAGGCCAAGCCCGGCGCTGGCGGCGCGTTGGTGGGCAGCCGTGAGCTAAGCATGGAAGAACTGATGGGGGCGCTTGACCGCGTCGATGAGTCCAGTGGATCTCGGGTGGACTGGCTCACGGTGGTGGAGTCCCGCCTGTTCGACCAGAAGATCCAGCGCACGATGGTGCCGACCGAGCAACCCGTGGCGGGCGTGTCCGCGGGCTCGCGTTTTGGCTTTCGTATCGACCCGATCACGGGCCGCTCCGCCCTTCACACGGGCCTTGACTTTCCGGCAGACCCTGGCACCCCGATCCTGGCCGCTGCCGGAGGCGTCGTGGTGGTGCAGGAATACCACCTCGCGTACGGGAACATGGTCGAAGTCGATCATGGCAACGACCTCATCACCCGCTACGCCCATGCCTCCAAGGTGTTCGTGAAAAAGGGCGACATCGTCAAGCGAGGGCAGAAGATCGCCGAAATCGGTTCGACGGGCCGCTCCACAGGTCCGCACCTGCACTTCGAGGTCTGGGTGGCCGGTGTGCCGCAGGATCCCCAGAGGTTTCTGGCTGCCGGTGAAAACGTGGCCGCTGCGCAGTCGCCCGGACCCGGGCCACGCAAGCCCTGATCTTGTCGGGTGCGGCGGGTAAAATGCGGGGCTTGCCCTTGTTAGCGCCGCGTTTGACGGCATATCACGGGTAGTTTCCCGTCTTACCAGGTTCGCTCGGGCTTTCAATAGCCCTCCTCAATTCATCTGTCTGCCCGGAATCCACGAGGGTGTCCGGCGCAGGCCCGCACGTATGGCCACAACCTTTCTCACCAAGATCTTCGGTAGCCGCAATGACCGCCTGCTCAAGACCTACCGCAAGACGGTCGAACGCATCAACGGCCTGGAGTCAAAGTACGAAAAGCTGGGCGACGACGAGTTGCGCGCCCAGACCGATGCCTTCAAGCAGCGCGTGACCCAGGGCGAGACACTCGAGGCGATCCTGCCGGAGGCCTTTGCGGTGGTGCGCGAGGCGAGCAAGCGCGTCATGAAGATGCGCCATTTCGACGTGCAGCTGGTGGGGGGACTCGCGCTCCATCATGGCAAGGTGGCTGAAATGCGCACGGGTGAAGGCAAGACGCTGACCGCCACCCTGCCGGTGTACCTGAACGCGCTGACCGGCAAGGGCGTGCACGTGGTCACCGTGAACGACTACCTGGCCAGCCGGGACGCGCAGTGGATGGGTCGCCTCTACAGTTTTCTCGGCCTCACGGTGGGGATCAACCTTCCTTCGGCGCCGCGCGAGGAAAAGCAGGCCGCCTACCGCTGCGACATCACCTACGGCACCAACAACGAATACGGCTTCGACTACCTGCGCGACAACATGGTGTACGAGTCGGGAGACCGGGTGCAGCGCGGCCTGAACTACGCCATCGTCGACGAGGTGGACTCGATCCTGATTGACGAGGCCCGTACACCGCTGATCATCAGTGGCCAGGCCGAAGACCAGACCCAGGTGTATCTCGCGATCAAGCAACTGGTGCCTCATCTGGTGCGCCAGGAAGGCGAGGCCGATCCGCGCACTGGCGAGGGCGTGATCAAGCCCGGCGATTTCACTGTGGACGAGAAGGCGCATTCGATCCACATGACCGAGCAGGGACACGAGAACGCCGAGCGCCTGCTCAGCCAGGCTGGTCTGTTGCCTGAGGGCGCCTCGCTGTACGACCCTGCCAACATCGCGCTCCTGCACCACCTGGTGACCTCCCTCAAGGCGCATCACCTCTACCACCGCGATCAGCACTACGTGAACCAGGGTGGGGAGATCGTGATCGTCGATGAGTTCACCGGTCGCCTCATGTCAGGCCGCCGCTGGAGCGACGGCCTGCACCAGGCCGTCGAAGCCAAGGAAGGTGTGGCGATCCAGCCTGAGAACCAGACGCTGGCCTCCATCACCTTCCAGAACTACTTCCGCCTTTACGGCAAGCTCTCCGGCATGACCGGCACGGCCGACACCGAGGCCTACGAGTTCCAGGAAATCTACGGCCTGGAGACGGTGGTGATTCCCCCGAACCGCCCCAGCAAGCGAAGCGACCAGCTCGATCGCGTCTACAAGACCACCCAGGAAAAATACGTCGCGGCGATCGAGGACATCCGCGAATGCCACGAGCGCGGACAGCCGGTGCTGGTGGGCACCTCCTCGATCGAGAACTCCGAGATCATTGCGCAGCTGCTGCAGGCCGAGAAGCTGCCCCATGAGGTGCTCAACGCCAAGCAGCACGCCCGTGAGGCAGACATCATCATCCAGGCTGGTCGGCCGGGGGCCATCACCATCGCCACCAACATGGCGGGTCGCGGTACGGACATCGTGCTGGGTGGCAACCTGGAGAAGATGGTCGACGCCGTGCAGAACGACCCGTCGCTCGACGACGCCACCAAGGCCAGCCGGATCGAGGGCCTGCGTCAGCACTGGCAGGCAGACCACGAAAAGGTGAAGGCCCTGGGTGGCCTTCGCATCATCGCGACCGAACGCCACGAGTCGCGACGCATCGACAACCAGCTGCGCGGCCGTTCGGGCCGCCAGGGTGATCCGGGTTCCTCGCGCTTCTACCTGAGCCTGGACGATTCGCTGATGCGGATCTTTGCCGGTGACCGCGTGCGCGCGATCATGGACCGCCTGAAGATGCCGGAGGGCGAGGCCATCGAGGCGGGTATCGTCACCCGCAGCATCGAAAGCGCCCAGCGCAAGGTCGAGGCCCGCAACTTCGATATCCGCAAGCAATTGCTGGAATACGATGACGTCTCCAACGATCAGCGCAAGGTCATCTACCAGCAGCGCAACGACATTCTGGACGCGAGTTCACTGCGGGCCCAGATCGACTCGCTGCGCGACGGCTGCTTCACCGACCTGGTGCACGAGCATGTGCCCGAAGGCAGCGTGGAGGAGCAGTGGGACCTGCCAGCGCTGGAGCGCGCGTTGAAAGAGGAGTGGGCGGTCGACGCGCCGGTGACCTCGTGGGTCTCCGATGCCGAAGCCATCGACGCGGAAGAAATTGTCGAACGGGTGCTGGCCGCTGCCAAGACGGCGTTCGATGCCAAGGTGGCGCTCGTTGGCGAGGAGAACTTCACCCAGTTCGAACGCGTGGTGCTGCTGCAGAACATCGACAGCCAGTGGCGCGAACACCTGGCCGCGCTCGACTACCTGCGTCAAGGCATCCATCTGCGTGGCTATGCGCAGAAGCAGCCCAAGCAGGAATACAAGCGGGAAGCCTTCGTGTTGTTCGGACAGTTGCTCGACAGCGTGAAGAACGATGTCACGCGCATCCTCATGAACGTGCGTGTGCAGTCGGCCGAACAGATGGCCGAAGCGGCAGAGAAGCTGGAAGAGCGGGCCGAGCAGATCGGGAATGTGACCTACACCGCCCCCACCGAAACCGGCGAAGTGGAGAGCATCCAGCCAGCGACCGCTGCTGAGGCTCGCCCCGCGGCGGCAATGCCCCGGGTCGGGCGCAACGATCCTTGCCCTTGTGGCAGCGGGAAAAAATTCAAGCAGTGCCACGGCAAGCTGGACTGACTCGGGCATCGGCCATGCACGCCGGGCACCTTGTCCCGGCCCGGACCACCCAGTTTCATTGACGGAGTTTTCATGCCGGTTCTTCTCGAAACGCCCAGGGCTTCCGACCTCTTGCCGATTGCAGGCGTCCGCATTGGCGTCGCGCAGGCGGGCATCCGCAAGGCGGACCGCAAAGACCTGACGGTGTTTCTGCTGGACGAAGGCTGTTCGGTTGGAGCGGTATTCACCCGCAACCGGTATGCCGCTGCCCCGGTGCAGGTCTGCCGGGAACACCTGGCTTCGGCGCATCCGATCCGCGCGATGGTGATCAACACCGGCAACGCCAACGCGGGCACCGGAGAGCCTGGCCTGGCGGTGGCGCGCCAGACCTGCACGGCGCTCGCGCGTTCGCTGGGCCTGCAGCATGAGCAGGTGCTGCCCTTTTCCACCGGCGTGATCATGGAGCCCTTGCCCCTGGACCGACTGCTCGCCGGATTGCCACAGGCCCTGGCCGATGCGGCCCCGGCGCAGGACGACACCGGCGCACACTGGCTGTCCGCGGCGCAGGGCATCATGACCACGGACACCCTGCCCAAGGCTTTCAGCCAGCGCTTCGAGCTCGACGGTCACGCCGTCAGTGCCACGGGCATTGCCAAGGGGGCGGGCATGATCCGGCCCAACATGGCCACCATGCTGGGCTTCCTGGCCACCGATGCCCAGGTCGCCCCGGCCCTGATGGACACCCTGGCGCGCCGACTGGCCGACGCCTCGTTCAATCGGGTCACGGTCGATGGCGACACCAGCACCAACGACTCCTTCGTGGTGGTGGCCACGGGGCGAGCGGGAAACCCGCCCATCACGGACCTCGACAGCCCGTCGGGCAGCGCACTCCTGTCGGCACTCACCAAGGTGGCGCGTCACCTGGCGCACGCCATCGTGCGCGACGGCGAAGGCGCCACCAAGTTCATCACGATCCGTGTCGAAGGCGGTCGCGATTCGGTCGAGTGCCTCAAGGCCGCCTACGCGGTGGCTCACTCGCCGTTGGTGAAGACCGCTTTCTTCGCCAGCGATCCCAACCTCGGACGCATCCTGGCGGCGGTGGGCTACGCAGGCATTGACGACCTGGAGGTCGGAACCATCGACCTGCACCTGGGCGACGTGCACGTGGTCCGCTCAGGCGGACGCCACCCTGAATACCGAGAGGAAGATGGCCAGCGGGTGATGAAGCAAGCCGAGATCCTCGTGCGCATCGGCCTCGGTCGCGGCCAGGCCACCGAGACTGTCTGGACTTGCGACTTCAGCCACGATTACGTCACCATCAACGCCGACTACCGCTCCTGAGGCGCCTCCATGAACGAGCACTTCGAGCACCTGCTTCAACGCGCTGATCAACTGATCGCCCGCATCGAGGCGGTGTTGCCGCAGCCCATGACCGCGCCCGACTGGTCGCAAGCAGTGGCCTGGCGTTACCGCAAGCGAAGCAGTGGCCATGGGGCCCTGGAGCCAGTACGCCATGTGGGCGCCATGGCGCTCACCGATCTCAAAGAAGTGGACGGCCAGAAGGAAAAGATCCGGCGCAACACCGAGCAGTTCGTGCGACAACTGCCGGCCAACAACGTGCTGCTGACCGGCGCGAGAGGCACGGGAAAGTCCTCACTGGTGCGTGCCTGCCTGAATGAGTACGCGCCTCAGGGACTGCGTTTGATCGAGGTCGACAAATCCGATCTGGTGGATCTTCCGGACATCGTCGACGTGGTGGCGGATCGGCCGGAGCGCTTCATTGTCTTCTGCGACGACTTGAGCTTCGAAGACGGTGAGCCCGGCTACAAGGCGCTGAAATCCATTCTGGATGGTTCGGTCTCGGCGGCCAGCCCCAACGTGCTGATCTACGCCACCAGCAACCGCCGCCATCTCCTGCCCGAGTACATGAAGGAGAACCTCACCTACACCCACACACCCGAGGGCGAGGTGCATCCGGGCGAGGTGGTGGAAGAGAAGATCTCCCTGTCCGAACGTTTCGGGCTGTGGGTGAGCTTCTACCCTTTCAGCCAGGACGAATACCTCACCATCGTCGCGCAGTGGCTCTCGTCGCTGGGTGTGGGTGCTGAGGACATCGAAGCGGCGCGCCCGTTGGCGCTGGTGTGGGCGCTGGAACGCGGTTCGCGAAGTGGTCGCGTGGCCTACCAGTTCGCACGCGATTACGCAGGCACGCACCGCCCGTCCGCATGAGCGCCTCGACGCTGGTGGTGGACGCCGACCAGGAACATCCTCGGCCGGCCGATCGCAAGGTGGTCGATGTGGCGGTGGGGATACTCATCGATGCGTCTGGTGCCTACCTGCTCACCAGACGACCGCATGGCAAGGTGTATGCGGGCTACTGGGAATTTCCGGGCGGCAAGCTCGAGGCCGGTGAAACGGTGGAGCAGGCGCTGCGGCGGGAACTGCAAGAGGAAATCGGGGTGACGATCGGTGCTGCGGAGCTCTGGCGACAGTCCCTGGTCGACTACCCGCATGCGCTGGTGCGTCTGCATTTCTGCAAGGTGCGGGACTGGACCGGTGACCTGCAGATGCGCGAAGGCCAGGAGTTCGGTTGGGAGCGTCTGCCGGTGCGCTGTGCGCCCGTGTTGCCCGGTACCGTGCCGGTGCTTGAGTGGCTGGCGAGCGATGGCGTCGGGCCAGCTTGAGCCAGCTCAACTCTGCTCGAATCCCGGGTCGCTCTGGCCTTCCTTTTCGGGCAGCTTGAAGCTTTCGCTGGCCCATGCGCCCAGGTCCATCTGCTTGCAGCGTTCACTGCAGAAGGGTCGATAGAGGTTTTGAGCTGCGTATACGCTGGGGCCGCCGCAGCCAGGGCACCGCACGGTCTTGACGGGGGCGCCAGCAGCGCTCGAATCCATGGCCAAACCTCAGGCGCAGAGAGTGAGCTCGAAGGCGGCGTCTTCCTGCGCCGGGTGCAGCCGGTCGTCTTCGCCGTGGCGCATGAGTCGCACCGACAGCATGAGCCGGTTGCCGCTGATCTCAGGGATCAGCCCCAACGTCGGGTCGATGCGCAGGCGCAGCAACTGGAAAGTGCGGCCTTGGGGCAGCGTCAGCTGGAACAGCCCGCCGGGTGCAACCACCTTCTGCGCCGAGCCCGAGTCGCGCAGCATCTTGAGCAGCAACACGATGGCCTCGGCCAGAGGGGACAGCGGCACGGTCCAGCGGTGCAGGTCCGCCTGGCGGGCCTCCACACTCTGATGCTGCCAGTGGTAGTAGGCTGGCAGATCGAACTCGCAAGTGCCGCCCGGTATGCCGATCCGGCTGCGGATGCTCATCAACCAATCGTTTTCGGTGAGCGATTGCCCTGTCTTCCCCGCGAGCTGGCTGAGCTGCGTGAAGCAGTCGTCGAGCTGCTGGATCACGCCATCCAGCACTTCCTCGGCAATCATGGGGTTGCCGCGGTAGCTGGCCAGTTGCTGCTTGTGCCGGTCGATGTCCTTGAGCACGTCCGACTTCATGTCGGCACGGGCAGCCACGTCCATGATCTCGAAGATGGTCTGCAGCGCGTAGTGGTGGTCCAGCGGGTGGGTGCGGGGCACCAGTTCCACCAGTCGTCTGAACAACTGCTCAAGCCGCAGGTAGGTGCGGATGCGTTCGTTGAAGGGGTAGTCGTACAGGATCACAGCGGCGAATGTGCGCGGGGTGGAGCGGCGGGCGGAGCTTCATCATAGCCCGAACCGATGGGCCAGCTTCTCTGCGGCGGCTTGCAGGGCCGCCATGTCGTCAGCATCGTTGTGCACCACGGCATCGGCAGCCCTCAACCTCTGCAGCCGGGTGCTCTGATTGCGCATCACCGCCTCGATGGTCTCCACGGCCCAACCGCTGCGTTGCTGGACCCGTCGAATCTGGGTGGCGGAGGAGCAGTCCACCACCAGCACGCGGTCCAGCCGGGAACGCCAGTGTGGCGACTCCACCAGCAGCGGGACATCGAAAACGATGCAGGGCGAATGGCAGTTGGCCGCCTGGCGCTGGATTTCGGCGCCTACCAGGGGATGAACGATGCGCTCGAGTGCGTGGCGCGCCTCGGGTTGCGCGAACACATGTTCGCGCATGCGTTGACGATCGAGAGCACCTTCGCTGGTGATGAATTCTGGGCCAAAGGTCTGAGCGATCGCCGGGATGGCCGCGCCTGCAGGGGCCGTGGTCGCACGCGAGATGGCGTCTGCATCGATCAGGTCGGCACCGTGGGACTGCAGAAGCCTGGCCAGGGTGCTCTTGCCACTGCCGATGCCACCGGTCAGTCCCACTCGCCAGCGGATGCGCGCCTGCGCTGCTGACTTCACAGGCCGATCGCGGCCAGCATGGCCGTGGGTCCGAACACCATGGCGGTGAGTCCTGCCAGCGCGAGGAAGGGTCCAAAGGGCACGTAACCACCTTCGCGCAGACGACCCACGAGCTTGATACCGATGCCAACCACCGCACCCAGCACCGACGCCATCAGGATGACCGGGATGAGTGCCTGCCACCCGAACCAGGCGCCGAACGCGGCGAAGAGCTTGAAGTCGCCGTACCCCATGCCTTCCTTGCCCGTTGCCAGCCTGAAGGCCCAGTACACCAACCAGAGCGACAGGTAGCCCGCCACCGCGCCCCAGACCGCATCGGACAGTCGTGGTTCCGTCAGGCCCAGGGCGGCAGCGCACAGGCCTGCCCAGAGAAGGGGGAGGGTGATGTCATCCGGCAGCAGCGTGGTGTCCCAGTCGATGAAGGCCAGGGCCAGAACCGCCGCTGAAAAGCCGCACCACGCAAGCGCGGACCAGCTCGGACCCCAGTGCCACCCGCACCACGCGAACAGCGCTGCGCTGACCAGCTCGATGGCCGGATACCGAAAGCTGATGGGGGTCTTGCACTGGCTGCATTTCGCCCCGAGAGCGAGGTAGCTGAGCACCGGCACGTTCTCGAACCAGCGGATCTGGTGACCGCAATGCGGGCAGCGCGAACGCGGCACCATCAGGTTGTAGGGCTCAACCGGTGCGGCGGGTTCAGGTGCAGCTTCTGCAGCGGGAAGCAGATCGGCACAGTCGGCGGCCCATCGCGCTTCCATCATGCGGGGCAGCCGGTGAATCACCACATTCAGAAAACTGCCCACCAGCAAGCCCAGCAGGCCCAGCAGCGCCGCCGCCGGCGCACCTCCCACGGGCATCAAACCACCTGACCCAGCTTAAAGATCGGGAGGTACATCGAGACCACGATGCCGCCGATGATGGTGCCCAGCACGACGATGATGATGGGTTCCATCAGGCTGGAGATGCCGGCAACCATGTCGTCGACCTCAGCCTCGTAGAAATCCGCCGCTTTGCCCAGCATGTGGTCGATCGAGCCCGACTCTTCGCCAATGGCGCACATCTGCAGCACCATGGAAGGGAAGATGTTGGCGTTGGTCATGGCGTTGGTCAGGCTGGTGCCTGTGGAGACTTCCTGCTGGATCTTCTCGGTGGCAATGGCGTAGAGCGAGTTGCCGGAGGCGCCACCCACCGAATCCAGCGCCTCCACCAGCGGGACGCCTGCGGCGAACATCGTGGAGAGGGTGCGAGTCCAGCGGGCCACCACGGACTTCTCGATCAACGGACCGAAAATCGGCAGCTTGAGCAGAACGCGGTCCATGAAGCGCTGGACCTTTTCGTTTCGTTTCCACGCCTGCATGAAGAAGTAGCCACCACCGCCCAACCCGCCGAAGATCAGCCACCAGTATTCGGTGAAGAACTCGCTCATCGCGATCACGAACAAGGTCGGGCCTGGCAGGTCCGCGCCGAAAGAGGTGAACACCTCCTTGAACGAGGGAATCACGAAAATCATGATCACGGCAACGACCACGAAAGCCACGATGATCACGGCGATCGGGTACATCAGGGCGGACTTGATCTTGGACTTGAGCGCCTCGGTCTTTTCCATGTAGGTCGCCAGTCGGTCCAGCAACTCTTCCAGGATACCGGCCGCTTCACCTGCCTCGACCAGGTTGCAGTAAAGGCTGTCAAAGTACAGCGGGTTCTTGCGGAACGCGGCGCTCAAGGAGGTGCCCGTCTCCACGTCGGAGCGGATGTCGTTGAGCAGCTTGGTCACGCTGGGGTTGGGATTGCCCCGGCCGACAATGTCGAAGGCCTGCAGCAACGGCACGCCCGCCTTCATCATCGTGGCAAGCTGGCGCGTGAAGATGGCGATGTCCTTGGGCTTGATGCGCTTGCCAGAACTGGTGCGCCGCTTCTTGACCTTGCCAGGCACGATACCTTGGCGACGCAACGCCGCGAGGACCTGGTTCTCGCCGGCCGCACGTGTCTCTCCGCGAACGGTCTTGCCGTTGCGGTCCTTGCCTTCCCACTCGAAGACAACGTCCTTGATGCTCTTGGATACTGCGGTTGCCATGGGGTCCTCTAAGGCTTGTGTCCAGACAGCGTCACTCGTTCGTCACGCTGAGCACTTCTTCCAGTGAAGTCATGCCGAGCTTGACCTTGAGGAGGCCCGACTCTCGAAGCGTTCGGCCCCCTTCCTTGCTGGCTTGCTGGGCAATGTCCAGTGCACTGCCACCGCGCAGGATGATCCGCTGGATCTCTTCGCTGATGGGCATGACCTGGTAGATACCAACGCGTCCCTTGTAGCCGTTGTTGCAGGCAGAACAACCCACCGGCCGATACGGCGTCCAGGTGCCATCAAGGTCTTCGGCCTTGAATCCGGCGTCCACCAGCGCCTTGCGCGGAACGTCCAATGGCGCCTTGCAGGTGGCGCACAGGCGGCGTGCGAGCCGTTGTGCAGTGATCAGGATGACGCTGGAGGCAATGTTGAACGTGGGGATGCCCATGTTCATCATCCGCGTGAGCGTGGTGGGTGCGTCGTTGGTGTGCAGGGTGGACAGCACCATGTGACCCGTCTGGGCCGCTTTGATGGAGATGTCGGCGGTCTCGAGATCCCGAATCTCACCCACCATGATCACGTCGGGATCCTGACGCAGGAACGCCTTCAGTGCAGCCGCGAAAGTGAGGCCGGCTTTCTCGTTGACGTTTACCTGATTCACACCGGGCAGGTTGATTTCAGATGGATCTTCCGCCGTCGAGATGTTGATGCCCGGCTTGTTGAGGATGTTCAGGCAGGTGTAGAGCGAAACCGTCTTGCCCGAACCGGTTGGGCCGGTGACCAGCACCATGCCGTAGGGACGGCCAATGGCGCTCATCAGCCGTTCCTTCTCCTCCGGCTCATACCCCAGCGCATCGATACCGACCTTGGCACTGCTCGGGTCCAGGATACGGATCACGATCTTCTCGCCAAAGAGCGTGGGCAGTGTGCTGACGCGGAAATCGATCACCCGTTCAGGGCCGATCTTGAGTTTCATCCGACCGTCTTGCGGCACCCGCTTCTCGGAGATGTCCATGCGGGAGATCACCTTGATGCGGGAGGCCAGCTTGTCCTTGATCGCGATGGGCGGCGAGGCAATTTCGCGAAGCTCGCCATCCACCCGGAAGCGCACTCGGTAGTTGTGCTCGTAGGGCTCGAAATGCAGGTCGGACGCGCGCATGTTGAATGCGTCGATGAGCATCTTGTGGAGGAACTTGACCACCGGCGCGTCATCGACTTCCGACGCCTTGTCGGTCACATCGCTCACCGCGTCGGTCGCCACCTCGTCGAACTCGAAATCGCCACCGATGATGTTGTCCATCGTCTCGTTGACGCTGGTGGTCTGCGTTTCCACCAGTTTGCTGAGCTTGTCGTACTCGGCAATCACCCAGTCCACACCCATCTGCGTGGCGAACTTGATCTTCTCGGCCGCTTGCTGATCCGCGGGGTCGGCCGTGGCAACCATGAGCCGGTTGTTGCGCTTGCTCAGGACGACGATGCGGTAGTCGGCACAGATCTTGGCGTCCAGCAGGCCGGCAGGGAGTCGTTGGACATCGATGGCATCAAGGTCCAGCAAAGGTGCCGCAAACGCCACTGACATGGTGTGGGCCAGGTCCGAAGCCGACACGGCGCCCGAGCCGGTGAGTTCGGCAATGAAACTGGTGCGACCGCTTTGCGCCTTGCGGTAAAGGTCTTCAGCGGCCTTTTGCCCAAGCTTGCCTGCGGACACGAGCGCACGCCCCAAGCCTGGCAAGGCCATGGAAGGTGTATCTTGGACGACGGATTCGACAGACGCCATAAGCCCGTAATCTAGCGTAAATCAAGGACTTGCCCGGCGATATTGAGGCAACTTGTGCTGAAAATGCCGTTTATGCCGCATTTGGCGTTGTATGGAGGTGGCGGGCTTGCCGGCCATCCGCCAAATCTCGCCTTTGGGCGCTGAGCCCTTCGTGATGCGAGACGCAAAAGCTGGTCGGGGTGAGAGGATTCGAACCTCCGGCCTCTACGTCCCGAACGTAGCGCTCTACCAGGCTAAGCTACACCCCGATGGGTCTTCCAGTCGACCGCAAAACGGCGTTGTGGTCGCCGTCTGGACTCAGGAGCGGCGCTCCAGGAGACCAGCCGCCAATTGTAGCAAAGCCTCGCTGTACGCATTGACCGGCAGTTGCCCTGCCGCCTCCATTGCGCGCGTGGCTTCGGCGTGCGCACTGGTGCGCGCAGCCTCCAGAGCGCCCGTCTCCAGGATGATGTCCCGAATGGTGTCTAGGTGCGAGACATCGCCTTGCTCGATGGCCTGCCGAATGAGCGCCTTCTGGCTGTCCGACCCTGTCCGAAGGGCGCAGATGATGGGCAGTGTGACCTTTCCCTCTCGGAGGTCATCCCCCAGGTTCTTGCCCAGTTCCATGGGGCTGCCCTCGTAGTCCAGCACATCGTCGATCACCTGGAACGCCGTGCCCAATGCTTGGCCGTACTGCGCGCAGAGCGTCTCGGTGCGCTCATCCGATCCCGCCAGAATTGGAGCAAGGCGGGCGCTGGCCTCGAACAGCTTGGCCGTCTTGGAGCGGATGACGCGGAGATAAGCGCTTTCATCGATGGAGGCGTCGTGCATGTTCACGAGTTGCAGCACCTCGCCCTCGGCAATCACATTGGTGGCATCAGACAGCACCTGCATCACACGCATGTTGCTGACGTCCACCATCATCTGGAAAGCCCGTGAATAGAGGAAGTCGCCCACTAGGACGCTGGCGGCGTTGCCGAAACGCTCGTTGGCGGTTTCCCGGCCGCGGCGAAGGGTCGACTCGTCGACCACGTCATCGTGCAAGAGTGTGGCGGTGTGGATGAACTCCACCACCGCCGCCAAGGTGTGACGCATGGGGTGCTGGCTGCCAATCGCACCGCTCATCAGCAGCAACAAGGCGGGGCGCAAGCGCTTGCCACCGGCGGAAATGATGTACTGCGCAACTTCGCGGACCAGCGGCACTTCCGTGGTCAGCCGTTCGCCGATGACCCGATCCACCTGCCGCATGTCGGGCTGGATCAGTTCCAGAAGCGTTCGAGTCGGGGTGGATGTGGTCACGTGGTCGCCGTTCGCGGGTGGGTCACGAACGGCCTCGGATTATAGGAAGGGTGGTAAAGGCGTCGCAGATGCCATTTGCGCGAATATCGCCATACGCGAGGCCTGACGGGTGGACTAGCCAGCGTGTAATGGCACATGCTAAAATCCCGAGTTCAGTGGAATTTGGTCCGCTGGATTTCCATTCGTGGATTTTTTACAAGAGGTTCATATGTACGCGGTCATAAAAACCGGCGGCAAACAGTATCGTGTTGCTGCTGGCGAAAAAATCAAAGTAGAACAGATTGCTGCGGATGTGGGCCAAGAGATCGTGTTTGACCAGGTTCTGGCTGTCGGCAACGGCACCGAGATCAAGGTAGGCACTCCCTTGGTTTCCGGCGCAACGGTCACGGTCACGGTGTTGGTCCATGGCAGGCACGACAAGGTGCACATCTTCAAGATGCGCCGTCGCAAGCACTACCAGAAGCGCCAGGGTCACCGTCAGAATTTCACCGAACTGCAGGTCTCGTCGATCGCAGCCTGAGGAGTAAGTCAACATGGCACAGAAAAAAGGCGGCGGCTCAACGCGAAACGGGCGCGATTCCAAGCCCAAGATGCTGGGTGTGAAGGCCTTCGGCGGCGAGCTGGTCACAGCCGGTTCGATCATCGTGCGTCAGCGCGGCACCAAGTTCCACCCCGGCCTCAATGTGGGTTTGGGCAAGGACCATACGATCTTTGCGACGGCCGACGGCCACGTCACGTTTGCCGTCAAGGGCGAACTGAACCGCCACGTCGTCAGCATCACGCCGGTCTGACCGGTTGCCGCAGGCGCAGCCCGATTGCAGAATCCGGGCAGCGTGTGGGGCTCAGGTGATATGTCGAATGCAGAAGGCCCGCTCATGCGGGCTTTTTGTTTTTGGGTTCGTGGAGTCAGTTTTCCTTCCTTGAGGGCGTGTCATGAAATTTGTGGATGAAGCCACGATCGATGTCGCTGCGGGCGATGGCGGCAATGGCTGCGCCTCGTTCCGGCACGAAAAGTACAAGGAATTCGGCGGTCCGGACGGGGGCGATGGGGGCCGGGGAGGGCATGTGTATGCGCTGGCAGATGCGAGCCTGAACACGCTGGTCGACTTCCGTTTCACCCGCCGTTTCGAGGCCCACCGCGGCGAACATGGCAAAGGGTCGGACATGTTTGGCGTGAAGGGCGATGACATCGTGCTGAAGATGCCTGTGGGCACCATCATTGCTGATGCCGAAACCGGCGAGGTATTGCACGAATTGCTGCAGCCTGGTGAGCAGGTGACGATCGCCAAAGGTGGTGATGGCGGCTTCGGCAACATGCACTACAAGAGTTCGACCAATCGCGCGCCGCGGCAGAAGACGCCCGGTTGGCCAGGCGAGAAACGCAGCTTGAAGCTCGAGCTCAAGGTGCTGGCCGATGTGGGTTTGCTGGGCATGCCCAACGCCGGCAAGTCGACCTTGATTTCAGCCATTTCGAACGCCCGGCCGAAAATTGCCGATTACCCATTCACCACACTGCATCCCAATCTTGGTGTGGTGCGCGTCGCAGCGGAGAAGAGCTTCGTCGTCGCCGATGTCCCGGGGCTGATCGAGGGCGCGTCGGAAGGCGCGGGCCTTGGTCACCAATTCTTGCGACATCTGCAGCGCACACGACTGTTGCTGCATCTCGTGGATGTCGCGCCGTTCGATGAAGGCGTGGATCCGGTGGTGCAGGCCAAGGCGATCGCGGCCGAACTCAAAAAGTTCGACCAGGCCTTGTACGACAAGCCACGCTGGCTGGTGCTCAACAAGGTGGACATGTTGCCTGCCGAAGAGCGCGAACAGCGCATCCAGGGCATCGTGAAACGCCTCAAGTACAAGGGACCCGTGTTCGAAATCTCCGCGCTGACCCGAGAAGGGTGTGAGCTGCTTGTTCAGAAGGTGTACCAGCACATTGCGAAGGTGCACACGGACTCGCTTCCTCCGGTGGACATCGACCCGCGCTTCGCCGACGCATCCAAAGCGCCCTGATCACGAATCCCTTCGACCGATGGACCTAGCTTCCCACATGCTGCAGACCGATGTTTCGATGAACGCCCTGGGCCTGACGCCCGCCGCTGTCTTTCAGTCAGCGCGCCGGATCGTCATCAAGGTCGGCTCCAGCCTTGTCACCAACGAGGGCCGGGGCCTGGACGAGGAAGCCATCGGCCAGTGGAGCGAGCAACTGGCGGCGCTGGTCCAGCAAGGCCGCGAGGTCATCATGGTGAGCAGCGGTGCCATTGCCGAAGGCATGAAGCGCCTGGGCTGGAGCACACGTCCGCGCGAAGTGAACGAACTGCAAGCCGCGGCCGCCGTCGGTCAGATGGGGCTGGTGCAGATGTACGAAAGCAAGCTCAGTGCTTGTGGCGTGGGCAGCGCACAGGTGCTGCTCACCCACGCTGACCTGGCGGATCGGGAACGCTATCTCAATGCGCGTTCGACCCTCCTCACGCTCCTGCAGCTGGGTGTGGTGCCGGTGATCAATGAGAACGACACCGTGGTCAACGACGAGATCAAGTTCGGAGACAACGACACGCTGGGTGCGCTGGTGGCCAACCTGGTGGAAGCGGATGTGCTCGTGATCCTTACGGACCAGAAAGGTCTCTACACAGCCGACCCCAGGCGCGACCCCGCAGCGCAGTTCGTGCACGTGGCTCGCGCCGGCGATCCGAAGCTGGAGGCGATGGCCGGAGGCGCGGGCAGCGGCATCGGCAAGGGAGGCATGATCACCAAGATCCTCGCTGCGAAAAGGGCAGCCGGCTCTGGCGCCTCCACCGTGATTGCCTGGGGGCGAGAACCACGTGTGCTGTTGCGCCTGGTGGCTGGCGAAGCGATCGGCACCTGCCTTGTGGCACAGACAGCGAAGAATCAGGCGCGCAAGCGCTGGATATCTGACCACCTCCAGCTTCGCGGCGCGGTGGTGGTCGACGACGGCGCGGTGGGCAAGATCGTGAGTGAAGGCAAGAGCCTGCTTCCGATCGGCATGACGGCCGTGTCCGGCGATTTTTCGCGCGGGGATGTGATCGCCGTTCACGATGTTCGCGGTCAGGAGGTGGCGCGCGGTCTGGCCAACTACGCCAGTTCGGAAGCGCGGCTGATCTGTCGCAAATCATCGGCCGATTTTGAGCGCCTGCTCGGCTACGCCGCCGAGCCCGAGATGATCCACCGCGACAACCTGGTGCTGGCAGCCCGGTCTTGATCCGACGACCGGGCGGCGCCAGTCGTCAGCGCTGCAGGTATCTGCCGGTCTTGAGCGTCGCCAGCATCTTTCGCGGCGTGCCATTGACGGCGTTCCCGTTGCACAAGCCTTCCATCGCCAGAATGGTGGCGGGTCGTGTAGCCCCATCCAGAGCCAACGGCTTCCATTCTGCTTTTTGGGGTGTGTTCCAGGCGGATCGGTTGTTGTCCCAGCGTGCGTACGTTTTCACTTGCGCCGACTGGCAACGGATCCCCTCATACAGCACGTTCAGTGCGCCGCTGGAGCTGCGGGCCACCATGACATACCGAACCACCCGGTCTTCGCCCACGGTCAAGGTCTCGGGGTCGATACCGTAGGTCAACGAGGATGAAGGCGAGACGGTGAAGCTTTGCAACCGGTCGACGCTGAACGTCTTGGGTGCCGGCGTGGCCATCTCCTGCCAGGCCGCTTCGTCATCGACGGCCAAGGCAAGGCCTGCCGCATTCAGGCTGAAGAGCGCACACAGGGAGGCACGGGCCAATGCCGACTTGCGGGTCGGCAGGCGGGATTGGGAAGTGGTCATTTGGGTTCGATGGGCGCAGAACGGGTGTCGTTCTGCGGGTCGGGGTCGAAGCTGGCGCCCGGCGGCAACTCCAGCCCATGGGGAGAGAGCGATGCGTTCGCGTTCGCCTGGCCGTCCTCGTTTCGATGGCGCACGCCGCCACGAAGGTAGCGGTTGCGATTTTCGGTCTTGGGCAGGTAGCGCGAGAGTTCAGTGAGCGCCAGTTCGTACACGCCTCGTTTGAACTCGACGACCACATCCAGCGGCACCCAGTAGTCGTGCCAGCGCCACGCGTCGAACTCAGGATGGCTCGTGGCACGAAGGTTCAGGTTCCAGTCCTGCGCCACCAGGCGCAACAGGTACCAGATCTGCTTCTGACCCTTGTAGTGGCCGCGCGCGTCGCGGCGAATGAAGCGGTCCGGCACTTCGTAGCGCAACCAGTCCCGCGTGCGGGCGACGATGCTCACGTGTTCGGGCATGAGCCCCACTTCTTCGTGCAGTTCGCGGTACATCGCCTGTTCGGGAGTTTCCCCCCGATCGATGCCACCCTGCGGAAACTGCCAGGAGTGGGAACGGATCCGTTTGCCCCAGAACACCTGGTTTCGCTGGTTGAGCAGAATGATGCCGACATTGGGCCTGAAGCCTTCTCTGTCAAGCATAATCAACCCCAAATTTTTAAACTGTGTTCATTATGCATCGCTGCGTGCGACTTGCGAAGTGACCACACACCCGTTGCCCCGCTGGAGCGTGCGGACGGTTCCCGCCGGGGGCCGCGCGGTGCGCCCGAACCCCCAGATCGACTCCCACTTCCTGCCGTTGGCAGAACCCTGGTGCCTCCATGAAAGCCTCGCAGTTCTTCATCTCCACCCTCAAGGAAGCTCCCGCAGATGCGGAGGTGGTCAGTCATCAGCTGATGACGCGCGCCGGCATGATCAAGAAGCTCGGCGCCGGCATCTACAGCTACATGCCGATGGGCCTGCGCGTGATTCAAAAGGTGGAAGCGATCGTGCGCGAGGAGATGAACCGGGCTGGCGCGGTCGAGCTCACCATGCCGGTGATCCAGCCCGCCGAGCTGTGGCAGGAGACCGGCCGCTTCGAGAAGATGGGGCCGGAACTGTTGCGCATCCAGGACCGACATGAACGCAATTTTGTGGTTCAGCCCACCAGCGAGGAGGTGGTCACCGACATTGCGCGGCAGGAGCTTCGCAGCTACAAGCAGTTGCCGAAGAACTTCTACCAGATCCAGACCAAGTTCCGAGATGAGCGGCGCCCGCGTTTCGGCCTCATGCGCGGCCGCGAATTCATCATGAAGGACGCCTACAGCTTCGACCGCGACGGAGAAGCCGCGCAGGCGAGCTATCAGGTGATGGCCGCCGCGTACCGCCGCATCTTTGACCGCTTCGGTCTGCGCTATCGCGCTGTCGCAGCCGACAGTGGCGCGATCGGGGGCGACCTGTCCGAGGAGTTCCAGGTGATCGCCGCCACCGGCGAGGACGCCATCGTCTACTGCCCGGGTAGCGAGTACGCCGCCAACATGGAGAAAGCCGAGGCGCTGGCGCCGGCGGGACCCCGGCCGGGGTCCGTCAATCCGATGGTGAAGACGCCCACGCCTGGCAAGAGCACCTGCGCCGACGTCGCCACGTTGCTCGGCGTGCCGCTGGCCACCACGGTCAAGTCGTTGGTGCTCGCCACGGACGAGCTCAACGAGGCCGGCGAAGTCTCGCAGAGTCAGGTTTGGTTGCTGCTGCTGCGCGGCGACCACGACATGAACGAGGTGAAGGTGGCCAAAGTGCCGGGCCTGGAGGCCGGGTTCCGTTTCGCTTCCGTTCCCGAGATTGAAGCGCATTTCGGGTGCAAGCCCGGCTACCTGGGCCCGATCGGCCTGAAGAAGCCGGTCAAGCTGGTGGTGGACCGCGAGGTGGCGGTGCTGGCCGACTGGATCTGTGGTGCCAACGAGCCGGATTTCCACATGACCGGCGTGAACTGGGGTCGCGACCTGCCTGAGCCTGCCCTGGTGGCAGACGTGCGAAATGTGGTCGAGGGCGATGCATCGCCGGATGGAAAGGGCCCGCTTGCCATCGAGCGCGGCATCGAGGTGGGCCATGTGTTCTACCTCGGCACCAAGTACAGCAAGGCCATGAACGCGACTTTCCTCGGTGAGGATGGCAAGCCGGCCTTTTTCGAGATGGGGTGTTACGGCATCGGCATCACGCGTCTGCCGGCCGCTGCCATCGAGCAGAACCACGACGAACGCGGCATCATCTGGCCGGACGCACTGGCACCGTTCACGCTGGTGATCTGCCCCATCGGCATGGACCGCAGCGCGGAGGTGAAGCAGGCCGCCGAGCGGCTGCACGACGAACTGATGGCTGCGGGAGTGGACGTGATCCTGGACGATCGCGGTGAGCGCCCGGGCGCCATGTTCGCCGACTGGGAACTGATCGGCGTGCCGCATCGCGTGACCATCGGCGAGCGCGGCCTGAAGGCGGGACAGGTGGAGTACCAGCACCGCCGGGACAGCGCAGCCACCCAGGTCAACACGCCCGAGCTGCTTGTTTTTCTCCAGGGCAAACTGAAGGCATGAACCTGGCAAGCTGGTCGCGGCGGGACTGCCTGATCGGCGTCGCCTCGCTGGGCCTGGCAGGCTGGCCGGGTCTGGCGGCGGCGGGCGGTCAACTCGAAGAGCCGCTGGCCGACTCCGTGCGGGGGGCGCTGAGTGCCGCGATCGCCAACAACGCGCCGCCTGTGCCGGATTTCACCGATCCTGTGAGGCGACTGGCCTACTTGCGCTGGCTCGGGGCCATGAGCGATCGCCTCTATCGACGCAAGACCGATTTTCAGACCCGCATCGAATTCCTGCAGACCGTCTGGTACGAGTCGAAGCGCGCCGGACTCGACACCACCATGGTGCTCGGGCTGATCCAGGTGGAGAGCGCGTTTCGCAAGTTTGCGATTTCACGCGTGGGCGCTCGAGGCTACATGCAGATCATGCCGTTCTGGTCGCGGCTGATCGGCGACGGCGAGGTGGGGCGCCTGTTCAACATGCAGACCAACCTGCGCTTTGGGTGCGTCATCCTGCGCCATTACCTGGACCGCGAACGGGGCGATACCTTCATGGCGCTGGGCCGGTACAACGGCAGCCGGGGACGCGCCGAGTACCCCAACGCGGTGTATGCCGCGGCGAAGAACTGGGCCCACCCGGATGCGTAACTACTGCACGAAGCCGATGCGCGTTTTGCCCGAGCCTTGCCTGGGCAGGTCGTCGGCCTCCAGGCCGTAGCGGTTGTCTAGGCGCGCATTGCCAAACGCGGTCACCAGGGCGCGGCGCATCTCGCGAGGTGCCAGTGTGGCGAGGGCGTCGAGCACGTCGTCGGCAGGTTCAGGATCAAAGCGCTGGCCCCAGTCGTGCTCGCCCCGGATGCTGCGGTAGAGGTGGGCCGCGATCTTTCGCGCGGCATCGGGTGATGGTGGCGCGATCTCGAACACGTTCATGCGGTTGAGGATGGGCTCGGGAATGCTGCGTTCGTGATTGGCCGTGGTCACCCAGATCACCTGACTGGCGTCGATCGGGACCTCCGCGAACTCGTCCACGAAGTTCTGCGCCGTGTCGTGTTCGAGCAGGCTGTACAGCGCGCCCAGGGGGTCGTACTGCGCGTCGGCACTGGCCTTGTCGATCTCGTCCACCACGATCACGGGGTTGGCGTACTGACCGTCCACCAATGCCTCGAACACTTTGCCCGGCTTGGCACCCTTCCATTGGGAAGACGACCCCGACAGCAGCCAGCCTGCGGTCATGGAACTCATGGGAACCAGGCTCATGCTCGTGCCCAGCAGGTCGGCGAGCTGGCGCGCGAAGTGCGTTTTCCCCACGCCGGGCGGGCCCAGCAGAAGAATGGGCGTCACCTCCAGACTGTCGCTGCTGTCCTGGCTGAGTGCCACATGGCGCTTCACGTCGTCGAGCACCTCACCAAAATTGGGCAGTAAGTCGTAGAGCGGCGCCATGTCGGGCACACCGGAGGGCTTGACCGCAAAGCGCTGGGGGCCGCGCTCGAGCATGCGTTGCCAGGTGTTGCGCAGGCCCTCGTAGTCGCGCTCGTTGCCGCTGGCCTGCAGGTGGGCCAGCTTGCGCTCGACGTCGTCGGCACTGAACACGCTGCGCATCTGGGCGATGGGCAGACCGAGGGAGGGTGAAGCGACCAGGCTGCGAGAGCTCATGCGGTTCTCCTGTGGGGTTCGGTGACGAATTCATTCAAGCACAAGACGTGCCTGCGCTCAATGCAGAAATGCCACTGTTGTTGCCCTCAATCCATAGGACTGCCGCTGGCTGTGTGAAAAGCCGCAACTTGAGACCAGAAAAAAGCCACCCGAAGGTGGCTGTCGTGCGGTGCAGAAACAGTCAGGCTTGTCCGTTGATCACCTGCTGCAGTTCGCCCGACTGGTACATCTCCATCATGATGTCCGAGCCGCCAACGAACTCACCCTTCACGTAGAGCTGGGGGATGGTGGGCCAGTTGCTGTATTCCTTGATGCCCTGGCGAATGCCGTCGTCCTCGAGGACGTTGACGGTCTTGAGGGTCTTGGTTTCAACGCCG
This sequence comes from Hydrogenophaga sp., assembly GCF_051858985.1. Lineage (GTDB taxonomy): Bacteria > Pseudomonadota > Gammaproteobacteria > Burkholderiales > Burkholderiaceae_C > Hydrogenophaga. The sequence continues at coordinate 747,588 of NZ_JBHYGM010000001.1, read as the reverse complement.
CAGGCCTTCAGGATCTGGATCGCGCGGCCCGAAAAGCCGCACATGGGAAAGCTCGCGCTGCCTTTCATGAACAGCACGATGTCATTGGTCTTGACCAGTTGGTCGATGCGGTCTTGTGCGTCGCTCATGGTGGAGTGTCCTTTTGCAAATGGTTCGGGCAACACCCGGGAACGTCTCGCATTATCGCCGTGCGGGCCATTGCCCGCCGGTGCAGCGTTCGATGCCCGCGAGGTCGGTGCGGCTGCTGACGTGGGTGAAACCTGCGTTCTCCAGCAGCAGGCGCACGGCAGCTGCCTGGTCGTGGCCATGCTCCAGCAGCAGCCAGCCACCCGGGTTGAGTGTGCTCGGCGCGGCCGCCACCAACGTGCGGATGTCCAGGAGGCCGTCCTCGCCTGAAGTCAATGCCTGAACTGGCTCGTGGCTCAGCGCTGGCAGGTGCGGGTCGCCCGTGGCGATGTACGGCGGATTGCTGACGATGACGTCGAAATACCGACCCGGGACAGCGGCCAGCCAGTTGCCGAGATGGAAGTCCACCGTGATCCCCAGGCGCCGGGCGTTGGCGGTGGCCACTTCCAATGCCGGCGCGCTGGCATCTGTGGCGGTGACCCTCAACGCCGGGCGGGTGGCCTTGAGTGCCAGGGCAAGGGCGCCGCTGCCCGTGCCGAGGTCCAGCACACTCGCGGTGGACGGCATGCCATCCGTCACCTCCAGCGCCCATTGCACCAGGGCTTCGCTGTCGGCGCGCGGCACCAGCACCCTGGCGTCGATCTCGAGCGTCAGGCCGAAAAACTCCTGTTCGCCCAGCAGATAGGCCATGGGTTCGCCCTGCAGGCGACGCTGCGCCAGCGCGTTCAGGACCATGCCGGCTTCCGGGGCCACCCCGTCGCCCTCATGTGCCATCAGCCAGGCGCGGTCGTGCGGATCGCGTCCAAGGGCCGTCAGCAGCAGCATCTGCGCATCGAGCCGCTCCAGCCCCTGGCGCCGCAGCTCCCTGAGGGTGTCGCCCAGTGTCATGTGCCGTTGCGCTGTTCCAGCTCAGCCAGCAGCTCGGTGCCGCGCGCCACCTGCAGCGCGTGGATCACATCGTCCAGATCGCCTTCCATCACCTGCAGCACCTTGTACAGCGTGAGGTTGATGCGATGGTCCGTCAGCCGACCCTGTGGGAAGTTGTACGTGCGGATGCGGTCGCTTCGGTCACCGCTTCCGATAAGCCCCTTGCGGGTGGCAGCCTCGGCGGCCGCACGCTCGCTGCGGTCCTTCTCCTGCAGTCGTGCGGTGAGCACCTGCAACGCCTTGGCCTTGTTGCTGTGCTGGGAGCGCCCGTCCTGGCACTCGGCGGTGATGCCGGTGGGCAGGTGTGTCACCCGCACGGCCGAATCCGTCTTGTTGATGTGCTGGCCACCGGCGCCGCTGGCGCGGTAGGTGTCGATCCGCAGTTCGCTCGGGTTGAGTTGCACCGCTTGTGTCTCATCGGGCTCGGGCATCACCGCCACGGTGGCCGCACTGGTGTGGATGCGACCCTGCGTTTCCGTTGCGGGCACGCGTTGCACGCGGTGCCCGCCGGACTCGAAGCGCAAGCGCCCATATGCGCCAGGCCCGGCGATGCGCAGCACCACTTCCTTGTAGCCGCCCAGTTCGCTGGGCGATTCGCTCACGATTTCGACTTGCCAGCGTTGCCGTTCGGCATAGCGTGTGTACAGCCGGGCCAGGTCGCCGGCGAACAGCGCGGATTCATCGCCACCAGTGCCGGCGCGAATTTCCACGAAGGCGTTGCGCTCGTCGTCGGGGTCCTTGGGCAGCAACAGTTGCTGCAATTCGTCGTCCAGACGGTCCAGGTCGGCTTCTACGCTCTTGATTTCTTCCTGGGCCATCTCGGCCATGTCGGCATCGCCCAGCATGTCTTTCGCCGAAGCGGCATCGGCTTCCCGCTGCAGGTAGCGGTTGAACACGTCGACGACGGTGGAAGCTTCCGCGTGTTCGCGGCTCAACGAGCGAAAGCGTTCCATGTCGTCGACGACGTCGGGTGCGGACAACAACGCGTCGAGTTCATGCAGCCGTGCGCGCTGACGCAGCAAGGTATCGCGGACAAAATTTTTCATGGGAGGGAAGGATGATCCAGCCCCGCCAGCGCAAACCTTCGCCTGCACGGGCCCGATGCTGGAGCCACCAGCTAGGGTTGCGTGTCGCGCGGGATTCGGGAGGGCTCGTCGCGCAGGAACAAGCGGGAGACGGTCTGCGCAGTGGCGGCCCGCGCCGCGCTGTCACCTGTGTGCAGTTCGGCCAGGGTGCCGTGCAGCATCTTCTGCGTGAGCCCGCGGGAGAGTGCTTCCAGCACGGCTTCCACCGATTCCCCTTTGGCCAGCAGTCTTCGCGCACGGGCCATCTCCACCGCCCGCCATTCGTCCGCCTGGGCGTTGATCTGCTGGATGAGCGGAACCACACCGTGGGCGGGGTCGCGCTGCTCCATCCAGTTCATGAAACTCAGCACACCCGCATCGATGATGGCTTCGGCCTGAGCCACTGCAGCCTGGCGGTGGTCCTTGCCAGTCTGCACCACGGTGGCGAGGTCGTCCACGGTGTACAGATAAACGTCCGACAGCGCCTTGACCTCGGGCTCGATGTCGCGCGGCACCGCCAGATCGACCATGAACATCGGGCGGTGGCGCCGCTTCTTCAAAGCGCGTTCCACGGCGCCCAGGCCGATGATGGGCAGCGTGCTGGCGGTGCAGCTGATCACGGCGTCGAATTCGTGCAGGCGGTCGGGCACATCGGCCAGGCGCATCACCTGGGCGCCGAAACGGATCGCCAGCTTTTCACCGCGTTCCAGCGTGCGGTTGGCGATCGCCATGCTTTTGGGCGTGCGGGCTGCGAAATGGGTGGCAGCCAGTTCGATCATTTCCCCTGCGCCGACGAACAGCACCTTGATGTCGCGCAGGTCCTCGAACAGCTGAGAAGCCAGGCGCACGGCGGCGGCGGTCATGCTGATGGAGTGCGCGCCGATTTCGGTGGAGCTGCGCACTTCCTTGGCCACGGCGAATGAGCGCTGGAACAGCTGGTGCAGCGTGGTTCCCAGGGCGCCGGCATCGCTGGCAGCGCGCACCGCGTCCTTCATCTGGCCAAGAATCTGCGCTTCGCCCAGCACCATGCTGTCCAGGCCACTGGCCACGCGAAAAGCATGGCGTGCGGCGTGGTCGTCGCGAAGCACGTAGGCGTGGTCGCGCAGCACATGGCTGCTCACGCCGCCAGTCTGAGCCAGCCAATCCAGTGTGGGATCCACTGCCGACTGATCCCCGGCTCCGTAGAGCTCGGTGCGGTTGCAAGTGGAGAGCAAGGTGGCCTCGGGCTGGCGCGCCAGACTCTGCCGATACCCATGCAGGGTAGGCTGGATCTGGTCGATGGCAAAGGCGAAACGGCCTCTCAGATCGAGCGGAGCCGTGTTGTGATTGATGCCGAGGGCCCAGACAGACATGCGCTGATTATAAAATTGAACCCTTATGCATGTCACTGTCAACTTGAAATGACACCTCTGGAGTTTTTGGGGCACCTGGCGGGCTTCGTGGCGCCCGCGCTGGTGGTGGCGGTGATCCTTTGGGGCGTGCCCCGGCTTCGTCGAGCCGGGCGCATGGCACCTGGCGCCCGGCTGGAAGCCTTCATGTTGCTGGTGGCGGGCATCGCGGTGCTCGTGGGCGGCCTCGTGTTCTTCGGGCGAGACGGCAAGATCGCCACTTATGCCGCACTGGTGGTGGTGCAGGGCACGCTGGCCTGGTGGCTTCACCGTCGCCGCTGACCGGCGGCGCCGGACTCAGTCGATCGGCGCGAACAGGTCGAGGCGGTCGGTGATGATGCCGTCGAGCCCCAGAGCCAGCAGACGTTGCACAGCCCAGTCGTCGTTGACCGTGTAGGCCAGCGTCTTGAGGCCTGCATCCCGGGCCTGTGCCACGGTCGCGGCATCCCATAGAGCGTGGTTGCACACCAGTGCCACGCAGCCCAGCTGACCGGCGGCCTGCAGCCAGCCATCCCAGAGCGTGTCGAGCAGCAGCCCACGGGGCAGATCGGGGGCTGCGTCCCTGGCCCCTTGAAGCGCTTCGGGCTGGAAGGACGTGAGAAACGGGGTGTGTTCGGGGTCGTTGGCCCAGAGCCGGGCGGCCTCCAGCGCTACCGCACGTCCGGTCTGCGCTTCCATGCCGGGCGTGGGCTTGATTTCAATGTTCAACCAGTGGCCCTGCGCCTGGCAGTGGCGGGCCACAGCCTCCAGCGTCGCCAGGGGTTCGCCTGCGAACGCGCGCGAATGCCAGCCGCCGGCGTCGAGCCGGCTCAAATCGCTCCATGCCAGGTTGCCCGCCACGCCCTGGCCGTTGGTGGTGCGCTCCAGCGTGGCGTCGTGCAACAGGAACACCACGCCGTCGGCGCTGAGCTTGGCGTCGCATTCGTACATGCGGTAGCCGTGCCGGGCGCCCAGCCGGAACGCGGCCAGGGTGTTTTCAGGCGCCAGCTTTCCCGCGCCGCGGTGGGCGATCCACCGGGGGTACTTCACAGGCGCTGGCCGGTTTCGGCGTTGAACCAGTGCATCCGGTCTTCACGCGGCTTGGCGTGGATGGTGCTGCCGATGGCCGGCGCGCCCTGGTCCTCGTGGGTGCGGATGATGAGTTGTTCGCCGTCCAGGCGCGCATGGACCAGCCGCTCGGCGCCCAGGAGTTCCACGGTTTCCACCTGCAGAGACCAGCCTTCGGTGCCGATGTCCAGGTGCTCCGGCCGGACGCCGAGGATGCTGCCGGGGCGACCACCCGGGGCATTCTTCAGCAGGTTCATGGGCGGTGAGCCGATGAAGCTGGCGACAAAGGTGGTGGCCGGGCGGGAGTAGACCTCCTCGGGCGTGCCGAACTGTTCCATGCGCCCGGCGTTCATCACGATCATCCGTTCGGCCAGTGTCATGGCCTCGACCTGGTCGTGCGTGACGAACAGCGATGTGATGCCGAGCTCACGGTGCAGCTTCTGGATCTCCAGCCGCGTCTGGGCGCGCAGCTTGGCGTCCAGGTTGGACAGCGGCTCGTCAAACAGGAACACCTGCGGCTGGCGCACGATGGCGCGGCCCATGGCCACGCGCTGGCGCTGGCCACCGGAGAGTTCACGGGGCTTGCGGGCCAGCAGATGACCCAGCTCCAGAATGCCGGCGGCCTTGTCCACGCGCTGCTTGATCTCGGCGATGGGCACTTTCGCGATCTTCAGGCCGTAGGCCATGTTGTCGAAGACGGTCATGTGCGGATACAGCGCGTAGTTCTGGAACACCATGGCGATGTCGCGCTCGGCCGGTTCCAGCTGGTTGACCACGCGATCGCCAATGCAGATGTCCCCACCGCTGATTTCTTCCAGCCCGGCGACCATGCGCAGCAAGGTGGACTTGCCGCAGCCAGAAGGGCCGACGATGACGATGAATTCGCCGTCGGTGATCTCGGCATTCACGCCGTGGATCACCTGCAACTCGGTCTTGCCGGTGCGGTAGCGTTTGACGACGTTGCGCAGGGAAATGGAGGCCATGTTGTTCTCGGTCTTTCGCTTACTTCTCGGTGTCTACCAGGCCCTTGACGAACCACTTCTGCATGAGGATGACCACAATGGCCGGCGGAAGCATGGCGAGGATCGCCGTGGCCATGAGCACGTTCCACTCGGTGTAGGACTCTCCGGAGACCAGGCGCTTGATGCCGAGCACGATGGGGTACATCTCCTCGCTGGTGGTCACCAGCAGCGGCCAGAGGTACTGGTTCCACCCATAGATGAACTGGATGACAAACAAGGCTGCGATGCTGGTGCGTGAGAGAGGAAGCAGCACGTCCCAGAAGAAGCGCATGGGACCTGCGCCATCCATGCGCGCGGCTTCGACCAGTTCGTCAGGCACCGTCAGGAAGAACTGTCTGAACAGGAAGGTGGCGGTGGCCGAGGCGATGAGCGGAATCGTGAGTCCCGCGTAGGAATTGAGCATGCCCAGGTCGCTCACCACCTTGTAGGTGGGCCCGATGCGCACCTCCACCGGGAGCATCAGGGTCACGAAAATCATCCAGAACACCAGATTGCGCATCGGAAACCGGAAGTACACGATGGCAAAGGCCGACAGCAGCGAGATGGCGATTTTCCCGAGGGCAATGACCAACGCCATGATCAGGCTGGTGCCCATCATGGGCAAGGCGGCGGGCAACGTGCTGCCCATTTCCGTTTCGCCTCCGAAAAGGGCCACCTTGTACGTCTGCAGGAAATTGTTGCCTGGCAGCAGCGACATGGGGACCGACGACGCGATCTGTGCCGACGATTGCGTGGAAGCCACCAGCGTCACATAGACCGGAAAGGCCACGATGGCCACGCCGAGGATGAGGATGAAATGGGACAGGAAAGTCAGTCCGGGGCGTCGTTCGATCATCAGTACTGCACCTTTTTCTCGACGAAACGGAACTGGATCACGGTCAGCGTGATGACGATCGTCATCAGGACCACGGACTGCGCGGCCGAGCCCCCCAGGTCGAGGGCCTTGAAACCGTCGTAATACACCTTGTAGACCAGAATGGACGTGGACTTGCCAGGACCTCCTTGCGTGGCCGCGTCGATGATCGCGAACGTGTCGAAGAACGCGTAGACGATGTTGATCACCAGCAGGAAGAAGGTGGTGGGCGAAAGCAGGGGGAACACGATGGTCGCGAAACGCCGCCAGAACCCGGCGCCGTCGATGGCCGCTGCCTCGATGAGAGACTTGGGAATCGACTGCAGACCGGCCAGGAAAAACAGGAAGTTGTAGGAGATCTGCTTCCAGACCGCCGCCATCACGATGAGTCCCATGGCGTCGGTCGGGTCCAGCAGGTGATTCCATTCATACCCCAGCGCCCGCAGAAGGTAGGAAACGGTGCCAAAAGGCGTGGCAAACATGAACAGCCAGAGCACGCCAGCCACGACAGGCGCGACTGCATAGGGCCAGATCAGCAGCGTCCTGTAGGCGCCCGATCCCTTGATCACGCGATCTGCCATGAGCGCCAGCAACAGCGCCACAGCCAGCCCGACGGTCGCGACCAGGACGGAGAAGATTGCGGTGGTGTTGAACGAGGCGATGTAGGTCTCGTCTTCCCACAACCGGCGAAAGTTCTGCATGCCCACGAATTCCGTGGCCATTCCGAACGCGTCTTCCTGAAGCACGCTCTGGTAAAGCGCCTGTGCAGCCGGCCAGAAAAAGAAGATCAGGACCACCGCCATCTGCGGGGCCACCAGTGCCCACGGCAACCAGCTCGAACGGAAGCGGACGCGTTTTTCCATGAAGGCTCGTGAGTGCGGACGATGTGCGCGAGGCTACAACAAAAACCGCCCCGACCGGGTCGCGCCGGTGCGGGGCGGGCAGGGCGCCAGCGGCGCCCACAGGTTCATCACTTGCCTTTGTTGGCGGCTTCGAAGCGCGACAGTTGCTCGTTGCCGCGACGCACGGCGTCGTCCAGTGCCTGCTTGGGCGCTTTGCGACCCGACCAGACCTGTTCCAGTTCTTCGTCGTTGATGGTCCGGATCTGCACGAAATTGCCCAGGCGGATACCGCGCGACTTGTCGGTGGTCTTGCGGATCATCTGCGTCACCGAGACGTCGGTGCCCGGGTTCTGCTTGTAGAAGCCGCTCTTGTCGGTGAGTTCGAAGGACGCGATGGTGACCGGCAGGTAACCTGTGCGCTGGTGACTCTTGGCCGCTTCCTCAGGCTTGGACAGGTGCGCGAAGAACTGGGCCACGCCCTTGTACTCGTCGGCCTTCTTGCCGGACATCACCCACAGGCTGGCACCGCCGATCACGGTGTTCTGCGGTGCGCCGGACACATCAGGGTAGTAGGGCAGGGTGCCGATGCCGCCGACGAACTTGCTGTTGCGCTTGACGTTGCCGTAGAGCGCTGATGAGCCGGTGATCATGGCGCATTCGCCGGAGACGAAGGTCGAGTCAGCCGCATTGCCGCGACCTTTGTAGACGAACAGCCCGGTCTTGGCCATGTTGGCCAGGTTCTCGATGTGGCGCACGTGCAGGGGGCCATTGAAGTTCAAGCGCGCGTCGATGCCGCGCATGCCGTTGCCCTTGGTGGCGAACTCGATGTTGTGCCAGGCGGCGAAGCTCTCCAGCTGCGTCCAGCTCACCCAACTGGTGGTGAAAGGGCACTTGTGGCCGGAGGCCTTGAGCTTGCCCGCGGCCAGCGCCACTTCGGGCCAGGTCTTGGGTGGGTTTTCAGCGTCCAGACCTGCCGCCTTGAAGGCGTCCTTGTTGTAGTGGAACACGGGGGTCGAGCTGTTGAACGGGAAGCTCAGCATCTGTCCATTGGGCGCCGTGTAGTAGCCCGACACCGCCGGCACATAGGCCGCTGGGTCAAACTTCACGCCCGCGTCGTTCATGATCTTGCCAACCGGCACGATCGCGCCGCCGCTGGCCATCATCGTGGCGGTGCCCACTTCGAACACCTGAAGGATGTGAGGAGCGTTGCCCGCCCGGAATGCCGCGATGGCCGCGGTCATCGACTCGTCGTAGCTGCCCTTGAAGGTGGGCACCACTTTGTATTGGGTCTGCGAGCCATTGAAATCCTTGGCAAGGTCGTTCACCCATTCACCCAGGGCGCCGCCCATGGAGTGCCACCACTGGATTTCAGTCTGGGCGTGGGCCGGGCCGCTCAGCAGGGCGGCGAGCGCCAGGGCGCCGGACAGGGGAAGAAGTCGCTTGTGCATGAATGCTCCTAAGAGGGTGTCGGGAACGGGGTAGCGTATGGGTCTTGTGTGACAGAACGATTGCAACGGGGTTTCCTGCCCATGACAACAGGGGTTTCCATAGGGGGGGTGGGTGTATGTTGCGCTGCGGTACCATCCTGGGTTCATTACTGTCATGCTGGCGACTGCCACACCAATGAACGCTCCCACGCCGCTATCGCTGTTCGCCACCAACACTGACGAAGCGCCGCGCCTGCGCGAGATTCCTTACAACTACACCTCGTTCTCGGATCGTGAGATCGTCCTGCGTTTGCTGGGCGATCGTGCGTGGTCATTGCTGGACGGTTTGCGGGGTGAACGCCGCACCGGCCGCTCGGCCCGCATGTTGTATGAGGTGCTGGGCGACATCTGGGTGGTGCAGCGCAACCCCTACCTGCAGGACGATCTGCTCGACAGCCCCAAGCGCCGGCAGCAGCTGGTGGACGCCCTGCATCACAGGCTGGCCGAGGTGCAGAAGCGCCGCACCCCGCAGGACGATGGCGCGCGCGATGCTCTGGTGGCCGAACTGCTCACCGCGGCCCGCGGGGCGGTGGACAGCTTCGCGCGCTCGTTCGAAGACATGGCCGCGCTGCGCCAGCGCGCCAACAAGGTGTTGCGCCGGCTGACCGCGCGCGACAACATCAAGTTCGACGGCCTCTCGCGCGTCTCGCACGTGACCGATGCGACCGACTGGCGCGTCGAGTACCCCTTTGTCGTGTTGACGCCCGACACCGAGGCGGAGATGGCGCTGCTCGTCAAGGGCTGCTTCGAGCTGGGCCTGACCATCATTCCGCGTGGCGGCGGCACCGGCTACACCGGTGGCGCGATTCCGCTCACGTGGAAAAGCGCGGTGATCAACACCGAGAAGCTTGAAGCCATGACCGAGGTGGAGTGGGTGAGCGTGCCCGGGCACGACAAACCTTTGCCCACGATCTGGACCGAAGCCGGCGTGGTCACGCAGCGCGTGGCCGACGCGGCCGAACGCGCGGGCCATGTGTTTGCGGTGGACCCCACCAGTGCGGAAGCCTCGTGCATTGGCGGCAACATCGCCATGAACGCGGGTGGCAAGAAGGCCGTGCTCTGGGGCACGGCGCTGGACAACCTGATCAGCTGGCGCATGGTGACACCCCAGGCGCAGTGGCTGGAAGTGACCCGCATCGACCACAACCTCGGCAAGATCCACGATGCCGACATGGCCAGCTTCGAGTTGAAGTACTTCGAGGCCGACGGCAAGACGCCGGTGCGCACCGAACAGCTCGTGATCCCCGGCAAGACTTTCCGCAAGGAAGGCCTGGGCAAGGACGTGACCGACAAGTTCCTGAGCGGCCTGCCGGGCATCCAGAAAGAGGGCTGTGACGGCCTGATCACCAGCGCGCGCTGGGTGGTTCACCGCATGCCGCAGCATGTGCGCACGGTGTGCCTGGAGTTCTTTGGTAATCCTCGCGACTGCGTGCCCTCCATCGTCGACATCAAGGACTTCATGTTCACCGAGATGAAGCGCCCTGGAGGCGCCATTCTGGCCGGCCTGGAGCACCTGGACGACCGCTATCTCAAGGCCGTGGGCTATGCCACCAAGAGCAAGCGAGGCACGCTGCCCAAGATGGTGTTGGTGGGTGACATCGTGGGCGACGACGCCGACGCCGTGGCGCGAGCCACCAGCGAAGTCATCCGCCTGGCCAACTCACGCAGCGGCGAAGGCTTCATCGCCATCAGCCCCGAAGCGCGCAAGAAGTTCTGGCTCGACCGCAAGCGCACGGCCGCCATCAGCAAGCACACCAACGCCTTCAAGATCAACGAAGACGTGGTGATTCCGCTGCCCCGCATGGGCGAATACACCGAGGGTATCGAGCGCATCAACATCGAGCTCTCGCTTCGCAACAAGCTCAAGCTGTGTGAGGCGCTGGAGGCCTTTTTCACGCGGGGAAACCTGCCGCTGGGCAAGACCGACGACGCCAACGACATTCCCACCGCCGAGCTGCTTGAAGACCGCGTGCAGCAGGCGCTGGCCCTGGTTCGCGAGGTGCGAGCGCAATGGTCGGGCTGGTTGCGTGACGTGGATGCGTTGTTTCCGCAGTTGCAGGACCACCGGTTGCGCGCGAGCTGGAAGACGCAGATCCGCGCGCCGCTGCAGCAGATCTTTGCCGGCGCGGCCTTTGGTCCGTTGCTCGCCGAGATCAATGCCATCCATCAACGCGTGCTCAAGGGACGGGTGTGGGTGGCCTTGCACATGCACGCCGGCGACGGCAACGTGCACACGAACATTCCCGTCAACAGCGACGACTATGAGATGCTGCAGACCGCGCACGAGGCGGTGGCGCGCATCATGGCGCTCGCGCGCCGGCTCGATGGGGTGATATCGGGTGAGCACGGCATCGGCATTACCAAGCTGGAATTCCTCACCGACGCCGAGCTGCAGCCGTTTGCCGACTACAAGAGCCGCGTCGATCCTGAAGGCCGCTTCAACAAGGGCAAGCTGCTGCGCCAGGGCCCGGCAGGCGATGCCAGCCTGCGCAGTGCCGACCTTTCCAACGCCTATACACCCAGCTTCGGGTTGATGGGACACGAATCGCTGATCATGCAGCGCAGCGACATTGGCGCCATCGCCGACAGCGTCAAGGACTGCCTGCGTTGCGGCAAGTGCAAGCCGGTCTGCGCCACCCACGTGCCGCGCGCCAATCTGCTCTATTCGCCCCGCAACAAGATCCTGGCCACTTCGTTGCTGATCGAGGCCTTCCTGTACGAAGAGCAGACGCGCCGTGGCATCAGCATCAAGCACTGGGAAGAATTCGAGGACGTGGCCGACCACTGCACCGTGTGCCACAAGTGCCTCTCACCCTGCCCGGTGAAGATCGATTTCGGCGATGTGACCATGAACATGCGCAACCTGCTGCGCAAGATGGGGCAGAAGAGCTTTCGTCCCGGCAACGCGGCGGCCATGTTCTTCCTGAACGCGACCAACCCTGAAACCATCAAGTTCATGCGGGGTGCCATGGTCGGCGTGGGCTTCAAGGCACAGCGCCTGGCGAACGATCTGTTCAAGCGCCTGGCGCGCAAGCAGACCAGTGCGCCTCCGGCCACGCTGGGGCCGGCACCCATCAAGGAACAGGTCATCCACTTCATCAACAAGAAGATGCCGGGCGGCCTGCCCAAGAAGACAGCGCGCGCCTTGCTCGACATCGAGGACAAGGACTACGTCCCCATCATCCGCAACCCGGTCGTCACCACCGCCGAGACCGAGGCTGTGTTCTATTTTCCCGGGTGCGGATCCGAGCGCCTCTTCAGCCAGGTGGGTCTCGCCACGCAAGCGATGCTTTGGCATGCCGGTGTGCAGACCGTGCTCCCGCCGGGCTATCTGTGCTGCGGCTACCCGCAGCGCGGCAGCGGCCAGTTCGACAAGGCGGAAAAGATCATCACCGACAACCGGGTGCTGTTCCACCGCGTTGCCAACACGCTGAACTACCTCGACATCAAGACCGTGGTGGTCAGTTGTGGCACCTGCTACGACCAGCTCCAGGGTTACGAATTCGACAAGATCTTCCCGGGCTGTCGCATCATCGACATCCACGAGTACCTGCTTGAAAAGGGCATCACGCTGGCCACCGGGCAGGGCGGATACCTCTACCACGACCCCTGCCACACGCCGATGAAGCTGCAGGACCCCATGAAGACCGTCAAAGGCCTCATGGGCGACAACGTGCTCGAGAGCAAGCGCTGCTGCGGCGAATCGGGCACGCTGGGCGTGACCCGACCCGATATCTCCACCCAGGTGCGTTTTCGCAAGGAAGAAGAGCTCCAGAAGGGTGAAGCCGCCCTGCGCGAAGCCGGGACCGTGGGCGAGAAGGAGAACGTGAAGATCCTGACCTCCTGCCCCAGCTGCCTGCAGGGTCTCTCACGCTACACGGACGACCTTCAGAACGGGCTGCTCGAGGCCGATTACATCGTCGTGGAGATGGCGCGCCAGATTCTGGGTGAGCAATGGCTGCCGGAATATGTGGCGAAGGCCAACGAAGGCGGCATCGAGCGCGTGCTCGTCTGATCGCCTACCCCAACGGAGAACCCCATGGCCGGACTCGACAGGAACAGCCCCACGCCGGAATCGATCACCTTGCACCAGCAGTCGCGCGTGCTGGAGATCGGCTTTTCGGATGGCAGCGAATACCGCATTCCATTCGAGCTGATGCGCGTCTGTTCGCCCTCGGCCGAAGTGCAGGGCCATGGCAAGGGCCAGGAGGTGTTGCAGACCGGAAAGCGGGAGGTGGACATCGTCGCCCTGGAGCCTGTGGGCAACTACGCTGTGCAGCCCACCTTCAGCGACGGGCACAGTTCGGGCATCTTTTCCTGGGATTACCTGTACTTCCTCGGTTCGAAACAGGATGAACTGTGGGCTGATTACAACGCAAGGCTCCAGGCTGCCGGTGTGGAACGCGACGCGCCCATGCCGGAAAAGGGCGGTCATGCCTGCGGCAGCCATTGAGCAGAACGGAGCACGAATGGCATCCACTCATTTCGGATTCAAGACCGTCGACGAAGGCGAAAAGGCGCGACGGGTGCGCAGCGTGTTCGACTCGGTGGCGCCCAAATACGACGTGATGAACGACCTCATGTCGGGCGGGTTGCATCGCATCTGGAAGCGCTACACGATCACGGTGGCCAACCCCCAGCCGGGCGACCAGGTGCTCGACATCGCCGGTGGCACGGGCGATCTGGCGCTGGCGTTCGCGCGCAAGGTGGGCGAACGTGGTCGAGTGGTTCACACCGACATCAACGAAGCCATGCTGCGCGAAGGTCGCACGCGCCTGCTTGATAACGGCGTGGTGCTCCCCACCTTGGTGTGCGACGCCGAACATCTGCCGTTTGCCAGCGATTCTTTCGACCTGGTCACGGTGGCCTTTGGTCTGCGCAACATGACGCACAAGGAACTTGCGTTGCGTGAGATGCATCGCACGCTCAAGCCGGGGGGCAAGTTGCTGGTGCTGGAGTTTTCCCGGGTGGCGAAGCCGCTGGAAAAGGCTTATGACTGGTATTCGTTCAACGTGCTGCCCAAGTTGGGCAAGCTGGTGGCCAACGACGAGGCCAGTTATCGCTACCTCGCCGAGTCCATCCGCATGCACCCGGGGCAGGAAGTGCTGAGACAGATGATGCGCGAGGCGGGCTTTGGCCATGTCGACGTGCACAATCTGTCGGCCGGTGTGGTGGCGCTGCACGTGGGCATCAAGTGTTGATTCCGGTTCTGAAAATCTGTTTGTAATTTTTAGGGGGCAAAGGCATGAACAAGTTGTGGTCGTTGGTTCTGGTGTTCGTCATGGCGCTGGGCTCGCAGGATGTGTGGGCCAAGCGCATGGGCGGTGGCATGTCGTTCGGCAAGCAGTCGGGCAACGTGACGCAGCAGCGCAACGCCGTACCGCCTGCTCAACAGCAGACCGCGCCGACGCCCGCACAGAATGCGGCTCGTCCCGCCAATGCAAACCCTGCCGGCGCAGCCGCTGCCGCCCCCAAGCGCCCATGGGGCGCCATGCTGGGTGGCCTGGCCGCTGGCCTGGGCCTGGCCTGGCTGGCTTCCGCCCTGGGTTTTGGCGAGGCATTTGGCCAGGTCCTTCTGTTCGCCCTGCTCGCTCTGGTGGTGATGGCCGTGATCGGCATGGTCATGCGGCGCCGTGCCGCCAGTTCTCAGGGTCTGGCCTACCAGGCCGCAGGCCAGACCGGCAATTCACAGTACGACCCCGCAACGCCGCGCAGCTACCTGCCGCAGAACGTGGGCAACGATGCTTCCGCACGTCCCTGGGAACGCAGCGGTCCTGTCGCTCTGGACAACCGCAACGTGCACGGCGGCAGTGGCTCCCTCATCGGCTCCGCACTGGGCGGCAGCCAGTCCTGGGGGGTGCCGGCAGGCTTTGATGTGGATGGTTTCCTCAGCGCGTCCAAGAAGAACTTCGTCAACCTGCAGGATGCCTGGGACCGCTCCGACATTCCCAGCCTGCGCGCCATGATGACCGACGGCATGCTGGAGCAGATCCGCAGCCAGCTCGCCGAGCGCGAACAGGCCAGCGCGGGCGTGCAAAACAAGACCGAGGTCGTGATGCTGGACGCGCAACTGCTGGGCATCGAGGAAATGGACGACGAGTACATGGCCAGCGTCGAGTTCTCCGGTCTGATCCGCGAGGAAGCCTCTGCCGGCCCCAACCCGTTCCGGGAAGTCTGGAACATCACCCGGCCCAAGAGCGGTTCGGGTGGCTGGCTGGTGGCTGGCGTCCAGGCACTCCAGTAGGCCGATCAAGAGGTGTCAGAATCGGGCGGCCATGAACCATGAACCGCCCGCCCCACCGCCCGCTTCCGGCCCCCGGCCGCTGAACTTCCTGCAGTCCCTGTTGGGCGCGATCCGACCGCCCGAATGGGTGGTCGACGAACTGCAGAACCGGCTGGTGCTTTTCCTGAATCACGTGCTGATGCAGGAAAAGGCCGCCCAGGAACGCTTGCGTCGCCAGAAGGGCAAGGCAGTGCGCATCCAGTGGGGCGACTTCCATCTCACGCTCGCTCCGACCGCCGCAGGCCTGCTGGAGCGCTGTGCACCCGACACCAAGGCCGAGCTGAGCATGACGCTGACGCAGACGTCGCCGTTAGATCTGGCACAGAGCCTGCTGGCCGGCGACAAGCCGGGCGTCGACATCCAGGGCGATGTTCAACTGGCGGCCGAAGTGGCCTGGCTGGTGGACAACGTGCGCTGGGACGTGGAGGAAGACCTGTCGCGAGTGCTGGGCGATGCCACGGCCCACACACTGGCGCGGTTTGCCCGCTCGGCGGCCCAGGCCGTCAAGGCGTTTGTCGACCGCCTGCCGTCTGGGTTTCCGCCCCGGCCACCCCAAGGCGCTGCACCCAACAGCGAACGCCCCGACGGTCCTTCGGCATGACGCGTCTTTTCCGCGGCGCCTTCATCGTCTGGGTGGTGTTGCGCTACGGGCTCGACGAGCTCGTGCTGTCCAGTTTCCAGCGACCTGCATTGCGGCTGTTGACACGCATCGTGTCGATCGGTCGCAACCTCGATGCGCCGCGCGGCCAGCGCCTGCGCGAGGCGCTCGAACGGCTTGGGCCGATCTTCGTGAAGTTTGGCCAGGTGCTTTCGACCCGCCGCGACCTGCTGCCCAGTGACATCGCCAACGAACTGGCCCACCTGCAGGACCGCGTGCCGCCTTTTCCCAGCGCCGTGGCCGTGGCCACGATCGAACGCGCTTTCGGCAAGCCGCTCTCGGAGGTTTTCACCCATTTCGAGCAGGTACCGGTGGCCAGTGCCTCCATTGCCCAGGTGCACTTCGCCACACTGAGGGACGGTCGTCACGGTGGCCGGGAGGTGGCGGTGAAGGTGCTGCGCCCCAACATGCGCCCGGTGATCGACAAGGACATCAGCCTCATGCGCATGATGGCTGGCTGGGTGGAACGTCTGTCGGCCGACGGCAAGCGCCTCAAGCCGCGCGAGGTGGTGGCGGAATTCGACAAGTACCTGCACGACGAACTCGATCTGTTGCGAGAAGCCGCAAACGCCGCGCAACTTCGCCGCAACATGCAGGGGCTGGACCTCGTGCTCATTCCGGAAATGCTCTGGGACTACTGCCACACCGACGTGATGGTGATGGAGCGCATGCACGGCATCCCGATCAACCGGATCGAGGAGTTGCGCCGCGAAGGGGTGGACATTCCCAAGCTCGCGCGAGACGGCGTCACGATCTTCTTCACCCAGGTCTTTCGCGATGGGTTCTTCCATGCCGACATGCACCCGGGCAACATCCAGGTCAGCACGGCGCCGGGCACATTCGGGCGCTACATCTCGCTCGATTTCGGCATCGTGGGCACGCTCACGGAGTTCGACAAGGAATACCTGGCGCAGAACTTCACCGCCTTCTTTCGGCGCGACTACAAGCGGGTGGCCGAACTCCACATTGAATCCGGATGGGTGCCCGCCAACACCCGGGTCGACGAACTGGAATCGGCGATTCGCGCGGTGTGCGAACCGTATTTCGATCGTCCGCTGAAAGAGATATCGCTCGGGCTGGTGCTCATGCGCCTGTTCCAGACTTCGCGGCGCTTCCATGTCGAGATCCAGCCGCAGCTGGTGCTGTTGCAGAAGACGCTGCTCAACATCGAGGGCCTCGGGCGAGACCTGGATCCCGAACTCGATCTGTGGAACACCGCCAAGCCGTTCCTGGAGAGCTGGATGATCGAGCAGGTGGGGCCTGGCAAACTGCTGCAGCAGCTCAAGGCCGAAGCCCCTCAGTATGCCAAGCTGCTGCCCGCCCTGCCTCGGCTGCTGCACGATTACCTGCAGCACAAGCCCCACGAACTGCGGCGTGAGATCGACCAGCTCGTGGCGGAGCAGCGCCGCACCAACCGCCTGCTGCAGGGCATCATCTATGCGGGCCTGGGTTTCCTCCTGGGTTTGCTGGCCATGCAGGTGCTCGTGCGCGTACAGCTCTGGTAGCGCCCGACACCCGGGCAGGCAAGGGCAGAGCCCTCAATTTATAATGACGGGTTTTGTTCCACGCCCCAGGTGTGGGGCGTCTAGCGTCGCTTCGCGACCCTCCTCTTGCGGCGCTCCCGCACCTCAACCGGTTCACGTCATGCCCATCTATGCCTACAAGTGCGAGTCCTGCGGCCATGCCAAGGACGTGTTGCAGAAAATGTCGGACGATCCGCTCAGCGTCTGCCCTTCATGTGGCGAGGCAACCTTTCGCAAGCAGCTGACGGCCGCCGGCTTCCAGCTGAAGGGTTCGGGCTGGTACGTGACCGATTTCCGTGAAGGGCAGAAGCCCGCTGCCGCGGCAGCAGCGCCTGCGACAGAGCCCGCCAAGCCCGCCAGTGAGCCGGCAGCCCCTGCAGTGCCGGCCTCCAGTGCTGCACCTTCGCCTGCGCCCGCAGCCGCGCCCGCAGCCGCACCTGCGGCCACGCCGGCAGCGCCTCCCGCAGGCTCCTGAACGGTTCCCATGCCCTCCATTCGCAAGTGGCTGTTCTCGGGCCTGCTGGTGCTGGTCCCCCTGATCGTCACCCTCTGGGTGCTCGAATGGGTGATCAGCACGCTCGACCAGACCCTGCGCATCCTCCCCACCAGCTGGCAGCCCGACCAGCTGCTGGGCATGCACATTCCAGGTCTGGGTGTGGTGTTCGCGCTGGTGGTCGTGCTCTCCATCGGTGCACTGGCGTCCAACATCATCGGCAACAAGCTGGTGCACTGGTGGCACGCCTTGCTACACCGCATCCCCGTGGTGCGTTCGGTGTACTCCGGTGTGAAGCAGGTGTCCGACACGCTGTTCTCCGAAAAAGGCAACGCCTTTCGCAAGGCCTTGCTGGTGGAATGGCCGCATGAGGGCATGTGGACCATCGCCTTCCTCACGGGCTCGCCGGCGGGTGACGTGTTGCGCCACCTGCAGGAAAAACCCGGCAGCATGGGCGAGTTCGACGAATTCCACAGCGTCTACGTGCCCACCACCCCCAACCCCACCGGCGGCTATTTCGTGATGGTGCGAAAGAGTGCCTGCGTGGAGTTGCAGATGAGCGTCGACGAGGCGCTGACCTACATCGTGTCCATGGGCGTGATCGTGCCCGGTGGACCCAAGAATGCCCAGATCAAGGCGCTGGCCGAGGCCGCTGCCCGATCCAACCCCTGATGTTGCCCGGCAGGACCGTCCTGCCACCATGTTGAAAGAAGAAACCCGATGGCCATGCGTTCCCACTATTGCGGTCTCGTGACCGAAGCCCAACTGGGCGAAACCGTCAAGCTCTGCGGCTGGGTGAACCGCAGGCGCGACCATGGTGGTGTGATCTTCATCGACCTGCGCGACCGCGAAGGTTATGTGCAGGTGGTTTGCGATCCCGATCGCGCCGAGATGTTCAAGACGGCGGAAGACGTGCGCAACGAGTTCTGCGTGCAGGTCACTGGCCTGGTGCGCGCGCGCCCCGCCGGCACCACCAACGACAAACTCAAGAGCGGCCAGATCGAGGTGCTCTGCCACGAACTCAAGGTGCTCAACCCTTCGGTCACGCCGCCGTTCCAGCTCGACGACGAGAACCTGTCCGAGACCACACGCCTCACGCACCGCGTGCTGGACCTGCGCCGCCCCTACATGCAGAACAACCTGATGCTGCGCTACCGCGTCGCCATGGAAGTGCGCAAGTTTCTGGATGCCAATGGCTTCATCGACATCGAAACGCCGATGCTCACCAAGAGCACGCCAGAAGGCGCGCGCGACTACCTGGTGCCCAGCCGTGTGCACGCCGGCCACTTTTTTGCCCTGCCGCAGTCGCCTCAGCTCTTCAAGCAGTTGCTCATGGTGGCCGGCTTTGACCGCTACTACCAGATCACCAAGTGCTTCCGCGACGAAGACCTGCGTGCCGACCGCCAGCCCGAATTCACACAGATCGACATCGAAACCTCGTTCCTGACCGAGGAAGACATCCGCGACATGTTCCAGGGCATGATCAAGACGGTCTTCCAGAACACCCTGGGCGTGGACCTGGGCGAGTTTCCGGTCATGGCCTATGGCGAAGCCATGCAGCGCTTCGGCTCCGACAAGCCCGACCTGCGTGTGCAGCTTGAGTTCACCGAACTCACCGACGTCATGGGAGACGTGGACTTCAAGGTCTTCTCGGCCCCCGCCACCATGAAGGGTGGCCGCGTGGTGGCTTTGTGCGTTCGCGGCGGAGGTGACATGAGCCGCAGCGAGATTGACGCCTACACCGAGTTCGTGAAGATCTATGGCGCCAAGGGCCTGGCCTGGATCAAGGTCAACGACCCTGCCAAGGGCCGGGAAGGCCTGCAGAGCCCCATCGTGAAGAATCTGCACGACCAGGCGGTGGCCGAATTGCTCTCGCGCACGGGCGCGAAGGCCGGCGACATCATTTTCTTTGGCGCGGACAAGGCCAAGATCGTCAACGACGCCATCGGCGCGCTCCGCTTGAAGATCGGCCACAGCGAACTGGGCCGCAGGAACGGGCTTTTCGAAGACCGCTGGGCACCCATGTGGGTGGTGGATTTCCCGATGTTCGAGCACGACGAGGAAGCTGACCGCTGGACGGCCGTGCACCACCCCTTCACGGCACCCAAGGATGGCCATGAAGACTGGATGGTGACCGCGCCCGAGAAGTGCATCGCCAAGGGCTACGACATGGTGCTCAATGGTTGGGAAATCGGTGGTGGCTCGGTGCGGATCCACACCGCGGCGGTGCAGCAGAAGGTGTTCGATGCGCTCAAGATCTCGCCGGAAGAAGCGCAGCTCAAGTTCGGTTTCCTGCTGGACGCCCTGCAGTACGGTGCGCCGCCACATGGTGGCCTGGCTTTCGGCCTGGACCGCATCGTCACCCTCATGACCGGTGCGGAATCCATCCGCGACGTGATTGCCTTCCCCAAGACCCAGCGTGCGCAGTGCCTGCTGACCCAGGCCCCCAGCCCGGTGGACGAAAAGCAATTGCGAGAACTGCACATCCGCCTGCGCAACGCGGACGCGGTCAAGGCCTGAACCCATCGGCCGTGGAGGAGGGGCGCCGGGTGGCGCCCTTTTTCGTGTATCGGACCAGTTTGGGCGGTTATCTGCCGGCAAACGCGGCGTTCTGGTCCGATTTGTTAGGATGGCCTTTTGAAAGGAGTCCGCATGAGCACCCGCAAGACCGAATCCATCGACCCCAAAGAGAAGCTCGTTGCCGATCTCCAGCGCGTGATTGCCGACGCCGAAGAGTTGATGCAGGCCACCGCCCACCAGACGGAGGGCAAGGTGGCCGAGCTGCGCGATCGCATCAACGAGAACCTGCGCACCGCGCGCCACAAGCTGGCCGACGCCGAGGACGCCATCAAGGAAAAAACGCGTGAAGTGGCGCGGGCCACCGACGACTACGTGCACGAACACCCCTGGCGCGCCATCGGCACCGCCGCCGGCGTCGGACTGGTCATTGGTCTCCTGATCGGACGCCGCTGAGCCCCGCGCCGGATAGCGCCATGGCTTCACCGCAACGCCTGTCTTCGTCGCTGCGCGGTCTCGCCAGCACGGTGCTGGAACTGCTCCAGGTTCGACTGGAGCTCTTCAGCGTGGAAGCGCAAGAGGAGGTGCTGCGCGTCGGCGCGCTGATGGTGTACGGCGCCATCGCCGTCACCTTCCTCAGCCTGGGCCTGACGTTCTTGGCACTATTCATCACCGTGGCCTTGTGGGACAGCCATCGTCTGCTGGCACTGGGCATCTTCAGCGCGCTGTTCCTGCTCGCTGGCGGGGTCGCCGCCTGGCTGGCGCGCGAACGCGTCAGGAGCGGCACGCGCCTGTTTTCGGCCAGCCTTGAAGAGCTGCGCCAGGATCGCGAGGAGCTGCGTTCATGAATGCCCGCGCGAGGGTGCTGGCGAGCCGCCGCGAACGCCTGGTGCTGCGGTCGGCGCACCTGCGCCGGCAGGCCGGGGTGGAGGTTTTCGGCCTGCAGAACACCTTCACCTGGATCGACCGCGCGCAGGACGCGTGGCACTGGTTGCGGGCCAACCCGCTCGCCGTGGCGGGCAGCGTCGGCCTGCTCGCGATGTGGAGGCCCCGTCGCGCACTCGGTCTGGGCCTGAGGGCGTGGTCCCTTTGGCGCCTGGCGCGCCGCCTGCTCGCGCTGCGCGCGGCTTTCGTGCCACGTCGCTGAGCGTCGCTCATGAAGATTCCGCAGTCGGTGCTGGTGGTCATCCACACACCGGCGCTCGAGGTGTTGCTGATCGAACGGGCCGATGCACCCGGCTTCTGGCAGTCGGTGACTGGTTCCAAGGACTCGGAGGACGAGTCGTTCGAGCACACGGCTGTGCGCGAGGTGCGGGAGGAAACCGGACTGGACGCTCGCGCTCGGGGTCATGTGCTGAGCGATTGGGGGCTGGAGAACGTCTACGAGATCTATCCTCAGTGGCTGCCTCGTTACGCGCCCGGCGTCACGCACAACACCGAACATCTGTTTGGACTTTGCGTGCCCCGGGCGGTGCCGGTGGTGCTCAGCGCGCGGGAGCACCGCGCTCAGGTCTGGCTGCCCTGGGCCGAAGCGGCGGAGCGGTGCTTTTCGCCATCGAACGCCGAAGCCATCACCTGGCTTCCCCGCCTGGCGACCGTCTTCACCTTCGGTTAACGCCCTGATGGCATGATTTGCACATGAGCATTCTGCGTGTCGCCACTTACAACATCCACAAAGGCGTTCAGGGCATGGGCCCTGCGCGCCGGTTGGAGATCCACAACCTGGCGCATGCGGTCGAGCAGTTCGATGCAGACATCGTCTGCCTGCAGGAGGTGCGCCGCCACCACCGCAAGCTTGAAAAGCACTTCACCCGCTGGCCCGATCTGGACCAGGCCAACTACCTCACCCCCGACGGCTACGAGTCGGTCTACCGCACCAACGCCATCACGCGCCATGGTGAGCATGGCAACGCGCTGCTGTCGCGCTGGCCGGTTCTGGACAGCAGACATTCCGACGTCTCCGACCACCGGTTCGAGCAGCGTGGGCTGCTGCATGTGCAGCTGTTCATCGAAGGGGTCGACGTGCATGTGGTGGTGGTGCACCTGGGATTGATCCACGCCAGCCGGGAACGTCAGGTCCAGCGGCTGGGCCAGTACATCGCCTCCGAGCTGCCCGAGACCGCACCGTTGATCGTGGCGGGTGACTTCAACGACTGGGGTGCCCAGTTGCTCAAGCCCATGGCGGCGCTGGGCTTGCGCACCTTCGAAGGCATCCGCCTGCCCACTTACCCATCCCGGCTGCCGCTGCTGCACCTGGACCGCATCTTCGTGCGCGGCCTGCGACCGCTCTCGGCGCAGGTTCCGCACGGCAAGGTGTGGGCCCGCATGTCCGACCACCTGCCCCTGATTGCCGAGCTGGAGCTGTGAGCGCCGATCTGCCCCCCACCCCGGCTCGACGTGCCTCTCCGGGTGGCATGCGCGGCGGTCACCAACTGCTGTTGTTGCAAGGTGGCGCTGAATTCTTCCCAGCGCTGGTCGACGCCATGGACGCCGCGCGGCAGGTGGTCCATCTCGAGACCTACATCTTTGAATTCGCGGGCTCCGCGCTCACGGTGGCCGAGGCGCTGGAGCGCGCAGCCCGGCGTGGCGTGGTCGTGCGACTGGTGATCGATGGGGTCGGATCGCCCCACGTGCCGACCGAGTGGCGCGAGCGTCTGGAAAGCGCGGGCGTCATGCTCTACATCTACGCGCCGCTGGGCCGCCTGGGCCTGCTGCTGCCCAGCCGCTGGCGGCGCCTGCACCGCAAGCTCTGCGTGGTCGACGGCACGGTGGGCTTCTGTGGGGGCATCAACATCATCGACGACCAGGACGACGTCGCGCTGGGGCGGTTGGCCGAACCCCGACTCGATTTCTGCCTGCGCGTGGCCGGCCCGCTGGTGCAGGACATGGTGGACACCATGGAGCAGCTCTGGTGGCGCCTGCGGGCGGCGGACAAGGCCCGCCAGCGCGAGTTCAAGGCGGCCTGGGACGCGCTGCGCGAATCCCGGCCTGCAGGGGATTTCTCGCGGCTCCTGCGGAAGATCGAGGCCCACGCCGGTGCCGCCGTGGGCCGCCGCGAGGGTGGGCCGGCCGGCGAAAGCGGGCCTGCGCCTCTGGGCGTGGACGGCGCGCGCGCCTGCCTGCTGCTGCGCGACAACGTGGGCCACCGCCACGACATCGAACGCGCCTACCTCAAGGCCATCGGCGACGCGCGCCACGACATCGTGATCGCCAATGCGTACTTCATTCCCGGCCGCAAGCTGCGCCGGGCACTGAAGATGGCCGCTGCGCGCGGCGTGCGTGTGCGCCTGCTGCTGCAGGGCAAATACGAGCATTTCCTGCAGTACCGTGCCGCGCGCCCGGTCTACGCGCCGCTGCTGGCCGCCGGCATCGAGATCCACGAATACGCGCCCAGTGCCTTGCACGCGAAGGTGGCCGTGGTCGACGACCGCTGGTCCACGGTGGGCTCCACCAACCTGGATCCGCTGTCGATGCTGCTGGCTCGGGAAGCCAATGTGATGACCAACGACCGTCGCTTCGCCACGCTGTTGCTGGTCTATCTCGATGGAATCGTGCTCAACGCCGGACACACGCTGGACGTGACGGCACTCAACAGCCGGCCCTGGCACCAGCGCCTGCTCGACCGCGTGGCCTTCGGCATCATGCGGACCACGTTGTTCCTGACGGGCCATCGATATTGAAGTCCGATCTCATCGTCCAGCGCCCCGAAGGCCTGTATTGCCCGCCGGGTGACTTCTACATCGACCCCTGGCGCCGCGTGGACAGGGCGGTGATCACGCACGCGCACGCCGACCACGCGCGCGTGGGGCACGCAAATTACCTTGCCACGGCGGTCTCGGAAGGCTTGCTGCGCTCGCGGCTGGGTGCCGACATCACCCTGCAGGGCGTGGCGTATGGCGAGGCGGTCGTGCACAACGGTGTGCGGATCTCGCTGCACCCGGCGGGCCATGTGCTGGGGTCGGCGCAGGTGCGGGTGGAGCATGAGGGTCAGGTGTGGGTGGCCAGCGGCGACTATCGGCCCACACCGGCCGGTGCCGTCCCCGATCACACCTGCACGCCTTTCGAGGCGGTGCCCTGCGACACCTTCATCACCGAATCCACCTTCGGCCTGCCCATCTACCGCTGGCGACCAGACGCCGAGCTGTTCGGCCAGATCAACCAGTGGTGGGCCGACAACGCCGCCACCGGCCGCGCCAGCGTGCTGGTGTGCTACAGCCTGGGCAAGGCCCAGCGCATCCTGGGCGGTGTC
Organism: Hydrogenophaga sp.; assembly: GCF_051858985.1. Lineage (GTDB taxonomy): Bacteria > Pseudomonadota > Gammaproteobacteria > Burkholderiales > Burkholderiaceae_C > Hydrogenophaga. The sequence goes on along the minus strand of NZ_JBHYGM010000001.1, from coordinate 723,109 downwards.
GATCCGTCCATCGGTCCCATCGTGTGCCATGGCGCGGTCGAACCGCTCAATCGCGCCTACCGGGCGGCGGGTGTGGCGTTGCCCGAGACAAGCCTGGTGACCGACATCGCGGACCCGGTCCTGTTGCGCCGTGCGCTGGTGCTCACGCCAGGCAGCGCGCTGGGCACGCCGTGGATCCGCCGCTTCGGCGATCACTCCGACGCCTTCGCCAGCGGCTGGATGCAGGTGCGCGGCATGCGCCGGCGCGGCGGCCATGATCGAGGCTTCGTGCTGAGCGACCACGCCGACTGGCCGGGGCTGCTCGGTGCCATCGAGGCCACCGGCGCCGAGCGCGTCATCGTCACCCACGGCAGTGCGGTCGAACTCGTGAGGCACCTGAGCGAACGCGGCTTGCGCGCCGAGGAATTCCACACCGAGTACGGCGACGACCACGAGGCCCGCGCCGAGTCCGCATGAACCGGTTCGCCGCCCTGTTCACCGAGCTGGACGCCAGCACCGCCACGAGCGCCAAGCTGGCGGCGCTGCAGCGCTACCTGGCCGAAGTGGACGATGCCGATGCAGCGTGGGCGGTGTACTTCCTCTCGGGCGGCAAGCCACGCCAGCTCATCAAGACAGCCCACCTGCGCCAACTGGCCATCGAGGCGGCGGGCCTTTCCGACTGGCTGTTTGAAGCGTGCTACCAGACCGTGGGCGACCTGGCCGAAACCATCGCGCTGGTGCTGCCCGATGCGGGGAGCACAGGCGGCATGCAGGTTTCGCTGAGCCGCTGGATGCACGAACGCCTGCTGCCCCTGCGCGGGCAGGACGACGATACGGTGGCGCGCGCGCTGCGGGACTGGTGGGGAGAGCTCAATCCGACTGGCCGGTTCCTGCTCATCAAACTGGTGGGCGGCGGTTTCCGGGTGGGGGTGAGCAAGCTGCTGGTGCAGCGTGCCATTGCCGCCCATGCCGGTCTCGACGCCCGCCACGTGGCCGCCCGCATGATGGGCTACACCGATACCCGGCGAGCGCCCACCGCCGAGATGTACCGCGCGCTCATTTCCGATGCAGCGGCCTTCGAAGCGGAGCCGAGCCAGCCCTATCCCTTCTTCCTCGCCAGTGCGCTCGATGCCGAAGCCGCGGCGACCCTGCGCGCGCAGGCGCCAGCAGGCGACTGGCTCGCCGAGTGGAAGTTCGACGGCATACGCGGCCAGATCGTCAAGCGTGCCGGTCGCGTGTGGGTGTGGTCGCGCGGCGAGGAACTGATGAGCGAGCGCTTTCCCGAGCTGCTCGCCATGGCCCAGCGCTGGCCCGACGGCACGGTGGTCGATGGCGAGATCCTGGTCTGGGATGCTTCGGCGGATTCGCCGCTGTTGCCCGGCAGCGATCGGCCCGGCAGGCCCGCCACGTTTGCGCTTCTGCAACAGCGCATCGGCCGCAAGACCCTGGGTCCCAAGGTGCTGGCCGATGCGCCGGTGAGTTTCATGGCTTATGACCTGCTGGAAGCGGAAGGCCTGGACCTGCGCAGCCTGCCGCAGCACGAACGCCGAGCGCGCCTGGAGGCGCTGGCCACGGCGATGGATCAGACACCCGGGGCTCGCCTGTGGCTTTCACCCCTGTTGCGTTTCGAGCACTGGGACGCACTGGCGACGTTGCGTGCGCAGTCGCGTGAACTGGGTGTCGAGGGTCTGATGCTCAAGCACCGGGAAAGCGCATACGGCACCGGGCGGCAGAAGCGCGATGGCGAGGGTTCGATGCTCGCCTGGTGGAAATGGAAGCTCGATCCGCTGACCGTGGATGGCGTGCTGATCTACGCCCAGGCGGGCCACGGCCGCCGCGCTTCCGTCTACACGGACTACACGTTTGCAGTCTGGAACCGGACACCCCGGGACGCGGCCGAGGCGCAGGCGGTGGTCGATGCGATCGCGGCCCGCCGCCCGGCCGACCCGCAGGGCCTGCAGCTCGTGGCCTTCACCAAAGCCTATTCCGGCCTGAGTGACCAGGAATTCGATGGCGTGGACGCGGTCATCCGCAAGACCACGCTGGAGAAGTTCGGGCCCGTGCGCAGCGTGCGGCCCACGCTGGTGTTCGAACTCGCGTTTGAAGGCATTGCGCGCAGCGCTCGGCACAAGAGCGGGGTGGCGCTGCGCTTTCCCCGCATGCAGCGCCTGCGCCCGGACAAACCGCTGCACGAGGCCGACACACTGCAGGACCTGCAGCGACTGCTGAACGCCCCGGACGAGTGAAAACCCTTCACAGCCGGACGCCATTTCCCCCATGAAGTGCGGCGCGAAGTCCGGTGTTAGCATGCGCCATGCTCATGAAAGCCGAACCCGACATGACCCCCGCCGCCCCCCCAGACGACGACATCGGCGTGCCCGTTTCTGTGAAGATCCGTGAGCGCGTCAAGGCCGCACGCAAGCGTTTCCACTCCAACGACAACATCGCGGAATTCATCCAGCCCGGTGAGCTCGACCAGTTGCTCGAAGAAGTGACCGTGCACATGCAGGGCGTGCTCGACGCCATGGTGATCGACACGGAGAACGACCACAACACCGGCGACACGGCTCGCCGTGTGGCCAAGATGTACCTCAAGGAGGTCTTCAACGGACGCTACGTGAAGGGCCCGAGCGTCACCGAATTCCCGAATGCCGAGCACTTGAACGAGCTGATGATCGTGGGCCCGATCACCGTTCGCAGTGCTTGCAGCCACCACTTCTGCCCGGTCATTGGCCGCATCTGGATCGGCGTCATGCCCAACGAGCACACCAACGTGATCGGCCTGTCCAAGTACGCGCGCATGGCCGAGTGGATCATGGGCCGTCCGCAGATCCAGGAAGAGGCGGTGGTGCAGCTGGCCGACCTGATCCAGGAGAAGACCCAGCCCGATGGCCTGGCCATCGTGATGGAGGCCAGCCACTACTGCATGGCCTGGCGCGGCGTGAAGGACATGGACAGCAAGATGATCAACTCGGTCATGCGAGGCGTGTTCCTGAAAGATTCCAACCTCCGGCGAGAATTCCTCGCGCTCATTCCCCGCTGAACCCTACCCTTCGAAGAAGAACCCCATGCTGGTACGCCTGCTCTACGTCAGCCGCGCGGTCGATAAGGACGCCAAGGCCATCGAATCCATCCTGGAGGCTTCGCGCTCACACAACATGGGCAACGGCATCACCGGCGTGCTCTGTTATGGCGGTGGTGTGTTCCTGCAGGCCATTGAAGGCGGACGCACGGCCGTCAACACGCTCTACAACCACATCGTGGCCGACCCGAGACACGCGGGCGTGGAGCTGCTGCACTACGAGGAAATCTCCGAGCGCCGGTTCGGCGGCTGGACCATGGGCCAGGTGAATCTCTCCAAGCTCAACACCTCCATCGTGCTGAAGTACTCCGAGCGGCCCGAATTCGATCCATATGCGGTCTCGGGCAAGGTCTCGCTGGCGCTGCTGGAAGAGTTGATGGCCACGGCCAGCATCATCGGCCGGGCCTGAACGGCACCGTGTCGCCCCTCCTGCTCGGGTGCGATTTCACCAGCGCGCCGAGCCGCCGCAAACCCATCACCCTGGCCGTGGGCCGCGTCGATCGCGCTCGCGTGTGTCTGGACGCCGTGGAGCGTTTCGACACCCTCGAGGCCTGGAGCCAGCGCGTGTCCGCACCGGGTGAATGGGTCGGCGGCTTCGACCTGCCTTTCGGCTTGCCGCGTGAGCTGGTCGCGGCTTTGGGCTGGCCCGCCGAATGGGCGGCCTGCATGTCCCATTTCGCTGCGATGTCTCGCGCCGAGATTCGAGACGCATTCGTCTCGTTCTGCGCTGCGCGTCCAGTGGGTGGCAAATTTGCCCACCGCGCCACCGACGGCTCCGCCGGCTCGAGCCCCAGCATGAAATGGGTGAATCCGCCCGTGGCGTACATGATGCACGCTGGCGTGCCCAGGCTCATGGCCGCAGGCGTGACGCTGCCTGGCCTGTGGCCGGGAGACGGTACGCGCGTGGGTCTGGAGGCGTATCCGGGTCTGCTGGCGCGCAGCGTGCTCGGAGGCACTTCCTACAAGAGCGACGACAAGGCGCGCCAGACGCCCGACCGGCTGATCGCCCGCAAGACCCTGATCAATGCGCTGGAAAACGGCCAGGCGCCGCTGCTCGCGGCTTGTGGCGTTCGCCTGCGGCTCACCCACGGCCAGCGCGACGCACTCGCCGACGACGCCAGCGGCGACACCCTCGACGCCGTGCTGTGCCTGCTGCAGGCGGCCTGGGCACGCCACCAGCACGAAGCAGGGCACCCGCGCTGGGGCCTGCCCGCGTTCGATCCGCTGGAAGGCTGGATAGTGAGCGCCTGAGCTTCAACCCGCGCGACAGTGGGGTCGGGTGGCCCTGCCTACAATGCGTCGGGTCCGGCCAGCGTGCCGGACAACAGCGTTCTCAGGGCGGGGTGAGATTCCCCACCGGCGGTGATGGCGACGTGGCAACGCGTGCGCACGAGTTCCGCGAGCGCCCAGGTGCCGATCAGGTCGGCGCATGGGGTCAGCAGACCCGGTGAGATCCCGGGACCGACGGTAAGGTGTCCGCGTGCGGGTGCCAGAGTCCGGATGAAAGAGAGCGCGAGCCGCATGCCCGCCGGGAGCCTTCGCGCCCGCGGTTGGCGTTCGCGCTTGTGCGCCCTGATTTTTTGGCCAATCCCGATTCGAGGACACCATGAATCAGTCTGAAGCTTCCCTTTCCCCCACGGTCCAGTTGCCAGGCGAACTGCGCTTCGCGTTTGTCGAGGCGTCCTGGCACGTCGACATCGTTCACCAGGCGCGCGATGCCTTCTTTGCCGAGATGGCGAGAAGCGGCTTCGGCGCCGATGCCATCGACGTGTTCGACGTGCCTGGCGCGTTCGAGATTCCGCTGCATGCGCAGCGCCTGGCCCGCTCGGGCCGATACGCCGCCGTCGTGGGCAGCGCGCTGGTGGTCGACGGCGGCATCTACAGACACGACTTCGTTTCCCAGACGGTGGTGCAGGCGCTCATGGATGTGCAGCTCGACACGGGGGTGCCCATGATCTCCGCCGTGCTCACACCGCACCATTTCCACGAACACGCCGAACACCGCAAGTACTTCCTGCGGCATTTCGCCGTGAAGGGCACGGAGGCCGCGCAAGCCTGCCTGCTGACCGTGGCGGGATTGCGGCGGCTCGACGAGCGCCTGAGCGCCTGATACGCTGGCGCTTGCGGGCTCCGGGATGGGCCTGCGAGAGGAGAAGGTGATGACGCTGCAACGCCTGCCGATGCCTGCCCTGCGGCCCTTCGTGGCGCTGGTGTGGGCGAGCGAAGGTTGCGGGTCCGGCGATGCAGGGGAGACGGTGCGTGAGCACGCCCTGCCCACCGGGATGATGCACCTCGTGCTGCGCCTGACCGACACGCCGTTGCGCATTGCAGATCCACGGCACCACGACGGGGCGCAACCCATGGCCGCCGCGCTGGTGGGAGGCGCACGCTCGGGTTTCTACGTGCGTGAGTTTTCCGGACGTGCCTGTTCGGTGGGCGCCGTGCTGCGCCCCGGCGCAGCGCAATGCCTCTTCGGCACGAGCGCCCACGAACTCGCCGAGCGCCACACGCCGCTCGAAGACCTGTGGGGCGCAGGCGCGCGCAGCTTGCGTCTGCGGCTGCAGGAAACGCCGAATGCGCACGACCGCCTGGCGCTGCTGGAGGTGGTGCTCTCTGCGCGGCTGCCGCGCTTGCGAGGTCTCCATCCCGCCGTCGCCTCTGCGCTGGCAGAGAGGCCCGGCACCTGGAGCGTGGGCGAGGCCGTGCGCCGAAGTGGTGTCAGCCATCGCCGCTTCATCGCGCTGTTCAAAGAGACCGTCGGCCTGCCGCCCAAGACCTGGCTTCGGGTGCAGCGCTTCCAGCAGGTGATGGCGGCTGTGGGTCAAGGCACTGGCGCGTCCCTGGCCGAGATCGCGCTGGATGCCTGTTACAGCGACCAGTCGCATTTCAACCGCGATTTCCTGGCGCTCAGCGGCGTGACGCCGCAGGCCTACCGGCGCATCTCGCCCGATGAGCGCAACCACCTGCCCGTGCCGGCGCGCCCCCGGTCAATCGGCTGAGGTCAAATTTGTTCTAGACGCCGGATCGGCGTGCGGGAAAGATGAGGCACGTTCCATCCACTCAGAGGTGTTTCATGAAGATCGAAGAAGTGTTCGCTTATCTGTGCGTGTCCGACACTGCGGCCGCCATCGATTTCTACCAGCGTGCGTTCGGCGCCCAGGAGAAATTCCGGCTGACCGAGCCCAGCGGGCGCATCGGCCACGCCGAAATGATGTTCGGCGCGATGACCGTGATGCTGTGCGACGAGTTTCCGGAATACGGTATCCGCAGCGCGTCGTCGATCGGCGCCACACCCGTGTCCATCCACCTGCATGTGGAAAACGCCGATCGCATGATCGAACAGGCTCTGGCGGCGGGCGCCTCGCTGGAACGCGAGGCGCAGGATGCGTTCTATGGCGAGCGTTCGGGTGTGGTCCGTGACCCGTTTGGCCACCGCTGGCTGATCGGCCACGCCATCGAAGACGTGAGCACCGACGAGATGCAGCGCAGGTACACCCGCCTGTTCGAATCCTCCTGATTTTCTTGTTGCGCGGGTTGTGCGAAAGCCCTGGAGGTTTGATGCATCATCGGCACTGCGCTGCGTGACGCCCATGTCGGGCGTCGCACGGAAGCGCATGACCTTCAGAGGACTTTTCCCATGAACACCGCCAAGTTGATCGGCATCATCCTCATCGCCGCCGGCGCCATCGGCCTGGTGTATGGCAGCTTCAGCTACACCAAGAACACCGAGGCCGTGAAGCTCGGCCCCCTGGAACTCTCCGTGAAGGAAAAGGAAACCGTCAACGTGCCGGTGTGGGCGGGCGTGGGCGCCATCGTGATCGGAGCCGTGCTGCTCGTCATGGGTGGCAAGAAAGGGTGATTCTTTCGCGCGGGTGGCTGCTGTGCGTGGCGGCGCTCGCCTGCACCGCAGTCGGGGCACAGGCCAGTGGGCCGCGCGAGGATGAGGTCTATGCGGCGCGCGTGAGCCGGGTGTTCGATGGTGACACCCTGTGGGTCAAGCCGCTGGAAGGCGGGCGCTACCGCAAGCTTCGGCTTGACGGCATCGACGCACCCGAAATCTGCCAGCCAGGCGGCGCCACCGCTCGCGACATGCTCGCCGGTCGGGTGCTGGACCAGGTGGTGCAGGTGCGCGTGCGCCGCTACGACGATTACGGTAGAGGTCTGGCGCACATCACGCATCAGCGCGAGGACATCGCCGGCTGGCTGGTCGCCCGCGGCCTGGCTTGGTCCTACCGGTGGGGCCGCAACCCGGGGCCCTATGCGAAACAGGAGGCGTCTTCGCGCAGCGCGGGGTTGGGTGTGGTGGCCGATCCAGCGGCCGAATTGCCACGCGACTTCCGTCGTCGCCACGGGCCTTGCCCCTTGCCCTGACTGCGATCGATCAGTCGCGCGAGGAGCACACCTCGCAATGCGTGTTGCGGGGCAGGGCGATCTGGTGGACGGCCATGTCGCGACCGTCCAGCATGAGCAACTGGCCCGCCAGGCGCGAACCCAGGCCGGTGAGCAGCTTCAGCGCCTCGGCGGCCTGCATGCTGCCCACGATGCCCACCAGCGGCGCGAAGACACCCAGTGTGGCGCAGCGCGTTTCCTCCAGCCCGGCATTCTCCGGGAACACACAGGCGTAGCAAGGGCGCGAGGCGTCGCGCGTGTCGTACACGCTGAGCTGCCCGTCCATGCGGATCGCTGCCCCGGACACCAGGGGCTTGGCGTGTTTCACGCAGGCGCGGTTGATGGCGTGGCGGATCGCGAAATGGTCCGTGCAGTCCAGCACCACGTCGGCCTCGGGCACCAGTGCATCGAGCAAGGCGTCGTCGGCCCGCTGCACCAGTGGCGTCACCCGCACATCGGGGTTGATGGCGGCGATGGCGTCGCGCACGGACTCCGCCTTGGGGTGACCCACACGCGCGAGGTTGTGCGCGATCTGCCGCTGAAGGTTGGTCTCGTCGACCACGTCGTGGTCCACCACCGTGATGCGGCCCACGCCCGCGCTGCCCAGGTACAGCGCCACGGGCGAACCCAGGCCACCCGCGCCAATGACGAGCGCATGCGAGGCCAGGAGTTTTTCCTGCCCCTCGATGCCGAGTTCGTTGAGCAGGATGTGGCGCGAATAGCGCAGAAGCTGGGCGTCGTCCAAGGCAAGGTCCCAGGGCGCTGTCGCAGACAGCAACCCTGCGTGAGCGTCAGTTTTCCTTCTTCTCGGGCGGACGCACTTCCAGCGTCTTGCTCACCAGCACCGGGCGGCCCTTGAGCTGGTTGAGTGCTTGTTGAAGCTGGAAGTCCTTTTCGCTGCCGAACTCGGGAACGAGTCGCTGACCCGGGTTCTTGCGGGCTTCTTCTTCCACCCGCTTGCGCGCGATCTCGCGGGCTTCGTCGCGTTGCTGTTCTTCGGCGCGGCGTGCGTCGGTCATGGGCGGTTCCGCCGGATCCCGGCCATTGCCCAGGTGCTTCTGCAGGTCTGCTTCGCGCGTGCGCAGGGCAGCAAACACATTGCCTTCCACCGTTTCGTCGACCATGACGTCGGGCACGATGCCCTTGGCCTGGATCGAGTTGCCCGAAGGGGTGTAGTAGCGCGCGGTGGTGAGCTTCAGGCCGGTTTCCGGTGTGAGCTGGCGCACCGTCTGCACCGAGCCCTTGCCGAAGGTCTGGCTGCCCAGGATGGTGGCGCGCTTGTGGTCCTGCAAGGCGCCGGCCACGATTTCACTGGCCGAGGCAGAGCCTTCGTTGACCAGCACCACCATCGGCACACGCTTGAGCGCACCTTTGGTGTTTTCGGTCAGGCGCTTGATCGGGTCGGTGCCCCCACGGCGAAGGTAGTGCTGAGGGATGGCCTTGTAGATGAACTTGCTGTCTTCAAGCTGCCCGTTGGTGGACACCACGGTCACGTTTTCGGGCAGGAAGACGGCAGACAGGGCCACGGCCGCATCCAGCAGGCCACCCGGGTCGTTGCGCAAGTCCAGCACGAGGCCCTTGAGGTTGGGGTCCGTCCTGTAGATGTCCTCGAGCTTGCGGGCAAAGTCTTCGATGGTGCGTTCCTGGAACTGCGAGACACGCACCCAGGCGTAGCCCGGTTCAACCACGCGCGATTTCACGCTCTGGGTCTTGATTTCCTCTCGGGTGATCGTCACCGGGAAGGTGCGGTCCTCGTCCTTGCGGAAGATCGTGAGCAGCACTTTCGTGCGCGGCTCGCCTCGCATGAGCTTGACGGCGTCGTTGATCGTCAGGCCCTTGACGGCGGTGTCGTCGATCTTGGTGATCAGGTCGCCCGACTTGAGACCGGCGCGAAATGCGGGGGAATCCTCGATGGGAGAGACCACCTTGACGAGGCCGTCTTCCATGGAAATCTCGATCCCCACGCCAACGAAACGCCCGCTGGTGCCTTCCCTGAATTCCTTGTACGACTTTTTGTCGAAGTACTGGGAATGGGGGTCCAGGCTGGCCACCATGCCTGAGATGGCCTCGGAGATGAGTTTCTTCTCATCGACCGGTTCCACATAGTCGGTCTTGACCATGCCGAAGACGGCAGCGAGCTGCTGCAGCTCTTCCAGCGGCAGCGGGGCCAGCGTGCCGCGCGCAACCGCCTGCAACTGCACCGTGGTCAACGCCCCGGCCACAGCGCCAATCGCCACCCAACCTGCGATCTTCAGCTTGTGACTCACCTGTTTTGCCATCGAGATACCCCGTTAAAGACGCCCAAGCAGGGCCTGCCAGACCCTGGCGGGTCAATATACACCTTGGAGCATGTCGGGATGCGTCGGTTCCCCACGCCGGCACCGGTTATCCGGCGGGTGCGTGAAGGATCACCGGGGTGGTCAGGCCTTGCCCTGGGCCGCCACCGAGGCTGCCGCCCGCGCTGCCGCTTCGGCGTCGCCGAGGTAGTAGTGCCTGAGAGGCTTCAGATCGCCGTCGAGTTCATACACCAGCGGGATGCCGTTGGGGATGTTGAGGCCGACGATGTCGCTGTCCGAAATGCCGTCCAGGTATTTCACCAGGGCGCGGATGCTGTTGCCGTGCGCGGCCACCACCACGCGCTTGCCCGATCGGATGGCCGGCGCCATGGCTTCGTTCCAGAAAGGCAACACGCGCGCCACGGTGTCCTTCAGGCACTCGGTGAGCGGAATCTCTTCGGGCTTGAGCCGGTCGTACCGGCGGTCGCCACGCTCACTTCGCGGATCAGCGGGTTCCAGCGGAGGCGGGGGCGTGTCGTAGCTGCGGCGCCAGATCAGCACCTGCTCATCGCCGTACTGGCGCGCCATGTCGGCCTTGTTCAGGCCTTGCAGCGCCCCGTAATGCCGTTCGTTCAGCCGCCAGCTGTGCACCACGGGCAACCAGGTGCGGTCCATTTCATCGAGCACATGCCAGAGCGTGCGGGTGGCGCGCTTGAGCACGCTGGTGTAGGCCAGATCGAAGTCGTACCCCTCGGCCTTGAGCAGCCGACCGCCGGCTTTGGCCTGTTCCAGGCCGGTGGGCGTCAGGTCCACGTCGGTCCAGCCGGTGAAACGGTTTTCGAGATTCCAGGTGGATTCGCCGTGGCGGATCAGGACGAGTTTGTGCATGAGGAAAAACGGGCGTTGAAGGTCGGAAAGCGGGCGAATCGGTCAGGCATTCTAGAATCCCGGGCTTACTCGAAAGGTGTCTCCGTGAGTTTCTTCATTGAAAACTGGGTTCTCATCGCCGTGGCCTTCGCCGCCGGCGCCATGCTGGTGTGGCCGGCGGTTTCTGCCGGCGGACGTGCCGGTACGCTCAGCACCGTCCAGGCGGTGCAGCGCATGAACCGCGACAAGGCGGTCGTGATCGATGTCAGCGAGGCCAAGGAATTCGCTGCCGGGCATGTCATCGGGGCGAAGAATGTGCCGCTGGACGAGCTGGAGGCCAAGCTCCCCACGGTGGTCAAGAACAAGGCCACGCCGCTGATCATGGTGTGCGCCACGGGCGCTCGCGCCAACCGGGCTGTGGCCATTGCAAGGAAACTGGGCTATGCCGACGCCCAATCCCTGACCGGCGGCATGGGTGCCTGGCGCGGCGCCAGCCTGCCGGTGGAAAAGGCCTGATCATCGGGTCTTCGGGTTTTCTGGAAATTGCTGCATGGCCAAGGTCAAGATGTTCACCAGTGCGTACTGCCCCTACTGCAGTCGCGCGAAGGCGCTGCTGGAGCGCCGGGGTGTCGCCGATCTCGAGGAGATCTACGTGGACGGCCAGCCCGGGCTGCGGTCGCAGATGACCCAGCTCACCGGGCGCACCAGCGTGCCCCAGATCTTCATCGGCGATACCCATGTGGGCGGCTGTGACGACCTCCACGCGCTCGATGGCCGAGGCGGCCTTGTGCCCCTCCTGCAGGGCTGATCCGGCAGGTTTTCGCCTTTCCGGGGCTGCCATAATCGCCCCTTTGCCCGCTGCGGGATCAACGCCCCGGCGGGCTTGACTTTTTTTCCTCTTTCGAGACACACCATGGCAGAAAACCAGGAACCGACCTTCCAGATCCAGCGCGTCTACCTCAAGGAAGCCTCGCTGGAGCAACCCAATTCGCCCGCCATCCTGCTCGAGCAGGAACAGCCTTCGGTGGACATCCAGCTGGGTGTGGAAGCCAGCCCGGTGGCCGACGGGATCTTCGAGGTCTGTGTGACCGCGACGGTCACCACCAAGATCAAGGACCGCACGGTGTTCCTGGTGGAAGCCAAGCAGGCAGGCATCTTCGAGATCCGCAACCTGCCACAGGACCAGATGGGACCCATCATGGGCATTGCCTGCCCCCAGATCGTCTATCCCTACCTTCGCAGCAACGTGGCCGACATCGTCCAGCGCGGCGGTTTCCCACCGGTGCACCTGGCCGAAATCAACTTCCAGGCCATGTACGAGCAGCAACAGGCCCAGGCGGAGCAGGACGCGCCTCGCATCGTCACCCAGTAAGCCGCTTCACTGCCCGAAGCAGGCCAGATGAACATCGTCGTTCTTGGAGCGGGTGCCTGGGGCACTGCACTCGCGGCGAGCGCGGCCTCCCAGGAGGGCGAGTTTCGGCAGGTCAGTCTGTGGGCGCGCGACGCGCTGCAGGCCAAGGACATGCGGGCCCACCGCGAGAACCGACGTTACCTGCCGGGCCTGCCGCTGCCGCCCACGCTGGCGATCACCCACGCGCCGCTGGACGATCACGCAGCCGAATGGCGCAGCGCCGATCTGCTGGTGATTGCCACACCCATGGCCGGGCTGCGCGGGCTGCTCGGACAACTCAAGGACCATCCTTCGCCCGTGGCCTGGCTCTGCAAGGGTTTCGAAGTGCCTCAGGAAAACGCCCGGTCTGCGGGTCTTCTGGGCCACGAGATCCGCGCTGAAGTGGCGCCCCGGCTCAAGGCCGGCGTGCTCAGCGGCCCGAGCTTTGCCCAGGAAGTGGCGCACGGCCAACCCACCGCGCTGGTGGCGGCCAGCGAGCACGCCTGCGTGCGCGATGTGCTGGTGGCCGCCTTTCACAGCCAGACCCTGCGGGTGTACGCCAACGACGACATCGTGGGCGTGGAGGTGGGCGGCGCGGTGAAGAACGTGCTGGCCATCGCCACCGGCCTGTGCGACGGATTGGGGCTGGGCCTGAACGCGCGCGCCGCGCTGATCACCCGTGGCCTGGCCGAGATGACTCGCTTGGGGCTGGCGCTGGGCGCGCGCGCGGAAACCTTCATGGGCCTTTCCGGCCTGGGCGATCTCGTGCTCACCGCCACCGGCGACCTGTCGCGCAACCGCAAGGTGGGCCAGTTGCTGGCCCAAGGCATGAACCTGCGTCAGGCCGTGGATTCGCTGGGTCATGTGGCCGAGGGTGTCTACACCGCGCGCACGGCGGTGCATCGGGCCCGAACGCTGGGGGTGGACATGCCGATCAGCGAAGCCGTGGTGGCCTTGCTCGAAGGTCGTCTGCAACCGGCGCAGGCGGTGGCCACCCTGATGGGTCGCGACCCCAAACAGGAAACGCTCTAGATCTCGAAGTTGTCGATCAGGCGCGTCTTGCCCAGGCGCGCTGCGCCAAGCACCACCAGCGCGTCGCCCGCGTGCGGCGTCTGCAGGTCGCTGCGGCGGCGAACGGTGAGGTAATCCGGCTGCCAGCCGCGCGCCGTCAGGGCCTGCATGGCGCGGTCTTCCAGCGCAGGCAGGTGGCGCACCAGGCCGTCGGCAGCGGCCAGTGCGTCGCGTCCCAGCGCACGCAGCGCCAGCGACAGCTGCACGGCTTCGGCCCGTTCGCTCTCGCTCAGGTAGCCATTGCGCGAACTCAGCGCCAGGCCGTCGGCGGCGCGTTGCGTGGGCACGTTCACGATGCGCACGGGCAGCGCAAACTGCTGAACCATGCGGCGGATCACCATCTGCTGCTGGTAGTCCTTCTGGCCGAACACTGCGTAGCGCGGGCCCTTGGCTTCGCTCAGCACGGTCTGGAAGAGTTTCATCACGACGGTGCACACCCCCGTGAAGAAACCGGGACGGAAGTGACCTTCCAGAATGTCCGCGAGCTCGGTCGGTGGCTGTACCTTGAACCCCTGCGGCTCGGGGTACATCTCCTTTTCAGACGGCGCAAACACCACGTCGCAGCCCTGGGCGGCGAGCTTGTCGCAATCGGCCTGCAGCGTGCGCGGATAGGTGTCGAAATCCTCGTGCGGCGCGAACTGGAGGCGATTGACGAAGATGCTCGCCACGGTGACATCGCCCATTGGCTTGGCGGCGCGAACCAGGTCCAGATGACCGTCGTGCAGATTGCCCATGGTGGGCACCAGGGCGGGGGAGTTGAACGGCTGCAGCGTGGCGCGCAGGTCTTCGATGGTGTGGACGACTTTCATCTGAGGCAATTTGGTGGACCGACCGTCACCAGGCGTGGAGTTGATCGTCCGGGAAGCTCCCATCCTTCACCGCGGCCACATACGCTGCCATGGCCTCGCGCACACCGCTGGCGCCTTCCATGAAGTTGCGCACGAACTTCGGGTTCTTGCCGAGGTTCACGCCCAGCATGTCGTGCATCACCAGCACCTGGCCCGCCGTGCCCTTGCCCGCGCCGATGCCGATGGTGTGGCAGTTCGGCAGTTGTTGCGTGATTTCGGCGGAGAGGGCGGCAGGCACCATCTCCAGCACCAGCATGGTGGCGCCCGCGTCCTGGAGTTCCAGGGCGTGTCGCTTGAGCGTGAGCGCGGCCGCGTCGCCGCGTCCTTGCACGCGGTAGCCGCCGAGGGCGTGAACCGTCTGTGGCGTCAGGCCGAGGTGCGCACACACCGGGATGCCGCGTTCGACGAGGAAGCGCACGGTCTCGGCCGTCCAGCCACCGCCTTCGATCTTGATCATGTGCGCGCCCGCATGCACCAGTTGCGCGGCGCTGCGCATGGCCTGCTCCTTCGATTCGTGGTAACTCCCGAAGGGCAGGTCGCCCAGCAGCCAGGCGGTGCCCTGCACGCGGCGCAGACCACGTGCCACGCTCTCCACGTGGTAGGCCATGGTTTCGAGCGTCACGCCGGCGGTGCTGGCCAGGCCCTGGCAGACCATGCCCAGGGAATCGCCCACCAGGATGCATTCGACTCCTGCCGCATCGGCGACCGCCGCAAATGTGGCGTCGTACGAGGTGAGCATGGTGATCTTTTCACCGCGCTCGCGCATTTCGTTCAGGCGCGGCAGGCTCACGGGCTTGCGTTGGGGCAGCGGCGATGCCGTGGGCAGGGTGCCATACGGCGTGGCCATGGGCGCGGTGGTGGTGGGGGTGCTCATGCGTGGGTCCCGCGTGTTTCAGGGGTGGGTGAGAATGCGGGACTATAGACCATCCCGTTATGCTTGCGCCCCATGAAACATCTCTCGGAATTCACCTCTCTGGACATGGAGGAGCTGGCGCGGGCCGACGTCGCCAGGGCGCTCGCAGAGGACGTCGGTGAAGGCGATCTGACGGCTGCGCTGGTGGACGGCACCCGCCTGGCGCGCGCGCGCATCCTGGCGCGCGAATCGGCGGTGATCTGCGGTACGCCGTGGGTGGAAGCTGCGGTGCTCGCCCTCGAGCCGCAGGCGCGCTTGCAGTGGCATGTGGCCGAGGGCCAGCGATGCGCCGCTGACCAGACGGTGCTGACGATCGAAGGCCGTGCACAGAAGCTGCTGACAGCCGAACGCACGGCGCTCAATTTCCTTCAGCTGCTCTCTGCCGTGGCGACGCAGACGGCGATGTATGTCGAGGCCGTGGCTGGCACGCGCGCCCGCATCGTGGACACGCGCAAGACCCTGCCAGGCCTGAGGCTGGCGCAGAAGTACGCGGTGACGACCGGTGGCGGCCTGAACCACCGCATCGGTCTCTACGACGCTGTGCTGATCAAGGAGAACCACATTGCCGCTGCCGGCGGTGTGGCCCAGGTGCTGCAGCGTGTGCGCGATACGGCACCCGCGGCCCGCTTTGTAGAGATCGAGGTGGAGACGCTCGCCCAGCTCGACGAAGCCCTCGCCCACGGCGCCACCATGGTGCTGCTGGACAACATGGCGAACGCCGACCTGCTGGAGGCCGTGCGCCGCAATGCGGGGCGCGCCGTGCTGGAGATTTCCGGCGGCGTGAGCCTGAAGACGGTGCGAGCCCTTGCAGAAACCGGTGTCGACCGCATTTCCATCGGGTCGCTCACCAAGGACATCCGCGCGATCGACTTCTCGATGCGTTTCGAGTCGATCTGACGACCCATTTGCGAGACAGGAAGAACGACATGACCCCCACGAACGAATCCGGCAGTGACGTGATCGACGTCGAGTACGAGCAACCCGCCTGCCCCACGCAGCACGCCTGGGCGCGCGTGCCGGTGGAGCCGGGGCCAAAGCAGCGTGCCGCGCTCAAGGAGCGCATCCGGGCGCTGCTCAAGGAGCGCAATGCGGTGATGGTGTCTCACTACTATGTGCACCCCGACCTGCAGGACCTCGCCGTGGAAACCGGTGGCATCGTCAGCGACTCGCTGGAGATGGCCCGCTTCGGACGTGACCACCCCGCGACCACGCTGGTGGTGTCCGGGGTTCGCTTCATGGGTGAGACGGCCAAGATACTGAGCCCGGAGAAGACGGTGCTCATGCCCGACCTGGACGCCAACTGCTCGCTCGACCTGGGCTGCCCCATCGACGAATTCAGTGCGTTCTGCGATGCACACCCTGACCGCACGGTGGTGGTGTACGCCAACACCAGCGCCGCGGTGAAGGCGCGTTCTGACTGGCTGGTCACCTCCAGTTGCGCACTCGACATCGTGAGCGCGCTCAAGGACAAGGGCCACAAGATCCTGTGGGCACCCGACAAGCACCTGGGCGCCTACATCCAGCGAGAGACCGGCGCCGACATGGTGATGTGGACCGGTTCGTGCATCGTGCACGACGAGTTCAAGGCCTTCGAACTGGAGGCCCTCAAGAAAGAGCATCCCAAGGCGAAAGTGCTGGTCCACCCGGAGAGCCCGGCCGACGTGATCGCGCTGGCCGACTCGGTGGGTTCGACCTCCGCCATCCTCAAGGCGGCGCGCGAGATGGACGCGAGCGAGTTCATCGTGGCCACCGACAACGGCATGATGCACATGCTGCGCCAGCAGAACCCGGGCAAGGTGTTCATCGAGGCCCCCACCGCGGGCAACAGCGCCACCTGCAAGAGTTGCGCGCACTGCCCGTGGATGGCCATGAACGGGCTGGCGGGGGTGGCGCAGGTGCTGGAAAAAGGGCTGAACCGCATCGAGGTGGATGCAGCGCTCATCGAGCGGGCCAGGTTGCCGATCGACCGCATGCTGGCGTTCACCGCGGCTCAGCGATCGGGCAACAACCCGGGCGCGCTGGTGCCGAACATCGGCGCCGCCTGAGAGCCTTACCTTGCCGGGGGCACCAGGATGGTGGGTTTCGGTTCCGGGAGCAATTCCGGATAGTCGCGACTGAAATGCAGGCCACGGCTCTCGTGGCGCATCATGGCCGACATGACGATCAGGTCGGCCACCTGAACCAGGTTGCGCAGTTCCAGCAGGTCGCGGGTGACGTGGAACTTCGAATAGAACTCGTGGATTTCCGCCTGCAGCAGCGAGATGCGGTGCGCGGCGCGTTCCAGGCGTTTGTCGGTGCGCACGATGCCCACGTAGTCCCACATGAATCGGCGCAGTTCGTCCCAGTTGTGCGAGATCACCACCAGCTCGTCGGCGTCGGTCACGCGGCTGTCGTCCCACAAGGGCATGGCGGGGGCTGAGGAGCCGGACGCGCTGCGAATGGCGCCCACCGCGCCCTGTGCGAACACCATGCATTCCACCAGCGAGTTGCTGGCCAGGCGGTTCGCACCGTGCAGGCCCGTGCAGGTGGTCTCGCCCACGGCATAGAGGCCGGCGATGCCGGTGCTGCCGGTGAGGTCGGTCACCAGGCCGCCGCAGGTGTAGTGCGCAGCGGGCACCACGGGAATCGGCTCCCTGGTGATGTCGATGCCCAGCTCGGCGCAGCGCGCCAGGATGTTGGGGAAGTGCTCGCGCAGGAACTCGGGTGACTGGTGCGAGATGTCCAGGTGCACGCAATCCAGGCCGTGCTTCTTCATCTCGAAGTCGATGGCGCGGGCCACGACGTCGCGCGGTGCCAGTTCGGCACGCGGATCGTGGTCGGGCATGAAGCGGTGGCCACCATGCGAAGCAGGCAGCTTGAGCAACCCGCCTTCGCCGCGCACGGCTTCGGAAATCAGGAAGCTCTTGGCGTGCGGGTGGTACAGGCACGTGGGGTGGAACTGGATGAACTCCATGTTGCCCACCTGGCAGCCGGCGCGCCAGCCGGCGGCGATGCCGTCGCCCGTGGCGGTGTCGGGGTTGGTCGTGTACAGGTAGACCTTGCCCGCGCCGCCGGTGGCCAGCACCGTGTGGGTGGCGCTGAAGGTCACCACCTCGTCCCGCACGGTGTCCAGCACATACGCGCCGAAGCAGCGCCCTGTGGCGTGGGGTGCCGGGTCATGGCCGGGCAGTTTCCGGTCGGTGATGAGGTCGACCAGCATGTGGTGCTCGAACACCTCGATCGCGGGTGTGGCAAGCACCCGTTCGATCAGCGTGGCCTGCACCGCCGCCCCGGTGGCATCGGCGGCGTGCACGATGCGGCGGTGGCTGTGCCCGCCCTCGCGCGTGAGGTGGAGTTCGCCGTCTTCGGTGGAGAAGGGCACGCCCAGTTCCTGCAGCCAGGCGATGGCGGCCGGGGCGTTCTCCACGGTGAAGCGCGTGGCTTCCAGGTCGCACAGGCCGGCGCCGGCCACCAGCGTGTCGTCCACGTGCGATGCGTAGCTGTCGCCCTCGGCCAGCACAGCGGCAATGCCACCTTGGGCCCAGTTGCTGGAGCCGTCGCTCAGGGCCCGCTTGGTGACCACCGCCACCCGGTGCGTGGAAGCCAGATGCAGGGCGGTGGTCAGGCCTGCCAGCCCACTGCCGATGATGAGAACGTCAAAGCGGTGCAGATCGGTCATGCAGGGGTGTAGGCGAGACGCACATAAATGGGGGCGAAAGCTTCGGCCTGGGTCAGCTCGATGAGCGTTTCCTTGGCCAGCTCCAGCATGGCGATGAAGGTCACCACCAGCACGGGCGAGCCGTGAGCAGGATCGAACAGCTCGCCGAACTCGACGAACTTGCGGCCTTGCAGGCGTCGCAGCACGATGCTCATGTGCTCGCGCACCGAGAGTTCCTCGCGGCTGATCTTGTGGTGCTGCACGAGCTTGGCGCGCTTGAGGATGTCGCGCCACGCACTTTGCAGGTCGACGGCATTGACGTCCGGAAAACGAGGCGCCAGCGCCTGTTCCACATAGACCTGGGCGCGCAGGAAATCCCGTCCGTATTGCGGGCAGTCGGCCAGGCGCTGGGCGGCGAGCTTCATCTGCTCGTATTCCAGCAGTCGGCGCACCAACTCGGCGCGGGGATCTTCCGGTTCTTCGCCTTCGGCCACCTTCTTCGGTGGCAGCAGCATGCGCGACTTGATCTCGATCAGCATGGCCGCCATCAGCAGGTACTCGGCCGCCAGTTCCAGGTTGCTGGCGCGGATCTCGTCCACGTAGGTCAGGTACTGGCGGGTCACCGCCGCCATCGGGATATCGAGGATGTTGAAGTTCTGCTTGCGGATCAGGTAGAGCAGCAGATCCAGTGGTCCTTCGAAGGCTTCCAGGAAGATCTGCAGCGCGTCCGGCGGGATGTAGAGATCGCGCGGCATGGCGAACAGGGGCTCGCCGTACAGACGGGCCAGCGCCACGTGGTCCACCACGCTGGGCAGCACCGCGTCCAGCCCCTGCGGGGCCTCGTCGAGCATGTGGGGCTCGCCGTTCATTCGCGGGCTCAGGCGTGGTCGGAGCCGGTCTGGTACACGTAGGGCTGTTGCGGCACCCGGGCAGCCTCGGCCCTGGCCTGGAATTCGCGGTCGATCTGCTTGTCCCACAGCAGCGCGCGGCCCTTTCGCTGCTCCTGCTCCAGCGACGGCTTTTTCTGCTTGAGCGACTCGATGAACTGGGTCGTGTCGGAGGTGTAGTCGGGGCGGCGGAAGAAGGACATGGTGGGCAGCCGGGGTGGGCGCAGGGGAAAGCGGCGATTTTACCGGTCTGCTACTGGCAGGTGTGCAGGCGCTGGGCAAAGCCCGAACGTTCGATGAGCGAACGCGGCTGCTCGTGCAGGCCCACCATGCCGAGCTGGCCGCCGCGCTTGTACACCGCCTTGTGCAGTTGTTCCAGGGCGTCCAGCCCGGTGGTGTCGAGCGAAATCATGTGGCTGGCGTCCAGCATCACATTGATCGGCTCGGGTGACCGCTCGACTTCGGCCACGATGGGGTCGATCTTGGCGACGGCGCCAAAGAACAGCGAACCATAGAGCTTGTAGGTGAGTTGCTGCTCGGTGCGGGCCACGGGATCGGCGCGGAAGATCGAGCTCTGGCGCCGAACGAACAGCACCACGGCCAGCACCAGGCCGAGCTCCACCGCCACCGTGAGGTCGAAGATGATCGTGAGCGCAAAGGTGGACAGCATCATCAACCGGTAGTGGTTGCTGAACTGCCTCAGCCGCGCGAATTCGCGCCATTCCCCCATGTTCCACGCGACGAACAGCAACACACCGGCCAGCACCGCCAGCGGAATGTGGAACGCCAGCGGTGCCGCCAGCAGCACCACGGCGGCCAGCGTGAGGGCGTGCACCATGCCCGCCACCGGCGAGGCGGCGCCGGACCGGATGTTGGTCACCGTGCGTGCGATGGTGCCGGTGGCCGGCATGCCGCCAAAGAAGGGCACCACGGTGTTGGCAATCCCCTGCGCCATCAGTTCCTGATTGGGATCGTGCTTGGGTGCATCGCTCAACTGGTCGGCCACACGCGCGCAAAGCAGGGATTCGATGGCACCCAGCATGGCGATGGTGAGCGTGGGGGTCACCAGCAGACGCACGGTTTCCCAGGAGAAGTCGGGCAGCTGGAAGGCCGGCGCACCTTGCGGAATGCCGCCAAACCGCGTGCCGATGGTCTCCACCGGCAAGGCCAGCACCCAGGCCAGCAGCGACAGCGTGACCAGCGCCACCACGGGGCCGGGAATGCGGGACGTGGCCTTGATCGCGCTCACGGTCTCGATCGATTTGAGCTGGCGGCGGAACTGCGAATCCACCGCCCACAGCCGCGGCCAGACGAACAGGCCCAGCACACACAGTGCGCCCAGCACGAAGGCGAACACATTGAAGCTCTGGATGTGCAGCGCCATGGTGTTGATCTGGCCAAAGAAGCTCGCCGGCATGTGCGCGATCTCCAGGCCGAGCAGGTCGCGCACCTGGGAGAGGGCGATCAGCACCGCGATGCCGTTGGTGAAGCCGATCACCACGCTCACCGGCACATAACGGACCAGGGTGCCCAGGCGAAAGAGGCCCAGCAGGAACAGCAGCACACCGGCACTGGCTGTGGCAATCAGGAGGTTGGCCACGCCATAGCGCTCGACGATGCCATAGACGATGACGATGAAGGCGCCAGCCGGTCCCCCGATCTGCATCGACGTGCCGCCCAGGGCCGAGATGAGAAAGCCCGCAATGATCGCGGTCCACAAGCCTGCTTCGGGCTTGAGGCCGCTGGCGATGGCAAACGCCATGGCCAGCGGGAGCGCCACGATGCCCACCGTGGCGCCGGCGCCGACATCGCGCGCCAGCTTGTCCCGGTTGTAGCCGCGCATGTCTTGCAGCAGGCGCGGGCGGAAGGTGGCCAGGGGCGGCAATCCATGGAACATGGGGCATGTTACCTTTCGCAACCGTTCACGAGGCTGACAAACCGGTCGCTCAAGGCGTGGGGTTTACACTGAATTTCGTCCATTTCAGAAGGTGCCCGCATGCAAGGATCGACAACGCGAAAGTGGCTCGCAGGGCTGTGCACCTCGCTGTTGCTTCTGGCGGCGTGTGATCCGCAAAACATCAGCGAGCTCGAAGAGGGCGTGTCCACCGAGGCCGATGTTCGCGAACGCTTTGGCGCACCGGAAGCGGTGTGGGAGGCAGAGGACGGCGCCCAGGTCTACGAGTACAACCGCCAGCCCGCCGGCCACCGCAACTACATGATCACCATTGGCCCGGATGGCCGCATGGCCGCCCTGCGCCAGGTGCTCACGCCGCAGAACTTCAGACAGGTGGTGCCCGGCATGCCCATGGAAGCGGTTCGGCGCATGCTGGGCAAACCGATGAAGGTGACCACCTACGATCTCAAGCGCGAGACCCATTACGACTGGCGCTACCTCGACGGCCCCAACCCCGGTGATTCGAAGATCTTCACGGTGGTCTTCGACCGCGACCTGCGGGTGGTGTCCACCGGGTCGATGCGCGACCCCGAGATCGACCCTAAGTAGGTCACCTGCGGCTCACGACGCGCGCAGCCGCTGCCAGTCGTCCAGCGCGGGACGCATCACCAGCAGCAGCAACATCAGCGCCAGCGGCACGGTGCTGATGAAGCCCAGGTACTTGAATCCGAGCGCGCCTGCAAGTCCGCCCACGAAAAAGCAGGCGATCAGCTGGCCATGCACGCGCAGGCGATGCCGATCGGCCTGCACGGGCGCGGCATCCGGTTGGCGGTTCACGTACAGCAATTTGCCCAGCTCGATCCCGAGGTCCGTGATGAGGCCGGTGACGTGCGTGGTGCGGATCACCGCGCGAGAGATCTTGGTGATCACCGCGTTCTGCAGGCCCATGATGAAACACAGCAGCACCACCGTGAGCGGCAGGAACACCGGGGTCATGAAGCCGATGGCCGCGCCGAACAGGCCGAAGACCAGCAGCGCTGCGGCCTCCAGGATCAGCGGCAGTCCGTAGGCGCTGCGCAGCTCATGGCGCATGCCCCAGTTCACCAGCCAGGCGGTGGTCATGGCGCCCAGCAGGAAGGCCAGCACCGCGCCCAAGCCCGCCCATGCCAGCGTGAAGCGTCCGAGCACCAGGTGGTCGGCGACCGACGACACCATGCCCGTCATGTGCGAGGTGTACTGGCCCACCGCCAGAAAGCCGCCCGCGTTGGCGGCGCCGGCGACGAAGGCCAGCACCGAGCCGAGCTTCAGGTCGGTCTGCGGCGTGCGCTGCAGACTGGTGAAGCCGCGGATGGGTGCGAACAAGGTGAGCCGTTCAGCGCACGCGCATGCCGGGCTTGGCGCCCGGCCAGGGAAGGAGGATGTGGATCCCGGGCTCGGCGTTCTCGTCGGCGTGGCTGGCCGCCAGCACCATGCCTTCACTCACACCGAACTTCATCTTGCGCGGCGCCAGGTTGGCCACCACCACGGTGAGCTTGCCCACCAGGTCTTGCGGCGCGTAGGCGCTGGCGATGCCACTGAACACGTTGCGGTGGCGGCCCTCGCCCACGTCGAGCGTGAGTCGAAGCAGTTTGGTCGAGCCTTCCACCGACTCGCAGTTCACGATCTGTGCAACGCGCAGGTCGATCTTGCTGAAGTCGTCGATGGTGATGGTGTCGGCCACCGGCTCACCGCCGGGTACCGTGGCCGGCGCCGCGGGCTCCGGCGGCTTTTCAAACAGCGCGTCGAGCTGCTTCACGTCCACGCGCTGCATCAGGTGCTGGTAGGCGTTGATGCCGTGGTCCTTGCCGAGCACGCGGCTGGCGTCCGCGAACGCCAGCGGTGTGGTTTGCAGGAAAGACTCCACCTGGGTGGCGAGCGCGGGCAGCACCGGCTTGAGGTAGAGGGTGAGCAGACGAAATGCCTCGATGCAGGTGGTGCACACGTCGTGCAGCCGGCCGTCCATGCCGTCCTGCTTCGCCAGTTCCCAGGGCTTGTTCTGGTCCACGTAGGCGTTCACGCGATCGGCCAGCAGCATGATCTCGCGCAGCGCCTTGCCGTACTCACGCTCCGCGTACAGCGCGGCCACGGAGGGCGCTGCGCTTTGCAGGTGGTCGATCAGGGCATCGCCATCCGCGGAGACTTCGCCCAGCTTCCCGCCAAATCGTTTGGCAATGAAGCCTGCCGCGCGAGAGGCGATGTTGATGTACTTGCCGATCAGGTCGCTGTTGACGCGGGCCATGAAGTCGTCGGGCGTGAAGTCCACGTCTTCATTGCGCGCCGTGAGCTTGGCGGCCAGGTAGTAACGCAGCCACTCCGGGTTCATGCCCAGGCTGAGATACTTCAGGGGATCCAGGCCGGTGCCCCGGCTCTTGCTCATCTTCTCGCCGTCGTTGATGGTGAGGAAGCCGTGCACGAACACTGCGTTGGGCACCTTGCGGCCGCTGAACTTCAGCATCGCCGGCCAGAACAGCGTGTGGAAGGTGATGATGTCCTTGCCGATGAAGTGGAACTGCTCGGTGGTCGGGTCCGCCATGAAGGCATCGAAATCGCGGCCCGTCCGGTCGAACAGGTTCTTCAGCGAAGCCAGGTAGCCGATGGGCGCGTCCAGCCACACATAGAAGTACTTGCCGGGAGCATCCGGGATCTCGATGCCGAAATAGGGCGCGTCGCGGCTGATGTCCCAGTCGCCCAGCTTGGTCTGGCCGTTCTCGTCAGGCTCGATCCATTCGCTGATCTTGTTGAGCACTTCAGGCTGCACCGCGCCGCTCTGCGTCCACTGCCCCAGGAAGTCCAGGCATCGCGGGTCGGAGAGCTTGAAGAAGAAGTGTTCAGAGTTCCTGAGCTCGGGCCTGGCGCCTGACAGCGCGGAGTACGGGTTGATCAGGTCGGTCGGGTTGTACACCTTGCCGCAGACCTCGCAGTTGTCGCCGTACTGGTCTTTCGCGTGGCAGTTGGGGCACTCGCCCTTGATGAACCGGTCGGGCAGGAACATGTTCTTCTCGGGGTCGAAGAACTGTTCGATGGTGCGGGTCTCGATCAGGCCGTTGGCCTTGAGTGCGCGGTACACGTCCTGCGCCAGTGCGTGATTCTCGGGCGCGTCGGTGCTGTGCCAGTTGTCAAAGCCGATGTGAAAGCCGTCCAGGTAAGGCTTGCGGCCCGCCGCGATATCGGCGACGAACTGCTGCGGCGTCTTGCCCGCCTTGTCGGCCGCGATCATGATGGGTGCGCCGTGCGCATCGTCGGCGCAGACGAAGTTCACCTCATGCCCCTGCATGCGCTGGAACCGCACCCAGATGTCGGCCTGGATGTATTCCATGATGTGGCCAATGTGGAAATGGCCGTTGGCGTAGGGCAGGGCGGTGGTGACGAACAGGCGTCGCGGCTGGCTCATGGGAAAGGCTTTCTGTCAGGGGAACCCGCGATTTTACGGGCCGATGCCCTCATGCCGGCTGTGTGTATGACCCCGGCAAGGGCGGGACGTTAGACTCTTCCCCGCTTGCCCGATAACCGGCGCATCCCTTCCTCTCTGGAGACCGTTCCCCATGGCCGTTGATTCCCAGGCGCTGCTGACCGCGCTGCAAGCCGTGACCGACCCCAATACGGGCAAGGACTTCGTGTCCACCAAGGCCCTCAAGAACCTGCAGGCCAGCGAAGGCGATGTGTCCTTCGACCTGGAAATGGGCTATCCGGCCAAGAGCCAGATTCCGGCGCTGCGCCGCGCGCTGATTGCCGCCGCCAAATCGGTGGCGGGCGTGGACAACGTGTCCGTCAACGTCACGACCCGGATCACCGCGCATGCGGTGCAACGCGGCGTGCAGCTCATGCCCAATGTGAAGAACATCATCGCCGTGGCTTCGGGCAAGGGCGGCGTGGGCAAGAGCACGACGGCGGTGAACCTGGCGCTGGCACTGGCGGCCGAGGGCGCGAAGGTCGGCATCCTGGATGCCGACATCTACGGACCCAGCCAGCCCATGATGATGGGCGTGGAAGGCCGGCCCGAAAGCGAAGACGGCAAGACCATGGAGCCGCTGGAGAACTACGGTGTGCAGGTGATCTCCATCGGCTTTCTCATCGACCGCGACGAAGCCATGATCTGGCGGGGCCCCATGGCCACCCAGGCTCTTGAGCAATTGCTGCGCCAGACCAACTGGAAAGACCTGGATTACCTGATCGTCGACATGCCACCTGGCACGGGCGACATCCAGCTCACCCTCTCCCAGCGCGTGCCGCTCACCGGCGCGGTGATCGTCACCACGCCGCAGGACATTGCCCTGCTGGATGCGCGCAAGGGCATCAAGATGTTCGAGAAAGTTGGCGTGCCCATTCTGGGCATTGTGGAAAACATGGCCGTGCACGTGTGCGAGAAGTGCGGTCACGTGGAACACATCTTCGGCGTCGACGGCGGCAAGAACATGGCCGCGGAGTACGGCATGGATTACCTGGGCGCGCTCCCGCTGAACATGAGCATTCGCGTGCAGGCCGACAGCGGCATGCCCACGGTGGTGGCCGACCCCGAGGGCGAGATTGCAGGGCTGTACAAGACCGTGGCGCGGCAGGTGGCGATCAAGATCGCGGCCAAGGCCAAGGATTTTTCGAGCAAGTTTCCTTCGATCAAGGTGTCCAAGGACACCTGAATCTTCAAGCCGCGCCGCTTTCCTTTTCCCTCAACCGGAACCGCTGGATCTTGCCGGTGGCGGTCTTCGGCAGCTCGGGCAGGAATTCGATGAAGCGCGGGTACTTGTACGGCGCGAGCTTTTCCTTCACGAAAGCCTGCAGTTCGGCTTCGGTGGCCTGCGTGCCGGCCTTGAGCACCACGAAGGCCTTGGTCTTGGTCAGGCCGTCGGCGTCCTGTTTGCCGATGACGGCGGCTTCCAGCACCGCGGGATGCTGCACCAGCGTGGCTTCCACTTCGAACGGGCTCACGTAGATGCCGCTGACCTTGAGCATGTCGTCGTTGCGGCCGGCGTAGGTGCAGTAGCCGTCGGCGTCGCGCGTGTACTTGTCGCCGGCCTTGGTCCATCCGCCCTGGAAGGTGTCGCGCGTCTTGTCGCGGTTGTTCCAGTACATCAGTGCGGCGCTCGGTCCCTTGATGTAGAGGTCGCCGATTTCGCCATCGGGCACTGGCTGACCGTCTTCGCCTCGGAGTTCAATCTCGTAACCCGGCACCGGCTTGCCGGTGGTCCCGTAGCGCACATCGCCCGGGCGGTTCGAGAGGAACACGTGCAGCATCTCGGTGGAACCGATCCCGTCAATGATCTCCACGCCGAAGTGGTTCGTCCAGCGCTGGCCGATGTCTTGTGGCAAGGCTTCACCGGCCGATGAACACAGGCGCAAGGCGACGTCGCTCTTTCCAGGGAGATCGGGGCTGGCCAGCATGCCGCCGTAACCGGTGGGCGCACCGTAGAACACGGTGGGCTTGAGTTCGGTGAAGCGCTTGAAGCAGGCCTGTGGCGTGGGGCGCTCGGCCATCAGCACCACGCTGGCGCCCACGCTGAGCGGGAAGGTGAGGGCGTTGCCCAGGCCGTAGGCGAAGAACAGCTTGGCGGCCGAGAAGACGAGGTCGCTTTCGCGCAGGTCCAGCACGGCCTTGCCATAGAGCTCGGCCGTCCAATAAAGGTTGGCCTGCGTGTGCACGGTGCCCTTGGGTGCGCCGGTGGAGCCGCTCGAATACAGCCAGAAAGCCGGCTCGTCGCCGTGCGTGTCGGCTGCCGCAGCGGGCTCGCTGCGTGCCACCAGCCTGGTGAAATCGTGGGCGCCTTCGGGCAGTGCGGCAGAGGCGCGCGAGACGATGAGGTGCTGCGCCTCGTTGGCGTTCGAAGCCAGCGCGGTCTGGAGGGTGGGCAGCAGCGCGGCCGACACCAGCACGGCCCGTGCGCGGCTGTTGGCCAGCATGTAGGCGTAGTCCTGGGCGGTGAGCAGGGTGTTCACCGCCACCGGCACCACGCCGGCGTGCAGCGCGCCCAGGAAGGCCACCACCCAGTCGCTGCTGTCGTGCATGAGCAGCAACACGCGCTCTTCGCGCCGCAGCCCCAGCGCCTGGAGTGCGCCCGCGAATCGCTGCACCTGATCGGCCAGCTGGCCGTAGGTGAGCGAGCCCTGGTCATCGATGAGCGCTGTCTTCTGCGCGCGCCCGGCGTTGAGCTCGAGCAGGTGCCGCGCAAAATTGAAGCGCTCCGGGGGGGCGACGGTGTCGGACATGGTGGATCTCCTCAGCGGCTCAGTATTTGAAGGCTACCGCCGAGCCGGCCAGTGCGTCCAGGGCGGCGCTGCTGGCCTGCACGGCGCTGCGGCGGTGGTAGAAGCCCAGCGCGCGCAGGCCACCCAGTTCCTCGCCGCCGCCCGCGCGACCCGGGCCGCCGTGCAGGGACATGGGCATCACGTTGCCGTGTCCGCTCTGGCTGGCCGCCACGTCCGGCGAGATCGCGTGGACGCGGCCGTGGGCGGAGCCAAGTTCGAGTGCGGCACTCGCGATGAACGCAGGGTCGGCACTGTAGATCGAACACACCAGCGAACCCTCTCCACGGCGGATGAGTTCGTAGGCCTGGTCCAGGCTGTCGTAGGCCATGAGCGTGGCCACCGGGCCGAACACCTCCACGTCGTGCAACAGCTTCGCGCGGGCGGGCTCGCGCGATCCCAGCAGCACAGGCGCCACGCAGGCGGCCTTGGCCGGATCGGCGTCCACCAGCGCGGCGCCGCTGCCGTCGAACAACACCTCGGCCTCGGTGCGCAGCCTGGCGATGCCTTCGAGCACGCTCGCTTTCTGTTCCTGGCTCACCAGTGAACCCATGCGAACCGTTTCGTTGCGCGGATTGCCCACGCTGGTCTTCGCGAGCTTGGCGCCGATGGCCTGGGCCACAGCGTCGTACAGCGCGCTTGGCACGAACACACGGCGTATCGCGGTGCACTTCTGGCCCGCCTTCACCGTCATCTCGCGCACCACCTCACTCACCAGCAGGTTGAAGGCCTCGCTGTCGGCGGTAGCAGCCGGGTCGAGCAGGGCGCTGTTCAGGCTGTCGGCCTCGATGTTGCAACGCACGGATCGTTCGGCCACGGCCGGGTGGCTGCGGATGAGGCGGGCGGTGTCGGCCGAGCCAGTGAACGACACCACGTCGAACGGCTGCAACTGATCCATCAAGCCTGTGGAAGAGCCGCAGACCACCGAGAGTGCGCCCGGCGGGAGGATTCCCGCATCGATCACGTCCTTCACCATGCGTTGCGTGAGCCAGGCGGTGGCCGTGGCGGGTTTGACGATCACCGGCACGCCCGAGAGCAGGGCGGGCGCTGCCTTTTCCCACAGGCCCCAGCTCGGGAAGTTGAATGCGTTGATGAACAGGGCCACGCCATGCGTGGGCTGCAGGACGTGCTGGGTCTGGAACACCGGGTCCTTGCCCATGCGGATGCGTTCGCCGTCCAGCAGGGCGCGGGCTTCGCCCAGGGCTTCACCCTGTTTCGCGTAGTAACCCAGGGTGAAGATGCCGCCGTCGATGTCCACCGCCGAGTCTTTGGTGGTCGTGCCTGAGTTGGCGGTGGCGATCTCGTAATAGGCATCGCGGTTGGCCTGCAGCACCTTGACGATGGCGGAAAGCAGGGCTGCGCGCTGGCCGTAGCTGAGCGCCCGAAGGGCCTTGCCGCCTTCCTCGCGCGCGAAACGGAACCCGGCAGCCAGATCCAGGCCCCGGTTGCTCACGCGGACGAGTTCGGTACCGAGAATGGGATCGAACAAGGGTGTTCCGGCATCGGTGGCGGTGTGCCACTGGCCGCCCAGGTGGTTGGGAAGCAGGTTGGTGGTCATGGTGGTCTCCAGAGGGCCCCTCGGGTAGTCAGGGCTGTTCGCGGTCGTGGATTGGCGCTATAAATGCACTATCTTGCTTGCCGCAGATTGTGCATTAAAGTGCATGTTTGCCAGCTTGGCAAGGGACCCAAGGGTTTGTCCCCTCTGACAAGACATTTTTGAAAGTCCCCTTCACCATGGATGCAGCCGACACCAGCGTGATGGCCTCCGCCGCCAGCCGGCCGGGGGATGCCGCCCCTGAAGAGCCGCGGCATCCCTTTCTGGTGTCGCTCGGCGAGCGGGTGCGCACCCTGCGCTCGCGCAGGGGCATGACGCGCAAGGCGGTCGCGCTCGCTGCCGATGTGTCCGAGCGCCACCTGGCCAACCTGGAGTACGGCACCGGCAATGCATCCATCCTGGTGCTGCTGCAGGTCGCGCAGGCACTGCAGTGTTCGCTGGCAGAACTGTTGGGCGATGTGAGCACAAGCTCACCCGAGTGGCTGCTGATCCGTGAACTGCTGGAAAAACGCACCGAATCGGACTTGCGACGGGCGCGCATCGCCATCGGCGGGCTGCTGGGCGGCGGCGCGATGCCGGGCGACGACCCTGGCCGCCGGGCTCGCATCGCGCTCATCGGCCTGCGTGGCGCGGGCAAGTCCACGCTGGGCCAGCGCCTGGCCGACGACCTGGGTTTTGCGTTTGTCGAGCTCAGCCGTGAGATCGAGAAGTTCGCCGGCTGCAGCATCAACGAGATCCACTCGCTCTACGGGACGCCGGCCTACCGCCGCTACGAGCGCCGGGCGCTGGAAGAGACCATCCAGATCTACCCCGAGGTGGTGATCGCCACGCCGGGCGGCCTGGTGTCGGACGCCGCCAACTTCAACCTGCTGCTCTCTCACTGCACCACGGTGTGGCTGCAGGCCGATCCGGCCGATCACATGGGCCGCGTGGCCGCGCAAGGCGACATGCGTCCCATGGCCGCCAGCCGTGAGGCCATGGAAGACCTGAAACGCATCCTCGCGGGCCGCTCGGCCTTCTATTCGAAGGCCGACATGAGCTTCAACACCAGCGCCTACCCGCTGGACGAGGCCTTTGTCGCCTTGCGCGAGCAGGTGCGCGAACTGGTCGACCTCCCCGGGTAACATGCAGAAAAGTGCATTGACGTTTTGAGCTTCGTGAATTATTATTCACATCAACAGGTTCGAACCAGCCGGTAGTGGCGGGTTGTCGGGCCTGATCCCGCAGCCGCCACGCGGCTGCACGCGACCACCGCCCGGAGACAACCACCATGAGCGCCAGCACCACCCCGACCACCGTCGACTACCGCACCGACCCCAGCCAGTACCGCCACTGGAAGCTGTCCTTCGACGGCGCCATCGCCACCCTGGCGGTGGACATCAACGAAGACGCCGGCATCCGCCCCGGCTACAAGCTCAAGCTCAACAGCTACGACCTGGGCGTGGACATCGAACTGCATGACGCCCTCAACCGCGTGCGCTTCGAACATCCCGAGGTGCGCACGGTGGTGGTCACCAGCGGCAAGGACCGCGTGTTCTGCTCGGGCGCCAACATCTTCATGCTGGGTCTGTCCAGCCACGCCTGGAAGGTGAACTTCTGCAAGTTCACCAACGAGACGCGCAACGGCATCGAGGATTCGTCGAAGCACAGCGGCCTGAAGTTCGTGGCCGCGCTCAACGGCGCCTGCGCTGGCGGCGGCTACGAACTGGCGCTGGCCTGCGACGAGATCGTGCTGGTGGACGACCGGTCATCTGCCGTGTCGCTGCCCGAAGTGCCGCTCCTGGGCGTGCTGCCGGGCACCGGTGGCCTCACGCGCGTCACCGACAAGCGCCACGTGCGCCACGACCTGGCCGACATCTTCTGCACCACCAGCGAAGGCGTCCGCGGCAAGAAGGCCGTGGACTGGCGGCTGGTGGACTCCATTGCCAAACCGCAGCAGTTCGCCGCCCACGTGAAGGAACGCGCGGACGCGCTGGCCGCGAAGAGCGATCGCCCGTCAGCGGGCAAGGGCGTGGCGCTGCCCCGCATCGAGCGCACCGACAGCGCCGATGGCATCAGCTACGCCTATGTGAATGTGGCCATCGACCGCAGCAAGCGCAGCGCCACCATCACGGTGAAGGCGCCCAGCGGCACGCAGCCCACCGACCTGGCCGGCATCGAAGCCGCGGGCGCCGCCTGGTGGCCGCTGCAGATGGCGCGCGAACTCGACGACGCCATCCTGTGCCTGCGCACCAACGAACTCGACATGGGCACGTGGCTGCTCAAGACCGAAGGCGACGCATCGGCCGTGCTGGCCGGCGACGCGCTGATGCTGGCGAACAAGGACCACTGGCTGGTGCGCGAGACCCTCGGCCTGATGCGCCGCACCTTCGCGCGCCTCGATGTGTCCTCGCGCAGCCTGTTTGCGCTCATCGAGTCGGGCTCGTGCTTTGCCGGCTCGCTGGCAGAACTGGCCTTCTGCGCCGACCGCGCCTACATGCTCGCGTTGCCCGATGACGCGGATGCCGCGCCGAAGCTGCAGCTTGACGAGTTCAACTTCGGCTACTTGCCGATGGTCAACGACCAGTCGCGCCTGCAACGCCGCTTCTACGAAGAGGAAGCGCCGATGGAGGCCGCACGCGGCGCCATCGGCAAGGCGCTGGACGCCGATGCCGCTTTCGAACTCGGCCTGGTGACCGCCGCGCTTGACGACATCGACTGGGAAGACGAGGTGCGCATGGCGCGCGAAGAGCGTGCATCGATGTCGCCCGACGCCCTCACCGGCCTTGAAGCGAATCTGCGCTTCGCCCAGAAAGAAAACATGGCCACCCGCATCTTCGGCCGCCTCACCGCCTGGCAGAACTGGATCTTCATCCGCCCCAACGCCGTCGGCGACAAGGGCGCGCTCAAGGTCTACGGCAAGGGCGACAAGGCCGCCTTCGATTTCAACCGCGTCTGAACACCACCCAGGAGCCCACATGTCCACGATCAACTACAGCGAAAAGATCCCGAACAACGTCAACCTGAGCGAAGACCGCACGCTGCAGCGCGCGCTGGAAGGCTGGCAGCCGAACTTCGTGAACTGGTGGGACGACGTGGGCCCGGACGGCTCGACGGCCTACGACGTCTACCTGCGCACCGCCGTCAGCGTGGACCCGCAGGGCTGGGCGCAGTTCGGCCACGTGAAGATGCGCGACTACCGCTGGGGCATCTTCCTGAACCCGGGCGACGCGAACCGCGAGATCCATTTTGGTGACCACAAGGGTGAAAAGGCCTGGCAGGACGTGCCCGGCGAAC
Source organism: Hydrogenophaga sp. (assembly GCF_051858985.1). GTDB lineage: Bacteria > Pseudomonadota > Gammaproteobacteria > Burkholderiales > Burkholderiaceae_C > Hydrogenophaga. The sequence continues at coordinate 690,772 of NZ_JBHYGM010000001.1, read as the reverse complement.
ACCGCGCCAACCTGCGCCGCATCATCGTGACGCAAGGCGACACCGAACCCGCATCGGTCGAGCAGCAGCGCCACCTGGGCCTGACGGCGCCCAGCATGTACGACCTGCGCAATCTCTACCAGATCAATGTGGAGGAAGGCCGCCACCTGTGGGCCATGGTCTATCTGCTGCACAAGCATTTCGGCCGCGACGGCCGCGAAGAGGCCGAAGCGCTGCTGCAGCGTCAGTCCGGCGACCAGGACAACCCGCGCATCCTGGGTGCGTTCAATGAGAAGACGCCCGACTGGCTGGCCTTCTTCATGTTCACCTACTTCACCGACCGCGATGGCAAGTTCCAGCTCTCTGCGCTGGCGGAGTCTGCCTTCGACCCGCTCGCACGCACGACCAAGTTCATGCTGACCGAGGAAGCGCACCACATGTTCGTGGGCGAGAGCGGTGTCTCGCGCGTGCTCGCTCGCACCGCCCAGGTGATGAACGAGCTCAAGACCGACGACCCGCAGAAGGTTCGCGCCGCCGGTTGCATCGACCTGGGCACCATCCAGCGCTACCTGAATTTCCACTACTCGGTCACCATCGATCTCTTCGGTGCCGACCAGTCGAGCAATGCGGCCATCTTCTACAGCTCGGGCCTGAAGGGCCGCTACGAAGAAGGCAAACGCACCGACGACCACGTGCTCAAAGGCCAGACCTACAAGGTGCTGGAGGTGCAGAACGGGCAACTGGTGGAGAAGGACGTGCCGATGCTGAATGCGCTCAACGAAGTGCTGCGCGACGACTTCATCAAGGATTCGGTGGCGGGTGTGAACCGCTGGAACAAGGTGCTGGAAAAGGCCGGCATCCCCACGCGCCTGACCGTGCCGCACAAGGCCTTCAACCGCCAGATCGGCGCACTCGCCGGCATCAAGATGTCGCCCGATGGCCGAGTGGTGAGCGAGGCCGAATGGGCCGCGAAGAAGAGCGAATGGCTGCCGACGCCGGAAGACTTTGCCTTCGTGGCTTCGCTCATGGGCCGCGTGGTGGATCCCGGCAAGTTCGCTGGCTGGATCGCACCGCCGGTGATGGGTATCAACCGCCAGCCGGTCGATTTCGAATATGTAAGGTTCAATTGACCCCCCGCGCCGCGCCTGCGGCGCGTCACCCCCCCAGGGGGCAATGCCTGCGGGCCGGGAAACCCGGACCCGCGGCATTCTCGATTTGCTTCACCCCTCTCCTACACTGTCTCTAGATCTTTCGGAGACTTGCCATGAACGCCATAGCCGAAGCCGCTGTCATTCAGCAGCACCTGATCGATCCCGAGATCTGCATCCGGTGCAACACCTGCGAGGCCACATGCCCGGTGCAGGCGATCACGCACGACGACCGCAACTACGTGGTGGATGCGGAGAAGTGCAACCTCTGCATGGCCTGCATCTCGCCGTGCCCCACCGGGTCCATCGACAACTGGCGCACCATGCCGCGCATTCGCGCGTACACGCCGGAGGAGCAGCTCACCTGGGATGAGCTGCCGGCCGAGTTGCCCTCTGAAGAACTGGAAGGCCTGACAGAAGGCGTCACCGTTCGGGCTGAGCCTGTCGAAGCCCCCGCCAGCCCACCCGATCCCACGGGTCAGGCGCCGTTCAACGCATCGTCCTTCGGTGCCACGCTGCCGCCCTGGTCGGCCGCGCACGCCTACACCAACCTCTACGGACCGAAGGCAGCGCAAAAGACCGTCACGGCCACGGTGGCCGGCAACGTGCGCGTGACCGAAGTGGGCAAGACAGCCGGCAGCGACTACGACACGCACCACATCGTGCTGGATTTCGGCGCCATGCCGTTCCCTGTGCTCGAAGGCCAGAGCATCGGCGTCGTGCCTCCGGGCACCGATGCCTCGGGCCGCGCCCACCATGCGCGGCAGTACAGCATCGCCAGCCCGCGCAACGGCGAGCGCCCCGGCTACAACAACCTCTCGCTCACCATCAAGCGCGTGCTGGAAGACCACCAGGGTCAGCCGGTGCGTGGTGTGGCCAGCAACTTCATGTGCGACCTCAAGGTGGGCGACAAGGTGGAGGTGATCGGTCCGTTCGGCACCAGCTTCCTCATGCCGAACCACCCGCGCTCTAACATCGTGATGATCTGCACCGGCACGGGCAGCGCGCCCATGCGCGCCATGACGGAATGGCGCAGGCGTCTGCGTGCTTCGGGCAAGTTCGAGGGTGGCAAGCTCATGCTGTTCTTCGGCGCCCGCACGCAGGAAGAGCTGCCGTATTTTGGGCCGTTGCAGAGCCTGCCCAAGGACTTCATCGACACCAACTTCGCGTTCAGCCGCACGCCGGGCGCGCCCAAGCGCTATGTGCAGGACGCGATGCGCGAGCGCGCGGCCGACCTGGCCGTGCTGCTGCAGGATCCGAACACCTACTTCTACGTGTGCGGCTTGAAGAGCATGGAGGAGGGCGTGGTGCTGGCGCTGCGCGATGTGGCGCAAGGTGCGGGCCTGAACTGGGACAGCATCGGCGCATCGTTGAAGCGCGAAGGTCGCCTCCACCTCGAGACTTACTAGGGGTTTGCCCGCGCATTTCGGCACCCTTCGCAGGGTGAACCGCCAGGCGGGAATCGCATGGGCGGGGGATGGCTTACATTGCGGTCTTCTTATGAAGATTGAACATACCCCGGTATCGGCACGCAGCCGCCCCGCGATCGAGGTGGACGTGGTGATGCGGCGCGAGCCGGTGACTGGCCCCATGAGCCGCTGGCAGCCCTGGCGCTGGGTGCTTGCCGATGTGGTGTTGCGTTCCGAGCCTGACGACACCGGACCCGCCGATCCGCACGAGACCCATGAACCGCAAGCAGTGGAACCGGTGCAAGCCACCGATGCAAGTGCGCAAGCGGCCCACTGGCTGTTTCCACGCTTTCGCGTCGAACTGTTCCGCGACGATGCCGAGGGTTACTTCCTCAACCTCAACAGCCCCAACCCGTGCTTCTGGGTGTTCTGGCGCGCCGATGAAGCGCGCCTGCTCGATGGCGAAGCGATGGCGGTGCCGCAGATTGTGACGCTGAGCTACCACGATGCGGGCCGCTGGCTGGATGCGCAGGAGCGTGTGGACCAGGTGCCCGCGCCGAGCGAGGTGGTGGACTGGTTGCGCAGCTTCGTCGACGCCACCTACCAACCCGAACCGAAGAAGCGCAAGCGCCCCGACAGCTTCAAGCCACTGACCGACCGGTTCGGGCAGCCCGTGCGCATCTCCACGGAAAAGATCCGCGGTGGCGGCCCACCTGGACATTGACCATGGCCACCGAAGACGACAGCAACTTCTTCTCGCGCTGGTCGCGCCGCAAGGTGCAGGTGCGCAGCGGCGAACCGCTGCCGCCCGAACCTCCCGTCGTGCCGGTTCCCGCACCCGCACCCGCCGTGGTGGTGGCCGCGGTGCCGCCCACGTCGGCTCCCGCGCTGCAGGAACCGCCGCCCGAGCAGCCCCCGGCCCTCACGCTCGAAGATGTGGCACGCCTGACGCCAGAATCCGATTACTCGGCGTTTGTGGCGCGCGGCGTGCCTTCGGACGTGCGCAACGCGGCCGTGAAGAAGCTCTTCACCGATCCGCACTACAACGTGATGGACGGTCTGGACATCTACATCGACGACTACTCCAAGCCCAGCCCGCTCTCGGTGGCCGAGATGGCGAAGATGGTGGGTGCGCAGTTCCTGAAACTGGTGGACGATCCCGAGGACAAGCCCAAGGTGGCGGTCCCGCTGCAAGCTCCAGCGCCCGCAGAACCTGAAGCCTCTGTCGCCGTGGACGAGCCCGTTGCAGACACCGCTCCACAACCTCGCGAAACCATCGCCTCCGATTCCGATTCCGATTCCGATTTCCAGAAGCCCCAAGATGACCACGCTGATCTGCAACTGCAACCAGACCATGCCCCTGAACCCCAAGGTTCTGGGCGAGGCGCTGGATGAAGACCTGACACTGCACACCACGCTGTGCCGCCGCGACGCGCCAGCGTTCCAGCGCGCGTGCCGCAGCCAGGAAGAGCTGGTGGTGGCCTGCACGCAGGAGAGCCGCCTCTTCACCGAACTCTCGCAGGAGACCGAGGGCGCGGTGTCGCTGGACGTGCGCCCTATCCACTTCGTGAACATCCGCGAAACCGGCGGCTGGGGTCGCGAAGCCGCGCAGGCAGCGCCGAAGATGGCCGCCCTGCTGGCCGCAGCGCGCCTGCCCGACGCCGAACCGGTGCCCACGGTCACTTACAAGAGCGCCGGTCGCCTCCTGATCATTGGCCCGCTGGACGAGAGCGAACGCATCGCCGGCATGGTGGCGGACACGCTGGAGGTCAGCCTCATGGCCACCGGCGGCGCCGGCATGCAGGCGCGGCAGTACCCGGTGATCGCGGGAAACCTGCAGCGGGTGCGCGGCTGGCTCGGTGCCTTCGACGTGCAGTGGCAGACCGGCAACCCGATCGACCTCGACCTCTGCACGCGCTGCAACGCCTGTCTGGCCGTCTGCCCGGAGGATGCCATCGGTCTGGACTACCAGATCGACATGGACAAATGCCGGAGCCACCGCGCCTGCGTGAGAGCCTGCGAGGCGGTGGGCGCCATCAACTTCCAGCGCGAACCACAGGAGCACAGCGAGCAGTTCGACGTGGTGCTTGATCTGCGCAGTGCACCCGCCTTCGAGCAGCATGCGCATCCCCAAGGCTACTTCCACCTGGCCGGCGGCCTGCAGGACGCGCGCGCGATGGCCACGGTCGTCCAGTTGCGCGATCTGGTGGGGGAATTCGAGAAACCGAAGTTCTTTACCTACAAGCAGAAGATCTGCGCGCACGGCCGCAACGAAACCGTGGGCTGCAACGCCTGCGTGGAGATCTGCTCGGCGCTGGCCATCTCGAGCGAGATCAAGCGCAACCAGATCGTCGTGAACCCCAACCTGTGCGTGGGCTGCGGCGCGTGCACCACCGTGTGCCCAACCGGCGCGCTGTCGTACGCCTACCCGCGGGCCAGCGAGCAGGGCGTGAAGCTGCGCACCGTGCTGGCCACCTATGCCAAGGCGGGCGGCAAGGACGCTGCCCTGCTGCTGCACAGCCAGGAAGCAGGCGCCGCGCTGATCGGTGACCTGGGCCGTGCGGCATCGCTGGACCGCAAGGGCGTGCGCGGCGTGCCCGCGCGCGTGATCCCGCTGCCGCTCTGGCACACGGCCTCCATCGGTCTGGACGTGTGGCTCTCGGCCTTTGCTTATGGCGCCTCGCAGGTTTGGGTGTTGATGACGGGCGAGGAAGCGCCGCAGTACCGCGATGCGGTGCGCGAGCAGATGGCCGTGGCGCAGGCGGTGCTGAGCGGCCTGGGCTACAGCGGCCAGCATTTCCGGCTCATTGAGGCGCGCGATGCCAAGGCGCTGGACGCGATGCTGGGCGATGCGCCGGCGCAGGGCGTCAAGCGCCGCGCCACCTTCGCGATCCAGGCGGAGAAGCGCGGGACGGTTGAACTCGCCCTCGATCACCTCATGCAGGACAGTCTCGCCCACCGTCCCGCTGTTGAAGCGATTTCACTGCCGCAGGCTTCATTGCTCGGCACGATCGCAGTCAACAAGGACACCTGCACGCTGTGCCTGAGCTGCGTGAGCGCCTGCCCCGCCAGCGCGCTGCAGGACAACACCGAGCGCCCGCAACTGCGCTTCATCGAGAAGAACTGCGTGCAATGTGGCCTGTGCGCCAGCACCTGCCCCGAAGACGCCATCACCCTGCAGCCCCGCCTGCTGCTGGGTGAGCAGCGCAAGCAGTTGCGCGTGCTCAACGAAGCGCAGCCCTACCAGTGCATCCGCTGCAGCAAGCCTTTCGGCACTTTGAAGGGCATCGAGGTCATGCTGGCCAAGCTCTCGGGCCACGCCATGTTCCAGGGCGAGGCCCTGGAGCGCCTGAAGATGTGCGGCGACTGCCGCGTGGTGGACCTGTACTCCAATCCCGGTGAAGCCCGGATCACGGACCTCTGAACCCTTCTCCCCTCATGAACAGCAACGCCATCCCCGTTTCGTCTGCACTCGACGAAGAAACCGCCCGCGCCGAGGTCTATGGACTGCTGGCCGCCTTGTATTACGCGCCACCCACGCCGGAGTTGATGGCGCAGTTGCGCGTGGCGGTGACCGAGGCGCCCGCCGCCGGGGGTTTCCTCGAAGAACCCTGGCGCGAATTCGTGGCTGCGGCGCGGGCCGTGGACGATCAGGCGGTGGCCAGCGAGTACGACGCGCTCTTCGGTGGCGTTGGCAAACCCGAGGTCTACCTGTTCGGCTCGCATTACCTGAGTGGCTTCCTGAACGAAAAGCCGCTCGCCGCGCTGCGCAGCGACCTGGCCGAACTCGGTCTGGCACGCGACGAGGCCATGCCCGAGACCGAGGACCATGTGGCCTACATCAGTGAGGTCATGCGTTACCTGATCGCAGGCGACGAAGTGGAAGTGGCCAACCTCACCCAGCAACAGAAGTTCTTCACCACCCACGTCCTGCCGTGGGTACCACAGATGTGCGATGCGATCGCTGCGCACCCGAAGGCGCGTTTCTATGGAGCGCTGGCGGGGTTCACCCGGGCTTTCATGAGCGTGGAAGCTCAGGGTTTCGACATGCTGGCTTGAAGGGGCGCGCCCCTCAAAGTGCGCCAGGTCGCCCGTCCCCGGTGGGTGTCGCCTCCGGCGCCCGAGGCTCGGTCAGCATCCTCACCGTGAACGAAGCCCCTGAAACCTCCGAACGGTTGTCGGCGCTGATGGCGCCGCCGTAGCGCTCCACCAGCCCCTGACTGATCCACAGGCCCAGGCCATTGCCATCGTTCTTGGTCGTGAAGAAAGGGCGGAACAGTCGCTCGCGCACTTCCGGCGAAAGACCGGCGCCACTGTCCTGCACGACAAGGAGTGCACCGCTCGCCTCACCACCTTCTGTGCCTTCAGGCCACCAGTCCCGCGTCAGCAGACGCAGCGCTCCCCCCTGCGGCATCGCCTGTATCGCGTTGATCAGCAAATTGATGATGACCTGCTGCAGTTCCTGCCGGTTGCAGCCCACGCGGCGTGTCGCCTTGAGGTCGCGCTCCACCGCAATGCTGGTCTGCGCCAGCAGGTGGCCCACCAGCACAAGGCAATCTTCCAGGGTGCGGTTCAGGTCCAGCGCTTCCACGTAGCCTGCGTACTCGGTCGGTCGGGCGTACTGCAGCAACTGCGTCACGATGATGCGCATGCGCTCCACCTGTTCGTCCAGCAGCTTCAACTCGGACCGCACCGGCGCACCCGCCTCGCCGAGTGTTTCGCGCATGAGGTCCAGGTTGCCCTGCATCACCGCGATGGGGTTGTTGATCTCGTGCGCAATGCTCGCCGTGAGCTGGCCGATGGCGGCAAGCTTCTCGCTCTTCACCAGCTGCTGCTGCGCCAGTTGCAGCGACGCGTTGCTCGCCTCCAGCTCCTGCGTGCGCTCGGCCACCTTGTGGTCCAGCTCCTGGCCCCAGCGTTGCAGGGCGGCCGTCTTGTCGTCAATCACGTCCAGCAACTGGTCCAGGTGTCCCGCCAGTGCGCCCAGTTCGTCGCGCGCTGGTAGAGGACCCACGCGCGCCTGCGGCCGGCCTTCTTCCACCAGCTGCATGGTGCTGTTCATGCGTTCCACCGGCTGGAAGATGCTGCGCGCCCATCGCAGCGAGAACCAGGCTGAGAGCGCCATCACCACCAGAAAGATGAGGCCCATGGCCGCAAGCATGGCGTAGCGCACCAGGCGGAACGGTGCTTCGAGGTAGCCCACATACAGCATGCCGATGCGTTGCTCGCGCGCGTCCAGCAGGGGCTCGTAGGCCGAGACGTACCAGTCGTTGACCACGAACGCGCGGTCCAGCCAGGTCTGGCCCTGGCCCAGCACGGCGTCGCGCACCGTTTGCGACACGCGCGTGCCGATCGCGCGCTGGTCCTGGAAAAGGCGCACGTTCGTGGTGATGCGCACGTCGTCCATGAACAGCGTGGCCGTGCCCTGGCTGCCGAACGGCAGAGAATCTTCCGGGTACACGATGCGGTTGATGTGGTCGATGAAGTCCAGGTTCTGGTTGAGCAGCAGCCCGCCCGCCAGCACGGCGATGGTTCGGCCGTTGGCATCCAGCACGGCATGCGTGGACAGCATCACCATGGCGCGGTGCTCGGCCTCGCGCGTGGCGGGCGCGGCGTTGCGCGTGGCCACCAGGGGAATGCGCAGTCGCGGCATCAGGTGCGGTGCCAGGGCCTCGAGGTCGTCCGGCTCCAGCACCAGCAGGCGCGCAGCGCGTGTGCTGGCACCACCAGCCAGCGCCGCCGGCATCGGCGCAACAGGTGCGCGGGCATCGCCCGTGCTCAGGCCGGCAGGCACGGCGCGCGCCAGCGGTCGGCCTTGCGGGTCGTAGAGCAGCAGGAAGTCCAGGCCCAGGCGCTCGCGAGCGAGGGCGAGCTGCTCGTTCAGGCCGGCAGGGAAGGCAGCCGGCGACGCAGGGCGCAGCGCTGAATACAAGGCCTGCGACGCGGCCACGCCCTGCGTGCCGGAGCCCACCTCGCCCAGAACCTGCTCGAAATAGCCGTGCGCCACCGCCAGGTCGCTGCGCACCTTGGTGATGAGCAGCCGGTCGTAGGCCGCGTTGCCCCACAGCGCCAGCGCCAGCACCAGCAGCGGGAAGGCCACCAGCAAAGGCAGCAGCGCCATGGCCAGCAGCTTGTTGCGGACCGAGCCCGCGAGCCAGCCGGGCGCGCGCCAGAAAGTCACACGCTGTTCCACTCGGCCACGCGGCGTTCGAGCGTGCGGCGCGACACGCCGAGCAACTGCGCCGCACGCGTCTTGTCGCCGTGCACCGAATCCAGCACGTTGAGGATGTGCATCTTCTCCATCGTGTGCAGGTCGGTGGGCAGCGCGGGCGCTGCGCCGCTCTCGGCCACCGGCTTCACGCCCGGGTACAGCGCCGACACGTTCAGGCTGCCGAGGATGAGTGAGCGCTCGATCAGGTTGCGCAACTCGCGCACGTTGCCTGGCCAGTCGTACTGGCGCAGAAAATCCATCTCCTGCTCGCTGATGGTCAGTGGCTCCACCCCGAGCGAGGGCGCGAGCTGGGCGATGAAGTGCGCCACCAGTTCGGCAATGTCCTCCTTGTGATCGCGCAGCGGTGGCAGCGTGAGGTCGACCACCTGCAGGCGGAAGAACAAGTCCTTGCGGAAACGGCCGGCGGCCACTTCCTCGCTGAGCTGGCGGTTGGTGGCGGCGACGATGCGCAGGTTCAAGGGCACGAGCTGTTCGCTGCCCACGGGTCGGATCTTCAGGTCCTCGATCGCGCGCAGCAGCGTGGCCTGGATCGACAGCGGCAGTTCGGCGATTTCGTCCAGGAACAGCGTGCCGCCTTGCGCGTAGTGGAAGAGACCATCGCGCGCACGCGTGGCGCCGCTGAAGGCGCCCTTGGCGTGGCCGAAGAGCTCGCTTTCGATCAGCTCGGGCGACACCGCCGCGCAGTTCACTGGAACGAACGGCCCGCTGGCGCGGCTGCTCAGGGCGTGAAGTTCGCGCGCCACGAGTTCCTTGCCCGTGCCCGACTCGCCCTGCAGCAGCACGGTGCTGTTCACCGGCGCCACGCGCGCGATCGACTGGCCCAGGCGCTGCATGGCCTGCGACGAGCCCACCAGCGCGCTGCGCCCGGGCGTGCTGATGACCGCCCGGCGCAGCACGAAGTTCTCGCGCCGAAGTCGCGAACGTTCGTAGCAATGCTTCACCGCGTTCAGGATCTGAGGCACCCGGAAGGGCTTGAGGATGAAGTCGGACGCGCCGGCGCGCAGCGCCTCGATGGCGGTGTCGAGATCGGCAAAGGCGGTGATCAGGATCACCTCGCCATTGAAGCCCTGCTCGCGCAGTTCCTTGAGCCAGGTGACGCCGCTCTTGCCGGGCAGGGAGATGTCCAGGATGACCAGGTCGACGTGGTGGCCTCGCAGCCATTGCGCGCCGTCTTCAGCACTGCTCGCGCTCATCACGAAGTGGCAACGGGGGGCCAGCGTCTTGACCAGGAAGTTGAGCATGCCCTGCTCGTCGTCGACCACCAGGATCGACCAGTCGGGCCAGCCTTCGAGGCTCTTTTCGGGGGATGGGGGGTATAGGGTGGGCTCCACCCGCTGGCATTCTACGGAGGAGGCCTACCAAATCACTTGGGTATTGGGCGAAATCCCACGGTCGAGCGGGTACTTGGCTGAATTTGGCGGGCGGGAACGCTGCGACAACTTGTCGCACGCAGCGTGACAGGCTGGCGCCGCCCTCGAAGCAATGGCCGTGCTTCACAGGGTTATCCCTTGCCGCAGGGCCCTCGCACGAGGGTAGATGAATACCAAAGCAACCACCTGAACCGCTCGCTCGCGATGGCACGCTTCTGGCTATGAATTCGGGAGCGCCCAAGCATGCTGCGCTGCGGCATTGCGCGATGAGAATGGCTCTCATCTCCCGGGTGCGCAGGGGGCGTGTAACCGCTTGCACCGTCTGTGTGCGCGGGTTAGATTCCACGTATGCAAAAGGTCCGCACGTTGTGTGGCGGGCTGGTGTTCAACCAGGAGACATGCATGTCCAAGTCCCCACGATCCACGCCCGAAGAAGGCCGTCCGAACCTCCAGCGCCGCACCCTGTTTGCCGGCGCATCCACCGTGGGAGCCCTGGCCGCTGCGGCCACGCTGCTGCCCCGGGTGGCGCCTGAGGAGTCCGCCGTCGCGGCCGAGCCCAAGCCGGCCCCCACGAAGGGCGGGGGCTACAGCCTCAGCGATCACGTGAAGCAGTACTACCAGACCACCCGCATCTGAGCGCACAGGAGGCCCCATGTTGTTGACCAAGAAATCCTCCAGCGTCGGCGCTTCTGCGTCGCGCAGCCCTTCGGGCTTCGTACACAAGCTCCAGCGCGGCCTGTCTTCCGCGCTGCCCACCATGGACCGGCGTGGCTTCCTGCGCCGCTCCGGCCTGGGCGTTGGCGTGGGCCTGGCGGCCACGCAGCTCACGCTGGTGAAAAAGGCGAAAGCCGCCGAAGGCAAGTCCATCGACGGCACCGGCAAGATCGAGGTCAAGCGCACGATCTGCAGCCACTGCTCGGTGGGGTGTGCAACCGATGCCATCGTGGAGAACGGCGTCTGGGTGCGCCAGGAACCGGTGTTCGATTCGCCCATCAACCTCGGCGCCCATTGCGCCAAGGGAGCCGCCCTGCGTGAGCACGGCCACGGTGAGTACCGCCTGCGCTATCCCATGAAGCTAGTGAACGGCAAATACCAGCGCATCAGCTGGGACGTGGCGCTCAACGAAATCACCGCGAAGATGAAGGAACTGCGCGAGGCCAGCGGCCCCGACTCGGTGTACTTCATTGGCTCGTCCAAGCACAGTAACGAACAGGCGTACCTCATGCGCAAGTTCGTGAGCTTCTGGGGCACCAACAACACCGACCACCAGGCTCGCATCTGCCACTCCACCACGGTGGCCGGCGTGGCAAACACCTGGGGCTACGGCGCCATGACCAATTCGTACAACGACATGCAGAACAGCAAGTGTGCGTTGTACATCGGCTCCAACGCCGCCGAGGCGCACCCGGTTTCCATGCTGCACATGCTGCACGCCAAGGAAACTGGCTGCAAGATGATCGTGGTGGATCCCCGCTTCACGCGCACGGCGGCCAAGGCCGACGAGTTCGTGCGCATCCGTTCCGGCTCCGACATTCCGTTCCTGTTCGGCCTGCTGCATCACATCTTCAAGAACGGCTGGGAAGACAAGCAATACATCAACGACCGCGTATACGGCATGGAAGCCGTCAAGGCCGACGTGATGGCCAAGTGGACACCGGACAAGGTGGAAGAAGCCTGCGGTGTTGGTGAAGCACAGATGGCCAAGGTCGCAGAGATGATGGCCAAGAACCGACCGTCCACGTTGGTGTGGTGCATGGGTCAGACCCAACACTCGATCGGCAACGCCATGGTTCGTGCGTCTTGCATCGTGCAGTTGGCCCTGGGCAACGTGGGCAAAAGCGGCGGTGGCGCGAACATTTTTCGCGGCCACGACAACGTGCAGGGTGCTACAGACGTCGGTCCGAATCCCGATTCGCTGCCCGGTTACTACGGCCTGGCTGCCGGTTCCTGGAAGCACTTCGCCAACGTATGGGGCGTGGACTACGAGTGGATCAAGAAACAGTATGCCGAGGGCATGATGGAGAAGCCGGGCATCACGGTCTCTCGCTGGATCGACGGCGTGCTGGAAAACAACGAACTCATCGACCAGGGGCCGAACCTGCGCGGCGTGTTCTATTGGGGCCATGCGCCGAACTCGCAGACGCGTGGCCTGGAAATGAAACGTGCCATGGACAAGCTGGACCTGCTGGTCGTGGTGGACCCGTACCCATCGGCCACCGCGTCGATGGCCGCCATGCCCGGCAAGCCGGAAGACCTGAATCCCAACCGCGCGGTGTACCTGCTGCCGGCGGCCACGCAGTTCGAAACCAGCGGCTCGGTCACGGCCTCCAACCGATCGCTGCAATGGCGGGAGAAAGTCATCGAGCCGCTGTGGGAGAGCCGCAGCGACCACATGATCATGCACCAGTTCGCTGAAAAGCTCGGCTTCGCAACCGAGCTCAGCAAGAACTACAAGATGCAAAAGGTCAAGGGGCTGGATGAGCCCGTGCCCGAGGATATCCTGCGCGAGATCAACAAGTCCGTCTGGACCATCGGCTACACGGGCCAGAGCCCGGAGCGCCTCAAGGCCCACATGCGCAACATGAACGCCTTTGATGTGAAGACGCTCAAAGTCAAGGGCAAAGTGATCGACAAGGAATCCGGCTACGACATGACCGGTGACTACTTCGGATTGCCTTGGCCCTGTTTCGGCACCCCCCAGATCAAGCACCCCGGATCACCCAACCTCTATGACACTTCCAAGCACGTCATGGATGGCGGTGGCAACTTCCGCGCGAACTTCGGTGTGGAGCGCGAAGGTCAAAACCTGCTGGCAGAAGATGGTTCCCATTCGGTGGGCGCCGAAATCACGACCGGCTATCCGGAGTTCGACCACATACTGCTCAAGAAACTGGGCTGGTGGGCCGACCTTTCAGAGGCTGAACAGAAGGCGGCCGAGGGGAGAAACTGGAAGACCGACCCGACCGGTGCGATCATTCGCGTGTCCATGGCGCACGGCTGCCACCCGTTCGGCAACGCCAAGGCGCGCGCTGTGGTTTGGAACTTTCCGGATGCCGTGCCGCAGCACCGCGAGCCGATCTACGGCACGCGCCCGGACCTGGTCGCCAAGTACCCCAGCCACGACGATCAGAAGACCCGCTGGCGCCTTCCCATCCTCTACAAATCGCTGCAGGCCAAGAACGTGGCCGACAAGATGCACGAGAAATACCCGCTCATCATGACCTCGGGCCGCTTGGTCGAGTACGAAGGCGGTGGCGAGGAAACGCGCTCCAACCCTTGGCTGGCCGAGCTGCAGCAGGAAATGTTCGTCGAGATCAACCCGCAGACGGCCGCAGCGCGCGGTGTGCGCAATGGGGAGCGGGTATGGGTGAACACCCCGACCGGCGCGCGCCTCAACGTGCAAGCCCTGGTGACGGAACGTGTGGGACCGGACACGGTGTGGCTGCCGTTCCACTTCTCCGGCCGCTGGCAGGGGCAGGACATGAAGCCCTATTACCCCGATGGCGCGTTCCCCGTAGTGCGCGGCGAAGCCGTCAACACCGGCACGACATACGGCTACGACATCGTGACGATGATGCAGGAAACCAAAACGACGATCTGCAACGTCGAGAAGGCTTGAGGAGCACAACATGGCACGAATGAAATTCATCTGTGACGCCGAGCGCTGCATCGAATGCAACGGCTGCGTCACCGCTTGCAAGAACGAACACGAAGTCCCCTGGGGCGTGAACCGCCGCCGCGTGGTCACGCTCAACGACGGCGTGCCCGGCGAGAAATCCATCTCGGTGGCCTGCATGCACTGCAGCGACGCGCCCTGCATGGCGGTCTGCCCGGTCAACTGCTTCTACCGCACCGACGAAGGCGTGGTGCTGCACGACAAGGACGTGTGCATCGGCTGCGGCTACTGCTCGTACGCCTGCCCGTTCGGCGCGCCTCAGTTCCCTTCGCAGGGCACCTTCGGCGTTCGCGGCAAGATGGACAAGTGCACCTTCTGTGCCGGCGGCCCCGAGGCCCACGGCAGCCAGAACGAGTTCGAGAAGTACGGCCGCAACCGCCTGGCCGAAGGCAAGCTGCCCGCCTGCGCCGAGATGTGTTCGACCAAGGCGCTGCTCGCCGGCGATGGCGACGTGGTGGCCGACATCTTCCGCAACCGGGTGCTTCAGCGCGGCAAGGGCGCTGAAGTCTGGGGCTGGGGCACCGCCTACGGCAGCGCACAAGGGACCAAGTCATGATCCAACGCCTCTTCATCCTCAGCGTGACCGCGCTGGCGCTCAGCGCCTGCGGCGACAAGCCCCAGGAAATGAACAACGCTGGCGTCAAGCAGGACGGCGCACCCTACCAGGGTGTGGGCAGCAGCCAGTATGTGAACACCGGCTGGAAGCCCGGCGACAAGACGAGCTGGGAGCAGCAGCTGAAATCGCGCGCCCAGTACGGACAGAACGACTACACCCGCATGGGCAACAGCAAGTAAGGCCGAACCATGTCCACTTCGTTGTTGACACGTGGCCTGCGCCGCATGGCATCGCCGGTCTTCTGGTCGGCCACCGTGCTGGCGCTCAGCGCCGGCTGGGCCAGCGCCCAGGCCCTGAAGGTGGAGCCCGCGCAGGAAGACCCGGCGCCCGCAGCGACGCAGCCGGCCCAGCAGGGCGGCATTCGCAGCGCCAACATCTTCGAGATCGGGCCGGACGCCAGCACCGACCCCAAGTACGGCGAGCAGAACAACGCCGAGCGCGGCAAGGTCCAGCCCGGCAACAACGCGCCGATGTGGCGTGACGTGGGCAAAGGCGTGACGGGCACCACCAGCCTGCCGTACCTCGAAGCCGGCAACCTCATCCAGCCGGTGGTTCAATACCCCGGTTCCCGCATGACGAGCGCGGGCGAGGCCTGGCGCCAGGTGCGCAACAACTGGATCATTCCCTACGGCGGATCGCTGCTGCTGATCGTGATGGTCGCCATCGCCTTGTTCTACTTCGCCAAGGGCGCCATCGATGTGCATGGCCAGCCAACCGGCCGCGTCATCGAGCGTTTCACCTACCTGGAACGCGCCGCGCACTGGCTCAACGCCATTGCCTTCGTGGCACTGGCCATCTCCGGCATCATCATGGCGTTCGGCAAGTTCTTTCTGCTGCCTATCATGGGCAGCACGCTGTTCGGCTGGCTCACCTATGCGCTGAAGAACCTGCACAACTTCGCCGGACCGCTGTTCGCCGTCTCGCTGGTCATCATCATCGTCACCTTCATCAAGGACAACCTTCCGGCCAAGGGCGACCTCACCTGGCTGCTCAAGGGCGGCGGTATGCTCAGCGGCCAGGAAGTGCCCTCGCACCGTTTCAACGCTGGTGAGAAGGTGGTGTTCTGGGCAGGTGTGTTCCTGTTCGGCCTGATCGTGGTGGGCTCCGGCCTGTTCCTCGACAAGCTGGTGCCAGCGGTGGAATACACCCGCGGCAACATGCAGTGGGCCCACATGATCCACGCCACCGCTGCGGTGCTCATGATGTGCCTTTTCATGGGCCACATCTACCTGGGCACCATCGGCATGAAGGGCGCCTACACGGCCATGAGAACGGGCTATGTGGACGAGACCTGGGCCAAGGAGCACCACCAGCTCTGGTACGACGACATCAAGGCCGGCAAGATCCCGGCGCAACGCAGCAGTGGTCCGGTGAATGCGCAAGATGCCGCCGACGCCACGCGCGCCGTCAAGGCCTGACGCTTCCTGAACAAAAGAGACAAGGACAATCTCCATGAAACGCAGCCTTTTGTGCCTCTCCCTGCTGCTGGCATTCGCCGCCCACGCCAAGCTGCCCGCGCCCCCGCCACTCACCGAGGAAGCCAAAGCCAAGGCCGCAGAGACCGCTGCCCGCACCGCCTGGGCTTCCAAGGTCGACGCCTACAAGCTCTGCGCGGCGATGGACAAGGCGGCGAGCAATTATTTCAAGACCGCTGCGTCCACCGGCAAGACCGTGAGCCCGGCGGTGCCGGCACCTCCCTGTGCAGACCCTGGGCCTTTTGCGTACTCGCCCCCCAAGCCAATCGAAGCCGCTGGCGCGCACTCCCCGGCGGAAACGTCCAAAGGCCCTCCCAACACCAACATCCCCGCTGCCGTGACGTTGCCCACTCCCAAGAAGTGAGCCGGTCGAACAAGGCCGGATAAACCCAGCGGGGGCCTTGCCAGGGCCGCACCTTCGGGTGGCGGCCTTTTTCATGCGGTAGTCTTCGTTTCATGCCTTTTCCCGAACTCACCCAGGCCCGTGCGCCGCTGACCCGCGAAGTCGAGGTCATGAATCAGCATGGCCAGCGCGAGACCGTGTTCATCCCGGCCGAACGCGACCTGACCGTGTACGTGGACAAGCGAGAACTCGTGACGCTCATGACGCTCGGCGCGCACCCCGAATGGCTGGTGCTGGGTTACCTGCTCAACCAGCGGTTGATTGCGTCGGTGGACCAGATCGAATCCGTCACGGTGGACTGGGATGTGAATGCCGCTTCGGTGAAGACCCGCCACGGCATCGACCAGATCGAGGAGCGCACGTCGAAGCGCGTGGTGACCACCGGCTGTGGCCAGGGCAGTGTGTTCGGCAACCTCATGGACGAGATCGACAGCATCCGTCTGCCGCCCGAAGCCAGTTTGAAGCAGTCGCAGCTCTACGCCATCGTCAACGCGATCCGGCTCAAGGAGAGCACCTACAAGTCGGCCGGCTCGGTGCACGCCTGTGCGCTGTTCTGCGGCGAAGACCTGCAGTTGTTCGTGGAAGACGTGGGTCGCCACAACGCGGTGGACACGATCGCCGGCTGGATGTCGCTGCAGCCCGCCCTGCCGCCGGGCGAAAAGATCTTCTACACCACCGGCCGCCTCACCAGCGAGATGGTGATCAAGTCGGCCCAGATGGGCGTGGCGGTGGTGGTTTCGCGCAGCGGTATCACGCAGATGGGGCTGGACGTGGCCCAGCGCGTGGGCCTGTGTGCGATCGGCCGTGCGACCAACAAGCACTTCCTTTGCTACGCGAATCCGCAGCGGCTGGTGCTGGATGCCGTGCCGCCGGCGCCGCCAGTGACCCGCGAGCGCGCTGCCAGCCCCTCCTGAGGCGCCGAAAATCCCGGCGGGCATAAACTCGGTGTCCCTTCACCGAGATGCCCCATGAGCCGAGACGTCCACGTCATCAACCACCCGCTGGTGCAGCACAAGCTCACCTTGATGCGCCGCAAGGACACCAGCACCAAGAATTTCCGCGAACTCGTGCAGGAGCTCAGTGCGCTGCTGGCCTATGAACTCACGCGCGAGATGCCCATGCAAGAGATCGAGATCGAGACCCCGCTGGAGAAAATGACGTCGCGCGTGATCGATGGCAAGAAGATCGTGCTGGCGTCCATCCTGCGCGCCGGCAATGGCTTTCTCGACGGCATGCTGCAGGTCATCCCCGGCGCTCGCGTGGGCCACATCGGCCTGTACCGCGACCCGGCCACGCTGCAGGCGGTGGAGTACTACTTCAAGATGCCGCAGGACATGCACGAGCGAGACGTCATCGTGCTCGACCCGATGCTGGCCACCGGCAACTCGGCGGTGGCCGCGGTGGATCGCCTGAAGAAGACCGGCCCGCGCTCGATCCGGTTCGTCTGCCTGGTTACCTGTCCGCAAGGTCTCAAGACGTTCCACGATGCGCACCCCGACGTCCCGGTCTACACCCCTGCGGTGGATCGCGGCCTGAACGAGCACGGCTACATCGTGCCCGGCCTCGGTGATGCTGGCGACCGCATCTTCGGTACCAAGTGAACCAGATCGAGCGGCGCCGCTCCAACCGCACACCATGACAAAGCCCATCGTCTCGCTGCCCATCCGCTTCTGGACCCTGGGCTGGTCCTCCCTGGTGCGCGACTGGCGCGCCGGCGAATTGCGGCTGCTCATGCTCGCGGTGACGCTCGCGGTGGCGGCACTCACGGCGGTGGGCTTCTTCGCCGACCGTCTCCAGGGCGGGCTGTCCCGCGACGCGCGTGCCTTGATTGGCGGCGATGTGGTGATCAGCAGCGACAACACGCCGCCACCTGCCTTCGAACAGCAGGCGCGCGACCTGGGCCTGACGGTGGTGCAGACCCTGGGCTTTCCCACCATGGGCCGTGCGCGCGAGGAAGAGGGCGGCGCGGCGCGGCTCGTCGCGCTGAAATCCGTGGGGGACGGTTATCCGCTGCGAGGCACCCTGCGCGTGGCCGAGTCGCCCACCGGCGCGGATGCGCCCACCCGGGAGATTCCCGCCCCCGGCACGGCCTGGGTGGACGCCGCGCTGCTGGTCTCCCTGAACCTGCAGGTGGGGCAGCCCCTGCTGCTGGGCGATTCGTCGCTCACCATCGGCCGCATCATCGTGGTTGAGCCCGATCGGGGCGCCGGCTTCATGTCCTTTGCGCCGCGCGTGATGATCAACAACGCGGACCTGCCCGCCACGGGCCTGGTGCAACCCGCCAGCCGCCTCAATTACCGCCTCGCGGTGGTGGGCGACGAAGCGCGGGTGGCCCGCTACAACCAGTGGGCACAGGCCGAGCTGGCCAAGCCCGGTGTCCGCGGCATCCGGCTCGAGTCGCTCGAAGGCGGTCGGCCCGAGATGCAGCAAACGCTGGAGCGCGCCGAGAAGTTCCTCAATCTCGTTGCCCTCCTGGCTGCGCTGCTGTGTGCGGTGGCCGTGGCCATTGCGGCGCGCGGATTCGCGCAGCGGCACCTGGACGATTGCGCCATGCTGCGCGTGCTCGGCCTGTCGCAAGGCACCATGGCGCGCGCCTACACGCTGGAGTTTGCGCTGGTCGGCCTGCTGGCCAGTGCGCTGGGCGTGGCCATCGGCTATGCGGTGCACCATGTGTTCGTGGTGCTGCTCGCCGGACTGGTGGAGGCCAGCCTGCCGCCGCCCGGCATCACACCCGTGCTCCTGGGTCTGGGCATGGGCCTCACGCTCATGATGGCATTTGGTCTTCCACCGGTGCTGCAGCTGGCCAAGGTGCCACCCCTGCGCGTGATCCGCCGCGATGTGGGTCAGCTCAAGCCCGCCACGCTGGCGGTGCTGGCGCTGGGCATGGCCGGCTTTGCCGCGTTGCTGCTGGCGGCCAGCCGCGACCTGCTGCTTGGTGGCATCGCGGTGGGTGGCTTTGCGGCGGCGGTGCTGCTGTTTGCCGTGGCCAGCTATGTGGCCGTGCGCCTGTTGCGTGCCAGCGTCAACGAAGCCACGGCACCGCGCGCGCTCGTCATGGCCACACGCCAGCTTTCCGCCCGCCCGGCCTACGCGGTGGTACAGATCAGTGCGCTGTCGGTCGGACTGCTGGCGCTGGTGCTGCTGGTGCTGCTGCGCACCGACCTCATTTCGAGCTGGCGCAACGCCACACCGCCCGACGCTCCCAACCGTTTCGTGATCAACGTGCAGCCCGAGCAGGGCGAGGCCTTCCAGCAGACCCTGCGCAGCGCGGGCGTGGAGCGCTTTGACTGGTACCCCATGATCCGAGGACGTCTGGTCAGCATCAATGGCGCGGCGGTCAAGCCGGAGGATTACCCCGACGACAGGGCCGCGCGACTGGTGGACCGCGAGTTCAATCTTTCCAACACCGCGACGCTGCCCGACAACAATCCAGTGGTGGCGGGTCGATGGACCGACAACGAAGCCGACGCCCTGAGCGTGGAGGCCGGACTCGCCGAGACGCTGGGCCTGAAGCTCGGCGATCGGTTGGGTTTCGACATCGGAGGGCAGTTGACCGAAGGCCGGATCACGAGCCTGCGTGAGGTCGACTGGGCCTCGATGCGGGTGAATTTCTTCGTGGTGTTCCCGGTGGCCAACGTGCCCGATGTGCCGGTGAGCTTCATCAGCGCGTTTCGCGCGCCCGACGGCGCGAGTGCCGCCGGCGCCAGCTTCGACAACGCCCTGGTGCGCCAGTTTCCCAATATCACCAACGTCGACATGAGCCAGACCATCGCACAGGTGCAGCGCGTGCTCGGGCAGGTGATCAGTGCGGTGGAGTTCCTGTTCGCCTTCACGCTCGCTGCCGGCCTGGTGGTGCTGCTGGCCGCCATCACCGCCACCCGCGGCGAGCGTGAGCGCGAATTCGCCATCCTGCGTGCGGTCGGCGCGGGTTCGAAACTGCTGCGCCAGGTGCAGCGCATCGAGCTGCTGGGTGTTGGACTGCTCGCCGGCTTCCTCGCCTCCGTGGTGGCGGTGGCGGTGGGCTGGGCGCTGGCCCGCTTCGTATTTGAGTTTGCCTGGACCGCCTCTCCCTGGGTACCGCTGGGTGGGGCCATCGCGGGTGCGGTGCTTGCCCTCATGGCGGGCTGGTGGGGTTTGCGCAGCGTGCTGCGCACGCCCGTGGTCGAGACCCTGCGCAAGGCGGCGGCATGAACATCCCGATCCACAAGCCGCAGGAACCCACGCGTTTCGACACCCCGTTCGAATGGATCGGTGGCGAGGACAAGGTGCGCGCGCTGGTCGATCGCTTCTACGACCTCATGGACATCGAACCCGGCTACCGGGAACTGCGCGCCGCGCACGGCAGCACACTGGACAACGCGCGCCAACGGCTGTTCTGGTTCCTGTGTGGCTGGATGGGTGGCCCGCAGCACTACACCGAGCAATTCGGCCACCCGCGCCTGCGCATGCGCCACATGCCGTTTGCCATCGGCATCGTTGAGCGCGACCAGTGGCTGGCCTGCATGGACCAGGCGATGGGCGAAACCGGTGTGGATGCGGGTTTGCGCGAGCGCTTGCGCACCAGCTTCTTCCAGACCGCAGACTGGATGCGCAACACCCCGGCTTGAGGGCGGCTCAGAGCGAGCCGAAGTCGGTGTCGCTCGGTGCGTGCGCCGCGCCCATGTACAGCTTGAGCGTGGGTGCCTCGCCGTCGTGCTCCCACACACGTCCCTGGATGGTGAACTGGCGCCCCTGGAAGCGGACCACGTCACCGCGAACCGGCGGTACGGAATGCCCGTTCCAGAACTGGGGCACTGTGACCGACGACCGCCGGATCCAGGACTGGTCGTCGGCCGTGAAAACAAACACCACGCGCAGGGTGGACAGGCTCATGTGGGTTCCTCAAGCGGGCCACCGTGGCCGCATGAGGGATGAGCTTATCGCAGCCTGGCCCACCCGCGTGTTACTTGATGCTGGCGCGCACCTTTTCGATCTCCGTACGGTAGATCGTGACGATCGCCTGATCGTAGGAGGCCGCAAACTTGTCCGCCACCGGCTTGGTCAGGTCGCGCATCTTTGCCAGCGTGGCCGGTGGCACGTCGTTGATCAGCATGCCTTTGGCCTCGAGTTCCTTGCGCGCACTCCCTGCCGCTTCCCGGCTGAGCTTCTTCTGGAATTCACCGGCTTCCACCGCCGCTTCACGCACGATCTTCTGCTCGTCGGGCGTGAGTCGATCCCAGGTGCGCTTGCTGATCACCACGGGGTTGGCGGTGTAGACGTGGTTGGTCACGCTGAGGTATTTCTGGACCTCATTGAACTTGCTGGTGAGCACCACGGAGAAAGGATTCTCCTGCGCGTCCATCGCCTTGGATTCGAGCGCGCCGTACAGCTCCGGGAACGGCATGGGAACGGGGTTGGCGCCCAGTGCGCCGAAGCTCTCAAGGAACATGGGGTTGGGAATCACGCGCAGCTTGAGCCCCTTGAGGTCTTCCACGTTCACGATCGGCTTGCGGCTGTTGGTGAAATTCCGAAAGCCGGTTTCCCAGAAAGCCAGCCCCACCATGCCGCGGTCGGCCAGCTTGGCGCCCAGCGCCTGCCCGAATGGGCCTGCCACCAGCGCATCCACCTGCTCCGCCTTGGTGAAGGAGAACGGGATGTCCAGCAGCGTGTACTCCTTGATGACACCCCCCATGATGGTGGCCGAGGGCAGGGTCATGTCCTGAACGCCGCCCTGCACGGCACTCAACTGCTGGGCTTCACCGCCCACCGTGCCGCCGCCAAGCTCCTGCACCTTGATCTTGCCGCCGGTCTTGGCGGAGACGATCTCACCGAACTTCTGCACTCCCAGCGAGATGGGGTGACCAGGCTGCACCACGTGCCCGAAACGGATGATCCGCTCCTGGGACTGCGCCTGGGCGCCTGCAACGACTGCCGCCAGCGTGGCGGCCAGCATCCAATGACGAACCTTCATGACTTGTCTCCTGGTTGGTGAAAATGGCCCATGGGCCGCAATGAAATCCGTGCGCGTCAGGTGACGTCTGCCCTTGCCGCGGAATGGCAGAGCTCGTGGAGTTCGCCCAGCGCGCCGCCATCAGCCCCCAGCGCCTGGAGGGCCGTCGCTGAAAATTCGGTGGTCTGCACGGTGCGCAGCGCATCCAGGTCGTAGCCCACGATCACCAGCACCCAGTCCGCCACGCGGTCGCTGCCACGAATCTGCTGCTCGCGCGTGGTGGCAATCGGGGGCGTCTCGTGGCGCAACAGGTGCGCACCCACCAGGCCTGGCTGCGCGGCAAGCGTGTTCAGACGATCCGAGAGAGCGACCTGCAGACGCGCGTGCGAGTCGGGCCCGGGCGACAGGCGAATGGTGAGCGCATGCCTGGCCACTGCGCCGCCTGCAGACGCCAGCACACGGCACTGGCTGCGCACCATGTTGCGGTGGTGCGGCATCATCCGGGTGGACCACGGCGTGGGTGCGTTCAGCCGCTCCAGGTAGGCAGCCGACTGGACCACACCGTAGTCGTCAAGCTCGTACATCTGGAAGATGCCTTCACCGCCGGTGGCACTGGCCCAGCGGGTGCCGCGGCGAAAACCGGGGATGGCCATGCGTTCCGGGAAGTGTTCGTGCGAATGCCAGTGCTCGAACTCTGAGCGCTGGTCGGCGGCCATGTCCCACCACATGGCGAGCGCTGCATTTCCTAGAAGAGACATTGCCTGCCGACCTTTGTTCGTTGCGTTTCAAGGTGGCGAATGCTGCCATAAAGTTGAATGTCGTTCAATAAAAATATACCATTCAAAAAATGAACGATTTCAACAAAGGCAGGTCATGAGTGGCGCACTTGAAAAGTCCCTGTCCATCCTCGAGTACCTGACCGAATACCCCGACGGCGTGGGCCTCGCCCAGATTGCGACCGAGCTCAACCAGTTGCGCAGCGGCTGCCATCGCACGCTGCAGGAACTCATCAAATTCGGCTACGTGCGGCAGTTGCCCGTGCGCGGCGAATATGCGCTGACGACCAAGATGGCCTCGATGGGCCTGAGCTTTCTCGGCAAGTCCGGCGTCGTGGACATCGCTCAACCCGTGATCAGCCGGCTGGCCGCCGCCACCGAGGAACTCGTTCGCCTGGCCATCGTCGATGGCGAACGCCTGACCCTGGTGGCGAAGGCGCAAGGTGCGAAGTCCGGCTTGCTGTACGACCCCGACATGGGCATTGACCTCCGCCTGTCCTGCAGCGCGGCAGGACAGGCCTGGCTCATGACACTGCCCGAAGATGTCGCGATCGAATACGTGACGCGTCAGGGCCTGGGCCTTCCCAAGCATTACGGCCCCAACGCGCCGACCAGCGTACGGGCTTTCCTCAAGACGCTGGACGAGCACCGCAAGCGCGGCTTCAGCATCATCCAGGACGCCTATGCCCCGGGCATGAGTTCGATGGCTGCGCCCATCCACAAAGGAGAGGAAGCAACGTCGGGCGTGATCGTCATCGCCGGGCCCACCATGCGGCTGGGCTTGAAGCGGATGCTGCAGTTCGGACCTGCCTTGCTGCGAGCCGCCGAGGAACTCGCGCTGGCGTCGAACGCCTCGCCGCTGCTGAAGTCGGCAAATGTGGGAACCTGGGGCAACGTCGCCGAAAAGGCTTCCACCGGCCGCGCGGTGGCCCGCCGATGAGCCCGGTCTGCGCGGTCCCGGGTCAGGACCTCCTGGGAGAGACGCCCTTGTGGTGCGACCAGACGCAGTCCCTGCTGTGGCTGGACATCGACGGGGGAAAGCTGCAGCGCTTCCACCCGGCGACTGGCCGGCACGACGTCTTTGGCTTTGATGCGCGTTTCGTGGGCTGCCTGGCCCTGACCCGGCGGGCAAACTGCGTGCTGCTCGCGCTCGATCTCGCTCTGTACCTGTTCGACATGGGGACCGGCTCGCTGCGGTTGGTGTGCCAGGTCGAACCCGCAGAGAACGACAACCGGCTCAACGACGGACGTTGTGACGCCGCGGGAAATTTCTGGGTGGGCACGATGGACAACCAGTTGCACCGGCCCCAGGGCGCCTTCTACCGCGTGGACCCACAGGGACAGGCGCATCACCTGTTCGGCGACGTGATCGTCTCCAACACCGTGGCGTTTTCGCCTGCGCAGGACCGGCTTTATTTTTCCGACACGCGGCGCCATGTCACCTGGCAGTTCGACATGGACCCCAAGGTTGGTGTGTTGTCGAACCGGCGGGTGTTCGTGGACCACAGCGGGCCGCGCGACCGGCCGGACGGCGCTTGCGTGGACGCCGAGGGTTTCGTCTGGAACGCGATCTTCGCGGGTGCTCGCGTGGTCCGCTACACGCCATCGGGCACGGTCGACCGCGTGATCGAACTCCCCGTCACGAACCCCACCTGCGTCTGCCTGGGCGGCCCTGACCTGCGCACCTTGTACATCACCACGGCACGCAAGTTCCTCAGCCGCACGCAACTCCGCGCCGAACCGCTGGCGGGCAGCGTGCTGGCCGTACAGGTCGATGTGCCTGGCCTGCCGGAGCACCGCTATCCGGTCGGTTCGGCCTGAGCGCTGCTCACCCCGGGCGCAGCAGCACCACCAGGGCACCAGCGCCACCCTCCGCCGGGCGCGCCTGCACGAAGGCCATCACTTCGTTCTTCTGCACCAGCCAGCGCAGCACGCGCTGCTTGAGCACCGGTGTGCGCCCCGGCGAACCCAGACCCTTGCCGTGCACCACGCGCACGCAGCGCAGGCCGTTCTGGTGGGCCTCCCGAATGAATCGGCCCAGCGCTTCGCGCGCCTCGTCGACGCGCAGGCCGTGCAGGTCGATCTGGCGCTGGATGCTCCACCCGCCTTCGCGCAGTTTGCGCACCACCGCCGGGCCCAGCCCTGGTCGGCGGTAGCTCAGCATGTCGTCGGTGTGCAGCAGGGTCTCGACGTCGAAATCGTCGGACAGGGCTTCGCGCATCACGGCGGCTTCGTCGCGCAGGCGCTGGACGGGCTGCGGATCGACCGGCACGCGGCGCGGCGGTATGCGCCCTTTGTCGGCCAGCGGTTGCACCGGCCCGACGGCGAGCGCAAACAGTTTCTGCTCGCGCTCGCGGCGCAGTTTCAGCAGGCGTTCGGCATCGTCGCGCGCGGCGTGGGCGGCGGCCTGTTCTGCCATGGCGCGTTTGAATGCCTTGAGCTCAGCCAGCGTGCGGACTTTCATTTGGGCATTGTCGCCTTTCAATGACCGACAGGATTTCCGGCAATGCGTAGCGTGATGACGATGTCAGTGAGCGAGTGAGACCGGCTTTGACCCCCGCAACACCGCTGTCTTTGTCTGGTTGCAGGCCGCCCAGCGCTTGGATCTCCGAGTCGGTGAACGCATGGTCGGCGCTGGAATGGGGATCGGCGCGGTTGAGCATCGTCAGCCAGAACCCCGCCAGCCCCAAGGTGCCCTGTCTCTCGCAGCGTGCGCTGCGCATGGGCGTGGTTGGTTGACGGCTTACCCTAAAATGGCGCCGAAATTTCTACGCTGATGACGGCCAGTCGCCAGCCTGCTTGAGCAGCTCTGCGACATGTGCCTGGCTGCGATTGGCTGCAGTGTCCTGCCCCATTTCAACGACATCCCATGCCCTTTTCTTACCGCTCACTTGGCCTTCTCGTTGGCGCAGGAACAGCCTTGTTCTCGGGCGGCTTCCTCGCCGGCCGCAGGAGCGCAGCGCCGGCACCGTTGGCTCTCGGCGAAAAGCATTGCGACGATGCGGACCTTGCGCATCGTCGCAGCCTGTGCACCGCCGTCTCCACCCTGACCACGCGGCATGTCAACACGATGGGAAGCGGCAATGCCGCCATGTGCGTCGCCGGGCCTCAGGGCGAGAAATGGGTGTTGGTGACCGCATCGGGAAAAGGATCGTCGGCTCAGCCCGCCGACCTTGTCGTGATCGACGCACAAACTGCGGCCCCAGTATTCAGCGGTCAACCGAAGCCATCGATCGAGACCGGCATGTTGCTCCAACTCGTGGAGGGTCCTCATTGGGATGAAGGCAAGACGGCGATCCATACGCATGCCGCGCCGGTCGTGGCGGCCTGTGCGGCCGGTACAGCCATCCCTGCTTTCTACGCCATTGGCGGCGGACTGCTGGGCTGCGACGCTGATGGGTCCATTCCTGTCGCCGGCTGGGCCCCGCCCGGCAGCGAGGATCTGGCGCGAAGAGTCGCCGAGGCAATGCTGCCCGCGGGTGCGAACGCCTGCGGCATGCAGGGACACGGCGCTGTCGTTGTCGGGAAATCGCCGCAGTACGCGGCTATCCTGGCCGAACAGCTCCACGTGACGGCCGAAGTGGCCAACAGCGTGGCTGCATCGGGAAATGCGGCGCATGCCTGGAGACCAGACGCCCGACAGCACAGGGACTTTCGCCATTACCTGCAAGGCAGCGCTGGTTGTTGCGCACCAGGGCCCGCCGCCGGCACGCCGCTTGCCGCTTCGCGCCCCCATTCGCCCGCCTAGCCTCCGTATTCGGAGTTGCGCAAGGTAGCGGTGATTGGCGAGGGACCTGCGGGACTGGTCTCAGGGCGGTATTTTCAGGCGCACGAATACAAGCCCGTCCTGTTCGAGCAGAGTAGCCCATGTTGCCGCTGATCTGCTCGGCGGACCTCACGACAACTTGTGGGTGATTGAAAGCGAGGTCGCCCGCTTACACCAACCCCATTTCCGCCATGGACGCCGCGCGCTCGCGCGTGACGATGAAGTGGTCGAGCACGCGCACGTCCACCAGCCCCAGCGCCGCCTTGAGAGTGGCCGTGAGGGTTTCATCGGCACGGGACGGCTGCGCTACGCCACTGGGATGGTTGTGGGCCAGCACCACCGCCGCGCAGTGGTGGTGCAGGGCGCGCAGCACCACTTCGCGGGGGTAGACGCTGGTCTGCGTGAGCGTGCCGCGAAACAGTTCTTCCAGGGCGATCAGGCGGTTCTGGTTGTCCAGGAACATCACCGCGAACACCTCGTGGTGCCGTCCGCCCAACTGCAACTGCAGGTAGTCGCGAACCGCCTGGGGGCTGTCGAACACCGGGCTTTGCTGCAGCCGGTGCGCCAGTGCACGGCGCGCCAGCTCCAGGACCGCCACCATTTCGGCCCGCTTGGCCGGGCCCAGACCCTTGATCTCTCGCAGCGCATCGGCGCCGGTGTTCAGCAGGCCGCCCATGCCGCCAAAGCGGTCCAGCAGTTCCTGGGCGAGCTGCACCACGTGTTTGCCGGGGATGCCGGTGCGCAGCAGCAGCGCCAGCAATTCGGCGTCGCTGAGCGCCGACGGGCCGCGCGCCAGCAGCTTTTCGCGCGGGCGCATGTCGCTGGGCAGGCTCTTGAGCCCGGGTGTCAAAAGGCCTTCCATCCTGTTTTTCTCCCTGTTGGAGCGTGCTTTTTACAATAGGCCTTGTTGCCACTACTCCCCCTCCCATGCCCCACGTCCAAGAAGGCTCCTTCCTGACCCTGCATTACCGCATGTCAGGACCGCAGGGCCAGGTGATCATCGACACCTTCGGCGGCCAGCCGGCCACGCTCAGCCTGGGCGCGGGCGAGCTGTCGCCGGCGATCGAACAACGGCTGATGGGCCTGGAGGAGGGCACGCAGACCGTGATCGAGCTCGACGAGGGCGAAGCGTTTGGCGATCGGCAGCCCGAGATGGTGCAGTGGGTGGCGCGCAAGCTGCTCAACGAACTGGGCGATCCGCACGAGCAGTACGTGGCGGGTGACGTGGTGCAGTTCCCCACGCCCGATGGACTGGGCAGCTATGCCGGCTCCGCCGTGGAGGTGCGCGAGGACGGCGCGGTGCTGTTCGATTTCAATCACCCGCTGGCGGGCCAGCCTGTGCGCTTCGAAGTGCAGTTGATCGGAGTGCTGTGATGCCGGATTCCCAAGAGATCGTTCTGGCCGAGCCGCGCGGGTTCTGTGCGGGTGTGGACCGCGCCATCGAGATCGTTGAGCGCGCCATCGCCAAGTTCGGCCGGCCCATCTATGTGCGCCACGAGATCGTGCACAACACCTATGTGGTCAACGACCTCAAGGCCAAGGGGGCCATCTTCATCGAGGACCTCGCCGAGGTGCCGCCCGGCGCGACCCTGGTGTTCTCCGCCCACGGTGTGAGCAAGGCCATCCAGCAGGAGGCCAAGCAGCGCGGCTTCCACGTGTTCGACGCCACCTGCCCGCTGGTGACCAAGGTGCATGTGGAAGTGGCCAAGCTGCACCGCGAGGGCTTCGAGTTCATCATGATCGGCCACAAGGGTCACCCGGAAGTGGAAGGCACCATGGGTCAGCTGGAAAGCGGCATCCACCTGGTGGAAGACGTGCGGGACGTGGCGCACGTGTCGCCAGGGCAGACGCAGAAGCTGGCGGTGGTCACGCAGACCACCTTGTCGGTGGATGACGCCGCGCAGATCCTGAGCGCGGTCAAGGCGCGTTTCCCGCAGGTGCGCGAACCCAAGCAGCAGGACATCTGCTATGCCACCCAGAACCGACAGGACGCCGTCAAGCTGCTCAGTCCGCAGGTCGACATCGTCATCGTGGTCGGCAGTCCCACCAGTTCCAACAGCAACCGCCTGCGTGAGGTCGCCATCAAGCTGGGCACCGCCAGCCACATGGTGGACAGCGCCGACGAGCTCAAGGCCGAGTGGTTCGTGGGCAAACGCCGCGTGGGCCTGACCGCTGGCGCCTCGGCACCCGAAATCCTGGTGCGCCAGGTGATCGATCGCATCAAGGCGCTGGGTGCCATCTCCGTGCGCACCATGGACGGCCTGACGGAAACCATCAAGTTCCCGCTGCCCAAGGGACTCAAGTCCGAAGGCGGCGACACCGCTCCGCTCCAGCATCTGCGCTGACGCGCGAGCGTCCTGTTCAGGGCGCAAAACTACAATCGCCGCATGCTAGACATCGTCCAACTCAGAAAAGACCTCGACGCCGTCGTGGCGCGCCTGGAAACCCGCAAGCAGCCCCAGCCCTATCTGGACGTGGCCGCCTTCCGGGCGCTGGAAGCCGAACGCAAGGCTCTGCAGACCCGCACCGAAGACCTGCAGAGCCAGCGCAACACACTGTCCAAGCAGATCGGCCAGCTCAAGGCCAGGGGCGAAAGTACAGATGCCGTGATGGCCCAGGTGGCGTCTTTCAAGGCCGAGCTCGAGGCATCGGGTGTCCGGCTGGAGGCGATTCAGGCCGAGCTGCAGGCGATGTTGTTGTCGGTGCCGAACCTTCCCCACGAAAGCGTGCCGGTGGGCAGCGACGAGCAGGGCAACGTGGAACTGCGGCGCTGGGGCACGCCCCGCACATTCGATTTCGAGCTGCGCGACCACGTCGACATCGGCGAGCAACTGGGGCTCGACTTCGAAACCGGCACCAAGCTCGCGGGCTCGCGCTTCACCTTCATGCGCGGTCCCATTGCCCGCCTGCACCGCGCGCTCGCCCAGTTCATGCTGGATGTGCAAACGCAGGAGCATGGTTACACCGAGTGCTACACGCCCTACATCGTGAACGCCGAAACGCTGCTGGGCACTGGTCAACTGCCCAAGTTCGAGGGCGACATGTTCGCCGTGAAAAAGGGCGGCCAGGAAAGCGAACCCGTGCCCGACACGCAGGCGCTCTACCTCATTTCCACCAGCGAGATCACGCTGACCAACACCGTGCGCGACACGGTGCTGGCCGAATCCGAGCTGCCGATCCGCATGACCGCGCACACGCCGTGCTTCCGCTCCGAGGCCGGCAGCGCAGGGCGCGACACGCGGGGCATGATCCGCCAGCACCAGTTCGACAAGGTGGAGATGGTGCAGATCGTGCATCCGGAGAAGAGCTATGAGGCGCTGGATGCCATGACCGGGCACGCCGAGGCCGTCCTGCAGAAGCTGGGTCTGCCCTACCGCGTGATCGTGCTGTGCACTGGCGATATGGGGTTTGGTTCCACGCGCACCCACGACCTGGAGGTGTGGGTGCCAGCGCAGGGCACGTACCGCGAGATCAGCTCGGTTTCCAACTGCGAAGCCTTCCAGGCGCGCCGGCTGCAAGCCCGTTTCAAGAACGCCCAGGGCAAGAACGAGCTGGTGCACACGCTCAATGGCTCGGGACTGGCCGTGGGGCGCGCGCTCGTGGCAGTGCTGGAGAACTTCCAGAACGCGGACGGCAGTGTGACCGTGCCCGAGGTCTTGCGTCCTTACATGGGTGGACTCGATCGCCTCACGGCGGCCTGAAGACGGCTCCCGGCACTGCAGAAGGCCCCGCATCGCGGGGTTTTTTGTGGGCGGGAGGGCCCGATCGCATGTGGCAAGCGTGATGGATTTGGCCTGAACGCGCTTAAAAAAGCGATGCGCGCGCGCTGTGTGCGCCAACGCACAGTGGCACCCGGGGTGCACTTCTAAGCTGCGCTGCATCGCTCACTCCAGGTCGCTCCCATGCCCACAGTCCACCGCATTTCTTTCCTCCCCGTGTCGCGCACATGCCTGCTCGCGGCCATGGGGCTCTCGGCCGCGCTGGGTGCGGTGGGCCATGCGCGCGCGAACGACGCCCCGGTGGCGACCTTGAAAAGCGTTTCCGGCGACATCAGTGTGGCGCGCAAGGACGCCCTGGTGGATGCAGGATCCGGCACGCAGCTGTTTGTTTCGGATCGCATCGTCTCAGGCACCAACTCCTCGGCCGGCATCGTGTTCAAGGACGGTACGGTGATGACCGTCGGACCTTCTGCGGACATCCAGGTGCGCGACTACACCTTCGAGCCCAAGCGGGAAAAGTACGATTTCTTCGTCTACCTCGCGAAGGGGGCCGCGATCTATTCGTCCGGCATGATCGGCAAGCTGTCGCCCGAAGCGGTGAAGGTGGCCACGCCCATCGCCACCATCGGCGTTCGCGGCACCCGCTTCATCGTCGACGCGGGCCAGCCCCGCCCATGAGCGCCATCAGTACGCGATTCGCGCGTCTCGGAGCCGCCATTCTCATCATCGGTGCCGTGCTGGGGGGATGCGCCACCCAGCCGCATCCAGCGCCACGGACGACTGTTGTCCTGCTGCCTGACGACGATGGCAAGGTGGGCGCCGTCACGGTGTCGTCTTCGTCCGGTTCGCAGCCCCTCGACGGCGGCTTCACCTTCACCAGCGTGGAATCGGCCACCGCAGCGCCGCTGAAGGCAGGCTCCGTGGACCGCGCCGCGTTGAACAGGGAATATGGCGAACTGATCCGGCTTCAGGCGCCGATGCCCCTGAGGTTCACCCTGTACTTCCTGCTGGACAAGACCGAACTGACCGAGGAGTCGAGGTCCCAGCTGCCCGCCGTGCTGGCTGCGGTGCGCGAGAGAAAGCCCACCAGCATCACCGTGTTCGGTCACGCCGACGCCACCGGCTCATCCGCTCGCAACATGAAACTGTCAGCCGAGCGGGCCGAGGCGGCGGCCAACCTGTTGCGTGCGGGCGATTCTTCGCTCGGCGACATCGAACTGCAGTTTTTCGGCGACAGGAAACCGCTGGTTTCGCCCGGCGCTGGCGCGTCGGAAGCCAGAAACCGGCGAGTGGAAATCCTGGCCTATTGAGTCGAACCAGAGCCGCTGTCCAGGGGTCTGGCGGAGAGGGTGGGATTCGAACCCACGGTACGTTGAAAACGTACACGGGATTTCGAGTCCCGCGCATTCGACCACTCTGCCACCTCTCCGTGTTCGAAGCCTGCGATTCTAGCAGGAGGCTTCTTGCTGCATTCTGTGCCCGGCCCGGCCGCGGCCGGTGAGACAATGCGCGAACCTGTGCCCGCCTCCGTGGCCCTTCATGCTCGTCGACACCCAACCTGCCACCTACCAGCACGTGCCCGCCTCGCCTGAAGTGCGGGATACCTGGGTCGTCTCCCACCTCATCGGCGTGCTCATGGACAACCTGGGCCCGTCGCTGCTGGCCACAGCGCTGGCATTGCCGCTGCTGGTGTACACCATGTCGGGACATGTGCAACCGTGGGGCCTGGGCACCTGGGCCTTGCTCACGCTGGCCATGCTGGTCTACCGGTACCGGCTGATCGGGATCTACCGACTTCGGTACGACAGCCAGGAAGGCCCGCAGCGACTCGACTTCCTTGAGCGTTACCGATGGACCTGGACCGCATCGGCATTCCTGTGGGGTGGGCCGGTGATCCTGACCTATCTGCAGGCGCCGCATGCCGTGCAGTTCATTTGCGGGCTGGTGGTGCTGGGCCATGCCTTGCTCACGCTGACCTCGTTCAGTGCCTACCTGCCGGTGTTCCGCCACTACGCGGGCACGCTTGTTCTTGCAGTGACCGTGGCGCTGCTGACCAACACCATTCGCCATTTCGACCGCCCCGGCACGATCCAGGTGGGGTTGGTGCTGATGGCGCTGTTGCTGGTCTTCTGGGGCTTGCTGGTGATGGCGGGCCGGCGGCTCCATGATGTGCACCGCTCCAGTTTCGAACTGCAGTTCTCCAACCAGGAACTCATCGATTCACTCACCTTGCAGACACGCGCCTCCCTGCGTGCCGTGGCCACCAAGAACCGTTTCCTGGCTTCGGCCGCGCACGACCTGCGCCAGCCCGTGCACGCGCTGAGCCTCTACGCTGACTGGCTGGCCACCGAGCCCGAAATGGCCCGCGACATCGCGCCGCGCATCCTGCAGTCGACCCGTGCGATCAACGAACTGTTCGACTCGTTGTTCGATCTGACGCGCATCGATGCCGGCAACTACAAGGTGCGTCTGCAGCACGTCGATGTCCGCCAACTGTTTGCCGATCTGTCGCTTCAGTTCGAGCCGGTGGCTCAAGGAAAATCGCTTCGGCTGCGGACCTACGCGAAGCCGTGCACCATCTGGTCCGATCCCGTGGTGCTGCGCCGCATCCTGGGCAACCTGCTGTCCAACGCGTTGCGTCACACGCACCAGGGGGGCGTGTTGCTGGGCCTGCGCCGGCGCGAGGGCATGCTCGTGTTCGAGGTGTGGGACACCGGTGTCGGCATTGCGCGCGAACACCAGCAGGCGATTTTCCAGGAGTTCTTCCGCGTGTCGCAGCACCAGGGCACGGAGGACAGCCTGGGACTGGGCCTGACCATCGTGTCCAAGCTCACCTCGCTCATGGGCTACCAGCTGTCCCTGAACTCGGAAGCGAGCCGCGGGAGTGTGTTTCGCGTGATGCTGCCTGCATTCACGCAGCAGGAGCCGGTCGGAACGACCGAGCCGGGACGCTCAGAGGTCCAGTAGACCCGCGGTGCGAGCCAGATGGCTGGCCTGCGAGCGGCTCTTGACGTTGAGCCGGCGAAACAGGCGCCACAGGTGAACCTTGACGGTGTGCTCGCTGATCTGGAGCTGTTCGGCGATGTCGCGGTTGCTCAGGCCCCGGTCCAGCATCACCAGCAGCTGTTTCTGCCGCTTGGAGAGCTTCTCCGGAATGGTGGGCGCATTCTCGTCCTCCACCTCTTCGGCCAGGAATTCCCGCAACACCTTGGCGATCTGGGCCGCCCCTGCTGATTTCTCCACGTAGGCATCCGCACCGGCTTCGCGGGCGAGGTCCTCGTAGTCGGAGGATGGAGACGCGGAGAGCACGATCAGCGACGTGTCGGGCAGCATCTGGCGCACTTCGCGCACGCCTGAGACGCCGTTGGTGTCGGGCAATTTCAGGTCCAGGCAGACCAGTTCGGGCTCACCGTGTTCGGCAATCGCCTTGCTCACCGCAGCCAGACGCTCCAGCTCGACCACCTGGGTGGATGCCCTCAGGCGACGTAGCAGCATGACGACCGCTTCCCGCATCAGCGGATGGTCATCAATTACAAAAATACTCATGTCTGGCGCGCGGTATTAAGAGGGTTCAAATCGACAGCATATCGAGGTCAAGGCCACTTGGCGATAGCCAAAGGCGTTCAAAGGCAGTCGTTCTTTTTACTTTTGGGCGGCTTTCCGACCCAGGATTCGAACTCACTGCCTCAAATCCGGTTGGATTCTCGGCTGAGGAACGAATGTACATGACTCGGGAACACGTGGGGGTAGATTTTCCACGAATCTGAGGAGGCCTCGATGTGCCCTCGGCCGTCAGGGCGCGGGCGACTGGAAGTGCGCGAGCGCCGCGGCCAAGGCATCGGTATCGGCCTGCACAGCCAGATGTGCCTGCATGTCACCCAGAGCCGCAACGCCGAGTTGCTGGAGGGTGGCAATGGACTGGGCGGCCTGGCGCGGTGAGTCGAATCCACGGCTCTGCAACAGCAATTGACCTGCGGCGTCCATCAGCTTGAAATAGAACAGCCCATCTCCTTCGCGGTACTGCTTGAAGGTGGGCGCCGCGGCCTTGCCCGACTTTTCCTTGCGTTGCGCGTGCGCGCTGTCGAGCCGGCGCAACCCCACCGCATTGCGCAGCCGGGCGGTGAAGGGGGTCGCGATGGCGCGGGCCTTGACAGCCCCCGCCTGCAGGATTTTCTCGATGCGGGCCGGGTCCTGGATGAGCTGGTCATAGACCTCGCGCAGGGGAGCTATCTCCTGGTCCAGCCGCTCAAAGACGGCTTGCTTGGCGTCGCCCCAGGCAATGCCCTCGGCATAGGCGCGGGCCAGCGCGGCGGATTCGTCCGGGGACGCGAAGGCCTGGTAGAGCTGGAACAGCGCCGAGCCCTCGGTGGACTTGGGTTCGCCCGGCGCTCGCGAGTCGGTGACGATGCCCATGATGAGCTTCTTCAGCTGTTCGCGTGGTGTGAACAGTGGGATGGTGTTGTCGTAGCTCTTGCTCATCTTGCGGCCGTCAAGGCCCGGCAGCGTGGCCACATGTTCCTCGATGACCGCTTCTGGCAGCGTGAAATGCTCGCCGTACAGGTGGTTGAAACTCGCCGCCATGTCGCGGGCCATCTCGATGTGCTGGATCTGGTCGCGGCCCACGGGCACCTGGTGCGCGTTGAACATCAGGATGTCGGCGCCCATGAGCACCGGGTACATGAAGAGGCCTGCCGTCACGCCCGCGTCGGGGTCCACGCCGGCTGCGGCGTTCTTGTCCACCGAGGCCTTGTAGGCGTGAGCGCGGTTGAGCACGCCCTTGCCGGTCACACAGGTGAGCAGCCAGGTGAGTTCCGGAATCTCCGGGATGTCGGACTGGCGGTAGAAGGTTACGCGCTCGGGGTCGAGGCCGCAGGCCAGCCAGGTCGCGGCGATCTCCAGCGTGGAGCGTTGAACACGTGCAGGTTCACCCACCTTGATGAGCGCGTGGTAGTCGGCCAGGAAATAGAAGCTCTCGACTTCGGCCAGGCGGCTGGCGCGCACGGTGGGGCGGATGGCGCCCACGTAGTTGCCGAGGTGCGGTGTGCCCGAGGTGGTGATGCCAGTGAGGACGCGTTGGGTTTTCATGAACGGGTTCGGATCAGAGCAGCAGCATGCGGACAGGGGTGAGCAACGTTTCGATGGCGCTGCCCGTGAGCATCATGAGCGGACGCAACCAGAGGTTGCCCACCACGCCGGTGATGACCAGCGCCAGCACGATGAAGAATCCCCAGGGCTCCACGCGGGACACCAGTTCGGCCTGTTTCCAGGGCAGCAGGCCGACCAGGATGCGTCCACCATCCAGCGGGGGCAGGGGGAAGAGGTTGAAGGCGAACATCACCAGATTGACCAGCAAGCCGGCCTGGCACATCTTCAGGAAGAAGGGTTCTTCGACGCCCGCCGAGAGCAGCACGTAGAACAGGATGGTCCAGCCGATGGCCTGCGCCAGGTTGGCGCCCGGGCCGGCCAGTGACACCCAGACCATGTCGCGTTTGGGGTTGCGCAGCTGCCCGAAATTCACCGGCACCGGCTTTGCGTAACCGAACAGGAAGGCGCCGGAAGTGGCGAAGTACAGCATCAGCGGCATCGCGATGGTGCCTACCGGATCGATGTGCTTGAGGGGGTTGAGCGTGATCCGACCCATCATCTCGGCCGTGTTGTCGCCGAACCGCTTCGCTGCGTAACCGTGGGCGGCCTCGTGCAGCGTGATCGCAAACAGCACGGGCAGGGCGTAGAACGCGACGGTCTGAATGATCTGGGCGAAATCCATGGGGTGGGGCGTCGGGCAAACGCGTATTGTCCCAGAGCGGCCCGTCAGAGGCCGAGCGCGGCCAATGGGCCCTGACCCGTGCGCAGCACCTCGGGGTCGCCGCCCGTGCCCATGGGCGTCAGATCGATCACCGTGGTGGGCTCCAGCGCGCAGGCGCCAGCGTCGATCACGCCCGCCAGGTCGTGTTCGAGCTGGTCGCGGATGTCGTGTGCGTCGTTCAGCGGATCGGTTTGCCCCGGCAGGATCAGCGTGGTCGCCAGCAGCGGCGCATTGTGCAGGGCCAGCAGGTCCTGCAGGGTCTTGTGCGCCGGGACGCGCAGCCCGATGGTCTTTCGTGAGGGATGGCTCACGCGCCGGGGCACTTCCTTGCTGGCTTCCAGAATGAAGGTGTAGGCACCCGGCGTGGCGAGCTTGAGCAGCCGGTACTGCCGGTTGTCCACCTTGGCGTAGCTGGCCAGTTCACTCAGGTCGCGGCAGAGCAGGGTGAGGTGGTGCTTGTCGTCCACCTGACGAATGCGGCGCAGGCGGTCGGCGGCGGCCTTGTCGTCGAGGTGGCAGACCAGCGCGTAGCTGGAGTCGGTGGGCACCGCAAGCACGCCGCCGCGTTCGAGCAGCTGCACCGCCTGCTTGAGCAGGCGCGGCTGAGGGTTGTCGGGATGGACGTCGAAGAACTGGGACATGGACGCGCGCGAACCTACTGGATGCGCGAAGCCAGCAGTTCCCAGACGGGGGTGACACTGCCCGGCAGGTCGGGCAGCTTGCCGAGGTCGGTGTGGCTTTCCTCGGGGCTGTGGAAATCGCTGCCGCGCGATGCCGCCAGGCCGAACTCCTGGCAATAGCCCGCGTACTTCACATAGTCGGCCTGTCCGTGCGCGCCGGTCATCACTTCCACGCCCTGGCCGCCATGGGCCTTGAACTCGGTGAAGAGCGCGAATTCTTCGGTCGGGGTGAGCTTGTAGCGCCCGGGGTGGGCGATCACGGCCACGCCGCCCGCGCCGGTGATCCAGCGCACGGCGTCGCCGAGCGAGGCCCAGCGGTGCGGCACGAAGCCGGGCTTGCCTTCGGTGATGTACTTGCGGAACACCTCGTTGGTGTCCTTGCTCACACCGATCTCCACCAGGTAGCGCGCGAAATGCGAGCGCGAGATCAGTTCGGGGTTGCCCACGTATTTCAGGGCGCCTTCATAGACCCCCGGGATGCCCACCCGCGCCAGGTCATCGCTCATTTCGCGGGCGCGTTCCTCGCGCCCCCCGCGCGTGGCACGCAGGCCGGCCAGCAGCGCTTCGTTGTGGTGGTCCATGCCCAGGCCGACGATGTGCACCGTGATGCCGGCAAACGTCACGGAAATCTCGGCGCCCGTCAAGTAGGACAGGCCGACCTCGTGCGCAGCCGCCAGGGCGCGGTCCTGCCCGCCCAGTTCGTCGTGGTCGGTCAATGCCCAGAGTTCCACACCGTTGGCCTTGGCGCGCTGCGCCAGTGCCTCGGGCGTGAGGGTGCCGTCGGAAACGACGGAGTGACAGTGCAGGTCGGCGTTGGTCAGGGTGTTCACAGGGCCATTCTAGGTTTTGCCCGATCACCGCGCTGAGCAGAGGCTACCCCGTGTTCCGAAGTCCCGCGGCAATGCCGTTGATCGAGATGTGGATGCCGCGCCGCACCCGCTCGTCGCGATCGGCCTGGTTCTCCCCGGCCCGGTAGCGACGCACCAGTTCCACCTGCAGGTGATGCAGGGGATCGATGTAGGGGAACCGGTGCTGCATGGACCGCTGCAGCGCCGCGTTGTTCACCAGACGCTGCTTCTCGCCGGTGATGAGGGCGAGCGCCGCGGCGGTGCGGTGCCATTCGGCTTCGATGGCGGTGAACACCTTGGTGCGCAGGCGCTTGTCCTCCACCAGTTCGGCATAGCGCGAGGCCAGCGCCAGGTCGCTCTTGGCCAGCACCATGTCCATGTTGGAGAGCAGGGTGCTGAAGAAAGGCCACTGCGCCACCATTTTCTGCAGCAGCGCTTTGCGAGCGGCCACGCCCTTGGCACCATCGCGATGGAGGAAGGCGTGCACCGCCGAGCCAAAGCCGTACCAGCCCGGCAAGGTGAGCCTGCACTGGCCCCAGCTGAAACCCCAGGGAATGGCGCGCAGGTCCTCGATCTTCTGTGTGGCCTTGCGCGAAGCCGGGCGCGAACCGATGTTGAGTTCGGCGATCTCGCGGATCGGTGTGGCGGCGAAGAAGTAGTCGGCAAAGCGCGGGGTGTCGTACACGAGCGCGCGGTAGGCGGCCATGCTCTGGCGCGAAATCTCGTCGGCGGCGTCCAGGAAGGCCTTGGGCGCGGCGCGTGAGGTCTGCAGCAGCGTGGCTTCGAGTGTGGCGGCCACCAGTGTTTCGAGGTTGCGCCGCCCGATCTCGGGGTTGGCGTATTTGGATCCGATCACCTCGCCCTGTTCGGTGAGGCGGATCTGCCCGCGCACCGTGCCGGGTGGCTGCGCGAGGATGGCCTGGTAGCTGGGGCCTCCGCCTCTTCCGACGGTGCCACCCCTGCCATGGAACATGCGCAACTGGATGGCCTTCGGGCTTTCCTGGTTCAACCTGTCGAACAGTTCGACCAGCGCAATCTCGGCCCGGTACAACTCCCAGTTGCTGGTGAAGATGCCGCCGTCCTTGTTGCTGTCGGAGTAGCCGAGCATGATGTCCTGCTCGCTGTAGCCATCGGCCGCGCCACGCAGCACCATCGCGCGCACACCGGGCAGGCCGTAGTACTCGCGCATGATGGGCGCGGCATTGCGAAGGTCTTCAATGGTTTCGAACAGCGGCACCACGATCAGGTCGCACACGGCGTCCTCGTCCAGCGTGCCGCGCATGAGCCCTGCCTCCTTCTGCAACAGGAGCACTTCCAGCAGGTCGCTCACGGTTTCGGTGTGGCTGATGATGGCGTGGCGGATCGCCTGGGCGCCAAAGCGCCGGCGCCCGCTGCTCGCGGTGTCGAAGATCGCCAGTTCACCCAGCGTGTGCTCCGAGTAGCTGACCCCGGGCACCCGCAGCGGCCGCGCGTCGTTGAGCTGACGCAGCAGAACCGCGCGCTTGCCCGCTTCGTCCAGCTTCGAATAGTCCGCCTCGATGCGCGCCACCGCGAGCAACTCGGCCACCACCTCTTCGTGCTTGTCCGAGCTCTGGCGCAAGTCCACCGTGGCCAGGTGAAAGCCGAACACCTGCACGGCGCGCATCAGCGGCGTGAGGCGCGCGCGGGCCAGTGCTTCGCCGTGATGTGCCTTGAGCGAAGCTTCGATGACGCGCAGGTCGTCCAGCAATTCGGCCGCGCTGGTGTAGGGGTGCTGCGGCGCCACCGCGTGTCGCGCAGCGTCACCACCCGTGAGTTGCTTGAGCGTGGCGGCCAGTCGCGCGTACATGCCCGTGAGTGCGCG
Source organism: Hydrogenophaga sp. (assembly GCF_051858985.1). Classification (GTDB taxonomy): domain Bacteria; phylum Pseudomonadota; class Gammaproteobacteria; order Burkholderiales; family Burkholderiaceae_C; genus Hydrogenophaga. The sequence goes on along the minus strand of NZ_JBHYGM010000001.1, from coordinate 651,097 downwards.
GCGGTAGGGTTCGTCCTGGCGGTGTGCATTGGTATCGGGCGAGCGCTCGGCCAGTGCCAGCATGGCCGGGCTCACGCTGTTGAGCATGGCCGAGACAGAAAGCTCTGCGCCCAGGTGATGCAGCTGCGTGAGGTGGTGGCGCAACACCATCTCGGCCTGGCTGTTCAGGGCCAGCACCAGCGTTTGCGCCGTCACATTGGGGTTGCCATCGCGGTCGCCGCCGATCCACTGGCCCATGCGCAGGAAAGGCGCGATGTGGGCGAGTTCGCTGCCGTCGCCCAGTCCCTCCTCGAGTTCGCGGTACAGGCGCGGAATCTGGGTCAGGAAGGTGGACTCGTAATAGCTCAGCGCGTTTTCGATCTCGTCGGCCACCGTGAGCTTGGTGAAACGCAGCAAGCGCGTCTGCCAGAGCTGGGTGACGCGCGCGCGGATCTGTGCTTCGTTGTCGGCGCGTTCGCGCGGCAGGATGTCGTGTTCGTCGCGCTCGGCCAGCAGGCGTGCAATGGCGCGTTCGGCGTCCAGGATGCTCTTGCGCTGCACTTCAGTGGGGTGTGCCGTGAGCACCGGCGAAATGTGGGCTTGTTCCAGCGTACGCACCACGTCGGCCGGAGCGATGCCTGCCTTGTGCAGGCGTTGCAACGTGCGCGCCAGACTGCCCTCCTGCAGGTCGCCAGCGCGCTCGTGCACGGCGCGACGGCGGATGTGGTGCCGATCCTCGGCCAGGTTGGCCAGGTGGCTGAAGTAGGTGAACGCGCGGATCACGCTCACCGTCTGGTCGCCGCTCAAGCCCTTGAGCAGCTTCTTCAGCGCCTTGTCCGCCGACTGGTCGTCGTGTCGGCGAAACGCCACCGACATCTGGCGGATCTGTTCGATCAGGTCGAAGGCGGCCTGGCCTTCCTGCTCGCGGATGACGTCGCCCAGGATGCGCCCGAGCAGGCGGATGTCCTCGATCAGCGGCTGGTCCTTGTCGTTGCGGTTGGGCTTGCGCGTCATGGGCGTGGGCGTTGATAAGGTGGACCGCCGCTGCGGCAAGAGGCCATGCTAGCATTCAAAAACACCCTTTCAGTTACCAGCCGGGTACCACGCCGCGCAGGTGTTGCGGCCCGGCAGATGCCACTCCACCCATGTCCTCAAGCGCTGCCTCACTGGCCATCACCATCGCCACCCGCGAGAGCCGGCTGGCCCTCTGGCAGGCCGAACACGTCAAGTCGCTGCTGGAAGGGCTTGGCCATCAGGTGACCTTGCTGGGCATGACCACGCTGGGCGACCAGATCCTGGACCGCAGCCTGTCCAAGGTGGGCGGCAAGGGACTCTTCGTCAAGGAACTCGAGGTCGCGCTGGAGGAGGGACGCGCCGACATCGCCGTGCATTCCCTCAAGGATGTGCCGATGGACCTGCCGGCCGGCTTTGCGCTGGCTTGCGTGATGGAACGCGAAGACCCACGCGATGCCTGGGTGTCACCGCACTGCGCGGGCCTCGCCGATCTTCCCGCCAACGGTGTGGTGGGCACTTCCAGCTTGCGTCGCCTGGTGCTGCTGCGTGAGGCGCTCGACCGGGCCGGTCGTGGCGATGTGCGCATCGAGCCACTGCGCGGCAATCTCGACACACGCCTGCGCAAACTCGACGAAGGCCAGTACCACGCCATCGTGCTCGCCGCTGCGGGACTCAAGCGCCTGGGGCTGGCGGCGCGCATCCGCCACATCTTCGAACCCGCCGAATCGCTGCCGGCGGCGGGACAAGGCGCCTTGGGCATCGAGGTGCGTGCCGACCGCGCCGACCTGCTGGCCGCGCTGGCGCCGCTGGCGCACACACCGACCTGGCAGCGCGTGGCGGCCGAGCGCACCGTGTCGCGCGCCATGGGCGGCAGTTGCTCGATGCCGCTGGCTGCCTATGCCGAATGGGATGCCATGGGCCAGTTGCGCCTGCAGGCAGCCTGGGGCGATCCCGAGGGCCAGCAGGCGGTGGTGCGCGTGGCGGGCCACGCGGCGGTGCAGTCACTGGCCGACGCCGAGGCACTCGGCCAGCGCGTGGCTGGCGAGCTGCGCCGGGCCGGTGCACAGCCGCCGCGGCCGGAGGCCTGAAGCCTTGGCGCCGTCCGGCCAACCGACGCCCCCTGCGCGTCGACTGGATCGACTCATCGTCACGCGCCCCGCGCCCGAGGCGCGGGTCTGGGTGGACGCCTTGCGCGAGCAGGGCTGGCCGGCCCACTCGATGCCGCTGATCCACATCGGCGAACCCGAATCGCCGGCCGAGCAGGAAGGCCTGCGCCACTGGCGGCTGAACTGGCCGCAGGCCGACGCCATCCTGTTCGTGAGCGGTGCGGCCGTGAGCCATTTCTTTGCCGCAGACGTGGCGCCGGTGCCCGCCGACCTGAAGACGCGTTTCTGGGCTCCCGGGCCGGGCACGGCCCGCCTGCTGGCCAGCCACCTGGCTCGCCTGGGTATCGACGCCGCGCGCATCGATGCTCCCGAGCACGATGCCGCGCAGTTCGACTCGGAGCACCTGTGGCCTCGGGTGGCCTCGCAGGTGGGCCCCGGTCGCCTGGTGCTCATCGTTCGCGGCGTGTCGCCCGATCAGGAGCCCGCCGACGCAGGCGACATCGCGGGCAGCGGGCGCGACTGGCTCATCCGGCAATGCCTGACGCTGGGTGCGCGGGTGGAGGGCTGTGTGGCCTATGCGCGGCGTCCCCCGGCCCTCACGCCGTCCGATGAGGCCCTGATCCGTGCCGCGGCCGAGCCCGGCAGCGCGTGGTTGTTCAGCAGTTCCGAGGCGCTGCGCACCCTGCGCGCGCGTGAGATCGTGGTCGACTGGTCTCGCAGCAGCGCGCTGGTGACGCATCCCCGCATCGCGCAGGCGGCTCAAGAAGCCGGATTCGACCATGTGCTCATGACCCGGCCATCGCTTGGCGATGTGATGCGCACCCTAGAATCGGCGTGGTACCGACCATGAGCGCAACTTCCTCCGAACTCCCCAACTCCCCGTCAGCGCAAGCCGCTGTCGCCGGCCCTGTCGCTTCACCGCCGCCGGCCCCTGCGCCTGCGCCTTCCGGGCGCGGTTTTGCCCTGCTGGGGCTCACCCTCGCGGTGCTTGCGCTGGTGCTGGGTGGCCTGCTGTGGCAGAAGTTCAACCTGACCCAGCAGGAAATGGCCCGCAGGGCGCAGGATTCCGCCACGCTGGCGGGTGATGCGCGGCGCTACGCCGAGCAGGCCGAGGCGCTCACCCAGGAACTGCAGGCGCGGCTTTCGGTGGCCGAGTTGCGGCTGTCCGAGGTGAGCCTGCAGCGCAGCCAGCTGGAAGAACTCATGTTGTCGCTGTCGCGTTCGCGCGATGACAACCTTGTGCAGGACCTGGAATCGGCGGTGCGGCTCGCCCAGCAGCACGCGCAACTCACCGGCAGTGCGCAGCCCCTCATCTCTGCCCTGCAGGCGGCCGACCAGCGCATCGCACGCGCTGCCCAGCCGCGGCTCAATCCGGTGCAGCGCGCGATCGGGCGCGACATCGAACGCATTCGAGGCGCCGCACTCGCCGACATCCCGTCGCTGGTCCAGCAACTCGACGAACTCGCCCGCCAGATCGATGACTGGCCGCTGCTCAACCAGGTCGGACCCGGCCACCCCGTGACGGTGCCCAAGCCCAGGACCCGCAAGGCTGCCGCGCCCGCAGCGCCCGCAGCGCCCGCGGCGTCCGCGGCGTCCGCGGCGTCCGCGGCGTCCGCGCCGGCCGAGCCCGCGCTGGAAGGCGGCTCGGCCACCGACGCCGCCGCAGATGTGGCGCCCGCGTGGGATGCCCGTCTTTCAATGTGGTGGTCTGGCCTGTGGGAGCGCATGGTGGCCGATGTCTCGCGCAGCAGCCGCGAGCTGGTTCGTGTGAGCCGCATCGACCGCCCCGAGGCCATCCTGCTCGCGCCCGACCAGGCGCTCTTCCTGCGCGAGAACCTCAAGCTCAAGCTGCTCAATGCGCGGCTTGGCTTGCTGGCGCGCCACATGCGTTCGAGCCAGGCCGATCTGATCGCCGTGGAAGCGGCGCTGGGGCGCTACTTCGACACGTCCGCCGCGCCCATCGCCCAGGCCCAGGGCACGCTGGGCAGGCTGCGAAAGGAGCTCGTGGAGAGCGAGCTGCCGCGCCCGGAAGAAACGCTGGCGGCGCTGAACGCGGCCGCGGGAGGCCGCTGATGGCTGCTCGCTTCGGTGGCGCCATGCGCAGCGTGTTCTGGCTGCTCGGCCTGGCGGCTCTGGCGGTGGCGTTGGCACTGCTCGTGGGCCACAACAACGCCACCCTCACCTTGTTCTGGTCGCCTTACCGGTTCGATGTGTCCTTCAACTTTGCGGTCTTCTGCCTGATCGTCGGCTTCGTGCTGCTTTACCTGGCCATGCGCGCCTTCGCCATGTTGCGCGACCTGCCGGCCCAGGCACAGCGCTGGCGCAGCCAGCAGGTCGAGCGCGTGGTCGTGGGTCATGTGCTGGACGCGTTGTCTCATCAGCTTGCCGGGCGTTTCGTGCGCGCCCAGTCGGCGGCGCAGCAGGCGGTGGACCAACTGCGTTCCGTGCCGGCCGGCCAGTGGCCCCGGCGCGACCAGATGCAGCTGCTTGCGCACCTGCTGGTGGCGGAAAGCGCGCAATCCCTGCAGAACCGCGAGCGCCGCGACGAGAACCTGCAGGCGGCGCTCAACCCGAAGCTGGCCCGCAGTGCACCCGATGCCCACGAAGGCGTGCTGCTGCGCGCAGTGCGCTGGGCCGTCGAGGACCGCGATGGCGAGGCCGCGCGCATCCGCCTGGCTGAACTGCCGCAGGGCGCGGCCCGCCGCATCGTGGCGCTGCGCCTGAAGCTGCGCATTGCGCGTCTGGTAGGGGCCTCTGGTGAAGCGCTGGAGACCGCACGCCTGCTGGCCAAGCACCGCGCGTTTTCGGCCGAGGCCTCGCGCAGCATCGTGCGTGGGCTGGCGCTGGACGCGCTGAGCGAGGCGCACGATCTCGCGCAGCTCGATGCCTTCTGGAATGGCCTGGACGCCGAAGAGCGCGCCATGCCCGAACTCGCGCTGGCCGCAGCGCTGCGTGCGAACGAGCTGGCCCGCAGTGTGGCCGGCGACGGCAGCGAGCAGGATCGACAGCTGGCTTCACAGCGCGCGCGCGCCTGGCTCGACCCGCTCTGGACCAGGTTCGACACGCTGGATCCGGTCCAGCAGCGGCACATGGTCATGGCGCTCGAACCCGGGCTGGAGCAGCTCGACGCACAGGGGTTGGCACAACTGGAACAGCTGCAGCGCCAGATGCCGCAGAACGCCAACCTGCAATACCTCGCCGGCCAGGCCTGCCTGCGTCGACAGCTCTGGGGCAAGGCGGCACAGATGCTGGGCCAGGCCAGCAACAGCCTGCGCGACCCCGACTTGTTGCGGCGCACCTGGCGCGGGCTGGCCAAGCTCGCTGAAGAACGGGGCGACGAAGCCGCTGCACAAGCAGCCTGGAAACAGGCCGCATTTCTCGACTGACACCCCCTGCGCCGCTGAGGCGGCTTCCCCTCTCTCTGGCGCTCCTGTCGGCGCTTGGGAGGGCGATGCCTGTGGCCCGGCGAAGCCGGTTGCACGGCATCCCTGGACGCAGGCACGAGCGCCGGAGAGAGATGCTACTCACCCAGAGACAGCAAGGGTCCGGCTCCGCCGGCCCAAGCTGTCGTCCCCCTTCCAAGCGCCGACAGGAGCGCCAGAGAGGGGGGCCGCCTCAGCGGCGCAGGGGGGTGCTTCTAGCTCTCGAACGGAAGCGTCATGGACCGCAGGTCCTTGCGCGTCTCCACCAGCACCAGCGGACCTTCGTCGATCACGACTGGTGGACGTGGCTCGCGAGGCACGTGGATGGGCTTGGGTTCGGCGGCAATGGCCGCTTGCACCTGAGCCACCTTCTGGGCGTCGGAGTTGACCCATTCCAGACCGCTGGCCTGCGCCACCTGTTGCAGTTCGTCGATGGACAGCGCGTAGCTCTGCACCTTGGGAAGCGCGCGCGCGGCCGGCGCTGCGGGTGCCTGGGCCACTGGCGCCGCCACCGGGGCTGGGCGTGGCGCTGCCACGGGAGCGCGAGGCGCCCGTGGTGCGGCCGCTTCGATCGGAGCCGCAGCCTGCACAGGGGCTACCTGCGGGGCTTGCACCGGCGCCAGGGCGGGTGCGACTGCTGCCACCGGCGCCACCGGTTCTGCGGCGGGTGCTTGCGTGGCCGCCGGTGCGGCCTCGGGCGTGGGCACGCTGAAGTAGCTGCGCACAGGTGCTTCATAGGCCGAAGCGTCCGCTTCCTCGGCCGCCGAGCCATAGGCCATCGGTTGCGTCACCGGAGCATCCGGGTCGGCTTCGGCCGGTGCCTGTGTCTCACGCGGTGCGCGTTCGCGGCGGTCACGGCCATAGCGATCGCGGTTGCGGTTGCGGCCGTTGCGTGGTGCGCCGGCTTCACCATCGGCTTCACGGGGCGCGGTGTCTTCAACCGTTTCCGTGCTGCCACCTTCCTGAGGCAACGCGTCGGTGGTTTCCGGGCGCGTCATGCCTTCCTGCGGTTGCTCGCCCCCCTGGCGACGGCGGTTGTCGCCCCGCGGGCGCCGCTCGCGGCGTTGTCCCTCGGCTTGCTCCGTCTGGCCCTCTCCGTCGGGAGCACCCATCGGCAACGCGGCGGTGTTGACACCAGCCGCTTCCACCGGAGCCGCGTCGCGGCGGCCTTCGCCGCGACCTTCACGGCGATTGCGACCTTCACCCCGACCTTCACCTCGGCCTTCACCGCGGTTGTCGGTGCGACCTTCGGCACGACCCTCGCCCCTCGGTTCACCGCGACGTCCGTCACCACGGCCTTCGCCCCGGCCCTCGACAGGGCGCCCTTCGCCCCGGCCTTCCACCGGGCGGCCTTCGCCACCCCGGCCATTGCGGTTGCCTTCGCGGCCTTCGCGCGAGCCACGGCTGTCGGCGCCGTTGCGGCCACCGCGTCCACGGCCATCGCGCCCGCCGTCGCGACCACCTTCACGGCGACCCTCGGCACGCTCCTCCCGCGCGCCGGGCTTGCCGGTGGCGGGTGACACCACGATCGGTGCGGCCGGCTTGGCCACCACCGGTTCAGCACCGAACAGACTCTTGAGCCAGCCGAAGAAGCCTTTTTCAGCCGGCGCGGGCGCTGGTGCCACCGGCGCGGGCCGAGCCACCACAGGCGCGGCTGCGGCGACCACCGGAGCCGCTGCGGCCACCTCGGGGCGGGGCGCAGCCACCGGTGCCGGACCATCGGGCAGCACGCCCTTGATCACCGGCTCCTGCTTGTTGGTGCGCTCCTGGCTGCGGCGCGTGAAGCTGGCCACGTCGTCGACTTCCTCGGCCATCTTGTAGCTGGCGTCCAGGTTGTCCAGGCGCGGGTCGTCGTGCTTGAGTCGCTCGAGCTTGTAGTTGGGCGTGTCGAGCGACTTGTTGGGCACCAGCAGCACGCTGATGCGCTGCTTGAGTTCGATTTTGGTGATCTCGGTGCGCTTTTCGTTGAGCAGGAAGCTGGCCACTTCGACCGGCACCTGCACCAGCACGGCGGCCGTGCTGTCCTTGAGCGACTCCTCTTGGATGATGCGCAGGATCTGCAGCGCCGAGCTTTCCGTGTCGCGGATGTGGCCCGAGCCACCGCAGCGCGGGCAAGGGATGGACGCGCCTTCGTTGAGTGCGGGCTTCAGACGCTGGCGGCTCATTTCAAGCAGGCCGAACTTGCTGATGGCGCCGAACTGCACGCGGGCGCGATCCTGGCGCAGCGCATCGCGCAGGCGGTTTTCCACTTCGCGGCGGTTCTTCGACTCTTCCATGTCGATGAAGTCGATCACGATGAGGCCACCGAGGTCGCGCAGGCGGGCCTGGCGCGCCACTTCATCGGCGGCCTCCAGGTTGGTGCGCGTGGCGGTTTCCTCGATGTCGCCGCCCTTGATGGCGCGCGCCGAGTTCACGTCCACCGCCACGAGAGCTTCGGTCTGGTCGATGACGATGGCACCGCCCGAGGGCAGGTTCACGGTGCGGCTGTAGGCGGTTTCGATCTGGTGTTCGATCTGGAAGCGCGAGAACAGGGGTGCGTCATCGCGGTAGCGCTTCACGCGGTGACCGTGCTCGGGCATCACGTGGCTCATGAACTGGTGAGCCTGTTCGAAGATGTCGTCGGTGTCGATCAGGATCTCACCGATGTCGCTGTTGAAGTAGTCGCGGATCGCGCGGATCACGAGGCTGGATTCCTGGTAGATCAGGAAGGCGCCCTTGGCACCTTTGGTGGCGCCATCGATGGCGTTCCACAGCTTGAGCAGGTAGTTCAGATCCCACTGCAGTTCGGCGGCGTCGCGGCCAATGCCGGCGGTGCGCGCGATGATGCTCATGCCATTGGGGTATTCGAGCTGGTCGAGCGCCTGCTTGAGTTCCTGGCGGTCTTCGCCCTCGATGCGCCGGCTCACGCCGCCGCCGCGCGGGTTGTTCGGCATCAGCACGACATAGCGGCCGGCCAGGCTCACGAACGTGGTGAGGGCCGCGCCCTTGTTGCCGCGCTCTTCCTTTTCCACCTGGACCAGCAGCTCCTGGCCTTCCTTGATCACGTCGTTGATGCGCGCCTGGTTGACCGAAACGCCGGCGGCGAAATACTGACGCGAGATTTCCTTGAACGGCAGGAAGCCGTGCCGTTCCTCGCCGTAGTCGACGAAGCAGGCCTCCAGGGAGGGCTCCACGCGCGTGACCACGGCCTTGTAGATGTTGCCCTTGCGCTGTTCGCGCCCTTCGATTTCGATTTCGTAGTCGAGCAGTTTCTGCCCGTCCACGATCGCCAGCCGGCGCTCTTCGGCCTGCGTGGCGTTGATCAACATGCGTTTCATGATGCGTTTCCTTCGTTCCAGCACACAACAGCGCACGGGCCATGGGGCCCGAGGCGCCAACTCGCCATGAACCAGCGGGAAAAGCGAACGAAGGAAGGAATTGCCGGAGAGCCGTTGACCCGCGATTCGCGGGAGGCGTTCAACACAGGCGGGCACCGAGGTGCCGCGCGTCGAACCGCCGGGTCAGGGCGTAGGCGCGTGGAGTTGGGTGAACAGGGATGGCTCGATGGCTGTCAGGGACATGGATCTGGCCGGTCTCACTCTGGTTTCACTTGTGTCCTCACCCAGCCTCATTCCGGGGCTGGGCGATTGGGGTATTCCGTATTCGGGTTCGCGTTTTCTTCAGCGGATTCGCCCGCAGCGTCGACCGATCCGGTGCCCTGCCTGGATTCACGCTCAAATGCGTCAGGCGGGGCGCCAGACCCGGGTGCTGAGGGTGGCAACCAACCCGTGTATGGCCTCTTGCCCGGCAAGATCAGGCCTCTGCCCACAGTGACTGGCTTAAACTCAAAGCAAATCAATCACTTACGGCACACGACGGGTGTGGCGCATTATAGTCAGCTCCCCGCCCGTTGTGGTGGCTTAATTCCGCACCATGTCCAGCCAGCCGCACCCAGCGGAAGTCCGACAGATCACGGTCGATGAAGAGTCGGCCGGTCAGCGTCTGGACAATTTCCTGATTCGCATGCTCAAGGGTGTGCCCAAATCGCACATCTACCGCATCATCCGGTCGGGCGAAGTTCGTCGCAACAAAGGCCGGGTGGGCGCCGATGACCGCGTGGCGGCGGGTGATGTCCTTCGCATTCCACCGATTCGCCTTTCAGAGCGCGCCGAGGAAAAGGCAGCGCATCCGGCGCCGCCGCGCGAATTCCCGCTGATCCACGAGGACGATGCGTTTCTGGCCATCGACAAACCCGCCGGCGTGGCGGTGCATGGCGGCAGCGGCGTGAGCTTCGGCGTGATTGAACAAATCCGCCAGGCGCGGCCCCAGGCCCGGTTTCTTGAATTGGTTCATCGGCTCGACCGCGAAACGAGCGGCTTGCTGCTGATTGCAAAGAAGAAGAGCGCGCTCACGGCGTTGCAGGACCAATTCCGGGAGCGCTCCACGGGGAAAACCTATCTGGCACTGGTCAAAGGTGCATGGCCGGCGCGCTTGAAAGTGCTCGATCAACCCTTGCACAAATTCCTGCTGCCCGACGGGGAGCGGCGGGTGCGGGTGACCAGCAAGGACGACCCCGACGGCATGCGCTCGGTCACGCTGGTGAAAGTGGCGTCTCGATTGGAGGCTACCCCGGTGCTGAGCGGAGTCTCGCCGGAGGGTTTCTCCCTGCTGGAGGTCACCATCAAGACCGGGCGCACGCACCAGATCCGCGTCCATCTTGCCAGCGCAGGCCACCCGATTGCGGGTGACGACAAATACGGGGATTTCGAACTCAATCGGCAATTGCAACGCTCGGGATTGAAGCGCATGTTTCTTCACGCGTGGCGCCTCGCATTGGCGCACCCCCTCACGTCGGCGCCCATCGAGTTACAAAGTGAATTACCTTCGGATCTGCAGGGTTGGGTGACCACCCTCAAACCTCTTTAGAATCCCTTTTGCATCGTTGGGATGCATCAGATCAATTCAGCAGCGACTCCAAATAAAAGGACATTCACATGGCAACGTATTCCGAACTGATGGCGCAAGCCCAGAACCTGATGGCGCAAGCCGAGCAGGCGCGCAAGAATGAGATTTCTTCCGTGATTGCCGATATCAAGGCCAAGATGAAGCAATTCGGCATTACCACCGCCGACCTCGGCGGCAGCACGGCAACTGGCAAGAAGGCCGGCAAATCCAAATCGGGTGCGCCGGCCAAGTACCGTGGCCCGAATGGCGAACTCTGGGCCGGCGGCCCGGGCCGCAAGCCGGAATGGGTTCGCGCCGTGCTGGCCTCGGGCAAGAGCCTGGACAGCTACCTCATCTGAAGCACCATATCTCTGTGCACCGCAAGGCCCGCCTCTGGCGGGCCTTGTCGTTTGGTACCCTCCACGGCATGTTTCGAATACTCCTGGTCTGCATGGGCAACATCTGCCGCTCTCCCCTGGCCGAGAGCGTGATGCACGCCGAACTGGCCCGCCTGCAACTGGCGCCCGAGGTGGAAGTGGATTCGGCGGGCACCTACGCAGGTCGCCAGGGTGAGAAGGCGGATGCGCGCGCCATTGAGGTGGCCCGCTCGCGCGGCTACCGCCAGATCGACCAGCAGCGTGCGCGGCGTGTGCGCGCGGAGGATTTCGAGGCTTTCGACCTGATCCTGGCCATGGACCGGCTGAACCTGAGTCACCTGGAGCGGGAGTGCCCCCCTGCGCATCGGCACAAGCTTCACCTGTTCCTGGCTTACGCCGGCATCCAGGCACCGGAAGAAGTGCCCGACCCATACTACGGGAACATGGACGGCTTCTCGACGGTGCTGGATTTGTGCGAGCAGGGCAGCCAGGGCGTGCTCCAGCGCGTGGCGCGGGAGCGGGCCTGGCCCGGCGTCACTGCCAGATGACTTTCTTGCCTGACGACTCCCACGCTTCGTAGTTCTTCGCGTAGAGGTCCTCGATTCGGTTGCGCTTGACCTTGAAGGTCGGCGTGATGATGTCGTTGTCGACCGTCCAGGCGGTGGTGACCACCACCAGGCATTGCAGCTGTTCGTGCGGGTCCAGCGTGGTGTTGATGGCCTTGAGGTGGCCGGCGAGCGAGGTTTCCAGCTCGGCGCGGGCGCCAGCGTCCGCCGTGCGCGCGACCGCATCGGCGTTGAGCATCACGATGCCCAGCGGCTGGCCCAGGTTGGCGCCCGTGACCACGCAGGCCTCCACCGCGTCGTGCATGACCAGCTTGTCTTCGATGGGCGCTGGCGCCACGTACTTGCCTTTGCCGGTCTTGAAGAGATCCTTCACGCGTCCCGTGATGCGCAGCAGGCCTTGCGCGTCGATGCTGCCCTTGTCGCCGGTCTTGAGCCAGCCGTCCTCGGTGAAGCACTCGCGGCTTTTTTCGGGCTCCTTGTAGTAGCCCATCATGAGCGCCTGGCTGAGCATCTGCACTTCGCCGGTCTGCGGGTCCAGGCGATGCTGCACGCCTTCGTACACAGGGCCGACGGTACCCTGCTGATTCTTGCCGGGTTCGGTGATGTGGGAGAGCGCCAGGTTCTCCGTCATGCCGTAGCCTTCGTTGATGTTCAGGCCCAGCTTGCTGTACCACTGCAGCAAGGCAATGGGCATGGGGGCTGCGCCACCGGCCGCAAACTTGCACTGGTCCAGGCCCAGCGCCTTCATCACCTTCTTTCGAACGATGCCACCCAGGATGGGAATGCCCAGCAACCGGTTGAGCTTGGCGGGCGGCATCTTCTGGTGGATGCCTTGCTGGAATTTCACCCACAGGCGCGGTACCGAGAAGAAGATGGTGGGGCGGGCGCGCTGCAGATCGGCGGTGAAGGTGTCGAGCGATTCGGCGAAATACACGTGCATGCCGGTGCGCATCCAGCCGTGTTCGACGAGCATGCGTTCGACCACGTGGGCCAGCGGCAGGTACGACAGCATGCGGTCTTCGCCCGACATCGGAATGCGCTTGAGGCCCGCATCGAGCGCCCAGGCGAAGTTGCCGAAGCTGTGCATCACGCCCTTGGGCATGCCGGTGGTGCCGGAGGTGTAGATAAGGGTGGCGAGGTCGTTGCCGTCGCGCACGGGCTGGCCGTGCAGCGGCGCGCTGCGCGCGCAGATGGCATCCCAGCTCTCGTAGCTGCGCACGGCGTCATCGGGCGACAGGGCGTAGCTGATGCAGGGCATGCCGGCAGGTACGCCCGGCTTCATGCCTTCCCAGCCGTCGAGCTTGCCGACAAAGCAGGCTTTGGCTTCGCTGTGCGTGAGGATCTGGCGCACGGTCTCGGGGGCCAGGGTGGGATAGAGCGGCACCGACACGTGGCCGGCCATCCAGATGGCGAGGTCGCTCATCATCCACCAGGCGCAGTTCTTGGAGAGGATGGCCACCTTCGAGCCGGGCTCCCAGCCCTGCGATTGCAGGTGCGTGGCCATGCGGCGCACCTGCTCGCCGATCTGGCCCCAGGTGAAGTCCTGCACCGCGCCACCTCCCATGGGTTGCGTGAGGGCCACCCGATTGGGCGCAGTTTTCTCCCAGTGGTAGAGGCGCTGCAGGGCCAGCAGTTCAGGCGCGACTTGGCTCATTGGATCTGTCTCCGTTTTTGAATGCGAACTGGCGAATCTACCCCGTGCACGCTTGCCTGTTTAGAGGGGTTTACCTGCAAGCAGCGTGGCCCATCAGTCGGTGAAGCGCACCGAGAGGCTGTTGAGCGGTGCGGAAAAGTCGGCCGACCATGTCTGGCCCGGCTGCACGGGCCAGGCATCGGTCCAGGTGCCCGTGGTGACGACATCGCCCGCGTGCAGATCGGGCGCCCCGGGGCAGGCCCGCAGCGTGTTGACGAAGTGAAGCAGGGCGCGCAGCGGGCTGTCGAGCACGTTGGCGCCCTGGCCTTGATCGACGGTTTGGTCGCCCTGGCGCAGTGACGCGGTCGCGCTGGAGAGCTGTACATCCAGTGCGGATGCGCTGTCGGCGAGTTCGCGCAGCGGCGTGCGCTGGCCCACCAGCAGGCGCGCATGCAGCGCGCCATCGGCCACGGTGTCGGCCGGCAGGAACTTCCAGTCCGCGAGGTGCGACTGGACGATCTCGAATCCAGGGGCCATCCACTCGATGGCATCGAACAACTGGTCCAGTGTGGCGCAACGTGCAGGCGTGGCCCTCATGCCGAAAACGATCTCGGGCTCCAGACGCGGCTGGCAGGTGCGGGCGAGCGACACGGTGCCTTCGCCTTCGCAGAAGCTGAGCGTGGTGTCCCACACCGTGCCCCAGATGGGCGCGAACACGTTGTACCGCGGCCAGATGGTGCGGTTGGTGAACCCCACCTTGAAGCCGCGCGGTTGTTCGCCACGCGCGACGCGCAACTGCCTCACATCGAGCTGGCGCGCGTAAGCGGCTTCGAGGTCGAAGGTGGCGTCGGCGCTGAGCGGGGCGGGCCACAGGCTGCCCTGGTCCAGGTGGTCGATGAGGGTCTGGGGTGTCATGGATCGCATCATATTCACGACACGCCCTTGGCGCGTCCGAACAGGCGGTGCACCTGGGCACGAATCCACTGATGGGCCGGATCGCGAGCGGTGCTCTCGTGCCAGACCAGGCGCACCTCGTAGCTGGGTGCGGCGGCGCGCGGCAACTCCCACACGCGCAGATCGCGCCGCTGTCCCAGGTTGGCGGCGTACATCTGCGGCACGATGGTGAGCAGGTCGGTGTTGAGCGCGAGCTCTGGCAACGCACCGAAGTGGCGGGCGCGCAGCACGATGCGTTCGGACAGCTTCATGCGCAGCAGCATTTTCTCGACGCTGCCATGAAAGGTGGCGGTGGGCGAGGCCACCACCAGAGAGGCCTCGCCGAGCTGGCGGGCGCTCAGCGTGCGGCCGACCTTGCCCGACCGGGGCCGCCAGTCGGTTGAGGTCAGGGCCACATAGTGTTCGCGGAACAGGAGGTCGGAACGCACACCGCGGTGGCGCGGTTGCAGGATGCCGATGGCGAAGTCGATGTCGCGCGATTCGAGCGCGGCCGGCACGTCCTCGGCCGCGACCGAGACGTTCGTCAGGTGCGCCTGAGGCGCCTGCTGGCGCAGCGTGGCCGCCAGTTCGGGCAGGAACATGATCTCCCCCAGGTCCGACAACGACAGGCGCCAGCGCATCTCGGTGCTCGCGGGATCGAACTGGTCGCGGACCATCACGGCGCCTTCCAGCAACTGCAACTGCACCTGAACCTCGGGCGCCAGCCGCTCGCACAGGCGCGTGGGCTTGAGGCCGCGCGGAGAGCGCACGAACAGGTCGTCCTGGAAGTACTCGCGCAGGCGCGCCAGTGCGTTGCTGGTGGCGGGTTGCGAGAGCGCCAGCGCCTTGCCGGCGGCCGTCACCGAGCCGCTGCGGTGGATGGCGACCAGCACGCGCAGCAGATTGAGATCGAGTTGGCGGAAGTTCATTGCAAGGCCCTGGAACGGCTCTAAGGGTTCACCCGAATTATCGGTTTCATGAATGTGCCACATCCGATCAATCCATTGGTCAGATAGCGGGCAGTCGCCTAAATTCCCCTACATAACGACTGGAGACCCACGATTGGAACGTTCATTTCACAGCGAGATTGAAGCGCTGAAGCTCGGCAACGGCGAGACCTTCCATGGCGAGGGCATCCTGGCGGTGACCAAGGCCTTGCTGCAGTCCGGCGTGACCTACGTGGGTGGCTACCAGGGCTCTCCCATCTCCCACCTGCTCGATGTCATGGTGCAGGCCAAGCCCTACATGGACGAACTCGGCGTGCATGTGGAAGCCTGCACCAACGAGAGTTCTGCCGCCGCGATGCTGGCGGCGTCGATCATGTACCCGGTGCGTGGCGCAGTAACCTGGAAATCGGTCGTGGGCACCAACGTGGCCTCCGATGCGCTGTCCAACCTGGCATCGCCCGGCGTGATGGGGGGTGCGCTCATCGTGGTCGGCGAAGACTACGGCGAAGGCGCCAGCGTCATCCAGGAACGCACCCATGCGTTTGCGCTCAAGTCCGCGCTCTGGCTCATGGACCCGCGCCCCAACCTGCCCACCATCGTGCGCATGGTCGAGAAGGCGTTCGAGCTCTCCGAAGCGTCGAACACGCCGGTGATGATGGAGTTGCGCATCCGCGCCTGCCACGTGCAGGGCAGCTTTGTGGCGAGTGACAACATCGCCCCCGCGATCTCCAGCCGGCATCTCCAGCAGGAGGCGGCCGGCTTCAGCTACGACCGGCTCTCGCACCCGCCTTCCACCTTCCGGCACGAGAAGCACAAGTACGAAGTGCGCATGCCGGCGGCGCGCCAGTTCATTGCCCAGGCCGGGCTCAACGAACTGTTCGATGGCGAGCACGCCGAGGTCGGCCTGATCGTGCAGGGGGGCCTGTACAACACCACCATCCGGGCGCTGCAGCAGGCTGGCCTTGCCGATGCGAATGGCGACACCCGCCTGCCGATGCTGGTGCTCAACGTGGTGTATCCGCTGGTGCCCGACCAGATCGCCGCGTTCGCTGCAGGCAAGCGCGCGGTGCTGGTGATCGAGGAAGGCCAGCCCGAATTCATCGAGCAGGAGATCGCCACGCTGTTGCGCCGCGCCGACCTGCAGACGCGTCTGCACGGCAAGGACCTGCTGCCCATGGGTGGTGAGTACACCGCCGAGATCCTCCTCAAGGGCATCACGGAGTTTGTGGATCGTCATGTGCCGACGGTGGACACGTCGGCGGCGAAGACTTTTGGCACCGAGCTGGTGGAAGTGCGCCAGCGCGCCCTGGCCGAACTCGGTGGCGGCGTGCCGGCGCGCCCGCCCAACTTCTGCACCGGCTGCCCGGAGCGGCCAGTGTTTGCGGCGCTCAAGCTGGTCGAGCGCGATGTCGGCAAGCTGCACATCTCCACCGACATCGGCTGCCATTCCTTTGCCACCTTCGAGCCGTTTTCGTTCGGCAACTCCATCCTCGGCTACGGCATGAGCATGGCGTCGAGTGCGGCCGTGAAGAACTTTTCCGCCAAGCGCCCGATCGCCATCATGGGTGATGGTGGCTTCTGGCACAACGGCCTGCTCTCGGGCGTGAGCTCCACCCTGCTCAACCAGGGCGACGGTGTGCTGGTGATCATGAAGAACGGCTACACCTCGGCCACCGGCACGCAGGAGACGATGTCGTCGCCCATGTCCGAGGCCAAGCGCGTGGCCGAAGGATCGAGCGCCACGGCCCACGAGATGACGATCGAGAACACGCTCAAGGGCATGGGCGTGAAGTGGGTCAAGACGGTGCACAACTACCGCGTCTCGAAGGTGCGGGATCTCTTGAAGGAGGCGGTCAACTCGCCGTTCATGGGCCTGAAGGTGGTGATTGCCGAGGGCGAATGCCAGCTCGAGCGGCAGCGCCGCCTCAAGCCCATTCGCGCCCGCCGCCTGAAGGAAGGGCTGCGCAGCGTGCGCACGCGCTACGGCGTGGACGAGGACACCTGCACCGGCGACCATTCCTGCATCCGGTTGTCGGGTTGCCCCACACTGACGGTGAAGCCTTCCAGCGATCCGCTGCGCCGCGAGCCGGTGGCCCACGTCACCAACGGCTGCGTGGGCTGCGGCCTGTGTGGCGAAGTGGCCGATGCAGCCGTGCTCTGCCCGTCGTTCCACAAGATCGAGATCGTCACGCACCCGAGCTGGTGGGACCGCGTGACGGATCGCTTCAACCGCTTTTTCATCGGCCTGTTGCAGCCGGCCTGATCCATGACGACATCCCAAGACAATGCCTACGGCATCCTGATCGCCGCGCTCGGCGGCGAGGGCGGCGGTGTGCTGGCCGACTGGCTGGTGCAATGCGCGCGCATTCAGGGCCTGCCGGTGCAGGCCACCTCGGTGCCGGGTGTCGCGCAGCGCACCGGCGCCACCAGTTACTACATCGAGCTGCTTCGCGCGCCGCTGGCCGGTGGAGACCGACCGGTGTTCGGCCTCACGCCGGTGGCCGGCCGCGTGGACGTGGTGGTGGCCAGTGAGCTCCTGGAAGCTGCGCGCATGATCGAACGCGGGTTCGTCACGAACCGCACGACGCTGCTGGCATCCACCCACCGCGTGTACACCACGCTGGAGAAGATGCACATGGCCGACGGCCGTCAGGACCCGCAGCGCCTGGTGGGCGCGGCGCGTGCGCTGGCGCGCCAGACCGTCCTGTTTGACATGGAAGCGGTCACGGCGCGCAGCGGCACCGTGATCTCGGCGGTGATGTTCGGTGCGCTGGCGGGCGCGGGGGTGCTGCCGTGGCCGCGCGAGGTGTGTGAGGACGTGATCCGCGCATCGGGCAAAGGCGTGCAGGCCAGCCTGGCGGGCTTTTCTGCGGCGCATGACCAAGCGCAGCATCCTGCCACCGTGGTGCTGGAGGTGGCGAGCGACGCGCGTGCGGTGCTGGCCGATGCGAAGCTGCCGGCGCGCCTGCTGGAGGCCTGGACCGCGCGGCTGCAGGCATGGCCGCCCGCCGTGCAGACCCTTGCCGCACACGGTGCGCTGCGTTGCCGCGATTACCAGCACGATGGCTATGCCGCCGCGTACCTAGACCATGTACAGGCGTTGGTGGGTGTCTCCCCGCCAAAGGCTGGCGAAGCGCTGGAAGAGGCGGTGCGCCACCTGGCGTTGTGGATGTGTTTCGAAGACGTGATCCGCGTGGCCGACCTCAAGACCCGACGCAGCCGCTATGCCCGCGTGGCCAGCGAGGCTCAGGTCCGCAGCGGCGACATCGTGCGCGTCACCGAGCACTTCAAGCCCGGCATCGACGAAGTGGCCGCGGTGCTGCCGCGCTCGATGGGCGAGGGGCTGATGAAGCTGGCACAGCGGCGCGGCTGGCTGGGCAAGGCCCATGTCAGCATGCACATTCGCTCCACCAGCCTGTGGGGTTACCTCATGCTGCGCAGCCTGGCGCGCCTGCGCCCGCTGCGTCCACGCTCGCTGCGGTACGCGCAGGAACACGAGACGCTGGCCGCCTGGCTCGGCGCCATGCGACAGGTGTTGCCGCAATCGCCGGCGTTGGCCCTGGTGCTCGCGGGACTGCCCCAGGTGCTCAAGGGCTATGGCGACACCCAGGCCCGTGGTCGCCTGAACTATGCGCGCCTGTGGACGACGCACGTGGCGCCGGCGCTCGCCGGCACGCTCGATGCCGCCACGGCCGCCACTGCGCTGCGCGACGCGCTCAAGACCACGCTCGCCGACCCCGAGGGCAAACTCAACAGCGCGCACCGGCCCAGTGCCGGCGGCGCACAACCCGTGTTCTGGGCCGAGCGGCCCGGGCGCGAAAAAACCGTCACCCCCGCCGCATGAGCGCTCGCCGCCTGCGATTTCCCCCAGAAGACCTCACCAGGAGACAGACATGAAAAAAACCTTCCACCCCTCCCTTCGTGCCATTGCCGTGGCGGCCCTGTTGCTGGGTGCCGCTGGCGCGCAGGCGCAGGACAAGGCGGTCGAACTCAAGTTCGCCCACTGGCTGCCTGCCTCGCACCCCCTGGCCAAGCTCGGCTTCGAGCCGTGGGCCAAGTCGGTGGAAGCCGCTTCCAAGGGTTCGATCAAGGTCGCGCTGTTTCCTGCGCAGCAGCTCGGCAAGGCCGCCGACCACTACGACATGGCGCGCGACGGCATTGCAGAAATGACCTGGGTCAACCCGGGCTACCAGGCCGGCCGTTTCCCCATCGTGGCCGCCGGTGAACTGCCGTTCCTGATCGCCAAGCCGGGTCCTGGCTCCGCCGCGCTGGACCAGTGGTACCGCAAGTACGCCGCGGCCGAGATGAAGGACGTCAAGTTCTGTTTCGCGCATGTGCACGTGGGCACCTTCCACTCCAAGAAGCCCATCACCGAACCCGGTCAGCTCAAGGGGATGAAGATCCGTTCGGCCAACGGCACGGTGGCGCAGACGATGACGCTTCTGGGTGCGACCAACGTGCAGGTGTCGGCGCCCGAGTCGCGCGACGCGCTGGAAAAAGGCCTGGCCGATGCCATCACCTTCCCCTGGAATTCCATCGTCACCTTCGGCATCGACAAGGCCGTGAAGTTCCACAGCGACATGCGCCTCTACACCTCGGACTTCGTGTGGGTGATGAACAAGCCCTGGTACGACAAGCTGGCCGCTGGCCAGAAAAAGGTGATTGACGACCACTGCAACAACGAGTGGGCCGGCAAGGTCGGTGGCGCGTGGGGCGACGAGGAAGATTCGGGACAGGCCAAGCTGGAGAAGACCGCCGGCCACACCATCGTGCCGATCTCGGCCGCGCAACTCGACGTGTGGAAGAAGGCGGTGGAGCCGGTCTACATGCAGTGGGTCAAGGCAGCCGATGGCGTCGGCGTGCCCGGCCAGGCGGCGCTGGATGACCTGCGCAAGGAACTGGCAACGCGCAAGGCTTCCAACTGATGAAGCGGTTGTTCTCGGCCATCGAAACGGTGGCCGCGCTCACGCTCCTGCTGGTGGCGGTGCTGACCGCGGGCAACGTGCTGGTGCGCTACGCGTTCAGCACGCAGATCCCCGACTGGTTTGACGGCTCGCAGATGCTCCAGGGCATCGCCATGTTCTGGGGCATTGCGCTGGCCACGTACTACGGCACGCACATCGGTGTGGACATCGTGTGGGAGCACCTCAAGCCCGCAGGGCAGCGTCGTGTGGATCTGGTGGCCACCGCCGTCACCGCCGCCTTCATGATCCCGCTGGCCTGGATGGTGTGGGTGAAGGTGGCGGGCACCGGCAGCCAGGGCACCATGGACCTGCGGCTGCCGCTGCAATGGTTCTACAGCGTCGCTGCCGTGGGCGCCACGGTGGCCGCCGTGCTGGCGCTGGTGCGGCTGGTCCATCTGTGGCAGGGCCGCGCAGCTGCGCCCGAGCCCCTGGAAGAAGACGTGCCGGGAGCCGCCCATGGATCGTGATGTGGTGGCCCTGCTGGGCTTCGTGGCCATGTTCGGCCTCATGGCCATTCGTGTGCCGATCGGCATTGCCATGGGCATCGCGGGCGTGGGCGGGTTTGCGCTGCTCTCGGGGACCACACCGGCCTTGAACCTGCTGGCCAATGTGCCACTCTCGGTGCTGACCGATTACAACCTCAGCGTGATCCCGATGTTCATCCTCATGGGGGCGTTCGCGTCCCAGGCGGGCATGAGCACGGAGCTGTTCATGGCGGGGAGGGCGTGGCTGGGGCACAGGCGCGGTGGTCTTGCATTGGCATCCATCGCCGCTTGCGGCGGCTTCTCGGCCATCAACGGTTCGTCGGTGGCCACCGCCGCCACCATGACGCAGGTGGCCTTGCCGGAAATGCGGCGCGCGGGCTACAGCGCGGGCTTTTCCGCCGGGCTCATTGCCGCGGGCGGCACGCTCGGCATCATGATCCCGCCGTCCGTGATCCTGGTGCTCTACGGCATCATGACCGAGACCGACATCACCAAGCTCTTCGCAGCGGGCATCATCCCCGGCCTGATGGCGGTGGCCTTCTACAGCGTGGTGGTCGCGGTGGTGGCGCGGCTGCGGCCGGACGCGATGCCGCGTGGAGAAGTCCATGGCTGGGGCGAGCGGTTCGCCTCGCTTCGCTCGCTGTGGGCGGTGGTCCTGTTGTTCGTGTTCGTGCTCGGCGGCATCTATGGTGGCATCTTCACGGTGCAGGAAGCCGCGGGCGTGGGCGCCATCGGTACGCTGCTGATCGGCATGCTGCGCGGGCGGCTGCGCTGGCCCCAGATCCGCGCGGCACTCATTGGCGCGCTTCGGGTGTCCTCGGCCATCATGATGATCGTGGTGGGTGCCTACCTGTTCGGCTACTTCCTCACCATCACCCAGTTCACGCAGAACGCGGTGGAGTTCCTGGTGCACCTGCCGGTGGGGCCCTATGGGGTGCTGGCGCTCATCATGGTGGGCTACCTGATCCTTGGCGCGGTGATGGACGAGCTGGCCATGATCCTGCTCACCGTGCCCATCGTGTTCCCGGCCATGATGCAGCTCGGGTTCGACCCGGTCTGGTTCGGCGTGATCGTGGTGATGGCGGTGACCTTCGGCATGATCTGCCCACCCGTGGGCATGAACGTGTTCGTCATCAACTCCATCGCGCGCGACGTGCCGCTGGGCGCCATCTACAAGGGCACCATGCCCTTCATCGCGGTGGACGTGGTGCGCCTGCTGATCCTGTGCGCCTTTCCCGCGATCTCGCTGTGGTTACCGGGGTTCATCGAGTAGCGAGTGCGGCGTTATGCTGCTTCGATGAACACCACCTCGCTCGAACTCCTTGAACTCGTGAGCGGCGGCGACCCGGCCGCCGCACCGGTCGCTTCCATCATCGTGCTGCACGGCCTGGGCGCCGACGGCAACGACTTCGTGCCCATCGCACAGGAACTGGACCTTTCCGCCATCGGTCCGGTGCGCTTTGTGTTCCCGAGTGCGCCGGTGCGTCCGGTTTCGCTCAACGGCGGCTACCGCATGCGGGCGTGGTACGACATCTTTCCGCCACCCAGTCGGCCAGGCGCAGATCGGCCTGAAGACGAGCCCGGCCTGCGCGAAGCCGCTGCGCTGGTGCAGGGGCTGCTGGACCGCGAAGCCGCGCGCGGCGTGCCGCCCGGCCGCACGGTGCTCATGGGCTTCTCGCAAGGCTGCGCCATGACGCTGATGGTCGGCCTGCGCGCGCCGCAGCGCCTGGCCGGGCTGGCGGGCCTGTCCGGCTACCTGCCACTGGCCGGCACCACCGCGGCCGAACGCAGCCAGGCCAACCGCGACGTGCCGATCTTCCTCGCGCATGGCAAGCACGATCCCATGGTGGTGCTGGACCGCGGCGAAGCGACGCGCGACGTGCTGCAGTCGCTCGGCTACGACGTCGACTGGCACACCTACCCGATGGAGCACTCGGTGTGCGCCGAGGAGGTGCAGGACCTCAACGGCTGGCTGCTGCGCGTGCTGGCTCAGGCCGCCTGAAACAGCCGCAGGAAGCGTTCGTCGCTGGCGTAGGCCATGTTCACGCGCATGCGGGCGCGCTCGGAGTGGCGGTCCGGAAAGAACACCGAACCCGGTGAAATGAAGATGCCCAGCGCGGCCGCGCGCCGCACCAGCGCAATCTCGGACTCCCCGTGCGGGAGTTCGGCCCAGGCGTAGTAGCCGCCCGTGTAGGGCGAGAACAGCCGCAGCCCGGCGCGCTCCATCGCCGGAATCGACAGCCGTTGCGCCGCGTCCAGCCGCGCCTTGAGGCGCGTGAGATGACGGCGGTACTGGCCGCCGTCGATGAGCTGGCTGACCACGCGCTCCACGAAGTCCGAGGTGGAGACCAGCGTGACCATCTTGAGGTCGCACAGGTCGTTGATGGTGGCGCTCCGCCCGGCAATGAAACCCACGCGCAGGCCAGCCGACAGCGTCTTGGAAAAGCTGCTCACGTAGATCACGCGGTCCAGCTGGTCCAGCGCCGAGAGTCTCGGCGCGCTGGCGGGCATGAGGTCGGCGAACGGATCGTCTTCCACGATCTGCAAGTCGTGCTGCGCGGCGAGCTGCAGCAGCCGGTGCGCCTTGGCCAATGAGAGCGAGCCCCCGGTGGGGTTGTGCGCCAGCGACTGGGTGAAGAACACCTTGGGCCGGTGCGTGGCGGCCAGCGTGTGCAGGGCGTCGAGGTCGGGCCCGTCGGGCAGGCGCGGCACGCCCACCATCTCCACCTTGGCCAGTTTCAGTTTGCCGAACAACGGGTAGTACCCGGGCGAGTCCACCAGCACCACGTCGCCGGGCTGCAGCAACTGCCGCACGATCAGGTCGAGTGCGTGATTGGCGCCCTGGGTCAGCAGCACCTGGCGCGCGTCGGCCTGGATGGCGCGTTCGTGCAGCAGCCGCGCAATGGTCTGGCGCAGCGGCAGGTAGCCCCAGGGTGTGCCGTAGCCGTGTTCAAGCTGGCTCCAGGTGCTCGACCTCACGCCGCGCAGATGGCGGCCGAGTTCCGAACCCTCCATCCAGGAAGCCGGTGGCCGTCCATCGCCCACGCGCACCTCATAGTGCTGTTCCAGTTGCTCGCGCAGCAGCGAGACCACGTCCACCGCCTCGCTCAGGTGCGCCGCCGGCACCTGCGCGCGCGGGCCCGTGGCCTTGCGCGCAAAGTAGCCAGAGCCGGGGCGCGATTCCGCATAGCCCCGTGCGATGAGGCGGTTGTAGGCCTCCACCACGGTGTTGCGCGACAACGCTTCCTTGTCCGCGCAGTCGCGGATGGATCGCAGGCGTGCGCCCGCCGGTAGCAGGCCATGGTCGATGGCCAGCGCGATGCGCTTGACCAGTGCTTCCACCTTGGTGTCGGGGGAGGCGTTGTCGTCCGCGAGGGTGAGGGCGGTCTGCATGTCGCTGTCTCCATCATTCGAGGGGTACGGTTTCTCTGGCCGTCACCAAACTGTACCTATTTTGGGCCCATGCGGTCGATACACTTTGTCCGTCGTCGCCCCAACCGGCGACACCACCGCCCGCCAGACCGTGCGGGATGCCACAACCAGAATCGATTGGAGACAGACAGATGACCGAGAAAACCGTTGCGCGGCGCGCGATGCTGAAGTCCGCCCTGGCCGGGGCCGCCGTGGCGGGCCTTGCCGCGCCGAAGCTGGCAAGCGCCCAGTCCACCGTCACCTGGCGCATGCAGGCGCTGTGGGACGGCGGCACCACGCCGCAGAAGTTCGAGGAGCAGTTCGTGGCACGCGTGGCCGAACTCACGGGGGGTCGTTTCAAGATCAACCTGTTCGCCGCGGGCCAGATCGTGCCCGCCGCCCAGGCCTTCGATGCCGTGCGTGGCGGCGCCTTCGAGATGATGAAGACCTTCGACGGCTACGAAGCCGGCAAGATTCCGTCGTTCGCCTTCACCAGCACGGTGCCCTTCGGCTTTGCCGAGCCCGATGAGTACGAAGCCTGGTTCTATGAGAAGGGTGGCCTGGACATGGCCCGCCAGGCCTATGCGCCCGCCGGCCTGCACTACATCGCTCCCACCGTGTACGGCCAGGAGCCCCTGCACTCCAAGGTGCCGGTGCGCAAGATTGCCGACCTCGCAGGCAAAAAGGGCCGCTTCGTCGGGCTGGCCTCTTCGGTGATGGGCGCGTTCGGGGTGGCGGTGACGCCGCTGCCCACGGGCGAGGTGTATTCCGCGCTCGACAAGGGCGTGATCGACATGGCCGACCGCGGCGACCTCACCGCCAACTTCGAGGCGGGCCTGGCCGAAGTGGCCAAGTTCGTCATCGTGCCGGGCTTCCACCAGCCCACCACCGCCACCGCCTACGTGGCCAACCGCGGCGCGCACGACAAGCTGCCGGCCGAGTTCAAGGCCGCGCTGGCCGTGGCCGCGCGCGAGGTCTCGGGCGCGCTGCGCCAGCGCATCGTGGTGAACGACGCCGCGGTGCTCGCCAAGTACCAGGCCAAGGGCTGCGAGATCATCCGTTTCAGTGCGGCCGACGTGGCCGCCGCACGGCCCAAGGCCATCGAAGCCTGGCGCGCCGCCACCAAGGGTGATGCCCTGGCCGGCAAGATCCTGGACAGCCAGATCGCCTTCATGAAGGAACTGGGCCTGCTGGCCTGATCGCATGCGCCCCGCGCCGCCTGGGCGGTGCGGGGTGTTTTTGCTGCACCTTCAAGGAAACCGGTATGCCCGCCTGGTTGTCGGCGGCCACCTCGGCCGTCACGCGCCTGAACCGCGCCATCTTCTACCTCACCGTGTGGCTCATGGCCATCGTGGTGCCCGTGATGCTGTACGAGGTGGTGCGCCGCTACCTCTTCAACGACCCGACCGTCTGGGCCATGGAACTCGCGGTGCTGCTCTTCGGTCCGTACTTCCTGCTCGGGGGCCCCTACCTGCTGCACCTGCGCGGCCACGTCACGCTCGATCTCGTTCGCCAGCGCCTGAACGCCACCTGGCAGCGCCGCATGGACCTGGTGAACTTCCCCGTGATCATCCTGTTCTGCGCCATCCTCATCTACTTCAGCTGGCCGTCGGCCTGGAGCGCGTGGCAGTACCGCGAGACCAGCTTCTCGGCCTGGAACCCGCCCATCTGGCCGGCCAAGGCGGTGGTGCCGCTCTCCCTGGTGCTCATGCTGCTGCAGGCGGTGGTGGAGTTGTGTCGCGTCTTCTACCGCACCGATGTCGAGCTCGTGGTGAATGAGGTGCCGACAGCATGAGCGCAGCGCAGAACCGCTTCAAGCAAGCTCGCACCGCAGCCCACAGGGCGGAGGTATTCCAGTGAGCCCGAACACCATCCTCTTGCTGATGTTCGGCAGCCTCACGCTGTTCATGCTCAGCGGCCTGCCGATCGCGTTCGTGCTCGGCGGTTTGTCGCTGCTTTTCATCGTCACGCTGTGGGAACCCAGCGCGGTGATCGTGCTGGTGCTGCAGATCTACGACACCATGAAGTCGGAAGCGCTGCTCGCCATTCCGCTCTTCATCCTGATGGCCTGCATCCTGCAGCGCTCCGGCGTGATTGAAGACCTCTACAAGGCCATGGAGTTGTGGTTCGGCCGCTTGCGTGGCGGTCTGGCGATTGGCACCGTCATCATCTGCGTGGTGATGGCGGCCATGACCGGCGTGGTGGGTGCGGCGGTCACCGCCATGGGCATCCTGGCGCTGCCAGAGATGCTGCGCCGGGGCTACAAGCCCGAACTCGCGCTGGGCACCATCTGCGCATCGGGCACGCTGGGCATCCTCATTCCACCGTCGGTGCTCACCATCGTCTACGCCGTCACGGCGCAGGTCTCCATTGGCCAGATGCTGATTGCCGGCCTCATCCCCGGGTTGATCCTGGCCTCGCTCTACATCGCCTACATCGTGGTGGTGGGCTGGCTCAAGCCGGAGTGGGTGCCGCTGGACCCGAGCACGCGCCAGGCGCCGCTGCGCGACAAGATCGTGGCGCTCAAGGCGCTGGTGTTTCCGAGCATGCTGATCGTGCTCATCCTCGGTTCCATCTTCTTCGGCATCGCCACACCCACCGAGTCGGCCGCCGTGGGCGTGGCCGGCGCCATCGTGCCCGCGCTGTTCAAGCGCAAGCTGAACCTGCCCATGCTGAGCCAGGCAGGCGTGGACACGCTCAAGGCCACATCGATGATTCTCTGGATCACGCTCGGCGCCAAGGCGTATGTGGCGATCTTCACCGGACTCGGTGGTGCGGACACGCTGCTCGAATTCATCAAGGGCATGGAAGTGAACCGCTGGTGGATCCTGGCCGCCATGATGCTGCTGCTGATCTTCCTGGGCACGGTGCTCGATGAGCTCGGCATCATCCTGCTCACCGTGCCGGTGTTCCTGCCCATCGTGCGCCTGCTCGGCTTCGACGAGATCTGGTTCGGCGTGCTCTACGCCATCACGATCCAGATGGGCTACATCAGCCCGCCGTTCGGCTACACGCTGTTCTACATCAAGGGCACCTTGCCCAAGCACATCGGCATGGGTGCGGTCTACAAGGGAATCATTCCCTTCTTCTTTCTGCAGTTCGTCGGCCTGCTGATCTGCGCCGCTTTCCCCGACCTCATCACCTGGCTGCCGAAGCTCATGGCTTCACGCTGATTCCGCACTTCCTCATCAAGGTTCACCCCATGAACACCCACACACCCTCCAGCCGCATTGGCGGCTTCCACAAGCTGGCCGTGGCCCAGCGCATCGAGCGCGTGGCGCAGTTCGCCCACCTCGGCGCCGACGACCAGGCCCTGCTCGCGCAGACCGGCAACCTCCCGGCCGAGACCGCCGACCACATGATCGAGAACTTCGTCGGCACCATGAACATCCCCATGGGCGTGGCGACCAACCTGCGCATCGATGGCCGCGACCGGCTCGTGCCCATGGCCACCGAGGAATCGTCGGTGGTGGCGGCGGTGTGCAACGCGGCACGCCAGAGCTACGACGCGGGCGGTTTCGTCACGTCAATGTCGGGCACGCAGATGATTGCGCAGATCCAGCTGACCGGCGTGAGCGATCCTCAGCAGGCACGCATCCGCATCCTGGAGCGCAAGGAAGACATTCGTGCGATGTGCGACGCCTGCGACCCGGTGCTGGTCAAGCTCGGTGGCGGTTTTCGCGATCTGGAAGTGCGATTGCTCGACACCCGCGGCGGCGCGATGGTGATCACTCACCTCATCGTGGACACGCGCGACGCCATGGGCGCCAACGCGGTCAACACCATGGCCGAGAAGCTGGCGCCCCACATTGCGCAGTGGACTTCGGGCACCACCAACCTGCGCATCCTCTCCAACCTGGCGGACCGCCGGCTGGCGCGCGCCCGCTGCGTGTGGCCGCTGGACGCCATCGGCGGTGCCGAGGTGCGCGACGCCATGCTCTCGGCGTACCACTTCGCCGATGCCGATCCTTATCGCGCGGCCACGCACAACAAGGGCATCATGAACGGCGTGAGCGCCGTGGTGCTCGCCACCGGCAACGACACGCGCGCGGTGGAAGCCGGCGCCCACGCCTACGCCGCACGCAGCGGGCGCTACGCCAGCCTCACCGCGTGGGAAGCCACCGCCCGCGGTGACCTGGCGGGCACCATCGAACTGCCCATGGCCGTGGGCCTGGTGGGTGGCGCGACCAAGGTGCACCCCATGGCGCGCCTGGCACTGAAGATCCTGAACGTGGGCAGCGCCGAAGAACTCGCCCGCATCATCGCGGCGGTGGGCCTGGCGCAGAACTTCTCGGCCCTGAAGGCGCTGGCCACCACCGGCATCCAGAAAGGCCACATGGCGCTGCACGCGCAGAACATCGCCATGATGGCCGGCGCGGTGGGCGACGAGATCGACCGCCTGGCTCAGGTGCTGGTGGCCAAGGGCATGGTGCGCATGGATGTGGCCGAGGTTGAACTGGGCCTGCTGCGCAACCCCTGAGGGGCGATCAGCGCACGCCCGGCATGGAATCGGTACGCCGTGCCGGCCAGAGCGCGCGAAGCAGGCGCATGAGGTCGCGCCCATACAGGATGAGCGCCAGCGCCAGCAGGATCAGCGGCATCGCCACGAACACCCAACCCGTCAGGCGCTCACCCGCCAGCATCACGCCCACGCACAACGCCACCACCGGGTTCACGAATGAATAGCTGCCGGCCAGCGCGGCGGAGCTGTTCTTGAGCAGCCACAGGTACGCATTGAGCGTCACCATGGTCCCCATGACCACGAGGTAGAGCCAGGCCAGCGCCGAGGCCAGCGACACCTGGGCCCATGCCATGTCGCGCGCGCCGGGCTCGAACGACCACGCGACCACCAGCCCGAGCAGGCCACCCAGCAGCCACTGCGCTGCCGAGGCCATGGCGGGCGGGGGAAGATCGAGTCGACGGGAGGCGTAGGAGCCCAGACTCCAGGCCAGGGGCGCACCGAAGGCGCACAGCGTGCCGGCCAGCGTGGTGGAGAAGTCGCCTTCGAGGGCCAGCAGCGCCGCGCCGGCGCCGCCCAGCACGAGGCCGATCCAGCTCGTGACCGGCACGCGCTCGCCGCCCCAGCGCGTCCAGAGCGCCAGCCACATCGGCATGGTGGTCACCACCGTGGCCATGAGCCCGGAGCCGATGCCCAGTTTCTGCGCCAGCACCACCAGGCCCATGGCGGCAAACGCCATGAGTGAACCGATGAGCGCGCTGGCGCGCCATTGGCTCGCCGTGGGCCAGGACAGTCCTTGCCAGCGCGCGATCGCCAGCATGAGCAGGCCCGCGAGGAGGAAACGCGCACCGTTCATGAGCAACGGCGGCAGTGTCTGCATGGCCACATCGAGTGCGAAATAGGTGGTGCCCCACACCAGATACACGATGAGCAGGGCGCCGCCCAGCTTGAGGGTTTGGCGATCCAGGGCTTTGGGGTTGAAAATGGACGGCATATCCGGCTCTGCGTAGGATAATTTCCGGCGAAACGCCGTGTGTCCGTATTTTGAACAGATTTCAGCCCCCATGCAAGCAAATATTCAGCTCGACGACACAGACGCCAGAATTCTTACGGCCCTCAGCAGCGACAGCCGTCGTTCGTATGCCGACGTGGCCTCCGAGGTGGGGCTGTCCACCGCGGCGGTGCACGAACGGGTGAAGAAGATGGTGGAGCGCGGCGTGATCGAGCGCTTCTCGCTCAGCGTCGACCCCGATCGCGTCGGCCTGCGCTTCACGGCCTTTGTCGCCATCCGCAACGACGGCGGTGCCCATTGCCGCGACATCGCGCCGCGCCTGCAGGAACTGCCGGAGGTGCTGGAGTTGCACAGCGTGGCCGGTGAACACGACTTTCTGGCGAAGATCCGCACCACCCATGCGCGAGCGCTGGAAGACGTGCTCTACAAGATCAAGGCCATTCCGGGCGTGGCGCGAACCACCAGCACGGTGGTGCTGAACACCGAGTTCGAGGATCGGCCTTTGCAGTTGCCCAGCAGCGGCGAGGCCTGACGGCTCACGCGCTGCGTGCCGCCTGCGCGAGCTGCATCGCCAGCCGGTTGTGCCGCTCCACCAGCGGGCCGAGGTCCAGCGTGGTGAGCTGACCATCCCGCACCACCACCCGGCCATTCACCACCGTGTGCGCGGCGATGGGGCTCGCGCAGAGCAGCAGGCTGGCCACTGGGTCGTGCACCGCACCGCCGGCAAAGCCGAGCGTGCGCAGGTCGAAGAGGGCGAGGTCGGCGCACATGCCGGGTGCGAGGTGGCCCACGTCGGATCGGCCCAGCACCTGTGCGCCGCCGCGCGTGGCGAGGTGCAATGCGTCGCGCGCCGTCATTTCTGACGGCCCGAGGTCGCAGCCGAAGAAGGTCTTGCCACCGCGAACTTCGGGCGCTTGCAGAGCCCGCCCCACGCGCGCCAGCAACAGGGCCTGGCGCGCTTCGTTGACCAGGTGTGCGCCGTCGTTGCTCGCGCTGCCGTCCACGCCCAGGCCCACCGGCACACCCGCATCCAGCATGCGGCGCACCGGCGCGATGCCCGAAGCCAGGCGCATGTTGCTGCAGGGGCAATGGGCCACGCCCGTGCGGCTGGCGGCGAACAGCGAAATGCCTTCGTCGTCGAGCTTCACGCAGTGCGCGTGCCACACGTCATCGCCCAGCCAGCCCAGTTCCTGCGCGTACTGCGCAGGCGTCTTGTTGAACTTCTCGCGGCTGTAGGCGATGTCGTGGTCGTTCTCCGCCAGGTGGGTATGAAGGCGCACACGCTGGCCCTGGAAACTGCGGGCCAGAGCGGCGCTCTCCCTCATCAGCGCCGGGCTCACCGAGAACGGTGAACAAGGGGCCAGCGCCACCTGCAGCATCGCGCCATGGCGCGCGTCGTGCCAGGTCTCGATGAGGCGCTGGCTGTCTTTCAGGATCGCGTCCTCTTTCTCCACCACCGAATCGGGCGGCAGGCCGCCGGCGCTGGCGCCCACGCTCATGCTGCCGCGTGTGGCGAGAAAGCGCATGTCGATGGCCTGTGCCGCCTCGATGCTGTCTTCGAGCCGAACACCGTTGGGGTAGATGTAGAGATGGTCGCTGGTGGTGGTGCAGCCACTCAGGAGCAGCTCGGCCATGGCGATCTGCGTGGAAACCTGCACCATCTCGGGGGTGAGGCCGGCCCAGATGGGATAGAGCCCGCGCAGCCAGCCGAAGAGTTCGGCGTCTTGCACGGCAGGGATCGCCCGCGTGAGGCTCTGGACCATGTGGTGGTGCGTGTTCACCAGCCCCGGCGTCACCAGGTGGCCGCGTGCGTCGATCACGTCGTGTGCCTCGCCTCGAAGCGCCGGTGGCAGGTCCGCCTGCGGGCCGATCCATTCGATGAGATTGCCGCGCACGAACAGCGACGCGTCCTTCAGCTCGCGGCCATTTGCGGGGTCGTCGTGGTCGAAGGTGGCGATGCAGGTGGCGTTCTGGATCAGCAGGGTGTTCATGGTGGCGCACTTCAGAAAACCGTTCGGGCTGAGCCTGTCGAAGCCCTGGCCGAGGTGTTGGTGAGCCCTTCGACAGGCTCAGGGCGAACGGAGAACTTAACCTCCGAGCCAATAGTTCGGACGGGCATAGACCTTCTTCAGGTGGTCGATGAAAAACCGCACCTTGGCCGGCAGATGGCGCTGCTGCGGGTACACGGCGAGGATGTCGTAGGCGGGCAGGGCGAAATCGTCGAGCACGGTGACCAGGTCGCCGCGCTGCAGTTGCGCCTGGATCTCCCAGGTGGAGCGCCAGCCCAGGCCCAGTCCTTCGCTCACCCAGCGGTGCAACAGCTCGCCGTCGTTGCAGTCCAGGTTGCCCTCGGCGCGCACGGTCACGGTCTTGCCGTCCTGCTGGAAATACCAGCCGCGCTGCTGCCCGCCCTGCAGGTTGAAGGCCAGGCAGTTGTGACGTTTCAGATCGTCCAGCGTCTTTGGCTTGCCGTGCTTGCGAAAGTAGGCCGGCGTGCCGCACACCACGCGCTGGTTGGTGGCGAGGTGCACGGCCACGAAGTTGGGGTCGATCGCTCCGCCGATGCGCAGGCCCACGTCGTAGCCCTCGCGCACCAGGTCCACCACCCGGTCGGTGAGATTGAAGGAAATCTTCACCTCCGGGTTGGCCTTGAGGAATGCACTGGCGTGCGGCGCTACGTGCAGGCGCCCGAACGCCGCCGGGGCAGATACCACCAGGTGCCCGCTGGCGCGGTGCTTCTGCGCCGACACCGTGGCCTCCGCCGCCGCCCATTGCGCCAGCAGCGCCCGGCATTCGTCCAGGTACCTTGCGCCTTGCTCGGTGAGCGCGAGCCGCCGCGTGGAGCGGTGGATGAGCTGCGTGCCGAGCCGGCGTTCAAGCGCGTCGATGCGCCGGCCCATCATCACCGGGGTGATACCCGCGTGCGGTGCGGCCGCGGCCAGGCTGCCGTGCTCCATCACCTGCACGAAGGCTTCGATTTCCTTGAAGCGGTCCATGGCGGCATGTTAACGCCGGCTCGCTGCGATTGCATACCAGAAGTACCGAATCAAAGTACCGACGCTGCCATTCCCAAGGAGACGGCATCTGCCTAGCATCCACACCAGTCCATCAACCCAGGTAAGGAATCGCACCATGGCCCGAATGACTGCGGCGCAAGCCGCCATCTGTGTGCTGGAGAAGGAAGGCGTCTCCCAGGCCTTCGGCGTGCCCGGCGCCGCCATCAACCCTTTCTATGCGGCCATGCGCGAGCGCGGCAGCATCAGCCACATCCTGGCGCGCCATGTGGAGGCCGCTTCGCACATGGCCGAGGGCTACACGCGTGCCAAGGCCGGCCACATCGGCCTGTGCATCGGCACGAGCGGACCCGCTGGCACCGACATGATCACCGGCCTCTATTCCGCGCAGGCCGACAGCATCCCCATCCTGTGCGTGACCGGGCAGGCACCGCGCGCCCGGCTCTACAAGGAGGACTTCCAGGCGGTGGACATCGAGAGCATCGCCAAGCCGGTGACCAAATGGGCCGTCACGGTGCGCGAGCCCGCGCTGGTGCCGCGCGTGTTCCAGCAGGCCTTCCACCTCATGCGCTCGGGCCGGCCCGGTCCGGTGCTGATCGACCTGCCGTTCGACGTTCAGATGGCGCAGATCGAGTTCGACCCCGACACCTACGAACCGCTGCCGGTCTACAAACCCGCCGCGAGCCGCAGGCAGATCGAGAAAGCGCTGGACATGCTGGCCGCCAGCACCAAGCCGCTGATCGTGGCGGGCGGCGGCATCATCAACGCCGACGCGGCCGACCTGCTGGTGGAGTTCGCCGAGCTCACCGGCGTGCCGGTGATCCCCACGTTGATGGGCTGGGGCACGATCCCCGACGACCACCCGCTCATGGCCGGCATGGTGGGCCTGCAGACCAGCCACCGCTACGGCAACGCGACCATGCTGGCAAGCGACTTCGTGGTCGGCATTGGCAACCGCTGGGCCAACCGCCACACTGGTTCCGTCGAGACTTACACCAAAGGCCGCCAGTTCGTGCACGTGGACATCGAGCCCACGCAGATCGGCCGCGTGTTCGACCCGGACTTCGGCATCGTGTCCGACGCCAGGGCCGCGCTCGAGCTCTTCGTGCAGGTGGCACGCGAGCGCAAGGGCGCCGGCCACTGGCCGAGCTACGCCGACTGGGCCGGTCGCTGCGCAGAGCGCAAGCGCTCCATGTTGCGCCAGACGCATTTCGAGCAGATTCCCATGAAGCCGCACCGCGTGTACGAAGAGATGAACGCCGTCTTTGGCCGCGACACCGTCTACGTGAGCACGATTGGCCTGTCGCAGATTGCGGGCGCGCAGTTCCTGCATGTGTACGGTCCACGCCAGTGGATCAACTGCGGCCAGGCGGGGCCGCTGGGCTGGACGCTCCCGGCCGCCCTGGGTGTGGTCGCCTCCGACCCGACGAAGAGCGTGGTGGCGCTTTCCGGCGACTACGACTTCCAGTTCCTCATCGAAGAGCTGGCAGTGGGTGCACAGTTCCGCCTGCCTTATGTGCACGTGCTTGTGAACAACTCCTACCTGGGCCTCATTCGGCAGAGCCAGCGCGGCTTCGACATGGACTACTGCGTGCAACTGGCGTTCGAGAACCAGAACATCGGCGAAGACGCCGGCGATTTGCGAGGCTACGGCGTGGACCACGTGGCGGTGGTGGAAGGGCTTGGTTGCAAGGCCCTGCGCGTGACCGATCCGGAACAGCTGCAGGGGGCGTTTCGCCAGGCCCAGCAGATGGCCGCGCAGCACCGCGTGCCGGTGGTCGTGGAATGCATACTCGAACGCGTCACCAACATCGCCATGGGCACCGAGATCGACAGGATCAACGAATTCGAGGCGATCGATTGCCGTGCGCCGCAGGGCCTGGAAACCGTCGGCCTGCTGGACTAGAACAAGGAACCGAAGACATGCCGAAATTCGCCGCCAACCTTTCCATGCTCTGGAACGAGTTGCCGTTCCTGGAACGCTTCGATGCCGCCGCTCGCGCGGGATTCAAGGCCGTGGAGTTCCTGTTTCCCTACGACTTTCGGGCCGAGGAAATCAGCCAGCGCCTGGAGCAGAACCACCTGAAGCTGGTGTTGCACAACATGCCGCCCGGCGATTGGGCGAAGGGCGAGCGCGGCAAGGCCTGCTGGCCCGGTGGCGAAGACGGGTTCCGCGCCAACGTGGCGCTGGCCCTGCAATACGCCCGTGCGCTGGGCACGCCCCACCTGCATTGCATGGCTGGCATCCCGCCGGCCGGTGTGAGCCGCGCGCAGGCGCACGCCACGCTGGTCGGCAACCTGCGTTTTGCTGCCAATGCCGCGAAACAGCAGGGCGTGCGCCTGCTGCTCGAACCCATCAACCATTTCGACATGCCGGGCTTCTTCGTCAACCGCCCGCGCCAGGCGATCGAGATCCTGGACGAGGTCGGCTCGGACAACCTCTTCCTGCAGTACGACATCTACCATGCGCAGCGCATGGAAGGCGAACTGGCCCGCACCATCCAGGACCTGTTGCCGCGCATCGCCCACATGCAACTGGCCGACACACCGGGTCGCCACGAGCCGGGCACGGGCGAGATCCACTACCGCTATCTGTTCGATCGCATCGACGAACTCGGCTACACGGGCCACATCGGCTGCGAATACAAGCCGCGCGATGCAGGCCCGGGCGGCACCGATAAGGGTCTGGTCTGGCTTGCCGAGCACCAACAGACCTTGTAGAGGCCACACGCATGACATCGAACAACACACTCAAGGTGGGCTTCATCGGCCTGGGCATCATGGGCGCGCCGATGGCGCTCAACCTGCGCAAGGCAGGGCACACACTCTTCGTGTCCAGCCGTGGCAAGGTCCCCGCAGTGTTTGCGGAGCAGGGCGCCACGGTCTGCACCAACGCCGCCGAGGTGGCCAGGCGCGCCGACGTGGTGATCATCATGGTCCCCGACACGCCGCACGTGGAAGACGTGCTGTTCGGCGAGACCGGCGTGGCCAGGGCCCTGGCCAGGGGCAAGCTCGTGATCGACATGAGCTCCATCAGCCCCATGGCCACCAAGCAGTTCGCACAGAAGATCAACGCGCTGGGCTGCGAGTACCTGGATGCGCCGGTGAGCGGCGGGGAAGTGGGCGCGAAAGCCGCGAGCCTGACCATCATGGTGGGCGGCCAGCCCACGGCCTTCGAGCGTGCGAAGCCGCTGTTCGAAGCGATGGGCAGGAACATCACGCTGGTGGGCGGTAATGGCGACGGCCAGACCACCAAGGTGGCCAACCAGATCATCGTGGCGCTCAACATCGAGGCGGTGGCCGAAGCCCTGCTGTTCGCCAGCAAGGCCGGTGCCGATCCAGCGCGCGTGCGCCAGGCGCTGATGGGTGGTTTCGCAGCCAGCCGCATCCTGGAAGTGCACGGCGAACGCATGGTCAAGCGCACCTTCAGCCCGGGTTTCCGCATCGAGCTGCACCAGAAAGACCTGAACCTGGCGCTGCAGGGGGCCAAGGAACTGGGCGTGAGCCTGCCGCACACCGCCAGCGCCGCCCAGCTCATGCAGAGCTGCGCCGCACACGGCATGGCGGGACTGGATCACTCGGCGCTGTGCCGCAGCCTTGAAATGATGGCAGGCCATGAGATTGCGCCCGGCTGATCGCCGCCCCCAGCCGGTGGGCCGTTCGCCCTGAGCCTGTCGAAGGTTTCCCAGCGAGGCTTCGACAGGCTCAGCCCGAACGGGGGTGAGCACAGGCGTCAAGGCGTCGGCCTGCCAGCACTAAACTCGCCCCCATGCCCCAGCCGACCGCCACCCCCAGCCTGAACGATCCCCGTGCCCTCCTGCGTCACCTGTACGACGTGGCGGTGCAGCGCGCGCTGCCACTGCACAACACCGCCGCCCACCTGCCGCAGCCGCCCAAGGGTCGCACGCTGGTGCTGGGCGCCGGCAAGGCTGGAGGAGCCATGGCGCAGGCGGTGGAAGCCCTGTGGCCCGCCGATGCGCCCCTCAGTGGGCTGGTCGTCACGCGCTACCACCACACGCCCCCGCGTCCGCAGGGCCTGCCTCGGCGCATCGAGGTGGTGGAGGCCTCGCACCCCGTGCCCGATGCCGCCGGGCTCGAAGCGGCGCAGCGCATCCTGCAACTCGCCGAAGGCCTCACCGCCGACGACCTGGTCCTCTGCCTCGTCTCGGGTGGTGGCTCGGCGCTGCTCACGCTGCCTTGTGATGGCCTGACGCTCGAGGACAAGCAGCGCATCAACCGGCAGTTGCTGGAAAGCGGCGCGCACATCGGGGAGATGAACACGGTGCGCAAGCACCTCTCGCGCATCAAGGGCGGGCGGCTCGCCGCAGCGTGTGCGCCGGCCCGCGTGGTCACGCTGACCATCAGCGACGTGCCGGGCGACGACGTGAGCGTGATCGCCAGCGGGCCCACGGTGGCCGACGCGTCCACCTGTGCCGAGGCGCTGGACATCCTGCGCCGTTATGGCATCGATGTGCCCGCGTCCGTGCGCGCGCAGCTCGAGAGCGGCGCACTGGAGACGCCCAAGCCGGGCGACCCGCGTCTGCAGGGCCATGAAGTGCAGTTGATCGCCACACCGCAACAAAGCCTGGAAGCGGCCGCCGAGGCCGCGCGCAGGCTGGGCCTGAACGTGGTGCTGCTCAGCGACGAGATCGAGGGCGAGTCGCGCGAGGTGGGCAAGGTGCACGCGGCGCTGGCGCGCTCCACCGCGCTGGGGCGCAGCAGCCTTCCGAAACCCTGCGTGATCCTCAGTGGCGGCGAAACCACGGTGACCGTGCGCCCGCGCGCTGAAGGCCAGCCCAAGGGGCGAGGTGGGCGCGCCGGCGAGTTCTGCCTGGGGCTGGCGCAGGCCCTGGGCGGCCAGCCCGGCGTGTGGGCCCTGGCGGCCGACACCGACGGCATCGACGGGGTGGAAGATAATGCGGGCGCGCTGGTCACGCCCGACACGCTCGTCCGGGCCGGTGCCCAGGGCCTGAAGGTCACCGACCACCTGGCCCGCAACGACGCCTATGGCTTCTTCCAGCCGATCGGCGACCTGGTCATCACCGGGCCTACGCACACCAACGTGAACGACTTCCGCGCCGTGCTGGTGGTCTGAACGCCTCCCGGTGTGTGCATGGCGTGGCGGTGTCCACCAGCCATGTGAAGTCTTCCAAAGGACCCGTGTTTGCGTAACAGCCATTTCAACCGTTCCCCGCTGGTGCGACAGCTCGCCGCCTGGCTGCCCGCCGAGGCGCACGCCGCGCCGCGGCGCGACATCGGCGAGCGCCTGGGCGAATGGCTGAACGTGGCCGACGCCATCGCGCTGCATTCGGCGCACCAGGGCCTGCCCCACACCCGGATGCGCCGACGCGCTGGCCAGCGGCTGGATGCACTCGCCGCGCAGGCCGAGCTGCTGCGTGTGCGGGACACCTTGTCCCGATCCATCGCTGCACCGCCCATCCATCCCGTCCAGGCGTCCGACGCCGAGTTCGCGCCGCACCACCAGCGCCACCTGGACCTGCAACGCAAGATGGAGCTGGCCATCGACGCCTTTCGCGAGCACCTGCGCCAGGCGCTCAGCCATACGTCGGTTCGCCTGGCGCAACTGGCCGCGCTGGACGCGGTGTTGGATCAGATGCTCGGCGGGCGTGAACAGAAGCTGCTGGCCGGGATACCGGCACTGCTGAAGAGCCGCTTCCAGCAGTTGCGCAAGGCGCAGCCGCAAGATTGGCCGCCGATTTTCGAACACGATTTCCAGCAGACGCTTCGCGCCGAACTGGATTTGCGCCTGCAGCCCGTGACCGGGCTGGTGGAAGCGCTGACCGAAGAACCGAACTGAACGCCCTCCATGAGCAGCCCTGTCCTGAATCGCCTGTTTTTCGTTGCCGCCTTTGTCCTGGGTCTTGCCGCCATCGCCTGGGTGGGCGTGGGCTTCGTGGGCACGGGCGGCATCGCCCTGACCATGACGGTGCTGATGGGCGCTGTTTACCTGCTCGGTGCGCAGGAGATCCGGCGTTTTCGCGCCGTCAGCTTCTCGCTCGCGCAAGCCTGTTCGAACGTTCCACCCTCGGTGGGCAGTCTGGACGAATGGCTCACGCGCGTGCCGGGCGCCTTGCAGAACGCCGTGCGCCAGCGCATCGAGGGTGAGCGGGGTGCGTTGCCGGGCCTGGCGCTCACGCCCTACCTCATCGGCCTGCTCGTGATGCTGGGCATGCTGGGCACCTTTCTCGGCATGGTGGTCACATTCAAGGGCGTGGTCTTCACGCTCGAAGGCTCGGCCGATCTGCAGGCCATCCGCTCCGCACTGGCCGCGCCCATCAAGGGGCTGGGCCTGGCCTTCGGCACCTCGGTGGTGGGCGTGGCCACCTCGGCCATGCTCGGCCTCATGTCGGCCATCAGCCGGCGCGAACGGGTGGACGTGGTGCGGCAGCTGGACACGCTGGCCGCCAGCAGCCTGCGCCCGTTCACCCTGGCCCACCAGCGGCAGGAAACCTTCAAGGCGCTGCAGCAGCAGGCCGGTGCGCTGCCCGCCGTGGCCCAGCAGCTGGGCGCCCTCATCGAGCAGATGGAACGCCGCCACCAGCACCTGGACGAACAGTTGCTGGCGCGGCAGGCGCAGTTCCATCAGGAAGCGGCGCAGGCCTACAGCGGCCTGGCGCGTTCGGTCGAGGCCTCGCTGAAAGACAGCCTGGCCGCCAGCGCCCGTGCGGCCGGCGAAAGCCTGCAGCCCGTGGTGAGCAGTGCCATGGGTGCCATCGCAGCCGACACCGCTCGCCAGCACGAGCGCGTCAACGAGGCCCTGCTGGCCCAGATGGCAAGCCTGACCGGTCGGCTGGAGCAGCAGCAGGCCGCCTGGGCGGCGACCCAGCAAGCGCTGGCGCACACGCTGCAGGGTGAATGGCAACAGGCGAGCGCCCAGGCCGTGGCGCAACAGCAGGCCGCCGCGGCTGAGCTGGCGAAGACCGCCACGCTGTGGCGCGACGAAATGGCCACCCTTCGCAGCGAGGAAGCTGCACGCGGGGAAGCCGTCCTCCAGCGGCTTCTGAACACGGCCGCAGAAGCCCCCAGGGCCGCCGCCGAGGTCATGGCGCAGATGCGCCGCGACATGAGCCAGCTCACCGAGCGGGACCACCTCGCGCTGCAGGAGCGCGCCGAGCTCATGGGCCAGATCGGCGGCCTGCTCAAGAGCGTGGAGACCGCCACCGGCGAGCAGCGCGCGGCCATCGAATCGCTGGTCACTTCCGCCGGCAGCGTGCTCGACCAGGTGGGCCGGCAGTTCGCCGAGTCCGTGGGTGCGCAGGCCGTGCGCGCCGAAGCCGTGGCCGCGCAGGTCAGCGGCAGTGCTGAGGAGTTGGGCAACCTGGGCGAGGCCTTCGGTGAGGGCGTGCGGCGATTCAGCAGCACCAACGAGCAGCTCATCGCCAGCCTGCAGGGCGTGGAGCGTGCGGTGAGCCAATCCATCGCCCGTAGTGACGAGCAACTCGCCTACTACGTGGCGCAGGCGCGCGAGGTCATCGACCTCAGCATCACGTCACAGCAAGGCATCCTGGAAGACTTGCGGCGCCTGCGCAGCGGCGAGCCCGCGTCGAAGGCCGACATGAAGTCGGAAAGGAAGGCGCTCGCATGATGACCGGCCTGGACGATCGCGCCATCGACGACGAGGACGGCACCGACCGCACCGCGCCCGTGTGGGCCGTGTTCGGCGACCTCATGTCCGGCCTGGTGGGAGCCTTTGTGCTGATCCTCGTGGGTGTGCTGGTGATGCAGATGGACCTGGTGGCCAGCCTGCAGGCCGAGGTGCAGAAGCGCCAGCAGGAAGAGCAGCGACGCATGGCACTGGAGAAGGCGCTGGCCATTCCCCTGCAGAATGGCCGCGTCACGCTGGACAACGGCCGCATCGGCATCAGCGGCAGCGTGCTCTTTGCGCTGAACTCCGACGAACTCCGACCCGAAGGCCGGCAGATCCTGCAGAGCCTGGTACCGCCGCTGCAGGTGTACCTGGGCGAGCGCGACGAGATGCTGATGGTCAGCGGCTTCACCGACGACCGCCCCGTGCAGGCCACCAACCAGCGCTTCGCCGACAATCTCGAACTCTCTGCGCAGCGTGCCCTCACGGTCACGCGTGCGCTCATCCAGGAAGGCATGCCGCCGCAACGCGTGTTCAGCGCCGCCTTCGGCGCCGAACAACCGGTGGCTTCGAACGGCGATGAAAAGGGCCGGGCGCTCAACCGAAGGGTGGAGATGGCACCCGTGCCCAAGGCCACCGCGTCGAAGGTGCCCGGCCGTGAGTGAACGCGCCAGGGTGTCCGCGCTGGCCGGGCTCAACCAGCACATCGCATCCCTCAGCCCGCCAGGCGCGGAGCTCCGCAGCGTCCAGGCCTTCCGCGAAAGCTGGGCCCGCATGGCCACCGAAGACCGGGTGAGCGAAGCCGTGCAGCGCGGCCCCGAGAACGCGGGCCCGCTCAACTCGCAGATGCTGGTGCTGCGCACGCTCGGTCTGTTGCAGACCTTGTCGCCGGACTACCTGCGACGCTTCGTGGCACACGCAGATGCGCTGCTGTGGCTCGATCAGGCTGGAAACAGCTTGAAGCAGCCTGCGGCCAAAGTGAAGACCACGCGGCAGAAGCGATAGCGGCCCTGCGGGGATCAGGCGTTTCGCGTCGGCGCCATTTGCGCGGGATCGTAGAAGAACTGCTCCTCGGCAATCAGCTCCCCTTCCCAGCGCTGGTACGCCAGCTCCTCCATGCGCGTCGCGCTGCCGTCCTTCCACGCGAACTCGAAGATCCAGCGGATGACGACGTGCGAGTCGTTGACGAACACGGGCCGCACGCAGGTGGACTGCACGGAGTGCGCGCGGGCGAGCACCTTGCGTTCGTGCGCCACAAGGCGATCCCTGCCCGCCCTCGGCGCGGCCAGGTTTTCCCGCATGCTCGCGTTCTCTGCATAGAAATCTTCGATGGCCTCCGCGTGGAGGCCTTGCTCAACGCGCTCGATGAAGCGCTCCAGGGTTTCGGTGGTGGGCATTTGATGTCCTTGTGAGCAGGGATTCATGGGGGCGGCCTCAACAGCTTCAGGATGTTTTCGCGCGCCACCAGATCCCGTGTTGCAGGACTGAGCTGGCGCAGGAAGCTCTGCACGCTTTGAAACTTCATGGCCTCGCTTTCGGCGGAGCGATGGCTGGCGTCGGTGCCCACCAGAAAGCGCTCGGGTTTGCTCTCGATGAACGCCAGCCACTGCGGCCACACGTTCTGGCCATCGCGCAGGATGGTGTAGTCGGGCGAGCGGGGATGCACGGGCCAGGTGCGGGCGCTCAGTTCGTAGAACAGGTTTGGGTGCTGATCCAGCATGCGCTGCGCGATGAAGAGCGGCGTATAGCCGCCGTGCGCCCAGATCACGGGCACGTCCGGGAAGCCGCGCAGCAACTCGCTGAACTCACGCAGCCGCGTCCACTCCGCGTGCACCATCACGGGCAGCCGGTGCTGGCGGGCCAGCGCGAGGATGCCGCGCAACGTGGCGCCGTTGGGGTTGAAGTCGGCTTCGGGCAGGCCTGGAGATGGAAAGTGCGTGACCGAGATTTCGCCGATGCCCTTGTACTGGCCCGTGGTCAGCATGGCGTCGAGCGTGTCCAGCAGGCCGGGGTCGTCTCGCTCCCAGCCACGCCGGTACCCGGCGCGCTCGGGCGAGATGGAGGCAAAGGGAATGAATCGGTCCGGGTGCCGCCTGGCGCTGGCGGCCACGGTCTCGTTGTCGCTGTTTCTTCCCCAGAACACCACGGCACGCTCCACGCCGTGGCGCTGCATCAGTTCGAGCTGCATGCGCTCGTCGTTGAGGTGCACGTGGGCGTCGATGAAGGGGATGAGCTCGGGCTCGCTCGCCTGGGCTGCCGTGCAGCCCGACAGCAGCGTGGCAAGCAGTGCGGCGGCGAATGCGCGAACGGTCATGACAGGGCCTCCTCAGGGGCTGCCACCCTGGCACGCGCATACCGCCCTGGCGCCTGTCCCACATGCCGGCTGAAGGCCGTGCTGAAGGTGCTGGCCGAGCTGTAGCCCACGCGTTCGGCGATTTCGGCAATGGCGGGCGCGTCGTGGCGGCGCAGCAGG
The DNA here is from genome assembly GCF_051858985.1 of Hydrogenophaga sp. Taxonomy (GTDB): domain Bacteria; phylum Pseudomonadota; class Gammaproteobacteria; order Burkholderiales; family Burkholderiaceae_C; genus Hydrogenophaga. Next base: position 608,773 of record NZ_JBHYGM010000001.1, on the reverse strand, counting down.
TCTTTGGCGAGGGCCATGCGCCAGGCCAGCAGGTATTCCATGGGCCGCAGGCCCACGGCGCTCGAGAAACGGTTGAAGAAGGCCGAGCGCGACAACGCGGCATGGGTGGCGAGCTCTTCCACCGTCCACGTGCGGGCCGGCTCTTCGTGCATCAGGTGCATGGCAACGGCCAGTCGGGTGTCTGCGAGTCCGCGCAGCAAACCTGGTGACGCCGTGGCCGCACCGGTCGACCGGAGGGCTTCGATGAGCAGCACCTCCACCAGACGTGCCAGCACCAGATCGCGCCCCGGTTGCTGTGCGGTGGATTCTTCCCTGACCAGTTGCACCAGCACCGAGAGACGTTCGATACCGCGCACGTGCAGCAGGGTCGGCAGCAAGGACACCAGCAGGTGGGCGTCTGGTGAGTCAAAGGCGAAATAGCCACCGAGCATGCGCGCGTCAGGCGGGCCGTCGAGGCTGCCGTGGCGCAGCTCGCTCTGGGGCGCGGTCGCCAACGTGGGGTCCAGGAACACTGGCGCCACGGGCTCGAAGCCCGACAGGACGAACCCTGGCGTGGCGGGCATGAGCACGAAGTCGCCCGCTTCCAGGGTGACGGGTTCCTGACCTTCGACCGCGAGCAGGCACTGCCCTTCAAGCATGGTGCAGAAGCTGGGATGGCCGAATGCCGAGTAACGCACGCCCCAGGCTCCCGCGCCGCTGATCACCTTCGAGAACACCGCGCGGGGACGAAGCAACTCGATGAACTCCGCCAACGGATCCGACATGAGTGGACTTATGCAGAAGAAAAATGGACTCTGCATTGTAGAAGGTATCGATTTCACTCGATATCGTTGCGGCCTTCCCCCTTCATTCCAAGGAACCCGCTCATGAAAACCGTTTTGATCACCGGATGCTCGTCCGGCTACGGCCTGGCCACCGCGCGCCACTTTCACGCCAACGGCTGGAACGTGGTCGCCACGATGCGCACGCCTCGAACCGAATCCTGGCCGGCGGCCGAGCGCCTGCGTGTGCTGGCGCTGGACGTCACCCAACCCGAAAGCATCGCCCGCGCGCTGGGGGCCGCCGGCCCCATCGACGTGCTGGTGAACAACGCCGGGCTGGGCTTGTTTGGTGCGTTCGAGGCCACGCCCATGGCCACCGTGCGCGAGATCTTCGACACCAACACCTTCGGCACCATGGCCATGACGCAGGCGGTGCTGCCGCAGTTCCGCGAACGCGGGGCCGGGCTGGTGGTGAACATCACCTCGAGCGCCACACTGGCGCCCATGCCCCTGGTCGCGGCCTACACGGCGAGCAAGACGGCGGTGGCGGGTTTCACGGCCTCGCTCGCCCACGAGCTCGCCGCTTTCAACGTGCGCGTGAAGCTGGTTGAACCGGGATACGCGCCCACGACGCGGTTCACCGAAAACGGCGCCGGGCGCATGCAGGGTCTGATCCCCGCCGCGTACGCGCCCTTCGCCGAGTCCGTGTTTGCCCTGCTGGGCCAGCAATCGGCGTTCACACGTGAAACGGATGTGGCCGAAGCCGTGTGGCTCGCTGCCAACGATCCGTCGAGTCGATTGCACTACGCAGCGGGTGCCGATGCCTTGGCGCTTGCGCGAACGGCCGCCTGATGGCCGACCAGCACGTCTTCCAGATCCACATGCCCCATGAAGGCGCCCGTGCTCAGCGCCGGCTCCCCGTGCTCCACCGCGTGGGCGAAGCGCACGGCGGGCTCGGCCTCCAGTCGGGTATGCAGCGCGGCCAGGGCAGGGAACTCGCGCCGGTCCAGCACCTGGTGGAAGTCGTTCCACCGCGCAATGCCCACGAAGTAGGCGTCGGCGGCGCTGCGCCGTGAACCCGCCAGCCAGGGGTTCGAGCCCAGCATCTGCTCCAGGTCCGCGTGGGCCTTGCGCACTTTGTGGTGGCCCATGGCCTGCAGGACTTGCCGGTCCCTGTCTGCCATGCCGTGTTCCATGGCGTACCAGAGAGGCGAGAACGCTTCGAAGAAATCGGTGTTCAGAAAGGCCAGCACTTCATTGAAGCGGTCGTAGTCCGGCGTGCCCTGTGCAGGGACCAGTCCACTGCCCGGGTTTTGCGCTCCGATGTGGTGAAGGATGGCCACGCTCTGGTTCACTGGCCGACCTTCGGCGGTGCGCAGCGACGGTGTCTCGGCCACCGGGTTGATGCGCCGGTAGGCGGCGCTGCTCACCACAGCCGGCATGTCGATGCGGCAGAGCTGGTAGGGCAGGCCACTCCATTCGAGCGCGACGATGGCACCGAACGAGCAGCCCTCGGGCACGCCGTAGAAGAGGATGGGGTTCATGAGAAAAGCTCCTGGGGTTGATGGTGGAGCGGATTCTTGCGGCGTGGACGCTGGCTGCCTAGACACCAGAAAGTGGATTCAAAGTCCACATGCGTGGACAATGGCCGCATGAACCTCAACGACCTCATCCTGTTTGCCCAGGCCGTGGACAGCGGTGGCTTTGCGCCGGCGGCGCGTCGTTTCGCCGTGCCGAAGTCCACGCTGAGCAAACGGGTGGCCGCGCTGGAAGAGAGCCTGGGCGTGCGTCTGATCGAACGCAATTCCCGCAGCTTCCACCTGACCGAGACGGGCCGCGACTTCTACGAGCATGCGCGCGCGGCCCTCATCGAGGTGGAGAGCGCCCAGCAGGTCGTGCAGCAGCGGCTGGCCGAGCCCAGCGGCACGGTGCGCATCACCGCGGCCGTGCCCGTGGTGCAGTTCCTGCTGGCGCCACACCTGCCCGCGCTGGCGCGCCAGTGGCCCCGATTGCTCATCCAGATGCACGCCAGCGACCGGTTCGTGGATCTGGTCCAGGAAGGCTTTGACATCGCCGTGCGCAGCCATTTCGCGCCCCTGGCCGATTCGGGGCTGGTGCAGCGCAAGCTGATGGACGAGGCGGTGTGGCTGGTGGCCGCGCCTTCCCTGCTCAAGGCCAACGGCACACCCCGCAAGCCGGCCGACCTCTTGAATCACCCGGGCTTGCTCACTTCGCCGGAAGCCCCGTCATGGACCCTGCGACGCGACGATGGCGCGACCGAGACCGTGACGCTGCCGCCCAGACTGGTGGCCGATGAATCCGTGGCCCTGCTGCAGGCGGCTTCCGCGGGCCTCGGCATCACGTGCCTGCCGCAGAGCATCTGTGGTCACCACGTGGCCAGCGGCGACCTCGTGCGGGTGCTGCCGCGCTGGTGCGCGGGCAACGTGACCACCACCGCGCTGGTGCCGCACCGTCGCAGCCTGCTGCCTTCGGTGCGGGCGGTGCTGGACTTCCTGTCGGCGCATGTGTCGGCGCCAACCCAACTCACTCCGCTTCGATCCCGGCCGCCTTGATCACGCGGCCCCACATCTCGGTTTCGCTGGCCTGGAACTTCACCAGTTCGGCCGGGGAGGTGGGGAACACCTCGCCGCCGCTGTTGGCGAAGAACTGGCGCACACCCTGGCTCTCGATGGCCTTGTGCAGCAATTCGTTCAGGCGCGTCACCACCGGCGCCGGGGTGCCCGCGGGCGCGTAGGCGGCAAACCAGTAGCCCATGTCATAGCCCTTCACGCCCGCCTCGGCAATGGTGGGCACGTCGGGCAGTGCGGCCATGCGCTTCGAAGCGGTCACGCCCAGCGCGCGCACCTTGCCGGTGGTGATCTGCGGCATGCCGGTCGACGCGTCGGTGAACATCATGGTGATCTGGCCGCCCAGCAGGTCGGTGATGCCCATGGGGTTGCTGCGGTAGGGCACGTGCAGGATGTTCACGCCAGCGAGCTGCTGGAACAGTTCGCCCGCGACCCGGCTGGACGAACTGCCGCTGCCGAACGAGAGCTTTCCCGGTGCCGCCTTGGCCGCAGCCAGGACGTCGGCCACGGTCTTGTAGGGTGCATCAGCGCGCACGATCATGATCTGGCCGCCCTTGCCGATGCCGGTGATGGCGGCGAAGTCCTTCACCGGGTCGTAGGACAGCTTCTTGTACAGGTGCTGGTTGGCGGCATGCGTGGTGTTGGTGGTGATCAGCACCGTGTGACCATCCTTGGGCGCTGCGGCCACGGCCTGCGCGGCAATCATGCCGCTGGCGCCGGCCTTGTTGTCCACCACCACGGGCTGGCCGGTCTGTTCGCTGACCGACTGGCCGAGCGCGCGGGCCAGAATGTCGGTCGCGCTGCCCGCGGCGAACGGCACGACGAAGGTGATGGGCTTGGTGGCCAGGGTGGCCTGCGCCAGGGCGGCAGGCACCGCCAGTGCGGAAGCGAGGGCAATGACTGCGTGGCGTCGGTTGAAGATATGGTTCATGTCTGTCTCCTTGTGGATGGGAATGGAAGCTGATTCAGTCCGGCGGACCGCGCAGCAGGGAAACCAGGTGGTCGGGGATGTCGAGTTCGAGTTCAAGCAGGTGGAAGGACAGCGCCTTGCCATGGCTGTCGAGGTTCAGGGCATCGTTCACGCCGCCGTCCAGCACGTCGTCCAGCACGAAATTCAGCGCCTGCAGGTTGGGCAGTGCGTGGCGGACCACCTGCGTGGGCGAGCGGTGGCGGAAGTGCTCGGCCACCCGCTGTGCGGTGATCTGCGCTTCGATGAACGGATACAGCGCCTCGCTCCAGGCGATCACGCTGATGTTCGAACGGTTGCCCTTGTCGCCGGTGCGGCCGTGCGCCGCGCGCCAGAGCGGGACGGAGACGACGGGCCTCATGCGGCGGCCTCCAACATGAAGAAGCGCGCCGGGACGAGATCGCGGTGCAACGTGCAGGACACGGTGCCCAGCGTGGGCCGCAGCGCCGTGCGAACGCCGCCGCCGCCCGCCGGCCCGCAGGTGTAGAGCGCATTCACTTCGCGCATGAGGCGCTGCGCCATGGCTTTGTCTGCATGGCGTGTGGCCACGCGCAGGCGGACATCGGTCGCGTCCCCATGCGGCCGTTCACGGAGCCAGCGGCCGTGGTCGTCGGCGAGCACGCTGGTCACGCCGATCAGGTCGATGCGCAGCGGGCCGAGGGCTTCCAGGCGCTGGGTCAGGATGTCGGCGGCCAGCCGGGCGCGCTGTTCGGCACGCACGCCGGCATACGAAATCTCGCCTTCGGCCAGCCAGCCGCTCTCGAAGCACACGTTCACCTTCAAGGTGTCCGGCCGGCCGTGGCCCTTCACGCCAGAGAGCCTGACCCGGTCGGTCCCCACCTGCTTCACCTGCGCATGGGTGATGTCGGCCACCACATCGGGCGTGAGGTAGGCGGCGGGGTCGTGCACTTCGTAGAGCAGTTGTTCCTTCACGGTGTGCTCGTCCACCATGCCGCCCGTGCCCTCCGGTTTGAACACCGTGCAACTGCCGTCGGCCTCGATGGCGGCGATGGGATAGCCGACGCGGGCCAGTCCGGGCACGTCCTTCACGCCGGGGTCGGCGTAGTAGCCCCCCGTGACCTGCGCGCCACATTCGAGGAGGTGGCCTGCCATGGTGGCGCTGGCGATGCGGTCCCAGTCATTCAGATCCCAGCCGTGGTGCGCCAGCGCCGGTCCGAGCACCAACGACGGGTCGGCCACGCGTCCGGTGACCACCACGTCGGCCCCGGCGCGCAGCGCATCGGCGATGGCCTGCGCGCCAATGTAGGCGTTGGCGCTGATGACCGCGCGGCCGGCCAGTTGGGCCTGAAGTTCGGGTGTCATGAGTCGACCGGCCACGAGGTGCGAGACCTCATCTCCTTCGACCACGGCCACACGTGGCACCCGCAAGCCCAGCGATGCCGCGATGGCCAGGATACGCAGGCCTGCGCCTCGGGGATTGGCGGCACCGAAGTTGCTGACGATGGGAATGTGGTGCGCCAGACAGCGCGCGAGCACAGGGCGCACGAGTTCGTCCAGCAGCGGCTCGTAGCCGCCCTCGGGATCCTGCAGTCGCGCAAGTTGCGCCAGGGCCAGCGTGCGCTCGGCCAGGGTCTCGAAGATCAGGCAGGCCGGTCCACCGGTGCGGATGAGCGCGTCCACGACGGCGTCGGCGGCGTCGATGCGGTCGCCGGAGAAACCGGCGGCCGAGCCCACATGAATCGTGTTGTTGCCTGCCATGCCGCGCAATGTAGGCGCGATCCAGTCATTCTGGAAACTCGTATTTCAGATATATTGATCTGCAATGCAGATCAATCTTTCCACCCGCGAACTGCGCGCTTTCGTGGCGCTGGCCGAGCAGCGGAACTTCACACGCGCGGCGTCGCTGTGCCACCTTTCGCAGCCGGCGTTCTCCGCCCTCATCCGTTCGCTCGAGGTCAACCTGGGTGGCCGCCTGTTCGAGCGCACGACGCGTCACGTGGAGCTCACCGCCGAAGGCGAAGCGTTTCTCGATGCGGCGCTGCGGTTGATCAAGGACGCGGAGGGTGCCATCGAGGGCGTGCGCGATCACGTCGCGCGCCGGCGCGGTCGGGTGGCCATTGCCATCCTGCCTTCACTCGCCGCAGGCTGGCTGCCGCCCTTGCTCGCGCGCTTTCACCATGCACATCCCGGCATCGAACTCGATGTGGCGGACGTGTTGTCCGATGAATGCCTGGAGCGTGTGCGCACGGGCCGTGCCGACTTCGCGCTGGCTTCATCGCGCACCGATCTGCCCGAACTGCGCACCGAGCGTTTCTGTTCGGACGATTTCCATGTGGTCTACCCGAAGGCGCATGAACTGGCGCGGGCCAAGGGGCCGGTGCGCCTGGCTGAACTGCACGCGTGGCCCATCATCCAGCTCGCGCGGTCGAGCAGCGTGCGCCAGTACGTGGAAGCTGCCCTGTACCCGCACCGCATGCGCACCGTGCTCGAAATCGAACAGCTCAGCACGGTGGCGGGCATGGTGCAGGCAGGACTGGGCATCACCATCGTGCCCACGCTCACCCTGTTCCATTTCCAGCAACCCAGCCTGCTGGCGCGCAGGATCAAGTCTGCGGGTCTGAAGCGGCAGGTGTTCCTGGTTCAGCGCGCCGACCGTGCGCTTTCGTCGGCCGCGCAAGGCCTGCACGCACTGCTGATGAAACACCGGCCCACCTGAGAGTGCGAGAGCGCACAGACCCTCCCGTCACCGAGCAGATACGGTGCAGTCTCACATTCCAGAGATGCGGAGGAACTTCATGGCGATCATCACTTCGGACACCGGCAGGCCCGGTCAGGTCCCTGCTTACGACGACCAGCGCGACGGCGGATTCAATGCCGTGCTTGGCGCCGTGTCATGGGGAGCCATCTTTGCAGGTGCGGCCGCAGCGGCTGCCCTTTCGCTGATTTTGCTCATGCTCGGTGTCGGCCTCGGGCTGTCGTCGGTGTCGCCCTGGGCCGGTGAAGGTGCCAGCGCCACGGCGCTTGGCGTGTCCACCGTCGTGTGGGTCACTGCGACGCAGCTGGTCGCTTCGGGCATGGGCGGGTATCTCGCCGGTCGGCTGCGCACGCGCTGGCTCCACACGCACATCGACGAGGTCTACTTCCGCGACACCGCCCATGGCTTCCTGGCCTGGGCCGTGGCCACGCTGACGACCGCTGCGCTGCTCACCTCGGTGATCGCCTCCATTGTCGGCACGGGCGTGCAGGCCACGGCCACCGTGGCCGGGGGTGCGGCAAGCACGGCCGCCACGGCCGTGGTGGGAGCGGCGACGAGTGGGTCGCAGGCGAACGACGGCGAGGGCCCGACGGCCTATTTCATCGACTCGCTGTTCCGCCGCAACGCACCGACCCCCCAGGACGCGGCCGCGATCACCTCCACCACGCCCGGAATGGCACCCTCCACGCCGCAGCCGTTCACCTACCAGCGCTCTGCGCAGGACAGTGTCGAAGTCGCGCGCATCTTCATGAATGCGGGTTTCACGGACCCGTTGCCACAAGATGACGTGCAGTACGTGGGCCAGCTGGTGGCGCAACGCACGGGTCTGTCGCAGCAGGAAGCCGAGCGGCGCGTGACGGACACCTACGAGCGCGCCCAGACCCGTCTGCAGGAGGCCGAGACCGCTGCGCGCGAAGCCGCCGACGAAGCCCGCTCCGCGTCGGCCAAGAGCGCCTTGTGGCTTTTCATCTCGCTGCTTGCGGGCGCGTTCGTGGCCAGCCTGGCCGCCACGTTCGGTGGTCGCCGCCGCGACGCCTGATCCCTCAACCCCCATCCAGAGAGGCCGCCATGCGTTCACTTCTGCTGCTCTTCCTCGGCGTACCACTGCCCATCATCATCCTCATTGCCATCCTGACCTGAACCCGGTCGCAATGCTGCCCATCCTGCAAGGAGCCCACCCATGAAACCCGATACGCAGACCAGCGCCGAACGCCAGCATGTGGCCGACCTGATCGACGACATTTCCACCGCCATGCTCACGACCGTGGAGCCCGACGGCAGCCTGGCCAGCCGGCCCATGGCACCACTGGAGATGGACGAGAACGGTGCGATCTGGTTCTACACGGACCTGCGCTCGGCGAAGGTGGAGCAGCTGCGCGCGGCCAACCTGGCCTTTGTCGATGCTTCTGACGGCACCTACGTGTCGCTTTCGGGTCGCGGCGAGATCGTCACCGATCGCGCGCACATCGAGCGCCTCTGGACCGCGTTCGCCAAGCCCTGGTTCCCGGAAGGTCCCGATTCGCCCAACCTGGGTCTGATCAAGTTCGTTCCCGATGCCGCCGACTACTGGGATGCGCCCGACAGCACGATGGTGCGGGCTTTTGGTGTAGTGGCCTCGGCGCTGGCCGGCAAGCCCATCGCCATGGGTGAACACGGCACGCACACAGGCCTGTCGCAAACCTGAAGAATCCCCCGGGCGCGCCAGACTGGAGCGCCCGATGGATACTTCCGACCATGAACAAATACCTCGCAGCCTACGCCGGTACCGCGGTCGTCATGATCGTGCTGGATCTCATCTGGCTGGGCGTGATCGCCAAGCCGATGTACCAGCAGGGCATCGGCCACCTGATGTCGGAGCGACCCAACATCGCCGTGGCCGTGGCCTTCTACGCGCTCTACGCCGCCGGCGTGGTCATCTTCGGCGTGTCACCGCAATCGGGCGGCGCCGGCTGGGGCTCGACCCTGGCCATGGCAGCGCTGTTCGGCTTCTTCGCCTATGCGACCTACGACCTCACCAACCTGGCCACGCTGCGCGACTGGCCCTGGCGCCTTTCGGCCATCGACATCGCCTGGGGCACCTTCGTGAGCGCGGCTGCCGCGGCGGGCGGCAAGCTGGCGATGGACTGGGCGATCAAGGCGTGAACGCCACGCGCACCGTGCGCTGTCCACCATGATCCGGGCCATCGGTGCGCTGATTCGCGACACGGTCAACGCGTGGATCGACGACTATGCGCCCAGCATGGGCGCAGCCCTGGCCTTCTACACCATCTTCTCGATCACGCCGCTGCTGTTGATCGTGATTTCACTGGCAGGCCTGTTCTTCGGTGAACAGGCTGCGCGCGGCGAGATCCTGGAGCAGCTCTCGGATCTGCTGGGCACCGAAAGCGCGAAGACCGTGCAGACCCTGCTGGAGAGCCTGAACCGGCCTGAGGCCGGGGCCTATGGCACGTTGGTGGGTGTCGGCGCGCTGATCGTCGGCGCCACCACGGTGTTCGTCGAGCTGCAGGACGCCATGAACCGCATCTGGCGTGCGCCCGACAAGCCCATGGCCGGGGGCATCGTGCAGTTCTTCAAGAGCCGCCTGCTCTCGGTGGGCATCGTGCTCGGCATCGTGTTCCTGCTGATGGTGTCGCTGGTGGCCAGTGCGGCGCTGGCGGCGCTGGGCAAGTGGTGGGCGCCCTGGTTCGGCGAATTCGCGCGCGTGGCCACGCTGGTGGACTGGATCCTCAGCTTCTCGCTCATGACCGCGCTCTTCGCGATGATCTACAAGTGGGTGCCCAGGGTGCGGGTGGCCTGGCCAGACGTGCTGATGGGCGCGGCGCTCACCGCCTTCCTCTTCACGGTCGGCAAATTCCTCATCGGTCTCTACATCGGCCGAAGTGGCGTTGCCTCTCCATTTGGCGCCGCTGCTTCGCTGGTGGTGCTGCTGATGTGGGTCTACTACTCGGCGCAGATCTTTCTGCTGGGCGCCGAGTTCACCTGGATCTATGCGCACCGTCACGGCTCCCGGAAGAACACCGCACCCCCAAACGAGCCGGTGCCTCATCTCAACGATCGAAAGCCTCCATGAAGATACCTGCCGGTCCCCGCGCGCCCCCTTACGACGCCCAGTCGATCAACGACACCATTGAACGCGCGCTGGCCTCCGCCGGCATCGACACTTCGTCGGGTCCCATGCGCGGGGTGACCGAGACCATTCGCCGGGCGCTGGATCCCGACGGTGCGGCTGGCATGTCCCCTTCGCCTGGGCAGCAGGACGGGGTGATCGATGTGGAAGCCACCGTGATCGACGCGGTGGACGTGCCGACAGACGACGTGGTCAAGCCTGCGACCGAAAAAGCGCCTGCAGCGCCGGGAAGCTTCATCAAGCACGAGTTCCGCAGCCGCGCGGGCGCCAGGCCCTACAAGCTCTACACCCCCACCCGCGTGGCCGACGAACCGGCCCTGATGGTGATGCTGCACGGCTGCACCCAGTCCGCCGACGACTTTGCCGTGGGGACCCGCATGAACCGGCTCGCGGACGAGCACGGTTTTATGGTCGTGTATCCCGAGCAGACCGCGCAGGCCAACTCGTCGAAGTGCTGGAACTGGTTCAAGCCGCAAGACCAGGCGCGCGGTGCCGGCGAGCCGTCCCTCATCGCCGGCATCGTTCGCGAGGTGGCGGATCGCCACCGGGTGGCTCCACGCCGTGTGTTCGTGGCCGGCCTCTCGGCTGGCGCCGCGATGGCCGTCGTGATGGGCGAGACCTATCCGGAGTTGTTCGCCGGCGTGGGTGTGCATTCCGGCCTGGCCTTCGGCAGTGCGAAGGACGTGCCGTCGGCCCTGGCGAAGATGAAGGGCGGTCGCAGCGGCATGGCCGGCATGAAGGAGGCGTCCGCCGATCCCGCCAGGCCCGGTGCGCGGGCCACGCGGGCGGTGCCCACCATCGTTTTCCATGGTGACCGCGACCACACGGTGCAACAGTCCAACGCCGTTGAAGTCGTCCGGCAGGCCAGTGAGGCGCACCAGACGTCCAGCGGTGGCACGCGCCTGACGGAGAGTTCGCAGAGCGGTGAAACGCGTGGGGGCCGGCGGTACACGCGCACCGTGCACACCGACGGCTCGGGGCAGGTGATCATCGAGTCGTGGGTCCTGCACGGTGCCGGGCACGCGTGGTCCGGCGGTGATCCGAAGGGAACCTACACCGATGGCGCGGGTCCCGATGCCTCGGCGGAGATGGTGCGCTTTTTCCTGGCGCTGCCTGTGACCGGCTACGCCGACCACGGGCTATAGGTTCGCGGGCGGCGCACCGCGCGCACCTTGCCGCTGGGCCCGCCACCCGCATAGAACAGGCTTGCGCCGTCGGACTCAAGCCCGCTCACGCCCACACCCGCAGGCATCTCCAGGCGCTCCAGCACTTCGCCGCTGGCGGGGTCGATGCGTCGGATGTCGCTCTCGTCGCCTTCCCAGGTGCCGTGCCAGAGCTCGCCGTCGACCCAGGTCACGCCGGTGACGAAGCGGTTGGACTCGATGGTGCGCTGGACCGCCCCGGTGGCCGGGTCGATCTGGTGGATCGTGCGGTTGCGGTACTGCCCCACCCAGAGGCTGCCCTCGGCCCAGGCGAGGCCCGAGTCGGCACCGTGACCGGGCGCGGGAATGGTGGCGAGGATCCTGCCCGTGGCGGGGTCGATCTTGTCGATGCGCTGCTCGGCGATCTGGTAGAGGTGCGTGCCGTCGAACGCGGTGCCCGCATCGCCCGTGCAGTTCAGCGTGCGCGCGGTGTCACCGCTGGCGGGATCGAAGGCGACCAGCGTGGCGCCGGTCGCGACCCAGACGCGCTGGCCGTCCCACGTGACGCCGTGGGCCGTGTCGGCACCGGCAAAGGGGCCGTACTCCCGCACGATCTCGGCCGCACGGGCGCGCACCTTCGCATTCGCTTTGAGGGGTCCACTGAGGGTGGTGGTGGGCATCGCTGTTCCTTTTCAACGGGCCCCGGGGTGAGGCCATGGCGCGACTTTAGGCAATCGGCAGCACAGCGGGGAGTAACAAGATCGTCGTGAATTCCGTGAGCGGAGGCGCCTGCCAGCGGCGCGCCCTGGACTGCCCGATGGCGCGCGCCCGGCCGGCGGCCTCGAGTTCGGACAGTGCGCGCTGCACGGTGCGCTGGCTGGCACCCAGCGCCAGCGCCAGGGCCGAGGTGGACCAGGCTGCGCCGTCGGACAGCAGGGCCATCACCGAGGCCTGCTCGCCGTCGATTGGCGGCGCAAGCACGAACACGGGGCGGTCCAGCAGCGGCCGCAGCGCAAAGCCCCGCGCTGTGGCTTCAATGCGCGCCAGCGTGGGCAGCAGGGCGCGCAGCCGGCCGATTTCCACACGAAGGCGCGCGCGGTGCGTCTCGTCGGGACGCCGCGTGCGAAACGCTTTCAGGTTCAGCGTCTCGCGGTCCACGTCGCCGGGCCACGCCTCGGCGAGCGCGCGCGCGATCGTGAAGAGGACCGGGCGGCGTGCCAGCAAATGCCACGCCGTTCCACCACCCACGGCGCGGCGGCAGGCGTCGATCACCAGGGCATCGGAGGCCATCAGCGCGGACACCTCGTCGAGCCGCAAAGTGTGTTCACCCCCCAGGCTCAGCCGTCGGGCGGCGGGCCGGTCCAGCACTTCGCGCGCCTGCGCCACTTCGGCCAGCAAGGCGGGTACGCGGGCCCGCTCTGCGGCCGACTGCGCGCGGTCGAGCGCGCCGCGCGCGGCGTGCACCTGCAGCGAACGCAGCGCGAGTTCGGCGGCGGTGAGTTCGGCCACCGCCGCCAGCATGGGAGGCAGGCCCTGCGTGTCGCAGTGCGCCAACAGGTTGGCCGCTTCCTGCAGACGGCCCAGCAACAGCAGGCGACGCGCGGCGATCAGCCGCGCCTGCAGCGCGTTGGCACGGTCGCCTTGCGCCTCTAGCGTGGCCGCGGCCGCGAACAGGGCCTGCGGCGATCCGCGGAAGTCGCGCATGGCCATGGCGACTTCGGCCTCGGCGACCACACAGCGCGCGCGGGCCAGCGTTTCATGGTCCTCGAAACGGCCGGCCGCGCGTTGCAGCAGTTCGCGGGCACGGGGCAGTTCGCCCAGCTGCGCCATGGCAATGCCGCGCAGCGCCAGCGCCGGCGGGTCTTCCCGCAGCGCCACGCGCTTGAGCGCGCCCAGCGCATCGCCGGCGGCCAGCGCGCGGGCAGAGGCAGCGATGAGCGAATCCATGCGATCTCAACGCCGGAGTTTGTAACCCGTCTTGAACACCCACCAGATGAAGCCCAGGCACGCCGCCATGAACACCAGCGTCATGCCCGTGCTCACGGCGATGTGCACGTCGGCCACGCCGTAGAAGGCCCAGCGGAAGCCGCTGATGAGGTAGACCACCGGGTTCACCAGCGACACGGTCTGCCACACCGGCGGCAGCATGTTGATGGAATAGAACGCGCCACCCAGGAAGGTGAGCGGCGTGACCACCAGCAGTGGAATCACCTGCAGCTTCTGAAAGCTGTCGGCCCACAGGCCGATGATGAAACCGAACAGGCTGAAGGTGACGGCGGTGAGCAAAAGGAAACCGACCATCCACACCGGGTGTTCGATGTGGTACGGCACGAACACACGTGCGGTGAGCAGGATCAGCAGGCCGAGCATGACCGACTTGGTGGCCGCCGCACCCACATAGCCCAGCAGCACTTCCACCCAGGACACCGGCGCGGAAAGCAGTTCGTAGATGGTGCCCGACCACTTGGGCATGTAGATGCCGAAGGAGGCGTTGGAGATGCTTTCACTGAGCAGCGAGAGCATCACCAGGCCAGGAATGATGTAGGCGCCGTAGCTCACACCGTCGATCTCGCCCATGCGCGAGCCGATGGCCGTGCCGAACACGATGAAGTACAGCGAGGTGGTGAGAACCGGCGCCATGATGCTTTGCGTGATGGTGCGGAAGGTGCGCGCCATCTCGAACCGGTAGATGGCCTTGATGCCGTGGATGTTCATGCCAGGCTCTCCTGCTTCTTGTGGACCAGGCTCACGAAGATGTCTTCGAGCGAACTCTCGCTGGACTGCAGGTCCTTGAAATCGATCCCTTGCCCGGCCAGCGCGCGCAGCAGCTCGGCGATGCCGGTTTCCTCCTTCTGCGTGTCGAAGGTGTAGGTGAGGGTGAGGCCGTTGCCCGAGAGCTCCAGCGGCCACTGCGCCAGGGCATCGGGCAGGCGGTCCAGCGGATGCTGCAGCGTGAGGGTGAGCTGCTTAATGCCCAGCTTGCGCATCAGCACGTGCTTGTCTTCCACCACGATGAGTTCGCCCTGGCTGATCACGCCGATGCGGTCGGCCATGTCCTCGGCTTCCTCGATGTAGTGGGTGGTGAGGATGATGGTGGTGCCACCCTCGCGCAGCTTGCGCACCATGCGCCACATGTCGTGCCGCAGTTCCACGTCCACACCCGCGCTGGGTTCGTCGAGGAACAGGATCTTCGGCTCGTGCGAGAGCGCCTTGGCGATCAGCACGCGGCGTTTCATGCCGCCCGAGAGCGTCATGATCTTGTTGTCCTTCTTGTCCCAGAGCGAGAGATCCTTGAGCACTTTCTCGACGTACGCCGGATTGGGCGGCTTGCCGAACAGGCCGCGGCTGAAGGTGACCGTGGCCCACACCGTCTCGAACGCATCGGTGTGCAGTTCCTGTGGCACCAGGCCAATGGCCTCGCGGGCCTGGCGGAAGTCGCGCTCGGTGTCGAAGCCATCGGCCAGCACCACGCCTTCACTGGGCTTGGCAATGCCGCAGACGATGCTGATGAGCGTGGTCTTGCCGGCGCCGTTGGGGCCCAACAGCGCAAAGATCTCGCCGCGGCGGATGTCGAGATCCACCCGCTTGAGGGCCTGGAATCCGCCCGGGTAGGTCTTGCTCACGCCGCGCACGGACACGATGGGATCGGCGGTGCTGGCCGCCTGTAAAGATGGGTTCATGGATCCTCCTGGATCGCGCACTCTACACTGGTTTTGTGTACAGTGATCGACTTCATGAAAAGCGTCCACATTCCCATTCAGGCCATCAAGGGACGCGGTGTGGCCCACCAGCAGCCGCACCGCTTCGAACGCGACGCGCGCGAAGCTTTCGACGATGGCTGGGGCGCACTGGACTCCAGCGCGCTCGCCCGGGACGAGGCGCCGCCGCCCGCCACCGAGGTGAGCTGGGAAGACTGCAAGAGCGCCATCACCCGCAACCATTCGCCGGACATCGGATTCAACCTCGGTCTCAATCCCTACAGAGGTTGCGAACACGGTTGTGTGTACTGCTATGCGCGGCCCACGCACAGCTACCTCAGCCTCTCGCCCGGCCTCGATTTCGAAACGAAGCTGGTGGCCAAGCGCAACGTGGCCGATGTGCTGCGCCGTGAACTGGGCAGCGCCCGCCATGTGCCGGAACTGCTGGCCATCGGCACGGTGACCGACGCCTACCAGCCGATCGAACGGGAGCTGCGGCTCATGCGCGGCGTGTTGCAGGTGCTCAGTGACACGCGCCACCCGCTGGCCATCGTGACCAAGGGCAGCGGCGTGGAACGCGACATCGACCTGCTCGCGCCCATGGCCGCTCAGGGCCTGGCCGCGGTGTACGTCACCATCACCACGCTCGACCCCAGGCTGGCGCGCATCCTGGAGCCCCGCGCGGCCGCGCCGCACCGGCGCCTGCGCACCTTGCGCACGCTGGCCGAGGCCGGCATTCCGGTGGGCGTGAGCGTGGCGCCGCAGATTCCGTTCATCAACGACGACATGGAGCAGGTGCTGGAGGCCGCCCGCGAAGCGGGCGCTGGCCGAGCGTTTTACACCGTGCTGCGCCTGCCCTGGGAAGTGGCGCCCATGTTCCGCCTGTGGCTGGAGCAGCACTACCCCGAACGCGCCGCGCGCGTGATGGCGCGCGTGCAGGAGATGCGGGGCGGCAAGGACTACGACGCCGATTTTTCGCAGCGCATGAAGGGCAGCGGCGTCTGGGCCGACCTGATCCGCCAGCGCTTCGACAAAACCTGCCAGCGCCTGGGCTTCAACCAGGAGCGCGAGCCGCTGGACACTTCGCTCTTCACGCCGCAGGCGGTGCGGGCGCAGCGGGAGCTGTTCTAGCGAGCGTTTCCTCGCGCCAGAAGTGCAGGGCCTCGTAGAAACCTTCCCACACGCAGCCGTTGCACCCGCGTCCGCAGCAGGTGGTGGGTTCCGGTGGTGGCGGTCGGTTGGCCCGTGGTCGCAGGTGGGCGATGAGCGCCTGCGCGGTGGCCAGGTCGGCCAGCGGCACGGTGGCAGGGTCGTGTCGCTTGAAACGCGCTTGCTGACGCCCTTCGAACGAGCCAACCTCGGCGAACATCGACGCCGGCCGCACCCACAGCCCCCAGCCGCCGTAGAGCGCGCAGTACAACGTCATGCCTTGCAGGGTCTCGCTGCAGCGCACCGTGTCCAGCACTTCGTACCAGCCACCCTTGTAGTGGCGGTAGAGGCCCGGTGGCGTGGGGTGCAGCGGGGGCAGGTCGTCGTCGGTCATGTGGACAAGTTTATGCGTCGCTCCTTTTCGGGATGGGTGGCACCGGCACATAGAACTCGCCACCCGTGGCCTTGAACTCGGCGGACTTTTCTGCCATGCCCTTTTCCGCATAGTCGCGCACGTCCTGCGTGATCTTCATCGAACAGAACTTCGGCCCGCACATGCTGCAGAAGTGCGCTTCCTTGCTGCTGTCCTTGGGCAGGGTCTCGTCGTGGAAGTCGCGCGCGGTGTCCGGGTCCAGGCCCAGGTTGAACTGGTCGGTCCAGCGGAACTCGAAACGGGCCTTGCTCATGGCGTCGTCTCGCGCACGGGCGCCGGGGTGGCCCTTGGCGATGTCGGCCGCATGCGCCGCGATCTTGTAGGCGATCAGGCCCTGCTTCACATCGTCGCGGTCCGGCAGGCCCAGGTGTTCCTTGGGCGTCACGTAGCACAACATGGCCGTGCCCATCCAGCCGATCATGGCCGCACCGATGGCGCTGGCAATGTGGTCGTAGCCCGGGGCGACGTCGATGGTGAGCGGTCCCAGCGTGTAGAAGGGCGCCTCGTGGCAGTGCTTCAACTGCTCGTCCATGTTGGCCTGGACCAGGTGCATGGGCACATGGCCCGGTCCTTCGATCATGGTCTGCACGTCGTGCTTCCACGCAAGCTGCGTGAGTTCGCCCAGCGTCCTCAGCTCGGCGAACTGCGCCTCGTCGTTCGCGTCCGCCGCGCTGCCGGGTCGCAACCCGTCGCCCAGCGAAAAGCTCACGTCGTACGCTTTCATGATCTCGCAGATCTCTTCGAAATGCGTGTAGAGGAAGCTCTCGCGGTGGTGCGTGATGCACCACTTGGCCATGATCGAACCCCCGCGCGAGACGATGCCGGTGCGACGCTGGGCCGTGAGGTGCACGAACGCCAGGCGCAGGCCGGCGTGGATGGTGAAGTAGTCCACGCCCTGTTCCGCCTGTTCGATCAGCGTGTCGCGGAAGATGGCCCAGGTGAGGTCCTCGGCCACGCCGCCGACCTTCTCCAGCGCCTGGTAGATCGGCACCGTGCCGATGGGCACGGGCGAGTTGCGCACGATCCAGTCGCGCGTGGTGTGGATGTTGCGTCCGGTGGAGAGGTCCATCACGTTGTCCGCCCCCCAGCGGATCGCCCACACGAGCTTGTCCACTTCCTCCTCGATGCTGGAAGTGACCGCCGAGTTGCCGATGTTGGCGTTGACCTTCACCAGGAAATTGCGCCCGATCGCCATGGGCTCGAGTTCAGTGTGGTTGATGTTGGCCGGGATGATGGCGCGGCCGCGCGCCACCTCGTCGCGCACGAATTCGGGCGTGATCACTTCGGGGATGCGCGCGCCCAGTGGGTTGCCGCGCAGCCGCGCCTCGCGGGTGGCGTCGCCCAGGTATTCGGCCATCCATTCGCGCTTTCCGTTCTCGCGCAGCGCCACGCTTTCCATCTCGGGTGTGGCGATGCCCCGACGCGCGTAGTGCATCTGTGTCACGTTCAGGCCCCCGCCCACGCCGCCTCGTGCACGGCGCGGCGTGCGCTGCAGGCCGGCGGCCTGGGCGCGCAGAGCCTCGATGCGTTCGGCGTCGCGGGTCTCGTGCTTCACGCCGTCGTCCAGCGCCTGGCGGGCGCGGCCGGGGTAGGTCTCGGTGTCGCCACGCGCTTCGATCCAGGCGCTTCGAACATCGGGCAGGCCGCGCGTGACGTCGATGGCGACCGTGGGATCGGAGTACGGCCCCGAGGTGTCGTACACCACCACCCGCTCGCCATTGGTGAGCGCGATCTCGCGCATGGGCACGTTCACGCCAGCCTGCTGACCGGGCACATACAACTTGCGAGAGGCAGGGAAGGGCTCGCGGCTGAGGGCGAACTGGGCAGCGGCAAGGGCGTCAGGGGCGTTCATGGGGCGGTCTCCGGTGAAAGGGCATGGAAGAAATGCTCCGGAGTGCCGCCCACCCGCCAGGGTGTGCGTTCGCTCTTCTTTCGCCGGTACTAGCCGGATCAAGTTCGCGGGTTCGGCACTTAGGCCATCTCAGCACCGGACCTTGGCAGGTCCGTGCACCCCGGAGCAGGGGCGAGTGTAAAGTGATCCGGACGCAGCATTCATCGGGAGACCCGTGTGAGCAGGAAGAAAACCGCAGCAGGCCACATCCGGGTCGGCGTTGGGGGTTGGACCTTCGAGCCCTGGCGCAACAACTTCTACCCCGAGGGGCTGGCCCACAGCAAGGAGCTGGCTTACGCCAGCGCGCACCTGACGGCGATCGAGGTCAACGGGACCTACTACAGCACCTTCAAGCCGCCCACCTTCGCCAGGTGGCGCGACGAGACGCCGGAAGGCTTCGTGTTCACGCTGAAGGCCAACCGCTTTGCCACCAACCGCAAGGTGCTGGCCGACGCGGGCGAATCGATCCAGCGATTCGTGGGCAGTGGCCTCAGCGAACTGGGCCCCAAGCTGGGTCCGCTGGTGTGGCAGTTCGCACCGACCAAGTTGTTCGAACCGGACGATTTCGAGGCCTTCCTGCAGCTGCTGCCCGACCGGGTGGATGGCCTGCCGCTGCGCCATGCGCTGGACGTGCGGCACAACAGCTTCATCGACCCCGCCTACCTGGCGCTGGCGCGCAAGTACCGCTGCGCCACCGTGTTCACGGACTCCGACGACTACCCGTCCTTCGTCGACCTGACGGGTGATTTCGTCTACGCGCGCCTCATGCGCACCGAATCGAAAGTGAAGACCGGCTACGCGCCCCGGGCGCTGGACCGTTGGGCCGATGCGGCGCGCACCTGGGCCGCCGGCAGGGAGCCCACCGAGGTCCCGCGGCTGGCGCCACCCGGCAAACCCGCCGGGGCTCGTGACGTGTTCATGTTCTTCATCAGCGGCGCCAAGGAGCGCGCGCCGGCGGCGGCCATGGGCCTGATCGAGCGGCTGAAGTAGCCCTTGCCCGGATCAGAGCCGAGCAGATCAGATCGGATCGGCCAGCAGCTTGGAGAGCGCCGCGATGTTCGCAGCGCTCGGCACCTGCGGCTTCATCTCGTCTTCTTCAGCCGTGGCGTTCTCGTGCGCCTGGATGGCGTTGACCATCGCGTACTGGCTCTCCCAGGAGAGCGTCTTGCCTTCGGGGCAGAGGTCGCGAACGGTGCCGAACCAGTAGTAGCCATCCTTGCCGCCAAAGAGCTTGTCGATGCCACCCGCGTCACCGGTCTTCAGGCCGTGGGCCGCCAGGATGAGCTTGAGCTTGTGGTGGGAGGCGGAGTAGTTCATGGGGCGACCGGGGTATTGGAGCGGGTCGGCGATTGTACTGAGGCCACTGCCTGAGATGCAGGCATAAGATGGCTGGCACTGAGCTTGCTTGGGGGTAGGCCAGTCCCAGGAGCTTCCCATGATGTCCGCAGATTCGCCCTCGCCGACAGGCCTCGTTGCCGCTGAAGTGCCGCCCTCGCCGAACTCGCCGCATCCGCGGCACATCCGACTCACCTCGCATTCGGGTGGCTTCGGCGCCTTGCCCATCCAGTGGGGCGCGGCCACCGCCCGGGAACGCGGCCCGGTCGTGGGGACCACGCTGAACCTCGCGCACCGCAACGTGATCGGCACGCACAGTGGCAGCTACAGCGTGTACCGGGCGCTGGCCGTGGCGGCAGGGGCGCTCAAGCGCGAGCACCGCGCTGACCTCACCAACACCTCACCCACCGACATCATCGGCCCGCACCCGCAGTGGGCGGACCCGGAAAAGATCTGCAGCATCGACCCGTGGGGTGCGGTGGTGGCCGATGTCTACGCCACCGAGCTTGCCGCCGGCTACGACATCCGCCCCACCATCGCCGTCACCAAGGCGCACGTGATCCTGCCCGAGGTGATCGATGCGCTGCACAAAGGCCGACTGCAACCCGATGGCAGGTTCCTCACGGCGGGTGGCGCGGCGGTGGTGACCAAGGTGGCGGTGGAGCCGGTGTGGTATCTGCCGGGGGTGGCGAAGCGATTTGGCTGCAGCGAGACCGACCTGCGCCGCGTGCTGTTCGAGGAAACTGGCGGCATGTACCCCGAGCTGGTCACCCGCTCGGACCTCTCGGTGTTCCTGCCGCCCATCGGCGGGCAGACGGTGTACATCTTCGGCGAGCCGCGCGACCTGGCCAATCCAGACGTGACGTTGACCGCGCGCGTGCACGACGAGTGCAACGGCTCGGATGTGTTCGGCTCGGACATCTGCACCTGCCGCCCCTACCTCACGCACGCCATCGAGGAATGCATCCTCGGCGCGCAGCGCGGCGGCGTGGGGCTGGTGGCCTATTCGCGCAAGGAAGGCCGCGCCCTGGGCGAGGTGACGAAGTTCCTGGTCTACAACGCGCGCAAGCGCCAGGTGGGCGGCGACACGGCCGACCAGTATTTCGCCCGCACCGAATGCGTGGCCGGCGTGCAGGACATGCGCTTCCAGGAACTCATGCCCGACGTGCTGCACTGGCTGGGCGTGAAGAAGATCCACCGCCTGGTGTCGATGAGCAACATGAAGTACGACGCCATCACGGGCGGTGGCATCGAGGTGGGCGAGCGCATCAACATCCCCGACGAGCTGATTCCCGCCGACGCACGCGTGGAGATGGACGCCAAGATGGCGGCGGGTTACTTCACGCCGGGGCTGGTGCCCGGCGCGGAGGAACTCAAGATTGCCAAGGGCCGGGGGCTGGGCGCTTGAGCGAGGGTCCGACCGTGGCCGATGTGTCCACCGTTGCCGGCGCGGTGGATGCGCTGAGGTCCACCCAGGCCATTCGCGCCCGCGCCTGCGCCTTGCTGGCGCGCGCCCGCGCCGGAGGTTCGTCGTCGTTCACGGTGGACGATGCCGCCCTGAAATCCGCCGCGCGCACCGTGGCCGAGCTCACACGTCAACGCTTTCCGGACCTGCGAATCCCGTACCACAGCCGCTGGCGCCATTTCGAGGCCGGCGGGGTGGACCGGCGGGCGCGGCTCGATGCGATGCTGGGCCCGGTGGATGCGGATGAACGCGCGCGCGCGCAGATCGACCTGGCTGTGGTGAGCGTGCTGCTGGACGCAGGCGCGGGCGCGGACTGGCGCTACGAGGAGGCGGCGAGCGGGCAGGGCTTCTCGCGCTCCGAAGGGCTGGGCGTGGCGAGCTTCCATGCCTTCACGGATGGCTTGTTCTCCAGCGATCCGGCGCAGCCGCTGCGCGTGGATTCGGCGGGGCTGGCCGCGCTGACCACCGAAACGCTGGCCGCGGCGTTCCAGGTGAACGAGGGCAATCCCCTCGTGGGGCTCGAAGGTCGCGTCGCCGTGCTGCGCCGCCTGGGCGTTGTCATGCTCGGCCATCGCGCCACCTACGGTCCCCTGGGACGGCCGGGTGCGCTGTACGACGCGCTGCAGGCGCCCACGCTCGAAGCGCACGACATCCTCAAGACGCTGCTCGACACGCTGTCCGACATCTGGCCGGCGCAGAACGCCCTCGGTGGCATTGCCGTGGGCGACTGCTGGCGGCACGCCGCCGTGCAGGGCGAGGGTCTGACGGGGGGCTGGATGCCGTTCCACAAGCTCTCGCAGTGGCTCACCTATTCGCTGCTGGAGCCCTTCGAGTGGGCGGGCGTGAAGGTGGGCGGCCTGGACGCGCTCACCGGCCTGCCCGAGTACCGCAACGGCGGCCTGCTGGTCGATGCCGGCGTGCTGCAGCCGCTGCCCAACGACCACGCGACCCGCACCTGGCAGGCAGGCGACGAATTCATCGTCGAATGGCGTGCCCTCACGGTGGCCCTGCTCGACGAACTCGCACCGCTGGTGCGCGCCGAACTCGGCCTGCCGCCCGACCAGTTGCCGCTGGCCTGCGTGCTCGAAGGCGGCACCTGGGGGACAGGGCGCCTGCTGGCACAGCGCTTGCGTGGCGGTCTGCCGCCCTTCGTCATTGCCAGCGACGGCACGGTCTTCTGAACTGTTTCATCCCGAAGGGCCATCACCACCATGAGCAACGTTCACCTCATCGACCACCCCCTGGTGCAGCACAAGCTCACCCTGATGCGACGCAAGGACGCCAGCACCAACAGCTTCCGCCGGCTCCTCAACGAGATGGCCATGCTCATGACCTACGAGGTCACGCGAGACATGGCGATGCAGGACATCGAGATCGAGACCCCGCTGGAGACCATGCAGGCGAAGGTCATCGATGGCAAGAAGCTGGTGTTCGTCTCCATCCTGCGCGCGGGCAATGGCATCCTGGACGGCATGCTCAGCGTGGTGCCGGGCGCGCGTGTCGGGCACATCGGCCTGTACCGCGACCCGAAGACGCTCACGGCGGTGGAGTACTACTTCAAGATGCCGACCCACATGAACGAGCGCGACGTGATCGTGGTCGATCCCATGCTGGCCACCGGCAATTCGGCCATTGCGGCGGTGGACCGGCTGAAAGAGATCGGCCCCAAGTCCATCAAGTTCGTCTGCCTGCTCACCTGTCCCGAGGGCATTGCCGCGCTGCAGCGCGCACACCCGGACGTGCCGATCTACACCGCCGCCATCGACCGCGAACTCAACAGCCACGGCTACATCCTGCCCGGCCTGGGCGATGCGGGCGATCGCATCTTCGGCACGCAGTGAAACCTTTTCTTCCAGCCCCCACCCACCCACCAAGGAGTCGCGCCATGTCTCTCTATTCCCTTCGTCGTCGCCCGCTGCTGGCCCTGGCCACGGCGCTTGCGCTGTCATCCCCGGGTCTGTTGTTCGCGCAGACCAAGCTCAAGGTCGCGGGCATCTACACCGTGCCTTTCGAGCAGCAGTGGGTGAGCCGCATCCACAAGGCCCTCAAGGCCGCCGAGGCGCGCGGCGAGATCGAATACAAGGCCAGCGAGAACGTGGCCAACGCCGACTACGAGCGCGTCATGCGCGAGTACGCCACCGGTGGCAACCAGCTCATCGTGGGTGAAGTGTTCGGCGTGGAGGCCGCAGCGCGCAAGGTGGCCAAGGACTTTCCCAAGACGTCGTTCGTGATGGGATCTTCGGGCAAGCCGCAGGCACCCAATTTCAGCGTGTTCGACAACTACATCCAGGAACCTGCCTACCTCACCGGCATGATCGCTGGCGGCATGACCAAGACCAACCAGATCGGCATGGTCGGCGGGTTCCCCATTCCCGAGGTGAACCGCCTCATGAACGCCTTCATGGCCGGCGCGAAGGAAGTGAACCCCAAGGTGACGTTCACCGTGAGCTTCATCAACAGCTGGTTCGATCCGCCCAAGGCCAAGGAAGCGGCGTTCGCCATGATCGACAAAGGCGCCGATGTGCTTTACGCCGAGCGATTCGGTGTGTCCGACGCGGCCAAGGAAAAAGGCAAGCTCGCCATCGGCAACGTGATCAACACCCAGTCCCAGTACCCCGACACCGTCGTGGCGTCTGCGCTCTGGAACATGGAGCCCTCGATGGACCGCGCCATCAAGCTGGTGAAGGACGGCAAGTTCACGGCCGAGGACTACGGCCCTTATTCCATGATGAAGCACAAGGGTTCCGAGATGGCACCGCTGGGCACCTTCGAGAAGAAGGTACCGGCCGAGATCGTGGCCAAGGTCAAGGCGCGCGAGGCTGAAATTCTCTCCGGCAAGTTCACTGTCAAAGTGGACGACGGCCAGCCCAAGTCCAGCAAGTGACCTCGGCTCCCGAAGGCACCCCGGTCCTTCGCCTTTCGGGCATCACCAAGCGCTTCGGCGCGCTGGTGGCCAACGACGCCATCTCGCTCACGCTGGGCGAGGGCGAGGTGCTGGCGCTGCTGGGGGAGAACGGGGCGGGAAAGTCCACGCTGGTGTCCATCCTGTTCGGGCACTACGTGGCCGACGAGGGCGAGATCGAGGTGCACGGCCAGCGCCTGCCACCCGGCCAGCCGCGCGCTGCGCTGGCCGCCGGCATCGGCATGGTGCACCAGCACTTCACGCTGGCCGACAACCTCTCGGTGCTCGACAACGTGATGATGGGCACCGAGGCGCTGTGGCGGCCGGCTTCGCGCCGCGCCGAGGGGCTGGCGCGCCTGCTGCAGGTGGGCGAACGTTTCGGGCTTGCCGTGCAGCCCGACGCGTTGGTGGGCGGCCTGTCGGTGGGTGAGCGCCAGCGGGTGGAGATCCTGAAAGCGCTGTACCGGGGCGCGCGCATCCTGATCCTGGACGAACCCACGGCGGTGCTCACGCCGCAGGAGAGCGAGGCGCTGTTCGACACGCTCTCGCAGATGGTCGCGCAGGGCCTGTCCATCATCTTCATCAGCCACAAGCTGGCCGAGGTGCTGCGGGTGTCGCACCGCGTGGCCGTGCTGCGCCAGGGCAAGCTGGTGGCCGAGGCACCGGTGGCGGGCACCACGCAGGCGCAACTGGCGCAGTGGATGGTGGGGCATGCAGTGGACGCGGCCGTGCGCCAGCCCGCCAGCGGCGTGGGTCGCGAGATCTGCACGTTGCTCGCGGTGAGCACTCCGGCAGGCGTGCGCGACCGGCTCGATGGGGTTTCGCTGGCGCTTCGCGCGGGCGAGATCGTGGCCGTTGCCGGCGTGTCGGGCAACGGGCAGGTGGCGCTGGCGGAGCTGCTGTGCGGAACGCGCAGCGCCAGCGCGGGCGAGGTGCGGTTTGAATGCCAGCCGCTGCGCACCTCGCCGGCCTGGCTGGTGTCACAAGGGGTGGCCCGCATTCCCGAAGACCGCCACGCCGTCGGCGTGGTGGGCGACTTGCCGGTGTGGGAGAACGCGGTGGCCGAGCGCCTGCGCAGCCCTGCCTTCTCGCGCGGCCCCTGGGTCCGGCTGCGGGCGGCGCGGCGCCATGCGCAGCGCGTGATCGAAGCCTTCGATGTGCGCGGCGGTGGGCCCGCCACGCCCGCGCGTGCGCTCTCTGGCGGGAACATGCAGAAACTCATTCTTGGCCGCGCGCTGCTGTCTCCAGAAGGCGAGAACACAAGACCCGCCTTGATCGTCGCGCACCAGCCGACCTGGGGGCTGGACATCGGTGCCGTGGCCTACGTGCACCGGCAACTCATCGAAGCGCGAGACGCCGGCGCGGCGGTGCTCGTGATCTCCGACGACCTGGACGAGGTGATGGCGCTGGGGGACCGCATCGCGGTCATGCACCAGGGTCACCTGACCGAGGCCTTGCCGGCGGACGCGTGGACGCGCGAGCGCATCGGCCTGGCGATGGCGGGGGCCGACCATGCGGTTTGAGCGTCGCGCGCAGACCTCGCCGCTGGCCATGGCCAGCGCTTCGGTGCTGGCCGTGGCGTTCACCCTGCTCGTGAGCAGTCTGCTGGTGCTCTGGGCCGGAGCGCCCGTGGCGCAGACCTTCGGCTTGCTGGTGCAGGGCGCATTCGGCTCGCTCTTCGCCTGGAGCGAGACGCTGACGCGGGCCGTGCCGCTGATGCTCACGGGTCTGGCTGCCACGGTGGCCTTCAAGGCGCGCCTGTTCAACATCGGCGCCGAAGGCCAGCTGTACGCCGGTGCGCTGGCAGCGGTCGCCATCGGCGGCCTGCACGGTGGCACGGGCCTGGCGTGGCCGGTTTGGCTGCTGTTTCCACTCATGATGCTGGCCGCCGCGCTGGCCGGCGCACTGCTGTTGCTCGGGCCTGCGCTCATGAAACTTCGCCTGGGCGTGGACGAAGTGGTGACCACGCTGCTGCTGAACTTCATGGCGCTGCTGCTGGTCTCGGCCCTGCTGGATGGTCCGATGAAGGACCCCATGGCGCTCGGCTGGCCGCAGAGCGTGGGGTTGGTGCCGGAGCTGGAACTGGGGCGGCTGGTCGAGCGCACACGCCTGCACACCGGGCTGCTGTGGGCCGTGTCGCTGGCCGTCATGCTCTGGGTGCTGCTCAAGTACACCGTGCTGGGTTTCGACATCCGCGCGGTTGGCGCCAACGCGCGCGCAGCGGCGTTCGCCGGTGTACCCGTCACCCGCACCGTGTTGCTCGTGGCGTTGCTCTCGGGCGCGCTCGCGGGACTGGCCGGTGCCATCGAAGTGGCCGGGCGCGCCGGCTACGTCACCCTGGACATGTCGCCGGGCTACGGCTACAGCGGCATCGTCATCGCCATGCTGGCTGGCCTGCACCCACTGGGCGTGATGGCGGCCGCGGTGTTCATTGCCGGCGTGCTCGTGGGGGCCGACAGCATGAGCCGCGCCATCGGCGTGCCCACCTACCTGGCCGACGTGATCGTGGCCGTGTCGCTGCTGTCGGTGCTGGTGGCCAGCCTGCTGGCGCAGTACCGCCTCAGGAGAGCCTGAGAGCAGCGTCATGAACGAATGGATCGACATCCTCGTGAACCCCGCGTTCTGGACCGCGGTGCTGCGCATTGCCACGCCGCTGATCCTGGGCACGCTGGGTGTGCTGTGGTGCGAGCGCGCGGGCGTGCTCAACCTGGGCATCGAAGGCATCATGGTGGCGGGCGCGCTGGCCGGCTGGCTGGCGGTCTACCTCGGGCTGCCGCTGTGGGGGGGGGTCGCGGTGGCCGCGCTCACGGGCGCTGCCTTTGGGCTGCTGCACGCCGCGCTCACCGTGGGCCTGGCGCTTTCGCAGCACGTGGCGGGCCTGGGCATCACGCTGCTGGCCACCGCGCTGAGCTACTTCGCCTACCGCGTGAGTTTCCCGAAGGTCAGTACACCGCCCACCATCACGCCCTTCGCGCCCATGGAGTGGCTCGGCATTCCCGTGCTGTCGGCGCAGACGCCTCTGACCTTGATGGCACTGCTGGGCGTGCCTGTGTTCGCCTGGGTGCTCTACCGCACGCCGGCTGGCCTGGCGGTGCGCATGGTCGGCGAGAACCCGCAGGCCGCCGAAGGGCAGGGCATCTCGGTGCTGGCCGTGCGCACCAGCGCCATCGTGCTCGGCTCGGCGCTCATGGGCGTGGCCGGCTCGTTCCTCACGCTCTCGGCCTTCAACGCCTTTTTCTTCAACATGGTCAACGGCCGGGGCTGGATCTGCGTGGCGCTGGTGGTGTTTGCCTCGTGGCGCCCGGGCAAGGCACTGGCGGGCGCCCTGCTGTTTGCCTTCTTCGATGCCTTGCAGTTGCGCCTGCAGCAATCGGGTGACAGCGTGGTGCCCTACCAGATCTACCTGATGCTGCCGTACGCGCTGTCCATCCTCGCGCTGGTGCTGGTGGCGCGCCGCGCGGCGTATCCTCAGGCGCTGATGAAACCCTACCGCAAAGGTGAACGCTGATGCTCGACCTGCTGATCACGCATGCCAGCCTGCCCGATGGCCGCACCGACGTGGGCGTGGCGGTGCAGGACGGGCGCATCGTGGAGGTGAGGCCCGGCCTGGAAGCGCCGGCGCACGAGACACTCGACGCGCAGGGTCAACTGCTCACACCACCGTTCTGCGACCCGCATTTCCACATGGACGCCACGCTCAGCTACGGCCTGCCGCGCGTCAACCAGAGCGGAACGCTGCTGGAAGGCATCGCGCTGTGGGGCGAGCTCAAGCCTCTGCTGACCGAAGAAGCGCTGGTGGAACGCGCACTGGCCTACGGCGACTGGGCCGTCTCCAGAGGATTGCTGGCCATCCGCAGCCACGTGGACACCAGCGAGCCGAGCCTGCTGCCGGTGCGCGCCATGCTCGAGGCGAAGAAGCGCATGGCGCCGTACCTGGACGTGCAGCTCGTCGCCTTTCCGCAGGATGGTGTGTTGCGCAGCCCGGGCGGGCTCGGCAACCTGAAGCGTGCATTGGACCTGGGTGTGGACGTCGTCGGCGGCATTCCGCATTTCGAACGCACCATGAGCGAGGGCGCCGCCAGCATGAAGCTGCTTTGCGAACTCGCCGCCGAACGTGGCCTGCCGGTGGACATGCACTGCGACGAGAGCGACGACCCGCTCTCTCGCCACATCGAGACACTCGCCTTCGAGACGCAGCGCCTGGGCCTGCAGGGCCGCGTGAACGGCTCGCACCTCACGTCCATGCACAGCATGGACAACTACTACGTGAG
The DNA here is from genome assembly GCF_051858985.1 of Hydrogenophaga sp. GTDB lineage: Bacteria > Pseudomonadota > Gammaproteobacteria > Burkholderiales > Burkholderiaceae_C > Hydrogenophaga. The sequence continues at coordinate 580,328 of NZ_JBHYGM010000001.1, read as the reverse complement.
CAAGTTGATCCCCCTGATCGCCGAATCCGGCGTGAGCGCGGTGGCCAACCCGCTCATCAACATCACTCTGCAGGGCCGGCACGACACCTACCCCAAGCGGCGCGGCATGACGCGCGTGCCCGAGCTCATGGCCGCAGGCGTCACGGTGGCCTTCGGCCACGACTGTGTGATGGACCCCTGGTACTCCCTGGGCAGCGGCGACATGCTGGAGGTGGCGCACATGGGCCTGCACGTGGCGCAGATGACCAGCCAGGCCGGCATGCGCCAGTGTTTCGACGCGGTGACGGTGAACGCCGCGAAGGTGATGGGCCTCACCCGCTACGGCATTGAAGCGGGCAAGGACGCCAGCTTCGTGCTGTTGCAGGCGCGCGATGCCATCGAGGCGATCCGCCTTCGCGCGACGCGACTGAAAGTGTGGCGCCAGGGGCGGCTGCTCTCCGAGATGGCGCCGGCTCACCCGCGCCTCTCGTTGCCGGGCCGTGGAGGCGTCGCTCCATGAAGTCATTCGGCAAGCGCGCCCAGGGTGAACGGCTGGAGCGCATGCAGGCCTCACCCTTGTGGAACGGCGAGGGATTTCGCAACCAGCACCCGGTGCTCCCCGGCTTGCGGGACGGCACCGTGCCCCGTCCCACGCTCAAGGAATTCCTCAGCTCGGGTGGCCGGCGCACGCCCGGCGCTCCGTTGCCTGCGCTGGATCCGCGTGAAGCGTGGAGCCGCCCGGTGCAGAGCGGCCTGCGCGCCACCTGGCTCGGCCATTCGACCGTGCTCATCGAGATCGACGGTCATCGCGTGCTCACCGATCCGGTGTGGGGCACGCGCGCCTCGCCGTTTCGCCTGCTCGGGCCCCGGCGCTTCCAGCCGGTGCCGCTGCGCCTGAAGGAAATTCCCGAAGTGGATGTGGTGGTGATTTCGCACGACCACTACGACCACCTGGACTACCCCACCATCCGCGCCCTGTCCCGGCACAGCCGCGTGCCCTTTGTCACTTCGCTGGGCGTGGGCGCCCATCTGCAAGCGTGGGGGGTGGCAGCCGAGCGCATCACCGAGCTGGACTGGTGGGAGAGCCACCGCGTGCCGGGCACAGGCCTCACCATCACCGCCGCACCGTCGCAGCATTTTTCCGGGCGGGGCCTCAAGGATCGCAACGCCACGCTGTGGTCGTCGATGGTGGTGCAGTCCGACCAGCACCGCGTTTTCTTCAGTGGCGACACCGGCCTCACCACCGAGTACGCCACCATCCGCGAGCGCCTGGGCCCCTTCGATCTGGTGATGCTGGAAGTGGGTGCCTTCCACCCGGCGTGGGGCGACATCCACCTGGGTCCGGCCAATGCGCTGAAGGCGCACGCGCTGCTCGGTGGCGGCGCCTTCCTGCCGGTGCATTGGGGCACCTTCAGTCTCGCCATGCATGAGTGGGACGAGCCGGTCGAAACGCTGCTGCAACTCGCGCCTGCCACGGACGCTCCCTTGCTCCTGCCACGCCTGGGCGAGGCGGTGGAGCCCGCGCACCGGTTACCGGTCGTTCCCTGGTGGCGCGGCCTGGGGTCGGACGATGCGCCCGACTCCGCTGAGCCGCCTGCCCTTCAACGACAGCTGCCATGGCCCCTCGATTGAGGGCAAGGCCGGTTCAGGGCGTGAGCACGATCTTGCGGCAGTTCTCTTCCTTCTTCTCGAAGATCTCGTAGGCGCGCGCGGCGTCGGCGAGCTTCATCCGGTGGCTGATGATCACATCCGGCTTGAGGCGTCCGTTGCCGATTTCCTCCAGCAATTGCGGCATGTGTTCCTGCATGTGCGTCTGGCCCATGCGAAACGTGAGGCCCTTGTCGAAGGCATCGCCGAACAGAAAGGCATGGATGAATCCGGCGTACACACCTGGCACGCTCACCACGCCACCGCGCCTTGTGGCCGCCATGCACTGGCGCAAGGCCTTGCCGCTGGAGCCTTCGAGCTTCATGGCGGTGAGCGCGGTCTCGATGGCACTGCCCTTGGCCTCGAAGCCGACGGCGTCGATGGTGGCGTCCACGCCACGGCCATGGGTGGCGTTGAGGATGACGTCCGCCGGATCGTCGGTTTCATCGAAATTGATCGGAATCACGCCGTAGGTGTCCTGGGCGAACTGGAGCCGGTAGGCATGGTGGTCGACCATGAAGATCTTCTCTGCTCCCATGAAGCGCGCGCAGGCCGCGCTCATCAGCCCCACGGGTCCTGCGCCGAAGATGGCGACGCTCGAACCCGGCTGCACGTTCGCGTTCACCACCGCCTGGTAGCCCGTGGGCAGGATGTCCGAGAGGAACAGCACCTCTTCGTCCGTGAGCGCATCGGGAATCTTCAGCGGGCCCACGTTGGCCTTGGGCACGGTGACGAACTCGGCCTGGCCACCCGGGATGCCGCCATAGAGGTGGCTGTAGCCGAAGAGCGCGGCGCCCGAGGTGGCGCTCTTCTTGTTCATGATGGCGCCGCGTCCCGGGTTGGTGGTTTCGCAGGCGGCAAACAGCGAGAGGTTGCAATAGAAGCACTGGCCGCAGGCAATGACGAAGGGAATCACCACCCGGTCGCCGGGCACCAGGTTCGTCACCGCCGGGCCGACTTCCTCGACGATGCCCATGAATTCATGGCCGAGGATGTCGCCGTCCTTCATCATGGGAATCTTGCCGCGGTAGATGTGGAGGTCGGAACCGCAGATGGCTGTGGCGGTGACCCGCAGGACGATGTCGTCCGCTTCTTCGAGGACCGGATCGGGCACGCTTTCGACGCGAACGTCGTGGCTGCCCTGGTAGGTGAGTGCTTTCATGGGGTGGTCCTTGGGGAGTGGGAAACCGCCTTTGCGGCAAGCGCCGTGCCCGGGACGTTGAGCCACACCGGTCGGGTGTTCGGGAACTCTGACTGCCCTGGGTGTTCCATGGGATGGTTGACCTTGACCAGAACAACCGCTGGAGACTGCATGACACCGTGGGAAACGACACCAAGATCGGCAGGGAGGCCCGCATGAACGTGCCGGATCGAGCAGAGACCGCAGCGCGTGCTCAGCCAGGCCCCCAGCTGTCCGTGTTCGATGCGGTCGCGGTCATGGTCGGCCTGGTGGTGGGCATCGGCATCTTCCGCACGCCGTCCATCGTGGCCGATGGCGTGGGGTCCGAGGCCATGTTCATCCTCGTGTGGCTGATCGGGGGCGTGATCACGCTGATCGGCGCACTCTGTTACGCCGAGCTGGCGTCGGCCCATCCGCACGCGGGCGGCGAATACCATTTCCTCTCGAGGGCGTACGGCCGGCCGGTGGCCATGATGTTCGGGTGGGCGCGGTGCACCGTGATCCAGACCGGATCCATCGCCCTGGTGGCTTTCCTGCTCGGCGACTACATCTCGCAGGTGGTGCCCCTGGGACCCCATGGCCCCGCCCTCTATGCCGCCCTGGCGGTTGTCGTACTGACCGGCGTCAACGTGGTGGGCACCGCTGCCGGCAAGAACCTGCAGGTGGTGGTGACGTTCATCCAGATCGGCGCCATGCTGGCCATCATCGGCTTCGGCTTCTTCGGCCCGCCCGCCCCTGCGTCGGCGCCGAGCATCCCGGTGCCGGAAGAAGCCGCGGCGCTGGGGGTGGCGATGATCTTCGTGCTGCTCACCTACGGCGGCTGGAGCGATGCGGCGTACCTGAGCGGTGAACTGCGCGATGCGCCGCGCAACATCGCCAAGGTGCTCACGCTCGGCACCGCGCTGCTGGTGGCCCTGTATGTGCTGGCCAACATGGCGTTGCTCTCCATCCTCGGGCTCGATGGCCTGCGCGCTTCCGACGCCGTGGCGGCCGACATGATGCGCGTGGCCGCCGGGCCGTCGGGCGAGTTGCTGGTCACGCTGGCCGTGGTGGTGGCCGCCATTTCCACGCTGAACGCCACCATCTTCACGGGCGGGCGCGTGTTCTATGCCATGGGCTGCGACCTGAGCGTGATGCGGTGGATGGGCGTGTGGAACGGACGCGGCGGAACGCCCGCGAATGCCCAGATCGTGCAGGGGGTGCTCTCGCTGGCGCTCATTGCCATGGGCTCGGTGGCGCCCGATGGCTTCAAGGCCATGGTCGACTACACCGCTCCCGTGTTCTGGATGTTCCTGCTGCTGGTCGGCGGTGCGCTCTTCGTCCTGCGCTGGCGCGACCCGCGTCGCACCCTGCCGTTCCGGGTGCCGCTCTACCCCCTCACCCCCATCCTCTTCTGTCTCACCAGTGCGTACATGCTGTACGCGAGCGTGATGCACACCGGCGCTGCCGCGCTGGTCGGCCTGGGTGTGCTCATCGCGGGCGCGCCGATCCTGCTGTTCCAGTCCAACCATTCCCAACCATCAGGAGAACCACCATGATGAAACTTCGCCCCTCCCTGCTGGCCGCCGCGATCTTCGCCTCGGCGTCGGCGCTGTGCGTCCAGGCCATGGCGCAAACCCCTGCGCCTGCGCCCACCTACCAGCCTTCGGAAGGCCAGGCCGGCAAGGACGTGATCTGGATTCCCACTTCGCAGGTGCTGGTGGACCGCATGCTGGAGATGGCGAAACTCACGCCGCAGGACCGCCTGGTCGACCTGGGCTCCGGCGATGGCCGCCTCGTCATCACGGCGGCCAAACGTGGGGCCATTGCCCACGGCATCGAATACAACCCCGACATGGTGGCGCTGTCAAAACGCGCGGCGCAGGCCGAGGGCGTGAGCGAGCGCGCCACCTTCGAGAAGGCCGACATCTTCGAGTCCGACTTCTCCAACGCCACCGTGGTCACCCTGTTCCTGCTGCCCGACCTGAACCTGCGCCTGCGACCCACGCTGCTGGCCATGAAGCCCGGCACCCGCATCGTCTCCAACTCCTTCAACATGGACGACTGGGAGCCCGACCAGACCCAGCAGGTGACCGAAGGCTGCCGCACCTACTGCCAGGCCTACCAATGGACCGTGCCCGCCCAGGTGGCCGGCACCTGGCGGATGGGCAATGGCCAGGAACTGGTGCTGGAGCAGACCTTCCAGAAGGTCAAAGGCACGCTGCGCCGCGGCGGCCAGCCGTTCCCGGTGCGCGACGCGCGGCTGGACGGCGCCCGGATCCAGTTCACCGTGGACGGCCTGCGTTACGCCGGCGAGGTCAAGGGCGGCGACATGCAGGGCAGGGTGAACGGGGGCAGCGCATGGAGGGCGACGCGCGCGCAATAATGCGCGCCATGTCCACCGACCCCGACGCCCGGTTCAAGACCGTCCTGCAGGTCCTGAGCATCCTGTGCCTCATCGGCCTGATGGCGATGATCTTTCACAAGGGCTTCGCCGATCTTTCGATGCTCTGGAAGCAGCATTCGGGCGGGGACTTCTGGGCGGCACTGGGCCGCTACCTGCTGCGCAACCTGGCCGGCTGAGGGGCTGGAGATGCCCGGCCAGCGCGACTTTCCCTACTACGCTGGACAACCGGTCGCACTCAGCGGTCGGCAGTGGCTGCTGGTGCTGTTCGCGGTGGTGGCGGCCTTCGCGGCGCTGAGTGCCCCCGTGCCCTGGTTCCGCACACCGGTGGGCCGCTTCATCCCGGCGCTGCTGTTCTGCCTGCTGCCGCTCGCCGCACTGGCCTGGGTGGCTGGCCGGCACTGGAGGGCGCTGTTCGCCCGCATACGCCGGATCGATCTGGCCTGGATCGTGGGCATTGCAGCCCTGAACATCGTGGTCACGTTCGGCATCGGCTGGGCACTCAGCAGGTTCCACGCCCCCACGCCCAATCCCTTGATGGGGCAACTGGCAGGCGCCGACGGCTTCACCGTGACCATGGCTTTCCTCGCCATGGTGCCGCAGTTGCTGGGTGAAGAGCTGCTGACCATGCTGCCGCTGCTGGCCTGCCTGTGGTGGTTGCACACCCGGCGCGGGCTGTCTCGCCAGAAGGCGCTGGTGCTGGCCTGGATCCTGTCGGCACTCCCTTTCGCACTGGCGCACCTGCCCACCTACAACGGGGACCTGCTCCAGTGTCTGGCCATCATCGGCAGCGCGCGGCTGGTGCTCACGCTGGCGTACCTCGCCACGAAGAACCTGGCGGTGTCCACCGGCGCGCACATCCTCAACGACTGGGCGCTCTTCGGCATGAGCCTGGTGCTGGCCCGGCAGGGAGCGGGTTGACCGCGCCATCGATCCCTCAGATCAGGATGTCGAACAGGTTCGAGAACGTGTCCGTCCAGGGCCGGAAGGCTGGCGTGGGTTCCAGCACCCTGGCCCCTTGCAGCGCCGCGGGCAGCGCCGTGGCCTGGGCCGGGTTGACGAATACCACCCACGACGAACGGCGGCAGAAAGGGTCGCCATGGCCAGGGGCCAGTTCCAGCAACAGCGCGACCTTGCCCAGGCGCTGTGCCGCCGACGCCATCACGGGGCGCAGATCGAGGTAGGTGTTGGTGATGTGCACCGCCAGCAGTCCATCCGGTTTCATGTGTCGCTGGTAGGCCTCGAACGCCTCCAGGGTGAGCAGGTGGGTCGGAATGGAATCGCCGGAGAAAGCGTCCATGGCCAGCAGGTCGAAGGCCTGCGGCGGTTCGCGTTCCAGCATCAGGCGGCCGTCGCCCAGCACCGGCACGATGGTGGCAGCGCTGTCGGCGAGGTAGCTGAAATGCCTGCGCGCCAGGTCCAGCACCTGGTCGTTGATCTCGTACATGCGCATCTCGTCGCCCGCTCGCCCGTACACCGCGAGCGTGCCGGCACCCAGGCCGACGACGCCGATGCGCCGTGGCCGATCGGTCGGCAGGCTCTGCAGGGCGCGGCCGATGCCGGTGCGCTCGCAGTAGTAGGCGGTGGCGCGCCGGGGATGGTCCAGGTACTGCTCGCCATGGGTGATGCTGCCGTGCACCATGCTGCGCACCGGTCCCAGGCCATCGGGGTCCACGCTGTCCTCGATGCGGGTCTGGCTGTAGAAGTTGCGCACCACCTCGGTGTAACCCTGCACATAGTCCAGAGAGATGCTGGAGAGCCGCGCGCCATACGCCACCAGACCCACCAGCAGGGCCGCGCGCAGCCAGCGGCCGTGTTGCCGGCCACGGCACTCGGGCCAGAGCACCAGCACCGTGAGCAACGCGCACAGGAACAGGCCCAGGGGCAGCTCGAAGTACGCATTGAATGCCACCGGCGCCACCAGACCCACGAACAGGCCCCCCAGCGCGCCACCGACCGAGAGCATCAGGTAGAACAGCGTGAGGTGGCGCACCGGTGGCCGCCGGCGCACCAGTTCACCGTGGCAGACCATGCAGAAGATGAACACGGCCGCACTCAGCAGGCCCACCAGCACCGGCGCGCTCAGGCCCTCGTTCATGGCGAAATCCAGCGCCACAAAGGCCAGGGGCAGTGCGCCCAGGAAGAGGGGTCGCACGTAGTAACGCGGCGCATCGAAACACAGGATGAAGCTCAGCAGGTAGAGCGCCAGCGGCAGCACCCAGAGAAAGGGCACGGGCGCCACGTCCTGCGTGAGGTGGCGGGTGATGGCCAGCAGCAGCATGGAGGCCGTGGCCGCGAGGCCCACCCACATCAGGCACTCGCGCCAGCCCGGGTGGGGCGCATCGTCCACAGGCGTGGCGTGCGTGCCGGCCGAGGCAACGCCCTGGCGCCGCAGGGTATAGCCGGCCGTGGCGACGCAGGCAAGGACGAACAGCGCGTAGCCGGCTGACCACACCCAGGCCTGCGGCGTCACGGCCAGCCTGGGTTCCACCAGCACCGGGTAGGACAGCAGCGCGAGCATGGAGGCCAGGTTGGACAGCGCGTAGAGGCGGTAGGGCTGCACGCCCTGGGCCACGAAGCTGCGTGCGTACCAGGCCTGCATCAGCGGGCCCGTGGTGGAGAGCAGCAGGTAGGGCACGCCCACTGTGGTGGCCAGCACCCCCAGCACGCTCCATGTGGGGTGGGCCTGCGCGTCCAGCTTCCACGCCGGGTCGGCCACCACCGGCAGGGTGGCCAGGCTCACCAGCAGCAGCGCACCGTGCACCCAGGGCTGGCGACGTGGGCTGAGCTTTTCATGGACCAGGTGCACGTAGGCATAGCCCACCAGCAGTTCGACCTGGAAGAACACCATGCACAGCGTCCAGACGGACGAAGACCCGCCGAACCACGGCAGGATCATCTTCGCAACGATGGGCTGGATCTGGAACAGCAGGAAGGCTGACAGGAAGACCGTGGCGGCGAAGAGGGGCATGGAACGGCGAGCTCCGGAGCAGGGATGCCGGAGTATGACCGTTGCGCAAGGCGGGCCTTTCGCCCGCCATCAAGCCGGGAATCAGGCCATGTAGATGGCGATGAAAGCCAGCATGAAGATCTGCAGAGCGCCCGCCAGCGGCAGCACGATCGGCATGTAGTGGATCACCGTCTCCAGCAGGTCTTCCGCCTGCTCGTCGGTGTATTCCTTGAGTTCCGGGTCGGAATAGTCGGCTGGACGCTCGGCCAGCGCCTGGTCGGGCGGCGGATGTTGGTGTTGGTTGTCCATGGAGGCTCTCCTTTCGCTGGGGGTGGCCTCCAGGGGCAATCGACGTTCCTGCCCGCCCGGGCTCAGGCTCAGGCAGTTTCCATGCCCATCAAGGCTTCCTTGCGCGCCTGGAGCGGTTCGCGCATCGCCACCAGGTCGAGCCCGCGAGCGGCGCGCGCCTTCGGAAAGATCTCGTTGCGCTCTTCCTTGACATGGTGGTCGATGTACTCGCCGAGCACCTTGACCTTGGCGTCGAACATCTCGTCGACCTCGTCCATGGCCTCGATCTGCGCGATGAGGTCTTTGGCGCCCGCGTGCTCCACTTCGGCTTCGGCCAGCAGGTCGGTGTCCTTGAGGACAGCGCGCAGAGCGGGGTAGAAGATTTCCTCTTCAATGGTGGCGTGAACGGTCAGCTCCTGGCAGATCTCGCGTGCCAGGTCGAGCCGTTTCTGCATGGCGGACTTGGACTTGGAGGACGCCAGGTCGTCGTAGTCCTTGAACATCTTCTTGACCGCTTTGTGGTCTGCGTCGAGCAGCGTGCATGCATCGGGAGCGGTGCGGGTGGTGGCCATGGGAGTTCCTTTTGACGTGGGTTTGAATGGGTGCTGTTGCGTTCACTCATGTGAACGCATCTCCCCATGGCAAGTCATGTGCCCGGCCCTCGCAGAGGCCGGTGTCGCTCAGTTCAGGCTGGCCAGCACGGCGCGCAGGTCTTCGACATCGGCGGGCTTGACGAGGTGGCGGTCGAAGCCGGCCTCGTGCGAGCGTCGCAGGTCTTCCTTCTGGCCCCAGCCGGTCAGTGCGATCAGGGTCATGTCGCGGCCCCGCGGGCTCTGCCGCACGCGACGGGCGACTTCGTAGCCGTCCATGTCCGGCATGCCGATGTCGAGGAACATCGCGCACGGGCGGTACGAGTCCATTGCCTCCAGCGCGGCCTTCCCGTCGTACACGGTCTGCACGTCCGCACCCAGAAATTGCAGCACCATTTCCAGGCTGTCGGCACTGTCTCGGTTGTCGTCCACCACCAGCACCCGGCGCAGTTGCGGCAATTGGGCCTCGGGTGGTCGGGCCGTGTCGTTGCGGACCCGGTCTTCGGTGGCCAGCGGCAGGCGCACCACGAATTCGCTGCCCTGTCCCGGCCCGGCGCTGCGCGCCTCCACGCTGCCCCCGTGCATGGTGACAATGTTCTTCACCAGGGTGAGACCGATGCCGAGCCCTCCCTGGGCCCGGTGTTCGGTGCGATCGCCCTGGGTGAACAGGTCGAAGACGCGCGGCAGCATGTCCACGGGTATCCCCGCGCCGTTGTCTCGCACCGAGATCACGACCTCTGCGCCTTCCCGGTGGGCTTCCAGCCCGATGCGGCCACCCGGCTCGGTGTATTTGGAAGCGTTGTTCAGCAGGTTGGCCAGCACCTGCGCCAGGCGAATGCCATCGGCCTGCAGTGTCAGCGAATCGTCGGGCAGGGTCACCGTGAGTTGCTGCGAGGCGGCCTGCATGAGCGGCTTGCTGGTCTCCACCGCGTTCTGCACGACATCGGCAAGCTGGATCGACTCCGGGCGCAGCTCGAATTTCCCGCGTGTGATGCGCGAGATCTCCATCAGGTCGTCCACCAGCCGCACCATGTGCGAAACCTGCCGGTCCAGCATGTCGTGCAGCCGATCGGCTCCCGCAGCACCCCCATGGGCCACGCGCAGGATGTGCAGGCTGTTGCGGATGGGTGCCAGGGGGTTGCGCAGCTCGTGTGCCAGCGTCGCCAGGAACTCGTCCTTGCGTTGATCGGCCTCGCGAAGCTCCTGTTCGGCGCGCCGCAATTGCGTGGTGTCGTAATAGAAGCAGGCCACCGCGTACCGGCCGTCGGGCATGGTGATGCGCAGCAGTTGCCAGGTGTAGGTCTCGACCTCGGTGATGTCGGCGCGGCCGCTGACCAGGCTGTCCGACACATAGGTCTCCCCGGTCTCCAGCGTGTGGCGGAAGATCTGGATGAGCTCGGTGGCCAGCGGTTCCGGCCACAGCACGCGCATCGCCTCGTCCAGCGGAACGCCGATGGCCGGGTTGACGTTCCGGAACGCCCGCGCCTGCGTTTCAGCGTTGATGTGCGAGATGCGGAAGTCGGCATCGACGATGTAGAAGCCGCTGGGCGAATGGTGGATGAGGTAGTCGAGCAGTTCGGCGCCCCGCTGCACTTCCGCTTCCTGGCGTTTGCGGGCGGTGATGTCCAGCGACACCGAGATGATGCTCATCGGTTTGCCGACGCTGTCGCTGAGGCGGGATACGCTGTTGTGCACCCAGATGACCGAGCCGTCCTTGCGGATGTGGCGCTTCTCGATCTCGAAAGGTACGCCGTGGTGGATGAGCCGCGCGCGCCGCTCGAGATTCACGGGGCGGTCGTCGGGGTGCAGGACGTCCTGCATGCGCATGCCCAGCAGCTCCGTCTGGGTGTAGCCGAGGATCTCGCTGTAGCGCCGGTTGACGCTGAGGAAGCGGCCATTCAGGTCGGTCTCTGCCACGCCGGCCAGCATCTGGCTGAACAGCGCCTTCTGCCTGGCGTCCGAGACCTTCAGCGCGGTTTCGGCGCGGGCCTGTTCCAGCCGGGTCCAGACGCGGGTGGTGATCTCCTGCATGAGTTCGACCTCGTCCTCGCGCCAGTCACGCGCTTCGGCATGCTTGATGGACAGCAGGAAGCGCCAGCGGCCGTCACGCACCATGGGCACGCAGATGAAGGCGGCGGTGTTCAGAGCGGCCAGACGCGTCGCATCCACGCGCGAATCCGTGACCGCGTTGCTCACCACCAGCACTTCGCCGCGCCCCAGGGCGTTCACCACGTCCTGTGAAAGGTAGTCGGCCAGGCGGTAGACGCCGCGGTGGCCAGGCATGCCGCTGCGGTGCCACTCGTGCCCCACCGTCACCTCGTCGCCCGCCTCGTTGATCTCGGCCAGCTCGCAGCGCGAGATGCGCATGTGCGCACCGATCTTGGCGCCCAGCACGGCCATGGTTTCGTCGGTGTCTGTCAACTGCACCAGGTCGCTGCTGACCTCCGAGAGGAAGGCCAGGTCGGTTTCACGGCGACGGCGCTCGCTGATGTCATTGAACAGCACAGCCACCTGGTGGTCTTGCGGTGCGCCCACGCGGAAGGCATAGACCTCGTAATACCGGTCGAGGGCCCGGGCGGCGTGCTCGAAGCGCCGGGCCTTGCCGGTGAGCGCAATCTGGCCATAGACCTCGAACCAGAAGGCTTCATGGTCCGGCGCGACCTCGCGCACCCGTTTGCCGTGCGCATGGGCGATGCCCGTGTGCCGTTCGAATGCCGTGTTGGTCTGCAGGAAGCGGTAGTCATCGGGCTTGCCCTGCTCATTGAACATCACCTCGATCGTGCACAAGCCCTGGTCGATCGAGTCGAACAGCAGGCGGTAGTGCTGCTCAGAGCGCAGCAGGGCAGATTCCGCACGGGCGCGCTCGACCGCTGCCCAGGTCACTTCCGCGGTCTCGTTCACCAGCGACGTCTCCCAGGCCGACCAGGCACGTGGCACTTTCACATGGACACCCAGCCCGACCACGAACTCCCCGTTCTTGATCAGCGGCACACCGATGTACGCACCCACCTCGACAGCGGCGTAGGCCGCGCGCTCGGAGGGTGACAACGTCGTGTCGGCCGCCACGTTGTCGCAAACGGCGACGCGGCCCCCGGCGTAATGGTCCAGCAGGCGCTGGCCGAATGACGAAACCGGGTAGTGGCCCGCGATGGACACCACGCCTTCGACGTGATCGCGTTCGATCACATACTCGTTGCCGCGGAGTTCGAAGTAGGCCACGCGGTGGGCCTTGAGCAGACCGCACAGCATGCGGCTGGCGGTGGCCTGGATGAGCACCGGATCGGCCAGTGGCCGCAGGGCGTCGTTGAGGGCAAGCAGATACGCGTGGCTGGATCCGGCGTTGGGGAGGTAGGCCACAGGGTTGGCGGTCATGGGCACCTTTCATCCTGGGAGCAGGCCACCTGCAGGGCAAGTGGCGTTCCCGCCCCTCCGGAACTCGCTCCCCGTTCAACGGGCTTATACCACCGGTGTTCAGTCATTCTTGCCGCAGATTGCGCCGCCGCTGCGCTTCGCCTCGGGTGTGGAATCCCGCCACCCTGCCAGCGCGAGCGGGCACGCGCATTGCCAACAAGCGGTGCGGATGGCCCGTCCTGGCCAGCGCATTCCTTCAACACCAAGCAGGAGAAACCACATGGCATCGAACAACCAGAATCCGCAGGGCCAGCAAGGCCAGAAGCAGCACGAGCAAGGCCAGCAAAACCAGCAGGGTCAGCAAGGCCAGCAGCAAGGCCAGAACCAGGCCGGGCAGGATCGCCAGAATCCGGGCCGCCAGAACCCCGAACAGCAAGGCGACCAGAACAGCCAGCGCGGCCAGCGCGAGCAGAGCAACCCCGGCGGCTCCGACCAGCAGGGCCGCAAGGATGTGAACCCTTCCGTCCAGCAGGACCAGCCGGGCTCGCGTGAGCAGCGCGAGAACGACGCCAACCGCCGCGACCGATCCGACCAGTCCTGAGTCGGCCTCCCCCCTGCTCCCGGCCGCCTGAGCCCAGGCGGCCGGGGGCTTTTCTTCTTCGCATCGGAAAGCTCCCCATGTCCAAATCCAAAAACAACCCCGCCGGCAGTGACGCCAAGGCCGCAGCCCGCAACACCGACAGCGCCCCTTCCCAGGTAAAGGGCGCAGACGACACCGCCTCCCAACAGGCGGTCCAGACACAGGACATGGTCGCCGGCATGCCGTTCAATGCGAACAAGGCGGGTGAGCACGGTTTCGACAACGGCCTGCAACCCCAGCCCGGCATCACCGTGGATCCGGCGTCCCGCCTGCCCACCGGTAGCACCCTGTCTGAAGAAAACGTGTCCGCCAAGACCGGCACCCAGGCCGCCGAGGGCGTGAACTGGACCATTGAAGCCCTCGACCGCGTTCGTGTGGATTCCTCGGGCCAGATGCTCACCACCAATCAGGGCGTGCCCATTGCCGACAACCAGAACTCGCTGAAGTACGGCGTGCGTGGTCCCGTCCTGCTCGAGGACTTCATCCTGCGCGAGAAGCTCACCCATTTCGACCACGAGCGCATTCCAGAGCGCATCGTGCATGCACGCGGCTCTGCGGCGCACGGATTTTTCGAGTGTTATGAACCGCTGACCGACATCACCAAGGCCGCGCCGTTCAAGGAAGCCGGCAAGGTCACGCCGGTGTTCGTGCGTTTCTCCACCGTGCAGGGCGAACGGGGTTCCAAGGACACCGCGCGCGACGTGCGCGGTTTCGCGGTGAAGTTCTACACCGACGAAGGCAACTGGGACCTGGTGGGCAACAACATGCCGGTGTTCTTCATTCAGGACGCCATGAAGTTCCCGGACCTCGTGCACGCGGTCAAGCCCGAGCCGCACAATCAAATACCGCAGGCCGCCAGTGCGCACGACACCTTCTGGGATTTTGTCTCGCTCATGCCGGAGTCCACGCACATGTTGATGTGGGCCATGTCCGATCGCGGCATCCCGCGCAGCTACGCCACCATGCAGGGCTTTGGCGTGCACACCTTCCGCATGGTGAACGACCAGGGCGAATCCGTGTTCGTGAAATTCCACTGGAACCCGGTTTACGGCACGCATTCGCTGGTGTGGGACGAGGCGGTGAAGATCTCCGGCGCCGACCCTGACTTCCACCGCCGCGATCTCTGGGAACGCATTGAAGCCGGTGCCTACCCGGAATGGGAACTGGGGCTCCAGGTGTTCACCGAGGAACAGGCCGACCAGTTCAGCTTTGACATCCTCGATGCCACCAAGATCATCCCCGAGGAACTGGTGCCGGTCCGTCCTGTGGGCCGCATGGTGCTCAACCGCAATCCCGACAACTTCTTTGCCGAGACCGAGCAGGTTGCCTTCTGCACCGCGCACATTGTTCCGGGTCTGGATTTTTCCAACGATCCTTTGCTCGCTGGTCGCATCCATTCCTATGTGGACACGCAGATCACCCGACTGGGTGGGCCGAATTTCCATGAGATTCCGATCAACTCGCCGCTGGCGCCGGTTCACAACAACCAGCGCGACGGCATGCACCGCCAGGCCATCCCGCGTGGCCGGGTGAGCTACGAGCCCAATTCGCTGGCGGGAGGCTGCCCTTTCCAGGCCGGTGCACAGCAAGGCTTCGTGTCGGTGCCTGCCCGCATCCAGGCCAAGGAAGAGCAGGGCAAGGTGCGCGCCAAGCCCGAGAAGTTCGCCGACCATTACACCCAGGCCACGCTGTTCTTCGAAAGCCAGAGCGAGGTGGAACAAGCCCACATTGCCGCCGCCTTCCGCTTCGAACTGTCCAAGGTCACGGTGCCCGCGATCCGCGAGCGCATGGTCGCATCACTGCGCAATGCGTCCGAGGTGCTGGCCCAGCAGGTGGCCCAGGGCCTGGGCATGCCGGTGCTGCCCGACGCCATGCCGCGCGCGCTGCAGACGCCCACCATGCCCGAAGTGACCCGGTCGCCCACCCTTTCGCTGCTGGCCCGACCCGGTGACGGTTCCATCAAAGCGCGCAAGATCGCCTTGCTGGTGGCGGACGGTGTCAACGGTCAAAGCGCCATGAACGTGCATGCTGCCCTGTTTGCCGAAGGTGCGGTGCCACGCTTTGTCGCGCCGCGCATCGGCCCGGTGAAGACGTCGGACGGCGTGGCCATCGACGCCGATGCCTCGCTGGAGAACGAGCCGGGCTTCCTGTTCGATGCGCTGGTGTTGCCCGATGGCGACGGCGTGGCCGATGCGCTGGCCAGCGACGGGCACACCATGGAGTTCATCCGTGACCAGCACCGCCACTGCAAGACGATTCTGGTGATGCCGGCTTCCGAAGGCTTGCTGGAGGCGGCCGGGGTGGCACCCACCCTGCCCACCGGGGAGGCCGATCCCGGCATCGTGCTGGGCACGGACGTGGACGCGTTCATCGCCGCCGTGGGCAAGCACCGCCACTTCGAGCGGGAGACAGATCCGCCGAAGGTGTGACGCCCCGCGAGGCGCCCGCGACTCAGCGCTTCATCCGCTCGACCCAAGCGGCGAACGCGTTCGACCACGTTGACATGAACGGGAGAATGCGTTCGTCAACGATTTCCCCGGTGGGCAGGATGGCACCGGCAGGTACTTGCAGGTAGGCCTCGGGCACGCCCATCACGTGCACGTCCAGCGGCGCCAGCACATTGCGCAGGTGTTGCTGCGCCATGCAGGTGCCCAGCGCACCTGGGGAAGCGCCGATGACCCCCGCCGGCTTGTTCTTCCAGGCGTTCGCGCCTTTGGGCCTCGACGCCTGGTCGATCGCGTTCTTCAGCACGCCCGGAATGGAGCGGTTGTACTCGGGCGTGACAAACAGAAAGCCGTCTGCCGTAGCCACCATCTCGCGAAACGCCTTGACCTGCTCAGGCGGCTTGCCCTCATCCTCTTCGTTGTAGTGGGGCAGTGCACCGATGTTCGCGATACTGAATGTGAAGCGGTCCTCTAGAAGGGTGTGGATGCTGCGGGCGAGGAGGAGGTTGAGGGACGCCGCGCGAAGGCTGCCGATCAGCGTGACCACGTGGGGCTTTTGGGTGTGATGGGTGGTGTTCATGGAGGGCGACTATAGGACAGGCCTCACTCCGTGCCCGCCCGGATGGCATCCACGAACAGCTGGCGAAACCATTGGTGCGCGGGGTCCTGCTGCTCGCGTGCGTGCCAGTAAAGGCTGATGTCGAAGCTGGCCAGCCGGAATGGCAGCGGATGCACGGACACCGGGCTGATGCGGGCGTAGTGCGCGGCCAGCCTTGATGGCACGGTCAGGATGTAGTTGGAGTTCGCCACGATGGCCGACAGACCGAAGGAATGCGCGGCCTCAAGCACCACGTGCTGTCGGTGGCCCGCCTTCTGGAACACCCGGTCGACCTCCACGTTCAGGCGCGACAGCGACACCGCCTTGGGCGAGTAGCGGATGTGCGTGCCCTCGAAGTAGCCTTTCAGTGAAACGCCCTTGGCGTGCCGCCGGCTGCTTCTGGCGACCACACACACATAGGTCTCACTGGTGATTTTTCGTGAGTGCAGGGACTTGCCGATGTTAGGGATGTACCCCACCGCCAGGTCGAGGTCGCCGCTCACCAGCGCCTGTTCGGCTTCGATCACGGCGTAGTCCGCTGTCCGGATGGTCACGTCGGGCGCCTGTCTGGCCAGTTGGCTCACGATTTCTCCAATCATCAGCATCTGACCCACGTCGGCGAGGTTGATGCGAAACATGCGTGAGCAACTCGCGGGTGTGAACACGGCGTCCTTGGCCTGCAGCCCCGCGTTGAACAGTTCCAGGCCGCCCTGAACGCTTTCGGCCAGCCGGGTGGCGAACGCCGTGGGCACGACGCCGCGTTGGGTCCGCACGAACAGCTTGTCGTCGCAGTGCGTGCGCAGCCGGGCCAGCGCGTTGCTCACGGCCGAAGGCGTCATGCCGAGTTCGCTGGCGGCGGCCGTCACCTGCCGAAACCGGTGCACGGCCGCGAAGATCCGCAGCAGGTTCAGGTCGAGCTGGGTCGAGAGCGCGCGCGGGGTGGGGCGTCGTTCGGTGGTCATCCGGTAGGCCTCTGTAGTTTCCTGGGTAAACATCTGAAGTTTGCCTGAGATGCATTCAGGAAAAAACACAGACCCTAGACTTCAGCACGTTTTGCACATCACCAGGAACCGAAGATGACCCAGCCCCGCGCCTACCTCAGCCACGTCGTGCTGTTCTGCCACGACTTCGACGCCATGCTGAAGTTCTACACCGAGGAGATCGGATTCCATCTCTCCGACATTGGCGAGGCGAGAGGGCAACAGATGGCGTTCATCACGCTCGATCCATCGCTGGAGCATCACCAGGTGGCGCTGGTCGGTGGGCGCAAGGGCAGCGATGCCGGCGCCCTGCATCACCTGGCCTTTGGCGTGCGGACGCTCCAGGAGCTGCACGAACGGCATGAACACCTCAAGGCGCGCAACGTGCCGGGCATCGAGCTCTGGACGCACGCGTCCATGCTGTCCGTCTACTACCGCGACATCGAGAACAACCGGCTGGAGTTCTTCCTGGAGACGCCGTTCTACGTGAAGCAACCCATTGCCGCACAACTGGATGTGGACCTCTCTGCGTCGCAGGAGTCCGTGTTCCGCCAGATCGAGGACAAGTACAAGGACGAGCCCAGCTTCGACCTCATGAGCAACTGGAAAGCCCGGACCGCACTGCAGCGCAACGGCGGCTGACACCATGAGTTGCGGTTGCATCGACGTCCACACCCACATCGTGCCGGCGGAGTTCCCCCGCTACGTGGGCAGCGGCGTGAACGTGCCCTGGCCTTCGACGCAGGCGGTGGACGCCTGCCATCGCCATGTGCTCATCTCCGGCAAGCACTACCGCACCATCAACGACGGTGCCTGGAGCACCGAGCGGCGCATGGCCTCCATGGCGGACACCGGCATCGAGCGGCAGGTGCTCTCTCCCATGCCGGAGCTGCTCTCCTACTGGCTGCCCACCGAAGATGCCAAGGTGCTGATCCGCTACATCAACGAGCAGATTGCAGAAATGGTGGCAGCGGGCAACGGTGCTTTCATCGGCTTTGGTGCTGTCCCGTTGCAGGACGTGGATGCGGCCATCGTGGAACTGGAGCATGCGCAACGCGCGTTGGCGTTCCAGGGCATCGAGATCGCCAGTCACGTCAATGGCGTTTCCATTGGTGACCCGCGCTTCGTCCCCTTCTTCCAGCGTGCGGCCGAACTGGGCATGGCCATCTTCGTTCATGCCCTGCGCCCTGCGGGCAAGGAGCGCATCGTCGGCGCCTTTGCCGAGCAGGTGGTGTGCTTCCCGGGTGACATCGCGCTGGCGGCCGCTTCCATGATCACGGGTGGCACGGCGCAGCAATGCCCGGATCTGCGCATCGCATTCAGCCATGGCGGGGGTGCTTTCGCGATGCTGCTGCCCCGGCTGGTGCAGGCCTGGAAGGGCATACCTGCGGCGCACGAATCGCTGCCGGAATCACCGGGTGCCTATGCCCGCAAGTTCTTCTTCGACTCGCTGGTGTTCAGCCCGACCGCATTGCGCTTCCTCGTGGAGACCGTTGGTGACACGCAGGTGTTCGTGGGCAGCGACTTTCCTTTCGGCATGAGTGACAAGGATCCTGTGGGCAGTTTGCGTGCGGCAGGGTTCGACGACCGGACGACACAACGGTTGATGAGAGAGAACGCAATCCAATACCTGAAACTGGAGACAACACCATGAGCGACAACACGCGCCGTCATTTCCTTCAAGCAAGCCTGGCTTCGGCCAGCGCTCTGGCCTTGGGCCACTCCGCCTGGGCCAACGACAAATACCCCAGCAAGCCGATCCGCTTCGTCATGCCTTTCGCAGCGGGCGGCGGTTCGGACGTGATCGCACGCGTGATGGCCGAGCACCTGGGCAAGAAGCTCGGCCAGACCATCGTGGTGGAGAACATCACCGGCGCGGGCGGCACCATCGGTGCCAAGGCCGTGGTGTCGGCTCAGCCCGACGGCTACACCTTGTTGTTCACCCCCCAGAGCCCCATCACCATTGCCGGCTTGCTGGAGCAAAAGCCCAGCTACGATCCGGACCGCGATCTGCTGCCGCTGGCGATGGTGGCCACCACGCCAGCCATCGTGGTGGTGAACCCATCGCTCAAGGTGAAGACACTGCAGGAACTCGCCGCGTTGACGCGAGACAACCCAGGCAAGTACTTCTACGGCTCGCCCGGCGAAGCCCACGAATACCAACTCACCGCCGCACTGCTGCTGAAATCGCTGGGTGGCTCCATGACCCACGTGCCGTACCGGGGCGTGGCACCCACGGTGGCCGACGTGCTGGCGGGCCAGGTGCACATGACGGTGGCGCCCATCCAGGCCGTGAAGGGCTACTTCGCCGATGGCCGCCTTGTGCCTCTGGCGGTGGTGGGCAGCGAGCGGCTGAAGGGTGTCGGGGACAACATCCCCACCACGGCAGAGGCTGGCGTGAAGGATGTGACCGTGTACGGCTGGTTCGGCATGTTTGCGCCGAGCAAGCTGCCCAGGGACGTCAGCGCCGTCTTGAGCAAGGAGATCCTGGCTCTGCCCAAGGATCCTGCCTACGCCAAGCGGCTGGAGGAACTCGGGTTCGACTCCGTCGCCATGCCCAGCGAACAGTTTGCCGCCACCATCAAGGAACACCGCAAGCAGTGGCAGTCGGTCGTTCAACTTTCGTCGGGCAACAAGTAAGGCCTGCGGTCATGAAAATCTGCCGATTCAACGACGCACGCCTGGGCGTGGTCAAGGGCGAGAGCGTCTTCGACGTGAGCGAAGCGCTGGACGCGTTGCGGCCGGCTAGCTACCCGTTTCCCCGGCACGACGTCCTCATCGAGAACCTGCCCTTGATGCGTGCGCGGCTGGAGGAACTCTCGGCCCGGGCCAGCCCCATCGCTCTGGGCAGCGTGCGGCTGCTCTCTCCGGTGGCCAACCCGGGGAAGATCGTGGCCGCGCCCGTCAACTACACCCGGCATCTGGAAGAGGTGCTGGCGCAGAAGCAACTGCACCACGGCAACCTGATCAACGAGATCCACAAGGCCGGGCTGTTTCTCAAGGCCACCAGTTCACTCGTCGGTGCGAGCTCGCCCGTGACGCTGGTGCACACCGATCGCCGCAACGACCATGAGGTGGAGTTGGCGGTGGTGATCGGTCAGAGGTGCAGGAACGTGCATCGCGATCAGGCCCTGAGGCATGTGGCGGGCTACGCCATTGGCCTGGACATCACGATCAGGGGACCTGAGGAGCGCAGCCTGCGCAAATCGCCCGACAGCTACACCGTGCTGGGTCCGTGGCTCACCACCAGCGACGAACTGACAGACCCGGGCCAACTGGATTTCTCCATCCATGTGGATGGCGAGCTTCGCCAGCAGGCCAACACGAGCGAACTGATCCTGGGCGTGCCTGAACTGATCGAGTTCGCGTCTTCGTTCTACACACTGGAGCCAGGTGACATCATCCTGACTGGAACCCCGCAGGGCGTGGGTCCCATCGTGCCCGGGAACCGCATGCTGGCTGCCATACAGGGCATCGGCAGCATGGAAGTGGCCGTGCAATGAACTCGCGCCTTAACCACATCGCTCTTTTCGACAAGGACCGCATCGCATGCTCAGCTTGAAACAGGCGCAGGACATCATCGACGTCGCCCTCGCCACTTCCCGCGAACTGGGCTACAAGCCCATGGCCGTGGCCGTGGTGGATGCCAGCGGTCACCTCAAGGCCTTTGCCCGTGAAGACGGTGCCAGCATGTTCCGCTTCGAGATTGCCCAGGCCAAGGCCTGGGGCGCCGTGGGAATGGGCGTCTCCAGCCGTGTCCTGGCCACGCGCGCGAAGGAGAATCCCAACTTCTTCGTCTCGCTCGCCGCCACCTCCAACGGGCGCTTTCTGCCCCAGACCGGCGCCGTGCTCATCAAGGATGCGGCGGGCGAGGTGCTGGGGGCGGTGGGCGCCAGTGGCGGCACGGGCGACGAGGATGAAAGAATTTGCATCGCCGGTGTGGAGTCCGGTGGTTTCCAGGCAGGCTGAATTCCCGAGGCAACGTCAGCTTTTCAGCAGGTAGGCAATCTCCGTCCGGTGCTGGCTCGCATCGGGCTCCTGCTGCGGATCACTCAGGTAGGTCTCGATGCGCGAGGTCCATCCCTCGACGTCGCCACTGTCCTGCGTGAGGAAGTCCAGCCCCTGTTCTCTCGCCCAGCGCTGCAGCCGGGCATTGGCTTCGACCAGGCCACTCACCGGCCCCTGATGCACCAGGACCGCGTAGCGGCCCTCGGGGATGGCGTTGCCGCGCACGCGGCCGTCGCCCGGTGGCGCGGTCTGCACCGGCAGGCAGACTTCGATCGCCAGCAGCTCGGGCATCTTGATGCGTCGGTAGCGAACGAACGGCGCACCGGTGGCGGCAATGCCTTCGGCGCGCAGCCAGGCCTGAAGCTCTTGCAGGTGCGAGGCAATCACCCGCGGTTCTTCCTGCATGGACGTCTCTACCGGGATGCCCAGGTAAGGTTGCTCGGTGCGTTGTTCGATGCGCGGGGTCTCGGACATGGCGTGGCCTTTCATGAAAGTGATGGCCGAAAGGGGCAAGCGGCGTGCCGGCTCAGGCGATAACCAAAGCGCATACCCCACCGACAACTTGACATGCGACAACGACCCGCATCGGTCCTACAGTGCGGGCGACCATGAACACCTCGCAGAACGAAAACAGCTCTTTGACGCTGACGGTGGGCTTTATCGGCCTGGGCATGATGGGCCAGCCGATGGTGGACAACCTCTCGCGCGTCGAGGGGTTGAAGGTCCTGGTGCACGACAGCAGCGCCGAGCGGCGCGACGCTTTGCAGAGTTGGCCCGCCTGGGGCCAGGGGCTGCACTGGGCGGCCGACCTCCAGGACCTTTCCGCCTGCCAGATCGTCATCACCATGCTGCCCAACAGCGGCATCACCGACGAAGTGGTGACGCGCCTGCTGCCGTGGTTGCAGCCCGGCGCCGTGCTGGTCGACATGGGATCGAGCAACCCGTCCAACACCGAGGCGCTGGCCGCGCAGGCGGCGCAGCGCGGCATCGATTTCGTCGACGCCCCGGTGTCGGGATCGGTGGCGAAGGCGCGCACCGGCGAGCTGTCCATCCTGCAAGGTGGCAGCGATCAGGCCATCGAGCGCATCGAACCGGTGATGCGGCGCATGGGCAGCAAGCTCATCCACACCGGACCGGTGGGATCGGCGCACGCCATGAAGGCGCTCAACAACTACGTGTACGCGGCCGGCCTGCTGGCCATGGCCGAGGCCACCACCATCGCCGCGCGACTGGAGCTGGACCTGACGGTGTTTGCGAGCGTGCTGAATGCGTCGAGCGGTCGCAACGTGGCCACCGAAACCAAGCTGACGCAGTTCGTGATCCCGCGCACCTTCAATGGCGGCTTCCAGATGCAGTTGCAGGCCAAGGACATCGCCACCGCCCACACGCTGGGCCAGCGCACCGGCACCGATGCGCCGCAGCTCGCGCTGTGCGAAGGTCTCTGGAAGGAAGCCACGCAGGCCTTTGCGCCCGGCGTGGACAACACGGCCATCGTGCAGTTCATCGAAAACCGCTCACCCGCAAAAACCTGATTCAGCACCATGTCACTCATCCAGATCCGCAAACGCCATCTGATCGTGGAGACCACGTACCACGAAGGCGGGCCACCACCTGCGAAGCCGCTGCGCCTGGCGGCAGCGTGCGCGGTGATTGCCAACCCGTTCGCCGGCCGCTACGAGCCCGACCTCATGCCCTTCATGCAGGCGCTGCGCTCCCTGGGCACCGAACTGGCCATCGAACTGGTGGAGACGCTGGGCGGCCGGCAGAACGTGGAGGTGTACAGCAAGGCCGCCATTGTGGGCATCGACGGCGAGATGGAGCACGGCGCCGTGTGGCATGAAGCCGGTGGCTGGGCCATGCGCACGGTGCTGGGCGAACCCAAGGCCATGGTACCGGCGGTGAAGGCCGTGGCCAGTGCGGGCTACCGCGTGATGGTCCCCGTGCACTACTTGCACGCCTCGTATGTGCGCAGCCACTTCAACAGCATCGAGATCGGTATCCAGGACGCGCCCCGGCCGCGCGAAATCCTGTTCGCACTGGTCATGGGCGATGGCGGCCGCATCCATTCCCGCCTGGGCGGGCTCACCGTCGACAAGGTCAGCGTGCACGACGGCCAGCGTTGAACCCGGACCCCTGGGCAGCGCCCGGGCCGCGGCCCCTGAGTGGCCTATAGTGGGTCGCCTGTAGGCCATGCGATGACGGACCATGAAATTCAAGCTGCGGCACATGGAAGTTTTCCGGGCGGTCATGCTGACCGGCTCCACCAGTGGCGCGGCCCAGTTGCTCTTCGTCTCGCAGCCTGCGGTGAGCCGCCTGCTGGCCTACACCGAGCAGAGCCTGGGCCTGAAGCTGTTCGAGCGGGAGAAGGGCAAGCTGATTCCCACCGCCGAGGCGCGCCTGCTGTTCCTGGAGGTGGATGCGCTCTATGAACGCGCGGTGCAGGTGGACGATTTTGCGCGGCACCTCACCACGCAGCCGCAGGGTGTGCTCTCGCTGTGCACCAGCCCCAGCCTGGCGCTGAACTTCATCCCGCCGGTGGTCGCGCAGTGGCGAAAGGCCTGGCCGCAGGTGCGCTTGAAGTACCGCACCACGCTGATCGCGGACATGCCCAACGAACTGCTGGGCCGCAAGGCCGAGGTGGCCATTTCGGTGCTGCCGCTGGAGCACCCGAACCTCGTCATCGAACCCTTCGTGGCCGGCCGCATGGTGTGCATCGTCCCCGACGGGCACGCCCTGGCGCACAACAACAGCGTGGGCCTCGCGCAGATCGCAGCGCACCCGCTCATCCTCTACAGCCGCCACATCCCCTTTGGCCAGCTGGTGGAAGGCGCTTTTCAGCGCGCGGGCGTGGAATGGGAGTCGGCGGTCGACATTGAACGCGCCGAGAACGCCTGCGCCCTGGTGCGCGCCGGCGTGGGCGTGGCCATCGTCGACGAGTTCTCGGTGGGGGGCGCGGGCTGGCCAGGCCTGCGCGTGCTGCGCATCCAGGAAGACATCCCGCTGACCCTGAGCATCGTGCGCTCACGCTTCGAGCAGAGCAGCCGCCTCACGCTGGAATTCATCCGGCTGCTCAAGGCCCATGCGCTCGACATGGACCGGGGCTGAAGGTCCTTCCTTCAGCCTCGACCCACAAAGGGCATCCGGGTCGCCATCACGGTGCTGAACAGCACATTGGCCTCCAGCGGCAGATTCGCCATGTGCAACACGGTTCGGGCAGCGGCTGACACATCCATCAAGGGCTCGGTGGCGATCGTGCCGTCCGCCTGCATCACGCCGGTGGAAAAGCGGGCCGCCAGCTCGGTGGCGGCGTTGCCGATGTCGATCTGGCCGCAGGCGATGCCGTACTTGCGGCCGTCCAGCGCGGCCGTGCGGGTGAGACCGGTCACGGCGTGCTTGGTGGCGGTGTAGGCCAGGGAGTTGGGCCGGGGCACATGGGCCGCGGTCGAGCCGTTGTTGATGATCCTGCCTCCCTGCGGTGTCTGGGCCTTCATCACCCGGAAGGCTTCGCGCAGGCAGAGGAACATGCCGGTGAGGTTGATGTCCAGCACCTTCTGCCATTCGGTGAGTTCCAGGTCTTCGAGCAGCGCGGCGGGCGGAAACACACCAGCGTTGTTGAAGAGCAGGTCCACGCGCCCGAAGCGTTCAACCGCTTGCGCGAACAGGTGCTGCACCGCGGCTTCGTCTGCCACATCGGTGGGCACGGCCAGCGCTTGCGCCAGGCTGGCCCCCGCCTGTGCCACCACCTCGGCCAGGGGCTCGGCCCGGCGGCCCGCCAGCACCACCCGCCAGCCGTCGGCCAGCAGGGCCAGCGTGGTGGCCTTGCCGATGCCGGAGCCCGCGCCCGTGACGATGGCGACCGGCTCAGAACCCGGTGGTCGTGTCACCGGCGGCGTGGTAGTAGATGTTGGGCTTGCGGTAGACGGCGAGGATCACCGCACCATCGGGCGACGAGTTGTCGTGTTTCGAGCCGCCCTTGCGCCAGATGAAGTCACCCGCCACGGCCACGCCATCGTGGTCGTGCATGGCACCTTCGATCACGTAGGCCTGCTCCAGCTCGGGGTGCATGTGGAACGGGATGTAGGCGCCCGGATCCAGCTTCACCATCACCGTCATTTCGCCCGCATCGAGGTTCTCGTAGAGCACCTTGATGGACACCTTGTCAAAGCGCGTGGGCTTCCACGGCAGGGTGTCGGGCTTGACGTACACCGAACCGCCAATGGTGGGTTCGGGCTTTCTTCGGGTGGTGGCAGTGGCTTCGGTCATGAGGGTCTCCTTGGGCCCCGTGAGAGGCCGGTTGATGAAGGGGGTGGAAAAAAGAGGCGCCTGCGCAGGCAGGCGCTCACTCGCGGAATTCGGGCGCCCAGCGCATGAGGTAGCGCTCCACCTTGCGGATCAGGGTGACCAGCAAGATGCCCAGCGCAGAAAGCAGGGTGATGGTGGAGAACATGTCGGTGGCGTTCAGCGTGGACAGCGAACTGATGATCAGGTAGCCCATGCCCACCGTGGAGCCGACGAACTCCGCCAGCACCACCCCGATCAGCGAGAACGCCACCGCGTTGGGCAGGGCTGCGAACGTCCAGGCCAGGGCATGCGGCACGCGCACGTTCCACGTGATCTGCGAAGGGGTGGCGCCCAATGTGCGGCAGAAGTCGATGATGTGCTTCTCGATGCTGCAGCTTCCCTTGAACGTGTTGAAGAACACCAGGAAGAACACGATGAACCAGGCGGTCACCACCTTGGACGCCAGTCCCAGGCCGAAGATCATGGTGATCAGCGGCACGAAGGCAATGCGCGGCAGAGAGTTGGCACCCGTGATGAACGGATTGAGCACGCGCGCCACGCGCGGGTTCTGCGAGAGCAGCAAACCGGCGAGAAAGCCGGTCACCACCGACACCACCAGCCCGATCATGGTGGCCAGCAAGGTGCTCGCCAGGTGGGGCCAGATGAAGCCGGCCTGGGCACCCACGGTCCAGTCATAGAGCCGCTGCGCCACCATGGACGGACGGCTGATGAAGAACGGGTCCATGAAGGTGTTCTGCACGAACCAGGGCACGCGGGTGAGGACCTCCCACAGACCGAGGAACGTGGAAAGGATGCCGATCTGGCTGGCCAGAACGATCCATTTGTCGCGCGCAGCCGCGCGAGCAGCCCGTGCACGGTAGTTGTTGAGCGCTGCCGAGCCGCCAGGCTCCACCGTTGGGCTGGAAGGCATGGGTCCGGCAGGCTTTTCGAGTGAGAGGTCAAGCATGTTCCAGTGCCTCCTTGCCGACCTGCTTGAACTCGCGTCCGAGCACGCCCCAGATTTCGCGCACATGGTCGCTGAACTCGCGCGACTGCCGAAGCGAGAACACGTCGCGCGGCCGTGCGATGTCCACCCGGTGGTCCAGCACCACGCGGCTGGGCGGCGCCGACAGCACGATCACGCGGTCCGAAAGCGTGACCGCTTCGTCCAGGTCGTGCGTGACCATCATGATGGTCTGCCCGAGCTGCTGCCAGATGTCCAGCAGCTCCTTGTGCAGCACCATCTTGGTGTTGCTGTCCAGCGCGCCGAAGGGCTCATCGAGCAGCAGGATGTCCGGGTCGCAGGCCAGCGTCATGAGCAGGGCCACCCGCTGCCGCATGCCGCCAGAGAGGTGGTGCGGAAACATGTCGTGGCAGTCCTTGAGGCCGGCCATGGCCAGCAGGCGGTCGACCTTGCCCTGGATCTCGGGTTCGGGCACGCCGCGGAACTTCAGTCCCAGCCCGATGTTGCGGGCCACGGTGAACCAGGGGAGCACCGTGTCCTTCTGGAAGATGTAGCCGAGCCCCTTCGGAATCTGCCCGGGCACCACCCGATGCCCGTTGACGCTGATGGTGCCGGAGCTGGGGGCCATGAAGCTGGCCACCATGTTGAGCAGGGTGCTCTTGCCGCACCCGCTCGGGCCCACGATCGATACGAATTCGCCCTTGGCCACCGTGAAGCTGGCGTCGCCGATGGCGTAGGTCTCGCGTGTGTCCGAGTGGTAGATCTTGGCGATGTGACTGACCTCGATCATCACGCCTTCCTCGCTGCGTCCACGAAGCTCATGTTCACGCTCTGTTCATAGGGCACCGTCTTGAGTTCGGCGCTGCTGAACTGACGGCCGTCCATGATGCCGACCAGCCGGTCGTAGTGCGCGCGGGTGATGCGGTTGTCCTGCGTCCACGTCTTCTTGTAGACCGTGATGGCACTCACCACCGATGGCATGGAGTAGCCCTGGAGGTAGTCGGCGTGGATGACTTGCGCAATCTCGGTGGGGCTGGAGGTCTTGATGAAGTCGGTGGCCTTGACGATGCCCGAGACCAGCGCCTGAACAGCCTCGGGGCGCTTGTCGATCGTTTCCTGGAGGACGTAGCAGCCGACGCCGTTCACGTCGCCGCCAAAAAGCGCCGTCCAGGTGGCGTCGTTGGTGATGTCGAACAGGGGCACCCCCCAGCCTTCTTCCTGCGCTTTCTCCAGCATGCCGAAGGTGGCGGTGCAGCAGTCCACTGCGCCGCTCTTGACCGCACCCATCATGGTGGCGAAGTCGCCCAGGGGCTTGATGGCGATCTTGTCCTTCAGGCCAGCCCGGTCGGCGATGAACGTGGCCATGAGCCAGGTGGCCGATTGCGGCTGCGTCACGCCCATGGACTTGCCGGCGAGATCCTTCACCGTCTTGACGCCACTGTCATAGAGCTTCTTGTTGATCAGGATGTTGGCAAACGGCACCCGGTTGTCGAAGCTGGCGACCAGAACCGAAGGCTTGCCAGCCAGGCGCAGGGCCAGGGAGTCGTTCACGCCCGTGGTGGCCATGTGGATCTGCCCTGCGGCCAGCATCTGCTTGGCACGCGGACCGCTCTGCGCATTGAGGTATTTCACGTCCAGGCCTGCATCGCTGAAGTAGCCCTTCTTCAAGGCGACGTACGCCATGGCGTAGCTGGGGTCGATGCTGGCCACCCCGTATTCGGCGCTGCCCGCCTTGCGGGACTGGGCCAGCGCAAACGGCGCCAGCATGGAGCCCACCGCGAGACCGGTGGCGTTGCGAAGAACGGTGCGGCGCGAGGCACCGGCAGACGGGGATGTCGAGATCATCGTGGGCACTCCTAAAGGACGTTTCAAGTGGGTTCTTGGTCTCGCTTCGAAGCTCTGTCGGCCTCATTGCGGCGAACAGTAGCAT
The DNA here is from genome assembly GCF_051858985.1 of Hydrogenophaga sp. Taxonomy (GTDB): domain Bacteria; phylum Pseudomonadota; class Gammaproteobacteria; order Burkholderiales; family Burkholderiaceae_C; genus Hydrogenophaga. The sequence continues at coordinate 552,115 of NZ_JBHYGM010000001.1, read as the reverse complement.
CGGAAAAAACGAATCACCAATACAATTTCAAACGCGCTGTGATGCCGTTTCGGCATCAGCGTGCGCGCATCATCCTGGTGCCAATCTGCACGAAATGCTTGAGCACTTCGCTGTCGTTGTCGCGCCTCCAGGCGAGCACGATTTCGGCCGTTTCGGGCAGGCCCATGACAAGGCGGTACTCGACGCCAGCGGTGTTGAGTTTGGCCACCGATTCAGGTACCACCGCCACCCCCATCCCCGCGCCCACCAGGCCCACCACCGCCTGGGCGTCCGAGGCCTCATGCACCACCTTGGGCAGGAAGCCCGCACCAGAACAGAATCCCATGATCTGAGCATGGAAACTCGGTCCGAGGCGCTTGGGCAGACTCACGAAATCCTCTTCAGACAGGTCCTCCATGCGGATCGTCTTCTTGCGCAGCAGGGGGTGGTCGTTTCGAAGCGCCGCGACAAAGCGCGAGCGCACGATGGTCTTGGTCGCGATGCGCGAATCGCGGTAGAGCGGGCGCAGCACGGCCACGTCGATGCGGCCGTCCAGGAGCATCTCGAACTGCTGCATCACCAGGAATTCGTGCAGCTCCACACCCACGTCGGGGTACTTCTGCCGGAAGGCCCGCAGGATGGTGGGCAGGTATTCGTAAGCCACGAAGCTGATGAAGCCCACCCGCAACGAGCCGATCTCGCCCCGCGCGGCGCGCTGCGTGGCCACCACCAGGTCGTCCATGTCCCGCAGGAGCTGTCGCGCCCGGTCCAGCGCGGTACGCCCGGCCGACGTCAGCGCCACATGCCGCTTGTCGCGCTCGAACAGTTGCACGCCCATGGTGGTTTCCATCGCCTTGATCTGGCGGGTCAGTGCCGGCTGGGCCATGTGCAGACCCTCGGCCGCCTTGCGAAAGTTCAGGGATTCCGCCACGGCCACGAAGAATCGGAGGTGGCGGGGATCGATGCGGTTCGGCGTCATGGTGGGATGGCCTCGTGTGGGTGGGGAATGTCCGGCATTGTGGGCGGGCACGCAGCGGCGGGTCTCAAGGATGACGCGTTTTTCCAAGACGCACCCGCCGCCTGGCCGCTAATGTCCAGGGCATGAGAACGAAGCTTCACCGTCACCTGCTGTTCGCTCTGGCGATTGCGGGCTTGCTGCTGCCATGGCACCACAACCTGCAGTACTTCGCCCAGGGCGGCAGCGTGTGGCCGGGCGCGTTCTTCCAGCACGCTTTCGCCAACCCGCTCACCACCGCCATCACGTTCGACGTCTACCTGGCCGCCTTCGCGTTCAGTGTCGGCGTGGCCATGGACCGGGCGGCAGGTGGGGCGCGGTGGGCGGCCATTCCCCTCACGTTCCTGGTGGGGCTCTCCTTTGTGCTGCCGGCCTACCTCTGGTGGCGCTCGGGGCAGCACCCGGATGCGTCAGGCTGTCCGTAAGATGCCGCAATGCTGCAGGTCTTTCCTGTTCCTCCACCCCTTTCTCGCTGGCTCGACGGCGCGGTGATCGTTCGCATGGCTGCCCATCAGCATGAATCGCGGTTTCCCGCGATGCCACGGGCCATGCTGGTGATGCACCTGCTGCGCGGCGAGGTGGATGCGCCGTGGACGGTTGTCCAGCCGCCCACCTTCCTCACGCTCACCAACGAGCCGGTGGTCTACACCCACGCGGCCGGCATCACGGCGCTCGGGCTGATCGTCCGGCCCGGTGCTGCGGCCTGCCTGCTCGGCCCGGCGGGCGGCGCCGTCACGAACCACGCCATGGCCTGGAGCGACGTGGCCGGCGCGCGCGAATCAGAGCGGCTCGCGGAAGAACTCGGCCGGCTGGACAACGAAGGGGTGTGTCTGCGTGCGTTGACGTCGAGTTTTGAGCGGACCATGCAAGGCGTTGCGGCCGATCGGTGGCATCAGGCCGAACAACTGTGCGAAACCGTAGGGCGTCTGGGCGCGCAAGCAGGCGCCACGCTCGGCATTGGCCGACGGCAGCTCGAGCGGCGCTGCCGGGAGTTGCTGGGCATCTCGCCCAAACGGTTCGAGCGGCTGGAGCGTTTTCACCGCGCGCTGACGGCGGTGGTGATGCAGGATGCGCCGTCGCTCGCAGAGGAGTCGCTCAACGCGGGCTACTGCGACCAGTCGCACCTGGCGCTGGATGCCCGGGAACTCGGGGGCGCGAGTGTCTTGCAGATGAAGTCGCAGGCAACGCCCGAGTCTGCGTGGTGGGCGTTGTCCACGCCGCGCGCCATGCAGGCCGCGCGGGACCACCTGCCGCCCTGAAAGGGGTACGGATTTTCATGCGGGGCGGGTGTGCTTCAATGGTCCAGCACCTGCGAATCTGCGCCCATGCCTCTGAACACCTTCATCACCCAGAACCTGGATGCCATCCTGGTGGACTGGGTCGCGTTCGCGCGCGAGCTGCAACCCCCTGGAGCCGATCTGGACGAAGCGGCCCTGCTCGACCATGGCCGGCTCATCCTGACCGAAATCGCGGCGGACATGCAGCGGCCCCAGAGCGACGCCGAGCAGCAGGACAAGTCCGAAGGCCACAGCGCCCATGCGCCACAGTCCCTCCAGCTGCCTTCGCGAACGCATGCCCGGCAGAGGAAAAGGCAAGGCTTCAACATTGAAGAACTGGTGGCCGAGTACCGCGCCTTGCGCGCCACCGTGCTCCGCCTCTGGTCTCGATCGACCGGGGAGTTCAGGGGCAGCGATCTGGAGAGCGTGACGCGCTTCAACGAGGCGGTGGACCAGGCCATTGCCGAGTCCCTGGAGGCGTTCATGGCCGAGCTCGACAAGTCGCGCGACCTCTTCCTGGGTGTCCTCGGCCACGACTTGCGCGGCCCCTTGAGCGCCATTGCCAACGTGGCCAGCCTCCAGATGCACACCCGCCCGCAAGACGCCAAGCAGGCGGGCATCGTGCTGCGCAGCGTGGGACAGATGCGTGTGCTGCTCGACGATCTGGTGGAGTACGCGCGGCACCGGCATGGCACGGGCTTCGACATCGAGCCGAAATCGCTGGATCTAGGCGATTTCACCCGCAACACCCTGGACGAGATTGCCGCCATTCGCAATGAACGCGTGATCCACCTCGACAGCCACGGCAACCTGGACGGCGAATGGGACGCCCGACGCCTGCACCAGGCGCTCTCGAACCTCATCTTCAACGCACTCAAGTACGGCCAGGCCGATGCCCCCATCTTCATCACGCTGGACGGCACGGACCCGGACGAAGTGAAGCTGGCGGTGCAGAACACGGGCGAGCCGATTCCAACGTCCGCGCTGGCCACGCTCTTCGATCCCTTCGTTCGCGGCGGCGCCGAGGACGTGAGCCCGCAGACGCCATGGACCGCCGGCGCCAGCATGGGTCTGGGTCTGTACGTGGTGCAGGAAATCACCAAGGCGCACGGCGGCACGGTGGACGTGGTGTCCAACGACGCGTTCACGCGTTTCTCCATCCGTTTGCCGCGCCGGCAGCTGGCCGCGATCGACTGAGCCGTCCACCGAACGGCGCCAGGCGAACGCCCCTGGAACGCCGCTTGCCCCCGCAGGGCCACACCACTGTGCAGGAAGCGTCATGGAAATAGCCGCCTGGGCTCTCATCGTGGGAAGCCTGCTGGTTCTCATGGCCTTGAGCGGCTCCTCGCTCAAGCACCTGCCGCTGAGCACGGCCATGCTTTACCTTCCGGTCGGTCTGGCCATCGGGCCGTTCTGGCTGGAACTGGCTCGCGTCCACCCCATTGCCGACGCCCGGCTGCTCGAGCACCTGACGGAGTTCGTGGTGGTGGTGTCGCTGTTCTCCGTCGGCCTCAAGCTGAGTGTGGAACTCGACGATCGTCGCTGGCTGCTGCCGTTGCGCCTGGCGATGGGCTCCATGGTGATCACGGTGGGGCTGATCACGCTGGTCGGACTGGCGATCGGCCTGCCGCTGGGCGCGGCCGTGCTTCTTGGTGCCATCCTCGCCCCCACGGACCCCGTTCTGGCCTCCGATGTGCAGGTGTCCGATCCGGAGGACCGCAGCCGTCTGCGAGTGGCCCTGACCGGCGAAGGCGGCCTCAACGACGGCACCGCCTTTCCTTTCGTCATGCTCGGCCTGGGCCTCCTGGGTCTGCACCCACTGGGGGAATGGGGTGTGCGCTGGTGGGCGGTGGATGTGGTGTGGGCGGTGTGCGGTGGTCTGGCCATTGGAGCCGCATTGGGCACCCTGATGGGCCGGCTGGTGCTGTACCTGCGGACACGGCATTCGCAGGCCGTCGGATACGACGACTTTCTGGCACTGGGGCTGATCGGCCTTTCGTACGGCGCGGCGCTGGCGGCGACCACCTACGGGTTCCTGGCGGTCTTTGCCGCAGGCGTGGCGCTTCGGCGCGTCCAGCGTCAAGAGACGGATGCCCACCGGAAATCGCACGATGCGCCTGCGCCTGCGCCTGCGCCAGACGCCGAGGCCGTCGTTGAGCAGGCGCTCACCACACCCGATCCTCCGGTGGATGCCGACCACATCGCCACCCAGCCAGCACATGCGCCTGCATTCCTGGCCCACGCCATGCAGGGTTCGACCGAGCGGGTGGAACGCATCGGTGAGGTCGCGGCGGTCGTGTTGCTGGGCGCGATGCTGTGGGCCGTCGACTGGGCACTCGTCACCTGGTGGTTCGTTCCTCTGCTGTTTCTCGTCATCCGCCCGCTCGCGGTGGCCATCGGCCTCGCGGGCAGCCCGGTGCCGGGCACCCAGAGACGGCTGATTGCATGGTTCGGCGTGCGAGGCATCGGATCGCTCTACTACCTGGGCTATGCCATGAACCACGGCTTGGACCCTGCGTTGGCCAACACCCTGGTGGCGCTGACCCTTACCACGGTGGTAGCGTCCATCGTCGCGCATGGCATCTCCGTCACGCCGTTGATGGAGCGCTACGAGAGCATGCGGGGCCGTGGCCAGAAGTCGGACCGAGGAACACCAGAATGAAGATCGCCACCTACAACATCAACGGCGTCAACGGCCGCCTGGGCAGGCTCACCGAATGGCTGGCCGCTGCACAGCCCGACGTCGTCTGCCTGCAGGAGATCAAGACCGCGTCGGCCACCTTCCCTCACGAAGCCATCGAACGCGCCGGCTATGGCGCCCTCTGGATCGGTGAGAAGGCTTACAACGGCGTGGCCATCCTCGCGCGCGGCGAAACACCCACCGAGGTGCGGCGGGGGCTGCCGGGTGACGAGAAGGACAAGCAAAGCCGCTACATCGAAGCGGCTGTGAACGGTGTGCTGGTGGCGTGCCTGTACCTGCCCAACGGCAACCCGCAGCCCGGGCCGAAGTTCGACTACAAGCTGGCCTGGTTCGAGCGCCTCATCGCGCACGCGGCTGCGTACGCCCAACGCCGCGAGCCGGTGGTGCTGGCAGGGGACTTCAACGTGGTGCCCACCAACGAAGTGGCCGACATCTACAACCCGCGCTCGTGGCTGAAGGACGCACTGCTCCAGCCCGAGAGCCGGGACGCCTACCAGCGGCTGCTGGCCCAGGGCTGGACGGACGCCATCGCGAAGAAGCACCCCGGCCAACCCATGTACACCTACTGGGACTACTTCCGGCAGGGCTGGCAGCGCAATGCCGGTCTGCGCATCGACCACCTGCTGCTCAACGCAGCGGCCGCAAGGCGGCTGAAGGATGCGGGCGTTGACCGTGAGGAAAGGGGAGGGGAGAAGCCCAGCGACCATGCGCCAGCGTGGATCACGCTCAGGGAGCGTGCACGTTCCTGAATCACGAAGGGGGCGGCTGGATCTGGCGTGGGTACCAGAAGGCATCTGCAATGCGCTGCATCTGCGCCCGTTCGTAGAAACCCACCGCTTCCGGCACCGACGACAACACCAGTGCCACGCCGGGGCCCAGAATTCGGCGCGTCTCGCTCAGCAGGCCTTTGCCAATGCCCAGCCCCTGCGCGGATGCCGCCACGGCCAGTTCCGACAGGTAGGCACACCAGGAGAAGTCCGTGATGCTTCGCGCAATGCCCACGAGCTGCCTGTCCGGTTGTACGAGCCGGGCCGTGACGAGGAGATCGGTAGACGCGAGCATGGCCTGCAATCGGGCAACGTCGTTCACGGGTCTGATCGCCGCCAGACCGGACTGCATGAGCACTTGCTGAAACGCTTCGACGCCGAGATCTGGTTCGCGGGCATAGAGCACCGCTGGCAGCGAGCTTGAGGCGATCAACGCGTTCACTTTTCGTCCAGTTCGAACGCTTCCACGAGCCGGCCGTCGACATCGGTGAAGCCATACTCCCGCGCGAGGTCCGCCACCCGGAGCACGCCGCCCGACTTCTTCAGCACCTCTGCATCGGCGGCCAATGCCGTGACGGCTCGTCCGAGGTAGCGAGGCGACTCGGTGCGTGCCAGCGCGGGCCGTTCCTTCCAGTGCGCCTCATCGGTCTGGTGGCCTTTCAGCACCAGCTCGGTCCGCATCCAGCCAGGTGACACGGCAACCGATGCGACGCCGTGGGGACGCAGTTCCTGCGCCAGGCCGAAAGCGAGGCGGGTTATGGACGCCTTGGCCAGGTCGTAGTAAAGGTTGCCGCGAAGGTACCGGTCGCGGTCCCAGAAGGTGGTGGCCACGATCAAGCCATGACCCTGGCGCACCAGGAGCGGCGCGGCCGCGCGGCTGGCCAGCAAGTGGTTTCGCACACCGCGGTCCATCATCGATTCCCAATGCGCCGTTGGATGCTCCCAGAACGGCGCATCGAACACACCGTTGAAGGTTTCGTGCCCGCCCCACGCGTTGTTCACCAGCACGTCCAGCCTGCCCTGTTCTCGCTGGACCCTCGCAAGGAGGGCCTGCACCTCCTCGTCCTGCGTGTGATCGCAGGCCACCGCAACGCCGACGCCACCGGCTCGACTCACCGCCTCGGCCGTCTCATCAATGTTGCCGGGCATGGTGCTCAGACCCGACAGCGCCAGGATCTGCCCATAGGTCTGAGCAGGGTGTTGCCGCGTGCTCCGACCCGTGACGTAGACCGTGGCTCCCGCCGCGCCCAGCTCGGTGGCGATGCCCAGGCCTGCGCCCCTGCTCGCGCCCGTCACCAGCGCCACACGTCCCTTCAAGAGTCCGCTCCGCTCCAGCTTGTCCATGACGTTCCCTTTCTGTGTCAAGGGAATCACCTTAGCGCCCGTTCAAGAGCTTGTCTTGGAAGAACCCGAAGTGGTGCGACGGGCGAACTCGGTGGGTGTGAGGCCACACAGCGAGCGGAACTCGCTGACCAGATGCGACTGGTCGTAGAAGCCGCAGTCGGCAGCCAGTTCCGCCCATTTCGTCCCCGGTTGCTGGCGCAACGTGCGCAGCAGGTGATGCAGTCGGGCGAGGCGCCCCACCGCCCGGGGCGACAGACCCACCTGATCGTGGAACAGCTGCTGCAGTCTTCGTTCCCCGACGCCTATGGATTCGGCCACGTCGCGCACGCTTGCCCGATCGCCTGCGGCCGTGATTCGCTCAATGGCGGGCAACACCGGCGTGCCCTCCTGCGCGCGCCCCGTCCGAAGCCCCCTGAGCAACGAGGCCCACAGCACAGCGGCGCACGAACTCGCGTCGGGGGCTGCCAGGACCTGCTCGGAGAACGCCGCGCCTTCGGGGCCCAGGAGGTCCCGCAGCGGAACCGACCTGCCCGTGAGCTCTCCCGCTGGCAGCCCGAACAGCGCCATCGTGGCCCCCGGCTGCAAGGTGAGGGACAAGCCGTGCATCTCGCCACGAAGCGGCACCATGGCGGGCGCTGTCGATGCGCCGACCATCAGGGCAGACGGTGCTGCGCCGTGGCCGCCAACCGGCGACGCCAGATGGACGATCAGGCGAACCGCGCCATCGGGCAGGACGCGCTCCCAGACATCGTGGTGCTCTGGGAAACGCTCGCGATACTCCAGTCCGTGCGCAACATGCCGGCGCAGGGCCAACGGTACCGGCAGGGAGCGCAGCGTGTCGGCGGGCGCCATGGACTCCGATCCTTGAAGGAGATCCTCTTGGAGGCGAAGGAACAGGCGTTCGGTCATGGTGCAGCGAATATGGCGTTAATCTCCTTCAGGGCGACGCACTGCTCCGTGCAGGCGGCTTCCCTGGCGCATCAAAAGCAGGACACATGGACATTACATACCGGCTCAACCATTCGCTCAATCCACAGGACGTGGCGCGCGTTTTCAACAGCTCCGGCATCCGCAGGCCCACCGATGACCTGACGCGCATTGCCCTCATGTTTGAAGCGCCAGGGCTCATCCTTTCCGCCTGGGACCAGGATCTGCTCGTGGGCGTCAGCCGGTCACTGACCGACCATGCCTACTGCTGCTACCTGTCCGACCTCGCCGTGGCCCGGGAATACCAGGGGCGCGGCATCGGAAGGGAACTCATCGCGCGCACGCGAGGCGCTCTCGGCGATCACGTCACCCTCATTCTCCTGTCTGCACCAGAAGCGATGACGTACTACCCGCAACTCGGCTTTGAGCACGCCGACAACGCATTCATCATCCGGCGCAGCCGGTGAAGTGGATGAGGCGGCTCCAGTGCCTCACGTAGCTCAGGCCTTCACTTCGACCACCTGTTCGAAACCGCCAAAGATCATGCGCTTGCCGTCGAAGGGCATGGGCGGGTTGCCGGGGTTGGACGGGTCCATGCGCGGGTCTTCCATCATCTTCTTCATGCCCGCGTCGCGGGTGGCCTTGTCCGGCCATTCGACCCACGAAAAGGCCACCGTTTCCTCGGCCGTGGCCTGCACTGCGCGGCGGAAATCGGTCACTTTGCCATCGGGGACGTCATCGCCCCAGCCCTCGATCACCCGGATGGCGCCCAGTTCGAGGAAGATGGGGTCGAGCTGGCGGGCGTGCTCGATGAACTTCTGCTTGTTGGCGGTAGGAACCGCGATCACGAAACCGTCGATGTAGGACATGGGGTTGCTCCTGTTGGGTTGAGGTGGTGGCGCGCCGATTTTGAGCGCCACTACCCTGTCGACGAACGACAGCCAGCCAGATCGACATCGGCAACCCCGGGGAATACCCTCAAAAAACCACAGGAATCCGCATGCCCCGTCTGTTTTCCAACCGTGATCGGCATTTCGATCTCGGCGTGTTGCCCACCGAACTGCTGTCGCGTGCCGCTGTGGATCCGGTCCCGGGCGCACGCCAGCCCGAGGCCGCAACGCCTCCGGGGCCCGATGCGGTGCTGGCGGCGCTCCCCGAATACAGAGCGCTCTTCGCCGCCCATCTGGATGGAGCGACGGCGCCTGCGCGCGCGCCCGTGCCCGATGATCTGACGACACGCTCCCGCAACCTCAAGGCGTCTGCCTACTTTCTGGAGTGCACGCTCGCCGGTGTCTGCGGTATCGACTCGCACGACTGGCTGCCGTCAGATCCTTCGTCCCACACCCATGCCTTCGTGTTCCTGATGGAGTTCAGCCGCGAACCCAAGCCAGGCGAGCCGGGCGCCGAATGGATCGTGGGCACCCACGCGGAACGCACCGACCTGCGCTGCGCCGAGGTGGCGGCGGTGATGGCGGGCTACATCCGCGCGCTCGGCTGGTCGGCGCGCGGGCACGTGGCCGGTCATACCGATCTCGACCTGGCTGCCCTGGCCCAGCGTGCCGGCGTGGCCAAGGCGGTGGACGGGGTGCTGGCCATGCCGTATTCGAAGCGCGGCTTTCGCGTGGGCGTTGTCACCACCGACTACCCGCTGGCCGTGGATCTGCCCATCGCACCGGATGCCTCCCTGGCCTGGCCAGATTCCGACACCTACATGGGCGCCCTGGGCACGCGGCCTGGCTTCGAAGACGATGAGCTGGCGCGCCGGCCGGTGCACATGGGCCGCTACGAGATGGAGCGCATCCGCCGGGTGGACGAACCCACCACGCTGCTGCTGCGCGACGAGATTCGCCGTGTGCCCAAGCGCGCCGATCTGTTCACCCGCGCCCTGGCCGGCGACCTGGGCGAAAAAGCCCGCATCGAGCGCACCCGCTTTGCCGTGAAGCACCCGCTGGCCTTTGCCATGACGCCGCTGATCCGTGCCTTGGTGCCACTGCAGGGCACACGCGAGCCCTTGCAGCCCACCGGCCTGGGCGGTGACCTCTCGGACCCGCAGCGCAACGCAAACGCCATCAAGGCCCTGGCCCATGTGCTGGGCGCCGACCTGGTGGGCATCTGCGAAGCCGAGCCCTGGATGTACTACTCCCACGACGAAGTGGAAGGCCGCCCGATCGAGCCCTACCACCGGTACGCCGTGGTGATGCTGATGGACCAGGGCTTCGAGACCATGGAGGGCGCCTCGGGGGACGACTGGATCTCGGGCGCGCAATCGATGCGCGCCTACCTGCGCGGCGCCACCATGGCCGGCGTGATGGCCGCGCACGTGCGGCGCATGGGGTATTCAGCGCGCGCGCATTCCAACGCCCACTCCGAGCTGCTGCACCTGCCCGCCGTGTTGATGGCGGGCCTGGGCGAGTTGTCCCGCATCGGCGAGTTGATCCTCAACCCTTTCATCGGCCCTCGCTCCAAGTCTGTATTGATCACGACAGACCTGCCGCTCGCGGTGGACAAGCCGATCGATTTCGGCCTGCAGGCCATGTGCAACCTGTGCATGAAGTGCGCGCGCGAGTGCCCCTGCAACGCCATCCCTTTCGGCCCCAAGGTGATGTTCAACGGCTACGAGATCTGGAAGCCCGACGTGGAGAAATGCGGCAAGTACCGGCTGACCAACATGAAGGGCTCGGCCTGCGGTCGCTGCATGAAAACCTGCCCCTACAACCGCGAAGACCTGGTCGAATCCGAGCGGCTGCTGTGGCTGTCGATCGAGGTGCCATCGTCGCGCCGCCAGCTCATCGAGCACGACGACGCCACCGGCGGCGGCCAGCGCAACGCGGTCAAACGCTGGTGGTTCGATCTCGAGATCGTGGACGGCATGGCGGTGAAGCCGCCGGGCGGCGTGAACGAGCGAGACCTGGACCCTTCGCGCACCGACAAGCTGGCGCGGGCGCAGAAGCTCGCGTTCTTCCCGCCAGAGCTGCAGCCACCGGGCGGCACCACCTTGCAGACGGTGGCGCCCCTGGATCGCCAGGCGGGCCTGGGGGCCTATGCGGCGGCCGAGTCACCGCTGGCGGCTCGCCGGCGGCGGGGCAAGGGCGCGGCAGCGAAGTGATCGAAGCGAGGGCGCAATTGTCGCCCTCCCTGCTTTCTTTACGCGTATTCCTTGCGAAGATGCTTCGCCGCCGCCACCATGTTTTCCAGTTTGCCCTGCGCCACCTCTCTGGGCAGGTACTTCATGCCGCAATCGGGCGCCAGGATGATCTGCTCGGGCTTCACGTGGGCCAGTGCCTTGCGCACGCGATCGGCAATCACCTCGGGCGTTTCCACATTCAGGTCGGAAAGGTCCAGGCAGCCCAGCAGGAACTGCTTGCCTTCCAGTTGCCGCAGCACCGACGTGTCCAGATGGGACTGCGCGGTTTCGAGCGAGACCTGCTTGCAACGGCATCCCGAGAGCTCGGGCAAAAAGGAATAGCCCGTAGGCCGCTCGTGGATGATGGCGGCATAGCCGAAGCAGATGTGAACGCAGGTGGTGCCCTGCACGCCGTCGAGCGCGCGGTTGAGCGCGGCCAGGCCGTATTGACGGGCCTTCTCAGGCCGGGCCTGCATGTAGGGCTCATCGATCTGCACCACGTCCGCGCCCGCGGCAAACAGATCCTTGATCTCTTCGTTCACGGCGGCCGCGTAGTCCATGGCGGCTTCTTCTTCGCTTTTGTAGAAGTCGTTCTGCGCTTGCTGGAGCATAGTGAACGGGCCCGGCACGGTGATCTTGGTGAGCAGCTTGGTGTGCTTCTTCAAAAACTGCAGGTCGGCCACCTCCACCGCGTGCTTGCGCCGGATCTTGCCCACGATGCGCGGCACCGGGTTGGGGTGACCTGAGCGGTCCAGCGCCGAGCCCGGATTGTCCAGATCCACACCCTCCAGCGCGGTGGCGAAGCGGTTGGAATAGCTCTCGCGGCGGATCTCGCCGTCGGACACGATGTCCAGCCCCGCGTCTTCCTGCAGGCGAATCGCAATGAGGGTGGCGTCTTCCTGCGCTTCGGCCAGATAGGCCTCTGGAATGCGCCACAGCTCTTTGGCCCGAACCCGGGGCGGGAACCGGCCGGCCAGCTTGGCGCGGTCGATGAGCCAGTCGGGCTGAGGAAGACTGCCGACGACGGTGGTGGGGAACAACATGGATACACCTTTCAATGGGGGAATGGCTGATCGCGGCACATCGTACCGCTTGATACCCATGGGGGGTATTGGTACCTTTACCCGCCCACACGAGCCAGCACCCCGGCTTCGCCAGACCCGTCGATATACTGCGCCGGTCACGTCACACAAAGGCGTGATCGGGATTGGCGTCCCGTTGAAGTCCTGTGGTGAGAACCACAGTCTGTCGCAGGAAACCTTGCGGCTTTCTCGCTCGTGCCTCCATGTTTTATGGCGGCTCGGATGGGGGGCCGCAAGGCCCACCGGTTCCGCGAGGACTTCCCGGCACGCCAACCCGTTCGAGCCGCCGCCACCGATTGGCGTCGAAGGCGGCGGTTGTTGCAAAACCGAAGTCCAGGGAGGCCCGATATGGCCATGTTCGAAACTGAAGTTGCGTCCATTCGAGACGATGGCGCTCTACCCATCAATCCCCAACTCGTGATCCTGGCCACTCAGGCCGCCGATCAGGCATCACTGCTCGCCGTCATGGTGCTGGCCTACACCGCCATGGAAAAGCTCATGACGCACGAAGACGATGCGCTGGAGCGTTCGACTACGCGATCAGCGTTGGGATCGCTGATGCGGGCGCTCAATGGGGAGATGGAATCGCAGGTGGAAAGGCTCGTGAGCCTCACCTCGGTTATTTGCACTCATGTCACCGATCGAACGGATTGAGTGCGAGGAGTCAGAAATTTCTAGTGGCGAGACTGGGAGCTATCGGCGCATTTATGGAACGGCCGCTCAAGACTGAATGGAGTCATTCGAGCCCGACGCGCGGAGAGCTCGGATTCGCAATGCCGGACATTCGATGGCCGTCGCTCCGAATGACCGCTTTGCGGGTCTGGCGTTCCTCAACCTGGCGCTGGTCCGTCCCGCCCAACGCTTAATCACGTCTACATTAATCGGATATGAGCGCCGCCCTCCCTCTCGTTAGCCCGGTAGCCGCGACCACCTCGATCGACAAGCGCAAGATCCGTTTCCTGCTGCTCGAAGGTATCGACCCCTCGGCCACCGCCACGCTGCAAGCCGCCGGCTACAGCCAGATCGAAAGCCTCGCAGGCGCGCCTTCCGAAGTCGTACTGCGCCAGAAGCTTGCGGACGTGCACTTCGTCGGCATCCGCTCGCGAACACAACTCACGGCCGAAGTGCTGGCCCATGCGCCCAAGCTGATCGCCATTGGTTGCTTCTGCATCGGTACCAACCAAGTCGATCTGGTGGCGGCGCAACAGCGTGGCATAGCGGTGTTCAACGCACCGTTTTCCAATACCCGGTCGGTGGCCGAGCTGGTACTGGGCGAAGCGATTCTGCTGCTGCGCGGTGTGCCCGAAAAAAGCTCGGTGGCTCACCGCGGTGGTTGGCTCAAGACGGCGCGCAATGCCCACGAGATCCGCGGCAAGACACTGGGCATCGTGGGCTACGGCGCCATCGGCTCACAACTGTCGGTGCTGGCCGAAGCGCTGGGCATGAAGGTGGTCTTTGTCGACGTGCTGAGCAAGCTGCCGTTGGGCAATGCCCGCCAGTTGACCACCCTTGCCGAACTGCTGGGCGCCGCCGACGTGATCAGCTTGCACGTGCCCGAGAACGCCAGCACCGAATGGCTGATCGGCGCGCGCGAAATCGCGCAGATGAAGCCCGGCGCGGTGCTCATCAACGCCTCACGCGGCCGCGTGGTTGAGATAGAGCCTCTGGCCGCCGCGCTGCGCGAACACCGCCTGGCCGGGGCCGCCATCGACGTTTTTCCAGAAGAGCCGCAGAGCAACGACGATCGATTCGAGTCGCCGTTGCGCGGCCTGGACAACGTGATCCTGACTCCTCACATCGGCGGCTCCACGCTGGAGGCACAAACCAACATCGGGCACGAAGTGGCGGAGAAGTTGGTCCGGTACAGCGACAACGGCACCACCACATCGTCGGTCAACTTCCCCGAGGTCGCGCTGCCCGCCCACCCCGGTAAGCGCCGCCTGCTGCACGTGCACCGCAACGTGCCCGGCGTGCTGTCGGCCGTGAACCAAGTGTTCGCCGACAACGGCGTCAATATCGCCGCGCAGTACTTGCAGACGCGCGACGACCTGGGCTACGTGGTCATCGACGTCGACGCCGTGCACGCCGACGCAGCTCTGTCCGGGCTGGCCGGTGTCACCGGCACCTTGCGCACCCGCGTGCTGTTCTGATGTCAGACCGACCATAGGCAGTAGCGGGGCCGGTGTTTGCCCGGTTTGGGATCTACAGGGCCGCCAGGTCGGCAACCTGAAACTCATTGTCCAGCACTGAAATCGCCATTGACCTGCTCGGCGCATGAACTGCCGCTGCCGTCGCCTCAGACGCTGCGGCGAACCATCATTTCCTTGATCTTGCTGATGGCACCCGCCGGAACCAAGCCCTTGGGGCACACATCGACGCAGTTCAGGATGTCGCGACAGCGAAACAGCCGGAAAGGGTCGTTGAGATCGTCGAGGCGTTCGGCGGTGGCCGTGTCACGGCTGTCCGCCAGGAAGCGGTAGGCCTGCAACAGTCCAGCGGGCCCGACGTACTTGTCCGGGTTCCACCAGAAGCTCGGGCACGCCGATGAGCAACAGGCACACAGGATGCATTCGTACAAGCCATTGAGCTCTTCTCTCTGCTCGGTCGACTGCAGGCGTTCCCGCTCGGGGGGCGGTGTCAGGTTGATGAGGTAGGGCCGGATCGAGTGGTACTGCTTGAAAAAGTCGGTCATGTCCACGATCAGGTCGCGGATGACCGGCAAGCCCGGCAGGGGTTTGAGCGTCACCACGCGCTGCAGCGACTTCATGTTGGTGACGCACGCCAGCCCGTTCTTGCCGTTGATGTTCATCGCGTCTGAGCCGCAGATGCCTTCGCGACAGGAGCGCCGAAAGGACAGGCTTGGGTCCATGGCCTTGAGACGCATGAGCACGTCCAGCAGCATGCGGTCGCCCGGGCTGACTTCGAGTTCAAGCGTCTGCACATAGGGCTTGGCGTCGACATCCGGGTCGTAGCGGTAGATCTTGAAGGTGTGCACGGGTTTTTCAATGGAGGTCCAGGTGCTCACCATTGGGGCGCTCCTCGAAAGTCAATTCCGCGTTCCCTCAAGAGCAAGAGGGGTCAGCGGGTGGTGAATGTTGACGAGTCGTGCGCCGCTGGTCCGTACGGTGCCGAACTTATGACGAGGGCTTGGAGGTCAAGCTGGATCACCCCTTGTGCGCCTCATCGCTTCAGCTCCGACAGCTTCGAAGCGACCTTGCTCCATGCTTCGGCGTCCGGCAGCGGCAGCTTGGTCCGCACGATGGGCTTCCATTCGCGCGCGAGCTCGGCGTTCAGGGCTGTGAAGTGCAACTGATCGCTCGGCACATCCTCTTCGGCGTAGATGGCACTGACCGGACATTCCGGGACGCACACGGCGCAGTCAATGCAGTCGTCGGGGTCGATGGCGAGGAAGTTGGGCCCTTCGCGAAAGGCGTCCACCGGGCACACATCCACGCAGTCGGTGTACTTGCAGCGAATGCATGATTCCGTGACAACAAAGGTCATGGACTCAGCCGTCCTTTCCGTCGAGGCGGGTCGTCAGCAGCCAGGGTGAGAACACCATCAGGTACAGGGCAAACGCCATGCCCCATGCGGCTGCGGCGACCACCAGCCAGATGACGAGATGCTGCGGCGCCAGCAGAGGAAGCAGTACCCGCGACACGGCAGCGCAGGCCACCAGCAGGTAGGCAGCCACCTCCAGCTTTGAGGCTTGAAGTGGACGCCCGGTATGCCCGCGTGCGGTTCGGGTGATCATGCCGATGATGAGCCCGCCTGTGGCACCCACCGCGAGGGCGTGGATGCCGGACGAGGCGCCCACCACGTCGAGTTGGGAGAGTGCGAGCAACGCGAGGCCGATGGGCAGCCAACCATACGCCAGATGCAGCACCCAGAGAATCGGTCGCGAGCGGGTGCGCAGCGGTTCCCAACGCAACAGGCGGAGGACATGCAGCAATGCTGCAGCAACGAGCGCCGTGGCGCTGAGAACGTTGGCGGGAACCAGCACCCACGAGGTCAGCGCAATGGCCGTGGTGCCCAGTGTGGCCTGCTCCAACCAGGCAGGCACCTTCAACCGCACGCCGGGCAGCGCCGACTGGGTGAATGCCGGGATCACCCGCCCGGCGATCACGCACTCAATCATCACGACCAGCGCCAGTGCTCCGTGCAATGCGCGGACCGGCTCAAGTTCGATGAGCCCGCTCACTGCGCCGTGAAACGCGGCGTTGGTCAGGGCCAGAAGCAGGAGGATTGCACCCAAGGGCAGGTTTCGCCCCCCGCCCGCACGCAGGAGCACCGAGATGAAGATGGCGCCCACCAGCGGCAACAACAGCAAGTCGAGCACCGCATAGACCCCATAGGGTGCAAAGACCGCCGCCAGTCGGGCTGCCAGCCACAGGCCCGCCAGCGCCGCCAGCACGCAGCCTCGAGGCGTTTCCAGGCCTGTCCAAGCCTTCCCGGCCGTCAGCAAGAAACCGACGATGACCGCCACCGCGAAACCGAACAGCATTTCATGGGCGTGCCACAGCACGGGAGGGATGGTCAGATTCAAGGAAACCCGACCCAACAAGACGGCAATCCACAACGGGACGGCCAGCATGCCGTAGGCCGCAGCACCCAGGTAGAACGGCCGGAACCCAAGTCGCAGCAATGGCCATCCCTGGAGCGACGGCACGGAGGCAGATGCAGAGCGCATGGTCGAAGAGGGGCTCAGCAGCAGCTCGACCGCGCCGGTTCAAACTGAGGGAAGAGCTGGTTGTTCTCGAGGTGGATGTGGGCAATCAGGTCTTCGGCAAACTGGTCGACGCCCGCGTACAGGGCGCGCCAGGTATTGCACGCGCCTCCGGGAGGCTTGGCGTCGTGCGTCAGCACCATCAGGCGCTCCAACTGTTCGCCGTGGCTGGTGTGTTCCTCGCGTATCACGCCGATGGGATGCACCGCCATGCCACGCCCGCCCATCTTCAGCATGGGGAACAGAATGTTCTCTTCCTTGGCCATGTGTTCCAGCATCTCAGTCTCGATGACCTCCAGGTGCTTGGCCAGACCCGTGGGCACATCGGGGTGCTCGCGGTGCACCGCTTCCACCCGGCGCGCCATGCGGATCAACTCGGGCAACTGTTCGCGGTGCACCGCGTGGTAGCGGGTGAGGATGTGTTCGATCATCTCGGCGGGGGCCTGCGGCAACACGGGCGCGTCCTGGCGGTCCAGCTGGGCGAGCTCGGCCAGCACCGCGTCCACGTCGAGGCCCTTGTTGTCACAGGCCTGCTGCAGAGCGATCTGACCGCCACAGCAGAAGTCGAGCTTGTGGCGGCGGAAGATGGCCGTGGAGCCGGGCAGGTCGACGGCGATTTGTCCGATGGGCTGGCTGGCGCGTTTCAGGGTGTCTGCAGGGGCAAAGGCGGTGTCCATCGCATGGGTCCTTTAATATTCATATCGAATGAACATATTAATGCATAAAATGCACCCGATACGAATATTCAAGCCGTCCAGAAGGACATCGGTCTTGAGGAGGATGCACCATGCGATTGACCCAATGGACCGACTACAGCCTGCGCGTGCTGATGTATTGCGCCGCCAGCGAACAGCGCGAGCAACCCGCCACCGTGGGCGAAATCGCTGAGGCGCACGGCATCTCGCGCAGCCACCTGACCAAGATCGTGATGACGCTCTCCGGCCAGGGCCTGCTGGAAACCACACGCGGACGGGGCG
Organism: Hydrogenophaga sp.; assembly: GCF_051858985.1. GTDB lineage: Bacteria > Pseudomonadota > Gammaproteobacteria > Burkholderiales > Burkholderiaceae_C > Hydrogenophaga. The sequence continues at coordinate 534,196 of NZ_JBHYGM010000001.1, read as the reverse complement.
GTGGCCTGCGCCTGCTCAAGCCTGCGAACACCATCGTGCTGGGCGAGGTGGTGCGCCAGTCCGAGAGCGACTTCACCTTGGTGGAGTGTTTTGACGCCGAACACAACACCTGCCGCCTCGACGGCCATTGCCGCCTGAAAAGCGCGCTGCGCGAGGCCATGGATCGCTACCTGGAAGTGCTCGACGGCGTGACGCTGGCCGACCTCGTTGCGCCCGCACCGGGTGCACGCGGCGCCCAGCGGGTGCGCCTGGTGCCCGGCCTGCCGCGTCCGCCCGAGGCAGCAGTCCGTCGCTCCCGGGTATCTGCCGGAGGCGAAAGCCGCTAACCTCCGACCATGGTGTCCACCGCCTCCCTCTCGACCAAGCTGGTGCGCATCGGCGCCGGGCTGCTGCTCGTCGCGCTCGCGTCGATCGGCCTCACCTTGTGGGTCACCTGGCAGCTCGAAGGCGGCGCGGCGGCGGTGAACGAAGCGGGGCGGATGCGCATGCAGACCTGGCGGCTCACCAGCGTGGCGCAGGCCGTGCCCCCACCTGGCGAGATGACGGCGCTGGTGCAGCAGTTTGACCAGAGCCTGGTACTGCTGCGCCAGGGAGATGCCAGCCGCCCGCTCTTCGTGCCTTGGGACGACGCAGTGGCCCGCGAGTTCGCCACGGTGGAGGCCCTGTGGCAGAACCAGCGCCCGCTGTGGCTGCAGGTCACACCGCCCGAACCCGCGCAGGCGCTGGCCGCGGCCGACACCTTTGTGGAAGCCATCGACGCCCTGGTGCTCGCGATTGAGCACCAGCTCGCGGGCTTCACCGCCATCCTCAACCTCTTCCAGTTCCTCATGATGGCGCTGGCCATTGCGGGTGCAGTGGTGATGCTCTACACCGGCTACATGTACGTGATCAACCCGCTGGCCCACCTGCGCCAGGGCCTGCGCCGGCTGGAGTCAGGCGACTTCAAGGCGCGTGTGGAGGTTGAGACACTCGACGAATTCGGTCAGGTGGCCGGAGGCTTCAACCGAATGGCGGCGACGCTGCAGTCGATGTACGCCGGGCTGGAGAGCCAGGTGGAAACCAAGACGCACCACATCGAGGCGCAGCGCGCACGGCTGGAGACCTTGTATGAGGTGAGCGCCTTCATGGCGCATGCCGGCAGCATCGAAGAACTCTCGCGCGGTTTTTCCCAGCGCGTGCGCGCGGTGGTGAAAGCCGACGCGGTGGCGGTGCGCTGGAGCGACGACGCCAGTCAGCGGTACCTGATGCTCGCCTCCGACTGTTTTCCGCAGGAGATGGTGGAAGAGGAGCGCAGCCTGCTGGCCGGGGCCTGCGCCTGCGGCAACCTGCAGCCCGACGCGAGAACCCGCGTGATTCCCATCCGCAGCCACGACGAGCTGGAAGTACGCCACTGCGTGCGCGCGGGGTTCGAGACGCTGGTGAGCGTGCCGGTGCGGTTGCAGCAGCGCCTCATCGGCGAGGTCAATCTGTTCTACCGCTCGCACACCAGCCTGAGCGCGGGCGAGGCCGAGCTGCTCGACGCCCTGGCCAGCCATCTGGCCAACGCACTGGAGAGCCTCCGCGCCTCGGCGCTGGAGCGCGAAGCTGCGGTGGGGGAGGAGCGTGCGCTGATCGCGCGAGAACTGCACGACTCCATCGCGCAGTCGCTGGCCTTTCTCAAGATCCAGGTGCAGTTGCTGCGCAACGCGGCAAGCAAAGGCCAGGACGCGCGGGTGATGAGCACGCTGGACGAACTCGACGAGGGCCTGCGAGAGAGCATCAACGATGTACGCGAGCTGCTGATGCACTTCCGCACCCGCACCAACACCGACGACATCGAACGTGCCCTGCAGGAGACGCTGCAGAAGTTCCAGCACCAGACCGGCCTGCCCGCCAAGCTGCATGTTGAAGGTCACGGCCTGCCCCTGCCGGCCGACGTGCAGGTGCAGGTGCTGCACGTGCTGCAGGAGTCGCTGTCCAACGTGCGCAAGCATGCTGGGGCCCGCCATGTGCAGCTCGACGTGATCAAGGGCGCGCACTGGCGTTTTCGTGTGCGCGACGATGGCGCGGGCTTCGACACGCTCGACACGCCCGACGAATCCCACGTGGGCCTGAAGATCATGCGCGAGCGTGCCGGCCTCATCGGAGCGCGGGTCGACGTGAGCTCCGACCCAGGCCAGGGCACCACCGTGACCCTGACCCTGCCACTCCACCCGATGGCGGCCAGCCCGGCCGCCGCACCCGCCGCCGAACACAGCGCCCCATGACCGACACGTCTGCCCGCCCGATCCAGTTGCTCGTCGTCGACGACCATTCCCTGTTCCGCCGGGGGCTCATGGCCCTGCTCGCGCAGGACCCGCGCTTCGAGGTGACCTGTGAGGCGGGCGACGTGGGCGAAGCGCTGCGCTGTGCGGCCCGCCGGCGGCCCGATGTGATCCTGCTCGACAACCACCTGCCGGGCGTGCTGGGGGTGGACGCCATCCCTGCGCTGCGCGAGGCCGCACCGGGCAGCCGCGTGCTCATGCTCACCGTGAGCGAGAACGAGGCCGACCTGGTGGCTGCGCTCAAGGCCGGTGCCGACGGCTATCTGCTCAAGACTGTGGAGTCACACCATCTGTGCGAAGCCATCGTCAAGGTGATGGACGGTGAATCGGTGGTCAGCCCCGAGATGACGACCAAGTTGGTGTCGGCCCTGCGTGCGCAGCCGCCCGTCAACGGCGCCGTGCCCGACGCGCCGGTGTCCACCGCCACGGCCACTGCGGGCGCCGAGCTGGCATCGCTGTCGGTGCGTGAACTCGAAATCCTGCATTTGATCGCACGGGGTGACAGCAACAAACACATTGCCCGCCAGCTCGACATCGCCGAGACCACGGTCAAGATCCACGTGCAGCACATCCTGCGCAAACTCCACCTCACCTCGCGTGTGCAGGCAGCGGTGTTCGCCGCCCGACACGCTCAATAGGGGAAGAACATGGCCCTGCACCACCTGGACTCCGGCGAAATCGCCAACCTCCTGCACCAGGGCGGCGATGCCCTGAGCGAGCAGTCCGTTGCCCTGTTCAAGTCGGAGCAGCTGGAGGTCATTCGCCTGAGGCTGCCCGTGGGCAAGACCATGCCGATGCACAAGGTCGCGGGCCAGATCACCGTGCAGTGCCTCGAAGGCGAGATCGATTTCGAGACACCCGAGGGTGTAAAGCGCCTGCAGGCCGGCCAACTGCTCTTTCTGCTTGGCGGTGTGCCCCACAGCTTGCTCGCGGTGGAAGACGCCAGCGTGCTGGTCACCATCGTCCTGCCGATTTGATCCAGATCAACTGACGGCCACAAGAGAGCCGCGGTAGTTCTTCCGGACGCGCTGCGTCCTTTCGCCATCGTTCGTCAGAGCCGCCCCCGCCGCCCGGGAGGCGGATAGCCACCGTCGCGCCCAGCGCCGACAGTCTTGCCATGCCCCGCTTGGAGAAAGACATCATGGCCTCTGAACCGAACAGCGACAAGAAAGCGTGGTCCGTGCTGATCGTCAGCACGCTGGCCTTCACCGTGTGCTTCATGGTCTGGATGATGTTCGGCGTCATCGGCATCCCGATCAAGAAGGCTCTAGACCTCAATTCCACCCAGTTCGGGCTGCTCATGGCAACGCCCGTGCTCACTGGCTCGCTGGTGCGGGTGCCGCTGGGCATCTGGACCGACCGCTATGGCGGCCGCATCGTGATGACCATCCTTATGGCCATCACCGTGCCGGCCATCTGGCTCATGAGCTACGCCACCGCCTACTGGCATTTCCTCACCATCGGCCTGTTCGTGGGTCTTGCGGGCGGATCCTTCTCGGTCGGCACGCCTTATGTGGCGCGCTGGTTTCCGAAGAGCCGTCAGGGCATGGCCATGGGCGTGTACGGAGCGGGCAACTCGGGCGCGGCGGTCAACAAGTTTGTGGCACCGGTGCTGCTGGTGGCCTTCGGCTGGAGCATGGTGCCGCAGGTGTACGCGGCCATCATGCTGGGAACCGTGGTGCTGTTCTGGCTCTTCACTTACAGCAAACCCGACCACCTGGTACCGAGCAACGTGTCCTTCATGGACCAGCTCAAGGCACTCAAAGACCCCAAGGTGCTCAAGTACTGCCAGTACTACAGCATCGTCTTCGGCGGCTACGTGGCGCTCTCGCTGTGGATGGTGCAGTACTACGTGGGCGAGTTCGGTCTGGACATCCGCGTGGCCGCGCTGCTGGCGGCCTGCTTCTCGCTGCCCGGTGGCGTGTTGCGTGCGGTCGGCGGGGTGATGTCGGACAAGTTCGGCGCGCACAAGGTCACCTGGTGGGTGCTGTGGGTGAGCTGGATCTGCCTGTTCCTGCTGTCGTATCCACAGACCGACTTCACAGTGGCCACCGTGGACGGTCCGAAGACCTTCCACATCGGACTCAACGTTTACCTTTTCACCGCGCTGATGTTCATCCTGGGCATCGCCTGGGCCTTCGGCAAGGCCAGCGTCTTCAAGTACATCAGCGACGACTACCCGAAGAACATCGGCGCCATCAGCGGCATCGTGGGCCTGGCCGGTGGCCTGGGCGGCTTCGTGCTGCCCATCCTGTTCGGCGCGCTGATGGACATCACGGGCATCCGCTCCAGCGCCTTCATGTTGATGTACGGCGTGGTCTGGGTCTCGCTCATCTGGATGTACTGGACCGAGGTGCGACAGACCGAGGTCATGGGCGCCAACGCCAAACCCTTTTCTCTTCAAAGCTGACCCCACGCGTCGGTTCACAACACCATGAGCAACACACACAAGATCGGCCCCGACGTCGTCGACTGGCGCCCGGAGGACGAAACCTTCTGGAACACCACTGGCAAGCGAATCGCCTACCGCAACCTCTGGATCTCCGTGCCGGCACTGCTGTGCGGCTTTGCCGTGTGGGGCATGTGGGGAATCATCACGGTGCAGATGCTCAACCTGGGCTTCCCCTTCACCCAGGCCGAGCTGTTCACGCTCACCGCCATCTCCGGCATTTCGGGCGCCACCATGCGCATCCCGGCCTCGTTCCTGGTGCGGCTGGCGGGCGGGCGCAACACCATCTTCCTCACCACCGCCATGCTACTGGCCCCGGCCATCGGCACCGGCTTTGCGCTGCAGCACCCCGAGTGGCCGCTGTGGGTGTTCCAGCTGCTGGCATTGTGGTCAGGCGTGGGCGGCGGCAACTTTGCCAGCTCGATGTCCAACATCAGCACCTTCTTTCCCAAGCGGCTGCAGGGCACGGCGCTGGGCCTCAACGCCGGGCTGGGCAATTTCGGCGTGACCACGATGCAGGTCGTCATCCCGCTCGTGATGACGCTGCCCTTGCTCGGGGCCTTTGGCGGCGACCCGATGACGCTGGTGAAGGACAGCGGCTGGATCTTCGGCAAGATCGCCGCCGGCACGCCCACCTGGATCCAGAACGCCGGCTTCGCCTGGGTGATCTCGCTGGTGCCCCTGTCGATCCTGGCCTGGTTCGGCATGAACAACCTGAAGACCGTGTCGCCCGACACCGGCAACCCCATCGTCGCGTTCGCCAAGGTCACCTACCTCTACACCCTGGCCTTCATTCCGGCCATCTTCATGCTCTGGCTGTACCTGCCGGCGCCCACCGGGCTGGGCATCCTGAACATGTGGATCGCCATTCCGCTGGACATCGTGCTGGCGCTGCTCATGATGCGTGTGGCCGCCTACGGTGCCATGAAGGAGAACGTTGCCAAGCAGTTCGCCATCTTCGGCAACAAGCACACCTGGTCGCTCACCGCGCTCTACATCGTCACCTTTGGCTCCTTCATCGGCTTCTCGATGGTGCTGCCGCTGGCCATCACGGTGATCTTCGGGTTCCAGCACGTGGCCGATGCCGCTGGCGTGATGACGCACACGCTCAAAAACCCGAACGCGCCCTCGGCCCTCACCTACGCCTGGATCGGCCCTTTCGTCGGTGCCGCGGTGCGCCCCCTCGGTGGCTGGATCTCCGACAAGGTCGGGGGTTCCATCGTCACCCAGGTCATCTCGGCGGTGATGGTGCTGGCCTCCGGTGCGGTGGGCTACGTGATGATGCAGGCCTATGGCTCGGCCACACCCGAGCAGTACTTCCCCGCCTTCATCGGCCTGTTCATCGTGCTGTTCTTTGCCAGTGGCATCGGCAACGGCTCGACCTTCCGCACCATCGGCGTCATCTTCGACCGCCAGCAGGCCGGCCCCGTGCTCGGCTGGACCTCGGCCGTGGCCGCCTACGGCGCCTTCATTGCACCAGTGGTGATCGGCGCGCAGATCAAGGCCGGTACCCCGCAGTACGCCATGTACGGCTTCGCCATCTTCTACGCCGTCTGCCTGGTCTTGAACTGGTGGTTCTACTTGCGCAAGGGCGCAGAGATCAAGAACCCCTGACCGGCCCGCCTCCACGCGTACCCGCATTTCCCGCATCGCAGTCACACGGAGCATTTCTATGAGCCATTTCCTCGACCGCCTTTCCCATTTTTCGCTGCCGCGCGAAAACTTCTCGGGCAACCACGGCCAGACCACCGGTGAAGACCGCACCTGGGAAGACGCCTACCGCAACCGCTGGGCACACGACAAGATCGTGCGCAGCACCCACGGTGTGAACTGCACCGGTTCGTGCTCGTGGAAGATCTACGTCAAGGGCGGCATCGTCACCTGGGAAACCCAGCAGACCGACTACCCGCGCACACGCTGGGACATGCCCAACCACGAGCCACGCGGCTGCGCGCGGGGTGCCTCGTACAGCTGGTACCTGTATTCCGCCAACCGCGTGAAATACCCCATGGTGCGCGGCCGCCTGCTGGAGCGCTGGCGCGCCGCGTTGAGCGTGGCCAAGAGCCCGGTGGACGCCTGGGCTTCCATCGTCGAGAACCCCGAGGCCCGGCGCGACTACCAGCAGGTGCGCGGCATGGGCGGCTTCGTGCGCAGCACCTGGGACGAGGTCAACCAGCTGATCGCCGCGGCCAATGTCTACACCATCAAACAGCATGGGCCCGACCGCATCATCGGCTTTTCGCCCATCCCGGCCATGAGCATGGTGAGCTATGCCGCCGGCTCGCGTTACCTCTCGCTGATCGGCGGCGTGTGCATGAGTTTCTACGACTGGTATTGCGATCTGCCACCTGCCAGCCCGCAAGTGTGGGGGGAACAGACCGACGTGCCCGAATCGGCCGACTGGTACAACAGCTCGTTCATCATCGCCTGGGGCTCCAACGTGCCGCAGACGCGCACACCCGACGCGCACTTCTTCACCGAGGTGCGCTACAAGGGCGCCAAGACCGTGGCTGTGACGCCTGACTATTCCGAGGTCGCCAAGCTCTCCGACCTCTGGCTGCACCCCAAGCAGGGCACGGACGCCGCGCTCGCCATGGCCATGGGCCACGTGGTGCTCAAGAACTTCTATTTTCCCGAGGGAGGCAAGCCGCGCAGCAGCTACTTCGACGACTACGCGCGCCGCTACACCGACCTCCCGTTGCTGGTCATGCTCAAAGAGCACACGCTGGCCGATGGCACCACCACCCTGGTGCCCGACCGCTACCTGCGGGCCAGCGACTTCAACGGCCAGCTCGGCCAGAAGAACAACCCCGAGTGGAAGACCGTGGCCTTCGACACAGGTGGACGGGCCGTGCTGCCCAACGGCTCGATCGGTTTCCGCTGGGGCGAGGCCGGCCGCGCTGACGAAGGCAAGTGGAACCTGCAGGCCAAGGAGGCCCGCAGCGACACCGATGTGAAGCTCAAGCTCTCGGTGATCGAGGACGGCGAGCAGGACACGCAGGTGGTGGACGTGGCCTTTCCCTACTTCGGTGGCGACGCTTCCCCGCACTTCACGCCGAACGCACAGAACGGCAGCATCAACCACGCCCGCGTGCCGGCCGTGCGCCTGCGCATGGGCAAGGCCGGTGAGGAGCGCCACGCGCTGGTGGCCACCGTGTTCGACCTGCAAGTGGCGCAGTACGGCATCGACCGCGGCTTGGGCAGTGGCGCGAAGAATTTCGACGACAACGCCGCCTACACCCCGGCCTGGCAGGAGAGCATCACCGGCGTGCCACGCGACCAGGTCATCACGGTGGCGCAGCAGTTCGCGGACAACGCCGACAAGACCCACGGCAAGTCAATGGTGATCATCGGTGCGGCCATGAACCACTGGTACCACGCCGACATGAACTACCGCGGCGTGATCAACCTGCTGATGATGTGCGGCTGCATCGGCCAGAGCGGTGGCGGCTGGGCGCACTACGTGGGTCAGGAAAAGCTGCGACCACAAACGGGCTGGGTGCCGCTGGCGTTTGCCACCGACTGGTCGCGCCCGCCGCGCCAGATGAACAGCACCAGCTTCTTCTACGCGCACACCGACCAGTGGCGCTACGAGAAGCTCGGCATGGAAGAGATCGTGAGCCCGCTGGCCGACAAAGCCGCTTTCGGCGGCAGCATGATCGACTTCAACGTGCGCGCCGAGCGCATGGGCTGGTTGCCGAGCGCTCCCCAGCTCAAGACCAACCCGCTGCAGGTGGTGAAGGACGCCACCGCCGCCGGGCTCGATGCCAAGGACTACGTGGTGCGCGCGCTGAAAGACGGCACGCTGGCCATGAGCTGCGAAGACCCGGACGCGCAGCAGAACTGGCCGCGCAACATGTTCGTGTGGCGCAGCAACCTGCTGGGCTCCAGCGGCAAGGGCCACGAGTATTTCTGCAAGCACCTGCTGGGCACCGAAAACGGCGTGCAGGGCAAGGACCTCGGACGTGACGACGCCAAACCCGAAGAGGTGGTGTGGCACGAGCACGCGCCACAAGGCAAGCTCGACCTGCTGGTCACGCTCGACTTCCGCATGAGCACCACCTGCCTGTACTCGGACATCGTGCTGCCCACCGCGAGCTGGTACGAGAAGAACGACCTCAACACCAGCGACATGCACCCCTTCATCCACCCGCTCTCGGCGGCGGTGGACCCGGTGTGGCAGAGCCGCAGCGACTGGGAGATCTACAAGGGTTTTGCGCAGGCCTTCAGCGAAGTCTGCGTGGGCCACCTCGGGGTGGAGAAAGAGGTGGTGCTCACGCCCATCATGCACGACACCCCCGGCGAACTCGCGCAACCGTTTGATGTGAAGGAATGGCGCAAGGGCCACTGCGAGCTCATCCCTGGCAAGACCGCGCCGCAGATCACCGTGGTGGAGCGCGACTACCCCAACACCTTCAAGCGCTTCACGGCGCTGGGCCCATTGCTCGAGAAGCTGGGCAACGGCGGCAAGGGCATCGGCTGGAAGACCGGCACCGAAGTCGAGCAGCTCGGCCAGCTCAACGGCACCACGCTCGACGAGGGCGTGACCAAGGGCATGCCGAAGATCGTGACCGACATCGACGCCTGCGAAGTCATCCTGCAGCTCGCGCCCGAAACCAACGGCCACGTGGCGGTGAAGGCCTGGGAAGCGCTGGGCAAACAGACCGGCATCGACCACACCCATCTGGCGATTCACCGCGAGGACGAGAAGATCCGCTTCCGCGACATCCAGGCCCAGCCGCGCAAGATCATCAGCAGCCCGACCTGGAGCGGCATCGAGAGCGAGACGGTGAGCTACAACGCCGGCTACACCAACGTGCACGAACTCATTCCATGGCGCACCCTCACCGGCCGCCAGCAGTTCTACCAGGATCACCCCTGGATGATTGCCTTCGGCGAAGGCCTGGGCAGCTACCGCCCGCCGGTGGACATGAAGGCGACTTCAGGTATCCACAACATCAAGTCCAACGGCAACGCGGAGATCGTGCTGAACTTCATCACGCCGCACCAGAAGTGGGGCATCCACTCGACCTACAGCGACAACCTGATGATGCTCACCCTCAACCGGGGCGGCACCGTGGTGTGGCTGAGCGAAGACGACGCGAAGAGCGCTGGCATCGAGGACAACGACTGGGTCGAGCTGTTCAACATCAACGGCGCGGTGGCCGCGCGTGCGGTGGTGAGCCAGCGTGTGAACCCGGGCATGGTGATGATGTACCACTCGCAGGAAAAGATCATCAACACCCCGGGCTCCGAGATCACCGGCGTGCGCGGCGGCATCCACAACTCGGTCACCCGCATCGTGCTCAAGCCGACCCACATGATCGGCGGCTACGCGCAGCTCAGCTACGGATTCAACTACTACGGAACGATCGGCACCAACCGCGACGAGTTCGTTGTAGTGCGCAAGATGGACAAGGTGGACTGGCTCGACACACCGGCCGACGACCACCTGATCCGCGCGTACCAGTCCCAGGGCGAGAACCCCTGAACACCCGTCGATCCGAAGGAGTCTGAATCATGAAAATACGCGCACAAATCGGCATGGTGCTCAACCTGGACAAGTGCATCGGTTGCCACACCTGTTCGGTCACCTGCAAAAACGTCTGGACCAACCGACCCGGGGTGGAATACGCCTGGTTCAACAACGTCGAGACCAAGCCCGGCATCGGTTACCCGAAGGAGTGGGAGAACCAGGAGAAGTGGCAGGGCGGCTGGACGCGCCGCGCCGACGGCTCCATCGTTCCGAAGCAGGGCGGAAAGTGGCAGCTGCTGATGAAGATCTTCGCCAACCCGCACCTGCCGGAGATCGACGACTACTACGAACCCTTCACTTTCGACTACGACCACCTGCAGTCGGCGCCCGAGATGAAACACACCCCCACCGCGCGCCCACGCAGCCTGATTACAGGCGCGCGCATGGAGAAGATCGAGTGGGGCCCGAACTGGGAAGAGATCCTCGGCGGCGAATTCGCCAAACGCAGCAAGGACGCCAACTTCAACGGCTTCGAGGCCGCGCAGAAGGCGATGGTGGGGGAGTTCGAGAACACCTTCATGATGTACCTGCCGCGCCTGTGCGAGCACTGCCTCAACCCGGCGTGTGTCGCCTCGTGCCCTTCGGGCTCCATCTACAAGCGCGAGGAAGACGGCATTGTGCTGATCGACCAGGACAAGTGCCGCGGCTGGCGCATGTGCGTGAGCGGCTGCCCCTACAAGAAGATCTACTACAACTGGAAGAGCGGCAAGGCCGAGAAGTGCATCTTCTGCTACCCGCGCCTCGAGGCCGGCCAGCCCACCGTGTGCAGCGAGACCTGCGTGGGTCGCATCCGGTATCTGGGAGTCTTGCTGTACGACGCGGACCGCATCCAGGAGGCGGCGAGCGTGCCCAACGAGATGGATCTCTACAAGGCGCAGATCGACCTGTTCCTGGACCCGCACGACCCGGCCGTGATCGCACAGGCGCGCGCCGACGGCATCCCCGACAACTGGCTGGAAGCCGCGCGCCACAGCCCGGTCTACAAGATGGCGGTGGACTGGAAGGTGGCGCTGCCGCTGCACCCCGAGTACCGCACCCTGCCCATGGTCTGGTACGTGCCGCCGCTCTCGCCCATCACGGCTGCGGCCAACGCCGGGCACCTGGGTGGCAACGGCGAGATTCCGGACGTGAGCCAGTTGCGCATTCCGGTGAAGTACCTCGCCAACCTGCTGACCGCCGGGGACACCGTGCCGGTGGTGCGCGCGCTCGAACGCATGCTGGCCATGCGCAGCTACCAGCGCGCCAAACACGTGGACGGCGTGATCAACCAGGACGTGCTCGACCAGGTTCGCATGAGCGTGCGCGAGGTCGAGGACATGTACCAGACCATGGCGATCGCCAACTACGAGGACCGCTTCGTGATTCCGACCACCCACCGCGAATACGCCGAGAACACCTTCAACATCAAGGGTGGCTGCGGCTTCACGTTCGGCAACGGCTGTTCGGAAGGGCAGACGGAAACGAGTCTCTTTGGAAGCGAGAAGAAACGAACGATTCCGATCAAGGCAGGGGTCTGACATGGGCTTTTTCTCTTCCCCCCAAAGGCCTGCAGTGCACACCCTGCGTGTGCTCGCCCACCTGCTGCGTTACCCCACCGCCGAGCTCCGCGAACACGCCGGTGAATTGCGCGAGGCCTTGCGCGCCGAGGCCGCGTTGCCCGCCACGCGGCTGACCGAGCTCGACGCGCTGCTGGTGCACCTGAGCCAGCAACCGGCGCTCGACGTCGAAGCCGACTACGTCGAGCTGTTCGACCGCGGTCGCAGCACCGCGCTGCACCTGTTCGAGCACGTGCTGGGCGATTCTCGCGACCGTGGCCCGGCCATGATCGACCTGATCCAGACCTACGAGAAGGCCGGTCTGTTCTTCGGCCCGACCGAGCTGCCCGATCACCTGAGCGTGCTGCTGGAGTTCGCCTCCACCCAGCCCGCTGCGGTGGCGCGCGAGTTTCTCGGTGAGAGCGCGCACATCGTGCGCGTGATCTTCAGCGCCCTGCAGAAGCGACAGAGCCCGTACGCCAGCGTGCTGGCCGCAGTGCTTGAGATCGCCGGTGAGAAAGCCGAGCCGGTGCCGGTGGCGGCCGACCCCGGCATCGACGAGAGCTGGGCCGAGCCCGCGGTGTTCGGCGGCTGCTCGACCGAAGGCCAGGCCAAACCTGGCCAACCGCAACCGATCCGCATCGTGAAGGCCGCCACCGGCCGCCACCCTTCCCCTCCCTCAGGAGCGCAGGCATGACCTCACTGCACCACTTCCTCTTTGGCGTCTATCCCTACGTCTGCCTCGCGGTCTTCCTCATGGGAAGCCTGGCCCGGTTTGACCGCGACCAGTACACCTGGAAAAGCGATTCCTCGCAGCTGCTGCGCAAGGGCCAGCTGCGCTGGGGCAGCAACCTGTTTCACATCGGCATCCTGTTCCTTTTCTTCGGCCACGCCGTGGGCCTGCTCACGCCGCATTTCTTCTACGAGGGCTTTCTGGATGCCGCGGTCAAGCAGCGGCTGGCCATCTATGCGGGCGGTACCGCCGGCGTGGTCTGCTTCGTGGGCCTGTCGATGCTGCTGCACCGGCGTATTTTCGATCCACGCATTCGCCTCACCAGCCACCGCACCGATATCGCCATCCTGGTCATCCTGTGGGTGCAGCTCACACTGGGTCTGATCACGCTGCCTTATTCGTATTCGCACGCCGACGGCAGCGCCATGCTGGTGCTGGCCGAGTGGGCGCAGCGCATCCTCACCTTCCGCCCCGACGCCTCCCTGCTGGTGACCATGGACTGGCCCTACAAGGTGCACCTGGTGCTGGGCATGACGATCTTCCTGCTGTTCCCGTTCTCGCGGCTGGTGCATGTGTGGAGCGGCTTCGCCAGCGTGGCCTACCTGGTGCGGCCGTATCAGGTGGTGCGCAGCCGCCGCCTGGGCGTGCCTGCGAACCCGACCAATCCGGCCCACCCGGCCAAGCCCCGCTGATCCACCCCCACCCACGGGAGACCCCATGAACCAAGACATCTCTACCACGTCGGGTTGCGGCAGCAGCGCCTGCGCCTGCAAAAGCCCGGAGGCGGCTGCGGCGGCCCCGGCCGGGATCGCAAGCATCAACGGTATGGCCCTTCACGAAGCAGGGGAGGTGCTGGACGAGCAGACCCTGCGCGAGCGCGCCTGCACCGAGTTGCTGCGCCAGCAGGCGGTGAGCGCCGGCTTTCTCCCGCGCTCCACCGGTCTGAATGCGCCCGAGCCCGACGCCGAGACGCGTACCGCCATCGAGGCCCTGCTCGAAGCCGAGGTGCACTCGCCCGAGCCGGGGCCCGAGGAGTGCCGACGCCATTACGAGGCCCACAAGCCGCGCTTTGTGGTGGGCCAGGCGCTGCACGTGCGTCACATCCTGTTTGCGGTCACGCCGGGTGTGCCGGTGAACGCGCTGGCCCAGCGCGCCGAGGCCGCCTTGTTGGAACTCTCGCGCCAGGGCGTCTCCATCGAGCGCTTTGCACAGCTCGCGACCGAACTCTCCAACTGCCCGTCCAGCACCCAGGGTGGCGACCTCGGCTGGATCACGCCGCAGGACTGCGCGCCCGAACTGGCCAAGGCGCTGTTCCTGCAGAACGACGCCATCCAGGCGCTGGGCCTGCACCCCCGCCTGGTACACAGCCGCTTCGGTCTGCACATCGTCGACGTGCTGGAGCGCGATCCGGGGCGCCTGCCCGAGTTCGCCGAGCTGCAAGCGCAGATCGGCGCAAGGCTGGCCCTGCAATCGCAGGCCACGGCGCTGCGCCAGTACATGCAGCTGCTGGTGGGCCAGGCCGATGTTGAGGGTGTGGAACTGGAAGGGGTCGACACCCCGCTTGTGCAATGAATGAGGCGGCCACAGGCGCATCAGCGGACGAGCTGCTATTGCGACTGCGGCATTTCCGCTCCGACTATTTTCCGCGCCACCAACAGCGCTTTCAGGATCTGGTGGCTGAGGGCCAGCACCCCAAGACGCTCTTCATCGGTTGCTCCGACTCGCGCCTGGTGCCCTACCTGCTCACCGGGGCCGGTCCTGGCGAACTTTTCATCGTGCGCAACGTGGGCGCATTGGTACCACCGCATGACCAGTCGCACGGCCTGCATGGAACGATGGCAGCGATCGAGTTCGCCGTGCTCAGCCTGCACGTGGAACGCATCGTGGTCTGCGGCCACAGCCACTGTGGCGCGATTCGCACAGCCTACGAAGGCGCGCCCGCCGAGGCCGTGGCCCTCACCGCTTGGCTCAAGTTGATAGACGAAGCCCTGCTGCCGGTGCAACCTTGCGCCGAATCCATGCGCCGAACCGAGCAGCGCGCCGTGGTGCTGCAGCTCGAACGCCTCATGGGCTATCCCATGGTGCGGCGCGAGGTCGAGGCCGGCCGGCTCACGCTGCACGGCTGGCACTACGTGATCGAGGACGGAGACGTGCATGTATTTGATGCCCAGCAAGGCGACTTCGTCGCAGCATCGGTAGCCGCGAACAGCGGCACCGGGCCGTACCAACCCTATGTGGAACACGATGGACAAGTCATCCAGTATTGATGCCGCCGACCTGCTGGTAACCCGAACTTTGCTGGTTGCCTTTGAGGGCGATGCCACCGAGTGCGAGTGCCCACGCGCAACTGCCGAGCTGATCTACGCGCGCCAGACGGTTCTGCCCAAGCGCTTGTTGGCTCCGGGGCCTGACGCGTGCCAACTGCAAGCCCTGCTCGGCGCGGCGGCCGCAGCGCCCGACCACGGGCAGCTGCTGCCCTGGCGCTTTGTGATCGTGCCGCGCGCCGAGCGTGCTTCGTTGGGTGAGGTGTTCGCGCAGGCCTTGCGCGAACGCGACGTCAGCGCCACGCCCACACAACTGGACCATGCGCGCGAGAAGGCACACCGTTCGCCCTTGCTGCTGCTGTTGGTGGTGGACGGCGACCGCGGCGATCCCGCGGTGGAACTGTCAGAGCGCATTCTTTCAGCTGGCTGCGCTTTGCAGAACATGCTGCTCATGGCCACCGCCATGGGCTATGGATCGGCACTGACCAGCGGCAAAGCGCTGGGATCGCAGGTCCTTCGCCACCGCTTCGGCCTGAGTGCGGGCGAACAAGCTCTTTGTTTCATGAGCGTGGGCACGGTGGCGGCGCGCCGGCCCGCGCGCGCGCGCCCGACCGTGGACGACTACTGCAGCACGCTCGGCCCTGCGCCAACATCCCAACTTTGACACCGGAGACCCCATGAACATTCAAACCTTTGATGATCTGCTGAGCGCCGCGCGCAGCCAGTCGTTGCCGCAACGCCTTCTGTTCGTCTTTGCCGACGTCGAGTTGCCCGACGACGCCACGCCGGCCCAGCGCCTTGAGTTCGAGCGGGGTGAGGGGGGCGCGCTGGTGCCGCAGATGTGCGTGGACAAAGGCTTGGACGAGCTTCACTCGTTCGACCAGTTGGTGCACGAGGCCAACGCCTTTGGCCAGCCCTGGGGCATGGTGTTCGCCGCCGCACTTGCCGGCACGCCGGGCCACCAGCCCGAGAGCCCCGAAGCCGAACAGCCGTTGCAGGACATGGTGGAGGCTATCCGCCAGGGACGTTTGCAGGCGTTCATTCCGTTTGACCCACGCGGCCATGCCATGGCGCTGGGCTGAGATGGCCAGTTCAATTCCTATGTCGTCCATCACCCTGCCTGGGCACCGAGCACCCGCGGCAGGCTTCGAGGCGCCGTTCGAGATGCTGGGCGCCTGCCACGAACGCGTCGAACGGATGCTGGGCCTGCTGGCCAAGCTGCAGCACCATGTGTTGGCGCATGGCTGGGACGAGAGCGTGGCCAGCGCTGCGCGCGACGTCATGCGCTACTTCGATCAGGCCGCGCCGCTGCACCACGAAGACGAAGAGCGCCATGTTTTTCCGCCCTTGCTGGCCGGCGACGATGCAGCCCTGCGGCGGGCGGTCCAGCGCCTGCAGCAGGACCATCGAGACATGGAAGCTGCATGGGTGGCGGTGCGGGCTGTATTGGCCTCAGTGACAGAGTCGCCCCCGCCCGGGTGGGCGCACTTCAGTGCGCCCGAAGAGGCCACGCTTACCCATTTCACGCGCCTGTATGACGGCCACCTGCACGAAGAGGACGGTCTGGTCTACCCATCTGCCCACGCCTGTTTGTCGCCCGAAGCCCTGGAGATCATGAGCACCGACATGATGCTACGCCGCGGGCTGCAACCTGACTGACACTCATACCTGTTGAATTGACTGGACCTTCGGTCTTCGCCAAGAGTGCTCGACCCTTGAACACTCGGTCATAGTCAGCCGTTTCTTCAGGAGCCGACCCTCAATCCCTTTGATTGAGATGAATGGATGACCGCTATGCGGCAAAAATTGCAGGTCAGCTCACTACTCACCAACGTCAGCAATCGCTGCACAGCAGTCATTCACAAACCGACGCCGGCCGCCGAAAACCGGCGGGGTGTCCAGCTTCAGTAAGCACCCATGTAGTCCCGCTTACCAATCTCAACCCCGTTGTGCCGCAAGATGCCATACGCGGTGGTCACGTGGAAGAAAAACTGCGGCAGGCCGTAGTGCAGCAGATAGGCGCTGGCCATCAGCTTCTTTTCCTTCGGCGTGCCGGGGCGCAGCACGATCTCGCGGCTCTCGCTTGAATCGAATTGATCCGGCTTGAAGGAGCCGACATGGGCCAGGGCCTTGGTGATCAATGCCTGCAGGTCCGCGAAGCTGGCTTCGGTGTCCGGCCAGGACGGCACCTCGGCACCGGCCAGGCGGGAGGCAATGCCCTTGGAGAAGTCTGCGGCGATCTGCACCTGACGGATCAGCGGGAGCATGTCGGGAAACAGCCGTGCCTGAAGCAGCGCATCGGGATCGATCTTCTTTTGCGCGGCGTGGTCTTCGGCTTTCGTGAGCACATCCGACAAGGCCTTCAGCATCTGCTGCAGGACGGGAACGGAGGCGGTGTACAGAGGGCTGGTCATGGTGGATCAATTCACTTTCTGGTGGGGCAAGATCGCCGGGGCTGGCATGGCAGAGGCCCTGCCGACCCTGTGAGGCTACCAGCATGATGCGTGCGTCTGCGGTCTAGCGCACAGTTTCAGACCCCCTGGTCATGCAAGGATCGCTGTGAACCAGTTCGCCGGTCGGCACAGGCTGGCGGCCTTTTGGCAAACAGGAGAAGCGGGATGCGCAAGGTGTTGGGGGCAGTGGTGGCCGGCCTGGTGGCAGGCGGCGTCATGTTGTGGCTCCTGGAGCCATACAAAGCCCGTTTTCCCGGCGAGTGGGCAGCCATCTTCGATCTGGCGTGGGCTCCCATGCCGCTTCCCCGACTCGTCGTCGCCATTGCCGTGTTGGCCATCGGTTTCCTTCTGCTCGAGTACGCGGTCAGTGGGCGAGAGAACAAGACGCAACAGGCAGGCCAGGGGAAAGCCAAAGCCGTCGCCAGTGGCCCGTCGAAGCTGGAACCCAGTTTCGATGCGCCTTCCGATCAGAAGATGGACCGCATGAGCCTCACGGACGATGAACAAACCGTGCTGTCGTCACTGGCCGGGTTCGCCACCAGCGTCGATGCCGACAAGCTGCAACGAAACACCGGATTGAATGAACGCCGCTTTGAGAATGCGTTGGGCAACCTGCGCATTCGATCCTTCATCGACGATGTGCCGCTCGACGAGCGACGCAGCATCGCGTTGAAAGAGGATGGCCGCAGGTACGCCATCAAACACAGGCTCGGCCAGAAGTTGGTGGCTTGAAGCAGGCTTCGTACTGGCTAACCAGAAGCCGGCAAGCGGCCCAATGCAAGGAAGCTCCAGCTGATGTCCGTCCGCCCGAGCATGTCCTCGCGCTCCGCCTGGTGGATGCAGCGCAACCCATGCCCCGCCGCCAGACGAAGCGTTTCGTCTGCGGAGACGCCGAACATTCTTCTGCCCTCGGGTATCGGGCCGTGCCGAAGCGACAGGAACACCCGTCCGTTGTCGGCCACCAGTTCCGCAATGGCCTCCATGGCCGCTTCCCGTTCTTGAGGGTCAAGGTGCATCCACACCGCGGTGAGAAGCACGATGTCGAACTGGCGCTTTGCGCGCCGCAACACGTTCAGCGCGGGGAGATGATCGTCCACCCATTCGATGGGCAGTGCACCATGAAGGCGTTGCCCTTCACGGCGAAGTTCGCTGGTGGGCTCCACAGCAACCACCTGGTGACCGCAGCGAGCGAGTGCGGCAGCATCGCGCCCGGACCCGGCTCCGATGTCCACCACGCTGGATGGCTGTGTAGGGAACAGGTGCATCAGGTCACGGTAGACCTCGGCAAAGGTGATGCTCTCGTATTGCGTGGCAAGGGCCGATGCATTCGCACCGTATCCAGCTGAACCGGGGATTTGAGACGTCACTACGCCGCCCCCACCGCCTTCAAGATTTCTTCGGCCGTCCCCGGCGCATTCATCCTTTCCGCATTCCCGCCCGCCTGCGCCACTGCATCTCGCAAGGCTTCAAACACGCTGATCGCCAGCATGAACGGCGGCTCGCCCACGGCCTTGCTGCCGTGCACGTTGTCTTCGCGGTTGGCTTCGGGCCACAGGTCGGTCTTGAAGTGTTCGGGGATGTCGCCGGTGGCGGGGATCTTGTAGGTGCTGGGGGCGTGGGTCTGCAGGTAGCCCTTGTCGTTCCAGACGAGCTGCTCCGTCGTCAGCCAGCCCATGCCCTGCACGAAGCCGCCTTCGATCTGGCCGATGTCGATGGCGGGGTTGATGCTGCGGCCGACGTCGTGAAGGATGTCGACCTTGAGGACGCGGCTTTCGCCCGTCAGGGTGTCGATGGCCACTTCGGTCACCGCCGCGCCGTAGGCGAAGTAGTAGAACGGGCGGCCGGTGAGGGTGGTCTTGTCGTAGTGGATCTTGGGCGTGCGGTAAAAGCCGTCGCTCCAGAGCTGGATGCGGTTGGCGTACGCGGCGCTCACCACGTCTTCGAACTTGCGGGTGTTGGCGGGCGTGATGACCTGGCCACCTTCGAAGCGCACGGCGCCGGCACCGCAGTTGTCCAGGCCGGAGACGAACGCGGCCAGGTTGTCGCGCACGTGCCGGGCGGCAAACTGCGCGGCGCGGCCGTTCAGGTCAGTGCCGCTGCTGGCGGCGGTGGCGCTGGCGTTGGGCACCTTGCTGGTGTCGGAAGCGGTGGAGAGTACTTTCTCGAACGGCACGCCCAGCTCGTCGGCCACGATGGCGGCCACCTTGGTGTTGAGGCCCTGGCCCATTTCGGTGCCGCCGTGGTTCACCTGCACGCTGCCGTCGGTGTACACGTGCACCAGCGCGCCGGCCTGGTTGAACAGCGTGGCGGTGAAGCTGATGCCGAACTTCACCGGGGTGAGCGCCATGCCTTTCTTGATGACGGGGCTCTGCGCGTTCCAGTCCGCGATCTGCTCGCGGCGTTCGCGGTAGCCGCTGGTGTGGGCCAGCGTGGTCATGAGCGGTTCGAGGATGTTGTCTTCCACCTTCATCTGGTAGTGGGTGACGTTGCGGTGGGTGGGATGGGCTTCGACAAGCTCAGCCCGAACGGAGGTCTGCTCAGCCCGAACGGAGGTCGGCTCGGGGCTAACGGACTTTTTCCGTTCGCCCTGAGCCTGTCGAAGGGCATGCGAGGTGGTCGGCTCGTCGCTGTACAAATTGCGCAGTCGCACATCCAGCGGGTCCATGCCGAGCGTGCGCGCAATGTCGCTCAGGATGCGTTCGATCACGATCACGCCCTGCGGGCCGCCGAAGCCGCGGAAGGCCGTGTGGCTTTGAATGTTCGTCTTGCAGCGGTAGCTGGAGATGGCCACGTCTTCCAGGAAGTAGGCGTTGTCGGCGTGGAAGATGGCGCGGTCCGCCACGGGGCCGGAGAGGTCGGCGGAAAAGCCGCAGTTGGCCAGCATCTCCAGCTCCAGCCCGCAGAGCAGGCCGGTCTCGTCGAAGCCGGCGCGGTAGTGGTAGGCGAAGGGGTGGCGTTTGCCGGTGATCATGAAGTCGTCGTCGCGGTCCAGTCGCAGCTTCACGGGGCGCTTCAGCCGGTTGGCGGCGACGGCGGCCCATACCGCCAGGTGCCCGGCCTGCGTTTCCTTGCCGCCGAAGCCGCCGCCCATGCGCCGGCATTCCACCGTCACGGCGTGGTTGTCCAGCCCCAGCGCGTGCGAAACCCAGTGCTGCACTTCGCCCGGGTGCTGGGTGCTGGAGTACACCCACCACTGGTCCTGCTCGAGCGGCAGCACATACGCCACCTGGCCTTCCAGGTAGAAGTGCTCCTGTCCGCCGATCTCGAAGTTGCCTTCCAGCACCTGCGGCGCGCGCTTCAGTGCGGCGGCGGCGTTGCCGCGCTTCACATGCACCGGCGGCAGCACATAGCTTTGCAGCGCGTGCGCCTCGTGCACGCTGATCACGGCGGGCAGCGGTTCGATATCGAACTTCACCAGCCGCGCGGCGCGGCGCGCGGTCATCACGTCGTCGGCCACCACGAGCGCGGCCACCTGGCCAAGGAACTGCACGGTGTCGGTGGCGAAGATGGGTTCGTCGTGCGCGAAAGCGGCGAGCATCGGGTCGCCGGGAACGTCGGCGGTGCTGAAGATGCCGCGCACTCCCGGCACGGCCAGCGCGGCAGAGGCATCGAGCCCGCGCAGCTTGCCGTGTGCCACGGGTGAGCACACCGGCGCGGCGTGCAGCGTGCCGCGCACTTCGGGGATGTCGTCTATATAGGTGGCGCCACCGGCCACCTGGGCGCGAGCGCTCTCGTGGAAGCGGGAAACGCCGGCGGCGCGTTCGGCCTTGGGTTGCTTGGGCGTGGTCGGGATGGGGGCTTCAGGCGCGATCTCTGCGTCTCCCCGGGAAGAGATCACCACCGGCGTGTCGGCGGATGTTTTGTCGCGTGCGTTCATGCCACAGCCTCCAGGTCGGATGCGGTCAGGCTTTCCAGGTTGATGCGTTGCAGGCCCTGGCTCTCCAGCCAGAAGCGCTGCAGCAGGTTGCCCAGCACCGTGTGGCGGTAGGCGGCGCTGGCGCGCATGTCGGAGATGGGCTGGAATTCGGCGCGCAGCGCAGCGGTGGCGGCCATCACGGTGTCGGCGTTCCACGGCTGGCCGAGCAGGGCGGCTTCGGTCTGGCGCGCGCGCACCGGCGTGGCGGCCACACCGCCGGCGCCGATGGACACGGCCTTGACCGTGCCGTCCTCCACCGTCATGCGGATGGCCAGGCAGACGGCAGAGATGTCGTCGTCGAAGCGTTTGCTGATCTTGTAGACCTTGGCGGTTTCGCCCTTCACCGGCCTGGGCACCTTGATCCAGCACAGCAGCTCGTCGGGCTTCATCACGTTCTGCCGATAGCCGGTGTACAGGTGTTCCAGCGGCATCTCGCGGTGGGCGATGGCGCCGCGCTTCGCGTCCCAGCGCATCAGCACCACGTTCGCCCCCAGCGCAATCAGCAGCGGCATGGAGTCGCCGATGGGCGAGCCGTTGGCCACGTTTCCACCCAGCGTGCCCGAGTTGCGCACCGGCAGGCCGGCGAAGCGTTGCGCGAAAATCTTGAGCTGTGGGCGCTCGCTCACGAGGGCGGCGTAGGCGTCGGTCAGCGTCACGGCCGCGCCAATGGCAATGTGGTGCGCATAGGTTTCCACGCGGCGCAGTTCCTGGGTGGCAGTCACGTCCAGTACCTGGGCGAACCGCTTGTGCATCTTGGTGACCCACAGGCCCACGTCGGTGCAGCCGGCCACCACCTGGGCTTTCGGGTGCGCGGCGCGCGCCTGCAGCAGGGCGGGCAGGGTGGTGGGGCGCAGGTAGCTTTCAGCCGGCGCGGGTGCGAGATTCTTGAGGGCCGCCACGGTGGCAGCCTCATTCACACCACAACCGGCCGGCAAGTGCAGGGCGCCCATCTGCTGCGCCGCATCCAGGATGGGGCGGTAGCCGGTGCAGCGGCACAGGTTGCCCGAAAGCTCCACCTGCGCCTGGGTGCGGTCGATGCCCTTCCCGCCACCACTGTTCTGGTACATGCCAAACAGGCTCATCACGAAGCCCGGGGTGCAGAAACCGCACTGGCTGCCGTGGCACTGCACCATGGCCTCTTGCGCGGGATGGAGGTGGCCCCCACGCTCCGCCGCTGATGCGGGTCGCTGCCCCCCGTGGGGGCTGACCCCGCCTTGGGGCGGCCCGGCGGCGGGGTCGTCGCTGCGAGCACTGATGTCCTCCACCGTCCACACCGCCAGCCCCTGGACAGAATGCGCCAGCCGGATGCAACTGTTGATGGCCTTGTATTCCAGCCGGCCGCCCACCACCTCGCCCAGCACCACGGTGCAGGCGCCGCAGTCGCCCTCGCCGCAGCCTTCCTTGGTACCGGTGCAGTGCAGGTCCTCCCGGAGCACCTCGAGCAGGGTGCGGTCGGGGGCCACGTTGTCCAGCGTCACGGGCTGGCCGCGCCGCAGGAAGCTCAGGGTTTGTGCTGATTTTTGGGGTGTCATGCGCGCCAGCATAGCGCCGGCCCCATGGCACAACATATGCTCAGCCATATGTCCAGAATGCCCAAAACACCATTCACCAGCATATGACACCGGTATGAAATACGGGGCCATGTTCGACAAGATAGACCTGCACCTCATTCGCGTGTTGCACACCGTGCTTACCGAACGCAGCGTCTCGCGTGCGGCGCTGCGGCTGGGGATGTACCAGCCGGCGGTGAGCGCGGCCCTGAAGCGCCTGCGGGAGTTGGCCGGAGACCCCCTTCTGGTGCGTTCGGGCTCGGGCATGGTGCCCACGGTGGCCGGCCTGCGCATGATCGAACCGGCGGCCGACATCCTTCGCATCGCCGAAGTGCTGTTCTCCGACGCCCGCAGCTTCGACCCCGCCACCGCCCACCACAGCTTCAGCCTGGCCGCCAGCGACTACCTGGACCCGCTGTTCCTGCCGCAACTGGTCACGCAGATCAAGAGCCTGGCGCCGCACTGCCCCATCGACATCCACCCGCTCTCGCGCGATTCGGATTACCGCAACCACCTGGCGCAAGGGGATGTGGACGTGGTCATCGGCAACTGGGCGCAGCCGCCGGACGATCTGCACCTGGGCCGGCTGTTCGGCGACGAGGTGGTGTGCCTGGTGTCCAGCCAGCACCCGGCCGCGCGGCGTGGCTGGGATGTGGAGGCCTGGCTGGGCGCCGAGCACATTGCACCCACGCCAACCCACCCCGGCGCGCGCGGCTTCATCGACGACCACCTGGCCAGCCTGGGCCTGGTGCGCAACATCACCGCACGTTGCCCGCATTTCGGGCTGATTCCGGCCATGGTGGCGGGCAGCCTGCTGGTGCTGACCACAGGGCGTCAGTATTGCGAACGCTTCACCAGCGTGCTGCCGGTGAAGGTGCTGCCCAGCCCGGTGGAATTCCCCCGGATGATGTATTACCAGCTCTGGCACGAGCGCACCCATGCGTCCAACGCGGCGCGCTGGCTGCGCGAGCAGATCAAGACGGTCGCCGCTTCGCTCAAGCGGCTGGACGCCGAGTCCTGACCCACCCATAAAGGAGACCCATGACCACACCCCGACTACAACTCAGCGGCATCACCAAGCGCTATCCCGGTGTGGTGGCCAACAGCGATGTCTCGCTCACCGTGCAGCCGGGCGAGGTGCACGCCGTGCTGGGCGAGAACGGCGCCGGCAAATCCACGCTGATGAAGATCATCTACGGGTCGGTCAAGCCCGACGAAGGCACGGTGATGTTCAACGGCCAGCCGGTGCACATCCGCAACCCGCAGGAGGCGCGCGCGCTGGGCATCAGCATGGTGTTCCAGCACTTCAGCCTGTTCGACACACTCACCGTGGCAGAAAACGTGTGGCTGGGGCTGGACAAATCGCTCACGCTGCCGGCGGTGGCCGCGAGCATCACCGCCAAGGCGGCCGAGTACGGGCTGGACATCGATCCCTCGCGCCCGGTGCACACGCTCAGCGTGGGCGAGATGCAGCGGGTGGAGATCATCCGCGCGCTGCTCACCAACCCGCAATTGCTGATCCTGGACGAGCCCACGTCGGTGCTCACGCCGCAGGCGGTGGAAAAATTGTTCGTGGTCCTGAAGAAGCTGGCGTCGGAGGGCTGCAGCATCCTCTACATCAGCCACAAGCTGCACGAGATTCGCGAGCTCTGCAACGCCTGCACGGTGTTGCGCGGCGGCAAGGTCACTGGCGTGTGCGATCCGCGCCAGGAGAGCAACGCATCGCTCTCGCGCCTGATGATCGGTGCGGAACCGCCGGCGCTGAACGTGCGTGAACTGCACGCGGGTGCGGCGGTGCTGGAGGTGAGCGGACTCACGCTGGCGAGCGACGACCCCTTTGGCACGCAGCTCCATGACATCGCGCTGACCGTGCGCGCGGGCGAGGTGGTGGGCATTGCCGGTGTGTCGGGCAACGGCCAGAGCGAGCTGCTGTATGCCCTGTCGGGCGAAGACCGCCGCGCACCTGCCGGCAGCATCCGCGTGAGCGGACAGGACGCCTCGCGCTACGCGCCCGGGCGTCGACGCGCACTCGGCCTGCACTTCGTGCCGGAAGAACGGCTGGGGCGCGGCGCGGTGCCCACGCTGTCGCTGGCGCAGAACCTGCTGCTCTCGCGCAGCGACGCGCTGGGCGCGGGTGGGTGGATCAAGGTGAACGCACTCCGGAAGCAGGCGCAAGACGTGATCGCCCGCTACAACGTCAAGGCCAACGGGCCGGACGCGGCGGCCAAGTCGCTCTCGGGCGGCAACCTGCAGAAGTTCATCGTGGGCCGAGAGATCGAAGCGAGCCCCAAACTGCTGATCGTCAGCCAGCCGACCTGGGGTGTGGACGTGGGCGCGTCGGCGCAGATCCGCGGGCAGATCCTGGCGCTGCGCGACGCCGGTTGTGCGGTGCTGGTGGTGAGCGAGGAGCTGGACGAGCTTTTCGAGATCAGCGACCGCCTGCACGTGATCGCCAAGGGCCGGCTCTCGCCCAGCCTGGACCGCAAGGACGCGACCATCGAGCGCATCGGCGAATGGATGTCGGGCCTGTGGGACAACGCCGCAGAACACCAGAAGAAGGAGGTCGCCCATGCTGCGGCTTGAAGTCCGTCCCCAGCCCTCGGCGCGCTGGGGCTATGCCTCTCCCTTGCTGGCGCTGCTGATCACGGTGGTGATCGGCGTCATTCTCTTCGCCGTGCTCGGCAAGGATCCGGTTCGTGGACTGCAGGTGTTCTTCTGGGAACCCATCAAGAGCACCTACGCGCTCTCCGAGCTGATGGTCAAGGCCACGCCGCTGCTCATCATTGCGCTGGGGCTGGCGGTGTGCTTCCGCTCCAACGTGTGGAACATCGGCGCCGAGGGCCAGTACATCATCGGTGCCATCTGTGCCGGCGGCGTGGCGCTGCTGGCCACCAAGGAAACCGGCGTGTGGATCATCCCCGCCGTGCTGGCCGCGGGCGTGCTGGGCGGCATGCTGTGGGCCGGCATCACCGCGCTGCTGCGAGACCGCTTCAACGCCAACGAGATCCTGGTGAGCCTGATGCTGGTGTATGTGGCCATCCAGGTGCTGAACTTCCTGGTGTACGGCCCATGGAAGGACCCGCAGGGCTACAACTTCCCCCAGACCAAGACCTTCGAATCCGTGACGCAGATCCCGCGCCTGATGAGCGGGTCGCGCGTGAACATCGGCCTGCTCCTGGCGCTGGCCGGCGTGGCGGCGGTGTGGGTGTTCCTGTTTCGCACCTATTCGGGCTATGCGCAGCTGGTGGGCGGTCTGGCCCCGGCGGCGGCACGTTATGCGGGCTTCTCTTCGCGCAAGGCCTTGTGGATCGCGCTGCTGACCTCGGGTGGTGCGGCCGGCCTGGCTGGTGCGCTGGAGGTGGCAGGTCCGATCGGCCAGCTCACGCCGTATGTGCCCGCGGGCTACGGGTTCGCGGCCATCATCGTGGCCTTCGTGGGCCGGCTGCACCCGGTGGGCATCGTGTTCTCGGCCGTCCTCATGAGCATGTTCTACATCGGCGGTGAACTCGCGCAGTCGCGCCTGGGTCTCCCCAAATCCATCACCGGGGTGTTCCAGGGGCTGCTGCTGTTTGCGCTGCTGGCTTGCGACACGCTGATCGCTTACCGCCTCGTGTGGAAAAAGTAATTCAACAGGACCACGCACCATGGAATCCATCGCACTGCTTTTCGCCGCCTCGCTCAACGCGGGCACCGTGCTGGCCATTGCCTCGCTGGGCTTGCTGATCAACGAGAAGGCCGGCATCGTCAACCTCGGTGCCGAGGGCATGATGCTCTGCGCGGCGCTGGCGGGCTTTGCCACGGTGGTGCACACCGGCAGCACCGCGCTGGGATTTGCGGCGGGCATGGGCGCCGGGGCCTTGCTTGCGGCCATCTTCGGCGGGCTGGTCATCTGGCTCAACACCAACCAGTACGCCACGGGCCTGGCGCTCAGCCTCTTCGGTGCGGGCTTCTCGGCGTTCGCGGGCAGCCGATACGTGCAGGAAAAGCTGCCCGAGCAGACGCAGTTCGCGATTCCCTTCCTCAGCGACATTCCCCTGGTGGGCCCGGCGCTGTTCCGCCACCACCCCATGGTCTACGCCTGCGTGGCCCTGGTGCTGGCCTTGATCTGGTTCCTGTACCGCACGCGCTCGGGACTGGTGCTGCGCAGCGTGGGCGAGAGCCCGGAATCGGCCCATGCGCTGGGTTATCCCGTGCGCCGCATCCGCATGATGGCGGTGATGGCCGGCGGTGCGCTCTGTGGCCTGGCCGGTGCGTACGTGTCCACCGTGTACACACCGCTGTGGGTGGAAGGGATGATCGCCGGCAAGGGCTGGATCGCGCTGGCGCTCACCACGTTCGCCACCTGGCGCCCGGCACGCGTGTTGCTTGGTGCCTACCTGTTTGGCGGCGTGACCATGCTGCAGTTCCACCTGCAGGGCATCGGCGTGAACGTGCCCAGCCAGTTCCTGACGATGATGCCGTACCTGGCCACCATCGTGGTGCTGGTGCTGATCTCCCGCAACCCCACCTGGATCCGGATCAACATGCCCACCTCCATCGGAAAACCCTTCTACCCAGGTGCATAATTTGTCGATACCGTACGGTACCCAGACCTGTATTCAACTCCGCTTTTCCACCACCCTTCCCACACCGAGGAAACCATGACAGACCTGAACAAACGCTCCCTGATGAAGGTTGCCGCGCTGACCGCGTTGACCACTGCAGTGCTGATCGGCTGCGGCAAGAAGGAAGAGGCTGCTGCGCCTGCCGCTGCACCCGCGCCGGCTCCGGCGGCCGCCGAGGCACCGAAGCCCGAGCCGCTGAAGATCGCGTTTGCCTACGTCGGCCCGGTGGGCGATGGCGGCTGGACCTTCGCGCACGACAACGGCCGCAGGGCGATGGAGAAGGAGTTCGGCGACAAGGTGGTGACAAGTTTCGTGGAGAACGTGCCTGAGAGCGCCGACGCCGAGCGCGTGCTGCGGGATATGGCCAGCCAGGGCAACAAGCTGGTGTTCGGCACCACCTTCGGCTACATGGAGCCCATGCTCAAGGTCGCGGCGGACTTCAAGGACGTGAAGTTCGAGCACGCCACCGGCTACAAGACCGCCGACAACATGCGCACCTACGACAGCCGCACGTACGAGGGCGCTTACATGGCCGGCATCATTGCCGGCAGCATGACCAAGTCCAACACGCTGGGCGTGGTGGCTTCCATTCCAATTCCTGAAGTGATCCGCAACATCAACAGCTTCACCCTGGGCGCGCAGTCGGTGAACCCCAAGGTCAAGACCAAGGTGGTGTGGGTGAACGGCTGGTTCGACCCACCCAAGGAAACCGAGGCCGCCACCTCGCTCATCAACGGCGGTGCGGACGTTCTCTTCCAGAACACCGACTCGTCGGCCGTTCTGCAGACCGCCGAGAAGATGGGCAAGCGTGCCTTCGGCTGGGATTCGGACATGACCGCCTACGGCCCCAAGGCCCACCTGGGTTCGGCTGTGATCAACTGGGCGCCGTACTACATCAAGGCCACCAAGGACGCCCTGGAAGGCACCTGGACCACCGGCGGCGTGTGGTGGGGCGTGAAGGAAGGCGCGATCGACATGGTCTCGGTGGCCGAAGACGTGCCTGCCGATGCCAAGGCCAAGGTGGACGAAGTGCGCGCAGGCCTGAAAGCCGGCACCTACAACATCTGGAAGGGTCCGATCGTGGGCCAGGACGGCAAGGAAGTGCTGGCCAAGGACACCGTGGCTGACGACAAATTCCTCGGCGGTGTGAAGTTCTACGTCAAGGGCGTCGAAGGCAAGGTGCCGAACTGACCCACCCCCGCCGCGCTTCGCGCGACCCCCTCTAGGGGGCGGCATGTGCGGGCCGGCGGAGCCGGACCCGCCATGCCCTGGATGGAAAGCCGCCTCCGGGCGGCTTTCTTTTTGTCGCGAAGGATGAAGGCGAAGTGATCGAAGAGCAACTCTGGCACCCCGTCGTCGCGTCGCACGAGCTGCGCGACGAACCCGTGTCTGGCTCGCTGCTCGGCCAGCGGGTCGTGCTCTGGCGCGAGCACGCACACGGCTCGAGCCAGGTGCATGCCTGGGCCGACCGCTGTCCCCACCGGGGTGCGAGTCTCTCACTCGGACGCGTGCTCATCGGCCTGCATGGCGCGCGGCTGGAGTGCCCCTACCACGGCTGGCAGTTCGAAGCCGGCGGGCGCTGCCGGCATGTGCCAGCGGCCCCCGACTTTGAGCCGCCCGCTGGCCACGTGGCCACGGTGTTCGAGGCGCGCGAGCGTTACGGCCTGGTGTGGGTCCGCCTGCTGCCACCCACACAGCCGATGCCGGATGTGCCCGCCTTCGAGCCTGGTGACCATCCCGCGTGGCGGCAGGTGCTGTGTGGCCC
The DNA here is from genome assembly GCF_051858985.1 of Hydrogenophaga sp. GTDB lineage: Bacteria > Pseudomonadota > Gammaproteobacteria > Burkholderiales > Burkholderiaceae_C > Hydrogenophaga. The sequence continues at coordinate 505,088 of NZ_JBHYGM010000001.1, read as the reverse complement.
TTACGAACTCAGCACGAGCGCGCCGCGCCTGGTGGAAAACTTCCTCGACCTCAGTCACTTTGGCTTCGTGCACGAAGGCTGGCTGGGCGAGCGCAGCCATGCGCAGGTCGATATCGGCCAGGTGGAAGAGGGCGCCGACGGGCTGCAGGTGAACGGCGCGCGTGCCTGGCAACCCCGCGCCTACGCGCAGGCCGAAGGCGGCGCGTGGATCGCCTACCGCTACACCGTGCCGCATCCCTATGCGGCCATCCTGCGCAAGGATGCGGCAGAGGGCGACCCGGTGAGCAACGCCATTGCGCTCTTCGTGCGGCCCGACGGGCACGAAACCTGTACCGCCTGGTTCGCCATGGCCACGCAGGGCGATCCCTCCAGCGACGAAGCCTTGCGAACGTTCCAGGACACCGTGTTTTCGCAGGACCGGCCTGTGGTGGAATCGCAGACGCCGCGTGCGCTGCCGATTGGCCGGCTGGGCCCCATCACCGAGGTGCATGGCCCGGCGGACCGAGTGTCCAGCGCCTACCGCCGTTACCTCAAACGCCTGGGCATCTCGCTCGGAACCTGTTGAAACAAGAGAGTGAACATGACCACCGCCGCCGAACTGGCCGTTGCCATCCCCAAGGCCGAACTGCACATCCACATCGAAGGTTCGCTGGAGCCCGAACTCATCTTTGCCCTGGCAGAGCGCAATGGCCTGTCGCTTCCTTACGCCAGCGTCGAGGAACTGCGCGCGGCCTACGCGTTCACCGATCTGCAGAGTTTTCTGGACATCTATTACGCCGGTGCCAGCGTGCTCCTGCACGAGGCCGATTTCCACGACATGGCCTGGGCTTACTTCCTGCGGGCCAAGGCGGACAACGTGGTGCACAGCGAAGTGTTCTTCGACCCGCAGACGCACACCGCGCGGGGCGTGCCCATGGCCACCGTGATCCAGGGCCTGTCCAGCGCCTGCGAGCGCGCGCGTGGCGAACTGGGCATGAGCGCCGAGCTCATCCTGTGTTTCCTGCGCCACCTGAGCGAGGAAGACGCGTTGGCCACGCTCGAAGCGGCGATGCCCTACCGCGCGCACTTCATCGGCGTGGGTCTGGATTCCAGCGAGGTGGGGCATCCGCCCTCCAAGTTCTCACGCGTGTTCGCGCGCTGCCGCGAACTCGACCTGCATGTGGTGGCGCATGCGGGCGAAGAGGGACCGCCCGAATACATCTGGGAAGCGCTGGACGACCTGAAGACCGAGCGCATCGACCACGGCGTGCGCAGCCTCGAAGACCCGAGGCTGGTGGAGGAACTGGCGCGCCGACGCATGCCGTTGACCGTGTGCCCGCTGTCCAACCTCAAGCTCTGCGTGGTGGAAGACCTGGCCCACCACCCCATGAAGCGGCTGCTGGATGCCGGCCTGTGCGCCACCGTCAACAGCGACGACCCCGCCTACTTCGGGGGCTACATGAACGCCAACTTCGTGCAGACCGTGCAGGCCCTGGACCTCTCGCGCGACGACGTCATCACCCTGGCGCGCAACAGCATCGAAGCCAGCTTCGTCAACGAAGAACGTCGCATGGAAATGACCGCCATGCTCGACGCCGCCATCAGCGGCTGAGGGGGTATGCGGCGAATGCGTGCTTTATTCGCCGCATATTTTGCGTCGAATAAGCGCTCTGTGCGGTGAAACGGGGCCATAATCTCCGCATGAAAAGCGGCGAATACAGACCCGATGCCCGGTATATCTGGCAGTCCCATCACTGGCCCGCGCTTCACTACGACCTCCCGGCGTTGAGCGAATCCTTGAGCCAGGTGATTCGCGCCCAGGGTTTGCTTTTGGGGCGCATGGCCGATGCCGGACTGGCTTCGCGCGACCGGGCCGCGCTCAGTGCATTGACCGAAGATGTGCTCAAGACCAGCGCCATTGAGGGCGAGCAGCTGAACGAGGATTCCGTGCGGTCCTCAGTCGCTCGCCGACTGGGCGTGGACATCGGCGCGCTCGCGCCGACCGATCGACATGTCGATGGGGTGGTCGACATGGTGCTTGACGCCACAGGAAACTGCCAGATGCCCTTGAGCGCGGACCGACTGTATGGCTGGCACGCCGCCTTGTTTCCTACCGGATTTGGTTCGCTCACCCGCATCCGGGTGGGCGCATGGCGCAACGATGCCAGTGGTGCCATGCAGGTGGTCTCGGGGCCCGTGCAGCGGCAGCGTGTTCACTTCGAAGCGCCGCCGGCGCAGCAACTCGATCTGGAGATGGCGCGCTTCCTGGACTGGGCCAATGCCCCCACGGGCGAGGCGGCCGTGATCAAGGCTGGCCTGGCGCACCTGTGGTTCGTCACGCTGCATCCCTTTGACGATGGCAATGGTCGCATCGCGCGCGCTGTGGGTGACCTGTTCCTGGCGCGCGGTGACGGCAGTCCACAGCGCTTCTACAGCCTTTCGTCGCAGATTCAGCGCGAACGCAAGGGGTACTACGAGATTCTGGAACGGACGCAGCGCGGCAATCTGGATGTGACGGCGTGGCTGGCTTGGTTCATCACCGCCTTGCAGCGCGCCGTCGACAGCGCCCACCACACGCTGGATTCGGTGTTGCTCAAGTCGACCTTCTGGCAACGATGGGCGCAGACGCCGCTCAACGACCGTCAGGTGTCCATGCTCAACCGCGTGCTCGATGGGTTTGAAGGGCGGCTGACCAGCGGGCAATGGGCCAAACTGACCAAGTGTTCGTCCGACACTGCCTTGCGTGACATCCAGCACCTGGTATCGCTCGGCGCCCTGCGCAAGACCGAGGATGGCGGACGCAGCACGGCCTACGAACTGGTGTCGAGCCGCTCGGCGTAAAATTCGCCCCCAGCGAGCCCGGTGCTTCCCCGGCTCGCTTTTTCATTCACGGAAGCCATGTAGAGGAACACCATGTACAAAAACCTCGTGGCCCGGTGCGCTCTGAGCGTGCTGGCGGTCGCCAGCTTTTTATCTCCCTTGTCCACCACCCAGGCACAGACGCCTGCGCCGCTGAGGGCCGCGTTCGTGTACGTGGCGCCGCTCACCGATGCCGGCTGGGTGCGCCAGCACGAACAGGGTCGTCTGGCGGTACAGGCCGCTCTGGGAACGCGCGTGGAAACGCGTTACGTGGAGAACGTGCCAGAGGGCGCAGACGCCGAGCGCGTGATTCGCGACCTGGCGCAGCAGGGCGCGCGCATCATCTTCACGCCCAGCTTTGGCTACATGGAACCCACGCTGAAAGTGGCGCGCGAGTTTCCGGACGTGAAGTTCGAATCGATCACCGGCTACAAGACCGCACCCAACGTGGCCACGGCGAATGCGCGCTATTACGAAGGCCGCTACCTGGCTGGTGTTGCGGCAGGTCGGCTGGCCACGCAGGCGGGCTATGTCGCCGGCTTCCCCATTCCGGAGGTCATCCAGGGCATCAACGCGTTCACCCTGGGCATGCGCTCGGTGAACCCGCGCGCCACCGTGAAGGTGGTGTGGCTCGGTGAGTGGTTCAACCCGCCGCGCGAGCGCGACGCCGCCATGACGCTGATGAACCAGGGTGCGGAGGTGCTGGCGTTCCACACCGGTTCCACGGCCGTGATGGCGGCCGCGCAGGAGCGCGGCAGGCTGGCCGTGGCCTACCACTCCGACATGCGCCGCGTTGCGCCCGATGCCCAGGTGGTGGCCGTGACGCATCTCTGGGGCGACTACTACACGCGGCGCGTGCAGGCCGTGCTCGACGGCACCTGGCAAAGCGCCAGCGTGTGGGGCGGCGTGAAGGACGGGATGATCCGCGTCGACGCGTTCGGCAGCAAGGTGCCGGCCGCCGTGCGCGAGGAGGTGCAGGCGCGCCAGGCCGACATGGCGGCCGGCAAGCTGCCGGTGTTCGCGGCCTCGCGCACGGCTTCGGTGCGCGACAACCAGGGCAGGACCGCGATCGACGCGGGCCAGGCGCTCAGTGATGCGCAGATCGTGGGCATGAACTGGCTGGTGGAAGGCGTGCAGGGCTCGGTGGACCGTTGACCTCCAGCGCCGTATGAGCCCTATGGGCAGGCCGGTATGCCGCGGCTTGCCCGACGCGTTAAGCTCGCCCGCATGAGAGCCTACCGCGCCGCCATCCTCCGTTTCGCCGACGACCAGACCCCTGTTCACGACGCCGATGGCCTGCTGGTAGTGGGACCCGATGCACAGGGCCGGCGCGTGGTGCGGGCCGTCGGCGACCACGCCACATTGATCGGCAACTACCCCGGTGTGTCGGTGGAAGACCTGCGCGGCAAGCTCATTGCCCCGGGCTTCATCGACATGCATGTGCACTACCCCCAGACGGATGTGATCGGTGCGCCGGCAGCAGGCCTGCTGCCCTGGCTGGAGAATTACACGTTCCCGCACGAGTCCCGTTTCGCGGATCCCGCGCACGCGGGCGAAGTGGCCCGATTTTTCTTTGACGAACTCGCGCGCCATGGCGTGACCACCGCGCTCACCTTTGCCACCTCGCACCCGGCCTCGGTGGATGCGGCTTTCGAGGAAGCCCGCGCGCGGGGCCTTCGCTTCATCACCGGCAAAGTGCTTCAGGATCGCCACAGCCCGGACGGCGTGCGAGACGAGACCGAGCAAAGCCTGATCGACACCGAATCGCTGATCCAGCGCTGGCACGGCGTGGACCGGCTGGGCTATGCCATCACGCCGCGCTTTGCGCCCACCAGCTCGCCCGCGCAGTTGCGCGGCGCGGGTGAGTTGGCAGCGAAGTACGGCGATGTGTGGATCCAGTCGCACGTGGCGGAGAACCGCGACGAGGTGCGCTGGGCGGCCGAGCTGTTTCCGCAATCGCGCAGTTACCTGGGCGTGTACGACGACTTCGGGTTGCTGCGACAGCGCGCCGTGTACGCGCACTGCATCCACCTGGACCAGGCCGATCGCGAACTGATGGCGCGCACCGGCGCCGTGGCGGCGGTGAGCCCGACGAGCAACCTGTTTCTGGGCAGCGGGTTCTTCGATTACGAAGCCGCCGACGCGGCGGGGATGGGCTATGGGCTGGCGAGCGACGTGGGTGGCGGCACGAGCTTCTCACCGTTCCACACCATGCTGGCGGCCTACTACGTGGGCCGCGAGGGCCAGACCAAGAAGGGCCTGAGCCTCACACCGGGGCAGCTCTGGTGGCAGCACACGGCAGGTGCTGCGCGGGCACTGGGGCTCGAAGGTGTGGTGGGCAATCTGCAGCCGGGCAACGACGCGGATTTCGTGGTGCTTGATCCGCAGGCCACGCCATTGCTCGCTCGCAAGACGTCTAAGGCTCGCAGTCTGGATGAGTTGCTGTTTGCGTTGATCGTGCTGGGGGACGACCGGGTGGTCGAACGCACGGTGGTCGCCGGACAGTAAGGTCGCCCCGCCGACAACCGGGGGCAACAAGGGTCCGGCTCCGCCGGCCCGAGATGCCGTCACCCCTCCAAGCGCCGAAGGCGCGCCAGAGAGGGGGGAAGCCGCGTCAGCGGCGCAGGGGGGTGCCTACGTATAAGTCAATGCCCGTGCTTTCCCCCAGAACACCTTGTACATGTACACCGTGTACCCGATGATCATCGGCAGGATGATCGCCACGCCGACGAAGATGACGGTGAGCGATTCGGTGGAGATGGCCGCTTCCCATACCGTCATGCGGCCGATCACGATGTCCGGGAAGATGCTGTAGGCCAGGCCGAAGAAGGCCAGGATGAAGATCAGCACCGTGGACGCAAACACCACCCAGCCATATCCCGCTTTCACCACGTTCGGCCGCGTCACCACCCAGCGCGCGGCAAAGAAGGCGATGGCGCAACTCAACGGAATCGGGGCCAGCGCAAACACCTCCGGCACGCTGAACCATTTCGCCACCACCCCGCCATTCACCAGTGGCGTCGCCGCCGAGATGGCCAGCAGCGCAAGACCCATCGGCCAGATCACGCGGGCCGCCCACTGCACCGCGCGGGCCTGCAGATCGCCGTCGGTCTTCATGATCAGCCAGCCCGCACCCAGCAGCACGTAGGCCGCCGGCAACGTGATGGCAATGCCCAGGCTGAAAGCCAGGCCGATCAGGCCGCTGTCGAAGCCCGTGATGTAGCTGCCCAGCATCCACCCCTGGGCGGTACTGGCCAACAGGGAGCCTGCAAAGAAGGCCCGGTTCCAGAACGGCACGTATTTCGTCGGCGCCTTGACGCGAAAGTCGAACGCCACACCGCGCAGGATCAGGCCGATCAGCATCACGGCCACCGGCAGGTACAGCGCCTGCAGCACCAGCCCGTGCGCCATGGGAAACGCCACCAGCAGCACGCCCACGCCCAGCACCAGCCAGGTTTCGTTCGCGTCCCAGAAGGGGCCGATGCTCGAGATCATCACGTCCTTCTCTTCCCTGGTATGCGCCAATGGCAGCAGGAGTCCGACGCCCAGGTCGTAGCCGTCGAGCACGACGTAAGCCAGCAGCGCCAGGCCCATCACGGCCAGGAAGATGAGGGGGAGGATTTCTGCCCAGGTGGTCATGGTGAGGTTCCTGTGCTCAGACGCCGGCTTTGCCGAGCGCGGCGCCCGCCGGCGCCTCGGGTGCGTGCTTGAAGGGGTGCTCGGCCATGTACTTGAGCACACCCACGTAGGTGATGAGCAGCAGGCCATAGACGATGAGGTACGCAGTCAGCGTGGCCGCGATCATGGGCGAGGGCAGGGTGGTGGCCACATCGGCCGTGCGCAGATGACCGTAGACGATGAAAGGCTGGCGGCCGATCTCCGTGACATACCAGCCCGAGAGCGTGGCAAGCCAGCCGGAGAAGGTCATGCCCGCCAGCGTCCAGAGCAGAGGCCGCGGGAGTTTCACCCGGTCGTGCACCTCGCGCCTCTGGCGCCAGAGCACCCATGCGCCCCACCAGGCCACCATCAGCATCAGCGTGCCCACGCCCACCATGACGCGAAACGCCCAGAAGATGGGTGCCACGGGCGGGTGGGCGCCAGGGAATTCGTTGAGGCCCTTCAACTCCGCGTCCATGTCGTGCGCCAGGATCAGACTGGCCAACTTGGGGATCTTCACCGCGTAGTGGGTGGTGCCGGCGGCTTCGTCGGGAATGCCGAACAGCGTGAGCGGCGCGCTCTTCTCGGTCTGCCAGATGCCTTCGAGTGCGGCGATCTTTGCGGGCTGGTGTTCGAGCGTGTTCAGGCCGTGCATGTCACCCGCCACGAACTGCAAGGGCATGGCCACGGCCGCGGCCACCATCGCCGCACGCAGGGCCTTGTGCGTGCCGTGCGTGGCACTGCCCTTGATGAGTTGCCAGGCGCACAGGCCCGCGATGAGGAACGACGCCGTGAGCGTGGAGGCCAGCAGCTTGTGCGCCAGCCGGTAGGGGAACGAGGGGTTGAACACCACGGCAAGCCAGTCCACCGGGATGAACTTGCCGTCCACGATCTCGAAGCCGGCCGGCGTCTGCATCCACGAATTCAGGCTCAGGATCCAGAAGGCCGACAGCGTGGTGCCGAAGGCCACCAGAAAAGTGGCGGCCACGTGAACGCGCTCGGAGACGCGACCGCGGCCGAACAGCATGATGCCGAGGAAACTGGCTTCAAGGAAGAACGCCGTGATGACCTCGTAGCCCAGCAGCGGGCCGGAGATGTCGCCCGTCTTTTCCATGAAGCCCGGCCAGTTGGTGCCGAACTGGAAGCTCATCACCAGGCCCGATACCACGCCCAGCGCGAACGACAGCGCGAAAACCTTGGTCCAGAAATAGTAGGCCTCTTCCCAGGCCGGGTCGCGCGTTTTCAGGAAGCGCAGGCGGAAGTACAGCAGGAACCAGCCCAGCGCGATGGTGATCGTGGGAAAGAGGATGTGAAAGCTGATGTTGGCCGCGAACTGGAGGCGCGAAAGCAGCAAGGCGTCCATGAAGGGAATCTCCTGTTCAGGCGGCGTCGGGCAGTTTCTCGGGCCGCGCGCCGCGCGAGCCCTTGCCGGTCAGGCGGTCCTTGATCTCCAGCACGCGCGTCACGGTGGCACCCATGCCCATGAGCTGCATGGCGGTCTCGGGTGCGAGTTTCTGCACGTCGTCGAACCAGGTCATGAGCCGGTCGATGAGGTCGTGCATCTGGCGCATGCGCTCCTGGGCGTGCCGCTCGGCTTCGGTCTTGGGCGTTTCCAGCAGCGCGGTGCGCAGCATCGACAGCGTGGGCTCCACCTCGCGGCGTCGCCGCTCCTCGGCCAGCACACGAAAGATTTCCCACACATCGGCGGGTGCTTCGAAGTACTCGCGCCGATCGCCCGGCTGGTGGCGCAGCCGCACCAGCCGCCAGGCCTGCAGCTCCTTCAGGCCCATGCTCACGTTCGAGCGCGAGAACTCCAGCGTCTCGGCGATCTCGTCGGCATTGAGTGCGTTGGGGGAAATGAAGAGCAGGGCATAGATCTGCCCCACGGTGCGGTTGATGCCCCACCGACTGCCCATCTCCCCGAAGTGGGCAACGAATTCGCGGTTGAGTGGCGGGAGGTGGTCTTGCAGCGGCATGGGTGCCACTGTAGCCGTATCGGCTTGAATTTTCAGTAATTACTGAAATTCCGGGAAGTTCATGGGGGCTCTCACGGTGGCGGGCGCGCCCTGCGCGCCACCTACAATCCCGCCCCATGAGCATCAAAAGCGACAAGTGGATCCGCCGCATGGCCGAACAACACGGCCTGATTTCCCCGTTCGAGCCCGGCCAGGTTCGGCAGGTGGACGGCAGAAAGGTGATCAGCTATGGCACCAGCAGCTACGGCTACGACATCCGATGCGCGCCCGAATTCAAGGTGTTCACCAACATCCACAGCACCGTGGTCGACCCGAAGAATTTCGACGAGAACAGCTTCGTCGACATCAACAAGGACGTGTGCGTCATCCCGCCCAACAGCTTTGCGCTGGCGCGCACCATGGAGTACTTTCGCATCCCGCGCAACGTGCTCACCATCTGCCTGGGCAAGAGCACCTACGCGCGCTGCGGCATCATCGTCAACGTCACGCCCTTCGAGCCCGAGTGGGAAGGTTATGTGACGCTGGAGTTCAGCAACACCACGCCGCTCCCCGCCAAGATCTACGCCGGCGAAGGCTGTGCGCAGGTGCTGTTCTTCGAGAGCGACAAGGACGATGTGTGCGAGGTCAGCTACAAGGACCGCGGCGGCAAGTACCAGGGCCAGGTGGGTGTGACGCTACCGAAAGCCTGAGGGCGCCCCGCTCCTTGACCTGCGTCAAGGCCACGAGGAAGGGGCGGGACTAGCATCCCGGCCCATGTCCAGCCTTCCTCCTTCCTTCGAACTTCCCGACCCCGTTCCCGCCGGCCAGCCGCTGCCGCACCGCAAGGTGATTCGTGGCTGGCTCGCGCCGATCGTCGAACGCCGCACCGCAACCGGCGTGGCGCTGCTGATGTTCGACTGGGTGGTGTTCGCCGCCCTCATGGTCGGCACGGTGTGGCTCGGCGCCTGGTGGGCCAAGCTGCTGTGCGGCCTGGGCGCGGGCTTCATGATCGGGCGCCTGTTCATCATCGGCCACGACGCCTGCCACCAGAGCTACACGCCGCACCGGGGTTTGAACCGTGTGCTGGGGCGGATGGCCATGCTGCCGTCGCTCACGCCGTACAGCCTGTGGGAGGTGGGTCACAACGTCGTGCACCACGGCTACACCAACCTGAAGGGGGTCGACTTCGTGTGGGCGCCGCTCACCCGAGCGGAGTACGAAGCCCTGTCGCCCGGCCGACGAGCCCTGGAGCGCGCCTACCGCAGCGGCTTCGGGCCGGCGCTGTATTACCTGGTGGAGATGTGGTGGCGCCGCATGTTCTTTCCCCGCAAGACCTATATGGGTACGCGCCGACCCGAGTTCGTGTGGGACGGCGTGTTCGTCGTGGCCAGTGCTGTGCTGTGGACCGGCGCGCTGGTGGTGGCTGCCCTCGCCACCGGGCAGTCGGTCTGGCTGCTGCTGGGCATGGGATTCGCCGTGCCGTTCCTGTTCTGGAACGCCATGATCGGTTTCGTCGTTTATGTGCACCACACCCACCCGGCGGTGCAGTGGCATGACGACAAGACCGCCTGGGCACGGGCTGCGCCTTTCGTCTCCACCACGGTGCACCTCACGTTCCCGCTGCGCGTGGGCGCGCTCCTGCATCACATCATGGAGCACACCGCGCACCATGTGGACATGAGCATTCCGCTCTACAGGCTCCAGGGCGCGCAGCAGTTGCTGGAAGGCGCGCTGCCGGGCCGCATCATCGTGCAGCGCTTTTCCTGGCGCTGGTATTTCGACACCGCGCGCCGCTGCAAGCTCTACGATTTCGGTCGCCGCTGCTGGACCGATTTCCAGGGCCGCGCGACCAGTCCCGTGGCCCGCGCCATGGCGTGAGTCGCCCCCCATAATGCGCATACCTGTGGCCGTATTCGGGCCGCTGAGGAGCCACGCATGAAATGGGAAAACAACCGGGAATCCGACCAGGTCGAGGACCGCCGTTCGCAGCCGGGTGGCGGGGGCGGATTCGGTGGCCTGGGGGGTGGTGGCCGTGGGCGCGGCATCGGTATCGGCACCATCGCGGTGGCGCTGGTGGCCGGCTGGATCTTCGGCATCAATCCCCTGACCATCCTGGGCGCCCTGAGTGGTGGCGAGATGGCGCCCCCCGCCCAGGTGGAGCAGGCACAAGGCCCGGCGCAGGCGCCTACCGACGACATGGGGCGCTTCGTGGCCTCCGTGCTCGGCGGTACCGAAGATGTGTGGGGCCAGGTGTTCCAGCAAGCGGGCGCGCAGTATCAGAAGCCGCGCCTGGTGCTGTTTCGCGGCGCCACGCCCACCGCGTGCGGCACCGGTCAGTCGGCCATGGGGCCGTTCTATTGCCCTGGCGACCAGAAGGTCTACATCGACCTGAGTTTCTATGAGACCCTGCGCCGCCAGCTCGGCGCGCCGGGCGACTTCGCGCAGGCCTACGTGATTGCGCACGAGGTGGGCCACCATGTGCAGAACCTCATGGGCATCACCGACCAGATGGAGAAGATGCGGTCGCGCGTGAGCGAGCGCGAGTACAACGCCATGTCGGTGCGCCTCGAACTGCAGGCCGACTGCTTCGCCGGTCTCTGGGCGCACCACAACAACAAGTCCAAGGCCATCCTGGAACCTGGCGACGTGGAAGAGGCGCTCACGGCCGCCGCCGCCATTGGCGACGACGCCCTGCAGCGCAAGAGCCAGGGCCAGATCGTTCCCGACAGCTTCACGCACGGCACCAGCGCGCAGCGGCAGCGCTGGTTCAATGCGGGGCTTCAGAGTGGCAGCGTGCAGTCCTGCGACACGTTCAAAGCCACCAGTCTTTGACCTGCCGAGGGCACTTTTCCGCCAAAAGTCGTCAAAGTGAGACAATACCGGGCTAACTTTGACCGCAATGACCCAATCCTTTTCCGAACTTTCCCTCTCGCCTGCCATTGAGCGGGCCGTGGCCGAAATGGGCTACGAGACCATGACGCCGATCCAGGCGCAGGCGATTCCGGTGGTGCTGGAAGGCCGCGACGTGATGGGCGCAGCCCAGACCGGCACCGGCAAGACCGCCGCATTCACGCTGCCCCTGCTGCAGCGCATGCTCAAGCACGAGAACGCTTCCACCTCGCCGGCGCGCCACCCGGTGCGTGCCCTGGTGCTGCTGCCCACGCGCGAACTCGCTGACCAGGTCGCTGATCAGGTCAAGCTCTACGCCAAGTACACCAATCTGCGCAGCACGGTGGTGTTCGGCGGCATGGACATGAAGCCCCAGACCGCCGAACTCAAGAAGGGCGTGGAGGTGCTGGTGGCCACGCCAGGGCGCCTGCTGGATCACATCGAAGCCAAGAACTGCGTGCTCAACCAGGTCGAGTACGTGGTGCTCGACGAAGCCGACCGCATGCTCGACATCGGCTTCCTGCCGGACCTGCAGCGCATCCTCTCCTACCTGCCCAAGCAGCGCACCACGCTGCTGTTCTCGGCCACGTTCTCCCCCGAGATCAAGCGCCTGGCCAACAGCTACCTGCAGGACCCGGTGACGATCGAGGTGGCGCGCTCCAATGCCACCGCCTCCACGGTGGAGCAGCACTTCTACCGCGTGGAAGACGACGACAAGCGCGGCGTGCTCAAGCAGATCCTGCGCGAGCGCGGCCTCAAGCAGGCCTTTGTGTTCGTCAACAGCAAGCTCGGGTGCGCGCGCCTGGCGCGTTCGCTGGAGCGCGAAGGCCTCAACACCACGGCGTTGCACGGCGACAAAAGCCAGGACGAACGCCTGAAGGCGCTCGACGCGTTCAAGAGCGGCGCAGTGGATCTTCTGGTGTGCACCGACGTGGCCGCGCGCGGCCTGGACATCAAGGACGTGCCGGCGGTGTTCAACTTCGACATTCCGTTCAACGCGGAGGACTACGTCCACCGCATCGGCCGAACCGGCCGCGCGGGTGCTTCGGGCCTGGCGGTGTCGTTCGTCAGCGGCCGCGATGCGCGCCTGATGGGCGACCTGGAAAAGCTGCTGGGCAAGAAGCTCGAGCTCGAGGCCCTGGAATTCGAGGCCGATCGCCGCCCCGCCGGCCGTTTCAACGACGGCCAGCGTGCGTGGCAGGCCCCACCGTCCGACGACGACGCCGAACGCCGTGAAGTGCGCGCGAGCCGCGAGCGCCCGGACCGCACCGCCGCGCCCGGCCGTCCTCCGGCACGCGCACCTCGGGCTCCGGCCGATCCTTTGTTCGACAAGCCCTACGAACCCACGGCTGCCAGCGATGCGCCGCCTTCCTGGGAAGTGGCCCAGCGTGCCACCACGCGCACCGCTTCGCCCAACATCAAGACCCGCAAGAAAGTGCCGGCGCTCTTCAAGAGCGCACCGGCCCCTGCGCCGGTTCCGGAAGAAAGCTGAGGGCAGCGCCCTTGCCCGACCCTGCCAGGCGGCCCTCGCCGCCGCCTTCGCTTCAACGCTTGCCGGGCTTGCTGGCCTGTTCGCAGCGCACCGAGATCCGCTCCACCTGGCCTGGCCGCTGCGCGTCGATGCCCGCCGCCGTCAGGCAACCGCCCCACACGCAGCCGGTGTCCAGCGCCTGCAGATCGGCACGGTCCACCGTGCCCAGCGTGGACCAGTGGCCGAATGCGATCGGCACGCCCGCGGTGCGCCGGCCGGGCACATCGAACCAGGGCATGAAGCCTTCAGGCGGAACGGCGGCACTGCTCTTCACCTCGAACTCCATCACGCCCTGGGCGGTGCAAAAGCGCAGGCGGGTCAATGCATTGACCACCACGCGCAGGCGCGCAGCGCCGGCCAGGGACTCGCTCCACAGGGCGGGTTCGTTGCCGTACATCGTGTGCAGGAAATCCACCCAGTCGGGGCCCTGCAGCACGGCATGCAGTTCGTCAGCCAGAGCCACGGTTCGCTGCACGTCCCATTGCGGCAGCACCCCCGCGTGCACCATGAGCCAGCCGTGCTCGTGGATGGCCATGCGCCGCGTGCGCAGCCAGTCCAGCAGCGCGTCCCGGTCGGGTGCGTCGAGGATGTCGTCCACCGTGTCGCTGCGGTGGAGCTTGCGCACGCCGTGCGCCACCGAGAGCAGGAACAGGTCGTGGTTGCCAAGCAGGCATTGCGCCGACGTGCCCAGTGCCATCAGGCGGCGCATCACCGCCAGCGATTCCGGACCGCGGTTGACCAGGTCACCGAGCAGGTACAGCGTATCGCGGCTGGGGGAGAAATCCATCTCATCGAGCAGACGGCCCAGCGCCGTGTCGCAGCCTTGCACGTCGCCGATCATGTAAATTGACATCCACGCATTATGGATATCCTGCTCATCGTCTTCCTCACCGTGCTCAATGGCGCTTTTGCCATGTCGGAGCTGGCCCTGGCCTCGAGCCGCAAGGCGCGCCTGACGGCCATGGCCGAGGCCGGTGACAAGGGCTCGATCACCGCGCTCAAGTTGCTGGAGAACCCGACGCAGTTCCTCTCCTCGGTGCAGGTCGGCATCACGTCCATCGGCATGCTCAACGGCATCGTGGGCGAGGCGGCCTTCAGCGACGACCTGGGCCTGTGGATGGAAGCCAAAGGCCTCACCGAGGCCACCGCCAATGTGGCCTCCACCGCCATCGTGGTGCTGGTGATCACCTTCATCACCATCGTCTTCGGTGAGCTGGTGCCCAAGCGCATCGGGCAGCTCTACCCCGAAGCCGTTTCGCGCTGGGTCTCGCGGCCCATGGCCTTCGTGGCCAAGGCCGCCAAGCCTTTCGTGTGGCTGCTCACCCACACCACGCAGTGGGTGCTCAAGCTGCTGCGCATCGACACCAACGCCGTGCAGCACGTCACCGAGGAAGAGATCAACGCCAGCCTGGAGGAGGGCGTGGACGCCGGCATCATCGAAGAGCACGAACACCAGATGGTGCGCAACGTGTTCCTGCTGGACGACCGCCAGCTCACCTCCATCATGGTGCCGCGCTCCGAAATCCGGTGGCTGGACGCACAGGACAGCATCGACGCGGCGGTGCAGAAAGCCTGGACCACCGGCCATTCGTGGTACCCCGTGTGCCGTGGTGGGCTGGAGGATGTGGTGGGTGTCATCCACCTGCCGCGCATGCTGGCGCTGCAGGCGGAGGGCGACAACGAACCGCTGATGCGTCACGTGCAGCCCGCGGTGTTCGTGCCCGAGACGCTCACCGGCATGGAACTGCTGGAGCAGTTCCGCGAACGCGCCACGCGGATGGTGTTCGTGGTCGACGAATACGGCGTGGTGCAGGGCCTGCTCACGCCGCTGGACATGCTGGAGGCCATCACTGGCGAGCTGTCGCCGCGCGCGGCGGTCGACGCCTGGGCCACGCTGCGCGAAGACGGCGCCTGGCTGGTGGACGGTGCCATGCCGGTGGCAGAACTCAAGTCGCGCCTGGACATCGAGGAACTGCCTGATGAGGACAAAGGCCGCTACAACACGGTGGCCGGCCTCATGCAGACGGTGGCCGGCGACCTGCTGGAGAAGGACGACAGCGTGGACTGCGCGGGCTGGCGCTTCGAGGTGCTGGTGCTGGATGGCCGGCGCATCGACCAGGTGCTGATCTCGCGGCTGCCCGAGATCGAAACCGCGATCGACGCTGGCATCTGAATTTCAGAGCTTCCACCACGCGGGAAGCAGGCGACGCACCTCCGCGCGGTTGAATCGATCGTCCATCAGGACCAGCACGCCCTCGTCCTCGGGTCCCCGGATCACGCGGCCCGCCGCCTGCACCACTTTCTGAAGTCCGGGAAACAGATAGGTGTAGTCGTATCCCTGACCAAAGCGAGCCTGCATGCGCTGGCGCAGCTGTTCATTGACGGCATTCACCTGCGGCATGCCGAGCGTGGCGATGAAGGCCCCGATGAGCCGACGGCCGGGCAGGTCGATGCCCTCGCCGAACGCGCCGCCCAGCACCGCGAAGCCAATGCCCTGGCCATCATCGGTGAAGCGGGCCACGAAGTCGTTGCGCTCGGGCTCGCTCATGCCGCGCGACTGTGCCCACACCGGTACCGCCGGATGGCGCTCTCGCAGGCGGTCCAGCGACTGGCGCAGATAGTCGAAGCTGCTGAAGAAGGCGAGGTAGTTGCCGGGACGCCCGGTGTACTCCATGGCCATCACGTCCACCAGGCCGTCCAGCGATGCGTCGCGGTCGTTGTAGCGGGTGGAGAGGTGCGGTGTGATGCGCACGCGCAACTGCGCGGGATCGAAGGGCGAGGGCACCTCGAGCCTCGCGGTGTCATCGGGCAGCCCGAGCAACTGGCTCACGTAGTCCATGGGACGCAGCGTGGCCGAAAACAGCGTGGCGCTGCGTGCGGCGTCCCAGCGAGGCTTGAGCAGCGGCCCCGGGTCGAGGTTGCGGATGTTCAGCACGGGGTGCTGCGCGCGGCCGTGGGCCACCCGTGCGCGCGTGAGATCGACCATGGAGTGGTCGGCAAACACCTCGGCCACGCGCAGCACATGCAGCACCTCGAACAGCCAGGCCTGCAGGTCACCCTGCGCATCGGCGGGCTCGTGGGCGAGGTGATCGGAGAGTTCGGCGCCATGGCGCTGCAGGGCCTCCATGAAAGCGCCTGGCAGTTCGGCGAGCACCTCGTGGTCCTGCGCCTGCGCGCGGGCCAGCGTGCTCCACTGCCGGTGCAGCCGATCCATGGACTTCTTCAGCGCGGCCGGTGCGGTCTTGCGCACGGCCTGGAAAGCCACGGGCCGCAGCTCGGCGCTGTACATCAGGCGAGCGCGCTCGATCAGGTTGTGCGCCTCGTCCACCAGCAGGCCGACGCGCAGCTCGTCGTTCAGCGTGAGCGACCAGGCGCTCGCGCTCAGGTCGAAGAAGTGGTTGAAGTCGCCCACCACCACATCACTCCAGCGCAGCAGGTCCTGTCCCAGGTGGTAGGGACACACGTTGTGCTTGAGCGCGATGTCGCGCAACGCCGACTTGTCGAGCCAGCCGGCGTGTGCGGCTTCCTGGCGCGCCTGCGGCAGGCGGTCGTAGAAGCCGCGCGCGAGCGGGCAGGACTCCCCGTGGCAGGCCTTGTCGGGGTGCTCGCACGCCTTCTCCCGCGCCACCAGCTCAAGCACGCGCAGTGGCCTGGCCTGCAGGCGCTGCAAGGCTTGCAGCGCGAGCTGCCGTCCGGGCGTCTTGGCGGTCAGGTAGAAAAGCTTGTCCGTGCCGTTGGCGGGCGCGGCGCGCAGGGCGCCGAACAACGTGGCCATGGTCTTGCCGATGCCGGTGGGCGCCTGCGCGAGCAGGTGGCGGGCCGCGCCGTGCGCCCGGAACACGGCGGCGGCCATGTCGCGCTGGCCGTGGCGGAAGGTCTCGAACGGAAAGCCGAGCGATCGCATCGCGGCATCGCGCTTGGCCCGGTGCTCGCGTTCGGTGCGCGCCCAGTCGGCATAGTGGGCGCACAGCGACTCGAAGAACGCTTTCAGCTCCACGGCGCTGTGCCAGACCGGCAGCACGGTTTCCCGCGCGGTGTCGATGTTGAAGTACACCAGCGCGACTTCCATGCGATCCAGGCCCAGTTGCTCGCACAGCATCCAGCCGTACACGCGCGCCTGCGCCCAGTGCAGGGCGCGGTGGTTGTCGGGAATGCGGTCCGCATCGCCCCGGTGCGTCTTGATCTCTTCCAGGCGCGGCGTGGCGGGATCAAAGCCGTCGGCGCGGCCCTGGACCAGCAGTTCGCCGCAGCGCGCGGACAGCGGCACCTCGCGCTGGTAGCTCGCGCTGCGACGGCTGGTCACGGTGGTGTGTCCCTGAATGCCGTCCTGGGCGCTCGGCGAGGGGGTGAAGCGCAGGTCGAGGTCGCCTTTCCGGGCCGCGAACGCGCACAGCACGCGCACGGCCACCCGGTTGGGGACCGTCGTTTCGTCGGGCAGGAGATCGGCAGGCATCACGCGGGATGGTACTGGATATATAGTCAGTGAATGGACGTCAGCGCTCCCCCACTCACCCGCCACCACCACCGGCGCCTGCGCGAGATTCACCGCTCCGCCGGCTGGCCCTGCCACGACATGCTGGAGGTGGAACTGCTCGCAGCGGGATTGCTGGAACGCCGGCTCTCGCCTGAGGGCCGCGAGACCTTGCGCGTGAGCGATGCCGGCATTCGCTGCCTGGCCGAGGTGTTCGCGCGCAACAAGGCGGTGCGCACACCGCACGAGGCGCTGGTGGAGCGCGTGGCGGTGGCCATGGCGCAGGCCGGTCGCCTCACCTGGCGGGGTCTCATGTTGCGCGTGCCCCTGGCGCGCGAGCTGTTCGACGTCGGTCCCTGTGAACCGGAGCGCGGCGTGCAACTCAGTGCCTTTGACAGCCACGCGCCGGATCTGGCTCCCGGGCATGTGTGGTGCATGGCCTGCCCCGATGTGTTCTCGGTGCGGCACACGACCGTGGAAGCGTATCTGGAACCGGTGGTGCACGAGATCAAGGTCAGCCGCGCGGATCTGCTCGGCGACTTGCGGCGGCCCGCCAAGCGCGCCGCCTACCTCGGGCTTGCCAGCGCCTGCTGGTATGTGCTGGGGCAGGACGCAAAAGGCCGTCCCATTGCGCAGCCGGAAGAGGTGCCGCCGGAGTGCGGCGTGCTGCAGGTTGAGGGCGAGCGGTTGTGGGTGGCGCGAGAGGCGCCCCGCCGCGCCATGGCGCAACTGCCGTTCCATGTGTGGATGTCGCTGGCGCGCACCGGACCCGCCGTGCGACCGGAGGACGATGCACAGTCGCTGTTGTGACGACCGCTCGCGCATTCCCGCTGGTGTTCGCCGTCGACTCTGGCGATGATGTCTGCCCGGACCAAGCCAGACAGGAGACAAGCATGAAGACCCTGAATGACCATTTGAGCAACTACGCCGCCTACCACCGCGACCGGCGCAACATCCTCACGCATTTCATCGGCATTCCCATGATCGTGCTCTCGGTCGTGGTGCTGCTCGCGCGTCCGGCATTCGAGGTGGCCGGCCTGTCGCTGACGCCTGCCACCCTGGCGGTGATCGCGGCCACGCTCTACTACCTTCGGCTGGACCTGCGCTACGGCGTCGCGATGGGCCTGCTGCTGTCGGCCTGCCTGGCCTTCGCCCACAGCACCGCCGCCCTGTCCACGGGCGCCTGGGCCACGCTCGGCATCGGCCTATTCGTGGTTGGCTGGGTGATCCAGTTCGTGGGTCACATCTTCGAAGGCCGCAAGCCGGCCTTCGTCGACGACATCATGGGCCTGATCATCGGTCCGCTGTTCGTGGTGGCCGAGCTCGGTTTCCTGCTTGGCCTGCGCCGCGAGGTGGAAGCGGTGATCGAATCGCGCTCGGGCGCGGTGCATTCGGGGCGCGCGCTGGCGAAATAGCGCGATCCCCCTCAGCGGCTGAGGGTTTCCTGTTTCATGTAACCTTCGAAGTTACATGAAACTCGACAGCCGGCTTTCCTCCATCCTTCACCTGCTGCTGCACATGGCGCAGAGCGGTGCGCCCATGACGTCCGAAGCGCTCGCCGCCTGCCTGCAGGGCAGCCCGGTGGTGGTTCGCCGGACGCTGGCCGGCCTGCGTGACGCGGGCTTCGTCAGTTCTGAAAAGGGTCACGGCGGTGGCTGGGTCCTGGCCTGCAACCTGAACACGGTGACCCTGCGCGATGTGTACGACGCGGTGGGGGCGCCCGCGGTGTTCGCCATGGGGCATCGTTCGCAGAAACCCGACTGCCTGGTGGAGCAGGCCGTCAACGAGGCCTTGTCGGGCGCGCTGCAGGAAGCGCAGGCGCTGCTGGTCCAGCGCCTGGGCCGCATCACGCTGGCCGATCTCGCGGCCGATTTCAGCCGTCGCTTCGCCGAACACCCCCACGCCAGGAGCCACCATGAACACCTCCACCACCTCCCATGACGCCATCGTGATCGGCGGCAGCTACGCCGGCATGTCGGCCGCCTTGCAACTGGCGCGCGCCCGCCGCCGCGTGCTGGTGGTCGATTCGAGCCTGCGCCGCAACCGCTTTGCCAGCGCCTCGCACGGCTTCCTCGGCCACGACGGGCAGGCGCCTGGCGACATCGCGGCCGCCGCGCGAACGCAGTTGCTGGCGTACCCCAATGTGCAATGGCTGGATGGCACCGCCGCGCAGGCCGAGACCGTCAGCGACGGCTTTCGCATCTCGATGGCCGACGGGCGCGTGGAGCGGGCCGGCAAGCTCGTGCTGGCCACCGGCGTGGTCGACGAATTGCCTGCCATCGAAGGCCTGGCCGAGCGCTGGGGCACGAGCGTGTTTCATTGCCCGTATTGCCACGGCTACGAACTCGACCAGGGCCGCATCGGCGTGCTGGCCTCAAGCCCCCTGTCGATGCACCACGCCCTCATGCTGCCGGACTGGGGCAAGACGACCCTGTTTCTCAACGACGCCTTTGTGCCAGATGACGAGCAGCGGGCCGCGCTGGCGGCGCGTGGCGTGATGGTGGAGTCGGGGGCGGTGGCGCGGCTGCTGGATGGCGCCACCGTGGAGCTGCACGACGGCAGACGTTTCGAGATGGACGGGCTTTTTTCCGTCACCCGGACACGCATGGCGAGTCCGGTGGCGAGCCAGCTCGGCTGCGCCATGGAAGAAGGGCCGACCGGTGAGTTCATCCGCACCGATGCGATGCAGGCCACCAGCGTGCCGGGCGTCTTCGCGTGTGGCGACGCCGCGCGCGCGGCCGGCAATGTGGCGATTTCGGTGGGGGCGGGTGCGATGGCGGGCGCCGCGGCGCACCGCTCGATGATGTTCGGCTGAGCGAACCGGGCGCTCAGGTGGCGCGCGACACGTCCAGAGGGGTCGTGAGCTGCAGCTCGAAGGCGCCTCGGGCAGCCACGTGGTCCCACTGCTCCACCGCGCACTGCTTCTGCGCTGCCGACCAGCGCAACACGTTCACCGAATTCGGCACGCCGCGGCGCACACGGTTGGAGACAGCGGTGCCGGCCTGCACCGCCCACATGGGTCGCGCCAGACCCGGCAACGCCATCACATAAGGCAGGTGGATGTGGCCACCCATGACAATGTCGGCGCCGGCCACGGCCCAGGCATGCTGAGCAGCCGCGTGGCCGATCAACCGATCGGGTTCGTCCTGCGGACGTTTCACTTCGATGGGCTGGTGCACCACCACCACGCGCAGCTGGTGGCCGGACGCGCGGCTCAACCGATCGCCCACGCGCCGCACCTGCGTCGCGTCCACTTCGCCATTCTTGTGCCGACGTGCCCGCGTGGTGTTCACACCCAGCACGAGCAACTCGGGGGTTTCGAACTGGGGTTCCAGTGCCTGGCCGAACGAGGCGCAATGGTCCGCGTAGGGCTGAACGATCCTCCCCCACAGGTTCATCAGCGGGATGTCGTGGTTGCCAGGCACCGCGAGCAGCGGCGCTTCGATGCGATCCATGAAGGCCCTGGCCGCTTCGAACTGTTCGGCGCGGGCCCGCTGCGTGATGTCGCCGGAGAGCACCACCAGATCCGGACGAAGCGCGCTGGCCAGACGCGCCAGCGCCTCCACCACCTCAGGCACCTCGGTGCCGAAATGCGGATCGGAGATCTGCAGGACCACGCTCAAACCGCGTCCTTCGCAGGCGTATTGCTCTTGAGCAGGTACAAGGGCTCGGGCATGACGCGAAAATGCAGCGGGGGTTTCATGCGCGCCACCTCGCCGTCGAACGCCACCTTCAGGCGGCGCAGGCCCATCACGCGCGGGGGCTTCACCACCATCTGGTCGAACTCGAAGTGCTCGATGCCTTCGGCCTCGCCCAGCGAACCCAGTGCGCCGCGCAGCATGAGGCCGAGCATGCCCAGCGTGCCGATGGGCTTGAGCACCACGGCGGTGACGCGGCCGCTGTCCCGCGGCGCCGTGGCAGGCTGGTGTTCGGCCACCCCCACCTGCTCGAGCTGCAGACGGTTGTTGCCGACGAACAGGGTAAGTGTGCGCAGTTCGCGCGTGACGCCGTCGAGCTCGATGCTCAGCTTGAGCCGGTTGGGCGTGCGCAACAAGGTGGCAAAGGCGGCGCCCAGGGCCACCACCCGGTTGCGCCCGAAGCGCGACTTCCAGGCCTCGCGGTCTTCCAGCAACTGCGGATACAGACCCACGCTGGCGTTGACGAGAAACACCTGGTCGTTGATGGCGCCGACCTGCACCGGCATCGGTTGCGCCACCAGCAGTTGCGCGGTGGCCTCGGCCACATCCAGCGGCAGGCTGTGCGTGCGGGCGAAGTAGTTGAAGGTGCCGCGCGGAATCACGCCCAGGGCGCAGCCCGAGGCATGGGCGGCCTGCGCAACGGCGTTGATGGTGCCGTCGCCACCGACCGCCACGATGGCGGATCGATCGGCGAGCGCCTGTCGGGCCGCTTTCGCTGTCACCTGCGGCAGTTCCCCGGGCTGGCAATAGATCAGTTCACCGGCCCGGCCGGCCGACCTGAGCGTGGACTCGATGGCCTCGCGCGTGCCCTCGCCGTCCTGGCTGCCGGAATGGCCGTTGAGGATGAAGCGCAGCGTGGCGGAGGGGTCGATGTCGGGAGGGGTGTGGGCCATTCGGGCCAGTTTAGCCCGCGCGGTTCAGGCCTACGGTTCCCGGGGACACCCACTGCCCGGGCTGCCGTCCAGGTGGGCCAGCAGCACGGGCCCCATCGACCGCAGGATCTGCACCGGCAGGCCGGAGGTGAAACGGTACCTGGATGCGTCCGGCCCCACCACGTAGGCCGTGATGGTGCCGAAGTGGCGCGGACCCAGGTAGAAGACGAAGGTGGCTGTGCGGTTCATGGCCGCGCCGCTGCGCCCCTTGATCACCACGCGGTTGTCGCCCGTGCCGGTCTTGCCGCCGGGCGAGAGGTCTTCGCCCGTCGGGCTCTGGAAACTGCCGGCCAGCCGTCGCGCCGTGCCGGCTTCCACCACTTCGGACAAGGCCTTCTTCAGCGCCTGCGCCACCTCCGGGGCCATCACGCGTTCGCCCTCGGTGGGCGTGGGACGCAGTTCGGTTTCCCACGGCGTGCCCTGCGCGAACTTCACATCGGCGATGCGGTGCGTGGGGCGGCGCACGCCGCCGTTGACGATGATGCCCATCAGTTCGGCGAGCGCGGCCGGGCGGTCGCCCGAGCTGCCGAGCGAGGTGGCCAGCGAGGGCACGAGGTGGCCGAAAGGGTAGCCCAGGCGGGTCCAGCGGCGGTGGATCTCAAGGAATGCCTCCACCTCCAGCATGGTGTAGATGCGCGTGTCCTGCGCGTCCTTGGCGCGTGTTCGGAACAGCCAGCCGTACACCGCCTGGCGTTCGGCGGCGCTGGCGGCAATGGCTTGACCCAGCGTGGCCTGGGGATGCTTCAGGCGGTAGGCCACCAGCCAGAGTTCGAGCGGGTGAACGCGCGCCACGTAGCCGCGGTCCGGCAGGTCGAAGGCGTCGAGTGCAAAGCGCTCGTGCAGGCTGGCCAGGCGCTCGGCATCGGGCACCTTGTCGCCCAGGCGCGTGGCGAGGAAGACGCCGAGCGCCTCGGCCGAGGCTTCGGGTTCCAGGTAGCGGAACACGGCACTCAGGCGGTCGGCGTTGGGCGTGAGCCCATCCAGCAGCATCGCGCGAAGCTCCAGCGGCGTGCGGTTGTCGGTCTTGCGCCAGAAGCGGCGCAGGAACGCCTGGCCTTCCCGGTCCGCGAACAGCGCCAGGTAAGCCTCGCGGCGCGGATCGAGATCGTCTTCCAGCAACTTCGCGGTGCTGCCGGGCACCTGGTACATGGTGTGGCGCACCACTTCGCGCATGAGGCGCACGAAGGGCAGGTTGATGGACGCCTGCATCGACTCGCGCAGCGTCGGGTTGCGCGCGTCGTCGGTGCGGTTGAAGTTGTGGAAGCTGTGCAGGCCGCCACCGGTGAAGAACTGCTCGCCGGGATCGGCGGAGAAACGCCGGTCCATCGCCGCTTCCAGCATCGCTGGCAGGCTGGTGTCGTTCGGGCCGCCCAGGTAGTCCACCGCCCAGCGCGTCAGGGTGTCCTGCCGGCTCACCTCCGTGGCCCGCAACGCGGCCGGCTCCAGGCTGGCCAGCCGGCCGTGCAGTTCGGCCACCAGTTCCAGGTAGGTGGCCAGCACGCGAAGCTTGGCGGTGGAGCCCAGTTCCAGCTTGCTGCCTTCGTTGATGTCCAGCGGCTGTTGCGTGGTGTCGGTCTGCACGCGCACCAGGTTGCCCTGCGGCGTGCTCTCCACCAGGGTGAAGCTGTAGCGCACCTCCGAGAGCGTGGCCGGCTGCAGCAGGCGCTCGCCCATGAGCTGCTGGGAGCTGGCGAAATCGGGTTCGCTCAGACGGCCCAGGTAGTCGCTCACGGCTTCCTGCAGCTTGCCATTCAGCGTGGTGCTGGCCTCGGCGTCGAGTCGGTCCAGGCTGTAGAGCGAGGTGCCCAGCATGCCGGCCAGCCGGGTGCGCACCGCGGTGGTCCCTTTGCTGGCGGTGGACGGCAGCAGCGGCGGGTCCTTTTCCATGTCGCGGAACACCAGCGTCTGCCGCAAGGCGGCGTCGCGCCAGGCGTCGTCGATGATGCCGGCCGTGGCGAGCAGTCGCAGGTGGGCGTCGGTGCTCAGGTTGAGGTCCTTGCGGCCCTGGCCGAGGTAGTAGGAAGGCCGGCGGTGCGCAATCATCAGCGCCACCGCCTGTCGCAGCACCTGTGCCTGCGCGTCGGCGTCGCTGGCCTGCCCCGAGAGCAGGGTACGGGCGCGCTCGAAGTCGGTGCCGAACCACACCCACAGGCCGTCGCCCAGGCCGTGCACTTCGCCGTGGCGCGGCGCCGCCGACAGCGGCACCGTGTTCAGGTAGTCCAGCACCAGCTGGCGGCGCGCCGGCATGGTCTGCGTTCCCTGCTGGTAGGCCCTCACCGAGGCCGAGATCATCTGCCGCAGTTTTTCGCGCGCGTCGTGCGTGATGCCGCCGGGCGAGTGGCGGTACTTTTCGATCTGGGTGGACAGCGTGCTGCCGCCGTGGGTGTCGATGTCGGGGTCGATCTGGCTGCCCAGTTGGGAGATCACGGCGCGCGTGAAGCGCACCCAGTCCACGGCCGGGTTCATCTCGGGACGCTCGGGGTCGAGCAGGTCGCGGTTTTCGATGAAGAGCAGGGCCTGAACCACGACCGGGGGCAGGTTCTCGAAGCGTTCGAAGCGGCGGTAGGGGTAACGAAACGCGTGCAGCGACTCGCGGCTGCAGTCCAGCACGGTCAGGCCGGTGTGGGTTTTCTCCGCGTACGGCGCGAACCAGCCGCGAGCGAGGTGGGCCTGCAACGCGTCGCTCTGGCGCGCCTGCGCAGTGACCTGGAAGCCCCGCGCCTCAAGCCGCTTCGCAAAGCCCGGAATGGCCACGTAGCCCAGGCGTTCGTCAAACGGTCCCTCGGACGGAAACCGGATCGGGTTCGCCGGACCCGGCGCCACATGGTGGCGCAGGCCAGCGGCGTAGCCGTTGAGTTCACGCGCCTGCCAGTACGAGGTCTGGACCTCGTGCCAGACCAGCATGGCCAGCGCTGCGGCCACAGTGAGCAGGACCAGCAGCACCAGGCGCCGGCGACGGCTCATGCGTCGCGGGGGCTGGTAGCCCGGCGGGTCGCCCAGACCCGCGGTAAAGGGCTCCTCACCGAACCGGTGTTCGATCATCGGGTTCCCCATGCATGCACAACACCTGAAAGTATCCTTCGTCGGGCGCCTGTCGCCGCGTGCCATTGTCACGGTTCGCCCTGTGCGTTCGCGTGTGGTTGTGACAGGCGGTGCAGCCGCCCCGACCGGCACGAATCGATTGTGATGGCTGTCACAAAATGGGCGGCTGGAACGTCTGATGAGCATGTCCCCCGATACCTTCAACCGATTGCGCCCGCGACTGCACGGCATGGCCTACCGCATGCTCGGATCCTCCGCCGAGGCCGAGGACGTGGTGCAGGACGCCTGGTTGCGCTGGCACGAGAGCCGTCACGGCGAGATCGACAACGCCGAGGCGTGGCTGGTGACGGTCACCACCCGGCTGGCCATCGACCGCCTGCGCAGCGCCAAGGTGCAGCGCGAGCATTACATCGGCACCTGGTTGCCCGAGCCGCTGATGGCGGATTCACCGGTATCGCCGGAGCAGCTGCTCGAACGCGCCGACGACGTCTCGGTGGCCTTCCTGGTGCTGCTGGAACGCCTGGCCCCCGAAGCGCGTGCGGCTTTCCTGCTGCGCGAGGTGTTCGACGCCGACTACGGCGAAGTGGCGCAGGCGCTGGGCAAGACCGAAAGCGCCTGTCGCCAGATCGTCCACCGTGCCCGGGAGCAGCTCAAGGACGAGCGACCGCGCCACCTCGTCTCGCGCGAGGACCAGTTGCGTCTGCTGCGCGGGTTCGCCGCAGCCGCCTCCAGTGGCCGGCTCGACGAACTCAGGAACCTGCTGGCCGAGGATGCCCAGCTCGTGGGGGACGGCGGAGGCAAGGTGCCCAGCTTCGGCGTGCCCATCATGGGCGACCGCCGCATCGCCCAGTTGTTCTACGCCACCCACCGCCGGTTCGGCGACGCCGTGCGTTTCGAGGTCGTGGTGCTCAACGGGCAGTGGGGCCTGTTGCGCTTCATCGATGGCGTGCTGGAGTCCGCGCAGTCGTTCGTCACCGACGGCCAGCGCATCCTGCGCCTGCACGTGCAGCGCAACCCCGACAAGCTCTCTCGCATCGCCGCAGCGCTCGGCCGCGAAGGCGCTGTCACAAAACCGCCGGCCTGACCGTCTTGTGAGGTGTGTCCCAACCACCTCATCAAGGCGAATCATGAAAACCGCAAGACTCCCCTGGACCGACATCGCGCCCAAAGCCTTCCAGGCCATGGCCGCTGTGGGCGCCACCACCGCATCCTCCTCGCTCGGCCCGGCGCTCATGGAACTCGTGAAAACGCGCGTGTCGCAACTCAACGGTTGCGCCTTCTGCGTCGACATGCACGTGCGCGACCTGCGCAAGCACGGAGAAACCTGGCAGCGCATCAACAGCCTGGTCACCTGGCGCGAGGCGGATCTCTACAGCCCGCGCGAGCGCGCTGCGCTGGACTGGGCGGAATCGCTCACCCGCCTGGTCGAACAGCACGGCCACCGGGACGCCGAATTCGCCGCGCTCCAGGGGCAGTTCAGCGACCTCGAAATCGTCGAGCTGTGCTGGACCATCGCGCAGATCAGCGCATGGAACCGCATGTGCGTGGGCCTGCGCGCGCCGGTGCCCCAGAAAGACATCGCCTGAAATCCCGAACGGACACCTCGTGAATTCGCGGCGTGATGCTCGTGAGGTCGTCAGGGGCGCTGGCGCAATGGCTTGGCTAGCGCGAGAATGCGCGCCATGCGCACGCCACACCACCCCAGCTCTTCGTGATTGCCTGCCTTCTGGCCTCATCCGGGTGGGCCCAATCGCCACTCGACGGCAACTGGCGGGTGACCTTCGCCACCGAGGGATCCGAAGGTCGGGAGGCGATGGTGGAACTCAAGGGCGGCAGTGGCACCTGGACCACCTACGCCCGCAGCGACAAGGACAAGCGGGACGTCTGTGTGGGACGCCCGCTGCCCGTGACCATTGCCGGCGATCCCGCCGCGGGCAAGCTCGACCTGCGGCTCGATGTTTCCAGCGCCATCGCCGGTTGCCGCGACCGCAAGGCCACGCTGCAGCGCACGGACGACAAGACCCTCGAAGGCACCTTCGACAACGGTCGCGCCATCAGGCTGGTGCGACCGTAGGCGACGGTTGCGTCAATAGTGGGGCGGCAGCTCGTCGCGCGGGTCGCGCACGGCCGTGCCGGGGTCACCTTCACCGCGCTGGCGCAAGCGGCTCACTTCGCGCAGCAGCAGTTCGATCTGGTCCTGCTGGCGGGCGACCTGCTGGTTGAGGGTGTCGAGCAGGTCGTCGGCGTAGCTGGCCTTGATCTCGAGTTCGTTGAGGCGTTGCTCCACGTCGTGGGCAGGGAGGGGTGGTTGCGCTGTGGATGTCATGGGCCTATTGGACTTCATGTCTGCTACCGCACAGACCGGTGCGGGTGCGTCGTTCAAGCTGCTGGCTACCAGGCATCGAGGATGCCATCTGCTCCCCCACAGGAGAACCCGCATGCCTGCCCATCCGATGCCGAACAGTTTCCAGTCTTCTCCCTTTGTCGACGACACCGCCGTGCAGACCCCGATGGCCTCGGCCGACGAGCACTGGGCGGCCACGGCCCGTGCCTTCGCAGACACCGGCGGCCTGGTCAGCGGCGACGAACTGGCCGAACTCCTGCGCCAGCACGCCGTGGGCCAGGAAAACGTCTCGCCGGTGGACCCGGTCTCGCTGGTCGCGCGCTGGATCGTGACCCATTCGGTGGTCACCGTCGACAGCCCGTGGGGTCGCCTGCTGCCGCTTTTCCAGTTCGACCTGCCCCGCACGGCCGTGCATGCGGGCATGCGGCCCTTGCTGTCGGAGCTCCGCGGCGCCTTCGACGACACGGAGCTCGCCACGTGGTTCGTGACCGGCAACGACTGGCTGTCCGGCGCCTGTCCGGCGCACGCGATGCACACCGACCTGCAGGCGGTGCGGCAGGCCGCCCGCAGCGACCGTTTCGTGGCGGTCGGTTTCTGAACCGGGTCAGCGGGCCAGGTATCCCCCGTCCACCGGGTGGTAGGAACCGGTGACGAACGACGCGCGGTCCGAAGCCAGCCACGCGACCAGTTCAGCCACTTCCTCGGCCTCGCCCAGTCGGCCGATCGGATGCGCGGCGACCAGCATGTCCACCGCCGCGGCATCGCCCTCCAGCGACTCGATCATGGGCGTGCGGATGAAACCCGGACCCACCGCATTGACGCGAATGCCCTGAGCGCTGTATTCGAGTGCCGCGGTGTGGGTGAGTCCCACCACACCGTGCTTGGCGGCGGCATAGGCGGGCGCCGTGGCGAAACCCACCGAGCCCAGGATCGACGCCACATTCACCACAGATCCACGAGCCCCGCATGCGCTGGCGTGGTTGCGCAGCATCGCCTCGATCTGGTACTTCATGCCATAGAACACGCCGCTGAGGTTCACCCGGATCACGCGCGCCCATTCTTCGAGCGGGTAGTCCGCCGTGGGCAGGCTCGCGCCACCCACACCGGCGTTGTTGCAGGCCACGTCCAGCCGGCCAAAGTGGGCGCAGCAGCGTTCCACCAGGTTCTTGCAGTCGCTGGCACTGCCCACATCGGCCACCACCGGCAACACCTCGCTGCCCAGTTCCCGAACCATCTCGGCCGTGGTCTTCGCGCTGGCAGCGTCGATGTCGCTCACCAGCACGGCGGCACCTTCGCGGGCGCACACGAGGGCCACCGCCCGTCCAATGCCGGAACCGGCCCCGGTGACCAGCACCACTTTCTTCTTCAACATGTCAGCGCTCCAGGGCGCCGGAGCGCGAGGCGAAAAAAATCCACGTCAGGCGCTGGGCGGACCCGGCGACCGACGTGGAAAGGGGGGGAGATGCTTGCAATGCGCTCAGATGCGCGGCTCGCCGTTGCCATTCACCAGGATGGTGCGACCGGGCGGGGATGTCATCTGCACGTAGTGGGTGGTGCCGCGGAAGTTGTAGGTCACTTCCCAGTATTCGGTGGCGGCGCTGGTGTCGGTGGTGCAGCGCTGCACGTCCTGCGTTTGCGGGGCGTTGTTGCGGCCCACGTTGGAGCCCACGGCGGCGCCGGCCACAGCGCCACCCACGGTGGCGATGTCGCGTCCGGTGCCGCGTCCGATCTGGTGGCCCAGGATGCCACCGATCAGGCCACCGGCAATGGCGCCGGGCACGTTGGCCCGGGGCTGCGCCACCGGCTCGCGCTCGATCCAGCAGCGCTGCGGGCCGGGCGCGACCACGGCGCGCATCGACGTGACGTTGGCTTCGTACAGGGTCTCGTTCGGGCGTCGGCGGTAGTCGGGTTGCGCCATCGGCTGGCCTGATTGCACCTGGGCGTCGGGATAGGGGTATCCGGGCGGCGCGGTCTGGTAGGCCGGGGCGGCGCAGCCTGCGAGCACGATGGCGCCACAGGCGGCCGCGAATGCACCTCTTTGGCGCATCGAGAAAAGTGTCTGGAAATGTTTCATGGTGATCCTTTCAGATCGGTCGTGCGATGCACCGAATTTGCGCTTCGCGCGCACCCGAGTCTGTGCGCTGCCGCTCATTCCACGCGGCCTGCAGGCGTGCCCTTGGCGCGGATCTGCGTGCGTCAACGAACAGACGATGGAATGACCGGGCCCTACAAACGATGAACGCTGAAAAACCCCAGCCCCTTCCACCGTTCATCAGGAGCTGTCATGTCGAAATCCGCCTCTCTGCAACCCAGTTGGGACACCTCGTCGTACGGCGAACCGGCGGAAATCTCCGCGCTCAACCGATCTGCCCTGAGCGAGCACCTGAGCCTGTGTGGCGCGCTGCACAGCCCGGTGGAGGCCGCCTGGGGAACGGTGTCCGGCGTGGTGGGCTGGATGTCCGAAAGAACGGTGACCGCCGCCTTGATGATCATCGTGCTGGCCAGCGCCGCATGGATCGTGTTCTGAGTCAATGCCGCGCAAGGCGTTGAAGCGCCTGGGACCCGCGCAGGAGCCCATTCGTTCGGAAATCTTCGGCATCGCCCGTTTCGAGCGCCACGGGCGCAGCCTGGGTGAGTCCCACCGCGCCCACCGCCCCACGCTGCGCCAGTCCACGTTCTATCCGCGACTGCAGAGCAACATCCGCAGCCTGCGGGCCTCCTATCAGCACCTGGTCACCCATTCGCTCGAAGAGCGCGACATCAGCCCTGCGGCGGAATGGCTCTTCGACAACTTCCACCTCATCGAAGACCAGCTGCGCGAGATCCGTGAAGGCCTGCCCGCGCGCTACTACCGGTCCCTGCCGGTGTTGCAGGATGCGCCCCTGGCAGGACTGCCGCGCGTCTATGGCATCGCCTGGGCGTTCGTGGCCCACACCGACGGCGCGTTTGACGAAACGCTGCTGGAACATTTCCTCAATGCGTACCAGGAGACGCGCGAACTCGGCCAGGGCGAACTGTGGGCTCTGCCCACCACGTTGCGGGTGGTGCTGGTGGAGAACCTGCGTCGCCTGGTGGATCGCATTGCCAGCCAGAAGGCGGCGCGCGAACTCGCCGCGCAGTGCGCGAGCCGCATCGACCAGACCACGCTGCAGGAGACCCAGGCCCTGTTGACGCTGGCTGAACAGCGCGGCGCACGTGGCGTGTTCCTGGTGCATCTCGCGCAGAGCCTGGCGGGCCCGCGGGCCTCGCGCGAAGGCTCGGCCCTGCCGGAGGTGCGCGACTGGCTGCGCGAGGTCGCTCCTGATCTGGCGACCCTGCAGTCGCAACTGCACGCCGACCAGGCGGCCGATCACCTGAGCATGGGCAACGCGGTGACGTCGCTGCGGCTGATCGGCGCGGCCGACTGGACCGAGATCGTCGCCCACACCAGCCGCGTCATGCGCGTGATGCTGGCCTCGCCCATCTTCGCGGCCGAAGACGATGCCACGCGCAACACCACGCTGCACGGCATCGAGCGCTTGTCCGCCCTGGGAACCAGGCCCGAATCGGAGGTGGCCCGGACCCTGCTGGAGGCGATGACGGCCGGCGCCGGTGCGGCCGCACTGGCGGGCTACTGGCTCGAAGGCGAGGGGCGTGCCGAACTGGAGCAGCAGCTCGGCGTGCGCCGGCTGCTCTCGCCGCGCTGGCGCGACAGCCTGCGCCTGTCCCGAACGCCGCTGTACTTCAGCGCCTTGCTGGCCGGCACGCTCTGGCTCGTGATGTGGCTGCTGCTGCGCTGGGGCGATCCGGGCGTCGGCTGGGTCGACCGGGTGGCCGCCGCACTCGCGCTGGTGCTCATGCTGTTCCCGGCATCGGAGACGGTGGTGGCGCTGGTCAACCGGCTGATCAGCGAATCGGCCAAGCCCATGCACCTGCCCCGTTTCCTCATGGCCGAGGGCCTGCCGGGCTCGGCTCGCACGCTGGTGGTGATTCCGGCGCTGCTCACCAGTGCCGCTGGCATCACCGCGCTGGTTCACCGGCTGCACCTGCATTTCCTGGCCAACCCTGAACCGGCCGCGCAGTTCGCCCTGCTCAGCGACTGGGCCGACGCCGATGCACCGCAGCGCACCGATGACGCGGTGTTGCTGCGGCAGGCCCGGGGCCTGGTGGAAGCGCTGAACGTGCGCTACCCCGCTGCCGCCGGAGAGGCTCCCCGCTTCCTGCTGCTGCACCGGGAGCGCAGCTTCAGTGAAACCCAGGGCCGCTGGCTCGGCTGGGAACGCAAGCGCGGCAAGATCGAACAGCTCGTCGCTGCGCTGGCCACCGGCACCCCGGGTCCTTTCCTCGACCTCGGCGAGCTCTCGCGCCTGGCCGCCGGCACGCGCTACATCCTCACGCTCGACAGCGACACGCAACTGCCGCCGGGGCGCCTGCGTGCTCTGGTGGGCGTGGCCGAGCACCCGCAGAACCAGCCCGTGCTCGATGCCGACGGCCAGCGCGTGGTGCACGGCTACGGCATCCTGCAGCCGCGCGTGGTGGCGCCCCTGCGCGACGAGGGCATACCGACGCCACACCAATGGCTGCACGACGGCCAGCGCGGGCTGGACCCCTACAGCGCGATGTCTTCCGACGTGTACCAGGACCTGTTCGGCGAAGGCAGCTTCACCGGCAAGGGCCTGCTTCACGTGCACACACTGCACGCGGTGCTCGCTGGCCGGATGCCGACGGAACAGGTGCTCAGCCACGATCTTCTGGAAGGCGCGATCGCGCGCTGCGCGGTGGTGAGCGACATCACCCTGATCGAGGACGAGCCCGCCCACGCCGATGTGGCCGCCGCCCGTTTGCACCGCTGGATCCGCGGCGACTGGCAGCTGCTGCCGATCCTCCTGCGCTGGCCGCTGTCGGGCATCAACCGCTGGAAGCTGGCCGACAACCTGCGCCGCTCGCTGGTGGCGCCCGCGTCCCTCGGCCTGATCGTGCTGGCCCTGTTCGGGCATGGGCTTTCGCTGCCGCTGGCCTTGCTGCTGAGTGCGGCCGCGCAGGCCGCCGCGCCGCTGCTGGGTGCGTTCGCCGGCAGCGTGCCGCGCCGCTTCATCCAGGTGGGTGAACGTTTCGTGCGCTCGGCGCTCACGGGTCTGGCGCGTGCACTGGCGGGCGGCGTGTGGCATCTGGTGCTGCTGCCGCAGCACGCGTTGCTGTCGATCGACGCCGCGTCCCGCACGCTGTACCGGCTTTGGCTCAGCCGGCGCCATCTGATGGAATGGACCACCGCCGACGCGGCACGCGCCGCGCAGAACCATGGCTGGCTGGCTGCGTGGCGCCGCCATGGCCTGGCGAGCCTGCTGGCGCTGGCCCTGCTGGGCTTGCTGTGGTGGCTTCGCGATTCTCCCGATCCCCTGGCCCTGGGCGTGCTGGGCGTCTGGGTGTGCGGGCCGGTGTTCTCCTGGTGGGCCAACCAGCCGTGGTCCCGGCCGCGCCTGCAGTCCATCGCGCCGGAGGACCGCGATTTTCTGGAGGGCGTGGCGCGCGACACCTGGCGTCTCTTTGAGCGCTGCGTGGACGCGCAGAACAACCACCTGCCGCCCGACAACCTGCAGACGCTGCCGTTCGATGCGGTGGCGCACCGCACCTCGCCCACCAACATCGGCCTGTACCTGCTCAGCGTGGCCTGTGCGCGCCAGTTCGGCTGGATCGGCACGCAGGACCTGCTGGCCCGCCTCGAAGCGACCCTGGCCAGCCTGCAGCGCATGGAGCGCCACCGGGGCCACTTCCTCAACTGGTACGACACGCAGACCCTGCAGGCCCTGCTGCCGCGGTACGTGTCCACGGTGGACAGTGGCAACCTCAGTGCCGAACTGCTCGCGGTGGCGCAGGCGTGCACCGAACTCGCGCGCGATCCCCACGAGCCGGGTGCGACGCAGCGCGCCATCGAACGCTCGCGCGAGCGCATCGCGCCGCGCATGGAGGTGGTGCAGAGCCTCTTGCACCGGCCCGTCAAGCACACGGCCATCGGGCAACTGCTGCGCCTGACCCTGCCCGATCCGCACGATGCCGGCACCTTCGCGCGCTTCCAGACGCTGATGCTGGACGCGACCTTGGAGCTGCACGGCATGGCGCCTGCGGTGGCGAATTCAAGGCAGCCGGTGACCGAGCGCGAGGAAATGCCCTGGCTGCTGGCCGATCACCTGGCCACGCTGCGATCGGCCAGCCTGGACCGCGCGGCGGCCGCCGAGAGCACGGGCGAGCGGGCCGCACAGCGGCTGCTGGCGCTGGCGGCCGCGTTTGAACGCATGGCCTGGGAGGCCGAGTTCGGGTTCCTCTACAGCACGCGGCGCCACCTGCTGCACATCGGCTACCGGCTCGACGAACAACAGCTCGACAAGTCCTTCTACGACCTGCTGGCATCCGAATCGCGCACCACCAGCCTGCTGGCCATTGCCAAGGGCGACCTGCCCGTGCGGCACTGGTCGGCCCTGGGCCGACCGTTCTTTGCCAGTGGCCAGCGTGCCCTGCTGCGTTCGTGGTCGGGCTCGATGTTCGAGTACCTCATGCCCACGCTGCTCACCGCCGAGCCGCACGGCAGCCTGATGCAGGAGGCCGCGGGCACCGCGCTGCACGAGCACGTGGCCTTCGTGCAGGGCCAGGACATGCCCTGGGGCATTTCCGAGAGTGCCTACGCCGGCCGGGACCACACGCTGGCCTACCAGTACGCGCCACAAGGTGTGCCGCGCCTGGCCCTGCGGCGCACGCCACTGCATGAGCGCGTGATCGCACCGTACGCCACGGCGCTGGCGACGCAGATCGACGTGGACCTCGCCTGCCGCAACCTGCGTGCCCTCACCGCGCTGGGCGCGCGCGGGCGCTACGGCTTTTTCGAGGCGCTAGATTTCACGCCTTCGCGTCAGACCGAAGGCGGGCGCTACACGCTGGTGAGCACCTGCATGGCGCACCACCAGGGCATGAGCATCGTGGCCCTGGCCAACGTGCTGCGCGATGGCGTGGCGCGTCGCTGGGGCATGGCGCACCCGCGCCTGGAAGCCGTGGCCTCGCTGCTGCACGAGGCCTCGCCGCGCGACCTGCCGCGACTGCCCGCCTTTGCGCCACCGAGCCTGCCGCTGCACGCGCTGCAACGCCGCGCGCCCGACCACGTGCGGCCGGTGCCGCCGGACGCGCAGTCGCTCGCTCCCACGCACCTCATGTCCAACGGCCGATACAGCGTCACGTTGCGCCCGCACGGGGGCGGCTGGAGCCGCTGGGATGGGATCGGTATCACCCGCTGGCGAGACGACGCCCTGCGCGATGCCTGCGGCAGTTTCATCTACCTGCGCCTGGGCCGCCAGGACATGCCGGTGTCCATCACCAGCCATCCCGCGCCCGACCCCAACGCGTCGTACCAGTGCACCTACCACACCGACCGCGTGTGCTTTGAAGCGAACTGGCCCGAGTTGCGCGCCAGCACCACGGTGTGGGTCAGCCCCGAGGACGACGTGGAGTTGCGCAAGGTGGTGCTGGTCAACCGCAGCGAGCAGGTGGTGGAGCTCGAACTGATCTCGGCCTTCGAGGTGACGCTGGCCAGCCCCAGCGCTGACGAGGCCCACCCGGCGTTCTCCAACCTGTTCGTCTCCGCGAACTGGCTGGCTGACCAGCAGGCGCTGCATTTCGAGCGCCGGCCTCGCCTGCACACCGAACGAACGCTGCAGGCGGCGCACTTCGTGGCCGCCACCGAGGGCGTGGTGACCGGCTGGCGCTGCCAGACCGACCGGCTCCACTGGCTGGGGCGCAACCACACCGCTGCACAACCGCTGGCCACGCTGCAGGCCGTGCCCACTCAAAGCGGTCCGCTGGACACGGGGCTCGACCCGGTGGCGGTGCTGGGTGTGACCCTGCGACTGGCGCCCGGCGCGCAGGCCAGCGTCAGTTTTGCCACGGCAGCGAGCGACGACGCGCCGACCCTTCGCGCCATCATCGACAAATACCGCCAGCCCAGCACGGTGGAGCGCGCATCGGTGATGTCGTCCACGCTGGCCGGTGTGCAGGCGGTCTCGCACCGGCCGTTGCCCGAATACCTGCCCGCCCTGCAGGCCCTCACCACCGCGCTGGTGCTGACCGTGCCCAGGGACCCCTTGCCGGTGCACGAGGGCGCCACGCTGCCGCGTGAATGCGACCGGCGTTCGCTGTGGCCACTGGGCATCTCGGGCGACCGGCCCCTGCTGCTGGTCGAAGCCGGTTCGGCGCAAGGCATGGGGCTGCTGCGCATCCTGGCTCAGGCGCTGCGCGAGTGGTCGCGCTGCGGCGTGCAGTGCGACCTGGTCGTGCTCACCAACGAAGTGCACTCCTACCAGATGCCGCTGCAGCGCGAGCTCACCTTGCTGACCGAGCAGCAGGCGGGTGCCGAGGCCCACCAGCGGGGTTCGGTGACGGGGCTGCACGTGCTGAGGCCGGACGCGCTCAGCGGAGTCCAGCTCGCCACGCTGGAGATGCTTTCGCGCATCCACCTGCAGGCCGACGGTTCGCCCTGGGTGCAGCAGGTGAGGGCCTGGGCGCAGCGGCAGGGCACGCTGGCCGGCTACAGCGATCGTTCAGGTCGCATCGAACCGGTGCCTGCCCAGGCCATTGAACGCCGGCCCGCGACGTCGGTGGGCGCGTTCGACACCGCCTCGGGCGATTTCGCGTTCGAGGTCGGCGTGGGCGTGCGGCCCCGGCGGCCCTGGACCAACGTGCTCGCCAACCCCGGCTACGGCACCATGGTCTCGGAGAGCGGCGCAGGCCACAGCTGGGCGATCAACAGCCGCATGAACCAGCTCACCGCGTGGTCGAACGACACCGTGGCGGACACGCCGTCGCAGTGGTTCCTGTTGCAGGACCGCCGCACGCGCGAGGTCTGGAGCGTGGCGCCCTCGGCCTGGGGCGCCAGCGATGTGAGCTACCGAGTGGCGCATGGCCAGGGACACACCACCATCGAGCACCAGCGGGGCGCGCTGCAGGTGCTGGTGCGCTGGTGCGTGGACCCGGACACGTCGGTGCAACAGGTGCGCATCCGGTTGAGCAACCGGGGCACGGGCAAGGCCCACCTGCGCGCGGTGGGCATGGTGGAGTGGATGATGGGTGAGAAGCGCAGCAACCGCGCCACGCTGCACACCGAGCCCGCGCCTTCGGGCGCGGCAGGCGACGGACTGGTGGGCCTGATGTGCACGCAGACCGACGCCGCCGGGGGCTTTGGCGGTGGCACCGCTTTCCTGGCGGAGGCGCAAGTGGGCGCGCAGGACAGCGAAGGCCTGGACTGGACCTGCGACCGCCGCGAGTTCTTCGATCCGCGCGGCCAACTGGTGTTGCCCGAGCACCTGGGCCGGCGCAGCGGCTTTGGCCTGGACCCGTGCGCCGCGCTCTCGCGGCCCATCACGCTGCGGCCGGGCGCCAGCCTGGAGCAGGTGTTCCTGATCGGTTATGCCGAGAGCCCCGGCGCCGCGCGTGCCCTGGCCCAGCGGGCCATCGGCACCGCACCACTGGCGCGCGAAAAGGCCGGACGCGCCCGCTGGGATGCGCTGCTGGGCGCGAGCGAGGTGCGAACGCCCGATCCCCTGTTCGACGTGATCGTGAACCGCTGGCTGCTCTACCAGACCGTGTCGTCCCGGCTGTGGGCCAAGGCAGGCTTCTACCAGGCGGGCGGCGCCACCGGCTACCGCGACCAGTTGCAGGACACCATGGCGCTGGTGTGGGCGCGGCCCGCGCTGCTGCGCGACCAGATCGTGCTGTGCGCCTCGCGCCAGTTCGCCGAAGGCGACGTGCAGCACTGGTGGCACGCGCCGGGCGGTGCCGGTGTGCGCACCCGTTTCTCGGATGACCTGCTCTGGCTGCCGTTCGCCTGCTCGCATTACCTGCGCGCCACCGGCGATGCGGGCGTGCTCGAGGTGAAGGCGCCGTTCCTCGAAGGCAGCGTGCTGGCCGAAGGCGCCGAAGACAACTACGACACGCCGCGTGTGAGCCTGTCGCAGGCCACCGTGTACGAACACGCCGCGCGCGCCATCGACCACAGCCTGTCCGTGGGCGTGCACGGCCTGCCGTTGATGGGTGGGGGCGACTGGAACGACGGCATGAACCGCGTGGGCATCGAAGGGCGCGGCGAGTCCGTCTGGCTGGCGTGGTTCCTGTGCGCCATCGTCACCGACTGGCTGCCCCTGGCACGCCAGCGCAACGACGATGCCCGCGTGCATCGCTGGGAACATGCCCTCGAAGGCTGGCAACAGGCACTGGAGCATGAAGCCTGGGACGGCGAGTGGTACCAGCGCGCTTTCTTTGACGATGGCAGTCCTCTGGGCTCACACACGCAGCCAGAGGCCCGCATCGACCTGATCGCGCAGGCGTGGTCGGTGCTGTCACGCCAGGCGCCGCCGCAGCGGCAGGTGCAGGCCATGGAAGCGGTGGAAGCCTGCCTGGTGGACACCGAGGCCGGCCTGCTGCAACTGCTCACGCCGCCCCTGGCCAACGCCATGCCCAGCGCAGGCTACATCCAGGCCTACCCACCGGGCGTGCGCGAGAACGGCGGACAGTACTCGCACGCCGGCGTGTGGGCGCTGATGGCCGCGGCCGAACTGGCGCGCCAGGAAGGCGCGAACACCGAAGCGCGCGACGCGCCGTACCGCTACTTCACCTACCTCAGCCCGGCCCATCGCGCCGCGCACCCGCAGCGCGGGGCGGTCTATGGGGTGGAGCCCTACGCCATGGCCGCCGACGTCTACAGCCAGCCCCCCTATGTGGGGCGGGGTGGCTGGAGCTGGTACACCGGTGCGGCCGGGTGGCTGCACCGCGCCGCGCTTGAATCCATCCTGGGGCTGCGGCTGGACGCGCACGAGATCCGGTTCGAACCCTGCCTGCCCTCGCACTGGCCGGAGGCGCAGATCAGCCTGCAGCGTGACGGACGCTCGATGCGGTTCGTGCTGGTGCGCGACGACCCGGCGCAGGCGCTGGCGCGCTGGGCGGACGAAGGCGCCCGTTTGCTGGAGGTGGGCGAGCCCCTGCGCTGGCGCGAGCTGCCGCTGCGCAGCTGCCGCGTGATTCCCCTGCGCGGCGGCGGCTGAACCGGTCATCGGAAGGTGGGCTGGCGAGCACGGCGGGGCGCCCCGCCGTGCGACCTTGTATGTACGCTACCGTACATACGGAGCGCAACCCGACCCGCATCATGGACCCGATCTGAAAAGGTGGGTGGATGCCTGTCTGAAAACAAGAACCAGCACCAGGGGCAACCATGAGCACAAAGAGCGATCCACGCCAGAACCAATTGCTCGCCGCCTTGCCGGATGCCGAGTGGCAGCGCTGGCTGCCCCAACTCGAACTGGTCGACCTGCCGCTGGGCAAGGTGATCTACGAATCGGGCGCGCCCATGGCCCACCTGTATTTCCCCATCAGCGCCATCGTCTCGCTGCTCTACGTGCTGGAGAACGGTGCCTCGGCCGAGATCGCCGTGGTGGGCCACGAGGGCGTGGTGGGTGTGTCCATCTTCATGGGCGGCGGATCAACCCCCAGCCGCGCGGTGGTGCAGAGCGCCGGCAAGGGCTACCGGCTTCGCGCGAGCCTGGTCAAGGCCGAGTTCGACCGCGCCGGACCGGTGATGCACGTCATGCTGCGCTACACGCAGGCGCTCATCACGCAGATGAGCCAGACGGCGGTGTGCAACCGCCACCATTCGCTGGACGAACAGCTCTGCCGCTGGTTGCTGCTGAGCCTGGACCGCCTGAAGGGCAGCGAACTGGTGATGACGCAGGAACTGATAGCCAACATGCTGGGTGTGCGCCGGGAAGGCGTCACCGAAGCCGCTGCCAAGCTGCAGCGCGCGGGGATGATTCGCTACACGCGCGGACGCATCACCGTGCTGGACCGGCCCGAGCTGGAGAAACGCACCTGCGAGTGCTACGCCGTGGTGAAGCGGGAATACGACCGCCTGCTGCCAGCGGAGAAGTCGGCCTGAAGGCTCTACAGCCGCGCCTCGATGTGCGTTAGCGAACAGAAAAATGCGCTGCCGAGGGCTACAAAGCGGGCATGAAAGACTGTTCCTCATGATGCGAATCCGCACTTTTGGCCGGGCCCGAGATGCGCTGGACCAGTTGCGGCTGGATCACGAACTCATTCGTCGCCTGCTGCGCGAATTCGACCGGCTGCGCATGGCGGGTGCGGGCGGGCCCGAGGGCAAGGCCGAGATCGTGGATTGCCTGTGCGACACGCTGGCCCTGCACGCTCACCTGGAAGAAGAAATCTTCTACCCGCTGGTGCGGTCCGTGGCGGGCGAGAACTCGCCCGCACTCTCCGCCTTCTGTGACCACGAGCGCCTGCTGGAGCTGATTGCGCAGCTCGACGAAATGGAGCCCGGCGACCCGGACTACGACGACACCGTGGGCGACATCGCCGACTGCGTGGTGCCCAGCATGGACAGCGAGCAGGCCGTGCTGTTTCGCCTGGTGCGCGAAGCCGGCATCGACACGCGTGCGCTGGGCGAGAAGATGACGCGGGTCCGAAAGGCCCACCAGCGCGACTTCACGCAGATCGAACCGGAGCGGCAGCGGGCCTGATGCCACTGGCCAGCGACTAAGTGCGCTGGCAGACAGTGCGAAGCCGCCATGGCACCCACACTGGTTCGTCTTCGTTGGTGGCACCGCCGCCCGAGGCGCCTTGTGAAGCGAGCCATGGTCTTATCTGAAAACCGCCTGATCCAGCAATTGCCGAAGGCGGTGCGTGGTCGATTCCTGGAACGGTGCGAACCCTTCGAACTGGTGCTATCTGCCGAACTCAGCGAAAGCAACCGCGTGCTGAGCCACGCCTACTTCCCCAATCAGGGCTTCATCTCGCTGGTGATCGATGTCGACAGCCACCCACCGCTGGAGGTGGGCATGGTGGGCCGCGAGGCGATGTTGGGCTCCGAACTCATCCTGGGCCTGGCGAAGACGCCCTGGCGCGCCCTCGTGCAGGGCGCCGGCATGAGCTGGCGCATTGGTGCGGACGCATTGAGGGAGGCGAGCGAGGCCATGCCGGAGTTGCGGATGGTGGTGCAGCGCACGCTCATGGTTCGACTCCATCAGGCGGCGCTGGCGGCTGCGTGCGAACGGTTCCACATGATCGGTCCACGCCTGGCGCGCTGGCTGCTCATGAGCCAGGACCGCGCCCAGAGTCCGAGCTTTCACGTGACGCAGGAGTTCATGGCGCTGATGCTGGGGGTGCGCCGTGCGGGGGTGACACAGGCCGCGCACGATTTCCAGCACAACGGGTTGATCGAGTACCGCCGCGGTGAGCTGACGGTGCTCGATCGGGCAGGCCTCGAGACCGAGGCCTGCAGTTGCTACGTGGCCGACCGGGCGCTCTACACCGAGCTCATGGGCCAGGAGCAGTAGCGTGTTGCGGGGTCAGTCCCGGCGCGTGCGGGTCCCGGCGTCGAGCCAGGTGTCGTCGGAGCTTTTCTCCCACGCGCTCACCTGTTTGTCGGCCTCGTCCTTGGCAATGCCGTAACGTTCCTGAATCTTGCCCGAGAGCATGTCGCGGTGACCTTCCACCACCTGGAGGTCGTCGTCGGTCAGCTTGCCCCACTGCTGCTTGGCGCGGCCGGTGAGTTGTTTCCAGTTGCCCTGAATGGTGTCCCAGTTCATGTGAAGTCCTTTGCATTGCGGCGAGCGCCAATCGGCCCGCCTGAGGACTTTTTACGGTGTGGGGCTGCAGGGGTCTGTGCGCCACGGCACCAAGACAAGGACCAGCCGGGCTTCAGGCCGCGAAGGCGGCGTTCCAGGTGGCCACGGTGGCGTCCACATCGCTCTCTGCCATGAGCGCGCGCACCACGCCCACAGAGCCCACGCCGGTGGCCAGCACCGCACTCAGGCGACCCAGGTCGATGCCGCCAATGGCCACGCGCGGCACATCGCGCAGCAGGCGCGAATACGCCGCGAGCCGACCAGTGCCTTGTGGCGCCGTGGCCATGAGCTTGAGCGTGGTGGGAAACACCGCACCCAGGGCAATGTAGCTCGGGCTGTGTCGTTCGGCGATCATCATTTCCGCATAGCCATGCGTGCTCAGCCCCAGGCGCAAGCCGGCGTGGCGGATTGCATCCAGGGCGGCAGGCGTCATGGCCTGCAGGTCTTCCTGGCCCAGGTGCACGCCGTAGGCACCGGCGTCGATGGCCTCCTGCCAGTGGTCGTTGATGAAGAGGCGCGCGCCGGTGCCCTGCACGCCGGCCACGGTGGCGCGCACCTCGGCCCGAACGGCATCCGCATCGGTGGACTTGAATCGCAGCTGCACCGTGGGCACGCCGGCGCGCGCCATGCGGATGGTCCAGGCCGCATCGGGCATGACGGCGTACAGGCCGAGCGCCATGGGGCAGGCCGCGAAGGCGTCGGGGCGCGGATGGGGTGCCATGCCGAAATCGGCGGGTTCATCGGGCCAATGCCGCGCATCGAAGCGGCCCGTGCGCTGCACCTGGCGCGACCACGCGCGGGCCACGCACAGGGCGTCGTCCGGCACGAACCCCAGCGCCTGGGCGGCCCGCAGGGCGGCGGTGAAGACCTCGTCGCCGGTCTGCACCGACATGGGTTCGGCGTGCGGCTGCACGGGCAGCGCCAGGGCGTCGCGGTGGGCATCGACGATGGCGCGCGCCATCGCTTCGGTTTGAGGGTCGCTGCTCATGGGGTGTGGTGCCAGAAAGGGGTGCCCATCACGGGCGTGCTGGGCTGGGCGCTGTCCTGCGGCTGCATAGCGCCCGAGCGGAACGCGGCGCGCCCCGCGCGCACCGCATCGGCAAACGCGCCGGCCAT
Organism: Hydrogenophaga sp.; assembly: GCF_051858985.1. Taxonomy (GTDB): domain Bacteria; phylum Pseudomonadota; class Gammaproteobacteria; order Burkholderiales; family Burkholderiaceae_C; genus Hydrogenophaga. The sequence goes on along the minus strand of NZ_JBHYGM010000001.1, from coordinate 462,969 downwards.
GTCCACCGGCGACTGCGCCAGCGCCACCGCGGTGTTGAGCAGCACGGCGTCATAGCCCCACTCCATCACGGTGCAGGCGTGGGAAGGCAGGCCCAGGCCCGCGTCCACGATCAGCGGCACCGCGAGGCGCTCGCGCAGCAGGCGCATGGCGTAGGGATTGACCGGGCCACGACCGGTGCCGATCGGCGCCGCCCACGGCATCACCGCCTGGCATCCCACGTCCACCAGACGCTGGCAGAGCACCAGGTCTTCGGTGCAGTAGGGCAGCACCTTGAAGCCGTCGTCGATGAGCTGGCGCGCGCAGTCAACCAGGTTGAGCGTGTCGGGCTGCAGGCTGTAGTCGTCGCCAATGAGCTCGAGCTTGATCCAGGGCGTGTTGAAGACCTCGCGCGCCATCTGCGCCGTGGTGATCACCTCTTGCGTGGTGTGGCAACCCGCGGTGTTGGGCAGCACCGGCACAGCGAGTTCCTGCAGGAGCTTCCAGAACGACGCCCCAGCCTCGGGTTGGGCAGCGCCCTGGCGGCGCAGCGAGGCGGTCAGCATGGCCGGCTGTGCGCGTTTAACGGCCGCTTCCAGCGTGGCGGGCGAGGGGTAGCGCGAGGTGCCGAGCAGCAGGCGGCTGGCAAAGGTGTCGCCGTAGAGCACCAGCGGGTCTTCGTGCGTGAGCGGGGTGGTCATGTCCATGGGGTTTCCTCAGCCGCCGGTGATGGGCGCGATGATCTCGATGCGGTCGCCCTCGCCCAGCCGGTGTTGTGCGTAGGCGGTGCGCGGCACGAACTGCAGATTGACGGCGGCCGCGAACACCGCGGGCGTCTCCCACGCCTTCAAGGCATCGGCCAGCGTGGCACCTTCGGGCAGTTCACGGGGTTCCTGATTGATGAGCACATGCATGCGAAGTTTCCTTCATCGGACCACCGGCAGGCCCAGGGAGGCGGCCAGTGGCGAGTGGTCGTGGTCCACGAGCTCCAGCACCGCGTCGAGCACGGCGGGCGCGATCATGAAGCCGTGCCGGTAGAGGCCATTGATCGACATTCTGCGCGGTCCTTCCATTCGCAGCGCTGGCAGGTTGTCGGGCAGGGTGGGGCGCAGCTGCACCCCCAATTCGATGATGCGCGCCTCGCCAAAGCCGGGGTGCACGGTGTAGGCCGCGCTCAGCAGTTCCAGCGTGGAGCGCACGCTGGCCGGGCTCAGGTCGTCGGACTCGATCTCGGTGGCGCCGATGACGAAAACGCCATCGGGCTTGGGCGCGATGTAGAGCGGGTAGCGCGGGTGCACCAGGCGAGTGGGGCGCGAGAGGCTCACCCCAGGGGCGTGCACGCGCGCCACCTCACCGCGCACGCCGCGCAGCGCGTTCCATTGCGGCTGTGCGCCCAGGCCGCGGCAGTCGAACAGCCATGCGTCCGGTCCGGAGTCCACCTCGGCGGGTGTGCGGCGAGAGTGCCAGTGCACCGACACGCCCAGCACCTGCATCTGGTGCGCCAGCGCAGCCAGCAGCTCGCGGTTGTCGAGCTGGCCTTCCTCGGGCAGGTACAGGCCTTGCGCAAAGCGGTGGTCCAGCGCGGGTTCGAGGGCCGCGATGGCGTGGGCGTCGATGCGCCGCGCCTGCGGCAGCGAGGGCAGGGCGGCGTTCGTGCGGGCCAGCTGGCCCGCGAAGCGCTCGGCCTCGGCCGCGTCCTGCCGGTGCCACAGCACCAGCGTGCCGCTCTGCTGGAAGAACACCGGACGCTCCAGCGCAGCCAGCAGTTGCGGCCAGCGTGCCAGCGCGTGCTGGCCCATAAGAACCACGGCGAGCTCGGTCACGGCCGATTCGGCCAGGGGCGCAAGCATGGCGGCGGCCACGCGCGCGGCAGCGTGTTCGGCTTCCGGACCGCCCGCATCGAACACCTCGACGCGGTGACCGCGACGCGCCAGCGCACAGGCCAGCAGCCGGCCCATCAGGCCGGCGCCAAGCACCACGGCGTGGAATTTCAGCATCGCCGCGCTCCAGCGCTGCCACAATGCGCGCCATGATGAAAAACGACGAAGCGTTTCGCTACACCCGCGTGCTCTCCATCGCGGGTTCGGACAGCGGTGGTGGTGCAGGCATCCAGGCCGACCTCAAGACCTTCGCCGCCCTGGGCTGCTATGGCATGACCGCCATCACCGCACTCACGGCGCAGAACACGCGGGGCGTGAGCGGCATCCACGGCGTGCCGCCCGAGATGCTCAAGGCGCAGTTGAGCGCGGTGCTCGACGACATCGGCGTGGACGCGGTGAAGATCGGCATGCTGCACGCCCCGGACATCGTGCGCACCGTGGCCTGGGCAATGAAGCATTACCAGGTCAAGCGCGTCGTGCTCGACCCGGTGATGGTGGCCACCTCGGGCGACCGTCTGATCGCACCCGAGACCGTGCAGGTGCTGGTCGACGAACTCTTTCCGCTCGCCACGGTGGTCACCCCCAACCTGGACGAAGCGGCGCTGCTGCTGGGCCGGCCCATCAACGGCGCGCACGAGCTCGAGGGCGCCGCGCGCGATCTGCTGGCGCTGGGTGCGCCGGCCGTGCTTCTCAAGGGGGGGCATCTGCCGGGCGACGATGTGACCGACCTGCTGCTCACGGGCGCCGGTGCGCCGCAGCGCTTGAGCTCGCGCCGCATCGCCAGCCGCAACACGCACGGCACGGGCTGCACGCTGTCCTCGGCGATCGCGGCGCACCTCGCACTGGGCGAGCCACTCGCCCGGGCCGTGGCGCTGGCGCGCGGCTACATCCTGAAGGCCATTGAACAAGGCGCCGACGTGTTCACCGGCTCCGGCCACGGCCCGCTCAACCACGGGCACGCACCCCTGGTTCAGAGAAAGCAGGCAAGGGGCTGATCGCATCGGGCTCAGGCGCTGGCGGTGGCCAGCCCGGTGGAGTTGCGCGGCCGGCTCAGTGACGCCAGCACGAAGGTGAGTGCCAGTGTGGGCAAGGCAGAGCCGAACTCTGGCGCGAACTTCGCGAGCAGGTGGTAGGTGGCGATGCCCGTCACCCACAGTGCGGCGGCACTCCAGTTGACGGCGCGCCGCTCGCCCAGCGAAGTGCCGCTGCCCAGTCGCCCCAGGATCACGCCGTAGAGCGGCACGAACACCGAACTCAGCAACAACAGGAAGGGCTCCAGCGTGTGCATGGGCAGCAGCAGGGCCAGCACCGTGCACAGGGCGGCAAAGGCCAGGCCCGCAGCGCGGATGCTCCAGCGCGGGCGCAGGCTGTGCACCGAGACGGCGCCCGAGTGCGCGTCGCCGTACGCGTTGTCCATTTCGTCGAGCAGGATCAGGCCGAGGGCGAACAGGCCGCCCTGTGCCAGCAACAGCGCCGCCACCAGGTTGGTGCCGGGCTCCACCGTGCTCACCACCAGCACGCCCAGCGCATAGCACCAGATGTTGGCCAGTGCGTAACCCAGCCAGGTGCCACCCAGCGTGGTGGCGGCCCGCTTGCCGTGGCGCGCGTAATCGGCGACGAGCGGCAGCCACGACACCGGCATGGCGATCACGAGGTCCATGGCGGAAAACAGCCCCATGCTGCCGTTGCCTGGCCGGTTCCAGAAGGCGTCGAAGCCCTGCGCCTGCAGGCGCGTACCGAACTGCCAGGTGAGCCAGACCAGCGAGGCCACCACCAGCGGCAGGCCGAAGCGGCTCACGAAGCGGCGCACCAGCGTGAGCATGGAGCCCGCCATCAGCGCGATCAGCACACCGCCCCACAGCAGCGTGGCCAGCAGCTTGCCGCCGGTCCCGTCGAGAAGGCCGCCGGGTTCACTGCCCAGCGCCTGCTTGAGGATGGCGACCGTGCCCTCCTGCATGATGACCAGCTCGAACGTGGTCCAGCCGATGAGTTGCGCGATGTTGAGCAGCACCGGCAGGCGTGCGAAGGCACTGCCGTAGGTGGCGTGCATCAGGCCCGCGCTGGCCAGCCCCGTCTGGCAACCCAGGCGTGCGGTCCAGCCGAGCAGGCCGGCGCCCACCAGCGACCCCAGCACGATCGCGATCACGGCATCGCGCGTGCCCACCGCAGGCACCAGATAGGCGCCGATCTGCATGACGAGCAAGCCAGTGCCCAGGCTGAACCAGAGCGCGGCATGTTCGTGGAAGTGAAACACCCGGTTGCCGGGGGCCACGGGCGTCAGCGCCTGGTTGGCGGGGGAGGAAGAAGAAGCGGAAGCCATCAATTTGCTCCATGCAAAGTTGAGGCAGGTGGGCTGGCCCGGGTTGCCGTGAACGCCGATTGAAGGTCCATGGATTCCGGGCTGCTTCCCTGCGCGAGGATTACCTCAATCAGGTTCAAAGGGACTCTCTCAGTCGCGACCAGGGTTCGGAACCCCGGTGCAACACCCCTAGCGGATGTGCCTTGCGGCAGACGGCGAGTATACGGTCAGCGCCTGCATGGCCATAGAGTGCGCGCGGACTTGCTTCTTCCACCGGGCAAGGCTGGCGCGCAAGAAAAAGCCCCGCATGAGGCGGGGCTTGATCGCAGGCGCGAGCGCGGATCAGGCCAGTGTGTCGGCCCAGATGTTGCGCGCCCAGGCCATGGCGTACTCGCCCTCGAGCGCGGTGGCCGATGCCGACAGGCCGCCCGAACCCGGCACGGTGAGCATGGTCTTCTGCGTCGCGTCGTAGCGGTGCACGCTGGCCACGTGGACCACATCGGTGGCGGTGACGAAGCTGTAGCAGGTGTTCGCGTAGATCGGCAGCGAAGGCGCCTCCTTGCCCTGCAGCAGCGACACCACGGCGGCCGCACAGGTCTTGCCGTGCTGGTTGGCCATGTGACCGGACTTGGGCATCAGCGGCGCCACCTGGATGGCATCGCCCAGCACGTGGATGTTCTTGTGCGCCTTGGACTCGAACGTCAGGAAGTCCACCTCGCACCAGCGGCCGTTCGCGGTGGCCAGACCCGTCTTCACCGCGATGTCGCCAGCGCGCTGGTTCGGCAGCACGTTGGCCACGCCGGCCTTGAAGTCGTCGTTGAACTCGAACTTCAAGGTGTTGGTGGCGGCGTCCACATCCACCAGCTTGTGCTTGGGCCGGTATTCGATGAGGCCCTTGTAGTGATCGTCCCAGGCCTTCATGAACAGGCCCTTCTTGGACGTGATGTCGTCGTTGGCGTCGAAGATCACGACCTTGCTCTTCGGTTTGGCCACCTTGAAGTAGCTGGCCACCATGCAGGCGCGTTCGTAGGGGCCGGGCGGGCAGCGGTAGGGGGCCAGCGGAATCGACAGCGCGTACACACCGCCATCGGGCATGGCTTCGAGCTGGCGGCGCAGCGCGAGCGTCTGCGGGCCGGCTTTCCAGGCGTGCAGCACCTTGTCGGCAGCGCCGGCCTTGGCCATGCCAGGCAGCGAATCCATCATGAAGTCGATGCCGGGCGAGAGGATCAGGCGGTCGTACGCCAGTTCGGAGCCGCCCGCCAGCTTCACCGTGCGTTTGGCCGGGTCGATGCTGGCCACCATGTCGCGCACCACCTTCACGCCATGGCGCTTGCTCAGGTTGTCGTACGGCGTGGTGATGTCGGCCATGGTCTTGTGACCACCGAGCACCAGGTTGGAGATGGGGCAGGAGACAAAGGCCGCGTTGGGCTCGATCAGCGTCACATCGATGCTGTGGTCGGAGAACATGCGCACGTACTTGGCGGCGGTGGCGCCCCCATAGCCCCCGCCGACCACGATGACCCGCGCACCGCTGCCCCGAGTGGCGCAGCCGCTCAGGAGACCGAGGCCAGCCACTGCCGAGCCGGCACCCAGCGTTTGAACAAATTGACGACGTTTCATGGCGGGCTCCTTATTTCTTCTGGGCGGCGAAGTAGGTGGCGATCTGCGCCAGCTGCTCGTCGGTGTAGCCCTTGGAGAGCTGGTGCATGATGGTGGCAGGCCGCTTGCCGGCCTTGAAATCGAGCAGTTTCTGGAGCATGTCGTCCTTGCCCTGGCCAGCCAGTGAAATGGCGCCGGGCTCGGCACGGCCATCGGTGCCGTGGCAGTTGGCGCAGGCGGCCGCCCACACCCTCACCTGATTCACCTGGGCCTGCGCCCCGAGTGCGGCGGCGCACAGCACGCCCCCTGCCAGCCATTTGATCGATTTCCCCATCGTGGTCTCCATTGGATTGGTTGTAAGGAAGTGCGACGAAAAATGTAGCAGAGGCTGCCGGAGGGCAGTGGGCTTGCCCTCGGAAATGCGTCGGGGTTTTTACTAATCCGAATATCAGCAAACACTCATATAGTTGCCGGGTGATTCAAACCTCCAGGAAACCCCGTGTCTGCAGACCTGAGCCAAGTGATCGGGCGCGTGCTGCCCGCGCCGGAGAACCACCTGAGTGTCGAGAAGCTGGAGCAGGCCCGCAAGGCGCGGCGCAGCTTCATGGGCAGGGCATTGGCCATGGGCGCTGGCGCTGCTGCCAGCGTGGCGGCTTCCGCGCGTGCCGTGGCCGCCGACGGCGAAAGCGCCATCCTCGAGTTGCCGCCGCACACCAAAGGGCTCGGTCAGCCTGTGGCCACGCCGGGCTACGGCGTGCCCAGCCAGTGGGAAGGCAACCTGCAACGGCGCCAGAGCCCGGGGCTCACGCGCGTGCCGCAGGCGTCGGTGAGCTTTGCACCGCTGCAGGGCCTGTTCGGCATCATCACCCCCAACGGCCTGCATTTCGAACGCCATCACCAGGGCTGGTGGGACATCGACCCCTCAAAACACCGGCTGATGATCAACGGCCTGGTCAAGCGCGAGCGCGTGTTCACCATGGACGACCTGATGCGCCTGCCCAGCGTCTCGCGCATCCACTTCATTGAATGCGGCGCGAACTCCGCGCCGGAGTGGGGCAACGTGGCCCTGCCTTCCGTGCAGTACACGCACGGCATGCTGAGCTGTTGCGAATACACCGGCGTGCTGCTCTCCACCTTGCTGGAGATGTGCGGCTACGACAGGCAGAAAGGCAAGTACGTGCTGGCCGAAGGCGCCGATGGTTCATCGATGACGCGCACGCTGTCCATCGAACGCGCCATGGACGACTGCATCGTCGCCTGGGCCATGAACGGCGAGATGCTTCGGCCGGAAAACGGTTATCCGCTGCGGCTGGTGGTGCCCGGCGTGCAGGGCGTGAGCTGGGTGAAATATCTGCGGCGCCTGGAAGTGGGCGACATGAAATGGGCCGCCAAGGACGAGGCGGTGCACTACATCGACCACATGCCCGATGGCACACACCGCCAGTACACCGGCATCCAGGAATGCAAGAGCGTGATCACCACCCCGTCGGGCAGCCAGACGCTGCTCGACAAGGGCTACTACAACGTCACCGGCCTGGCGTGGTCGGGGCGCGGCAGCATCAAGCGCGTGGACGTGAGCATGGACGGCGGACGCAACTGGCGCACCGCGCGCCTCGAAGGCCCCGTGCTGCCCAAGGCGCTCACGCGCTTCAACATCGACTGGGTGTGGGACGGCAAGCCCGCCATCCTGCAAAGCCGCGCCATGGACAGCACCGGCTACGTGCAGCCCAAGATCAACCAGCTGCGCGCGGTGCGCGGCACGCGCTCGATCTACCACCAGAACGCCATTCAATCGTGGAAAGTTTCTGAAAACGGCGAAGTCTCCAACGTGCAGGTGTATTGATGAGATCCTTTTTTCAATCCACCTTCCTGCTTGTGGCCACGTTGGCTGCGAGCGCGGCGCTTCCCCAGAGCAAGCCCTGGCGGGAGATCGGCCGCGATGCCACGCAGGCCGAGGTGAAGGCCTGGGACATCGACGTGCGGCCCGACTTCAAGGGCCTGCCCAAGGGGTCCGGCACGGTGGCCAAGGGCGAGCAGGTGTGGGAGGCGCAGTGCGCGTCGTGCCATGGCAGCTTTGGCGAATCCAACGAAGTGTTCACGCCCATCGTGGGTGGCACCACCAAGGCCGACATCGAGCGCGGCCGCGTGAAGAACCTGGAGCCAGGCAGCAGCTTCCCGCAGAAGACCACCATGATGAAAGTGGCCACGGTCTCCACGCTGTGGGACTACATCAACCGCGCCATGCCCTGGAACGCGCCCAAGACGCTCACCACCGAAGAGGTCTACAGCGTCACGGCCTACATCCTGAGTCTGGCCGAGGTGGTGCCGGCGGACTTCACGCTGAGCGACGCCAACATCGCCGAGGTGCAGAAGCGCATGCCCAACCGCAACGGCATGGTGTTCCACGAGCCGCTGTGGAAGCTGGAAGGCCAGGGCGATGTGAAGAACGTGGCCTGCATGAAGGACTGCCCGGTGGAGACCACCATCCGGTCTTTTCTGCCGGACTTCGCGCGCGATGCGCACGGCAACATTGCCGAGCAGAACCGGGTGATCGGCCCGGTGCGCGGTGCCGACACCACCAAGCCCGCGCCCACGGCGCCCGTGGGCACGGGGTCGCGCGCGGCGGTGGCGGTGGCGTCTGCGAAACCCGCCGCGGGCGGTGACGTGAAGGCGCTGCTCGCGGCCAACAGCTGCACGGCCTGCCACGGCATGACGCAGAAGATCGTTGGCCCCGGCTTCAACGAGATCGCTGCGAAGCACAAAGGTCAGGACCGCCTGGAGGCTTATCTCGCGGTGAAGATCCGCGAGGGCGGGGTGGGCGTGTTCGGGCCGGTGCCCATGCCCGCGCAACCCCAGCTGAGCGCGGCTGAAGCAGCCGCCATCGCGAAATGGATCGCCGGTGGTGCCCGGTGAATTGGCATGCTTATAAATATTCGCATTTACTCGTAAACCCCATTTCCCCACCCTGAAGGAGTCCGTACCCTATGTCCATGAAATCGATCCTGCTGAGCCTGACCGTCGCCGGCATGGCCTGGGTGCCGTCGGCGCATGCCGTCGACGCTGCGGCCGCCAAGGCCCTCGCCAGCAAGAGCGCGTGTCTCGCCTGTCATGCGGTGGACAAGAAGCTGGTGGGTCCTTCCTACAAGGACGTGGCCGCCAGACACAAGGGCCAGGAAGGCGCGCTGGACAAGGTGGCCGCGCGCATCAAGTCCGGCGGCTCTGGCATGTATGGACCGGTGCCCATGCCTCCACAGCCGACCCTGAAAGACGACGAGCTCAAACTGCTCGCTGGCTGGATTCTGGCCGGCGCACCCGACAAGTAAACTCCCCACCGTTTCCCCATTTCTCCAGGAGCTCCCATGAACAACTCACGCCGAGTCGCCCTCAAGACCACCGGGGCGTTCGCCACGCTGGTGTCGCTGGGCATCATCACCCAGAGCCAGGCGCAGGCCGCCGTGGACCGCGCTGGCTTTGAAGTCAAGACGCTGGCCGAAGCGCTCAAGGCCGTGGGCGGTACGCCCGCCAACAGCGACCAGGTCACCGTGGTTGCGCCCGACATTGCAGAGAACGGCGCCGTCGTGCCCGTGGGTGCCTCGAGCAAGCTGCCCAACACCACTGAAATCTTCCTCATCGTCGAGAAGAATCCCATGCCGCTCTCGTGCGGCTTCACCATTCCCGCCGGCACCGCGCCGGACGTGCAGACCCGCCTGAAGATGGGCCAGAGCAGCAACGTCGTCGCCGTGGTCAAGGCCGACGGCAAGCTGTTCTCGGCCACCAAGGAAACCAAGGTCACGCTGGGTGGCTGCGGCGGCTGAGCGCCCCCGCATTCCTCGCCCCGCTTCAACGTTCACAGAATTTCAGGAGTCCATCATGGCCGATCCGATGCGCATCCGCGCTGCTCTCGCCGGTGACGAAACCACCGTCCGCGTGCTCATGTCCCACGTCATGGAACCCGGTACGCGCCGCGACGCTGGCGGCAACCTCATTCCCGCCCACTTCATCAAGGACGTGGAAGCCACCCACAACGGCAAGGTCGTGCTGCAGTCGCAGTTCACCGGCTCCGTGGCGCAGAACCCGTTCCTGTCGTTCAAGTTCAAGGGTGCCGCCAAGGGCGACAAGATCGTCGTGAAGTGGGTCGACACGAAGGGTGACACCCGCACCGACGAGGCGACCGTCGCCTGACCCTGGCTGCAGGGTATCAACGGCCAGCACTGCGTGACTGGCCGTTTCGTTTTTTTCACCACCAAGAAGAGGAGACCCCCGATGAACCAACACCTCCGCAAGGGCCTGCTGGCGTTTGCTGCGGCCGCTGCCGCAGTGGGCGGCGCACACGCCCAGAGCTCGACGGCCGATGGCATCGCCAAATACCGCGAGATGCTGCAGGACGGCAATCCGGCCGAGCTGTTCGAGATGAAGGGCGAAGAACTCTGGAAACAGAAGCGGGGTCCGAAGAACGCGTCGCTGGAGCAGTGCGACCTGGGCAAGGGGCCGGGTGTCATCAAGGGCGCCTTCGTGGAAATGCCACGCTATTTCAGCGACACCGGCCGCGTGCAGGACCTGGAGACGCGCCTGATCACGTGCATGGAAACCCTGCAGGGCTTCAACCCCGCCGAGATCGCCAAGACGCCGTTCGGCCGTGGCGAGATGGCCAACTTGACCGCACTGGCCACTTATGTGGCCACGGCGTCCAAGGGCATGAAGTTCAACCTGCCTCAGAAGCACACCAGTGAGAAGACGATGTACGAGACGGGCAAGCGCCTGTTCTTCACCCGCGGCGGCACGCACGATTTTTCTTGCGCTTCCTGCCACGGCGAGAACGACAAGCGCATCCGCCTGCAGGATCTGCCCAACCTGACGAAGAACCCGGGCGACGGCATTGGCTTTGCCGCCTGGCCGGCGTACCGCGTGTCCAACGCGCAGATGTGGGGCATGCAGCTTCGCCTGAACGACTGTTTCCGCCAGATGCGCTGGCCAGAGCCCAAGTTCGGCAGCGACGCCACCATTGCGCTCAGCACCTACATGGGCGTGAACGCGAAGAGCGCCGAGTCGATCGTGCCTGCCATCAAGCGCTGAACCGGAGACACCCACATGAACAAGACACTGATGTTTGCCTTGCTGCCCGTGGCGGCGCTCGTGATCTCGGGCTGCACCTCCTCGCCATCGCCCGCCGACATGGACAAGGCCACCGCCGAGCTGTTGAAGTCGTCGTTCCAGGAACGTGGCATTGCCAAGCTGGACCGCCTGGCGCAGGACGACGCCAACCGCGAATGCGCCGCGGCCGATGTGGCTGGCAAGCCGATCGACGAGAAAACCGCCAAGGCCATCGAGGCCGCCAACATGAAAACGGTGAAATGGCCGACCGACGGCAAGTTCATCGGCGACTGGAAAGAGGGCGAGAAGATTGCACAGAGCGGCCGCGGCCTGACCTGGACCGACAAGGCAGGCGACGCCAATGGCGGCAACTGCTACAACTGCCACCAGATCAGCAAGGAAGAGATCTCCTTCGGCACGCTGGGCCCGAGCCTCTACAACTACGGCAAGCTGCGCGGCGTCACCGACCCGAACGCCGCCAGCGGCAAGCCCATCGTCGAATACACCTGGGGCAAGCTCTGGAACTCGCGCGCCTACAACGCCTGCTCCCAGATGCCGCGCGTAGGTCACATGGCCATCCTGAACGAGAAGCAGCTCAAGGATGTGATGGCCTTGTTGCTCGATCCGGCGTCCCCCGTCAACAAGTGATGGAGCCTCCCCGGCCGCCACGCGCGGCCGGGGCTGTCGCTCAAAAAAATTTCGCGCGAATATCAGCGATCAATTGACAAGGGATAGAGATGAGTTTCAGCCGCCGTGAATTCATGCAGGTGCTGGCCGTGGCCAGCGCCACCGGCATGGCCCTCGACCACCGCGACCTGCTGGCCGCGACGCCCGGCGCGGGCGAGCGCCTGTACGACGTGCCGAAATTCGGCAACGTGAGCTTCCTGCATTTCACCGACTGCCACGCGCAGCTCACCCCCATCCACTTCCGCGAACCCAGCGTCAACCTGGGTGTGGCCGAAGCATTGGGTCGCCCGCCGCACATCGTGGGCGAGAAACTGCTCCGACACTTCAACATCCGCCCCGGCACCGCGCAGGCGCACGCCTTCACCTATCTGAACTTCAGCCAGGCCGCAAGAACCTATGGCAAGGTCGGCGGCTTTGCGCACCTGGCCACGCTGGTCAGGCAACTCAAGGCCAGCCGGCCCCATGCACTGCTGCTCGATGGCGGTGACACCTGGCAGGGTTCCGCCACCTCGCTGTGGACCCAGGGCCAGGACATGGTGGACGCCTGCAAGCTGCTGGGCGTGAACATGATGACGTCGCACTGGGAGCACACCTTCGGCGCGAAGCGCGTGCAGGAGATCGTGGAGAAGGATCTCAAGGGAAACATGGAATTCCTCGCGCAGAACATCAAGACCACCGACTTCGAGGACATGGTCTTCAAACCGTATGCGCTGCGCGAAATGAACGGCGTGCAGGTCGCGGTGATCGGCCAGGCGTTCCCGTACACCCCCATTGCCAACCCGCGCTACCTCGTGCCCGACTGGACCTTCGGCATCCAGGACGAGCACATGCAGAAGATGGTGGACGAGGTGCGCGGCAAGGGCGCGCAGGTGGTGGTGGTGCTCTCGCACAACGGCATGGACGTGGACATCAAGATGGCCTCGCGCGTGCGAGGTATCGACGCCATTCTCGGTGGCCACACGCACGACGGCATGCCCGCACCCACCATCGTGAAGAACGGCGGCGGTCAAACACTGGTCACCAACGCCGGCTCCAACAGCAAATTCCTCGGCGTGCTCGATTTCGACGTGCGCGACGGCAAGGTGCAGGACTTCCGCTACAAGCTGCTGCCGATCTTCTCCAACCTGCTGCCGGCCGACGCCGACATGCAGCGCTTCATCGACCAGGTGCGCGCGCCGTACAAGGACAAGCTGGAAGAGAAGCTGGCGGTCACGCAAGACCTGCTGTACCGCCGCGGCAACTTCAATGGTTCGTGGGACCAGCTCATCTGCGATGCCCTCATGGAAAACAAGGGCGCGGAAATCGCGTTCTCGCCAGGCGTGCGCTGGGGCACTTCGCTGTTGCCGGGTGACACCATCACCTACGAACGCATGATGGACCAGATGGCCCTGACCTATCCCGCCACGACGCTCAACGAATTCAGCGGCGAGCAGATCAAGACCATCCTCGAAGACGTGGCCGACAACATCTTCAACCCCGACCCGTACTACCAGCAGGGCGGCGACATGGTGCGCGTGGGCGGCATGCAGTACACCTTGAGCCCCAACGCACCCATGGGCCAGCGCATCAACAACATGACGCTCAAGGGCAAGCCCATCGATGCCGGCAAGACCTACAAGGTGGCCGGCTGGGCCTCGGTGCAGGAGGGCGCGAAGGGCGAGCCCATCTGGGACGTGGTGTCGGGCTACCTGCGCGAGAAAAAGACCATCAAGGGCGTGAAGATCAACACACCGCGTCTGGTGGGCATGCAGGGGAACCCGGGGCTGGCCGCCTGATCAGGCCATGAACCCCAGGTCAAGGGGGTAGTCGCTGCCGCCGAAGCGCTGCAGGTTGGGCAGGATGCCGCTCAATTCCGAGCTGTGCACCCCGAACCACTTGGCCAGCGTGCCGGCGTACTGGTCCACCGATGTGCTCGGCAACAGGCGACCTTGTCCCACATGCCACTGGTCGTTGGCGTCGGTGGTGGAATTGGTCACGCTCACCGGTGGTGCCTTGCCGTAGAAGGCCTTGCCACGAACCGCCCCGCCCACGATGAAGTGGTGACCGCCCCAGCCGTGGTCGGATCCATCGCCGTTGGACGTGAGGGTGCGGCCGAAGTCCGAGGCGGTGAACGCGGTCACCTTGTTCGCCACGCCCAGCGCCACGGTGGACGCGTGGAACGCGGTGAGCGCCGAACTGAGTTGTCCCATCAGCGTGGCCTGGTTCGGGATGAGGTTGTCGTGCAGGTCAAATCCACCCATGGTGACGAAGAAGACCTGCCGGCGGTTGCCCAGCGTGTTGCGCGCGGCGATCATGCGCGCCACCATCTTGAGCTGATCGGCCAGGCCGTTGCCCGAAGGGAAGGCGCTGAAGGCAGCGTGAGAAGCAGGATGCAGGTCCAGCGCGGCGGAGACCAGGCCTTCCGAGCTCACGGCGCGCGCGGTCACCAGGTTGTACTCGTTCTCCAGCACGTGCGTCCGGTTCTGCAGCACCAGCTGCGCCATGGCGGCGCGCACGGCCGCCGAGCCGTACACGTTGCTGTTGATCGCGTTGATCCTCACGGCGCCGCTGGTGCTGATGCCGTAAGGCCGTGCGGATTGTCCTGTGAGGTACGCCGAATTGCCGCTGACCGAGACGCACGTCAGCGCCCGTTCGGTGTTGGACGAAAGCGCCAGGTCGCCGAGGTGCCCGCCCCAACCCGTGGCCGCGCCTTCGGGCTTGGACGATTGCCAGATCGACTGCTGGTCGTTGTGGGAAAAGAGCTTGGGCGGGACGGGATAGAGCAAGGAGTTGCCAGCGTTGTACTGCTGGCGTGTGAGGGGCATCACCAGCGGGCCGACGTTGAGCTGCACCGCAGCCGCGCCACTGTTGAACAGGCCGGCCAGGCCGGTCATGGCCGGGTGCAGCGCGTACTGGCGTCCGCCCGGCAGCGGCGTGGTGGGGTCCAGGCGCGTGAGGGCCAGGTCGCTCTGCGCGAGTGCAATGCCACCGGCGGTGCGTCCCGCCCCACCACCGCGGATCGCGCTGTAGCGGTCGTAGCTGGCGTTGTCGTAGGTCACCACGGTGTTGGCGTAGTCGTTGCCGCCGACCATGAACACGCAGACCAGGGCCTTGTAGTCCGTGGCATCGAAAGCGGCGGCATCTGCCATGGCCGCGAGGTTGATGGCCGTGGGCAGGGCCGCACCCGTCAGGGCGAACTGGCCCGCACGGTTCAGGAAAGCGCGGCGAGTGTGCTTGTCGTTCTGGAGGAAGTGCACGGTGGTTCCCTTATTTCTGGACGATGTACTCGGCCGAGGAGATGACCATCAGGACGGCGCCACAGATGCGGTCCAGCTTGATGGAGTCGCTGCTGCCGCTGGTGACGGAAGTGGCTTCCAGTGCAGTCACCATGAGTTGCTTGCTGGCGCTGGAGATCTGGTTGGCGGCGAGCACCAGCGCCAAGTGGTTGACCAGCGCCGTGGCGTCGTGTGCCAGCGCCAGCTCGGCCTGGTAGTTCGGCACGATGTCGCTCACCCAGTTCGTGGAGCGGTTGTCCAGCTGGGGCAGGTTCGGGTCCAGCACGTTCATGCCGGCGCGCACATACGCCGCCATGACGTTGATGTAGTTGCACACCGTGATCTCGTTGACCAGCTGGAACTCGGGCGCGGTGGCGCCAGATGCCGACAGTGCGGTGCCCGGTGGCACATAGCCGGGCCGGAAGAAGTTGAAGACCGAGGGCGAGCGCAATGGACTCTGGCCGAACTGGTTCAGCAGGGTGTCGCCACGGAACTTCCACGAGCCTGCGATCGACGTGACGCCGAAGGTGCGTGCCCACTGGATGAACCGCACCATGGGTTCGCGGAGTTTGCCGAACGTGGTGCTCTGCAAGGTCTGTGAACCGCGCGCTTCTTCGTCGAGCAGGATGGCTGCCCAGACCGCGCGCAGGTCGCCGCGCACACCCGCGCCGTTGTCGTTGAACTTCGCGGCCACGCGGGCCACGTAGGCCGGCGTGGGGTTGCTGGTCACCAGACGCTGGATCATCTGGCGCGAGAAGAACGGGCCGACGTTGGGGTGGTTGAACAGCGTGTCCATCGCCATGCGAAGGCCTTCGTGCCCCGGCGTGTTGGCGGGCACCGTGACGCCGAGGAAGGTGGACGCCAGCGTGGAGTGCAGGCTGGCGTTCAGAGCCATGGGCTTGCGCGCGTACGCCTTGGACGGGTAGTAGCGGTTGAGCACGGGATCGAAGTCCGTCTGCCCGTCGGTGTGATCGAACTCCCAGCCGGTGAAGATGCGGGCCAGGTTCGTCACGTCGTCCTGCGTGTAGGTGTCCAGTGGCTGCCCGGCGGCATTGGTCTTGACGGTGCCGTCCAGGTTCAGCAGGTGCACGCCCACGCTGAAGAGCTGCATGACCTCGCGCGCGTAGTTCTCATCCGGCAGGCGCCCCGTGGCGGGGTCTTCCTTCTTGTTGCCCCGCGTGTTGAGGAACACCCCCATCACCGGGTGGAGGGTGACGTCTTCAAGCAACTGGCGGAAGTTGCCCGTGCTGTTGCGCATCAGCATTTCCCACCAGTCCGCGTAGGCGTGGCTGCGCCAGAAGAACGAAGCGTTCACCAGCGACGCGACAAAGAACTCCGAGAGCGCGAGTGCCATGCGTTTGCGCACCATGTCGGGGCCACTGAGCAACTGCTGCCCGATCATGTAGTCGACCGGATAGAACTGATGAAGAAACTGGTGGTTGTTGGACACACCGTATCCACGCGACTCCAGCCAGTCCCATCCGGTGATGCCGCTGCGCGGGCTGCTCAACTGCTGCGTGAGCCATTGCGTATAGCCCAAGCTGCGCAGCTGGCTGATTTCCTGCGTGGTGGAGGAGAACTGGGCCCGTTGAAGAAAACGCGCGGCCTGGGCGTCGGTGTCCGGCCCGGTGATGGTGGGCGTAGGCGTTGGTCCTGGACCCGGATTGGGATTGGGATTCGGATTCGGATTCGGATTGGGGTTGGGGTTGGGGTTGGGGTTGGGGTTCGGCCCGGTCCCGGGGTTGGCGCTGGCCGGGGCATCGCCGCCGCCGCCACCGCAGGCGGCGAGCAGCGCGGTCATGGCCAGTGTGGCCGTTGCTGCTGTGGCCGTGGCGCTCGGTGGAGCGCTTGCCTCGGTGGGGGAGTGCGTGGGGGTGTCTGTCATGATTTCGCTTTCCGCTCGATCGAACTGCTTCAACAGGGCAGTCGAGTCCGACGACTCGCATCGGATCGCACGCAGATTAGCGATGGAGGGACGAGTGCGGTGCCCCAGGGAATGGACAGTTCCCGTGGTGGTACCAGTCGGTCCCGGCGACGCATTGGCCGAGCGACCTGACCCTCGCTGCAGCGCATCGAGCGCCGACTCTTGTGAGAGAAAAGCGCTGCTTCATCCTGGAAGGACGCTCATTCGTGAGAAGCATCGTGGCATGGACCAAGGCGCCCTGACACTCGCTGCTTCATCAACACGAACAGCACCCATGCTTCCTCGCGTCAACAATTCCTTGAGCGGTGTTCCTGCACCCGCTACCGATCCTGTTCAGTCAAATGGTGCGTTTCCATCGAGTGGGGCGCTTCTGCCCCAACGGCCGGGATGGACTGACCGACCCGGCCAACATGCTCCCATCCGAAGACCGGCGCCCCTGAGTGCACCCGCGAAAGTGCTTGGCGGCAAGCCGCCTTCTGTGGCAGGTGAGCAGTCCGCTGAGTTCCCGCCACCGCGCACTGCCGCGTTGGTGGCGTCTTCGCTTCGCGAGGTGACACCTCTCACCGATCATGCGAGTCCCGCACCTGCACCCCCGGCGAAGTCGTCTGGCGCCGTGTGGGCCAGAGAGCTGCGTCGGACCCGGCACACCGGGCATGCCCCTGGTTGATCCGTGCGTCCGCGCGGTTGTTCAGAGCTCAGCGCCGGCGCGGTTCGCTGAACTGCCGCGCGCTGGCATCGATCGGGTCAGGGTCTCCTCACCCGGGTCCGCAGAGAAACTCCGGGCCGCGGCCCGGTGCAACAGTGTCAACGACTGGCTCCTGAACCTCGGCGCTTCCAGCACGGCCAGCGGCTCCAGGCGCGATTGCGCCAGGCCGGCTGGCAGCAGGTACAGATTGCCCGCGGGATTCGAGGCGTAGTGCGCGCTTGCCGTGGCCTCAGCGTCGGAAGCGCCTTCGATGCATGGCAGGCCTTCGTTGGCCATGTGGGCTGGTCGCGCGGCATGGGCTCTTTGCAGCGGCAGCGCAGGGCCGCGGAACAGGGCCACGAACCCGCCCCGTGCGTACCCCGCTGAAATCAGGGGCGAGGTCCAGTCGGCCGCCGGCATGAAGTACAGGCCACTGCGGTCTTGCGGATCCAGCCGACCTTGTCGTTGCGCGAGCCCGCTCTGCCCGCCGTATCCGTGCAGCAGCAGGGCATGGTGTGGGTGCGTTTGTCTGGCAGACGCCATGGCCAGCTTCGCTTCCCGGTTGAAGCGGCTGGCTTCCGCCAAGTCGCCCGGCACGCGTCTCAAGTCCTGAAGCAGCGCGCCCGTGGCTGCAGTGCCTGCGACCAGGCGCGCTGCCTGGCGAAATGTGGTGGCCATTCGAGTCTCCGTCGGTTGGACGGGATCATCTCCCTGGCACGTCGTTTTGCGGCGGCTGCGGAACGAACCGTGGTTCGATCAGACCGGCCGCACCGCGACGTGCCCTGGAAACGCCGAGCGGCACAGATGCTCAGAAGTCGTGGCGAACGCCCACGGCGTACAGGCGGCGTTCACGAGCGGTGGCGCCCGCACCGTTCTCCACATCGCCGTCCAGCAGGCCGCCATACAGGCGCGTTCGCTTGGACAACGCGTAGGTGGCGCCCAGCGCGAAGGCCTTGCCCTCACCGGTCTTCACGCCATTGAGTTCCGACTTGCCGCTGGCGTAACCGGCCGACACATCGAAGTTGCCGAACGGCACCGTGACGCCAAAGGAATAGTCGCGGTCTTCCAGGCCGTTGGACTGGTCCGTGATCTGGTACTGGCCCGACACGCGCGCCACGCCGAAGTTGTAGGCGGCCGCCAGCACCGTGAAGTTGCGGTCCAGCGTGGCCGTGGCGTTCTTCTGGTCCTGGTAGGCCAGGCCCACGTCCAGCGGGCCGCTGCGGTAGCGCAGGTTCAGGGCCGTGATTTTCGAGTTGGTGGTGGCCGGGGCCACGTTCTCGTCGAACGCGTAGCCCACGCTGCCGCTGAAGCCGCCGAGGTTGGGCGAGTCGTAGCGAACCATGTTGCTCGGGCGGCTGGTGAAGTCGCTCACGCCGGTGGCCGTGCCCACGGCACCGCTCACGAAGGCGATCTTGGTGGGCGTGAACTCCGAGTCGTACAGGTTGTTCGAGATGCCCATGTCGTAGATGTCCTTGAACGGGCTGTCCATCAGGCCCAGGCGCACGGCACCAAAGCCGCCGCTCAGGCCCACCCACGATGCGCGACCGAAACGCAGGCCAGCGGCGGTGCCGTCGTCCACGGTGAGGGCGCTTTCAAGCTGGAAGTTGGCCTTGAGCCCGCCACCCAGGTCTTCCGTGCCCCGAAATCCCAGGCGGCTCGTGGTGAGGTTGCCGCTGAACAGCTGGGTGGTGCTGGTCGTGTCGACCTTGTTGCTGCCGACCGATGCGTCCATGCGGCCATAGATGGTGACGGTGGACTGGGCCGATGCGGTGCCGGCGGCGGCCAGGGTGGCCAGTGCGGCCAGAGCGATGAGGCTCTTCTTCATGTGGGTGCTCCGATGAAATGGAATGCAGGGCGTGATGCCCCTGCTTCCTGCACCATGCAGGAAGTCCTGCGTATTTCATCGATCTGCTGCGAAGGCTCCGTGACACCCCGCCGCCGCCAGAGGGTTTGCCCGGAGATACCACACATGTCCCTGCAAGCCCCACGGTCTGTCATCACCGTGCCATCAAAATCGCAGCAACTAGAATGATCCGCACCATGACACACGACACCATCGTTCTCGGCGCAGGCATGGTGGGCGTGGGTTGTGCGCTCCACCTGCAGGCCAGGGGCCAGGCGGTTGCGCTGCTCGATCGCCGCGCGCCCGGCCTGGAAACCTCCTACGGCAACGCCGGCATCATCCAGCGCGAAGCCATCGAACCCTACGCGCTGCCGCGGGGCCTGAGCTTCCTGTTGTCGGGCGTCACCAACCGGCGCGTGGACGTGCGCTACAACGCCGCCGACGCCGCGCGCATGCTCGGTCCGCTGTGGTCCTACTACCGCAATTCCGCGCCGGCCCCGCTGCAAAAGATTGCTGCCGAATACGAAACGCTCATCGCCCTGTCGCTGGAAACCCACCAGCAACTCATGCACGATGCCGGCGCGAACGACCTCATCGGCGGGCAGGGCTACCTCATGCTGTTTCGAACCGAGCGCGAACTGCACAGCTTCCATGCGGTGGCGGACCAGCGGGCCACGCAGGGCGTGAACCACATCAAGCTCAGCAGCGCCGACGTGGCTCAAGAAGAACCTTCATTGAAAGGCCGCTTCGCCGGCGCCGTGCGCTGGACGGACCCCGTGGCCATCCGCAGCCCGGGCGACCTGGTGCAGCGCTACGCGCAACTCTTCGAACAGCGCGGCGGCGCCGTGCACCTGGGCGAAGCCATGACCCTGCGCCGCGCAGACGCCGGCACCTGGCAAGTGGACACGGCCAGCGGCCACACCCTCAGGGCCCGGCAGGTGGTGGTGGCACTCGGCCCCTGGACCACGCAGCTCACTTCACGCTTTGGCTACACCGCGCCCGTCATCCCCAAGCGCGGGTACCACATGCACTACGCGCCCGTGCCGGGCCAGCCACTGAACTGCACCGTCATCGACGCCGAATACGGCTACGTCATCGCACCCATGAAAAAGGGCCTGCGCCTGACCACCGGCGCCGAATTGGCGAACGTGGACGCCCCCCGCAACACAGCCCAGATCGAAGCCGCCGAACACATCGCCCGCCAGAGCTTCCCCCTGGGTCAACGCGTCGAGCCCGAACCCTGGATGGGCACACGCCCCTGCATGCCCGACATGAAACCCGTCTTCGGCGCCGTGCCCGAAGTGCCCGGCCTGTGGTGCGCCTTCGGGCACGGGCACCAGGGATTCACGCTGGGGCCGGTGACGGGGGAGCTGCTGGCGGCGATGATGACCGGAGCGGTGCCACGGGTGGATGTGCGGCCGTTTTCGCCGGGACGGTTTGGTTGATCGTCTAGGGGGCCTCGCCGTAGACTTGGGCAAGAGCCGCAAAAGGCATCATCCGCGCATCAGCCGTGCTCTCGGTGGTGCCGGCTGTTCTTGCGAGCCGGTAGAAGCTCGGTGGGTGTGCAGAGGACACCACGGCTGGCGGCCAGGCAACCTATGCGTGCGTTATCCTGTTTGCAAGTTACGAAAAACAGCGAAGTGCACACTTTTTTTCTACACAATGTTTTAAGTTTTGAGCCCAAGCTCGCGCATGCTCTTGGGCACTACCGCCCCTATTACGTCAAAGGGGAAGATGGGGAAAAGATTCGAAACCCGCAGTTTGATGCTCACTCTCAACAAGTACTGAATCTCAAGTCGCCAGACAGGCGACAGTACTTCGATCCTGCCGTACGCTACTGCAGTGGAGTGCTAAGGCAATTTCTGCAAAAGCAAAACTTTGGGGCGGCGGAGATATTGATCATTCCTTCAAGTAAGAAGGGCCAAGTTTCTCAGGGCCTCGAAAAGGTTGTTCAGAACATTTGCCGCACCGACAGGCGCGTAGTCTACGTACCTGGTGGGCTTACGCGTGACAAGACAATCGAAAAGCTTGCGACTGGGGGGGACCGGTCCGTCCAAATTCATCTTGATTCGATGAGCTACCACCCAAGGCCGGGGAGCCCGGGTTTTAAGATTGTTCTGGACGATGTGTCGACATCGGGAAATTCATTGGCGGCTGCATGCACCCTCATCGGGCAGTATGGGATGGGCGCAACGACTCTGCCCTTGGTTTTTGGGCGTACCACCCATGACTGAATCAGATGTTGTTGTTGCGGTTGCTACCCTCGGACTAATCCGAGCTAAGCGGCTGACGCTCTCGGCAGCCACGGACCTACTGAGCCGCATACGCTCAGAATTAGATCATCCGATCTCGATTGACGCAGTGCTTGACTTGGTTAAGACGCCACGTGCTTTAGTGAATGGCTCTGTTGCCGACGCTCAACGAGATATTGACCGTGGTCTTGCGCTTGATGTTTGGCCAATCCCGATCTCTTCGGAAAAGTATCCGTTTTCATTGCGCGGTATCGCGGACGCTCCACCCCTATTGTTCGTACGCGGTGATCAGTCGGTCCTCGCCAAGGTACCTGGCGTTGCTGTGGTTGGGACGCGTAAAGCTTCGGCACATGGGCTTGTGATCGCCACGCGTGTGTCTCAGTACTTGTCAGAACGTGGCTGGTCCGTTGTCAGCGGGTTGGCGTTGGGAATTGATGCCGCTGCTCACGAGGGCGCATTGTTAGGAAAGACCCCGACCATCGCGGTGCTGGCGCATGGCTTGGAAATTGCCCACCCTACGGCAAATCGACCACTCGCGCAGCGTATTCTGGAAGCGGGAGGTGTCTGGGTCTCGGAACACCCGGTCGGGGTCAAGGCAATGCCGGCGAATTTTGTGCTGCGGAATCGTATTCAAGTTGGACTATCTTGTGCGTCGATCATTGTTGAGGGTGAAGAGCAGAGCGGTTCAAAAACGCAGGCGGACTTCTGCCTGCGGAACAGGCGACTGCTATTCGCCGTACTTCCTGAAGTAGGGTCGAACGTTGCGACCGTTAGTGAGCTACCAAGGATGCTAGTGAAGGTGCGAGGCGCCACACCCATTTACTCTAAAAACGACTATCCGAGCGTGCTTGTACAGGTGGAGCGCGCTGCGAAAGTGCTGGGTCAACCAGGGGCATAGCATGCCGTTCTTGAGTGCAAATAGGACAGTGCATGTCTGGCTTGCATCAATGCCTGCTAGTGGGCTGTCTGAAGTCGCAGTTCGGCTAGGTAGCACAAACTCGCTGATGTCATGACGCTCGATGGCAAACAACATCCCACGCAACGCGAGTGGCACGGAGCGCATCATTTTTGGTGTTACCGACCCAACGCATTTCGCTGGGATGGTGAACGGATCGCGGGCATCAACTTCTACCCGTTGGCGTCCCAGATGCGAAAGTGGATGGATCGGAGTGGCGATCTTCCCGTGGTAACCGATGCCGATCGACAGAAGAGCGGTGGCTACAAGAACCCCTACACGTTCAACGGAGTGGCGCTCGTTCTACTACTGAGTCGAGTCATCAACGCTTTTCACGAATACGCCACCATGTCATCGCCGGACCATGACTCAATGGACGCAGAAGTTGAAAGACTCCGCTTGTACAACGAATTGCTGCTCTACTCAGCAAGAGTGTGCGAGGTTGTAATCAAGCAGCTACTTCATTGCACTCAATTCCCCGAGGCGCGGTACAGGCGCATGGCGCTTGGAGCTCTGCTTGAGTCTCCATGTCCGAGTTGCAAGAGGGAAAACGGAAATGTGCCTCACACAGTTTCAATGGTTGGCACGCTAGCGCACCCATTTCGCTTGTGCCTGGAATTTGAACATTGCGCCATGGATCACATGGACCTTGTGAATAAGCTGCGCAACTCGCAGGCTGCCCATTCCGAGATTCAGGCTTTAAACATCCGATCCGTGCAAGAGTCGAAGGACCAACTGTTGAAGGATGGCACCGAAGTGATGACAAGTTTTCATCACATGCTGTGGCATTTGGAGAAGCTTGAGGGACACATGTTTAGCGACTTGGCAGAGAAGGGCGACTCCATCACTATGTTGAGGCTGAACGGTCTTCCGCCTGAGGAGCGCAACTACAGGTTGATACCCGGGGAAAGGTTTGTGTTTGGGTCAGACGCCGATAGGCGATAGCGGTGTGACGCCTGCTACAGGGGGGCAGAGCCGTAGGGCGATAGCCCAGGGACACATGAGACGCGTCCATTGCATAAGATTCTTGGCGTGTTGTCTCCAATTTGCCCACAGCAACTGCCAAAGGAAAAAGCCCCTGACCACGACAGTCAGGGGCTTTCTATTTGTTGGTGCCGGAGAGATGAATCGAACACCCGACCTTCTCATTACGAATGAGCTGCTCTACCGACTGAGCTACACCGGCAACGCCCGCGATTATAGCCCGGTGTGGTAGCTGGTCACGCGGTCGACTTCGTTCTTCGAGCCCAGGATCACGCTCACGCGCTCGTGCAACTTGCCGGGCTGGATGTCCAGGATGCGTTCCTTGCCGTTGGTGGCGGCGCCGCCGGCCTGTTCCACCAGCCAGCCCATGGGGTTGGCTTCGTACATCAGGCGCAGTTTGCCGGGCTTGTTGGGTTCGCGCTTGTCCCAGGGGTACATGAAGATGCCGCCGCGCGTGAGGATGCGGTGCACGTCGGCCACCATGCTGGCCACCCAGCGCATGTTGAAGTCCTTGCCGCGCGGGCCTTCCTTGCCGGCCAGGCATTCGTCCACATAGCGCTTCACGGGGGCGTCCCAGTGGCGCATGTTGCTCATGTTGATGGCGAATTCCTTGGTGTCGGCGGGAATCTGCACGTTTTCCTGGGTGAGCACGAAGGAGCCTTGCTCGCGGTCGAGCGTGAACATGGCCACGCCGTCGCCCACGGTGAGCACCAGCGTGGTCTGCGGGCCGTACACGCAGTAGCCGGCGGCCACCTGCTGGGCGCCGCGTTGCAGAAAGTCCTGCTCGCTCACGCCGGCGCTGCCTTCGGGCTTCTTGAGCACGCTGAAGATGGTGCCGATGCTCACGTTCACGTCGATGTTGGACGAGCCGTCGAGCGGGTCGAACAGCAGCAGGTATTCGCCCTGCGGGTAGCGGTTGGGCACCACGTAGATGCTGTCCATTTCCTCGCTGGCCATGGCCGCCAGGTGGCCGCCCCATTCGTTGGCTTCGATCAGCACTTCGTTGGCAATGATGTCGAGCTGCTTCTGCACCTCGCCCTGAACGTTCTCGGTGCTGGCCACGCCGAGCACGCCGCCCAGGTCGCCCTTGTTCACGGCCTGGCTGATGCTCTTGCAGGCGCGGGCCACCACCTCAAGCAGCAGGCGCAACTGGGAAGGGATGTGGCCGTCGACGCGCTGTTGTTCGACGAGGTAGCGGGTGAGGGAGATGCGTTTGGACATGGTGTCTTTCGTTCAGTCGGCGAGTGCGCGGGTAACCACTTCGCGCAGGTCGTTGCTCAGTTCGGGCTTGGCCGCCACGCGGGCGATGGCTTCGCGCGCGGCGCTGCGGTAGGGCTCGGCCAGCTTTCGCCAGCGGTCCAGCGCGCGCGCCAGGCGCGCGGCCACCTGGGGGTTGAAGGCGTCGAGTTCGACCACGCGGTCGCTCCAGAAACGGTAACCCGCTGCGTCGGCGCGGTGGAAGGCGCCTGGGTTGGCGCTGCAATAGCTGAAGATCACGCTGCGGGCGCGGTTCGGGTTCTTCAGGTTGAAGTCGGGGTGGCTCATGAGCTGGCGCACCGCGGGCAACACGTTGCCCTGGCGGTCGCTGGCGCCGGCCTGCAGGGCGAACCATTTGTCGATGACCAGGGCCTCATGGCGGAACAGCGTGTGGAAGTTGTCCAGCGCCTGGCGAGCCAGCGCGTGGCCACTGGTCACCAGGGCGCTCAGGGCGTTGAAGCGGTCGGTCATGTTCCCGGCCACCTGGAAGTGGTGCCAGGCTTTTTCGGGCCAGTCGAGCCGGGTGTCGTCACGGGCGGCCAGGCACAGCATGATGAGGGCCATGCCGGCGAGCGCGCGGCGGCCGGTGCTGCGCGGGTCGGGGCGGTAGGAGCCGTTGTCCTTGTGGGCTTCAAAAGCCCACACCCAGTCGTCCTGCAACGCGGTGGCCAGTTGGGCGCGCATGGCTTCGCGCACGGCGTGCACGCGCTGCGGGTCCACTTCGGCCAGTTGCTCGGCAATGTAGGTCTCGCTGGGCAGGGTGAGCACCAGTTCCTTGAACGCCGCGTCCAGCGAGGAGTGGCGCAACACATCGCGCATGGCGCCCAGGAAGGCGCCGTCCAGTGGCTCGTGGCTCACCGGGCCTTCCGCCAGGATGGCCTTGAGCGCGCGGCGCAGGGCCAGGCGCTGCGCTGCTTCCCAGCGGTTGAAGGGATCGGTGTCGTGCGCCAGCAGCGTCATGAGCTGGGCGTCGGTGTAGTGACAGTCCAGCACCACGGGCGCCGAGAAGCCGCGCAGCAACGAAGGCACCGGCTCGCTTTCCAGGTTGACGAAGGTGAAGCTCTCGCTGGCTTGCGTCAGCACAAAGGTGCGGCTGCCTGGCTCGGGCTGGGTCCAGTGGGCCAGTTGCAGCGGCAGTTCGGCGCCGTGTGCATCCAGCAGGCCGAGCGACACCGGGATGACGAAAGGCTCCTTGGTCACCTGACCAGGCGTGGGCGCGCAGCTCTGGCTGAGGGTCAGGGTGTAGGTGCGCGCGGCTGCGTCAAAGTGGCCTTCGGCCAGCACATGCGGCGTGCCGGCCTGGCTGTACCAGCGCTTGAACTGCGGCAGCAGGCGATTCAGGTCCGACTCCGGATTGGCATCGGCAATCGCCTGGGCGAAGTCGTCGCAGGTCACGGCCTGGCCGTCGTGGCGTTCGAAGTAGAGCTTCATGCCCTTCGCGAAGCCCTGGCGCCCGGTCAGCGTCTGCATCATGCGCACCACCTCGGCGCCTTTTTCGTAGACCGTGACGGTGTAGAAGTTGTTGATCTCGGCGTAGCTGTCGGGCCGCACCGGGTGGGCCATGGGTCCGGCATCTTCCGGGAATTGCGCGGTGCGCAGCACGCGCACATCTTCAATGCGCTTGACCGCGCGTGCCGAGGGTTCGGCGCACAGGTCCATGCTGAACTCCTGGTCGCGGAACACGGTGAGGCCTTCCTTCAACGAGAGCTGGAACCAGTCGCGGCACGTCACGCGGTTGCCAGTCCAGTTGTGGAAGTACTCGTGTCCCACCACCGATTCGATGTTGGCAAAGTCGGTGTCGGTGGCCGTGGCGCTGTTGGCCAGAACGTACTTCGTGTTGAAGATGTTCAGGCCCTTGTTCTCCATCGCTCCCATGTTGAAGTCGGCGGTGGCCACGATCATGAAACGCTCCAGATCCAGCGGCAGGCCGAAGCGGGCTTCGTCCCAGGCCACGCTGGCAATCAGCGAGTTCATGGCGTGTTCGGTCTTGTCCATGTCGCCGGGACGCACATACACCTGCAGCAGGTGCGGGTTGCCGTTGCGCGCGGTGATGCGCTGCTCGCGCGCCACCAGCTGGCCGGCCACCAGGGCAAACAGGTAGCACGGCTTCTTGTGCGGGTCGACCCACTTCGCGAAGTGGCGGCCCTCGGCCAGCTCGCCTTCTTCCACCAGGTTGCCGTTGGAGAGCAGCACCGGATACTTCGCCTTGTCGGCGCGCAGCGTCACGGTGTAGCTGGCCATCACGTCCGGGCGGTCCAGGAAGTAGGTGATGCGCCGGAAGCCCTCGGCCTCGCACTGCGTGAAGAACGTGCCCTGGCTGACGTACAGGCCCATCAATTGCGTGTTCTTCTCGGGTGAGCAGGTGGTGAAGATCTCCAGATCAAAAGGCTCGGCGCCTTCTGGCAGGCTCTCCAGCACCAGTTGCACGCCTTCGATCTTGAACGAGCAGCCCGCGCCATTGACCAGCACGCGCGCGAGGTTCAGGTCTTCCCCATCAAGCCGCAGCGCCTGGGCCGGCACGTCCGGGTTGCGGCGCAGTCGCATCTTGTTGAGCACTCGCGTCTTGGCCGGATCCAGGTCGAAGCAGAGGTCCACCGTCTCGATCCAGTAGGCCGGGGCGGCGTAGTCTTCTCGGCGAACCACGGTGGTGGGGCCTTCACGCAATGAGCTCATGGGTCAGACCCCCTGTTTGAGAGACGCTTCAATGAAGGGATCGAGATCGCCGTCCAGCACCTTCTGCGTGGCGGAGATCTCGACGTTGGTGCGCAAGTCCTTGATGCGGCTGTTGTCCAGCACATAAGAGCGGATCTGGTGACCCCAGCCCACATCGGTCTTGGTGTCTTCCAGTTTCTGCTGCTCTTCCTGGCGCTTGCGCAGCTCGTGGTCGTACAGGCGCGAGCGCAGGCGCTTCCACGCCACGTCGCGGTTGCTGTGCTGGCTGCGGCCGTCCTGGCACTGCACCACGATGCCGGTGGGCAAGTGCGTCAGGCGCACGGCCGAGTCGGTCTTGTTGATGTGCTGGCCACCGGCACCGCTGGCGCGGTAGGTGTCCACGCGCACATCGGCCGGGTTGATGTCGATCTCGATCGAGTCGTCGATCTCGGGATACACGAAGATCGAAGCAAACGAGGTATGGCGCCCGCCGGACGAATCGAACGGGCTCTTGCGCACCAGGCGGTGCACACCGGTCTCGGTTCGCAGCAGGCCGAAGGCGTACTCGCCTTCCACCTTGATGGTGGCGCTCTTGATGCCGGCCGTGTCGCCTTCGGTCTCGTCCTCCAGCGTGGTCTTGAAGCCCTTGCGTTCCGCGTAGCGCAGGTACTGGCGCAGCAGCATGCTGGCCCAGTCGCAGGCTTCGGTGCCACCCGCGCCGGCCTGGATGTCGACGAAACAGTTCAAGGGGTCCGCCGGGTTGTTGAACATGCGGCGGAACTCGAGCTTCTCCACTTCGGCCGCCAGCTTGGCCGCTTCGCCTTCAATGGTGATCAGGCCAGCGTCGTCGCCGTCTTCGCTCGACATCTCGAACAGCTCGGTGTTGTCGGAGAGTTCGCTGGTGAGCCGGTCCAGCACCAGCACCACATCTTCCAGTGACTTCTTTTCGCGGCCCAGGTCCTGGGCACGCTTGGGGTCGTTCCAGACCGTGGGATCCTCCAGGGCGGACTCGACTTCTTTCAGCTTCGATGCCTTGGCATCGTAGTCAAAGATACCTCCGGAGCTCGACCACCCGGGTGGTCAAGTCTTCGAGCTGGCTGCGGATGGTGTTGCTGCGTTCGGCGTCCATGGGTCTCTTCCTGCGGTGCGTGAATCAAAACCGCGATTTTCTCATGGCACGCCGCCGGCTGCCTGATCAGAAGCGCCAGGTGGCGCCCACCATGAAGGCAGCGGTGCCCAGCAGCTGCACTTCCACGCTGGCGCTGGGCGAGAGCCGGTAGCCAACGGCCGGGATGATGACGGGCGCAAAGCCGCCCACATTGAGCGGCACCTTGTTCTTGTACTTGCCCACGTAGCCATAGATGATGCCGGCGGTGGCGGACACATAGACCTCCGGGTAGCTAGCCAGCAGCCCGGGCCAGGTCTTGCCGATGTAGGCGTAGGCCGATGGCTGGCCAAAGGAGTTGTTGAAGAGGCTGAAGCCGCAGACGCGCTCGTTCGGGAGCAGACGGCTCACGCTGAGCGCGTAGACCTGCTTGTGCTCTTCGTCGTAAGACCAGTGGTGGGTGTAGGGAGAGAAGAAGACCTGGTATTTCTGACCCGTGCCGGAAAGCTGGCCCAGGCCCGGACACAACGCCTCCTGAATCCGGCCTTCGGCGTGAACGGGACCTGCCAGCGCGGCACACAGGAGAGCGGCGCAAAGACAGGGGCCGGGTGCGGGGGATATTGACATGGGCATGGCGCCCAAGTATGCATGCAGACCACGCATGGGAGCTCGGCCGCGTGCAACAACCCGTACACGCGCTCAGGGTGCCTGAACGCCCAGGAAATCCTCGATGAGACGGGCCAGCTCTTCAGGCTGGTCGTGGTGCATCATGTGGCCCGCGTCGTTGACCACGGCGCTGCGCAGGTTGGGCACCGCTTCCATGCGCTGGTGGAATTCCGCCAGAGTGAACCTCCCCTTCCACCAGAGCGACAGGCTGTCGTCGCTGGCCGTGACCGACAACACCGGCGCACTGATGCGCCGGTACAGCTCCAGCGTTTCGTCCACGCGGAACAGCTGCGCACTCACCACCTTGTGCGCGGCGTCGCCGAGGATCTCCCACTCGCCGTTGGCATTGGGCGCGGCCCATTGCCGCGCGAGCCAGTCTGCCTTGTCTTGGGGCAGGCGGGGGTTGGTCTTCATCAGGCGCCGGGCCACCCCATCGGCAGAGCTGTAGCTTTTCAGCGTGTTCTCACCCTTTCGCATGGCCTTGATCTCATCAAGCCACTGCGCGTAGCGACCCGGGGCTTGTGAAGGTCGTGTTTCGGGCATGCCGAAACCCTCGAGATTGACCAGACGGTGGATGCGCTGCGGCCGCACGCCGGCGTAGATCATGGCCACGTTGCCGCCCATGCTGTGGCCCACCAGGTCCACGGGCCGGTCGCCCACGACGTCGTCGAGCAGGGCGTCCAGGTCGGCCAGGTAGTCGGGAAACCAGTAGCTGTCCGGCGATGGGCCTTCGGCCCTGGTGAGGCCGAAGCCGCGCCAGTCGGGCGCAAGGATCCAGCGCGCTTCGGCCAGGGCATCCACCACGAACTGCCAGGAAGCCGACACGTCCATCCAGCCGTGCACCAGCACCAGCGGTACCTGGGCCGGGTCGGGCTCGCCCCAGCTGCGAAGGTGGCAGGTGAGCTGGCGGATCGGGAGGAACTCGCTGCGCGAGGGCTTCAGGGCTTGGTACATTCGATGGATCATAAAGAACAGGCCGGAGACAACGCATGCGCCAGAGTCAAGCCAGGGACAAGAAGGCGAGTGATCAGATGAACCTGTACGAAGCCCTGCACGAGGGCTTTGGCTGGGAGGTGCCCGAGCACTTCAATATCGCGGACGTGTGCATGCGCCGTTGGGCGGCACGCTCTGCCAGCGCCCCGCAAACCGCGGTGATCGCCTGCGCGCCGGATCGCACCGATCAGCGCCACAGCTATGCGGACCTGCTCGACCAGGCGAACCGCCTGTCTCAGGCGCTGGCGGCTCTGGGGGTGCAGCGCGGCGACCGCGTGGCCATCGTGCTGCCGCAGCGTTTCGAGACCGCGGTGGCCTACATGGCGGTGCTTCAGATGGGTGCGGTGGGCATGCCGCTGTCGCAGCTGTTCGGACCCGACGCGCTCGAATACCGTCTGCACGACAGCGAAGCGGTGGTGGCGATCTGCGACGGCGCTTCGCTTGCTCCGCTGCTCGACGTGCGCGAGAACTGCCCGTTGCTGCGTTGCGTGATCGGCATCGATGGCGACGGCACGCCCGAAGGCATGCGCGCCGACCTCGACTGGACTTCGCTGCTGGCTCAGGAGACGGCGGAGTTCGACGCGGTGAACACGCTGGCCGAAGAAGCCGCAGTGCTCATCTACACCAGCGGCACCACCGGCAATCCCAAAGGCGCGCTCATTCCACACCGCGCGCTCATCGGCAACCTGCCCGGATTCGTGTGCAGCCAGAACTGGTTCGGCTTCGATCCGTTCAACGAAAAGGTGTCCACCCAGGCGGTGTTCTGGTCGCCGGCCGACTGGGCATGGACCGGTGGACTGATGGACGCGCTCTTGCCCACGCTGTATTTCGGCCGTCCCATCGTGGCGTGGCAGGGGCGATTCGCCCCGCTCACCGCGTTCGAATTGATGCAGCGCCATGGCGTCACGCACAGCTTCCTGTTCCCGACGGCGCTCAAGGCCATGATGAAAGCGGTGCCTGACGTTCGCGCGAAGTACCGTCTGAAGCTGCAGGCGCTCATGAGCGCAGGCGAGGCGGTGGGCGACGCCGTGTTCGCCTACTGCCGGGATCAACTGGGCGTGACCGTGAACGAGATGTTTGGCCAGACCGAGATCAACTACATCGTGGGCAACTGCTCGCGCCTGTACCCCGCCAGGCCGGGCAGCATGGGCAAGGGCTACCCCGGCCACCGCGTGGCGGTGATCGACGACGAGGGGCGTGAGAGCGCGGTGGGCACGCCCGGCGAGGTGGCCGTGCACCGGCTCGATCGCCACGGGCACCCGGACCCGACCTTTTTTCTTGGTTACTGGAAAAACGAGGGCGCGACACGCGCCAAGTACACGGGCGATCCCGCCAGCAGCTGGTGCCGCACGGGCGACCTGGCCGTGCGCGACGCCGAGGGCTACCTCTGGTACCAGGGGCGTGCGGACGATGTGTTCAAGTCAGCGGGTTACCGCATCGGGCCGAGCGAGATCGAGAATTGTCTGGTCAAGCATCCTGCAGTGGCCAACGCGGCCGTGGTGCCGAAGCCGGACAGCGAGCGCGGAGCCCTGGTGAAGGCTTATGTGGTGCTGGCGGCCGGGCATGTGGGAGACGAGGCGCTGGTGAAAGCCCTGCAGGCGCACGTGAAGGGCATGTTGGCCCCCTACGAATACCCCAAGGAAATCGAGTTCATTGCCGCCTTGCCGATGACCACCACGGGCAAGGTTCAGCGGCGGGTCCTGCGGTTGCAGGAAGAGGCCCGGGCGCGTGGTGCGACAGGATGACTGGATCGCAGCCAACAAAAAACCCGGCCTGGCCGGGTTTTTTGTGGATGCGGGATCCGCGATCAGCGTGCGGCGGTCTGCGCAGGCTCGGCCACGTAGATTTCCACGCGGCGATTGGCGGCCCGGCCCTGCGTGGTGCTGTTGTCGGCGATGGGTTCGCGGGAGCCGCGGCCATCGGTGGCGAAGCGCGCCGGAGATACGCCGCGTGCCACCAGATAGTCGCGCGTCGCGTTGGCACGGTCGAACGACAGCGGATTGTTGACGGCGTCGCTGCCGGTGTTGTCGGTGTGGCCGATGATCGCCACGGTGGTGGCCTGGTTGCTCTGAAGCGTGGTGGCGAACTGGCCGAGCACGCGTCCCAGCGTGGGGTTGACGGCCGAGCGGCCCGTGGCAAAGCCCGCGTCGGCTGGCACGTCCAGCTTGAGGCGGTTGTCGGCGGTCTGGCTCACGCCGATGCCGGTGCCCTGGGTGGCTTGCTCCATGGCTTTCTTCTGTTCCTGCATGCGCGTGGACCAGATGTACCCGCCCAATGCGCCGGCGCCGGCACCGATCACAGCACCTTGCGTGGCACCCTTGGAACCACCCGTCAGGCCGCCCAGAATGGCACCGCCCAGCGCGCCGATGCCGGCACCCTTGGCCGAGTCGGATTGCGTTTCGCTCATGTTGGCGCAACCGGCCAGTGCCATGGCAGCAGCGAGGGTGGTGACGGTCAGGCCGCGCGTGATTCGGGTGGTGATGGTGTTCATGGCTTTTTGCTCCACTGCGTTTTGGATGGGGTTCAACGAGATTCTTGACGATGCCGGCCTTCTGGACCGAGGCACTCTAAACTTATACGCCTCCTTCTGAAATTCGCAGTAGGACCCGTCCGACTTTACAAAGATTTTCATGAACTCCATTTCACTCGGCACCAGCAGCCTGAAAGTTTCGCCCATCTGCATGGGCACCATGACATTCGGCCAGCAGGTCGACGAGGCCACGGCGCACCGCATCATGGACCGCGCGCTGGAGCGCGGCCTGAATTTCCTGGACACGGCCGAGATGTACTCGGTGCCGGCGCGTGCCGAAACCTATGGGGCGACCGAAACCATCCTCGGCAACTGGTTTGCGCGCAACCCGGGCCTGCGGCAGAAGGTGGTGCTGGCGTCCAAGGTGGCAGGCCCATCGCGCGGCATGCCATGGGTGCGTGGCGAAGTGGCCGGGCTCACGAAGGCGGAGATCATCCAGGCCTGCGAGAACAGCCTGCGCCGGCTGCAGACCGAGACCATCGATCTCTACCAGATCCACTGGCCAGCCCGCAACGTGCCGGCCTTTGGCGCCACGGTGTTCGACCCGACCAAGGACCGGCCTTGCGCATCCATCCACGAGCAGCTGGAGGCCATGGGCGAACTGGTGCGGGCCGGCAAGGTGCGAGAGATCGGCCTGTCGAACGAGTCGCCATACGGTGTGCACGAATTCGTGCGCGTGGCCGAGCAGCATGGCCTGCCGCGAGTGGCCACGGTGCAGAACCCGTACTGCCTGATCAACCGCAGCTATGAGAACGGGCTGGACGAAACCTGTCATCGCCTGGATGTCTCGCTGCTGGCGTATTCGCCGCTGGGCTTTGGCCTGCTGAGCGGAAAGTACGACGACACCGGCCTGGTGGGTGAGGCGGGGCGCCTCGCACTGTTCGAATCGATGCGCAAGCAACGGTGGGGTCGCCCGGAGGCGCTGGCGGCTGCGCGCCGCTACAACGCGCTGGCGCGGTCGAAGGGACTCACGCCCACGCAACTGGCGCTGGCGTTCTGCTACGCCAACTGGCGCGTGGCCAGCACCATCATCGGAGTCACCACACTCGCGCAGCTTGACGAATGCCTGGATGCCTGGGACACGAAGCTGTCGCCGGAACTGATCGCCGAGATCGACGGCATCCGGTTCGAGCAGCGCGATCCAGCGCAGTGAGTTCCGCCGTGGCGAAGTCATCGCACGTCAGTGAAACGCCCGCCACGGCCTGGCTCAAGTCGCATGGTGTCGCGTACACGGAGCATCCCTACGAGTACCTGGAGCACGGCGGCGCACAGCACAGCGCTCAGGTGCTCGGTCTGGACCCGTTCTCGGTGGTGAAGACGCTCATCATGCAGGACGAAAACACCAAGCCGCTTGCGGTGCTCATGCACGGCAACCGCACCGTGTCCACCAAGAACCTCGCCCGACAGATCGGTGCCAAATCGGTGGAGCCCTGCAAGCCGGAGGTGGCCAACCGGCACAGTGGCTTTCTGGTGGGCGGCACGTCGCCCTTCGGCCTGAAACGCGCCATGCCCGTGTACGTGGAGGCGACCGTGCTGGAACTGCCGCGCATCTGGATCAACGGGGGGCGACGTGGCTACCTGGTGGGCATCGATCCGGGTGTGCTCAATGGCCCCCTGGGCGCAAAGCCCGTGACGTGCGCGCTGGCAGAATAGCCAGCCTGCCGTCTGGCCCTGCACCGCGGCGCACGAACAAGAAAGAGGAGATCCCTTTGGAAGCCATCTACCCCCTGCTGGCCACGCTGGCCGCCTACCTGATCGGCTCGCTGTCCTTTGCCGTGCTGGTGAGTCGCACGATGGGCCTGGCCGATCCGCGCACTTATGGCAGCAAGAATCCTGGCGCCACCAACGTGCTGCGTTCCGGCAGCAAAGCCGCTGCCATCGTCACGCTGCTGCTGGACGCGCTCAAGGGCTGGGTGCCGGTGGTGGCCGTGAAGTGGTGGGGCGAGGCCTGGGGGCTGGGTGATGGCACCGTGGCACTCGTGGGCCTGGCCGCTTTCCTTGGCCATCTGTATCCGGTGTTCTTCGGTTTCCACGGTGGCAAGGGCGTGGCCACCGCGGCCGGTGTCATCGTGGGTTTCCAGCCCTGGCTGGGGCTGGCGGCACTGGCCACCTGGGTCATCATCGCGTTCTTCTTTCGATACTCGTCGCTGGCGTCCATCGTCACGGCAGTCTTTGCGCCCGCGTACTTCCTGCTCGGCCACCGCGTGGCGTGGGACGCGCCCGGCGTCCAGGTGATGGCGCTGACGTTGATGGGGATGCTGCTGGTCTGGCGGCACCAGGAAAACATCAACCGCCTGATGGCAGGCAAGGAAAGCAAGCTGGGAGCAAAGAAGACATGAACGCATCGACCCACATCACCCGCATTGGCGTTGCAGCTCGCTACAGCGAGGCGGCCGTGTTCAACGGCGTGGTGTACCTCGCGGGCATGGTGCCCGAACGTGGCGACACCGACATCCGTGGCCAGACCGAAGACGTGCTCGAGCAGGTGCAGCAGCGCCTGCTGGAAGCCAGTAGCGACAAGTCGCGCATCCTGCGCGCTCAGATCTTCCTGGCCGATATCGCTGAAATCGGTGTGATGAACGAAGTGTGGGACGCGTGGGTGGTGCCGGGCACCGCACCGCCGCGCGCCACGGTGCAGGCGGCGCTGGCGCAGGCTGGCTACCGCATCGAGATCGTTGTCACCGCTGCTCAGAAGCAGGTGTGATCAGAAACGCCTCTCCAGGGTGAGCTGGTCGTTGTTGCGCTGCATCTGGAAGCGCGTGAGGAAGCTGTTGCCCAGCAGGACGAAGGGCATGCTCTGCGGCAGCACGATGGCGGGCACGTCGTACACCTGCGCTTCGCCCACCTTGACGGTGGCCAGCCGCACCTCGAAGCCCGTGACCGACCCGTTGGCGGTGCTCACCTTCACTTTGCGCCCCTTGTCGTAAGCCAGATTGATCCGCCGTGCATCGGATTCGCTCAGGATGACCAGGGTGGCGCCCGTGTCCACCATGAACTGCACTTCGCGGCCGTTGATCTGGCCGGGCGGCATGAAGTGCCCTTGCGCATCGGCGGTGAGCACGATCCGTTGGGCGCCGGTCTGCTCGGCCGCCTTGCCCAGGCTCACGGGGGCGTCGCCCACTCTCAAGGTCTGGCGCTGGCCATTGACCTCGATCACCGCCGAATCGCCCAGCGCGCTCAGGAGTCGAACACCGTTGTGGCTCTGGCCGGGCAGCAGAAAACGGGGTTTGGCACCGTCGATCACCAGCAGCGCGCGGCCGTTGGAAAGACCAGAGAGCGCCACCTGCTGGGCCAACGCCGGCGCAGCAACCAGCAACCAGCAGGCCGCTGCCAGGAACGCAGCGGTGGTGGCGCGCATCAATCCCTGAAGTTGTTGAACGAAAGCGGCAGGTCTTTCAACTCGCTGCGGATCAGTGCCATGGCGGCCTGGAGGTCGTCGCGCTTGCCGCCCGTCACCCGCACGGCATCGCCCTGAATCGCACCCTGCACCTTGAGCTTGCTGCCCTTGAGCACCTGCTGGATCTTCTTGCCGTCCTCGGTGCTCACGCCGTTCCTCACCTTCACCACCTGCTTGACCTTGTCACCGCCGACTTTTTCGACCTTGCCGACGTCAAGAAAGCGCGCGTCCACGCCGCGCTTGGTGAGCTTGCCGCGCAGCACGTCGTCGATCTGCTGGAGCTGGAACTCGGCATCGCCGTGCAGGACGATTTCCTTTTCCTTCTCCTTGAGTTCGATGGCCGCACCGGTGCCCTTGAAATCGAAGCGCGTGCCGATCTCGCGCGAGACCTGGTCGACCGCGTTCTTCACTTCCACAAAATCGGCTTCAAGGACGGTGTCAAAGGAGGGCATGGTGGTGTCTTCGCTCAGGAGGAAAGGGGAATGATGTCGCGGTAGAAATCGATGATCTTCTGTTTGGACGAGCCCATCACGCGCGTGCTCCAGACCAGCTTGCGGTCCTTGTTGTCCGCGATCACCTCGGCGTCGTTGAGCGCCAGCAGTTTCTCGGGTTTGATGTCCAGCCCACAGAGCGTGATGGCCGCCAGCTTCTCGCGCCGGGCGCGCACCCAGGGGAAGAGGGCCTTCACATACAGCCAGCCCGGCAGGTGGAACATGAACTCGTTGGGGAACTTGACCGCGAACGACTTCGGTATGCGTTTCATGTGAGGCTGCGCTGCCCAGCTGATGAAGCGTTCATCGGCGGCCATCGGCCGAAAGCCGAAATCGGGGTGCTGCTGCTCGAGCTCCCGGAACCGCCGCGCGATGTAGGTGCATCGCGCCGGGTGAAAGACCACCACCGACGAGTTGCCGCGCGCGTACTTGCGGCCCTTGGTGGCGCGCCAGATGGCGCGGCCGATGGGCCCGAACGGGATGATGGCGCTCTGCAGCATGAGCACGGTGTCCTGGTCGTCCATGAAGCCCACGGCCTCGCCCATGTCGCCCATGACCACAGTGTCCAGGTCGATGTAGACCGCCGGCAGGTCCTGTGGCAGCACGCCGTCTTCGAACATGGCCAGCTTGGCCTGGCAGCCCACCGACTTGAAGGGCTTCTGCATGTAGAAGGGCGGAAACAGGCTGGTCTGAACGAAAGGGAGCAGGCCGGCCTTGGGTTCGTCGCAGATCAGGACAAAACGCGGCACGCGGCGGCTGTGGGCGGCGATGCGTTCGATCAGGTGGTTGATCAGCGTGACCGGGTACTTCGTGCCCCAGCACACCAGCACGCATTGCCATGTGGGCGAACTGGCGGGCGTCGAAGGGGCTGGATTCATGGGCTGACGAACGTGCTGCAAGCCCGGTCCGGGCAGAGGCGGGTGAGACAATCGACGGATGATAGTCGAGAACCAGGTTCCTCTACAGGCCCACAACAGCTTCGGCATCGTGGCGCGCGCGCTGCATCTGGCCCGGGTGACGAACGAGGCCGACGTGACGGCCTTGATGGCCAGTGACCAGTGGGCGGCGCTCACGCGCGAAGCACCACCTTTCGTGCTCGGCGGCGGCAGCAATCTGGTGATCACGGGCGACATCAAGCCGCTGGTGATCAAGGTGGAAATCGGTGGTCGCCGCCTGGTGGAAGAAACCGCGCGGGGTCGCGTGGTGGAGGCCGGTGCTGGTGAGAACTGGCACGAGGTGGTGCGCTGGACGCTGGAGCAGGGTTGGCCCGGCCTGGAAAATCTGGCGCTGATCCCCGGCAGCGTGGGCGCCTCTCCTGTGCAGAACATCGGCGCCTATGGCGTGGAGCTGCAGGACCGTTTCCATTCGCTGGATGCCATCGATCTGCAGACCGGGCGCGCGTTCACGCTGGATGCCGCGCAGTGCGGTTTCGGCTACCGCGATTCGGTGTTCAAGCATGTGCCGGCGGGTGCGAAGGGCCTGGGTCTGGCAGGACGGGCGCTCATCACGCGCGTGCGCTTCTGGCTGCCCCAGCCGTGGAAGCCGGTCCTGGGTTATGCCGACCTCGAACGCAAGATCGCCGAGACCGGCATCCAGCATCCGGATGCGCAGCAGATCTTCGACTGGATCTGCGCGATCCGCCGCGCCAAGCTGCCGGACCCGGCGGTGATCGGCAACGCGGGCAGTTTCTTCAAGAACCCGACGGTCAGCGTGGAGCAGTGCGCCGACATCATTGCGCGCGATCCGAAGGTGGTCCATTACCCCATGGCGGATGGCAGCATCAAGCTGGCTGCTGGCTGGCTGATTGACGCCTGCGGCTGGAAGGGCCGGGGTGTGGGGAACGCGGGGGTGTACGAGAAGCAGGCGCTGGTGCTGGTGAACCGTGGAGGTGCCACGGGTGGTGAAGTGATGACTTTGGCCAAGGCCATCCAGACCAGTGTCTACGAGCGCTTCGGCATCTTGCTGGAGCCCGAGCCTGTGGTGGTTTGATTCTTCAGGCCTGCTTTTTCTTCTGGCCCGCTGCCTGCACCCTGGCGGACCCATGTTGGAGCTCCAACATCGCTTCAGATCGAAGAGCCCTGGCGCTCTGCGCAGCGAAATTAAGGAGGAGGGCGGCGAAGCCGACCGGGGGACATTCGCGGAGCAGAGCGCCAGGGCTCTTCGAGCCTGCGAAGGCTTCAGCGAGAAGGCTGTTACTCGCCCTCGAGCTTCAACATCTGCGACCCCTCACCCAACGAAAGCAGACCCGACTTGGCATAGATGCCCAGCTTGGCCCGCGTGTCGGTGATGTCCAGGTTGCGCATGGTGAGCTGACCGATGCGGTCCAGCGGTGAGAAGGGTGCGTCTTCCACTTTCTCCATGCTCAGGCGCTCCGGCGCGTAGGTCAGGTTCGGGCTCTCGGTGTTCAGGATCGAATAGTCGTTCCCACGGCGGAGTTCCACCGTCACCTCACCCGTCACGGCACGCGCCACCCAGCGCTGCGCCGTTTCACGCAGCATGATGGATTGCGGGTCGAACCAGCGGCCCTGGTACAGCAGACGGCCCAGGCGCAGGCCGTTGATGCGGTACTGCTCGATGGTGTCCTCGTTGTGGATGCCCGTCACCAGCCGTTCGTAAGCGATGAACAGCAGCGCCAGCCCAGGTGCCTCGTAGATGCCGCGGCTCTTGGCTTCGATGATGCGGTTCTCGATCTGGTCGCTCATGCCCAAGCCGTGACGCCCGCCGATCTCGTTGGCCTTGAGGATCAGGTCCACGGGGTTGTCGAAAGTCAGACCGTTCAACGCGACCGGCTGGCCTTCTTCGAAGCGCACGGTCACTTCCTCGGCCTTCACCGCGCAGTCCTCACGCCAGAACGGCACGCCCATGATGGGGTTCACGATGCGGATGCCGCTGTTGAGGTTCTCCAGGTCCTTGGCCTCGTGGGTCGCGCCCAGCATGTTGCTGTCGGTGCTGTAGGCCTTCTCGGCGCTCATCTTGTAGCCGAAGCCATTGGCCGTCATGAACGCACTCATCTCCGCGCGCCCACCGAGTTCGTCGATGAACAACTGGTCCAGCCAGGGCTTGTAGATCTTCAGGCTCGGGTTGGTCAACAGGCCGTAACGGTAGAAGCGCTCGATGTCGTTGCCCTTGAAGGTCGAGCCGTCGCCCCAGATGTGGACATCGTCCTCCTTCATCGCGGCCACCAGCATGGTGCCAGTGACAGCGCGGCCCAGCGGCGTGGTGTTGAAGTAGGTCACGCCGGCGGTGCTGATGTGAAACGCACCGCACTGCAGCGCGGCAATGCCTTCGTGGGCAAGCTGGTTGCGGCAGTCGACCAGGCGGGCCTTTTCGGCACCGTACGCCATGGCCTTGCGCGGAATCTCGTCGTAGTCCGGCTCGTCGGGCTGGCCCAGGTTGGCGGTGTAGGCGTAGGGAATCGCGCCCTTCTGCTTCATCCACAGCAACGCGGCCGATGTGTCCAGGCCGCCGGAGAAGGCGATGCCGACTTTCTGTTTCGTGGGAAGGTTCTGGAGGATGGTGGCCATGAGGGGTCAGCCGAAGTGGCAGATGTAGTGGTAGGGCTCGGTCACGCGGATGTCAAAGCTGCTGTTGCCGGGCACGCCGAATTTTTCGCCTGGGCCGGACTTGACCCAGGCATCGCTGCCCGAGAGCTTGTATTCGCAGCCGCCGGCCACGCATTCCATGACCTCGGGCGCACCGGTCTTGAAGGTGAGGGTGGCGGGCAGCACCACACCCACGGATTTCTTCGTGCCATCGGCGAAGGTGATGCCGTGGCTCACGCACTTGCCGTCGAAGTACACGCTGGCCTGGGTGTTGACGGTCACGCCGTCGAATTGGGTGGTGGTCATGAGGGAGTGAAAGGAAAAAGGCGAAACCGCGATTTTAGGTCCGCCAGACGGCGGGCCCGCCCGGTCAGATCCGCTGCTGCCAGGCGGATGCGTCGAAGCCGATGGTGATTTCTCCATCGGCCCACTGAACCACCGGACGCTTGATCACGCTCGGGTTGGCCAGAGCCACCGCCCGCGCGCTGCGGGCGTCGGTGACGGCCGCGCGGCTGGGTTCGTCCAGCTGGCGCCAGGTGTTGCCCTTGCGGTTGATGACGGTCTCCCAGCCGCGCGCGGCCAGCCAGCGGTCGAGCGCGGCTTCGGGCACGCCCTGTTTCTTGAAGTCGTGGAACTGGTGCTCGACGCCGTGTCCGGTGAGCCAGGCGCGAGCCTTCTTGACGGTGTCGCAGTTGGGAATGCCATATACGGTGATCATGTGCGCCATTGTCCGCGATGGGACAATCCCGCCCATGCTCGACATCCCCGTTCCCGACCACCCCACCACCCTGGCCGACTGGCTGGCCCACGCTGAACGCCTGCACCCGGTCACCATCGACATGGGGCTGGACCGTGTCCAGCGAGTGGCCAG
Organism: Hydrogenophaga sp.; assembly: GCF_051858985.1. Classification (GTDB taxonomy): domain Bacteria; phylum Pseudomonadota; class Gammaproteobacteria; order Burkholderiales; family Burkholderiaceae_C; genus Hydrogenophaga. The sequence continues at coordinate 422,035 of NZ_JBHYGM010000001.1, read as the reverse complement.
GCGCATGGGCCTGACGCTGGACTGCCCGGTGATCACGGTGGCCGGCACCAACGGCAAGGGCAGCACCTGCGCCATGCTCGAGGCGATCTACACCCAGTCGGGCTACCGCACCGGGGTCTACACCTCTCCGCACCTGGTGCACTTCGAGGAGCGGTGCCGAATCGCAGGGTCGCCGGTGGAGCAGGCCGAACTGCTGCCCGCCCTGGCCGAAGTGGAGGTGGCGCGCAAGGGGCAACCCGGCGACGATGGCACGGGCGAGATCAGCCTGAGCTACTTCGAGTTCACCACCCTGGCCATCCTGCGCACCCTGTCGCGCGCCGGGCTCGATGTGGCCATTCTGGAAGTCGGGCTGGGTGGGCGGCTGGACGCCGTGAACATCATCGATGCCGACTGCGCCGTCATCACCAGCATCGCGCTGGACCACATGGCCCTGCTGGGCAACGACCGCGAGGCCATCGGCTTCGAGAAGGCCGGCATCATGCGCACCGGCCGCGCCGTGGTGGTGAGCGATCCGGTGCCGCCGCAAAGCGTGCTCGACCGCGCGGTGGAGATCGGTGCAAACCTGTGGCGGCTGGGGAAGGACTTCCATTTCGCCGGCGACCAGCAGCAGTGGGGGTGGGCCATGCACCCGTCCCAAGGTGGGCGGCGCTACGCCGGCCTGGCCTACCCCGCCTTGCGCGGCGCCAACCAATTGGTGAACGCGTCGGGCGTGCTGGCGGCGGTGGAAGCGCTGCGCGCGCGACTCCCGGTGACGGCGCAGGCGGTGCGCAATGGTCTGGCCCTGGTGGAGCTGCCGGGGCGCTTCCAGATCGTGCCCGGCACCCCCACCTTGGTGCTGGATGTGGCGCACAACCCGCATTCTGTGGCCGCCCTGGCCGAGAACCTGGACGCCATGGGTTTCTACCCCGGCACGCATGCCGTGTTCGGGGCCATGGCCGACAAGGACCTGCCAGCCATGCTGGAACGCATCGCGCCGCTCATCGACCACTGGCACGTGACCGACCTGCCGTTGCCGCGCGCCAGCACCGCCCATGCGCTGGCCGAGATGCTGGATGCCCATCCGGCCACCGCGCCCGGCGGCAAAAGCCGGGTCGCGGGGCGCCACGCCAGCCCCATGGATGCCCTGCGCGCGGCGGTGTCTGCCGCAGACCCCGCTGATAGAATCGTCGTCTTCGGATCGTTCTACACCGTGGGTGGCGTTTTGCAGGACGGTGTGCCCCGAATGTCGGCGAAACACCTCTCCGCCTAGCCGCCTCCCACGCGCCGAGCGCTCTCCCTGCCGCGCCCCCCGCCAGGCCTTCCATGGCGCCACGGTCCCACCCCGAATGTTCAAATCCCGTTCAGGTTCCCAGGGCAACCCCTCGACACCGCCACCCCAGAGCATCGAGGCCGTGCGCCGGCGCGCCCGCCACCGCCTGATTGGTGCGAGCGTGCTGGTGCTGCTGGGCGTGGTGGGTTTCCCGTTGCTCTTCGACACCCAGCCGCGCCCGATTCCGGTGGATATTCCCATCGAGATTCCCGCCCGCGCGCTGCCGGCCGCGGCTCCCAAGCCGCCCGTGGCGGCCGGCGCGATGCCGCCGGCTGCTTCGGCGCCGGCGCCCCGTGCGCCTGCCGAGAGCGTCAACGCACGCGAGACGCTGAGCGCCAAAGAAGAAGTCGTGGAGGCCAGGCCCGCTGCGACCCCGATCCCCGCACCCGCGCCGGCTGCTCCGCCCGCCCCGGCACCGGCACCGGCAAAGCCGCCTGCCGATGCCGAGCGCGCGCGCGCTCTGCTCGAAGGCAAGCCAACCCCGCCAGCCGCTGCAGCCCCCGCGCCGGCAGCGGCGGCTTCCGAGCGCCTGGTGGTGCAGGTGGGGGCCTTTGCCGAGGAAGCCGGCGCGCGTGCCGTGCGACAGAAGCTGGAGGCATCGGGACTCAAGACCTACACCCAGGTGGCCCAGACGGCCGATGGTCGCCGCATCCGCGTGCGCCTGGGCCCGTATGAGAGCCGCGCCGAAGCCGAGAAGGTGGCCGCTCGCGTGAAGGCGCTGGGCGTGAGTGCCAGCGTTCTCACGCTGTGAGCGACGCGGGGCGCACGCCATGGTGACGACGGACTGGGTGCTGCTCGCGGTTTTGCTGCTGTCCGTGCTGCTGGGGCTCTGGCGCGGCTTGATGTACGAGGTGCTGTCTCTGGTGGGCTGGGTGCTGGCGTTCATATTGGCCCAGGCGTTGGCCGATGACGTGGCGGCCTGGCTGCCGATGGACGGTTTGTCCCCGGCCCTCAAGCTGGCGGTGGCCTTTGTGCTGGTTTTCGTCCTGGTGGCCTTTGCAGGTGGTCTGGTGGCCTGGCTGGTGCAGAAACTGGTGGCCTCGGTGGGCCTGCGGCCGGTCGATCGTGTTCTGGGCGGCGCCTTCGGGCTGGCGCGTGCATTCGTGATGCTGCTGGGTGTGGCCGTGGTGGTGAGCGTGACGCAGATGCAGCAAGCTGCCTGGTGGCGGGCATCGGCGGCGGCCGGCATGCTTTCCGCCACGCTGCTGGAGATCCGCCCCTTGTTACCCGAGCCGGTGGCCCGACATATCCGTTAGTTTTTCCAGAGGGTTCAAATCATGTGTGGAATCGTGGGCGTGGTGAACAAGACGCCGGTCAATCAGCTCATTTACGACGCCTTGCTGCTGCTGCAGCACCGCGGCCAGGATGCTGCCGGCATCGTGACACAGCAAGGGCGCAAGTTCTTCATGCACAAGGCCAAGGGCATGGTGCGCGACGTCTTTCGCACCCGCAACATGCGTGCGCTGCCCGGCCTCTGCGGCCTGGGGCAGGTGCGCTACCCCACCGCAGGCAACGCATTCAGCGAAGAAGAGGCCCAGCCCTTCTACGTGAACGCGCCATTCGGCCTGGTGCTCGTGCACAACGGCAATCTCACGAACGCCAAGGCGCTGGCGCAGGAACTGTTCCAGACCGATCACCGCCACGTCAACACCGAGAGCGATTCCGAGGTGCTGCTCAACGTGCTGGCGCACGAACTGGAAAAGGTCACGCGTGGCATCACGCTCAAGCCGGCGGACGTGTTCGCGGCGGTGCGCGGCGTGCATCAGCGCGTGAAGGGCTCGTATGCGGTGGTGGCGCTGGTGGCGGGCCACGGCCTGCTCGCCTTCCGTGATCCGCATGGCATTCGCCCACTGTGTGTGGGCCACAACGACCAGGGCGGCGTGATGGTCGCCAGCGAATCGGTGGCGCTCGAAGGCACGGGCTACGTGCTCGACCGCGACCTGCAGCCGGGCGAAGCGGTGTTCGTCGACCTCGAAGGCCAGATGCATTTCCAGCAATGCGCCGACAAGGTCAGCCACCACCCCTGCATCTTCGAATTCGTGTACCTCGCCCGGCCCGATTCCGTGCTCGACGGCATCTCGGTCTACCAGGCCCGTCTGAACCTGGGCATCACCCTGGCCAAGCGCGTGGTCTCCACCGTGCCGCCCAACGAGATCGACGTCGTCATTCCCATTCCCGAGTCGTCGCGCCCCAGCGCCATGGAGCTGGCCCAGCTCCTGGGCCTGCCGTACCGCGAAGGTTTCGTGAAAAACCGCTACGTGGGCCGCACCTTCATCATGCCCGGCCAAGGGGTGCGAAAGAAGTCGGTGCGCCAGAAGCTCAATGTCATCGGCAGCGAGTTCAAGGGCCGCAACGTGCTGCTGGTGGACGACTCCATCGTGCGCGGCACGACCAGCCGCGAGATCGTGCAGATGGCGCGCGATGCCGGGGCGCGCAAGGTGTATCTGGCCAGCGCCGCGCCACCGGTGCGCTATCCCAATGTCTACGGCATCGACATGCCCACGCCCGACGAACTGGTGGCCCACGGCCGCACGGTGGACGAGGTGCGAGAGAGCATCGGCTGCGACGCGCTGATCTACCAGGACGTGGATGCGATGAAGCAGGCCATCGGCTCGCTGAACCAGAAGCTCGACGGCTTTGACGCCTCGTGCTTCGACGGCGTCTATGTCACCGGCGACATCACGCCCGACGACATCGCCCGCCTGAATGCCGGGCGCGACCAGAGCGAAGAAGGCGAGGAAGACACATCACGCCTGGCCCTGCCCAACGCACAGGTGGCGTGATCCCCAGGAATCCTCCCCATGACGCAGAAGAAATCCGCTCCCGCCCTGCACCGCGACACGCTGGCCGTGCGCGAAGCCGTTGCGCGCAGCCAGTACGGCGAGAATTCCGAGGCCCTCTACCTCACCAGCGGCTACGTGCAGCCTTCCGCTGAATCCGCTGCGCGCCGGTTCGCTGGTGAAGAAGACGGGTTCACCTATGGCCGCTACGGCAATCCCACGGTGGCCAGCTTCGAGCAACGTCTCGCCGCGCTCGAAGGTGCCGAGGCGTGCATGTCCACCGCATCGGGCATGTCGGCCATCCTGATGATGTGCATGGGCCTGCTCAAGGCCGGCGACCACGTGGTGTGTTCGCAGTCCATGTTCGGCTCCACCATCAAACTCATCGGCACCGATCTCGCCAAGTTTGGCGTCGCATCCACCTTCGTGCCGCAGACCGATGTGGCCGCATGGCAAGCCGCCATGACGCCGAACACGAAGCTGTTGTTTGCCGAAACCCCCACCAACCCGCTTACCGAGGTGTGCGACATCCGCGCACTGGCCGACCTGGCGCACAACGCCGGTGCCTTGCTCTGCGTGGACAACTGCTTTGCGACCCCCGCGTTGCAACGCCCCCTGGCGCTGGGTGCTGACATCGTCATGCACTCGGGCACCAAGTACCTGGACGGCCAGGGCCGCGTGATGGCCGGTGCCCTGTGCGCCAGCCAGGAGATGGTCACCAAGACGTTTCTGCCGGTGCTCAAGAGCGCGGGCATGACGCTCGCCCCCTTCAACGCCTGGGTCGTGCTCAAGGGACTGGAGACGCTGGACATCCGCATGCGCGCTCAGTCGGCCAGCGCACTGGCGCTGGCGCGGTGGCTGGAGCAACACCCTGGCGTGGCTCGTGTGCACTACCCGGGCCTGGCCAGCCACCCGCAGCACGCCCTGGCCATGGCGCAACAGGCGGGCTGTGGCGGCGCCGTTCTGTCGTTCGAGGTGAAGGCAGCGAGCCCCGAGCAAGGTCGCGAGCGCGCTTTCCAGGTTCTCGACGCGCTGCAGGTGCTTTCGCTCTCGACCAACCTGGGCGACACCAAGTCCCTGCTCGCTCATCCGGCGAGCACGTCGCACGGTCGCCTCACCGAGGCCCAGCGCCAGGACGCCGGCGTGGTGCAAAGCCTCATTCGCGTGGCCGTGGGCCTCGAACATCTCGACGACATCCAGGCCGACATCGATCGTGGCCTTTCTTCCTTCTGACATGCCCACCACCCGCACCCGTTTCGCGCCTTCGCCCACCGGTTTCATTCACCTCGGCAACATCCGCTCGGCCCTCTATCCCTGGGCCTTTGCGCGCTCCACGGGCGGCGTCTTCATCCTTCGCATCGAAGACACCGACCTCGAACGCTCGTCGCAAGCGGCGGTGGACGTGATCATTGAAGGCATGAAGTGGCTGGGCCTGGACCACGACGAGGGGCCGTTCTACCAGATGCAGCGCATGGACCGCTACAAGGCCGTGCTCGCGGACATGGCGTCTGCCGGCCTGGTGTATCCCTGCTACATGAGCGTGGCCGAACTCGACGCCCTGCGGGAGAAGCAGATGGCCGCCAAGGAGAAACCGCGTTACGACGGCACCTGGCGACCCGAGACGGGCAAGTCATTGCCGCCGGTGCCCGAAGGCGTCAAGCCGGTTCTGCGCTTCAAGAACCCGCAGGGCGGCGTGGTGGCCTGGGACGACAAGGTCAAGGGGCGTATCGAGATCAGCAACGACGAACTCGACGACCTTGTGATCGCGCGGCCCGACGGCACGCCCACCTACAACTTCTGCGTCGTGGTCGACGACATCGACATGGCCATCACGCACGTGATCCGGGGTGATGACCATGTGAACAACACGCCGCGACAGATCAACATCTTCCGCGCGCTGGGCAAGGAGCCCCCGGTGTACGCCCACCTGCCGACCGTGCTCAATGAGCAGGGCGAGAAGATGAGCAAGCGCAACGGGGCCAAGCCCGTCACGCAGTACCGCGACGAAGGCTACCTTCCCGATGCCATGGTGAACTACCTGGCGCGCCTGGGCTGGAGCCACGGCGACGACGAGATCTTCAGCCGCGCCCAGTTCCTCGAATGGTTCAACCTCGACCATCTGGGCCGCAGCGCCGCGCAGTTTGACGATGCCAAATTGCGCTGGGTCAACGCGCAGCACCTCAAGACCATGCCCGACGAGGCGCTGGCGCCTCTGGTGTCGGCGCAGCTCGAGAAGCAGGGCGTCGTTGCCGATGCGCGCCTGCCTCGCATCTGCGCGCTCTTCAAGGACCGTTGTGACACCACCGTCGCGCTTGCGCAGTGGGCCAGGGCGTTCTATGCCGACGTGACGCCCAACGCCGAAGAGCACGCCCAGCACGTCACCGCGGCGGTGCGCCCGGTGCTCAACACGCTGGCCAGCAAGCTGGCCGATTGCGCCTGGGACAAGGCCGCGATATCTGCGGCCATCAAGGAGACGCTGGCCGCGCACGGCCTGAAGATGCCGCAGCTCGCGATGCCGGTGCGCGTGCTCGTGATGGGCACGGCACAGACGCCTTCGCTCGACGCTGTGCTGGAACTGCAGGATCGTGAGATCGTGCTCGCCCGATTGCAGGCCGCCTGAAAATATCGCCTATAATCTGAGGCTTGCTGAAATGCACCGGGTGGAGCGATCTGCCGGGGTCATGGAAGCAGCCCACGTGGGGGTATAGCTCAGCTGGGAGAGCGCTTGCATGGCATGCAAGAGGTCAGCGGTTCGATCCCGCTTACCTCCACCAAAGTTTTTCAGTGGCGAAGAAGAGCACCGGTCACCCGATGCTAGAATTCGCGGTTCGTTCAGTCCCAAGGTTTTGACCCTATCGTCTAGAGGCCTAGGACATCACCCTTTCACGGTGAGTACCGGGGTTCGAATCCCCGTAGGGTCGCCAAACAAGCCGCAAGGCAAGTAGGCAAACAAGTGGTTGGCACTTGGCTCGCAAGAGCGAACGCCATCTACCAGGAGTGGTAGTTCAGTTGGTTAGAATACCGGCCTGTCACGCCGGGGGTCGCGGGTTCGAGCCCCGTCCACTCCGCCAAAATGTCGTTGTAAATCAACAGCTTAGATAAAGCCCGGTGCGAAAGCAGCGGGCTTTTTTCTTGCCCGAACGGAAATCAGTGTCCCCGTTTTGTCCCGGGAAATACTTTGAAGGACTTTGAAGTACCTGGAGGATCGTCCCGGTTTTGTCCCCACTTTCAATGCAAGCAGAGTGGAAGCGTCGCTGTGAGAGCGCTTGATGTCAGGCTCTGTACCAGTACGTCGGGAGTGTACTTTCGGTGGCTGCCACCACCTGAGCCGATGCCATCGGCGCGTGTGGTATTCTGCGTGCAGTCATCCATCTGAATGTGGATAAATTGAACGTCCGTTTTCAACGGACTCGAGGCTTTGATCGTCGTGATGTCCCAAGCTGACCGTCCGACACAAGCCCTCCCACTCCATGCTCAATCGCGCACTCATGTGCGGCATCAACATTTCCCAATGTCGTGGAATGTCGATGAGTCGAACACTTCACGTGTCTCGATCGATCATCTGTCAGTCTCAACCCGTCAGCTCGTTGAAACTGGGCGCGTCCGCGCCGCCAGGAAGAGCCATGAGCACAGCGTTACTGATCCCCTACCTTGAGGGAGCCCGAACAATTGGTATTGCCAACCAGACAGCAAAAAACTGGCTTTCTGCCGGAAGGTTTCCAGTTGCGACCTTCCTGATCGGACGCCGAAGGATGGTTCGAGTTTCAGATCTCGAAGCCTTTGTCGCAGGCCTTGGCGAGCCACCTCGCGAGACCGTTTGTTCCAAGGTGGCACCACCTGCTGTCGAGCTCAAAAGAAGCAGGGGCAGACCTCGGAAGTCTGCAAACTCAAACGGGGTTTCTCGCTCTATTTGAGCAGCGGTTTGCGGTGACCGTGCACTAAGTACTCGGCGAGTCTCGGAGAATATGAAGTGAATACTGATGGCTGTCGTCCACCCTTGGAAGGTGAGAGGCAGCAGTGCAGCGGTTGCTGCCGTTCGAGTTTTCAACGTGAATGCCCTTGGCGTGCCGGATTGCGATCACTCCTATTCATGCATCGTGGTAATGCGCAGAGACAGGTTTCAGGCGCGCAGTTGACATTGCTAGAGAGTTGACAACAGCGTGCAGAGATCTGCAAGCTCGACGAGCAAGACTGCAGCAGCATCAAGCATGGTGCGATCAATCACCTGGGCGTGTCGCCAGCGTTGATGGCTTACCGCGAGCACAAGGCCATGCTGGGCAAGACTTAGGCCGGCGAGAAGTTCCCGGCGGTTGTGATGATGGGGGCTGGCTGGATGGTGGTCCCCGACATCAAACCAGGCAAGTGATGGTGAGTGGCTGACCCGCCCTGGGTCAGCCACTCAGTCGGGATCGCTGTTTGCAGGTGATCCCGTCCTTTTTGTCAGTTGGCGCAACAGCGCTGTGGCCAACCAGCCATCACTTTGATCCACCCGAAGCCTTGGCCACGTAGGCCGCCAGGGCGGCAATTTGCGCATCACTGAGTTTGCCGTTGTAGGACGGCATCTGCCCAATGCCGTTGCGCAGCGCGGTGGCCACGCGCTTGGCATCGGGCTTGAGCTCGTCCAGGCTGGGGCCCACGGCGCCTTCGGCTCCCGCGTCCTTGAGCGCATGGCACAGGGCGCAGGCAGGCACCGCGCCTTGGCCGAACAACACCTTGCCTTGTTGAAGTTGCGCGGCATCGTCGGCGGCGTGCACGGGCAGCACTGTGAATGCCAACGACCACAGGGCAGCGACCAACGCGTGTTTTTGGATTGTGCGCTTCATGCCACGCTCACTTTCACGGCGTGGTCGGCCCAGCTGGTGTTGTTGTAGCCGCCCGCGTTTTCCATGCGTTGTTCGGGCTGCACGTTGCCTGCGGTGTCGGTGGCTCGGCTCGCCAGGGTGAACTGGCCCGCCGGCAGGCGCGCCGCAAAAACAAACTGCCGCCACGCAAAGCGGCCGAGGTCGGGCCCCACCATGCGCGCGAGCTGCCAGGTTTTTCCGCCGTCCAGAGAAACCTCGACCTTGGCCACCGCGTTCATGCCGCCAAACGCCACGCCATGGATCTGTGTGTCACCCGCTTTAAGCGGGGCGCCGTCCGTGCCGGGACCGTTGATCCACGACTTCACCGTCATTTCCTGCACCGATGGCTGCGACGGGTCGCCCTTCGCGCCGGGCGGTGAAATGCGGTAGCCGTGCGACATGATGCGTGCGTCGGTCTCCTGAGCGGTGAAGGCCAGGCGTTTGACGTACTTGATGTTGTTCACGCCCGTGTAACCCGGCACGATCAAGCGCAGTGGGCCGCCGTGGGCCAGCGAAATCGGCACACCGTTCATTTCCCAGGCCAGCAGGGCATCGGCGAGTGCGGCAGCAGGCACCGAGCGTTCCACGATCACGCTCTTGGGGTCCAGTCCATCGGGGAGTTTTTCGCCGCCTGTGCCGGTGAGGTAGGCCATGCCGGCCTCCACGCCGCCCAGGGCATCCACCACCCAGCGCACCGGCACACCGCTCCACACCACACAGCCTGCTGCGCCCACTTGCCAAGGCGTTCCACTGGGCTTGTTGGGGAAGTAGCCGCGTCCGTTGCCAGAGCATTGCAACACCATCGCCGTGGTCTCGATGCCTATGCGCTTGAGGTCGCCCAGCGTGAGTTTGCGCGGGTTCTTCACCCCCTCGATGTTGATCTCCCAGGCATCGCGGTTGCCCAGGATCGAGGCGTCGGGCGCGGGCAGGTTGTTGCGGATGTAGAGCTGCTCGGACGGCGTGATTACGCTGGTGCCGAACACACTGCGCTTGGTCTCAATGGTGGTGCTGCTGTGCACGATCAGGCTGGCCGGGTCCTTCCAGCCCACGTACGCTGGCAGAGGCTTGGCAGCACCGGCCAAGGCGACGGGCGCGGTCTCACCAGCAGCGGCTGCGGTGCGGCCAAAGCTGGCCAGACCAACGGCAGCCAAAGCAGCGCCGCTGCCGGCCAGCAGGTGGCGCCGGGGGAGCGAGGTGGGTTGTTGGTTCATTTCTGGGGTCTCCGGTGGTTGGGCGTCGTGCGCCGGTTGGGGTGAAAGGGGTGAGCGGTTGATTCGTTGACAGGGACGCGGTGCCTCAGCCTGGCCCGGACACGGGAGGTGCCTGCAGTGCCGTCTGCGCGACCGCCAGTGCCTTCTTTTTCTGGGCCACCAGCAACAAGGGCTTGCCCTCGCGCGAGCGGATCACCTTCCAGTGCACGTTGCTCCACCAGCCGCTGGCCTCGCGCAGGTCCACAGACTGGTCAAAGGCATACACCGTCACCATGCCGCCCTTCTCGAAGAACGTGGTGAGGTGGTAAGCGAGGTGACCTTCGATATCGCATGGCCGCATGAGTTGGGGAAACCCGGGCACCACGTTGGCGTCCCGCATGCCCAGGTGCATGAGCAACTGGCGCTGCTCCATGAAACTGCCCCGCAAGCTGCGCTCGTGGTATTCGTGGTCGATCGCGTCGCGCACCATCGCTGGCGGTCGCACGGCGAGCACCCCGCCGCTGGTGCCACCGGCCAGCAAAAGCGCAGCCAGAAAACGCTGCAAGCCGCGTCGCGCCAGCAGCGGCTGCGGCTTTCGGTACAGGTGTGCCGGTGCGTCGCTGGCCTCGAAGGCGATCGCCAACTCGGCGCGCGCGCGCAAATCGAATTCGCTGTCGGGCAGGAAAGGCGCGTCGGTATCGGGGCTCATGTCTTGGTCCTGCGAAACGGGGTAACGTTGACATCGGCCTTGGGTGTCGCAGGTACCCCCATGGCCAGCTTCAAAGCGTCGCGCGCACGGGCTAGGCGCGACAACACCGTGCCGGGCGCGATCTCCAGCGCCTCGGCCATCTGGGCGGTGGGCATGTCGTCGAAATAAAACAGCACCAGCACCTCGCGGTGGATGGGCGCCAGGCGCGCGAGCGCCTTGACGACATCGAGTTTGTCGTCCAGCCCCGCGTCGGGCGCCGCTTGCTCGGGCTGCTCTTCATCGTCCAGCGACTGCATGCTGGGTGCGGCCTGGCGAAAGGCGGCGCGGCGCATGATCTGAAAGAGCCAAGCCCGTGCCAGCGCAGCGTCGCGCAGTTGCTCCCGGTGCTTCCAGGCGTTGGCAAAACAGTCTTGCACCACGTCTTCGGCAATGGCGCGCGAACCAGTGAGCGCCCACGCACTGCGCAGCAAAAAACGGTAGTGCTCACGCACCCATTGGTTATAGCGGGACTCGGCAGACTGGAACAGCATGGTGATCAAGAGCGCTGCATGGCTTGGTTCATTCCGTGGCGCTCATTGGTACTTTCCCTAGGGCTGTCGATCAAGGCCCCCGCGTCCCACCCAGCGACGGAAATTCCGCTTCCGCACCTTTGGCTGTGCGCTGCTGCAGGGTGTGCAGTCGGCGTTGCATGCTCTGGATCTCCACCGTCTGCCCGGCAATGATTTCCTCGGCCAACTGCCGGGTGACAGGATCGCGCCCATGCTGCAACACCAGCCGCGCCATGTCCACAGCGCCGGCGTGGTGCGGAATCATCATCGCCAGAAAGTCCTGGTCGGCCTGGCCTGCGTAGCCCGGGCTGTGCATGGCCTGCATCATGCGGGCCATCGATTCGTCCATATCCCGCTGGAATGCGCTGGTGTGCGCGGCGCTGGCGCCGTGGCTGGTGTGCGCGCCGCTCATGCCGTCTGGCCCTTCTCGCCCACACGCACGTAGACGAGGTTGATGCTCTTTTTGTTGCGCAGCGCGCCAGAGGGCAGCGTCAGATTGCCCAGGGGGATCTGCGCAATGAAGGTCGGGCGCAGCGGGTCGCTCACATCAAATGCACTGCACACGGTCTGGCCCGCGTTGGGCGTGCCGGGCAGCTCGTCCTGTTCGTGGGCCACATACAGCAGCGTGTTCTCGGGGTTGGTCCACAACCCGTGCGACTCGCGGCCACGGCTGGAGAAGGTGCCCACCACCTTGCGCTGTCCGCCCGGAGCGCTGCGGTCGATGATGGCGATCGGGCTCGACGCCACGCCGCCGGGGCCACCATCGTCGATGCGCGCCAGGCTGGCATAGACCACGCTGCCGCGCGCATTGCGCACGAACTCAACGTGGTTGGGCCGAGCGCCCATGCCGAGTGGCACGGTGTCGATCAGGTCGAAGCCACCCTGCGTCGAGCGGCAAGACACCGCATCAGCCAGCTTGTGCGAGAACCACACCTCGGCACCGTCGGGTGTGGTCTTCATGAAGGGCGTGAAGCCGGGTTTGTCCTGTGCGCTGATGTCCAGCGTGGTCAGCCGCTGCGGTTGGCTGTGGCCATCCGCGCCGGGGTTGACGCGGAACACGTCGATCTTCGACACCTTCTGGCTGGCCACAAAGGCCAACGTACCCTCACGGTTGAACCACACCTGCGCCGGGCCGCTCAGTGTGGGCAGGTATTGGCGAACCGCGCTGGAGCCCGGGCTGTCGGCCCCCTTGAGCTGGCGAACGGCACGATCGACGCCGACGATGGCAATACGGTCTTCACCGCGCAGCGTGACCCACAGCTCGCGGCCGTTGCGCGTGAAAGTGGGCTCGTGCGGTTCGCGGCCCAGCAGCAGGCCACTACTCAGGCGCTCGGGGTTGGTGGTGGGCCCAGACGCAGGGTTGGGTGTGTTGCCGATCACGCGGCGCTGCTCGGCGTCGATCAGATAAATGTTGCTGGAGCCGCGCCCGCTGGTGGCCAGCAGCCGGCCGTCGGGCGACGGCACCGCGCCGTGGGCGTCGATGCAGCCGTGGTACAGCGGCTTGTGGATCATCGCCGCGTGTGTCGGCGCCACGCCGGCGGTGACGTAGCGAAATGGAGGCCGCGGGTCTTCGTCGAAGCTGGTCAGGTTGATCGTGCTCTCGACGGTGTTCGTCTTCGGATCGATGACGACCAGCGTGTTGGAGTCTTCATTGGTGATGAAGACGCGGTCGCGCGGGTCGATGCCGGTGGCTGCGGCTCCCGCTGAAGCGCCGGACGGGGCCTGGGCATGTGCTGCGGGCAGCGCGCTGGCTGCCGCGGCGGCCAGGGTGTACTTGAGAATGTCGCGGCGTTGGGTGGTCATGTGTGCTTTCTGAGTTGGTGTGGAGAGTGATCGCTTGGGTCGTGGGCCGGGAGCCGCCGATGAACCACTGCCCAGCGCTTGCTTCAGGTCAAGAGCGCGGCTCGGGCCGTTTCATTCCCTGGGCATGCCGACAGCGCGTCGCGCCGACGCCGCCCTGGCCTTCAGCGCGGGGTGCCAAGTTGCCGATAGACCTCGGCCGACACCTGCGCCAGCACGCTGCGGTCGGCGTCGGACGACAGGGCGTAGCCGAAGGGACCGTCGACCCAGTAGAAGACATTGACCACACCTTCGCGTGCGAAGCGGAAGGCCGTGTCTGTGTTCTTCACGCTGGCCTGCAGTGCCTTGTCCGGCCCCGCGGCACTGCCCACGTCGGCGACATCGTTGGATACGTACAGCGTCAGTTTGCTGCCGAGCTCGTTGCGGTACATGAACTGCGCCACCGGCCCCTGGCCGCCCGGCAACAGGCGCCCGCCTTCCAGCGTATAGCCCTGGGCCTGCAGGTACGGCGGCTTCATCGGCGCGCCCATGCGCTTGGACAGCCAGGCCACGAGCTGGTCTTCGTGCGCCGCGTCCACCTCGACCGGGCGGCGCGGGTCGGGACTGTATACCGCGTGAGCCACCGCCGCGCGCTGCGCGAAGCCGCCCGCTGACGCCAGCGTCAGGCCGCGCTCGGCGGGTGCCGCGGCGGCCATGCGGCCGGCATCGTCGCCCCCCGCGGGCAGGCCGCCCCGCAAGCCCCAGCCTGTGGCGCCGCTGATGACGGCGATGGCGATCCCAGCGGCCAGGCGCTGGAGGTACCAAGGCGTCTGCGGCACGGCGCGCGGGCGCGCCGATTTCAGCAGGCGCTGCGGCGGCTGTTCATCCAGCACGGGATCGAACAAGGCGTGCAGTTCGCGCTTATGCGCCCGGTAGGCCTCCAAGCGCTGCGCGTCTTCAGGGCGTGCGGCCAGATAAGCGGCGATCTCGACCTGGCGCTCAGCGGGCAGGCGGCCATCAACGAACGCATGCAGGTCGGCCTCGGTGACCGGGGGAATGGACGGTGGCGGACGGTCGGTATTCATGGGTTGCTTCGCAATACATTCATTTGACGACTTTCAGCCGCACCGGTTCTGCGCGGCCTTCCATCAGGCCGCGCAGGCGCTCACGGCCTCGCGACAGGCGCGACATCACGGTGCCGATGGGGATACCCAGGGCCTGCGCCACATCGGCATAGGCCATGTCTTCCAGCGTCACCAGAAGAAGCACTTCCTTCTGCTCGACGGGCAGCAAGTCCAGTGCAGCCTGCAGATCCAGTACAGCCAGCCTGTCGGTTTGTGTCGGCGCCACCGGCACTTCGGGCGTGTCGTCGTCCATGGTCACGGTGTGCAGCCTGGGACGGCGCACGCCATCGACGTGCAGGTTGTGCATGATGCTGAAGAGCCAGGCGCGCATGTCGGCCACGCCGCCCCACAGGTTCGACTTGGCCCAGGCCCGCTCCAGCGTGTCCTGCACCAAATCGTCGGCGTCGTCACGGTTGTTCACCAGTGCGCGCGAATAGCGGCGCAGGCGCGGCACCCAGCTCAGCAGGCTTGCGTCGTCTTGCATCGGGGGGTCGTGGCCTGAGGGTCTGGACGGAAGTCGACAGCAAATGTCATTCCTTGATGATGTGCCAGACGTCTTTGAAGTTGTCGCCGGCGCGGTCGCCGGGCTTCTGGTCGGCCTGGTAGGTGTACACCGGCTTGCCCTTGTAGGCCCACTGGCGCGCACCGTCGTCGCGCATGACGATCGTGTATGCACCGGCGGGTTGGTCGCTGGCGGCGGCCATCGCGGGCGGCCACAGCGCGGCGCAGCCGCCGTTGCAGGTGCTTTTGCCGCTGCCTGCCACGTCCTTGTCGAAGGTGTAGAGCGTCATGCCCTTGGCGTCGACCAGCGCGCCGTTGGCGAGCTTGGCCGGCGCGTCGGCAGCCATAGCGCCGGTGAGTGGTGCCGCGAAGGAAGCCGCTGTGATCAGCAGCGCGGCCAGAGTCGAAAGGTGCTTCATGGGGTTGTCCTTTAGGGTCTGGTGGAGAGTAGCCACGCTGCGTGCCGTTCAGTAAGCCGCAGCCACCGCCAGCTTGGGGTCGATCTGCCAGGTTTCACTGACGATCTTGCCTTCACGGAACGTCAGCACGTAGCGCACCTTGATGGGCATCTTGCCTTCGAAGACGACGTTGGCCGAGACGGTGGCGCCCTTGGGGTTGGCCGATTCTTCAATCTGGCCGACTGTGAGCTTCAGTGGGCCGACGGCCTTGCCGAACTTCTCCCAGGTGCCGCGAATGGCATCGGTGGTGGCATAGGTGCCGTCGAGTGGGCCGCCTACCCAGTTCAGCTGGGCCTGGTCGGCATAGGCACGCATGACGATCTGGGTGTCGCCCGAGGCGATGGCCTGGAAGTGCGTGCGGGCGTCGTCGCTGGGGGCGGCGAAGGCGCTGCCGGAGGCGAGCGTCAGGGCGGTGGCGGCGAAAGCGAAAGTCTTGAACATTGTGGGCTCCGATGAAGGGTTGGTGTGAAGTGAAGGGGGGTGAGTGCTGGACGAAGGGTCCGATAGGTCCCGACAAAAGAGCAGACGGCGTCGGCATGCGGTCTATTCCAGAGCGTGCAAAGAAATTTAGGGTCAGGGCCCTGGGCCGTGAATTCGAGGCTTCAGCCCAGCAGGGCCGGCACCCAGCGGTTGATGAGCGCGCCTCCGACGATGAGCCAGCCGAACAAGATCAACGCCAGCAGCAGCGGCTTGGCCCCGGCCTTGCGAATGGCGCCGATGTGCGTGGCCAGGCCGAGCGCAGCCATCGCCATCGCCAGCAGCGCGGTGTCAATCTCGATCGTCACTGCCACCACCGACGCCGGCAGCCATTGCAGCGAATTGAGCAACACAACCGCGACGAAGCCGAAGGCGAACCAGGGCACAGCGAGTTGACCCTTGGCGTGAGCATGCTCTGCCTCCACCAGGGCTTGCAGGGTGCTGTCGCGCGCCAGCCAAGCCGACAGCATCACCAGGAACGGCGCCAGCATCATTACTCGAACCATCTTCGCGATGACGGCCGAGTTGGCTGCGTCCGGGCCCACCGAACGTGCTGCGGCCACCACCTGGGCCACCTCGTGGATGGTCGATCCGACGTAGATGCCGAACCCGTTGGCGCCGCCGGGGATCAGCGCCCAGTGCCGGTTCAGCTCGAACAGCGCCGGGTACAGGAAGATCGCCAGCGTGCCGAACACCACCACCGTGGCCACCGCCACCGTGACCTGCTCGGCGCGCGCCTTGACCACCGGCTCGGCGGCCATCACCGCAGCAGCGCCGCAGATGGCACTGCCAGCGCCGATCAGCATCGCCGTCTTGCGCTCCAGGCCCAGCCAGCGCGTGCCGATGAGGCAGGCCAGTGCGAAGGTCGAGCCCAATATCATTGTGTCGATGGCGACACCAGCTATGCCAACATGGTCAATGTCCTGCACGGTGAGCCGCAGGCCGTACAGCACCACGCCCAGGCGAAGCAGGTTCTGCTTGGAGAAGTTGACGCCGGCGCCGCTGGCTACCGCCCAGCGCGGGGCCCACGGGTAAACCGTGTTGCCCACGATCATGCCCAGCACGATGGCCAGCGTCAGCGCACTGAAGCCATGGTCCTGCAGCCAGGCGATGCGGCCCAGCGCGATACCGGTGGCAGCCAAGGCGCCGCTCAGGGCCAGGCCGGGGAGCATGCGTGCGAAAGCCGATGCAGAGGCCGATGTGCGTGGCTCAGGAAGTACGTTGATGGTCATGCTGCTTGCCTCCGGTTGAAGTTCATGAGGACGAAGCTTCCGGCTTCATAGATGACCCGTCAAACGGGTTGTATCGCTAAGATGTACCCATCTGATCGCTTTGCAAACAAATCCGCCATGAATACCCTTCGCCTCACGCTGCGACAGCTGCAGATCTTCGTGGCGGTTGCGCGCAGCGGCACTACCACGGCAGCCAGCGCCGAGATCGCGCTGTCGCAGTCGGCCACCAGCTCGGCCGTGAATGAACTTGAGCGGCTGCTGTCGCTGCGCCTGTTCGACCGCGCGGGCAAGCGCCTGCTGCTCAACGACAACGGCCGTGCGTTACTGCCGCGGGCCCTGGCGCTGCTGGACGGTGCCGCCGGCATCGAGTTGATGTCCCGCGATGGCAGCGCCCAGGCGCAGTCGCTGCGCATCGGCGCCAGCACCACCATCGGCAACTATGTGCTGCCCAGGCTGCTGGCCCGTTTTGTCGCAGCGCAACCGGGCCATGCCAGTGCCTGGCGCTCAAAGGTCGTGATCGGAAACACGGCGGCCATCTGTGACGCGGTCGCTGCGTTTGAACTGGACGTGGGCCTGATCGAAGGGCCTTGCCACCAAGCGGCGCTGGCCGTCACGCCATGGCACCAGGACGAGATGGTGGTCGTTACATCGCCCGACAGCGCGTGGGCACGAATGAGCCTGGCCGGCGAGCGGGTGCCAATGCGGACACTGCGTGAAGGGGTCTGGCTGGTGCGTGAGTTGGGCTCGGGAACGCGCGAGGCCACCGACCAAAGTCTGCTGCCCCACTTGCGCTCCTACCGTCGAAGCATCGAGCTGGGAAGTTCGGAGGCGATCAAACATGCGGCCGAGGCGGGTATGGGGGTGGCCTGCCTTTCGTCGTGGGTCGTGAGCGACGCTTTGGAGGCCGGCCGCCTGTGCCGCATCGCCACGACCTTGCCGCGGCAGCTCCGACAATCTCACCTGGTCGTGCATCGCGACAAACAGCCCACCGCTTCGCTGCTGGCATTTGTCGACCAGGTATCTGGCGCCGAGAAAACGGCGCCATGAAATGTGACTCCATCGAGGTCAGGCCTGAGCAGCTCGCCAGTCGGCGCTCAAGCTTATCCACGCACCTTCAACGAGATTCACGGCAGGCTCACCTGCACAAATGCCGGATGCGGATGGCGAGGTCAAGACTGCCGCATATCCACATACCGCACGCGATGTCTTGGGCATTGCGATCCAACGGCCACCCCTTGTCTCCTTCTTTATTTGCGGCGAGAGCAATGATCAGAATGTTGCAACAGCATCAGGTCAAAGTGAACTATTGCCCGTCTATCACGCACTTTGAGGAGCACTGGGAACCCGGGTGGCGGGTATTGCGCTACGGACACTGAAGGACCAAAAGAAGTGATTCGCCCTCCCTGCTGGCGCTTGAAGAAGGCCTGCCCAGGGTCCAGAACACCGTTTCGTCCGTGACGCAAAGGGCCATTCCAGAACTTTGCACTTCGCTACAGTGCCGAACGACCGGTACAGGTAATCGATCGGTCGCTTGAGATCCTGACCGGTGAGCGACCGCTTGCGGTGGCGCCCATGGACTCTGCCGTCGAACCTAAGTGGCAGCAATCAGTCTGCTGCGGTCACTTGACCTTGCGAGTTTCGCAGGCCGAAGCTGCCTGGAACTGACGCGTCCGAACCAACAAGAACCTGCTCACGCAACCTCCCGTTTCCTTGCCATTCTCACAAGAGTCGCGCCGGGAGTTGCGTGCAACAGAGTGGGCATGACAAGAACACACTTGTCGTACGGAGTACTGACCGCCACCTCGGCATTCCACCCAATCACCGTGCCGGCTTTCTCAACGAGATCTCCGCAGCGCCAAGCCTGGGTAAAGCGGGGTGCCTCGCCCGGCGCGACGGTCACTGCATGCGTGACCTCCAGCAGGGGAGGGGCCTGCCGCGGTGACGCCCGACGCCATCCCTGCGGAACGTCGCCAGGGTCGACCACACCGCTTAGCGTCAAGAAACGCGCCATCACGTCGCGCGCCACATGGATCGATTCGCTTGCACCGTGGAATCCGCATTCAACCAGCAACGCAAAAGCATTGTGTGCCAGCGCGTCACCATACTGAGCGTGGTCGCGCAGGCGAACTCCTGCGCGATGCCCCTGATCTGCAACTAGCAGTGCGTCCAGTTCCAAGCCTTTTGCGATCCTGGCATGGCGATGCAATGGCCCAACCATTCCCAATGGCGGCCCAGGCTCGTGCATCGAATGCAGATCGAGCAGCCAGTCGCTCGCGTTCACATGGGGCAGAAGTTCGAGCACACGCTGGTGCTCTGACCCTGTCCCCGCGCCGTCATGTCGCCAAGGCATGTCCCCCCACAACCGGTTCATGTCTGTGTGCACGAAGCGCGAAGCGTGAGGCTGCGCCGGGTCAAACCGGGAGAACGCATCCAAGTTGGCAAAAGCGAGAGTCAGTGTGCCGCGGCGTGGCCTCGCCCCTGCTTCGAGCCAGTCGCGCAGGGCCCAGGCACCGCATATCTCATTGCCATGCACCAACGCTGTGACCAGTACGTGCCGGCCAGGTGCATCTGCAGCGAACCGCCAGACGCCATGCGTACCTGTGTTCCCAGCCAGCCAGGGTGTCAGGTCTGGAGGCGGTATCTCGAATGGGGGTGAGTTCACACGCGGATGTTGGCTTGTTGCACGATTCGCCGGTACTTGTCGATCTCAGTGGCTTGGAACTGAGCCAGAGCAACGCCGGGATCGGAGATGGTGGCCCCGGAAGCTGTGAGGCGCTGCACCAGATCGGGTGCTTTCAAGGACTCGGCCAGCGCAGCATTGAGGCGTTGGGTGACGCCTGCGGGCAAACCTGCCGGACCCCACAGACCGAACCAGGTTCCGATATCCACGTTGCGCAGGATCGGCAGTTCTGAGAGCGCGGGTATGTTGGGCGCTACCGGAGAACGGGCGCGCTCGGTCACGCCGAGGGCCACCACTTTGCCCGACGTGATCTGAGGCAAACCACTGGAGAGCACGAAAACACCCAGCTCGAGCTGACCCCCGATGAGATCGGTGGTCAGGGGCGCCACGCCCCTGTAGGGGATGTGCACGATGAACAAGCCCGCAGCCTGCTTGACCATTTCTCCTGCCAGGTTCAAAGCCGTCCCCACACCGGAGGACCCGTAGCTGAACTTGCCGGGGTTCTGCTTCACTCGCTCGATAAAGGAACTCATGTCCTTCATGCCCGACTGATTGCTGGCCACCAGGACCATGGGCTGGGAGGCCACTCTGCCAATGGGCGTGAACTGTTTGAGGGGGTCATAACGCAGCGCGGGATTGATCAGGCCAGCGATGGCCATCTCGTTGTTGCTGCCCAGCAGCAAGGTGTGACCATCGGCATTGGCCTGCGCCACACGCTGTGCACCCAGGGCGCCACCGGCACCTCCCACGTTCTCGATCACCACCGGCTGGCCCAGCGTTCGGGCAAGCTGTTCGCCCAGCACGCGCGCTGTTAAATCGGTGCTGCCCCCAGGGGGATAGCCGACAACGAGCGTGATCGGTCGGCTGGGGTATGTCGGCGTCTGGGACAGTGCCGGTACGCAGGTGACCGCTGCGGCAGCGCCAGTGACCAGCAGAACATCTCGTCGGCGAAGCAGGTGGGGTTTCATCGTTGTTCCTGATTGGCTGCGACCCAGCAGCTATGAAGCGGACTTTAGGAACCTCCGTCTCGACCAAGGTGCCGATCTGGCACCGACGCGTGCTCTCTACCGATTGCTGAGTTCCCATGCAGCCTCAACCAGCTTTGACTGGCGAGCCCGATGCCGATACAGGCGAACTTCAAAGTGGATCTGATCACCCCGCCCGCCCAACACCTTGAGCAGCCCTGAACGAACCGAGGCAGAAGCCAATGAATGGGGGAGCCAGGCCATTCCAAGACCTTTGATCGCAAGCTCCAGCACCGCATCGGCCGAATCGCACACGATGGCTGGTGCTGGCTGTTGGGCTGGGCGGGTCGCATTCAAGTGGTCGTTGAGGAGGCGACCCAAGGTCAGGGTGGGCGCATAGCCAATCCAGTTCGGGTCGTACAGATCATGGCGCGCTCTGCCTGATGCATCCACCCGTGCGACAGGGAGCAGCCTGTCGGTGGCCAACGTGATGTGTCTAAAACTCTGCCCGGTCAGGCCGTTGGACAGCGCCGGGTGCTCGTAGCAGATGAGGAAGTCCACCTCCCCGCGTTCAAACGAAGCACAGACCTCTGCCATGGCGCTGGTGTGCAGATGAACCCGCGCACCCCGAATGGTGCCGCGCAGTTTTGCGAGCCAGTCTGCCACCAGGGTGCGTGCAAGCGTTCGACCCGTACCGATGCGCAAGGAGCCGACGCCACCGCCGTCCGCTGACTGAGGTGCACCCCACTGCGTGCGGAGTTGCTGCAAGCCCGCCAGCAGGGGAGCGCTTTGCGCCAAGAGCGCCTGCCCTTCGGGTGTGAGCTTCACCGGTGCCCTGGCATTAGCCACCAGCGGCACACCAGCCCAGTCTTCCAAAGCACGGATGCGACGCCCAAACGCAGGGTGGGTGACGTGCCTTTCTTCTGCCGCTTTGACATAGCTGGCACAACGCTGAAGCGCGGCCAGGTCTTCGATCAGCTTGATATCCATCGATTGAAGGTGGAGCAGTTTGAACTGCACGCAGTACACCGCATTGCCCATGCTTCGACAAGTCCGATGCCTGGGCCGCGGTGCGCAGCGTGGCCAGAGGACGCAGCTTGACTCTTTGCGCGACAGTTCAGGCCCGGGCGATGACAACATCTGCCGTGGGCCGCGCAATGCAGGGCAGGCAATAGCCTTCCATCTTTTCCTCGGCGCTCAGGCCGGGCCAGGGGATGTCGTAGCGCACCTGCCCCTGCAGCAAGCGAGCCATGCACGTTCGACAGGTCCCGTTGCGACAGGACACTGGCCATGCAATTCCCGCGCGCGTCATCGCAGCGAACAAGCTGGTCGCGCTGTCTGCCTCTACGTCAGCCGCTTGGCCGTCAACCCGAAGACGAAAGGTTTTCATGCGCGTTGGAGGTGGACGACAAGCATTTGTGGGCTCGACGCATGCCGAGCCACGCCAGTGGCGAGACCGACCGCTTGAAGTACCACAGGGCGGCCGGTGTGGGCGCTCAGCTTGTCGCCGAGCGCCCGGGAGACCTTACAGGGAGGCGTCCTTGATCTTCTTGAGGGGGCGAACCTTCACGCGCACGGTGGCAGGTTTGGCGGCGAACTCGCGCTCAACCTTGGTGAAGGGGTCGATGCCGCGGCGTTTCTTCTTGGCAGGGATCGCCTGCGCGGTGATCTTGAGCAGACCTGGCAGCGTGAACTCGCCCAGGCCCTTCTTGCTCATGGAGGCCACGATCGTGGCTTCCAACGCAGCCAACACGGCTTTCGCGGCCTTCGGCTCGACACCGGCGACCTCGGCCAGATGAACCTGGAGCGTGGTCTTGTTGAAGGCCGTCTTGATCGGCTTCAGTGTCGCCACGCTGGCAGTCGGCTTCTTGACCGCGGCGGCCTTGGGGGCTGTGACTGGCTTCTTCGCGGCGGGTGCTGCCTTCTTCGCAGCGATAGTCTTCTTTGCAGTTGCCATGGATTGATCTACTTTCGAGTGATGAGAATGCGCAAGGCGCGCCACATGATTGTAGAAACCAAGAGTGCTCACGTGGCAAGACGGCTTCAGACTGGTTGCGGAAGTTCGCAGAAGAAATAGGGGCAATGAGAATCCAGCACGATGCAGCCGTTCAGGATTCCGAAGGCAATGACTGGTTTTCAGTTCTTACCGATCCTTGACGTGGCTTTATCCTGAATGGCTGGCGCACGCCTCGCCATGCGCCGCAGACACCAGCTCGTCCAGAATGCCGCAGTGCCCTTCGTGCGAGCCCGAGCAGCGCGCCCGCAACTGCAGCAACTGTTTCTCCAGCGCCCGCATGCTCTTGAGCCGTGCGCGCACCCGCGCCAGCTGTTCATCCACCAGCATGTCCACGTCGCTGCAATCAGCCAGCGGCGCATCTACAAAACCCAGCAAACGGTTCACATCGGCCAGCGGCATGTCCAACGCCCGGCAGTGCCGGATAAAGGACAGACGCTCTAGATGCTGCGCAGCGTAGTCTCGGTAACCGTTGTCTCGCCGCGCCGGCTCGGGCAGAAGACCCTGCTTTTCGTAGTAGCGGATGGTTTCAACATCCACGCCCGTGGCGCGGGAAAGGTCCTTGATCTGCATGTTGAAGCCCTCAGTTCAAACAAGTGATTGACACTGTAGCGACTCCAGGGTTTCCAATGCAGGCATCGAAAGGAAAAACCATGTCCGCCCATTGCTGTGAACACGACACCCCCAAGGCCGAGTCCCTCGTCAACCTGCCGCGCTACCGCAAGATCCTCTGGATCGCGTTGATCGTCAACGCCGCCATGTTTCTGGTGGAGATTGGCGCCGGCTTCCAGTCGGGCTCGCTCTCGCTGCTGGCCGATGCGGTGGACTTTGCGGGCGACGCGCTCAACTACGCCGTGTCGTTCGCCGTGCTGGCGTCTGCCCTGGCCTGGCGCGCCCGCGCGGCCATGCTCAAGGCCGTGAGCATGATGGGCTTTGGCCTATATGTGCTGGGCGCTGCGGTGTGGTCGGTGTGGCACGGCGGGGTCCCGCAAGCCACGACCATGGGTGCGGTGGCGCTGCTGGCACTCGTGGCCAACGTGGCCGTGGCCTGGATGCTCTACGCGTTTCGCGAGGGCGACGCCAACATGCGCAGCGTGTGGCTGTGCTCGCGCAACGACGCCATCGGTAACGTGGCGGTGTTCATGGCCGCGCTCGGTGTGTTCGGCACCGGCTCTGCCTGGCCCGACCTGTTGGTGGCCAGTCTCATGGCGGCTCTGGCGTTACACGGCGGTTGGACCGTGTTGCGGCAGGCCAGGGGTGAGCTTGGCGAGAGCAAAAACGAGGGAGGCGGCCATGGCCACGTCCACTGAAACGATGTCAGACCGTCAATGCGACAAAGACACCTTTGCTCGACTAGTCCATGCGGCGAAGATCGCTGAGTCCCCTCAGCAGGCGTGGCTGTACCTTGAGGCTGCGCATGTCGCGGGGCAGCTCCACGTTAAGCCGCATCTGCAGACGCACGCCCTGATGCTGCGGTTGGCATGGCGCACCCGCGACTGGGCAGAAGCTGCTGGGCAGGTACTCAGACTGGCTTTGGTGCCTTTGGGGCATTTGAGCGGGCGCTTGCCCTTGGGCAACCCGGGTAGATCAACCGTGAGCGCCTTCGAGCCGCTTCCCGTGCGTCAGGAACTGGCCGAGCTGATTGCTCAAGCAGCCCAGCCGCTGCGTTGAAGATCGTCCCGCGAAACCGCCGGCCAAAACGTGCGAATCGATGTTTCCACATTGCTTGACTGCTCGGTTGAGCAAGCGGTCGCCAATGCCAAGACAACGCAACTGCTCAAGTTCGTTGCCCATCCGTTGGTTCACTTCGCACCGATCAACCCAAGCTCTTGGCCCGTGGAATGGTCCGAGGGCACCTTCTGGGTCGCAGTGCGACTACTGGGCTTCCTGCCTTTTGGCAAACAAGCCATCGTGATCTCCTTTCCTCAGTCTGGGGGAGGATTCCTGCTCCGTGACAACGGCCACAGCGCCCTGGTCAAGGTTTGGGACCACACCATCTCGATCACATCAAACGCCGGGCGAA
The DNA here is from genome assembly GCF_051858985.1 of Hydrogenophaga sp. GTDB lineage: Bacteria > Pseudomonadota > Gammaproteobacteria > Burkholderiales > Burkholderiaceae_C > Hydrogenophaga. The sequence goes on along the minus strand of NZ_JBHYGM010000001.1, from coordinate 397,405 downwards.
CCCGCTACAAGGATTCGGTAATCATCGATGCGGGCCTGCTCACGCTCCCAGTCTGGTTGTTTGCACAAGCGTTTTACCGGCACCGACAGCGCCGTTGGCGCCTGCTCGCTAGGCGGTTATCGATGGGCGAAGTGCTCCCGCCGTGAACTGCCACACATCAACTGGTCTATCCCACGGCCCTAAAATTCAACTATGCGTCTGTTCTTGGCTCTTTTGATGCTCACACTGCTGCCGTTGCAGTTCTCTGCCGCAGCGGATGCTGACTGCTGCGGCCATGGGGCGGCCTTCGAGCAATCTCCAACCAATCACCACCAGCCCATCCACCAGCCGGTGATTTCCGGCACGGACGGCATGGGCTCCGACGTTTTTGGGTTCGATCTTGACTGTGGCACCTGTCACGCCAACTGCACGGCCGCCGTGATGGCAACGACCGAGACCGTTGTGGACCCAGCTGGCATCGAGCGAGGTGAGCACCTCGTTGAACTTGTCTTGTTGCCCTGGCACGAGCAACCCTACAGGCCCCAATGGTCCGCCCCGCAAGGCTCGGGGATGAACGTTTTCGCCTGATGCGCTGACAGGCACCTCTTCCCCGATCCGCTGGCATCAAGTGGCCATCACCTCATGCGGTGGTCATCCCCGGATCGTTTTGGAAGGACTCTCTCATGAATACTCGCTGGACCCAGCGAAACCCGCGATGGACTTGGCTTGCTGCCGTCGCGGCTCTCTTGTTTGTTGATCAACTCAGCAAATCGTATTTCTCCACCATCCTCGAACTGGGTGAAGCGGTTCGGGTCACCGACTGGTTCAACTTCGTGCATGTGCTCAACGCAGGTGCGGCATTCTCGTTTTTGGCGGATGCCGGTGGCTGGCAACGCTGGTTTTTCATCGGCGTTTCGGTGCTGGTGGTGGGCTTCGTTTCAGTGGTAAGCCTCGCGCGGCAAGCCGAACCGATGGACCGCTGGCTGGGCGCCTTTGTGGCTGGCGGTGGTGGCGGCAACCTCGTGGACCGCGTCCAGATCGGCGCTGTGGTGGATTTCCTCGACTTTCACTGGCGCAACATCCATTGGCCGGCCTTCAATCTCGCCGATGTCTTCATCGTCTGCGCCGCGCTGACCTGGTGCCTTGCTTCATTGAAAGCGCCACCGCGCCAACCGACCCGCAAAACCCCTGAGGAGCTTCCTTCATGAAGCGTGGATGGTTCTGGATCCTGGGCGCCTGGGCCTTCGCTCTTGCGTCCACTCTCGGGGCGCTTTTTATCGGTGAAGTCATGGGCATGACGCCCTGTCTGCTCTGCTGGTATCAGCGCATCTGCATGTTCCCGTTGGCCATCATCCTGGGCATGGCCGCGTTCGCCGAAGACCGCCGCGGTGCGGTGTACGCGTTGCCGCTGGCCTTGGGTGGTGCCGCCATCGCGGGCTACCACACCGCGCTGATCGCTGGGTGGGTGCCCCAGTGGTGGGTGCCCTGCGGCGCCGGGCCTTCGTGCAGCGAACAGAGCCTAGAGATCCTGAACGGCATCCAGATTCCCTGGTTGTCTCTCCTGGCCTTCATCGCCATCGCCTTCCTGCTTTTTGTCTATTTGAGAAAGTCCCGTTCATGAACGCCAAAAAATTCACCGTCATCGGCCTGGTGGCCATCGTTGCCTTGTTCTTCTACCTGGGCATGAACGCCTATCAATCGCGGGTGCAGACCGCGCAGGACGTGCAGGTCAAGGCCGAGCAGACCCGCCTGGTGCGCATGCACTCACCGGTGTTCGGCCCGCAGAACGCACCCGTCACCATCGTCGAGTTCTTTGACCCCGCCTGCGAGACCTGCCGCGCGTTTTATCCCATCGTCAAGAACCTCATGGCCCAGTACCCCAACGACGTGCGGCTCGTGATCCGGTACGCGCCGTTTCACCAGGGTTCGGACGTGGTGGTCAAGCTGCTGGAGTCGGCCAAGAGCCAGGCCAAGTACCAGCCGGTGCTGGAATCGTTGTTGGCCGCGCAGCCCGCCTGGGCCGACCACGGTCAACCCAGCATCGAGACCGCATTCAAGGTAGCCGAGCAGGCCGGGCTGGACCTCGTCAAGGCGCGGCAGGACATGGAAAAACCCGGTATGCAGGCAGTCCTGCAGCAGGACATAGAAGACCTTACCGCGCTGCAAGTCACCAAGACGCCCACCTTCTTCGTCAACGGCCGCAGCCTGTCCAGTTTCGGGCCCGATCAGCTTGCCGCACTGGTAGCAGAAGAAGTGGCCAAGGTGAAGAAATGAGAGAGATGGCTCCCGTACGTCCTTTCAACCGACGCAAGGTGTTGGTGTTGAGCGCTTCGTGGTTTGCGTCAGGTGGTCTCCTGGCGGGCTGTTCGCCCCAGGCGCCCACCTTCAAGAGCACCGACATCACAGGGGCTGCTTTTGCACAGGACCTAAAGCTCACCGACCACACCGGGCAGGTGCGCACCATGGCCGATTTCCGCGGTAAGGCTGTGGTGGTGTTTTTCGGCTTCACGCAGTGCCCCGATGTGTGCCCCACCTCCATGACCACCCTGGCCGAGGTAAAACGCCTCATGGGCGATCAAGGCAAGCAGTTGCAGGTGCTCTTCATCACAGTGGACCCGGAGCGCGATACGTTGCCCTTACTCAAGGAGTACATGACCAACTTCGACCCGAGCTTTCTGGCGCTGCGCCCTGAACCGACCGAGCTCAAGGCCGTCGCTGACAGCTTCAAGATCTACTACCGAAAAGCCGAGGGCTCGACACCCACCTCGTACACGATGGACCATTCGGCGGGTAAGTACGTGTTCGACACCAACGGAGCCGTGCGCCTGTTTTCGAGTTACGGGACCGAGCCCGCCGTGATCGCCCAATACATCCTGGCCCTGCTGAAATCCATGGACGCCTGACTACCCGTTGCCGGTATGAAAACACTGCTGCTCTACCTGGCCACCGCCATCGCCGAGATCGTGGGTTGCTACTTGCCGTTGTTGTGGCTGCGCGGTCAGGGGTCGGGCTGGCTGTTGTTGCCCGCAGCGGCCGTGAGCCTGGCCACCTTCGCCTGGCTGCTGACCCTCCACGCCGCGCCCTCGGGGCGGGTATACGCGGCCTACGGCGGGGTCTATGTGGCGGTTGCGCTGGCATGGCTCTGGTCGGTCGATGGCGTTCGCCCGTCGATCTGGGATGGGGTGGGCGTGGCGGTCACGCTGGCGGGCATGGCGATCATTGCGTACCAACCCCGAGCATGAAACAAGAGGGCCTGCTGACCATGAAAGAAGCCAATGCGTCTGTCTCTCACCGAGCGTCGGTATCAAACGCGTTGGGTGCCACTGCATGACCCGCCGCCACATTGTTTTCCTCTCGGCGCTGGCCGCCCTCGCGGTGTTTGCTGCCGCCGTCTTTCTTTATCAGCGACACACGCTGCAGCTTGCGGCGTTGCAGGCTTCAGAGCAGGCCGGCGCGATGGTGCGACCGCACTCGCCGATCATTGGTGCCGAGGATGCGCCGGTCACCATCGTCGAGTTCTTCGATCCCGCCTGTGAGGCGTGCAAGGCCTTCCATCCTCGCGTGAAACAGATCCTGGCGGCGTTTCCGCGTGAGACGCGCTTGGTGATTCGGTACACGCCGTTTCATAGGGAGGCGTCTGTGGAAGCGGTGAGGATTCTTGAAGCAGCGCGTGCACAGCGGAAATTTGAACCTGTGCTTGACGCCTTGCTGGACGGGCAGCGGGCGTGGACGGGTCAACGCACGAACGCCTCCTTGCGAGCGTGGGCCATTGCGCAATCGGTCGGCCTGGACGTGGAGCAGGCACGCCAGTATATCGCCGCTGGTTCGGTGGATGCCTTGCTGGCGCAAGACGTCGTGGATCTGAAGGCGATCGGGGTTCGAGCCACCCCGACCTTCTTCGTCAACGGTAAGCCGCTGTCTTCGACCGATCCGGATCAGCTCTTCGAGCTGGTCAAGAGAGAGGTGGAGCGCCTTCGGTAGTCGCCGTGAGCATGAGCGATTGCCTCGTGACTTTGGTGCGAGGGCGCAGCACTTGACGGCGATTTCTCGCGCATGGCGACGCATTGGACAGCGCACGTTGGTTCTCAGCGCCTTTGGTCGCGCGCCAGTGCGATGAACCCTGTCTCTCGGAACACCACGCCGTCTTTTTTCAGCGTGGCAAAAGTGGGGTAAAGCGCCTAGTGGGTCACGGCCAGTTCGGTTACCACGGACTTCAGACCGGACCCGATGCGCAGGTGATCTCGACCTCGTGTATGCGCTGCACGAATAGTTTGACGCCCAACTCGCCGATCACGGCAAGGACGCCATGGCTGGCCATGCTGGGCACGGCGATATGAAGAAGCAGTGAGGCTGCTTCAGATCCGCAGGAGCCTCGCCTTCAACCCGAGCTCAAGCAGCTCCCCTAACCACCACACCAACATCCTCGCCGCCGTGGCTGCAATTGTTCTTCTGGTAGCCGTCGTGCTGCCAGCCGAATACGGCGTCGATCCCACCGACATCGGCCGCGTCTTGCGCATGACCGAGATGGGCGAGATCAAGCAGCAACTGGCGGCAGAAGCTGCTGCCGACGCTGCTGCTGTTCCAGCATCTCCCGCGCAGGCAGACGGCGCCGATGGCATAGCCACGGCCGGCGCTGCCCAGCCTTCGACTCCAGCACCCGCACCAGCGCCAGTAGCTGCCGCAGCCCCCAAGATTGATTGGCGCGACGAAGTGCCCGCACCTTGACGCCTGGAGAGGGCACTGAGATCAAGCTGAAGATGGTCCAGGGTGCCAAAGCCGAGTATTCGTGGGTGGTCGAAGGTGGAGAGGTGAACTTCGACACGCACTGAGATGCATCGGGCAAATCGATCAGCTACGAAAAAGGCCGTGGGGTTGCGGCCGATAAAGGCGTGCTGGAAGCGGCATTCACGGGCAACCACGGCTGGTACTGGCGCAACCGGGGCCAGGCCAACGTCAAGGTCATCCTGCGCACGCGCGGTGACTACACCGACATCAAGCAAATGAAGTGAATGCAGGGCGCTGCGACTTTTGTTACAGCGCCCACTTCGAACACGCTTCAGGACTTACCCTCGGCGTTTCCAACCCCGCAGCAGCAGCGCGTTGCTCACCACACTCACGCTGCTCAGCGCCATGGCAGCACCCGCCACCACTGGGTTGAGCAGACCGGCCACCGCCAGCGGGATGCCGATCACGTTGTAGGCGAAGGCCCAGAACAGGTTCTGGCGGATCTTGCGGTAGGTGCGGCGCGAGATGTCGATCGCGTCGGCCACCAGCGCGGGGTCGCCCCGCATCAGGGTGATCCCGGCGGCGTGCATGGCCACGTCGGTGCCAGTGGACATGGCAATGCCCACGTCGGCCGAGGCCAGCGCAGGGGCATCGTTGATGCCGTCGCCCACCATGGCCACAGAGCGGCCTCCTCCCTTGAGCTGGTTCACGATGGCTGCCTTGTCTGCCGGCAACACCTGGGCTTCGATCTGGTCAATGCCCAGAGCACTCCCGACGGCCATCGCGCTTCCCAGGTTGTCGCCAGTGACCATCACCGTGCGAATGCCCAGAGCTTGCAGGCTCCGAATGGCGATGATGGCGCTGGCCTTGGGCGCATCGCCAAAAGCCAGCATGCCCACCAGAACAGGTGCTTGCGTCACGTCGGCGAGCCATGAGACCGTGCGTCCTTCGTCTTCGAGCTGGCGGGCGGGTCCGGCCAGTGCCGAAGTGTCCACGCCCAGTTCCTGCATGTATCGCGGACTGCCCAGACGCAATGCACGACCCTGCACCTCGGCCGACATGCCGCGTCCCGGCACGGCGCTCACCTTGGCGGCTGAGAGCAGCTCAAGGCCGGCCTCTTCAGCGGCGTTCATCACTGCGCGTGCCAGCGGGTGCTCGCTACCCGCCTGGATCGCGGCACTCCAGGACAGCAACTCATCGTCGTGGCCGGGGGCCGGCACCGCCGCGACCAGCGTCGGCTTGCCTTCGGTGAGCGTGCCCGTCTTGTCGAACGCGACGGTGTCAATGCGGTGCGCGACCTCCAGCGCTTCGGCATCCTTGATCAGGATGCCCTGGCGAGCGGCCACCCCGGTGCCCGCCATGATGGCAGTCGGTGTCGCCAGGCCCAGTGCACAAGGACAGGCGATCACCAGCACCGCCACCGCGTTCAAAATGGCCTGCTCCCAGTTTCCGGTGGTCAGGCCCCAGCCCAGCAGGGTGAGTGCGGCGATCAGCAGCACCACCGGCACAAAGATGGCGCTCACCTGGTCCACGATTCGCTGGATCGGGGCTTTCTTCGCCTGCGCCGATTCGACCATGCGCACAATGCGCGAGAGCGTTGACTCGGCACCCACCGCAGTGGTCTCCACCAGCAGCAGTCCTTCGGCGTTGACAGCACCGCCGGTGACCTTGTCGCCCGCGTGTTTGGCCACCGGCAGACTCTCGCCCGTGATCAGCGATTCGTCCACCTGGCTGGAGCCGATGGTGATGACACCGTCCACCGGAACGCGCTCACCCGGGCGAATCACCACGGTGTCACCCACCTTCACCTGCGAAATGGCGACGTCCACGTCGCCATAAGGCATGCGCACCCGCGCCACCTCGGGCTTGAGGGCGTTGAGGGCGGCGATGGCGGCCGTGGTCTGGCGTTTGGCGCGCGACTCCAGCCATTTGCCCAGCAGCACCAGCGTGATGATCACCGCCGAAGCCTCGAAGTACAGGTGCGGCATGCCGTGTTCGGCGTGCTTGAACAGCAGATACACGCTCAGGCCGTATCCGGCGCTGGTGCCCAGCGCCACCAGCAGGTCCATGTTGCCAGCGCCGGCACGCACCGCCTTCCAGCCCGCGCGGTAGAAGCGCGCACCCAGCCAGAATTGAACGGGTGTGGCCAATGCGAGCTGCAACCAGCCATTGATCGTCCAATCGCTGCCCAAGAGCATGGCGAACATGGGCAGCACCAAAGGCAGCGACAGCGCAGCGGCCAGCGCCACCGGCCACCAGGGTTCGCCCTTGCGTTTTGCGGGCTCGGCACCCGGCTCCGCACTGGTTTCTTCGCCCACGCTGTAACCGGCCTTTTGCACCGCAGCCACCAGGCTGGCAGCCAGCGTGGAAGAGGCCGCGTTCACCGTGGCCCGTTCGGTGGTCAGGTTGACGCTGACCTCCTTCACGCCAGCAGCGGCCTTCAAGGCTCTTTCGACGCGGCCGACGCACGAGGCGCAGGTCATGCCTTCGATGGGAAACTGATGCTCGATGAGCGACAAGGTGGCGGTGTTCATGAGGCACTCCAAGGGTTGAGGGTGGAGCGAATGGTTGGCCTTGCCACGGTGGCAAGCGCAACGGCAGATGCGACTTGACATTGCCACCGTGGCAATACCCACAGTGCGGGTTCCCTCAACCCTCTTACGGAGTCATCCATGCACGAATTCCACCTCCCCGACATGACCTGCGGCCACTGCGCTTCCAAGGTGAACGTCACCCTGAAACTGGTTGATCCAGCATGCGAGATCCAGGTCGATCTGCCGCGGCGTTTGATCACCGTGAAAAGCGGTGAAGACCGCGATGTTCTGGTCGAAGCGCTGGCTGACGCTGGCTATCCAACCCTTTGAACCCCGCTCCTCAGGGCTCTCCCGGTGAGGGCCTTGACCTTCCCACCATGACAAGCTACATCCTTCGACCGTTGGAGTCATTCAAACCCCGGATCGCACTATGACCACTCTGATGAACATTGGCGAGGCGGCTGCCGCCGCAGGCGTCTCCGCCAAGATGATTCGCCACTATGAACAGATCGGCCTGCTGCCTGAGGCAGAGCGCAGCGATGCGGGTTACCGTCTGTATGGTGATCGTGAAGTCTCGGTACTGCGATTCGTCCGGCAGTCGCGCCATCTGGGGTTTTCGGTGGCCCAGATCGCCGAGCTCATCGGCCTGTGGAGCGATTCACAGCGCACGAGCCGCGAGGTGAAGGCCGTGGCGCAACGGCACCTGGCGGACCTGGAAGAGAAGCGGCGTGAAATCGAACAGATGATGGACGGGCTCTCGGTCTTGGTGAAGGCCTGCCATGGCAACGAACTGCCTCACTGCGCGATCCTGGACAAGCTATCGCGCGGCAGCCTGACCCAACACCAACCTCATCAAAAGCCGCAGCTCAAGAAGTCCCGTGCTCAGGCAGAGGCAACCAGCGCTGGCACCTCCAGCCCGATCGACCTCATGGCCTGGATGCGGGGCGTGCACGTTCACCATGACGCTCACTTAGAGGACAAGCCGTCACTGCCAAGGCAGCGAGCCGGTGTGTTCGGTGACGAACCGACCGACGTAGCGCCCAGTCGCACACTCTTTCGACGTGGGAGCCTGCCTTGACCTGCTTTCTTGATCTGCGTCAAGGCTGCTCAAGCGTCCAGGGTTAGCCTTGGATCGTTGCCTCTGTTCACCTGACTGATATGCACCTGTATCGCCACTCGCTGCGCCATGCCACCTGGATGATTTTGGCGGTGTGGCTGTTTGCGTTGGGAGCAGGTGTGGCCAATGCATGCCTTTTGAACGAATCGAACAACGGTAGTCAATCTTTGTTCGCGGCGATGCCACAGGATGTACCCGTCGCCCAAACCCATCACGGCGAACAATCCGATCCCGACGATGCCGGATGCTTGAAGTTTTGTGATGAAGCCGCTCTGGCCGTCACCAAGGTGGATCAGCCCATCGCCGATGTCAGTCCAGGGTTGGTGGGCTTGCCACACCAGGCATGGGGGCCATCCATGACCTCGGCCATCGCCACACGAGTCCGGGTGCAGGCCACCAGACCCGTGCATCTGACTGTGCCCACCGCAGCCCGCCCGCATCGGTTGACGTTGTAGGCCGCATTGCAGTCCATTGCGAAGAGTGCTTCCGCACTCTGGTCTGGCCAGATGGCCCCCGTCCCGTTTTTAGCTTCCGCCACCTTGTCGCCGCATGAGGCGGCTCTCATATTCATTCACAGAACACCACCATGAAAACTCTCCACACCATCTTCGCGATCTCTGCCGCCTTCTTGCTGACGGCATGCGCAAACCCAAGCGCACCGGGAACCGGCGCAATGTCGGTAGCCATAGCCGACGAACACAACGCCCATCAAGCGGCTGCGGCATCTTCTGCAGCACCTGCTGCCATGCCAAACGGCATGAAGGACATGCAGGCCATGCGCGACAAGATGATGAATGCCAAGACCCCAGCCGAACGGCAGGCCCTGATGAACGAGCACATGAAAACCATGCAAGAAGGCATGGCGATGATGAAAGGCATGAAGGGAACGGGCGGCATGCATGGCAAGGAAGGCATGCCAGGTATGTCCGGCATGAAGGAGATGCCCGTGGACATGGGCAAGCACCATCAGATGATGGAGATGCGCATGGACATGATGCAGACCATGATGGAAATGATGATGCAGCGCATGCCGGGTGCAGCCACCGCGCCCGTCAGCAAGTGACAAGCCATCAACGCTCAACCGGGTGCGATGGAACTGCGCATTGATCGCCAGGGGTGACACGTTCTCCCTCAACTTTCGCAGTCAACCCTGGCGGAGCGATTCAATGAACCCAGCCAACGACGAATCCAACGGGTCAACGTTCTGGCGCCGGCCTGCAGGCATGGTGCTGCTCACGGTTGCCTTGATCGCCGGCTTCTTTTTGCTGCGAGAGCACTGGGGTCATGTGCTGGGTTACTGGCCCTATCTGCTGCTGCTCGCTTGTCCGCTGATGCACTTGATGCACGGGAACGGCCACGGGGGGCATGGCAGCCATTCACAGGACTCCGGGCGTACCCACAACGACGAAAAATAGGCAGACGAACATGAATGCACACCAACATCACGGCAGCAGTGCCCCGTCGGAATCGGCCTCACCAACGGACCTGAAGGATCCCGTGTGTGGCATGACCGTCACGGCGCAGTCTGGTCATATGTTGACCCACGAGGGCCGGACCTTCTATTTCTGCAGTGCCAAGTGCCAGGGCAAGTTTGCTGCGAACCCGCTGCAATACCTCGCACCCGAGCCACCCGCAGAAACCAGTCCAGCTGTGACCGGTGCGATCTACACCTGCCCGATGCACCCGGAGATTCGCCAGGACCATCCAGGGAACTGTCCCAAGTGCGGTATGACGCTCGAGCCCTTGCTGCCCGACCTTGACGACGATGACAACCCTGAACTGCGCGACTTCCAGCGCCGCTTTTGGTGGACCTTGCCGCTCACGGGGGTGGTGTTCGTGCTCGCGATGTTTGGTCACCGATTGCAGTGGTTCGACATGGGTACCCAAAGCTGGATTGAACTCGTGCTGGCGGTACCCATCGTGCTCTGGGCCGGGTGGCCATTCTTTGTGCGCGGCGCGCAGTCGGTGGTGAACCGCAGCCCGAACATGTGGACCCTGATCGGCCTGGGCACCGGCGCCGCTTTCGTCTACAGCGTGGTGGCCACCGTCGCCCCGCAGGTGTTCCCGGACTCGTTCATCTCCATGGGCCGCGTGGCCGTTTACTTTGAAGCCGCCGCCGTGATCATCTCGCTTACGCTGCTGGGGCAGGTGCTCGAACTAAAGGCCCGTTCTCAGACCTCGGCGGCCATCAAGTCGCTGCTTCGTCTGGCGCCAAAGACCGCCCGGCGCATCCGGGAAGACGGCACCGAAGAGGATGTGCCACTGACCCATGTGCATGTAGGCGACTTGCTGCGCGTGCGCCCAGGCGAAAAAGTACCGGTGGACGGCGAGGTGACGGAGGGCGGCAGCTCGATCGATGAATCCATGCTCACGGGCGAGCCGATGCCCGTCACCAAACGCGTGGGCGACATGGTGATCGGCGCCACGCTGAACACCAGTGGCGCGCTGGTGATGCGATCTGAGCGCGTCGGCGCGTCCACCATGCTGTCGCAGATCGTGCAGATGGTGGCCCAGGCACAGCGTTCCCGTGCGCCCATGCAACGCATGGCCGATGTGGTGGCGGGTTACTTCGTCCTCGCTGTGGTGGGCATTGCGTTGTTGACCTTCTTTGGCTGGGGTCTGTTCGGTCCCGAGCCAAGCTGGGTGTTCGGCCTGATCAACGCGGTGGCCGTGCTGATCATTGCCTGTCCTTGCGCGCTGGGCCTGGCCACGCCCATGTCCATCATGGTCGCCACCGGTCGCGGCGCCACACACGGCGTGTTGTTCCGGGACGCAGCGGCCATAGAGAACATGCGCAAGATCGACACCCTCATCATCGACAAGACCGGAACGCTTACCGAAGGCCGTCCCACGTTTGAGCGCGCCGTTCCCGCGCCAGGCTTTGACGCCGATGAGGTGCTGCGCCTAGCCGCCAGCCTGGACCAGGGCAGCGAACACCCTTTGGCCGAGACCATCGTGCGCGCCGCCCGCGAGCGCAGCATGTCTTTGGACAAACCCGAGAACTTTGAATCTGGCTCGGGCATTGGCGTGCGTGGGCAAGTGGGAGGTCGTCAGCTGGCTCTGGGCAACACCACGCTGATGGAGCAGATCGGTGTAGCGGTTGGTGCGCTGGTGCCGCAGGCCGAGGCCCTGCGCGCAGAAGGTGCCAGCGTGATGTACCTGGCCGTTGATGGACAGCTGATGGGCCTGTTGGCGGTGTCCGATCCGGTCAAGGCAAGCACGCCGGAGGCCTTGGCGACGCTCAAGGCCTCCGGCCTGCGCATCGTGATGGCAACCGGGGACGGACTGACCACAGCCAAGGCTGTTGCAGCCCGCTTGGGCATCGATGAGGTGCACGGCGAAGTCAAGCCGGCCGACAAACTGCAGTTGGTGGAAAAGCTGCAAAAGGAAGGCCGTGTGGTGGCCATGGCAGGCGACGGCATCAACGATGCACCGGCACTGGCCAAGGCCGATGTGGGTGTGGCCATGGGCACCGGGACCGACGTGGCGATGAACAGCGCACAGATCACGCTGGTCAAGGGCGATCTGCGCGGAATCGTGATTGCGCGCGCCCTGTCCGAAGCGACTGTGGGCAACATGAAGCAAAACCTGGTGTTTGCTTTTTTGTACAACGCGCTGGGCATTCCGATTGCGGCCGGCGTGCTGTATCCACTGACGGGGTGGCTGCTGTCGCCGTTGATTGCCGCGCTGGCCATGAGCTTGAGCTCGGTGTCGGTAATTGGCAATGCGCTGCGTTTGCGGCGCGGCAAGCCATAACGCGTCGGTTCTGCGAGCCTCGGCCAACTCCACTTGACCGGTTTCTTCCGTGATTACAGGCCGTAGCAATTGAGTGGCGTTTTGCTCAGACGAAGGGGTTGCAGTGCGACCTGCGTCCAGATCGCTGACCAAAAAAAGCAGCCCTCGCACCGATGTCGGCGGGAGGGCTGCGTGGTCAGAGACTTTTCGATCGTCCCCGTTTGGATAAATCGCCTGAAGGTCAGTTCCCGTGCCCCTTGTTCAACAGGGAACTCAGACGCGCAACTTCGTTACCCATCGTCGTGATGCTTTTGCCATCGACGGTCTGGACGACTTGACCCTTGCTAAGGTGAGTCACGCTTCCAAACTTGCTTTCCTTGGCCATCAGTCCGTCTTTGAAGACGTAGAGCGTTTCACCGTTCTGCAGTGCGATGACCTGCTTGGCCTCGGATCTGGCTGCGTCCATCGCGAATGCCGGGGCCAATGCTGCCATTGAGATGACGAGGATGCTGAGCTTGCGAATCATGGGGTTTCTCCTTCAAGAACAAATCACATTGTTCGACTGAATCAATGTGGTACGAAGTACAGATTCAATGTAGCGAGGCACCCATGACCGGCAGCTTGCGAACGCATTACATCTTGGTCAGCGCAAAGTCAGCAGGCCTTCTTGCAACCCGATTGGTCTCCTCCTTGAATCGGTGGACATGGCACCGTTCCGTAACTGCAGAACACGCAGCAGTCACCCGTCTTCGGCCGAAGAATAGCGTGGCAGTCTTCGCATTCATAGAACCATTGGCAAGCATCGGTGGGCATGACTTCAGTCCTTGCTTGTCCACACTCAGGACAGGTCAACACCGACGTCAGGAGCACTTCGGTCAAGGCTCAACTCCCGTGACGGTTGACGGGAAGCCAGCGTCCTTGGTCGCCCGGGTCAGAGCGTCCAATGAAACCTGGGTGTCGTCGTAAACCACCGAGGTCTCCCGCCTGCCGAGATTGGACTCCACGTCGACCACGCCAACCAGTTTCGTCAACGCCTTCTTGACCGTGATCGGGCAGGTGGCGCAGGACATACCGGGGACGGAAAGAGTGACGGTTCTCTGCGCTGCCCATGCAAGCGGACTCAGCACAAATCCGACAGCAATCAAGATGTGTTTCACAGCCAGGCCTTTCATCAATAGAACCAGTGAGCTATCAGCGGGAATGCCATTGCGGTGGTGAGCAGCAGCACCACGACACCGAACAGCAGTTTGTAGATGCGGTTGATGCGGGGAATCGCACACACCTGACCTGGTTCGCAGGCAGCCGCTGGCCTCCAGATGCTTCTTGCCGCAAAGAACAGCGCCGCCAGCGATACACCCATGAACAGCGGTTGATAGGGCTCCAAGGCCGTGAGATGGCTGATCCAGGCGCCCGAGATGCCCACCAGGATCAACACCAGTGGGCCCAGGCAGCAGGCCGATGCAAAGAGGGCTGCAAGACCACCGGCCAGCAGGGCTTTGCCGCCCTGTTCGGTAGCGGGACTGGAGATGGGTGTGTTCGGGGTGGTGGAGTGCGCTGGCATGAGATAACCTTAAAGCCGTACCCAAGTACGGAGTCAAGCGACATGAGCGATATCCACACACCTTCCGCCTCCAACATGACGATTGGCGGATTGGCCAAGGCAGCCGAAGTCAATGTGGAGACCATTCGCTTCTACCAGCGGAGGGGATTGATGCCTGAGCCGCTCCGCCCATCCGGCGGGATTCGCCGCTACGCAGAAGCTGACCGTTCTCGCCTTCATTTCATCAAGTCGGCGCAGCGCCTCGGATTCAGCCTGGACGAGATAGCCGAGCTGCTGCAACTCGACGATGGCGCCAGCTGTGTCCAAGCCCGAACCAAAGCACAGACCAAGCTCGCGGATGTGAAGAGCAGGCTTGAGGACCTGCACCGGATTGAAGGAGTGCTTGAGGGATTGATTCGACTCTGCGGAGCATCCAGGGGCAAGGTGCGATGCCCGCTGATTGCAGCCTTGAAGACCGACGCTTCGTTGAGTGCCTGAGCCAGCGCTTATGCGTATGTCAGCAGCACCGCCGCTTTGCCCCTGCCATACAGATCACTTCTGCTTGGCAAGCCACTTGTCGAACTGAGCAATCTCTTTCTTTTGCGCCACGATGATCTGCTTTGCCATGGCCTTCATCTCGGGTGACTTGCCGGTTTTGAGCTGCATCTCGGCCATGTTCAAAGCTTGCTGGTGATGAATTTTCATCATCATCGCGAAGTCCTTGTCGGTATTGCCTGACATGGGCATCTTTTGCATTTCCTCCATGCCCATCATCATGGAACCTTTCATGTCGTGTGCACCTGTGGCGCCTTTGTGCATATCGGACATGGGCATCGTCGCTGGGCCTGTGGCTGGCGTGGACTGGGCATGCGCCGATAGCGACATGAGCACAGTCAGCGAAACGGCGCACAGAGCTTTGGCAGGCACAGTGGTAAAGCGTTTTGCGGTGGATTGATGGTTCATGTGAGTTCCTATAAATTGCCCGAAGTCGGGTTCACCATCATTGACAACGACGCTCGGATTGACTGTGCGCCAACGTACGCCTGCTCATTGGTTGCGAGACTGTGTCGGACCGGTTTCACATAGCAGGGAGGACGTCGCCCATGCAAAAAAGGGATCGGTCATCACAACCGATCCCTTGACCACAACCGACCCATAGGGTCGGATTGGTTAAATCACTTCATCGCTTTGATATCGGTGACCACCATCTTGCCGGCGTCCTGAATGACGATGAACTGGATCTTCTCGCCCACCTGGACTTTGTCCAGCATGGCCTTGTCCTTGACGTTGAATACCATGGACATCGGAGGCATGTCCATGTGCTTGATCTCGCCATGCTTGATCGTGACCTTGCCGTTTTCCTTGTCGATCTTGCGAATTTCGCCGTCGGTCATGCCTGGTGTGGCTGTCATGGTCATCTTGCTGTGATCCATTCCCATTTTGCTGTGGTCTGCACCCGCTTGCGCCATCGAAGGCAAGGACAGGGAGAGCGCGGCAGCGGTGAGGAGTTGCGCAACGGTTTGGGTGTATTTGTTCATGATGTGTTTCCTTGATTGAGATCTCGTGATCGGGGAGGCTTATTTGGCAACGACTTTGATTTTGCCGACCATGCCCGCTTCGTAGTGGCCTGGCAGCAGGCAGGCGAAGTCGAACTCACCGACCTTGTTGAAGTTCCAGACGATTTCTCCTTTTTTGCCAGGACCTACGTGGGCCATGTAGGGCTCATCGTGCTCCATATTGGGAAACTTCTTCATCAGTGCAGCGTGCTCATCGAGCTCTTTCTTGGTTCCCAAGACGAACTCGTGCATCACCTTGCCACCGTTGACGTGCACGAACCTGATTGTTTCGCCCTGTTTGACCTCAACGAGATCGGGTGTGAAGCGCATGTTGTCGGTCATACTGATTTCCACGGTGCGCTTGACGGCGTTCGAGTGACCGCCGATGCCCCAATCTTTTTGTTCCATTTTCATGGGCGCTGCTCCTTTGGCGTGTTCCTTGTCGCCATGAGCAAATGAAGACGTTGCGGCCGCCAGCATGGCGGACACGATCAGGGTTTTGGTGATGTGCATGTGGAGATTCCTTGTCGATGGTTGAGTTGAGGGGCGCGAATGATTTGATCAATGCTTCATGGCGGAGCCGCTGGGCTTGACCGCCTTTGCTGTGGCGGGTGCCGTGTCTGCACTGACCTTGGGCCTGACGGCGGGCAACGGCGCACCGGTCCATTCGTGCGCAACAGTGCCTTCGGGGAACTTGTACGGACCCGGGTCCTTGTAGTCGCCTGGTTTCTGGTCCTTGCGAACCTTGAACACGGTGAACATGCCACCCATCTCCAGCGGACCGAACTGGCCCGTTCCCGTCATCATGGGAGCGGTGTTGTCCGGAATGGGCATCTGCATTTCACCCATGTCGGCCATGCCGCGCTCGCCCATCAGCATGTAGTCGGGCACCACCTTCTGGATCTTGTTGACAAGGCCTCGGTGGTCCACACCGATCATGGTGGGCACGTCGTGGCCCATGGCGTTCATGGTGTGGTGGCTCTTGTGGCAGTGCATGGCCCAATCGCCTTCCTCGTCGGCAATCAGCTCGATCTGGCGCATCTGTCCCACGGCCACGTCGGTGGTCACTTCATACCAGCGCGTGCTCGGTGGCGTCGGGCCACCGTCGGTGCCAGTCACCAAAAACTCGTGACCGTGAAGGTGGATCGGGTGGTTGGTCATGGTGAGATTGCCGACACGAATGCGCACGCGATCGTTCAGTCGCACGTTCAACGTGTCGATGGCGGGGAACACCCGGCTGTTCCAGCACCAGATGTTGAAGTCGGTCATCGTGGCGATCTTGGGCGTCTTGCTGCCGGGCTCGATGTCGAACGCGTTGAGCAGGAAGCAGAAGTCACGATCCACCTCACTGATGTGGGGATGCTTGCCCTTGGGGTGGGTGACCCACATGCCCATCATGCCCATGGCCATCTGGACCATTTCGTCCGCATGCGGGTGGTACATGAAGGTGCCCGGGCGGCGCGCTTCAAATTCGTAGACGAAGGTCTTGCCCACGGGGATGGCAGGCTGGTTGAGGCCACCCACACCGTCCATGCCGCTTGGCAGGCGCTGGCCGTGCCAGTGGATGGTGGTGTGCTCGGGCAGCTTGTTGGTGACGAAAATGCGCACGCGGTCGCCCTCGACCACCTCGATGGTCGGGCCCGGGCTCTGGCCGTTGTAACCCCACATATTGACCTTGAAGCCCGGCGAGACCTCGCGCACCACGGGTTCTGCCACCAGATGGAATTCCTTGACGCCGTTGTTCATCTTCCACGGCAGGGTCCAGCCGTTGAGCGTGACCACCGGGTTGTAGGGTCGACCGGTGGTGGGCACCAATGGAGGCGCTGTGTCCACAGACGTTTGGTAGACAGGCTCGGGCAAAGCGGCCATGGCAGATCGCGCAACCGCCAGCCCAGCCACCGAAGCGGCAGCACCCGCGAAAAACTGACGACGTGAATTGAGGAGACTCATGTTGGTTTTCTTTCTATGCGTTCGATGCGATCAGTGGCCAGCGGCGGCAGCGGGCTCACCGCCGCCGCCGCCCAGAGAGACAAAGCTGTCGGGCGCACCGCCTTGAAGGACCCACTGCAGATCGGTCTCTGCAATCCAGAAGTCCCGCTGCGCCTCGATGGCGCTGGCCACCGCTTGTGACTGGCTGGAAACCTCACCCAACAAGTCCCACACACTTTTGAGCATGCCGTTGTAGTGAAGAACGGTTTCTTCGGTGATGAACTCTCGAACTTTCAGCACTTCTTCGCGCGCACTCACAGCCAGGGCGTGGCTGGAGAGGTAGGCCTGGCGAGCGAGGCGGGCGTTGGCGCCATTGCGCATGCCCTCGGCGCGCGGCAGTTGTGCAGCAATGGCCGCAGCGCGCTCGTCCAGCACTTGCGGCGACAAGGCTTGGACCGGCACATCGGGCAAACGGTCAGGCAGCGCAACAGCGCTGTGCATGCCGGTGAGGCCCAACGTTTTGATGAGTGAGGCTTCGGCCTGCGCGGCGGCGTTCTGTGCGCGTCGCACGTTCATCTTGGCGGATGACTGAGCCAGTTGAACCTGGGCCTGCTGGAGCTTGCTCCAATTGCCCACACTCACCATGCGGCGACCCAGCTCGTTGCCGGCCTCGGCGGCGTCGAGCGCATCGCGGTGCTGTTTGAGAACCTGGCGCGCAGCCACTGCCTGAAACCACGCCTTGCGACCTTGAGCGGCGACTTCCAGCAGCTCGTCCATGTCGTCTACCCTGCGCTGATGGATGGGATCAAGCTCGGCCCACTGGCCTTTGGCAATCAAATCCACGTTGGCCGTACCGATCCTGTTCATGGGTTTGACCAAATCCAGGTGGGCCCGCCAGGCCTGACGCACGGCGTCTTCCGCCGTCATGAGGCTCAGGCTGGGAGACGCCAACTCCTGACCTGCTGCAGCGGGAACGTTCTCTTTTTCCCACTTGAGGATGTCGGCATGGCCGCGTTTGAACTGCCCAACGGCGTCGTTGGCTTCGCGCCAGTTTTTCTCAGGAGGGGCCGGTGCGATCTGGGCGGAAACGACCATGGGGAGCGCCAGCACGCCCAGAACGATGGCCCGCAGTGCGGAGGAAGGGTAACGTCGATGAATCACTGATTTGCTCCTGTTCAACTGTTTCAAGCAGGAGGCAGTGTGCAAAAGGCCACCCGTCACG
The DNA here is from genome assembly GCF_051858985.1 of Hydrogenophaga sp. Lineage (GTDB taxonomy): Bacteria > Pseudomonadota > Gammaproteobacteria > Burkholderiales > Burkholderiaceae_C > Hydrogenophaga. The sequence goes on along the minus strand of NZ_JBHYGM010000001.1, from coordinate 379,068 downwards.
AACCTGTCGGTTTCATTACAAAGTTGTCAGGTTCGGTTGCAGATGGCCGCTGGCAGTCAAAATCGCCGCAGGAGTGAACGTGAAAATCTTGATTGTTGAAGACGAACGCAAAACGGGTGAGTACCTGTGCATGGGACTGCGCGAGGCGGGCTACGCGGTAGAGCTGCTCAACAACGGTGTGGACGGATTGCACCAGGCGCTGGAGGGCGACCACGACCTCATCATTCTGGACGTCATGCTGCCCGGCATGGACGGCTGGCAGGTGCTCAGAGGTCTGCGTGCCCAAGGCCGGGAGATGCCGGTGCTGTTCTTGACCGCCAAGGACCATGTGGACGACCGCGTCAAGGGTCTGGAGCTCGGAGCGGACGACTACCTGGTCAAGCCGTTTTCGTTCTCTGAGCTGTTGGCCAGGGTGCGCACCATCTTGCGCCGTGGGCGCTCGGGTATGGAGCCCACCACCCTGCAGGTCGCGGATCTGGAGCTGGACTTGCTGCGCCGTCGGGTCACCCGCGCGGGCAAGCGCATCGACCTGACCGCCAAGGAGTTCGGATTGCTCGAATTGCTGATGCGCCGCAAGGGTGAGGTGTTGCCACGCTCGCTGATCGCCTCCCAGGTGTGGGACGTCAACTTCGACAGCGACACCAACGTCATCGAGGTGGCCATGCGCAGGCTACGTGTCAAGGTGGACGACGGGTTTGAGTGCCGCCTGTTGCAGACGGTGCGAGGCATGGGTTACGTGCTGGAAGTGCCGGAGCACCCCTGATGATCCGGCGCTTGACCCTCACCGCACGACTCACCTTTCTGTACACCCTGGTATCGGCTGTAGTGTTGCTGGGCCTTGGTGTCCTGGTGGCGTGGTCCACCCATTTGCACTTCATTGACCTTGACCGCGACTACCTGCTGGACAAGGTGCAGCTCATCGAGAAGATCGTCGATGAAACGCCAGAGCCAGCTGAACTCGCGGCCAAGCTGGATGAATCGCTCAACAGCCACCAAGGCCTTTTCATCTCAATCACGCGCGGTGACGAACAGCTGTTTGGAAAAGGCGGCATCACATTTCCAGCAGAACTCGCTGCACGAAGCGCCGCAGATCAGCCCATGGACTGGACCGATGGTGAGCGACAACTACGAGGTATGAGCACGCAGCTTTCCACAGCGCAGATGCCCGGCGGATTGAGCAGTCCAGGTCAGACCATGCGCCTGACACTTGCGCTGGATACGCAACACCACACCCATTTCATGCAGATGCTGCGTCAGCAGTTGGCGATCTATGTCGTCCTGGCCACCCTGCTCAGCGGCCTCCTGGGGTGGTGGGCAGCCCGCAGCGGTCTGGCCCCGCTGCGGACCATGAGAGAGCGCGCGCTCAAGGTCACGGCCCACAAGCTCGACGAGCGCATGCCGATCGACGCTGTGCCTGTGGAGATGGCGGAGCTGGCCCACAGCCTCAACGCCATGCTGGAGCGGCTGCAGCAGGATTTTGCGAAGCTAATGGAATTCTCAAGCGACATCGCCCACGAACTGCGTACGCCCATCAGTAACCTGCTGACGCAGACCCAGGTGTCGCTTTCGCAGCATCGCGATCCAGAAACCTACCGCGACATCCTCGCCTCCAACGCCGAGGAATTTCAGCGCTTGGCGCGCATGGTGTCCGACATGCTGTTTCTTGCCAAGACGGACCACGGCATCCAGCTTCCGAATCGCGAGGACGTCGCACTCGAAGACGAGGCGAAGAGCCTTCTGGATTTCTACGATGCGGTTGCCGAGGACAAAGAACTTCGCCTTCGGGTGGTGGGAGCGGGTAGCGTGGTGGGTGATCGACTGATGATTCGGCGAGCCATCAGCAACTTGCTGTCCAATGCGCTGCGGCACGCCCACCCTCGTACCGATGTTGCGCTGACTGTCGAGACCCAGATGAATGGCACCAGCTTTTGTGTCACCAACACGGGCGATCCGATCGATGCCGCCGACCTGCCGCGCCTGTTTGATCGCTTCTATCGCGTGGACAAGGCGCGCGCGCATCCCTCATCCGATGGTGCTGGCCTGGGTCTGGCCATTACCAAGGCCATCATGCTTGCTCACGGCGGAAGCGCGTCGGTTACTTCGTCGGAGGGAACAACGCGGTTCTGCCTGCAGTTTCCGGGCTCTCATGGGTCTCGTTCTCTTCGCGTCGCCAACAGCCAAACACAGACGAGCGCGAGCGCCGAGTAGTTGGCGACGACAAACCAAGGCGTGTTCCAGGCAACGCCATCAAATCCTCGGTAGGTGAGCGGGTAGAGGACTGGAGACGGAAAGAAGTCGTCCGAGTGGGTGAACACATCAATGAGGATGTGCGACCACCATCCAGCCAACGGCAGCCAGAAGACACGAGACCATCGCCAAGCGACCAACGTCACTGCCATGGCGATCACCCCGCTGTGAAAGATGCAGTGGAGATGGTGCGACCACAGTTCCACGCTCTCGGGTAAAGGCTGCACCCTTTCCGGCAGCGCTCGGACATAGGTTATGAACTCGGCCGGCAGCCCGTTGAAGAGAGCCCACGCCGCCACAGGCAACATGTGCATCAGATCCGGCAACGCCGCCATTGCGGCAGTGGCAAGACCAGTTGCAACGGGTATTGGCCGATGGCGTAACAGCAGGACGACGCCCGCTCCCGCCCACAGCGCATGTGCAGCAATGTCCACGTTGGCCTCCAAGCACAGATTGGCTCTCGCTGAACAGTCTACGGTGCCTTGTTTGGGCAGGCTCTCCAATCAGGCAAGCGCAGTCAGTCTGCGCGCCATAGAATCCAGCTATGCGCCGCTTGCTCGCCCTCGTCCTGTGTCTGCTGCTTCCCCTGCAGGGATTTGCGGCAGTGCAGGGCGTTGCCGCGCCATGCCCCATGCAGGGCATGATGGCCATGGCGGATGAAGTTGACGGGATGGCAGAGTCCCTGGCCGAGGCCATGGACGATTGCTGCAACGACATGGCCACCTTTGAGAGCACGGGCCAGCCCTGCAAGAGTATTCAGAGTTGCGTCGTGCCCGCCGCAGCCTTGCCGTCTTTCCCATCCCTCGTGGCCCAGACCTCGGTCACCCAGGACCCTGAAGCGCCGGCCTGGCGCAGCCTTCCCCCGGGCGCGACTTCGCGCCTCTGGCGCCCCCCAACTTCCGTCTGATTCCCCGCACTGCGCAGCCCACCCGGCGGTGGCGCTGCTGTCGCGCGCTGTCAGGGCTTTTGAGCCCGGGCGTGCCTGCTCCGGAGCTCAGACATGGAACACCCTTCGCTTTTTCTTGCACGCGCCGTGCTGGCCCTCGCTGGCCTGCTTGTGCTGGTCACACCCGCTGCCGCCGATGAACCCCTGAGCCTGAGCGCTGCGGTGAGCGCAGCCCTGGCCCACTCGCGCAGCCTCGACGCATCAACCGCCGCCGCGCAAGGCGCACGCGAGATGGCGGTGGCGGCAGCGCAGCGGCCCGACCCAGTGCTGCGCCTGTCGCTGGACAACCTGCCGGTGGACGGACCTGAGCGCTTCAGCACCACACGCGATTTCATGACCATGCGCTCCATCGCGCTCATGCAGACCCTGCCCAACGCGGACAAGCGCCGCGCCCGGGGTGAGCGATTCGAGCGCGAGGCCGACGTGGCGTTGAGCGAACGAGCACAGCGTGTAGCCGTGCTGCAGACCGAAGCGGCGCAGGCCTGGCTGGAGCGGCGCATGCAAGAGCAACGCATTGGGTTGCTGCAGGCGCAGATCACCGAGGCGCGCGTGCTGGTGCAGACAACCGAGGCAGCCCTGCGGGGTGGGCGAGGCTCCACGGCCGATGCCTTCAGCGCGCGCGAGGCGCTGGCCCAGCTGGAGCAAGGCCTGATCGGCGCGCAGGCCGAGCGCGCCAACGCCCGCCTCACGCTGGCGCGCTTCACCGGTGGGCCGCCGGACCAGCCGCTGGCCGATCCACCGCCCATGCGGCAGATCACCGCAGCGGTGGGTGAAGCGGACCCATTGCGCAACCTGCCCGATCTCGTTGCGCTGCAGGCTCGCGAAGCCGTGGCCCGCGCCGAGGCCGAAGTGGCCCGCCAGGACCTCAAGCCCGACTGGAGCGCCGAGATCATGTTCAGCCAGCGCGGCTCGGCGTTCTCCAACATGGTGTCGATCGGCGTGTCGGTGCCGCTGCAGTGGGACAAGCCGCAGCGCCAGCAGCGCGAGCTCGCCGCGCGCCTGGCGCGCGTGAACGAACTGGAGGCAGAGCGCGAAGAGCAGACGCGCGAGCGTGTGCTGCAAGTGCAGCGCTGGCAGCAGGACTGGCGCGCCGGGCTGGACCGGCTGGCCTACCTGGATGCGCAGCGCCAGCCGCTGGCCACACAGCGCGTGGATGCCGCACTGGCGGCGTACCGGGGCGGGCGCGAAGGCCTGGGCCCGGTGCTGCAGGCGCGACGCGACGCACTGAACCTCGCGCTCGAACGCCTGGCGCTGGAGCGTGAAACCTCTGGCCTGTGGGCTCAACTCGAATACCTCATCCCCGACAGCTCCACTGGAGTGAAGCCATGAACAAAAAAACATCTTTCGTCGCACTTGCTGCTGTGGCCGCGCTTATTGCTGTGGGCGCTGGCGCGTGGTGGTTGGGCATGCGGCAGGGCATGGGAACCACCTCGCAAGCAGGCGGGTCGTCTGCGTCAACGCCAACCAGCACCAGCGACGACCCTTCGCTGTGGACCATCCCGCAAGGCGAAGAAGCCACGCGCCGGCACATCCGCGAATCGCTCAAGGCGGGGGACGTGGACCCGGCCACGGGCCGGCAAATCCTGAACTACCACGACCCCATGGTGCCGGGCAAGAACTTCGAGGCACCGGCCAAGTCGCCGTTCATGGACATGATGCTGGTGCCGCGCTACGCCGGCAGCGGTGCGGCGGATGCCAGCAGCGTCAGCGTGAGCCCGCGCATCCAGCAGAACCTGGGGCTGCGCACGGCGCCGGTGGTTGAAGGCTCGCTGGTGTCCGAGGTGACGGCGGTCGGCAACGTGGCCTGGAACGAGCGCGAACAGGTGGTGTTGAGTTCGCGCGCCATGGGTTTTGTGGAGAAGCTGCATGTGAAAGCCGCCCTGGACCGCGTGGCTGTCGGCGCGCCGCTGGCCGAGCTGTACGTGCCCGACTGGGTGGCCGCGCAGGAGGAATACCTGGCGCTGGCGCGCCTGAGCGGTGAAGGCACCGACTCACTGCAGGATGCGGCGCGCCAGCGCATGCGCCAGGCCGGCATGACGCCCGCGCACATTGAGCGCGTGGTGGCATCGAGCGTGGTTCAGCCGCGCTTCACGCTCACCGCGCCCATCGCCGGCATCGTGAGCGAGCTCATGGTGCGCGAGGGCGCCACCGTGATGCCGAGCATGACGCTGATGCGCCTGCAGGGCACGCGCACGGTGTGGGCCGAGGGAGCGGTGCCCGAGAGCCAGGCCGCGCTGTTGCAATCCGGTGCACGCGTGCGCACCACCAGCCCAGGCGCGCCGGGGCAGACCTTCGAGGGCCAGGTGCAGGCGTTGCTGCCCGAGGTGGATGCGGTCACGCGCACCATCCGCGCGCGGGTCGAGCTGGCCAACCCACAGGGGCGGCTGGTGCCAGGCATGCTGGTGAGCATGCGGCTGGACCGCCCCAAGGCCGCGGCCACGCTGCTGGTGCCCAGCGACGCTGTGATTCACACCGGGCGGCGCAGTGTGGTGATGGTGGCCGAAGACGGCGGACGTTTCCGCCCGGTGGAGGTGACTGCAGGCCTGGAGGTGGGCGGCCAGACCGAAATCAGCGCGGGGCTTCAGATGGGGCAGCGCGTGGTGCTCTCAGGCCAGTTTTTGATTGACTCCGAAGCCAGCCTGCGCGGGCTGGAGGCGCGGCTCAACCAGGAGCCTGCGTCCACAGCTCAGCGCTACACCACCGACGCGGTGATCGACGCGCTCAGCGGCGACACGGTCACGCTCACGCACCCGCCCATTGCGGCGCTGAAATGGCCGCAGATGCAGATGGACTTCAAACTGCCGCCCCGCGCGCAGCAGCCACGCAACCTGGAAGCCGGTGACCGCCTGCAGATCGAGTTCGAGATGCAGGAGGGCGATTTTCCGCGCATCACCAGCCTGCAGCGCGTGGCGCCGGAGGTCGGCAAATGATCGCCGGCCTGATCCGCTGGAGCATTGCCAACCGATTCCTGGTGCTGCTGGCCACCGCACTGCTGAGCGCCTGGGGCGTGGTGGCCCTGCAGCGCACGCCGCTGGACGCATTGCCCGACCTCTCCGACACGCAGGTCATCATCCGCACCACCTGGCCCGGTCAGGCGCCACAGATCGTGGAGAACCAGGTCACCTACCCGCTGACCACCACCATGCTCTCGGTGCCGGGCGCGCGCGCGGTGCGCGGCTTCTCGATGTTTGGCGACAGCTTCGTCTATGTGCTGTTTGAAGATGATGTGGACCCGTACTGGGCGCGCTCGCGCGTACTGGAGTACCTCAACCAAGTGCAGGCGCGCCTGCCGCGCGGCGCCACCTCCAGCATCGGGCCCGACGCCACCGGCGTGGGCTGGATCTACCAATACGCCCTGATCGACCGAACGGGCGGGCAGGACGTGGCGCAGCTGCGGGCCCTGCAAGACTGGTTCGTGCGCTTCGAGCTCAAGACCGTGCCCGACGTGGCCGAGGTGGCGAGCGTGGGCGGCATGGTCAAGCAGTACCAGATCGTGCTGGACCCCGACCAGATGGCCGCCTACCGTGTGACGCAAGCGATGGTGGCCGAGGCGGTGGCGCGCGGCAACCAGGAGGCCGGTGGCTCGGTGCTGGAGCTGGGCGAGGCCGAGTACGCGGTGCGCGCCAGCGGCTACCTGAAAACGCTGGACGACTTCCGCGCCATCCCGCTCATCACCAGCAGCGCTGGTGTGTCGGTGCGCCTGGGCGACGTGGCGCGGGTGCAGACCGGGCCCGAGATGCGGCGAGGCATCGGCGAGCTCAACGGCGAGGGCGAGGCCGTGGGCGGCGTGGTGGTCATGCGATCCGGCAAGAACGCGCTGCAGACCATCGAAGCGGTGAAGACGCGGCTGGCCGAGCTGCAGCGCAGCCTGCCGGCGGGCGTGGAGATCGTGCCGGTGTACGACCGTTCAGGCCTGATCGAACGCGCGGTGAAGAACCTCGGTGAAAAGCTGCTGGAGGAGTTCATCGTCGTGGCGCTGGTGTGTCTGGCCTTTTTGTTTCACCTGCGCAGTGCGCTGGTGGCCAGCGTGTCGCTGCCGCTGGGCGTGTTGATGGCCTTCATCGTGATGCAGCAGCAGGGCATCAATGCCAACGTGATGTCGCTGGGCGGCATCGCCATCGCCATCGGCGCCATGGTGGACGCAGCCATCGTGATGATCGAGAACGCCCACAAGCATCTGGAGCGCTGGGCGCACCAGCACCCGGGCCAGACACTGCAGGGTGAGCCGCGCTGGCGTGTGATCGGCGACGCCGCGGCCGAAGTGGGGCCGGCGCTGTTTTTCTCGCTGCTGATCATCACGTTGAGCTTCATTCCGGTGTTCACGCTGGAGGCGCAAGAGGGCCGTTTGTTTGCGCCGCTGGCCTTCACCAAGACCTACGCCATGGCGGCGTCTGCCGGCCTGGCCGTGACGCTGATCCCGGTGCTCATGGGCTATTTGATTCGCGGGCGCATACCGGCGGAGACGGCCAACCCGCTGAACCGTTTTCTCATCGCCTTGTACCGCCCGGTGCTGGATGCTGTGCTGAAAGCACCGAAGCTCACGCTGGTGGTGGCAGCGCTGGTGCTGGTGGTCAGCATCTGGCCGCTGCGCCAGCTGGGCAGCGAGTTCATGCCGCCGCTGGACGAGGGCGACCTGCTCTACATGCCCACCGCGCTGCCTGGGCTCTCTGCGTCCAAGGCGGCCGAGCTGTTGCAGCAGACCGACCGCCTGATCAAGACCATTCCGGAGGTGCAGAGCGTGTACGGCAAGGCCGGACGCGCCGAGACCGCCACCGACCCGGCGCCGCTGGAGATGTTCGAGACCACGATCCAGTTCAAACCGCGAGACGAGTGGCGCACTGGCCTTACGCCCGAGGCCCTGATCGAAGAGCTCGACCGCACGGTGCGTGTGCCTGGCCTCTCCAACATCTGGGTGCCCCCGATCCGCAACCGCATCGACATGCTGGCCACCGGCATCAAGAGCCCCGTGGGCGTGAAGGTGGCCGGGCCCGACCTGACCACCATCGACCGCCTCACCGGCGAGATCGAGAGAGCCGTGAAGGACGTGCCCGGCGTGAGCAGCGCACTGGCCGAGCGCCTCACGGGCGGGCGCTACATCGACGTGGAGATCCGCCGCGCGGACGCTGCGCGCTACGGCCTGAACATCGCCGACGTGCAGGACATCGTGGCTGGCGGCGTGGGTGGCATGAACATCGGCGAGACGGTGGAGGGCCTGCAACGTTTCCCGATCAACCTGCGTTACCCGCGCGAGCTGCGCGACTCACTCCCTGAGCTGCGCGCACTGCCCATCGTGGCGCCCGGCGGCCAGCGCCTGGTGTTGTCTGATGTCGCCGACCTTCGCATTTCTGATGGGCCGCCCATGCTGCGCAGCGAGAACGCGCGCCTGGCCGGGTTTGTGTACGTGGACATTCGCGGGCGCGACCTGCGCGGCGCGGTGCTGGACATGCAGCGCGCGGTGGCGCAGCAGGTGGTGTTGCCCGCCGGGTACTCGGTGTCGTGGTCGGGCCAGTTTGAGTTCCTCGAGCGCGCCACGGCCAAGCTCAAGCTGGTGGTGCCGGTCACGCTGCTGATCATCTTCGTGCTGCTGTATCTGATCTTTCGCCGCTTCGACGAAGCGCTGCTGATCATGGCGACGCTGCCGTTCGCGCTGGTGGGTGGGGTGTGGTTCCTCTGGCTGCTCGGGCACAACCTGTCGGTGGCCAGCGTGGTGGGCTTCATTGCGCTGGCCGGTGTGGCGGCCGAGTTCGGCGTGATCATGCTGATCTACCTCAAGCAGGCCTGGCAGGAGCGGCTGGACGCCGGGCGCAATGACGAGCCTTCGCTGCTGGAGGCGATCCGCGAAGGCGCGGTGCTTCGCGTGCGGCCCAAGGCCATGACGGTGGCCACCATCGTGGCCGGGTTGTTGCCCCTGTTCTGGGGCATGGGCACCGGCAGCGAGGTCATGCAGCGCATTGCCGCCCCAATGATCGGCGGGATGATCAGCGCGCCGTTGCTCTCCTTGTTGGTGGTGCCGGTGGTTTACCGATTGATGCGACGACCGCGCATACCCTCCAAGGTTCAGGAGTCAACTTGACCCACCCAGAAATCTCAATGCAACGGATCGCCTTTTACGACAGCTTTGTCCGCAAGCAGCCGTCCAGAAGACGCTGAAGAGTGACCGCTTTTGGCATGGAGTGCGTTTGAAACCCGACTGAGCCAAAGGCAGCAATCGCTGGCACTGCTGTCTCTCACCTTCCAAGGGTGGGCTACAGCCGTCAGTCTGAAGCTTTTGAAACAGCCGGTGCGGGTAGCCAAGATCTCCAGCCGTTATGAGATTCGACAATTTGATCAGCTGCTTGTCTCAGCCCTCGATGCGAAACACCTGACGCAGGTAGGCCAGAAATGTCTCGTCGTCGCAGATGGTTTTGCCCGGCGAGTCGGAGAGCTTGGCCACGGGTTGGCCATTGCAGCTCACCAGCTTCATCACGATGTTCAGCGGCGTCAAACCCACGTCGTTGGTGAGGTTCGTGCCGATGCCAAAGCCGGTCTGGATGCGATCGGCGAAACGACCATACAGGCTGAGTGCTGCCGGCAGGTCCAGGCCATCGGAGAACACCAGCCGTTTGCTGTGCGCATTGACCTTCAGGCGCGCGTAGTGCGCCAATGCCTTCTCTCCCCACACGATAGGGTCACCCGAGTCGTGGCGCAGCCCGTCGAACAGCTTGGCGAAATAGAGGTCGAAGTCGGCCAGGAACGCGTCCATGCCCACCACATCGGTCAAGGCCACGCCCAGGTCACCGCGGTACTCCTGCACCCAGTTCTCAAAGGCCGCCTTTTGAAAGCCCTTGAGCTGAACGCCCGTCGCCTGGAAGGTCTGGAGGTATTCGTGCGCCATGGTGCCGATGGGCACCAGGCCGTACTTCTTCGCCAGGTGAACGTTGGAGGTGCCCTTGAAGAACTCGGGCACCTCACGCGCGAGGGTCGCGACCACCTCCTCTTGCCAGGCCGCCGAGAAGCGCCGGCGCACACCGAAGTCGAAGAATTCGAACGGGTGCTGGCGCTGAAGGTCCCGCGCGCCGATCCGCAGCAGGGCGATCTTGTCCTGCAGACGCCGACGGCCTTCTTCGATCACGTCCGGTGTGGCCAGGCGTCGGAAGTGGATTTCGTTGACGATGGCGAGCACGAAGATCTCGAACAGCATGACGTGGATCTGGGGACCCTTGGCCACGATGCTCAGCCCATCACCGCTGGCCGTCACCGAGATGTAGCGTTGCTGGATTCGGAAGATGCGCAGAAAGTCGATGAAGTCGGACTTCATGTACCGCAGGCCGCCCAGGTACTGCAACTCTTCCTCGGAGAAGCGCAGCGTGCATAGGTGCTCGATCTGTCGCTCCACCTCGTCCCGGATCTCACTCAACGGGTAGGTGGCTTCGTTGCGGCACACAAAACGGTACTCGGCCTGGTTGGCCGGCATCGAGTGCAGCATGGGCTGCAACATGGTGAACTTGTAAAGGTCGGTCCCCAGCAGTGAGGTCACGACCGGTACAAAGTCCGCTCCGACTTCCTGCGCTGGTGTGTGGTGCGTGTTCACTGTGGTCTCCCCGTCGTGTCCGTGCGTCATGAAATGGATTGTGCGAATTCGTCGGCCGTCATCACGACGGTGCCGGCTGCGCGGGCTCGCGCGAACAGGGCATCGGCCAGCTTTTCGAAGCCCGGCACCGGACTCATGCAGTCCCGCAGCAGGACCACTCTCGGCGTCAGAGCCGGCGCACCGGCCAGGAAGCGCATGAACTGGTCGTAACTGGCGGCCACACAGTGGCTCGAAGCCTGACCCGCGATCGCGATGACATCGGCACCGTCGGCCAGCGAGGTGGCCAGTGCCGTGTTGAACTGGGTGCCCGGGACCGACGGCACGGGAGCATCGGCTTCGAACACCCCGAAGTGCTCGGTCAACGGGTACTCGCCCTTGAGCACCTTGGCAACGGCACGTTGGTGGGTCATTTCCCAGGCCGCGAGGGCACGGGCCACATCGCTGTGGATGTTGTGACCCCAGGTGCCCGTGACGCAGTGCACCGGCCAGACCACCATCCCGCCTTTGCCTGCCCCGGCCAGTTGTTCGAGCATGGCGACGACCTGCCTGGTCAAGCCGGCATCTCTGGGACGGTAGGCACCGGCGAACACATCCGCAGCCGTGATGAAGGTGAAGGGCGCAATGGGCTGTCCGTCCCGGCCGAGCCAGAACGTGGTGCGTTCGACCGCAACACTCGCATGCGAATCCAGTGTGACCGTGATGTCGCTGATGCGGCCCTGGTTCGTCTTGATGAAGCCGGCCAGGCGCGTGAGATCGGTGTTGGCACCCGCCACCGGCAGCGCCGCGCCGTCGATGTCGCAGAAATCGTTTTGGGGATCGATGATCAGGAGCTTGGTGCGCATGTCAGTCCTTGGTGGATAACACTTCGACAGAGCGGAACGTTCGCGGAAACACCGCCGCCCGCTCGCGGTCCAGGATGCGGTAGCCCATGGCTGCGCGGCCGGCATCACCAGCGATGGATCCCGCCTCGATCAGGAACTGCGCATCCAGCATGCGCTTGCGAAACGCGCTCTTGTCCATGGGCCTGCCCAGCACGATCTCGTAGGTTCGTTGCAGCTGCGGCAGCGTGAAAGGCTCCGGCAACAGAAAGGCCGGAAGCGAGGTGTACTCCACCTTGCCGCGCAGTCGCTCCACGGCCGCCGCCAGGATCTCTGCGTGGTCGAAGGCGAGGCGCTTGCGCAGGGCCGTGTCGACCTCGACCCATTCCGATACGGGCGGTGCCTTCGATCCCGTTTCCTCACCGGTCTCGGGCGGTGGCACCAGAGCGAAATAGACATGCGTGGCGCACCACCCCCGAGGATCGCGCGTGGCGCTGCCCCAGCTGCCCAGCTGCTCCAGGTAGGGGGTTTGGAGCCCGGTCTTCTCCCCCAGCTTGCGCAGCGCGCAGTCGTGCAGGCTCGCATCGACGTCCACGTTGATGAATCCGCCCGGCAGGGCCAGGCGCCCGGGGTGAGGATCTCCAGCGGCATCGAGACGGCGCACGAGAAGCACCTTCAACTGCTCGTCGATCACCGTGAAGATCACCACGTCGACCGTGACCAGCGGGCGTTCGAAGGCGGGTACCGATGGGCGTGCCGTGGGTTTTTTGGTGGCCATGGTTGACATCTCCTGTTTGAGTTGTACTATACAACCCATTAAAGGTTGTACTGTGCAACTTAAAAAGGAGCTCCAAATGCTTGGCATCCAGTTCATCAAATCGCAGCCCACCACCCACCTCATGCAGTTCCGTGGCGGCAAGCTCGTGCGCCAGGGGGCGGGCCTCTCGTTTTTCTACTACGCACCCACCACCTCGCTGGTCGCGGTGCCGATCGCCAGCCGCGACGCCGGCTTCATGCTCGACCTGGTCACCAGCGATTTCCAGGGGGTCACGGTTCAGGGTGAAGTCACCTACCGGGTGGGTGACCCAAGCCGCATCTACAAAATGATGGATTTCTCAATGGAACCTGATGGCGTCACTTACGCCTCGGACGACCCCGAGCGCCTCCAGGACCGGGTCGTGATGCAGGTGCGCGCCATCGTGCAGCAGGTGATCCAGGCGCTGCCGCTTCGCAATGCACTCAAGGCCACGGCCGAGGTGGCGCGTGCCGCCCAGGAACAGCTGGGCAACCAGCCCGAGGTGAAGGCGCTGGGTCTGGAGATCCTGGGTGTGGCGGTGGTGGCTATCAAGCCCACGCCCGACATCGCCCGGGCGCTGGAGGCCGAGGCCCGCGAGGCCAACCTGAAGGCCGCCGATGACGCCATCTCCCAGCGCCGCATGGCCGGTGTGCAGAACGAGCGGGCCATCCGGCAGAACGAGCTGGACACGGAGATCGCGGTAGAGGTGAAGAAACGCGAAATCCAGGAAACCCAGATGGAGGCTAAGGCCGCGGCGATGCGGCGCCAGAACGAGCTGCGGGCGGAGCAGATGAGCGCCGACATCGTGCTGGAGAACCAGCGCAAGGAATTTGTCACCAGCGAGGCACAGAACACACGCCAGGAGGCCGAGGCGCAGGCGCACAAGGTGCGCGCGGTGATGGACGCCCTGGAGAAGGCCGATCCCCGCGTGGTACAGGCCTTGGCGGCCGTGGGCATGCAGCCTGGTCAGTTGATCGCACAGGCGTTCGGCGGCATCGCCGAGCGGGCCGAGCGGATAGGGCAGCTGAACATGTCGCCCGAGTTGCTCAACTCGCTGATGGGCGCCGGTGTGGGTGCGGGTGTCGGGACTGGGTCGGTGGTGGCACGGAGGCCGGTGTGAGCGGGGCAGTCGGACTGGGGGACCGGCGGGTGGTGCTGGTGACGCGCCGCACCCGGCTGGACCAGCTGATCGCCCGCTACAACACGCTCGGACAGGCCAAGTTCTACGTCGAGCACCTGGGGGCGGACTTCACGGACTACCTCAAAGAGAGCGAGGCGTACGCGGCCAGCCTGCGGGTGACGGTGCAGGCCCTGCAAACCTGGGGCCGCTATCAGATCGTGGACCGGTCGCTGCTGGCCAACTTCGTCTTCGCACCCACAGACATCGTGGTGGCGCTGGGGCAGGATGGCCTGGTGGCCAACACCATGAAGTACCTGGAGGGTCAACCGCTGGTGGGCCTCAATCCGGAGCCTTCGCGCTGGGACGGTGTGTTGTTGCCGTTTCGGCCGGACGACCTGGGTGCGGTCTTGCCAGGCGTGGCCGCGGACCAGCGAGACACCCGCTCGGTGACGATGGCCGAAGCGCGCTTGAGCGACGGGCAGGTGCTGCGCGCCGTGAACGATCTCTTCATCGGTCCCCGCGGCCACACCTCGGCGCTCTACGACCTCTCGCATGGATCGAAGACCGAGTTCCAGTCCTCCTCGGGCTTGATCGTGTCGACAGGACTGGGCTCCACCGCTTGGCTCAAGAGCATCGTGACGGGTTCGTTGGCGATTGCGCGCACGTTGGGCACGCAATCGTCGGAGGAGGTCTATCAGCCCATGCCGTGGGAAGAGCGGGCTCTGGTGTTTGCCGTGCGGGAGCCGTTTCCGACGCGGACCGCGCAAGCCACGCTGGTCTACGGGCGGGTGCAGGTCGGCGAGCCGCTTAAGGTCCGATCGCGCATGTCGGACAACGGGATCATCTTCTCGGACGGCATGGAGGCCGACTACCTCCAGTTCACAGCGGGTATGGAGGCCACGATCGAGCCCTCTGTAACGACTGGCCAACTGGTGATCTGAAATCGCGTTCACCGGTAGAGACACTGCAATCGAGGGGCGCTCGAGTAATGCGTCGCCAGCGACCGTTTCGTTCGCACACCAACCAATCGAAAGCAGCGCAACTGACGATCTCTATGCCCTTTGGGCTGGGGTGGCCCTAGAACGACCTATTGGGCCAGGCCTTCAGTCCACGACGGATGCGGTTGTGCGCCTGGGTTCGCATAGCAAAAAATGTTTTCACTAGGCGCCAGCGACTGTGAGGCTCTCTGTGTGCACTTCCCGAAAAATGCAAGTGTCCCCGTTTTACTAACCCCAACTAGCCGCACCTTCTGCATCGCAAATCACCGGCCGAGTGCATTGCGCACTCCACAGGGGGGTGTAGTGGCGTTCATCGCAGCAGCGGTGATTTCTCCTTTGAAATCAAAGGTAAATGCGGATTGGTCCTCCAAAGTCACATGTCCTGAACCTTCTTTGGTGAGAATTTTATTTGCATGTCCCCATGGCAGTTTCTGGGCAGAAACAGTCCTCGCTACGCATCAAGTGTCCCCGTTTTACTAACCTCGAGTGGCCGCACCTTCTGCACCGCAAGTCACCGGCCGAGTGCATCGCCAACTCTACAGGGTGGTGTAGTGGCATTCATCGCAGCAGCGGTAATTTCTCCTTTGAAATCAAAGGTGAATGCGGATTGGTCTTCCAAAATCACATGTCCTGAACCTTCTTTGGTGAGAGCTATTTGCATGTCCCAGTGGAAGTTTCTGGGCATAAACAGGCCTCGCTACGCATCAAGTGTCCCCGTTTTACTAACCTCGGTGACCTCAGCTGCCTCCGACACCGACCACGTTCCTGGTGTTCCGCCCCAGCTGTAAAGCAGGCTACAGCTGGGGCGGACCTCGATCATTGCGAAAACCAAAAATTAGAACCGTTCTATACGAGCTTCCAGTCTATTCGTTCTGGCGTCCAAGCCGGCACGGTCAGCTCGTCTTCAGCAATCCAGCGTCCAGAATCGTTTTTTCTCCAAATCCAAAAATTGGCACCTGGCTTAAAAGCTTCTTTATATCGCTTGAGAATCGCTGGAGCATCTGTTATCAAGCGCATCTTGTCAAATCTAGCGGACCCATTTGTTGTCCTCAATGAGAGTAACGTTGAATAAACAAAGACATCCAAATCTCGCTCCCACTTGGGTGAAAGTTCAACCTCGATAGACACTTTCAATCCCGAGGAATAAAGCCACACAGCATCGGGGTGCTTTACCCCATTCTGACTCTTTGCCTTCATTTCCTTCTCTGACCAATAATCCGAAATCTCACCTGAGACTAAGTGCTCTGCTGTGAAGCGTTGCACCATCTCGTTGTGCAGCAAAGTGTTCTGGTTGATCCGATCTGGACGATGCTCATATTGCAGCGGCTCCATCCGATTGATCTCAACCATGTGCTTGCCATCTTGTGTCAACGTCAAAAAAGAACCCGGCAGATATTTCTCGTTCCGCCGACTGTTCGTCTTTGTGACGACTGCCAACTTGTTCTTAACTAGGCGAGATGCCAGTCCTGATCTTTTGGATCCAACTAAAATTTCTAACGTCGTGGAGCTTGCCCATCCCCACCTGTACATCCAGCTTAGTGCTGTTTGTGTCCTTTCTCTTCCTCTCTCAAGGGTTGTTTGCCCTTTTAGTCGTTCCCTTAAAACAGCTCTTGCAATTGAGGTCCTGTTGAATTCTTCTTCCGGTTCTTTGATGTTCATAGTTCGTTAAATAGTGGGAGACATTGATTCCGCTAGCACTATGTCCCGCACTATCCAAGTTGATTTGCACCCACTATGAGGCGCACTTGGACAGACTTTGAGATGTGTGCACGGGGGATATGTGCGACAAAAAATAAGTCCGCGCCTGCGGCGGGAGCTGCGCTCCCCGCTACGCGGCCCCCCAGCGCTTCGGCTGCGCCTGCGCGGGAGGGGCAGTGGCTTCGCCCCTATCCCTCCCCGCCATGCGGCGGCTCCCCACCCATCCCCAACACCTGTGCGCCGCTTCGCGGCTACCTGGGAGGTTTACCGACTGCGCACTGCCGTGCTCGGGCTGGCGCCTGTGCTCCGCACATCGGAAACCTCCCAGGTAGCCGCGAAGCGGCGCACAGCAGTCCTTCGGACGAGGCTCCCGCCTCCCCGGTGGGCCGGGTGCCCTCCGCACAGGTCTACGACCGGGCTGCCGCCCCCCGCAAGGCGGGTGCCCCCGAATGCACCTGGCGGCGCATTCTTTCCTCGCCGACCACGCGACGCATGTTCATAGAGCATCT
Organism: Hydrogenophaga sp.; assembly: GCF_051858985.1. Taxonomy (GTDB): domain Bacteria; phylum Pseudomonadota; class Gammaproteobacteria; order Burkholderiales; family Burkholderiaceae_C; genus Hydrogenophaga. The sequence continues at coordinate 362,366 of NZ_JBHYGM010000001.1, read as the reverse complement.
GCAACGAACATGAGCGGAGACTCCACACCGTGTGGCCGCTCCGCAAACTCTTGAGCTTCTTGATCCAGCCAAACCCCCACATGGCTTCCTTGGGTTCTGGATAGATCCACCTTCTTGCCTTTTTGAGTTGTGCACATATCCACTGCAGTCACCGAGCAACATCGGTAGAACGTCACTTTCTGTGATGAGCTACCAAAAAAGCAGGAGACTATTCGGTTGAATATGTTTAACTTCAAAGGTATTAAGATATGGATCTCACACTCGACCCCGTCCAACTTTCGGAAACGCTTGAAGACATGAAGGGGTTAATAAAATTTCATCAGCATGGTGAATACGGCTATCCTGTGGTGATGCAAATGAATCTGCTGGGATGTTTATTTGAGTCACAGCAGAGAGTTAAGGGATTTAGAGAGCTTCTGCTGCTCTGTAAAACCACCAGCCAACTATTTGATGATGAATATTTTCATTTATTGGGACAGGTTGATGATTTCTTGATTTTTGTTCATGGCGAAATCAAGTCATTTGAAAAGCTAACTGCTAGTTAACCCAATCCCGCTTCGGCGGGATTTTCTTCATTTCCATATGCGCATAAAAAAACCACGACGAATCGTGGTTTTGGGTTGCTAACTATGTTGATCTGGTGAAGATCGACATTTAATGATACTTGCCTTGGTGAAAATGTTGATGCAAGCTGTTGGCTATGTCAGTCTTCATTGTCAAAACCTCTCAGGTACACTGAGACAACAATGGATGCTAACGATAATGTTGAAATTATAACCACTTTCAGCCATGAAAATTGTTCATTGATGAAGATAATAAAGAAGAGGGCCCAGACCAAACCCGTGGCAATCTTTTCGAAAAGATCAGCAAGACCAGTCCGTTGAGCAGTGTTGATACGCATAAGTAGATTTTTCCTTTAAAAGGTCAGGCACATCGCCATGACTGAGAGGGATATGTATCTACAGAAAAAAGGCACCCAGCCGTACCAACCTGCTCGCTTTAAGGTTTCAGCTTGGGGATCCGTGGACTCGAGACTCAGCCTTCTTGATCGGAAGGCGGTGTGCCTCACCCATCAGATGGCAGTCTCAATATGCTGGAAAAATAAAGAGTTTTCGATCCGCTTCTCAACCGTGTCCGGGACGAGGTAGCACTGTTGTCAGACAGCACCCTTTCTGATCCCACACTGCTCAAGCAAGAACTGCTCATGGCGTTCAGCCTGATCGTGACGGTTTGTGAGCATCAGACCTGACCTATGGCTTCAAGGGGTGGCTGTAACCTCGGAGAACGCGATGGTGCCGGTTCACGCTGTAGGCGAAGCATCTAACTTGTTCATCGACCAACATTCACCTGTCTTGGTGAAGTTTTGTGTTTCGAACAAAAAACTGTCGCCCATAAAAAACTAGTAGCTCCGAAGAGCTACTAGAGAAACTGATCAGGCGAATGACCGTTATCCTTTTGGGTTTGTTAGGGTGCAATGCACGTCGCCATGTGCGCTAGCGGGCAAACGCATTGACGGGATTGTCATGCTGTTTTTGCCTTTGGCCGTTCACGTGAGTGGCGGGTGACTGCTTGGGATATGTCGCCAAAAAATAAAGTCCGTTCGACAGCGTCCTGACCTTTTCAGTCGCGCGCACCTATACGACAAAAGGCTTCTTTCTAGTCAAGCTTCTTGGCCAGATCAGCCGCTCGAGGGTGGTAATACCTGGCAAGCATGCGTGTGGTCTTGTGGCCGGTGACCTTCATGAGTTCATGCATTTCCAGTTTCTCGGCGAGCCGCGTGGTGGCTTCATGACGCAAGTCATGGAAATGAAGGTCGACCATCACCCTGTCATGTTTGTCGATATCAGCAAGGTGATTGATCGTCGCCTCACTGGGTGCACGCTTCTTGAACTTCAGTGCGGTGATCTCGCGCTCTTGGGCTTTTTCGTCGACACCGTGCTTTTCGAGTAGCTCACGAAGCAATCCAAATACATGGGTTCTCCTTGCGCGAGTCACTGCCCGTTCCCAAGACAACTGAAGTGCGTTCTGACTAAGTGGGAGTACTTTTCCTCGTGTAGCTTGGGGAAGTGAGTTGAGAAGAGCCACAGCCCGCCTCGAAAGCGGTGCATCTCGATATTCATCGCCGTTTTTGGTTTTTCCGCCATCCCGACCACGAATTCGTGCAACACGTTGCTCCAGGTCGATTTCTTCCCATTTGAGAGACAACAGCTCACTTTGGCGCGCCCCAGTCTCCATGGCCAGTACTGCTGCAGCATGTGGCCACACGCTGGCACACTCTTTCAAAGCATTCAGCAGAAGATCCTCTTCAAGACTCTCGAGCCTTCTTGTTCGGTCGTTGTTCGGGCTGGGTTTACGAACATCCTCGACAGGATTTCCTTTGGGCAGGGCTATGTTCCAGTCCAGCTTGGCAGCCTTGAAGATCCGAGAGACCATGCCCAGCTCATGCAGCACGGTCTGTGGACTTACTGCCTTCAATCTCTCGTCCCGGTACGCAGACAGCTTGGCCGGCGTGATGGCGGCAAGGGAGTACGAGCCAAACTCTTCGGTCACGCGCTTGAGCACGTAGCCGTCTTGTTGCTTCCCTCGCTTTGAAGGGAGTACATCTGTCCGGTAGCGCTCAGCAGCTTCGAAGAAAGTGGTTCGTTCGGCGTCGTTCCTGGAGATGAACGAATCCGTATCCATCTCACGCTCCACCGATCTCGCCCATGCCTCCGCTGCCGCCTTCGTGTCGAACGTTTTGCTTTGAGAGGGCCATCCATCACGACGGACTTTTGCCTGCCACTTTCCAGATTCGCGTCGCGTGAAATTTGCCATCGAAGTTCAGTGTCCCGGATTTGTCCCCAAAAAAGAAAAATGGGGGAGAATATGTAAAAAACATATTGTAAATCAAAGATATAAGAGCTGTGTATTTACGGCCTGTCACGCCGGGGGTCGCGGGTTCGAGCCCCGTCCACTCCGCCAGAGATCGAGAAGCCGTTGCAAGTCCTGCTTGCAGCGGCTTTTTTTGTTTCAGCGTGGGCTCTGTTCGCCGACCGCTTCCACAAGCCGGCTGGCAAGGAGGCGCACTTCCGATTCGTCCAGGCCCACCAGTTCCAGTTGGACGATGCCTTCATAGAGAGCGTGCTCCATCGTCCAGATGCTGGGTCGACCGGCTTTGAGGGCGCGCACCAGCGCCGCAGCCGCTGTCGCGCCGCCTGGCATGGAGAGCTTGATGCGCTGGAAAGGCATGCCTGCCGGGTCGTCCTGCGCCCAGGCTTGAAGTAATCCTGAGCTCGGTCGCAGAAGCTCCAGCAACAGATCCACCTTGCGTTGCTGAGCGAGCTTCCATGCATCGCCATCCAGCATGACCCGATCTTCGAGGGCGGCGAGCACGCCCACGATGGCTTCCTTGCTGGCCTTCATGGCGCGGCCGATGCCGCGTTCCTGTGCCCTGAATGCCTCCACGAACGCGTGCGTGCCCAGCACCACGCCGGCGGTGGGGGAGGCCAGGTACTTGTGGGCGCTCAGCAGCACGGCGTCGGCTCCGGTGTTTAGCAAGGTTTGCACGCGCAGATCCTGCGCAGCGCCGTCGATGACGGTCGGGATGCCTCTTGCCCTGGCGGTCGAGACCGCACTGGCGAGATCGAGATGGTGAAACGAAGTCAGTCGGGAGGACACGAGCAACAGGCAGCACACCCCGGGTGCATCGAGGCAGCGCTCCAGTTCGTTCACAGGGAGCGACGTGCGATCGCCGGCTTTCAGAACGCGGCCACCGGCCAGGCGGATGTCGGTCTCGATCGGGTGGCCGTAGTTCACGCAGTGGCCCTCGGGAATCACCACCAAGTTGGGACGCTCACCTGTCTCGGGCAGCGAGCCCACCACCGCGCCGTCGGTACCTGCGATGCACGCCGCCACCGCCTGGGTGATGGCGGCCGATGCGCAGTGGGTCACCGCGCCCGCCTGGCAGCCTGCCCACGATGCGAGCCTTTGCGAGGCCAGTTGCTGGAGCTCTTCCACGACGAAGAACCTGCGCAACGCTTGTGCCACGCTGTGTGCCACGTGCTCCGAAGATCGGGACACCCCCAGTGGCGTGAAGCTGCCTGCCGCATTGATGACGGGCGTGAGCTGGTATTTGAGATGAAGGTCGTCGTGGCTCATCGCCACGAGTCTACCGATCGATCCGACGATCAGTGAGGCTGCTGTGCCCTGACCACAGCGCCGTTCTCGCGCCGGTGCGCATCCAGCACCGCTTGCACCCGCGCCGCGAGCTGGGCGCGGTTGTCGGTCTGGAACTTGCGGAAGGCGTTCGCCAGATGAAAGCGCACCGTGGGATGGCCCACCGACAGGCGCTGGGCGATGAGCTTGTCGGGGCAGCCGCAGGCCACCAGCCAGGCCACTTCGGCTTCTCGCTGGCTCAGGCGCGCGTGTCGTTGCAGCAGGTCTTCGGCGCGTTCGTCTTCGGCGGGTGGGGGCGCGAGGTGCGATTGCCAGCGCAGCCGCGCGAGCGCGGCGGCCAGTGCGGGTTCCACCATGCGCAGCACCTCGATCTCGTTGCTGTCGAAGTTGCCGCGGTGGTGCTGGCGCCAGATGCGCAGGTCGCCCACGCATTCGTCCCCCGCGTAGGCGTACACGTTCACGCCCCAGTACATGCGGTCGCGCTGCAGGAAGTCGTTGAAGAACTCGGTGCGCATCAGCTCGGGCTGGCGCAGGATCTGCGTGGCCACCGTGGGGCGGCGCCTTTCCATCATGGGGAAGGTCAGCGGGTCGACAAAACGGTAGTGCTCGTCCCAGGCGCGCAGGTTCTCCTGCGAGATGTTGATCGACTTCACGCGCTCGAAGCGTTGCTGCGTGCCGTTCCAGACGAAAGAGACATAGGTATCGGCGCCCATGAGGTCCAGCATGGGCAGGGCAAGCTGTTCGCGCAGGGTGTCGGCGTCGGTGGCGTCGGCCATCAGGCGCATCACATCGCGCAGCGCGCGCGTCTGGGAGGTGGACAGGTGCATGCCTAGAGTGAAGCAATAAACGTGCGCAGCCCGCATCGGGTCTTTCCCGCCCCCGCGCGACGGCTGGTACCCCTAGCAATCCTGATAGGTGTGCGCACGGGCACCGCCACCTACGCTGCGTGCATTCAAGTCCCTTTCTGGAGTCGCACACATGTCGGATCAGGATCTCATCGGGCAGGGCGTGGTCGCCTTGCGACGTCAGCTCCAGGCGCGCACGCTCAGCAGCCTGGCACTCGTCGATGCCCTGATCGCCCGCACGGAGGCGGGCGCAGCGCTCAATGGCTACGTGGCCTTCGATGCCGAAGCGCTGCGGGAACAGGCGCGAGCGGCCGACGCGCGCATCGCCGCGGGCGAAGACCTCCCGCTGCTGGGCATTCCCATCGCACTCAAGGACAACATCGACGCCGTCGGCTGGCCCTGCGGCGCCGGAACAGGAGCCCTGCACGGCCTGCACCCGGTGCAGGACGCCGAACTGGTGCGTCGCCTGCGCGCGGCCGGTGCGCTGATCACCGGCAAGACCAACATGCACGAACTCGCCTTCGGCATCACGACGAACAACGCAGTGACCGGTGCAGCGCACAACCCCTGGGACCCTTCGCGCATCCCGGGTGGCAGCAGCGGCGGCTGCGGCGTGGTGGTGGCCGCCGGCATGGTGCCCGCGGCGATCGGGACCGACACCGGTGGTTCTGTGCGCGTGCCCTCAGCCCTTTGCGGCCTGGCCGGGTTGCGTCCCACGGTGGGCCGGGTGCCCGGTACCGGCATCGCGCCCATTTCCACCACGCGCGACACTGCCGGCCCCATGGCCCGCAGCATCCTCGACTGTGCGCTGCTGGACGAGGTGCTGACCGGGGACGCCACGCCGTTGAACGTGCCCGCCCTGCGCGGCCTGCGGCTGGGCATTCCCGGCGCCGGGTACTGGGACAACCTGGAGCCTGGCGTGGAGCAGGTGGGCCTGCGCACGCTGGAGGCGCTGCGCACCGCTGGCGTGGTGCTGGTAGAAGTGGAGCTGCCCGGCCTGCAGGAGGCCAACGCCGCAGCGAGCTTTCCGGTGGCGCTGTACGAATTCGTGCGCGACATGCGGGCCTACCTGAAGGAAGCCAGCCGCGGCATCACGCTGGAGCAGCTGGTGGCCGACGTGCGCAGCCCCGACGTGGCCGGCATGGTGCCCGGTCTGCTGGGTGAGGGCGCCATGCCCGAAGCCGTGTACCAGGACGCGCTGGCCGCGCGAAGTCGCCTGCAGGCGATCTATGCCAGTGCATTCGAAAAATCCGGCGTCGCAGCGCTGGTGTTCCCCACCACCGTGCTCACCGCGCGGCCCATCGGCGAAGACGAAACCGTCGAACTCAATGGCGTTCGCGGTCCCACCTTCGGTACCTTCATCCGCAACACCGACCCGGGCAGCAACGCCGCCATTCCCGGCGTGACGCTGCCTGCCGGCCAGAGCGATGGTTTGCCCGTGGGCATCGCACTCGATGGCCCTGCGGGCAGCGACCGCGCGCTGCTGGGCATTGCCGCGGCCATCGAAGCGCTGCTGCCACCCGCTCCCCTTGCCCCCTTCGCCCCTTTGTCCGCCTGATCTTCGCCACCCAACCAGGAGCCTTTCCATGGACCGTCGTCAATTCGTGAAGTACACCGGCGCCATCGCCGGCAGTTCCACTGTCGCCACGCTGGGCGTCGCGCCCGCGTTTGCCCAGTCCGACCTGAAAGTGGCGGTGATGCTGCCGCAGAGCGGGCCTGCCGGTTTGTTCGGCCCGTCGTCCAAGGCCTGTGCCGAACTCGCCGCTGAAACGCTGAACGCGAAAGGCGGCGTGCTGGGTCGCAAGATCTCTCTGCTGTTTGGCGATGCGGGCCTGCCGCCGGCCGAGGCGTCGCAGGCCGCGCTCAAGCTGTGGAAGGGCTCCGGCGCACAAGCCTTCATCGGCATGCACGACAGCGCCGTGCGCGGCGCGCTGGTGGGCCTGTTCAAGGCGCAGGTGCCCTACTTCTACACGCCGGTGTACGAGGGCGGTGAATGCGCGGCCGGTACCTACGTGAACGGCGAGACGCCGCAGCAACAGCTCGAGCCCGTCATTCCCTGGCTGGCCGCAGAGCGCAAGCCCACCAAGTGGTACATGATCGGCAACGACTACATCTGGGGCCGCACGACCAACGCCGTGGCCAAGGGCTACATCACCAAGACCGGTGCGCAGGTCGTGGGGGATGAGTACCTTCCGTTCACTGCCGACAACTTCGACTCGAGCCTCGCGCGCATCCGTGAGAGCGGTGCCGATGCGGTGCTGGTCTCGCTGGTGGGTGGCGCTTCGGTCGGCTTCAACAAGGCCTTTGCCAGTTTCGGCCTGGCCGACAAGGCGATTCGCCTGGGCACACTGATCGAAGAGAACACGCTGGCCGGCATCGGCGTGGCCAGCGCGCGCAACCTGTACTCGAGCGCGGGCTACTTTGCCAACATCACCACGCCCGCCGCCAAGGCGTTCTCCGATGCCTACTTCAAGCGCTTCGGTGCGCAGGCGCCTGCGCTCAACGGCCTGGCTGAGTCGGTGTACGAGGGCTTCCTGATGCTCGATGCCGTGGCCACCAAGGCCAAGGCCCTGGATGCGAAGGCCATGGACGTGGCCAGCCAGGGCGCCAGCTACAACGGCCCACGCGGAGCCGTGACCATGCGCGCGCGCCACGTGGACCAGGACATCTACCTCGCCGATGTGAACGACAAGGGCTTCAGGGTGATCAAGACCTTCCCGCGCATCGGCTCGGGCCAGACCTGCAAGGTGTGACCTGGCGATGGAGGGAAGCTGGCTGCTGCACGGCCTGAACATCGCCTACGAGCTCGCCACGCTCGGGCTCACCACACTGGGCCTGGCCGTGGTGTTCGGCCTGCTGGGCGTGATGAACATGGCCCACGGCGAGTTCGTGATGATCGGCGCCTACTCGGTCGTCACGGTGCAGGCCTGGGGCTGGCCGATCTTCACGGCGTTTCCGTTGGCGGTGCTGGTGTGCGGCGCGCTGGGCCTGGTGGTGGAACGCTGGCTGATCCGCCCGCTGTACGCGCGGCCGTTCGACATGCTGCTGGCCACCTGGGGCCTGGCCATGCTGCTGCGCAAGCTGGTGGAGGCCATCTACGGCAAGGGCTACCGCAACGTGGAGAGCCAGCTCGGCGTGCCCATGCAATTCGGTGGCATCGAGTACCCGGCGTACCGGCTCGTGCTCATTGCGCTGGCCGTGGCCTTGCTGGTGGCCTTGTTCTTCTGGTACCGGCGCAGCGCGGCGGGCCTGCGCGTGCGCGCCATGACGAGCAACCCGGTGCTGGCGCAGGCGCTGGGCATCGACACGCAGCGGCTGGCATCGCAGGCCTTCGTCATCGGCGTGGTGCTGGCGGGTGCTTCGGGCGTGTTGCTGGCGCCACTGGTGCGCATCGAGCCCGGCATCGGGGTCGACTACCTGCTCGACGCTTTCTTCGTGCTCGTGGTCGGCGGTCTCGGCACGCTGGGCGGCTTTGCCGGCGGCGTGGGCGTGATCGGCGGATCACAGGCGGTCATGAGCAGCATCGCAGGCCAGACCAGCGGCTACGCCGTGGTGCTGGTGCTCTCCATCCTGTTCCTGTGGCTGCGTCCGCAGGGGCTCTTCGGGCGCCGCTGACACCGTGATCCTTGCCAAGCCCCTGGCGGCGCCCCTGGCGCTGGCTGTCGCACTCACGGCGTTGCCGTTCGCGAGCAACGAGTTCGTTGCCTACCAGATCGCGCTCTTCCTCATCTACGGCATCGCCACGCAGGGCGTGGCGCTGTGCTGGGGTCGGCTGGGCTTCCTGCCGCTGGGGCATGCGCTGTTTTTCGGCCTGGGCGCCTACCTCGCGGGCGGCACGCTCAAGGCGGCGGAGCAGCAGAGTGCGTGGCTGGCCGCGTTGCCACTGGCCTTGCTGTTGCCGGCCGCACTGGCGTATCTGGTCGCACGGCTCATCTTCGCGCGCAGCCACCGAAGCGGTCCGTTCTTCTCGCTCATCACGCTGGCCATGACCATGCTGGGTTTCCTGGCTGCGCAGCAGTGGAGCGAACTCACCGGTGGCTTCAACGGCATGGCCAGCATCCCGGACCTGCCGGGCACCGAGCGCTACAGCACCTTGTACTGGTTGATTGCGACTTGCGCGGTGGCCAGCACCACGTTGCTCGGCCTGCTGTACCGCCGCCCGCTCGGTGTGTTGTGGAGCGCCATTGCACTCAACGAAGACCGCCTTCAACTCTTCGGCTTTGCGACGGACCGCATGAAGGCCAACGCGTATGCGCTCTCGGCGCTGCTCGCCGCTGGCGCTGGCGCGCTGTTTGCGGCGCATCAAGGCATCGTCACGCCCCTCACCATGGGCTTCGTGCTGTCCACCGAGTTCGTCATCTGGGCGGCAGTGGGCGGCAAGGCCAGCCCACTGGGTGCACTGCTCGGCGCCGTGCTGGTGGGCTATGCGTCCAGCGAACTGCGCGACCACTTCAGCTACTGGGAAGTCCTGGTCGGTCTGCTCTTCATTGGGGTGGTGCGTTTCCTGCCCGACGGCGTGGCCGGCCTGGGCGTGCGCTTCTTCCGCAAGGAACGCGACACGCCAGGCGCGGCACGCGATGCACCAGCGTTGCCCAGGGCCGGGCGCGGGTTGAGCCTGTCTTTCGAAAGTGTGGCGTGCGGGCAGGGCGGGGTGAAGATCCTGGATGGACTCACGCTGGGGATGCAGGGCCCGGGCATCCGTTGTGTCATTGGGCCGAACGGCGCAGGCAAGACGTCCACCTTCAACGCCATGACCGGGCGTCTGCCCGTGCGGACCGGCCGCATCGTGCTGGATGGCACCGACATCACCGGTGCCACGGCCTGGCGTGTGGCGCGGCAGGGCGTTGGCCGCAAGATGCAGATTCCCTCGGTGTTCGGTGCGCTCACGGTGCGGCAGAACCTGGCCATTGCGCTGTGGGCTTCGCGCCTGCGGCCTTGGATGTCGCTCACTCGGGCACCGCTGGCCTGGCACAGCGCGTTGCAGGACCAACTGCTGCTGCGCTTTCCTGCGCTGGGAGAGCGGCTGGAGGAACCCGCCGGCAGCCTGTCGCAAGGCCAGCGGCAGGCTTTCGAGTTCGTCATGACCGTGTTGCCCGAGCCGCGCCTGGTGCTGCTGGACGAACCGTGCGCGGGCCTGTCGCCAGCCGAGACGCACCAGATGATCGACGTGATCCGTGTCGCGGTGGCGGCGCTGGACGCCGCCGCGCTCGTGATCGAGCACGACATCAGCGCCGTGGCGGCCATCGGTGGCGATGTGTTCGTGCTCCACCAGGGACAACTGCTCGCGCAAGGCAGCCTTTCGGACATCCAGGCCGATCCGGCGGTTCGCGCGGTCTATGCCGGAGGACGAAAGTGAAGGAGCTGGTGTTCGAGAACATCGTCTGCGGCTATGGCGACACGATGGTGCTGCGCGGCGTGAGCGGGCGCGTGGCCCCGGGTCGTGTGCTCGGTGTCCTGGGCCGCAACGGCGTGGGCAAGACCACGTTGTTGCGCGCGCTCGCCGGGTTCCTGCCCCTGGCCGGCGGGCAGGTGCAATGGGCAGGACGCGACCTGCGCGGCGTGGCACCCCATCGCCGGCTGGCGCAGGGCATTGCCTATGCGCCGCAGGAGGAAGTGGTGTTTGCCGAACTCAGCGTGCAGGAAAACCTGTGGCTTCACCTGCCTGAACGGCAGGGCGATCGCTACGCCGCGCTGCTGGCGCAGTTCCCGCGGCTGGCCGAACGCATGGGACAGCGTGCGGGCTCGCTCAGTGGCGGCGAACGCAAGCTGTTGTCGTTCACCAGGACGCTGGGCCTGCGCGCCGACCTCAGTCTGATGGACGAGCCCACCGAAGGCGTGCAACCCGAGAACATCGAACGCATGGCCGCGCTGCTGCGCCAGCGTTGCGACGAAGCGGGTGCAGCCTTCATCGTCGTGGAGCAGAACCTGTCGTTCCTGATGAGCGTGGCCGACGATGTGCTGGTGCTCGACCATGGCGATTGCGTGCTGCAGGGCGCCGTGTCCACCCTGGCGCGCGAGGCGCTGGAGGCGCACCTGGTGGTGTAGCGATCGCTGCTCAGTACTTGGCCAGCAGATCCACCGCCCTGTAGCCTTCGGGCAGTCCCTCGATGAGCGCCGCAAAGCCTTCGCTGTGGCGTGTGCGGAGCGCAAGGATGGCCTGGTACGCCTCGGAGTGGTACCAGGCCCTGGCCATGTCCATCGACGGGAACTCGATCAGCACGATGTGGCCGGGCAGTTCCCCCTCGGTCACCTCCGGGTTGGCGCCGTGGATGCGGAAGACCCCACCAAACGGGGTCAGGGTTTCGTCGATCTGGCGCACGTAGGACACGACGTCCCCGTTCCAGTTGACCGATCGGAGGTGGGCGATGGCGAAGGCGTTCATGGCGATGCTCCTGTGGGATTCAGCCGCTCCGAAGGGGAGTGGCTTTCCAGGGCATGTTCGCCAGGCGCAGGCCGCGCTGCAATGACCTCGCAGGTGATGGTCGTGGATCTGCCTCAGACCACGATGGGAACGGATGCGCCGTCCATCGACATGACGATCCCCGTGACGTAGGCGGCGCGCGGCGATGCGAGGAACACCACCACATCCGCAATGTCCTGCGGCTGGGCCAGGCGACCGAGTGGCGCGCGCGATTGCGCCTGGCGCATGGCTTCTTCCTCAGGCACGTTCCGCTGCCGCGCGTCGGCAGAGATGCTGGCTGCCGCACGCTCGGTGAGCGTGAGAGCCGGGTTGACCGCGTTGACGCGCACCCCTTGCGGCGCATAGGCCGAGGCCATACCCACGGTGGACAGCATGAGCGCCGCATTGGCTGAGCCTCCCGCGAGATGGTGGATGGTGGCGACCTTGCCGCCCATGCCCACCACATTGACCACCGCGCCCTGGCCGCGCGCTCCCATGCGCTTGATCAGGGGGTCCGTGACGTTGATGTAGCTGAAGAACTTGGCCTGCATGGCGGCCTGCCAGGCGGCTGGATTCAGTTCTGCGAAGGGCGTGAGCCGCGCCGCGCCGGCTGAGTTCACCAGCACATGGACCGGGCCGCCCTCGCGCTCGACCGCCTCCACCATGTCCAGTGCGGATTGAGCGTCGCTGAGGTCTGCGCTGTGGGTGAACACGGTGGCACCCACTTCCTGGAGCAATCGGGCCTGTGCGGTCCGGAGGTGTTCGGCGTTGCGCCCCACGATGCTCACGCGCGCGCCTTCGCGCAAGAATTCTGCTGCGCAGGCCAGCCCGATGCCGCGGCTGCCGCCGGTGATGAGCACATGCTGTCCGTTGAGTCTGAGATCCATGGTCGCCTCACCCTTGCATTCTGGTTTCAAGTGTCGTCTGTTTCTCCCCCACCGCGGCCTCGTGCACCGCCAGCGCCGCCTGCAGCGTGCGCAGGCCGTCCACGCCGGAGCACAGCGGCTGCTCGCGCCCTTCGGCCACGGCCCGCACGTGGCGCAACTGCTCCATGTACGGGTCCTGGCGGTGCAGCATGGTCTGCGTGTGTGTGAGCGGCTCGTGCCAGCCGCGTTGGCCGTCGAAACGCCAGGCGTTGAGCCGCGGCAGTGTGAGCGAGCCTTCGGTGCCGCTGAGGAAGTGGGTGTCCACCGACACCTGCGCATAGTGCGGCGCTTCGCCGGCAGCCAGGTCCCAGTTCCATGGCGACACGGCGGCGTCGGACACGGTGAGCGTGCCCAGCGCGCCGTTGGCAAAGCGCAGCAGCACGGCGGCGGTGTCTTCCACCTCGAACCCGCGCACCGTGTTCGATGTCATGGCCTGCACAGCCACGATCTCGCCGACCAGGAACCTCAGCAGGTCGAGGTCGTGGATCAGGTTGATCAGCACCGGCCCACCGCCTTTCTCGCGGCGCCACGCCAGGTCGAAGTAGCTGTCGGGCTTGAGCCAGGTGGCCATGCCATTGACGCTGATGGGTCGCCCCAGCACGCCGTCGTTCACCAGCGTGCGGGCGCGCTGGATGATGGGGTTGTGGCGCCGCTGGTGGCCCACCATGATCGGCACGCCGGCCCGCTCGCCTGCCTCGCACAGCCGCTGCGCGTTCTCCAGGGTATCGGCCACGGGCTTTTCCATCAGCACCGGCAGGCCGCGCTCGATGCAGTGGATGCCGACCTCGGCGTGCGTGTCGTTGGGCGTGGCGACGATGGCCGCCCGCGCGTCCGATTGCTCCAGCAGATCGCGGTGGTCGGCGAACCAGGGCAGTCCCAGGCTTTCGGCGAGTGTGCGGGCTGCGGGGGTGGGGTCTGCGATGGCGGCCACGCGCACATCGGGGTGGCGCATCATGCGTTCGATGTGCATGCGACCCATGGCACCCGCGCCCATGACGGCGACGGGCAGGCGCGTGGAAGGGGATGTGCTCATGATGGTGCCGATGGTCAGATAATTCGCGATAGTATCCTATGGTCCAACCAAACACCTCATCCTCCGACAACCTGGGAAATGACACCGTGAGCCGCGCGTCCTCCATGAAGAAAGAAGTCGATCTGCTGGTCGTCGGCGCCGGTGCCGGCGGCATGACGGCCGCTGTGATGGGCAGCCTCGCCGGGCTCGACGTGCTGCTGTGCGAAGGCACCGAGCAGGTGGGCGGCACCACGGCCACCGCGGCTGGCACGATCTGGGTCCCCAACAACAACCTGGGCAAGGCAGCAGGCTTCGAGGACAGCATCGAGGCGGGCATGCAGTACCTCGATGGCCTGGTGCCCTCCGGCGAATTGCGTCGTCTGCGCGAGGTCTACCTCGAGAGCGGGCCGCGCATCATCGACGAGATCGTGCAGCGAACCCAGGTGAAGTTCATGGCAGCGGGAAAGCACCCGGACTACGTGGACATTCCCGGCTCACGCGTGGCCGGACGCGCGCTCGCGCCGCTGCCCTACGACGGCCGCCTGCTGGGCGACGAATTCCACCGCATCCGTGCGCCCATGAAGGAGTTCATGGTGCTGGGCGGCATGATGGTCGGCAAGGCCGACATCGGTCACCTGCTCGGGCGTTTCCGCTCCTGGGCGAGTTTCAAGCACAGTGCGGGCCTGGTGCTGCGCTACGCATCGGACCGGCTGCGCCATGCGCGCGGCACGCGGCTGGTGATGGGCAATGCGCTGGTGGCTCGGCTTTTCGCCAGCTTGCGCGATGCGGGAACGTCCGTGGCCTTTGGCGCTCAGATCGAGTCGCTGCTGCAGACGGATGACCGCGTCGCCGGCGCGCGCTTCAAGCTCGCCACGGGCGAACTCGTCGAGGTGAAGGCGCGTCGGGGTGTGGTGCTCGCCACCGGAGGCATCGGACGCAACCCGGCCTTGCGCAAACGCTGGATGGCGCCCGGGCACGACCGCTGGCCGTCGCTGATCTTTGAAGGCAACCAGGGTGGTGGCGTGCGAGCGGCCGAGCTCGCCGGTGCCGCGATCGATCGCACGCCCGATGGAGCCGGTGTGTTGTGGCAACCGGTGTCGGTCACGCCCGGCGCCGAGGGTGGAACCGGCCTCTTTCCGCACCTCTTCCTGGACCGCGCCAAGCCGGGGCTCATCGCGGTGGACAGCGCAGGCCAGCGCTTCACCAACGAGGGCGCCTCGTACCACTACTTCTGTGAAGACATGATCAGGCGCCACGCCACCACGCCGGCCATTCCGGCCTGGCTGGTGTGCGATGCCACGTTCGTGTCGAAGTACGGGCTGGGCCTGATCTACCCCGGCACCACGAACCTGGCGCCGCACGTGAAAAGCGGGTACCTGCACGTGGGTGACACGCTGGACGCTCTGGCGCGCAGCATTGGCGTGGACGCGGCCGGGCTCAAGGACAGCGTGACCCGCAACAACGCCTACGCCGTCACCGGCGTGGACAGCGACTTCGGCAAGGGCGCCACCGAGGTGAGTCGGTTCAACGGCGATCCCGAACACCAGCCCAACCCCTGCCTGGGCCCGATCGCGCAGGCGCCGTTCTGCGCCATGGCGCTGTGGCCCGGTGACGCAGCGGCCGACGCCGGGCTGGCCACCAACGAGCACGGCCAGGTGCTGGATGCCGAAGGCCGGCCCATCGCCGGGCTCTACGCCTGCGGCAACGACGCCGCCTCGCTCATGCGGGGCACCTATCCCGGGCCGGGCGCGACCATCGGCCCTGCCATGGTCTTCGGCTACCGGGTCGCTGCGCACGCCGCCTCGCTCACTCCCTGAAATGAAAACAACCATGTCAACTGCATCTTCCTCTCGTTCGGTGGCCCTCGTGGCCGGCGCCAGCGGCATCGTCGGCATCGGCGTGACCCAGCGCCTGGTGGCCGATGGCTGGCGCGTGCTCTGCGCGTCGCGCTCCGGCGGTGGCGACATCGAAGGCACCGAAGGCATCGCGCTGGACCTGATGGACCCCAAAGCGTGCCGGGAGGTGCTGGCCCGTCACACCGACATCACGCACGTGTTCTTCACGGCTTACCAGCAGGCGGCCAGCCGGGCCGCAGAGGTCGCGCCGAACCTGGCCATGCTGCGCAACCTGGTGGAAGCCGTGAGCGCCGTGGCGCCCGCGCTGGAGAAGGTGGTGCTGACCACCGGCGCGAAGTTCTATGGCATCCAGTGGGGCCAGTCAAAGACGCCGTGCCGCGAAACCGATCCGCGTCAGTTGCCGCCCAACTTCTATTACGACCAGGAGGACTTCCTGCGGCAGGCGCAGCAAGGACAGCGCTGGACCTGGGTCAATCTCATTCCGCCGTTCGTCTCGGGCTTTGCCGTCGGCAACCCCATGAACCTGGTGATGGGCGTAGGCATCTACGCGGCCATCAGCAAGGAGATGGGCCTGCCGCTGCGATTCCCTGGCAGCGCGGGCGCCTACGACGCGCTGCACCAGATCGCCGACGCCCACATCATCGGATCGGCCGCGAGCTGGGCCGCCCTCTCGGACGCCGCGGACAACCAGGCCTTCAACGTGAGCAACGGCGACCCGGCGCGCTGGCGGAACACGTGGCCGGTGATCGCCCAGGGCCTGGGCATGGAATGGGCCGAACCCAAGACCATGCCGCTGGTGGACGTGATGCCCGACCAGCAGGCGCTGTGGGACCGCATCACCGAGCGCCAGGGGCTGCGCAGGATCGACATCAACCGCATCGTCAACTGGGCCTGGGTCGACTACATGCTGCGCATGTCGCACGACGTGCTGCTCGAGACCGGCAAGATCCGGCGCGCCGGGTTCCACGACTGCATCGAGACCGACCGCATGTTCGTGCAACGCCTGCACGAGTTGCAGCAACACAAGGTGCTGCCGTCGTGAACCCGAGGCACCGCGACGTTGGAGCGCTGACGCTGGGCTTCCTCACGCTCGGTGCGCAGGCCGCGCCGCTGGACGTGATCCACGCCGCGGCAGATGCCGGCTTCGGCGCGGCGGGCCCGCGCATCAGCGGGCGTTATCCAGGCGATGCGTGGGCTTCGGTGGATGGCCGGCCCGACGCGTTCGAAGAGATTCGCCGCGTCGCCGCGCAGCGCGGCGTGCGCCTCTCCAGCATCAGCGGCTACTACATTTCGCCGCAGGTGAAACTGGAGCATTTGCTCGCCAACGTGTCCGCCGCGAAGGCGGTGGGCGCACCGCTGATCCTGCAGGGTTGCTTCGATGGCGACCAGCCCCGTGTGGCTGCGCTGGTGCGCGATTACGCCGCCGCCGCGCGCGAGGCTGGCGTGCGCATCGCGCTCGAATTCATGCCCATGAGCGAACTCAGGACGCTCGCGCAGACGGTGGATCTCATTGCCGCCACCGGCGCTGGCAACGTCGGCATCCTGGTGGACGCGCTGCACCTCGCACGCTCGGGGGCGACGGCGCGAGACGTGGCGGCCCTCGACCCATCGCTCGTGTACCTCACGCAACTGTGCGATGCGCCTGAAAAGCTCGCCGAGGGCGACACCCTGTTCAACGAGGCGATGGCCGGGCGCAGGTTGCTCGGCGATGGCGGGCTCGACCTGGCCGGCCTGGTCGACGCACTGCCGCCCGACGCCGAACTGGAACTGGAAACGCCCGCCATACAGCACGCCGACCTCTCACCCGCGCTGCGCGCGCGTCACGCCGCCGAGGCCGCCCGGCAATTCTTCGCCCGGCATTTTCTTGCCGGCGGACAGTCACCCACCTCAACCCAGGAGACACCGACACCATGAACTCGCACACCACTTTCGACAAAGCCTCTCTTCAGGGGCGCGTGGCCGTCGTCACGGGGGCCGGCGGCGGCCTGGGCGGCGCCATGGTCACTCGCCTGCACGGCATGGGCGCGAGCGTGGTCACGGTCGACATGAAGGCGCCGGAGAATCCGCTGGCCGCCCTGTCGCTGGCCTGCGATGTGACCGACGAGGCCGCCATTGAGGCCATGGCCGCCCAGGTGAGGGACAGGTTCGGTCGATGCGACATCCTGGTCAACAACGCCGGCATCATGGCGCCCGTGGTGCCGCTGGAAGAGCTGCCGGTGGCCACCTGGGACAAGGTCATGGGCGTCAACCTGCGGGGCTCCTTCCTGTGCGCCAAGCACCTGGTTCGCATGATGCTGGCGCAGAAGAACGGCGCCATCATCAACATCGCCTCCATCGGGGCACGCGTGCCCAACGACATCGGACCCTACGGGCCCAGCAAGGCCGGCGTGCTGGGTCTCACGCACCAGATGGCGGTGGAGTGGGGGCCGCGTGGCGTGCGGGCCAACTCGGTGAGCCCGGGGATGATCCGCACCCCGATGTCCGAGCACTTCTACCAGAACGAAAAACTCCACCAGGGCCGCATCAAGGTGGTGCCCACCGGCCGCATCGGCCGTCCGGAAGACATCGCCGATGCGATCGCCTTCCTGGCCAGCGACGCCGCGTCCTACATGAACGGGCAGGACATCATCGTGGACGGCGGCTTCATGCGCACCGCACTCATGAACGTACAGCCTGCCGTCTTCGCCTGAGCCTGCGCGGGCGCATCAGCCCGCGAGCCACCTGGCGGGCACCGTCACGATCCAGGGGAAGAGGATCATCAGGAAGAGCACAGCGAACTGCGCCAGCATGAACGGCCACACGCCGCGCGTGACTTCGTCCAGCTTCATCTTGCCGACACCCGCCACCACGTTGAGCACCACACCCACCGGCGGTGTGACCAGGCCGATGGCGTTGTTCATGATGAACAGCACGCCGAAGTAGACCGGGTCGATGCCGGCGGCCTTGACCACCGGCATGAGCACCGGCGTGAGGATCAGGATGGTGGGTGTCATGTCCATGGCGGTGCCCACCACGATCACCAGCAGCATGATCATCACCAGCAGCAGTGTCTGGTTGTCCATGAAGGGCTCCAGCATGGCCACCACCTGGCCCGGAATGTCGGCCACCGTGATGAGCCAGGCCGAGACCATGGCGGCGGCGATCAGGAACATCACGATGGCGGTGGTGCGCGCGGCTGCCACGAACACGCCGTACAGCTTTGACCAGTGCAGCTCGCGGTACACCACGGTGGCCACGAAGAGCGCGTAGACGGCCGCCACCACCGCGGCCTCGGTGGGTGTGAAAACGCCGAACTTCAGGCCCACGAGCACGATCACCGGGAGCATCAATGCCCAGGTGGACTCCCGGAAAGCGCGCCAGCGCTCGGCCGAGGTGGCCTTGGGCGGTGGCGTCACGTTCTCGCGTCTCGCCACGATGTACCAGGTCAGTGCGATGGCAGCGCCCATGAGCAGGCCCGGCACGATACCGGCGAGAAAGAGCTTGCCGATGGACACGTTGCCTGCCACGCCGAAGATGATGAACGCGATGGAAGGGGGGATCACCGGTGCGATGACGCCTGCCGACGCAATCAGCCCACCGGCCCGGCCCTTGTCATGCCCGGCCTTGACCATCATGGGGAGCAGCAGCGCGGCGAGCGCGGCGGTGTCGGCCACCGCAGAGCCGGAGAGGGCCGCCATCAGGCAACCCGCGAGCACGGCCACGTAGCCCAGACCGCCGCGCCGGTGACCCACCAGCGCCAGCGCCAGGTTGACGATGCGCTGCGAGAGGCCGCCGACGTTCATGATCTCGCCCGCGAGCATGAAGAAGGGCACGGCCAGCAAGGGAAAACTGTCGGCGCCATTGATGACGTTCTGCGCCAGGATCTGCGCGTCGAACAGGTCGAGGTGCCACATCAGTGCGACGCCCGAGAGCAGCAGCGCATAGGCGATCGGCACGCCGATCAGCATGGCGGCCAGCAGGGAGATGATGAAGATGGAAACGGTCATGGAGTTCCCCTGGGTTCAGCGGCGGTTCGCCGGCTCGGGGTGGGCGAGTTCTTCGGACTCGGCCACCATCACCAGTTCTTCATCGGTGGCGGTGCCCGTGGCGGTGCGCCACATCTCGCGCAGCAGCAGCGCCATGGCGGAGACGCCAAAGACCACGCCTGATCCGTAAAAGAGGGCCATGGACAGCCCGGTGACGGGGGCGACCGAGTCCCAGTTGATGCGGGCCTGAGTCAGGCTGCCCGAGAGCAGCAGCCAGGTGGCCCAGAGCATGAGCGCCTGCGCCATGAACAGGCAGACCCTGCGCGCCGTGCGCGGCAGGCGCGAGACCAGCACATCCGTGCCGAGGTGGCCGTGTTCCTTCAGCGCCACGATGGCTCCCAGGAAAGTGAGCCAGACAAACAGCCAGCGCGACATCTCGTCGGACACGGCGATGTTGGAGTTGAAGGCGTAGCGCAGAACCACGTTGCCGAAGACGAGCACCACCATCGCGGCAAGCGCCAGGGCGCAAAGGAAGTTCAGCAGTCGGCAGTAGCCGTCGATCAGTTTTTGCATGGGTTCCCTTTCTCAGACTGCGATCACAAAACCGTGGTCAATGTTATGGTCAGACCGAAGGAGACCATGGACATGGCATTTCGCGGCACCTCTTTCCTCGCCATCTGGAACGACATCGAGGGCATCACGCCCACCGAATACGACGCCTGGCTCACGCACGAACACATGATCGAGCGCGTGGGTGTTCCGGGCTTCCTGCGAGGTCGGCGCTACATCGCCCTCGACGACGGACCGCACCGCTATTTCAACTGCTACGAAACGCGCGACGCCGCCGTGCTGACAGGCGCGGCGTACCTGCAGCGCCTGAACCACCCGACGCCCCTCACGCAGCGCATCATGCCCTGCCTGACGAACTTCCTGCGCATGGGTTGCCGCACCGTGGGCACCGCGGGTGGGCATGTGGGAGGGTCGCTGGCCACGCTGCGGTTCCGTGCGCCGGTCGGACCGGTGGAACAGGCGGGTCAGGCTTTGTGCGATGCGTTGTTGCAGAACACCGTGGTGACCGCTTGCCACCTCGGCACGCCCGAAGCGGCGGTGGCGGCCACGACCACGCGCGAGCGCGAACTGCGCGCGGCGAACGCACACGAGAGCGCCGACGACCACGTGTTGCTGGTGGAGTCGGCCAATGCGGGCGCGCTGCTCGAGCACCTGGACGGGATCGTGAAGGCGCTGCACGCCCACGTGGCCGACGTCTCCGGCATGCAGGCGCGCACCTATGGACTGAGCTTCCTCATCGAGCCGGCGACGCGCGCCGACTGAGTGGGAGCGCGCGCGGCGATTCAACGGTTGGCGTGGATCTTGTCCATCTCCTCGCGGTAGATCTTCATCAGCGCGGGGTCGTAGCTGGCGGCGAATTTCTCGATCACCGGCACCGTGGACTGCCGCATCTTCGCCAGTTCGGCAGGAGGCACCTCGTTGACCTTCATGCCCTTGGCTTCGAGTTCCGCGCGGCTTTGCTGGGCCGAATCGCGGCTCACCTTGCGCTGGTAGACGCCGGCTTCGCGCGCGGAATCCTGCAGAATCTTCTGCTCGGCGGGCGAGAGCCTGTCCCAGAATTTCTTGCTCACCTCGATGAGGTTGGCCGTGTAAACGTGATTGGTCACGCTCACGAACTTCTGCACTTCGTAGAACTTGTTCGACAGGATGATGGTGTAGGGGTTCTCCTGCGCGTCCAGGGCCCTGGACTCCAGCGCGCCGTACAGCTCGCCAAACGCCATGGGCACGGGGTTGGTGCCGAGCGCACCGAAGCTCTCGACGAACACCGGGTTGGCCATCACGCGGATCTTCAGGCCCTTCACATCGTCAGCGGCGAGGATGGGCTTGCGGCTGTTGGTGAAGTTGCGGAAACCGGTCTCCCAGTAGTCCAAGCCCACGATGCCCTTTTCGGGCAGACGGTCCAGCAGGGCCTTGCCGAAGCGACCCTGCAGCAGTGCGTCGGCCTGCTGGGCGTTGGTGATCGAGAACGGCGCGTCGAGGATGCCGAACTCCTTGACCAGCGCGGCTGCGGTGGTGGTGGCCGGGGTGAACATCTCCTGCACACCACCCTGCACGGCGGCCTGCTGCTGCAGTTCGCCACCCAGCACCGACGCGGCGAACTCCTTCACCACCATCTTGCCGCCGCTTTTCTGCGAAACGATTTCGGCGAAGCGCCGCACGCCGTCGCTGATGGGATGGCCGACCGGGGTGAGGTGACCGAAGCGGATGGTGCGGCTCTGGATGTCCTGCGCGTGGGCAGCGGACGAAGCCATGAAGGCCGCGGCCAGCGTGAGCGGTAGGACGAGCAGGCGGAATTTCATGAGGTCTCCTGATGTTGGAATTGAGAAACGGGTATCAGCCACGAATACTAACGCTTGTTAGTCCATGGGCGTCAATGGTTGAGCCAGAGCGATGGACTCGTGGCTGTGTCGCCGGCCCTTACTCAGCGGTGATGCCCGCCGTTTCAATCACGGGCTTCCACCGCGCGATCTCGCTCGCGATGGTCTTTCGGAAGGTCGCCACGCTGGTGTCGGGGGCCAGTTCAGTGTTGAGCGTCTTCATGGCGTCCTTCACCCGCTGCGTCTGAAGCACGGCGGTGATCTCACGGTTGAGGCGGTCGATGATGGGTTTGGGCGTGCCGGCCGGTGCAACGACGCCGTACCAGGACTCGAGCATCAGTTCGGGCATGCCGAGCTCGGCGGTGGTCGGCACATCGGGCGCGATCGACACGCGACGGGGACTCATCACCGCGAGCGCGCGCATCTTGCCGGCGGCCACGTGCGGCAGCGAATCGGTGTTGCCGAAGACCACCTGGGTTTCGTTGCCCAGCAGGCCCATGAAGGCGGGTGCGCCGCCCTTGTACGGCACGTTGACAAGTTCACCCTTGGTGAGCTGCGAGAACAGGCCGGCCGTGAGGTGGAAGGTGCTGCCGTTGCCCGCGGTGCCGTAGCTGAGCTTGCCCGGGTTGGCCTTGGCGTAGGACACAAGTTCGCCAAAGGTCTTGATCGGGCTTGAGGCGTTCACCACGATGAGGTTGGGCCCGATGAAAGTCATGGCCACGGGCTCGAAGTCCTTGACCGAATCGTAGGGAAGGGTCTTGTAGAGACTGGGCGCGAGCGATAGCGGCGCGATGGTGCTCAGCGCAATGGTGTAGCCGTCGGGCGCCGAGTTCTTCAGCACGCCCATGCCCAGCGTGCCTCCGGCGCCGGGGCGCACATCCATCACCACCGGCTGGCCCAGGCGTTCCTGCAGTCCGTCGGTGATGAGCCGGGCCAGGTTGGCGCCGAGCCCACCGGCCGCATACGGCCAGATGAGCTTGACGGGGCGGTCCGGGTACTCGGCGAAAGCCGGCAATTGCCAGGCGGCTGCCACGGCAACCAGCGCGCCCAGTGCGGTGCGGCGAAGCATTTTCAGAGTGTTCATTCATGTCTCCTGCTGACGGGTTGGAAGAGGGGGAGTGCGTCTCAGGCGCTGGCTTTCTGCGGACCCCGCACCAGGCGCCCCGGCGTGGCACCGGTGGACTCGCCATGGAGGTAGGTGATCTCGCCCGAGAGGATGGTGGCCGTGTAGCCGGTGGCCTTCTGCAACAGTCGCTTGCCACCCGCGGGCAGGTCTTCCACGACGTAAGGGAGGCCGAGCGCGAGGCGATCGAAGTCGATGATGTTGATGTCGGCCTTCATGCCGGGCTTGATCAGTCCGCGATCGTCCAGCCCTACGGTCTTGGCGGGATCGCTGGTGTAGCGGCGCACCAGTTCCTCGACCGGCTGCCGCCCATGGGCGCGGTCGCGGCCCCAGTGCGTGAGCAGGTAGGTGGGAAAGCACGCGTCGGTGATGAAGCCCACATGGGCACCGCCGTCGCCCAGGCCGATCATGGCGTTGGGGTGGGTGAGCATTTCGCGCGTGGGCTCGCACTCGAAATCGTGGAAGCCCGTGAACGTGGCGTAGAGAAAGCCCAGGCCACCATCGGCCAGCAGCATGTCGTAGGCCACCTCGGCGCCGCTGCGGCCTTCGCGGCGTGCGATGTTGGCAATCGAACTCTCGCGCGGTGGTTCGTAGTTGGGCGGGTTGCCCAGCAGGAACATGTGCTCGTACATCTTCTCGAAGCCCATGCGCTCGAACAGTGGAAAGGTGCTTTCCTTGTATGGGTCTTCGCTGAGGATGCGGCGGCGGATCTCAGGATCGCGCATGCGCGCCACCCGCTCTGGCAGCGGCAGGTGGGCGATGCTTCGGTAGGTCGGAGTGCCGGCGAACGGGTTCTGCGTGCCGGTGAGGCCGAACAGCGAACCAATGGGGCGCGGTGCGGTGACGGGGCGGATGCTCAAGCCGTCGGCCGCGGCCTCGTCCGAGAGAGCGAGAAGCTCGCGCCAGACTTCCTTGCGATCGCCGTGGCGCTGGTTGAGCGAGAACACACAGGTGCGGCCCGACTTTTCGACCAGGCGGCGCATCATGCCGAACTCGCCCGCCGGGCTCGGCTGGTCCCAGTCGGAGACGAACTCGAGCTGCCCGTGGCCCGCGTCGGCCAGGCCCATGGCGATCCCGGTGAGCTCGTCTTCCTGCGCGCGCAGCATGGGCGTGGGGTCGCCCGAGGCGCTCTTGTGGCTGATGGTCCGCGAGGTGGTGAATCCGAACGCGCCCGCCCGCATCGCTTCGGCGGTGATCTTTCGCATTTCGGCAATGTCCTCGGGCGTGGCGTTTTCCAGGCGAAGTGCGCGGTCGCCCATCACATAGACGCGCAGCGGGCCGTGGGGCAGCTGGGCGCAGATGTCGGTGTCGCGCGTCTGCGAGTCCAGCACATCGAGGTATTCGCCGAAGCTCTCCCAGTTCCACTGCAGGCCTTCCACCAGACAGGGGCCGGGAATGTCTTCCACACCTTCCATGAGTTCAATCAGTGCGTCGCGATCGGCGGGCCGCACTGGCGCGAAGCCCACGCCGCAGTTGCCCATGACCACGGTGGTCACGCCGTGCCAGGAGCCGGGTGTGAGGAATCGGTCCCAGATCGCCTGGCCGTCGTAGTGCGTGTGGATGTCGACGAAGCCGGGCGTGACGAGTTGGCCTCGGGCGTCGAGTTCCTTGGTGCCTTTTCCCCTGACCTCGCCCACCGCGGCGATCTTGCCGTCCTTGATGGCCACGTCGGCGGCAAACGCGGGCGAGCCGCTGCCGTCGATCACCTGGCCGTTGCGGATGACGAGGTCGAATTCTGGTGTCATGGACATTCCTGCGTTTCAGACGGTGGGTGCGGCCTGCGGTCCCCGCACGAGCCGACCAGGGAGGGCGCCGGTAGCTTCGCCATGGCGGTAGACCGGCGTGCCCGAGACGATGGTGGCGGCGTAGCCGCTGGCGCGTTGCATCAGTCGGCGACCACCTGCGGGCAGGTCGAATTGCATGTGGGGAACCGCCATGCCGAGGGCATCGGGATCGATGACGTTGATGTCGGCCTTCATGCCCGGCGCGATCACGCCGCGGTCGTACAGGCCCACGGCGCGTGCGGTGTCCGAGGTCTGGCGCTTGATGAGCCACGGCAGTTCGAAGCGGCCCGTTTCGCCGGCCCAGTGGCTGAGCACGAAGGTCTGGAAGCTGGCGTCGCACACCAGGCCGACGTGGGCACCGCCATCGCCCAACCCGATCACGGTGTCGGGGTGGGCGATCATGTCGCCGCACGCCTCCAGGCTGCGTCCGGCGTAATTGGCGAATGGCGAATAGAGCATGCCGTGGCCGTCGTCGGCCAACATCAGGTCGTAGGCCACCGCGCCTGGCTCGCGTCCCTCGCGGGCCGCGATGGCGGCAATGGACTTCTCGGGGCCCGGGTCGTACTCGGGGGGATTGCCGAAGCGGAAGATGTTGGTGAACTCCACCAGGCGCATCCCCAGCGGTGTGGTGCCGCTCAGGGGGAGTTCGCGCAACAGTGCATCGCGCAGCGCGGGCTGGCGCATGCGCTTCACCCGATCTTCGAACGACAGGTCGGCCATCGCCTGGTAGGAGGGGCACTCCGAGAACACATTGCGACTGCCCTGCAGGCCCAGCATGATGCCCACCCCGCGGGGCGCCACCTGGGCCAGCATGTGCAGGCCATCCACGTTGGCCTGCCGCGTGAGCTGCAGGATGCGCTCCCAGCCGCGCGGGTTCTTGTGTTTCTGCATGAGCGAGAACGACAGCGGGCGGCCAGAGGCTTCAGTGAGCCGGCGCATCAGGCCGAACTCGCTGTCGACGTCCTCACCATCGAAGTCGGTGATCATCTGGAGCACACCGCGACCCGCGTCCTTCACACCCATGGCGATGGCCATGAGCTCGTCCTCGGACGCCTTGAGCGTGGGGGTGGGCGTTCCCTTGATGGACTTGTGGTTGATCGAGCGCGACGTGGAGAAGCCGATGGCACCCGCGCGCATGGCTTCGGTGGTGAGCGCCCGCATGCGGGCCCGGTCTTCTGCGGTGGCCATCTCCAGCCGCGAGGCGCGCTCGCCCATCACGTACACGCGCAGGGCGGCGTGCGGCAGTTGTGCGCAGAAATCGATGTCGTGCGGCTTGCGATCCAGTGCATCGAGGTAGTCGCCGAAGCTCTCCCATGCCCAGTCCAGGCCTTCCTGCAAGGCCACGCCGGGAATGTCTTCCACGCCCTCCATCAGGTCGATCAGGCGGTCTCGGTCTTGTTGGCGCACCGGCGCAAAGCCCACGCCGCAATTGCCCATGACGGCGGTGGTCACGCCGTGCCAGCTCGACGGGGCGAAGCGCTGGTCCCACACGGCCTGGCCGTCGTAATGCGTGTGGATGTCCACGAAGCCTGGCGCCACCACGTGGTGGCGCGCATCGATTTCTTCCCGGCCGGTGCCATCCACCTTGCCCACCGCCACGATCACGCCGGCGTCCACTGCCACGTCCGCTTCCACCAGCGGGCCGCCAAGGCCATCGGCCACCGCACCGCCGCGAATCACCAGGTCGTGGGTCTTGTTCATGGATTGTCCTTTTGAAGTCTTGTCTCCAGCGAGACGCGATTGTGGATTTGAAGAGTTGTGTTGTCAACCTAATAAGTTGAGTAATCAACACAAGCTGAATCCATTGCGTGGCGTGGCGCCATGAATAATGGCGATCCAGGGCGCGAAGATGGGATGAGCTCCGGCGCAAACCTAAAATGGTAAGACCATAGACTAATTGAATGGAAGACGCAATGCAAACTGTCCTGATCACCGGTGCCTGTGGCAATCTCGGCCGCGCTGTAGCGCAGGCCTTTTCCTCGAACGGTTGGGCCTTGGTCCTGCTGGACCGCGATCAGGCCCTGCTCGCATCGATCTACGGGCCCGAAAACGACCGCCAGCTCAGCGTGGCGGCCAATCTTCTGGATGCAGCGGCAGTGGATGCGGCTGTGCAGCAGGCGCTGAAACGATTCGCGCGCATCGACGTGGTGTGCAACCTCGCCGGTGGCTTCCGCATGGGCGAGGCCGTGCACGAAACCAGTGACAGCACGTGGGACTTCCTCATGGGCCTGAACGCACGCTCGGTGCTGCACACGGCGCGGGCTGTGGTCCCTGCCATGCTCGCGGCCGGTGGCGGACGCATCGTCAACGTGGGTGCGGGCGCAGCTGGCAAGGGTGGCGCGAACATGGGCGCCTATGCCGCCTCCAAGAGCGCCGTCGCGCGCCTGACCGAGTCGATGGCCGCCGAATTGCGCGACAAGGGCATCAACGTCAACTGTGTCCTGCCGAGCATCATCGACACCCCGGAGAACCGCAAGGACATGCCCAAGGCCGATCCCTCGAAATGGGTCTCGCCCCAGTCCCTTGCTGGCGTGATCGCGTTTCTGGCCTCGGATGCGGCCAGGGATATTCACGGCGCGAGCGTGCCGGTCACGGGGCTGAGCTAAGCTGACTTTCCCTCCAAGATTCAAAGAGACGAGCCATCATGATTTCTTCCCGTTCACTCGGCCGTTCTGGCATCCAGGTTGTCCCGCTGGCCTTCGGCGGCAATGTGTTCGGCTGGACGGTGGACGAGGCGCAATCGTTCCGGCTGCTCGACGCCTGGGTCGACGCCGGGTTCAACCTCATCGACACGGCGGACATGTATTCCAACTGGGTTCCGGGCAACCAGGGTGGCGATTCGGAAACCATCATTGGCAACTGGCTCAAGGCCAGCGGCAAGCGCGATCAGGTGGTGATTGCCACCAAGGTGGGCAAGCCCATGGGGCCGGGCAAGCAAGGCCTGAAGCCCGGGTACATCCGGCAAGCGGTGGAGGCTTCGCTCAAGCGCCTGCGCACCGACCGCATCGACCTGTACCAGTCGCACGACGACGATGCCGACACGCCGCTGGAAGACACACTGGGCGCCTTTGCGGACCTCATCCGCGAAGGCAAGGTGCGCGCCATCGGTGCGTCCAACCACACCGGGGCGCGCCTGAAGGAGGCGCTGGACGTGAGCCAGCGCCAGGGGCTGCCCCGTTACGAAACACTGCAGCCGCTCTACAACCTCTACGACCGCGAGGCGTTCGAGTCCGATCTGCTGCCGGTGTGCCAGGCGCACGGTGTGGGCGTGCTCACCTTCTATGCGCTGGCCGCTGGCTTCCTCAGTGGCAAGTACCGCCGACCTGAGGACGCGGCCAAGAGCGCTCGGGGCAAGGGCACTGTGGCCAAGTACCTCAACCCCCGCGGGCTGGCGATTCTGGCGGCACTGGACGAGGTGGCGTTGCGACATGGCAGCACGCCGGCCCAGGTGGCCATTGCGTGGCAGCTCGGCATGCCGGGCATCACGGCGCCCATCGCCAGTGCCACGTCACTCGATCAGCTCAACGACCTGGTGGCGGCCGTGTCGCTCCAGCTCGACGCTGCCGACATGCAGCGGCTCGACCAGGCTAGTCGTTGACGAGCACGACCTTGCCGCTGGTCTGTCGGCTGGTGATGCGCTTGAGTGCGGTCACTGCATCGGCCAGCGGGTAGCTGGCCGAGACCAGCGGCTGGAAGCGGCCTTCCGCGCACCATTGCAGCACCTGCTCCAGGTTGGCGCGTGCTTCGCTCCACCAGCCATCGCGCCAGACGTCGTAGCGCACGCCGATCACGTCGTAGCCTTTCACCAGCGGCATGTTGATCTTGAGCGTGGGAATGCGGCCGGAGGTGAAACCGATCACGAGGTAGCGTCCTCCCCATCCAATGGCGCGCACGGCCTCGTCGAAGGCGTCGCCACCCACCGGGTCGTAGACCACGTCCACGCCTTTGCCGCCAGTGAGTTCCTTCACCTTCAGCCGCCAGTCGGGCTGGGTGTAGTCCACGGCGTGGTCGGCGCCATGTTGCAGGGTGAGTTCGCGCTTCTCGCTGGTGCTGGCGGCGGCGATCACGCGCGCGCCCATGGCCTTGGCCAGGTGCACCGTGGCCAGGCCGACACCGCCCGCCGCGCCGAGCACCAGCACCCATTCGCCGGGGCGCAGGTGGCCGCGCTGCTTGAGCGCGTACAGCGTGGTGCCGTACACCACGGGAACGGCCGCGGCCGACTCGAAGCTCATGCTGGCTGCCAGGGGGAACACGCGTTCCTGCGGCAAGACGATCTCCTCAGCGAAGCCGCCGCCGTCGGCGCTGGACACGCCCATCACCCGGTCGCCGACCTGGAGGTGCGTGACGTTTGCGCCGACTTCGCTCACCACACCCGCCGTTTCGCTGCCGGGGATCCACGGCAGCGGTGGCTTGATCTGGTGCAGACCTTCAGCCTTGAGCGAATCGGGGAAGTTCACGCCCGCCGCCTTGATGCGGACGCGCACCTCGCCAGAAGCCAGGGTTCGCAGGGGCAGGTCGAGGCAGGCCAGTTGATCGACAGGGGCGAATTCGCGGCAAACAATGGCTTTCATGGACATCCTTCAAATGGTCTGTCCATTATATGTATTGGGCGATAATATCTGCCACCAAGACCTTTGGAGATCGACCCGATGAGCCTGAAAACCGTTTGCCTGGCCGCGCTGCGACCCTTGCCCGAAGTCGTCGAAGGCATTGAACGAGCGGCCCGCGACCACCTGCTGGGCCTGGAGGGCTTGCGCCAGGTCGGGCTGGACCGTGTGGTTCGCCATGTGCCGACCGACTACATCGCCAACGACAGGCCCTACGGTGGCGTGGTGGCGCAGGCGGATGACATCGGCGTCGTGCTGGATCTGCAGCTGACGAGCCCCGAGGCCGGTGCGCAGGTGGTGGCGAGCCAGGCTTGGCGGAATTTCCTGTTGGCCATCGCGCCGCTGGCGCGCCCTCTGTTCTCGCTGGACAGCGAGGCCAACGTTCCAGTGCCTTTGCGCGCGGGCTCCGTCCACGGGGGCTTTCGCCGCTGGCTGCTGCTCACGCGCAAGGCGCCCACGGTGGAAGCGTTCCGCGAAGCCTGGTTCGTTCGCCACGCCGACCTGGTGAAGCACCTGCCCAGGCTCGACGGCTACGTGCAGAACCTGGTGAACGCGCGGTACAACGCGCAAGGCGAGCCGGTGACCTACACGGACCTGCCCATCGATGGCATCGCGGAGGTCTGCTATGCGGACGAGGCGGCCATGGTGGAGAGTTATGCGTCTGACGCGCGTTTGCCCTTGCGCGACGATGGCGCCGAGCTCAACGCCCGCGTGAGCACCATCCTCGTCGACGGCAAGGTGATCCGGTGACGGTGGACCGCATCGGTTTCGTGGGTCTGGGCGATATCGGCGCGCCCATGGCGATGCGCATCCTTGATGCGGGCCACGCGCTCATGGTCTACAACCGCACGCCAGGCAAGACGGCACCCTTTGCCGAGAAAGGCGCGAAGGTGGCTGCCAGCCTCAGCGAGCTCGCCGCCGCCTGTGACGTGATCCTCTTCTGCGTGAGCAACGGCGAAGCCGTGGAGCAGGTGGTGTTCGGCCCCGGTGGCCTGGCCGAGGCGGGCCGTGCCGGGCAGGTGCTGGTCGATCTCTCCACCATCCACCCGGTGCACACGCAACAGATGGCCAGGCGCCTGTCCGACGAACGCGGCATCGCGTGGGTGGACGCCCCGGTGTCCGGTGGGCCGGCCGGCGCGCGCCTGGGCACGCTGGCGGTGATGGTGGGTGGGGAAGCCGCGGCGGTGGAGCGCGTGCGCCCGGTGCTCTCTGCTTTCGGGGGACGTATCACCCACATGGGCCCCGTGGGTTGCGGCATGGCCACCAAGGCCTGCAACCAGATGCTCAACTACGGCACCGGTGCGGTGGTGGCCGAAACGCTGAACTTTGCGGCACGCTTCGGCATCGACCCGGCGCTGATCCCGGAGGCGGTGGCAGGCGGCTTCGCCGATTCCAACGTGCTGCGCCACTACGGCCAGCACATGGTGGCGGGCACGTACAGGGGGAACACCCTGACCGCGATGAAGGATATCGACATCATCATGGACCTGGGTCGCCTCACCGGCAGCGCCATGCCGGTGACGGGGCTGGTGGCCTCTTTCTTTCGCATGCAGATTGCACAGGGTTACACCACGGGCGGCCTGCCGACCACCATGCGCATGTACGCACAGGGGCCGCTGAAGGCGGCTGGCCCGAAGGACAACGGAACAAAGGACATGTCTCGATGAACGAGAGCACTCAGTTATTCGACCAGTCGGTCGACGTGGTGGTGATCGGCACCGGTGCGGGCGGCATGGCGGCGGCCGTGACCGCGCGCAAGCTGGGCCTGGATGTGCTGCTGCTGGAAAAAGAAGCGCTGTACGGCGGGACTACAGCAAGATCCGGTGGGGTGCTGTGGGTACCCAACAACCCCATTTCCACCGCGCGACCAGAGCCGGATTCGATGGACGCTGCCCGCACCTACATGCGCTACGAGTGCGGCGAGTTCTACGACGAAGAACGCGTGGAGGCGTTCCTGGCGCATGGCCCGCGCATGGTGGATTTCTTCGTCAAGGAAACCGATGTGCAGCTCATCCCGCTGCCGGAGTACCCCGACTACCACGCCGAGAGCCCAGGGGGCCGGACGGCAGGCCGCTCCATCATGGCCGCACCCATGGACGGGCGCTTGCTCGGCGAGCGCGTGAAGCAGTTGCGCCCGCCGCTCCAGGAGATCACCTTTGTCGGCATGATGTTCAACTCCAGCGCCGAGGTGGGCCACTTCTTCAACGTCACGCGCTCGCTCACCTCCGCCATGTACGTCGCCCGGCGTCTGGTGACGCATGCGTTCGAGATGCTGTTCCACGGTCGAGCCATGCGCCTGACCAACGGCAACGCGCTCGCTGCGCGTCTGGCGAAATCGGCCTTCGACCTGGGCATTCCCCTCTGGCTGGAATCGCCCGCGAGGTCACTCGTTCGCGAAGGAGATCGCGTCACCGGTGTGGTGGTGGGCCGAAAGGACGGCAGCACCGTGCGCGTGCGTGCACGCCGCGGCGTGGTGCTGGCCGCGGGCGGATTTCCGCAGGACATGGCGCGCCGCCAGCAACTCTTTCCGCATGCGCCCACCGGGCATGAGCATCTCTCGCCCGCACCGCCCGGGAACACGGGTGATGGCCTGCGCATGGCCGAATCCGTGGGCGCCCAGGTGGCGACCGACCTGCCCAACGCGGCGGCCTGGATACCCGTGTCGCGTGTGCAGCGCTCCAACGGCGAGACCGGCGTGTTCCCCCATCTGATCGACCGCTACAAGCCCGGCATCGTCGCCGTGAACCGCCGCGGGCAGCGCTTCGCCAACGAGTCGGACTCCTACCACGACGTGGGGATGGCGATGCAGAAGTCGTGCGCGGAAGAGCCCGAGGTGTGCGCCTGGCTCATCGCCGACCACCGCACGATTCGCCGCTACGGCCTGGGTTTCGCCAAACCGTTCCCGCTGCCGCTGGGCGGGCACCTGCGCTCGGGCTATCTGCTGCGCGGGGCCACCTTGAAGGAGCTGGCGGCCCAGGCCGGCATCGACGGGGAGCAACTGCAGAAGACCATCGACGAGTACAACCTGGGCGCAGTGGACGGCAAGGACCTGCAGTTCCGCCGCGGCTGGCGCGTCTACAACCGCTTCCTGGGCGACAAGACACACCAGCCCAATCCCTGTGTGGCACCGGTGGCGCAAGGCCCGTATTACGCGGTGCGAATCGTCATGGGCGACCTGGGCACGTTTGCGGGCGTGCGCACCGACGCACAGGCGCGGGTGCTCGACGGCCAGGGACGGCCCATTGACGGGCTGTTTGCCGCGGGCAACGACAACGCCAGCGTGATGGGCGGCGGCTACCCGGGCGGGGGCATCACGCTCGGCCCGGCCATGACGTTCGGCTTTCTCGCGGCAGAATCGATGGCCGCGGAGGCAAGCCAGCCGCAAGCTGCGGCCGTGTGTCAGCCTGTGGAGGCCTGACCCCCTGCAAGGAGATTCACCATGACCCAGCCGCCCGGCCACCTGCCCGATCTGCGCGACCACTCCGGCGTGGTGCCCACCGTGAACCTGGAGGCCGAGGCCGGGCGCAGTGATTTCTACGCCCGAGCCGCCGAGCATCAGCTGGCACCGCTGTGGCGTGTGCTGCACGGTCTGGTCACAGAAAAACCGGTGCCACGCTGCGTGCCGGCCATCTGGCACTACCGCAATGTGCGGCCCTTCCTGATGGAAGCGTGCGACCAGATATCCACCGAGGAAGCCGAACGCCGCGTGCTGGTGTTCGAGAACCCCGGCCTGCCGGGTCAGTCGCGCATCACGCAGAGCCTGTTCGGTGGTTTCCAGATCGTGCTGCCGGGCGAGATTGCACCGGCGCACCGCCATGTGGCTTCCGCGCTGCGCTTCATCGTCGAAGGCCGCAACGCCTACACCGCGGTGGCGGGCGAGAAGACCATGATGGAGCCTGGCGACTTCGTCATCACGCCGTCCATGGCCTGGCACGACCACGGCAACGAGGGCGATGGCCCGATGGTGTGGCTCGACGGGCTGGACATGCACATCGTCAACCTGCTGGGTGCGAGCTTTCGCGAAGGCCACCCGGGCAAGGTGCAGCCGCTGGACCGGCCCGAGGGCGCGGCCATGGCCGAGGCCGGCACCAACATGCTGCCGGTGGACCACGACTTCGGCAGGACGCTCACCTCACCGATCTTCAACTACCCCTACGCCCGCACGCGCGAAGCCCTGGACCGCCTGGCACGGTTTCGCGAGATCAACGCCTGGCACGGTCACAAGATGCGCTACGTCAACCCCGTCAACGGCGACTGGGCCATGCCCACCATGGCCACCTGCATGCAACTGCTGCCCAAAGGCTTCGAGACCCGGCCCTACCGCAGCACCGACAGCACGGTCTTCACCGTGGTTGAAGGCCGGGGCA
Source organism: Hydrogenophaga sp. (assembly GCF_051858985.1). GTDB lineage: Bacteria > Pseudomonadota > Gammaproteobacteria > Burkholderiales > Burkholderiaceae_C > Hydrogenophaga. Next base: position 328,939 of record NZ_JBHYGM010000001.1, on the reverse strand, counting down.
GCACCACGGTGGAAGGCAAGACCCTGCACTGGGAACCGCACGACGTGTTCGTGGTGCCCAGCTGGCAGCAGGTCACCCACACGGCCAGCGAAGACGCCGTGCTGTTCACTTATTCGGACCGGGCCGTGCAGGAGAAGCTGGGCCTGCTCAGAGAAGAGCAGCTTTAGGCGAGAAGCAGCGCAGACCAGAAACACCGCGGAACCGGCTTTGCCGGGCCGCTGGTGTTGCCCCCTTGAGGGGGTGACGCGCCCCAAGGCGCGGCGCGGGGGTGGGCCAATCCCGTCAATCCATGCTGATGTTGTTCTCTTTCACGACTTTGCCCCACAAGGCATGGTCCTTCTTCAGGATGTCGCCCAGCGCCTGCGTCCCGCTCTGCGGCACCACGTTCACACCCCGGATCTTCTCCTGCACGTCCGGCATGGCCACCACCTGCGCCACCGCATCGGCCACCCGCGCGATGATGGCTTGCGGCGTGCCGGTGCGCGCCACCAGGCCGAACCAGGTCTCCGTGTCGTAGCCGGGGACCACTTCGCCGATGCTGGGCACATCCGGCAGCAGCGGGCTGCGCTTCGCGCTGGACACGCCCAGCACGCGCATCTTGCCTTCAGCCACAAAGCCGCGCGTGGCCGAAGAAGGCGTCGACAGCATGTATTTGGTCTGGCCCGCCAGCAAGGCCTGCGCCGCCGGGCCTGCACCGGGGTAGGGCACCATCACCATGCTCTTGATGCCGGCCGCACTGTGGAACGCTTCCATCGCCAACTGGCCCACGCCGCCCAGTGCGGCTGCACCCCACTCGAGCTTGCCCGGGTTGGCGCGTGCGTAGTCGACGAAGTCCTTGAGCGTGCCGGGTGTTGATGGGTGCGTCATCAGCACCATGGGCGAGGTGCCGATGAGCGAGACCGGCACGAAGTCCTTCATGGCGTCGTACAGCGGCTTGCGCTGCACCAGCGGCACGGTCACCAGGCCGCTGCCATGCAGCAGGAAGGTGTAGCCATCGGCAGGTTGCGTGGCGACATATTGCGAAGCAATGGCGCCACCCGCGCCCGCCTTGTATTCCATGATGACCGGCTGGCCCAGCAGCTTGGACAAAGGCTCCTGAAGGTGGCGGCCAAGCACGTCGTTGGTGCCACCGGCGGCGGCCGGCACGATGAAGCGGATCGGCTTGCTGGGCCAGGCGTCCTGCGCGAGGGCGGTGGTGCCCACGAGCGTGAGCGCGAGGGATGCGAGAAGGGTGCGGCGGTGCAGCATGGTCTTGTCTCCGGTGGGTGAGGGCGCTTGTGGTCCAAATTGGTCCATAGGCCTATAGGACAGACCAATGGAACTCGATAGGCATAATAGCGATGCGTCTTCGTGGGCGCGTGAGTAGAACCCCTCATTCGCCCCCGTGCAGGTGCCCTGCACAGCGGCTTTCAGGAGAACCCCTTGACTGCAAAGACGACTTCCTCCAGTTCCCCCGAACGCGTGGCCGTGGTGACCGGTGCCGGCGATGGCATTGGCTGGGCCACCGCGCAGCGGCTCTCGCAGGATTTCGCGCACGTGGTGGTTGCCGACGTGCGCGCCGATGCGGCTGCGAAGCGGGCCACCGAACTCGGCACGGGCCACCTGGGCCTGGCCTGCGACGTGACCTCCGAGGCCGAGGTGGTGGCCCTGATGCAGCAGGTGCACCAGCGCTTTGGTCGCATCGACGTGCTCGTGAACAATGCCGGCATCGGCGAGCAGACGGTGATGACACTCGAGCAGACGGTGGACGCCTTCGACCGCATCCTCGCGGTGCACCTGCGCGGCACCTTCCTCGCCAGCCGGGAAGCGGGGCGCATCTTCGTGCGGCAGCAGTCCGGCGCCATCGTCAACATCAGTTCCATCGCGGGCATGCAGGGGCATCCTGGTCGCAACGCCTACGGCGCAGCGAAGGCAGGCATTGCCACCATGACGGCGGCCATGGCCAGCGAATGGGCGCGCGACGGGATCCGCGTCAACGCGGTGGCGCCCGGCTATGTGCTGACCGACCTGGTGAAGGAGCTTGCCGCCAAGGGTGCACTCAACCTGGCCGATCTCGAAAGCTGCACTCCCATGGGCCGCACGGCGCGACCGGAGGAGATTGCCGAAGCCATCGCCTTCCTGGCGTCCGATCGCGCCAGTTTCATCACCGGTGTCACGCTGCCCGTGGACGGTGGCTGGTCATCGTTCGGCGCGCCCCCGGCCAAGCTGGGCACGGTGGCCGAGAAACGCGTGCTGCCGAGGTGAGCGCCGCATGAACGAATTCGAAGGTCGGTGCGTGCTGGTCACCGGCGGTGCTGGCGATATTGGCCGGGCCACAGCTCGCGCCTTCCTGCATTGGGGCGCCCGCGTTCATCTGGTGGACATCGATGGCGAGCGCCTGGCGCAGGCACAGCAGGCGCTCGGAGCGATGGGCGACGTGACCGCGCACCCATCCGCCCTGGCCTCGCCTGCGGAATGTCGTCTGGCGTTCGATTCGTGCGGCCAGGCCGTGCACGCACTGGTGCACATGGCCGGCGTGTTCGAGCCGGACCCCCTGCATGCAGACGACCGCAGCGTGTGGGAGCGCGCCATCGGCAGCAACCTCACCAATGCCTACGACATGGCCATCGCCTTTCGAGCCCAGCACACGCCAGGGCCCGTGGCCGGGCGCATCGTGCTGTGCAGCTCGCGCGCCTTCCAGCGCGGCGCGCCCGGTCGTGCCGCCTACACGGCGGCCAAGGGCGGCATCGTTGGCCTCACGCGCACCTTTTCCCGCGAATTCGCGCCCCATATTCTGGTGAATGCCGTGGCACCGGGCCTCATCGAGACGCGCATGACCACCGACGTGATCGCCCGTTTCGGTGACCAGCGCATGGCGGAGATCCCGCTGGGCCGGTACGGCACGCCCGATGACATCGCCGGCGTGGTGAGGTTTCTCTGCGGGCCAGACTCGGCCTACATGACCGGGCAACTGATCACGGTCGACGGCGGGGTGTTGAACTCGTCCTGAGTTCAGTCCTTGCCCACCTCACGCACCGCATCCAGATTCGCCAGCATGCGGTTGAGGTAGCCGATCAGTGCGTCGCGCTCGTGGGGGCTGAAGCCACTCAGCAGGGCCTCTTCCCGCGCGGTGGCAAGGCGGATGATGCGGTCGTGCTGCTTCCTGCCGGCGGGCGTGGTGGCGTACTCGACCTTGCGCAGGCCGAGCGGGCGCGACTTGAGGAAGCCGCGCTCCTGCAGCAGGGCCACGCTCCGGCTCACGGCGGCCTTGTCCAGTCCCATGAGGTCGCAGGCAGCGGAGGCGGTGGTCCAGGGATAGATCTCGAAGTAGGACAGCACCCGCCAGTCGGCCACACCCAGGTCGAAGCGGGCCCGGTACAGGCTGGACGCGCTGCTGGACATCTTGTTGGACAGCCAGAGCAGGAGGCCGGGCACGTAACGATCAAGATCGAGTTTCATGCCCCGAATGGTAGTGGTTGGAACACCACCGCAATCAGGCCTGGGCGAATCCTTCGTAGTTTTTTTCCGCCACGCCTTCGATGATGCGGCGGTAGGCCGGCACCCCCGCCACGTAGGGCATGAACACCCGCGGCTTGCCCGGCATGTTGGCGCCCAGGTACCACGAATTGCCCACCGGGTAGAGGGTCTGGTTGGCCACCTCGTTGACGTGGTCCACCCACTGGTCTTCGTGCGCCTGTTCGGCCTCGATGCGGCGGGTGCCCCGGGACCGGCTGTGCTCGATGAAGTTCGAGATCCAGTCGACGTGTGTTTCGATGGAGTGCACCACGTTGCTGAGCACCGACGGGCTGCCCGGGCCGGCGATGACGAACAGGTTGGGGAAACCGGCGATGGACACCCCGAGGTAGGTGCGGGGGCCCGCCGCCCACTTCTCGCGCAGCGACTGGCCTCCCGTGCCCCGGATGTCCATGGCCAGCAGCGCGCCGGTCATGGCGTCGAAGCCGGTGGCGAACACGATGGCGTCAAGCTCGTGGTGGCCTTGCGTGGTGCGCAGTCCCGTGGGCGTGATCTCGGTGATGGGATGGGCCTTCACATCCACCAGGTCCACGTTGTCGCGGTTGAAGGTCTCGTAGTAATGGGTATCGACGCACAGTCGCTTGGTGCCGAAGGGCAGGTCTGGCTTGGGGCAGAGGATCTCTGCCTTGACCGGGTCCTTCACCGTGGCGCGGATCTTTCCGCGCACGAAGTCGCCCGCGTACTGGTTGGCAATGGGGTTGCGCATGAGGTCGTTGAACGCGCGCAGCATGCGGAACCCACCGCCCGCGCCGCGCCAGCGGAACTCGAATTCCTTGAGCCGATCTTCGTCGCTCACCTCCAGGGCGCTCTTGTCGTTGGCGCTGAGGAACTGGCCGGTGACGGCTTCGCGACCCAGGGCTCGCCGTTCGGCGTAGTGAGCCTTCACGTGAGCGAGCGTGGCTTCGGTGAGCGGTTCGTTCTGCGCGGGAACGCTGAAGTTGGCCGTGCGCTGAAAGACGGTGAGGTGGGCCGCCTGCTCGGCAATCACCGGCGTCATCTGCACACCGCTGGAGCCGGTGCCGATCAGGCCCACGCGCTTGCCGGCGAAGTCCACGCCTTCGCGTGGCCAGTTGGCGCTGTGGTACCAATCACCCTTGAAGGTTTCCAGGCCCTTGAAGTCTGGCGGTTGCGGGATCGACAGGCAGCCCGTGGCCATGATGAGGTACTGGCCATCGAAACGCTCACCTGCTTCGGTGATCACAGTCCAGCGCGCGCTGGCGTCGTCAAAGTTTGCGCTGGCCACGCGCGTTTCCAGCTGGATGTCCTTGCGCAGGTCGAATCGGTCGGCCACGTGGTTGATGTAGCGCAGGATCTCGGCCTGCGGCGCATAGCGCTCGCTCCAGTTCCATTCCTGCTGCAACTCTTCACTGAAGGAATAGGAATAGTCCAGGCTCTCGACGTCGCAACGCGCGCCGGGATAGCGGTTCCAGTACCAGGTGCCGCCCACGCCGTCACCGGCTTCGAGCAGCTTCACCGACAGGCCCATGCGGCGGGCGCGGTACAGCTGGTACAGGCCGGCGAAGCCGGCGCCAACAATGATCATGTCCACCGGCGCGGTGGTCTTTTGGGGGGTCATGGATGTGCTCCTCGGGTCTCGGGTGGGGCGGGCGTTGAAGAACCCGCTGTCCAGAACGATTTTGCGCCGTCTGGTGTTGTGTTGTCAACCTAATAGGTTGACCTCACAACAGTTCAGACGTCTAATGCGCCGCAGCAAGCCCGCAACCCGAGAGGAGACACGAACCGATGGACAAGGAAATCGAGACCCTGCTGGAGATGGTCAAGTCGGCCAACCGCAGGCCCTTCTGGCAGAGTACGCCACAGGAAGCGCGCAGCGGACCCATGCTCATGGCCCTGCTCTTTGGCGAGGCGCCGTCCGTCGAGCGCGACGAGAGCTTCACCATCCCTTCCTCCGGCGGTTTCGACCTGCCCGTGCGGCTGTACGTACCGTCCAAGGCGCCCAAAGGCCTGATCGTCTACTTCCATGGCGGCGGCTGGGTCATTGGCACCGTGGCGGGTTACCACCCGTTCACCGCCACCCTGGCGAACCGCACCGGTTGCGCTGTGCTCTCCGTGGACTACCGGCTCGCACCCGAACACGCGTTTCCCCTGCCGGTGGACGACGCGCTGGCCGCCGTCCGCTGGGCTGCCTCCCCGGCGGCGGCAAAGGCCATCGGCCTCGAGCCGCCCGTGCTGGTGGCCATGGGCGACAGCGCAGGGGGCAACCTCGCCACCGTGGCATCGCGCCTGCACAATGCCTCGTCGCCTGCTCGCCGGGTGGACCTTCAGGTGCTGGCCTACCCCGTGACGGACCACCGCTTCGACACGGGGAGCTACGCCGAGTTTGCCGAAGGCAACCTGCTCACCCGCAACGACATGAAGTGGTTCTGGGATCACTACTGCCCGGACACGTCGAAGCGCTCGCACCCCGATGCCTCGCCGATGCAGGCCCAGGACCTGTCTGATTCGCCCGCCGCCCTCATCGTCACCGCGGGGCGGGACCCGCTGCGCGACGAAGGCGAAGCCTATGGCCAGCGCCTCAAGGATGCAGGCGTGCCCACGGAAGTGGTGCGGGGAGAAGGCCTGGTGCATGGCTTCCTGGCCATGATCAACTACGCGCCCAGTGCGGGCCGTGCGTTCGAGAAGATGGTGGCGGCGATCGGGCGCGTCAACGCGGGCTGAGCGGCGTACAAGGGGTCACGGGCCCCTGGTCTTGAGTGCTGCCAGCGTCACCAGAAGGTCCAGCGTGGGGGTGGACACGCCGTGCTCGCGTGCCATGCGAAGGGGCGCGAGAAACATGCTTTCGATTTCGATCTGGCGGCCGGCAGCCGCGTCCTGCGCGATGCTGGGCACATGGGGTGAACTCTTCGCGAAGGCCATCTGAGCGGCAAAGTCGATCTCTGCACGACTTCCCACGGCCATGGCAATGGCAGCCACTTCCGCCTGGATGCGAAAGCGAGCGTCCACCAGCACCTGCTCGGCAAACAGATCCCGGATCGGAACCGGCACCAGCACGCCCATGGGACCTGAACCCAGGTTGAGCGCGAGCTTGGTCCAGATGGCGTCGCGGATGGTGGGGGTGGTCTCGACCGGAAAGCCCGCCTGCCGCAGCGCCTGAGCGGCCTCGCTCAGGCGGGGGGTCTCCTGTCCGCCGGGCTCGCCCAGCGTGAGAGCGCGGTTGCCGCCCTTGACTTCGATGAGGCCGGGAGACAGCACCGTGCAAGCGCTCGAGGTGACGCCACCGATCACGCGTTGGGGACCAATCCGTTGCCAGAGCGCACCCACCGGATCGAGCTGGGGCAGCCGCTGGCCGTCGCGCGCGCCACCCACACCATGGTGGTACCACCAGGGAATGCCGTTTTGCAGGAACACCACCGGCGTGTCTGGTCCCAGGAGTGGCGCGATGGCCTCGGCGGCCGCGGGCACAGCGTAGGACTTGAGCGTGACCAGCACGAGGTCCTGGGCACCGAGATCGCGCGCGTCGTCGCTGGCCTTGACCTCGGCCGTGATTTCACCGGTGTCGGTTCGCAGCGTCAGGCCCGAGCGGCGCACCGCATCCAGTGTGGCGCCGCGCACCACCACGCTGACGTCCGCGCCTGAGCGGGCCAGGAGGGCTGCGAAGTGGCCGCCGGTGGCGCCTGCGCCGAACACGGCAATCTTCATGGTGGCGTGACCTTCTGCTCCGGATCGAGGGCATCGAGGTGCTCGCGATCGGCGTGCAACTCGATCAGCTTGTCGAGAAGCAGCAGCAGTTGCTTGCGCTCGGCACGCGGCAGCGGCTCCAGCACGGCTTCTCGGGTCTCGCGGGCCGCAACGCTGGCTTCGCGCAGCACCTTCTCTCCTTCTCGGGTGAGGTGCAATGTTCGCGCCCTCCTGTCGCTCGGATGCGGCCTGCGCTCGATCAGCGCCTTGGCCTCGAGACGGTCGATCACGCCCGTGAGCGTGGCTTTGTCGAACTTGATCAAGGCCGAGAGCCGGGTGGCGTCGAGACCGGGGTGCTCGTGAATGCCCACGAGCGAGGCGAACTGCACCGTGGTGAGGTTGTGGGTGGCGAGCTGTTCGGTGGCAATGGCTACCGACAACTGGAACGCCCGGCGAAAAAGGTAGCCGGGCGCCTGGCGCAGGTCCTTGACGGAGAGGATGGGCATGGTCGCAGTGTAGAGGTGCTTTTTCGTGGCGACGCAGCGGCGCGATGGGCTGCACCGGGGTCTTGGCAAATTCTATTTGAATAGATATAGTATGTATACGAACAACATTCGCCATGCCTCCGCCCGTGAGGTGTGCACCGCTGGAGACAAGCTTGCAAACCCCCATCTGCGAACGCCTCGGTTGCGAGGTGCCCATCTTTGCGTTTTCCCACTGCCGGGACGTGGTCGTGGAGGCCACCCGCGCTGGTGGCTTCGGCGTGCTCGGTGCAGTGAGTTTTTCGCCCGAGCAGCTCGAACGCGAACTCAAGTGGATCGACGAGCACGTGGACGGAAAACCCTATGGCGTGGACGTCCTGATTCCTTCCAACTACGACAAGGCGGCCGAAGCGGGAGACCAGCCGGTGCAGGACATGCTGCCGGACGAGCAGCGCCAGTTCATGGAAGACCTGCTTGCCCGCGAAGGCGTCCCCGAACTCAGTCCTGACGATACGAAGGCCGCGCGTGAAGACCTGAGTGGCCGAGGCCGCAACTCCACCCCCGCCGGAGCGCGAAAGCTCATCGACGTGGCGCTCCGTCACCCGCAGGTGAAGCTCGTCGTGAGTGCGCTGGGCACCCCGCCCAAGGCCCTGGTGGATGAACTGCACGCCCGCGGCATCCTCGTGGGATCGCTCTGCGGCAAGCCCGAGCACGCGGTGGACCAACGCGAGGCGGGGGTCGACATCATCGTGGCGCAGGGAACGGAAGCCGGAGGCCACACAGGGCAGATCTCCACCCTGGTGCTGGTGCCGCAGGTGGTGGACGTGGTGAACCCTGGCATGGCGGTCCTTGCGGCCGGCGGCATCAGCCGCGGCAGCCAGATCGCGGCGGCTTTCGCGCTCGGCGCTCAGGGCGTGTGGATGGGCACGGTGTGGCTGGGCACGCGCGAGAGCGAGCTCACGCCGATGGAGAAGGACGTGCTCTTCAAGGCCCGTACGGAGGACGCCGTGCAGCGCAAATACCAGACCGGCAAGACCGTTCGCATGATCCGCAGCAAAGCGTCGGAAGCCTGGGAGAAGCCAGGTGCGCCAAAACACTTGCCACCGCCGCTGCAGAACGTGCTCTACCACAGCGCGCGCATCCGGATCGAGAAGGCGCGCCGCGCCGACCTGTGTTCTTTTCCCGCCGGTCAGGTGGTGGGGACGATGCGCGAAGAGACATCTGTGCGCCAGGTGATGGCCGACCTGATGAACGAATACGCGGAGACCGCTGAACGGCTGTCTCCCCTGATCAACCTTTGAGCCTTGCAACGAAAAGACCATGAGTCACATCGAATCCAGAGAATTCTGCACCGTCGAGAGAGACGGCCATCTCACTATCGTCACGATCAACCGACCCGACGTGATGAACTCCACCCACTTCGAGGCCGACGAGGAGCTGCACGAGGTCTGGAATGAATTTGCCGCCGACGACGAGCAGTGGGTCGGCATCATCACCGGAGCGGGCGACAAGGCATTCAGCACCGGCAACGACCTGAAGATGCACGCCCAGCGCGGCGTGCGCCATTTTCCGCCGACCGGTTTCGCGGGCCTGACCACCCGCTTCGATCTGGACAAACCGGTGATCGCGGCGGTCAACGGCATTGCCATGGGAGGCGGCTTTGAACTGGCGCTGGCTTGCGATCTGGTCATCGCCGCAGAAAACGCGTTCTTCGCATTGTCGGAACCACGTGTGGGCCTCGCGGCCCTGGCCGGGGGTGTGCAGTATCTGCCACGGGCCATTGGGTTGCCGCGCGCCATGGGCATCCTGCTCACCGGGCGGCGTGTGCCTGCCGCCGAGGGGTACGAACTTGGGTTCGTGACGGCACTGGCCCCGGCGGGTGGTGCGCTTGCCGAGGCACGCAAGTGGGCCGACCAGATGCTGGAGTGTTCGCCGCTGTCCTTGCGAGCCACCAAGGAAGTCGCTCGCAAGACCATGCTCGGCGACGACTTTGAAACCAAACTCATGGCCGCGCGTGAGTTCCCCGCCGCCCAGCGACTGCGCGCCAGCGAGGACTACAAGGAGGGCCCTCGCGCCTTTGCCGAAAAACGCAAACCCCAATGGAAGAACCGATGATGCTGGACAAGACCCGCGTTCCCGTCATCGTCGGCGTCGGCCAGGTGACCGACACCACCTCACCACCCGAGTCGGCGCGTTCGCCGTTGCAGCTGATGCTGGACGCGGCACGACTCGCTGCCGCCGACAGCGGCGCCGGAGAAGCGCTGTGGAGTGCGCTCGATTCGATCACCGTCATCCGTCTGTTTGCCGATACGGTGCCGCGCTTTGCATCACCCTTTGGCAAGCTGGTCAACCCGCCCTGGTCCGTGGCCCGGCGCCTGGGTGCACAGCACGCCGTCGACCTGGTTTACCCCCCACAGGGTGGCGATTCCCCGCAGGTGCTGCTCGCTCGCGCGTGTGAGCGCATCGCGCGCGGCGAATCACAGGCGGCGTTGATCGTGGGCGGCGAGGCGCTTCGCACGGAGCTCTCGGCCAAGCGCGCGGGCCTGGCGCTGCAGTGGGGTGAAGACGCCCCCACGTTGCCCGATGGGCTGGGAGGCGTGAAGGACATGTACACCGCGGAGGAAGAGGCGCACGGCATGCGCTCGGCGATTGCGATGTACGCACTCATCGGACAGGCGTTGCGCGGCGCCGCAGGACAGACGGTCGATGCGTACCGCGAAGCCAGTGCACGCCTGTTTGCAGGCCTTGCCGCGGTGGCCAAGGCCAATCCGCTGGCCACGCGCCGGGCGGGCTACAGCGCAGAAGCCATCTCCACACTCACGCAGGACAACCCCTACGTGGGCTTCCCTTTCACCAAGCTGATGACGGCCAGCGCCTTCATCGACCAGTCCGCCGCGTTTGTCGTGGTGTCCGAGGCGCGCGCCGACGATCTGGGTGTTCCCCAAGACAGGCGCGTGTACCTGCATGGCAGCGCCGCCGCGCACGACGAATGGTTCGTCAGCGAGCGTCCACGCCTGGACGAGTCGCCCGCCATGCGCCTCTGCGCGCAGCATGCGCTGGCCCAGGCGGGGCGCTCACTCGCAGAGGTGTCCCATCTCGACATCTACAGCTGCTTTCCCTCAGCGGTACAGATCGCCTGCAAGGAGCTGGGCCTGTCGCCTGAGGATCCTCGAGGGCTGACCGTGACGGGGGGGTTGCCGTACTTTGGGGGCCCGGGCAACAACTACGTGACGCACGCCATCGCCGAGATGGTCCAGCGAGTGCGCGGCGAGCCAGGCTCCTTTGGTCTGGTGATGGCCAACGGCGGCCTGGTGACCAAGGAAGCCGTGGGTATCTACTCCACCTTGCGGCCCGAAACGCCATTCGTGCGCGAGAGCGCCTCGCTGATCCAGGATCAGATCGACCGCATGCCGAAACAGGAGCTCGATCACGAGCCGCGAGGCGAGGCGGTGATCGAGACCTATGCCGTGCTGCACGGCAAGTCGGGACCCGAGCGTTGTGTGCTGTTCGGCAAGCTGGTGTCGACGGGCGCGCGATTCCTGGCCAACACGCCTGGCGATGCACAGACACTGGCCACGATGCAGTCGAGCGAAGGTTTGGGCCTGCGCGGACACGTGTCCCGTGAGGGCGACATCAACGTGTTTGTCCCCGCCTCCTAGCTTGACGGCTCAGGCCAGCAGGGGCAGCCCATCGCGATGTCCGAAATCCGCACACACTTCCTGCACGACCTCGCGAAGTGCCGCGCGCACCCACTGGTGCAGCGGTTGCCGGTGGGTTCTCTCATGCCAGACCATGGTGGTCTTGAACGGCGCGATGTTCACCGGCACCTCATGCAGCCGGAGCTCCAGGGCGGCCTCGCTGCGTCGCGCGAGCCAGGTGGGCATGGTGCACAAGAGTGCCGAGGCGGACACGATCTCCGGTGCCAGCAGGATGGAGTTCACCCGAGCGCCCACGGTGCGTACCAGGTTGCGCGACTTGAGTGCTTCGGCCACAGAGGATTCGGCCCACGAAAGTGCGACGTTGGGTGCGGCCGTCAGCACATGCCGCTCGCGGATGAAGGCTTCCAGCGTGAGCCGGTCCCGGATTCGGGGATGTCGCGCCGATCGGATGGCAGACAGCGACTGCACCAGCAGATCGCTTGCGTACATCTGCTCAGGTACCGAGGTGGCATAGCCCACGGCGAGGTCGATGCGGCCTTCCGCCATCAGTGCAAAGAGGTTGGTGTGATCCAGGCGCTGAATGCCCACACACAACTGCGGTGCCGCGTTGTCGAAGCGACCGATCAGGCGAGGCCCCAGCAGGAGCGCCATGGAATCCGACATGGCCACGGTCAGCGTGCCTTCAGCCCGCGCGGGTTCGAAAGGACGCGGATCCGAAAAGATGTCCTCCAGCACCAGCAGACCGGTTTTCACCAGCGCGGTGAGCTCCACCGCGCGCGGGGTGAGCTCCATTCCCCGGCCGGTGCGAACGAGCAACGGGTCGCGCGTGAGTTCACGCAGGCGCGACAGCGCATTGCTCATTCCAGGCTGGCTCATGCCCAGGCGATTTGCCGCCCGCGTGACGGATTTTTCTGCCAGCAATGCTTCCAGACAGAACAGCAGGCTGACCTCGATGCGCTGCGTCGTCATGATGGCTCGTCCATTGGAGTCTTGAATGGTCCAATTCTAGGTCCTTTGTTGTTCAACCGGGTCGCGCTGGGTCTAATGCAGCGAACTGGCCGTTGCGCGTATTCCCTCAGTGGAAACACCTTCGGGACCGCCGGAGACACGCTGTGAGTCAAGACCTCGCAGAAAGACTGACCATCACCATGAGCCATAGCACCACCCTGGACCAGACCGCCGTCGGCGCGCGGAGCCAGCCCTTGCGCGAGAGCGCCGAACTCGAGATGGTGCGCGATGCAGCACGGGCGCTGCTCGATGCGGAGTGGCCCAGCCAACAAGCCGCAGCCCTGGCCGTTCGACCTGAGGACCTTCAGCGTCTGTGGCGCCACGCGGTTCGCCAGGGATGGACGCAGCTCGACCTGCATGACCGGGAACTCGGTCTGGCGGCGGCACTGGTGCTGCAGCAGGAGCTGGGTCGTGCGGAGTGCCCTCTGCCCCTGGCGGACGCTGTGTTGTGCGATGCCGTTCTGGCGGGTGCCTCAGGGGCAGCAGCGGCCTCGTTGCGCGCCGCGCTGCACCAGGGAGATCTGGTGCCCACCTGGTGCTTTGGTCCCGACAGCGGCGAGGCCGATGCATACGAGTTGGTGGACAAAGGATCCACGTTCAACGCCCGTCTTTCCTTCGTGGAAAACACCGCCATTGCCACCCACCTTTTCGTCGTCACGGGTCGTGAGCGTGAAGTGCTGGTGGTGCCGATGTCCACAGCTTCCGTGCGGGCCACGACCGGGCTGGCGCGCCCCGCGCTTGCCGAAGTGATGCTGGAAGGCGCTGATCGGTTCGAGCGCATCGATACCAGGTTCGACCTGACGACTCTGCCCACGCAGGCCCGGCTGTTGCTGGCCGCGCGCGCGCTGGGTGCCACGCGCCACGGGCTGGACTTGCTGTGCGACTACGCGCGCGTTCGTACCCAGTTCGGCCAGAAGATCGGCCAGTTCCAGGCCATCCAGCACAAGCTGGCCAACTGTCTGATCGGGGTGGAAGTCTGTCGACTTGCCCTGGTGCACGCTGGCACTGCGGATGCGGATCCCATGGACGAGGTGCGGGCTGCCACGGCCGCCGCGCTGGCTGGGCAGTATCTGCGGCAGGTGGTGCTGGAGCTGCACCACGGATTCGGTGGCATTTCGTTCTGGGAAGAGCACGAGATGCCGCGCATCTTCCGCCGCGTGCATGCCGACCTCACACGGCTGGGCGGCGTGGGCGCGGCGCGTGCGCAGCTCGCTCGCAGCCTTCTCGAGCCGGGTGCACGCATGCCGGAATTCGATCTGGGCGAATCAGCCAACGCCTTCCGCGCCGAAGTGCGCGAATGGCTGGCCGATCACTGGGACCACCGTTATCCCGAAGAAACCCGGGGCCAGCCGTTGAACCACCGCAAGGCCCGCCAGGACTTCAGCCGCAAGCTGGGCGCACGCGGCTGGCTTGGCGTGAGCTGGCCGAGCGAGTACGGTGGCCAGGCGCGCAGTGCTCTCGAGCACCTGGCGTTCGAAGAAGAGATGGCCTACAGCGAAGCGCCGGTGACCTTCCACAACACGGCCGCCACCATGATCGGCCCCACCCTGATCCGCTTCGGCTCCGCGCAGCAGAAGCAGGTCTTTCTGCCCGGTATCGCGCGTGGCGACATCTCGTTCGCGCTCGGCTACAGCGAACCGGACCACGGCTCCGACCTGGCCGGCATCCGCACGGCAGCCACCCGGCTGCCCGAGGGCGGTTGGCGCATCAGGGGCCAGAAGATCTTCACGTCGACTGCCGGTTTCTCCACCCACGTCTGGCTGGCCGCGCGCACCGATCCGGCCCAGCAGCGCCACCGTGGCATCAGCGTGTTCATGGTGCCGCTGGAGGCGCCCGGCATCACGCTGCAGCCCATGAGCGGCATCAACGGTCACCGTTCCAACGTCGTGTTCTACGACGACGTGCTGGTGGGCGAGGACGCGCTGGTCGGCGAACTGAACGGCGGGTGGGAAGTCATCACCGCTGCGCTGGCATTCGAACGCGTCTCGCTGGCCGCCATTGCGGCGCGTACGCGCGGCTATTTCGATCTGCTGCTCGCGCATGTGCAGACCGCCCTAAAAGCCGATCAGCCACTGGCTGCGGACTCGCTGGTCCGCGACCGGATCGGCCAGCTGGCCGCGCAGATACAGGCCGCGCGCCTGCTGTCTGTCAACACCGCCGTCGTGGTGCAGGACGGCGAAGTACCGGTCCACCAGGGCGCCATGGTGAAGGTCTTCGCCAGCGAGTTGATGGAATCCCTCTCCGAAGCCGTGTTCGACCTGGTCGGAACCGGCGCCACGCTGGAGGGTGGCGCAACGAGCGCGCTGCTCGATGGCCGATTCGAATATGCCGTGCGCGATGCCTTGCTCTACACCATTGGCGGCGGCACCAACGAGATCCAGCGCACCCTGATTGCCCAGAGAGGCATGGGGATGCCGCGCTGAGCGCGCCCGCTCGCGAAAGCGGAATTTCACCTCGCACACCACCCTTGAAGGAGACCTCCATGACCCTGAATCGCCGAACCCTGCTGGCCGCCACCTGTGCGCTCGCGCTTGCTCCCTCCGTTCACGCGCAAGCGTATCCCGACCGTCCCGTGAAGTTGATCTTCACCTACGCCGCTGGAGGGGGAGGCGATGCCCTGACGCGCCTGCTGGCCCAGCACATGTCGCCCACGCTGGGGCAGCCGGTGGTGGTGGAGAACCGGACCGGCGCGTCCGGCGGTGTCGGCACGATGGCGGTGGCACGCTCGCCGGCCGATGGCTACACCTTGCTGCTGACCACCGTGACCACCGTGGTTCAGATTCCCATGGTGATGCGTGACAAGGAGTTCGACCCGGTCAAGTCGCTCACGCCCATTGCCAACATTGCTTCGCAGCCTCTGGTGCTTTTGGCGCACCCCAGTGTGCCCGCCGATACGTTTCCTGCCTTCGTGGAATGGTCGCGCAAACAGCCCGATGGTGTGCACGTGGCCGTTGCCGGACCCACGCTGGAAGTGGCCTCGGCATTGGTGAACAAGGGTGCCAACATCAAGATGGTGAACGTTCCCTACCGGGGTGCCGCGCCCGCTTTCCAGGCCTTGCTGGGGGGCGAGGTCAAGCTGTTCTTCACTTCGCCCACGGCGTCCACGCTGGAGTTCACCAAACAGGGCAAGGTCAAGGTACTGGGGGTCACCTCGGCACAGGCATCGCCGCTCATTGCCGGCGCCGAGCCCATCGGCAAGTACGTGCCGGGCTACGTGCAGGACATCAACTTTGCTGTATGGGGCCCGCCTGGCCTGCCGGCTCCTGTCCTTGCCAAGGTGAGCGAAGCCATCCGCGTGGCGATGACCGCGCCGGAAATCAAGGAAAGGCTCAATGCGATGGCCATGTCGCCGGCCCATTCCGACCCGGGCAAGCTGGTGAGCATCACCGAGCACGAAGTCGCCAACATCAAGCGCGCGATGGAAGTCGCCACGATCAAATACGGTGAGTGAGGTCAGTGTGAAGTCGCTGGCCCCGATGCGGGACCGTGTCAGTGAAGCCGAGTGGGCCACGCGGGTGGAACTCGCCGCGTGCTACCGGCTGGTGGCCCGCTACGGCATGGCCGACCTGATCTACAACCACATCACCGCGCGGGTGCCGGGTGAGGAGGGGCACTTCCTCATCAATCCTTTCGGTTTCCTGTACGAAGAGATCACGGCTTCCTGCCTGTTCAAGATCGATCTGGATGGCCGCGTGGTCGAGAGGCCTGATGTGCCCTACGAGGTCAACAGGGCAGGCTTTGTGATTCACAGCGCGGTGCATGCAGCACGACACGATGTGGATTGCGTGATCCACACCCACACGCGCGCAGGCATGGCGGTCTCGGTGATGGAGTGCGGTCTGCTGTCCGCGACCCAGGGCGCCTTGCGCTTTCATGATCGCCTGGCTTACCACGACTTCGAAGGTCCGGCGGTGGACGAAGGCGAGCGCGAGCGCCTGGTGTCTGACCTGGGCTCGTGCGACGCCATGGTGTTGCGCAACCATGGACTGCTCACCTGCGGTCGCTCGGTGGCTGAAGCTTTCCTGCTCATGCATCGGCTGGAGATGGCCTGCCGGGTGCAGATCGATTTCATGGGCGCCAACACGCCGTTGCGCTTGCCGACCCCGGACGTGATGACGAAAACCGCACGCGTGCTCGCACCGCCCACCTTCAGCGGCCGCCAGGGCGCTGAGGCGTCCCTGGGTAACTGGAACGGTCAGCGCGAATGGTCCGCGCTGCTGCGCCAGATCGATCGAACCGATTCCTCCTATCAACTCTGAATCTTCACCCATGTTCCTGCTGGACCAGATCGAACGACAACTGCCTCCCGCGCAAGCCCGTGACCCGGCCGCGCCCACCGCGCTCGGTGGCATCCGCGTTGTCGACTTCAGCCATTTCATTGCCGGTCCCTACGCCACCATGATGCTGGCCGACTTCGGAGCGGACGTGATCAAGATCGAGGCGCCCGGCAAGGGCGACGATTTCCGGCACTACCCACCGACCGATCCGGCGTTTCCCGCGCAGGGTGCTTCTTTCTTCTTTGCCAACCGCAACAAACGCAGCGTGGCCCTCGACCTCAAGAACGCTGCGGCGCTCGAGGTGGTGCGTGAACTCATTGCCACGAGCGACGTGCTGGTGGAGAACTTCTCCACCGGTGTCATGCAGCGTTTCGGGCTCGATCCTGAAACCTGCCTGGCGCTCAATCCACGCCTGGTGTATTGCTCGGTGCCGGCCTACAGCCGCGATGGTGAGTTCGCCGACCGGCCTGGCTTTGATCCGGTGGTGCAGGCAGAGAGTGGTTTCATGTCGATGAATGGCCACGCCGACCGCGACGGCGTGCGCGCGCTGTCGCCCGTGATGGACATCGGCACCTCGCTCATGGTGAGCAGCACGGTGCTGGCCGCCCTGATGGCGCGCCATGCCACAGGCCGCGGCCAGTACTGCGAGGTGTCGCTGTTCGACAGCGCCGTGGCCATGCTGGGTTATGCGCCGATGCAATACCTGCTGGGGGGCGTCGAGCCGCAGCGCAACGGCAATGTGAGCCCGGATACCTCGCCCTCGGGTGTGTTCCATTGCACCGACGGCAGCTTCTATGTCAACAGCGGCAATGACCGGATTTTCGAGCGTCTGGTGGCCGGGGTGCTGGAACGGCCCGATGTGGCGGCGGATCCGCGCTTCAACAACCGCGTCGGGCGCAACGCGCACCGGGATGCGCTGTTTCCCATCCTGGAAGAGGCCTTTGCACAAAAGCCCTGGGCCCATTGGCGTGCCAAGTTCCGCGAAGCAGGTATTCCCAGCGGGCAGGTGCGCTCGGTGCCGCAGGCGCTGGCGTCTGCAGAGGTGTCGGCGCGAGGTCTCGTCACCCGGATTCCCCATCCCGAGGCGGGGTGGGTGCCGAACCTGACACCCCCGGCCCGCCTGAAAGATACCCCGGTGGTGGACCCAGTGCCGGCTCCCCGGTTGGGCCAGCACACTCAGGATGTGCTGAGGGAAGTGCTCGGTTTCGACGACCAGCGCATCGCGCAGTTGAAGGCGGCCGGCGCATTCGGGGCGGTGTGATCCATGTCGGAGCTCTCCACACTGTTCAACCCCAGGTCGGTGGTGCTGGTCGGTGCGACCGACCGCTCCACCTGGTCGAAGATGGCCTTCGACAACCTGCGTCTTCTGGGCTTCCAGGGCCGGGTGCACCTCGTCAGTCGCGGTGGTGGCAGCGCACACGGGCAGCCCACTTTCACGTCCGTCAGGGAGATCGGCGAGCCCGTGGATGTGGCGCTCCTCATGCTCCCGATTGCTGCGATGAACGATGCCCTGCGAGATCTCGGGGCGGCAGGCATCACCAATGCGGTGGTGCTTGCTGGCGGCTTTGCCGAGACCGGGCCCGAGGGCCGCGCGCTACAGGACGAGATGGTGGCGACCGCGCGTTCCCTGGGCATCCGCCTGCTGGGCCCGAACTGCCTTGGCTTCATCAACTTCAACACCGGCGGCGTCTGCTGGACGGGATCCATGCGCACGCCGCCGCTCAAGGGTGGCATCAGCATCGTGTCTCAGAGTGGCGCGGTGGCCACGGTAATGAAGCACTTCGCACACCAGCACGGCATCGGTTTGAATGTGGTGGCTGCCACTGGCAACGAGGCCGTGCTGGGTCTGGCCGATGTGGTGGATTACCTGGTGGACGATCCCGCCACGCGCGTGATCACGGTGTTTGCCGAGTCCGTTCGTGACACCTCCTTGCTGACACATGCAGGCAGACGCGCCCTGCGCGTGGGCAAACCCATCGTGATACTCAAGGTGGGTCGCTCAGAGATCACGGTTCAGGCGGCGCAGTCGCATACCGGTTCTCTGGTGGGCGATGACAGCGTGTTCGACGGCGTGTGCCAACAGTTGGGTCTTGTGCGCGTGCGATCCATCGAGGAATTGATGTTCACCGCCGCGTTGCTGGAAAAGACCGGCGTGCTGCAGGGCGAGGGCGTGGCCGTGCTGTCGGCCTCGGGTGGCATGGGTGAACTCGCGGCCGACTACGCGCACCTGGAAGGCGTGTGTCTGCCCAGGCTGGCGCCGGGCACGCTGGCGGCGCTCTCGTCCGCGCTGCCGCCCATGGCCACGCCGGCCAACCCGCTGGACCTGACCGGTGCGGTGGTGAACAAGCCCGAGCTTTTTCTCGACTGCATGCAGGCGCTGGAGCAGGACCCTGCCGTGTCGGTGCTGGTCTGCGTGTTCGACGTGCCGACCGACCTGAACAACGATTGGGCGCCATTTGCGGTGGGTTCGCTGCAGGCCATCGGTCGCTTCAAGCCCCAGGGGCGGGTGCGGTTCCTCGCCATCAGCAACACCGTCAAGTACGTCTCCGATCGCAGCCGGGCGGAGGTCGAGGCGGCGGGAATGCCGTATCTGCCATGCGGCCTGGACGTGGGCATGAAGGCCCTGCGCCACGCGCTGCGCTGGTCCGCCTGGCAGCGCGAAGGCGCTGGACGGAACTCGACACCGCCTGCCCTGGTGGTCACCCCTGCTTGCCTTCCCACCTCCGAGGCTGAAAGCATGGCCTACCTGGCCGGAGCGGGCGTGGCGGTGGTGCCTCAGGTGCTGGCGGCCAGCGCGGACATGGCGGCGTCAGCCGCTGCCGCCATGGGTGGCCCGGTGGTGCTCAAGATCGCCTCGCCCGACATTGCGCACAAGACCGAGGTGGGCGGCGTGCTGCTCAATCTGCATGGCGACGCTGCCGTGGCCGAAGGCTTTCGCCGTATCGTGTCGTCGGCACAGAGTGCTCTGCCTGAGGCGCGACTGGACGGTGTCATCGTGTCCCCCATGCGGCGCGGTGGCGTGGAACTCTTCGTCGGTGTGCGCCGCGATGAGCAATGGGGCCATGTGATGGCGCTCGGCCTCGGCGGGGTGTGGATCGAGGCGCTGAAGGACGTGAGCCTGCGGGTGCTGCCAGTCACGCCCGCTGAAGTGCGGCGCATGGTGGCCGAATTGCGCGGCGCCAGCCTGCTGGATGGCTTTCGCGGGGCGACCCCGGTGAATCTTGACGAACTCGCGCGCATGGTCTCGCGCATCGGTGATGCAGCACTTGCGCTGGGGGACACGCTGGACACCCTGGAGGTCAATCCCCTGCTGGCCGAGGGTGATCGCATCGAGGCGCTCGACGCGCTGGCGACTTACCGCTGAAGATGGGCCGATACCCGCGGCCAACGACTGGAGACTCGCATGGACTATGTTCGACTGGGCCGAACCGGCCTCAAGGTTTCCCGCCTCTGCCTCGGTTGCATGACCTATGGCGAGCCCACGCGTGGCGCGCACGAGTGGACGCTGAACGAAGAAGCCAGCCGGCCGCTGCTGCGCCAGGCGTTCGAAGCGGGCATCAACTTCTTCGACACGGCCAACATCTATTCCGATGGCACCAGCGAGGAGTTCCTGGGTCGCGCCGTGCGGGAGTTCTCTCGGCGCGAGGACGTGGTCATTGCCACGAAGCTCAACAGCCCGATGCGCAAGGACCCGAATGCGGCGGGCCTCTCGCGCAAGGCGGTCATGACCGAGATCGACGCCAGCCTCAAGCGCCTCGGCACCGACCACGTGGACCTCTACCAGATTCACCGGTTTGACTACACCACGCCGATCGAGGAAACGCTGGAAGCGCTGCACGACGTGGTCAAGGCAGGCAAGGCGCGCTACATCGGTGCTTCGTCGATGTACGCCTACCAGTTCTGCAAGGCGCTCTATCTGGCTGATCGTCACGGCTGGACGCGCTTCGTCTCCATGCAGAACCACTACAACCTGCTCTACCGAGAGGAAGAGCGCGAGATGCTGCGTCTGTGCGCAGAAGAGGGCGTGGGGGTGATCCCGTGGAGCCCGCTCGCGCGTGGCCGGCTCACGCGGAATTTCGACGAGACCACCTTCCGGACCGAGACCGACCAGTACGGCAAGGGCCTGCACAAGGGTCTGGGCGAAGCCGATCGCCGTGTGGTCGATGCGGTGGCGCAGGTGGCAGCGGCGCGGGGCGTGCCGCGCGCGCAAGTGGCCCTGGCGTGGGTGGCCAGCCGTCCGGGCGTCACCGCGCCCATCGTCGGGGCCTCCAGACCGGGGCACCTTCAGGATGCCGTGGCCGCGCTGTCGATCCAGCTCACGCCCGAAGAAGTGGCCACGCTGGAAGCGCCCTACATTCCGCACGCCGTGGCCGGCTTTGCGTGAAGGGAACATCGGCCTATAATGGTATGACCATTGAATCTGACAGAGGCCTGCCATGCTGAACAAGACCATTCCCGAACGTGTGTTCCAGGTGAAGGACGCCAGCGGCCGCCAGTACAAGGTGACGCGCTACGCGTGGATGGAAAGCGAGGCCGATGAAGCGGCATCGGCGCAATGGCGCGAAACCTGGCATCTGCTGATGACCGAGAACGGCGGCTTCCTGGACCCCGTGGGCGATGGCCGGTACGTGATCGACGGCACCGGCACCGTGGTGGAGCCGATCGAAGGCGAGACCGCTGAGCAACCCGCCTGAGCGCGGCGCATGCCGACCACACGGGACATCCACTTCCACAGTGGGCCGCGCCTGAAGCTCTCGGGTCGGCTCTACCTGCCCGATCCCGCCCGTGACCTGGGGGCCGGCGCCGTGTTCTGCCACGGCTTTGGCGGCGTGAAGGAGGGCACGCCCGTGGGTCTGTGCACCGCGCTCGCCGAGGCGGGCTTCACCATGCTGTGTTTCGACTACCGCGGCTTCGGCGCCAGCGAGGGCGAGCGCGCGCTGTTGCTGCCACAGGAGCAGGTGGACGACGCGGTGGCGGCCCTCGAATACCTTGCCACGCAGGTGCCCGGCGTGGACCCGCAACGCATCGGCCTCTATGGCACGAGCTTCGGTGCCGGCATTGCCGCGCTGGCGGCGGTGCGCAGCCCGCGCCCGCGTGCGCTGGTCGCGTCCGTGAGTGTGATGTCGGGCAGCGGCTGGATGCGCAGCGTGCACCGCTGGTACGAATTCCGCGCCATCCAGCGCCGTGCGCTTTCTGCCATCTCACACAAGGCCGCCACGGGGGAGATCGAACTGTGCGAACGCCTGGACATCATGTCGCCCGAGCCCGAATCGCTCGTGCGCTACGCCGAGACCACACCGATCTCGCTGGAGACCGTGTGGCACCTCCTGCACCACGAACCGGTCGACCAGGCCCACCGGCTCACCATGCCCGTCTTCCTGTTCGGCGCCGATGACGACACCGTGGTGCCGTGCGACCAGACGCGCCAGTTCTTCGATCGCGTCACCACGGAGAAGCGGATGGAAATCTTTCCCACGGGCAACCACTGGGTGGTGTACGACGAGGCGCTGCCGCGCGTGGCCGAGGTCACGGCCGCGTGGTTCGCCACGCACATGGGGCTTTCTGCATGACCGATTCCCGGGGACCTTTGCACGGCCTCAAGGTGGTCGAAATGTCGGGCCTGGCGCCTGGGCCCTTCGCGGCCATGATGCTGGCCGACATGGGCGCACAGGTGCTGCGCATCGACCGGCCCGACCCCGCCCCGCGCGCGATGCCGCAGCGCTTCTATTTCACCGACCGCAACCGCCGCTCCATTGCGGTGGATCTGAAGTCGGCCGATGGCGTGGCGCTGGTCCGGCGCCTGGTGGGCGGTGCCGATGCGCTCATCGAGGGATTCCGTCCCGGGGTGATGGAGCGACTGGGCCTCGGGCCCGAACCGTGCCTTGCCCTCAACCCTCGCCTCGTGTATGGCCGCATGACGGGCTGGGGCCAGGACGGTCCGATGGCCATGGCGCCGGGCCACGACATCAACTACATCGCGCTCTCTGGCGCGCTCGAAGCCATCGGCGAAGCCGGACGGCCACCTGTGCTGCCGCTGAACCTGGTGGGCGATTTCGGGGGCGGCGGCATGTACCTGGCGTTCGGCATCGCCTGCGCGCTGATTGAAGCAGCGCGCTCCGGCCAGGGGCAGGTGGTGGATGCGGCCATGGTGGATGGTGCTGCTTCGCTCATGACCTACTTCCACGGCTACCGCGCGGGTGGCAAGTGGCCGGGCCGGGGCCGCAGCGTCACCGGCGGCGGCTCGCCGTTCTACGCGGTGTACGAAACGAAAGACGGCAAGTACATCAGCGTGGGGTCTGCCGAGCCCAAGTTCTATGCCGAGTTGTTGCGCCAGACCGGGCTGGACCAGGCTGGCCTGCCCGACCGCAGCGATCCGGCGAACTGGCCGGTGATCCGCGAGCGGCTCGAAGCGGTGTTTCGCACGAAAACGCGCGACGCGTGGTGCGCGCAGCTGGAGACCAGCGAAACCTGTTTTGCCCCGGTGCTCGACATGCAGGAAGCGGCAGCGCATCCGCACAACGCGGCGCGCAGCACCTTCATCGAGGTCGATGGCATGCTGCAACCGGCGCCTGCCCCGCGCTTTTCGCGCACGCCCGCTGCCACGCCCACCGCCGGCGTGGAGCCCGGTGTGGACGTGGCGGCTGCCCTGGCCGGCTGGGGACTGGAGGCCGGGGAGATCCGGACGCTCGCTGAAGTCGGGACGGTGTCGTGAGCCTGCCACCGCCCCGCGCCGGTGCCTGGAGCCGTGAGGGCCTGCGGGGCTACGCCCTTCACGTCGGCCCCCTCTGGTGCGATGCCGACGGGGCGCTGGCCCTGCGCATCGAAGACCGCCACACCAACATCACCGGCCGGGTGCACGGCGGCATGGCGATGGGCCTGGCCTCCATGGGTCTCGCACAGGCCGCGCAGCGCGCCGCACGCCCGGGCAGCCGGGCCACCTTGCTGACCTTGAACCTCGAGCTCATCGACTCGGCACAGGTGGGCGAGTGGTTGTTCACCGAGGCCACCGTTCAGCGCACGACGCGCACCATGGTCTTCGTCACCGGCGGATTGCGATCGGGCGAGCGCGTGCTGCTGACCGCCAGCGCCGTCTACCAGATCGAGGCCGAGGCACCAACGCGCCGCCTGCGTGCATCTGAGAACATGGCGCTGCATCCCGATCATTCGGTGCGCGAACCGGTCGACGCCTTCAGCGCGCACGTGGGGAAGTTTCTTGTGCGTGCCGACGAACAAGGCGAACCGGTGGGCGGTCTGCAGGTGCACCCGGAATGCCTCGACGCCAGAGGCGGCGACGAGATCGATGCCGGCATGGTGCTGATGATGGCCGACCTTTTCCTGGGCCGCCGCGCGCGAACCCTCAGCGGCTCCGTCTGCGTGACCGTGGGCATGGGCATCTCTCGCCTGGCGCCGGTGCGCCTGGGGGACGCGCTCGAGGTGGAGAGCCACACCGAGGGCCAGCAGGGCGAAACACTGGTCGTCAGCGGCCGCTTTCGCGTCAACAGCCTGCCGGTGTTCAGCGCCACCAGCCTGTGGAAAATGGTCGAGAAGAAATGACGGAGTTCCGAACCATGCACCCGACACCTGCCTCGACGGAAACAGCCCTGCGCGCGGCTTCCACCCTCATCCTGCTCCGCGACTCGGCGCAAGGCCCGCAGGTGCTCATGCTCAAGCGCCATGGGCTCTCCGAAGTGCTCGCAGGTGCGTTCGTGTTCCCGGGCGGCAAGCTCGATGCGCCCGATTCGGAACTGACGGACACGGCGCATCTCGACGAATCGGCGCAGGCGCTGCACGCACGACTGGGCGAGAACGACATCGACACCGCGACCGCCGTGGGCCTGTACGTGGCCGCACTGCGCGAGACCTTCGAGGAGTCCGGCCTGTTGCTGGCCGAAGACCTGGCCGAGGCTCGCGCGCAGGAGGCGCTGGCGCGCCTGGCCAGCGGCATGGGTTTCAACAACCTGCTGGCCGAGATGGGCTTGCGCCTGCGCGTGGGCGCGCTCGCGCCGTGGTCGCGCTGGATCACGCCACCCGATTCGCCCAACAAGCGTTTCGACACCCGCTTCTTCGTGGCGCGCGCCCCCGAAGGCCTGGCCCGCCACGACGAGCGCGAGACGACCGAGGCGCGCTGGGTGCAGCCACGACCTGCGCTGCAGAGCTACTGGCAGGGCGAACTCAGCCTGGCGCCGCCGCAGATCATGACCCTGGCTCACCTGGCGCGGCACGGCAGCGTGGACAGCGTGCTGAAAGAAGCACGTGGTCGATTGCCCGCGTTGATCCAGCCGCACGTGATCCGCGCGGGCGAGGGGCGCACCATGTGCTATCCGGGTGATGAACTGCACCCGGTGCGCGAGCGGGCGATGCCCGGGCCGTTGCGCCTGTTCACGCGAGGCCAGCGCTTTGAGCCCGAACACGGCTTCGAGGCCTTCTTTGCGGAACCCACCGGGGTCGTTCGTGGCCGCTGACGTGCCCACCTTCGAGACCATCCAGCTGGAAGTGCAAGGCGCTCTGGCGTGGATCACGCTGCATCGGCCCGAGGCCATGAACAGCATGAGCCCGCAGATGGTGGCCGACCTGAGCGCTGCGCTGGACCACGTGGAGACCCGCCGCGATCTTCGCTGCCTTGCCATTCGGGGCGTGGGAAGGGCTTTTTGCGCCGGCGCTGACCTCAAGGCCGTCAAGGCCTTCAGCGACGCTGAAGATCAGGCCAGTGCCGTGCGCGCGTTCCTGGGGCGAGCCACCGCGCTGTTGCGCCGCATCGAGCAGTTTCCGATGCCGGTGATCGGTGCCGTCAACGGCCTGGCCCTGGCCGGTGGCCTGGAAATCGTGCTCGTGTGCGACGTGGTACTGGCCGCTGAAGAAGCGAAGTTTGGCGACGCCCACGCACGCCATGGGCTCATTCCCGGCTGGGGTGGTTCGGTGCGCCTGCCGCGAAAGATCGGTCCCAACCGCGCCAAGTGGATGATGTTCACCGCCGAGATGGTGAGCGCAGCGACCATGGCGGAATGGGGCCTGGTACACCAGGTGGTGCCCGGCGCCGAACTCGATGGTGCCGTGCAGGCACTCGCCGCTCGCATGGCCGACAAGAGCCCGCTGGGCCTGCGTCGCATGAAACAGCTCGTGGACGACGGCCTTGAGCAGCCGCCGGATGTGGCGCTGCGCAACGAGCGCGTGATGGTCGAGGCGCACAACCCGTCGCACGACCGGCGCGAAGGCCTTGAGGCGTTCGCGCAGAAGCGTCCACCCCGATTCAATGGCACCTGAAGCAGCATGAGCGAAACGAACCCGACCCCCACACAGGCCCGACTGCAATCCAGCGCGCTGGGCGGCTTGCGCGTCATCGATTTCACCCACTTCATCGCCGGGCCCATGGCCACCATGATCCTGGCCGATGCGGGGGCCGACGTGATCAAGATCGAAAAGCCCCAAGGCGACGACCAGCGTTACTTTGCCCCGGCCGAATCCAGCCTGGACGGGCAGGGCGCCAGCTTCCTCTGGGCCAACCGCAACAAGCGCAGCATCACGCTCGACCTCAAGACCGACGCCGGTCGCGCCATTGCCCAGGCGCTGGTGCGTGACGCGGATGTGGTGGTGGAGAACTTCACCTCTCGCGTGATGGCGCGGTACGGACTGGACCACGAGACGCTCTCGCGCGACAACCCGG
The DNA here is from genome assembly GCF_051858985.1 of Hydrogenophaga sp. GTDB lineage: Bacteria > Pseudomonadota > Gammaproteobacteria > Burkholderiales > Burkholderiaceae_C > Hydrogenophaga. The sequence goes on along the minus strand of NZ_JBHYGM010000001.1, from coordinate 302,700 downwards.
GCCTGATCTACTGCTCGGTCTCCGCCTTCGGGCGCAGCGGCGAACTGGCCGATCGCGCAGGCTTCGACACCATCATGCAGGCCGAGAGCGGCTTCATGTCATTGACCGGCTACCCCGACCGCGACGGCGTTCGCACCGGCCCGGCGGTGATGGACATGGCCTGCGCCATGATGGCGAGCAACGCGATCCTGATTGCTTTGGCCGCGCGCCAGCGCACGGGCCTCGGCCAGCATGTCGACGTGCCGCTGTTCGACACCGGCGTGCTGATGACCGGGTTCATGACCGCGCAGTACCTGTTCAGTGGCAAGGTGCCCCAGCGCAACGGCAACGTGAGCAACGACGCCGTTCCCAGCGGCGTCTTCCCCACGGCCGACCTGCCGATCTTCCTCACCTGCACCAGCACGTCGCTGTTCCGCCGCCTCTTCATCGACGTGCTGAACATGCCCGAGGTGGGGGACGATCCTGCGCTGCAGCGCATCGACGGCCGCCTGGCGCAACGCGCTCGCGTGATCGAGATCCTGAACCAGGTGTTTGCCGCCGACACGCGCGAGAACTGGCTGAAGCGGCTGGACGCCGCCAAGGTGCCGGCCGGTGCGGTGCGCACGCTGCCCGAGGCGCTGGAGTCGCGCGAGGTGAAGGCGCGGGGCCTGGTCACGCAGGTTCCTCACCCCACCGCCGGCCACGTGCCCAACGTGGCACTGCCCCTGCATTTTTCGGGCACGCCCGTGGTGCCACCCCGGGCCGCGCCGCTGCTCGGGCAGCACACCGACGAGGTGCTGCGCGAGGTGCTGGGCTACACCGAAGAGCAGCTGCGCGAATCGCGCGCACTCGGCGCGTTCGGCCCTACGTGATTCGAACCGCGTTCACCGCGTAGGCGGCGAGTGGCTCGTAGGCCGGGTGCTGGTGGATGAACGCCTGCCCGGCCGCTGACGCCACCCAGTTGTGCAGTTGCTGCTCGCTGTCGAAGAACAGCTCGGCCATGGCCTCCACCGGCACCTTGCCGCTGGGCACGTTGGCAGAGACCGGGTGCGCGCTGTCCACCACCGTGTTCTGCACATAGGCGAAAGGGCCTCCCTCCGTGGGCGCAAGCAGCGCGGGCCGAGCACCGGGGGGCGCCGTCGCGCGCAGGCGGGACAGCACCAGCAGCTTGCTCGCCGCCCCGCCAGGGGCGCGACCTTTCTCGGGCACGGGGGCGGTGCCGAACACCGGCTCACCCGCCAGCACCAGGATGGTGATGGCGCCCTGGAAGTTCGGGATGTCGCGCTTGACCGCCGCGTACTCCGGCGACCGTTCGCAGCGCTCCATGGCGGCCACGTCGTCGAACCACTGCTGCGAGATGCCGCCCACCTCGTGGTCGGGGAAAGGCTGCACCTCGAACAGGCGCTCGCGGATGTGGTTCTGCAAGTAGCGGTGCACCCCCGGCATGAAACTGGCCAGGTGCCCGTGCACCTGGAACCAGTGGTCGCCGAACTCTGCTTCGCTGATGCCGTCCTTGCGGCTGAAGACGCCCGAGCGAAAGATCATTTCGGCTTCAGGTTGGCGTGATGTTCAGGCGCTTGATGAGGTCACCCCAGAGCTTGCTGTCGCGCTGCACGATCTTGGCGAATTCCTCGCCATTCACTTGCGAGGGCGTGCCGCCGCCTTTGCGGACGATGGCCTGGAACTCCGGATCGGCGGTCATGGCCTGCACCGCCTGGTTCAGCTTGGCCAGCACCGGCGCGGGGAGGTTGGCCGGAGCGACCATCCCGAAGAGCTGGTCGGGCAGCAGCACGTTGTAGCCGGCTTCCTTGAGCGAGGGCACGTTGGGCAGCGCGGGATCGCGCGAATCGCCCGTGACCGCCAGGCCCTTGGTGCGACCGCTGGTGAGCAGCGCAATGGAGCTCGGCACCGATTGCCACGCGTAGTGCACGTCACCGGCCATGATGGCCGCGTCGGTTTCCGGGCCGGTCTTGTAGGGAATGTGCACGGCCTGGATGCCGACATCGTGGTTGAACTGCTCGGCCGCCAGGTGGATGCTGTTGCCGATGCCCGATGAGCCGAAGTTGAGCTTGCCGGGCTTGGACTTGGCCAGCGCAATGAATTCGCCCACGGTGTTCACACCGAGCGCGGGAGACACCACCAGCACCTGGCGCGTGGTCTGGATCAGGCCGAGGTAGGTGAACGACTTGACCACGTCGTATCCGGGGTTCTTGATCAGGTGAGGGGCCGAGGTCATGGCCGTGCTGGTGCCCATGCCGATGGTGTAGCCATCGGGCGCGGCGCGCGCCACGGCTGACAGGCCAATGGTGCCCGAACCCCCGAGCTTGACGTCCACGATCATGCTGCCATTCAGGGTCTTGGCCATGTGCAGCGCGATCTGGCGCGCCAGGAAATCGACGGCGCCACCGAAGGGCGCGATCAGGGTGATCGGACGCTCCGGGTAATTCGACTGGGCGAACGCCAGCGAGGGCAATGCGCCGAGGCTGGCGGCGCCGCCGGCCATGGCGGCCAGGCGCAGCGTGGCCGCGCGCCGGGAAATCTTGTCGGAATGGTTCATGGTGTCTCCTTCGGGGTGGTTGCGCGGGGGCGGGGGAAAAGAAAAGTCATTCAACGACGGTGTTGACGAGTTCGCCGAGGCCGTCGATGCGCGCACGGATCACATCACCGGGTTCCAGGCAGCGTGGTGGCGTCATGGCGAAGCCCACGCCCGAAGGCGTGCCGGTGGCGATCACGTCGCCGGGGTGCAGGGTGAGGCCGGCCGAGAGTTGCTCGATGATGGACGGCACGTCGAACAGCATGTCCTGGGTGCTGGCGTTCTGGCGAACCTCGCCGTTGACGTCGAGTTCCATGTGCAGGGCCTGAGCGTCCGGCACGGCACTGCGGTGCACCACCCACGGGCCCATCGGGCAGGTGGTGTCCAGGCCCTTGCCCTTGAACCACTGGCCGTGGCGTTTCTGCAGGTCGCGCGCGGTGACGTCGTTGATGATGGTGTAGCCGAACACGTGGTCCAGCGCGGACTCGCGCGATATGTCCACGCCGCCCTTGCCGATGACGATGCCGAGTTCGATCTCGTAGTCCAGGATGCGCGTGTGCCTGGCGTGCCGCTGGATCGAATCGCCAGGGCCGATGACCGTGGTCCAGGGCTTGGAGAAAAACTCGGCCGCCTTGGGAAAGTCATCGGGATCGCGTTTGGCCGCCAGGTTGCCTTCGATGATGTGCAGGCGGTAGTTGCGACCCACGCAGAACACGTTCTTGCCCGGGCGCGGCAGGGGCGCGAGCACGCGCGCGCCCGGTGCGGCCATGTGGGCGTGGTGGGCCGATGTGTCATGCAGGGCACGGCGCGCATGCTCCAGCAGCGCCGGGCCGGCATCGATGAGCCCTGCCACGTCGTTCGGCACCTGCGCCGATGCACCCAGGGCGCTGCGCAGCAGCGCGCCCAGGTTGACGATGCCGGCATCGGTGTGGGCGCCCAGGTGCATGGCGCCATCCTGTGAAAAGGTGAGGAACTTCATACGGGCTGTATAAGGATCAATCCAGGCGGATGCGTGTACCGGAGATGAATTTCTTCCAGCGTGCCGTATCACTTCGCACGATCTGGTCGATGTACTTCGCACTCGTGTCGGTGGCCGGATCCACGCCGATGTTGCGCATGCGCTCGCGCACCGCGGGCGAGGCCACCATCTTCGCAACCTCGGCGTTGAGCCGCTCGATCACGTCCGGTGGCGTGCCGGCCGGTGCGGCCAGGCTGTACCAGGTGTCGATGTAGAAGCCCTTGAGACCCACTTCCTCCATCGTCGGCAGCTCGGGTGCCGCGCCCAGGCGGGTCTTGCCGGTGACGGCCAGGGCACGCAGGCGACCAGCCCGCACGTGCGTGAGCACGGAGGTGTCGACAAACATGAAGTCCAGCTGTCCGCCCAGCAGGTCGCTGATGGCGGGGCCCGCGCCGCGGTACGGGACATGCACCACCGGCACGCCCGAAAGCTGGCGGAACATCTCGCCCGACAGGTGCGGTGTCGATCCGTTGCCGGCCGAGCCATAGAACACCTTGCCCGGTCTTGCGCGCGCGTATTCAATGAGGTCCTGCACCGATTTCACGGGGCTGCTGGCGTTGACCACCAGCACATTGGACGAGGTGAACACCATCGAGACCGGCGAATAGTCCTTGAGCGGATCGAAGGGCAGGCTGGCGTACAGGCTGGGGTTGATCGTCATGGTGCTGTTCACCGCCATCAGCAGCGTGTAGCCATCGGCGGGGGCCTTGGCCACGAAACCGGCACCGAGCGCGCCATTGGCACCAGGCTTGTACTCAACCACCACACGCTGGCCCAGGCTGGGGCTGATCGCCTCGCTGACCATGTTGCCGAAGGTGGTGCCCATGCCGCCGGGTGGGTAGGGGACGACCAGCACCACCGGCTTCTCGGGATAGGCGGCCCAGGCGGGCAGGAGGGCCGCGGCGGACAGTGCCAACGCGGTGAGCCAGGGACGGAATCGGATCTGCATGGGGGGAAGTCTCCTCAAAGGCGGGATGAATGGGGGCGCTGGCTCACACGTCGAGCCAGTCGGGTGTGGCCTGGCGCTGCCCCATGCGGGGCGCGGGCGCGTCCACCGGAACGGGGTCGAGCCGCAAGCGGGTGAGGCGCAGGAAACTGATCTTCCAGTCGGTGCCGACGCGCCGGTATTCCTCTTCGTAGTGGCCGTAGCCGAAGAATCCCTTGCTGCCCGGCGTCTCTTTCACGGTGCTGCCGTCGGTCCACTCCACGAAGTCCTCCATCGCCCAGATCACCCGGGCCGTGTCCGGCCCGGTCCTGACGGTTTCCTGCATGTGGCAGTGGTGCACCGAAATCGTGTTGGCCAGCCGGCTGGAGACCCCTTGCACGAACATGGACACGTCCGCCCCTGCCGGTGCCGAGCCCAGGCCTTCGAAACGGCAGTCTTCTGTGAAGATGGACGCCAGGCGGTCCCACTGCTTGGTGTCGATGAAGCGGCAGTACCGTGCCTTGGTCTGGCGGATGGCGTCGGCGCAGAGCAGTTGGTCGAGTGCGTCGACCGGCTGGCCGTGCGAAGTGGGAGCGGGCAAGGGCATGTCTCCGTGGGTGTGGGCAAAAGTCTGCAAAAAGCTTTGACCGCTGTTGGAACTTGACAGTATAATGGTCTTACCAATGGAACACAAGGCCCATTTCATGCGGCCGTATGAGGACAAACATGCTTGACAACCTGGAAGCCGAGTTCCCCATCCACACGCCGCGTGCGGCCAATGCGCCCAAGGCGCTTGAGGGCGTGACGGTGGTCGACTTCACCCACTTCATTGCGGGTCCCTTCGCCACCATGGTGATGGCCGACATGGGCGCGGATGTGATCAAGGTGGAAACGCCGGGGCGAGGCGACGAGTTCCGCCACTATCCGCCGGTGCACGCGGATCTGCCGGCGCAGGGCGCTCCCTACCTCTGGAGCAACCGCAACAAGCGCAGCGCTGCGCTCAACATGAAGACGCCGGAAGGCCTGGCCGTGGTGCGCGAGCTGGTGGCCAAGGCCGACGTGGTGGTGGAGAACTTCTCCACCGGCGTCATGGAGCGCTTCGGTCTGGACTATGAAAGCTGTCGCAAGCTGAACCCCAGGTTGATCTATTGCTCGGTCTCGGCCTACGGGCGCGAGGGCGAGTTCGCTGACCGACTGGGTTTCGACCCCATCGCGCAGGCCGAGAGCGGCTTCATCTCGATGAACGGCTACAACGACCGGCAAGGTGTGCGAACGCTCTCCCCGGTGATCGACATCAGCACCGCCACCATGGCGTGCAACGCCATCCTGGGCGCACTGCTCGCGCGCCACCGCACCGGCGAAGGCCAGTCGATCGAGGTCGCGCTGTTCGACAACGCCGTGCTCATGACGGGTTACGCCGCGTTGCAGCATCTGTTCACCGGTGCCGTGCCGCAGCGCCATGGCAACACCAGCCCGGACACCTGCCCGTCGGGCGTGTTCGAGTCCAGCGACAAGCCGTTCTACATCAACTGCGGCAACGACAAGATCTTCCACCGCCTCATGGCCCAGGTGATCGAGCGGCCGGACCTCGCCGCCGACCCGGTGCTGGCCGATCGCAACGGCCGCATGGCCCGGCGCAAGGAGATCTTCGAGATGCTCGGAGAGATCTTCGCGAAGCAGCCCTGGTCCTACTGGCAGCCGCGCATGCGCGCCGCATCCATTCCGTGTGGCGAGGTGCGCAACGTGGGTGACGCGATCCGTTCGCCCGAAGCGCGCGCTCGCAATCTGGTCACACGGGTGGAGCATCCAGTGATCGGGTGGATGCCGAATGTGGCGCTGCCCATCCGCTATTCGGGAACGCCCGTGGCCGATCCCAGGCCGGCCCCTGCCGTGGGCCAGCACACCGAAGAAGTGCTGCGCGACACGCTGGGCTACAGCGAAGAGCGCATTGCCGCGCTGCGCGCCACGGGTGCATTGAGCGCCACGGCACCCGCCGCGAAGATCCCCGCACCCGCGCGGGTGGAGGCCGCAGCCTGATGCGGGAGCTTCCACCCGCCAAGCCGCGCGAGCCCCTGCACACCCGGCAGATCACCTGCACGGGCTGGGCGCGCGAAGACGGTCTCTGGGAGGTGGAGGCGCGCCTGTCCGACACGCGTGCCTACGACATGGAGCCGGCCTTCGTGCGCGGCGATGTGGTCATGCGCAAGGCGGGTGACCCGGTGCATCTCATGTCGCTGCGCATCGCGCTGGATGACAGCTTCACCATCGTGGAGGCGCAGGCGGTGTCGCACCAGGTGCCGTACGCAGACTGCATCGAGATCAACCCCGCCTACGAACAGCTGATCGGCCTGCGCATCCAGCCGGGCTTCACGCAGGCGGTGAAGGCGCGCTTTCGTGGCCCGCTCGGTTGCACCCACTTGACCGAACTGCTCGGGCCGCTGGCCACCACGGCACTGCAATCGATCCGCCCGGCCATGGAGCGCAGGCGCCATCAGCAGGGCCTGCCACCCCCGGACGACGGTCCGCGCCCGGCTCTCCTCGATTCCTGCCACGGCCTTCGAAGGGAAGGCCAGCCCGCCATCGTGAGATGGGGCCTCCCCGCAGCGCTGCGCGTTACCCCCCAGGGGGCGCTGCCAGTGGTCCGGCAAAGCCGGCCCGACGGCAGCTCTCGATAGGGCGCCCGACCTTCTACTGCGGCTGGATGCCCTTGGCCTTGATCAAGGCCTGGAAGCGCGCCGCTTCCTTGTCGACCAGCGCGCGGAACTCCGCCGGCGTGGAACTTTGCGGTTCGTTGCCGGTGGCGGAGAGTGCCTCCCGCAGCGGCGCCTGTGCGAGCACCGTCTTCATGGCATCGGCCAGCTTGTTCACCACAGGCGTGGGCGTGCCGGGTGGCGCGACGAGGCCGAAGAACACGTCGGTGGTCATGGCCGGCAGGCCGAGTTCGGCCATGGTGGGCGTGTCGGGCAGCGATTTGTCGCGGCGCGATCCGGTCACGGCCAGCGCGTTGAGCTTGCCCGTGCGCGCGAGCTGGAGGTTGGACGAGAGCGCATCGAAGTAGAACTGGATCTGGCCGCCCATGGTGGCGCTGGCCGATTCCGCGCCACCCTTGTAGGGGATGTGCACGGCGTCGAAACCGGCTTCGGTCTTGAGCAGCTCGGCCAGCAGGTGCAGACTGCCGTTCACGCCGTTGGAGCCGAAGCTGAGCTTGCCTGGATTGGCCTTGCCGTAGGCGATGAGTTGCTTGAGGTCCTTGAATTCGGGTGAGGCCATGATGACGAACATCGACGTGGTGGCCAGGCTCACCGGGATCAGCGTCTTCACGTCGTAGCCGGGCTCCTTGTACAGGAACGGCGAAATCGCCATCACGCTGTTGCCCACCCACACCAGCGTGTGGCCATCGGCCGGCGCTCGCACGGTCTGCTGCACGGAGATGGTGCCCGATGCGCCCGGCCGGTTCTCGATCACCACGGGCTGGCCCAGCAGCTTCTGCAGTTCGGTGCCCACCAGGCGGGCCGTGATGTCGGTGGAGCCTCCGGCGCCAGCGCCCACCAGGACGCGGATGGGTTTGCTGGGGAACGCATCCTGCGCCCGCACGGGAAGTGTCAGTCCGAGGGTTGCTGCGCCCAGGCCGGCAGCCAGCACGAGGCGGCGGTTGGGGTTGGAGGTCGGGTCGGGGTGGTGCATGTCTGCCTCGCTTCCGGGTGGGTCGGCAGGGGTTGAATTGACAACGATTGGAGGGTGCATTATATTGGTCTAACCATTAAACATCAAGTCAATTGCACCCAACATGGACCGAAACACGACCTTCGCCACCGGCGAGGCCGCCGCGCTCGAGAAGCTGCTGGCCGAACGCCACAGCTGCCGGGCGTTCCTGCCGCAGCCGGTGGACGTCGACGTGCAGAAGCGCTTTCTGGCCACCGCGCAGCGCACCTCGTCCTGGTGCAACTCGCAGGCGTGGAAGGTCACCATCGCCTCTGGAGCAGCGGTGGAGCGTTTCCGCGACGCCATGTGGAACGCCGCGCGAACCGGATCGGACAAGGGCAGCGACTTTCCCTTTCCCAAGGAATACACCGGCGACTACCTGGCTCGCCGGCGTGAGTGCGGCTTCCAGCTCTACAAGGCCGTGGGCGTGGAGCGCGGCGACAAGGACGGTGGCAACCGGCAGGCGCTGGAGAACTTCCGGCTTTTCGGGGCGCCGCATGTCGCCATCCTCACCAGCGACCCGGGCCTGGGTGTGTACGGTGCGGTGGATGTGGGCGGGTACGTGCAGGTGCTGTTGCTGGCGATGCAGGCGCACGGCGTGGCCGCGATTCCTCAGGCCGCGCTGGCTTCGCAGAGTGCGCTGGCCAAATCGCTGCTGGGCATCGATCCCTCTCGCCAGGTGGTGTGTGGCATCTCGTTCGGTTACGAGGACACCAGCCACCCGGCCAACAGCTACCGCACGAGCCGGGCAGATCTGGACGACGTGGTGACCTGGGTGAACGCCTGATGGGCTTCCTGGCGCGGCGTGACCTGGCCATCGTCGGTTACGCCGAAACGCCGCTCGTGCGGCGCAGCGGCCGCAGCGCCTTGTCGCTCGCCGGCGAAGCGGTCAGCGCCTTGCTCGCCAGCACCGGCATCCAGCGCGACCAGATCGATGGCTTCGCCACCACGCTGGCCATGTCCGAAGGCGGCAACCCGTTCTACAGCAGCCTCATGGCGGAGGGGTTGGGATTGTCGGTCACCTGGTGCCAGGCCACCGACATCGGCGGCGCGTCCTCCGGCGGCAACCTCATCCGCGCGGGCATGGCGATCGATGCCGGCCAGTGCGAGATCGTGCTGTGCCTTGCCGCCGACGCGGTGTCCACGCGGGACCGCTCGGTGCAGTCCGGCCACCGCACCGACTTCTGCGATCCGGCGGGGTACGCTGGTCCGCTGAGCGCCTTCGCGCTGTTGAGTTCGGTGTACGACCACCGCCATGGCCTGCCCCACGACGCGCTGGCCCGGCTGGCGGTGACGCAGCGCAACGGTGCCTTGCTCAATCCCCATGCCTGCGAGGTGCTGCGCAAGCCACTCACCGAGCGCGACTACCTGGAATCGAAGATCGTGTCCGATCCGCTGCGCATCCTCGACTGCGTGATGCGCTGCGACGGCGCCAGCGCCGTGCTGGTGATGTCCACGCGCAAGGCGCGCGAGCTCGGCTTCGAGAAACTGGTGCATCCCGTGGCCTACGCCGAACGCATCAACTTCGATCCGCGCGAGCTGCATGGCGACGACCTGCTGGTGAGCGGCTTCAACGAAGTGGGCCCGCGCGCCTTCAAGGCCGCCGGCATGGCACCGAAGGACGTGCACATGCTGCACTGGTACGACGACTTCCTGATCGCGCTGATCCTGCAACTGGAGCAGACCGGTTTCTGCGGCGCGGGGGAGGGCGGTGCCTTCGTGCTGGCCCACGACATGGGCCACGCTGGCGACCTGCCGCTGAACACCGGCGGGGGCCAGATCTCGGCCGGGCAGCCCGGTCTGGCCGGCGGCGGTGTCAACCTCATCGAATGCCTGCGCCAGCTCTTCGGTGAAGCCGGCGAGCGGCAGGTGAAACGGCACGGCAACGCCATGCTCAGCGGCATCGGCGTGATTCCGTATGCGCGCAACTGGGGCACGAGCAGCGTGATGCTGCTGGAGCGCGCGCAATGAACACCGGTGCGCAGCACAGCGATGTGGCCGATCCGTTCTGGGCGGGCGTGCGCGAAAGAAAGCTCATGCTGCAGTTCGACGCCGCCAGTGGTCGCGCGCAGTTCTACCCCCGGCCCCAGAGCCTGTACAGCGAGGCCGGTGTGCAATGGCGCGAGGCCAGCGGACGCGGCACCATCTTCGCGCTCACGAAAAGTCGCGTGGCGCCGCCCGCGCTGGCCGGCCGGGTGCCGTACGCACTCGCACTCGTGAAGCTCGAAGAGGGCCCGCGCATGCTGGCGCGCATCCTGGCGCCCTACGAGCAACTGGTCATCGGCCAGCCGCTCGAGATCACCTGGGAAGAGGACGGCCATGCGCTGGCCTTTCCCGCCTTCCAGCCGAGCGGCGCCGCCGCCGACACATCCCGAGACCAAGGAGACTCCCCATGATTTCCCGCCGCCACCTGCTGGGCGCATCCGCGCTGTCTGCCCTGCCCGCGCTTCCTGCCGGCCAGGCCTGGGCCCAGTCGGGCTTCCCCAACAAGGCCATTCACCTGATCGTGCCGTTCGCCGCCGGCGGCACAGGCGATGTGCTCTGCCGCAACCTGCAGGAGCCGCTGCAACGCCTGCTGGGTCAACCCATCGTGGTGGAGAACCGCCTGGGCGCTGGCGGCACTGTGGGCACGCAGCACGTGAAGAACGCCGCGCCCGATGGCTACACGCTGCTGCAGGTGGGCAACTCCACCGTGACGACCGCGCTCATGCGCAAGAACGCCGGCTACGACCCCATCAAGGATTTCGCCTCCGTGGGCCTGGTGGCCACCACACCCATGGTGCTGCTGACCAACCCCGTGATTCCCGCCAACAACGTGGCCGAGCTGATTGCCTACGCCAAGGCACGGCCGCGCGGCCTGGAGTACGCCTCGGCCGGCCGGGGCTCGCTGGGCCACCTCACCAACGAGCTGTTCAACCAGATGGCCGGCCTGGAGATGGTGTATGTGCCCTACCAGGGTTCGTCGCAGGCCACCAACGCGGCGCTCACCGGTGAAGTCAAGATGGTGATCACCACGCCATCGGACGCGATCAATGGCCTGGTGGTGGCAGGACGCCTGAAGATGCTGGGCGTGTCCTCGCCGCAACGCAGCCCCTTGCTGCCCAACGTGCCCGCCATCGCCGAGTCGCTGCCGGGCTTTGACGTACTGGCGTGGTTCGGCCTGGCTGCGCCGGCTGGCACGCCGCCCGAGGTCGTTGCGAAATTGAACGACGCCGTGAACAAGGCCGTGAGCGAACCCGCGATGCAGGCCAAGCTCTCGGGCCTGGGCATGACACCGAAGCCCGCCTCCGCGAAAAGCTTCGCCGACACCTGGGAAGCCGACCAGAAGATCTGGACCCGCGTGATGCAGCAGGCCAATCTCCAGCCTGAATAAGTCGCCCGACATGAACAACGACTACTCGCCCGAACGCATCGCCGACCGCATGCAGATCCAGGACTGCATGTACCGCTGGTGCCGCAGCGTGGACCGGCTCGACTTCAAGCTGATGAAGACGGTGTTCCACCCCGACGCCACCGATGCGCACGGCGCCTACGACGGCGGCGTGGACGGCCTGATGGAGTGGATCCGCAACCGCCATCGCAACATCCCGTTCTCCATGCACGCGGTGAGCAATGTGCTCATCGAGTTTGCCGGGCCGGACATGGCCCTGGTGGAAAGCTACGTGCGCACCACGCAGCGATACCCGGCCGATGCAGCCCAGGCGCTGGCACAGCTCGCGGGCGGCAAGGCCCCCGAGGGCGCCATGGACCTGCTGACCTGCTCGCGCTACGTGGACCGCTTCGAGCGTCGCGATGGCGAATGGAAGATCCAGAAGCGCACGCTGGTGGCCGACTGGAAACAGGTGGTGCCGGTGCCCGCGAATGCGCCACAACCCGTGCCGGGGTGGGAGTCGGGTCAGCGCACGCAGGAAGACTTCATCTTTCGTGAACGCAAGGCCATGGGGCTGGCCTGATCGGGTCACCCCGTGCGCGGGGCCACGATCAGGTGGCGCGAGGAGTGCGGGTGCGCGTTCTGGCAGCCGCAGGGGCCTTGCTGGCTGCCGCCGGCTTGCCAGGCGGCAACCCCCGCGCCTTGACCATGTAGCCCTCGTGCAGCTTGGTCAGCGCCGAGGTCATTTCCTTCACCGCCTTCTCGGCGTCGCGCTTGCGCAGGTGTGCCAGCAGCCGCTTGCGCGAGGGCAGGGTGTAGGTCTGGTCTTCCGTGGGACCGATGGCCTTGACGAACTGGCGCAGGATTTCCACGATGCCTTCGGTGGTGGCCAGCAGGATCGGGTTGTGCGTGGCCTTGGCCAGCAGCACGTGGAAGGCCTGGTGGTACTTCGTGCGCTCCTCGAAGCTGCCCGAGTTGTGCATTTCCTCGGCCATGGCCACGTTGCGTTCGAGCTCGGCCAGGTCTTCGGCGGTCATGTTCTCGCAGGCCATGCGGATCACCGCCGAACTCACCGAAATGCGCGCCGCGGTGAGGTGGTCGGGCGTGATGGCACCGAGGAAATACAGGTCGCGCATGCCGTTGACCACGGCGTTGGAACTGCCGGGCAGCACGAAGGCACCGCCGGCCGACCCCAGCTTGAGCTCGATCAGGCCGCTGAGCTCGAGCGCCCGAAGCGCCTCGCGCATGGTGTTGCGGCTCACGCCGAACATCTGCGCGAGGTCGCGCTCCGGCGGCAGCTTGTCGCCCGGACGCAGCTTGCCTTCGGAGATGTTGCGCCGCAACTGGCTGGCCACTTCCTGGTAGATGCGCTGAGGGCTGATCGGCTGGATGCCGAAGCTGGAGGTGGGGGGCGAGGTTTTCATGGTCGCCATCGTAGTGGCAATGGATGGGTGATGGACAGTGGAAGTTCTATTGCATCAATGGTTGGTCCAATGATATATTGAGGCAATATGCTTGATGCCATCCTCTCCCAGACCGTCAATGGCCTTGTGCTCGGCTTCCTGTTCATCCTCATCTCGATCGGGCTTTCGATCGTCTTCGGACTGCTCGGCATCGTGAACGTCGCGCACGGGGCATTCTTCGCCCTCGGCGCCTACTTCGCACTGACCCTTCAGCGAGAGTTCGGCTGGCCTGCGGTGTTCCTGGCCCCCCTCGGCGTTGGGCTCGTGGGCATCCTGGTGGAACGCGTGCTGGTGCGCCGGCTCTACGGCAAGGACCCGCTGATGACGCTGGTGCTCACCTTTGCGCTCTCGCTGTTCATCGAAGCCGTGATCCGCACCACCTGGGGGTCGAATGCCCAGCCCTTGTCGCCGCCGGAGGTGTTCTCGGGCTTCATCGAGTACGGGCCCATCCTCACCACCACCTACCGCGTGGCGGTGCTGTTCATCACGGTGTCCATCCTGCTGCTGCTGTGGGCCTTCCTGTCGTTCACGCCCTATGGCCGCATCCTGCGTGCGGGCAGCCGAGATCCCCAGATGGTGGGCATGCTGGGCATCAACCTGCCGCTGGTGCTCACGGGCGCCTTCGGCGTGGGCTGCATGCTCGCGGGTGCTGCCGGGGTGCTGGCCGCGCCGCTGTGGTCGGTCACGCCCAGCATGTCGGCGCAGGCCATCATGCCGGCCTTCGTGATCGTGACCATCGGCGGCCTGGGCTCTTACGGGGGTGCCGTCGTGGCCGGGTTGCTGGTGGGGCTGGTGACGGCCATGAGCACGCAGTTCTTCCCGCAGGCCGCTGGCGTGGCGATGTACCTGCTGATGGCGGCCATCCTGCTGGTGCGGCCCCGCGGCCTGTTCGGTGAGCACTGGGAACACTTTTCATGAAGCGCCTTTTCAGACACCCCGTGGCCCAGGTGGCGGCCGCGCTGGTGGTGCTCAGCATCCTGACGCTGGTGACCACGTTGCCGCTGGGCCGCGTCACGCAGATCGCCATCTACGTGCTCTATGCCGCGGGCGTCGGGTTGCTGGTGGGTTACCTGGGCCTGGTGCCCTTTGGCGGTTCGGTGTTCTTCGGCGTGGCCGGCTATGCGGCCGCGCTCTCGCTGCTGCACTGGTTCGGCGACGTCAATGAATTCGTGGGCCTGGCCTTTGCCGTGGTCTTCACCGCGCTGGTGGCGCTTCCCGTGGGGGCGCTCATCCTGCGAAGACGCGGCCTGTACTTTTCACTCCTGAGCCTGGCGTGCGCACAGATCGCCTACGAGATCGCCTACAAGTGGACCGATCTCACCGGGGGTGAAAACGGCCTGCAGCGCGTGCCACGGCCGGTGCTGGAATCGGCCATGGCCTTTCACGTCTTCGTGGTGGCCACGGTGCTCGTCACGCTGTGGCTCATGTGGCGCCTCGCGCACTCGCCCCTGGGCCGTCTGTTCCAGGCCATTCGAGACAACGAACAGCGCTCGTCCAGCCTGGGCTACGACGTGCAGCGCATCAAGCTCGCCGGCTTTGTGCTCTCGGCGGCCATCACCGCACTGGCCGGCGGCATGCTCACGCTGTTCATGCGGGGTGTCTACGCCAACCCGCTGAGCTGGGAGCACGCGGCCGATGCCTTGCTCATGACCGTGCTGGGTGGTATGCACCATTTCCTCGGAGCGCTCTGGGGGGCCATCGTCTTCATCGTGCTCGAAGACCAGCTCAGCGCCCTCATCAACAACTGGTGGCTGCTGTTCGCGCCACTCATCATGCTGGTGGTGCTGCTGGCACCCGAGGGCATCCACGGCTTGTTGCGCCGGGTGCTTGGCCTCAAGGGCTGGACGCTCGTGCGCGAGGGCATTCCACCCCGACCCGCGCGCATCACGCCTTACGCGCCGAACCCGGTGGTCGCGCCCGCCCACGGCGAGCCACTGCTGAGCGTGCGCGGGCTGACCAAGAAGTTCGGCTCGCTCACGGTGGCGGCGGGGTACGACTTCGATGTCCACGCGGGCACGCTGCACAGCTTCATCGGGCCCAACGGGGCCGGCAAGACGACCTTCTTCAACATGCTCAGCGGCGTGTTGCCGGCCGACGCGGGCGTGGTGCGTTTCCTGGGCCAGGACATCACCCGCCTGCCCTTGCACCAGCGCATCCGGCTGGGGCTGGCCCGCTCATTCCAGATCGTCAGCGTGTTCACCCACCTCACGGCGTTCGAGAACGTGCGCCTGGCCGTGCAGGCCACGCGCGCGAACGCGCACGCCCTGTGGCGCGACGCTCACACCTCGGATGAAATCAACGCGCGGACCTGGTCGGTGCTGGAGGCGGTCGGCCTGGACGGGCGTGCCGCCGAGCTCTGCACCGACCTCTCGCACGGCGAACGCCGACTGCTGGAGATCGGCATCACGCTGGCGACCGAAGCGCGCCTGTTGCTGCTGGACGAGCCACTGGCCGGCCTGGGTGAAGCCGACCGCGAGCGCGTGGCCGGTCTGATCCAGACCCTGGCGCGCTCGCACGGCGTGGTGCTGATCGAACACGACATCGACCGCGTGCTCGCGTTGTCCGACCGCATCACCGTGCTGCACCAGGGCAGGTTGATCGCCGACGGCAAACCCGCCGAAGTGGCGGCCAACCCCGAGGTGGTGCGCGCCTACCTGGGCAGCGCGCCGGAGGTGCGGGGCGCGGCCGGGGCAGCGCGTTTGCCGCGCGCGCCGTCTCCGGTGCTGCTGCAGGCCAGCGGCCTGGCGGCAGGCTATGGCGGCGGGCGCATCCTCGACGGCATCGACCTGCGCGTGCACGAGGGTGAAGCGGTGGCCCTGCTCGGGCGCAACGGCGTGGGCAAGACCACACTGCTGCGCGCTCTCTACGGCATGCTGCCGGCGGATGAAGGTCGCATCGTCTGGGACGGACGCGAGATCCAGAACCTGCGACCCTTCGAGATCAACCGCCTGGGCATGTCCATGGTGCCCGAGGGTCGGCGCCTGTTCCCCAACCTCACGGTGCAGGACAACCTGCTGATCGCGCTGCGCAAGGGCGGCATGTCGCTGTACGAGGTCTACGAGCTGTTCCCGCGCCTGGCCACCGTGCGCAGGTCGCGCGCCGAGAACATCTCTGGCGGCGAGCGGCAGATGGTGGCGATTGCTCGCTCGCTGCTCACGCCCAGCCGCCTGATCCTGCTCGACGAGCCGTTCGAGGGCCTTGCGCCCGCGGTGGTGAACGAAGTGATGGCTGCGGTGCAGAAGCTGCGCGGGCGCGTGGCCATGGTGCTGGTGGAACACCACGCCGAACAGGTGCTCTCCATCGTCGACCGCGCCGTGGTGCTGGTCAACGGCAAGGTCGCCTACGAGGGCGACGCCACTGACCTGGCCGCAGACCACGCCCTGCAGGCCCGCCTGCTGGGACTGGTGGAGCCGGTCCTGATCCCCTCCGCCTGACGCCTTTTCCTGAAAGCCTTCCTGATCCATTCCACAAGGAGAAAAACATGACACACGATTCGAGTTTCTCCGCCGGTCGCCGCCGGCTCCTGCAGACCGTCGGTGCGGGCGCCGCCGTGCTCGGCGCGCCGACGCTGGTGTTTTCCCAGACCGGCGCGCCCATCAAGATCGGCAGCCTGCTGCCTCGCCAGGGGCCGTTCGCCCTGCAGGGCGAGGCCGCCTCGCTCGGCATCAAGATCGCGCTGGACCAGGCCAACAACCAGGTGCTGGGCCGTCCCGTCCAGCTGGTGGCCTACGACGAGCCCAATCCGCTGGGAGCGCAGCAGAACATGCAGAAGCTGATCCAGGAGGACAAGGTCAGTGCGGTCATCGGCGGTAGCAACAGCGCGACCGGTCTGGCCATCGCCTCGGCCGCGGCCAGCGGCAAGATGCCCACCATCATCAGCGCCGCGCTGGCGCGCGAGATCACGGGCAAGAACTGCAACCGCTATGTGTTTCGCAACAACGCGACGCCTGCGGTCTATGCCAAGCTGGTGGCACGCGAGTTGTTGCGCACCGGCAAGCGCTGGTATTTCCTGGTGGGTGCCTACGCCTACGGCCAGGAGGCGTACCAGATGCTCAAGAAGGAACTGGAAGCGGCCGGTGGCACCGATCTGGGTGTCGATTCGGCGGCGGTGGGCACCACCGACTTCAGCTCCATCATCCTCAAGATCCGGCAGGCGCGGCCGGACGCCGTGGCGCTGGGCATTGCCGGCACCGACCTCACCGCCTTCCTCAAGCAGTACAACGAGTTCGGCCTGCGCGGGCGCATTCCGCTGGCCAGCCTCACGGTGGCCGATGAAGACATCTGGTCGCAGAACGGCCTGTCCGGCATCATGGGCAAGTACTGGCACTACAACAACCCGGCCAACGGCCCGGCCGAGCGCGCCTTCAACGAAGCGGTGCGCAAGATCAAGGGCACGCCGGCTTCTGCCAGCATGGCGCAGGGCTGGGTGTGCATGAACATGATCCTGGCGGCCATCGCCAAGGAAAAGTCGACCGACGCGGCCGCCATCGTGCGCGGCCTGGAGACCGTGCGTCCGGCCCACGTGCCGGGCTACTTCCGTGATTGGGATCACCAGTTCATCACCCGCCTGCCGGTGGCCCGAGTCCGCGACAACGTCACCGACCGCTACGACGCGCTGGAGATCCTCAACACCGACATGAAGATGGCCGATTTCGAGGCGCTCTACGGCACGAAGGAAGAGATCGGCTGCTCGATGGGCGGGCTCTGAGCACATGCTGAAACTGCAGGGGCAGGTGGCCATCGTCACCGGCGCAGCGCGCGGCCTGGGCCGCGCCTATGCGCTGCGGCTGGCAGCCCTCGGTGCCGACGTCGTGGTGGCCGACATCGACCTGGCCTCGTCCAACGAGTTCGGCGAGGCACTCACCGCGGCCACCGTGCCCGACGAAGTGCGTGCGCTGGGCCGACGCAGCCTGGGGGTGCAGGGTGACCTCACGCGGCGAGAAGCGGCACGCAATCTGGTGGACCAGACGCTTTCCGCGTTCGGGCGCATCGACATCCTGGTCAACAACGCCGGCGGTGCCTTTTCCCCCGTGGAACGCAGCGCCGCCACGATGTTCACCGATGAAGACATGGACCAGATGTTCGGCGTGAACTACCGCAGCGCGGTGTTCTGCTGCCAGGCGGTGGCCCCGACCCTGCGCGCGCAGCGAAGCGGCGTGATCGTGAACGTGGCCACCATGGTGGCGCTCGACGCGGCCAAGTCGGGCGCCAACCTCACGCCTTACTCGGTGGCCAAGGCAGCCGTGCTGCACTGCACAAGGCATCTGGCCGCTGAACTGGGGCCCGACGGCATCCGGGTCAACTGCCTTTCGCCAGGCGGCATGCTCACGCAACGCATCCGCAAACAATCGGAAGGTCGCCACATGCACACCGAAAAGGAGATGCGCCGCATTCCGCTGCGCCGTTTCGGGGACGTGGAGGATTGCGCCAACGTGCTGGAGTTTCTGGTCACGCCGTTGTCGGGCTATGTCACCGGGCAGTGCATCTCGGTCTGCGGCGGTGCCGTGCTGACGCCTTCCTGAGCGTGGACCTCACCAGCCCGAAAAATTCAGCTTGAGTCCGGGCCGGTCCCAGGCCGTGGCCACCAGCTCGCCACGGTGCGCCAGCGTGATGTAGGCGGTCTTGAGATCCGGTTCGCCGAAGCAGATGTTGGTGGTGTGCCCGTCCGGCATGGGCACGTGGCGCACGTCCTGGCCGTCGGGCGAGACCATCGTGATGCCACCGCGAACCAGCGTGGCGCAGCACACGCTGCCGTCTGCGCACACGGCCATGGAGTCCAGCATCTGGAAGCCGGGCAGGCCCATCACCAGGCGACCGCCATGGGGCGAGGGCCGCGGCTGCCGTGCCACCTCCCCAGGACCCGTGATGTCAAAGGCCCACAGGCGGCCGGTTTCGGTCTCGGCCACATACAGCGTCTTCTCGTCGGGCGACAGGCCCACGCCGTTGGGTTTGGAGATGGGGAAGATCACCTCGCGGATCAGGCTGCCATCGGCGCGCGCGTAGTACACGCCACCGCGGTCCATGTCGCGCGCGCGGGTCTTGCCCAGGTCGGTGAACCAGAAACCGCCTTCGCGGTCGAACACGAGGTCGTTGGGCCCGCACAGACGGTGTGGGCCGGCATGGGTGTAGAGCACCTCGGCGCGACCGGTGGCGAGGTTCACGCGCTCGATGCGCCCGCCCCGGTAGTCGCTGCTGGGTCCGACCACGTGGCGCTTGCCGTCCTCGATGTGCCAGGCGAAGCCGCCGTTGTTGCACACGTAGACGTGGCCGTCGGGCCCGAGCGCGGCGCCGTTGGGTCCGTCGCCCAGTTCGGCCACCGTGTGCGGGTGGCCGTCGGCCCGCACGCGTGTGAGCCGGCCATTGGCCACTTCCACCACCAGGAAGCTGCCATCGGGCAGGGCCACCGGGCCTTCGGGAAAAGCCAGTCCGCTGGCCACCACGCGGATCGGGCAAGTGCTTCCCGGGGTCGGGGTATCGATCATGTCCACGGCCCTTCAGCGTTCGAGCACGATGCCGCTGCGTTCGCGGTCCCACACGGTGCCGAGCGCGGCTTCCATGGCCTGCTTCAGGCGGAATTTCTCCACCTTCTGATTCACCGTGACCGGCAGCTCGGGCAGCAACTGCACGTACCGCGGCACCATGAAGTAGGACATGTTGCGCGCGCAGTGTTCCACCAGTTCGGCCTCGCTCAGCGTGTGGCCCTCGCGGAGAACCACGCTGGCGCCCACCTCCTCGTCGCCATCGGGCGTCTTCACCGGGAAGACCGCCACGTTGGCCACCGAGTCGAAGCGCGCCATCACCTGTTCGACCTCGTAGGCCGAGATGTTCTCGCCGCGCCGGCGGATGCAATCCTTCTTGCGGTCGACGAACCAGAAATAGCCATCGGCATCGCAGCGCGCCCGGTCGCCGGTGTGGAACCACTGGTTGCGACGCGCCGCCAAGGTGGCCTCGGGCATCTTGTAGTAGCCGGTGGTGGCACGCCACGGCTCGTGCGAGCGGATCACCAGTTCACCCACCTCGTCGGTGGCACATTCGAAGTCGTCGTCGTCGACCACGCGCAATTCGAAGTCGCGCCGGGCCTTGCCGATGGAGCCGAGCTTGCTGTCGGGAGCGCCAGGCACAAAGGCGCTGACGGTGCCGAAATCGGAGAGGCCGTAGTTGCTCATGGCCTGGAGGCCAAAGCGCTTCTCGAACGCCGACACGAAGCCGGGCATGGGCGACATGCTGACCAGGCGCAGGCTGTTGTCCGTGTCGTCGGATCGCGGCGGCTGGCTCCAGAGGAAGTTGGACATCGCGCCGAGGAAGTTGGTGATGGTGGCTCCCGAGCGGCGGATCTCGTCCATGAAGCGCGAGGCAGAGAAGCGCTGAGAGAGGGCCACAGAGCCACCGCACACCAGCGCGGCACAGAACGCGGCGAGCAGCGCATTGTTGTGGAAGAGGGGCAGGCAGATGTAGAACACGTCGGATTCACGGTAGCCCTGGGCCTCGGCCGCGCTGGTGCCGTACGTGAGGGCCGCGGCGTGCGGCAGCATGCTGGCCTTGGACGGACCGGTGGTGCCGCTGGTGAAAGCCAGCATGAGGAGATCCGAGCACTTCACGTCAGCCTCTGGATCGGCCGTGGACGCCTCAGCCAGCAAGGTGGCGAGGTCGTGCACGGGCCGGGGCAGCGCAAGGCTCTGGGTATCGGCTTTCGTGCCATCGGCGCCGAGCACGACCACGCTGCGCACCAGATCGAGCTGGGGCAGAACTTCCGCCAGGCGCGACACCAGGACTTCGTCCACGATCACCAGCGATGCATCGCCGTGGCTGAGGTAGTAGCGCAGCAGATCGCCGCGCGCGGCGGTGTTCACCGGCACCGAAACCGCGCCCAGCTTGCCCAGGCCGAGGAAGAGCGCCAGGTGTTCGGCCGAGTTGCCCAGCATGAGCCCCACATGCTGTCCCTTCTTCACGCCCAGGCCTCGCAACGCCTGGGCGGCCCGGTTGGCGAAATCGTCCAGATCGGCGTACGTCCATTGGCGGCCGGTCCACAGTTCGGTGAGCAGGGTCTTGCCGCCAAAGCGCTGGCGCTGCTTGCGCAGCACCTGGCCGATGGTGAGTTCGCGAAGGGGGAAGGTGTCGCGCTGGTAGGTGTCGCTCATGGCATGTACGTCCCGCCGTTGATGTCGAAGATGGCGCCGGTGATGAAGGATGAGCCGTTGCCCGCGAGGAAGCTCACGGCGGAAGCGATTTCCTCGGGGTCGCCATAGCGGCCCAGCGGCACGCTGCGGGCGAAGGCCGCGCGCACCTCGGGCGAGGAACCCGCGGTCATGGCGCTTTCGATGGGGCCTGGCGCGACGCAGTTGGCGGTGATGCCGTCCGCCGCCCCTTCGAGGGCGGCGATGCGGGTGAAGCCGATCAGTCCCGCCTTGGTGGCCGCGTAGTGGGCACTTGCCACGGGCGAGGCGGTGCGACCGCCGCGCGATGAGATGTTGATGATGCGACCCCAGTGGTTGCGGCGCATCAGCGGCATCACGCGCTGGCAGAACACGAAGGACGAAGTGAGGTTGATGGCCATCACTTCCTGCCACTGCGCCATCGGAATCTGTTCGATCAGGAACTTGCCACCATCGCGCTTGGGGTGGATGCCGGCGTTGTTCACCAGCACATCGCATCGGCCATGCCGCGAGTCCACCTCGTCCACCGCGGCGTGGATCTGCGCCGCATCGGCGACGTCGCACACGATGGCGTGTGCCCGTTCCCCGATGCCGGCGGCGATGTCGCTGATGGCGGGCGACCGGTCGAGCATCACGGTGATGAGCCCGTCCTTCGCCAACTGGGTGGCGATGGCCAGGCCGATGCCGCTCGCCGCGCCGGTGACCAGCGCCACGCGGGGTGGTCCGGCTCTCACGGTGTGGTGGGCGCGGGTTGCGCCAGTTCGACAGGCAGTCGGTAGGTTCGAACCGCGCTGCCGGCAAAGAGGTCGGCCTTCTCCGACTCGGAGAATCCGTCTGCGAGCCGCTTGAACGTGTTCCACAGCACGCGGTAGCTGCAGCAGGATTTGTCGACCGGGAAGTTGCTCTCGAACATGGCGCGGGACGTGCCGAAAGCCTCGATGCAGGTGTGGACGTACGGACCCCAGGCCGCCGCCAGTTCTTCCGAAGAGGGGGGGAGGTCTCTTTCGTGAAAATCGAAACCGCCCAGGCGCATGCCGATGCCACCGAGCTTGATGGTGACGTTGGGCCGCTCGGCCAGCGCCACGATGGAGGCCTTCCACGACTTGAACACCTCGTCCTGCTGTCCCGCGTACGGGCCAAGGCCGGCGCGGCCGCCCAGGTGGTTGAGCACCACCGGCGTGTGCGGGTTGGCGTCGACCAGCTCGATGAGCTGCGGCAATTGCGGGTGGTAGACCCAGGCGTCGAACGACAACCCCAGCCGCCCGAGCACCGCGTGCCCTTCGCGAAAGGCCGGGTTGACCAGCAGGTCGGGCGGCGGGGGGCGCAGCAGCGTGCTCACCTGCGGACTGGCGTCCCACGCGGCCATGTGGCGGATGCCGCGGAAACGGTCGGGCGCCCGCTCCATGCAGGCGCGCAGCACGTCCTCGGCGAAGGCGCCCAGCGTGAGATCGACCTTGCCGACGATGCCGGCGGCCACGCGCACCGGGCCATACACGCCACTGGCACTCATGGCCGCAATGCCATTGACAAACTCGACCTCGCCCACGCAGGCAAAGCGCGGGTCTCCGTCGGCGCGGTACATGGAACTGCATTCAGCGAATACGGTGCCGCGCACGTGATGACCCGTGTTCAGGTCGGCCAGGATCTCGGGCAGCAGGTAGCGGTGGTGCGGCCGGTCCCACAGGTGGTGGTGCGGGTCGACGATGGGACGGCCGGCGTCGAGCACCGGCTCGTCGCGCAGCGCCAGCCAGGCGTCGTCGATGAAATGGTGAGGTGGCGCGCCGCGACGCTTTGCGTTGTCGTTGCTCATGCTGGCCTCAGCACATGAAGGTGCCGCCGTTGACGTCGATGACCGTCCCGGTGAGGTAACCGGCGTCCTCCGAGGCGAGGAACTGCACCACATGGCCGATCTCGTCCGGGGTGCCGATGCGGCGGACTGGAATGCGACCCACCAGCATGGCCCGCTGTTCTGCGCTGCCCTGGTCGGTCATGGGCGAGACGATGCGCCCTGGCGCGATGCAGTTGGCGGTGATGCCATCGGCCGCGACTTCAGCGGCGATCACGCGCGTCATGCCGATCATGCCGGCCTTGGCCGCCGCGTAGTGGATGCCTGCCGTGTCCACCAGCGTGCGGCCTGCGCGCGACGACATGTTGATGATGCGGCCCCAGCGCTGGCGCTTCATGAGCGGGGCCACCTCGCGGCAGAGCACGAAGGCCGATGTGAGGTTCACGCCCAGCACCTCGTTCCACTGGGCGGTGGTCATCTTCATGAAGCTGTTGCGTTCGCCGTTCACCTTCGGGTGGATGCCGGCGTTGTTCACCAGCACGTCCAGCCGGCCGTGCTGCGCATCGATGTCGGCCACGGCCTTTTTTACCGCCGCTTCATCGGCCACGTCCAGCACCACCGCCTGCACCTTCAGGCCCTCGGCGCTCAGGATGGCCACCGCCTCGTTGACCTTAGCGTCCCGGTCCATCGCGATCACCTGGTAGCCGGCACGCGCCAGACGCTCTGCAATGCCCAGGCCGATGCCACCGCCGGCACCGGTCACGGCGGCCACGCGTTGCTTGATATCCGTCACGTTGTCTTCTCCTCGTTGTGTTGATCTCAAACCGTGCCGACGGGCATCGGGGGTGAACCGACCAGCCCGGGCAGGCGCAGGGGCGGCGCGGTCAGCAGGAACCGGCTTCGCTGGTGTTCGCGCAACCAGGGCCCCAGTTCGCTGAAGTTCCAGATCTCGCCAAAGAAAATGCCGAGTTTGAACAGGCAGTGCGCGTGCAGCGGCATGAACGAATGCTTGTCGCCACCACCGGCCGAGGCCGCGCTGTTCACGGCTTCCACGCCGAGGTTGTCGGCGCAGATCGCCACCAGGCCGCTGTCGGTGATCCAGTTGAGCAGCGCAGGGTCCTTGCCATCGAGCACGGCGCAGGACTTCTTGAGCCGGTCGAAATCGGGCTGCTTCTTCATCGACAGCACCAGGTCCGCCCAGCCCGTGTAGAGGCACAGGAAATCGCCTGGCTCCACGCTGGTCTTCTGCCGCTCGAGCGCGCGCATGAGGCCGTCGTAGCCGACCACGGCCGGTGCCTCGCCATGGATCGCATTCAGGTCCACCATCACCCCGCGGCCTTGCGCACCCGTCTCCGCCAGCGTCTCCATGCCGAGCTTCTTCGCAAACGGCCCGCCGGGCTGGTCGGGGCCGAGCACATGTTCGCCCGCGCGCCAGCCGTTGTAGTAGACCGGTTCGGCCACGCCATCGCCATCGGCATCGAACTCCTGGCCCCAGTGGGCCAGTGAATCCCATTGCGTGGAATACTGGGTCCAGATTGTCACGGCGTCGTCCGACGTGATGTCGAAAAGCGAGTGGTTCTGGCAGGAGAAGCAGAAGTTGTAGCTGTACTCGCCGGTGGCGCGGCGCGTGGCCTCGATGCGTGGTGCACGCCGGCTCGGCACGAGGTCGGAGCCACCGGGGTAGTCCAGTGGCATGCTGAGCGAAAACGCCAGGCCTTCGGTCACTTCGCGCACCGCGGCGAGTCGCCGGGCCGGGGTGATCAGGTTCATGCGCCCGATCTGATCGTCCTCGCCGAAGTCGCCCCAATTGGAGCCCTCCGGCCTGTTTTTCCATCGCATAGTCGGTGTCTCCAGGCTGACTTTCCAGGTCGGCGGCCAGTATAGTTCGTATGCTAGTATTGGTCCATCCATTTGAATGTCAAATATTTGCTGCGTCACGAAGGGCGCACAGGAAGCTTCGATGACCGATCGATCACTCAGGGGACGCGTTGCCATCGTCGGCATCGGGGAGACCACTTACTACAAGCACAGCCAGTCGCCCGACGCCGAGTTCAAGCTCGCGCTCAAGGCGGTGCTGGCGGCCTCGAAGGACGCGGGCATCGATCCGCGCGACATCGACGGCTTTGCGTCCTATTCCAACGACCGCAGCGAGCCGTCCCGCATGTCGGCGGCGCTCGGTGCGAAGCAGTTGCGCTCGACCACCATGCAGTGGGGCGGAGGCGGTGGCGGCAACTGCGGTGCCGTGGCCAACGGCGCGGCGGCCATCGCATCGGGCCTGGCCGATTGCGTGGTGGCCTACCGCTCGCTGGCGCAGGGGCAGTTCGGCCGTTTCGGGAAGGCACCCACCGCGCCCACCATCTCCAGCGACATGGCCTACCAGGCGCCGTATGGCGTGCTCTCGCCGGGGCAGAAATTCGCCATGAAGGCACGCCGATTCATGCACGAGAACGGTGTGAAACAGGAAGCGCTGCGCGCCATTGCCATGGCCTCCTACCACCACGCGCAATCCAACCCGCGCGCGGTGATGTACGGCAAGCCGCTGGACGAAGCGAAGTACGACAACTCGCGCTGGATCGTCGAGCCCTTCCACCTGTTCGACTGCTGCATGGAGAACGACGGCGCTGCCGCCGTGATCATGGTGCCGGCCGAGCGTGCGAAGGACTTTCCGAACCGGCCGGTCTACATCCTGGGCGCGGCCACGGGTTCGGACCACCGCGTGGGGGCCAACGCGCACAACCAGCCGAACTACGCCAGTTCCAGTTTCTCGACCGTGGCGCCCAACATGTACCGCATGGCGGGCCTGGGCCCGAAGGACGTGGGCGTGGTGCAGAGCTACGAGAACTTCACTGGCGGCGTGCTGATGGCGCTGGCCGAGCACGGGTTCTTCAAGCCTGAAGAGGCCAACGAGTTCCTGCAGCTTGACAACCTCCTCGCGCCCAGCGGCAAGCTGCCGCTGAACACCAGCGGCGGCAATCTCGCCGAGTGCTACATGCACGGCTTCGAGCTGGTGCTGGAGGCGGTTCGTCAGGTGCGCGGCACCTCGACCGCGCAGGCGCCGCGCAGCGATGTGGCGCTGGTGATCGGCGGACCGATGGTCACGCCGGTGAGCAACCTTCTTCTGGGATCGGAGGCCACGCTGTGAGCGCGAACACCACCAACGAGTCTTACCTGCCGGCCGGCCTGCCAATCCCGGTGCCCGAGGGCGACGGCCTGTCCGCGCCGTTCTGGAACGGCCTGCGCGAGAACCGCGTGATGGTGCAGCACTGCAAGGCCTGCGGCACCTGGCAGCATGGCCCGGAATGGATCTGCCACGGCTGCCACGCCATCGATCCCGAGTGGGATGAAGTGGCGCCGCGCGCCCGCATCTACAGCTGGGAACGCGTCTGGCACCCGGTGCACCCCAGCCTGAACCACCACGGTCCCTATCTGGTGGTGGTGGTGGAGATCGAGGGCGCACCCGGCGTGCGCATGCTCGGCAACCTGCTGGGCGATCCGATGGAGGAAGTGCGCATTGGCGCTGAGGTGGAGGGCGTGTTCGAACACCATCCCCAGGCCGAACCGCCCTTTACACTGCTGCAGTGGCGTTACGCGAAATAGGTTCTTCCGTTCCCTTGCGGCTCATCGGCCTGCTGGTGCTGGGCCACGTGGCCTTCGCCGCAGGCCGCTTCACACTCACCCTGCAGGCGGTGGCGCTGAACGCCTCGCCCCTGGCCATCGGGCTCGTCATGGGCCTGCTGATGGTGGTTCCCATGTTCCTCGCGGTGCAGACCGGGCGCTGGTCCGATCGCATCGGCCACCACAAGCCTGCCATGGCCGGGCTGGTCCTGGCGGCCACCGGCGCGCTTGTCGCGGGATGGTGGCCATCGATTCCCGCGCTGTGCGTGGCGAGCGTGCTCGTGGGCACCGGCTACATGCTGGCCCATGTGGCGGTGAACAACGCCATCGGCCAGCAGGCGCCACCCGAAGGTCTCACGCGCGCCTTCTCGGTGCTGGCGATGGGTTTTTCGTTGTCGGGCGTGGTGGGGCCCATGCTCTCGGGCGTGGCCATCGACCAGCTCGGGCATGCGGCCGCGTTCCTGGGCGCGGCGGCCTGTTCCCTGGGCGCGCTCTACATCCTGGCCTCCTCGCCGAAGTCGCCCGCGCTGCTGCGGCCTGCACCCCACGAAGCTGCGCATTCCGTGGTGGACCTGTTGCGTCACCGGCCCTTGCGTGCCGTGTTCGTGGTCAGCGGTCTGCTTTCGATGGGCTGGGACCTGTTCGCCTTCCTGGTTCCCCTGCATGGCGCGCGCTCCGGCCTGAGCGCCACCGCCATTGGCTCGGTGATGGGGGCTTTCGGTGTCGGCACTTTCGTGGTGCGCATCTTCCTGCCGCACCTGGCGGCGGGCCTGGGCCAGTGGCGAACCCTGCGCTGGGCCATGTTCATCACCGCCGCGGGTTACCTGCTGTTCCCCATGGCGACCTCGCTGCCGGTGATGCTGCTGGCCGCCTTCGCACTCGGTGTGGCGCTCGGTTGCGGCCAGCCCATGGCCATGGGGCTGTTGCACGTGACCGCACCCGCCGGCCGGGCCGGTGAGGCGGTGGGTGTGCGCTCCACGATCACCAGCGCCAGCCAGACCCTGCTGCCGCTGGTGTTCGGCGCGCTGGGCTCGGCCAT
The DNA here is from genome assembly GCF_051858985.1 of Hydrogenophaga sp. Lineage (GTDB taxonomy): Bacteria > Pseudomonadota > Gammaproteobacteria > Burkholderiales > Burkholderiaceae_C > Hydrogenophaga. Next base: position 275,117 of record NZ_JBHYGM010000001.1, on the reverse strand, counting down.
GGGCGTGGGCGTGGTGTTCTGGCTCGGTGCGGCGCTGCTCGCCGGGGGCGGTGCCTACGCGGGACGGCACCGGTAGCAGTTCAAGGGGCCTCCAGCGCGCGGCGGCCCAGCGCGCCGGCAAACGTCCACCCTGCCAGCGCGAGCCCCGCGCCCGCGGTCAGCAGCAGGGGCGTGTAACCGAGGTGGTCGACCGACCAGCCGGCCAGCGTGACGCCCAGCGCCTGACCGCCGAACAGGCAGAAAGCAAACAGCGCCACCGCCGTGCCACGCGAGGCCGGTGCCATTTGCGTGGCATGCGTCTGAAGGGTGTTGTGGAACAGGTAGGTGCCGAACCCCATGATCAGCGCAAGCGGGCCGGCTGTGATCCACCACGGAGACAGCCAGAGTCCGACGAAGGTCGCGCCCACGATGAGGCCGCCGGCCAGCACCATGCGCCGCTCGCCCAGCGTGGCCACGATTCGGCGTGCACTGACGGCATACAGCAGGCCGCCCGCCGCATACAACGCGATCAGGCCGGAGGCCAGGGCGAGCGAAAGGCCGTGACGGTCGTGCAGGTAAGTGGGCAGGAACGCCATGGGGCCGAGCAGAAAGATGCCTTCGGCGCCCACGGCCAGCAGCACGCGTCGCGCCCACGGCAACTGCAGCACCGACCAGAGTCCACGGCCGAAATGCCCGGGGGTGGCAGGGGCGGCGGGCGCAGGTGTGGGCATGCGGCGCACACGACGCAGCAGCAGAGTTGCCACGAGGGTGAAGCCCGCAGCGAGTGTGAAGAAGGCGCCGCGCCAGCCCGCTGCAATTTCGGCAAACAGGCCACCGGCCAGCTGCCCGGCCATCATTCCCGACAGCGTGCCCGTGAGGAAGCGCGCCAGTGTGGCCTGCCGCTGCGCGTACGGCACGTTGTCGCCGATCCAGGCCATGGCCAGCGGGATCACACCGGCCGCCGCCATGCCCCAGAGCATGCGCGTCCACACCAGGGCCTCGAACCCCGGCGCCAGCGCCGAAGCGGCAGCACCGCCAGCGCAACCGAAGAGGGCCGCGCACATCAGGCGCGCCTTGCCGTAGCGGTCGCCCAGTGGCCCGAACACCAGCTGCATGAGGCCGTAGGCGACCGCAAAGCTGATCACCACCTGACCGGCGGCGCCGGGGGTGATGGCGAAGTCGCGCGCCAGGCGCGGCAGCAGCCCGTCGCACACCCGCAGCGCGGCGCCGCTGAAGAACGCGGCGCAGGCCAGCAGCAGGATGGTGCTGTCGCGCTCGGCTTCCCGCGCAGCGATGGAGGCGGGCTCGAGGTTCACATCCAGCGCGCTCGCACCGCCTGCGCCGTAACGGCCGCAGCGGGCGTGGGGCCCTGTATGGCCGACGGGGTGCGTGAAAAGCGCGGCGCCGGCGCGGGGTGGCTCACGCCGTCCACATCCACGAAGGCCTCGCGCGCCAGGTTGTGCGGGTGCTGTGGCACCTCGCTGAGCGGCAGCACCGGCGCGAAGCAGACATCGGTGCCTTCGAGCAGGCTCACCCACTCCTCGCGCGTCTTCTCACGGAAGATCCGCTCGAACTCGGCATGCATCTTCGGCCAGCGCGCGCGGTCAAGCTGCGCGCCGTGCAGTGGTTCAGGCAGTGCCGTGCGTTCGCAGAGATCCTTGAAGAACTGCGGCTCGATGGCGGCAATGCTGATGTACTGGCCGTCGCGGGTCTCGTAGGTTCGGTAGTAGGGCGCGCCACCGTCGAGCCCGTTGCTGCCACGCTCTTCCTTGAAGAGGCCGCGCCGCGCGTGCGAGACGAAGTTGCTCATGAGCGAGATCACGCCATCGCTCATGGCCGCGTCGACCACCTGGCCCTTGCCCGAGCTCTTGGCTTCATGCAGCGCGGCAAGGATGCCCACGATCAGGTACAGGCTGCCACCGCCGTAGTCGCCCACCAGGTTCAGTGGCGGCACGGGCGCACCCCCGGCCGGGCCGATGGCGTGCAGCGCGCCGGCGATCGAGATGTAGTTGAGGTCGTGGCCGGCAGCGCGGGCCAGCGGCCCATGCTGGCCCCAGCCGGTCATGCGGCCATAGACCAGGCGCGGGTTTCGCGCGGCGACCACGTCGGGTCCGAAACCCAGTCGTTCCATCACACCGGGGCGAAAGCCTTCCACCAGCACATCGGCGTGCTCCAGCAAGGCCATCACTTCTTCGCGCGCGGTCGGGTCCTTGAGATCGGCCAGCACCACGCTGCGACCGCGTCCGGTGATGTTGTTTCGGTCACCCACTTGGCGGGTGGGGCGGTCGATGGTGATCACGTCGGCGCCCATGTCGGAGAGCAGCATGCAGGCGAACGGCCCCGGGCCGATGCCGGCGAACTCGATCACGCGAAGGCCGGCGAGCGGCCCGCTGGGGGTGTTGGAAGAGGTCATGGAAGGGGTCCTTTCGTTCAGGAGTCTGGAATTCACCCGGCGCCACGCAGGACCGTGGCGATGGTACCGAGGAACAGGATGGCCAGGCCGAGGTAGATCACGGCGAAGCCGCGGTTGAGGGCCACGGTGACGGCCATGACCGAGTGCCCGGAATACCGGTGCGCCATGAGCGCGATCATGGAAAACGGGGTGGCGTAGCTGGCCACGCCCCAGGCCACCAGGATGACCGACATGTGCACCGTGACGGGCAGCCCCACCATGGCCGGCGGCAGGGCCGTGCCCACCAGCACCACCGTGAGCACCGGATGGACCGCGAGGAAAGCCAGCCCGATGACGATGGCAATCAGCGCGAAGCAGGCCAGGAACGGCGACGTCGCGAGCACGCTGCCTATGGCGCTCGTCCAGGCGACCGGGATGACGCTGGCGATGACGGTGCCACCGCAGCCCGCCGCCATGAAGAGCGCCACCTCGCCCGCGAGTGCCGGCAGCTTCAGGTAGTCCTCCCGAAGGCGCTGGCGTGCCTGCTGGAGTCTGGCCGGTCCCTGGGCCTGCAGCGCATGCAGCACCAGCACCGCCAGGGGAATCAGCAGCACGATGCCGGCGACCACCGCCACCTTCAGCGCGTGGGCCAGTGCGATCACCGCCGCGAGGAACACGCCCATGGCCACCAGCATGGGCAGCAGGGCGCGAAACAACGGTGCACGTGGCATCGGCAGGGGTGGCACCAGGGGGCGGTGGCGCAGGCGGCGCATCTCGAGCAGGCTGCCGAGCACGATGGAGCACGCCGCCATGGCCAGGCACAGCGGCACGACCGTGGACCAGGTAAGGCCGGGGTAGAGCGCCAGCAGGATGGTGACGTTGCTGAACATCGGGCTCCACAGGGTGGCCGCTGCAAAGCTGCGCATGATGGCGGCCAGCATGGACAGGCGGTCTTCCTCCACCTGCACCTCACCCTTGGACGCCATGTCCATCAGCATGCTCACACCGGCCAGGCCCATGAGGCCTCCGAACAGCTGGCAGGCCAGTGACACCACCAGGTAGCGGCTGCGCAGGCCTGTGGCCAGCAGGTGACGCGCCACCACACCGGTCTGCGGCGCGGCCAGTGCGGCGCGCGCCATCAGCGTCACCGAGGAAATGATGGACGCCATGAGACCGCCGATGGCAACACCCTTGCTGAGGCTTTGCCCGGGCGCCGCCGCCAGGGGCAGCAACAGCAGGGTGATGGCGCCCAGCGCCAGCGTGACGCGCCGAATGCTGGGCGGCAGGCGATGGCGTTCGCGCAACAGGAACACGGCGGCGGCCACGCCCACCAGCGCCACCGCACCCGGGTGCGGATGGAACAGGTTGAACAGCGTGCCCGCCATCATGGCCACCAGCATCAAGGTGCTGATGGCCGCTGGTGGCGTCCGCGCCGCGGGGAGTTCCGATGCCTCCACGCTCGGGTTCACGCCAGCAGCAGCAGGGCTGCCTCCTTCGCGCTCTGACCCACCCGCACGCCCTTGTCGCGCGCTGGCTGGTTGCAGGCGCTGATGACGCCGTCGAAATAGGTGCTCTGGCCGTCGCCCATGCGGGCGGTCAGCGCGCTCACGGACGCACCGGGGATGCCATCGGGCTCGACCGCCTCCAGCGCCGACAGGCCGGAGTTGTTCTTGCCGACGCCGCCGTCGGAGCAGATGAAGGCCCAAGGGCGGAAATCCCTGAAATAGCCGACCACGCTGCGGCCGGTGTGCCCGGCGGTGCACAGCACGTTGCGGTTCTTGTCTTCAGGCAGCGCATAGGCGATGGAATCGGTGCACACGATGCTGCGTCCACTGGACGCCGTGTGGATCACCCGCCGCCGCGTCGGTTCGAACACGGTGGGCTTCTTTTCGCCGGTCTGCAGGAAGCGAGCCGCGTCGCTCGCCTTCATGCCGGGCTCGATGCCCAGCGCCTGCGCGGCGTCGTTCACGCGGCTGACGATGCCGTTGTCATAGAGGTCGCTGCCGTTGCCCATCTCGGCCGTCATCACATCCACTGCGGCGGAGGGCACGCCCAGCGCCTCGTAGTACCAGAGGCCGGCAATACCGGCGCCGTCCTTGCCGATGGCGCAATCCAGACCGATGACGGCCTGCGGCCTGGCCGACATGACCATGCGCGCGCACAGGACGCCGCTGTAGGAGGCATTGACGACCACATCGCCCTGGGTGGCGGGCTCGGAGGCCACAAAGGACTCGACGTAGGTGGCCGAATCGAAGACCAGCACGCGGCCCTGGGGGTTGTTGACGATGCGCGGGGAATGGGTGGATGCCATGCGGATTCCTTGGGTGCAAAAATGGGCGTTAATGATGTAATGGTAAGTCCATTCAAGGAAGTCGCCTCCAAGGATGGAAATGGGACGGTCTGCGGACCCCGTACTGCTATGCTTTCGCCCACTGCCCGCAACCCTGCGGCAGCGTGACCAGAGAGGAAAGAATTCATGGAGCCGACGCAGGATCTCGCCTTCCAGCAAATCAAGACCCGCAGGGTGTTCGAGGAGATCTGCGAGCAGATCCGAAACCGGCTGAGTTCGGGCGCCTTGAAGCCCGGCGACAAGCTCCCCGCCGAACGCGAGCTGGCGCTGGAGTTCAAGGTGAGCCGGCCGGCGGTGCGCGAGGCGCTGCGCACGCTGGAGATCTCGGGGGTGGTTTCCCTGCAGAAGGGCGTGAAGGGCGGAACCTTCATCCGCGACGGCAACCCCGCCATGCTCACCCAGTCCCTGCAGGACCTGATGTTCCTGGGCCGCGTGACACTGCGCAGCCTGGCCGAGGCCCGGGTCCTCATCAACGGCATGGTGATGCGCCTGGCATGCGAACGCGCCACGGAGGAAGACTTCCAGGCCATCGAAGCCAACATCGCCTACATCGAGAGCAGCGAAGACATGCTCCACCGGGCCAATGCCGGCGTGATGTTCTTCCGGCTGATTGCCAAGGCCACGCGCAACGAAGTGCTGATGATGCTGGTGGACTCGCTCAGCGACATCATCCGCGTGGTGATCGACCGCACCGGCCGCGTGGCTCGGCCCGAGCTGGTGGCGGTGCGCAAGCGCATCGTCAAGGCCATGCGCGCGCGCGATGCGGACACCGCCATCAAGCACATGAACGAATACCTCTCGGTGGTGCACCAGGGCATGGACGCGGATCCGATCGAGGTGGTGCGCCCCGGGCGCACCGTGGCAGCCGTGGCCAAGGACGCGCTGCCCCTGGCCAAGCCGGCGCCCAAGGCCCCGGCCAAGTCGGCCGCCAAGTCGGCAGCGAAGTCGGCCAAACCTGCTGCCCGACCTGCCACTCGCTGACGGCCCGGTCACCCCGCGCTGGGGTTTCCCGTGTTCGTGGTTTGCTTGACAAGGGTTTTTCGGGACATATAATGGTCATACCATTCAAAAACGAATGCCCGATCAATCACCACGAGGACCACACACCATGAGCGAAATCGTCGTCAACGAAGCCAACCAGTGGCGCCTGAACACCCCTGGCGCCACCGGCTGGGACAAGTCGCCACAGCCGGGCGCTGCCAACAAGTACCTGATGATCTCCTCGGACACCCATGCCAATGAACCGGGCAACCTGTGGGCCGAGCGCATCGACGCCAAGTACAAGGACCGCCTGCCCAAGATGTGGATCGACGAGAAGGGCATCCAGTGGCGCAAGATGGAAGCTTCCGAGCAGCCTGACCGTCTGGTGCTGGCCCGGCTCGAGGGCGAAGACCTGGCCCGTTCCAGGGCCGGCGCCACGGCGACCGAGAAGGGCCCGTCCGTCGACCAGCGCATCCAGGATCTGGAGATGGATGGCATCGACGGCGAGATCATCTTCCCCGGCAAGGGCCTGGGCATGTGGTACACGTTCGATCCCGATTTTGCGCATGCCCAGTGCGAGGTGTACAACACCTGGGCACACGAAACCTTTGGCGCGCACTTTGACCGCCTTTCGCCGGCGGCGGCGCTGGCCACCGGCAACATCGAGGCCACGTTGAAGGAAATCGACCGCTGCCTCAAGCTCGGCTTCCGCCACTTCACGCTGCCCTGCAAGCCACTGTTCGGCCCACCCAAGACCAACGAGCTCAACTACAACAAGATCGAATTCGATCCCATGTGGGCGCGCTTCACCGAGGCCGATGTGCCCGTCACCTTCCACGTGTCCACCGGCAAGGATCCACGCACCACGCGCGGCCTGGGCGGCGCGGTGGTGAACTACGTGGTGCACTCGCTTTCTCCCACGCTGGAGCCGCTGGTCAACATCTGCGCATCGGGCGTGGCCGAGCGTCACCCCGAGCTGAAGTTCGGCAGCGTGGAGGCCGGCATCGGCTGGGTGCCATGGATGCTGGACGCCATGGACGAGGCCTACCTCAAGCACCACTTCTGGGTCAAACCCAAGCTCAAGGCGCTGCCGTCGGACTTCTTCAAGGCCAAGGGCTTTGCCACCTTCGGTGAAGACCGTGCCGGCCTGGCGTTGATGGAAGAGCATGGCCTGCAGGACAACTTCATGTGGGCCAACGACTACCCGCACCACGAGGGCACCTGGCCGCATTCGGCCCAGGCCATCGAACGCCAGATGGGTGGCATCAGCGAAGCCAGCCGGGCCAAGGTGCTGGGCATGAACGCCGCCAAGGTGTTTGGCTTCAAGGAAATCCTGGCCAAGTACAACGCCAAGGCCTGAAGGGCATGAACGCCATCACGCCTTTTCATCCGCAGCACGACCAGCTGGGCGATGACGAGTCCCGTTACGTGGACGTGCAGAGCATTCCCTGGAAGCCCACGCCCACCCCCGGCATCGACATGAAGGTGTTGATGCAGGACGAGAGCAGCGGCTTGCTCACCGCGCTGTTCCGCTGGCAGCCCGGCACGCAGCTGCCGCTGCACGAGCACGTGGAGATCGAGCAGACCTACGTGCTTTCGGGCAGCATCGTGGACGACGAAGGCGAGGTGCGTGAAGGCGATTACGTGTGGCGACCCAAGGGCAACCGGCATCTCGCCCGGTCGCCCAACGGGGCGCTGGTGATTTCCTTCTTCCTCAAGCCCAACAAGTTCCTCGAAGGCGAATTCGCTGGCAAGGAACTGAAGTAATGCCGGAAGGCGGCGCCCTCCGGCCCGCACCATGAGCCACCCCGTCCGCGCGCTCATGGCTGGCCTTGCCGCGTGGACCGCGCTCGCCTGGTGGCCGGTCATGGCCCAGCAGGCGACCTTTCCCAGCCGGCCGCTTCGCATCGTGGTGCCGTATGCGGCCGGGGGCTTGTCCGACGTCCAGATCCGTGCCGTGGCCGAGCCACTGGGCAAGCTGCTCGGTCAGCCGGTGATCGTCGACAACAAGCCGGGTGCCACCGGTGCCATTGGCACCCAGGCCGTCGCCACGGCCACGCCGGATGGCCACACGCTGGTGTTTGCGAACAACGGATTCGTGATGACGCCGCACCTGAACCGGCAGGCCGGCTACGACGCGCTGATGGACTTCTCGCCGGTGTCGCGCGTGAGCCTGACCCCCATGGTGCTGCTCGTCCACAACGAGGTGCCGGCCAGCACCATGACGGAATTCATCGACTACATCCGCTACCAGCGAGCACCGGTCGAGTACGGTTCGGTGGGCACGGCGTCCTTTGGCCACATGAGCATGGCGCTGCTGGCCCAGGCGGCCAGCATGAAGATGGTGCACGTGCCCTACCGTGGCGAAGCGCCTCTGCTGCTGGCCTTGCGGGCAGGTCAGGTGCAGGCGCTAATGACGCCGCCCTCGCCGCTGATGATGGGCGCCGTGAAGGAAGGTCAGGTGAAGCTGCTGGGCGTGGCTTCGGTGCGGCCCGCGCCGCTGCTGCCCGGAGTCAAGCCCATTGCGGCCACCGTGCCGGGCTTCTCAGCCGAGGTGTGGTTCGGTCTGTTCGCCCCCAGCGGCACGCCGGCCGCCCATGTGGCCCGACTCAACGAGGCGCTGGACAAGGTGCTGGCCCGGCCGGACATCCAGGCGAAGTTCGCCAGCATCGGTGCGCTGGCCGCTCCGAGCACGCCGGCCGCTTTCCACGACATCACGCGCGCTGAGTCTGCCCGCTGGGCCGACCTGATCCGCACCACCGGCCTGAAGGTGGAATGAACGCCGGTCTGACGTGTGACGTGATCGTGGTGGGTGCTGGCGCCTCGGGGCTGTCGGCCAGCATCGAGGCCGCCGACGCTGGCGCCCGCGTGATCGTGCTGGAGAAGAACCCCATGCCCGGCGGCAGCAGCCGCCTTTCGGTGGGCTCCATCAACGCGGCGGGGTCCAGCCTGCAGAAGCGCGCCGGCATCGTGGACACGCCCGACGAGCACTTTGCCGACATGGACCACTTCATGGGTCCTTTCGCGGGCCGCGACAACCTGGAGCTGCGCCGCCTGCTGGTGGACCATGCCGCCGAGTCGCTGGAGTGGCTGATGTCGCTCGGGCTGAGCTTCTACGGCCCCACCGCCGATCCGCCGCACCGCCACCCGCGCATGCACAACGTCTTGCCCAATTCGCGCGCCTACCCCTACTACCTGAATCGCGCCGCAAAGTCTCGCGGCGTGGACGTCCGGCTCGATGCGCCGGTCCAGCAGATCCTGACGGGAAGCGACGGTGCGGTGCGCGGCGTGCTGGCGCGCATCGGCGGTCAGACGGTGGAGGTGCAGGCGCGTTCGGGCGTGGTGCTGGCGGCGGGCGACTACAGCAACGACCCCGAACTCAAGGGACGGTTTCGACCCGAACTGGCCGGCATCCCGGCCATCAACCCCACCGCCACAGGCGATGGTCACAGGCTCGGCGAGGCGCTGGGTGCGCGCGTGGTCAATGGCGAAGTGGTGTACGGACCTGGCCTGCGCTTCATGGAGCCGGCGCGGCCAAGTCTCGTGAGACGCCTGCCGCCTTCCATGCTGTTGGGCAAGCTGATGCAATGGGCGCTGAACCGCTTGCCGGCTTCGCTGTTCCGTCCCTTCGTGATGTCGTTCATGACGGCCTCGCTGGGACCGGAGGCTTCGCTGCTGCGCGCGGGCGCGGTGCTGGTCAACCGGCATGGGCAGCGTTTTGTGGATGAACTGGGGCAACCGGGTCTGGCCATTGCAAGGCAACCCGGCGGACACGCGTGGCTGGTGTTTGACCAACGTGTGGCGACGATGTTTTCAAAGCCGCCTCACTATGTATCGACCGCGCCGGGAGTCGCCTTTGCCTATCTGCCCGACTACCAGCGGCACCGCGCGGACCTCTACCACCGCGCCGACAGCCTGGCATCGCTGGCGCACAGTGTGGGCCTGCCAGCCGATGCCCTGTGTGCCGCGATCGAGCAGCAAAACGCTGCACGGCCCGAGGGCGTGGCCGGCGGCGTGCTGCAGGCGCCGTTTCATGCGCTGGGTCCGCTGGAGAGTCGCATCGTCATCACGGATGGTGGCCTGGCCGTGAACACGCGCCACCAGGTGCTGCGCGAGGATGGGAGCGTGATTCCGCGGCTGTATGCGGCCGGGGCGGTGGGTCAGGGGGGTGCCTTGCTGGCGGGCAACGGCCACCACATTGGCTGGGCAGTCACGTCGGGGCGACGGGCCGGGCGACATGCCGCGCAGGAAGCCGCCCGCGCCTAGACTTTCGTGCGCGAGTTCCAGAGATCGAGGTACTTGATCTCCAGGCGTTCGAGGAACTTGGTCATCTCGGCTTCTGCGGCATCGGCGTCGCGGTCCCGCAGGTGCTTGAGCAGGCGGCGCCGCGAGGGCAGGGTGTAGGCGTTCTCGCTGGGCCCGATGGCCTTGATGAACTGGCGCATGAGTTCGCTCATGCCTTCCACCGCAATCAGGATGATGGGGTTGTGGGTGGCTTCGGCCAGGAGGATGTGGAACTGACGGTGGTACTCGGCCCGCGCCTCGAAGTTGCCGGCTTTCTGCGCCTGCGCCGCAGCGGCCACATTGGCCTCGAGCCGCTGCAGGTCTTCTTCGGTGAGGCGTTCGCAGGCCACGCGAACCACGATACCGCTGATCCAGGTGCGCGCCTCCGTGAGGTGCTGCGGCGTGATGGCGCCCAGGTGGTACAGATCGCGCAAGCCGTTGACGATGACCCCGGAACTGCCGGGCAACACGAAGGCGCCACCCGTGGCGCCCTTGCGCAGTTCGATCATGCCGGAGAGCTCCAGGGCGCGGAGCGCCTCGCGCAGGGTGTTGCGGCTGACGTTGAACTTGGCGGAGAGCTCGCGCTCGGCGGGCAGCCGGTCACCGGGCTTGAGCTTGCCGCTGGCCACCAGTTCGCGGATCTGGTTGGCGATCTCTTCGAAGGCGCGTTGCGGCGTGATCGGCGCGAACCCGAGCGCGGAAGCGGTGGCGTTGTTCATGCGTGTATTCGAAGTGAACGATCCTCGCATTTTACCGACCGACCGGTCGAACCTCATCAGGGTCTGACCCGTGCACCGCGTTCGTGTCCCCTATTTGAGGGAGAACGGAACCGCCATCAGCAGCTCGTTGCCGATCCTGGCCACCACGGGCCCGTCCTTCTCGCTTTCGGCCAGTGCCTTCACCCAGTCGGGGTCGTTGCGAAAGTCCGTCCAGGCCTTGTCGCGCTGGGCGTGCGATTCCCATTCCAGGATGTACTTGATCTGCAGGTTGTCCTCGCCCACCGCCACCGTGAAGAGGGGGCCGGCCTTCATGCCGTGTTTCTTGAAGAGTCCGAGCGTCGCGGTTTCGAAGCGCTTGAGGACGATGGGCATCTTGCCGGGCAGGCAGGTGTAGGTGCGCAGTTCGTAGAACATCCGGGGTCTCCGTTGCAAAGGGTGAAGGGGAACGATCAGGCAGGGCGCGATGCGAACAGCGGACCGTCTTCGTATTGAAGCACCACCAGTTCCATGGGAATGCCGGGCTGGAAGTCGACCCCCTCGCGCTCGACCATGCGCGTGGCGATGCGAAGGCCGATGTCCAGGTCCACCACGCAGACCGCGTACGGGGATTCTTCGGCGAACACCTTGGGGGCGGCGTGGATGCGCGTCCACGAATACAGCGTGCCGCGCGCGCTCAGGTCCTTCCACACCATGTCCTCCGACCAGCAGTGCGGGCAGATCTTCTTGGGCGGAAAGGTGAATTTGCCACAAGCCTGGCAGCAGGTGGATTGCCATTTGCCCTGGGAGAGGCCCTCCCAGAAGGGCTGGGTGAAGGCGGAGACGCGCGGCGGGTAGGCGCGCTGGCGGGGAACGGGGATCAGCTCGAGTGTCATCGGACGGCCTCCAGAACATGGATCAGGGCGGCGTTGTAGTTGCCGAGTTCGCCGGTGGCCAGACCGAGTCGGGCATTGGCCACCTGCCTTTCGCCCGCGCGGCCGCGCAGCTGGTCGGCGACCTCGACCATGTTGTAGAGCGAGGTCACGTAGGCCGGGTGCCCGCGCGAGGTGAGGCCGCCGGACGTGGAGATGGGAATGCGCCCGCCCAGGCGGGTCTGGCCTTCCAGCGCGCCGGGAGCGCCCTGGCCGCGTTCGAAAAAGCCCACCGCCTCGCTCACCAGGATCTCGACGATGGTGCAGGGCGCGTAGAACTCGGCGAAGTCGATGTCCGCCGCGCTGACGCCGGCCTGCTCGTAGGCCGTGGCCGATGCGCGCTTGGCGGCGATCAGTTCGGTCATGTCGTTGGGCACTTCGTTGATCTGGTGCGAGCCGTCGTGGAAGAAGCCCCGGCCGCGCACCAGCACATAGGGCTTGCCCAGTGACTTCGCCACTTCCTCAGTGGCCAGCACCAGGCAGGCTGCCCCGTCGCTGCGGCCCGGCACGTCGTACAGGCCCAGAGGCTCGACGATCGGGCGCTGCGCCATGACCTCATCGAGCGTGATCGGCTTGCGGTACTGGGCCAGCGGATTGAGCGAGGCGTGGTGACGGTTCTTCACCGCCACCGAGCCGAATTGCTCGCGCGTGGCGCCAAAGTCGTGCATGTAGCGCATGGCGTCCATGGCGTACCAGGAGATCGGGATGAAGCCGGCGGTGGCGTGGAAGTCCACGTCGCCCGTGGAGCGCATGCTGCTCATGGCGTGGTCAATGGAAGGCGTGGCCGCCTCCATGTTGATGCCGAGCGCCAGCGCCACGTCGGTGCGGCCCAGCATGATTTCATTGCACGCCTGATCGAAGGCCAGCGCCGCCGTCATGCCGTTGCCCATCACCTCCATCACGTTGCCGGTGCATGGCAGGCGCAAGTGACTGACCAGGAAGGTGTGGAAATACTTCTGCAGCGTGTAGGGCCGCGTCACGGTGAAGATGAGGCTCTGGATGTCTTTGCGGTCGACGCCGGCGTCCTTCACGGCGTCCACCACCAGTTTGCTCATGATCTCCTGCTCCAGCACCTGCAGCGGTTCGTCCGATCGCGTCTGGTGACGCCCCACGGGGATGGCGCTGGTGCCCACGATGGCCACGCGTCTTGTCATGCTGTGTTCCTTCCGTTCAGTGACGGTCGCAGTATAGCGGTAATGGACGGACCATTCATATCAATGACAGGTTCTCGATCGGTTCCGGATGCCAGTTCAACGTATTGGTAATACCATTGACGGTCATGCTTGGGTGCGCCATAATCTGGCCAGTCCGCCATCCCGCGCAGTATCTGGAGACCGCATGTCCGCCACCACCACTCCTCCCGTCGTCACGGAGCCGAATCCGGCGTTCGATGTCCGCGCGTTCCGCAATGCGCTGGGGAGCTTCCCGACCGGCGTGGCGATCATCACCACCATGGGGGCCGATGGCCGCCCGGTGGGTCTGACCTGCAATTCGTTCAGCTCGGTCTCGCTGGAGCCGCCCCTGGTCTCCTGGGGCCTGCGCATCAACAGCAAGAGCCTGGAGGCCTTCCAGAAGGCTGGCGCCTTCGCCATCAACATCCTGGCCGAGGACCAGAAGGACCTGTCGGGCCGGTTTGCCAGCGGCCAGATCGTCGACAAGTTCGAGGGCGTCGCCTGGCACAAGGGCCACCGCGAACTGCCCATCATCGAGGACTGTGTGGCCACGTTCGAATGCGACAAGTTCGCCGAACACCTTGCGGGCGACCATGTGCTGTTCCTGGGACAGGTGGCGAAGTTCGAGCACGGTCGCCATGAAGACTCGCTTGTGTTCTACAAGGGCGCCTACATGATGCTCACGCAATCGCTGCGCGAGCTCTCCGCCCGGGGGCGCATGGAGCCGGGCAACCTCGATCAGGCGCGCCGACTGGTCAACTGCATGCTGTTGCGCCTGGCCTGCGAGAACGGCGCGGAGGAGGATTTCGACGCCATCGAGAACAACATCCTGCAGATCGAGCAACTGGTGGCGCCCGAGGAACGCGAGCAGCGCGCCGAAGCCAGCCTGGAGTTCTTCCGCCTGATCACGCACGCGGCACACAACGAGGTGCTGGTGGTGGTCTCGGAGACTCTCACCAACATCATGCGGCAGGTGCTCAAGGCCGATTCCTCGCTGCGTTACCGTCCCGACCTGGTGCCGGTGCGCAAGCAGATCCTCTCTCACCTGCGCGAGCGCGACGCCGAAGCGGCCGAAGCCGCCATGTCGCACTATTTCGACGAGATGCGCCGCGGCGCCGCTGCCGCATCCGCCGCACTTGCTTCCACCTGAGGACCGCCATGAGCCAGTCAAACCATTCAGCCAGCGCCACCGAGTGCGACGTGCTCGTCATCGGGGCCGGCGCGGGGGGCCTGTCCACCGCCATCTCCGCCCGGCACCACGGCCTGGACGTGGTGGTGGTCGAGAAGGCCGCCGTCTTCGGGGGCACCACCGCTTTCTCCGGCGGCGTGCTCTGGATTCCCGGCAGCCCCCAGGCCCGCAAGGCCGGCATTGCCGACAGCCGCGAAGCGGTGATGCGCTACATGCGCGCCGAAACCGGCGCTTTCTTTGATCGCCCGGCGGTCGAGGCCTTCGTGGACCGGGGCCCGGAAATGGTCGAGTTCTTCGACCGGGAGACCGAACTCAAGTTCATCCCCACGCTCTACCCCGACTACCACCCCGACGTGGATGGCGGCGTGGACATTGGCCGTTCCATCCTGGCCGCGCCCTACGACATCCGCGGCCTGGGCCCGGACATGGCGCGCCTGCGGCCTCCGCTGGCGACCATCACCTTCATCGGCATGATGTTCAACTCGTCCAACGCCGACCTCAAGCACTTCTTCAACGCCACGAAATCGCTGAAGTCGGCCACCTATGTGTTCAAGCGGCTGCTCACGCACATCAAGGAACTCGCGCTCTACCGCCGAGGCGTGCTGGTCACCAGCGGCAACGCATTGGCGGCGCGGCTGGCCAAGTCCGCGCTGGACCTGAAGATTCCCATCCACACCTCCACACCCGCGCGCGAACTGCTGGTGGAAGACGGCCGCGTGGTCGGTGCGCGCGTGGCCGGCCCCGATGGCGAACGCACCATTCGTGCGCGCAAGGGTGTGGTGCTGGCGGCGGGCGGGTTTGCGCACGACCTGGAGCGCATCCAGCGGGCCTACCCGCACCTGCGCCGCGGCGGCGAGCATTTCTCTCCGGTGCCGACCGACAACACCGGCGACGGTTCGCGCATGGCCGAACAGGTGGGCGGCACGGTGCCGATCCGCTTTGCCTCGGCGGCAGCCTGGATGCCCACGTCCAAGGTGCCGCGCAAGGACGGCACCTTTGGTGCGTTCCCGCATCTGCTGGACCGCTACAAGCCCGGCATCATCGGCGTGCTGCGCAATGGCAAGCGCTTCACCAACGAATCGAACTCGTACCACGATGTGGGCGCCGCGATGATCGAGGCCTGCAAGAACGACCGCGAGACCGCAGCGTGGCTGATCTGCGACCAGGCCACCATCAGCAAATATGGCCTGGGATACGCCAAGCCCGCGCCCATGCCGCTGGGCGGCTTCGTGCGCAACGGATACCTGAGCAAGGGCCGCACGCTGGCGGAGCTTGCTAAGAACGCCGGCCTCGACCCCGCGGGCCTCGAAGCCACCGTGCGCCGGTACAACGAAGGGGCGGTGCGCGGTGAGGACCCCGAGTTCGGCCGTGGCCGCACGTCCTTCAACCGCTACCTGGCCGATCCCGAGCAGAAGCCCAATCCGTGCGTGGCGCCGATTGGCGACGGCCCCTACTACGCGCTCAAGCTGCTGGTGGGCGACCTTGGCAGTTTCGATGGCATCACCACCGATGTCGCCGGCCGCGTGCTCGGCCCGCAGGGCCGCCCCATCCCGGGCCTCTTCGCCGTGGGCAACGACCGCGCCAGCGTGATGGGTGGCAACTACCCGGGCGCCGGTATCACCCTGGGTCCGATCCTGACCTTCGGCTACCTCACCGGGCGCTTCCTGGCCGGCCTCGAACCCGGGCTGGAGACGGCCGTGATCCAGGAGGAAGCGCATGCTGTTGCCGCCTAAGGCGCTGGTCGATCACCGCATCTACACGATCAAGCTGCGCAAGATGCCGGAGTTCCTGGAGGTGTTCGATCGCCTGGCCATGCCGGTGCTGCTCAAGACCCTGGGAACGCCCCTGGCCTTCTATTCGAGCGTGGTCGGGCCGCTGAACCAGGTGGTGCACCTCTGGGGTTACGACGACATGGCCGACTACGAGCGCCGCTCGCTCGCACGCGACACGCACCCGGATTTTCCGGCCTATCTGTCGGCCTCGGAGCACCTCATCGTGGCGCAGGAGACGCGCCTGATCCGCCGCATTGACCTGCCCAGCCTGCGCCAGGGCTGAAGCGCCAGCGCGCACACCACAACATCCCGACTGGAGACCCGCGAATGCTTTCCCGCGAAGACAACGAACTGCTCGTGCGTGTGGGCCCCGATGCGCCCATGGGCCAGCTCATGCGCCTGTACTGGCTGCCGTTCCTGCCGTCCACCGATCTGGAGGTGAACGGCCAGCCGGTGCGGGTGCGCCTGCTGGGTGAAGACCTGCTGGCGTTTCGCGACAGCGAAGGCCGCATCGGGCTGGTGGACCACGCCTGCCCGCACCGGGGGGCGCCGCTGGTGTTCGGCCGCAACGAAGACTGCGGGCTGCGTTGCGTCTACCACGGCTGGAAGTTCGATGTGAACGGCGAGGTGGTGGACATGCCCGCCGAGCCGCCGGAGAGCCGTCTCAAATCGAAAACGCGGATCAAGAACTACCCCTGCCAGGAACGCAACGGCATCGTCTGGGCCTACATGGGCCCTGATCGGGAGTCGCCACCACCACTGCCCTCGCTCGAATGGAACATGGTGCCGCAGGAGAACGTGCACGTGAGCTTTCGCGTGCAGGAATGCAACTGGCTTCAGGCGGTGGAAGGCGAGATCGACTCGGCGCACGCGGCCATCCTGCACGGCCGCATCGATTCTCAAGGCGCCATCAACGACTGGGTGGCCAAGAAGGACCTGCGCCCGGTGTTCGAATGCCAGCGCGGCGAGCAGGGCATGAGCATTGCGTCGCGCCGCGTGCTGGACGAGAACACCTGGTACTGGCGCGTCAACCAGTTCCTGCTGCCGTTCTACACCCTGGTGCCGCCGCAGTCCAAGTATCCCGAACTCAGCGGCCACGCCTGGGTGCCGCTGGACGACGAGAACACGCTGTGCATCATGTTCTCGTACCACCCCTCGCAGCCGCTCTACGAAAAAACGCGCAAGCTGTTCGAAGAGGGCCACGCTGGCCGCGAGACCGGCCACGCCAGTGAGCACGCTTTCGCACCGAGGCCGGTGAGCGTGCCCTTCGCCAAGTACTGGACCAAGTTCAACCTGGAGACCGGTTTCCAGTTCAACTACGACGCGCAGACCAAGACCTGGTTCTCCGGCCTGCCCGGCTTGTGGGTGCAGGATGCGGCCTGCCAGTCGGGCGTGGCGCCCATCTACGACCGCAGCCAGGAGCACCTGGGCATCAGCGACACCGGCATCGCCATGACGCGGCGCCAGCTGCTGGAGACGGTGCGCAACCTGGCGCAACGCCAGCAACGACCCCCTCGCTACGACGATCCCGATCTCTTCATGGTGCGCGCGGTGTCGCTCACGCTGCCGGCCAGGTCCTCCTGGCAGGAAGAGGGCGCCGAGCACATGCGCGCGCGCCTGGGTGCCGATTTCGGTTACGCGCCCTGAGCCGCACCGCATGCCCGATCAGCCGTTGAACGTCCGCCTGCGCCAGATCCGGCAGGAGGCCCAGGACGTCGTTTCGCTCGAACTGGTGGCCGCGCAGGGTGGGCCGCTGCCCGCCTTCAGTGCCGGCGCCCACATCGACTTCCTGCTGCCCGGCGAGAGAGTGCGCAGCTATTCGCTGGTGAACGATGCCGCCGAGACGCACCGGTATGTGGTGGCCGTGCTGCGCGAGCGCGACGGCAAGGGCGGTTCGACCTGGCTGCACGACCATCCCCGCGTGGGCGACGTGCTGCAGGTGCGGCCTCCGGTCAACGACTTTCCCCTCTCGGCGGATACGGCGATGTCCGTGCTCATCGGCGGTGGCATCGGCGTCACCCCGCTGATGTCGATGGTGCGCCAGCTCGAGCGCGAGGGCCGCGCCTGGCGCCTGCATCTGGCTGCGCGCTCGCGGCAGCACGCCGTGTTTGTCGACGAACTCGCCGCGCTCGACGCGGGGCGTGGCTTGCTCACCCTGCATTGCGGTGCCGAAGACCAGACCCGCATGGACATGGCGCGTGTGGTGGCCGATGCGCCTGCCGATGCGCATTTCTACTGCTGCGGCCCGGCGCGCATGATCGATGCCTTCCTCGACGCAAGCGCCGCGCGACCTGCCGCGCAGGTGCACATCGAGCGTTTCGCCGCCGCCAACGAAGCCGCCACCGCCGGTGGCTTTGAACTCGTGCTCCAGCGCAGCGGGCAGCGCATTCCGGTGGCGCCGGGCAAGACCATCCTCGATGCCCTCCTCGACAAGGGCGTGCAGGTGCAGTACGCCTGCAGCGCAGGTGTGTGCGGCACCTGCATGACCGGCGTGATCGAGGGAGAACCCGATCACCGCGACGAGTACCTCACCGACGAGGAACGCGCCGACAACCGCCACATCATGATCTGCTGCTCGGGCTCAAAGTCGCCGACGCTGGTGCTCGATCTCTAGGCGCGTCCCGCCAGCCTCTGGTGGCTGCAAGGCAGCAAACCGTATCCCGAAACCTGAACTCCGGGTGTCATCGATCTGTATCGATGGCCACTTGAGCATGATCCGCACCGCGCCCGCCAGGGTGATCTGCGGCACCACGTTCACGTGCCATCGAACAAGAACCTTGCCCGGACCCAGGACCCTTGAATTACCGACGGGAGATCGACGGGCTGCGGGCCGTTGCCGTGTTGCCGGTACTGTTGTTCCACGCGGGCGCGCCCGGTTTCTCAGGCGGGTACGTTGGTGTCGACGTGTTCTTCGTCATCAGTGGCTACCTGATCACCGGCATCGTCCTCGACGAACTCAGCCGAGGCTCGTTTTCATTCACGGGCTTCTACGAGCGTCGCGTGCGACGGATCCTGCCCGCGCTGTTTGTGGTGATCCTCGCCACGCTGATCCTGTCCTGGTGGGTCCTGCTTCCCGAGGATTTCAAGGCGTTTTCCAAAAGCATGCTCGCGGTGGTGCTTTTCGTCTCCAACTTCCTTTTCTGGAGCGAAAGTGGTTATTTCGACGCCAGTGCCGAGCTGCTGCCCTTGCTGCACACCTGGAGCCTGGCGGTGGAAGAGCAGTACTACCTGATCTACCCGGCGCTGGTGGTATTGATTTTCAGGCGCGGGATCAGGCAGTTGTCGGCCATGCTCGCCGGCGTGGCGGTGACCAGTTTCGCCCTGGCCGCATGGGGTTCCAGAACCTATCCGGACGCGGCCTTCTACCTGCTCCCGTTTCGAAGCTGGGAGCTGGCGGCCGGCGCGCTCGTGGCGCTGCATCTTCGATCGGGCCGACAGTTGGCATCCAGAACGGCAGGCTCCTGGTGGTGTCTCGTGGGCTTGTTCCTGCTTCTTGCGAGCGTCTCTGCTTTCGATCGTGCCATGCCGTGGCCAGGCGCGAGCGCGCTGTTGCCTGTGGCGGGCGCCGTGCTGCTCATCCTGTTTGCCGGACCGCACAACGTGGTCGGGCGCTTGCTGGGGTCACGGGTACTGGTCGGTGTGGGGCTCGTGACTTACAGCGCATACCTTTGGCACCAGCCTCTATTTGCGCTGGCGCGGCTTGCTGCGCTGGAAGAGCCCTCTCTCGCCGCCATGCTGATGCTGTGCACGCTCAGTGTGTTGCTGGCGGCGCTCACATGGCGGTTCGTGGAGCAGCCGTTCCGGCAAAAGGGCTTCCTGAATCGAAGGGGCGTCTTCATGGGCGCTCTGGCCCTTTCGCTGGGATTGGCGAGCCTCGCCTTCCTGATCCACACGCAACAGGGTTTTCCGGAGCGGGTAGACCGCCACGCTCGCGTGGCGGATATGTTTCGATGGCAGGGTATCGCCACCCCCTGCGGCGAGCGGCTTCCCTTGCCGGCGGACATCGAGGCGCAATGCCACTGGCGCGCTGGCGTTCAGCCGGGTGACGTGCATACCCTTTTGGTCGGCGACAGCCATGCCGATGCATTTCTTCCTGCACTCGTGGCAGCGTCGCGAGACCTCGGCATCGAGCATGCTTACATCGGCATGGGAGGCTGCATTCCCCTGCTGGGCGTCGACGTTCGCTCGGGCGTCTGGCCAGAGGGTGTCTGCCGCGCGCTGGTTCAGGCGCAGTACGAGCACGCCCGCCGGTTGAGGCCGCGGAACGTCCTGTTGGTGGCGCGCTGGGGCATGTACATCGATGGAAACAACGCCAACCGCTCCGCGCGACGCTACTTCCTGGTGGAGAACGATGGCGACCCTCATTCCCGGGAACACAGTCGGGCGGTGTTCGTCAGGGCACTCGAGCGCACGGCGCGTGCCTATGCAGCCCTGGGCGCGCGAGTCCATCTGATGGAGCAGGTGCCGCAGCAGACCACGGAACCGCGCAAGGTTTTCTTCCAGCTGAACCGGGCTGGCTTGTGGGGTGAGGCGGCAGCGGACACCGTCATCCGTCGCCACGCCCTGCCGTACCCGCAACACCAGATGCAAGCGGCGCGGGTTCGGCGATTGCTGGATCGATTGCTGTCGATCGAAGGATTCAGGGTGCTCAACCCGGAGCAAGTGTTCTGCTCAGTAGATCGGTGTTGGATGGGCGACAGGGACGGCCCCTGGTACCAGGATCGGGACCACCTCAACATTCGGGGAGCCGAGAAGGCTGCACTCTGGGTGCAGCGTCAGTTGCTCGATCCCTGACGTCAGCCGCATCAACGCGCGCTGCTCAGCCACCCAAGACGCACCAACCCCGTCGACAACGCCGTCCCGCACAGAATCACGACCCCGCACCCGAGCATCAGCGGTGTGATGGCCTCGCCCAGCAGCAGGGCGCCGTAGATCAGGGCGAACACGGGGATGAGAAACGTGACGGTGAGGGCGCGGGCGGGCCCTGCCTGTTCGATGAGGCGGAAGTACAGGATGTAGGCCACGCCGGTGCAGAGCACGCCCAGCGCCACGATGGCCAGCCAGGCGGTGCTGCCGGGGTTGCTGGCGGGCCACAGCCAGAGCGCGGGCAGCGCCAGGCCGCACACCGCGCCGAGCTGGCTGCCGGTGGCGGTCACCATGGAGGGCAACCCACCGAGGTGGCGCTTGGTGAAGCTGGCGGCGATGCCGTAGCACAGCGTGGCGAGCAGGCAGGCGAGCACCGCCCAGGCCGGCGCAATGCCCGAGACGGCGTCGGGCTTGAAGCTGGCCTTGCCGCTGGTGAGCGCGACGATGCCGGCAAAGCCGATCACCAGGCCCAGGATGCGCGACGCGTTGGGGCGGTCCTTCAGCCAGAGCCACGCCACCAGGGCGCCGAACAGCGGCACCGTCGCATTCAGGATGGCCGAGAGGCCGGTGGTGATGGCCAGCAGCGCAAACGAAAAGCACGCGAAGGGTATGGCCGAATTCAGCAGTCCCACGATGAAGAGCGCTTTCCAGTGCTTGAGGAGGATGCCGCCCTCGCGCTTCCACAACAGGATGGGCAGCAGGAAGGCGGCGGCCACCGAGACGCGCACAAAGGCCGTGGGCAAAGCCCCGAAGTCCACCACGGACAGGCGCATGAAAAGGAAGGAGGCGCCCCAGATCGCGCCGAGCAGGACGAATTCGAAAACGAGTGCAGGATTCATAGGCCGGAAGTATGCATTTGAAGCGCTGTGCTCACGCCCGTGGATTGATGATGCTTGGCCCGGCGATTGATGCGCCGGTCGGTTCAATGCAGGACCGCACCTTCGAGAGCGAGCAGGGCGGTTTTCCGGTCCAGTCCGCCAGCGTAGCCCGTGAGCGAACCATTGGCTCCAATCACGCGGTGGCAGGGCACGACGATGCTCACCGGATTGCGTCCCACCGCAGCGCCCACCGCGCGGACGGCGGCAGGGTTTCCGATGCGCTGGCTCAGTGCGCCGTAGCTCGTGGTGCGCCCCGCAGCGATCTGCAGCAGCGCCTGCCACACGCGTTGCTGGAAGGCGGTGCCGCGCTGCAGGTCCAGCGGCAGATCGAACGTGGTGCGCCGGCCGGCGAAGTACGCCGTGAGCTGCTCCTGGGCCTGGACCAGCAGCGGCGCGTCGTCGGCACGCTGCCACGCCGAGGGGTCGGGCGCGTGCCGCTGGCCTTCGAACCAGACGCCGCTGAGGCCACGGGACGTGGCGGCGAGGATCATCGGTCCCATGGGCGCCTGCCAGCGCGTGAAGTGGGTGGTGGGGTC
This sequence comes from Hydrogenophaga sp., assembly GCF_051858985.1. Taxonomy (GTDB): domain Bacteria; phylum Pseudomonadota; class Gammaproteobacteria; order Burkholderiales; family Burkholderiaceae_C; genus Hydrogenophaga. The sequence goes on along the minus strand of NZ_JBHYGM010000001.1, from coordinate 253,091 downwards.
GTGTTTCATAGGGGTGCTCCTGCAGATTCTGTGGGAGGTGTGACGCCGCCTGCCCAGGCCCGGATCACGGCGTAGCTGCGCCAGGGCTTCCACACGCCCGATGCCGCCTCCGCCAGGCGCGCGGCCTGCTTGTGCTGTTGCAGGCCCATGACCTTGTGCAAGGCCACGTCGCCTGCGGGGAAGGCATCGGGCCAGCGCAGCGCGCGCATGGCGATGTACTGTGCGGTCCAGTCGCCAATGCCCGGCAGTTCCTTGAGCGCCGCGATGGTGGCGGGCACGTCGGCGCTGCCGTGCAGCGACAGCCGCTGCCCGTCCACCGCCTGCGCCAGCGCCACGATGGCGGCCTGGCGTTGCTTCACGATGCCGAGCTGGCCGAGCGCATCGCCGCCGGCTACGGCCAGCACCTCGGGCGCGGGGAAGAGGCGCGTGAGTTCCGCAAACGGGGTCTCGATGACCTCGCCAAAGCCGTCCACCAGCCGCTGCGACAGCGTGCGGGCGGCGGCCACGGTGATCTGCTGGCCGAGCACCGCGCGCACCGCCAGCTCGAAACCGTCCACCGCACCCGGCACGCGCAACCCGTCGCCATGGGGAAAGGCCGCATGAAGCACGGCGTTGATGGCGGCGGGGTCTGCGTCCAGATCGAGTGCCGCGCGCACGCGGTGGATGACCTGGGGCAGCGCTTCGCGCAGGGAATCGCTCACGCGCAGCACCACCTGGCAGCGCGCTTCGTCGAAGTCGGCCAGCAACCAGCCCTTGTGCATCTGCCCGGCCGCTGCAAGGCGGCACGTCTGTCCCAGTTGCAGGGGCGCGCCGGCTTCGCTGCGCACGAAACCGGTGCCGGTGATGAGCCGCTGGCGCAGGAAGGCGAGCAGGGCGGGGGCGTCGTAGGGCGGCCGGTAGCCCAGCCGCACCGAGGTGCCCCGGCCCGTGTCGGCGTCGCGCCTGGTTGGGGCCTGCCGTCGCAGTTGCGTGGGGTTGAGGCGGTAGTGGGCGAGGAAGGCGGCGTTGAAACGCCGCACGCTCGCAAAGCCGCTGGCCAGCGCCACCTGCGTCACCGGCAGGTCGGTGTCGGCCAGCAGTTGCTTGGCCGTCAGAAGTTTGCGCGTCTGCAGGTACTGCAATGGCGAAACGCCCAGGTGCTCCTCGAACACGCGGCGCAGGTGGCGGTCGCTCACGCCCAGCCGGTTCGCCAGTCGCCCGCTCATCGCGGTCGCACCATCCGGGTCGGTCCATTGCTCGGGGTCGTCGAGCCAGCGCGTGGCCTGCTGCACCAGGATGGTGGAAGCGTCTTCGGTGGACCAGTGGCGCTCCAGCGGCGCCAGCTCGGGCCGACAGCGCAGGCACGGGCGGAAACCGGCCCGTTCCGCCTGAGCCGCGTGCTCGAAGAAACGGCAGTTCTCGCGCCGCGGCGTGCGCACCCGGCACACCGGCCGGCAATAGATGCCGGTGGACGTGACGGCGGTGAAGAAGCGGCCGTCGAAGCGCGCGTCGTGCGCGCACAGGGCGCGGTAGCAGGCGTCGTCGTCGATCCGGGCGGGGTGTTCCATGGGGGCCATGTTAGGCCCCCCGGGCCGTTGCAACTGGCCGTTTCCGGACATATGCCTCACAAAGCCGGCGATACCCCCTCCTACAATGTTTTTCTTCCGTTCAACAGGGATCCCCCATGCAAGTTGCTGCGTCCATCTTCAAGGCCTACGACATCCGTGGCGTCACGCCGACCGACCTGAACGAAGGCGTGGCCGGAGCCCTGGGCCTGGCCTTTGGCACGCAGGCGATGGCGCTGGGCGAGCGCACTGTGGCCGTGGGGCGGGATGGCCGACTCAGCGGTCCTGCGCTTTCGGTGGCTTTGATCCGTGGCCTGGTGGCCGCGGGCGTCGACGTGATCGACATCGGCATGGCGACCACGCCGCAGTTGTACTTTGCGGCCAGCACGCTGTGCACCAGCGGCATCCAGATCACGGGCAGCCACAACCCGCGCGACTACAACGGCTTCAAGATGGTGCTGGGTGGACGCGCTATCTATGGCGAAGACATCCAGGGCCTGCGCCGCACGATGGAGGGCGAGACCCACCAGCGCCAGGACGGCGGACGCGTGCGGCTGATCAATGTATCGGCCGCCTACCAGGCGCGCATCGTGGGCGATGTGAAGCTGGCCAGGCCCATGAAGCTGGTGGTGGACTGCGGCAACGGCGTGGCCGGTGCCTCCGCCCCGGCGATCTTCCGCGCGCTGGGCTGCGAGGTGATCGAGCTGTTCAGCGAAGTCGACGGCAACTTTCCCAACCACCACCCGGACCCGAGCAAGCCCGAGAACCTGCAGGACGTGATCCGCACCCTGCGCGAGACGGATGCCGAACTCGGCCTGGCCTTTGACGGCGATGGCGATCGCCTGGGCATCGTCACCAAGGACGGCGCCACCATCTATCCCGACCGCCAGATGATCCTGTTTTCGCAGGACGTGCTCTCCCGCGTGCCGGGCGGCGACATCGTGTTCGACGTGAAATGCTCGCAGCGCCTGGCGCCCGCCATTGAAGCCGCGGGTGGCGTGGCCCACATCTACAAGACGGGCCACTCGCTGATCAAGGCGCGCATGAAGGAGCTGAACAGCCCTCTGGGCGGCGAGATGAGTGGCCACATCTTCTTCAAGGAGCGCTGGTACGGCTTCGACGACGGCACCTACGCCGGCGCACGCCTGCTGGAAATCCTGAGCCGCAGCCCCGACGCCAGCGCCGTGCTCAACGCGCTGCCCACCAGCTTCAGCACGCCCGAACTCAACGTGCCCTGCGCCGAAGGCGAGCCGCACGCGGTGGTGGAGAAGCTTGTGGCGCTGGCGAAATTCGATGCGCCCGCCAAGGTCTCCACCATCGACGGGGTGCGGGTCGACTGGCCCGATGGCTTCGGGCTGGTGCGCGCGTCCAACACCACGCCGGTGCTGGTGCTGCGTTTCGAAGGGCACACGCCAGAGGCCTTGCACCGCATCGAGGCGGCCATGCTGACCCTGTTGCGCCTCGGAAAGCCCGATGCGGTGGTGGGCGCGAGCGCGCACTGAGTTCCGTGCTCGCCCCCAGGCGATCTGTCAGCCCGGCAGGTGGTGAAGCACGCGGGTGATCACCGCCTCGGCCTGCGGATCCACCAGCGCCATGGCTTCGGAGTCGCGTGGCGCCGCCCAGGCCGCCGTGACGCTGCGCACCAGTTCGTCAACGTCTTGAACCAGTCCGCTCTGGCCCAGGCTGTCGAGCCGCTCGTAGCTCTCTGAAAAATTCCACACGTTGGGTCCGTGCAGCACCGCGCAGCCCAGCGCCAGCGGCTCGTGGGGGTTGTGGCCACCGACGGGAGCGAACGAGCCACCCACGAGCGCGATCGGTGCCAGGCGATACCACAGGCCCATTTCGCCGATGCTGTCGGCCACATACACCGGTGCGGCGGTGGGCAGCTGCGCGCCCGCACTGCGCAGCGGCGCATCACCGGCCAGCGCCGCCACCTCGGCGCCGCGCGCGGGCGCACGCGGCGCGATCAGCAGCAAGGCCTGGGGTTGATCTTCGCGCAGGCGCGCATGGGCTTGCAGCGCCATCGTCTCTTCGCCAGGATGGCTCGACGCCAGCAGCCACACCCTTCTCGTGCCCAGCGCTTCACGCCAGGCCGCCAGTTCGTCCACATCGCAGCCCAGCGCCGGCACCAGCGACTTGATCGTGCCGCTCACCGTGATGCGATCGCGCGGCGCGCCCAGGCTCACGAGCGCTTCAACCGTGGCATCGTTCTGGGCGAACAGATCGCGAAAGCCGGGCAGCAGGGCCTGGTAGAGCCAGCGACCCCAACGGCGCCTGGCCAGCGACTCGGGCGATAGCCGGGCATTGACCAGCAGCCGCGGCACGCCGCGCGCATCGGTCCCGGCGATCAGCGCGGGCCACAGGTCCATCTCGCACCACAGCGCCAGCGAGGGGCGCCAGTGGTCCAGGAAACGGGACACGGCCTCGGGGGTGTCCACCGGTGCGAACTGGTGCTGGCAGCGAGGTGGCAGGCCGGTGCGCTTGAGCGCGTCGCCCGAGGTGCGCGCGGTGGTGGTGATGAGGAAACTGCAGTCGGGGCGCAGCGGCGCCAGCCGCGCGAACAGGCCAGCCAGCGCCATCGCCTCGCCCACCCCCACCGCATGGCCCCACACCACCGTGCCTTCGGGCCGGTCCGCATACTCACTGCCCAGCTTCTGTCGCACGCTGCGCGGCGTTTCCTTGCCGCGCTTCAGGCGCCGTTCCAGCCCTCGTCGCCACACTGGCGCGAGCGTGCGCGTCAGGCTCAGGTAGGCCCGCAGCGCCCATGGCTGGCGCGGTGCATTCATCCACGCCCCTCCAGCCAGGGCACGAGGGTGGCCATGTGTTTCCGGGTGGCGCCACCATGCTCGGCGTAGAAGGCCTCTGCCCCCGCGATGGCCGCCGCGTAGTCCGACGGCGAGGTGAGCAGCTTCACCAGCGCATCGGCCAGGCCCGCAATCGTCATGTGCTGCTGCAACACCCCGGCGGCCAGTGCTTCCACCCCCGGGTACTCGATGCCCCAGATGCTGTGGCCCACCATCACCGGTTTTTTCAATGCGAGCGGTTCGATGACGTTGTGCGCGCCCAGCGGGACAAAGGACGCCCCCACCACCACCACCTGGGAGAGCGCGAGGTAGAAGTACATCTCGCCCAGCGAGTCGCCCAGCAAAACGTCCACCTGCGCCATGTCGGGTGCGTCGGGTGTGGGTGCCAGCGCAGCGTCCAGCATGCGGCCGCGGCGCGCCACCTTCAAGCCCGCGCCTTCCAGCAGCGCGGCCACGGCGTCGAAACGCTGCGGGCTGCGCGGTACGTACACCACCAGCGGGCGCGGCAGGCCGGCCTGTGCCAGGCCCGCCTGCACACGCGCGATGGCGTCGATGAACTGTTCATCTTCGCCCACGATGGCGCTGGCGAAGCAAAACACCGGCCGCTCGCCTGCCCCACCGGTGGCCAGGTTCCACGGAGCCAGCAAGACCTGGGCTGCGGCCAGCTGCGCGGGCGAGACCGGAAGGTCGAAGCGCGTTTCACCCGCGATCACCACACGCTCGCAGCCCACGTCGCGAAAGCGCTGCGCGTGTGTTTCCGATTTGCACAGCACCAGTTCATACGCCTGGAAGATCCCGGCGCGAAAACCGCCCCACCGACGATCGCGCTCGATGCTCTTTTTCGGGTACTGCGCGTTGGCGATGCACAGGGGCACGCGCTGGCGGCGAGTGCTGGCCAGCAGCACCGGCCAGGTGTCGATCTCGGTCATCATGGCCGCGCGCGGCTGCACGCGGCGGATGAACCGTCGCACCACCCAGCCCAGTTCCAGTGGCACAAAAGCCACTTGCGCACGCCCCTCGGCGATGGCTTCCTTGAACAAGGCGAGGGCAGCGGTGCGGCCGGCGGGCGTGAGCGTGGTCACGAGCACCGGGTAGCCGGCCGCGAGCAGGGCACGCACCAGCGGCGCGGCGCCGCGGATTTCGCCCATGGAAGCCGAATGAACCCACAACGGGTTGCGCAAGGCGGTGGACACGCCCCCAAAACGCTCGCCCCAGTGCTGTCGGTACAGCGGCTCTCGCCTGCCCCGTTGCCAGAGAAACAGCAGGAAGAACGGCAGCAGCAAATGCCACAGCAGTTCGTACACAGCGATCATGGCCGACAGGCGCCAGCCGGGCGGGAACGGGCGTGACGATGGGCGGGTGGAAGGGGGCTGGGCCATCGGTGGTTGCGGGGTGCGCTGGCCGGGAGCCCGGCGAAAGGCTTTCAGTATAGTTACGCACCTGCACCCGCCATCCCGCCGTGCGGGCGCACCCCGCACCACAGGAAATCCACCATGTCCCTTCCATCTCCGGCCTGGACCGCGGTCATCCCGCTGCGCGCCGGATCCAGGGGCCTTCCGTCCAAGAACATCCGCCCGCTGGCGGGCAAGCCGCTGTACCGCCATGCGCTTGACCAGGCGCTGGCCGCCGGCGCATCGCGCGTGGTGATCACCACCGACATGCCCGACGTGCTGTGGGCCGAACTGCCCACGCAGGTGGCGCTGGTGGAGCGCCCCGCCGAGCTGGCGGGCGACAACGTCCCCATGGCGCCGGTGTTGCTACACGCCCTGGAAACTGCGGACGTGCACGGTGCGGTGGTGCTGCTGCAGGCCACCTCGCCGCTGCGCCGCCCGAGCGACATCGAAGAAGCGCTGCGCGTCTTCGCCGGAGGCTATTTCGAGCTCGTGATGTCGGTCACCGAGGCCGACCGGGGCGTCCTCAAGTGGGGCACACTGCGGGGCAACCGGTTTCAGCCCCTGTCCGATCCTGCGCACTGCTTCGCCAACCGCCAGAGCCTGCCGGCGGTGGTGCGACCCAACGGCGCCATCTATGTGCTCGACGCCGACTGGTTCGTGGGCCGCGGCAGCTTCGTCTCCGAACGCATCGGGGTGCTGCCCATGCCGGCCGAACGCAGCCTGGACATCGATTCGCTGGAAGACTTCGAGCGCTGCGAGGCGCTCCTGAAACAGACCCGTTCCTGAAGGACACCACCATGAAGATCGCGCATCGGGAGATCTCCAGCGCCCACCCACCCCTCGTGGTGGCCGAGATCGGCATCAACCACGGCGGCAGCCTCGATGTGGCCAAGGGCATGGTGCTGGCCGCGCACCGCGCAGGCTGCGAGATGGTCAAGCACCAGACGCATTTCGTGGACGACGAGATGACCGACGAAGCCAAGGCCATCTTCCCGCCGAACGCCGACAAATCCATCTGGGACGTGATGGCCGAATGTGCGCTGTCCAAAGACGACGAGATTGCGCTCAAGGCCTATGCCGAGTCGCTCGGCATGATCTACATTTCCACGCCGTTCTCGCGCGCGGCGGCCGATTTCCTCAACGACATCGGCATCGCGGCCTTCAAGATCGGTTCGGGCGAGTGCAACCATGTGCCACTGATCCGGCACATCGCCAGCTTCGGCAAGCCCATCATCATGAGCACCGGCATGCAGACCATCGAAGGCATGCGCCCGTCGGTCAGGGCACTCGACGACGCTGGCGTTGAATACGCGCTGCTGGAGTGCACCAACCTCTACCCGTCGCCACCCGAGATCGTGAGCCTGCAGGGCATCACCGAACTGCGCAACGCCTTTCCGCGCGCCGTTATCGGCTTCTCCGACCACAGCATCGGGCCGGAGATGGCGATCTCGGCGGTGGCGCTCGGCGCGTGCATTCTGGAGCGTCATTTCACCGACACGCGCTACCGCAAGGGTCCTGACATTTCCTGTTCCATGGACCCGGCCGAGCTGAAGTTCCTGATCGACCGCTCGCGTGAGATCCACACCGCGCTGCACAACCCCAAGGTGCGCACCGCACCCGAGGAAGACGTGTACCGCTTCGCGCGCGGTTCCATGGTGGCCGACCGCGACCTCGCCGCCGGCCATGTCATCACCCCGGCGGACATCTGGGCGCGGCGTCCCGGCTCGGGCGAGATCTCGGTGCAGCACTTCGACCGGCTCGTCGGCGCACGGCTCACGCGCGCGGTGAAGCGCAACCAGCAACTGCTGTGGAGCGACCTCGACGGCATCCAGCCGCTGGCGAACAGCTGATGGGCCAGAAGCTGCTTTTCGTCACCGGCACGCGCGCCGATTTCGGCAAGCTCGAGCCGCTGGCACTGGCTGCGCAGCGGGCCGGCTTCGGCATCAGTTTCTTCATCACCGGTATGCACATGATGCGGCGCTATGGCGAAACCAGGCTGGAGGTGAAGCGGTTTCCCGATGCCGAGTTCTTCGAGTTCGTCAACCAGCGCGAAGGCGACGCGCAGGACTTCATCCTCTCCAAGACCATCCTCGGTTTCTCCGACTTCGTGCATGAGCATCGGCCCGACCTCGTGGTCATCCATGGCGACCGGGTCGAGGCGCTGGCCGCCTCCATCGTCTGTGCCATGAAGTACATCCCTTCTGCGCACATCGAAGGCGGCGAGGTGTCCGGGACCATCGACGAGAGCATCCGGCACTGCAACACCAAGCTGTGCTCCCAGCATTTCGTGAGCTCGGAAGAAGCCCGCCAGCGCGTGCTGGCGCTGGGTGAGCCGGCCGATCGCGTGCACAACATCGGTTCCCCCGAACTCGACACGCACGCCCTCCCATCGGGCGTCACGTTGGCGCAGGTGAAGGAGCGCTACGCCATTGCATTCGACGACTACGGCATTGCGATCTTCCATCCCGTCACTTCCGAGGCCGACACCATCGGCGCACAGGCAGCGGCACTGTTCGCTCGGCTCGAAGCGAGTGGGCGGAACTTCGTCGTGATCTCGCCCAACAACGACCCCGGCACCGAAGACATCTTCGCCGTGCTCGACCGCCTGCCGCCTGCGCGGTTCCGGCAGATCCCGTCGATGCGCTTTGCCTACTTCTCTGAGCTCATGCGCCATGCCTCGGCGATGGTGGGCAACAGCAGCGCCGGCGTGCGCGAAGCGCCGTTTCTGGGTGTGCCGAGCCTGGATGTGGGGACGCGCCAGAACAAGCGCGCCAGCGGACCGTCGATCACCGCGTGCGCCGCGGAGGACTCTGCCACCATCGACCGGTTCCTGAAGGAGACCTGGGGCCAGCGGTTGCCGGCCGACACCACGTTCGGCACCGGCCACGCGGCTGAGGGATTCGTGGAGGTGCTGCGGCGCCCTGCGTTCTGGCTGCAGCCGCTGCAGAAGGCTTTCTCCAGCGATTGATCTTGGACAACGCACGCGCCCCGACGGTCCTGGACCGTTTCCAGTCCTCGATGGATGTGACCGCCCGGTGGGCCGCCGTGGCGTTGCTGTTGGGCGCTCCGACCTCCATCGCTCTGGTCAACATTGCGGTGCTGCTCATCCTGGTCTGCTGGCCGCTTTCCGGTCGCTACGCCGAGAAGTGGGCATTGATCCGCCGCCACCCCATCACGCTGCCCAGCCTGATGCTGTTCGCCCTGGTGCTGGTGGGCATCACCTACACCGATGCGCCGCGTTCCACCATCGGCAGCCACCTGTACGTCTACAGCAAGTTTCCGATGATGCTGATGCTGCTCACACTGCTGCACGAGCCGCGCTGGCAGAACCGTGCGCTCGTGGGTTTCGCCGTGGGTTCACTGATCACGCTGGTGTCGACCTACGCCAACATCTGGGTCCAGGTGCCCTGGTCGGACTCGCACCAGCGCGGCTTCGGCGTGAGCCACAACATCTTCAACGACTACATCGCACAGGGTCTGGCGATGTCGTTCTTCACCGCGCTGGCCGTGGTGTACGCCCTGGAGGCCAAGGGGCGCGGCGCACGGTTGGCTTGGACTGTGGTGACGGTGTTTGCCGTGTTCAGCATCACGCACCTGCTGCAGGGCCGCACCGGCCAGGTGGTGGTGCTGGCCATGTTCTGTGCGCTGGCGCTGGTGTCGGTGCCGGTGGTCTGGCGCTGGCGCTCGCTGGCGGTGGTGCTGGTGCTCATGGCGGTGCTTTTTGCGTCCTCGCCCCTGCTGCGGCAGCGCATCCTTTCCGCGGTGGCCGAGTTCAGCCAGTACGTCGACAGCGGCGTGGTGAGCACCTCCATCGGCGCACGGCTGGACATGTGGAAGAACGCGTCTGAGATGTTCGTGGCCAGCCCGATCTGGGGGCACGGCACGGGCGGCTACCGCGTGTATTCGCTCCAGTACTACAACGACGCCGGCCAGTGTGCGATTTCCTGCGTGCATCCGCACAACCAGTTCCTCTTCTTTGCCGCCGAGCACGGCGTGTTCGGTTTGCTGGCCTATGTGTGGCTGCTGCTGGCTGCGCTGGCTGCAGGCCTGTCGCTGCAGGGACGCTACCGCCTGCTGACCGTGGCGTTCATGGCCATTCTTCTGGTGGACAGCTTCATCAACGGGCCTTTCTGGGTGACGACCGAGCGTCACTTCTTTGCATCGATGATGCCCCTGCTGCTGGCCGGCTGGCGCATGCCTGTCGCGCAGACGAGGTAATGCGCATGGTTCCCCGCTGGAAGATCGCGCGTGAAATCGAGACCCTGCGTCAGCAGGCCCAGGCGCTGCCCGAGCGCCTGATCGGTGCGGCGCGCCAGCGCCGGCTCGATGCCCGATTTCCGTCGGACCACCGGTTGCTCAACGGTGCCGCGCCGCTCACGCCCAAGGTGGCGATCTTTCTGGTGTACCAGCCCAGGGGTATGGCCGCTTCGGTGCTTGCCACCTGCCGGCACCTGGCGCGGCGTGGCTACGCGGTGATGCTGGTCTCGAACGCTCCGGTGTCGGCGCAGGATCAGCGCACGCTGGGTTCGTGCGTGTGGCGTTTTGTGGAGCGCCCCAATTTTGGCTACGACTTCGGTGGCTACCGCGACGGGATCCGCCTGCTCTGGCACTGGTCCGTCGCACCGGAACATCTCGTCATCCTCAACGACAGCGTCTGGTTCCCACTGGATGATGCCGAAACCCTGCTGAGCACCATGGAGCGGTCGAATGCGGGCTTCATGGGGGCGCTGCGGCATGTGGATCAAGGGGAGCCCGAAGCCGAACATGCCGGCATCTTCCTGTCCTACTTTTTCCACATCAAGCGGTCGGTCTTGAGCTCGGCGGTGTTCCTCGATTACTGGAACCATTACGTTGCCACGAGCAACAAGTACCTCACCGTGCGGCGCGGCGAGCGCGGTTTTTCCCGCGCCCTGTTTGCTGCGGGGGTGCCCAGCGAGGGCGTCTACTCGCGCGACCGGTTGCTGCGTGTCATCGCCCAGCAACCGGTGGAGGCGATCGTCAAGACGCTGGAATACGGCGCCTACACCGATCCCCATCTGCAGCGCGAGCGCGACGAACTCATGGGCGCGGGTGCGCGCGACAGCGCATGGCGCGCGAGGGCCATGGCGCACATCGAAGCGGTCTCGGCCCGACGCAATTTCCACTCTTCGTTCTGTTACGCCACCATCGGGCTGATGGGCGTGCCGCTGCTCAAGAAGAACCGGGGAGAACTGCAGGTCCGCATGCGGCGCCAGTACGTGCGCGCGGTGGAGGCGGGGGATCTGCCGAGGCCCGACACCGCCACGTTCCAGGAAATCCTGGCCAGCGTCGCCGGCTGAGCCTCAGGGCGCCAGCAGCGAATTCACCGGCAGCAGGTCTTCCGGCACCAGCCTGCCGCTGGCCTGGCGCAGCCGCAGGCTGCCCAGCAGCACGTTGTAGCGCGCCTGCGCAAGATCGCGCTTGGTCTGGAACAGCTGGCTCTGCGCGTTGAGCACATCGATGTTGATGCGGACGCCGACCTGGTAGCCCAGGCGGTTGGCGTCCAGCGCGCTCTGGCTGGAAGCCTCCGCCGCTTCCAGGGCCTTGACCTGGCTCTGGCCCGATACCACGCCCAGGTAGGCGCTGCGGGTGTTCAGGTCCACGCCGCGGCGCGTGGCTTCCAGATCGGTGCGGGCCTTCTCTTCCAGCGACAACGTTTCCTTCACGCGGTTCTGGATCGAGAAGCCGGCGAACAGCGGCATGTTGAACTGCACGCCCACGCTGGCGTTGTTGGTGCGCACGTTGCCCGGTACGAAGGCCACGTTCGATGGCGCGCGTGCCACCTGGTACTGCGCCACCAGATCCACGGTGGGCTTGTGCCCGGCTTCCGCCTTGGCGGTTTCCAGCTTCGCAATCTCGAGCCCGCGCGTGGCCTGCAGGATGGCGGGATGGGTGTCGTCTGCCAGGTTCACCCAGGCCTGGGGGTCAGCCGGCAACAGTGGCGGCAGTTCAACCGGTGCGATCAGCGGCCGGGGTGTCACGCCCGGGCGCCCCACGAGCTGGTCCAGCGCGAGCTTCTTCACCCTGAGGTCGTTTTCCGCCGCGATCTCCAGCGCCAGCACCAGGTCGTACTGGGCCTGGGCCTCGCGCGAATCGGTCACCGTGGTGGTCCCCACCTCGAAGTTGCGCTTGGCCGCAGCGAGCTGTTCGGCCACGGCGGTCTTCTGCGCCTGGACGAAGGTCAGGGTGTCCTGCGCAGCGAGCACATCGAAGTAGGCCTGCGAAGTGCGCAGGATGAGGTCCTGCTCGGCCTGCACGAGTTGGGCCCGCGCGATGTCCGTGGACAGCTGGGCCTGCTCGTCGACCAGCTTGTTGACCGGGCGGTAGAGGGGCTGGCTGGCCGAAATGCCGGTGCTCTGGCTGTTGCTGGTGGCCTCCAGCGCATTGCTGCTGCTCTCGCGCCGTGCCCAGCTGGCGGCTGCCGCCAGGCCCACCTGGGGCAGCAGGCCGGCGCGCGCTTGTGCGGCGCGGAACAGGTCGGCGTCGTACTGCGAGCGGGCCGAGAGGTACGTCGCGTCGAAACCGCGTGCGGCGTCGAACAGCTCCACCAGACTCTGGGCCTGTGCCGTGGTGGCAGCACCCAGCGCCATCAACGCGGCCAGCGCCGTGCGGCTCAGGGCAGGCCAGCCGCGCCGTGCGGGGGAAGGGTGGGCGATGGGGGCGGTCATGACGTGTCCTTGTGAATCGGGCTGTTCGGTTCGGTGGGATGCGGTTCAGTACACGGGCACGCTGGGGTCGAGTTCCTGCGACCAGGCGTGGATGCCGCCGTGGATGTTGACCACGTCGGTGAAACCGTTCTGCAGCAGGAACTGCGTGACCTGCGCACTGCGGGCTCCGTGGTGGCAAAGGCATGCAATGGGACGCGCGCGATCAAGCTCCAGGTGGCGCTCGGGCACGCTGCGCATGGGCATGGCGATCAGCTCGAAACCTTCGGGCTTGACCGAGGCGGTCTGCAGTTCCCAGGGCTCACGCACGTCGAGCACCACGGGCAAGGTGTTCGCGGGCGCACTGGCCGCGGCCAGTTGAATCCAGTCCTGGAGCTGGGCGGGGTGGATGGCTTTCATGGGCGCGCGGTGGAGGGGTTGGACATCAGAAACGGAAGCCCGAAGGCTGGGGAAAGTTCCTCAGGCGCGGCGCGACCGTGTCCCACGGCTGGGCCGTCTGATAAGAGGCCTCGCCGGTGCGGGTGACGATGGTGGCGCGCATCATCGGCTCGAAACCCACAATGGCGGCCAGGCGACCGCCGGGTGCCAGCAACGACAGCAAGGCGGTGGGCACTTCGGCCACCGAGCCGCTGAGCACGATGGCGTCGAACGGCCCCTGGCTGGCGCAGGCGGCAAAGCCATTGGCAGCCGCGTCGGCCTCGCGCACATCCACGTTGTGGATGCCAGCGCTCTTGAGGTTCTGGCGCGCCATGCGGGCGAGTTCGGGGTTGATCTCCAGCGAGACCACGCTCTGGCCCAGGCTGCCCAGGAGCGCAGCCATGTAGCCGCTGCCGCTGCCCACTTCGAGCACCTTGTCGGTGGGCTTGAGCATGAGGTCCTGCAGCAGACGGGCCTCGACCCGGGGTGCGAGCATCGCTTCGCCTTCCACCGCAGGCTGGGTGAGGGGCAGCTCCAGATCCGCGAAGGCGAGCGCCTGGTGGGCGGCGGGGACGAAATCCTCGCGACGCACGCGGGCCAGCAGATCCAGCACCTGGGCGTCCAGCACCTCCCAGGGACGGATCTGTTGTTCGATCATGTTGAAGCGCGCCTGGCTCAGGCTCATGGTTTGGAGGGTGGAAGTGGTCATGGCATCGACTCGGTTGAAGCGGTGAAGGGCGAATGGACGGGCGACGGGAGGTGCGGATCAGCGCGGGATTTTAAGGAGTGGGGCTGGCCGGGACGGGGTGCACAGGCGCCAGGCCGAACCGGCGACGGAACCAGGCGCCCAGGTCGTCCATGTAGCAATAGACGACGGGCACCACCACCAGGGTGAGGAGCGAGGAGGTGATCACGCCACCGATGACGGCTTGCCCCATGGGGGCGCGCTGCTCGGAGCCTTCGGTGAGCGCGAAGGCGAGCGGCACCATGCCGAACACCATGGCCAGCGTGGTCATGAGGATGGGACGCAGCCGCACGCGAGCGGCCATGAGCAAGGCGGACTCCCGGTCCAGCGGCGGCCCGCCGGCGCGGCCTTCGCGCGCGCGGATGGCGAAGTCCACCAGCAGGATGGCGTTCTTCGTGACCAGTCCCATGAGGAGCACGATGCCGATGACGGAAAACATGCTCATGGTCGAGCCGAACATCAGCAGCGTGAGCACCACGCCGATCAGGGTGAGCGGCAGCGAGGTCATGAGCGCGAGCGGCTGCAGGAAGCTCTGGAACTGGCTGGCCAGGATCATGTAGATGAAGATGATCGCCAGCGCAAGCGCCGAGAGCGCATAGCCGAAGGACTCCTGCATGTTCTTGGTGGAGCCGCCGAACTCATACCGGTAGCCCGGTGGGAATGCAATGCCATCGAGCACCTGCCGGATCTCCGTGGACACCTCGCCGGGCGAGCGGCCGTAGACGTTGGCGTTGATCGCCACCTCGCGGTTCAGGTTGCGGCGGTTGATCTGGTTCGGACCCGTGGCGTCCACGACATCGGCCACCTGGCCCAGACGCACCACCCGCGCGGTGCCGTCGGCGGCCGTGCCCACCATGAAAGGCAGGTTGGCGAGGTCGCTGGTGCGCTCGCGTTCGCCAGGTGCCAGACGCACGTTCACGTCGTAGCTCTGGCCGTCGGCGGCGCGCCAGTTGCCCACCGTGGTGCCAGCCACCAGCGTGCGCAGGCTCGCCCCCACGGCGGCCACGTTCAGGCCCAGGTCCGAGGCGAGGTCGCGCTTCATCTTCACGTCCACGGTCGGCTTGTTGGGCTTGACGCTTGCATCGAGGTCGACCAGTCCCACGATCGGGCGGATGCGCTCCATCACGGTCTGCGTGAGGCGTTCGAGCTCGGCCAGGTCATCCCCCTGCAGCGAGAACTCCACCTGCTTGTTGCCACCCACGGCGTCGAGCAGGCCGACGTGCGTCACGGTGATGCCCGGCACGCTGCGCAGGCGCTCGCGAAGCCGCGCCGACATCGCATCGGCACTCAGCGTGCGGTCCTTGCGATCGACGAGGCGCACGTAGATGCTGGCATACATGGCGCCCTGCGCATTGCCGGTGTTCAGCGTGGACAGCGTGTACTGCACTTCGGGGAATTCACGCAGGATGGCTTCGACCTGCCGGGTCTTGGCTTCGGTGGCCTCGAGCGACGAGCCCACCGGGGTGTTGAAGCTCAGCGAGGTTTCGGAGAAATCGGCCTTGGGCACGAACTCGGTGCCCAGCAACGGCACGATGAACAGGCTGCCGACGAAGGTGGCGAGCGCCAGTCCCAGGGTGGCGAGCTTGTGCCGGAGCGACCACCGAAGCGTTCCCTGGTAGGTGTCGGCCAGGTCGTCCTGGAAGCGGTCGAACCAGCCGGTGACACGGCCGATGGTCTTGTCGTAGAAAGACCTGGGGCCGGTGCCCTTGCCGTGTTTCTCGATTTCAGGGTCGTGCCACACCGACGACAGCATGGGGTCCAGCGTGAAGCTCACGAACATCGAGATGAGCACCGCCGCCACCATGGTGATGCCGAACTCGTGGAAGAACTTGCCGATGATGCCGCCCATGAAGCCGATGGGCAGAAACACCGCGACGATGGACAGCGTGGTGGCCAGGACGGCCAGCCCGATCTCCTGCGTGCCGTCCATGGCGGCGTTGAACGGCGTCTTTCCCATCTGCACATGGCGCACGATGTTCTCGCGCACCACGATGGCATCGTCGATCAGCAGACCCACCGAGAGCGTGAGCGCCATCAGCGTGATCATGTTGATGGTGAACCCGAACAGGTTCATGAAGAAAAAGGTGCCGATCAGCGCAATGGGCAGCGTGAGGCCGGTGATGACGGTGGAGCGCCACGAGTTCAGGAACAGGAAGACGATGAGGACCGTGAGCAGGGCGCCTTCGATCAGGGTGCGGCGCACGTTGTCCACCGAGACGCGGATCGGGCGCGACCCGTCGGCGATCTGCTCCAGCCGCATGCCCGGCGGCAGCTCGGCGCCCAGCGACGCCACCGCGGCCTTGAGCCCGTCGGTGACCGCAATGGTGTTCTCGTCTTGCGCCTTCTGGACCTGCAGCAGCAACGTGCGCTGGCCGTTGTAGAGCGCCAGGCTCTCCACTTCCTGCGTGCCGTCGCTCACGCGGGCCACCTGGCCCAGGCGCACGGCCTGGCCGCCACGCCGCGCGACGATGATGTTCTCGAAGTCTTTCGGATTCTCCAGGCGCGAGAGCACCTGAACCACGCGCTCGGCTTCACCGGTCTTGAGCGTGCCCACCGGCAGGTCCTGATTCTCGTTGCGCACGGCGGTGTTGATCTGTTCGGTGGTCACGCCGAGCGCTTCCATGGCCGACGGATCGAGGTCGATGTTGATGGCGCGACGCGTGGGCCCCACCAGCGTCACCGAGCCCACTCCCCGCACGTTCTCCAGCCGCTTCTTGAACACCTGCTCGGCCCAGGTGGTGAGCTCCACGGCGCTGGGGGTCTTGCCGTTCACTTCCTGGGGGATCACCGCCACCGACCAGATGGACCGGCTCGCCGGGTCGAAGCGCAGCACGCGGGGCTCTTCCACCTCGTCGCGGAACACGGGGCGCAGGATCGCGATCTTCTCGCGCACGTCCTCGGCCGCCTTGCGGCCGTCCACGGTGAGCTGGAACTCGATGATCACGATCGACTGACCTTCGTAGCTCCGCGAGGTCAGCGTGTTCACGCCGGCAATGGCGTTGACCGCCTCTTCGACGCGCTTGGTGACCTCGGACTCCACGATCTCGGGCGACGCGCCGGGGTAGGCCACCTGCACCACCACCACGGGAAAGTCGATGTTGGGAAACTGGTCGACCTGCAGCCGCTGGAACGAGAACAGGCCCAGCACCACGAACGCGATCATCACCATGGTGGCGAAGACCGGATTGCGCAGCGAGACCTGGGTGAACCACATGGCAGGTGCTCAGTTCGTGGCCAGCTTCACAGCCGTGCCTTCGCGGATCAGCCCGGCTTGCGCGCCCAGCACCTGAGTGCCTTCGGCCAGGCCGGCGATCTCCCGCATGGGCTCGCTGTTGCGCAAACCGGTGGCTCCGCCGGTCACGGTCAGGTGAACCACCGCGCCTTCCCGCACAAGCTGGATGTAGGGCTGCGGCTTGTCGTTGCGCACGGCAGAGGCCGGCACGGCGATGGCCTTGACCGAGCCGGTGACGAGATGCCCCTGCGCGAAGAGGCCCTGGCGCATGCCGGGGGCCGCTGGCACGCGCAGGTAGACCAGCACACTGCGGCTCCCGGCCTGCACGCTGGGGTTGATGCGCGACACCGTGGCCTGCACAGGGTCGGGCAGTGCCTCGACGCGCAGCAGGGCGGCCTGGCCCACCCGCACCGTGGCGGCATCACCGGGCGAGATGGCGGCTTCCATTTCAAAGGCCGACAGATCCACCACATCGAACACGCGCGTGTCGATGCCCACACGCTCGCCGTTCTGCACCAGCCGGGCAGATATCTGGCCACTCAGCGGCGAACGCAACGTCGTATCGGTCAAGGACTTTCTCGCGATGTCCAGCGCCGCCAGTGCAGCGCGGTGGTTGGCTTCGGCGGCGGCCAGGTTGTTGTTGGAAGTCTCCAGCGCTGTGGCGGAAATGAAGCCCTGGCGCACGAGCGCCTGGTTGTTGTCCGTGGTGCGCCGTGCAATGCTCACCTGCGCCTGTGCCGATTCGGCCTGCTGGGCGGCCTGGCGCACACGCGCCTGGGCTTCGGTGCTGTCGATGCGCGCGAGCACTTCGCCTGCCTTCACTTCATCGCCTTCGCGCTTGCTCAGGCCCTGGATCTCGCCGGCGGTGCGCGCCTTCACGGCCGCCGTCTGCAGCGCTTCGACCGAACCCGAGATGCCCACGGTCTGGGTCAGTTCGATGGATTGCGCCGTCACCACATCGCTGGCGGCCAGTGTGTAGACGGGCGCCTTCTGCATGGCCTCGGCGGCACTTCTCGCCTCGGAAGCCTGTGTCTTGCGCTTGTCCAGCGCGCGCAGCAGGCCGACGCCGAGGCCCACCACCAAAAGAACCAGCAGCAGCCATTTGATCCAGGTGGAACGCGATCGCGGAGTGGTCATGACCGGTTGGAAGTTAAAAAGGTGTTCATGCGGGCTTGCTGACCAGGAGCATGCCGTTGAGCAGCAGGTCGACCTGGTTGTCCAGGAAGCCGATCGGGTCGATCTGTTCAGATGGCGGACAGCACGGCGCCATGGAGTGCTTCCACATCAACAGGAAAATCATGGGCGCAATCAGGCTGTAGACCGCGTACTCCAGCGCCAGCGGCCTGAACTCGCCCCGGTCGATGCCACGCTGCAGGACGCGGCGCAGCAGGTCGTGGCCGGGGGTGATGACCTCCTGCTGGTAGAACGCGGCGATCTCTGGAAACATGCCGGCCTCGCTCATCACCAGCTTGGTGATGCCCGAAGCCGCCGAGTTGCCGATGCGTTCCCACCAGGAGTGCATGCAGTAGCGCACCAGCTCTGCACTGTTGCCGCTGAACTGCTGAAGTTCCTCGTTCCACTCCGTGAAGCGGCCGGCGATGTTCTCGCGCACCACGGCCTTGAAAAGCTCTTCCTTGCTAGGGAAGTACAGGAACAGCGTTCCCTTGGAGACGCCTGCGCGCGCCGCCACCTCTTCGACGCGCGTGGACGCAAAGCCTTTCTCCACGAAGAGTTGCAGCGCGGCGTCGAGCAGCTCGCCCGGACGCGCTTCCTTGCGACGCGCGCGGCGCTGGCGCGGCTCGGCGCCGGAATCAGCGGCCGTCAGCGCGGCGGACGTGGGTGGAGCAGGCATGGGCGTTGGTTAATGACCGATGGGTTAGTAATATAACCCATGGCCCTGCCCGTCTGATGTCGCGCCGGTAAAGCCGGCGTCAACGCCGTCAGGAAAACGCCGCGATGCCGGTGATGGCGCGTCCGAGGATCAGCGCGTGCACGTCGTGCGTGCCTTCATAGGTGTTCACGACTTCCAGGTTCACCAGGTGGCGCGCGACGCCGAATTCATCGCTGATGCCGTTGCCGCCCATCATGTCGCGCGCCAGGCGGGCAATGTCGAGCGCCTTGCCGCAGCTGTTGCGCTTGAGGATGGAGGTGATCTCCACCGCCGCCGTGCCCTCGTCCTTCATCCGACCCAGGCGCAGGCAGCCCTGCAGGCCCAGGCTGATCTCGGTGAGCATGTCGGCCAGCTTCTTCTGGATCAACTGGTTGGCGGCCAGCGGGCGGCCGAACTGCTGGCGGTCCAGCACGTACTGGCGCGCGCGGAAGTAACAGTCTTCGGCGGCACCGAGCGCGCCCCAGGCGATGCCGTAGCGCGCGCTGTTGAGGCAGGTGAACGGGCCCTTGAGGCCTCGCACCTCGGGGAAGGCGTTTTCCTCCGGGCAGAAGACGCTGTCCATCACGATCTCGCCCGTGATGGAGGCGCGAAGTCCCACCTTGCTGTGGATGGCCGGCGCAGAGAGTCCTTTCATGCCTTTGTCGAGGATGAAGCCGCGGATCGCGCCTTCGTCGTCCTTGGCCCAGACCACGAACACGTCGGCGATCGGCGAATTGGTGATCCACATCTTGGCGCCAGAGAGGCTGTAGCCGCCGTCCACCTTCCTGGCACGCGTGACCATGCTGCCGGGATCGGAGCCGTGGTTGGGCTCGGTCAATCCGAAGCAGCCGATCCATTCGCCCGTGGCCAGCTTGGGCAGGTACTTCTGCTTCTGCGCTTCGGTGCCGAACTCGTTAATCGGCACCATCACCAGCGAGCTCTGCACACTCATCATGGAGCGGTAGCCCGAATCCACGCGTTCCACTTCGCGCGCCACCAGGCCATAGCACACGTAGTTGAGGCCGGCGCCGCCGTAGGCTTCCGGAATCGTGGCGCCCAGCAGCCCGAGCTCACCCATCTCGCGAAAGATGGCCACGTCGGTCTTCTCGTGGCGGAAGGCCTCCGTCACGCGGGGCAGCAGTTTTTCCTGGCAGTAGGCGCGCGCGGCGTCCATCACCTGGCGCTCGTCGTCGTCGAGCTGCTGGGAGAGGTGAAACGGGTCTTCCCAGCTGAAGCTGGCCTTGGCCTTGGTGGGTGAAAGCATGGTGGTTGTCTCCGGGTCGGGAAAAGCGCGATTGTCGACTGCACATACATACTTGTCTAATATCGTCCCTGTATCCATTGATCCAGAAAAGATATTCATGGAGTTCCGCCACCTGCGCTATTTCCTGGCTCTGGCCGAAGAGTTGCACTTCGGCCGTGCGGCGCAGCGCCTGTCCATCACCCAGCCGCCGCTCTCGCTCAACATCCAGCAACTCGAGGCTTCGGTAGGGGCGGCCCTGTTCACCCGCAACAGCCGGGGCGTGCAGCTCACAGCGGCGGGGCAGGCCTTCGTGCCGGCCGCGCGGGCATTGCTCGACCAGGCGGGCCAGGCCGCCCGGGAGGCGCGCGAGGTGGCGCAAGGGCTGGTTGGCAGTCTGCAGATCGGCTTTGCGGGCACCGTGCTTTACCGGGGCTTGCCGCAGATGCTCAAGGGCTTTGCCGCCGAGCACCCCAAGCTGCGCCTCACGTTGCGAGAGCTGAGTTCGAGCGATCAGTTGATCGACCTCATGCACGAGCGGCTGGACGTGGGCTTCGTGCACACCACGCGCGTGCCGACGGGTTTTTCGCAGATCCTGGTGTCGCGCCAGCCGTTCGTGGCATGTCTTCCGGTGGGGCACGCCATGGCGAGGCGCCGGCGGCTGGCCCTGCGCATGCTGCAGGGTGAGCCCTTTGCCATGATCGCGCGGGCGGTGTCGCCCGACTACCACGAGCGCATCCTGGGCCTGTGCGCCGACGCGGGTTTCTCGCCCGAGGTGCGCTACGAACTCAGGCACTGGCTCAGCGTGGTGTCGCTGGTGGCGCAGGGTCTGGGCGTGGCGCTGGTGCCGGCTGCGCTGCAACAGGCCAACCTGCCGGGCACGGTTTTCGTGCCGCTGGATGCGCAGACACCTCCCTACGAGACGCACTGCCTGTGGAAGACCGACAGAGACCAGGCCGCACTGGGGGCATTCCTGGCGGTCGTGCGCGCGGCGGCGCAGTCGGTACATTCGGTGGGCTGATGTTTCTGGAGAAATGCAATGAGCGACAAACAGGTGCTGGTGCTGGGTGGTGGCTGCTTCTGGTGCACCGAGGCGGTGTACGTGGGCGTCAAGGGCGTGACCGACGTGGAGTCGGGCTACAGCAATGGGCAGGTGAAACAGCCGAGCTACGAGATGGTATGCACCGGAACCACGGGCCATAACGAGGTGGTGCGGCTCGAATACGACCCCGCGCAGATCAGCACGCGCGAGATCCTGGAAATCTTCTTCGTGGTGCACGACGCCACCACGCTGAACCGACAGGGCAATGACGTGGGCACGCAGTACCGCAGCGGCATCTACTTCACCACGCCCGAACAGCAGCAGGTGGCGCAGGCGCTGATCGATGAACTTACCAAGGACAACGCCTTTGGCAAGCCCATCGTCACCGAGGTGAAACCGCTGGACAACTACTGGCCAGCGGAGGACTACCACCAGGATTTTTTCGAGCGCAACCCGCACCAGGGCTACTGCATGGCAGTGGCTGCGCCCAAGGTGGCCAAGTTCCGCAAGACCTTCGCCCGGCTGGCGAAGTAGGTCTTGCGGAGCCGGAGATCACTTCGGCAGCAGCACCTTGTCCACCACGTGGATCACGCCGTTGGACTGATACACGTCGGCAATGGTGACGGTGGCCACGCCACCCTTTTCATCTGTCACGGTGACCTTTCCGCCGGCCGACTTGGCCACCAGCGTGCCGCCCGCCACGGTCTTGATCGACGCCATGCCCTTGCCATCGGCAATCATCTTGCTGATGGCTGCCGCATCAAACTTGCCCGAGACCACGTGGTAGGTCAGGATGCCGCTGAGCATGGGCTTGTTCTCGGGCTTGAGCAGGGTGTCCACCGTGCCGGCCGGCAGTGCGGTGAAGGCGGCGTTGGTGGGTGCGAACACGGTGAACGGACCCGGGCCCTTGAGCGTGTCCACCAGGCCGGCTGCCTTGACGGCGGCCACCAGCGTGGTGTGGTCCTTGGAGTTCACGGCGTTGTCGATGATGTCCTTGCTGGCGAGCATGGGCGCGCCGCCCACCATGACTTGCGCGAATGCGCCCAGGGATGCGGTGCCGATAGCCAGGGCCAGAACGGTCTTGCTGAGGGTCTTGGTGATCATGAAGTCTCCAGTTGGGGTTGAAGCCGATGTGGCTGGAATAGATACGCAGGGCGGATACCGACTGGATTCAGAAATCAGGAATGTCATTCACCTTCGCACGCCGAAGGTTTTTGCAACTGAATTGCGTTAACATCCCGCCGTATTGCAACCCGGTTGCAACAACGGATGAAGGACGACATGCCTACCCGACTCGCCAGAGAATCCACCGCGGTACCCCCTGAGGTGCAGTCGCGCCTGGAAGGCGCGGGACTGCGCCGCACACTGGCGACCCGAGCGGTGCTGGGCCTGTTTCTCACCCGGCCCCAGCAGAGCCTGACGCATGCCCAGGCGCAAGTCGCACTGACCGCGCGAGGCCTGGATCTCAATCGCGTGACGCTCTATCGCCTGCTGGACCGCCTGGCCAGCTGCGGCGTGCTGCGCCGCGAGGCAGACGCACAGCGCGTGTGGCGGTTCAGCCTGAGGTCGAACCTGGATGGTCCCGCAGAGACCGACCGCACCGCGGCCCGTTTTGAATGCGACGCCTGCCACCAGCGTTTCGACTTGCCCGATGCCGGTGAACCCGCGCGGGCGCTGAAGAAAGGGCTGTCTCAGGCGGTCGCACGAACGGGCCACCAAGCGACGCGAGTGGAACTCCTGGTGCGCGGCACTTGCGCGGCCTGCCTGCCGCCTCGTCAACGGTCCAGGGCAACCCCGTGATCGGCACCCGCTCGCTGGTGCATGCCTACCCGCACGCACCGCCCATCCACATGCCCGACGTCACGGTGTCGCAGGGCGGCACCTTGCTCTTGCGTGGGCCCTCCGGCAGCGGCAAGTCGACCTGGCTGGCACTTGCGGCCGGTCTGCTCACCCCGTCGGCCGGTGAGATCGTGGTGGCCGGGCAGTCGGTCGGTGCGCTGGCGGGGGGCGCCCGCGACACCTGGCGCGCGCGCCACATGGGCTTTCTGCCGCAGAAGCTGCACCTGAGTGACGCGCTGAGCGTGAACGACAACCTGGCCCTGGTCTATTTCGCGGCCGGGCTGCCCCTGGATCGAGCAGCCATCGCGCGCGCGCTGGAGACGTTGCAAGTGGGCGCGTTCGCCACGCGCCGGCCTTCGCAACTCTCAGGCGGACAGGCGCAACGGGTGGCACTGGCGCGCGCCGTGCTGCTGCGCCCGCGCGTGATCCTGGCCGACGAACCCACGGCGAGCCTGGACGACGACGCCGGCGCCATGGCGCTGGGCTTGCTGAAGGAGAGCGCAGCCCGGCTGGACGCCACGCTGGTGATTGCCACGCACGATGCGCGGGTGTGGCAATCGCTGCCGCAGGCGCAGGTGTTGTCGCTCGTGCGGTCGACCACGGAGCCAGCGGCATGAACGTCGCCACCCTGTCTTGGCGCTACCTCTGGTCGCGCCCCCTGGCCACTGCGTTGAATCTGCTTCTGCTGTCGCTGGGGCTGGCGTCCATGGCGCTGGTGCTGGTGGCGCGGGATCAGGTGGAGCGCGCGTTCGACCGCGACCTGGCCGGTATCGACGTCGTCGTGGGCGCCAAGGGCAGCCCGATGCAGCTCATCCTGGCCGGCGTCTTCCACATCGACGTGCCGCCGGGGAACATCCCGCTGGCCGAAGCGGACGAGCTGGCCCGTCATCCTCAGGTGGAACAGCTGATCCCGCTCAGCCTGGGCGACAACCTGCAGGGCTTTCGCATCGTGGGCACCACGCCCGACTATCCCGCGCATTACGACGCCACGCTGGCCGGCGGCGCGTGGTGGAAACGCCCACTGGAGGCGGTCATCGGCGCGCAGGTGGCCACGCGCACGGGTCTGCAGATCGGCCAGGTTTTTGAAGGTGCGCACGGCCTGGGAAGTGGCGGCGCATCCCATGGCGGTACGCCCTACACCGTCACGGGCGTGCTCGCGCCCTGCGGCTGCGTGCTCGACCGCCTGATCCTCACCGCCACCGAGTCGGTCTGGCGCGTGCACGACGACATGCACGCGGGCGATGGCATGAGCGAGGCCGAGCGGACCGAACTGGACGCCGCGCTGCAGGCCGAGCGCGAGATCACGCTGGCACTCATCCGCTACCGCACGCCCATGGCGGCCGTGAGCTTCCCACGTTTCGTCAACGAGACCACCTCCATGCAGGCGGCCGCGCCGGCGCTGGAGATCACCCGCCTGCTGGCCATGGTCGGCGTGGGCACGCAGGTGCTGCAGGGATTGACGGCGGTGCTGCTCGCCGTGGCCGGACTCTCGGTCTTCATCGCCCTCTGGAGCGCCGTGCGCGAGCGCCAGGGCGATCTCGCCATGCTGCGCATGCTCGGCGCACCGCCGGCCCGCGTGAGCGCACTGCTGCTGTGCGAGGCGCTCTGGCTCGCCTTGCTGGCCTGCGCACTGGGCCTGCTGAGCGCGCACGCGTTGACCGCACTGCTGGGCGAACTGCTTTCGACCCGTCATTCCTTGAGCATGTCGGGCTGGCAGTGGGTTCCCGCCGAATGGTGGGTGCCTGCGCTGGCCTTCAGCGTGGCGGTGATCTCGGCCCTGTTGCCCGCGATCAGCGCCTACCGCATCGATGTCACTTCCCTTCTCAACTCAACCAGGTGAATTCCATGAAAAAAGCCATGCTGCTTCTCTCGACCGCTGTCCTGCTCGCCACGTCCGCGCTGGCGCAACATTCAGAGCAGGAGACCAAGGAAGACATCGCTCGCCACCGCGCCATGGCCAGCGCCCACGAGGGCGCGGCCAGGTGCCTGGAGGCCGGCAAGGGCGAAAAAGTGTGCCTGGCGGAACTCCAGGCCGCTTGCAAGGGTCTTGCCCTGGGCAAATACTGCGGCATGCGCCACGCCCATTGACCCCATTGATCCAGACCGCCCATGACCCTGTTTCGATCCACCGCCGCATTGTTGATGCTGTGCCTTTCGGGTGGCGCCGGGGCTCAGACGCTGAGTTCACCTCTGCCGCCTGGTGCTGCAGCTTCGCAGCCACAGAACGCGCCACATGTGCAAGGGCAGGGCGCCGGCGTGCACAGTCCGCTCAGCCCGTTTGCGCCATTGCCCAGGCGCAGCGACGTGGTGGCCTGGTCCACGCTCACCGACATCACCACGAAGGTGGAGAAGAAGCGCATCGTGCCGGTGTATCCCGACGCGGTGAATGCGCTCAACCAGAAGACGCTGCGCCTGCAGGGCTTCATGATGCCGCTGGAGCCCGGCGAGAACCAGCGCCACTTCCTGTTGGCCTCGGTGCCGCTCACCTGCTCTTTCTGCACGCCGGGCGGGCCTGAAAGCATGGTGGAGGTGCGTACCAGCAAGCCGGTGAAGTACAAGCTGGAAGCGGTGGTGGTCGAGGGAAAGTTCCACGTGCTGCAGAACGACAAGTACGGTCTGTACTACCGCATCACGGAGGCGGTGGGGGTCGAGTGAGTAACATCCGCGGGTGAACTTCGCCCAACACCCCGTCGTTGCCTCTCTCACACCGGTTTTCCTGCTCATCGCGCTCGGCTTCCTCGCCGGCCGACTCCAGTGGATCCGCGACAGCTCCATCAAGGACCTGTCCAACCTGGTCTTCCTCCTGCTGATCCCGGCGCTGCTGTTCCGCACCATGAGTGCGGTGCGCTTCGAACAGCTGGACCTGCTGCCGGTGGCCGCCTATTTCCTGGCCGCACTGACGCTGCTCGGCGTTTCCATTGCGTGGCGCGGGTTCAACCGCGGCAGTGTGGTGATGGCCCTGGCCGGCACGTTCTCGAACATGGTCATGCTCGGCATCACGTTGGTGGAACTGGCGTACGGCAAGGCGGGACTGGTGACCCTGCTCACGCTGGTCTCGGTGCACGCGCTCATCCTGCTCACGGTGGGCTCCATCGTGCTGGAACTGGCGGTGGCGCGAGAAGCGAGAGCGGGCGGTGAACGGGCGCCGCATGTGCTGGCCACGGCCTGGTCGGCCTTCAAGGGCGCGCTGATCCATCCGATCCCGCTTCCCATTCTTTGTGGCCTGCTGTTCGCACAGACCGGCTGGACGCTCCCGACGGTGGTGGACCGCCCGCTTCAACTGCTGGGCAGCGCCTTCGGTCCGATCGCCCTGGTGCTGGTGGGGGTGACGCTGGCGCGCACGCCCATGGCGGGCCACCTTCGGCAGGCGCTCTGGATCACCGCATCGAAAAACCTGGTGTTGCCGGTGCTGGTGGGCGCCAGCGCCTGGGCCATGGGCATCTCCGGTCTGCCACTGACCGTGATGGTGGTGGCCGCCGCACTGCCCATTGGCGCCAACGTGTTCCTGTTCGCGCAGCGTTACGAAGTGGCCCAGGAAATCACCACCGCCAGCATGGGCCTGTCCACGGTGCTGGCGCTGTTCACGCTGAGTCTGGTGATGCTGCTCATGTCGTACATCGGCTGAGCTGGGTCACTGGCTGATCTTGCGGCCCTCTTCGACCTGGTATTCGAAGTAGCGCTGAAAGCCGAACGCGAGGCTCCCCATCAGCGCGACGGTGCCCATGAGCAAGGCCGCCACCAGGGCGCCGATGGTCAGCCAGTTCGTTCCACCGGGGCTGGCATCGGCCGGTAACGCGGGGTTGAACTGCCGGTTCCACTTTTCCCGATCGGTCAACGCATACACGATGGCCATGAGGCAGCTCGCTGCGATCGTCATGCCCAGCAGCGGTATGAGGATCCAGGAGAGCTTGTCGTCCTGTCCATAGAGCAGCACACGGTCCACACCCCACAGGCCGAGCGCGGCAGGAATGGGGTGCAGCCAGCCCACCCAGTCGCCCAGGCCGCGCAGGTAGAAGCGGTGCAGCCCGAGCACACCCAAGACGAGCGCGAGCCAGACGGCCAGCGTCTTGTTCCGGCGGTACGTGTTCATGCGGCGGGGTTCGGAGGCGTGCTGTCGCCCGCGCCCAGGGTCTTCTGCATCATCACGATGTCAAGCCAGCGATCGAATTTCCAGCCGCAGGACTGCACGACGCCCACCATCTCGAACCCCAGCGCACGGTGCACACCGATGGAGCCTGCGTTGTTCGAGTCCCCGATCACGGCCATCACCTTGCGCGTTCCGGTGCGCTCCAGCACGGCCAGCAGCTCGGCCAGCAGGGCGCGCCCCAGGCCCTTGCGGTGGGCTGCCGGGTCCATGTAGATCGAGTCTTCCACCGAAAACCGGTAGGCCGGGCGCGGCTTGAACCAGTTGCCGTAGGCAAAACCGAGCACCTGCCCATCGTCTTCCGCCACCAGCCAGGGCAGGCCTTTGGCCAGCACGTCGGCGCGGCGGGCGGTCATGTCGGCCTGGCTCGGCGGCGTGGTTTCAAAAGTGCCGGTCCCATGGAGCACGTGGTGGCCATAGATGCGGGTGATGGCGTCGAGGTCTTCGTCGCGGCTGGGGCGGATGAGGGGCATGGCGTGAGTGGAGAACGTGGAAGTAGAGGGCTGGACCGCCAGACGGGCTATAATCGCGGGTTTCGTGGCGTTTCGCTGGCCGGGTGGTCAGTCGTGTGTCTCAGGCGCCGCGATCGAGGCGGGTTGCAAAACCCAGTGAAGTACCAGTTCGGTACCTCTCCACCCGAAGGATAAATCATGGTCGTCATCCGACTCTCCCGCGGCGGCGCAAAAGCCCGTCCGTTCTACAACATCGTGGTTGCCGACAAGCGCAACCGCCGCGATGGCCGCTTCATCGAGCGCATCGGCTTCTACAACCCGCTGGCCCGCGGTGGTGAAGAACCCCTGCGCATCGCGCTCGACCGCCTGACCTACTGGACCAGCGTGGGCGCCACCCCGTCCGACACCGTGGCACGCCTGGTCAAGCAAAGCGCTGCTGCCACGGCTCCCGCGGCCTGATCCTTCACCACTGAAGGTGACCAGCCCCGCGTCCGGCGCCTTCCAGGCGTCGTCCCTGCCCGATGACGCCATCGAGCTGGGTCGCATCCAGGACGCCTGGGGCATCAAAGGCTGGGTTCGCATCCTGCCGCACAGCGCCGATACCGAGGCGCTGCTCACCGCCTCCCACTGGTTCCTGCAGCCGCCCGAAGCCCGCTTCGCGCGCGGCTTCGCAGCGTTCGCGGGTTGCGTGGGCGTCGAGGTGGCCGAAGTCAAGGGCCACACCGACGGTCTGGTTGCCCAGATCGAAGGGGTGGACAACCGCAACGCTGCCGAAGGTCTCAAGGGCGTTCGCATCTACCTTCCGCGCAGTGCGTTTCCCGCCACACCCGAAGGCGAGTACTACTGGGTCGATCTCATTGGCCTGGAAGTGGTGAACCGGGAGGGTGTGCATCTGGGCGTGGTGCGCGACCTCATGCCGACGGGGCCGAATTCCGTGCTCGTCCTGGAGTACCCCGAGACCGTGGAAGGGGAGCCGCAGGTCGCCGAACGCATGATTCCTTTCGTCGACGCCTATGTGGACGAGGTCGACAGGGCGGCGCGGCGGATCACGGTCGACTGGCAACCCGACTATTGAGCGCGCGACGTCCGCATCCAGGTCCATCCATGCGCTTTGACGTCATTACCCTGTTTCCCGAGCTGTTCGAACCGTTTCTGGCCCATGGCATCAACCGCCGTGCGTTCGAATCGGGGCAGGTGGTGGTGAATTTCTGGAATCCCCGCGACTTTTCGGAAGGCAACTACCGGCGCGTGGACGATCGTCCGTTTGGGGGTGGTCCCGGCATGGTCATGATGGCCGAGCCGCTGTGGCGTTGCCTGCAGGCGGTGCGTGCGTCAAGGAGCGATCCCGAAGCGCAGCCCGCGCCCGTCGTCCTGTTTTCTCCCGTGGGCGACCGGCTGGACCATGCGGGCGTTGAGACCTGGTCGCAGGGGCAGGGTGCCGTGCTGGTCTGCGGTCGCTACGAGGGCATCGACCAGCGCTTCATCGACGCCTGTGTGGACTTGCAGATCAGTCTGGGCGATTTCGTGCTCTCGGGCGGCGAGATTGCCGCCATGGCCCTGCTGGACGCAGTGGCCCGGCTGCAGCCCGGCGTGTTGAACGACGAAGGCAGCCACCAGCAGGACAGCTTCAATCCGGCGCTCGACGGGCTGCTGGACAGTCCGCACTTCACACGCCCCGAAGTGTGGCAGGGGCCTTCGGGGCCTCTGGCGGTGCCTGAGGTGTTGCTCGGCGGCCACCACGAACGCATCGCCCGCCACCGGCGCGAGCAAAGCCTGCTGTTGACGGCACGCCGCCGGCCCGATCTCCTCGCGAAATCCCGGGAGCAGGGTTTGGTCGACGCCGTCGACGAGGCTTTCCTGCGGTCGCAGGGCTTGCTATAATCCAAGGCTTTTCGATCCTCTGACCGGCCGCCGCGACCGGGCCAGCCCGCAACCCAGCAGCCCGCTGCGAAGGTTGGACAGGGCTCCTGCCGGATTCGCGGCCTTTAGTGCAGCGCGGTCATGATCGACGAAACAGGAAACCATGAACCTCATCCAGACCCTTGAGCAGGAAGAAATTGCTCGCCTCGGCAAGGTGATCCCGCCGTTCGCCCCTGGCGACACCGTGATCGTCAGCGTGAACGTGATCGAAGGCACGCGCAAGCGCGTGCAGGCCTACGAAGGCGTGGTGGTGGCCCGTCGCAACCGCGGTCTCAACTCCAGCTTCATCGTGCGCAAGATCTCCAACGGCGAAGGCGTGGAACGCACCTTTCCGCTGTACAGCCCGCTGATCGCCAAGATCGAAGTCAAGCGTCGCGGTGCCGTGCGTCGCGCCAAGCTGTACTACCTGCGCGAGCGCAGCGGCAAGTCGGCTCGCATCCGCGAAAAGCTGGGCGCGTAAGCAGCCTGGCAGGCCTCGAAAAGCCGCTCCCTGGAGCGGCTTTTTTGCGTTCCGCCTATGCTTGCTTCTTCATGACCCAGCTCCTGCCTGCCTTCGATCCGCGACTTGTGCCCATCCTGGCCGACGCACCCGACGAAATTCTGCATCCTGCGCAGGCGCACCGCCTGACGCCAGCAGGACTGCGCGATCTGTTCGCGCACCTTCCAGAGTGGACCCCCGAGCTGCACCGCGAAATCAGGTTTGCCAACCGGGCGCCCGCCCAGGCGGCCGTGCTTCTGCCACTGGTCATGCGGGAGGAGCTCACGTTGATCCTCACGCAACGCACCGCGCGCATGTCCACCCATGCAGGCCAGATCGCGCTGCCAGGCGGCAAGCTCGATCCCGAAGATGCCGACGCGACGGCGGCGGCGCTGCGTGAAGCGCATGAAGAGATCGGCCTGCCGCCGGACCATGTGGAAGTGCTCGGAACCTTGCCAGAGTACGTCACCGGCACGGCCTTCATCATCACGCCGGTGGTGGGTCTGGTGCGACCCGGCTTCGAGCTCGTGCCCAACCCCCATGAGGTGGATGATGTGTTCGAAGTGCCACTCGCCTATCTCATGAACCCCCTGCACCATCGCCGCCATGCCCACGATTTCGAGGGCGTGGTGCGCCAGTGGTATTCCATGCCGTACCAGGACGGCGACCGAGAGCGCTTCATCTGGGGCGCCACCGCTGGGATGTTGCGCAATTTCTACCGGCTGCTCACAGCTTGATCTGGCGGCCTGCAAGGAGCGCGCCACTATGATGGCGCCATGAGCTTCTTTGCCATTCTCATTGCCCTTTTGCTCGAGCAAGCGCGTCCCCTCGCTTTCAACAACCCCGTTCATGCCGGCCTGCGCGGTTGGGCGCGCACCGTGCGGCGCAACCTGGATGCCGGGCAGTCGTCCCACGGCTGGGTGGCGTGGCTGCTGGCTGTGGGCGTGCCTTCAATACTGGCCGGGCTGGTCTATTGGGGTCTGTGGCAATTCAGCTCGGTGCTGGCTTTTGTGTGGGTCGTGGGTGTCCTGTACGTCACGCTCGGATTTCGACAGTTCAGCCATCATTTCAGCGAGATCCGGCAGGCTCTGGAAGAGGGCAATGATGGGCTGGCGCGCGAGAAACTTGCGGTCTGGCTGAGGGTGGAATCATCGTCGCTGCCGCGCACCGAGTTGCTTCGCCAGGTGATCGAGCATTCGGTGCTGGCCGCACATCGCCACGTGTTCGGTGTGCTGGTGTGTTTCGTGGTGTTCTGGGCGCTGGGCCTCGGTCCTTCGGGCGCGGTGTTCTACCGACTGGCCGAGTACCTCTCTCGCAACTGGCGTGCCCGCCCTGACGGCACGCCCAGCGTGGCGCTGCAGTCCGCCGCTGAAAAGGCATGGGAATGGGTGGATCACGTACCCGCGCGCATGACCGCGCTCGGCTTTGCCATCGTGGGCAATTTCGAGGAAGCGGTGGCCAGTTGGAGAGGCGATGCCGAACGCTTTGCACCCGGCAGCGATGGTGTCGTGCTGGCCGCCACTTCGGGCGCCTTGAATGTGCGCCTTGCGCCTCAACCCGATGCCCTGGCCCTGCCCGAAGAGGGCGACCCCGGCAGCCGCCCCGAGCCGCAGCTGGCTCACCTGGGCAGCGTGGTGGGCCTGGTCTGGCGCGCTGTGGTGCTCTGGATGCTGCTGCTCGCGCTGCTCACGCTGGCAGGCTTGTAGGGCTAGTAACGTCGCTTGTTCGAAAGTTCTTCGAACAACTCGCGGTAGATGCGGTAGCGGTTCTCGCTGATGGCCAGCGGTGCGTCGCCGTTGTGCACGTGGGCCACCACGGCGCATCCCGGTTCGTGCAGGTGGGTGCAGTTGTAGAAGCGGCATTCACCCAGGGTGGCATTCAGGTCGGGCATGAGCTGCGCAAGCTGCATGGGCTCGATGTGGTTCAGGCCGAATTCCTGAAAACCGGGGGAGTCGATCAAGGCGGTGGTTCGTGCTGGGTCCACCCAGTACCAGGTGGTGCTGGTGGTGGTGTGTTTGCCCGAGTTGAGTGCGCGCGAGATCTCGCCTGTTTGCGCCCGGGCTTCGGGAACCAGCCGGTTCACCAGGGTGCTCTTGCCCACGCCCGAAGGCCCGAGCACCAGCGTACGCTGGCCCATCAATCTGTCCAGCAGCGCATTCACGCCAGCCTCGGAGCCATCAGCCGATTTCAGGCGCAGGGGCAGCACCGTGCAACCCATGCGTCGGTAGGGCGCAAGTCGCGCCCAGGCGCGGTCGAAAGCGGGCTGCAGGTCGCTCTTGTTGAGCACGATCAGCACGTCGATGCGCTCGGCCTGGGCGGCGATCAGCGCGCGCGCGAGCTGGCTCTCTGAAAACTCGGGATCGGCCGCCACCAGCACCAGCACCTGGTCGAGATTGGCCGCAAACGACTTGGTGCGCATCTCATCCTGCCGGTAGAACAGGTTGCGCCGCTCGTCCACGCGCTCGATGCTGCCTTCGTCGCCCGTGATCTGCCACTGCACCGCATCGCCCACCACCACCGCGCTCTTCTTGCCGCGAGGGTGACAGATGCGGCGTTCGCCATCGGGACTCTCCACGAGGCAGTGGCGCCCGTGGGCAGCCACCACCAGACCGGGCAAGAGGTCGGCCATCAGTCCTTCTGCAGCGCGTCCACCGCGGCTGCGCAGTGGAAGTCGCTGACGGAGATGCCGCCCACGTCGTGCGTGTTGAAGCGCACCGTGCATCGGCTGTAGCTGAGCGCGAGGTCGGGGTGATGATCTTCGCGGTGTGCCACCCAGGCCAGCGCGTTGACGAACGCCATGGTCTCGTGGAAGTTGGCGAAGGTGTAGGTCTTCTCCAGCGAGCCGTCGATCAGTTTCCAGCCCTGCGCGGCGTCGCCGTTGAGCTGGGTGAGCTGTGTGACGATTTCGGTGGCAGACAGTGCGCGGCGGTTCTGATGGATGGGATTCATGACGTGCGTGGGATCAGGCGGATTGCAGGCGGGAGAGCCGCTCGCTGGCCGGCGGGTGCGAATAGTAGAAGCGGGCGTAAAGCGGATCGGGCGTGAGCGTGCTCGCGTTGTCCTTGTACAGCTTGAGCAACGCGCTCGCCAGGTCGTCGCCGCTGGTCTGGGCCTTGGCGTAGGCGTCGGCTTCGAATTCGTGCCGACGCGAAAGCTGCGCCATCAGGGGTGAGAGGAAAAAGGTGAAGAGAGGCACGACCATGAGGAAGAGCAGCAAGGCCAGCGCATCGTTGGGCGACTCCATCGAGGGCGTGACACCCAGGCCGCTGTAGAACCATGCCTGCCCTGAGACCCACCCCAGCAGCGCAAAGCCCGCGAGGCTGAGTGCGAACATCAGTGCGATTCGTTTGAGGATGTGGCGGCGCTTGTAGTGGCCCAACTCGTGCGCCAGCACGGCGTCGATCTCGCCCGGGCTCAGTTGCTGCAGCAGGGTGTCGAAGAAGACCACGCGCTTGGCCGCTCCGAAGCCGGTGAAGTAGGCGTTGGCGTGCGCGCTGCGTTTGCTGCCGTCCATGACGAAAAGGCCTTTGGCTGCGAAGCCGCAGCGCTGCATCAGCGCGTTCACCCGCGCCTTGAGGGTTTCGTCCGACAGCGGCTCGAACTTGTTGAACAGCGGGGCAATGACCGTGGGGTACAGCACCAGCGCCAGCAGGTTGAACGCCATCCAGACCCCCCAGGCCCAGAGCCACCAGTTGGAACCCGCCGCGCCCATCAGCCACAGCATCAACGCGACGATCGGCAGGCCGATGAGGCCGCCCACCAGCGTGCCCTTGGCCAGATCAGCCAGCCAGAGCGAGAGGGTCATCTTGTTGAAACCGAAGCGCTCCTCGATCCGGAAAGTGCTGTACCAGCTCAAGGGCAGCGTGATCAGTCCGCCAATGACCACAAACGAGGTGACCAGGGCTAGCTGCTGCCACATGCCAGGGCCCAGTGCCGCCAGCAGCGTCTGGTTGAGCCAGTCCAGCCCGCCCAGCAGCGTCCAGCCCAGCAGCAGCGCAGCCTCGATCGACGTCTCCAGCAGACCAAAGCGCGATTTGGTGATGGTGTAGTCGGCGGCCTTCTGGTGGGCGCTGATGGCAATGACGTCGCTGAAAGCGGCGGGCACGGTGCCCCGGTGCCGTGCCACATGGCGGATCTGCCGGCTGGCCAGCACCGTGCGCACGAGCAGGCCCAGCACGAGCAGGGTGCAAAAGAGAGCGGTGAAGGAAAGTGCGGCGATGTCCATGGGGCCGAGTCTATCGAATGCCGCCTGGGCCGGCAGCTCGCAGGGCATGCCGCCGGCAGTCCCGGCCGGATCGGTGAAAATCCTCGCCATGACTTCTGCCTCCCCTCCCGCCGCCGTGCCCGCACCCGACACCCCCGCCCTCACCAAAAGCGATCAGAACCTGGTCTGGATCGATTGCGAGATGAGCGGGCTCGATCCCGAAAAGGAACGTCTGCTGGAGATCGCCGTGATCATCACGGGCCCGCAACTCACCCCGAGGATCGAAGGACCTGTAGTGGTCATTCACCAGAGCGATGCGGTGCTGGGTGCGATGGACAACTGGAACAAGGGCACGCACGGCCGCAGCGGCTTGATCGACAAGGTCAAGGTCAGCACCGTGACGGAGGCCGAAGCAGAAGCCACCTTGCTGGCGTTCATTTCGCAGTACGTGCCTAAGAACGGTTCACCCATGTGCGGCAACACCATCAGCCAGGACCGCCGGTTCATGGTGAAGTACATGCCCAGACTGGAGGCCTTCTTTCACTACCGGTGTCTCGATGTCAGCACGCTGAAGGAACTGGCCAAGCGCTGGAGACCCGATGTGTACGAGGCATTCAAGAAGCACCAGAAACACACGGCGCTGGCCGATGTGCACGAGTCCATCGACGAACTCGAGCACTACCGCACGCATTTTCTGCGCTGAGTTCAGGCGGTTTCGCCGCCGGCGTCACATGTCAGAATCGTGACATTCATCTGAGCTTCACATGACCAAAAAGTCCCGCGCGCGCTTCGTTTCGAAGCATCAGGAAGTGTTCCAGCTCGGCGCTGCCGTGCTGTTTTTGCTGCTGGTGGGGGTCTATGCCTCGCTCACCGGTGCGTCCACCGCCAGCCTGACGAGTTCGGCCATGTGGCTACTCATCGTGGCGGCAGCGGTGGGTGCCTACATGGCGATGAACATTGGCGCCAACGACGTCGCCAACAACATGGGGCCAGCGGTGGGATCCGGCGCCATGACCATGGGCTGGGCCATTGTGGTGGCGGCTGTCTTCGAGGCTCTGGGCGCCATCGTGGCCGGCGGGGACGTGGTCGGCACCATCAAGGGCGGCATCATCGATCCGGACGCCATTTCGGATCCTGCGTTGTTTGCCTGGGTCATGTTCGCTGCGCTGCTGGCCGGCGCACTCTGGCTGAATCTGGCCACTGCGCTGGGTGCGCCGGTCTCCACCACGCATTCCATCATCGGCGCGGTCATGGGCGCCGGCATTGCAGCGGGTGGCTGGGGACTGGTGAACTGGGACACCATCGGCGCCATCGTGATCAGCTGGGTGATCTCGCCGCTGATGGGTGGCGCCATGGCGGCTGCCTTCCTTTATGTGATCAAGCGCAGCGTCACTTACCGCAGCGACAAGACCGAGGCCGCCAGCCGCGTGGTGCCTGTGCTCATTGCCATCATGGTGTGGGCCTACACCACCTACATGCTGGTCAAAGGGCTTGGCCAGGTGGTGAAGGTGGATATTCTGGTGGCGCTGTTGGCGGGTGCGGCTGTGGCAATCGTGGTCTGGTGGCTGATTCGCAAACCGATCGCCCGCATGGCCATGCGCCAGGACAACAGCAAGGACGGCGTCAATCGCCTCTTCACCTGGCCGCTTGTGTGTTCGGCGGCCCTGCTGAGCTTTGCACACGGCGCCAACGACGTCGCCAATGCCATCGGCCCCCTCGCCGCCATTTATGAAGCCGTGAAGGAGGGTGCCATCGCCACCAAAGCCGGCACGCCCCTGTGGATCATGGTGCTCGGCGCGCTGGGCCTGTCGGTCGGCCTGGCTCTCTACGGTGCGCGGCTGATCCGCACCGTGGGCAAGGAGATCACCGAGCTGGACAACATGCGCGCCTACGCCATTGCCATGTCCGCCACGCTCACGGTGATCGTTGCTTCGCAGCTGGGCATGCCGGTCTCGACCACGCACATCTCGATCGGTGCGGTGTTTGGCGTGGGCTTTCTGCGGGAACTGCTCAAGGTGAACTACGCCAAGATGGAGGCGGTGGTTTTCGCCGGACACCAGGGCGCAGACCGCGCGGAGGTGGAAGCCTACCTCCACCGATTTGAGGCCGCCGAGGTCAGAGAGAAGAAGCGCATGCTGGCCGACATGAAACGCCGCACCAAGGCCCGTGAGGCTGCGGAGGGCGCGGTCTTCGCCAAGAAAGAGCAGAAGGCGCTGAAGAAGGCCTACAAGAAAGAGATCGTCAAGCGCTCCGCCGTCATGCGCATCGTGGCGGCGTGGATCGTCACCGTGCCCGCCACTGCGGTGCTGGCGGCCTTGCTCTTCTTCATCGTGCGCGCGGTTCTGGAATGATCTGCCGGGAGATTAGGGTTTTTACTGAATCTGTGCCATAATCAGTGGCTTCGCAGGCAACTGCGATGATTTGTGCATCTGCCTCACACACCAGGCCCCCGGAATTTCCAGGATGGGCCTTCGCTCCCGGTGTCACGTTCTCCTTGTGACCCATGGCGCGTTGATCGTTTGATGGTTGATGTTTTGTAACCACGAACGGATCCAGCGCCCCGGAGCTGCCACCCCTTGAGGTCGGCCGTCCCACCCAGCGTTTGCATTCGATCAATTGCGCATCTGGCGCATGGACGAACATGAGCGACTCTTTTGAAGCCCGCGGCGATTTCTCGCCCGAAATTCTTTCTGCCGAGACCGAGGCAGACACTTCCACCCCTGTGGTCACCGAGCCCGTTGCACCCAACGGCTTCCAGTTGCTGGGTCTTGCACCCGAGCTGGTTCAGGCCTGTATGGACCTGGGCTACACGCAACCCACGGCGGTGCAGAACAACGTGATCCCCAAGGCCATGCTGGCCCAGGGCGAAGCGCGTTTTGCCGACCTGATGGTGTCCAGCCAGACCGGCAGCGGCAAGACCGCCGCCTTCCTGCTGCCTCTGCTGCACACGTTGCTGCAACAGCGTGCCGACGCTGAAGCCAAGGAGCGCGCCGACCGTGAGCGCGCCGTGGCCGAAGCCCTCGCGCGTGGCGAAGCGCCGCCCAAGGCCCCCAAGCGCAAGGACCCCACCAGCTCGCGCAACTTCAAGGCCGCCACCCCCGGCGCTCTGATCCTGTGCCCCACACGCGAACTGGCGCAGCAGGTGGCCAACGACGCCATCGACCTGGTGCGCCATTGCCGTGGCCTGCGCATCGCGAACGTGGTCGGCGGCATGCCTTACCAGCTGCAGATCGCTCGCCTGCAGAACGCCGACCTGGTGGTTGCCACGCCAGGCCGCCTGCTCGACCTGCAGCGTTCGCAGCAGCTCAAGCTTGACCAGGTCCAGTTCCTGGTGGTGGACGAAGCCGACCGCATGCTCGACCTCGGCTTCGCCGACGACCTGGCTGAAGTCAACGAACTCACCAGCCAGCGCCGCCAGACGATGATGTTCAGCGCCACGTTTGCGCCGCGCATCCAGCAGCTCGCCATGCGTGTGATGCACGACAACGGCAAGCACGTGCAGAAGGTGCAGATCGATTCGCCGCAGGAGCAACACGCCAACATCAAGCAGGTGCTCTTCTGGGCCGACCACGCCGATCACAAGCGCAAGCTGCTCGACCATTGGCTGCGCGACGCCAGCATCAACCAAGCCATCGTTTTTGCCAGCACGCAAATCGAATGCGACGGCCTGGCCAACGACCTTCAGCAAGACGGCTTCTCTGCCGTCGCACTGCACGGCGCGCTGAGCCAGGGCATCCGCAACCGGCGCCTGATGGCGTTGCGCGCCGGCCAGGTGCAGATCCTGGTCGCCACCGATGTGGCCGCACGCGGCATCGACGTGCCCACGATCACCCACGTGTTCAACTTCGGCCTGCCCATGAAGGCTGAGGACTACACCCACCGCATCGGCCGCACCGGCCGCGCCGGCCGCGATGGCCTGGCCGTGACGTTTGCGGAGTTCCGCGATCGCCGCAAGATCGGTGACATCGAGGCCTACACCCGCCAGCGCATCAATGTTGAAACCGTGCCGGGTCTGGAGCCGCGTCAGCGCGCACCGCAGCCCGAGTTCGGTGGCCGTGGTCGCCCGAGTGGTCGTCCTGCCAACGGCTATGCAGACCGCAGCGGTTTCAACGACCGCCGTGGTCCTTCGGCACCGCGCGGACCGCGTTTTGAAGGTCGTCCGGAAGGCCGCTCAGAGGGTCGCTTCGAAGCGCCGCGCGTGGACCACAGCCGCCCTGAAACGCGTTTTGACCCGCGTTTCGAAGGTCGTGCGGATCCGCGCGGCGAGAACCGCTTTGACAACAACCGCGGCGGTGGCGAAGGCCGCTTCGACAGTCGACCGCCGGCTGGACGAGGCTTCTCTGACCGCGCGCCCGCCCGCACGGGTGGCAAGCCGGGTAGCTTCTCCAGCTTCGGTCGCACCGACAAGGGTGCTGAGCGCGCGCCGGCCCGACCGGTGGCGCGCCGCAGCCCGCGCTGAGAACCAAGCGCTTCAACATCGAAAACCGGGCCTTAGTGCCCGGTTTTTTTTATGGGTTGATGCAGGCAGGTTCGATCAGGCCATGCCGTTCCGGTTCGCGAGCTCTACAAACAGCGCAGAGTGATCCAGATCACCGAGGCCGTGATCGGCGGCCTGGGCGAAGAGTTGTTCAAACAGCTGCGTGATCGGTGCCTCGAAGCCGATCTCCGAGGCGGTCGCCAGCGCGTTTCGCATGTCCTTGAGTTGCACGGCCACGGCGCCGCGCTTGGTGAAATCGCGTTCGATCATGCGCTGGCCATGTACCTGCAGGATTCGGCTGTCGGCGAAGCCGCCGGTGATGGCCTGCTTGACCTTGGCCATGTCGGCGCCGCCTTTCTCACACAGCAGCAGGGCTTCGGCCACCGCGCCGATGGTGATGCCCACGATCATCTGGTTGGCAAGTTTGGCGAGTTGTCCTGCGCCACTGGGACCGACATGCGTGGGTCGGCCCAGCAGCTCCAGCAATGGGCGGGCGCGTTCGAAATCGGCCACTTTGCCGCCCACCATGATGGCCAGCTGTCCCTGTTCTGCGCCCAGCGTGCCGCCTGAGACCGGCGCGTCGAGGTGACTTGCGCCCAGTGCGGCGAGACGGTCAGCGTGCTCGCGTGCCTGACGAGGCTGGATGGACGACATGTCGATCAGCAACGCGCCGGGCCGCAGACCTTCGGTGGCGCCCTGTTCGAACAAGACGTCCTCCACCACCTCGCCGTTCTCCAGCAGCGTGATCACCACGTCGGCCTGTGCGACCGCGTCGGCCGGTCGGTCGGTCACGCTGGCGCCGAAGGGCAGGAGCCGTTCGGCCTTCGCGCGCGAGCGGTTCCAGGCGCTGACCTCGCAATCCGCCTCACACAGGCGGCGCGCCATGGGCAGGCCCATCATGCCGATGCCCAGCACCGCCACTCGGACCGGGGCGGAAGATTCGGGTGTGGGCGAGGGCGTGTTCACGGATGGTTTCCTCTGTTCGCAACGAATGGCGCGATGGCCGCACCAGACAAAAAAAGGCGGTTTCCGGGCAAGCCCGGAAACCGCGCGGAAGTGGGTCAGATGCTAGAGCAAATGACGACCACGGAGTTGTCGGGTGCGAGCGGCGGGTGCTGCTGCCGCAGAAGACGCCTCGGCTGCGTGCGGCCGGGCCTTCAGGATCATTTCGGCGCCCAGCGTGGAGCTGGCCTTGCCACTGTGTTCATGCATCAGGTCCTGAGCCCGCTGCACGTCGCCGTCCGCCACTGCCTGGGCGATGGCCTCGTGCTCGTCCCACACGGGCTCGCGCAACATGTCCGACTGCAGGGCTTCACCCATGGCGCGGCGGATGTGGTGCCAGTGCAGCAACGCGCTTTGCTCGATCAAGGGGTTCCGGGAGGCTCGATACAGCGCGGTGTGGAAGGCCAGATCGGCGTCGATCATGGCCTTGATGTCGCCTCGCTCGACAGCCGCGCGACCTTCTGCGATGAGCGCGGGATCGATCGGGGTGCGGCGCTGTGCCGCCAAGCGCACAGCCAGGGCATCGAGTGCGCCGCGCACCTCGTAAACCTGCGCGATCCAACTGGCGTCGATCGGGGTGACCTGCAGGCCACGGCAACGACCGGCGGGGCCATGGGTGATCGGCGCGTCCTGTACGAATCCGTCTTTCTTCAGCAGCCGAAGCGCCTGCATCACCGGCTGACGGGACACCGCCAACTGGTCGGCCAGTTCCTCCTGCGTGATGCGTTGACCGGGCTGGAGAGAGCCTGCGCTGATGGCGTCCAGCAAGACCCGGTAGACCTGGTCGACCAGGTCCGGCGTGGCATCGAGCTTGAGCAATTGAGCGGGCATGGGGAAGTTTCTGAACTCTGTATACAGAATACACGTTTGGTGGCTTGCGGAACAGCGTGGTCAGTGAAAACCCCCATGACACAATGCGCCTCCATGAGCACCCCCACCGCCTACGACGCCGATTGGCTGGAACGTGAGTACAACAACCGTGCCCGCGTGCCCGAACATGCGGCCCATTTCGAGCGCTGGGCGAGCGAATCCGCCCAGGCACGCAAGGACGGGCGTGCCCTGCTGGATGTGAGCTACGGCCTGGATGCTGGCGAGACGCTGGATCTGTTTCCCGCCGTTCGCAGCCCGGGCACGCCGTTGGCACCCGTGCTGGTGTTCATCCATGGCGGCTGGTGGCGCAGCCTGGACAAGGCCGACCATTCCTTCATTGCGCCGCCCTTCGTGCAGGCGGGCGCTTGCGTGGTGGTGCCCAACTACGCGCTGTGTCCGGCCGTCACCATTCCGGAGATCACCCTGCAGATGGTCAAGGCGCTCGCCTGGGTGCACCGTCACATTGCCGCCCACGGTGGTGACCCGGCCCGCATCACTGTTGCAGGCCATTCCGCAGGCGGGCACCTGGCCGCCATGATGCTGGCCTGCGAATGGACCAGGGTCGGCGACGATCTCCCTGCCTCCCTGGTCATGAACGCGATGTCCATCTCCGGCCTGCACGACCTTGAACCGGTGATGCACACGCCCTCCGTGCAGGTGTCACTGCGCCTGACGCCTGCCCAGGTCAAGAAAGCCAGCCCTGCCCGGTTGCCGGCGCCGCCGCTGCGTGACGGCCGCGGCCGGCTGTACGCGCTGGCGGGCGCCGAGGAGAGCGACGAGTTCTTGCGCCAGAACCGCCTGATCCGGCAGGCCTGGGGACCGGAGGTGGTGCCGGTGTGCGAAGCCTTGCCGGGCCTCAACCATTTCAGCATCGTGGAAGCGCTCGCGCAGCCGGGTCACCGGCTGCACCTTCTGGCGCGGGAGTTGCTGGAACTTTGAGGCGCCAACGCGCCAGCTTCACATCAGCAGGTGTTCACCGGCGTTGTCCCCGCCCAGGATCACGTAGTTCACCTTGCGGATGTCCATGAGCCGGGTACCACCGCCATAGCTGATGGAGCTCTGCACGTCCTGCTCCATTTCCACCAGCGTATCGGCCAGGCGCCCTTTGATGGGTTCAAGAATGCGCTTGCCTTCGACATGGCGGTACTCGCCCTTGTTGAAGTCGCTGGCCGAGCCGTAGTACTCCTTGAATCGCTGGCCGTCCACTTCCACGGTCTGCCCGGGAGACTCCTCGTGGCCGGCGAACAGGGAGCCGATCATCACCATGGAAGCGCCAAAGCGCACGCTCTTGGCGATGTCGCCGTGGCTCCGAATGCCGCCATCCGCAATGATGGGTTTGGTCGCCACGCGCGCGCACCACTTCAATGCCGAGAGCTGCCAGCCGCCGGTGCCAAAGCCGGTCTTGAGCTTGGTGATGCACACCTTGCCCGGCCCCACACCCACCTTGGTGGCGTCGGCACCCCAGTTCTCCAGGTCGATCACCGCTTCGGGCGTGGCCACGTTGCCCGCGATCACGAAGGACGTGGGGAGCTTTTCCTTCAGGTAGCCGATCATGTCTTTCACGCTGTCGGCATGGCCATGGGCGATGTCGATGGTGATGTATTCGGGCGCCATGC
The DNA here is from genome assembly GCF_051858985.1 of Hydrogenophaga sp. Taxonomy (GTDB): domain Bacteria; phylum Pseudomonadota; class Gammaproteobacteria; order Burkholderiales; family Burkholderiaceae_C; genus Hydrogenophaga. The sequence continues at coordinate 211,118 of NZ_JBHYGM010000001.1, read as the reverse complement.
CTTCGGCCGCCAGCAGGTCCACCGTGGCGTAGTCCGGTGCCTTCACGCCCAGCGAGATCGACGCATAGACACCGGCTGCGCGCATGTCGCGCACGAACTTCACGTTGTCCAGGTCGAAACGGTGCATGACATAGAAGTAACCGTTGCGCGCGAGCCAGGTGCAGATGCGTTCATCCACCACCGTCTTCATGTTGGCGGGAACCACCGGCAGGCGGAACTTGCGTCCCCCCAGCTCCACGCCGGCGTCGCATTCGGAGCGGCTGTTCACGCGGCACTTGCGTGGCAACAGCAGCACGTTGTCGTAGTCAAAAATTTCCATTTGAAACCAGGCTCCAGAAAACTGTTGGTTGAACAGGAGAGCGCTTGGCTTGTGCCGGCTTCTGTGGGCAATGGCCACAAAAAAACCGGGCGCAAGAATCTTGGGCCCGGTGACTGATTCTACCCGTGCTCACGCAGGCGGGTACATGTGCCTGGCCCCATGCCGGTCATACGGAATTTCGAATGCAGATGGCTACAGCGTGCGGGGCTGGCTGCCCAGGCACAGCGAACGCGCAAAATCGCCGGTCTCGCGCCGATACGCTGCGGCCTGGGCTTCATTGTTGAAGAGCCGCTGCGCGTGCAAGGGCCAGTAGGCCGCCTCGCGCCCCATGATGCGCATGTAGCGCTCTCGGTTGCTGGTGGCGCTCCGGTCGGTCCCGGCATCCAGTGCCAGCGGAAACAACGCCGTGGCAATGAGTTCGCGCGGCCAGCGCCGCACGAAGGCATCGAACGACGGCAAGGGGGCGGGCGGAGCGAGTTTCTGCACCAGCGATTCGTAGTCCGGGTAGGTCGGCGTGTCGCTCACGTCCACTGTCTCGAACTGGGGGGCCTTCAGGGCATCGTTGGCCTCCAGGATTTCCAGCAGGCTGCCTTCCAGTGTGCCGGCATGCGATGACCTGGTGGTGCCCTGCAGGCGATCAACGCTGTTCTCGACGCCATACAGGGTTCTCATCGCGCCTTGGGCGAACGCCAGTTGGGGGTCGGTCCACGGGGCCGCTGCCAGGCTGTCGGGCAGGAACTTCTCGGGTTCGGCCAGCAGGATGGAAAAGGTCTGCACCTGGCCCAGTTGTTCGCGCGAACGCACCGGCAGGCCGGCAAGCACTGCCGTGGCCTTGGGCGCCAGTTGAGGGTCGCTCAGGTAAGGGCCGATGGCGGCCACGATCTCCAGCCGCGAGTGGCGTCGGGCAAACCGCCACGCGGTCCAGTCCAGGTCGATTTCCCAGAACGGGCCGAAGCGCTCCGTGGGTGCGCCCAGGCGCTGGCGTTCCCACCGGTCGTGGTGCTGAAAACCTTCATAAACCGGGTTGGGGAGCGCCAGGAACTCGGTGCGGATGCGGCAGATGGCCGCCATGGGCGTCTCCTCCGCCAGCAGTGGCGTGGGGGCCACAAAATCATGGCGCCAGTCGCGCAGCGATGGCCACGCCAGCACGACACCGCCGATCAACAGCAACAGCAGCAAAAGGCCCAGCACACGCAGGATCTTCACGAAAGCCTCTTCATGTCCCTTCGGTGTGCGCATTGTGCCTCGCAACGCCACACCGGCTTCCTACAATCAGGCGCATGCCGATTGAAGATCCGTCGCAAGCCAGCTTGCTCCCGTCCCCGTTGCTCGCGGGCCTCAATGCCGAGCAGGCCGCTGCCGTCACCCTGCCCGCCGAGCACGCACTGATCCTGGCCGGTGCCGGCTCGGGAAAGACACGCGTGCTCACCACGCGCATCGCCTGGTTGATGCAGAACGGCCACGTGTACCCCGGCGGCATACTGGCCGTGACCTTCACCAACAAGGCGGCCAAGGAAATGATGACGCGCCTCTCGGCCATGCTGCCGGTGAATGTGCGCGGCATGTGGATCGGGACGTTTCACGGGCTGTGCAATCGCTTCCTGCGCGCTCATCACAAGATCGCCAACCTGCCGGCCACGTTCCAGATCCTCGATACGCAGGACCAGCTCTCGGCCGTCAAGCGGCTGTGCAAGCAGTTCAACGTGGACGACGAGCGCTTCCCGCCCAAGCAGGTGCAGTACTTCATCAGCGGTTGCAAGGAAGACGGCCAACGCCCACGCGACGTGGTCGCCAAGGACGAGGAGACGCGCAAGAAGATCGAGCTCTATGCGCTTTATGAAGAGCAGTGCCAGCGCGAAGGCGTGGTGGATTTCGGGGAGCTCATGCTGAGAAGCTTCGAGGTGCTGCGCGACAACGACCCCATTCGAGAGCATTACCAGCGGCGCTTTCGCCACATCCTCATCGACGAATTCCAGGACACCAACCGACTGCAATACGCCTGGATCAAGATGTTCAGTGCGCCGCCGATCGAAGGCCTGTCGGGTTCGGGCAACGCCGTGTTCGCGGTGGGCGACGACGACCAGAGCATCTACGCCTTTCGCGGCGCGCGCGTGGGCAACATGGCCGACTTCGTTCGCGAGTTCAACGTGCGCCACCAGATCAAGCTGGAGCAGAACTACCGCAGCGCCAGCAACATTCTGGACTCGGCCAACCAACTGATCAGCCACAACACGCACCGCCTGGGCAAGAACCTGCGCACCGATGCAGGCGCAGGCGAACCCGTGCGGGTGTTTGAGGCCACCAGCGATTTTGCCGAAGCGCAATGGATGGTGGACGAGATGAAGCAGCTCGCGCGCGAAGACGTACCGCGCAGCGAGATGGCCGTGCTCTACCGCAGCAACGCCCAGAGCCGGGTGGTGGAAACGGCCCTGTTCAACGCGGGCATGCCGTACCGCGTGTACGGCGGCCTGCGTTTCTTCGAGCGCGCCGAGATCAAGCACGCACTGGCCTACCTGCGGCTGCTGGAGAACCCCAACGACGACACCAGTTTCCTGCGCGTGGTGAATTTCCCGCCGCGCGGCATCGGCGCGCGCAGCATCGAACAGTTGCAGGACGTCGCGCGCGCTTCGGGCTGCTCGTTGCACGACGCGGTGAGTGCCGTGACAGGCCGCGCGGGTGTGGCCATCGGCGCCTTCGTGGCCAAGCTCGATGTGGTGCGCGAGCAGACCGAAGGCAGCACGTTGCGCGAGATCATCGAGATGGTGCTCGAACACAGCGGCCTCATCGAACACTACCGCGCCGAGCGCGAAGGGCAGGACCGGGTGGAGAACCTGGAGGAGCTGGTGAACGCGGCGGAGAGCTTTGTGAGCATCGAAGGCTTCGGCCGCGATGCAGTGGCCCTGCCGGTGGACGAACTGGGCAAGCCCTTGACGCAAAGTCCGGTGAGCCAGGGGCTGGATCCGAACTTGCCGGTGGTCAATGAACCCCTGGCGCCCGACGCTGAAACCGGCGAAACCTTGAGCCCGCTTGCCGCCTTCCTCACGCACGCCGCGCTGGAATCCGGCGACAACCAGGCCCAGGCCGGGCAGGACGCCGTGCAGCTCATGACGGTGCACGCCGCCAAGGGCCTGGAGTTCGACTGCGTGTTCATCACCGGCATGGAAGAGGGCCTGTTCCCCCACGAGAATTCCATGAGCGACCGGGCAAGCCTGGAAGAAGAGCGCCGGCTCATGTACGTGGCGATCACGCGTGCCAGGAAGCGCCTGTACCTGAGTCATTCGCAGACACGCATGCTGCATGGCCAGACCCGCTACAACCTCAAGAGCCGGTTCTTCGACGAACTTCCCGAGGCGTGTCTGAAATGGCTCACGCCAGCGCAACCCGCCTGGGGCGGCAGGGGTGGCACATGGCAGAACGGCAGGCGCGGCTTTGGCGCCGCGCCGGTGCTGCAGCCGTCCTGGTCACCGGGGTTCAACGACAAGGGCGATCCCAAGGGCCTGGGCCAGACCGCGCCCGAGCCCGACCGCGGTACCGACATCCACGCCGGACTGGCCGTGTTTCACAACAAGTTTGGCGAGGGCAAGGTGCTGGCGGTGGAAGGCGCGGGCGTCGATGCGCGCGCGCAGGTCAGCTTCACGCGCCATGGCACCAAGTGGCTGGCATTGAGCGTGGCGAAGTTGACGCCGATCACCTGAGGGCGAAACGCACTGCAGTTGGAATGTCATCGCGGTGTCACAGTCCGGTGCGATTATTCAACAGTTGTTGAAATATAGAATCGAACACTCACGGAGATCCCTATGAAAGTTGGCATCAATGGCATGGGCCGCATCGGGCGACTGGCGCTGCGCGCCGCGCTGGGGGCGGCCGAGCGGCAGAGCGACGACCCGCGCGCGGGCAATCGGCTGGAGGTGGTGCACCTCAACGAACTCAAGGGCGGCGCCGCGGCCACTGCGCACCTGCTGGCCTTCGACAGCGTGCAGGGCAAGTGGCGGGCGAACATCGCCGCTGAGGGAGAGCACGTCGTCCACATCGACGACAAGCGCATGTCCTTCAGCGCGCATGGCGCGCCGGCTGAGATTCCCTGGGGTGACCTGGGCGTGGACGTCGTACTGGAATGCACCGGCAAGTTCCTCACGCCCGAAACGCTGCAGGGGCACCTGGATCGGGGTGCGAAGCGCGTGATCGTGGCCGCGCCGGTGAAGGTCGGCGGTGTGCTCAACATCGTGGTGGGCGTGAACCACGCGCAGTACGACCCGGCGCGCGACCGCATCGTCACCGCCGCGTCGTGCACCACCAATTGCCTGGTTCCTGTGGTGCAGGTGGTGCACGAGGCCATCGGCATCCGCCATGGCCAGATCACCACGCTGCACAACCCCACCAACACCAACCTGGTGGTGGATGCGCCGCACAAGGACCTGCGCCGAGCCCGCAGCGCGCTGATGAGCCTGGCACCCACCACCACCGGCAGCGCCACCGCCATTGCGCTCATCTATCCCGAGCTCAAGGGCAAGCTCAATGGCCACGCGGTGCGTGTGCCCGCGCTGAACGCCTCGCTCACCGACTGCGTGTTCGAGCTTCAACGCGAAACCACCGTAGAGGAGGTCAACGCCCTGTTCGAGCGCGCTTCGAAGGGCTCGCTGGCGGGCATCCTCGGCTACGAGACGCGCCCGCTGGTCAGCGTCGATTACGCGCGCGACACGCGCAGCTCCATCGTGGACGCGCTCTCCACCATGGTGACCGACGGGACGCTGCTCAAGGTGTACGCCTGGTACGACAACGAGATGGGTTACGCCTGCCGCATGGTCGACCTGGCCTGCCACATGAACGACGCGGGCATCTGACATGCAGCACGCCGCGCGCAACTACGCCATCGTCACCGCCGCCTACTGGGGCTTCACGCTCACCGACGGTGCGCTGCGCATGCTGGTGCTGCTGCACTTCTACAAGCTGGGCTATTCGCCGTTTGCCCTGGCCTTCCTGTTCCTGCTGTACGAGGCGGCGGGTGTGCTGGCCAACCTCATCGGCGGCTGGTTGGCCACGCGCTACGGCATCACGCGCATGCTCACGGTGGGGCTGGTCACGCAGATCGTTGGTTTCTCGCTGCTCTCGCTGTTGAATACGGCGTGGACCGCAGCCATGTCGGTGGCCTGGGTGGTGCTGGCCCAGGGCATCTGCGGGGTGGCGAAAGATCTCACCAAGACCGCCAGCAAGTCGGCCATCAAGGTGACGTCGGCGCAGGCGAAAGAGCAGGGTTCCGGTCAATTGTTCAAGTGGGTGGCCTGGTTCACCGGCAGCAAGAACGCCATGAAAGGCGTGGGCTTTTTCCTGGGTGGCCTGCTGCTGCAAGCCATTGGCTTTCAGGCCTCGCTGTGGTGCATGGCGGGCTTGCTGGCGCTGGTGCTGGTGGGCGTGGTGACTTTGCTGCCGCCCATGATGGGCAAGAGCCAGGCGTCGAAATCGGCGAAAGAGTTGTTCGCCAAGAACGCCGGCATCAACGCGCTGGCGGCCGCCCGCGTGGTGCTCTTTGGCGCGCGCGATGTCTGGTTCGTGGTGGGCGTGCCGGTGTTCCTGTACTCCCAGGGCTGGACCTTCACCATGGTGGGTGGCTTCCTGGCCGCCTGGACCATTGGCTATGGCATGGTGCAGGCGCTTGCGCCGCAGCTGGTGCGCCGCAGCGCGGATGGATTGAGCGCCGAGGTGCCGGCCGCGCGCCTGTGGTCGGCGCTGCTGGCGGTGGTGCCCATGGGCATCGCCGTGGCGGTGTACCTGCAGGTGCCTCACCTGGAATGGGCGGTGGTGGGCGGGCTCGGCCTGTTCGGTTTCGCGTTCGCGGTGAACTCCTCGGTGCACTCCTACCTGATCCTGGCCTACGCCGGGTCGGAGAAAGCGGCGGAAGACGTGGGCTTCTATTACGCCGCCAACGCGCTGGGCCGGTTCATGGGCACGCTGATGTCGGGCCTGCTGTACCAGTGGGGCGGGCTGCTCTATGCGCTCGCCGGATCGGCGGTGATGCTGGTCACCTGCTGGCTGATTACGCTGCGCCTGCCGCTGACCAGGCAGGCAAGACCTACCCTCGCACAGACGGAGCTGCTCCATGAATGAAACCGATGTCGTGCGCGCCCTGGGCGCACTCGCGCAGGAGACGCGCCTGCGCATCTTCCGCATGCTCGTGGTGGCAGGCCCCAAGGGCGTTCTGCCGGGGCACATGGCCGAAGCGCTGGACACGTCGCCCACGGCCATCTCTTTCCACCTCAAGGAACTGGTGCATGCGGGCCTGGCCAGCAGCGAGCGCGATGGCCGTCACCTGATCTACCGGGCGCAGTTCGCGCAGATGAACACGCTGCTGGGTTTTCTCACCGCGCACTGCTGCGAAGGGCAGCCGTGCGAGGTCACCGCGGTCGCTTGCGACCGCTGCTGAGACTGGATCATGGGTCTGTTCGAACGGTATCTGACGGTGTGGGTGGCCTGTGGCATTGCACTGGGCGTGGCCCTGGGCCTGGCATTGCCCGGTTTGTTCGAAGTGGTGGCGAGCCTGGAGATCGCCCACGTCAATCTTGTGGTGGCGGTGTTCATCTGGGTGATGATCTATCCGATGATGATCCAGATCGACTGGTCGGCCATCAAGGACGTGGGCAAGAAGCCGCAGGGCCTGGCCCTTACCCTCGTGGTGAACTGGCTCATCAAGCCCTTCACCATGGCAGCACTCGGCGTGTTGTTCTTCCATTATCTCTTTGCACCGTGGGTCGATCCGGTCTCGGCCAAGGAATACATCGCTGGCATGATCCTGCTCGGCGTGGCGCCCTGCACGGCCATGGTGTTCGTCTGGAGCCAACTGGTGAAGGGCGATGCCAACTACACATTGGTGCAGGTGTCCATCAACGACCTCATCATGGTGGTGGCATACGCGCCCATCGCCGCCTTTCTGCTTGGCCTTACCGATCTCACGGTGCCCTGGGAGACGCTGCTGCTCTCCACCGTGCTGTACGTGGTGTTGCCCTTGCTGGCCGGCATGGCCACGCGGCACCTGCTGAACCGAAAGTCGGACCATGCGGTGGCCGACTTCGTGGCGGTGCTCAAGCCGTGGTCGGTGGCAGGCCTGATCGCCACCGTGGTGCTGCTGTTCGGCTTCCAGGCCCGGACCATCGTGGCACAGCCGCTGGTGATCGCGCTGATTGCGGTGCCGCTTGTGCTGCAGTCTTACGGCATCTTCTTCATCACATGGTGGGGCGCGAAATGGCTCAAGCTGCGCCACGACGTCGCCGGGCCGGCGTGTCTGATCGGCACGTCCAACTTCTTCGAACTGGCCGTGGCCGTGGCCATCTCGCTGTTCGGCCTGAACTCGGGCGCTGCGCTGGCCACCGTGGTGGGCGTGCTGGTGGAAGTGCCGGTGATGCTGACGCTGGTGGCGCTCGTCAACGCCTGGCGGCCCATCGACCAACCTGCGAAGGCATGAGCCCATGATCACGATCTTTCACAACCCTGCCTGCGGGACATCGCGCAACACGCTGGCGCTCATCCGCAACAGTGGCGAAGAACCGCAGGTCATCGAATACCTGAAGACGCCACCCAGCCGCGAGACGCTCCAGCGCCTGGTGGCCGACATGAATGGCAGCGTGCGCGACATCCTGCGCGAGAAGGGGACGCCCTATGCCGAACTGGGCCTTGGTGAGGTGCACTGGACCGATGACCAACTGCTCGACTTCATCGTCCAGCACCCGATCCTCATGAACCGCCCCATCGTGGTGACGCCGTTGGGCACGCGGCTGTGCCGTCCTTCGGAGCGTGTGCTTGACATCCTCGAACACCCGCAGCAGGGAGCCTTCAGCAAGGAAGACGGCGAGCGGGTGGTGGACGAGAAGGGGGCGCGTGTCCGTGAACAACGCTGACTTGCCGCAGCTCGACGTCGACTCGTTCGAAGTGCCCGATGCGGCGCGCTTGCGCTCTACGCAGGCGTCCACGCATGCACCTCGCATCCTGTTGTTGTATGGCTCGTTGCGTCTGCGGTCCTTCAGCCGCCTGGTGGTGGAAGAGTCGGCGCGGCTGTTGCAGGCCATGGGCGCCGAGACTCGCGTGTTCCACCCCAGCGGCTTGCCACTGCCGGACGACGCGCCCGAGACGCATCACAAGGTGGTGGAGCTGCGCCAGCTGGCGACATGGGCCGAGGGCATGGTGTGGTGTTCGCCCGAGCGCCACGGTGCCATGACAGGGATCATGAAGGCACAGATCGACTGGATTCCCCTGTCGCTGGGCGCGGTGCGACCCACGCAAGGCAAGACGCTTGCAGTGATGCAGGTCAGTGGTGGCTCGCAGTCTTTCAATGCGGTGAACCAGATGCGCGTGCTGGGCCGCTGGATGCGCATGATCACCATTCCCAACCAGTCGTCCATCGCCAAGGCCTTCCAGGAGTTCGACGAGCACGATCGCCTCAAGCCTTCGGCGTACCACGACCGGGTGGTGGACGTGCTGGAGGAACTGGTCAAGTTCACGCTGCTCACGCGCGATGTGGCGCCTTATCTGGTGGATCGCTACAGCGAACGCAAGGAAAGCGCCGAAGCACTCATGCGCCGGGTGAACCAATCCGCGATCTGACTCACGCGGGCGAGCGCTTGAGCAGGGGCTCTCCCATTCGGATTCGATGGCCCGCGTCCACACTGTCGGCCAGGTGAAAGCCTGGCGGCGTGAACACGAGGATGGTGGAACCGTGTTCGAACCAGCCCATCTCCTGACCTTTGCCATAGCGGGCATTGCAGGGCAGTTCGTGCGGTCCGCGGTACTGCGCGTTGAGTGCCACGTCCACGGCGCGCAGCCGCATGCTGGCCACCAGAATCGCAGCGACCGGCACCAGCAGCAGCGGCGTGCCGTCGTCCTGTCGCAGGTAGAGGGCCGCGCGCTCGTTCTTGCAGAAGAGGTGCTCGATGCGCTTCAAGGCAATCGGGTTCACGTTCCAGGTGTCGCCGCAATGGAAGGTCACGTGTTCCAGCGTCAGCGAGTCGGGCGCATGAAAGTGGTGGTACATGCTGGAGGTCAGACGCAGGGTGACGTAGCTGCCGCCGCGCAGGGCGTCGATCATTTCGAGGGCACGCGCATCCGGGCCGAGCAGGTCGGTGAGCGGGTACGGGAATCCTTTGGCCTGGAACACCTGGGCGGTGGGATCGTCGCCGATGCGGCCGCACGCTCCCACGATCGCATCGCAGGGGCTCACCATCACATCGGCGCGGGCGTCGATGGGGCGCACGCCGGGTTTGAGTTCCCGCACGAAGCAATCGTGCAGGCTGTGGAACGAGGTCTTTTTCGCTTCGCTCAGGTCCAGTTCGGTGAAGGCGCGCCATACCGCCATCGACGCGTCGCGCACCCAGGGGTTCCGGATGCGGCTGAACCAGCCCATGAAGCGGGTGAGCGCGGCGCGAGGCACCCGGTTGGTGAGCAGGAAGTTGAGGTCCTCGTTCAGCGCGAGACGCTGGAGCTGTCTTGAGATGTTCATGGGCGCGTCATGTGGTCGACCTACAAACGACACACATCCAACGCACTGGAGCGCCTGCTGCATGTCCTACCTGTCCCATCTGCCCTACATCGTGCCTCTGGGCTCGCTGGCGCTGGCGCTGCCTTACCTGCGGCAACGCCTGCAACTCTCGCGTGCCAAGCACCGATCGCTGGCTGGCCACTCGCGCATGGCCAAGCGGCTGGCCGCCTGGCTGCCCGGCTATGCCTACGATGAAGAGAAATTTTTCGCCGGCGACGGTGCGCCGCCCGAGGTGGTGCATCTGCGCCGCGCTTCGTTCGACACCCTGGCGGCGGGGTACGCGCAGCGGTACGCGCAGACCCTGGCGCTCACCGCCGAGGCGCGCGAGGGACTGGCGGACCTGCAGTTCACCGGCAGCTACCGTGTGCCCTTCCAGTTCAGTCCGCATGTGCGTGAGCACCTCCAGGTGGGCGCCTTCGTGGCTTCGGCAGAAGGCAACACCGTGACCGACCTCGATGGCAACCAGTTCATCGACCTCACGGGTTCCTATGGCGTCAATGTCTTCGGCGTGGATGTCTACAAGGCCTGCATGGCCGAGGGTGCACGCATCGGCGAGACGCTGGGGCCGGTGCTGGGTGCCTACCACCCCTGTGTGGCCGACAACATCGCGCGCCTCAAGGACATCTCCGGCCAGGAACAGGTGTCCTTCCACATGTCGGGCACCGAGGCGGTGATGCAGGCCGTGCGCCTGGCGCGCTACCACACGCGGCGCAAACGGCTCGTGCGTTTCTGCGGTGCCTACCATGGCTGGTGGGAAGACGTGCAGCCCGGCCCGGGCAACCCGATGCCGCCGCGCGAGACCTTCACCCTCAAGGACATGGACGAGAAGAGCCTGCAGGTGTTGCGCACGCGGCGCGACATTGCCTGCGTGCTGGTGAATCCGTTGCAGGCCCTGCACCCCAACCGCAACGCACCCGGCGATTCGACGCTGGTGGACGGCAGCCGCCGCGCGGGCTACGACCGCGCCGCCTACACCGCGTGGCTGAAGCGCTTGCGACAGGTGTGCACCGAACGCGGCATCGTGCTGATCTTCGACGAGGTGTTCCTCGGATTCCGGCTGGCACCGGGCGGAGCGCAGGCGTACTTCGGTGTGCGGGCCGACCTGGTGACCTACGGCAAGTCGCTCGCCGGCGGCTACCCGGTCGGCGTGGTCTGCGGCCGCGCCGATCTCATGAAGCGCTTTCGATCCGAACGCCCGGCCGACGTGTGCTTTGCGCGTGGCACGTTCAACGCACATCCCTACGTGATGGGTGGCATGAATGCGTTCTTGCGCCGCCTGCAGACGCCGGAGATGCAGGCGCTTTACCAGGACCAGGACGCGACGTGGGACGCGCGAGCCCGGCGTTTCAACGACACCATGGCTGCCCACGGCCTGCCGGTGCGCGCCGCCAACCTGCAGAGCGTGTGGACACTGAACTACACCGAGCCGGGTCGGTATCACTGGATGTACCAGTACTTCCTGCGCTGGCATGGCCTGGCCTTGAGCTGGGTCGGCACAGGGCGCTTGATCTTCCGCCTGGACCTGCACGACGACGATTTTGAAGAGGTGCTGCGCCGCTGCGTGGCGGCTGCACAGGACATGAAGAACCAGGGCTGGTGGTGGCGCGCTTCGCGCACCACGCACCAGACCATCCGGCGGCAGATCCTGCGCGAGATGTGGCAGCACCTGCGCGGCTGAGGCGGCCTCAGCTGCGCTGGGCAATGCCCGGGTCGATGAGCTGGCCGCGCATGAGGTAGAGCGGCGCCTTGTGGTAGAGCTTGATGTCGTGGAACGGGTCCGTGAGGATCTTGGTCATCCACACCAGGCCCGTTTTCACGTCGGCGATGAAGAACAGATGGACCGTGCGAAACAGCAGCCCTCCCACACCGAGAGCGAGCCACAGCGCACCGACCTGGCGCGTGAATTCCATCGCCGTGGCAGGTGGTGGGAAGAGCCCGAACACACCGGGCGCCGCCCACACCAGCAGCGGCGTTCCCGCCCACAAGGCCATGAGCACCACCTTGCGGCGCAGGTTGTAGCCCACCTTGATGGCTTCCTTGTGGTCATGCGTGGCCTGGTTCACGTGGTCGTAGCCCTTGGGTTCGAAGAAGAAGTGGCCCGCCTGGCGGCTGGTCATGGCCACCAGCCATGCGATCAACGCCGCGAGCACCGGGTCGGTCCAGAGCAGCGCGTAGGCGACCACGAAGCTCATGGCGCTGATGAAGTGCAGCGTCTGGTTGATGCGGCTGTGGTGGTAGTAGCGGTGGTCGTCCCAGCGCTGGATTTCAAGGGTTCTGAAGAACTCGTTCACGGCAGCTCCATGGGTGGCAGGGGCGCGACAGGCGCATGACATGGTTGCGTGAACGTGTGAAAACCCGGTGACAGGTGTGCGCTGTCATCGCCGTGTTGCAATCGCCCGCAAACATGCCGCCATGAGCACATTGCACTCGGACCAGATCCTGGTGGAGGAATACCCGGCCTCCACGCCGTCGCTGCGCCTCTCGGTCGTGACTGAAACCTGGCCGCCCGAGATCAACGGGGTGGCGCTCACCCTGTCGCGCCTGGTCCAGGGCCTTTGCGCGCGCAACCACCAGGTGCAGTTGATCCGGCCGCGACAGACGCCGGTGGAGCAGGCATCCAGTCACACCGGTTTTGAAGAATTGCTCATGCGCGGCATGCCGATCCCGCGTTACCCGCAGCTCAAGCTGGGTCTGCCGGGCAAGCGGGCACTGATCCATGCCTGGACGCTCAAACGGCCCGACCTCGTGCACATCGCCACCGAAGGCCCGCTGGGCTGGTCGGCCCTGCAGGCCGCGCGCCACCTGCGCCTGCCGATCACCTCCGATTTCCGCACCAATTTCCATGCCTACAGCCAGCACTACGGCGTGGGCTGGCTGCGCAAACCGATCGTGGCCTACCTGCGCAAGTTCCACAACCTCACGCAACTCACCATGGTGCCCACGCAGGCCCTGCGCGACGAGCTGCTGGATAGCGGCTTCGACAACGTGCAGGTGGTGGCGCGCGGCGTCGACACGCAACTGTTCAATCCGGCACGCCGCAGCGAGGCGTTGCGCGCGTCGTGGGGCGCCGGTGCACACACCCTGGTGCTGCTGGTGGTGGGCCGCCTGGCTGCCGAGAAGAACCTTGACGTGGCGCTTCGGTCCTTCGAGGCCATGCGCACACGCCACCCGGATGTGAAGCTGGTGGTGGTGGGCGATGGGCCGCTGCGAGAGAGCTTGCACCAGCGCTGCCCGCAGGCGGTGTTCGCGGGCATGCGCCGGCACGACGAACTGGCCGGCTACTACGCCTCGGCCGACGTGTTCCTGTTTCCCAGCCTCACCGAGACCTTTGGCAACGTGACGGTGGAGGCCCTGGCCAGTGGCTTGCCGGTGCTCGCGTTCAACACCGCCGCCGCGGCCGACTGGGTGCAGCACGAGGGCAACGGCTGGCTGGTGGCGCCGAAAGATGAAGCCGCTTTCGTTCAAGCCGCAACAGGGCTGGCGGCGCAGCCGGGACGCATCGCACACGCCGCCGCGCGGGCGCGATCGGAAGTTGCTCAGATCGACTGGCAGCAGATCGCATGGCAGGTGGAGGGCTTGTTTCTGCGGGTGGCGGCGAATGTGACACGGTGATGTCGAAGACGCATGATGAAGTACGGGTGGGGGTTTTCATCCGATTCACGGAAGCGTCATGTGCGATCGGGACACTGCGTGGGTCTTTCAACCACCCACGCAAGCCAACATGTCCCACCATTCCGACGACTCCTTCAACGACTCGCCCAACGAACATTTCCAGGACGTGCTGGAACGCAGCGGCCGCACGCCGCTGAACCGCCGCAACCTCATCCGTGGCGGCATTGGCCTGGCCGCGCTCTCCACCATCCCGTTCCTCTCGGCCTGCGGCGGTGGCGGCGATGACGCACCTGCCCCCGCCCCCGCGCCCGCGCCCGGCACGCCGAGCGAGACGGCGCTCGGTTTCAGCGCCGTCGACAAGAACCTGCTCGACAACGTGACGCTGCCCGCCGGCTACACCTACACCGTGCTGCACGCCACCGGTGACCGGCTGGTGTCAAGCATCCCCGCGTACAGCAACCTGGGCACGGAAACGGACGAATGGACGATGCGCGTGGGCGATCACCACGACGGCATGGACCTCTTCTATATCGACTCGCTGGGTCGCTACACCGCCACCGACACGGGTCGCGCGGTGCTGGTCGTCAACCACGAAAGCTCGGCCGACTCGCACTTCTTCCATCCCACCGGCCAGACCTCTGCCGGTGTGTCGGGCAAGAAGTTCAGCCAGTTCGGCGGCTGGGACCTGGGCGTGCGGCCCGAACTGGAAGTGCTGAAGGAAATCAACCACCATGGCGTGTCGGTGGCCGAGATCGGCAAGAACGCCTCGGGCCAGTGGACCCACAAGCTCGATTCCCTCTACAACCGCCGCGTCACCGGCCAGTCGCCGATGCGCATTGCCGGCCCGGCCGCCCATCTGGCCGACATCCGCGCCTTCATGGTGACGAAGTTCGACACCACCGGCGCCACCTCGCGCGGCACCATCAACAACTGCGGCCATGGCAAGACCCCCTGGGGCACCTACCTGGCTTGTGAAGAGAACTGGGCGGCGTACTTCAACATGCCACAGGGTTCCACGGCGGTGGACGCCAAGACCAGCACCTCGCGTCAGCGTTACGGCGTGGCCCGCACGGCCATCGCGGGTGGTGCCACCACGGCCGGTTCGCAAGGCTGGTACGCCACCGCCACGGCCGCCACCGACGACCGCTTCGGTCGCTGGGACATCTCGGCACCGGGCGCCACCGCCGCGCTGGACTTCCGCAACGAGCCCAACACCTTCGGCTACAACGTGGAAATCGACCCGCTGACCAGCGGCACGCCCGCCAAGCGCGTGGCCATGGGCCGCTTCGCCCATGAGGCTGCCGTGTGCAGCATTCCGGTGGTGGGCCAACCTCTGGCGTTCTACATGGGTTGCGACTCGCAGAACGAGTACATCTACAAGTTCGTTTCCACCGCCGTGTGGAGCGCCAGCGACGTGGGCGGTGGCCTGGCCGCCGGCGACAAGTACCTGAACGAGGGCAAGCTGTACGTGGCGAAGTTCAACGCCAATGGCAGCGGCGAGTGGCTCGAACTCAACATCGCCAACCCCGCCATCTCGGGCTATGCCACCTACGTGTTCGCCAACCAGGCCGATGTACTGGTGAACGCGCGCCACGCCGCCGACGCTGTGGGCGCCACCAAGATGGACCGTCCGGAGTGGGGCGCCATCAACCCGAAGAACGGTGAGGTCTACTTCACCATGACCAACAACGGCAGCCGCAACGTGGCCAACGCCGACGCCGCCAACCCGCGCGCGTATGCCGACGTGGACGGCCGCGCCCGCACCGGCAACCCCCACGGCCACATCATCCGCTTCAAGGAACTGGCCGGCGCCTCCACCGCGACCAGCTTCAACTGGGACATCTTCCTCTTCGGCGCGGAGGAGGACTCGGGCGCAAACATCAACCTCTCGGGCCTGAACGCGAAGAACGACTTTGCTTCACCCGATGGCCTGTGGTTCAGCCAGGCCACCGGCATCTGCTGGATCCAGACCGACGACGGCGCCTACACCGATGTCACCAACTGCATGCTGCTTGCCGCCATTCCGGGGTCGGTGGGTGACGGCGGTGCGGTCACGGTGAACAACAGCCTGGGCGGCGCCACCGGCACGCAGAACACCTTCCTGGGTGCTGCGCTGGGCGAGACCCGGCTGCGCCGCTTCCTGGTGGGCACGGCGGGCTGCGAGATCACCGGCATCACCGAAACGGCGGACGGCCGCACGCTGTTTGTGAACGTGCAGCACCCGGGTGAAAGCACGCCGGCCTACGGCGCCGGGCCGTTCACGTTCCAGAGCCAGTGGCCGGGCAACCAGGGTTATGGCCCCGCCGGCCGACCGCGTTCGGCCACCATCGTCATCACCCGCACCGACGGCGGCGTGATCGGCCTCTGAGCCCCTGGCGCCGCCTCAGCGCGGCGCTGCGGGGTGGGCTTCCGGCGGGCGCTGCTCCATGTAGCCGCGCCCGTCCTTCACGCCGGTCTGGCCAACGATCTGCCAGGCCGTGCGTTGCCCGATCAAGCGGGCGAGGAATTCCAGTTCTTCGTCGGTGTGGTTGATCGCCGGCGCGGGCGTGAGGAAGCGACCGCCGCGCGGCTGCACCTCGCCCCAGAACGACTGGTGGTAGCTCGATACCGACACGGCGCGGTTGCCGTTCGATTCCATGTCGACGGTGCCATAGCAGTTGCAGAAGTAGCTGCGACCGCCCTGGTCGGCCATGATTTCGGTGTAGACGCCGGTGCCGCGGATGCCGGCGGTCAGCGTGGGTGTCACGATGCTGCGGTTGCGGCCGGGCCCGAATGCACTCACCACCGCCCCGGAGAGCAGGCGCAGCAGGCTCGCCGTGTTCAGCGTGCTGCCACGCTCCACGCGCAGGCGCGAGTTCTGCCGCACATGGAAAGCGGCGTTGCCGATCAGGAACACCAACCTGGACGCCGGCCCGGTCAGGATGTCGTCGCCGGTCTGCACCGTCTGCTGCGGCACCATGCGCTGGCCGTTGAGCATCACGTCACCCACGAACTCCACCACGTTGCTGCGCTGCTGGGCCAGGGCCGCCGGCAGGCCACCGGCCATCACCCAGGCAGCGGCGGCCTTGAGCGTGTCGCGACGCTGGAACCACAGAACCTCGTCTTCGCTTCGGCCTTGCAGGGTGTGCTGGGTCATGCGTTGTCTCCAGGTGGTGAATCGGTGAGGGCGGAAGCGCCTTCGGCCATGAAACTGTCGCGAACCGTGAAGTAGATCGAGGTGTGGAACATGGAGGCCATGAACAGCACCATGGGGTACAGGATGAGGTTGAGCGCCTGCGTGCCACCCAGCAGCGTGGTCAGCAGGCTCATGAACAGGCCCACCAGCATGAAGACACCGACCCAGCCAAAGAAGTAGACCAGCATGGCGCCCTTGTTGGACCAGCAGGCCAGCAGGCTGAAGAACAGGCTCTTCAAGGGGCTCACGCCGTGCCAGTGCACCAGGGCCGGTGCGTGCCAGAAGGCCATGAGCAGCGGCACATAGAGCACCATCGCCGCCCACAGGCCCTCGTTGGCGAACAGGTTGCGCACCATTTCCGGCGACACCTCGCCTTCGGGCACGTCGGGCGCCACCGGCGGCACATCGGTTCCAAACAAGGCCGAGACACCCAGCACCAGCATCAGGCCGGCGGCATACATGGCGCCCAGAATGAGCATGGAGCGCGTCTTCGACGGCCCGGCCCGAAAACCGGAGATCAGCAGCGACGGCATGGGAAAGCGACCGTGGGACGCTTCCTGGCTGGCGGCCATGAGGCCCAACGTGGCGGCCGGCACCAGCGTGAGCGAGATGGCGGTGCCCAGCACGGGCACCAGCGAGACGATGGACACCGTGGCCATGAACATGAAGAACAGGCCCGACATGGCCAGCGGCTGGCGGAAGAAGGTCTTCACGCCCAGCTTGACCCATTGCAGGCCGGTGCGGGCGGGGACGAGGTTGAGTTTCATGCGGGTTGGAGGGCGTCTTCGCGCAGCAGGGCCGACAGTGCCTGCGTGTCGCGCACACGGGCGCGCAGCACGCGTTCGAAATGGGAGGGGTCGTGGGCCTGGAGCAGCGCGGCCTCGCGCGGCAGATGGAGGTCCCACAGGCGGGAGATCCAGAAGCGCAGGGCGCCGGCGCGCAACAGCGCGGGGAGCAGTTGCCGTTCGGCGGCGCCCAGCGGGCGAACCGCCTGGTAGGCCGCCAGCAAGGCCAGAGAACGCGGCGAGTCCAGCGAACCATCGTGGTCTTCGTCGTGCAGCACGCACCAGTCGTTCAGGCAGACCGCAATGTCAAAGAGGAAGGTGTCGCAGCCCGCGAAATAGAAATCGAAGAATCCGGTGAGCTCCCCTTCCTCGAACATGGCGTTGTCCCGGAACAGGTCGGCGTGGATCGGCCCACGCGGCAGCGCGGCGTAGGCCGGACTCCCGGCCACGTGGTTCTGGTAGGCCAACTCCGAGCGGATCAGGTCCGCCTGCGGCGAAGTGAGGAAGGGCAGCACCACCGGCACGGTTTCGTTCCACCAGGGCAACCCGCGCAGGTTGGGCTGGCTCAGCGGAAAATCGCGCCCTGCCAGGTGCATGCGGGCCAGCATGGCGCCCACGGCCTCGCATTGCGCCACGCCCGGCGCGAGGTCGCTGCGTCCGCGCAACTTGGCCACCACCGCCGCCGGTTTGCCCTGCACGGCGTGGAGGATCTCGCCCTGGCCATTGGCCGCCGGGGCCGGCACGGGAATGCCGCGTTCGGCCAGAAACTTCATCAGGTGAAGGTAGAACGGCAACTGCTCGAAGCCGAGCCGTTCGAACACGGTCAACACATGCTCCTGCGTGGCGCCGTCGCGCTCGCTGGTCACGAAGTAATTGGTGTTTTCAATGCCGCCCTGGATGCCCCGGAGCTCGGTGAGATCGCCGAGATCGAGCGTGTGGAGGAGGGCGGCGGCTTCGGTGAACGCGACTTCGGTGTAGACAGCCATGTCGCAGGCGATCAGAAGTTCAGCACGCGCCAGCTGCTGCGCCCGGCGTTGCCGGTGCGCTTGCCACTTGAGTCGGTGGATCCGGCCCCCTCGGGCTGGATCTGGTAGGCCGGCGCGCCATTCTTGGGCTGCACGTCGATGCTCTGCGTCTGCCCGCCCACGCGCAACTCGTCGATCCGGGTCAGGCTGTCCTCGTGCGTGATGCGTTCGATCCGGTCTCGCGGCGATCCGGGTTCTCGAGGCGACTCCGTGGGCGCCACGGGGGCGACCTGGGCCAGTGCAGTCAGGGTGGCACAACCGCCGAGGGCGAGTGCGGCGAGGGAGCGGCGGAGGTTCGGGGTCATGCGGCATTGTAGGCAAGGCAGGCCGGCAGCGCCGCGACAGGGGCGAAGCCGGTTACCACTGGATACGCAGCCGGCGGCGGGCTGGATGCGGCACGATCTCCGCCACAATCGCCCCATGTCCGACGCCCAGACCCCCTCCCCGAACCCCGCGCCCACGCTGCTGCTGGTCGACGGTTCCAGCTACCTCTACCGCGCGTTCCACGCCATGCCCGACCTGCGGGCCGTGCCGGGCGACCCCTCCAGCCCCGCCACCGGGGCCATCCGGGGCATGGTCAACATGATGCAGAAGCTGCGCAAGGACGTGCGCGCAGACTACGCTGCCTGCGTCTTCGACGCCAAGGGGCCGACTTTCCGGGACGCGCTCTACCCTGAGTACAAGGCCAACCGCTCACCCATGCCCGACGATTTGCGCTCGCAGATCGGCCCGATCCACGAAGTGGTGAAGTTGCTGGGCTGGAAGGTGCTGGACGTGCCGGGCGTGGAGGCGGACGACGTGATCGGTACGCTGGCCCATATCGCGTCGCAGCAGGGCATCACCTGCATCATCTCCAGCGGCGACAAGGATTTGAGCCAGCTGGTCAACGAACACATCACGGTGATCGACACCATGAACGACCGGCGCCGGGACGTGGCCGGTGTGACGGCGGAGTTTGGCGTGCCGCCCAGCCTGATGCTGGACTACCAGACCCTGGTGGGCGACCAGGTGGACAACGTGCCCGGCGTGCCCAAGGTGGGGCCGAAGACGGCGGTGAAATGGCTGCTGGAGTATGGCTCGCTCGAGGCGCTGGTGGCGCGCGCTGGCGAGATCAAGGGTGTGGCGGGCGAGAACTTGCGCAATGCACTCGAATGGCTGCCCAGGGGCCGTGAGTTGCTCACCATCAAGACGGACTGCGATCTGAAGGACCACATCGAGGGACTGCCCTCGCTGGAGGCCATCACCATCGGCGGACAGGACACCGAGGCGCTCAAGACCTTCAGCGAAAATTACGGTTTCAAGGGTCTCGTGAAGGCGCTCGAGCAGCACGATGTGCACCCCGAACTGATCGAGGAGCACAAGTCGCGATCGGGCAATACCGCCCCGGGGCTGTTTGACGAGCCGGACCTGAGCGGCACCACGCAGGCCACCAACCTGAAGTACGACACCATTCTTGACTGGGGCCTGTTCGACGACTGGCTCGCCAGGGTGCAGGCTGCAGACCTGGTCGCCATCGACACCGAGACGACCTCGCTGGACGAAATGCGCGCCGAGATCGTGGGCATCAGCTTCAGCGTGACGCCGGGCGAGGCCGCCTACATCCCGCTTCGCCACAGCGGTCCCGATGCGCCGGCTCAATTGCCGTTCGACGACGTGCTGGCGCGCCTCAAACCCTGGCTGGAGGACGGCAGCCGCAAGAAGCTCGGGCAGCACGTGAAGTACGACCGCCACGTGTTTGCCAACCACGGCATCGAGGTGCAGGGATACGCGCACGACACCATGCTGCAGAGCTACGTGCTGGAGGTGCACAAGCCACATGGCCTGGCCAGCCTGGCCGAGCGACACCTGGGACGGCAAGGCATCAACTACGAGGACCTGTGCGGTAAAGGCGCGCACCAGATTCCCTTTGCCCAGGTCGACGTGGCCAAGGCGGCCGAGTATTCCTGCGAGGACAGCGACCAGACGCTGGACGTGCACCTGGCGCTGTGGCCGAAGCTGGAGGCCGACGAGAAGCTGAAGTTCGTCTACGAGCTGGAGATGGCGAGCAGCGAGGCGCTCTACCGCATCGAGCGCAACGGCGTGCTGATCGACGCGCCCACGCTGGCCGCGCAGAGCCACGAACTCGGCCAGCGCATCGTGGCGCTGGAACAGGAGGCGTACGCCATCGCCGGACAGCCTTTCAACCTGGCCAGTCCCAAGCAACTGGGCGAGATCTTCTTCGACAAACTGGGCCTCCCGGTGATCAAGAAGACCGCGACTGGCGCGCGCAGCACCGACGAAGAGGTGCTGGAAAAGCTCGCCGAGGATTACCCTTTGCCCGCCAAGATCCTCGAACACCGGGGCCTGTCCAAGCTAAAGGGCACGTACACCGACAAGCTCGCCCAGCTCGCGCTGCCGCGCACCGGGCGCGTGCACACGCACTACGCGCAGGCCGTGGCCGTGACCGGGCGACTCTCCAGCAACGACCCGAACCTGCAGAACATCCCGATCCGCACACCCGAAGGCCGTCGCGTGCGCGAGGCGTTCGTGGCGCCCGCCGGCCATGTGATCGCCAGTGCCGACTACTCGCAGATCGAGCTGCGCATCATGGCGCACATCAGTGGGGATGAAGCCCTGCTGCGCGCTTTCCACGAAGGGCTGGACGTGCACCGCGCCACGGCGGCCGAGGTGTTCGGCGTTGAATCGGCGCAGGTGAGCAGTGAGCAGCGCCGCTACGCCAAGGTCATCAACTTCGGCCTCATCTACGGCATGAGCGCCTTTGGCCTGGCCAAGGCGCTGGCCATCGACAACACGGCGGCCAAGAACTACATCACGCGCTATTTCGAGCGCTTCGAAGGCGTCAAGCGCTACATGGACGAAACGCGCCAGAGCGCCAAGGCTCGCGGCTACGTGGAAACGGTGTTCGGCAGGCGCCTGTACCTGCCCGAGATCAACAGCCCCAACGGTCCGCGTCGCAGCGGCGCCGAGCGTGCCGCCATCAACGCCCCCATGCAGGGCACCGCCGCCGACCTCATCAAGCTCAGCATGGTGGCGGTGCAGAAGGCGCTGGACGAACAACGCCGGGGCACCCGGATGATCATGCAGGTGCACGACGAACTGGTGTTCGAAGTGCCCGAAGGCGAGGTGGACTGGCTCAGGACCGAGATTCCGCACCTCATGGCCGGCGTGGCCGCCCTCAAGGTCCCGTTGCTGGCCGAAGTGGGCGTCGGCCCGAACTGGGACAAAGCCCATTGAGGGCTTGAACTTCGTGCGCCGCTCCGGGTCAGCCAACTCTCAACCACCCACCCAGAAGGAGACAGCCTCATGCTCGACGAACGACACGCCCAGGACCTCGATGCCCTGTTGCCTGGCCAGTCCACCGAACTCGGTGCCACCCGCCGAACCGCGCTGAAGGCCGCGCTCGGGGTGGGTTACGCGGCCGCCGCCGCACCGCTGATGGCGCAGACGGCGATCAAGACACCTTCGGACGGCCTGACCGTGGGTGAGGTCATGATCGACGTGAACGGTTTCAAGATGCCCGCCTACCGCGCCGCACCGGCCGGCAGGACCGGCCTGCCGGTGGTGCTGGTGTTGTCGGAGATCTTCGGCGTGCACGAATACATCGCCGACACCACCCGCCGTTTCGCCAAGGCCGGGTACCTCGCCATCGCTCCCGAGCTGTTCGTGCGGCAGGGTGACGCCCAGAGCTATGGCGAGATCGCCAAGCTGATCGCCGAGGTGGTCTCCAAGGTGCCGGATGCCCAGGTGCTGGGCGACCTGGACGCCACGGTGAAGTGGGCTGCGGCCAACGGAGGCGACGTGAGCAAGCTGGGCGTGACCGGGTTCTGCTGGGGCGGGCGTCAGGTCTGGCTCTACGCCGCACACAACCCGGCCGTGAAGGCAGGCGTGGCCTGGTATGGCCGGCTGGTGGGCGATGCGACGCCGCTCAGCCCGAAGCACCCGGTGGATGTGGCCGCCAGCCTGAAAGGCCCGGTGCTGGGCCTCTATGGGGCAGCCGACACCGGCATCCCTCTTGACACGGTTGATAAGATGAAGGTCGCTCTGGCAACCGGAAGTCCGGCCGCCAAAGCGTCGACCTTCGTGGTCTACCCCGACGCGCCGCACGCCTTTCATGCCGACTACCGCCCGAGCTTCCGCAAGGAACCGGCCGAAGATGGCTGGAAACGGGCGGTGGCGTGGTTCAAGCAGCATGGCGTGGCCTGAAAGCCGCCTGCACCATTGACCTCCGGGGCCGCAGATCGCGGCCCTTTTTTGTGGCTGATCGAGCGCGTGATGACCCTTCTCGCCATCCTCCTTGGAACCATTGCCGCCGGTGTCGGCAGCGTCTGGCTGGCTGCCCTGCTGGGTTTCGCCATGATGGCCCGCTACACGCAGCACATGCTCAGCATGGCAGCGGGCGCGCTGATGGCCACGGCTTTCATGCACCTGCTGCCCGAGGCGTTCGAGAGCGAGGCCAGCGCGCACGAACTCTTTGCCCTGCTGCTGGGTGGCCTGGTGTTCTTTTTCCTTCTGGACAAGGCCGAGCTCTGGCACCACGGACACGAGCACCATCAGCCGGACGCGGGCGCCCACCACGATCATGACCATGCGCACCACCACCATGGCCATCACCATGGCCATCACCACCCGGAGCCGCGCTCGGGCGGCTGGACCGTGCTGGCCGGAGACAGCGTGCATGCCTTCGGTGATGGCATCCTGATCGCCTCGGCTTTCATGGCCGACATGCGGCTGGGCGTGATTGCCTCGCTGGCGGTGCTGGCCCACGAAGTGCCTCACCACATGGGAGACCTGGTGGTGCTGAGGCAGACCTCTCCCACCCGGCGGGCCGCGCTGGTCAAGGTGTCGCTCGCCGGCACGGTGACGGCGCTGGGCGGTATCGTGGGCTACTTCCTGCTCACGCGGCTGGAAGACTACCTGCCGTACTTCCTGGTCGCCGCGTCCAGCAGCTTCGTCTATGTGGCGTTGGCCGACCTGATTCCGCAACTGCAGAAGCGCGTGGGCCTGAGCGCCACGGTGGCGCAGATCTTGTGGTTGCTGGCGGGCATCGGTCTGGTCACGCTGGTCAGCGGCCTGGCCCACTCACACTGACGCGGGTGGATCGCCCAGGGTGAAGGTGAAGAGGGCGCCTTCGCCGGGGGTGCCTTCTCCGTGTATCGTGCCGCCGTGCCGTTCGATGATGCGGCGCACGGTGGCCAGGCCGATGCCGGTGCCTTCAAATTCGCTGGGCATGTGCAGGCGCTGGAAGGGCTTGAAAAGTTTGTCGGCATAGGCCATGTCGAAACCCACGCCGTTGTCGCGCACAAAGAAATGGCCTGGTTGCGCGTCCTGCGCTGGCAGGCGGCCCCACTCGATCAAGGTCTGTTCCCGCCGGCGCGTGTACTTGAACGCATTGGCAAACAGGTTCTCCAGTGCGATGCGTGCCAGCCGCGGGTCGCAATGCGCTTTCAAGTCTGGCTCCACGCGGTATTCGATCAGGCGCTCCGGGTGTTTCTGCCTTTCCTGCAGCAGCACCTGGCTGGCCAGCGCGCTCAGGTCCACGGTCTGGCGCTCCAGGCGGCCTTGGCTCACCCGCGCCAGGGCCAGCAGGTCATTGATGAGCGAACTCATCCGGTTGGTGGAATGCAGCACGCGGTCCAGCAGCTCTCGTTCGTCCTTGCTCAAGCGCTCGCCCACCGCTTCGTCCAGCAGTCGCGTGAAGCCGTCGATCGCGCGCAGCGGAGACTTCAAATCGTGCGAGACGGAATAGGCAAAGGAGTCGAGTTCGGCATTGAGGTTCTGAAGGTCCGCCGTGCGTTCTCGCACGCGCTGCTCCAGCGTTTCACTGAACTGCTGGATCTCGCGGTCGCGCCGCAGTCGCACCAGTTCGGCGTTGGCGCGGCTGGCAAAGATGGCGATCAGCGCCTGCGTGTCCGCACCGATCTCCACCTGACGGCCCCACAGCGCAAAGATCACGCCGATGGGCGTGCCGTCGGCATCGCGCAGCGCCTTGCCCAGGTAGGCCTGGCAACCGGAGGCAATCAGGCTGGTGGCCTGTGGGAACTGCTCGGCCAGATCGTTCACGCAGACCAGCATGTCCTGCTGCCGCAGCGTCTGTCCGCAAGGCGTACCTTGCGGGTTGAAACTGAAGTTGGACGCGGCGCGGCCGTTTTGCTGGATGGCCAGGGTGCGCACCCGTCCGTCCTCACGGCATTCACCAATCACCACCATGTCGGCGCCGACGGTTTCCTCCAGGTGGCGCGTGAGCGCACCGAAGAAAGCTTCGCCCGTTTCGGCGGCGACGCCCCTGGCCACATTGAGCAGCAGGTTTTCTCGCTGCTTTTCCTCGGTGATGTTGACCGTGCAGGACAGGATGCAGCGCTCGCCATCCATTTCCACGAGTTCGGCCCACAGGCGCGTGTCCACCAGATGGCCGTCCTTGTGGCGCATCCTGGTTTCGTAGGCGTCGACGCGGCCGTCGCGCAGCAGGCGCGCCACAAAAGCCTCGCGGTGCTCGGGTGTGAGCCACGCGCCGATCTCCACCGACGTCTTGCCCTTGAGGTCTTCGGGCGCCAGGCCCTGGGCGCGGTCTTCGGCCCGGTTCACCTCGACGAAAGATCCATCGGACAGCCGCGTGATGGTCATGTTCAACGGGCTGAAGTTGAAGGCCTTGGCGAACCGCTCCTCGGAGCGGCGAAGCCGTTCCAGCATTTCGTTTTGCGCGCTCGCGTCGGAAATGGTGGTGATGATCAGCTTGTCTTCGGGGTCATCGCCCATCTCGCTGGAGATGAGTGCGTCGAACACGCTGCCGTCGGCGCGAAGACCGTGCGCCGCGTACTGTTCGGCCCGACGCCGGCTAAACAGGAAGGTCATGAACGATTCGCGCTCTTCCTGCGACGCCCAGAGAAAACCGTCCTGTCGACCCAGCACCTGCGAGCGCTGGTAGCCGTAGCAGCGCTCGAACGCAGGGTTCACATCCAGGATCACCCCCGAGCGGGCGGACTGCGCCACCATGGGGCTGGGATTGGTGCGGAAGATGCGTGCGAAACGCTCCAGATTGCGGTCGCGTTCCTGCTCGGTTTTCTTGCGACGCTCCAGCTCATCGGTCTGGCGGGCGAATGAATCGCGCAATTGCCGCCTGCTGTGGTAGACCATCACCGCCACCACCACCAGCGTGGCCGAGTGGGTGATCCACACACGAATGCCCACTTGAAAATACGGGGTCGCAGGGAGCCAGCCGTTGTATTCGGCCAGCGTGAGCACACCCAGTGATCCGACGCTGGCCAGCACCGTGAGCACCAGCGCCGTGCGACCCAGGAACGTGCCAGCCCCGGCGACGGCGGCCACGAACAGGAAGCCCACAGCGGTTCGCACGGAGCCGTAGGTGAGCACCGAATTGATCGCGATCAACAAGGTTCCAAAAACGATCAGGTGCGCCACGTAGTGCTCACGGTCCGTGCGCACCAGCCACCATGCCACGGCGGCCACGACCATCATCGCGCCCGCGTTCCATGCTTCGTGCTGACCAGGACTGGCCACCAACAGGTCGAGCACCAGCACCAAAAACGCGGCAACGCCGATCACCAGCGACAGCAGTGCCAGCACGCGCTTTCGCGGTCCTCCTGCCAGGACGGGCACCGCCGCCGGTTCCTGGTTCTGAGAGGGTCGGGTCATGAGGGCGTGGATCCTCGGGCGTTCAGCCCTGCGCTACGGGCATGCCCGGCGTGTTGCACCATTCGCTCCAGCTGCCTGCGTAGAGCCGGGTGCGCCCCAGGCCCGCGATCTCCATGGCCAGCAGATTGGGAAGGGCGCTCACGCCGCTGCCGCAGTGATGCACGACGCTGGCCGGATCACGAGCACCGAGCAACTGCTCGAATTCGGCCCGCAGCTCGGCCGCCGGTTTGAAGCGACCGTCCGCCATCACACTCTGCACAAACGGCCGGTTCAGCGCGCCGGGAATGTGCCCCGCCACCGGATCCAGCGGCTCGGTTTCGCCGCGGAACCGTGCTGCGGCGCGGGCATCGATGAGCGTGAGTCCGGGCCGCCCGAGCGAACCCGCGATCTCGTCCGTGGTGGCGAGATGGGCCAGGGGAGGGCGAAGTTCGAACCGGGCCGGGGTGGCGGCCTGCGCCGGCCCGCTGGCGAGCGCGCCACCCTGGGCCTTCCAGGCTGGCAGGCCACCGTCGAGCACCGCTACCGCCTCGTGTCCGCACCACTTCAGCATCCACCAAAGCCGCCCCGCGTAGTTGGCACCCTGCCGGTCGATCACCACCACCTGCACATCGTTGGCTACACCCAGCTCACCCAGCCTTTGCGCAAAGGTCTCGCGCGAGGGCAGCGGATGACGCCCGCCGCTGGCGCGATCGGCGCCGGTCTTGTCGCTCAGGTGGTGGTCCAGGTGGACGTAGGTCGAACCGGGCAGGTGTTCAGCATCGAACTGGGCGGCGCCTGCATCGGGCTTCATCAGCTCGAAACTGGCGTCCAGCAGGCGCACCGGCGTGCCGCTGCCCATCAGTTGCTGGAGTTCGGCCGGCGTGATCAGGGTGGTGTACATCCGTGAATTGTGCGGCAGAGCCGCGTTTCAGTGCTCTTCGGCGGGGGCGTTGGGCACGGCGCGTGTGCGCAGCGCGGTCGCCGCGACACCGCTGATGACGATGAGCGCCATGCCGAGCCAGCCCATGAGCGGAATTTGCTCGCCGAACAGGAGCAGGCTGTAGAGCGCGGCAAACACGATGCCGGTGTAGTGCAGGCTGGCCGCCACCATGGTCGAGCCCCGTGAGTAGGCGCGGGTGAGGCAGAGCTGGCCGAACACCGCCAGCAGGCCGGTGGGCAGGAGCCAGAGCGCCGAGGGCCATTGCCAAGCACTGGCACCGGAGAACAGCATGCCCAGTCCGCCCACCAGGGTTGCACAGAGCGAAAAATAGAAGACCGTGCGGCTTTCCGACTCGCCCGCTCGCGACAGGGCGGCCACCTGAAGGTAGGCGAGCGCGGCAAACACACCGGAGAGCAAGCCCACGAAGGCGCCGACCACCTGATCCGGATTGAGCGACGGCCTCAGCAACATGGCCACGCCAGCGAAGCCGGCGATCACCGTCAGAAACAAGGGACCTTGCTGGCGCATGGGCACGTTGCGACCCTGCAGCAGGAGTGCGCCTCCGAGCAGGAACGTGGCGATCCACACGCTGCTCATGTAGTTCAGGGTCATGGCCGTGGGAAGCGGCAGGTGGGCAATCGCGTAGAACCACGTGGTGAGCGAGATCACGCCCACCACGCCGCGCCAGGCGTGCATGGCAGGCACGCTGGTGCGCAGCGAGGTGCCCTGCACGCGGGCGATCGCCATGAGCACCAGCATGCCCAGCAGGCCGCGATAGAACACGATCTCGAAGGCATTGAAGTAGGCGGAGGCGTACTTGATGCACACCGCCATGGAGGCAAACAGCAGCGAGGCCAGCACGATCCACAAGGCCTGCATGCTCAATGCCCCTTTTCTGGAACCAGCGCCGCAGGAGGGCAGCAGCAAGCGAGAGTCACCGCGGAACTGGCTCCGCCAGGCCGCAGGTGACGCCCTCCTGGGGGAGTGACGCCGAAGGCGGCGCAGGGCGGCTCATGCTCCTCCTGTACCACTCGTGGAAGTGCTGCATGCCGTCTTCCATCGGGCTCTGGTAAGGGCCCACCTCGTTGTCGCCGCGCGAGAGCAGGGCCTTGCGGCCGGCGTCCATGCGTTCGGCGATCTCGTCGTCTTCCACGCAGGTTTCCATGTAAGCCGCGCGTTGCGACTCCACGAACTCGCGCTCGAAGGCAGCGATTTCTTCGGGGTAGTAGAACTCCACCATGTTCAGCGTCTTGTCCACGCTCACCGGATGCAGCGTGGAGACCGTCAGCACGTGCGGATACCACTCCACCATGATGTGAGGGTAGTAGGTGAGCCAGATCGCGCCGTGCTCGGGCATGGCGCCCTGGCGGTAGTTCATGAGTTGCTCGTGCCAGCGCTGGTACACCGGGCTCCCCGCCTTGCCCAGCAGGTTGGCCGCACCCACGGTCTGCACGGAGTACTCGGGCGTGAACTCCCAGCGCAGGTCCTCGCAGGTGACAAAACCGCCAAGACCCGGGTGGAACGGCGCCACGTGGTAGTCCTCCAGGTACACCTCGATGAAGGTTTTCCAGTTGTAGTTGCACTCGTGCAGCTCCACGTGGTCGAGCACCATGCCTTCGAAGTCGAGCGCCGCGCGCGGCCCCATGTTCGCCAGGTCCGCCGCCACGTCACGGCCGTTGTCCTCGAACAGCAACCCGTTCCATTCGCGCAGCGGGTAGTGGTTGAGGTTCAGGCAGGGGTCCTGCTCGAAGTGCGGCGCACCCAGCAACTGCCCGGCGCGCTCGCCGTGCACGCCGCTGTAGGTCCAGCGGTGGAGCGGGCACACGATGTTGCCCCCGGCACTGCCGTTGCGGGTGTCGTTGAGGTTGCCCTTCCCGTGCAGCATCATGGCCTGGCGGTGCCGGCACACGTTGGAGACGAGCTCGATGCCCTTGGCCGTGTGCACGAGGGCCCGTCCTCCGCGTTCCTGCGGCAGGGTGTGGTAGTCCCCCACGTTGGGGACCGAGAGTTGGTGCCCCACGTACCGGGGCCCGCGCTGGAAGAGCGTTTCCTTTTCGCGCTGGAACAGCGCCTCGCTGAAGTAGCTGGAAACCGGAAGTTGGCTTGCGGCCTGCTGCAGTTGAAGACTTAAATCAGACATCAGGGTCCTGACCTAGAGACTCCCCCTATGAAGGGGCAGGGTAAGCGCTGTGCTCGTCAGACGAATTCGCGCGGGATGGGTGGAGTGGTGCGTCCCTCCGGGCTGTGGGGCCCGTCAGTTTGGAAAAAAAGAGGCCGGATTGTACCCCGGGGGTCAATACGGCGTGCTGTGCATAGAATGTCGGTCGGCCCCCCGGCGGCCCACGAACACCCCACCTATGACCACACGCCCCGCCACCAGTTCCGCCCGCGCTGCGGCGCCTGCCAATGCCCCCACCAGTTACGAGGCGGCGCTGGCAGAACTCGAACAACTGGTTTCACAACTGGACGCTGGTCAGTTGCCGCTGGAACAACTCCTCACGCACTACCAGCGTGGCGCCGAGCTGCTGGCCTTCTGCCGTGCCCGCCTGGATGCGGTGGAGAACCAGATCAAGGTGCTCGAGGGCGGCGAGCTCAAACCCTGGGACGCCGCTTGAACGCCGTGCTGAGCGATCCGACGGATTTCGCAGCCTGGCGGCAGGCGAAGCAGGACGAGGTCGAGCAGGCCCTGTCCACCTGGGTGCCTGCCGATGCGCCCGCTGGCCTGGGTGAGGCCATGCGCTACGCGGTGCTGGACGGCGGCAAACGGCTGCGCCCGCTGCTGGTGCTGGCCACCAGCGAAGCGGTGGGCGGCTCGCACGGTGCGGCCTTGCGTGCGTCCTGCGCGGTCGAACTGATTCACGCCTACTCGCTGGTGCACGACGACATGCCGTGCATGGACAACGACGTGCTGCGCCGGGGAAAACCCACGGTGCATGTGCGTTATGGCGAAGCCCAGGCCCTTCTGGCGGGCGACGCCCTGCAGGCGCTGGCCTTCGAACTGCTCGTGCCGGGCGATGGCAGCGTGTCGAGCGAGATGGCCGCTTTGCTCTGCCGGCTGCTGGCCCAGGCCGCCGGCGCCTCCGGCATGGCGGGTGGACAGGCCATTGACCTGGCCAGCGTCGGTCTGGCACTGGACCAGCCCGCCCTTGAGGCGATGCACCGGCAGAAGACGGGCGCATTGCTCAAGGCCAGCGTCACCATGGGCGCGGCCACCGGGAGCGTTCCCGCACAAGCCCTTGAGCAACTAGGACGCTATGGTGCGGCCCTGGGTCTGGCTTTTCAGGTGGTGGACGATGTGCTCGATGTGACCGCCGATTCGGCCACCCTGGGCAAGACCGCCGGCAAGGATGCCGCAGCCGACAAGCCCACCTTCGTTTCCCTGATGGGACTGACTCAGGCGCAGGCTTATGCCGAACGCCTGCTGGACCAGGCCCACGCCGCCCTGGACGAGAGCCGACTGGACGACACGGCCATCCTGCATGCGCTGGCCGACTGGGTGGGTCGGCGTGCATACTGAGTCCTTGCTCAAGGCCCCCACGACATGACCCGAGCCAATTTGCCCATGAGTTCTCTTCTGTCCACCATCGAGTCGCCCAAGGACGTTCGCCGCCTCTCGCGCGCGCAACTCACGCCGCTGGCCGATGAACTGCGCACCTTCCTGCTCGAAAGCGTGGCCCGCACCGGCGGCCACCTCAGTTCCAACCTGGGCACCGTGGAACTCACCCTGGCCCTGCACTATGTCTTCGACACCCCGGAAGACCGGCTGGTGTGGGACGTGGGCCACCAGACCTATCCGCACAAGATCCTCACGGGACGGCGCGACCGCATGGGCTCGCTGCGCCAGCTGGGTGGCATCAGCGGTTTCCCACGTCGCGACGAAAGCGAGTACGACACCTTCGGCACTGCGCATTCATCCACCAGCATCTCGGCGGCGCTCGGCATGGCGATGGCGGCCAGGATCAAGGGCGAGAAACGCAAGTCCGTGGCCATCATTGGCGATGGCGCCATGACCGCCGGCATGGCCTTCGAAGCCCTGAACAATGCGGGCGTTGCCGAAGGCCGCCTGCTCGTGGTGCTCAACGACAACGACATGTCGATCTCGCCGCCGGTGGGGGCGCTCAACCGGTACCTGGCCCAGTTGATGAGCGGGCAGTTCTATGCCGCGGCCAAGAACGTGGGCAAGCAGGTGCTCAAGGGTGCGCCGCCGCTGTTCGAACTGGCCAAGCGGCTGGAAGAGCACGCCAAGGGCATGGTGGTGCCCGCCACGTTGTTCGAGAAATTCGGTTTCAACTACATCGGGCCCATCGACGGCCACGACCTCGATTCGCTCATCCCCACGCTGGAGAACATCCGCCACCTGCTCGATACCGACAGCGGCCCGCAGTTCCTTCATGTGGTGACCAAGAAAGGCCAGGGTTACAAGCTCGCCGAAGCCGACCCAGTGGCTTACCACGGTCCGGGCACCTTCGACCCTGCGGTCGGCCTGGTCAAGTCGACGACCCCAGCGAAGACGACCTTCACCCAGGTGTTTGGCAAATGGCTGTGCGACATGGCCGCCGCCGACCCGCGGCTGGTGGGCATCACACCCGCCATGCGCGAAGGCTCGGGCATGGTCGAATTCGAACGTCGCTTTCCTGCGCGTTATTTCGACGTCGGCATTGCCGAGCAGCACGCGGTGACATTCGCAGCCGGCCTCGCGTGCGAAGGCCTCAAGCCCGTAGTGGCGATCTACTCCACATTCCTGCAGCGGGGCTACGACCAGTTCATCCACGACGTGGCGCTGCAAAACCTGCCCGTGGTGTTTGCGCTCGACCGCGCCGGACTGGTGGGTGCCGATGGCGCCACCCACGCAGGGGCCTACGACATTGCGTACCTGCGCTGCATTCCCAACATGGCCGTGGCGTGCCCGGCCGACGAAGCCGAGTGCCGTCAGTTGCTGAGCACCGCGTTTGAACAGAACCATCCAGTGGCCGTTCGTTACCCGCGCGGTGCGGGTGCAGGCGGGGCACAGCCCGAGGGCCTGGAAGGATTGCCGTATGGGCGCGGTGAGCTGCGCCGCAAGGGCCGCGGCGTGGCCATCCTGGCCTTCGGCACCTTGCTCCAGCCCGCGCTGGTGGCGGGCGAGAAACTTGGGGCCAGTGTGGCCAACATGCGCTGGGCCAAACCGCTCGATGTGGAACTGCTGCGTGAAATCGCGCAAAGCCACGACGCGATCGTGACCCTGGAAGAGGGCTGCGTGCAAGGCGGCGCGGGCTCCGCGGTGCTGGAAGCGCTGCAGGCGGAAGGCCTCAACCTGCCGGTGCTGCAACTGGGCTTGCCCGATGAATTCATCGAGCATGGCGATCCCGCCAAGCTGCTGTCGTTGCAAGGCCTGGACGCCAGCGGCATCGAAGCCTCGGTTCGCGCGCGCTTCGATGCGCTGCTGCACGCACCGGCGAACCTCAAGGTCGTGAGCTGATGCACCCGGCCGGTGCACCGGCCGTGAGATAGCTGGCAAGCGCCTGAACATGCCCTGCCACAGGGCGTGTTTCAAGGGAAAACCCCTGACTGCGTCACGGGTGCCATTTCTACAATGACCTCGGACTGAAAAGTCTCCGGCGCGGTTCGCCGCTCCGGGTGTATTCCCAATCAAAACCACGGAGTCAAACAATATGGATCGTCGATCAATGATCAAGCACGCCGGTATCGCCGGCGTGCTGACCGCCGGTGTCGCGCCAGCGGTGCATGCCCAGGCCACCATCCGGTGGCGACTGGCCTCGAGTTTTCCCAAGGCACTCGACACCATCTTCGGCGCGGCCGATGTGTTCGCCAAAAAGGTGAACGAAATGACGGGTGGCAAGTTCACCGTCTCCGTTCACCCAGGTGGCGAACTCATGCCGGCCTTCGGCGTGGTGGACGGGGTACAGGAAGGCACGGTGGAATGTGCTCACACCGCGCCTTACTACTTCTTCGGCAAGGACGACACCTTTGCACTTGATTGCGCGATTCCCTTCGGTCTGAACAGCCGGCAGATGACGGCCTGGATGTACGAAGGCAACGGCATGAAGCTGTTCCGCGAGTTCTACGAGGGATACAACATCGTCAACTTCCCCATGGGCAACACCGGCGCGCAGATGGGCGGCTGGTACCGCAAGGAAATCAAGACGCTGGCCGACATCAAGGGCCTGAAGATGCGCATTGGCGGCTTTGCAGGCCGGGTGCTCACCACCATGGGCGGTGTGCCGCAGAACATCCCTGGCGGCGAGATCTACCAAGCGCTGGAGAAGGGCACGATCGACGCCACGGAGTGGATCGGACCGTATGACGACCAGAAGCTCGGCTTCAACAAGGTCGCCAAGAACTACTACTACCCTGGCTGGTGGGAAGGCGGCCCGCAGCTCTCCCTCTACGTCAACAACAAGGCTTACAACGCGCTCTCGGCCGAGAACAAGGCGATCGTGGAATGTGCGGCCGCCATCGCCCACACCACCATGCAGGCCAAGTACGACGCCTTGAACCCGGCTGCGCTCAAGCAACTGGTGGCCGCGGGCACCAAGGTGCTGGCCTTCCCCAAGGTGATCATGGACGCTGCGTTCAAGAACTCCATGGAGCTCTACGAAGAGAACAACGCCAAGAACCCGAAGTGGAAGAAGATCTACACCGACTACTCGAACTTCCGCAAGGACCAGAACCTGTGGTTCCGCTTCACCGAAGCGCAGTTCGACCGCTACATGCAGGCGGCCAAGCTGTAATCCACCACCGCCTCTGCAGGAAGCCCCGCCCTGGCGGGGTTTTTTGCTCGGGCGGGCTCACGCTTGGAACGGCGTCGGCACGCGCTGGTGTAGGCCGTTGTTGAGCTATGTCGGGTGCTGTCCGCTAGACTACCCGGTTGCCTTCGAGACCGCCCTTCAAACGGGGAATCCCATGCCTTTTCTACTGAAAATCTCCCGCCTCATCGACGCTTTCAGCGATTTCATCGGCAAGCTGGTGATGTGGTTCATTCTGGCCACCACCCTCATCAGCGCCGGCAACGCCATCGTGCGCAAGCTGTTCGACAGCAGCTCCAACGCCTTGCTGGAAATCCAGTGGTACCTGTTTGCCGCGGTGTTCATGCTGGGCAGTGGTTACGCCTTCTTGCGCAACGCCCATGTGCGCATCGATTTCATCTCCTCCAGGTTCAGCGCGCGGGGCCGCAACTGGGTCGATGTCCTGGGCATCCTCATCTTCCTGTTTCCCCTCTGCTACATGATGGCCACGCTCGGCTGGCCGCTGTTCGAGCGAGCGTGGAACACGGGCGAGATGTCGTCCAACTCGGGTGGCCTGATCCGGTGGCCGGTCTACGGCCTGATCCCGCTGGGGTTCGTGATCCTGTTCGTGCAGGGTGTCAGCGAACTGATCAAGCGCATCGCGTTTCTCACCGGCCACGGGCCCGACGTGCTGGCCCACGACGGCCCCACCGATGAAGAGAAACTGGCCCAGCAACTGCTCGACGAAGCGCAGGCGCGGCTCAAGGGAGCGCAGTGATCATGATCGAATTCATTGGCGCCAATTTTGTCCCCATGATGTTTGCGGGACTGCTGGTTTTCCTGCTGTCCGGTTTTCCGGTGGCCTTCGCGCTCGCCGCCACCGGGCTGTTCTTCGGCTTCATCGGCATGGAGGCCGGCCTGTTCCCCTCCAACCTGTTCCAGGCCCTGCCATTGCGCGTGTTCGGCATCATGCAGAACGACACGCTGCTCGCCATCCCCTTCTTCACCCTGATGGGCATCATCCTCGAGCGCAGCCGCATGGCCGAGGATCTGCTGGCGACGGTGGCGCAGGTGTTCGGCCCCGTTCGAGGTGGCCTGGCGGTGGCCGTCATTCTGGTGGGCGCGTTGCTGGCTGCCACCACGGGCGTGGTGGCGGCTGCGGTCATCTCCATGGGTTTGATCTCGTTGCCCATCATGCTGCGGTACGGCTACAACCGCACCATCGCCACCGGCACCATCACGGCGTCGGGCACGCTCGCCCAGGCGATCCCGCCTTCGCTGGTGCTGATCGTGCTGGCCGACCAGCTCGGCCGGTCGGTCGGTGACATGTACGCCGGTGCGCTGATCCCCGGTCTGATGCTCGTGGGCCTGTACTTGCTGTTCATCGCCGGCGTGGCCATCATCAAACCCCGCTGGGTGCCGGCCCTGCCAGCCGAAGCGCGCATCTACAACGAGCCCGACGGATCGAGCGGCCACCGTTCGCTGCTGGTGCTGCTTGCACTGTGTGCGGCTGTGAGCTTTGCGTGGTCGCAAGTGCATGAGTCGGTCATCAACCCGCTGATCGGGCGCGAGTTCAGTCCCGCGGGCGACGAGGTGGTGATCCTGTCGATCACCGTCGGCTCCCTGCTGGCCCTCGCGCTGGCCTTGCTCAACCGGCTGTTCCGGCTCGGGCTGCTTTCTCGCCTGGCCGAGCAGGTCACCTTCGTGCTCATTCCGCCCCTGGTACTCATCTTCCTGGTGCTGGGCACCATCTTTCTCGGGATCGCCACGCCCACCGAAGGCGGCGCCATGGGCGCGCTGGGCGCGCTCATCATGGCCAGCGCGCGCCGGGCCCTGACCTGGAGCCTGCTCAAGCAGGCGCTGGAGAGCACCACCAAGCTCGCCATCTTCGTGCTGTTCATTCTCATCGGCTCCACCGTCTTCAGCTTCACCTTCAACGCCGCCGATGGCCACATCTGGGTCGAGCACCTGTTCGACAAGCTGCCGGGTGGCCAGATGGGCTTCCTCCTGTTCGTGAACATCCTGGTCTTCGTGCTGGGCATGTTCATCGACTTCTTCGAGATCGCGTTCATCGTGGTGCCCTTGCTCGCGCCGGTTGCGGCCAAGATGGACATCGACCTGATCTGGTTCGGCGTGATCCTCGCCATGAACCTGCAGACCTCGTTCCTCACACCGCCCTTCGGCTTTGCGCTGTTCTACCTGCGCAGCGTGGCCGCGCGAAGCGACTACACGGACGTGGTCACGAAAGAGCGCATCCCGGCGGTCACCACTGCACAGATCTACAAAGGTTCGATCGCCTTCATCATCCTGCAACTCATCATGGTGGCGGTGGTGGTGCTCAACCCCACGTTGGTCACCGGCAGCCTGGGTGCCAAGGTTCAGGTGGATGACGACGCCGTGAGCGACATGTTGCGCAACATGCCCGGTCTGGAGGAGGCCTCACCGCAGGAAGAGGCGCCGCAAGAAGAAGAGGCGCCAGCCGAAGAGGCCGCCGAAGTGCCGGAGCCCGATGCCTCCGCGCCCGCGCAGGAGCCGGAGGACGATCCTGGCAAGGCGCTGCAGGACAGCCTGAGAAAACCCTGAAAAACAACCAAGTGGCCCAACCGGGTCGGAGTGACGGCATGCAGATTGATGTGAAGGTGCTGGACGCGCGCATAGCGAGCCAGCTTCCGGCGTACGCCACCGCGGGCAGCGCGGGCCTGGACCTGCGGGCCTGCCTCGATGCGCCCCTCACGCTGGCGCCCAACGCCTGGCAACTGGTGCCCACGGGCCTGGCGATCCATCTGGCCGACCCCGGCTACGCCGCCATGATCCTGCCGCGCTCCGGCCTGGGCCACAAGCACGGCATCGTGCTCGGCAACCTCGTGGGTCTGATCGACAGCGACTACCAGGGCCAGCTCATGGTGAGTGCGTGGAACCGCAGCGACGTGGCTTTCACCATCGAGCCCATGGAGCGCATCGCACAGATGGTGATCGTGCCCGTGGTGCAGGCGCGCTTCAACGTGGTGGACGACTTCGCGGCCGCGAGCGAGCGCGGCGCGGGGGGCTACGGTTCAACCGGTCGCGGCTGAGGCGTCCGCCGTCTAGTGAAGTGTCCTGGGACCGGGCGGTGTGATGCCGGGGCCCTGAAGCTCGTCCGGGGCGTGCACTTCCATGCGGAAGAAACCGGTGCCCAGCGTGCCCCGACCAATCTCGCCTTCCTCGGCCTCGCGCACCGAGTGCACCTTCATCACGATCCGCAGGGCAATCCCTGCGAGCGGGTGGTTGGCGTCGAGCACGACGTGCTCGGGGTAGATGTCACTGACGAAGTACAGGCGATCCCTGGGTGCCGCCGCGTTGCAACCTTCGGGCAGACCCTCGAAACCCATGCCTTCCTCAAGTTCGTCCGGAAACAGATGGCGTGGCTCCAGGAAGAGCAGACGGTCGTCGTACTCGCCGAAGCCGTCCACCGGCTCCAGGTGCAGTTCGATGGTGTCGCCCGCGGAGTGGTTGAGCAAGGCCTCCTCGATCTTGGCCAGCAAGTCGTTGCCGCCGACCAGGAACTCCACCGGCTCTTCGAGCACGTCGAGCTCCTCGCCGAGCGTGTCCTTGAGGGTCCAGGTCAGTGCGACCACGCATTGTTGGTTGATTTTCATCCGACAATTGTCCCATGACACCCGCACCAGCCACCAGCCTTCCCGACACACCCACGCCATTGCTGGGGGGGCTCACGCCGGCGCAATTCATGCGCCGCCACTGGCAGAAGAAGCCGCTACTGATCCGCGCAGCGGTGCCGGGTTTTCGGCCCCTGGCCTCGCGCCAGCAACTGTTTGACATGGCGGGCCAGGAGGGCGTGGAGTCGCGCCTGATCGTGCGCCAGGGCGCCGGCTGGACCCTGCGCCAGGGCCCTCTGGGCCGAAGCAGCCTGCCGCCCCTGAAGCAGCCCGGCTGGACCTTGCTGGTGCAGGGGGTGGACCAGCATCTGGATGCGGCGCACGAACTCTTGCAGCGGTTTCGTTTTGTGCCCGATGCGCGGCTGGACGACCTGATGATCTCCTGGGCCAGCGATGGCGGTGGCGTGGGACCCCACTTCGACAGCTACGACGTCTTCCTGTTGCAGGCCACCGGTCAGCGGCGCTGGCGAATCGGTCGGCAGAGCGATTTTTCGTTGCAACCCGATGTGCCCCTGAAGATCCTTCGACATTTCGAACCTGAGGAGGAGCACCTGCTCGGTCCTGGCGACATGCTCTACCTGCCGCCCCGGTGGGCGCACGACGGCGTGGCCGTGGGTGGTGACTGCACCACCTGCTCGATAGGATTCCGGGCGCCCCAACGAGGAGGACTGGCTGGAGAACTGTTGCAGCGCATGGCGGACGAACTTCAGGACGACACGCTGTACCGCGACCCTCGCCAGGCTGCCACGGCGCACCCCGCGGCCATCCCCGAGGCGCTTCGCGACTTCGCCCTCGATGCCTTGCAGCGGCTTCTCGCCGATCGCCGATCGCTCGCCTGTGCGCTCGGTGAGGTCATGACCGAACCCAAGCCCCACATCTGGTTCGACGAAGCCTCCGGCGCTTGGACGCCCGCTGCCTTGAGGCTGGATCGGCGCACGCGCATGATGTACGACGAACACCATGTGTTCATCAACGGGGAGAGTTTTCGCGCGGGGGGCGCCGATGCGCGCCTCATGCGCACGCTGGCGGACCGGCGTGTGCTTTCCACGCGCGAGGTGAAGCAGGCCAGCGCCGATGCCAGGGCCCTGCTGCAGGACTGGTTCGAAGCAGGCTGGCTGCATCCCGTCATCGATTGAAGATCTGGAGTCGCAGATGAACCCTGTGGACGAAGCAACACCACCGTCGGGCCTGCCCGCGCTGCCGCAAGGGCGCATGGAAGGGCATGCGCTGTTTGTGGATGTGGTGCGCCAGGCGCTGGCCACGGCCGCAGCAGAAGGCTGGTCTCGAATCGTGCTGTGCGATGTGGATTTCGCCGACTGGCCGCTGGGCGAGCGCGAGGTGGTGGCCTCGCTGCACGATTGGTCGGCACGCGGTCGCACACTGCAGTTGATCGCAAGGGACTACCGTGATTTGCGCGAGCGCCACCCGCGCTTTGTGCAGTGGCGCGTGACGTGGTCTCACCTGGTGGAAGCGCATGCCTGCGCGAACGCCGCACTGGGCGAACTGCCCAGCGCGGTGTGGTCACCCGGCTGGACGATGGAGCGACTGGATCCGGCCCGCGGCACGCTGCTGGCCAGCCACGACGCAGCGCGCCGCGTGGCGCTGCGGGAGCGGCTGAACCTGTGGTGGCAGAAGGGGACGCCAGCCTTCCCGGCGTCGACCCTCGGCCTCTGACGACTTACTTGAGGTCGTCGGCCAGCAGTTGGGCGATGCGCTGGGCGTTGGCCGAGCCGTCGGCCCTGCCCTGGCCATCGAGCACGGACACCGTGGTCTTGTTCTCGACGCTGCGCACCACCACACGGTAGCGAGCTGCACTGGCTTCGGGCGTCGAAGCGCCAAAGATGCGGCTGATGAAGCCCGGTTTCGTGGTGGTGACCGGTTCAACGTATCGGACAAAGTACGTGCCCTGGCTGCGGTCGCGGTCTTCCACCGTGAAGCCTGTGCGATCCAGCGACAGGCCCACACGCCGCCAGGCGCGGTCGAAGTTGTCGTCGAACTGCACGACCGGAGCGTTGTTGACCATGGTCATGCGGGCCGCGGCTTGCACCGGCGCCGTGGCGGTCACGGCCTTGGCCTGCGCTTCGCTCACGCCGAGCTTGATCATCATGCGGCGCAGGAATTCGGTTTCCAGTTCCACATCGGCCGGACGCGGCTGCCAGACCGTCTGGTCCTTCTCGGTGTTGGAGTAGACCTCCACCATGCCGCGGTGGCTGACGTAGATCTCCGTGCCACCGGCCGGATTGCGCTCCAGGCGGGTGCGGAACTTGTCGCGTTCGCCGGTCGAATACGCGCTGTCGAAAATCCTGCCGATGGTCGAGCGGATGAAATCCTGCGGCAGCTTGGCGCGGTTCTCGGCCCAGTCGGTTTCCATGATGCCCAGCGATTCCTGGTCGACTTCCAGCAGGAAGCCGTTCTCCTGCCAGAAATCGCGCACCGGACTCCAGAGCTTGTCGGCCGGGCGGTCGACCACCAGCCAGCGCTGCGTGCCAGCGCGCTCGATGCGCACGTCACCGACCGTCACGGTTGCGGTGCCCGTTCCAGCCGCAGCCGGCTGGGCCGACTGATAGCCGCTGGCCGTCACCACCGAGCCCGGGACGTTGTAGCGCGAATCGCGGCTGAGCTGCGTCAGGTCCGGCGGCACGTCCAGCGTGCTGCCGCGCGCGGCGCCCTTGTAGTCGATCTTGTCTTCCTGGAAGACGGAGCAGCCCGAGACCACGAGCGCAGCGATCGCCAAGGCGCTCAGGCGCACCGGCAGGCTGGAGGCGGAGCGAGACGGGCTCATCCGGGTGGAGGGGGTCGTGTTCGGTTGGCGGATGGACATGGAGGGGACTTGTTGGGGACGGGTGGAATCGACGAAGGCGAGCGGGCCGGATCAGGCCAGCAAGCCGCTTTCTTTGAGAGCGCCCTCGACCAGCGGCACGAGGTTTCGCGACATGGGCGTCATGGGCAGGCGCAGGGTTTCCTTGCAGAGACCCAGGCGCGACATGGCCCACTTGAGCGGGATCGGATTGGCTTCGACGAACAGGTTCTTGTGCACGGGCAGCAACTGGAACTGGATTTCCATCGCGCGCTTCACGTCACCCGCCACGGCTGCCACACACAGTTCGTGCATCAGGCGCGGCGCGATGTTGGCGGTGACGCTGACATTGCCCTGGCCACCACACAGCATGAGCGCCACAGCGGTGGGGTCGTCTCCGGAGTACACCGCAAAACCCTTCGGCACTTCGCGGATCAACCACTGCGCGCGCTCGATGTTGCCGGTGGCCTCCTTGATGCCGACGATACCGGGCACTTGCGCCAGGCGCAGCACGGTGTCATGGTGCATGTCGCCCACGGTGCGGCCCGGCACGTTGTAGAGGATGGTGGGCAGGTCGCCCACGGCTTCGGCAATGGCCTTGAAGTGCTGGTACTGGCCTTCCTGAGTCGGCTTGTTGTAGTAGGGCACCACCTGCAGCTGGCAGTCGGCACCGACACTGCGGGCGAAGCGCGCGAGTTCGATGGCCTCGGCGGTGGAGTTCGCGCCGCAGCCGGCCATGATGGGCACGCGTTTGTCGCCATGGGTGCGCGCCTGTTCCACCGAGACGCGGATGATCTCGCAGTGCTCTTCCACCGTGACGGTGGGGGATTCGCCCGTGGTGCCGACCACGCCGATGCAGTCGGTGCCTTCGGTGATGTGCCAGTCGATCAGTTTGCGCAGGGTGGGATAGTCCACGCTGCCGTCTTCCTGCATGGGCGTGACCAGGGCGACGATGCTGCCGGTGATGGGTGTCATGTTCGGGGTCCGATGGAGGGCGACGGGTGCGCCCTTTTCAGCAGGGCGCGCAACCGGCGCGCGAATCACGCATTCTACCCAGTGGGATCCAGTGGGTACCTTGGGGGGGAGCCTGGGTGGGCGGGACGTTTTCGGACCGCGGCAATGCGCTGAACGAAGCGTTCGGGGCGGTCGCAGAACCCGTCTTCGAACGCCACCACCCTGAGGTCCCTGCAGACGTCCAGAAGTTCACCGCTTTGCAGGAGAAAGTCCGGCCTCGAGGGCTTGCCCACACTTTCGTTGCCGCTGGCGAAGGTCTCGTAAATCAGCACACCGCCTTCTGACACGCTGTCCAACAGCGTCGGCAACAGGGGGCGCCAGAGGTAGTTGGTCACCACCACGGCGCCGAAGGATTCGCCCTCGAAAGGCCACGGACCCTGCTCGATGTCGGCCTGCACCGTCCGTCCGACGCCTGCCACGGCTGCGATGGCCTCGGGTGACCGGTCCACCCCCGTGACCGGATGACCGCATGCGGCGAACCAGCGCAGGTGCCGCCCGTGGCCGCAGGCCACGTCCAGCACGCTGCCGCCGGCCGGCACCAGATGCGCCCAGCGTCGCACCCAGGCCGACGGGGCCTCGGTGCCGTGCATCAGAAGCAGCTCCAGATCTGGTCGGCGAGGTTGACGAGGAAATCGGGCCGCTGGTAGAGCGCCAGCGTGGCCAGCAGGCCCGCAGCGACCGCGGTCCAGACCAGCGCCCGCAGCGCGAGGGGCTTCACGCGACCGCCCTTACGCCTTGCGGGGCGCGCACGATCGGCGACTCGCGCACCGGCAGGTTGACCAGACCGGCGAAGACCCCGAGCGCGATGGACAGGTACCACACGATGTCGTAGCTGCCAGTGCGGTCGTACAGCACGCCACCGAGCCAGACGCCCATGAAGCTGCCGATCTGGTGGCTGAAGAAAACGAAACCGCTGAGCATGGACATGTGGGCCACACCGAAGATCTGCGCGAGAACCGCGTTGGTCGGCGGGATGGTGGAGAGCCACAGCACGCCCATGACGCTGGCGAACACGTACACGCTGGCGGGCGTGAGCGGCACGATCAGGAACACCGAAATGGCGGCCGCCCGAGCGAAGTAGATGAACGCGAGGATGTGGCGCTTGGCCAGGCGCTGTCCCAGCGCGCCCGCCGCATAGGTGCCGACCACGTTGAACAGGCCGATCAGCGCCAGGGCATAGCTGGCGACCTGGGGCGACAGACCGTTGTCCTTGAGGTAGCTGGGCATGTGAACGCCGATGAACACCACCTGGAAGCCGCAGACGAAATAGCCTGCCATGAGCAACTGGAAGCTGCGGTAGCGGAAGGCTTCGCGCAGTGCCTGCGCGATGGTCTGGTCGCGCCTGGGGGCCTCGCCCGCGGCAAAGCCAGGTTCCCGCAGTCCCAGTGCCAGCGGAATGATGAGCAGCAGCAGCACGCCCAGGAAGAGCAGGGCCTGCTGCCAGCCCACGTTGCTGATCAGCCAGCCTTCCACGGGGACCATGAGGAACTGGCCGAACGAGCCGGCCGCCGCCGCAACACCCATGGCCCAGGAGCGCTTTTCCGCGGGCATCTGGCGACCGATCACGCCGTAGATCACCGCGTAGGTGGTGCCGGCTTGCGCAGCGCCGATGAGCACGCCCGTGGTGAGCGCGAACATGAGCGAACTGGTGCTGAGCGCCATGCCGGCCATGCCCAGCGCGTACAGCACCGCGCCACCTGCCAGCACACGGAAGGCGCCAAAGCGGTCGGCGGCCATGCCGGCAAAGATGCCGAACAGGCCCCAGGAAAGGTTCTGGACCGCCAGGGCGAACGAGAAGGTCTCGCGCGTCCACCCCTGGGCCTGGGTGATGGGCTGCAGCCACAGGCCGAAGCCGTGCCGCACCCCCATGGACAGGGTGACGATGAGGGCGCCGCAGGCCAGCACCTGCAGGGCGGACAGGCGTGGAGCCTGCGGGGAGGTCGTGAGGGGCGCGGAGGACATCCGGGAAATGTAGCGAAGATGCCGCCTTTGTGCCGGACGCGCCTTTGACATCGGACGGCGGGATTGATGACGCGGACGCATGGATCGTCCGTGCCACTGAGGAATCTGTAAATGCATACAGTGATTCTGGGTGGGCGCGCATACAATCCGCCCCCATGGCGACCCAAACCCCCCACGAATACTCCGAGGGCTCGATCCGTGTCCTCAAGGGCCTCGAGCCCGTCAAGCAGCGCCCGGGCATGTACACCCGGACCGACAACTCGCTGCACATCATTCAGGAAGTGCTCGACAACGCGGCCGACGAGGCCCTGGCCGGACACGGCAAGAAGATCAAGGTCACGCTGCACTCGGACCATTCCGTCAGCGTGGAAGACGATGGCCGCGGTATTCCGTTCGGTCTGCACCCGGAGGAAAAGGCGCCGGTGGTCGAACTGGTGTTCACGCGTCTGCACGCGGGCGGCAAGTTCGACAAGGGCAAGGGCGGGGCCTACAGCTTCTCGGGCGGCCTGCACGGCGTGGGCGTGAGCGTCACCAATGCGCTTTCCACCCGGCTGGAGGTCACGAGTTACCGAGAAGGCCAGGTGGCCAGGCTGGCCTTCTCGGCCGGCGACGTGATCGAGCCGCTGGTGCTGACGCCCCGGGGCGAGGCCGACCGCAAGCAGGGCACCACGGTGCGCGCCTGGCCCGACGCGAAATATTTCGAGTCCGCCGCGCTGCCCATGGCCGAACTCACGCACCTGCTGCGCAGCAAGGCGGTGCTGATGCCGGGCGTGACCGTGACGCTGGTGAACGAAAAGACCAGGGATACGCAGACCTGGCTCTACAAGGGCGGCCTGCGCGACTACCTTCAGCAGACCCTGACCGGCGACCCGGTGATCCCGTTGTTCGAAGGCGAAGGCTTCGCGGACAGCGGTCACGACAGCTTTGCCGAGGGTGAAGGCGCCGCCTGGTGCGTGGCCTTCACCGAAGACGGCCAGCCCGTGCGCGAGAGTTACGTCAACCTGATCCCCACCAGCGCGGGCGGCACGCACGAAAGCGGCCTGAGGGACGGCCTGTTCCAGGCGGTCAAGGGCTTCATCGAATTGCACGCGCTGCTGCCCAAGGGCGTGAAGCTGCTGCCCGAAGACG
Source organism: Hydrogenophaga sp. (assembly GCF_051858985.1). GTDB lineage: Bacteria > Pseudomonadota > Gammaproteobacteria > Burkholderiales > Burkholderiaceae_C > Hydrogenophaga. The sequence goes on along the minus strand of NZ_JBHYGM010000001.1, from coordinate 166,834 downwards.
TGTTCGCGCGCGCCAGCTACGTGCTCTCTGCCAAGGTGCTGGACCCTCAGTTCCAGGGGCAGATCAAGGAACGCCTGAATTCGCGCGATGCGGTGCGGCTGGTCGGCAGCTTCGTGCGCCCTGCGCTCGAACTCTGGCTCAACCAGCACGTGGACTACGGCAGGAAGCTGGCCGAACTGGCCATCAAGGCCGCGCAGTTCCGCCAGAAGGCGGGCCAGAAGGTCGAGAAGCGCAAGGGCTCCGGCGTGGCCGTGCTGCCCGGCAAGCTCACCGACTGCGAAAGCAAGGACCTGGCACACAACGAGGTGTTCCTGGTCGAGGGCGATTCGGCCGGCGGCAGCGCCAAGATGGGCCGCGACAAGGAAAGCCAGGCGGTGCTGCCGCTTCGCGGCAAGGTGCTCAACACCTGGGAAGTCGAGCGGGACCGCCTGTTCGCCAACACCGAGATCCACGACATCGCGGTGGCCATTGGCGTCGACCCGCACGGGCCGAACGACACGCCCGACCTTTCCGGCCTGCGCTACGGCAAGGTCTGCATCCTGAGCGACGCCGACGTGGACGGTTCGCACATTCAGGTCTTGCTGCTCACCCTGTTCTTTCGCCACTTTCCCAAGCTCATCGAGGCGGGCCACGTGTTCGTGGCGCGCCCGCCGCTGTTCCGCGTGGACATTCCCGCCCGCGGCAAGAAGCCGGCCGCCAAGCAGTACGCGCTGGACGAAGGCGAGCTGCACGCCATCCTGGACAAGTGCGCCAAGGACGGCGTGCCGCGGGACAAATGCCAGATCAGCCGCTTCAAGGGCCTGGGCGAGATGAGCGCCGAGCAATTGTGGGACACCACCCTCAACCCCGACACGCGACGCCTCATGCCCGTGGTGCTGGGCGCGATCGACTTCGCCGGCACCGAAGCCCTCATCACCAAGCTCATGGGCAAGGGCGAAGCCGCCTCGCGCCGTGAGTTGATGGAGTTGCACGGCGACTCCGTGGAGATAGACATCTAGTTGAACTCCCCCCGCGCCGCTTCGCGTCACCCCTCAGGGGCGACACTGGCAGACCGGCAAAGCCGGATCTGCGGTGTCCTTGACCGAATCACTGCCTTGAACGAAGAACTGAGTTGCAATGACTGAAACTCCTGAACTGCCCTTGTCCGATCCGGACGACGGCTTGAACCTCGCGAACTACGCCCAGCGCGCGTATCTGGAATACGCGCTGTCGGTCGTCAAGGGCCGCGCGCTGCCCGACGTGTGCGATGGGCAGAAGCCGGTGCAGCGGCGCATCCTCTACAGCATGGACCGCATGGGGCTGGGCTTTTCCGGTCCCAACAACAACACGGCAGCGCGCCCGGTGAAAAGCGCGCGCGTGGTGGGCGACGTGCTCGGCCGATTCCACCCGCACGGCGACCAGGCGGCTTACGACGCGCTGGTCCGCATGGCGCAGGACTTCGCGCAGCGCTACCCGCTGATCGACGGGCAGGGCAACTTTGGCTCGCGCGATGGCGACGGCGCAGCGGCCATGCGCTACACCGAAGCGCGGCTGGCGAAGATCACCACGCTGTTGCTCGACGAGATCGACGAAGGCACGGTGGACTTCGTGCCCAACTACGACGGCTCCACGGTGGAGCCCAGGCAGTTGCCCGCGCGCCTGCCGTTCAACCTGCTCAACGGCGCCAGCGGCATTGCCGTGGGTCTGGCGACCGAGATACCCAGCCACAACCTGCGCGAGGTGGCCGACGCCTGCGTGGCGCTGATCAAGACCCCCAAGCTGTCGGACGACGAACTCTTCGCGATCCTTCCCGGGCCGGACTACCCCGGCGGCGGCCAGATCATCAGCCCGGCCGGGGACATCGCCGATGCCTACCGCACGGGGCGAGGCAGCCTCAAGGTGCGCGCGCGCTGGAAGATCGAAGACCTCGCACGCGGCCAGTGGCAACTGGTGGTCACCGAGCTGCCGCCGGGCGTGAGCACGCAACGCGTGCTGGAAGAAATCGAGGAACTCACCAACCCCAAGGTGAAGGCCGGCAAGAAGGCGCTGTCGCAGGAGCAGACGCAGCTCAAGGCCAGCATCCTCATGGTGCTCGACGGCGTGCGCGACGAATCGAGCAAGGACGCACCGGTGCGCCTGGTGTTCGAGCCCAAGAGCAGCCGCATCGAGCAGCAGGAACTCATCACCGCGCTGCTCGCGCACACCAGCCTGGAAACCTCGGCCCCGATCAACCTCACCATGGTGGGACTGGACGGCCGGCCGACGCAGAAGTCGCTTCGGCAGATACTCACCGAGTGGATCGAGTTCCGCCAATCCACCATCACGCGCCGCTCGCAGCACCGCCTGACCAAGGTGCTGGACCGCATTCACATCCTCGAAGGTCGGCAGCTTGTGCTGCTCAACATCGACGAGGTGATCGCCATCATCCGGCAGAGCGACGAGCCCAAGGCCGCGTTGATCGAGCGCTTCAGGCTCAGCGACCGGCAGGCCGAAGACATCCTTGAAATCCGCCTGCGCCAGCTTGCGCGGCTCGAAGCCATCAAGATCGAACAGGAACTCAAGTCGCTCAAGGAGGAGCAGGGCAAGCTCGAAGACATCCTGGCCAACCCGGGCAGCCTGAAGCGCCTGATGGTCAAGGAAATCGAAGCCGATGCGAAGACTTTCGCCGATGCGCGCCGCACCCTGATCCAGACCGAGAAGAAGGCTGTGGCCGAGATCAAGGTGGTGGACGAACCGGTGACGGTGGTGGTCTCCAGCAAGGGCTGGGTGCGCGCGCGCACCGGCCATGGCCACGAGGCCGGCAGCTTCGCCTTCAAGGCCGGCGATGGTCTGTATGGCACCTTCGAGTGCCGCACGGTGGACACGCTCATCACCTTCGGCAGCAATGGCCGTGTGTACTCCGTGCCCGTGGCGAGCCTGCCCGGTGCGCGCGGCGATGGCCAGCCCATCACCACGCTCATCGAACTGGAAACCGGGACACAGCCTCTGCACTACTTCGCTGGCCCCGCCAACGCCGCGCTGTTGCTCAGCAACAGCGGGGGCTACGGCTTCCTGGCCACCGTGGAGAACATGGTTTCGCGCCAGCGCGGCGGCAAGACCTTCCTCAACCTTGGCGAGGGCGAGACGCCCTGCGCGCCGTCGCACGCGGCGTTCACGTCCGGCTCGTTGGCACTGGTGCCCGCCACGCACGTGTGCTGTGCCTCCACCGGTGGGCGCATCCTCACCTTCGAGATCAGCGAACTCAAGATGATGGAGAAGGGTGGTCGCGGCCTCATGTTGCTCGACCTGGAACCCAAGGACACGCTGGCCGGCGCGGCCGCCTATACGCGCAGCGTGAAGATCGAAGGCATCGGTCGTGGTGGCAAGGAACGCGACGAAACGCTGGAGATCCGCAGCCTGAACAACGCCCGCGCAGCGCGTGCCCGCAAAGGGAAGGCGGCCGACCTGGGGTTCAAACCCAACCGGATCACCCGGGTGGAGTAGGGCTGCTCCATGGCGCGCTCGCCCACGCTGGCCGATCTGCGCCGCTACGCGATCGCGCGCAGCCTGTTCAAGCCCGTCACCCTGCCGGCTGCGATTCGCCGGCTGGGCTTCGTTCAGGCCGATCCCATGCGCGCACCGGCCCGTGCGCAGGACCTGATCCTTTTCCAGCGCGTGCGTGGTTACAGGGCGGGCGATCTGGCGCGTCGATACGAGCGGCTGGGCATCGAGGAAGACGCCTTCGTCAACTACGGCTTCATGCCTCGCGCGATGCAGGCCATGCTGCATCCGCGCACGCCGCGTCGCCCCTGGGACGCGCTCACCATGGACCGCGCACAGGAGGTGCTGGCGTTCGTGCAGGCGCGCGGCGCGGTGCATCCGCGCGAGGTGGGCGAGGCCTTTGCTCACCACGGACGCATCGCTGGATACTGGGGCGGCGAACTCAATGCCAGCACCCGCCTGCTCGAACACATGCACCACCACGGCTGGCTGCGCGTGCGCCGTCGGGAAGCGGGCACGCGGATCTACGAGGCGATGCGCCACGTCGAACAGGACGACAGTCCCGCAGCGCGCCGGGCGCGTGCCGAGGCATTGGTCGATGCCATCGTGGCGCTGTATGCGCCCATCCCTTCGCCCAGCCTGGGTTATCTGGTGACGCTCCTGCGCTATGGGGCGCCGCATCTGACGGTGGAAACGCGGGCGGCGGCGAGGGCAGCGCGCGAACGCTACAACCACGCCGTGGTCGATGGCACCAGCTGGTTCTGGCCCGCGGACGAAAACCCGGCTTCCCGCCGCCACCAGCCCGGCGAAGGTCTTCGGCTGCTGGCGCCCTTCGACCCCGTGGTGTGGGACCGGCGGCGTTTTGCCATGCTGTGGGACTGGACCTACCGGTTCGAAGCCTATGTGCCGGCCCCCAAGCGCACCATGGGCCACTACGCCTTGCCCGTGCTGTGGGGAGAAGACATGGTGGGCTGGGCCAACCTGCGCATGGAACGCGGGCGCTTGTCACACCAGTTGGGATTTGCAGTCAAACGGCCGAAAGGCCCTGGGTTCCAGCGCGCGCTCGATGATGAACTGGCGCGCTTCCAGATCTTCCTCACCCAGGAGACTTGAGCATGGACAACGGCGAATGGATCGGCTTGGTGGTGGCAGCGCTGGTGGCGGCGCTGTCGTTCGGTGTGGCGCGCTGGGCCGTGCGCCACTTCGCTCGCCGACGCGCGGCCAAGGAAGTGGCGGTGGCCCAGGCCCATCAGAGCCGTCAGGTGCGGCGGGCGAACGAGCGCCGCAGGAAGTGAATTCCTAGGCCAGCTCTGCGATCAGCTCGATCTCCACACAGGCGCCCATCGGCAACTGCGCCACCCCAAAGGCGCTGCGCGCATGGGCGCCCACCGGTCCGAACACCTGACCGATCAGTTCGCTGCAGCCGTTGGTGACGAGGTGCTGTTCGGTGTAGGTGGCGGTGGAGTTGACCAGGCTGAGCACCTTGACGACGCGCTTGACGTCGTCCAGCGTCTTGCCGGCGGCGAGACACGCGGCCGAGAGTGTGCCCATGAGGTCGATCGCCACGGCGCGCGCAGCGGCCTTGCCTTCATCGGTGGTCATGGTCAGGCCGAGCTGGCCGACCCAGGGCTTGCCGTCCTTCCGGGCGATGTGGCCGCTCAGAAAGATCAGGTTGCCCGTCTGCACGAAGGGCACGTAGGCAGCGGCGGGTACGGAGACGGGAGGCAGGGTGATGCCGAGGCTCTTGAGCTGGTCGTGAACGGACATGGGAGACTCCTGAAGAATGAGCGGGCCATTCTATCGGCGCAGCGCCAGACTTCAGGCAGGCGTGATCGAAGCGAGTTCGGCGAGTTCGTCGGGTGGTGCGACAGTGACCGCGACCGACAGCGTGTGGCGCGCGCCGCTCTGGATCACGCCGCGCATGGGCGAGACGTCGCCGAAGTCGCGCCCCGTGGCCAGCGTCACGTAGTCCTCGCCGGGGCTGCCCCAGCCGCAGCGGTTGTTGGTCGGGTCGAAGTCGAACCATGATCCGCCAGCCGGGGACTCGTCTTCTTGCTCGGTGAGCAGTGGCACATACACCGACACCCAGGCGTGAGAGGCGTCTGCACCGATCAGTCGGGGCCGCCCGGGCGGCGGGCGCGTGAGCAGGTAGCCGCTCACGTAGCGGGCGGGCAGGCCCAGGCTGCGCAGGCAGCCGATCATGATGTGCGCGAAGTCCTGGCACACGCCCTTGCGCTGTGCCAGCGCGTCGACCGCCGGCGTGTTCACTTCGGTGCTGTCGGTCTCGTAGGTCAGTTCGGTGTGGATGTGTTCCATCAGCGCGCGCGCGGCTTCCAGCGCGGGCAGCCCAGGCTTGACGACAGGGCGCGCGAAATCCGAGAAATGATCATCGCGTGGCGCGTAGGGCGAGGGAAACAGGAACTCGCTCGCGGGATCGAATGGTGCCATCGCACGGTAGCGGAAATGCTCGCGCACACGCTCCCAGCTCATGGCGCGCCAGGGCTGTCCCAGCGGCAGCGGTTCGGGTGCGTGCGTGCTCACCACACTGTCGGCCTCCACCGTCAGCACGGCGTGGTGGGCCTGCAAGGAGAAGAAGGTGCGCTGGTTGCCGAACACGTCGGTGGTGTGGCTGCGTGCGGCGGGTTCGGGGTCGATGCGCAGTTCGTGTTGCAACACCTGCTGCGTCGGCGTGTCCACCGGCCGCAGGTGCACCATGTGCTGCGCGAGGTCGATCGCGGCGTGGTAGCGGTAGCGGGTGCGGTGGAGGATTCTCAACAGCATGTCAAGCACCGAGCGATTGATTGCGCTGGTCCGCATGACTGAAATGCAGTCGTGTGAGCTCGTTGGACAGATCAACCGCTGCGGCCTCGCATTCTTCCAGCAACGTGGTCAGGTCGCTCCAGGTGCGCAGGCCATCGGGGCTGCGCTGCCAGTTGCTCAGGTCGGGCAGCACCCAGGTGTCGGGGTTGGGCAGGCTGCGCGCCAGTACCGCATCTTGCGGCGTGGCGCTCTGGGCCAGCTTGGCCAGGCGCGAGCGCAGCGTGTGCACCACCCAGGCGAGCGAGCGCGGGTTGTCGCGGTCCATCACCAGCAGGTCGATCAGTGCCACCATGTCGCGACGCTGCTGGTACTGGGCGTGGAAGGTGATGGTGCTGTCGAACAGGGCCACCACCGCTTCGAAGCCGGCGGCGTCGTGCACGCATCGGTGCTCCAGACCCAGCGCGAGCGCGCGCGAAAGCGTGATCAGCCGCTCGATGTGACGACCCATGGAGAGCATTCGCCAGCCGTCGTCGCGCACCATGCGGTCGGTCTGCGAGCCCGTGATGGCCGCCAGCAGCTCGCTCGCGTTCTGCAGTGCGGTCAGCGCCTCGGCGATGGCGTATTCGGCGTCGGTGGACAGGGCCGCGCAATCGTGCGCAAACGCGGATTCCACGCGTTCGATGAGGTTCCAGTGTTCCTGCGACAGGCGTTCGCGCACCTGCGAGGCCGACAGCTTGAGCGCACGAAGGTTGAAGCCCACGCTGAGCGCCTGCAGTTCCATGGGCGTGTCGGGATGGGGCGAGAGCGACGCGATCAGGCTGCGTGCGAACACGCGCGGCGAGAGCGTGGCCGCGGGCACGTCGGGCAGCACCAGCGCGTGCTCGCGTGCGGTGTCGGACAGCCAGGCCATGAGCGGGCGGGAGCTCGGCTCCTCGCCGCCCAGGTGCGACAGCGCGATCTGCGCCAGGCGGATGGTGTTCTCTGCGCGCTCGGTGTAGCGACCCAGCCAGAACAGGTTCTCGGCCGCGCGGCTGGTCACGGGCTGCTTCTGCAGGGCCATGGAGAGCGTGCTGGGTGCGGTCTGTAGCAGGCTGGTGTGGTCCACCGCCCCGTTGGTGACGACCCAGCAGTCGGCGCTGCTGCCACCGCGCTGCATGGCTGCGATCAGTTCGCCGCGCGGCGCCAGTCGCACGAGACCGCCGGGCAGCACGCACCAGGATTTCGGTCCGTTGGCGAGCGCGAACACGCGCAGCATCGCCGACCGCGGAATCAGGCGCTCGCCCGACCAGGTGGGCGTCTGCGACAGCGGCAGCCACGACTGCACGGTGTAGTTGTCGGGGTGGCGCGCCATGCGTCCCGACCATTCGTCCAGCTGCCGTTCGCCCAGGCTCTGGCCCATCACCGTCTCCAGTTCCGAGCGTGGGTAGGTGGGCTTGATCACGCTGTCCTTGAGCAGCGGGAGCACTTCGCGCAGTGCGGCGTCTTCGCCGCACCACCAGGTGGCCAGCGACGGCATGCTGAGTTCTTCCCCGAGCAGGTGGCGGCTGATGGCCGGCAGGAAGCCCAGCAGTGCGCTCGATTCCAGCGGCGCCGACCCGGGCGCATTCGCCAGCAGAAGGTTGCCCGCCCGCAGCACCTGCAGCAGGCCGGGCACGCCCAGGCGGGAATCCGACCTGAGTTCCAGCGGATCCAGCCACTCGTCGTCCAGCCGCTTGATGAGCGCGTGCACCGGTTCCAGGCCGCCGAGCGTCTTGAGGAACAGGCGCTGGTCCCGCACCGTGAGGTCATTGCCCTCCACCAGCGTCAGACCCAGGTAGCGCGCCAGGTAGGCGTGCTCGAAATAGGTTTCGTTGTACGGCCCGGGCGTGAGCAGCGCGATGCGCGCGTTCTCGCCCTCGGGCGCCATGCGCTTGATGCCGTCCATCAGCGCGCGGTAGCTGGCCGCCAGGCGCTGCACTTTCATGCCGGCGAAGGCCTTGGGGAACTGGCGGGAAATCGCGATGCGGTTCTCCAGCAGGTAGCCCAGGCCTGAGGGCGCCTGCGTGCGCTGGCCCACCACCCACCACTGGCCGTCCGGGCCTTGCGCCAGGTCGAAGCCCACGATGTGCAGCCAGGTGTCACCTGGCGGCCGCACGCCCTGCATCGCCCTCAGGTAGCCCGGATGGCCCTGCACCAGCGCGGCCGGCAGCAGCGCGCGCTTGAGCAGTTCGCGCTCGCCGTACAGGTCGGCCATCATGGCGTTGAGCAGGCGCGTGCGCTGCAGCACGCCGGCTTCGATGCGGGCCCAGTCCTGCGGGTCGATGATCTTGGGGAAGAGGTCCAGCGCCCAGGGTCGCTCCAGGCCGCGCGCCTTGTCGGCGTACACGTTGTAGGTGACGCCGTTGTCGCGGATCTGCCGCTGCAGGTTCTCGCTGCGCCGGTTCAGGTCGGCGAAGCCGTCGGTGCCGATGTGCTCGAAGAAACGGGCCCAGGTGGGCGCAAGCCCAGGCACCTCCGCCGCAGCGCCCGCACGCAGCTCGTCGCGGTGGCCGGCGTCGGCGGGCACCGCGAGCGAGAGCGCCAGATCGCCGGGGGCGTCCGGACGCAGCCCGTCAAAGAGGGATTCGGTCGGTTCGGGATTCACTGCTCCCGAGTATGCCCGCGCAGGTGCTCGGGGCCCCGGGCCGTCGGTGTCGCCTTGTTGCATGCTTCACACAGCCCGGGTTTGCCCGGGCTCAGGTGCGCAAGTCGAGCGTGCAGGGGAATTCGCGGCTGCTGAACGCCGGTTCCACCACCATGCGCCCGGGCGTGTGGCCCATCTGGAAGAAGCGCGACAGCCGGCGACTCTCGGCCTCGTAGGCATTGATGGGGAAGGTGTCGTAGTTGCGCCCGCCCGGGTGGGCGACGTGGTACTGGCAGCCGCCCAGCGAGCGCTGCAGCCAGGTGTCGACGATGTCGAAGGTCAGCGGCGCGTGGGCGGGAATCGACGGGTGCAGGGCTGAAGGCGGACTCCAGGCCTTGTAGCGCACGCCGGCCACGAACTCAGAGACCGTGCCGGTGCTCATCAGCGGCAGGGCGCGGCCGTTGCAGGTGACCACATGCCGGCTTTCGTTCAAGCCCTTGACCAGCACTTCCACGCGTTCCAGCGACGAATCCACGTAACGCACGGTGCCTCCGGGTGCGCCTTCCTCGCCCATCACGTGCCAGGGTTCCAGCGCGCTGCGGATGGTGAGCTCGATGCCGCGCGCCGCCACTTCGCCGACCAGTGGGAAGCGGAACTCGAAGTGCGGCTCGAACCACGCCATGTCGAAGTCGTAGCCGATGTCGGCCATGTCGGCGAGCACGTCCTCGAAGTCCATGCGCACGAAGGTCGGCAGCAGGTAGCGGTCGTGCAGCTCGGTGCCCCAGCGCGTCAGGCGCCCGTTCCACGGCTGCTTCCAGAAGCGCGCGATCATGGCGCGCAGCAAGAGCTGCTGCGCGATGCTCATGCGCGCGTGCGGCGGCATCTCGAAAGCGCGCAGCTCGAGCAGGCCCAGGCGGCCGGTGGGGGAGTCGGGCGAGTACAACTTGTCGATGCAGAACTCGCTGCGGTGCGTGTTGCCCGTCACGTCGATCAGGATGTTGCGCAGCGTGCGGTCCACCATCCAGGGCGGCATGTCCTCGCCATAGGTCTCGCGGTTCTTCTCGATCTGCGCGAGCGCGATCTCCAGCTCGTACAACTGGTCGTTGCGCGCCTCGTCCACGCGCGGTGCCTGGCTGGTCGGGCCGATGAACAGGCCGCTGAACAGGTACGAAAGAGAAGGGTGGTTGTGCCAGTAGGCGAGCAGGCTGCCCAGCAACTCCGGCTTGCGCAGGAAGGGCGAATCCGCGGGCGTGGCGCCGCCCAGCACGAAGTGGTTGCCGCCGCCGGTGCCGGTGTGGCGGCCATCGGTCATGAACTTCTCGGCGCACAGGCGCGTCTGGTGTGCCGCTTCGTACAGGAACTCGGTGTGCTCCACCAGTTCGCCCCAGTTGTGCGCCGGATGGATGTTGACCTCGATCACACCGGGATCGGGCGTGACCTGCAGCATCTTCAGGCGCGGGTCGCGCGGCGGCGGGTAGCCTTCGAGCACGATGGTCATCCCCAGCTTCTCGGCGGTGGCTTCCACGGCGGCCAGCAGGTCCAGGTAGTCCTCCAGTTGCACCATGGGTGGCATGAACACATACAGGTGGTGACTCTTGCCGCCGCCGGCCTTCTCGGCCTTGGGGCCGTTGGAGCGGTGCGGATCGCGCGCTTCCACGCACAGCGCGGTGCGCGTGAGCCAGGCGGCCGATTCAGCGCGCTGCGGGAAGCGCGACGAGAGCGCCTGCGAAGGCGCCGAACCCGGGCCGGGCTGACCAGGCCGCAGTCCTTCCACCGTTTCGCCCTCGACTTCGTAGTCGACGCTCTGCATCGAGACCGTGCCACCTTCGGCAAAGCCGCCGCCCACCTGATGAGGCGATACCTGATGTTTCACCGCCGCGCCGCGCGGCAGCGGGTCGCGCGCGGAGTGCGGGTCCTGCTCGATGTGGTACGGGTAGTCGCCGGCCGACACCCAGGGCAGCGAATCCAGCGGCAGGCGATAACCCATGGGCGAATCGCCCGGAATCAGGTACATGCGCTCGTCGCGGAAGAACCAGGGGCCGGTGGACCACACCGTGCCGGAGATGCGCGGGTAGCCTGCCTTGCCGTTGCTGGAGAGCGCGCCGCTGGGACCCGAGGCCTGCAGCGGCAGCACGTAGCCGACCGTGGCATCGAGCCCTTGCGTGAACACGCGGCGCAGGCGCGCGCGCTCCAGCTCGTCGTCGAGCTTGCTGTCGAACGGATCCACGTTCACCGGCAGGCGGCGCTCACGCCACAGGTAATACCAGGTGTCCTCGTAGCCGGGGGTGATGTACTGCGTGGACAGGCCCAGCTTGCGCGCGAGCGCCTGCGTGAATCGGCGCGCGTCGTCGGCGGTGTAGTGGGCTTCGTCGCGCTCATCGGCCAGCAGCGCCGGGTTGTTCCAGATGGTGTCGCCATCGGCGCGCCAGAACATCGAGAGCGCCCAGCGCGGCAACTGTTCGCCCGGGTACCACTTGCCCTGGCCCATGTGCACGAAGCCACCGGCGCCGTACTGCTCGCGCAGGCGGCCCAGCAGTTCGGTGGCGTAGCCGCGCTTGGTGGGCCCGAGCGCGTCGGTGTTCCATTCCGCGGCATCGCGGTCGGCCGTGGCCACGTAAGTCGGCTCGCCGCCCATGGTCAGGCGCACGTCATTTTTTTCCAGGTCGGCATCCACCTTCTCGCCCAGCGCCAGCACGCCGGCCCATTGCTCTTCGGTGTAAGGCAGGGTCACACGCGGCGATTCGTAGATGCGCGTCACGCCCATGTGGTGGCTGAAGGTCACCTCGCACTTGTCCACCGCGCCTTCCACGGGAGCGGCGCTCGAAGGCTGCGGCGTGCAGGCCAGCGGCACGTGGCCCTCGCCGGCCAGCAGGCCCGAGGTCGGGTCCAGCCCGATCCAGCCGGCGCCGGGCAGGAACACCTCGCACCAGGCGTGCAGGTCGGTGAAATCTTTCTCGGGACCGTTCGGGCCGTCGACCGATTTCACGTCCGACGTGAGCTGGATCAGGTAGCCCGAGACGAAGCGCGCCGCCAGGCCCATGTGGCGCAGGATCTGCACCAGCAGCCAGCCGCTGTCGCGGCAGGAACCGCTCTTGATCTTCAGCGTTTCCTCCGGCGCCTGCACCCCGGGTTCCATGCGGATCGTGTAGGCGATGTCGCGCTGCAGCCGCTGGTTGATGTCGACCAGGAAATCGATGGTGCGGCGTTCGCTGCGGTCCACTTCGGCCAAGTAGGCCTTGAGCAGCGGCGTCCTGGGCGCGGTGGCGAGGTAGGGCGCGAGTTCCTGCAGCTGGCTGGCTTCGTATTCGAACGGGAAGTTCTCGGCCGAGGGTTCCAGGAAGAAGTCGAACGGGTTGTACACCGCCATTTCCACCACCAGGTCGATGGTGACCTTGAACTCCGTGGTGGGCTCCGGAAACACCAGCCGCGCCTGGTAGTTGGCAAACGGATCCTGCTGCCAGTTGATGAAGTGCATGCCGGGCTCGATGCGCTGCGAATACGAGAGCACCTTCGTGCGGCTGTGCGGGGCGGGACGCAGACGAACCACCTGAGGCCCAAGCTTGACCGGACGGTCGTACCGATAATGCGTGATGTGGCTCAGGGCAACGTGGATGGCCATGCAAAGCTTTCGACAGGGAAAAACAGGAATCGATGGGTCCGCTGGCGGGAAAAATGCCGGCGCGGCTTGCAGGCATCCTAGCAAGTCTCGCGCCAAAGAAGAATGACAGGCCGCACGGCGGCCGCCGAGGCGCGTGGCGAGCAGGTACTTTGGGGGGTGGGGTGTGTGGCGTGGCCTTGCAGTTGCAGCAGGCCGAACTTCACGCGCTCGTGGTCTATCTCGTGTTGCCGGGCCTGGCGCTTGTGCTGCTGACCATGGCCTGGAAGTGGCGCCTGTTGTGTCGCTGGGGCGTGGTCATCGGACTGCTGGCGGGCACGCTGGCGGGGTTTGGCCTCACAGGTGCGCGTGCCGCCCACTTCGCGGCAGACGCGTTGGATCCAGCGCTGGAGGGCCGGGACATCCAGGTCACCGGTAGCATCGACTCGCTGCCGCAGCGCGGCGCTCAAGGCGAACGTTTTGAATTCAGGGTGGAGTCGGCCTCGCTGCAAGGCAATGCGGTGCGGCTGCCGCCGCTGCTTCAACTGAGCTGGTACGGCGGTGTGGACGCAGCAGCCGGGGGCAGCTGGTCCATGGCGGCCGGCAGCCCGGGTCTGCGCGCGGGCGAGCGCTGGCAGTTCACCGTGCGCCTGCGCCTGCCGCACGGCAACTCGAACCCGCACGGCTTTGATCGCGAGCTCTGGCTCTGGGAGCGCGGCATCCAGGCCACCGGCTATGTGCGAAGCGGGCCGCGCGACCCGGCGCCGCGGCGGCTGGCGTCCAGCCCGTGGCGTTCGCTGGACGCCGTTCGCCAGTCGGTGAGCGAGCGCATCGACGCCCGGCTGGCCCATGACCCGCGCAGCGCGGGGGTGATCGCGGCGCTGGTGGTGGGCGAGCAGTCGGCCATCGAACGCGCCGACTGGGACCTCTTCCGGACCACGGGCGTCGCTCACCTGATGTCCATCTCGGGACTGCACGTGACCATGTTCGCGTGGCTCGCCACGGTGCTGGTGGCGCTGGCGTGGCGGCGGCTGGCGCGCTGGTGGCCACGCGCCTTGCACGCCGTGCCCACGCCGCTGGCCTCTGGCGTGGGCGGCGTGGCGCTGGCAACGGCCTACGCGCTGTTTTCGGGTTGGGGCGTGCCTTCGCAGCGCACGCTGATCATGCTGGCGGTGGTGGTGGCTTTGCGGCTGGGGGTGCGCCGCTGGCCCTGGCCGGCGGTCTGGCTGCTGGCCATGGTGGCCGTGCTGGCACTGGACCCGTGGGCGCTGCTGCAGCCGGGCTTCTGGCTCAGTTTCGTGGCCGTGGGCATCCTGTTCGCGTCGGACCCGGGTGGTCGGTGGCGCGATCCAGCGCCGCTGAACGTGCCGCACCGCGCCTGGCGAGCCGTGGCGTCGCTGGTGAAAGAGCAGGGCACCGTCACCGTCGCGCTGGCGCCGCTCACGCTGCTGCTCTTCGGGCAGTTCTCCGTGGTGGGCCTGGTCGCCAACCTGGTGGCCATTCCCCTGGTCACCCTGTGGATCACGCCGCTGGCCATGCTCGGCGTGCTGCTGCCGCCGCTGTGGGATGCGGCGGCCTGGGCGGTGCAGGCCATGTCGCTGGGGCTGACCTGGCTCGCGCAATGGCCCTGGGCCGCCATCTTCCGGCCCGTGGCTCCATGGCCGCTGGCCGTGGCAGCCGTGGCCGGCGGGGTGCTGCTGGTGCTTCGCCTGCCCTGGCCGCTGCGTCTGGGTGGCCTCATGTTCATCTGGCCCGCGCTGATCTTCACCCCACCGCGCCCCGCCCCTGGCGAGTTCGAACTGCTGGCGCTGGACGTGGGACAGGGCAGCGCGGTGCTGCTGCGCACCGCCAGCCACAGCCTGCTCTACGACACCGGGCCGCGCTACGGCCCCCAGGCCGACGCCGCCGATGCCGGCGACCGCGTGGTGCTGCCCTTGCTGCGCGCGCTGGGCGAAACGCTGGACGCCGTGGTGGTGAGCCACCGCGACAGCGACCACGCTGGCGGCGCGGCTTCGGTGCAGGCCGCGCAGCCGCAGGCGCGCTGGCTCTCATCGTTCGACCCCGATCCTTTTCGCCGCTGCATCGCTGGCCGGCGCTGGCACTGGGACGGCGTGGACTTTGAAATCCTGCATCCGCAGCCCGCGCACTACCGCGAGGACGGCGCACCGCGCCTCTCCAGCAACGCCATGTCGTGCGTGCTTCGCGTGTCCAACGGCCACCACAGTGCCTGGCTCGGCGGCGACATCGACGCGGCGCAGGAGGTGCGGCTGGCGCTGGCGCGACCCGAACTGCGCGCCACCGTCATGCTGGCGCCGCACCACGGCAGCCAGTCTTCCAGCAGCCCGGTGCTGCTCAACACGCTCATGCCGCGCTGGGTGATCGTGCAGTCGGGCTACCGCAACCGCTTCGGCCATCCGGCCGACAGCGTGCTGGAGCGGTACCGCCAGCGCGGCATCGGTTGGGTGAATTCGCCGGATTGCGGGGCTGCCACCTGGCGCAGTGACGATCCGGGTGGCGTGGCTTGCCATCGCCAGCAGTCGCCGCGGTACTGGCGCGCTGGCGGGTGACGCTGGCTCAGCGGCCTGCCTCGGAAGCGGGTTGCAGGTCGGCGACCCCGACGTCGTGGTCGATCACCTGTGCCAGCATCGCCAGCGACACCGGTTTCTGCAGTGGGACGATGCCGTGAGCGCTGGCCTGTGCCACGGTGTCGGGTGTCAGTCGGCCGCTCACGAGCACGCGCAGGCCGCTGCCTTGTTCCATCAACAGGTCCAGGCCCGTGCGCCGGGCGCCCAGGTCCAGGTCGCACACCACCGCGTGCCACGTGTGCGGGTCGATCGGGGCCTCGGGCGGCATGGGTCGGGCATCGACTTGAGCCCCCAGTTCGGCGAGCCCCGCCGCCAGCGCCTCGCGCGACGCTCGGTCGTCGTCGACCAGCAGCACGCGGCGCCCGAGCAGCGGGCGCGGTGCCCGGGCCTGTGGCGCGGGCGTTGGCGCCGGCAAGACGGGCGCGCACGATGGCAGCACGATCTCGAAGACGCTGCCCTCGTGCCAGTTTCGCGTGCGCGGCCGAACGCCCACCCTTGCGCCCATGGCGTCGGCCAGCCGCTGCACGATGTACAGGCCCAGCCCGTAGCCGCCCGGCGCTGAGGCTCCAGCAGCCCGCTCGTGCACACCGCGCACATGCTCGCCAAACAACTGCTCGGCGCGCAGGGGATCGATGCCGGCGCCCGTGTCCATGACCTGGATGCGCCAGTGGGCGCCCGGGCCTCGGCGCACACCCATCAGAACCCAGCCGGACTCGGTGTAGCGCACCGCGTTGGCCAGCAGGTTGCGCAGCACGCGTTCGAGCCGCTGGGGATCGGCGCGCACCCAGGCTCGCGTGGGTGCCACGCGCAGCATGAGACCGCGTGCGGCCGTGCTGCTGCGGTATTCCGCGCCCAGGCGTTCCAGCAGCGGCGCCAGTTCCACCGGCACGTGTTCGACCGCCGCCTGGCTGAACGCGTCCAGGCGCAGGTCGAGCAGCGATTCGAGCAGCTCGTTGGTGCCGGTGAGCGCGGCCTGCATGCGGTCGAGCAGGGCGCGGTCGTCGTCGCTGTCGCGCGGCGTCGCGGCGTTCAGGCGGTGCTGGAGCAGCTCGACGTTGATCGCTATCGCCTGCAGGGGCTGGCGCAGGTCGTGGCTGGCCGCTGCGAACAGGCGTTCTCGCTCGGCTCCCATCGACTCGATCTGGCGCTGCTGCGACTCGGCCTCCTGCAAGGCCACCCGCAGGTGGCCGTCGCGGTCGACCACCGCGCGGGCCACGGTGTGACCCATGAGCAGCGTCAGCCCGAGCGACTGCCCAAAGATCATGAGCGGCAACACCTCCAGCGGCCACACCTCCAGACGCACGAAGAAATACAAAAGGGTGGTCACCAGGTAGGCCGACCAGGCCGCGATGTAGGCCAGCGCATGCGGCTGGCCCTGCCGGTGCGCATGCCAGGCCATGGCGCAGCACAGCGCCGCCATGATGAAACCCAGCGGCCCGGGCATGGCGGCCGCGGTGGAGGGATCGAACCACAAGGCCACCAGCACGGCCGCCGGGCCGGCGACCGACAGCACCTGGGCGGCCAGGCGCAGGCGCCGCGGGCTGGCCGCGCCGGCGAACGCCAGCGCATGGCGGGGGCCGAAGAACAGCATGGCCGCATACGCCACGTGTCCGATGGTGCGCAATTGCTCCCCCGATACCGTGGGCAGCAACTCGGCAGCAAAGCCGGCGATCCACGTGGTGGCGACGATGTCGGCCAGCGTCAACCCCATGAAGAAACCCAGGCCCGGCGTGGTGTTGAGCCGGTACAGGAAAGCCACCAGCAGCAACACCGACAGGGGCACCGTGTAGCCGAATGCCAGCGCCCAGTCGTGCCACCGCTGTTCCGTGGCGAAAGTGCCGGGCTCCTGCACCGAGAGCACCCAGCGCAAGGGTGCCACGGTCTGCATCTTTACCAGGTACTCCGCGCGCTCGCCGGGCTGCAGGCTCAGGTGGAAGTTCGGGAAGCGGTCGCGCTCGAACATCGCGCGCGCCGTTTCGTGGGTGCCCAGGATGCGCTCCCATTGCGAACCTTGCTGCTGGTAGAGCTCCAGGTGCTCGATGGTGGGATAGCGCTGCGCGAGCACGAGATCGATGGCCTCGTCCCCGGCGTGCTCCACCGTGAACCGGGCCCACACCGGGGTCGGACGACGCCCCAGCGAGTGCTCGGGTCGACGCAAGGACATCACGTCAGCGCCGCCGGCCTCGATGGCGGCAGACGCCTCGGCGGGCGTGAGTTCGGCGCCGGCCAGGTTCTGCAGCACCCTCAGGTGGCGCCACAGCAGCAGCGGCTCGCGCGGCGCGTCGGCGACCCGCAATGCTGCGTTCATCTGCGCACCGGCCGCAGGCATCGGCGCAAAGGCGACCACGCACAGCAGCAACAGGGCG
This sequence comes from Hydrogenophaga sp., assembly GCF_051858985.1. Classification (GTDB taxonomy): domain Bacteria; phylum Pseudomonadota; class Gammaproteobacteria; order Burkholderiales; family Burkholderiaceae_C; genus Hydrogenophaga. The sequence continues at coordinate 149,467 of NZ_JBHYGM010000001.1, read as the reverse complement.
GCGGCGAGCAGGCCGCGCCGAAACACCTCAGCGCTCGGCATACAGGCGCGCTGCCTCGGTGCGGTTGCGCACGCCGATGCGTTCGAACAGTTCGCGGACGTGGGTCTTCACGGTGTTGATCGAGACGCCATGGCGCTGGGCGATTTCCTGGTTCGACAGGCCGCTGGCCAGGTCGCGCCACACCGCCTCCTGCTTGGGCGAGAGCTCACCGTCCGACCACCGCGTGGGCAGCGCGAGCGTGGGCCTGGGCAGGGCGACGTTCAGCACCCGCTGCAACGATTCGCGCAGTTCCACCGTGGAAGCGGTCTTCACCACGAAGGCAGCCGCACCGGCTTCCATGCAGTGGCGCTGGAGCAGGGCGTTGCGCGCACCGGAGAACACCACCACGCTGGCCTGCGGCCACCAGGCGCGAAGTTGTTCCAGTGCCCGCAGGCCACTGGCGTCCGGCAACGACAGGTCCGCCACGATGAGCGTCAGGGGAGCCGCGCGGCCCGCCAGGCTGGCGCAGCCGCGCAGCGTTTCGCGGCGCTCGACCACCGCCCCCGGCGCGATCGAGAGGATCAGCACCGCCACGGATTCGGCGACAAGGGGATGGTCGTCGACCACCAGGGCGGAACACGTCGTCATGGCTGGAACGGATGGCGCGGCGCAGGCCGCAGGCGTGAATGATTGCGCACGCTGCGCCCCTTGGTACCCCTGGGAGCTTTCACGGCGCGAGATCAATGGAGTGGCTCATCCGAACGGGTGAGTCCGGCGACGCGGGCGCATCGAATACTACGCCGCCGCCGCACCCGGTCTTGCGCTGCGGCGCTCCAACACGAAGGACTCCAGATGATAGTTCGCACCCTCACCCGTTCTCTTCTTCTCGCCGGCATGGTCGCGGGCTTGCTGGCCTGCGGTGGCAGCGGCTCCGGCACCCCCGCGACCCAGACAGCCCAGCTCCAGGGCGTGGTCGCTGTGGGTGCGCCCATCGTCGGCGCCAGCATCCAGCTCAGTTGCTCGATTCCCGTCACGCTCACGCCGGTCTCCACCAGCGGCACCGGCGCCTGGGGCGCCACCGTGCCGCAGGCAGCGCTGCCCTGCGCGGTCAGCGCCAGTGGCGGCACCGTGGGCGGCGTGCCGAACGTGCAGACCTTCCACTCGCTTGCGCTGACCGCCGGCACCGTCAACATCACCCCGCTGACCGACCTGCTGGTGGCCGCCGCCGTCGACACGTCGCCGGCCAGCTGGTTCACATCCGTCACGCCCGAGCGGCTGGCCGCCGCCGCCCAGGCAGCGGCCGATGCGAGCGCCGCCATCCGGCAGGCCCTGCAGTCGGCCGGCTACGCGCTGCCCAGCGGCTTCTCGCCGCTGGACATGGTCTTCAGCGCCCTCGGCGGCGACCCCTACGACGACCTGCTCGAGGCTTTCAGCGCGGCCATCAGCACCGCGGGCACCAGCTACAGCGCGGTGCTGGCGCAATGGTCCGCGCCGGGCACACCGCCCGCCCTGCCCACCGCCCCCGCTTCCTCTGGCGGCGCCGGCTCGGGCGACGGCGCCGCGCTGAATGAAGGCAACGGCGCCACCGCCACCGTGGGTGGCACCGTGTTCACCCGCACGGCCAACGTCGGCTGGTTGGTCGTGCAAGGCCCGAGCACCGGCAACTTCGATGCCTCCGGCGGCACCGACAGCAGCCCCAACGCACTGGAACGCTGGATGATCCGCAACGTGCCGGCCACCGTGGGCACGCATGCCTGCGTGGGTTCGACGGGTCTCAACATCCAGCTGCAGGACGGTGGGCGCACGCTGAGCACCGCGCCATCGGGCGGCAGTTGCGCGGTGGAGGTGATCGCGGTCACCAGCAACACCATCACCGGCCGGTTTGCCGGCACGCTGATCGACGGACTCAGCGGCGAATCCAGCACCATGGCCAATGGCTACTTCCGCCTGGCAGCTTCCACCGGCGGGGGCCAGCTTCCGTCGGGGCAGACCGGTGTTTCCTTCGACGTGGCTGGCACGACCTACGGCTACAGCAGCGCGCTCGATGCCTCGTATGCCGACAGCTACCGCAACTACACCTTCATCGCCGTGACCGGCACGCCCGTGGGCGCAGAGGCATCCAGCCCTGGCTACCCGCTGGGCGTGCAGATCCACACCCTGCCGCAGGCCACCGGCACCTACCTCTGTGACCAGGAAGCCGTGTCCACCGTCGCCGATGCGAACTACCGCAAGGTCAACATCTGGTTCTGGTGGAACAGCGAGTGGTACTACGCCGGCAACCGGGCCCAGCCAGCGCCCGGCCCGGCCGGCAGCAGCTGCTCGATCACGCTGACCGACGTGACCAACGCCATCGAAGGCAGCTTCAGTGGCACCTTTGTCACCGCCGACCTGCAGCGCAGCGTGACCGTGACCAACGGGCTGTTCCGGGCGGCGCGCTGACCGCGGGCGAGGGAGAGAGCCCGCAAGGGCTAACCCTGGCCCGGTCCTTGCTATGCTGTGGGCAGGAGAAAAAGCCCATGAGCAGACCGATGTTCGACGAAATGAATGCCTCGCCCAGCGAGGTGCGGGCCCACTATCAGAACTACGCGCGCTGGCTGGCCCAGCAGCCTGAAGACGTGATGGCAGCCCGGCGGGAAGAGGCGGAGATGATCTTCCGCCGGGTCGGCATCACTTTTGCGGTGTACGGCGCCAAGGACGAAGACGGCTCCGGCACCGAGCGACTCATCCCGTTCGACCTGATTCCCCGCGTCATCCCCGCCCACGAGTGGCAGAGCATGGAAGAAGGCCTGGTGCAGCGCGTGACGGCGCTCAACCGCTTCATCCACGACGTCTACCACGATCAGGAAATCATCAAGGCCGGGCTCATCCCGGCCGACCAGATCTTCCAGAACGCGCAGTTCCGCCCCGAGATGATGGGTGTGGACGTGCCGCATCAGATCTATTCGCACATCGCGGGCATCGACATCGTGCGCGCGCCCAATGCAGAAGGCGTGGGCGAGTACTACGTGCTCGAGGACAACCTGCGCGTGCCCAGCGGCGTGAGCTACATGCTCGAAGACCGCAAGATGATGATGCGGCTGTTCCCCGAACTCTTTGGTGAGAACCGGGTGGCGCCGGTCGCGCATTACCCCGACCTGCTGCTCGAAACCCTGCGCGCCGTGAGTCCGGCCACCACGGCCGAGCCCACGGTGGTGGTGCTCACGCCGGGCATGTACAACAGCGCGTACTTCGAACACGCCTTCCTCGCGCAGCAGATGGGCATCGAGCTGGTGGAAGGCCAGGACCTGTTCGTCAAGGACAACTTTGTCTACATGCGCACCACGCGCGGACCCAAGCGGGTGGACGTGATCTACCGCCGCGTCGATGACGACTTCCTCGATCCTTCCGTGTTCCGCCCCACCTCCACGCTGGGCTGCGAAGGCCTGCTCAGTGTGTACCGCAGCGGCAATGTGGCGATCTGCAACGCGGTGGGCACGGGAGTTGCCGACGACAAGTCCATCTACCCGTATGTGCCGAAGATGATCGAGTTTTACCTGGGCCAGAAACCGATTTTGAACAACGTGCCGACCTTCATGGGCCGCGACGCCGAAGACCTCAAGTACATGCTCGCCAACATGAAGGACCTGGTGGTGAAGGAGGTGCACGGTGCGGGCGGCTACGGCATGCTGGTCGGGCCGGCCTCCACCAAGGCCGAGATCGAGGATTTCCGCAAGGCCGTGCTGGCCAACCCCAGCGGCTACATCGCCCAACCCACGCTGTCGCTGTCCACCTGCCCCACGTACGTGCAGAGCGGCGTGGCACCGCGCCACATCGACCTGCGGCCCTTCGTGCTGAGCGGCAAGGAAGTGCAGATGGTGCCCGGCGGCCTCACGCGCGTGGCACTCAAGGACGGTTCGCTGGTCGTCAACTCGTCACAGGGCGGTGGTACCAAAGACACGTGGGTCCTCGAGGACTGACAAGGGAGACAACCAATGCTTTCGCGCACCGCCGACCACCTTTTCTGGATGTCCCGCTACACCGAGCGCGCGGAGAACACCGCCCGCATGCTGGACGTGAACTACCAGACCTCTCTGCTGCCGCAGTCTGCCGCCGTGGCGCAAGTGGGCTGGGAAGGGCTGCTGGTGATCAGCGAGCTCATGCCCACCTACACCAAGAAGTACGGCAAGGAGATCACGCCGCGCAACGTGCTCGACTTCATGGTGCGCGACGAGTCCAACCCGTCGAGCATTGCGGCCTGCCTGAAGGCGGCGCGGGAGAACGCCCGCGCCGTGCGCGGCGCCCTCACCACCGAATTCTGGGAGACGCAAAACCAGACCTGGCTGGAACTCGCGCGCATGCTCAAGGCCAAGAACTTCGAGCGCGATCCGAGCGAATTCTTCGAGTGGGTCAAGTTCCGCTCGCACCTCTCGCGCGGTGTCGCCATCGGCACCATGCTGCAGGACGAGGCCTTCCACTTCTACCGCATGGGCACCTTCCTGGAGCGCGCCGACAACACCGCGCGGCTGCTGGACGTGAAGTTCCACGCGGTGCACAGCGACTTCTTTGGCGCCGCCAGCGAACTGGACCAGGAGTACGACTTCTACCACTGGAGCGCGATCCTGCGCAGCGTGAGCGGCTTCGAGGTGTACCGCAAGGTCTACCGCGACGTGATCACACCCGAGCGCGTGGCCGAGTTGCTGATCCTGCGCGCCGACATGCCCCGCAGCCTGGCCGCCAGCCTGAACGAGGTGGTGAACAACCTCGCGGTGGTGTCCAACGAGCACAGCGGCGAAACCCTGCGCCGAGCCGGCAAGCTCAAGGCCGACCTGCAGTACGCGCGCATCGACGAGATCCTCTCCACGGGCCTGCACGCGTTCCTCACGCAGTTCCTCGACCGCGTGAACGAACTCGGTGGCCGCATCAGCCAGGACTTTCTCGTCCCCTCGCACTGAGCGTGGCCACCATCTGGTCGAACAGCGCGTCCACGGCGGTCATGCGGCGCGACGCCTGGCTGCGGTAGACCGCCACCTCCATGGTCGCCAACGGCGGCAGACCCTGCCGCTCGCCCAGGATGGGCAGGTGGGGCGGCACGCTGCAGCGTGTGAGCACGGCCACCGCCAGGCCGCTTTCCACCGCCGCCAGCTGGCCCGCCAGACTGGAGCTGTTGTAGACCATGCGGTAGGCGCGGCGTTGTGCCGTGAGTGCGGCGATGGTGGACCGCCGGGCCTGGCTGGCCTGCTCGTACACCGCCAGCGGCAAGGGGTCGCGCCGCCACGCTTCGAAGGCGGCCGCGCCCACCCACACCAGCGGCTCGTGAAACAGCAGCGTGCCGCGCGTGGGCTTGTCGCGTGAGACCAGGGCGATGTCGATCTCGCCACGCTGCACCTTGGGAATGAGGGCGGTGGACTGCTCGCAGTGCAGTTCGATTTCCACGGCCGCGTGGCGGCTGGCATAGCTGCGCAGCACCGGCGTGAGGTAGGTGGCGGCGTAGTCATCGGGCACGCCCAGGCGGACATGACCCGAGAGCACCGGACCGTGCAGCGCTTCCAGCGTTTCGCCGTGCAGGGCGAGCAGGCGGCGCGCATAACCCAGCAGCTCGGCGCCCACGGGCGTCACCTCCAGGTGCCTGGGCCCGCGCAACAGCACCGGCCGCCCCACTGCGTCGTCCAGCTTCTTGATCTGCATGCTCACCGCCGACTGCGAGCGGTGCAGCAAGGGCGCCGCCGCCGACAGGGAGCCGCAGTCCACCACCGTGACGAAAGCGCGCAACCAGTCGAGTTGCAGGTCTGCATGGTTCATGATGGTCTTGCTCCATTATTCGAAAACCGGATGCATGGGATTCTATTTATCCGCTGTACAGATTCAGCCGAGCGCCCGACCATCGGCGCATGAACTCGAGCACCGCCCTGCAAGCCATGTCTGTGGAAGCCGCCAACGCACGCGAACGTGGTGGCATGTGGCTGATGGTGGCCGGGGGTCTGATGCTGGGCACGCTGGGGGTGTTCCTGGAGGAGGCGGGGCAAAGCCCGCTCACGGCGGTGTGGTTCCGCTGTGCCTTCGGCCTGCTGGCGCTCACGGCCTGGTTCGCCGCCACGCGCCGCTGGGGTGAGCTGCGCCTGGCTGGCGCGGCTCGCGTGGCCGCGGTGAGCGCGGGTGTGCTGGCGGTGGTGAACTGGCTGCTGTTCTTCGAGGCGATCGAACGCACCTCCATCAGCGTGGCCACGGTGGTGGTGCACGTGCAGCCGTTCCTGGTCATGGCCTTCGGTGCATGGTGGTGGAAAGAGCGCATCACGCGTGCGCAGGCCCTCGCGGCGCTGGCTTCGCTGGTGGGCCTGGCGCTGGCTTCTGGCTGGGTGGACGGCGCGCTCACCGGCGTGGGCTGGACCCGCAGTTACCTCTGGGGCGTGGCGCTGGCCTTGCTGAATTCGGTGGGCTATGCGGCGCTCACGCTCATTGCCCACCGCGCGCGCGGCCTGAGCCCGCTGGCGCTGGCGTGGTGGCAGTGCGCCGTGGGCGCGGTGGTGCTGCTTTGGTGGCCGCTCACGCAGGGCTGGCCTTCTGCCGGGGCGGCGTGGGCGTGGCTGGCCGGGCTGGGCGTGATCCATACCGGTCTGGCCTATGTGGTGCTTTATGCCGGTGTGGCGCGCCTGACGGCCGGACGCGTGGCGGTGCTGCAGTTCGTGTACCCGGCTTCGGCGGTGGCGGTGGACTGGCTGGTGTACGGCCGCGCGCTCAGCCCGAGCCAGATGGTGGGCGTGCTGGCGATGCTGGTGGCCCTGGTGGTGGTGGGCATGCAACGCGCGCGGCAGGCATGAAGAGGCTTCCGTGGTAATTTCCCCGGAGTCGTTTCTTCCCGCCTGCCTGCATGAACACCGCTGCCCATGAATCGCCCGAGATCCTCGAGGCCACCCGCCGCCTGCATTGGCGCCAAGGCCTCGTCACTGGCCTTGGCCTGGGTGTGGGGGCTTTTGCGCTGGCGGTGAGTTTTGGCGTGGCCGCGGTGGCGCAGGGCTGGCCCGCCTGGCTGGTGGTGCTCATGTCGGCCATCGTGTTTGCCGGTGGCGCGCAATTCGCCATCGTCCTTGCGTTCGGTGGCGGCGGTGGCGTGATCGGCGCCGTCAGCGCTGCCACCCTGATCAACCTGCGCTTCGTGCCCCTGGCCATCAATGCAGCGCGCAGCCTGCGCGGGGGACTTTGGCGGCGTTCGCTGGAATCTCAGGCCGTGCTGGATGCGTCGTGGGCCACGGCCCGGCTGCCCGATGGCACGGTGAGCCGCGAGAAGATGATTGCGGCCACGCTGGTGCAATGGCCCGCGTGGGTGGGCGGCACGGCCATCGGCGCCTACCTTTCGCCGTCGCCCGCGCTGGTCAGGCAATGGGGACTGGACACGCTGTTTCCCGCCATGTTCCTCATTTTCGTGCTCGACATCTGGCGGGTGAGCCCGCGCCAGCGCCCGGTGATTCTGCTGGCGGCGGGCATTGCAGGGGTCATGTGCTGGTTCGTCCCGCCCGGCGTGGCGCTGCTGTGCAGCGGCGTGGCCGGTTTCCTGGCCCTGCGCCGGCAGGAGGGCTGAAACCATGAACCAGTCGATGCTGCTGGCGGTGGTGGCCTTTGCCCTGGTCAACTACGCGCTCAAGGCCGCCGGCCCGGTGCTGCTGCACGGCCGCACGCTGCCGCCGCGCGTGAGCGCCGTCATCGATGCCCTGGCACCGGCTTTGCTGGCCGGCATGCTGGTGGGCTCGGTGGCCGGCCCGCACTGGAGCAACCTGGACCCGGCCCTGGTGGGTGGCCTGGTGGCCGCCACCCTGGCCTGGCTGGCGCGCGGCGGGCAGCTGGGCGGCGTGGTGGCCTGCATGCTGGTGACGGCCGTTCTGCGCGCCGTGCTCTGAAAAGCCGGGCGCAAAAAGTCACGCACAGCGGCTTGGCGTTGCGCCAAAGCGGCTCAAAAGTCACACACCCGGGGAAGCGATAGGAGCCGGAGCGCCAGACGCGGCTATGCTGGCCGTGGGGCCTGATCAAGGGGGACAGGCCGCATGCCATTACGGAGATTTCATGGCCAGCGATCTGGATACGGTGAGGGTGCTGCGTGCCCTGTTCAACGACATGCCGCGGGCGCCACAAGGCCTCTCGCCCGAGGAGACCCTGGCCTGGGTGCAGAAGTCCATCGACCAGTTCGACGGCGGCGACATGGCCTACATGCTCGAACACATCACCCGCAGCTCCATGCTCGACATCGTGCTGCGCCTGCGTGAAGACGGCTACTTGAAGGACGACGTCGCCTTCGAGGAAATCATCGAACAGCTCGGTACCCCCGACGGCCGCAAGACCTTCATGGACCGCTGCATCAACGCACAGAAAAGCGCCGACGCCACATCGCGCCTGATCCACCGCGCCAAACGCGCCTGGAGCGACCCCCCACCCCTGTTCAGTTCAGACCCCACGCTGCTGCAACGCTTCGTGCGCGGCGAACTCACCGGCCCCGGCCCGCTGTACGCCGAATACAAGGCCCGCGAAGACGTGACCGAGATCGGCGTGCTCGCCGAAGCGCCCGACGGCATTCACGAGTTCAGCTGGGGCTTTGTGGTGGAAGACCAGGGTGCCTGGCACTTCTACATCAGCGACGTCTGGCGCAAGGGCACCGTGGGCTGCTTCGAACGCTTCTACAGCGCCTGGCAACAAGCCACCCTGAGCCATCCCGTGGACAACCAGGGCAACCACCTGTCTGCGGTGCCGCTCGGCCTGTACATGGAAGACGGCATCGGCAGCTTCAGCAGCCTCACGCTGCAAAGCTGCATCGACACGCCAGACACCACCACCCGCCAATGGATCGGCGAAGTCTTCATCGACCGCATGCTGCCGCTGATGGCGGCGCGGGTGGTGGATGAGCACTACGACTTTCCGGTGGGGTTGCAGGCGCATTGAGACGGCACGACGTCCCTGTGGACGACGACGCAGTGCAGGTGCAGGCCTTGGCCGATTGGCTCGGGGCGCACGCGGTGTCCGTGTTTTTCGTGACCCTGATCATCCTGCTCCTGGTGACCGCGACTGCTCTGGTGTTCTTCAGGCGCTACAGCGGACGCATCGTCGGCGGCAACCTGTCGCGCACCATGTTGCTGAGCATCTGCCTGGTGGTGGGAGCGGGCATGCTGGTGGCAACGGCGGCGGTGTTCGCCGAGATGATGGAAGTCTTTCAGGCGGACGAGGAGTTCGGCCTGTTCGATTCTCGATTGACGGAGACGCTCTCGAAGGAACTGTCGGCCACCACGTTGCGCGTGTTCGGAACGCTCACGCACCTGGGTGACCCCATCACCCTCACGGTGCTGGTGGTGGTCGTGGGCATCTTGTTGCTGGCTCGCCGGCAAACCGCCATGGCGTTCGGCTGGGTGGTGGCCTGCGCAGGTGGCGCAGTGCTGAATCGGGCGCTCAAGCAGATCTTCGAGCGCGTGCGGCCCGTGCACGACCATGGCTTCGCGGTGGCCGACGGTTACAGCTTTCCGAGCGGGCACACTTCCGGCTCGGTGGTGGTGTACGGCATGCTCGCTTACCTCTGCATGCGCCTGCTGCCTTCGCGCTGGCATGTGCCTGCCGTGCTTCTGGCCGTTGCGCTGGCGTTCAGCACCGGCTGGAGCCGGGTGTTCCTGCAAGTGCATTGGGCGAGCGACGTGATCGCCGGGTTCGCTTCCGGGCTTGCGTGGTTGACGGTGTGCGTGGTGGCGATGGAAGTTGCGCGACGGCATTCGCGCCCTGGCTGATTCAGCCCTGCGCTGCGAGATAGGGCGCCGTCGTGGACACGGGATGGACGGCCACCGTCGCAGGCTCCCCGGCGACCACGATGCGCCCGCCTTCCTCCCCCGCGCCCGGCCCGACATCGATCACCCAGTCGCAGCCGGCCACCACGCGCATGTCGTGCTCCACGATCACCACGGTGTTGCCCGCGTCCACCAGTGCATGGAGCTGGGCCATGAGCCGGTCCACATCGGCGGCGTGCAGGCCGGTGGTGGGTTCGTCGAGTACGTACAGGGTGTCGCCGCGCTCGGGGCGCTGCAGTTCGGTGGCCAGCTTGATGCGTTGAGCTTCGCCGCCCGAGAGTTCGGTGGCGGGTTGGCCCAGACGCAGGTAGCCCAGCCCGATGTCCTGCAGCAGCTTTAGAGGACGGTGGATGGCCGGCACGTGCGCGAAGAACGCAGTGGCTTCATCAACCGTCATCGCCAGCACCTCGGCGATGTTCTTGCCGTCGTGCAGGATCTGGAGGGTCTTGTCGTTGTAGCGTTGACCACCGCAGGTGGAACATGGGGCGTAGACGCCGGGCATGAAGAGCAGTTCCACATGCACGAAGCCTTCGCCTTCGCAGGTGTCGCAACGCCCGCCGGCCACGTTGAACGAGAACCGACCGGCGCCCCACTGGCGCTTCCTGGCGGCGGGCTCGGCCGCAAAGAGCTTGCGCACCGCATCGAACAGACCGGTGTACGTGGCCAGGTTGGATCGTGGCGTGCGGCCGATGGGTTTCTGGTCCACCTTCACCAGGCGGCGAAACGCTTCTGCGCCCGCCGCGATGCGTCCAGCACTCACCACGGCACCCACCGGTGCCTCGTCGTCGCCTGCGGTGTCGGGCGCGGCGGGTTGATGACCCAGGTGGTCGGCCATCAGGTCCACCAGCGCGTGGCCCACCAGGCTGGATTTGCCTGAGCCGGAGACACCGGTGACGGCGGTGAGCACGCCCATGGGAAACGCAGCGTTCACGCGGTGCAGGTTGTTGCAGGCCACGCCGGCCAGCTGGAGCCAGCCTCGTGGTGCACGCACCTCCCGGGCACGGGGTTTCGATGGCGCAAACAGATGGTGCGCGGTGTGGGAGCCTTTCGCTTTGCGCAGGCCGTCCAGCGGGCCGCTGTACAGCACGTGCCCGCCATGTTCACCGGCCTCAGGACCCACGTCCACGATCCAGTCAGCGTGCTGCATCACGGCCATGTCGTGCTCCACCACAAAGAGCGAGTTGCCCGCCTGCTTGAGCCGGTCGAGGGCAGCGAGCAGTGAAACGCCATCGGCGGGGTGCAGGCCGGCAGAGGGTTCATCCAGCACATAGAGCACGCCAAAGAGGTTGGCGTGAATCTGCGTGGCCAGTCGCACGCGCTGCAGCTCGCCCGAGGACAGCGTGGGTGTCTGCCGGTCCAGCGAGAGGTAGCCCAGGCCGATGTCCTGCAGGGTCTTCACGCGTTCGAGCACGTTGTGGGTGATGCGCTGGGCGGCGATGCGCTTTTCAGGCGGCAGCTCCTTTGTGCTGGCTTGCGCCAGCACCCGCGCGACCTCGTTCAACGGCAGGCGAGAGAGCGCGCCGATGTCAAGACCGGCAAAGCTCACCGACAGCGCGTCGGCCTTCAGCCGCTTGCCATCGCATTCAGGGCACACGGTGCCCGACATGAAGCGCGACACGCGCCGCTTCATCAGTTCGCTGGGTGTGGTGGCAAAGGTGTGCAGCACATATTTGCGCGCGCCGGTGAAGGTGCCCTGGTAGCTGGGCTCCAGCTTGCGACGCAGCGCGGCGCGCGTTTCTGCGGGCGTGAAGCCGGCGTAGACAGGCACCGTGGGCTGCTCGTCGGTGAACAGGATCCAGTCCCGGTCCTTGCGCGGCAGGTCGCGCCAGGGCTTGTCGACGTCGTAGCCCAGTGTCACCAGGATGTCCCGCAGGTTCTGCCCGTGCCAGGCGGGCGGCCAGGCGGCCACGGCGCGTTCGCGGATGCTCAAGGTGTCGTCGGGCACCATGGCCTTCTCGGTCACGTCGTAGACAAAGCCCAGTCCCTGGCAGGTGGGGCATGCACCCTGCGGTGTGTGCGGCGAAAAATCCTCGGCATGCAGTATGGGCATGCCACGCGGGTACCGGCCAGCGCGCGAATACAGCATGCGCAGCAGGTTGGACATCATCGACACCGAGCCCAGCGTGGACCGCGATCCGGCAGAACCCCTGGCCTGTTGCAGCGCCACCGCAGGCGGCAGCCCATCGATGCTGTCCACGTCCGGCACGCCGACCTGGTCGATCAACCGCCGCGCGTAGGGCGAGACGGAATCGAAATAGCGGCGCTGCGCCTCGGCAAACAGCGTGCCGAAGGCCAGCGACGACTTGCCCGACCCCGATATGCCGGTGAACACCACCAAGGCATTGCGCGGCACATCGACGTCCACGTCCTTGAGGTTGTGTTCGCGCGCGCCGCGCACGCGAATGAACCCGGATTCCCTGACGGGCGACGCGCGATTGGGCTTGGGCACGCCTAGAACACCAGCGTGCCCAGGAACACGCCAAAGACGAGCACCACCAGGAAGATGGCGATGGCGATGAAGAAGAGCACCTTGGCGATCTTCTGAGAGCCGGATTCGACGCCGCGAAAGCCGAAGAAGCCGGCCACGAGTGAGATGAGAAAGAAGATGACGGCCCACTTGAGCATGGCGATTCCTGGTTAGTTTGAAGAGCCGCCTACGGGGGCAATTGCCGTGCCCGGTCGCATCTGCAGCCACGGCCAGCGCGACCGATACGACTGCGCTTTCTTCAGAAAGAGTTCACGGTGGGGCGTCAGCGGGTTCATGGTGAGCATGCCTTCGTAGAGCAGATCCAGTCCATTGGGCGCATACAGCTCATCGGGGCGCACGCCTACGCAGGTGGCGGGCACCAGGAATCGGTCGATGCCCTCGCGGCTGCTTCGCAGGGCGGCATAGGGCTCGCCGAAGTAGTTCGTGTACCAGAGGTGCACGCGCGCCTGGTTCGACACCTCCACCGTCACGCCCAGGTCGCCCAGGGCGTCGCTCACACGCGCCTGCACCGCGCGTTCGCCCGCTTCGCTCAGGTCGCTGGTGTCGAAATAGAAGAGGTCGTAGTCCTTGATGCCCGCTTCCGGCGCACGTCCGCTGCTCAAGTTCCAGACGGTCTGGAACAGGCAGCCCGCCACCAGCCACCCGTCGGGCAGGTCCAAACCGGGCCAGCGTTCCAGAATCGCGCGGTTGTGGCGGTTGGTCAGGATGTCTTTGAAGAAGCGGGCTTGCGAGGGGAGCAACGGTGGCGCCTTCAGAAAATGGGCAGATTCGCCAGGTTCAATGCGATGACGGAGTTTCCCTGTTCTCCACCCAGGCTGGCAATCGGGCCCGCATCGGCCTGCACGCAGGCTCGCGCGCCGACATGGCCGGTGCATACTGATCGGCCCTTGCCACTGTCACAGGACCCACCATGCGCGGCATGCTCGATTTCAGTTCGTTGTCGGCCATCTTCACCACGCTTTTCGGCCTGGTGCTGGTGTCGCTGGTGTTCGTCGGCATCCGCCTGGTGTTCATGCAGACCTTCCAGCGAAAGCGTGAACGCGAGAACCGGCAGATCAACGAGCGGCTGAAGGTGCTGATCGCGGCCTACAAGACGCTGGGTGGTTCGTTCACCGGGGTGCTCACGGTGGACCCCGCACACCTGCGAGACCTGCGGCGTGAGAGCGAAACCACGGAAGAAGCCGAGATGGATCCGGTCGCCAGCGCCTCCGAGCGGCGCCGGCGCATTCGCGATGCGGTGGAAGCCGCGCTGTCCGACATCATCCTGCTGGGCACCGAAGAACAGGTGCGCCTGGCTGCGCATGCGGCCAACGAGATGGTGGCGGGGCGCAATGTGGAGGTGGCTGAACTGGTGGTGTCGCTGCGCAGCTTCATTCGCCAGGCGCTGGACCTCACGCCTGTGCCGGCCGAGTTGGCCGTGCCCAACCAGGGTCCGCTGCGCGTGAACGCCGCAGGCGGGGGCGCGCGCCGCGGTGGCGGAGCCGATGCCCGCGGTGGACGCAGCGGTGGTGGCGGTGGTGGAGGAGGGGGTGCCGGCGGCGGTGGCGCAGGCATGGGTGTGGGGATGGGGGTGGGCGCGGGTGGCGGTGCGGCGGTGGCCGGCAGCGCGCAGGCCAGCGACGCGCCCTGAGCGGCTGCCTCAGCTGTCCAGCGCCAGCCGCGCCGCGTCTTCCACCGAGAGAGCCGCTCCCTCGGTGAGCAGTGCCGAGACGAAGTAGCTCGGCATGGCCTCGCGCAGAGCGGCCAGGGTGACGTCGTGGGCGCGCTGTTCGTTGGGTTGGCGCACGGCGCCGCGTTGGGCGAACTCCGCGTCGGCACAGCCAAAGGCCAGGGCTGCGTCGCCCAGGCGCCCGCGCCGTCCGGCGAGGTAGGCGAACACGTCGAGCGTGAGCCACAGCTGTCCGTCGTGCAGGCCTTCTTCCAGTGCCTCGCGCCCGGCCTGCAGGGCTTCATCGAGCTCACCCAGTTCGGTCAGTGCCTGGCACAGGTTGGCCCAGGGCATGGTGAGACTGCTCCGGAACGGCAAGGCGCGCTGCTGTGCGATCAGTTCTCGACCGAGTCGCACGGCCTCCTCGAAGCGCCCCAGCGCCTGCATGGCCTGTTCCAGAAAGATCAACGCGCTGCGTTGGGCCCAGGCATCGTCGGACTTGGTGACGAGTTTGAGCAGGGCTTCGTAGGCGGTCAGGGCCTCTTCCACACGTCCCGCGAAGTACGCGAGGTAACCCCGCGCGGTGAGCAGAACGGTGCGGGAGCACGGTGGCCAGCCCGGGTCGTGCAGGCTTTCCAGTTCGCGCAACGCGGCCTGCGCCGGCTCGAAATCGCGTGCCACGGCGGCGAGCCGCACGAAAGCCCCCAGCGCGTGGTACAGCCCGCGCCGGTCGCCCTGCACTCGGTAGAGGGCCACGGCGCGTTCGGCGTGGCCGCGCTCGCTGGCGCCGGGCAGCGGCATGGCAGCGAGCACGCGCACGGTGGACCAGCGCGCCTGGAGCGGCACAGGCGTGAGCGCGGGGTCGATGCGCGAGCCGGCGCGTTCGAGGTGGGAAAGGCCTTCCAGGTGCAGGCCGGCGGGTTGCCACACCCAGGCGCTCGCGGCCGCCAGTGCAATGTGAAGGCTGGCCTGATCCGGATCGTGGGCCAGGCTGTCGAGCATGGCGCGCAAGGGGTCGATCTCGGGCAGCGCGGCGGCCAGGCGCTGTGTGCCGGGCAGGGTCCACTCCTGCTCGTCGAGCTGCTGGAACAGCGCAAGCATGACCTGCGCCCGCTGCAGTCGCGGGTCGGCTTCTTCAATGGGACAGGATGGAATCGAAGGGCGCACGCTGCTTTCGGGGTAGGTCTGCGAGGGCAGGTGCAGTCTAGCCAAGCTGTTGCACCGCAGCAAGCCCTGCGCGGCACGCTCAGAGATCGCTGAAGTCGCGCCGCAGGGTCGGCAGTCCCACGCCGGCGGCGTCGAATCCGCCGTCCACTGCCACCACCTGGCCGGTTATGTACGACGCCTCAGGCGCACAGAGAAAGCCGATGCCTGCGGCGATTTCTTCCTCCGAGCCGTAGCGCGCCAGCGGAATCGCGGCGTGGTAGTCGGCCCTTATTTCAGGCGTGTGGACCTGCCTGGCCATGGCCGTCTCCACCGGGCCGGGGGCGACGGCGTTGCAGCGGATGCCGATGCCGGCCAGTTCCACGGCCTGTTGCTTGGTGAAGTGGATCAGCGCGGCCTTGCTGGTGCCGTAGGCCACGCGCAGCGTGCTGGCGCGCAGGCCCGAAATGGAAGCGATGTTGACGATGGCGCCGCCCTGGCGGCGCAGCAGGGGCACGCAGGCCTGGCTGCAGAGGAAGGCGCCATCGAGGTTGGTGGCCATCACGTGGCGCCACTCCTCGAAGCTGGTGGACACCAGCGGCTTGAACACGGCCACCCCGGCGTTGTTGACCAGCGCGTCGATGCGACCCCACGCGGCGTCCACGCTGGCCACCAGCGCATTCACCTGTGCCGGGTCCGACACGTCGACCTGCTGCGCCAGCGAACGGCCCGGGGACTCGCGCTCCAGCGCGGCCTGCGCGGCGGCCAGCGTGGGGCCGTCCTTGTCCACCACCACCGTGCGCCAGCCGCGGGCGAGGAACCAGCGCGCGCTGGCCAGCCCGATGCCGCGCGCCGCGCCGGTGATGACGGCAACCCTTTCGGAGACGGGGTGTGCCATGGACTTCAGTTCCGCGTCTGGTCCACGAGCTTGTTCTTGGCGATCCACGGCATCATGGCGCGCAACTGCGCACCCACCACTTCGATGCTGTGGTCGGCCGTGGTGCGCCGGCGCGCCGTCATGCTCGGGTAGTTGGTGCGGCCCTCGGCGATGAACATCTTGGCGTACTCGCCGTTCTGGATACGCTTCAAGGCATTGCGCATGGCCACGCGCGACTGCTCGTTGATCACCTCCGGCCCGGTCACGTACTCGCCGTACTCGGCGTTGTTCGAGATCGAGTAGTTCATGTTCGCAATCCCGCCTTCGTAGATCAGGTCCACGATCAGCTTCAGCTCGTGCAGGCACTCGAAGTACGCCATCTCGGGCGCATAACCCGCTTCCACCAGCGTCTCGTAGCCCATCTTGATGAGCTCGACCGCACCACCGCACAGCACCGCCTGCTCGCCGAACAGGTCGGTCTCGGTCTCTTCCTTGAAGTTGGTCTCGATGATGCCGGCCTTGCCGCCACCGTTGGCCATGGCATACGACAGCGCCAGGTCGCGCGCCTTGCCGCTCTTGTCCTGGTGCACCGCCACCAGGTGGGGCACGCCCCCGCCCTGGGTGTAGGTGTTGCGCACGGTGTGGCCCGGCGCCTTGGGCGCGACCATCCACACGTCCAGGTCGGCGCGCGGCACCACCTGGTTGTAGTGCACGTTGAAGCCGTGGGCAAAGGCCAGCGAGCCGCCCTGCTTGATGTTGGGCTCCACGTTGTTCTTGTAGACCTCGGCGATCTGCTCGTCGGGCAGCAGGATCATGACGACGTCAGCGGACTTCACCGCTTCCTTGACCTCGAGCACGTTCAGGCCGGCCTTGCCGACCTTGTCCCACGATGCGCCGCCCTTGCGCAGGCCCACCACCACCTTCACGCCGCTGTCGTTGAGGTTCTGCGCATGCGCATGGCCCTGGCTGCCGTAGCCGATGATGGCCACCGTCTTGCCCTTGATCAGGGAGAGGTCGCAGTCCTTGTCGTAGAAAACTTTCATGGTCGTTGCCTTCAGATGGGATGGGAGGGGACTTCCTCGCCCGGCTCGGTGCGGACGGAGGGATGGGTGGACAGGAGGTTGAACGCCGCTTGCACCACGGCGGAGGGTGAAATGCGCGCCACGCTCTCCAGGCGCGTGGCGTAGCCCACGGGAATGCGCGGTGCACCCAGGCGCGCCACGCGGCAGCCCGTGGCCTGTGCGGCGGTGGCTGCAATCTCGGCGCCGAAGCCGCCGGCCTGCACCGCGTCGTGCACCACCAGCAGGTGACCGGTGCGGGCGCAGTCGGCGAGCACGGCGTCGCGGTCCCACGGCCATAGGGTGCCCAGGTCGATGACGCTGGCCTGCACGCCTTGCTCAGCGAGCTGTGCGGCCGCAGCCGACGCGGTGTGCACCGCGGCCGACCAGCTCACCAGCGTGAGGTCGGCGCCGCGGCGTAGCACATGGGCCTGGCCCGGGACGCAGGCAATGGATTCGTCCACTTCGCCTTCCAGGGTCCAGAGTTCCTTGTTCTCCATGTAGATCACCGGGTCCTCGCCTTGCAGGGCCTGGGTGAGCATGGAATAGTTGTCCTGCGGGGTGGCCGGGCACATCACCACCACGCCGGGCAGATGGGCGAACCAGGCTTCCAGGCTTTGCGAATGCTGCGCGGCCGAGTTGGACCACATGCCGATGGGCATGCGCATCACCAGCGGCACGCGGCCCTGCCCACCGAACATGTAGCGGTTCTTCGCCGCCTGGTTGACGATCTCGTCCATGGCGCACATGGCGAAGTCGACCACGCGCAGTTCCACCACGGGGCGCATGCCCACCAGCGCCATGCCCACGCCGGCACCCACGATGGTGGCTTCCGAGATGGGCGTGTCCACCACGCGATCGGGGCCGAAGCTGGCCTGCAGGCCCTTGTACTGGCCGAAGATGCCGCCGCGTCCCACGTCTTCGCCCAGCACCACCACGCTGGGGTCGCGCTGCATGGCGTTGGACACAGCGCGCACGGCCGCCTCGGCATAGGTCATTCGGTTCAGTGCCATGTGCCGGCTCCGGTGGTCTGGATGTCGGTGAAGGCGTGCTCGGGGTCGGGCGTCGGCGAGGCGTTGGCGAACGCCACGGCGTCGTCGATCTCGGCCTGAACGGCGGCATCCACCGCGTCGAGTTCGGCGGCGCTGGCGCCCAGCGCCTGCGCACGTTCGCGCGCCTGGCGCAGCGGGTCGGCCTCGATGGCCCCGCGCAGGTCTTCCGGATCCCGGTAACCCTGCTGGTCCACCGACACGTGGCCGCGCACGCGCCAGGTCAGGGCGTGCAACAGGTGCGGCCCCTGGCCCGACCGAACCTGCGCCACCAGGCGGCCCGCCGCCTCGAACACGGCCTCGATGTCGTTGCCGTCCACCGACTCGCCGGGCACGCCAAGCGACGCACCACGCGCCACCACACCCGGTCCGGCGGTGAGGCCGGATGTGGCGGTGGTGGCCGAATAGCGGTTGTCCTCGCACACGAAGAGCACGGGCAGGCGGTACACGGCGGCCCAGTTGAGCGCCTCCAGGAAAGGTCCGCGGTTGGTGGCGCCGTCGCCGAAGAAACACACCACGATGTCGGGCTTGCCTTGCAGCTTGAGCGCCTGCGCGGCACCACAGGCGATGGGCAGGCCGGCGGTGACCACGCCATTGGCGCCCAGCATGCCCACGGAGAAATCGGCGATGTGCATGGAGCCACCCTTGCCGGCGTTGTTCCCGTCGGCCCGTCCAAACAGCTCGGCCATCATGCGGCGCATGTTGCCGCCCTTGGCCAGCGTGTGGCCGTGGCCGCGGTGGGTGCTGGTGAGCAGGTCGGTGCGATTCAGGTGGGCGCACACGCCCACGGCCACCGCCTCCTGGCCGATGGAGAGGTGCAGCGGCCCGCGCACTTTGGCGCGGTCGTCCATCTTCGCGCCCAGCACCTGCACGCCGCCCTGGCTGGCCACTTCGGCCGCGAGCTCGAAGGCGCGGATGCGCGCCATGGTTCGGTAGAGATCGATCATTGGGGTGTTGCTCACAGGGCCACGAGGGAGATCCACGGCACGGCCGCGATGATCACCACGCCGACCAGCAGGGCCGCGAGGTAAGGCCAGATCGCGCCGATCACTTCATCGGGCTTGGCACCGCCGATGCGGCACGCAATGTAGAAGCCCACGCCGATGGGCGGCATCATCAGGCCGATGTTCATGGCGCAGACGATCACCATCGAGTAGTGGATGTCGTTGATGCCGAGCGTCTTGGCAATGGGAAACATGATGGGTGCGAGCAGCAGCACGGCGGGCAGGCCTTCGAGCAGGCAGCCCAGCACCACGAACACGACGATGGTCACCGCCATGAAGCCCATCCAGCCGCCGGGCAGCGTGGTCAGGAACACCGAAAGCTGCTGCACCACACCGCTTTGCGTGATGGACCAGGCCATGGCCGACGCCGCGCCCAGCACCAGCAGCACCGCACCCGAAAGCGCCGCCGTGTCCACCAGCATGTTGTAGAACCTGCGCAGGCCGATGCCGCCATAGAGCACATGGCCCACGAACAGCGCGTAGACCACGGCCACGGTGGAGACTTCGGTGGCGGTGGCCACGCCTTCGCCGACCGCGCTGCGAATGATGAAGGGCAGCACCAGCGCGGGCGCAGCCACCAGCAGGAAACGGCCCACCATCCGCATGGGCGCGCGTTTCGCGCCGTGCATGTCTTCGTTGCGCGCCTTCCAGCGGGCCATCACCAGCAACACCGCCAGCAGCACCATGGCCACCACGAAGCCGGCCTGGAAGAGCCCCGCGATGGACACGCCAGCCACGGCGCCGAGCACGATCAGCACGATGCTCGGCGGTACGGTGTCGGCCATGGCCGCGCCGGTGGCGAGCAGGGCCACCATCTCACGCGGCTTGTGCCCGCGACGCTTCATTTCCGGAAACAGTGCCGGCGCCACGGTGGCCATGTCGGACACCTTGGACCCCGAGATGCCGGAGACGATGAACAGCGATCCCAACAGCACATACGACATGCCGGCCTTGATGTGGCCCAGCAGCGAGGCCAGGAAGTCGACGATGGCCTTGCCCATGCCGGTGACGTCGAGCACACAGCCCAGCAGCACGAAGATGGGCACGGAGACCAGCACCAGGCTGGACATGCCTTCGTCCATGCGGCCAATCACCACGGTGACGGGCACGTGCGTGGAGAAGGCGAGGTAGCACACCGCGCCGATGCCGAAGCAGAACGCAATGGGCACGCCGGAGACCAGGCACACGACGACGAAGCCGATGAGAAAGATGGCGATGTTGGTGGTGCCCAGCTTCATCAGTTGCGGCGACAGTGCCCAGCAGGCGCCGGCGATGGCGGCCACCACCACCGCAGCGAGGGCGAGGTCGGTCTTGCGCACCGTGCGCCCGGCGTAGATGAGCACCATGGCCAGCATGGCGATGAAGCCGAACGCAATCGAGCTCACCCGAAACGTGTTGGGCAGGTCCAGGGCCGGCGTGTGGATGTACCACTCTTCCTTTGCGTACCCGATGGCCGGGCCGATCAGGGCGATCAGCAAAGCCGCAACCGCCACCAGCGCGAACGCATGGACGAAGGCGCGTGGGCGCGGCGGCAACATGTCCACGAACAGACTCAGGCGGAGGTGCTCGTTGCGGTGCACGGCAATGGCAGCACCCAGCATGGTCAGCCAGATGAACGAGAGCGAAACCACTTCGTCCGACCAGATGATGGGTTTGCCGAACACGTAGCGCGAGATCACGCCCACCAGCAGCAACACCGTGATGTTGAGCATGAGCAGCGCAGAGAGCGCCTCGATCGGCCGCATCCACAGCGGGCTGGGACGCGTCTCGTGAGAGACGCCGCCGCCTTCCAGCGCGTCGCCGACGTCGGCAGCCGGCACCCCGGCAGAAGATTGAGTCATAAGGAAGTGAAAGAAAAAAGACCCGCAACGCACGCCGGGTCAGATCGAGAGGCACCGCGGATCCGGCTCCGCCGGTCCGCCAGTGCCGCCCCCCGAAGGGGGGTCGCGCGAAGCGCGGCGGGGGGGTTAGCCCAATTTTCCGGTGTACTTCTCCATCACCGCCCAGGCCTCGTCACCGAACTTCGCCTTCCATTCGGCGTAGAAGCCCGCGCTGCGCAGCTTGTCGCGGAACGGTGCCGTGTTGGGCGTGTTGAACACGATGCCCTTGGCGGTCAGGTCCTTCTGCAGCGTGGCTTCGTTGGCGGCCACGTCCACGCGCTCCTTCATGGCAGCGTCGTTCAGGTGCTTGGCCACGATGTCGCGGATGTTCGGCGGCAGGCGGTCCCAGGCGCGTTTGTTGATCAGCGTCCAGAAGCCGTCCCACATGTGGTTGGTGAGCGAGCAGTATTTCTGCACTTCGTAGAGCTTGAAGTTGGAGATGACCGCGAACGGGTTCTCCTGGCCGTCGGCCACCTTGGTCTGCAGCGCGGTGTACATCTCGGAGGCGTTGATCGAGATCGGCGAGGAGCCGAAGGCCTTGAACATGGAGGTCCACAGTGGCGACACCGGCACGCGGATCTTGAAGCCTTCCAGATCGGCCGGCGTCACGATGGGCTTGGTCGACGTGGTCGTCTGGCGGAAGCCGTTGTCCCAGATCTTGTCGAGTGCGACCAGGTTCACTTTGGCAATCTGCGCGCGGATGTAGGCGCCGACGTCGCCGTCCATGGCTTTCCACACCGCGTCGTAGTTGGGGAAGGCAAAGCCCAGGCCGTTGAGCGCGGTGGGGGTCACCAGCGTCGAGAGGATCAGGCCGGAGAGGTTGAACATCTCCACGCCACCGGAGCGCAACTGGCTCAGCGTGTCGGTGTCGGAACCCAGCTGGTTGCTCGGGAAGAGCTGGATCTCCATGCGGCCGTTGGTTTCCTTCTTGATCGCTTCCACCGCTTCCTTGGCGCGCACGTTCATGGGGTGCGCCGGCGGCTGGTTGTTGGCGTACTTGAAGGTGAATTCGGCGCTCTGGCCGTAAGCCAGTTTCAGCGGTGCTGCGCAGCTGGCCGCTGCGATGCCCGTGGCCTTGATGAGGGTGCGGCGGGAAAAGGTCATCGTCTGTCTCCTGTCGTTGTGGTGCGGGGTGAAGAAAAGGGGAGCGATCGACTCAGGCAGCGACACCCTGGGCGGGTGTGGCGGCCGGAATCTCGAACAGGTTGCGAATGAAAAGGCCGCTGGCCAGAAACCCGCCATCCACGCCCAGGGTCTGGCCGGTGATGAAGGCGGCGTCTTCCGAGGTAAAGAACAGCACCGCACTGGCCACCTCCTGCGCCGAGCACAGGCGGTTCATGGGGCACGCGGCCAGCAGGGTGGATTGCTTCGAACTCCCATGCAGCGTGCGGATCATCGGCGTGTCCACGAAGCCGGGTGCGATCGCATTCACGGTCACGCCCCATTCGGCCACTTCGATGGCGAACTGGCCGGTCATGGCGATCAGCGCGGCCTTGGACGTGCCGTAGGCCAGGCGGCCCGTGCCGGCGCGCACACCACTGATGGAGGACACGTTGACGATGCGACCCCAGCCGCGCGCCTTCATGCCCGGCAGCACGTGCTGCGTGAGCACCATGGGCGCCGTGACGTTGACCGCCAGCGTGGTGTTCCATTGCGACAGGGCCACGTCGGTCGCGGGCTGCGTGAGTACGATGCCGGCGTTGTTGATCAGGATGTCGATCACCGGGTGGCGTTCGCCCAGTTTCGCCAGCATGGCGCTCACCGCCACCATGTCGGCCAGATCCACCACGAAGGCTTCGGCCTGTCCACCAGCGTCCACGATGGCCTGGGCGGCTTGCTGCGCGGTGGGGCCGTTGCGGTCCACCACGCAGATGATCGCGCCCTGGCGAGACAGCCCGTGGGCAACGTCCAGGCCGATGCCGCTGGCGGCGCCCGTGACCAGGGCGACCCGTCCGGAGTGTGGCCTGGATTGGTTCATCGTGTCGTCGTCCGGGGTTTTAGTTCATTATGTGAAGCGTCTTGCCGATCTTGGCAGCGGCGCAGGTGGCCTGGGAAGAGGGATGCTGCGGAGTGGAGTCAGAATTCGGTTCAACATGTAGACCAGGCACCACGGGTTTTTACCAACATGACCGACACAGGACTTGCCACCGGCGAGACACCGGGCGCCCAGACGCTGCGGCGCGGACTGGCCATTCTCAAGCTGCTGGCGCGCAGCCAGCCCGATGGCATGCGCATCAGCGACATCGGCCGCCGCCTGGGCCTGAGCAAGGCCACCGCCGTGCGCCTCACCCAGACCCTGGTGGACGAGCGCTTCGTCGTGCACGATGCCGCCTCGCGCTGCTACCGCCTGGGCCCGGAGACCTTCGCGGTGGGACTGGCCGCCGAACCCAGCTACACCCTGCAGCGCCTGGCCATGGTCTCGCTGCGCGCGCTGGCGCTGGAAACCGGCGACTGGGTGTTCTTCTCGGTGGTGCAGGGCTTCGAGGCCATCTGTCTTTCGCGCGAGACGGGCGACGTGCCGATCCCGCCCGATGCCCTGCGCGTGGGCGACCGGCACCCGCTGGGCGTGGGTGCGGGGGGTCTGGCCATCCTGGCTGCGCTGCCCGAAGACGAAGCCGAGGCGGCGCTGCGCGCGAACGGTGCGTTCATCGACAAGCACTATCCCAAGTCACCGGTCTCGGTGATCCGTCCCTTGCTGCAGGAAACGCGCGAACGCGGCTACGCGATCATCCCGGGCATCGTGGTGCCGCACTACTGGGCGCTGGGTGTACCGTTGTTGCGCCAGGACGGCCGGCCCGTGGCGGCCATCGTGCTGGTGACCAGCGAGGCCCGCCTGCACCCCATGCGCAGGGCGGTGCTGGGCGAGCGCATGCTGCGCGTGAGCCGCGACGTGATGAGCCGCGCCGAGCAGGAGGGATCGGCTTGAGCGCAGCCGATGTTCAACGCCCCGAAACCAGCGCTTCCACCTCACGGCCGAGCTCGATCACCGCCAGCGCGTAATAGCTGCTCCAGTTGTAGCGCGTGACCACGTAGAAGTTCTCGGTGCCCGCCACATACGTGGACGGTGCGCCTGCGTTTTCGAGTTCCACCAGCGCGAGCTTGCCGCTGTGTTGCGCGGCAGCAGGGCTGTCGATCACCGCGCCTCTGGCATTGAAGCTCTCCACGCTGAAGCTGGGCAGGATGTCCGGCGCCAGCAGGGTGCTCAGGTCCTCCCTGCTCTGGTTCGGGTCGAAACGCACCGGGTAGTGGGTGGGCAGGCCGCTTTGCCAGCCAAAGGCCTTGAAGTAGTTCGCCACGGAGCCGATCACATCGGCCGTGCTGTTGAACAGATCGACCTTGCCGTCGGCGTCGAAATCGATCGCGTACTTGACCCAGCTGCTCGGCAGGAACTGCGGCCAGCCCATGGCGCCGGCGTAGCTGCCGAGCAGGCTCTGCGGGTCGGCGCCGCTGCGTTCGGTGAGGCTCAGGTACTGCTCGAGCTCACCGCGAAAGAACTCGCTGCGGGTGGCTGCGCGAGGGTGGCTGGCGGGAAAGTCGAAAGCCAGCGTGCTGAGCGCGTCGATCACCTTGTGCGTACCGGTGTGGCGGCCGTAGAGCGTTTCCACGCCGATCACGCCGACGATGAGGCTGGCGGGCACGCCGTACTCCGCCTCGGCTCGCGCCAGTGTTTCACGGTTCGTTTCCCAGAACTGCTGGCCGGCCCGCAGGCGCACGGGTTCGATGAAGCGGGCGCGGTAGGCCGCCCAGTTCTTGGGTGTGCCGCTGGGTGCGGGCTGCATGAGGCGGATCACCACCGGCAGGCGCTGGGCCTGGCCGATCTGCTGGCGCACCCAGGCGGGGTCGAGGTCGCGGCGCTGGGCAAGGTCGGTGGCGAAGGCCATGGCAGCTTCGCTCTGTGCGTAGAAATAGGGCGCTGGGGCGGGACGAGCGCCGGGGCGTGTCTTGGCCGGGCTGCCCTGTGCCCAGGTGTTGCCGGCAAGGGCGAATACAGTGACCGCCAGCAGGGCGGCGTGCGTCAGGATGCGGGAGTGGAATTTTTTCTGGGCCATGCCAGTTGCCTGAACTCGCGCTGCAAGGCGGCGAGGGTGATGGGATTCGTGGAGTCGGGGCGGCTGTAGCGCAGGGCTTCGAGCCGAAGCAGCCATTGTGCAACGTCGGTCTGGGCGCCAAACCGCTGATCCACCTGGCGCGCCAGCTCGCGCGCAGGCGTGTGGTCGGCGCTGGCAATGCCCAGGGCCTGCAGGCGCGTGCGCGCCCGGCGCAGAAGGCGAAGCCAGGGATCGTGCTGCTGGCGTTCCCACAGGGTCCACGCCGCGCCCAGCAGGCTGGCGATCACCAACACGCCGAGCAGCACGGTCACGAGGTCGCTCCAACTCGGCGACTGGAAGCCCAGGTTCCTCAGCAGGTCGAGCTGGCGACCCTGCGTGTAGTTCAGCACCCACTGGCTCCAGCGGTTGTTCACAGCCTCCCACACGTCGCGCAACTGCGTGAGCAGCGTGGGATTGAAATTGCGCAGTGCGCCGGCCAGCGCGCCTTCGGGCGCGGTGAGCCGCTCCAGCGAGCCGATGCGCCCGGGCGACACGGCCGACGTGGGGTCCACGCGCACCCAACCCTGGCCTTGCAGCCAGACTTCGGCCCAGGCGTGGGCGTCGCGCTGTCGCACCGTCCAGAAACTGTCCATGCCATTGAGTTCGCCGCCCTGGTAACCGGTCACGATGCGCGCCGGGATGTCGAGTGCCCGCATGAGCACCACGAAGCTGCTGGCGATGTGCTCGCAGAAGCCCTGCCGGCGGTCGAACCAGAACTCGTCGGCGGTGTGCTGGCCGTAGACACCGGGCTCGAGCGTGTAGCTGTAGCCGCCGGTGCGCAGGCGCTCGAGCACGGCATCGATCAGCGCCGGGTTCGAGTTGCCATGCTGGCGCCGCAGTTCCTGGGCGAGCGCCAGCGTGCGCGGATTGAAGCCGGGCGGCAGCTCGATGTGGTCCTGCAGCGCCACCGCAGGCTCCTGCGGACCATGGCGAAATTCGGTGTGGCTTTCGGCGCGGTAGCGCACCGTGCTGCCGATGGGGCGGTCGGTGACCCATTGCAGCTCGCGTGTCATGCGCACGCGCACGCCGGGCACTTCCGGCGCCTGCGGTGCCGCTTCCAGCAGGAACAGCCAGGGCCGGCGGTTGGCTTCCATCGTCACCTCGTAGCGCACGGCGTCGCCCGAAACCCTCAGGTCCGAGGGCAACGCCATCGCGTCGGGGAAGCCCGATCGAACGGGCCGCCATTCCGCGCCATCGAAATCGCTCAGCACGGGGCCGCGGAAATACAGCTGGCCTTGCGGCGGCGGCGGGCCATCGAACTTCACCCGCAGCGCGATGTTCTCGTCCAGCACCAGCTGGGCGATCTGTCCCACCCGCATGCTGTTGGACAGGCCGCTGCGCCCGGCCGCGTCGTCGCCCGGTGTGCCCCACAGCGGCGAAAGGCGCGGAAACAGGAGGAACAGCACCAGCATGATGGGCGCGCCCATCAGGGCCATGCCGCCGGCGATGCGCGCGGCCTGGCCCAGGGTGGGGCGACCCACCGGCATGTGGGCATTGACCAGCGCGGTCAGCAGCGCCATGAGCGCGACCAGAATGCCCGCCGCAGTGAGGAGCGTCTGGGAATAGAAGAAGTGCGTGAGCAGCATGAAGAACGAGAGGAAGAAGATCACGAAGGCGTCGCGGCGTGCGCGCATTTCCAGCGTCTTCAAGGCCAGCAGCACCACGATGAGCGTGACGCCCGCGTCGCGCCCCAGGATGGTGCTGTGGGTGGCCCAGGTGGCGCCCAGCAACAGCGCGAGCAGTCCCACACGCCAAGGCCAGCCGGGCAGGGGCAGGCCGCGCAGCGTGAGGGTGGTGCGCCAGACCAGCACACAGGCCGTCAGCAGCCCGCACCACCACGGAATGTGACCCACCTGCAGGAACACCACCCAGCCGATCACGGCGAGCAGGAAGAGGGTGTCGCGGGTCTCGCGCGGGAGACTGGTGGCCGATTGCCGGAGTTGTTTCAGCACAGCGCCAGCGCCTCCAGGCAGCGGGCGCGGTGCGCAGCGCCCTGGTCAGGAGCAATCTCGCGGCCCGGCACGCGCAGACCGTAGTCCAGCCCCAAACGGTCGGCCATCAGCACCCAGGCGGTCAGGCGCGAGAGGCGTGCCTCGGCGCTGGCGGCACCGCATTTCGCGTGGTCCAGCCAGAGCTGCTGCCGCTGACTGGACAGCGCGTCGCGACTCACCAGTTCATCGCGACCCGATGCAAACGCCTGCGCGGCCTTCTTCCACACCACGGCCTTCATGGGATCGCCGCGCTGGTACGCGCGCACGCCGTCGAATTCGCCGGTGCTCTGCACGCGGGCCAGCCCCGAACTGCCCGCCTGCGGCTCACCCGGCGGCAGCGGGGGCGGATGGCTTTCTGGCTCGGGATACACGAGCACCGGCGACGCCGGTCGCCACACGGTCCAGACGCGGAAGGTGCCCAGCGGAAACAGCGTGTGGGCGGTGAGCGGCGCCAGTGTGTGAAGGCCCCGGCTCGGCGCGGGCCAGCTCACCTGCAGCGTGGCGCTGCCTTGCGCGGGCACGTCCGTCCAGGCCAGCGGGGCGTGCGCTGTGTCCACGCCGATCACGCCCATGCCGATGCCGTAGCGGGTGCGCGGGCGTTCGCTGGACAGGCGCACATCGAGCAGCGCCGCCTGCCCCGCGTGCACTGGCTCGGGCGGGTGCAGGTGCAGCGTGGTGCCGCGAAGGTTGCCGTGACACACGTGCATGCCCACGGCGGCGGTGCCGGCGAGCAGGAAGGTGAGCAGGTAGCCCAGGTTGAGCTGGTAGTTGATGCTGGCCAGCAGCAGGATGAGGAGGGTGAAGGCCAGCATCCAGCCCGCCCGTGTGGGCAGGATGTAGACGTTGCGCTGCGTGAGGGTGAGGGTGTCGGTGCGGGGCAGGCGGCTGTGCCACCAGTGCTGCACACGCTCGCGAGCCAGGCGGATGGGGTTGTCCATCGCCTAGGGCAGAGGCACGGCTTCCAGCATGGCGCGCACCTGCTCCACCGGGCCGCGTCCCGCGTCCCGAACCGGAATGAGCCGGTGCGACACCGTCTGCGGCAGGATGGCAGCGATGTCGTCGGGTGCCACGTAGTCGCGGCCGTTCAGGTAGGCCTGGGCCTTGGCCGAACGCACCACCGCCAGCGCCGCGCGGGGCGAGAGCCCCTGTGCAAACCAGCGGCCACTGCGGGTGGCAGCCACCAGGTCCTGCAGGTATTCGAGCACCGGCTCGGCGGTGTGCACCTCGCTCACCGTGTGCTGCAGGTCGGCCAGGTCGGAGGGTGTGAGGGCAGCGGGCAGGCGTTCGAGCATGTCGCGCCGGTCCTGGCCACGCAACAGTTCGCGTTCGGCGGCGCGGTCTGGATAGCCGATGGACAGGCGCATGTGGAAGCGGTCCAGCTGCGATTCGGGCAGGGCGTAGGTGCCGAGCTGGTCGTGCGGGTTCTGTGTGGCGATCACGAAGAAGGGTTGGGGCAGCGCACGGGTTTCGCCTTCCACCGTGACCTGCTTTTCCTCCATGGCTTCGAGCAGCGCGCTCTGCGTCTTCGGGCTGGCGCGGTTGATCTCGTCGGCCAGCAGCACCTGCGCAAACACGGGGCCGGGATGGAAAACGAAGTCCTCGCGGCCACGCTCGTAGATCGACACGCCCACCAGGTCGCTGGGCATGAGATCGGCGGTGAACTGCACGCGCGCGAACTGCAGGCCGAAGGACCGGGAGAGGGCGTGCGCGAGTGTCGTCTTGCCCACGCCGGGAACGTCCTCGATCAGCAGGTGTCCACCGGCCAGCAAGCACGCCACACAGTCCGAAACCTGCTGCGATTTGCCCACGATCACCGTGTTAAGCTGATTCAGCAACAGTTGGATTCTTGTGTCGGCTTGCATGCCGCGAACCATACCGTAAAACCGCCATGAGTCAGGCCACCGGGTATTTCACCCACAGGGATTGCTGGAGACACGAAATGGGCGCCGGCCACCCGGAATGCCCCGAGCGGCTCGATGCCATCGAAGACCGTTTGTTGATCTCCGGGCTGGATGTGGCGCTCGAGCGCCGCGAAGCCACCGCCGCGTCGTTGGCCGACCTCGAACTGGCCCATGGCCGCATGCACCTGGCCTCGTTGCGAGGCCTGTGCGAAGGGCTCAAGGAAGAGATGGCCGCTGGCGGTCCGACACACGCCCAGGTGGACCCCGACACCGCCATCAACACCCACAGCTGGGACGCCATCCTCATGGCCGCGGGCGCCGCCATCGATGCCACCGATGCGGTGATGGCCGGTGAAATGGCCAATGCCTTCTGCGCCGTGCGCCCACCAGGCCATCACGCCACGCGCAACCAGGCGATGGGGTTCTGCTTCGTGAACAACGTGGCCGTGGCCGCCAAGTACGCCCTGGAGCGCCACGGCCTGCAGCGCGTGGCCATCGTCGATTTCGACGTGCACCACG
The DNA here is from genome assembly GCF_051858985.1 of Hydrogenophaga sp. Taxonomy (GTDB): domain Bacteria; phylum Pseudomonadota; class Gammaproteobacteria; order Burkholderiales; family Burkholderiaceae_C; genus Hydrogenophaga. The sequence goes on along the minus strand of NZ_JBHYGM010000001.1, from coordinate 120,054 downwards.
GCAACGGCACCGAGGACATCGTGGCCGGCGACGAGCGCATCCTCATGTGCAGCTTCTACCAGCACCCTTTCTATCCGGTGTGGGACCACTCGAAGGCTGCCAACCTCGTCAATCTGCCGGTGCCGGCCTACACCAAGGGCATGGACATCCGCGAGCTGGTGGACATGATGTGGCTGCCGCGGCTGGAGGCCCACCGGCCGCAGATGATCTTCATCAGCGCCGGCTTCGACGCGCACCGCGAAGACGACATGGGCCAGCTCGGGCTGGTTGAGAGCGATTACAGCTGGATGACCTCCCGCATCAAAGAGGTGGCGCTGCGCCACGCGAAGGGCCGCATCGTGAGTTGCCTGGAAGGCGGCTATGCGCTGAGCGCACTGGGACGCAGCGTGGAAGCGCACCTGCGTGTGCTGGCCGACGTCTGAATGAAGTTTCCTTGATCCATGCCGAATCCATCCCCCAAGCCCATCGATGACATCGGCCTCTGGCTGGCCGGATTCACCCAGCCCACGGTCCTCATGGAACTGGCGGCACTGGCCATCTGCGTCGCACTTTCCCTTGCCATCGTGTGGGCGCTGCGCAATGCCTTGCGCATGCAGGGGGAAAAGACGTCGGTGCTGTTCGGTCGTCGCCTCATCGATGGCGCCATGTTCCCGCTGGTGCTGCTGCTGTTCGCCTATGTGGCGCGCGCTCTGGTGACCAAGCTGATGCCGCTGGCCGCGTTCAAGCTTGCCATTCCGGTGCTGGTCTCGCTGGTGGTCATTCGCGTCGGCGTGAAGGTGTTGCAGGCAGCGTTCACGTCTGCGCCCTGGGTCCGAGCGCTGGAACGCACCATTTCGTGGGTGGCCTGGCTGGCGATGGTGCTGTGGGTCAGTGGACTGCTGCCCGTCGTTCTGGCCGAACTCGACGACATCACCTGGAAAGTGGGGAGCTCCACGCTCACCCTGCGCACGCTGCTCGAAGGCATCATCACCGCCGCTGCCGTCCTGATCCTGTCCCTGTGGGTGTCCTCTGCCATCGAGACTCGGTTGCTGCGCAAGGCCTCTGGCGGCGATCTTTCCATGCGCAAGGCGGTGAGCAACGCCACGCGGGCGCTGCTCCTGTTCGTCGGCCTGATCGTGGCGCTGTCTGCGGTGGGCATCGACCTCACCGCCCTGTCGGTGTTCAGCGGCGCCATAGGTGTGGGGGTGGGCTTTGGCCTGCAGAAGCTGGCGTCGAACTATGTGAGCGGTTTCGTGATCCTGGCCGAGCGTCGCCTGCGGATCGGCGACAACGTGAAGGTGGACAACTTCGAAGGCCGCATCCTCGACATCAACACGCGATACAGCGTGATCCGTGCACCCACGGGTCGGGAGTCGATCGTGCCCAATGAACTGATGGTGATCAACCGCGTTGAGAACCTCTCGACAGCCCTGACGCGGGTGTGGCAGACCACGGTGGTGTCGGTGGCCTACGACAGCGATGTGGAGCGGGTGAGCCAGTGGCTGCTGCAGGCCGTGAGCGAGCAGGACGACGCGCTCAGGGAACCCGCGCCTCAGGCGTCGCTGTCGGCGTTCGGTGCCGACGGGCTGGAGTTCACCGTGGGATACTGGATCAACTCAGGGGATGGGGCCGAACAGCTCAAGCTGCGTTCGCTGGTCAACCGGCGCATCCTGCAACTGCTGCAGGAGAACGGCATTGATCTGCCTTATCCGCAGCGGGTGGTGCACTTGCGCCGAACCCCGCGCGAGGAAACCACTAGCGGTTCATGAGGCTCGGCAGCCAGAGCGAGATGGCTGGAAACGCGATCAGGATGCCCAGGCGAACAATGTCGGCCATCACGAAGGGCCACACACCCTGGAAGATGGACTTCAGTTTCACCAGCGGCAACAGTGCGTTCATGACGAACAGGTTCATCCCCACGGGCGGTGAGATCATCCCGATCTCCACAATGGTGACGATCAGGATGCCGAACCACACGGGATCGAACCCCAGTCCCGTGATGACGGGGAAGAACACCGGGATGGTCAGCAGCACCATGGAGAGCTCCTCCATCACCAGCCCCAGCGCCACGTAGATCGCCATCATCACCACCACCACCATGATGGGGTGGGGGCTGAACTGCAGCAGGAAGTCGCGCAAATCGCCGGGCATGCTGGTGAAGTTCACGAAGCTCGTGAAGATCATGGCGCCGATCAGGATGGTGAACAGCATCGCCGTCGTGCGCGTGCTTTCGACAAGGATGTCCAGAAGCACACGCGGCGTCAGCACGCCTCGGGCGAGTGCAAAGAAAAACGCGCCCGCCGCACCGACGCCAGCGCCCTCCGTGGCCGTGAACACCCCGCCATAGATGCCGCCGATCACCAGCGCGAACAGCAGGCCGACACCCCAGATGCTCCTTACCGCGGCCAACCGCTGCGGCCAGGTGAACTTCTCGGCGCGTGGCCCAGCGGCCGGATCGCGCCAGGTGATGTACATCACGGCCACGCACAGGCAGATGATGGCGACCAGCCCGGGCAGGATGCCCGCGACGAACAGCTTGCCGATGTCGGTCTCGGTGATGATCCCGTAGATGACCAGGATGGTGGATGGCGGGATCAGGATGCCCAGCGTGCCGCCTGAGGCGATGGCGCCCGTGGCAAGCGTGTCCTTGTAGCCATGGCGCTTCATCTCGGGGTACGCCACGCGCGTCATGGTGGCTGCCGTGGCGATGGAGGAGCCGCAGATGCAGCCAAATCCGCCCGAAGCGATGACGCTGGCCATGGCCAGGCCACCCTTGCGGTGGCCCACGAAGGCATTCGCAGCCGTGTACAGCTCGCGGGCCATGCCGGCGCGGGCCACGAGGTTGCCCATCAGGATGAACAGCGGGATGACCGAGAGCACGTAGTGGAAACCGGTCTCGAAAATCACCTGGCTGGTGCTCGCGAACGCAGGCTGCCAGCCCCGCATGAGGCCCAGGCCCACCATGCCCGCGATGGCCATGGCCAGTGCCAGGGGGATGCGCAGGAACGCCATCCCGAAGACCGCGAGAAAGCCCAATGAGGCTTCGATCATGGTGCAGGCTCCTCGAGTTGCGCCGGCGCGGGATGATGGGGCGAAGGCACTGGAACTTCGACGAAGACGAACAGCAGGTGAACGAGGGCCGTGAGCACCAGAAGGCCGGCCATCAGCCAGGCCACGGGGGCGATCGACAGCTGCAGGTAGACCGTGGTGTCGCCGTATTCGGCAAAACGCGTGGCACGTGTCGACATCAAATAGCCCAGGCTCGCGAACGTGAGCGCACAGACCAGATTGACGACGCGTGCCTGGATGCCGCGCACCCAGTCTGGCAGCCAAGCGTCAAGCGAATCGAACACCACATGCTCGTTGCGCCAGGACACCATCGGCAGGGCGCCGAAGATCACGATGACCATGAGGATCTCGGTGATCTCCAGCCCCCCAGGCACCGAGTGGTTGAAGAAGCGCCGGCCGGTCACATCGACCAGCGTGAGCCACATGATGGCGAACAGGGCCATGGCGGCCATGAGCCCGGCAGACCAGCGCAGCATGCGCTCCAGCGTCTTGAGCATGATGTTGATGTCCTGATGTGAAAAGGCCGGCGGGCATGGTGCTCCGCCGGCCTTGAGGGGCAGGCCTCGAGATGCGCGAGCTTACTTCGCCTTGGCGATTTCAGCGCGGAATTCGGCCAGCACCGCCTTGGGATCCTTCAAACCCTTGGCTGAGGCGGCCGCCGCCCACTTGTCCTCGAGTTCACCCTGCTTGGCGGCCACCGCCTTCACGAAGCCTTCATCGGCCTGGGCTCGCACGACACCCTGCGTTTTCTGCAGTTCGCGGCTGGCGGCATCGACCTTGTCCCAGCCTTCGCCGAAGGTGCGTGCGGCGGTTTCTCCCGAGAGCTTGTCCACCACGGCCTTGTCCTGCGCCGAGAGCGCGTCGTACTTCGCCGGGTTCATCATGAAGACGAAGCTGGTGTTGTAGAGGCCGCCGGGGAAGGTGGTGGCGTGCTTGATCATGCTCAGCTTGAACGACGCGATGGATTCATCGGGGAAAAACGTGCCGTCCATGACGCCGGTGGAGAGCAGTTCGAAAGACTCGGGCGCCGGCTTGAGCGTGGTGTTCCAGCCCATCGCCTTGGAGAGCTCGTTGATGTTGCCGCCACCGATGCGGAACTTGAGTTTGCTGGCATCCGCAGCCGACGTGACCGGCTGCTTGGCGTTGAAGATGATGCCCGGGCCATGGGTGAACACCGACAGCACCTTCACGCCGCGGTGCTCGCCCAGAGGTGCAAAGTACTTGTTGTAGATGCGCCAGTAGGCCACCGACGTGGCGGTGGCGCTGTTGCCCAGGAAGGGGAACTCGGCCACCTGCGTGTTGATGAAGCGGCCAGGCGTGTAGCCGTCCACCGTGAAGGAGATGTCAGCCAGACCGTCGCGCACGGCGTCGAAGGTGCCGGGGGCCGCGGCCACAGCCTTGGGCAGGATGTTGCACTTCATCCGGCCCGCGCTGTCCTTCTCCAGTTGGTCGCACCAGGTCTTCTGCGCCATGCTCAGCGTGTGCGCCGGGCCGACCCAGCTGGAGACGGAAAACACGGTCTGGGCCGACGCGGCGCCGCCGAGCAAGGCGGTCGACGAAAGGGCGGCTGCCACGAGCAAACGAAGTTTCATGCAGGATCTCCTGGGAGGGTCGTTGATTACTCAACATAAGCAGTTGAGCATGACCCACTATAGGCGAGCGCCCGCGTTCGCCGCCTCCAGACTTACCCGGATTCGCCGACCGGGTGGTTGGTTAATGGTCATTGCAGCGACAGTCGCCGTGGCGCCGTGTCCAGCCACTACAATGCAAGAAAAAGCACGGTCGTTCGTTTGCATCGGAATGGCACCGATGCCCCGCATACAATGCCCCGTTGACGTTCACGTCAAGTGGCGCCCGTTTCTTCCAATCATCAGGAGCAAAGCAGCATGAAGGTCATCGTCCCCGTCAAGCGCGTGGTGGATTACAACGTCAAGGTACGGGTCAAGAGCGACGGCACCGGCGTGGACATCGCCAACGTCAAGATGAGCATGAACCCCTTTGACGAGATCGCGGTGGAAGAAGCCGTGCGGTTGAAGGAAAAAGGCGTGGTGACCGAGGTGATCGCTGTTTCGTGCGGGGTCACCCAATGTCAGGAAACGCTGCGCACCGCCATGGCCATCGGCGCGGACCGCGCCATCCTGGTGGAGACCTCGGTCGAACTGCAGCCGCTGGCCGTGGCCAAGCTGCTCAAGGCCCTGTTCGACAAGGAGCAACCGGGACTCGTGATCCTGGGCAAGCAGGCCATCGACGACGATTGCAACCAGACCGGCCAGATGCTGGCGGCGCTCGCGGGCCTGCCGCAAGCCACGTTTGCCAGCAAGGTGGAAGTGGCCGATGGCAAGGCCAGCGTGACGCGCGAAGTGGATGGCGGCCTGGAGACACTGTCCATCACGCTGCCGGCGGTGGTCACCACGGATTTGCGGCTGAACGAGCCGCGTTACGTGACGCTGCCCAACATCATGAAGGCCAAGAAGAAGCAGCTCGACATCGTCAAGCCCGAAGACCTCGGGGTGGATGTGACGCCGCGCATCAAGACGCTCAAGGTCAGCGAGCCGCCCAAGCGCGGCGCGGGCATCAAGGTGCCCGACGTGGCCACCCTCGTTGAAAAACTCAAGAATGAAGCCAAGGTGATCTGACATGACCGCACTCGTTATTGCCGAACACGACAACGCCTCCGTCAAGGGCGCCACGCTCAATACCGTCGCCGCCGCTGCCCAGTGCGGTGGTGATGTGCACATCCTCATCGCTGGCCACAACGCCGGCCCCGCCGCCGCGGCCGCCGCGCAGATCGCCGGCGTGGCCAAGGTGATCCACGCCGACGCCCCTGGCTTCGAACACGGCCTGGCCGAGAACACCGCAGCGCAGGTGCTGGCCATCGCATCGAACTACAGCCACATCCTGTTCCCGGCCACCGCCAGCGGCAAGAACGTGGCGCCCCGCGTGGCCGCCGCGCTGGACGTGGCCCAGGTCTCCGACATCACCAAGGTGATCAGCGCCGACACCTTCGAGCGCCCGATCTACGCCGGCAATGCGATTGCCACCGTGCAGGCGCAGGACGCCACCAAGGTGATCACCGTGCGCACCACGGGCTTTGACCCGGCCGCTGCCACGGGTGGCAGCGCCGCGGTGGAGACCGCCACGGCCGCAGCCGACGAGGGCAAGAGCAAGTTCGTGGGCAGCGAGATCGCCAAGAGCGACCGTCCCGAACTCACCGCCGCCAAGATCATCGTCTCGGGTGGCCGTGCGCTGGGCAGCGCCGAGAAGTTCAACGACGTCATGACGCCGCTGGCCGACAAGCTCGGCGCCGCGCTCGGTGCCAGCCGTGCAGCGGTGGACGCCGGCTACGCGCCCAACGACTGGCAGGTCGGCCAGACCGGCAAGATCGTGGCGCCGCAGCTCTACATCGCTGCGGGTATCTCGGGCGCCATCCAGCACCTGGCCGGCATGAAGGATTCCAAGGTGATCGTGGCGATCAACAAGGACCCCGAGGCACCGATCTTCTCGGTCGCCGACTACGGCCTGGAGGCCGATCTCTTCGAGGCTGTGCCCGAGCTGATCAAGGCGCTCTGAGCCCTCTGATCAACGCAAGGGCATCGTTCGCGATGCCCTTGTTGCATCTGCACCCGTGAATCCTGTGGAGACATTGCCATGAGCTACATCGCCCCTCTCAAAGACATGCTGTTCGACATCGAACACCTGGCGCGCATCGACCAGGTGGCGCAGATGCCGGGCTTTGAGGACGCCGGTCTGGAAACGGCCCAGGCCGTGCTGGAGGAGTGCGCCAGGCTCAACCAGGATGTGATCGCCCCGTTGAACTGGGAAGGTGACAAGAATCCTTCGTCCTTCAAGGACGGCAAGGTCACCACCACGCCCGGATTCAAGGACGCATTCAAGCAGTACGCCGAAGGCGGCTGGCAGGGCCTGCAGCATCCCACCGACTTCGGTGGACAGGGCCTGCCCAAGACCATTGGCGCGGCCTGCGGTGAAATCCTCAACAGCGCCAACATGAGCTTTGCGCTGTGCCCCTTGCTCACCGACGGCGCGATCGAGGCACTGATCACCGCCGGCAGCGACGAACTCAAGGCGATCTACCTGGAGAAGCTGGTGAGCGGGCAATGGACCGGCACCATGAATCTGACCGAGCCGCAGGCCGGATCCGATCTCGCGGCGGTGCGCAGCCGCGCCGAGCCACAGCCCGACGGTACCTACAAGGTGTTCGGCACCAAGATCTTCATCACCTATGGTGAGCACGACATGGCCGAGAACATCGTGCACCTGGTGCTCGCGCGTGTCACCGGCGCGCCCGAAGGCGTGAAAGGCATCAGCCTGTTCGTGGTGCCGAAATTCATGGTGAACCAGGACGGCTCGATCGGTGAACGCAACGACGTGCACTGCGTCAGCATCGAGCACAAGATGGGCATCAAGGCCAGCCCCACTGCGGTGCTCCAGTATGGCGATCACGGTGGCGCTGTCGGCTACATCGTGGGCCAGGAAAACCGCGGCCTGGAGTACATGTTCATCATGATGAACGCAGCTCGCTACGCCGTGGGCGTGCAGGGCATCGCCATTGCCGAGCGGGCCTACCAGAAAGCCGTGGCCTACGCGAAGGACCGCGTGCAGAGCCGCCCGGTGGATGGCTCGCTGAGCGCGGCCGCGCCCATCATCCACCACCCCGATGTGAAGCGCATGCTGATGACCATGCGCGCTTCCACAGAGGGCTGCCGCGCCATGGCGGCCGTGGCCGCAGCCGCCTACGACGCCTCGCACCATCACCCGGATGCCGAGGTGCGCAAGCAGAACGCGACCTTCTACGAATTCCTCGTGCCGCTGGTCAAGGGCTACAGCACCGAGATGAGCATGGAAGTGACCAGCCTGGGCGTGCAGGTGCACGGCGGCATGGGCTTCATCGAGGAAACCGGCGCGGCCCAGTACTACCGCGACGCCAAGATCCTCACCATCTACGAAGGCACGACGGCCATCCAGGCCAACGACCTCGTGGGCCGCAAGACCTCGCGCGACGGCGGCATGGCGGCCAAGGCGATTGCCGCGCAGATCGAGCAGACCGAAAAGGAACTCGGCGCTGGCAGCGCCCAGGCGCAAGCCGTGGGCAAGCGCCTGGCAGCCGCACGCGAGGCCTTCGTGGACGTGGTGGAGTTCATCGCGGCCAACACGCGAAGCAACCCCAACGCGGCCTTTGCCGGCAGCGTGCCCTACCTCATGCTGGCGGGCAATCTCATCGCGGGCTGGCAGATGGCGCGCGCGCTTCTGGTGGCCGAGGATCTGTCCGCCAAGGGACAGGACGTCGCTTTCATGCAGGCCAAGATCACCACCGCTCGCTTCTACGCCGACCACATCCTCAGCCGCGCTCCCGGCGTGCGCGATGCCATCGTGGATGGCGCCGACGCCGTGACCGCGCTGGCCATCGAATCGTTCTGAACCGAACCCTCATCGGAGACCCCATGACCGCACCCGCCCGCAGCCTGCCGCCCGTCCTGAAGAACCTGAAATTCCCTGTGATCGGTTCGCCGCTGTTCATCATCAGCAACCCCAAGCTCGTCATTGCCCAGTGCAAGGCCGGCGTGGTGGGCGCCATGCCGGCGTTGAACGCACGTCCGGCATCGCAGCTTGACGAGTGGCTGGCCGAGATCACCGAGGCGCTGGCGGCGCACGACAAGGCCAACCCCGACAACAAGGCCGCGCCCTTCGCCATCAACCAGATCGTTCACAAGAGCAACGACCGGCTGGAGCAGGACATGGCGCTGTGTGCCAAGTACAAGGTGCCGATCGTCATCACCAGCCTGGGTGCGCGCGAAGACGTGAACCAGGGCGTGCACAGCTGGGGCGGCATCGTGCTGCACGACGTGATCAACAACGTGTTCGCGCACAAGGCGATCGAGAAGGGTGCCGATGGCCTGATCCCCGTGGCGGCCGGTGCGGGTGGCCACGCCAGTGTGAAAAGCCCGTTTGCCATGGTGCAGGAAATCCGCGAGTGGTTTGGTGGCCCCATTGCGCTCTCGGGCGCCATCGCCTCGGGCGGCGCGATCCTGGCCGCGCAAGCCATGGGCGCCGACCTCGCCTACATCGGCTCGGCCTTCATCGCCACCGAGGAGGCGCGCGCCGTGGATGGCTACAAGGAAATGATCACCCAGTCGAATTCCGACGACATCGTCTACAGCAACTTCTACACCGGCATCCACGGAAACTACCTCAAGGGCAGCATCAAGAACGCCGGCATGGACCCGGACAACCTGCCGCAGAGCGACCCGAGCAAGATGAACTTCGCGACCGGCGAAGGCGCGAACGCCGCCAAGGCCTGGCGCGACATCTGGGGTTGCGGCCAGGGCATTGGCGCCATCCACGAGGTGATGCCGGCGGCCGATCTGGTGGCGCGCTTCAAGCGCGAGTACGCAGACGCCAAGGCCCGCATCTGCGCGGGCTGAGCGCGCGGCTCAGGGCCTGGGCCCGTTCCTGAACCAGTTGCCCAGCGAGTCGAACATCTTGCCTAGGTCGCCCGCGAAGGTTCGGGCGTACTCCACACCGCGCTCATCGGAAATGGCGGAGACCCAGCCGCCTTCGGCCCATTCGGCGTAGAGCCAGTCATCGCCTTCGCGCACCAGCCCAGGCGGCGGCGCAGGCGCCGGTGCCACCGGCACACCCTTCAGGGCGGCGCCCATGAAGTCGATCCAGATCGGCAGCGCCAGCCGTCCACCCGATTCCGCGCCCCCCAGGCCGCGCGGCTGGTCGTAGCCCATCCAGACGGCAGTGGCCAGGGTGGGTTGGTAACCGGCGAACCACGCGTCCACCGCGTCGTTGGTGGTGCCGGTCTTGCCATAGAGATCGCTGCGCTTGAGGGTGGCCTGCGCGCGAGCGGCCGTGCCGGTGCGGGTGACGTCGTTGAGCAGGCTGGACACCACAAACGCGTTGCGCGCGGGGATGACGCGGTTCTCCTCCGTCAGCGCAGCGGCGGGCGGCTCTTCGAACAACACCTTGCCCTGGGCGTCGGTGATCTTCTCGATCACCACCGGGGACACGCCCCAGCCGCCGTTGGCCAGCGTGGCGTAGGCCTGTGCCATCTGCAGCGGCGTGGCGCTGCCCGTGCCGAGCGCCAGGGTCAGGTTGTCGGGCTGCCGGGCAGGGTCGAGGCCGAAGCGCCCGGTCCAGTCGCGCGCCGCCTGCGTGCCGGTGTGCTGGAGCACCCGAACGCTGGCCAGGTTGCTTGACCGCGCGATGGCTTCGCGGACCGACATCGGGCCGGAAAACTCGTGGTTGCTGTTCTTCGGGCTCCAGCCGTTGGCGGCGGTGAAGGGCAGGTCGTCCACCATCGTGGCGGGCATCACGCGCGATTCGAGTGCGGCCGAGTACAGCAAAGGCTTGAGTGCCGAACCTGGCTGGCGCCAGCCCTGGGTGACGTGGTTGAACGGCTGGCGGGTGAAGTCGAAGCCACCCACGAGCGCGCGCACGCGGCCTGTCTTCGGGTCCATGGCGACCAGCGCAGCCTCGGCTTCAGGCCATTGGGAAATGGCCCACACCGCACCCGCCTTGGTCTTGCCACTGGTGGTCACGCGCATGATGGACCCGCGCTCGATCTTCAGCGGTGCCTTGGCCTTGGCGTCCAGGCCGCGCTGTGCCCAGCGCAGGCCTTCCCCTTGCACCGTCACGCGTTCGCCGCTGGTGAGCTGCACCTGCAGCGCCTTGGGGCTGGCGGCGAGCACGATGCCCACGCGCAGGGTTTCGTCGTCGCGGTGGTCCTTCAGCGCCTCGGCGGCGGCGCGCTCCAGCTCCGCACCGTCCTTCGCGGGCAAGGCCTCCTGGTCTTCCGGTCCGCGCCAGGGGCCACGGCGGTCGAACGCCAGCACGCCGCGCTGCACGGCCGAGTGGGCCGCGCGCTGGTCTGCAGCGCGCAGGGAGGTCGTGACCTTGATGCCGCTCGAATACGCTTCCGTGCCGAAACGCTCCACCACGGCGCGGCGCGCCATTTCGGCCACGTGTGCGGCATGCACGCTGCGCAGGCCGGGCTGGCGGATCACGAGCTTTTCCGCCTTCGCCGCGGCGAGCTGCTGGTCGTTGATCGCGTCCACCGCCCGCATGCGGGCGAGCACCACGCGCTGGCGCTGCGTGGCGCGCGCGAGGTTGGCCACCGGGTTGGCGTAGTAGGGGTTCTGCGGAAGGCCGGCGAGCATGGCCGTCTCGGCGAGTGAGAGCTTGTCCAGCGGCTTGCCGAAATAGATCTGCGCCGCGGCGGCAAAGCCATAGGCGCGCTGGCCCAGGAAAATTTCATTCAGGTAGATCTCCAGGATGCGGTCCTTGGAGATCTCTTGTTCGAGCTTGAGCGCCAGCCAGATTTCCTTGGCCTTGCGCTCTGCGGAGAATTCGCGCGTGAGCAGCATGGTGCGAACCAGCTGCTGTGTGATGGTGGACGCGCCCTGACGCTGCCCGCCGGTGATGGCCGCCACCAGCGCGCGCGCCATGCCTTTGGGGTCCACGCCCGAGTGCTCGCGGAAACGCGCGTCCTCCACCGCCAGCACCGCGTCCTGCAGCCGCCGCGGCATGCGCGAGAGCGGCACGTATTCACGCCGCTCGGTGCCGAACTGTGCGATCTCGACGCCGTCGGCGGTGAACACCTGCAGCGGCAGCTTGGGCTGGTAGTTGACGATGCGGTCCAGCGGCGGCAGGTCGAAGGTCGACGCCTGTGTGGGCAGCACGGAGAAAGTGGCGGCAACCAGGGTGAGGCCCAGAAGCGCGCGCCGGAAGTAGAGCGCAAACATGGAGGCAAATTGTCACGGATGGGTGTGAAGCGCGTGTGCACTGGCCAAGGTGGCAAGGTAACCAGCTGTGTCCGCTTAAGATGGCGCCCTTCAACGACCGTGACCTCACCCATGCGCAAGCGCATCCTGCTGCTGGAAGACGAACAGGCCATTGCCGACACGCTGATCTATGCGCTGCAGAGCGAAGGCTTCGAGGTGCGGCACGTGCGCCTGGTGGGCGAGGCGCTCAAGGCCTGGGAAGACGAGCCGCCCGATCTCGCCGTGCTGGACGTGGGACTGCCGGACGGCAGCGGTCTCGATGTGTGCCGTGCCATCCGCAAGACCAGCGAACTCCCGATCATTTTTCTGAGCGCGCGCCACGAAGAGATCGACCGAGTGCTGGGGCTTGAACTCGGGGCCGACGACTACGTCGTCAAGCCCTTTTCGCCGAGGGAAGTGGTGGCCCGCGTGCGCGCCATCCTTCGGCGCAGTGGCTCGATCGGCGGGCCGCCCGCCCCGGTGCCCGGCCCGGATGCCCTGGTGCTGGACGAAGCTGCCCAGCGCATCGCCTGCATGGGCAGCGTGCTTGCGCTCACGCGCTACGAATTCCAGTTGCTCGCCACGCTGATGCGTCGGCCCGAGCGCATCTTCTCGCGTTCCGAACTCATGGACCTTGTGTGGGGTGGCGCTGCTGACACGTCGGACCGCACGGTGGACGCGCACGTGAAGCTGGTGCGTGCCAAGTTGCGCGATCGCGGACTGAGGGAAGATGTGATCCAGACCCATCGCAACATGGGTTATTCCATCCGTCGCACCGGCTGAACCCATGCGCATCGGCCTGCGCCTGCTTCTGGGCTTTTTCCTGATCCTGGGACTGGCGCTGTTCGTGGTGCTGAGTGTGTTCGTGCAAGAGGTCAAGCCGGGCACGCGCCAGGCCATGGAAGACAGCCTGGTGGACGCGGCGTACACACTCGCTCGAATCGCGGCGCCCGACATGAAGGCGGGCATCATCGCCACCGGTGGCTTTGCCCAGGCCCTCAGCGATCTTTCCGAGGTGAATCCTCAGGCCAGCATCTGGGGCTTTCGCAAGGAGCGAATCGATTACCGCATCACCGTCACCGACGCCCAGGGGATGGTCCGCTTCGACACCAGGCCGGAGGCGATCGGCCAGGACTTCTCGCGCTGGAACGATGTGAGCCGTGCACTGCGCGGCGAATACGGTGCCCGTTCAAGCCCTGCCAACCCCTACGCGCCCGACACCGCCACGGTCATGCACGTGGCCGCACCCATCCGCGATGGCGACCGCATCATCGGTGCGCTGTCTGTCTCGCGGCCCAACGATCGCCTCGAGCCCTACATCGAGCGCAGCCAGCAACGCATCCTTCGATGGTCGTGGGCCTTGCTGGGTCTTTCTCTCGCCATTGGCCTGTTGTTCAGCTGGTGGATCGCGCATTCGCTCTCTCGCTTGCGTGGCTACGCCAATGCGGTCGCGCGCGGAGACCGCGTTGCCATGCCGGTGCTGGGGCGTCTTTCAGGCAGCACCGAGTTCAGCGAGCTGGCGCAATCGCTGGAGCAGATGCGGCTGCGGCTCGAGGACAAGGCGTACGTGGAGAGCTATGTCCACACGCTCACGCACGAACTCAAGAGTCCACTCGCCGCCATCCGGGGAGCCGCCGAGCTGCTGCAGGAAGATCTGCCACCAGACGACCGACGCCGTTTCGCCGGGCACATCCATCGCCAGGCCGAGCGGCTTCGCCTGCTGGTGGACAAGTTGCTCGAACTCGCCCACATCGAGCAGATGCGTGGACTGGCCGCGCGCGAAACCGTGGACCTGAGTGCGCTCACGCGCGAACTGCTGCAACGCATGGAGCCTGGCCTGCGGATCAAGGCACTGCGCGTGCATGACGACCTGGGGCAAGCCGTGCAGGTGCAGGGTGACGCCTTCCTGATCGGACAAGGCTTGCAGAACCTGCTGGACAATGCGATGGACTTTTCTCCGCCCGGGGGCCAGATCTGGCTGCGCCTGCACCGGGATGGCGAATACGTGGAATGGTCGGTGCGCGATGAAGGACCGGGCATTCCCGACTACGCGCTCGATCGCATCTTTGAACGCTTCTATTCCCTGCCACGCGGTGAAGGGCAGGACAAGGGTTCGGGCCTGGGCCTGTGCCTGGTGCGGGAAGTGTGCGACCTGCACGGAGGCCAGCTTGTCATCGGCAATGCCATCCCGCCGCCGGGGTGCGAGGCTCGCTGGCGATTGCCGATCTGAAGCCGTTTCACGCCGGCTTCACAAATTTCCGCTGCACCGCACACTGGATGCACGGGTGTTGATGAGACTGCGGGTGTCGTCAACACGGAGCCCGACTTGAACAAATACCCCTTGCTGAGCAAAGTGCTGGTCATCGGATTGCTGATGATGCTGCTCTCGATTCCCTTGATGATGGTGCGCGAAGTGATCCAGGAGCGCAGCCAGAACCGCGAGACCGCGGTCGCCGAAGTGGCTCGCGCCCATGCAGGCGCCCAGACAGTCACCGGGCCGGTGCTCTACGTGCCGTACACAGAGACTTTCTTGCGCACCGTGCCGGTGGGCGACAGCGGCCTCACGCGCGAAGAGCGTGTGACGCAGAGCCACGTGGCCATCCGCTTTCCGGTTCGAATGGATACGCGGGCGCGCCTGACCACAGAGACACGCTGGCGCGGCATCTTTCACATCACGGTCTACACCAGTTCGCAGGAAAGCCAGGGTCGATTCGTCTGGAGCGACGTGCAGCCCAGAGAGAAGGGTGGTCAGATCGCGCTGGGGCAACCGCGTGTGCTGATGGGTGTGGGCGACCTGCGTGGCCTGCTCAGTGCGCCGCAGTTGAAGGTGGGCGGTCGTGTGCTTGCGGTGGTTCCGACCCTGTCCGCCCAACGCATGCCTTTGCCCCTGGGTGCGCCGGTCGACGCCGCCTCGCTCCGGGCGGGTGAAGCCTTGACGTTCGAACTGCGGATGGAACTGGCCGGCACGGGCCGCATCGGCTGGGTGCCGCTTGCGGATGAGAACAGCGTGCACCTGCAGTCGTCGTGGCCACATCCCAGCTTTGGCGGTGATTTCCTGCCGCGTTCGCGCAGTGTGGGCCCCCAAGGTTTCGAGGCGCAGTGGAACGTGACCTCGCTGTCTGCCCAGGCACAGCAGCAGTTCCTGCAGCCAGTCGACAAGGCGCACGTGCTGGAAGGCTTTTCGGTGTCGCTGGACCATCCGGTGGACGTCTACCGCATGACCGAGCGCGCGACCAAGTACGCCATGATGTTCGTCGTGCTCACGTTCGCCGCGTTCTTCGTGCTGGAGATGGTGCGCCAGTGGCGCATCCACCCCATGCAATACCTCATGATCGGCGCTGCGCTGGTGCTTTTCTTCCTGCTGTTGCTCTCACTCGCCGAGCACATGGATTTCGTGTGGGCCTACACGGTGGCGAGCTCCGCTTGCATCGGGCTGCTGGCGCACTACCTGCGCCATGTGCTGGGAGGCTGGCGGCCGGGCCTGGCCATGAGTGGCCTGCTCGTCGCGTTGTACGGCGTGCTCTACGGCATCCTCGTTTCGGAAGACAACGCCCTGATGATGGGCTCGTTGCTGCTCTTCGGTGTGCTCGCCGCCATCATGGTCGCCACCCGCCAGGTGGACTGGTACAGCGTGATGGGATCGCCGCCGCCTCAGGCGCCTTCGATGGCGAACAACGTGCCCGTGGACGCGCGTTGACGGATGGCGACCAGTCGCTGGTACTCCGGCGACTGGTAGAAGGCCTGCAGGTGCGCCATGTCGGGAAACTCCAGGATCACCTGGCGCTGAGGATTGCCGTCGCCCTCCAGCACGGTCACGGCGCCGCCACGCACCAGGAATTTGCCGCCATGTGCCGCGAGCACGCTGGGGACGTCCTTTCGGTAGGTCTCGTAGAGCGCGGGGTCGGTGATCTGGACATTGGCGTAGATGTAGGCAGCCATGGGGTTGGTCTCCTGTGGGAAAGGTGGGCATCAATGGAAGAAACGGCGGTCGCGGCGCAAGGCTGCCCAGGTCCACGCGCCGCCAGCGGCGTCGATCACGCCGAACAGCGCCAGCATGGGCGGGGCGAACCCCTTGACCACCAGCCCCGAAAAGGCCAGCAGCGCGAACACGCGCGTGGCCACCGAGGCGGCAAAGAAAGGGCGGGCTTCGCTCGCGGCGGCGTACCAGTAGTACCAGCCGAGGTTGAACACCACGACGCCCAGCACGCGGATCCACACTTCGTTCGTGGGCGCGAAGCCGAAGATCGAGAGCATGAGGTTGGGGACAAACACCAGCGACGCGCCGAGCGCCACCAGGTAGACCGCAAACGCCTTGATCGTGAAAGCTGCATGGGACATGGGAGCCTCCTGCGGGAACGGGTGCGCCAGCATAGCGCCGTTGTCAACTGCTGCCGCGAATCATCGGCTCGAAACCCAGGTCCACCGAGTTCTGTGCCGGGGTCTCGCCGCGCATCAGCAACAGCAGCATCTGCGCGCTCGCTTCCCCCATGGCGCGGCGCGGCGTGCGCACGGTGGTCAGCGGCGGCACCATCTGGTCGCTGCCGGAAAGGTCGTTGAAACCCGCCACGGCAATGCGGCCAGGCACGTCCACGCCCAGGCGCAGTGCGGTGAGCAGGCCCCCCTGCGCCAGGTCGTCGTTGCAGAAGAACACCGCGTCCACCTCGGGGCGGGTGCGCAGCAGATCCTGCAGCAGTTCACCGCCCAGTCGCATCGATGACGGCTGCGGGCTGAGCAGTTCCAGCCGAGCGTCGTACAGGCCGTGCTGGCGCAGGCACCGGCGGTACCCCTCGGCGCGCTGCATGGTGCGTGGGTCCAGCTGGGCGGCCACGAACGCAATGCGTCGGCGCCCGCGTTGCACGAGGTGCTCGGTGATGGCGTGGCCAGCTTCGATCTGCGAGAAACCCACGCAGTACACGCCAGGTGCCTGCGTGAGCTCCATCAGGTAGACGCAGGGCACGCCGCTGGCGGCAATCAGTTGCCGGGCGGCTTCGGTGCGATCGAATCCGGTGAGCAGCAGACCGGCCGGGCGGTGCGCCAGGTAGCTGCGAAGCAGTTGTTCTTCTTCCATCGGCTCGTAGTGCGTCACGCCGATGAGGGTCTGGAAGCCGTGCGGCCACAGCGTGCGCTGTACGGATTCCAGCACGTCGACAAACAGCGCGTTGGAGAGCAGCGGCACCAGCACCGGCACCTGCGCGCTGCGCTGCGACGCCAGGGCGCGTGCAGCCGGGTCCGGCACGTAGCCCAACTGGGCGGCGGCCGCCTTGACGCGTTCGACCAGCTCGGCGGCCACGCCGCGCTCGCCGCGCAGCGCGCGAGACGCTGTGATGGGGCTGACTTCGGCTGCCTGGGCCACGTCGCTGAGGGTGATGCGACCGCTGTGGCGCCGCTTGCGTTCGGAAGGTTCCAAGGGTTTTCCCGGTATTTCAACAAAGGCAGTGGCGATTAGGATAGCGCTGTCCAATGCCTTCCGGCACCCGAACTTACCCTGAACCTGCCTTCACATGTTGCCATGAAACCTCGCTGCGTCGAGGTGGATGCCACGCTGTTGTTGCAGCCCTTTTTTTTGATTCTTGGGACAGCGCTACCAAATGAACCATCGGCCCGAAAACACCTTGCTTGTCGTCATGGGCGTGGCGGGTTGCGGCAAGTCCAGCCTGGGGCAGTGGTGCGCCCACGCGCTGCGCGTCCCACTGCTCGAAGGCGACGATTTCCATTCCGCCAGCAACATCCTGAAGATGCGCAGCGGTTCGCCGCTGAGCGATGAAGACCGCGCGGCCTGGCTCGACACGCTGGCGGAGCAATTGCAGCGCCACCGCGATGGCGTGGTGCTCACGTGTTCAGCGCTGCGCCGCCGCTACCGTGATCGCCTGCGCGCGGCCGCACCGGGCCTGCGCTTCGTGTTCCTCGATCTCACGCAGGAGCAGGCGCGCGAGCGCGTGGCCTCGCGACCCGAGCACGTCTTCCCGGTGAGCCTGGTGGCCAGCCAGTTCGAAACGCTGGAAGACCCGCGCGAAGAGCCCGGCGTGCTGCGCCTGGACGCCACGCGTGAACTCGCCACTCTGGGGGCCGAGGTGACCCGATGGGTGCGCGGTTCGGAGGTGGTGCAATGAACCAGAAGCGCTTTCTCCAGCGCGGTGCCGAAGCCTTGCTGGCGCTGTGCCTCGGGGCCATGGTGCTGTGCGTGTTCGGCAACGTCGTGCTGCGCTATGGCTTCAACAGCGGGCTGAACGCCACCGAGGAACTCTCGCGCCTGCTGTTCGTGTGGATGGTGTTCCTGGGCGCCACGGCGGCCTACCCGGCGGGCCAGCACATGGCCTTCACCAGCCTGGTGGGCACGCTTCGCCATCGGCCGAAAGCGTTTGCATTCGTCACCCTGGTCACCCGCCTGCTGGTGCTGCTGGCCTGCGTGCTGCTGGGCCGTGGCGCCTGGCAGCAGGTGGTGGTGGGCATGAACAGCAATTCCGTGGTGCTGGGGTACCCGGTGGCGCTGTTGCCGTTGCCGGCCCTGCTGTGCGCGGTGGCTATCGGATTCATGGTGCTGGTCGAGATCGTGCGGCGCACGCCGCTCGACTTGGGCCATTCGGTGGACATGGAGTAGGCCATGAGCGTCGAAGCACTCGCTTTCATCGTTTTCATGGCCGGCATGGTGCTGCTCATGGGCGTGGGCATGAACATGGCGTTCGCGCTGCTCCTCACCGGGGCCGCCATGGCCTGGGTCATGGACTTCTGGGACACGCAACTGCTGGCCCAGAACATGGTGGCCGGCGTCGACAGCTTTCCGCTGCTGGCCGTGCCGTTCTTCATCCTGGCCGGTGAGCTCATGAACTCCGGCGGCATCAGCCGGCGCATCATCGACATGGCGCAGGCCTGGGTGGGCCATGTTCACGGCGGACTGGGCTACGTGGCCATCGGTGCCGCGGTCCTGCTTTCGGCGATGTCGGGCTCGGCACTGGCCGACGCGGCGGCCATGTCCGCGATCCTGTTGCCCATGATGCGCCAGCACGGCTACCCGCTGGCTTCGTCGGCGGGGCTGATTGCCGCCGGCAGCGTCATCGGTCCGATCATCCCGCCGTCCATGGCGTTCGTGATCTATGGCGTCACCACCAACACGTCGATCTCGGCGCTGTTCATCTCCGGCATCGTGCCCGGGCTGATCATGGGCCTGGCGCTCATCGTGGCTTGGCGCGTGGTGCTGCGCAAGATGACGCTCAAGAGCCACCCCAAGGCGCCGCTGTCCGAACGGCTGCGACTCACCGGGCGCGCCGTGTGGGCGCTGTTGATGCCGGTGATCATCATCGGCGGCATGAAGAGCGGCGTGTTCACGCCGACCGAAGCCGCCGTGGTGGCGGCGTTCTACGCGCTGGTGATCGCCATGCTCGTGCACCGCGAGATGCGCCTGCCCGACCTGTACGCGGCGCTCGTGCGTGCGGCCAGCACCACGGCGGTGGTGATGTTCCTGTGCGCCGGTGCCGCCGTGGCCAGCTACATGATCACGCTGGCCGACCTGCCGTCCACGCTGTCGGGCTGGCTCGGGCCGCTGATCGAACATCCGCGCCTCCTGATGGTGGCCATGATGATCGCGCTGGTTCTGATCGGCACAGCCCTCGACCTCACGCCCACCATCCTCATCATCGCGCCGGTGATGCTGCCGATCGCCGTGAAGGCCGGCATCGACCCGGTGTATTTCGGCCTCATGTTCGTGCTCAACGGCGCCATCGGCCTCATCACGCCGCCGGTGGGCACCGTGCTCAACGTGGTCGCCGGTGTCGGTCGGCTGCCCATGCACCAGGTGATCAAGGGCGTGAACCCCTTCCTGCTTGCCTACCTCTTCGTTCTCGGCCTGTTCATCGTGTTCCCGCAGATCGTTACCGCGCCCGTGGCCTGGATGCGCTGACGATTCAATTTCACCCACTCCAAGGAGACTGTCATGACCCTGTTCCGCCGCACCCTCATTGCCGCCACTGCCGCGGCCGCCTTTGCCGCGCCTTTTGCCGCCCTGTCTCAGGACATCAAGCCGCGCATCATCCGCTTTGGCTACGGCCTGAACGAAGTGTCCAACCAGGGCCGCGCCACCAAGGTCTTTGCCGACGAGGTGGAAAAAGCCTCCGGCGGCAAGATGAAGATCCGCGCCATCGGCGCTGCCGCGCTCGGCTCGGACGTGCAGATGCAGCAGGCCCTGATTGGCGGCGCGCAGGAAATGATGGTGGGCTCCACCGCCACCCTGGTGGGTATCACCAAGGAAATGGCGATCTGGGACACGCCGTTCCTGTTCGACAACGCCAAGGAAGCCGATGTGGTGCTGGACGGCCCGGTGGGTCAGAAGGTGATGGACAAGCTGCAGGAAAAAGGCCTGGTGGGACTGGTGTACTGGGAGAACGGTTTCCGCAACCTCACCAACAACAAGCGTGCTGTCACCAAACTCGAAGACATGGACGGCATCAAGCTGCGCGTGATGCAGAACAACGTGTTCATCGACAGCTTCAAGACCCTGGGCGCCAATGCCGTGCCGCTGCCGTTCTCCGAACTGTTCACCGCGCTGGAAACGAAGACCGTGGACGGACAGGAGAACCCCTACAACACCATCCTCTCCAGCAAGTTCTACGAGGTGCAGAAGTACCTGACGGTGACCAACCACGTCTACAGCCCGTGGATCGTCACCGTGAGCAAGAAGTACTGGGATCAGCTCAGCAAGGACGAGCAGAAGGTGCTGATGGATGCGGCGAAGAAGAGCCGCGACTTCGAGCGCCAGGACACGCGCGCCGAAGCCGACAAGGCGCTGGCGGACCTGAAGGGCAAGGGCATGCAGATCAACCAGCTGAGCCCGGCCGAGGCGAACCGCATGCGCGAGAAGCTGGCGTCGGTGAACACCGGCATTGCCGCCAACGTGGGCGAAGACCTGTGGAAGGAAACGCAGGCCGCCGTGGCCAAGGCGCGCGCCGCGAAGTAAGCAGCGCGCCGCCGGACTGGCAGGCGGTCAGTCCGGCGCCACCGGGTGGCCGGCCATCAGTTCCAGCGCTTTCACCAGCGCAGAGTGGTCGAGCTCTCCCATGCCGTGCGCGGCACACGCCTGCATCAGTTGCGCGGCGTTCGCCGTCTGCGGCAGGCTCACGCCGATCTCGCGCGCGCCCTGCAATGCGAGGTTCAGATCCTTCTGGTGCAGCTTGATGCGAAAACCCGGGTTGAACGTGCGCTTGATCATGCGTTCGCCGTGCACCTCCAGGATGCGGCTGGACGCAAACCCGCCCATGAGCGCCTGACGCACCTTGGCCGGATCCGCGCCAGCCTTGCTGGCGAACACCAGCGCTTCGCTCACCGCCGCGATGTTCAGCGCCACGATGATCTGGTTGGCCACCTTGGTCGTCTGGCCATCGCCATTGCCACCGACCAGCGTGATGTTCTTGCCCATGAGTTCCAGCAAGGGCTTCACGCGCTCGAACACCGCTTCGTCGCCACCGCACATGATGGTGAGCGAACCGGCCTTGGCGCCCACTTCGCCGCCGCTCACCGGCGCATCGATGTAGTCGCAGCCGAGTTCGTTGATGCGTTTTGCGAAGCCCTTGGTGGCCATGGGCGAGATCGAGCTCATGTCGACCACGACCTTGCCCACCCGGCCGTCAGGGCCGGCCGCGCTGCCTTTCAAGCCGCTGGCCACGCCGTTCTCGCCGAACAGCACGGCTTCCACGTCGGGTGTGTCCGGCACCATGGTGAAGATCACCTCGGCTTCGCGCGCCACGGCGGCGGCGTCGTCACAGCGCTTTCCGCCGGCTGCGCCGATCGACTCAGGCACCTGGCTGCGCGTGTGCACGTACAGCGCGTGGCCTGCGTTCGCGAGGTGCAAGGCCATGGGCGTGCCCATGATGCCGAGGCCGATGAATCCGATCTTCATTTAGGGTCCTTGCAAGAGAGTGGGTGAGGTATTCAGTAGCCGTCCGGCGTGCTGCGCGGATGCGTCGCCCGCAGCGTGGCCAGCACCTGCTGCGAGCCGGCGGCAATGAGGCGCGCGTCGGAACTGATGGTGACGAACTGGAAACCCATGGCGATGCGGCGCGCAGCCGCTTCGGGCGAGCCGTTGTGGATGCCGGCCACCAGGCCGTGCGCCCTGGCGCGCGCCAGGATGTGTTCGACCGCGGCGGCCGCCTTGGGATCGAGGTCGTCGAAGGTCGGGTTGCACCCGAGCGCGAGAGACAGGTCGGACGGGCCGATGTAGATGGCATCCAGCCCGGGGACGGAAAGGATTTCTTCCAGGTTGTCGAGCGCCTGCGCGGTCTCGATCATGGCGAAGGTGACGATGGTGTCGTTGGCGTGCTTCGGATAGTCGGCGCCGCCATAAAGCAGGGCGCGCACCGGGCCGAAACTGCGCGTGCCGCGCGGCGCGTAGTGGGTGTAGGCCACCAGCTTCTGCGCGTCCTCGCGCGTGTTCACCATGGGGCAGATCACCCCATAAGCACCGGCGTCGAGTGTCTTCATGAGGATGCCCGGCTCCAGCCAGGGCACGCGCACCACGGGCACGGTGTCGGTGGTGGAGATGGCCTGCAGCATGGTCACCATGGACTGGTAATCGACCACGCCGTGCTGCAGGTCGATGGTGAGGGAGTCCCAGCCCTGGTGGGCCATGGTCTCGGCAGAAAAACTGTTGGGGATGGCGAGCCAGCCATTGGCCACCGCGCCGCCAGCGGCCCAGATCTGTCGCAGTCGGTTCGGTCTCATGGATTGCAAGGGTTGTGGTTCATCGGTCCAGCGCCGGGCGCTTGGGGTTGAAGGTCCAGTTCGGAATCAGGTACCGCATGGCGGTGGCATCGTCGCGCGATCCCAGGCCGTGCTGCAGGTACATCTGGTGGGCTTTCTCCACCTCGGCCATGTCCAGTTCCACGCCCAGACCGGGTTTGCGCGGCACCTGCACATGGCCGCCGACGATCTTAAGCGGCTCCTTCGTCAGGCGCTGGCCGTCCTGCCAGATCCAGTGCGTGTCGATCGCGGTGACCTTGCCGGGCGCGGCGGCGCCCACATGGGTGAACATAGCGAGCGACACATCAAAGTGGTTGTTGGAATGCGAACCCCAGGTCAGGCCCCAGTCGCGGCAGGTCTGGGCCACGCGCACGCTGCCGGCCATGGTCCAGAAGTGCGGGTCGGCCAGCGGAATGTCCACCGACTGCAGCGACAGGGCGTGCGTGAGCTGGCGCCAGTCGGTGGCAATCATGTTGGTCGCCGTGGGCAGGCCAGTGGCGCGGCGGAACTCGGCCATCACCTCGCGGCCGGAAA
Source organism: Hydrogenophaga sp. (assembly GCF_051858985.1). GTDB lineage: Bacteria > Pseudomonadota > Gammaproteobacteria > Burkholderiales > Burkholderiaceae_C > Hydrogenophaga. The sequence goes on along the minus strand of NZ_JBHYGM010000001.1, from coordinate 96,964 downwards.
AACCGTCCTCGGCGCCACACGGGTCTTCGGCGTACGCCACCACGCCGCGCATGCGCTGGCCCAGGCGGATCGCGTCCCTGAGAAGCCACCCCCCGTTCGGGTCCAGCGTCACACGGGCATCGGGGAAGCGCTCGTGCAGTGCGATCACCGCGTCCACTTCCTCGTCGCCGCGCAGCACGCCGCCCTTGAGCTTGAAGTCGTTGAAGCCGTAGCGCTCGCGCGCGGCCTCGGCCAGGCGGACCACGGCTTCCGGCGACATGGCCTCTTCGTGGCGCAGGCGGCTCCAGGCGTCTGGCGCGCCAGGCTCACTGGCGTAGGGCAGATCCGTCTTCGTGCGGTCACCGATGTAGAAGAGGTAGCCCAGCATCTCCACCGCGTCGCGCTGCTGGCCTTCACCGAGGAGTGCCGCCACGGGCACCTCCAGGTGCTGGCCCAGCAGGTCGAGCAGGGCACTCTCCACGGCCGTTACGGCGTGGATGGTGGTGCGCAGGTCGAAGGTCTGCAGTCCACGCCCGCCCGAGTCGCGATCGGCAAAGCGGCTGTGCAGTTCGCGCAGCAGGCGCTGGTGGTCGCCGATCGGCTGGCCCACCACCAGTTCGCGTGCGTCTTCCAGCGTCTGCCGGATCTTTTCGCCACCCGGCACCTCGCCCACCCCGGTGCGCCCTGCGCTGTCGGTGAGGATGAGCAGGTTGCGCGTGAAGAACGGTGCATGCGCACCGCTCAGGTTGAGCAACATGCTGTCCCGCCCCGCCACCGGAATGGCGCGAAGGTCGGTGACGCGCGGCGTGGAGGCGGACACGGCGACGGGACTCAGCATGATCAGTCGGCCTTGATGTTGCGCGACTGGATGAGCTTTTGCCAGCGGGCAAATTCCGCAGCCTGGAAGGCCGTGAACTGCTCCGGCGTGCTGGCGACCACTTCAAAGCCCACCTCGAGCAACTTCGGCTTCACGGCGGGGTCGTTCAACGCGTCGCGGATGGCCGCGTGCAGCTTGGTCTTCACGTCGGCGGGCATGCCCTTCGGGCCAGCCACGGCCTGCCAGGAGTAGACGTTGGCGTCCTTGATGCCGAGCTCATCGAGCGTGGGGACATCGGGCAGCAACGGCGAGCGTTGCGCACTGGTGATGGAGAGTGCGCGCAGCTTCCCGGCTCTGATCTGAGGCATGGCGGTGTTGATGTTCATGAACGAGGAGTCCACCTGGTTGCCCAGCAGGTCGGTCATCACCGGACCACCACCCTTGTAGGGCACGTGCACGCCGCTGGTGCCGGTCTGCTGCCAGTAGAGCTCGGCGGTCAGGTGGTCGCTGCTGCCGTTGCCTGAAGACGCAAAGGTCATCTTGCCGGGGTTGGCCTTCTGGAACGCCAGCACGTCGGCCATGCTTTTGTGCGCCGAAGCAGCGGGCACCACCAGCACGTTGGGCGCCTGCACCGCCACAGAGATGAAGTCGAATTCCTTGGGCGCGTCGTAGCTGACCTTGAAGAGGTGGGGCGCGATGACGAACGGGCCGAGGGAGGACACAAAGAGGGTGTGGCCATCGGGCGCGGATCGCACCACGTGGGTGGCGCCAATGGTGCCGGTGGCGCCGGCCTTGTTTTCCACCACGAAGGTGCCGCCGAGTTTTTCCTGCAGCTTGGGCTGCAGGGTGCGCGCGATCACGTCGGTGGAACCACCGGGCGGGAAGGGCACCACCAGGGTGACGGTCTTGTCGGGCCAGGCCATGGCCGATGTGAGGGTCATGGCAGCGCCGAGTGCGCAAAGCAGTTGCTTCATGTGGTGTGTCTCCTGTCGTTGGGGAAATCGGGCCAGACGGGCTTCTGGCTGGTACCGGTACCAACCGAAGTTGGGGCGAATGGTACCGGTACCATCAGGGCGCGTCAATCGGTTTTTCTGGCAACCGATTCGGAGAAAAACTCAGGAAGTCTCCCGCTCCACAATGGAGAACCCCACGTCCACCACGCGGTGCGGCACCTCCCGCCCCTGTGCCCGGTCGATCAGCCACTGCGCGGCCATGCGCCCGATGTCCACGCCATTGATGCGCACCGTGCTGAGTGCCGGCGCCATGTCGGCGGCAAACGGCACGTCACCGAATCCCACGATGGCCAGCTGCCCGGGGATGTCGATGCCGCGCACCCGCGCCTCTGTCTGCACACCCAGCGCCAGCAGATCCGAACTGCAGAACACCGCGTCCACATCGGGCGCCTGCGCCAGCAAGCGGCCCAGCGCTTCACGCCCGCTGCCCAGTGAGCGGGAAGCGCCCACGTTCACCACTTCCACAGGGGCCCGCCCCGCCCGAGTCACTGCGTCGGCGAACGCGGTCGCCCGCCGGTCCGCGCGCTCGTCTTCCGCGCGGATCAGGGCCAGCCGCTGGCGCCCCTTGCCCATGAGGAAGCGCGCCACCTCGCGGCCGATGTCGTTGTGCGAGAAGCCCACCAGCATGTCGATGGGGGTGGGCGTCAGGTCCCAGGTTTCCACCACCGGGATGCCCGATGCCAGCAGGCGCGTGCGGCCCAGGCCCGGGCGCAGGATGCCCGTGAGGAAAATGCCGTCCGGCCGGCGTCCGATGATGGCCTCCAGCAGCGATTCCTCTCGACTCGCGGAGTAACCCGACTGGCCCAGCATGAGCTGGTAGCCCGCATCGAACAGCGTGCCGTTCAGCGCCTCGATGGTCGGCATGAAGACCGACATCACCGTGCTCGGCACCACCGCGGCAATCAGGCGGCTGCGCGAAGAGGCCAGCCCGCCTGCCATGCGGTTGGGCACGTAGCCGGTTTTCTGCACCGCTTCCAGCACCTTCTGCCGCACGTCGGCCGACACCTGTTCCGGGGTGTTGAGCACGCGGGACGCGGTGATGGGCGCCACGCCGGCCAGGCGGGCCACATCCCGCAGCGTGATGGCCCCGCTGCCGCGGCGAGTGCGCCGGGTGTTGTCGGATTCTTTCATTTGCGGCTTAAAATGGTACCGGTACCAAATGGATCGCGATCGTAGCCGGTAACGGCCCGTGCGTGCGGATTGCGCGCTGAATCATAGGAGATGCGGATGTCGGAAACCCTTGCCAGAGTCTCGGCGGCAACGCCCCTGACCATCCGCATGCACGAGCGCGACAACGTGGCCATCGTCGCCAACGACGGCGGCCTGCCCGCGGGCACCGCCTTGCCCGGTGGCCTGGTGCTGCGCGAGAGGGTGCCGCAAGGCCACAAGGTGGCGCTGGTGGACCTTCCGCTCGGCGGCACGGTGCTGCGCTACGGCGTGCCGATCGGTTTCGCCATCGACGACATTCCCGCCGGCAGCTGGGTTCACGAGCGCCTGCTCAAGATGCCCGAGGCGCGCGGCCTGGAAGATCTGCCCATGGCCACTTTCAAGCCCGATCCACTGCCACCGTTGGAGGGCTACACCTTCGAGGGCTACCGCAACCCGGACGGCTCCGTGGGCACGCGCAACATCCTGGCCATCACGCAGACGGTGCAATGCGTGGCCGGTGTCACCGACTTCGCCGTTCAGCGCATCCGCAGCGAGCTGCTGCCGAAGTACCCGAACGTGGACGGTGTGGTGGCGCTGGAACATGGCTATGGCTGCGGCGTGGCCATCGACGCGCCAGATGCCATCATTCCCATCCGCACGCTGCGCCACATCAGCCTGAACCCCAACTTCGGCGGCGAAGTCATGGTGGTCAGCCTGGGGTGCGAGAAGCTGCAACCCGAACGCCTGTTTCCTCCCGGCGTCATCCCGATCCAGGACACCCGTGCAACCGGCGCTGCCGAGTTGTTGGACACCGTCTGTCTCCAGGACGACGCGCACGTGGGCTTCATGTCGATGGTCGACTCGATCCTGCACCAGGCCGAAGTGCACTTGAAGCGGCTGAACGCTCGCCGCCGCGAGACCGTGCCGGCCAGCGAACTGGTGGTGGGCGTGCAATGCGGTGGCAGCGACGCGTTCTCTGGCGTCACCGCCAATCCCGCCGTGGGCTTCTGCACCGACCTGCTGGTGCGCGCAGGCGCGAGCGTGATGTTTTCCGAGACCACGGAGGTGCGAGACGGCATCGCCCAGCTGACAGCCCGTGCCACCACGCCGGAGGTGGCGCAGGCCATGGTGCGGGAGATGGCCTGGTACGACGACTACCTCAAGCGCGGCAGCGTGGACCGCAGCGCCAACACGACACCGGGCAACAAGAAGGGCGGCCTGTCCAACATCGTGGAAAAGGCGATGGGCTCGATCGTGAAGTCGGGCAGTTCGCCCATCCACAACGTGCTTTCACCGGGCGAGAAACTGCAAGCCAGGGGACTGACCTATGCCGCAACGCCCGCCAGCGATTTCATCTGCGGCACGCTGCAGGTGGCAGCGGGCATGAATCTGCATGTGTTCACCACCGGGCGTGGCACACCCTATGGGCTGGCACCCGTGCCGGTCATCAAGGTGGCCACGCGCAGCGACCTTGCTCGTCGCTGGCATGACCTGATGGACCTCAACGCTGGCACCATCGCCGACGGGACCGCCAGCATTGAAGACGTGGGCTGGGAGTTGTTCCGTCTGATGCTCGAGGTGGCCAGCGGTCGCCAGCAGACCTGGGCGGAGCGCTGGAAGCTGCACAACGCCCTGGTGCTGTTCAACCCCGCGCCGGTGACCTGAACGTCGGTTTACTGGCGCGGCGGCATCGGTGCCGGCACCTGGGTGGTGAGCTCGCGGATCACGCCGCCACTCTCCACCGAGCCTGAGGTGTTGCCGTCGCCGCGCGCCATGCGTTCGCAGGTGGCCTGGTCTTCTGCCGACTTGTGTGCCTGGCAGCGTTGCAGCGCATTGCGTTGCAGTTGCTCGGGCGATGTGCTGGACGGTCCGGTGCGAAGGGCCTGGGCGCGGGCAGCGCCTGCGTCGCGCAGGCAGTTCGTGCGGTCCGACGGCACGGCCATGGCTTGGCAGGCCGAGCGCGCGGCCTGGTAGTTCGCCTCGATGGACGCTTTGTCGGCGCTGCCCGCCGCCCAGGCGCCTGGCAACGCCAGGGCCAGAGCGGCAGCAGCCAGACCGGTTCGCAGGTTGGAGCGAGTGGATGAGTTCATGGTGGGTCCTTTCCGAATGTCGAAGGTGATGAGATGTCATCGCCCTGGATCACCATGCTGGATGGACGCCGCTCCGGGGTCTGTAGTCCTTGTCCGATCTCGCTCAAAGGGTCAGGGCGCGCACGCAGCGCGTTTGCCACTGTTGCGCTTTGTAAAAACCCTCTTGCGCCGACCCGCCCTGTGAGGAGAAGTATTGGGCGTAGGCGCCGATGCTCGGCGCATGCACATACTGGGTTGAGCTCCAGTAGTAGGTGTTGTCGGCGATCCCCCCGATGTTGCCCTTGTCCACCAGATTGGATTGGATGCTGTCGGTCAGCGGCGCACCCGATGTTCCACAGCCAGTGCCGTTGCCGGTTCCGTCGAAGCCCATCTCACAGATGGCCGGCAGGTACCAGTCGCTCAACCCGTTCAACGTGGCCTTGCACGAGCCGGCGGCGTAGAGGTTCACCGGCGTGGTGGCGTAGTAGCTGACGAGGACATTGGTGTTGCAAGCGCCATCGCGGTTGCCGTTGCAGGGCGGTGCCACATCCGTCTCGGATATGCCAGGAATGTTGTCGAAGGCTGGTGCGCCTCCAGCATTGACGGCCCACGGCACACCTGGGGATGAATCGTTGAGTGCGGCGACCCTGCCACCCACGCTGGCGGTGGGCGGCGTGGTGTCGTCCAGCGAGAACACATAGCCGGCCTGGTAGACGCTGCCGTGGTCCAGCACCGAGACATCGGTGGTCACGGTGTTGGTGTTGCTGCCGGTGATGCGCACCGTGACCGGCACCGGGCTGGTGTCGCCTGCGGCGGCCGAAGCGGTGGCACCCGGTGTGATGGTCAGCAGGCAACTCGCGCCCGCCGCGAGGGCGCTACACGTGTTGCTGGACACGATGGAGCCCGCCGGCAGCGCAGGTGTGGTCACCAGCGCCAGCGCGGTGGCCGCATCGGCCCCCGTGTTGGTGACCGTGATGGTGCGGCCCAAGCCGGACACGGCCAGCGCCAGCGCAGACGTGCTCACCGACAAGGTGGTGGTGACGGGTGGCAGGACCACGGGGGGAGGGGGCGTGACCACCACCGGAGGTGAGCTGACGGGCGCAGGAGCCGACGCATCACCTCCACAGGCGGCCAGAAACGCGATGGGCAGTGCCAGCGCGGCTCGCCGTGCAGTCAGTGGGAAGGAGGTCATGAATGGATCCTGGGGGTTGTGGTACCCCCGGACCCTAACACCTGCGCCGATGCGCTGGCGATTCAGCGTCGCTGGCCGCGCTGGTACGCCTGCAATTGCGTCTTGGCGATGTTGCCTTCAAACAGCGGCGTGAGGTCCGAGACCGCCTGCAGCGCACTGGTTTCGTCGCGTTGCAGGCACAGGGCCTGGGCGAGATCGGAGCGCAGGAACCACAGGGCCTCGATGCTGGGCGCGTACCGGATGCGGTGCTCCAGATCGGGGTGCAGTTCGGCGCCGCGAACACCCAGCAGCCGCAGCATGGACTTCTGGATGAGCAGCATGGCATGCGGGTCCGGGGCCTTGGGCGTCGAATCTCCATGGCTCGACGTCAGGATCGACGTCAGGCTGCTGAGAAAGGTCTTGACGCTGTGCATGCGCGGTTCCTAGGGCGGAAAAGCCAGGGGGCTGGGAGGGTCAGCCCACTTCGGGCAGCGCATTTTATACCCTACCGGGGATGGCTCGCTGTCCCGGGTGTTTCCAGCGATTTCATCGCCTTGGCCATGGTCTTGCCCAGTTCCACGCCCCACTGGTCGTAAGCGTTGATGCGCCAGATGGCCGCCTGCACGAAGACCTTGTGCTCGTACAGCGCGATGAGCGCCCCCAGGCGTTGCGGGTCGAGGCGGTCCAGCCAGAGGATCTGGCTGGGAATGTTGCCGTCGAAACTCCGGTGCGGCGCCATGGCCGCGGCCTTCGCCGGTGCCATGCCTTCCTTTTCCAGCACGGCTTGCGTATCCGGCAGGCTGCGCCCGCGCGCCATGGCCTCGGCCTGGGCGCGCAGGTTCAGGTTCACCACCGCGTGGTGGGTGGCGGCCAGGGGCAGCGGCGTGTCCTCGTTCTCCACGCCGATGAAATCCACCGGCACGGTGTGCTGGCCCTGATGGATGAGCTGGAAATAGGCATGTTGACCATCGATGCCCAGGCCGCCCCACACGATGGGACCGGTGTCCACCGTGGCGGGCGTGCCGTCGACGTGGGTGCGCTTGCCGTTGGATTCCATGTCCATCTGCTGCACGAAGGGCGTGAAGCGCGCCAGCCGCGAGGCGTACGGCACGATGAGGTGGCTGGGCATTCGCAGGAAGTTGCGGTTCCATACGCCGTGCAGCGCCATCAGCACGGGCATGTTCTGCGCCAGCGGTGCGTCCATGAAGTGCTGGTCCATCTCGCGCGCGCCGGCCAGGAAATCGCGGAAGTTGGCCGCGCCGATGGCCAGGGCCAGCGGCAAGCCCAGTGCCGACCACACCGAATAGCGTCCGCCCACCCAGTCCCAGAACAAAAACGTGCGCTCGGCCGGATACCCCATTCGGGCGGACTGGTTCGGGCTTGCCGTGATGGCCACAAGGTGTTTCTGCAAATCAGCCTCGGGGCAGCCCTGGTCGGTCAGCCAGCGTTGCGCGCTGGCAGCATTGGTCAGCGTTTCCTGCGTGGTGAAGGTCTTGCTGGAAACCACCAGCAGCGTGCGCGCCGCATCCAGTCCACGCAGCACGCTGTGCAGCGCCCACGCGTCGGGGTTGGAGACGAAATGCACGCGCGGGCCTGGCACGGCAGGGTCGGCCAGGTGCGCCAGGGCCTCTGCGGCCATGCGGGGTCCCAGGTCGGAGCCCCCGATGCCGATGTTGACCACGTCGGTGATGACCTCGCCACTGTGGCCGCGCACCGCGCCGGCAGACAGCGCTTCGGCGAAGTCGCACACGCGGTTGATCTCGTGTTGCACGTCGGCCTGCACCTGCTGGCCCCAGGGGCCCGTGTGCAGCGGGTCACCGCGCAGCGCCACGTGCAGCACCGGACGGCCTTCCGTGGCGTTGATCGCATCGCCCCGAAACATCGCATCGCGCTGCTCCGCCAGGTTCGACTGCTGCGCCAGTTCGAGCAATGCGCTCTCGATGTCGGGCGTGAGGCGCTGGCGGCTGGCGTCCAGCGTGATGCCGGCCACGCTGTGGGTGAAGCGCGTGGCCCGGCCAGGTTCGGCGAGCAGTTCGCGCAGGTGGGGTGTGGGCGTGGCGGCCAGGGCCTGAAGACGGCTCCAGGCGGGCAGGGTGGTGGGCAGGTTCATGCGGCTTTGGAGAGTTGGGTGGCCTCGGTGGCCAGTTGGGTGATGCGGGCCCAGTCGCCCTGGCGCAGCGCGTCGGCCGGCGTGAGCCAGGAGCCGCCGACCATCGCCACGTTGGGCAGGGCGAGCAGCTCGCGCAGGTTGTCGGTGCTCACGCCGCCGGTGGGGCAGAAGCGCACGTCTGCCAGCGGCGAGCCGAGTGCCTTGAGCATGCCGATGCCGCCGGCCTGCGCAGCGGGAAAGAGCTTCATGAGGTGGAAACCATGGTCGCGCGCGCGCATGACTTCACCGGGCGTCATCACACCGGGAATGAAGGGCAGGTTGGCGGCTTTCACGGCATCCACCAGCGCGTCGGTGCAGCCCGGCGACAGCGCGAACGTGGCACCTGCGTTCAACACCTGCTGCACCTCGGCCACGCGGGTGACCGTACCGGCGCCCAGGTGCATCTGGGGCACGGCGCGCGCTACTGCCTCGATGGCCATGAGCGCCACGTCCGAGCGCAGGGTGATCTCCATCACGTCGATGCCGCCTTCGAGCAGGGCGTGCGCCAGCGGCACGGCTTGCGCCGCATCGGTGAGCACGATCACAGGCACCACGCGGGACGTGAAAGTGGGTGGGGTGAAGCAGGTCGTCATGTCGGGATCGATCAACAGGGTCTCAAGGGAAAAGTGGAGAAGCGCCCAGTTCGGCGGCGCTGGCCTGCTGGCGGAACAGGCTGAACAATTCACGCCCGCTGCCGTGCTGGTTGCCGCGCAGGTCGGGGTGTTTCACGCGACGCCTGCCCAGGGTGGCGGCATCCACTTCGAGTTCCAGCACGCCGCGTTCGCAATCCAGCGTGATCCAGTCGCCATCGCGCACGCGCGCGATCGGTCCACCCGCCAGCGATTCGGGGCTGAGGTGGATGGCCGCGGGCACCTTGCCGGAGGCACCTGACATGCGTCCGTCGGTGACCAGCGCCACCTTGAAGCCCTTGTCCTGCAATACGGCCAGCGGCGGTGTGAGCTTGTGGAGTTCGGGCATGCCGTTGGCGCGCGGGCCCTGGTAGCGCACCACGGCCACCAGATCGTGTTCGAGCTTGCCGGCGTTGAACAGGTCCAGCAGGTCGTGCTGGTCGTTCACCACCACGGCCTGCGCGCGCACCAACCGGTGCTCGGGCTTCACGGCAGACACCTTGACCACGCTGCGGCCCAGGTTCCCCTGCAGCAGGCGAAGGCCACCATCGGCGCTGAAGGGTTCGGTCACGGGGCGAAGCACGCTGGTGTCGCCGCTGCGCTGGGGCACGGGTCGCCACGCGAGCTGACCGTTGTCCAGCCACGGTTCACGAACGTAGGCCTCCAGACCGGGGCCCATCACGGTGTTCACATCGGCGTGCAGCAGGCCGGCCGAGAGCAGTTCCTGCATGAGAAAGCCCATGCCGCCGGCGGCGTGGAAATGGTTCACGTCGGCGCTGCCATTGGGGTAGACGCGCGCCAGCAGCGGCACCACGTGCGAAAGCTCGGCAAAGTCGTCCCAGTCCACCAGCACGCCGGCCGCGCGCGCCATGGCCACGAGGTGCAGCGTGTGGTTGGTGGAACCGCCGGTGGACAGAAGGCCCACGATGCCGTTGACGAGGGTTTTCTCGGTGACGATGTCGGCCATGCAGATGGCGGTTTCGCCCGTGCGCCCGGTGTTGGCCACGGCCCGCTTGACCGCGCCGCGCGTGAGTGCCTCGCGCAATGGCGTGCCAGGGTTCACGAACGAGGCGCCCGGCAGGTGCAGCCCCATGATCTCCATGAGCATCTGGTTGCTGTTGGCGGTGCCGTAGAAGGTGCACGTGCCAGGGCTGTGGTAGGCCTGCGCTTCGGATTCAAGCAACTCGTCGCGGCCCACCAGACCCTGCGCGTACTGCTGTCGCACCTTGGCCTTGGCGTCGTTCGACAGGCCCGATGTCATGGGACCGGCGGGCACGAAAACCGTGCTCAGGTGGCCGAACTGCAGCGAACCCATGAACAGGCCGGGCACGATCTTGTCGCAGATGCCCAGCATGAGGGCGGCATCGAACACGTTGTGTGAAAGCGCCACAGCGGTGCCGAGCGCAATCACGTCCCGCGAGAACAGCGAGAGCTCCATGCCGGCCGCGCCCTGGGTGACGCCGTCGCACATGGCCGGCACGCCGCCCGCCACCTGCGCGGTGGCCCCCAGCGCGTGGGCATGATCACGGATTTTCTGCGGGTAGGTTTCGTAAGGCTGGTGCGCCGAGAGCATGTCGTTGTAGGCGGTGACGATGCCCACATGCGGCGCGCGTTCCGCGTGGATCTTGAGTTTGTCGGCGCGCGGCAGCGCCGCCGTGGTGTGCGCCATGTTGGCGCAGCCCATGCCCGCGCGCTGCGTGCCGTTCTTGCGCTGCGCGGCCATGGACTCCAGGTACGCAGCCCGGCTGTCCGCGCTGCGTTCGATGATGCGTCGGGTGACGCGATCGAGGGTGGGGTGAATCGGTGGGGTGGTGTTCATCGTGTTCTGCTTCCGGGTTCAGGCCAGCCAGACGCTGACCGGGGTCTGATACTGGTTCAGCACCAGCGAGACCGGCAGCGATTCGTCGGCGCCCAGGCGTGCCTGCTGGTAGGTGGCGAGCTTGCCCGCGCCGGTGATGGACAGCGCCACTTCACGCGTGGCCAGCAGGGCGGGCAGGGTGAGGGTGAGGCGCGCGTGTGGCGCAGCCACAGGGCGCAACCAGGTCAGCGGACCGCTGCCGCGCAGCGCCTGCGCCAGCCGGGGTGCGGCGGGAAACAGCGATGCCGTGTGGCCGTCTTCGCCCATGCCGAGCACCACCAGGTCCATGGGCCACGGATGTGCGGCAAGTCGGTGGTTCGCGGCATCGACCATGGCGTTGAGCGCGGCGTCGCTCAGCGCGGCCGGCAAAGTGTCGAAGAAAGGCACGAAGGTGGCGCTGGCGGCCGCGTCGCGCAGCAGGTGCCGGCGCACCAGCGCGGTGTTGCTTTCCGCATGATCGTGAGGCACGCATCGCTCGTCCACCAGCACCACGGTCACGTGAGACCAGTCCAGTGGCTGCTCACGCAGCTGCTCGAACATCGCCACTGGCGACTTGCCTCCCGAGACCGCCAGCACCGCGTGTCCACGCACCGTGATCGCCTCACGCAGGCGCCGCGCAATGTGCCGCGCGAGTTGCTGCGCCTGTTCGGCTTCGCTGCCGGCCGGGTGCACCTGCAGGGTGGTGGGCGGGATCGGCTCGTCTTCTTTCATGGGGTCATACCTCTTCGGCCCACGCCGAGCCTTCGCGCGCCATCAGGGCGGACGAGGCCGCGGGGCCCCAGCTGCCGGCGGCGTAGGGACGTGGCTTTTCGTTCAGGTTCTTCCACCCGTCCAGGATGGGTTCCACCCAGCTCCATGCGGCCTCGAGTTCATCGCGCCGCATGAAGTGCGTCAGGCGTCCCTTGGTCACGTCCATCAGCAGTCGTTCGTAGGCTTCGGCACGGCGCGCGCTGAAGGCGGATTCCAGGTCCAGGTCCAGGCTCACCGGGCGCAGGCGCATGCCGCTGCCTGGCTCCTTGGCCATCATCTGCAGTTGCACGTGTTCTTCCGGCTGCAGGCGGATCATCAGTCGATTGACCGGCTGGCGCGGTGCGTCCGGAAAGATGGTGTAGGGCAGGTCGGCAAACTCGATCACGATCTCCGAGCGCCGCTCGGCCATGCGCTTGCCGGTGCGCAGGAAGATCGGCACGTTGGCCCAGCGCCAGTTGTTGATGTGCGCGCGCAGGGCGACAAAGGTTTCGGTCTGGCTGTCGGGCGGCACGTTGGCTTCCTGGTGGTAGGCCACGGCCTTGTCGCCGTTGGAGGCGCCGGCGGTGTACTGCCCGCGCACGGTGTCACGCGCAACGTCGGCCACCGTCATGGGCCGCAGCGAGCGAAGCACCTTGAGCTTTTCGTCCCGCACCGCATCCGGGTCCAGCGACACAGGGGGCTCCATGGCCACGATGCACAGCAGCTGCAGCAGGTGGTTCTGCAGCATGTCGCGCAGCGCGCCGGTGCCGTCGTAGAAGCCGGCGCGGCTGCCCACGCCGACCGACTCGGCCACGGTGATCTGCACGCTCTTGATGAAAGGGCTGCGCCACAGCGGTTCAAAGATGGTGTTGCCAAAGCGCAGCACCATGAGGTTCTGCACCGTTTCCTTGCCCAGGTAGTGATCGATGCGGAAGGTCTGCGATTCGCTGAAATGCCGGCCGACTTCGTCGTTGATGGCTCGCGCGGAGGCGAGGTCGTGGCCCAGTGGTTTCTCCAGCACCACGCGCGAGCGGGCGTCGATCAGGCCTGCCTGCGCCAGGTGGGCGCAGATGCCGGTGAACAGCGTGGGGGCGGTGGCCAGGTAGTAGACGCGGTCGGAGCCGTCCTGCAGGGCCGCGCCCAGGCGCGCGAAATCGCCGGCCTCCGTGGCGTCGACGCACACATAGGCCAGTCGCTCCACGAAAGCCGGCCAGGCCAGCGCGTCGAGCGCTTCCGGGTCGATGAAACCGCGCACCTTTTCGTCGACGAAGGCGGTGAAGGCCGCACGGTCCCAGGGCTGCCTGCCCAGCACCAGGATGCGGGTGGCCGGTGGCAGGTTGTGGTGCAGGTGCGCCATGTACAGCGCGGGCAGCAACTTGCGCACCGACAGATCCCCGGCGCCGCCGAAGATGACCAGGTCGAGCGGGGCGGTGGCGGAGGTCGCCGGGGCAGTTGAAGTGACCATGCTTCTAATTTAGTTACTTGATTTTGTGAATTCTAATGTGACAAAGTTACATTGCCGCGTCATCAGGCTTCCACCTTACCCGCTTGTGGCCAGAAGGCCCAGTCAGGCTGCGAAATGCGTCAGGCCGTCGGCGGTGAGATGGAGCACGCGCCGTGCCCGCGCGGCGGCGGCGGCGGAATGCGTCACCAGCACCAGCGCGGCGCCGCTGTCTTGCGCCTGTCGCTGCAGCACGTCCATCACTTGAGAGGCCGTGGTGGGATCGAGGTTGCCGGTGGGCTCGTCGGCCAGCAGCAGGCCGGGGCGGTGCACCAGGGCGCGCGCGATCGCCACGCGCTGCAACTGGCCTCCCGAGAGTTCGGCCGGCAGGCGCGCGCCGAGATCCCCCAGGCCCACGGCGTCGAGCATTTCGCGCACGCGTGCCGCGTCGGGCCGACCCAGCAACAGCAGCGGCAGCCCCACGTTCTGCGCCACGTCCAGGTGCGGCAGCACATGGAAGGCCTGGAACACGAAGCCCAGGTGCTCGCGCCGCCAGTGGGCGCGCTGGGTCTCGCCCAGCGTGCCCAGGTCCACGCCAGCGTGGTGGATGCTGCCTTCGCTCCAGTCGTCCAGCGCGGCCAGGCAATTGAGCAGGCTGGATTTGCCCACGCCCGACTCGCCGACGATGGCCACGAATTCACCGGGCTCCACCCGCAGGCTCACAACGCTGAACACGGCCACATCGCCGTAGCGCTTGCCCAGGCGCTCGACGACCAGGGTCACGCGGGTTCTCCCAGGCGTTGAGCCACGCTGGTCAGCACCTGCGCCAGTGCATCGGGCGCGTCGCACGCGATCACCTTGCGCTGCGGCATGGAGCGCAGCCAGGTGAGCTGGCGCTTGGCCAGCTGGCGCGTGGCGAATATGCCCCGCTCGCGCAACTCGGTCTGCTGGGCAGGAGGCAGCGACTCACCATGTTGATCCATCAGTTCCCAGGCCTGGCGGTAACCCACACAACGCATGGAGGGCAGCCCGGTGGAGAGGTCGCCACGCCCCCGCAGGCGACGAACTTCATCCATGAAGCCCTGGGCGAGCATGTCCTCGAAACGCTGTGCAATGCGCGCGTGCAGCCAGGATCGCTCCGTGGGCTCCAGCGAGATCAGGTGGTCTGGCGCCAGCGGGCTTTGCGGGTCGTGGGTGCGCCCGCTCTGGAAACACGAGATGGGTCGGCCCGAGACCTCGAACACCTCCAGCGCGCGCTGGATGCGCTGCGAGTCGGTGGGAGGCAGGCGTGCAGCGGTGGCAGGGTCCACGCGAGCGAGTTCGGCGTGCAGTGCCGGCCAGCCCGCCTGTCGGGCGCGCGCGTCGATGGCCTCGCGCACGGCGGCGTCGGCGGGCGGCATGGTGTCCAGGCCGGCCAGCAGCGCCTTGAAATACAGCATGGTGCCGCCCACCAGCAGCGCGGTGCGCCCGCGCGACGCGATCTGATCGACCAGCGCCGTCGCGTCGCGCACGAATGCGGCCGCACTGTAGCTCTCCAGCGGGTCGAGGATGTCGATGAGGTGGTGAGGGGCCTGCGCGCGCTCATCGGCAGTGGGCTTGGCGGTGCCGATGTCCATGCCGCGAAACACCAGCGCCGAGTCCACGCTCACGATCTCCACCGGCCAGCGCTGCGCCACCGCGAGCGACGCGGCGCTCTTGCCGCTGGCCGTGGGGCCGGCGATGGCGATGCAACGGGGTGCGGCGGGCTTCATGCCATGCGAACGGGCAGAGGCTTCGGATCGCCGTGCCGCTGTACCAGCGTCCACGCGGTGGCGGCAATCACCACGCTCCAGAACCAGATGCCGTTGGTGAGCGGCAGCACGGAGCCCGTGCCTTCGGCGATGCCCGCGAGGCTGCGACCCAGCCAGCCGCCCATGAAGAACGCGGCCAACATCATGAGGAAGCCACTGAGCGCCGAAGCCGCGCCTGCCGCCTGGGGGAACGGCCCCACCGCGCCGGTCTGGCTCACGGGCTGGTGCACCCCGTGGGCCAGCATGAACAGGTAGAACGGCAGCATGATGGCCCACGCACTCTGCACGCCGGCCCAGGCCAGCAGGCCCATGCTGGTGCCCGCTGTGAGCGTCATGGCGCCGGCAATGGCCTCGGTGCGGCGGATGCCCAGGCGGGGCAGCATCTGCCGGCACAGGAAAGTGCCCAGGATGTAGCTCAGCGACATGCTGAACATCACCAGGCCGTACTGCGTCTTGCTCAGGCCCAGCACCTGGATGAACACGAAGGACGAGCCCGCGAGGAATGTGAACAGGCCGCCGTAGGACGCCGTCGCGAGCAGCGCGAAGGCCCAGAAGGTGGGATGGCGCGCGATGTGCGACCAGGTGCTGAACAGCTTGCCCGGATGCAGGGCGTCCGGATTCTTGCGCGCCAGGGTTTCCTCGAAGCGCCACGCCAGCACCGCCAGCGTGCCGGCGCCGAACACGGCCAGGGCCACCAGTGAAATGCGCCATCCGAACAGGTCCGAGAGCAGGCCACCCACCGGCGCGCTGGCGCAGGCGATCACGCCCAGACCCGTGAGCCCCTTGGACATCACCCGTGCGCCGTCGGCGGGTGCGTAGAGGTCCCGCACGATGGCGCGCGCGCACATCACGCCCGCGCCCATGGCCACGCCCTGTACGGCACGCCAGACGATGAGCTGTTCCATGGTGGGCGAGAACGCGCTGCCGATCGAGGCGGCCACGTAGGCCGCCATGCCCAGAAGGAGGATGGGGCGGCGGCCGAACCGGTCCGACAACGGACCCCACACCAGTTGCGACAGGCCGAAGGCGAGCAGCAAGGCAGTGAGCGTGAGCTGGGCCTGGGACATCGGCGCGCCGAAGCCCTGCGTGATCGAGGGCAGGGCGGGGAGGTACAGGTCGGTGGTGACAGGCTGCAGGCCCAGCAGCATGGCGAGCACCAGCACGATGAGGCCGGGCGACATGCGGGGAGAAACGGACGGGGAGGGCATCCGGTCGAGGGTAGCAGAAGCCACCTTCCAGACCGGGCTTGCGGGGCTAGTTGCGGACCACGTTCACGGCGGTTTCCGGCAGGGCATCACCCAGGCCGAACAGGTCGGCCAGCGCGGCACGGTACTGCGCCTGACCCACCGAGTTGGTGTTGTGGTGCGACCCACCTTCGACCAGCACGAACGACTTGCGGCCCTTGGCGGCCTCGAACAGCTTGCGGCCCAGTTCAGGCTGGATCAGGCGATCGTCACCGCCGTGCACCACCAGCAGCGGCGAGCCGATGTCGGGCACGCGCTTGACGGCTTCGAAGCGCTGGGTGATGAGCAGCGAGACCGGCAGCCAGCCCCACTTGAAGGTGCTCACCACATCGGGGATGGAGGTGAACGTGCCCTCGACCACCGTGCCGGCTTCGTCATCCACCTGTGCCGCCAGCTCGATGGCGATGGCGCCTCCCAGAGAATGACCGAAGATGTAGCGAGGTCGCCCCGGGTACTTCTGTTCCAGCCAGTTCCAAGCCGCGCGCGCATCTTCGTAGGCCATGGTTTCCGAGGGCAGGTCGCTGCTGCTCTTGCCGAAGCCCCGGTAGTCGATGGCCAGCACCGAGAAACCGAGTTCTTCCATGCGACGTGCCCGAAAGGCCGAGCCTGTCACGTTGAACCGCGCACCATGGAGGTACAGCAGGATGGGCGCATCCGGGCGTGCCGCGAAGTTCTCGTGCTGGGCCCACAAACCGTGCAGCTTCACCGGCTTGCCCGTGACCTGCGACGGGAACTCGATCCACACGTCGTCCATGCCCTGCGCTGCGCTCACCCCGCCCGCCCAGCTCCGGTCCGACGGCTGGAAGATCCAGGTGCGCTGCTTCTCGTCGAGCGTGGCGCACCCGGCCATCAGGGCGAGGGCGGCAAACAAGGTGACGAAGAGTCGCTTCATGGCGGTGATGGATGCCCGTGAACGGTGAAAAGTTCAGGTGTTTTCACCATCGTGCACGTTCCATGCCACGGCGATCCACCGCCAGATCGGGCTTGTGTGGCCTAGATCACGCCCTGGGCGAGCATCGCATCGGCGACCTTCACGAAGCCCGCGATGTTCGCGCCGTCCACGTAGCTCACCGTGCCGTCCTTGCGCTTGCCGTGCTGCAGACAGGCCTGATGGATGCCGACCATGATGGTGTGCAACCGCGCATCGACTTCCTCGCGCGGCCACGACAGGCGCATGGCGTTCTGGCTCATCTCCAGGCCGGAAGTGGCCACGCCGCCAGCGTTGCTGGCCTTGCCAGGTGCATAGAGCACGCCGGCCGCCTCCAGCACGTCCACCGCTTCGAGCGTGGTGGGCATGTTGGCGCCTTCGGCCACGCAGCACACGCCGTTCTTCACCAGCGTGTTCGCGTCGCTCACCGCGATCTCATTCTGCGTCGCACAGGGCAGGGCCACGTCCACCGGCACGCCCCAAGGATTGATGCCCGCTTCAAAGCGGGTCTTCGTGCGCTCGGCGTAGTCGCTCACGCGCCCGTACAGGTGGTTCTTCACTTCCATCAACTCGGCCAGCTTGGCCGGGGTGAAGCCGTCCTCGTCGATCACGGTGCCGCTGGAGTCGGACACCGTGACCACCTTCGCGCCCATGGCCATGGCCTTTTCCACCGCGTACTGCGCCACGTTGCCCGAGCCGGACACGCTCACGCGCAGGCCGTCGAGCGACCTGCCTTTGGTCTTGAGCATTTCCTCGGCGAAGTACACCGTGCCGTAGCCCGTGGCCTCCGGCCGCACCAGCGAACCGCCAAAGCTCAGCCCCTTGCCGGTGAAGACGCTGTCTGCGCGGTTGCTCAGCTTCTTCATCATGCCGGCCATATAGCCGACCTCGCGCGCGCCCACGCCGATGTCGCCCGCCGGAATGTCGGTGTCCGAACCCACGTGGCGAAACAGTTCGCTCATCAGCGCCTGGCAAAAGCGCATCACCTCGCCCGCGCTCTTGCCCTTGGGGTCGAAGTCCGACCCGCCTTTGCCTCCGCCCATGGGCAGGGTGGTCAGCGCGTTCTTGAAGGTCTGCTCGAACGCGAGGAACTTCAGGATGGACAGGTTCACCGAGGGATGAAAGCGCATGCCACCCTTGAACGGGCCGATGGCCGAGCTGTGCTGGATGCGGTAGCCGCGGTTCACCTGCACATCGCCGTGGTCGTTCACCCAGGAGATGCGGAACATCACCACGCGTTCGGGCTCGACCAGTCGATCAAGCAGGCCCTGCTCTGCGTATCGCGGGTGAGTGCCGATGAACGGCCAGAGGCTTTCCATCACCTCGGTGACGGCCTGGAGGAATTCGGGTTGGTGGGGATTGCGGTGCGCGACTTGCTCGAGGAATGCGTGGGCCGAAGGGTATTTCATGGATCTCATGCTTCAAATTGGTGCATGAGATTATGCGGAACGCGCATTCCGCGTCGCAAAACGCCCTCGACTGGTGCCTGTGTCTCAGCGCCCGCGCAGGAACAGCGCGTCCAGTTCCTTCATGCCCACCTGCCGCCAGGTGGGTCGGCCGTGGTTGCACTGGTCCGACCGCTCAGTCACTTCCATCTGCCGCAACAGGCCATTCATTTCGTCCAGCGTGAGGCGCCGGTTGGCCCGCACGGCGCCATGGCAGGCCATGGTGGCCAGCAGCTCGTTGCGGGCGCGCAGCACCACCGTGCTGGCATCGTGCTGAGCCAGTTCGGCCAGCACACTGCGCGCAAGGTCCACCGGGTCGCCCTGCGCCAGGGTGGTGGGCACGGCGCGCACGGCGAGCGTTCTGGGCGAGAGCGGATTCACCTCCAGCCCCAGCGTCCCCAGCACGTCCGCGCAGCTCTCGGCGGTGGCGACCTCTTCGGGCGTGGCGGCAAACGTGGCCGGGATCAGCAACGGCTGGCTGGCCACCCGCTGGTCGTCCAGTTGCTGCTTGAGGCGCTCGTAGACGATGCGTTCGTGCGCCGCGTGCATGTCGACCACCACCAGTCCCTGGGCGTTCTCGGCGAGGATGTAGACGCCCTGCAATTGGGCTATGGCGCGGCCCAGGGGCCAGTCGCCTTGGGGCAGGGGCGGAAGGTGGGCAGGGGCTTCGACAGGCTCAGCCCGAACGGGATTGAACTCAGCTCGAAGGGGATTGAACTCAGCCCGAACGGATGTGTTCGTGTCGGCTCCACCCACCACCGTTCGGGCTGAGCCAGTCGAAGCCCATCCAGACCCGTTACCCCACAAAGCCCCCACATCGCTCACCCTGTATCCCACCTCTGGCTCGCGCGGTGCAAACGCCAGCCCGGTCTGCTGCGCGGGTGGTGTCCACACCGGCGCGGGCGCGATGGCCGTCGGCTCCGCAGCCGACCCCGATCGCGGCACCGCCAGCGCGCCCTCCACCGCCTGCCGCACGGCGTGGTGCACCTCGCGGCTGTCACGGAAACGCACCTCGATCTTGGTGGGGTGCACGTTCACGTCCACGCGCGCCGGGTCCAGCGACGCGTACAGCGCATAGACCGGCTGGCGGTGGCCGTGCAGCACGTCTTCGTAGGCGCTGCGCGCGGCGTGCATGATGACCTTGTCGCGCACGTAGCGGCCATTCACATAGGCAAATTGCCAGTCGGCGCGCGACCTTGCAGCGTCCGGCACGCCGGCGAAGCCCCACACGCGCAGGCGCTGCAGGTCGTCATCGGGCGCGTCCACCGGCCAGTGCACTGCCACCGCCTGCTCCACGAATTCCTCGCCCAGCACATCGGCCAGGCGCTGGCGCAGCGCATCGATGCCGCCGCCGGCCACGGCGCGCCATTGCGACACTGGCTTGCCCTCGTGCCAGATGGCAAAGCCCACGTCGGGTCGCGCCAGCGCGTGGCGGCGCACGGCTTCGATGCAGTGGGCGAGTTCGGTGGCGTCGGTCTTGAGGAACTTGCGCCGCGCCGGCGTGGCGAAGAAGAGCTCGCGCACTTCCACCGTGGTGCCCGGTGCGCGGGCGGTGGGGCGTAGCTCGCCGCTGCGCCCATCGAGCAGCCAGCCGTGGGCTTCGTCGTCGGTGTCCACGCGGGTCAAAAGCGACACTTCCGCAATCGAGCAGATGGCGGCCAGCGCCTCGCCGCGAAAACCCATCGTGCCCACGGACTCGAGATCGGCCAGGCTGGCGATCTTGCTGGTGGCGTGGCGCTTGAGCGCGTGAGGGAGTTCGCTGCGCAGGATGCCGCCACCGTTGTCTTCAACGCTGATCAGCCGCACCCCGCCGGCCTGCAGGCGCACTGTGATCTGCGTGGCGCCCGCGTCCAGCGCGTTGTCCAGCAGTTCGCGCACCACCGAGGCCGGCCGTTCCACCACCTCGCCAGCGGCGATCTGGCTGACGAGTTCATCGGGAAGTTCGCGGATGGGGCGCCGGGGCGCCCGGGCGAGGGAGGGCAGGGTGGTCACGGGCAAATTGTAGGTGGCGGGGATAATGCCGCTCCATGGACATCATCGCCTTCCTCATCGACTTCATCCTCAACGTGGACCAGCACCTGCAGACTTTCGTGCAGAACTACGGCGCCTGGGTGTACGCACTGCTCTTCCTCATCATCTTCACCGAGACCGGCGTGGTGGTCATGCCGTTCCTGCCGGGCGACTCGCTGCTGTTCGTGGTGGGGGCACTCTGCGGTGCCGGCCTCATGAGCCTTCCGCTGGTGATGGTTCTGCTGGTGATCGCCGCGATCCTGGGCGACCAGACGAACTACTCCATTGGCCGCTACTTCGGACCCAAGGTGTTCCAGTGGGAAAACTCGCGCCTGTTCAACCGCAACGCGTTCAACCAGGCGCACGCCTTCTACGAGCGCTACGGCGGCATCACCATCATCCTCGCCCGTTTCATGCCCTTCATCCGCACCTTCGCGCCCTTCGTGGCCGGTGTGGCCGAGATGACGCGCACCAAGTTCACGGCGTACAACGTGATCGGCGCGCTGATCTGGGTGGTGGGCCTGACCACGGCGGGGTACGTGTTCGGCAACCTGCCGTGGGTGCAGGAAAACCTGAGCGTGATCATCTGGGCCCTGATCCTCGTGCCAGGCCTGATTGCACTCTATGGTGGGTGGAAGGCCAGCCGCGAAGCCAAGCAAAATCCGGTGGTGTGACCTCAGGCCGGCGCGCCGTCGGCGTGCAGGTCGAACACCAGGTTGCGCAGCCACTGGTTGGCGGGGTCCTTGTGGTATTTCGCGTGCCAGAACTGGTTGATGGCGATGCGCGGCAGATCGACCGGGTGCGGCAGGTGTCTCAACGCAAACGGCTCGACCATGCGCTCGGCCAAGCGCTCGGGCACCGTGGCGATCAGGTCGGTGGTCTGGAGGATGTGGCCGATGGCCACGAAGTGCGGCACCTTGAGCTTCACGCGCCGTTGCGGCGTGTGGTTGTCCAGAATCTCGTCCACCTGGCCGTGGCCGGTGCCGGCTGAAACAACGGCCACGTGGTCGGCTGCAAAGAAGTCGGCCGAGCGCAGTCGTTTCTGATCGAGCTTGTGCCCCTGGCGGAACAGGCAGACGTATTTCTGTTCGAACATGCGTCGCTGAAAAAAGCCGGCCTTGAGCTGCGGCAGCAGTCCGATGGCCAGGTCGATCTGGCCCGCCTCCATCGCATCCTTCAAGTTCAGGCTGGTGTGCCTCGCCGTGCTGATCGTCACCGAGGGCGCCAGTTCCTGCACACGCTGCATGAGCCGTGGGAGGAAATAGATCTCGCCGATGTCGGTCATGCCGATGGTGAAGCCGCGCTGGCTGGTGGCGGGATCGAACGAGGTGCGCGCGTTCACCGCGCCGTGGATCATGCCCAGCGCATAGCCGATGGATTCGGCCAGGTGCTCCGCGAACGGCGTGGGCTGCATGCCCTGCGCGGTGCGCAGGAAGAGCTCGTCGTCGAACAGCTTGCGCAGACGCGCCAGGGAATTGCTCACCGCCGGCTGCCCCAAGCCCAGGTTCTCGGCCACCCGCGAGACGCTTCGTTCGGTGAGCAGCTGGTTGAAAACCACCAGCAGGTTGAGGTCGATGTCTTCGAGTTCCATATTGATCTGGATGATATCGACCATTCATGCCATTGCGTTGACTGATTTCACCGAGCCACGGATCATCGCCCGATGGACATCCACATCCGGCCCATCGACCGCACGCTCCATGTCAACGCAGGCACGAATCTGCTCGAGGCCCTGCGCGCAAACGGTATTCCGGTGTCGTACAGCTGCATGGCGGGGCGCTGCGGCACCTGCCGGTGCAAGGTGGTTTCGGGCCACGTGCTGGAATCCGGGCGCGAAGTCCGGCACGCGCAGGCCGGGGACGACCCGAACCTCGTGCTGGCCTGCCAGACCTTCGTGACCGAGCCCTGCACCCTGGAGATTCCCGAGCCGGACGAGGTGGTGGTGCACACCGCTCGCATCGTCAAGGCCACCGTGCTGGCCATCGAAGACGTCACGCACGACATCAGGCGCCTGCGCCTGAAGCCGGCCAAGCCGATCGAGTTCTCGCCCGGACAGTACGCCCAGCTCCAGTTCACGCCCGAGCACATCCGGCCCTATTCGATGGCGGGCCTGTGCACCGATGGCGAGCTGGAGTTCCACGTGCGGCTGGTGCCGCAGGGCCGCGTCACCGGGTACATCGCGGAATCGCTGAAGGTGGGCGACGCGGTCCGTGTGAGCGGGCCGCTGGGCTCGGCCTATCTGCGCCAGAAGCACGCGGGGCCGATGCTCTGCGTGGCTGGCGGCACGGGACTGGCGCCCATCCTCTCCATCCTTCGCGGGGCACTGGACGCGCGGTTGCGCAACCCGGTGCACCTGTATGTCGGCGTGCGTTCCGAGCGCGACATCTACGGGCACGAAGGGCTGGCCGATCTGCAGAAGCGCCATCCTGACCTGAACGTGCACACCGTGGTGGCGTCCGGGCGCGCGCCGGGCTGCCGCACCGGCCTCGTGACCGATGCCATCCGCCACGACTGGCCAAAGCTTCACGGCTTTCGCGCCTACCTGTGTGGCGCGCCGCCGATGGTGGAGGCCACCTCGATCCTCATCCGCCAGATGGGCGTGCAGCCCGACCACATCCACGCCGACGCTTTCTACGCCAGCAGCACCTGATCACCACAACAAGGAGACCGCATGAGCACCACCACCGACGGGACATTTCCCGATCGCATCCGCTGGGAATCCGACGGCACGAGCCGCATTCCCTTCATGGCCTACACCGACCCGGCGCAGCACAGGAAGGAGCTCGAACGCTTCTTCTACACCCGTCACTGGAACTATGTGGGCCTGGAAGCGGAGGTCCCCAACAACGGGGATTTCAAGCGCACCGTGATCGGTGAGCGTTCGGTGATCCTGGTGCGCGATGCCGAAGGCGAGATCCGGGTGGTGGAGAACGTGTGTGCGCACCGGGGCATGCAGTTCTGCCGGGAACGCCACGGCAACCGAAAAGAGTTCGTCTGTCCGTACCACCAGTGGAGCTACACCCTGAAAGGCGATCTGCAGGGCGTGCCGTTCCGCCGGGGCGTGAAGCAGGACGGCAAGGTCAACGGCGGCATGCCGGCCGATTTCAAGACCACCGACCACGGTCTCAACCAGCTCAAGGTGGCCACGCGCGGTGGCGTGGTGTTCGCCAGCTTCGACCACGGTGTGGAATCGCTCGAGGACTTCCTTGGCCCGGTCATCCTCGGTTACTTCGACCGCCTCTTCAACGGCCGCAAGCTCACCATCCTGGGCTACAACCGCCAGCGCATCCCCGGCAACTGGAAGCTCATGCAGGAGAACATCAAGGACCCTTACCACCCGGGCCTGCTGCACACCTGGTTCGTCACCTTCGGCCTCTGGCGCGCCGACAACAAGAGCGAACTGAAGATGGACGCACACCACCGCCATGCCGCCATGATTTCGACGCGCGGCCAGTCGGGCAAGGCCGACCAGGTGACGCAGGTGTCCAGTTTCAAGGAGAGCATGCAGCTGCACGACCCGCGGTTCCTGGACATCGTGCCCGAGGACTGGTGGGGTGGCCCCACGGCGGTCATGACCACTCTGTTTCCCAGCGTGATCCTTCAGCAGCAGGTCAACAGCGTGTCCACGCGGCACATCCAGCCCGACGGCCACGGCGCATTCGATTTCGTCTGGACGCACTTCGGTTTTGAGGACGACACGCCGGAGATGACGCAGCGCCGCCTGCGACAGGCCAACCTGTTTGGCCCGGCCGGCTTCGTGTCGGCCGACGACGGCGAGGTGATCGAGTTTTCGCAGCAGGGCTTCGAGCAGAAGCCGCACCACCGCACGCTTGCCGAACTCGGCGGCCGCGAGGTGGGCGACACCGACCACATGGTCACCGAGACGCTGATCCGCGGCATGTACCAATACTGGCGCGAAGTCATGGAGGACAAGGCATGAGCCCAACACCCGACATCCGTTTCGAAGACCATCTGGCGATCACGCGCCTCTACGCCGACTACGCACAGGCCGTGGACTCGGGCGACTGGGACCTGTGGCCCGAGTTCTTTATCGACGAGGGCATCTACAAGCTGATCCCGCGAGAGAACCACGAGCGCGGCTTTCCGCTGGCCACCCTGTCCTTCGAGAGCAAGGGCATGCTCAAGGACCGCGCCTACGGCATCAAGGAAACGCTGTTCCACGACCCGTATTACCAGCGCCACGTGGTGGGTGCGCCGTTGGTCCACAAGGCCGAGGTTGACCGCTTTGAGACGGAAGCCAACTACGCTGTGTTCCGGACCAAGCTCTCGAAGGAGAGCACGGTGTTCAATGTGGGGCGCTACATCGACGTCATCGTTCGCACACCGCAAGGTCTCAAGTTCGCCTCCCGCCTGTGCGTGTACGACAGCGAAATGATCCCGAACTCCATCATCTACCCCATCTGACGCGCGAGGTGCACCCATGAGTTCGAACCCCGATGCCTGGACCGATGCGGCCTCGCTCGACGACCTGCCCGATGACGACGTCATCGGCCTTCAGATCGGGGGGCGCGACATCGCCCTCTACAAGGTGGAAGGGGACGTGTTCGCCACCGACAACACCTGCACCCACGGCCATGCGCGGCTCTGCGACGGATTCCTGGAAGGGCACGAGATCGAATGCCCGCTGCACCAGGGGAAATTCGACGTGCGCAATGGAAGCCCCACTTGCGCGCCGGTGACCG
Source organism: Hydrogenophaga sp. (assembly GCF_051858985.1). Taxonomy (GTDB): domain Bacteria; phylum Pseudomonadota; class Gammaproteobacteria; order Burkholderiales; family Burkholderiaceae_C; genus Hydrogenophaga. The sequence goes on along the minus strand of NZ_JBHYGM010000001.1, from coordinate 71,840 downwards.
AAGCCCTGCGCTGCTATCCGGTGCGCATCGAAGGCGGCCGCGTGATGCTGGACCTGACGGGCTGAGGCCGGGTGATCAGATCTGCCGCGTTCTCGCCAGCGGCGGATTCCTGGAGAAGTAGGCGACGATGCCGCGCAGCAAGGCATCGGCGAGGTCGTTCTGGTACTTCGGATCGTTCAACCGCTTCTCTTCATCGGGGTTGCTGATGAAGGCCGTTTCCACCAAGACGCTGGGGATGTCCGGCGCTCGCAGAACGGCAAAGTTGGCCTGCTCCACGCGCGGCTTGTGCAGCTTGCCGATCTGCTTGACATGACCCAGCATGGCACTGCCGAGCTTCAGGCTGTCGTTGATCTGCGCGGTGGTGCTCATGTCCAGCAAGGCGCGGCGAAGGTGCGCGTCTGAACCCGACTTCACGTTGAGGCCGCCCACCAGGTCGGCCGCGTTTTCCTTGTCGGCCATCCAGCGGGCAGCGGCGCTGCTGGCACCCTTGGTGCTCAGCGCATAGACGCTGGCGCCCTGCGGCCGGGGCGTGAGGAACGCGTCGGCATGCAGGCTGATGAAGAGATCGGCCTGGACCTTCTGCGCCTTTTGCACCCGCACCTGCAGGGGAACGAAGAAGTCCCGGTCGCGCGTCATGTAGGCGCGCATGGGGTTGCCGTTCACGCGGGTGTCGTTGATGCGGTCCCGCAGCTTCTGCGCAATCTGCAGCACCACCTTCTTCTCGTGCGTGCCTCCCGGTCCGATGGCACCCGGGTCTTCGCCGCCATGTCCGGGGTCCAGCGCCACGATGATCAGGCGCTCGGTCTTGCCCTTGCCTGCCGGTGGCTGTCTGGCCGCGCTTCCCTGGCGTGGCGTGGCGCCGGCCACTGCCGTGTCGTCGGCCGTGGCCGGGGGCTGAGCGGGCGCGTTGCCAGGCGCCACGGGGCCTGTGACACCCGGCGGCAACTCACGTTTCGCGATCAAGGCGCCCAGTGGGTCGTTCTCGGGCGTGGCGGGCCGCGTGACCTTGTCGGTCTCCAGGCCCAGCAGCCGCGCCGCGCGCGCACTGGCTTCGTCCAGGTCCTTCATGCGCTGGGCAATGAGTTGCTCCAGCGGATCGGGTGCATTGACGGGATACAGGTCGAACACCAGCCGGTGCTGGTAGGCGGCCACCGGTTCGAGGTTGAAAACCTGCGGCTTGATCGGCTGCTTGAGATCGATGACCAGGCGAACCACGTTGGCCGCGTTCTGGGCCACGCGGATGCCGGCGATGTTCGGATCGTCCGATTTCAGCTTGCCCACCAGTTCCTTCAGGCCCGGCAGCAGGTCGATGCCTTCAATGTCCACCGCCAGGCGGGGTGGCTCGTTGATGAAGAACTGGCGCGCCTGCAGCACCGCATCGGACTCGATGGTGACCCGCGTGTAGTCCTCGGCGGGCCAGATGCGCACCGCCAGCACGCTGGCACCGCGTGCAATCTGCTGCGCGCCGAGCAGCAACACGAGCGAGCCGGTCCGCAGGAGCTGGCGCCGCGAGACAGTCATTGCAGGGCCTCCAGCAGCAGGCGGCCGGTGGGTGTCATGGCCATGATGTTGACGCGACGGTGGGTGTCCTGGTCGAGGTCGATGTGGTCTTGTGGTGTCATCTCGTCGGGTTGGATGTGAATGCGCAGATCGACCAGAGGTAGAAAGTCGCCAGCGCGTTCGGGCCACTCCACCAGCTTGAGGCCGGGGCTGGCGAAAAGTTCGCGAAAGCCGGCATCTTCCCACTCGCGCGGATCGCTGAAGCGGTAGAAGTCGAAGTGCCAGACCTGCAGCGGTTCGCCCGCGGGCATCACGGCGCAATCGATGGCCGTGTGAGGTTCCACCACGGCGTAGGTCGGGCTCTTGATGCGGCCGCGCACGCCGAGTGCGCGCAGCAGGTGGCGCACCAGCGTGGTCTTGCCCGCGCCGAGGTCGCCGTCCAGGGCAATGGTGGCGTGGGCGATGGCGGGGGACATGGCGAGCTGGCGGGCGAAGCTCTGTGTGTCTTCTTCGGTCTCCCAGCGCCCCTGCCAACGGGCATTTGGGGACACCGAACCCGCAGGCACCGGGTCGGTTCCTACAATGGGCTTCACATGAAGATGGCTCTCGATACCGCTCAACTCGTCTCGCAGATACAGGCCTGGGGCCAGGAGCTCGCATTTTCGCAAATTGGCGTGGCCGATGTGGATTTGTCTTCGGCAGAGCCGGGTCTGCAGGCCTGGTTGTCGGCTGGATGGCACGGTGACATGGCCTACATGGCTGCCCACGGCATGAAGCGCGCACGCCCCGCCGAGTTGCTGCCGGGTACCGTGAGCGTGATCACCGCGCGGATGGATTATTTGCCGCGCGAGGCGCCCGAGGGCTGGCAGGCGCTGGAGTTCGCGCGGCTTGAAAACCCGGGTGAAGCCGTGGTGTCCATGTATGCGCGGGGCCGCGACTACCACAAGGTGCTGCGAAACCGGCTGCAGAAACTGGCCGAGCGCATCCAGGGAGCCGTCGGGCCGCTGGGACACCGCGTGTTCACCGACTCGGCCCCGGTGCTGGAAGTGGAACTGGCGCAGCGCAGTGGCCAGGGCTGGCGCGGCAAGAACACCCTGGTGCTGAACCGCGAGGGTGGATCCATGTTCTTCCTCGGGGAGATCTATGTGGACCTCGCGCTCCCCGCCACCGAGGCCGTCAGCGATCACTGCGGCGCCTGCAGCGCCTGCATCGACGTGTGCCCCACCCAGGCCATCACCGCCCCGCAGCGGCTCGATGCACGCCGTTGCATCAGTTACCTCACCATCGAACACGCAGGCGCCATTCCTGAAGAACTGCGCGCGCCCATGGGCAACCGCATCTATGGCTGCGACGACTGCCAGTTGATCTGTCCGTGGAACAAGTTCGCACGGCGCAGTCCGCTGGCCGATTTCGATGCCCGCGAGGGCCTGAGCGGTTCCACGCTGCTCGAACTGTTCGGCTGGAGCGAGGGCGAGTTCCTGCGGCGAACCGAAGGCAGTCCGATCCGGCGCATCGGACATGAGCGCTGGCTGCGCAACATTGCGGTGGCGCTGGGCAACGCACTGCGGGCCAGCCGCGACGAACACGTGTTGTCAGCCCTGGGCGCCCGCGCCGATCACCCCAGCGACCTCGTGCGGGAGCACGTGGCCTGGGCGCTGTCTCAGGCCGTGTAGCGCTGCCTCAACTCGCGCTTGAGCAGCTTGCCGCTCGGGTTCTTGGGCAGGCTCTCGGTGAACACCACGCGCTTCGGGCTCTTGAAACCGGCCATGTGCTGGTTGCAGTGCGCCATCACCTCGGCCTCGGTGAGCTGCTGACCGGCCTTGACCACGATCACGGCGGTGACCGCTTCCACCCATTTCGGGTCCGGCAGGCCGATCACCGCCACTTCGCTGACCGCACCCAGGCGGTAGACCATTTCCTCCACCTCGCGGCTGGCGACGTTCTCGCCGCCGGTCTTGATCATGTCCTTCTTGCGGTCCACCACCGTGATGTAGCCCTCTTCGTCGATGGTGGCGAGGTCGCCGCTGTGGAACCAGTCGCCTTCGAAGGCGGCTTTCGTGCGCTCCGGGTCGTTGAAGTAGCCCAGCATCAGGTGAGGCGATCGGTGCACGAGTTCCCCGACCTCGCCCACGGCCACGTCCCGCATGTCGTCGTTCACCACACGGGTCTCCACGTTCAGCACCGCCTTGCCGCAGGAACCGGGTTTGCGCAACTGGTCCTCGGGCGGCAACATGGTGGCCAGCGGCGCGATCTCGGTCTGGCCGTACAGGTTCCACAGCCGCACCGCCGGCAGGCGCGAGGCGAGTTCCTTCAGCACCTCCACCGGCATGATCGAGGCGCCGTAATAACCTTTGACCAGGCTTCTGAGCCTGGCTGCATCGAACAGTGGCGAACGCAGCAGCGCGATCCACACCGTGGGCGGCGCGAAGAAACTGGTGATGCCGAACCGCTCGATCAGGGCGATCAGGTGGTCGGGCACTGGCTTGGCCGTGATCACGTTGCTGCTGCCGATGTAGATGGCCGGGCCGAAGAAGACGTCGAGCTGCGCGCAGTGGTACAGCGGCAAGGCGTGCAGGGCGTGGTCGTCCTCGGCGATGTCGGCATTGATGACGCAACTCACGTACTGCCACAACACGGCGTCGTGGGTGAGCATGGCGCCCTTGGGGGTGGACTCGGTGCCGCTGGTGTAGACGATCTGCGCCAGGTCGAAGCTGCCCAGGGTCACGTCGGGCAGGGGGTCGGTGCAGGCGGCCAGTTCGTCGAAACGGTGCATGCCGGCCACGGGCTCACTCGGGTCCTCCGCGGGCAGCCAGACGAACTGGGCGACCTGCGTGTCCAGTGCAGCGGCTTCGCGCGCCAGCGCTGCGAGGCCGCTGTCGGTGGCGAGCGTCTTCGCGCCCGCGTGGCGCAGGATGTAGGCCACTTCGTCGGCCTTGAGCATGAAATTGATCGGCACCATCACCGCGCCGCGACGTGCCAGCGCAAAGCGCAGGGCGGCAAAGCCGTGCGAATTGCGCGCCAGCACGGCCACCTTGTCGCCCTGCGCCACGCCGATGCGTGCCAGGCCGGCCGCGAGGCGGCTCACCAGCGCATCGAACTCGGCGTAGGTCCACTGTGTGGCACCGCAGACGATGGCGGTCTTGGCCGGCAGGCGCAGCGCGGTGCGGCGCAGCGCATCGGCGATGGTCTGGCGGCGCACCACCGGGTGGATGGCTAATGACATGCAGGGCTCCTGAGTGCTCGATGAGGGAAGTGCGATGCCCGATTGAAATCGAATCCGGGCGGGCTGGCATGCGCGTTTACACCAGCGCGCTGTCACGTTTGCTCACGAAGGTGACGACTATCATCCGCCCATGAATCCCGTGAACGCCACCCACAGCCTGATCGGCCACTGGGGCCGCAAGGTCCGCGCCACCTGGCGCGCGTGGTGGCACGTGATCCACATGGGCGCTCAGATCGTGGTGCTGGCACTCTCGCCGACCATCTACACGCGGTCGGCCCATCGCAGCGCGGTGTTCGCACACCTCTACACCGCCACCGCACCGCTGCTCACCTGGTTCCTGGTGCTGTCGGCGCTGGTGAGCCTGGTGCTCATCCGCATCGTGGTGGCCACGGCCTACAGCTATGGCCTGTCGCAGTACGCGCTGGAAGTCCTGGTGCGCACGCTGGTGCTGGAGCTGATCCCCCTGTATTCGGCCATGTTCGTGGCCGCGCGTTACGCCATGCCGGCCGCGCAGGCCCTGCGGGGTCGTTTCGCCCGGGCGCACCGCGAAGGCCACCTCGCGCCGCAAGAGTCGTTGCTGGCTTCGGTGTTGCTGCCGCGTGCGCTGGCCGCGATGTTCTCGGTGCTGCTGCTCGCGGCGCTGGCCTGCGTGGTCTGCCTGCTGCTCACCTACCTCACGGTCTACGGCTTCTCGCCCTGGGGCCTGCCGGCCTACACGCGCAGCGTGGGGCAGGTGTTCTCCCCCACGGTCACGCTCATCTTCACGCTCAAGACACTGTTCTTTGCCCTGGCCGTGGGCGTCGTGCCGCTGGCCGCCAGCGCGCAGAGCGATGAGCGCGGGGGTTTCTCGCGGCGCAGCGACATGTCTGAATTCGCCCGCCTGTTTTCGGTCGTGCTCCTGATCGAAGTCACGTCCCTGATCGGCAACTATTACTAATGCCATGAACCCCACACCCGAACGCCCACCCGGCGACGAACCGCCCCCCGTGAAGAACCTGGAGTTCAAAGCCGCGCTGCTGTTGGTGGTGATGGTGCTGCTGGTGGTGGGATCGGCCGCCTATGTCATGTTCGCGCGCGGCGTGTTCGAGCCCACGCAGCGGCTGGTGCTCATTTCCGACGACTCCGAGGGCGTGGTGGTGGGGATGGACATGACCTTCGCCGGGTTTGCGATCGGGCGCGTGGCGCGCATCGAGCTGGCCGATGACGGCAACGTGCGCATCCTCGTGGACGTGCCGGAGAAGGACGCGAAATGGCTTCGCACATCCAGCATCTTCACCATGGAACGCGGTCTGGTGGGTGGCACGCGCCTGCGCGCCTACAGCGGCGTGCTGGACGACCCACCGCTGCCCGACGGCGCGGAGCGCAACGTGCTGCGTGGCGATACGGCCGCTGAAATTCCCAAGCTGGCGGCCAGCATGCGCGAGGTGCTCGAGAACCTGGCCGCGCTCACGGCGGCCGACGGCGCCGTGGCCGGCACGCTGGGCGGCGTGCAGGTGACCGCCGAGCGCCTCAAAGGTCCGCACGGTGGGCTGGGCGTGCTGATGGGCAACGACGAGGATGCGAAGAAACTGGTGCAGACCATCGAGCGCACCAACGCGCTGCTGCTGCGTGCCGATGCGCTGGCCAAGCGGCTGGACAGCCTGGCCGCCAACGCCGACCGCCAGGTGTTCGGCCAGGGTGCGCCGCCAGGGCAGACCGGTCTGGTGGGCGATGCGCAGGCCACCGTCAAGCAGCTCAATGCCTTGCTGGCCGACGCGCGCAACAGCCTGCAGAAGGTGGACGCGGTGCTGGTGGAGGTGCAGGGTGTGGCGAGCAACACGCGCGATGCCACCGGCGACCTGGGGACCTTGCGCGCCGAGGTCGAGTCCAGCCTGCGCAAGGTGGATTCGCTGATCAACGAGATCAACCGCAAATGGCCTTTTGCGCGTGAAACAGAGATTCGCCTTCCATGAACATGCTCTTCCCTGCCTTTGTGTTTTCACTGGTTGCGCTGACCGCCTGTGCCAGCAAGCCCCCCGCACCCGAATGGCAGATGAATGCGAAGTCGAGCGCCGAGCGCGCAGCCGAGGCCTGGCTGGTGGGCGATGCGCGCATCGAGGCGGTGGAATTCGCGCGCGCGCGGCGGGAGATTACCAGCACGGGCCGCGCCGATCTGCTGGCCCGCGCCGAACTGCTGCGCTGTGCCACGCGGGTGGCCTCGCTTGTGTTTGAGCCGTGCGCGGGTTTCGATGCCCTGGCGCAGGACGCCGCGCCGGCCGAACAGGCCTACGCGCGCTACCTGCAAGGCGCGGCCACGCCAGCCGACGCCGCTGTGCTGCCCGAAGTGCATCGCCCCCTGGTGACCAGCACCGCACCCGATGCAGCCGTGGCCGCGATCCAGGATCCGCTCTCGCAGCTTGTCGCTGCGGGCGTGCTGCTCAAGACAGGCCGGGCCACACCCGGTGTGATCGGTGCGGCGGTCGACACCGCATCGGCGCGCGGATGGCGGCGTCCCTTGCTGGCGTGGCTCGGTGTGCAACGGGACCGCGCGCAGGCCGCCGGTGCCAGCGAGGAGGCCGCTCGCCTGCAACGTCGCATGAACCTTGTCGCGCCAGCGCCGAGGCCCTAGTTCACCTTGCCGATCTTCTGCACCACCGTCTTCATGGCGCTGGCGTCGTCCTGGACGAACTTGTCGAATTCGGCTGCGTCCTGGAACTGGAACGAGGTGCCGGCGGTGGTCATCACCTGCACGGTCTTCGGATCCTGGGCGGCCATGCGCGCGGCTTCGCGCAACTTGTTCACCACCGCAGGCGGTGTGCCCGCTGGCACGAAGATGCCCGACCACTGCGAGTAGCTGATCGGCACGCCGAGTTCCTTGAAGCTGGGCACATCCGGCAGCAGGGCCAGGCGGCCTTCGCCCCAGTGCGCCAGGGCGCGCAGCTTGCCCGCCTTGATCTGCCCCACGGCACTGGCCGGACCGGTGGCCACCGCGTCCACCTGGCCGCTGAGCATGCCCAGGATGGCGGGGCCCGCGCCGGTGTACGGCACATGGAGCATGTAGCTGGACGTGGCCGCCTTGAGCTGCTCCATGGGGACATGCATGGTGCCGTAGTTGCCCGATGAGCCGAACGTCAGCCGGCCCGGGCTGGTCTTGGCGGCGGCGATGAATTCGGCGTAGGTCTTCCACGGGCTGTCGGCGCGCACCACCAGCACCGTGGGGTCGGCGGTCATGCGCGCGATGGGGATCAGTTGCGAGAGTTCGAACATCGGTGGGCGGCCGAGAATCCTGTCGGCTTCGGGCAGCACCACGATGGAGGACAACGCCATGAGCATGGTGTAGCCGTCGGGCGCAGCCTTGGCCACCTGCGCCATGCCGATGCCACCGCCCGCGCCAGCCCGGTTGACCACCACCACCGACTGGTTGAGGTGGCGCGCCATGGCTTCAGCCACCGGGCGGCCCACCACGTCGGCCACGCCCCCGGGTGGGAACGGCACCACCATGGTGACGGGCTTGCTCGGGTAAGCGTCCTGTGCGTGGGCCATGCCCATCGTGGCAGCGAGCGCCAGCGCGAGGCTGCAGAGTTTGAGTGCGGTGCGGTGCATGAGTGTCTCCAGACGATTTTCTTGACAGAGGAAGGGGCGTTCAGACAAACCGGTTCTGCAGCGTGCCGATGCCGTCGATCTCGATGCGCACCACGTCGCCGGTCTTCAGGAACGTGGGCGGCGTCATGCCCAGGCCCACACCCGCCGGCGTGCCGGTGGCGATGACGTCGCCGGGATACAGCGTGATGCCGCGCGAGATGGTCTCGATCAGCGTGGGAATGTCGAAGATCAGGTCTTCGGTGCGGCCATCCTGGCGCGGCTCGTCGTTGACCCAGCAGCGCACGCGCGTGTGCTGGCCGTCGAGCTCGTCGGCGGTGACGATCCACGGCCCCATGGGGCAGAAGGTGTCGAAGCTCTTGCCCATGTCCCACTGCTGGTGGCGCATCTGCACGTCGCGCGCGGTCACGTCGTTGACGATGGTGTAGCCGAACACGTGCTTCATCGCATCGGCCTTCGCGATGTTCTTGCCGCCGATGCCGATGACCACCGCGAGTTCGGCTTCGTAGTCGATCTGAGGCGAGATGTCGTCTCCGGGCAACTGCACGTCGGCGCCGTTGGCCACCACGCATTCGGGCACCTTGGTGAACACGATGGGCCAGGCCGCGGGGTTGGTGTTGTTGTTCTTGAACACCGAGCCCTGCAACTCCTTCGCGTGCTCGTGGTAGTTGCGGCCCACGCACCAGATGTTGCGGCGGGGCACGGGAATCGGCGCTTCGAGCTGCAGGTCGGCGAGCTTCAGCGCGGCGCCGGAGGCAGCGGGCAGTGGGGCGCCACGGGCGGCAGCCTCCACCAGCGGCAGCGCGCCGCGCTGGGCTTCGGTCGGGCTGAGCGCCAGCGGTGTGACGGCGAGGCCGTCCGCAGAAACGGTGCCGACCTGTCGCTGGCCTTGATGAACGAAAGTGGCGATGCGCACGCAGACTCCTTGATGATGCGATGAATACCAAAAAGTACCAATTGGTACCAGATCAAAAATCATAGGCCATGAGGGCAACTTCAGGATTGGGGAAAGCACTGAGCTACAGCATGGTGAGCGAATTGGTCTGGTTTGGTACATTTGCTTTCATGAGCCTGGCCAGACCCTTGCGCGAATCGATCCTCGACCAGTTGCACACCGGGCAATGGAGAGCCGGCGATCGACTGCCCACCGAACGCGAACTGGCCGACACCTTCGGGGTGAGCCGCACCACGGTGCGCAAGGCACTGGCCGATTTCAAGCAGCAGGGCCTGATCGAGCAGACCGTGGGCAGCGGCACCTTCGTGGCCGAACAGGCCGGGGCGCGCCTCGGCCAGCGCATCCAGCACGACTCGTCCCAGCACACCAGCCCGGCCGACCTCATGGAGGCGCGCCTGGCGATGGAGCCCGCCATCATCGAACTCGCGATCCGCAACGCCACGGTGGCCGACCTGCGGCGCATGGACGACTGCTGCGACCAGGCCGAGGCGGCGCAAACCCTGGAGGCTTTCGAACACTGGGACGCCGAACTGCACCAGGCCATTGCCGACGCGGCCCACAACAGCTTCGTGGGGAACGTGTTCAGCCTCATGAAGACGGTGCGCGCCCAGGGCGACTGGGGGCAGCTGAAGAAGAAGAGCGTGACGCCCGAACGCCGGCTGGCGTACCAGGTGCAGCACCGGCAGATCGTGAGCGCGCTCAGGGATCGGGACGGTGCCCGCGCCCGGGAGCTCACCCTCGAACACCTCTTGCAGGTGCGCCGCAACCTGCTCGGTTATTGAGTCACAGCACCAGCCGCTGCGCGTAGCCCGTCATCTCCAGGTAGCCGCGCCCCACGGTGCGGCCATTGCTGTCGATCAGATCCGAGAGGCCTTCCCAGTACACCGTGCCGGTGCTCGCGCGGCTGTCCAGTTCCTGCGGATCGATGACGGCCTTGATGGTGTAGAAGTCGGCGGGCGTGCGCACCACCCATTCCACCGGATAGCGAGCGCGCGTGAGCGGGCTGGTCCAGAAGCGCCGGGGCTGCCAGTCCACTTCGCCGGGCGCGAAGGCGTAGATGTCACGCGGGTCCTGCGCGCTGCCGGCGGCGCGGAACGAACCGCCCGCCCAGACCTTGCTGCCGTCCTTGCGCCGCAACTGGAAGGCCGTGAGGCTGCTGCCGTCCAGCAGGTTCATGCCGATCCAGTCCCAGCCCACGGCCTCGGGATGCAGCAGCGCTTCGCTCCATTCGTGGTCCAGCCAGCCGCTCCCTTGCACGGCGAAGCGCTGCCCGCGCACCCCCAGGGTGCCTTGCACGGCCAGGTGGGGCTGACTCACGTAGAAGCTGGCCTGGGCCGGGTCGGGCCCCTTGCGGGAGAAGCCGGCCTGGCCCTGCAGCAGCCACGCCTGTTGTGGCCGGGCGCGCAGTTCGATCTGCAAGGCTTCGCTGGCGATGCGCATCGTGTAGTCACCCGCGGGCTCGCGCAGCAGATGCCAGTCGCGCAGTTCGATGTGCGTGTCGTTCACGCTGGCAAACACCGCGTGGCCGGTTTGAGCGGGCGGCTGGCCGTTCCAGCGCGCAATGCGCTGGTCGTGCACGAGCTCGCCGTTCTGCACGTCGGTGATGGCCGCGTGCGCAAACAGCAGGTGCCGGGCAGCGAGCCGGCTTTTGAGGGCGCGGGCCTCGTCCACGCGGCTGCGGAAGAAGGTGAGCTGGAACCCGAAATCGCGCCCGCTGGCACCGCGTGCATGCCCGGTGAGGTACCACCACTCGGTCCGCGTCTCGTTGTGGCTGCCGTGGTCACGCGGGAACGAGAGCGGGCGCGGTCGCAAGGCGTCACCCGGCTGGTGCGTGTCCTGCGTGTCCTGCGCGTGCAGCGGGGGCACCAGGCAGGCACCCACGGCGCCGGCCAGCCATTGACGCCGATCAAATTTCACCAGTCCTCCTTGACGGCGCGCACCGCATCGCGGCTGGCAGCGGCCTGGCCGGCGAGCCAGGCGGTGAGCGTGCCAGCCAGCACCACGGCGGCGCACAGCGCGAGCAGCCGCGCCCAGGGCAACACCAGGTCCATGGTCCAGTGAAAGCTCTGCGGGTTGACCACATGCACCAGCACGAGGCTCACCGCCAGGCCCAGCGCCAGGCCGGCCAGCGCACCGAGCAGCGTCCAGGCCAGGCCTTCCAGCGCCACCACGCCCAGGATCTGGCGGCGCGTCAGGCCCAGGTGCGCGAGCAGGCCGAACTCGCGTCTGCGCGCCAGCACCTGCGCGCTGAAGCTCGCGGCCACGCCGAAGAGCCCGATGCCGATCGCCACCGCCTGCAGCCAGACGGTGACGGCAAAGCTGCGGTCGAAGATGCGCAGGGATCCGGTGCGAATCTGGCTGGCCGAGGCGAACTGGATCTGATCGGTGACACCCAGCCGTTCGGCTTCGACCCGGATGCGCTCGCGCACCTCGTCTTCGCGCGCATCGGCGGTGAGCAGCAGGGCCAGGTCGTTCACGCGCGCGTCGCCCGTGAGGCGCACGAAATCGTCGCGGTCCATCACCACGCTGCCGTGCTGGCGAGCGTAGTCGCGCCACACGCCGGCCACGAAGAAACGCGTGCCGCGCGCCTGCGGTTCGGCAAAAGCCATCGCCAGTCCGTCCAGCCAGCCCCCGGACGTGGCACCGTAAAGGTCCACCATGGCCTCGCTCACATAGACGCGCACCACACGCTCACCTTCGCGGGCATCGGGTGCGGGCAACGGGTTGCCCACCAGCGGCAGGCCGAGCATGGCACCGGGCACCGCGATGAGCGGGCGTGAGAGCAGGACCACGGCCGGGCGCGCCGGGTCCAGTTGCACCGGGGTGGCGCGCAACGGGTCGGCACGCGCCACGCCCGGCACGCGCGAGACCGCGGCCACGAAATCGTCGGGCAAGTGGCTGCTGTCGCCCACGCCGCCCACGCTGCGCACATAGAGCGGTGCGGGCAGCACGGCGTCGAGCCATTGCGTGACCGAATCGCGAAAGCTGGCCACCATCACCGTGAGCGCGACCGACAGCGCCAGGCTGGCGACCACGCCGCTGGTGGCCACCGCGGCCGTTTCGCGCAGTCGCCGCGATCGCTCCACCGCCAGCAGCGGGAGCGTGCGGCGGGACACGTGCGGCGCGATCCAGTCCAGCAGCCAGCCCACCGCCAGCGGCAGGGCGGCGATGCCACCCACCAGCAGCAGCCCCACCGACACGTAGGCGGCCAGCGGAATGCCCGCCACGGGCGGCGCCCAGGCCAGTGCCGCCGCCAGTGCGATGAGCGCGAGTGCCAGCGCGTGGCGACGTCCACCCCGCGGCGCCGGTGCACCCAGACCCTTGAGCGCCAACGCCGGCGCCATGCGCGCCGTGGCGCGCGCCGGCCACCACCCACCCACCACCGAAGCCGCCACGCCAAGCAGGCCGTAGACCAGCGCCGCCAGCGGGCTCCACAGCAGCGGAGGGGACTCACCGGTGAAATAACCCCCGCCGAGATCGCCGCCCAGCAGGCGCAGGGCGAGCGCGGCCAGGGCAGTGCCCAGGGCCACGCCCAGCGCGCTGCCCAGCAGGCCCAGCAGGGCCGACTCGGCCAGCACCAGCCGCAGACGTTCGCCGCCAGAGAGGCCCAGCACGCCCAGCAACGCAAATTGCGGCTGGCGACGCGCCACCGAGAGCGACAGCACCGAGAACACGAGGAACGCGCCCGTGAACAGCGCGACCAGCGCCAGCACGGTGAGATTCACGCGGTAAGCGCGAGAGAGGTTGCTGACGCGCTCACCCGATTGTTCAGGGCGTTGCGCGATCACATGGTCCGGCAAGTCCAGTCCGGTCAGCACCTCGTCGGTGCGCGCGCCCGGTGCCAGGCGCAGGTCGATGCGGCTGAGCTGGCCCGCTCGGGCCATGCGCTCCTGCGCGGCGGCCACATCCATCACCAGCAGCGGCGCACCAGGTGCGGTCACGCGGCCGGCCACACGCAGCGCTCCGCCGGGCACTTGCAGCCCGCTCGCGCCTTGCAGGGCCTGGCTGGCTGCGGGGTTGAGGAACACAGCGTCCGGTGCGAACAGGTCGAGACGTTTCGCGTCCGTTCCTTCCACCACCGGCATGAGCGCAGGAGACAGGCCGGCCACCACGAGCGCGTCCACACCCAGCAGCTTCACCTGAACCGGTTGGCCCCGTGCGTCCAGAACCTGCGTGGCCACTTCCAGCACCGGGCTGGCCAGGGCCACGCCGGGGTGAGCAGCGACCTGCTCGAGCAGGCGGTCGTCCAGCGGTCCCTGGCGCGCGCGCAGCGACACATCGGGCTGGCCGTTGACCGAACTCACCGCGCTGGAAAACTCGGCCAGCGCCGATGCATTGATGAGGTGCACCGCGAAGGCCAGCGCAACACCCAGCATGACCGCCACCACCGCGGAAGCGTTGCGCCACGGGTGGTGGCGCAATTCCTGCATGGAGAAGGTGGAGAGCAACGCGCGCATCCTCTGAAGCTTAAGGCCGGGGTGCATTCGCAGAGTGTTTCATCGCACAGACGCGGGGCTTTTGCCCGCGTACGATGCACCAACGGTTTTCTGGAGTTCACCGATTCATCCGCGCACCCTGCGCGGCCGCCTGGCCAACTGGCCAGTTCCTGTCCTTTTCCACGGTGACCCCATGGTACGCATCCACCTCGCCATCGACCTCGAATACACGGTGCACCCGCCCGGTGCGGATTTCATCTTCAACGTGCAGGCCGCGCACGCCCCCCAGCAGACGGTGGTGTGGGAAGAACTGCAACTCAGCCAGCCCGTGCCCATGTCCATGAGTACGGACGCGCCCACGCGCACGCGCCTCCTGCGGCTGACGGCCTCGCCCGGGCCGCTGCAGTTGCGCTACCGCGCCACGCTCGACATCGCCCACCATGTGGCCGATCCCGACAGCGTGTTCGAGGTGCCGGTGGCGCAGTTGCCCCCTGATGCGCTGGCCTACATCTATCCGAGCCGCTATTGCCAGTCCGACTGTGTGACGGCGATGGCCACGCAACTCTTCGGCCACATGCCGCAGGGCTACCGTCGGGTGCAGGCGATCCAGCAGTGGGTGCAGAGCGAGGTGAAGTTCGAGTCGAACACCAGCAACTCCATGACCTCTGCACTGGACACCCTGAACGATCACAAGGGGGTGTGCCGCGATTTCGCCCACCTCATGATCGCGTTCTGCCGCGCGCTCAACATCCCTGCACGATTCACCACCGCCATCGACTACGGTGCCGATCCCTCGCTGGGCCCCACCGACTTCCATGCCTACGTGGAGGCTTACCTGGGCCACCGCTGGTACATCTTCGATCCATCGGGCACCGCCATTCCCATGGGCTTCGTGCGCATCGGGACCGGCCGTGATGCGGCCGACGCGTCCTTCGCCACGATCTTCGGCAGCGTGGCGGCGAGCGCGCCGCGCATCGACATCTCCGCGCAGACGGACGCCGGCAAAGGCTGGCAACTCCCGGTGCATCGGCCTGAAGGCCTGTCCACCGATTCGAGCCTGGGCTGGAGCCCGGTCGCCACCGCCTGAGGCTTGCTGGCCGGGGCCTTGTGGCCTAATAGGGGTTTTTCCAACTCTCTCAGGATCCTGTCATGGGCAACAAAATCGTCACCGAAGCCGACCGCAAGCGCACCCCCCGCCCCACGCCCGTTGCCGGCGTCTCCCTGACCTCGCCGGGCCGCGGCCAGCGCGTCAGCCTGGAACGCGGCGTGGCCACGCGCAGCAAGAAGAACCCGGGCAAGCGCTCCAAGAAGGGCGGCTGATCCCCGCCGGGCCGTTCCCGGCCTCCATGCAAAAGGCCCGCAATCGCGGGCCTTTTGCATGGTGAAGTCAGACCCGCTGGCGGTGGAAGCGCAGGAAGCGGCCCTTGTAGGCTTCGCCGTCTTCCAGTTGTCGATCGGCAGTGGTCATGCTGAGGACGAACCCCATCGCGGCCATGTCGCGACCGAAGGCGGCGCGGTTGCCCCGGTCGGGGTCCACGATGATGACCACGGCGGTGGGCGTGCTGTGGCGAAAGATGAACGCCGCCAGTTGCGCGGGCTGCTGGCGTTCGTAGAGCAGGTCGCTGCCCACGATGAGGTCGAAGCGCCCGAGCGCCGGGTTGTCGGTGGCCGCCGTGCTCTCCCAGTTCCCCGCCTGGTAAGGCAGGGGTCCCAGGCCATTGAGCACCAGGTTGTGGCGAAGGAACTCTTCGGTCAGGGGATGCCAGTCGCTGACCGTCACGTCGGCGCCGCGCCGGTGCATGACCAGGCTGGCCAGGGCGAGTCCCGCCCCGATCTCCAGCACCCGCAGGCCCTGCATGGGTTGGGTGAGCATGGCCAGCGCGAGCACGCGCGAGGAGGGCCACACCTGGCCGAAGTGCGCCCAGCCCGCCGGCGGCAGGCCCAGGTCGGCTGCGCGGTGATCGGTGTCGGTGAACTGCTGGCCGTCGCTGAGACGACGGATGTGCCAGTCTTCGCCGCCGAGGTTCAGGGTCTCGGTGCGGACCTGGTAGCCTGGCATGGATGGCTTTCGTGGGGGTTGTGGGCCACGGTACCATGCGCAGGCACCCAGCGGGTGGTGCGTCAGCGGGAGTTTTCACATGGGCTGGTTTTCCAAGGGCAAGGACGGCTTCTTCCTCAGCACCACCACGCTCGAAGGCGTGCAGCGTTCGCAGATGCTGGGCGTGGTTCACGGCGAGGCCATCATCGGCGCCAACATCTTTCGCGACATGTTCTCGTCGGTGCGCGACGTGGTGGGCGGGCGCGCGGGAGGCTATGAGCGTGCGCTCTCGGGCGCGCGCGATGCCGCCATGGAAGACCTCATCGAGTCCGCCAAGGAGATGGGTGCCAACGGTGTCATCGGCATCGACTTCGACTACGAGGTGCTGGGCGAGGCCAACGGCATGATGATGGTCTGCGTGAGCGGCACCGCCGTGAAGATGTAGCTCGGGTGCTCTGGTCGAGACCCCCGCTCCTGCTCAGTTCTCGACGTTCATCGCCGGGCGCGCCTGCACCTTCTGCAGCCACGCCAGTGTGGTCGGGTGAGAGGCCACGGGCGCGCCGATGTAGGCGCTGTAGCCGATGACCGAACCCACCACGAGGTCCACCAGCGAATAGGCCTCGCCCATCATCCAGGGCTGACGCCCCAGGCGGTCGTCGAGCAGGCCGAGCAGTTCATCCATGGCTTTTCGCGCGGCGGTGCCGTGCGCGTCGTCCGGCGTGCCAGCGTCCAGCGCGGCCTGCCGGCGCATGAGTTGCCCACCGTAGGTCACGTACGACCATGTGCACCACGACATGGCCTGCAGCCGCTCGGGCGTGCCTGCGGCGGGCCACAGGCCGCGATCCACGCCGAACTGCTCGCCGAGCCAGAGCTGGATGGCCAGCGCCTCGAACATCGGCGCGCCGTCGAAGCTGAGGGTCGGCACCTTGCCGTTGGGGTTGAGGGCCAGGAATTCGGGGCGTCGCTGTTCGCCGGTGCGAATGTCGACCTTCACGCGCTCGTGCGGCACGTCGAGTTCAACGAGGGACGACGCGATGGGGCTGGCGCTGGACATGGGGTGCCAGTAGAGAACGATGGACATGAAGAGCTCCTTTCAAGGGGTTGATGACCGTCCCGGCAGGGCACCGAGGCCGTGATGGCAATGTCGTCCACATTGCGGACAGTTTCTGCCCTCGATAAGAGGTAGAGTTGCAGGCATGCTGACCTCATCCTCACGCCTGCTACGCGTGCTTTCCCTGCTGCAGACGCGCAGCCACTGGGCCGGCCAGGAGCTGGCCGAGCGCCTGGAGGTGAACCCGCGCACGCTTCGCCGCGACATCGACCGCCTGCGCCAGTTGGGCTACCCCATCCATGCCAGCAGCGGCGTGGCGGGTGGCTATGCGTTTCGTGCCGGGCAGGCGCTGCCGCCGCTGCTGCTCGACGACGACGAAGCCCTGGCCGTGGCGATTGCGCTGCAGATCGCCGCCGCCGGCACCGTGAGTGGGGTGGAAGAGAGTTCGCTGCGGGCGCTGGTGAAACTGGGGCAGGTGATGCCTGCGCGTCTGCGTCGACGCATCGAGGCCTTGCGCGCGGCGATCATGCCCATCCAGCGCATGGGGCCCACGGTGGATGCCAACGTGCTGGCAACCCTGGCGGCTGCCTGCCGCGACCAGTTTCAACTGGGGTTTGCCTACCGCGATGGCAAGAACCGGAGCACGCAGCGCAACGTGGAGCCGCACGGCCTGGTGCACAACGGCACCCGCTGGTACCTGGTGGCGTGGGACCCGGCGCGCGACGACTGGCGCACCTTTCGCATCGACCGCGTGGAGGGTGAGCCGAAGACCGGCGCGCACTTTGCGCCGCGACCACCGCCTGCGGGTGAGCTGCGCGCTTTCGTGGAACACCCCGAGCAGGCGCGTGTGATGCTGCACCAGCCGCGAGACGTGATGCTGCAACGCATTCCACCATCGGCCGCCGTGCTCGAAGCGGTCGACGACCAGCGTTGCATCATGGTGTGCGCCGCCAACCAGCTTGACTCGCTGGTTTACTGGCTGATGGCCCTCGACGTGGACTTCGACGTCATTGAGCCGCCGCTGTTGAAGGAACGCCTGCGCGTGGCCAGCGAGCGCCTGTCGCGCAGCCTCAACCGCCTCGCAGCGCCCTGAGCAGCTTCTGGCCCGCGCGCCCGCTGGCTTCCTGCCCCAGGCGCTCCTGCTCGGCGCGGATGGCGGTGCGGCTCTTGTCGCCCAGCATGCCGTCCACAGCGCCGATGTCGTGACCGCGCTGGATCAGCAGCGTTTGCAGTTCGCGGCGTTCGGCGCGCGAGATGCCCGGGTCGTCGGTGGGCCAGGGTGTGGCGAAGGGGCCGGCGCCGCGCAGGCGGTCCGACAGGTGCGCGATCGCCAGGCCATAGCTCTCGGCCGCGTTGTAGCTGTAGAGCGCGTCAAAGTTTCGCATCACCAGGAAGGCGGGACCCTGCGGACCGGCCAGCGTGAGGAGGCCTGCACTCCCCGAGGCGGGCAACGCAGAGCCGTCCACGCGCTTCACGCCACGCGCGGTCCATTCGCTCATCGCGCGCTTGGTGCGCCTGCCTTCGCCCGCAGCGGAAAAGCCTTCTGGCAGCTTCACTTCGAAGCCCCAGGGCTGGCCGGTCTGCCAGCCCGCTTTCTGCAGGAAGTTCGCGGTGGAAGCCAGCGCGTCGGTGGTGCTGTCCATCAGGTCGGCCTTGCCATCGCCATCGAAGTCCACCGCCAGCCGTTCGAAGGTGCTGGGCATGAACTGCGTGTGCCCGAACGCACCGGCCCACGAACCCACCAGCCGCTCGGGAGCAATGTGCCCGGCCTGCAGGATGCGCAGCGTGGCGAAGAACTCGCCACGGAAGTACGCCTGGCGCCGGCCAAAGCACGAGAGCGTGCCGAGCGACTGCACCAGCGGCGATTTGCCGAAGCTCTGGCCAAAGTTGCTCTCCACCCCCCAAACGGCCACCACGGTGGCCGGGTCCACGCCGAATCGCTCGTTGACCCGCGCCAGCGTCTCGGCGTGCTGCGCCATGAGGGCTTTGCCTTGCTCCACGCGCTCTTCGTCCACCAGACCCGCCATGTAGTCCCAGATGGCGGTGCGGAACTCGGGCTGGAAGTTCAGCCGGTCGATCACGGTCATGTCGGGCACCAGGCCCTGCGTGTGCTGCGCAAAGGTCGCGTCCTGAACGCCGGCGGCGCGGGCAGGGGCGCGCAGGCTGTTCAGGCAGTTGTCGAATTCAGGATTGGGCGTTTGCGCCCAGGCGCTGGAGGCGACAAGGGCGGTGCCGAGGATCAGGGGGATGTGTCGGTTCATGTTTGTGGGAGTCGGATCGACGGGCTGCGGTTCGCCATGCCCGTGTGAGGAAATGTTCGAGATCACGCGGCCCAGGTGCTTCCGTGCTCGGGCACCAGCGCCTGCCAGCGAAGTTCGGTTTCGATGCGGTGGCGCAGGCGGTCGGCGGCTTCCATGTCCCCGTGCGTCACGAACACGCGGCGCGGCGGAGTGGGCAGCGAGCGCAGCCAGTCCACGAGCTGGCCGGCGTCGGCGTGTGCCGATGCCGCAGTGAGCTGCACCACCTCCGCGCGCACTGGAAGGTCCTGCCCGTGGATGCGCACCTGAGTTCCACCATTGGCCAGCGTGGCACCGCGCGTGCCGGGCGCCTGATAGCCGGTGAGGACCACCATGTTGCGGTGGTCGCCCAGTTGCTGCACGAGGTGGTGCAGCACACGGCCACCGGTGGCCATTCCACTGGCGGCCAGGATCACCTTGGGGCCGTGGCGTCTGGCGATGGCCTGGGATTCTTCGGCGTTGCGCACCATCGTCGCGACATGGCCCATGTCGTGGCACTGCTGCGCGCGCAGGCGGTGTTCGCCCAGGTGGCGGGCAAACAGCTCGGTGCTGTGGATGGCCATGGGGCTGTCGAGGTAAATGGGCAAAGCCTCTGGCAGGTCGCCCGTGGACTTCAGCTGCGCAATGGCGTGCAGGAGCGCCTGCGCCCGGCCCACCGCGAACACCGGCACCACCGCCGTACCGCCGCGGGCGGCCACGCGCTGCAGCGCAGGGCGCAGCTCGGCGAGCAGGTCTTCGTCAGGGTGTTCACGATCACCGTAGGTCGACTCACACACCACCACGTCGGCCGCTGGGGGCGCATCGGGCGCGAGCATGATCGAGTCGTCCGGGCGGCCCAGGTCGCCCGAGAACAGGATGCGCCGCCCACCCACCTCCAGCAGCACGCTGGCTGCGCCCAGGATGTGACCGGCGCCGTAGAAGCGCGCCGTCCAGCCCCGCAGCGGCTCGAAGGCCTGGTGCATGGGCACGGTGCGGAATCGCTTCAGGCTCTGCCGGGCCTCGTCTTCGGTGTAGAGCGGAAGTGCCGGGGAATGCTTCGAGAAACCCTTGCGGTTGGCGTAGGCCGCATCCTCTTCCTGGATGTGGCCGCTGTCGGGCAACAGGATCTGGGCCAGGTCCCGAGTGGCCGGCGTGGACCACACCTGGCCGTCAAAGCCGTCCTTCAACAGCAGCGGCAGGTACCCGCTGTGATCGAGGTGCGCGTGCGTGAGCAGCACTGCGCCGATGTCCCCGGGCGCCACCGGGAGAGGGTCGCGGTTGCGCAGGCGCAATTGCTTGTAGCCCTGGAACAACCCGCAGTCCACCATCAGGCATTGGCCGCCGTGCTCCACCAGGTACTTTGAACCGGTGACGGTGCCGGCGCCGCCGAGGAATCGGATGTGGACACTCATGCGGCGATCTTACGCCGCGGGTTTCTGGCCTCAGGTGAGTGCCGAGTCGAGGAGCAGCATGAACACGAACCCCGCCAGCAGCGTTGCCGTGGCCAGGGTTTCGTAGCCGCTGCGGTGCGTCTCGGGAATGATTTCGTGGCTCACCACGAACAACATGGCGCCGGCGGCCAGCGCCAGCCCGATGGGATAGAACGCCGGCACGCTGCCCAGCACCCAGAGACCGAGGATCGCCCCCAGTGGCTCGGCCAGCCCGGTGAGTGCGGCCACGCCCCATGCGCGTCCCGCGCTCTGACCCAGGGTGCGCAAGGCCATGGCGACGATGAGACCTTCGGGCATGTTCTGCAGGCCGATGGCCAGTGCCACCGAGGCGCCTGCCTGGGTGCCCGCCGAATCCTGCGCACCGGCGTAAGCCGCGCCCACGGCCAGCCCTTCCGGTACGTTGTGGATCAGGATGGCCAGCACCATCAGCTTGGCGCCTTGCGCCGCGCGGTCGGTGTGCATCGCTGCGTGCCCCTGCGCTGCGGGCGGCAACACCGCGTGCTCATGGGGTGTGAATCGGTCGATGGCCAGCATGAGCCCCATGCCGAGTGCCAGGCCGAGCCCGGTCAGCGCCGCTGCGCTGGTGCGGTGGCCAAGGAGCGCCTGGCCGGCGTCGAGCGACGGCAACAGGAGCGCAAACACAGCAGCCGCCAGCATGACGCCCGCCGAGAAGGACAGCAGGGCGGCCTCCTGCAGCTTGCTCACGCGTTGCACCAGGAACACCGGCAAGGCACCCACCGCAGTGGCCACGGCCGCCAGAAGCGAAGCCTGCACGCCGGCGGCCATGGCGCTGCCATGCCCGGCCGCATCCCACCACGCGCGGGTGGGCGCCCAGAACGTTCTGAGGGCCGCCAGTCCTGCCATCACGAGCAGCCCGGCACCCAGCGACAACAGGGCATTGCGCAACGCGTGCGCAGGAACCTTCAGGTCCATCGCCGGAACGGTCGCCCAGTCGGGGCGGAGTTGTCGAATCAGTTCGGTCATAGGGAGTTGCTCTGCAGTAGGAGGCGTTCAGTTTGATAAAGACTATCGAACAAGTCCAATCGATGTTGGCAATGGCGGAGATAGGGTCGAAGCGGACGGGCGAGAATGCAGCATGAAGTCTCTTCCCGGCCGGGACCCGCCTGCGCGCGGCGCCCTCAAAGCCTTCTTGCTGGCGCTGCTGGCCTTTGCATTCGCCATTCCGGCGCTGCTGGTCTCGCTCTATACCGTGGCTCGCTTCCGCATGCCCTACAACGAGGAAGGCCATCATTTCGATGGCATCGTGGTGCACCACGCGGGCAGCGAATTCTTCTATCTGCTGCTGTCCCTCGCCTTGTGGTCGATTGCCATCGCGGCGGGGGTTTTTGCCCGTCGATTCCATCGGCTTTCACGCAGCGGCTGAACAATTTGATCTGGATCGACCCCCATGAATCGAACTCCCTTCCTTGGCACCTTGTTTGCCGTGGCCTCACTCTTCGCCATGGGTTGCCAGGAGCGCACCGCCGAAGCGCCGCGCACCAGCCCTGCAGCGGCGCCTGCGGCCGCGAGCGCCGCCCCGGCTGCGGACCAGTGGCTCGGCAAGTGGAACGGTCCGGAGGGCACCTTTGTGCAGATCGCCGGTGGCAACGGCCAGTACGAAGTCACCGTCCAGAACCTGGACGGCCCTCGCACCTTCAAGGGCACTGCGGCGGGTGAACGCCTCGAGTTCGAACGCGACGGCGTGCGCGAATCGGTGCGCGCCACCGACGGCGCACAGACGGGCATGAAGTGGCTGAGCGAAAAGAAGGACTGCCTGACCGTGAAGGCAGGCGAGGGCTACTGCCGGGATTGAGTTCCCCTTTTTGAGGATTGACAGCAGGGCTGGCGAATCCAACGATGCGGGGCTGGCGTTGCTCAACGCCGTCGGGGAGTTTCCATGCCCAGCTATGTCGAACTCAAGCGCATCCAGAATCAGGAAGTGCGCCTGCGAACGGTCGCCGGCTTGAAGCGACTTCGCAGCGCACTGGCCCAGCAGGTGCCCACGCGCACCGCCAGCGATACCTTGCTGCTGGCCACCTGGAACCTGAGGGAGTTCGATTCCGGCAAGTACGGCTACCGCACGGACGAGGCGTACTTCTACATCGCCGAGGTGGTCAGCCGGTTCGACCTGGTGGCCATTCAAGAGGTGCGGGAGGGCTTGTACGCCTTGCAGCGCCTGCGCAGGTTGCTCGGCCCTTCGTGGGAATACATCGTCACGGACGTGACCCTGGGCACATCGGGCAATTCGGAACGTCTGGCTTACCTCTTCGACACGCGCAAGGTCAGCTTCACCGGCCTGGCTGCGGAACTCGTGCTCCCCGAATCCCGCGAGCCCGAGCCCCGGGTGGTGCAATTTGCGCGCTCTCCCTACGTGGCTGGCTTTCGCGTCGGCTGGGCCTATCTCACGCTGGTGACGGTTCACATCTACTACGGCCAGTCCGTCAAGGTCGACCCGCGTCGACTGGAAGAAATCGCGTCGTTCGGCAAGACGCTGGCCAAGTCGGCAGCCAAGTTCTCTGGCGCCCCGGTCTATGCACCAGAAGGAAAACCCACCCGGGACAACCTGCTCATCCTGGGCGACTTCAACATCTTCAATCGCAACGACGTCACCATGGAAGCGTTGACCAGCGCGGGCTTTGTGGTTCCGCCCGAGTTGCAGAACGTCCCTGGTTCGAATGTCGACAAGAGCAAGCATTACGACCAGATCGCTTACTACCGATCCCTCCAGGCTTTGAAGCCGCAGGGAAGGGCGGGCGTGTTCGATGTCTTCGAACAGGTCTACCGGCTTGAAGACGAGGCGCTCTACGCTGCACAGCGAGCCAGCCGGCCCGGCCGCAGTTTCAAGGACTGGCGCACCTACCAGATGAGCGACCACCTGCCCATGTGGGTGGAGTTCGGCGTGGACGACGCCGATGCCTATCTGGACTCGGTGACCTGACGCACCAGCATCGCCCCGGCGATGCCGTCCCGAGCGTCAACTGAAGAAGGACTTCGCCTTCTCGAACCATCCCTTGTCGTTCGGGCTGTGCTTGTGGCCGCCCTTCTTGAACGACTCGTCGAGTTCCTTGAGGAGCTTTCGCTGGTGCTCGGTGAGCTTGATCGGGGTCTCCACCGCCACGTGGCAGTACAGGTCGCCCGGGTAGCTGCTTCGCACACCCTTGACGCCCTTGCCGCGCAGGCGGAAGGTCTTGCCGCTCTGGGTGCCTTCGGGCAGGTCGATGGTGGCCTTGCCAGCCAGGGTGGGCACGTCGATCTCGCCGCCCAGGGCGGCCACCGTCATGCTCACGGGCACCTGGCAATGCAGGTCGTCGCCTTCGCGTTCGAAGATGTCGTGCTTGCGCAGGCGCACTTCGATGTAGAGGTCACCCGAAGGGCCCCCGTTCTGGCCCGGTTCGCCGTTGCCGGTGCTGCGGATGCGCTGGCCGTCGTCGATGCCGGCGGGGATCTTGATCTCCAGCGTCTTCTGCTTCTTGATCTTGCCCTGGCCGCTGCAGGTGGCGCAGGGCTCGGGAATGATCTTGCCGCTGCCGTGGCAGTGCGGGCAGGTCTGCTGCACGCTGAAGAAGCCCTGGCGCATCTGCACCGAGCCCTGCCCATGGCAGGTGGTGCAGGTCTTCACGCTGGTGCCGGGCTTGGCGCCAGTGCCCTTGCAGGTTTCGCAATCGTCCCACGAGGGAATGCGGATCTGGGTTTCCTTGCCGGCTGCCGCTTCCTCGAGCGAGATCTCCATGGCGTAGGAGAGGTCGGCGCCGCGGTACACCTGGCGCCCGGCGCGCTGGCCGCGTGCGCCACCGAAGATGTCGCCGAAGATGTCGCCGAACGATTCGGAGAAGCCGCCGAAACCTTCGGCGCCGCCCGGCCCGCGCATGTTGGGGTCCACGCCGGCGTGTCCGTACTGGTCATAGGCCGCCTTCTTCTGCGCGTCCGAGAGCATTTCGTAGGCCTCTTTGGCCTCCTTGAACTTCTCTTCGGCGGCCTTGGCCGCATCACCCTGGTTGCGGTCGGGGTGGTGCTTCATCGCCAGCTTGCGATACGCCTTCTTGATTTCTTCGTCCGAGGCGTTCTTGGGCACGCCCAGCACTTCGTAAAAATCGCGTTTTGCCATGGTCAGTTGCGGTTCGGTTGAAACACGAACGCCGCGTCAGGTTGCCCGGACGCGGCGAACAGTCAGCAAGCGGGCTATCGATCAGCCCTTCTTCACTTCCTTGACTTCGGCATCGACGACATCGTCGTCCGCCGGCTTGCTGCCACCCGCCTGGGCTTCAGAGGCCCCCGCGGCAGCGGCCTGCTCGGCCTGCGAGGCGGCGTACACCTTCTCGCCCAGTTTCTGGCTGGCCGACATCAGCGCCTCGGTCTTGCTTTCGATGGCTTCCTTGTCCTCGCCCTTGGCGGCCTCTTCCACGTCCTTCAGTGCGGTCTCGATGGCTTCCTTTTCGGCCGCATCGAGCTTGTCGCCATGTTCGCTCAGGCTCTTCTTCACGCTGTGCACCATGGCTTCGGCCTGGTTGCGGGCCTGCACGAGTTCAACCTTCTTCTTGTCGTCGGCGGCGTTGAGCTCGGCGTCCTTCACCATCTGCTGGATCTCGGCCTCGGACAGACCCGAGTTCGCCTTGATGGTGATCTTGTTTTCCTTGCCGGTGCCCTTGTCCTTGGCGCCCACGTGCAGGATGCCGTTGGCGTCGATGTCGAACGACACCTCGATCTGAGGCATGCCGCGCGGCGAGGCTGGAATGCCTTCCAGGTTGAATTCGCCCAGCAACTTGTTGCCCGATGCGATCTCGCGTTCGCCCTGGAACACCTTGATGGTCACGGCCGGCTGGTTGTCTTCGGCGGTCGAGAAGGTCTGTGCGAACTTGGTCGGGATCGTGGTGTTCTTCTGGATCATCTTGGTCATGACGCCACCCATGGTCTCGATACCAAGGCTCAGCGGGGTCACATCCAGCAGCAACACGTCCTTGCGGTCACCACTGAGCACCTGGCCCTGGATGGCAGCACCCACGGCCACCGCCTCGTCGGGGTTCACGTCCTTGCGCGGCTCCTTGCCGAAGAACTCCTTCACCTTCTCCTGCACCTTGGGCATGCGCGTCATGCCGCCCACCAGGATCACGTCGTGGATGTCAGAGGCGCTGATGCCGGCGTCCTTGATGGCCGTGCGGCAGGGCGCGATCGTGCGTTCGATCAGCTCCTCCACCAGGGCTTCCAGCTTGGCGCGCGTGAGCTTGATGTTCAGGTGCTTGGGGCCCGAAGCGTCAGCCGTGATGTAGGGCAGGTTGATGTCGGTCGCAGCGGAGGAGGACAGCTCGATCTTGGCCTTCTCGGCGGCTTCCTTCAGGCGCTGCAGGGCCAGCACGTCCTTGGACAGGTCCACGCCCTGTTCCTTCTTGAACTCGGCAATGATGTGGTCGATGATGCGCTGGTCGAAGTCTTCACCGCCCAGGAACGTGTCGCCGTTGGTGGAGAGCACCTCGAACTGCTTCTCGCCATCCACATCGGCAATCTCGATGATGGACACGTCGAACGTACCGCCACCCAGGTCGTACACGGCAATCTTGCGATCGCCCTTTTCCTGCTTGTCCAGGCCAAAGGCCAGGGCGGCAGCGGTGGGTTCGTTGATGATGCGTTTCACGTCCAGGCCGGCGATGCGGCCAGCATCCTTGGTGGCCTGGCGCTGGGCGTCGTTGAAGTAGGCAGGAACGGTGATCACGGCCTCGGTCACTGGCTCGCCCAGGTAGTCCTCGGCGGTCTTCTTCATCTTGCGCAGGATGTCCGCGCTGACCTGCTGGGCCGAAATCTGCTTGCCGCGCACTTCCACCCAGGCGTCGCCGTTGTCGGCGGCCACGATGGAGTAGGGCATCAGGTTGATGTCCTTCTGCACTTCCTTCTCGGTGAACTTGCGGCCGATCAGGCGCTTGATCGCGTACAGCGTGTTGCGCGGGTTGGTCACGGCCTGGCGCTTGGCCGAAGCACCCACCAGCACTTCGCCGTCTTCCTGGTAGGCCACGATCGAGGGCGTGGTGCGCGCGCCTTCGGCGTTCTCGATCACCTTGGTGGTGTTGCCTTCCATGATGGCCACGCACGAGTTGGTGGTGCCCAGGTCAATGCCGATGATTCGTCCCATGTTGTAACTCCGTCTGGAAAAGTGAATGTGTGAAAAACGATGTGGGGAAGGTGTGGATAACCGGTGGGTATTTCAAGCCCGCCTGTGGATCATTTCGGTGCAGCCACCGTCACGAGGGCCGGGCGGAGCACGCGGTCGGCAATGAGGTAACCCTTCTGCAGCACGGTGACCACGGTGTTGGCCTCCTGGTCGGCCGGCACCATGCTGATGGCCTGGTGCTGGTGCGGGTCGAACTTTGCGGCCACGGCGGGGTTGATCTCCAGCACCTTGTGGCGTTCCAGCGCGCTCTTGAGCTGCTTGAGCGTGGCTTCGGTGCCCTCGCGCAGCTGGTCGCGCGTGGCGTCGGCAATCGCCAGGCCGGCCTCCAGGCTGTCGGCCACGGCCAGCAGGCTGTCGGCAAAGCTTTCCACCGCGAACTTGCGTGCCTTGGCGACTTCTTCCTCGGCGCGGCGACGGGCATTCTCGGCCTCGGCCTTGGCGCGCAGGAACTGGTCAGCCAGATCGGCGTTCTGGGCCTTGAGCGTGGAGAGCTCCTGGGTCAGGGCGGCCTGGGCATCGGCCTCATCGGCGGCCTCGGCAGCCAGCGCCTCTTCAGGGCTCACGGGTGCATTCGGGTCGGGCTGTGCGGGTGGGTTGGGGGTCTGGCTCATGGATCTCTGAAGTGCGTGAAAACTCGGGGCCAAAGAGGCCGTGGACGACAGTTGGGGGCTCGCGACCCGGATTCAAGGGAGTGGGTGGCCGTTTTGCCACCGGTTGGACAGGCGACCGGCGCGCTGGGCCGCGGTGTGTCCGTGCCGGGGTGGAAACCACCCCAGGGGCGTGATTTTAAGTCCCGAGCGAATGCAGGTGAGCGGTGGAAGCCGCCACCCGCGCCTGGTGCTGCGACCACTTGCCCGCGAACTGCTGCACTTCCTGCAGGCGTCGGGCGAGGTCGGCGCCCTGGGACGTGAGCCGGTAGCCGCTGCCGGCGTGGTCCACCAGGCGGGCCGCCCGCAGCTCTTTCAGTCGGGTATTGAGCGTGTTGGGCGTGACGCCACCCACGCTGTCCTGCAGGAGCCGGAAGGTCTGCGGGTGGCCGTCGCTCAGGGCCCAGATCACGCGCATGGCGTAACGCGATTCCAGCAGGTCGAAGAGCTGGATCACGGCGGCGTTGTCCTTGACGGTCATGGGGGCTCCGTGCGGCTCGAAGGGAGCATTCCACTATAGGCAGGAAAACCGCGTGCTACCAGTTTGCTAGCTGCGTGCACTGCAGCAATGTGGCTTAAAGATCAATGATCCGGATTTACCCGGATTGCCATCAGGCCAGCAGCCCTGCGAGCCACAGATACAGGGGAATGCCGAGCAGGATGTTGAAGGGAAAAGTGACCCCCAGGGCTGCCGCGATGGAGAGCCCCGCATTCGCCTCGGGCAGGCCAATGCGCATGGCGGTGGGCGCTGCGATGTAGCTGGCACTCGCCGCCAGCGTGGCCATGAGCGCCACCCCGCCCACGCTCAGGCCCAGGAGCTTTCCCATCACTGCACCCGCGACCGCCAGCAACAGGGGCAGAACGGTACCCAGTACCAGCAGGCGCACGCCAAAACGGCGCACCTCCGCCAGGCGCTCCCCCAGCACCAGACCAAGTTCCAGCATGAACAAGGCGAGGACGCCCTTGAAGGGGTCGACGAACACCGCCTTGAGTGGGGCGGTACCGGCTTCCCCCATGACAGCGCCGATGGCCAGCCCGCCGGCGAGCAGCATCACCGACGGGCCCGCCAGCACATCCCGAGACAGATGGCGCCAGTCGACAGGGCCCGCGCCACCGCGGCGCGCCAGGAAGATGGCCGACAGCAAGGCCGGCGCCTCCATCAAGGCCACCCAGAGCGCTGCATGGCTCTCGTAGCCGACGCCCTTCTGTTGCAGGTGGCTGGTGGCCACTGCGAAGGTGACGACGCTGACCGAGCCGTAGTGCGCCGCCAGGCTGGCGCTGTCCACCCCCGAAAAGCCCAGGCGGCGCAGCAGCGGAACCGCCGCGAACGGTACGGCCAGGCTGAATCCGAGGCAGGCAAGCACCTGTGGCAGCAATTCCTGAAGCGGCTGGCGGCTGATCTCCACGCCGCCCTTGAGCCCGATGGCGAGCAGCAGATAGATCGACAGCGTTTCGTACAACGCCTGCGGAACCTTGAGTTCACTGCCCGCCAGGCGGGCGGCCAGGCCGAGTCCGAAGAACAGAACGACAACATCCACGGACATGATTTCCCTTGACTCAGATTCCCTGATGCAGGGCACCACTGTAGTCAGCTGTTGATTCGAGAAAAATTCGGATCTACGCTCCAACACATCGAATAAACCGATGCATTCACATGAATTACAAGCACCTCCACTACTTCTGGACCGTGATGCGCACGGGGAGCATCGCCCGCGCCAGCGCCCAGTTGCACCTGACACCCCAGACCCTGAGCGGGCAGATCAAGCAGCTGGAGGAGCGCCTGGGCAAGCCCTTGCTGCGCAAGGCCGGGCGAGGCCTGGAACCCACCGACGCAGGCCGCATGGTGCACAGGTTCGCGGACGACATCTTTTCTATGGGGGCCGCCATGCAGGAGGCCTTGCAGGCGGGGCAGGAGGGGTTCGGGCAAGGCAGCTTTCGCGTCGGCGTGGTGAATTCGGTTCCCAAGTCCATCGCCTGCCATGTGCTGGAGCCGGCCTTGGAGACAGGCGAGCGCAGCCGCCTGATCTGCGTCGAGGGCAAGCTCACGCCCCTGCTGGCTGAACTGGCTGTGCATCGGCTCGACCTGATCGTCTCCGATGTGCCGCTTCCTGCCGGGCTGAGCGTGAAGGCGTTCACCCATCTGCTGGGCCGGACGGGTGTGTGCTTCTTTGCGTCGCCTCACCTGCTCAAGCGCGAAGGGCTCACGCTGCGGCAGGCCCGTTCCCGGTTTCCGCGCAGCATTTCCGGGCTGCCCTGGCTCATGCCGAGTTTCGATTCCGTGCTTCGCCCCCGCCTGGAGGCATGGCTGAAGGACGAAGATGTGTCGCCCAGCGTGGTCGCTGAGTTCGACGATGGCGCCTTGACGAAGGCGTTTGGCCGTCAGGGCTTCGGTGTGTTCGCCGGCCCGGCCATCCTGGCCCATGAGATTGAAGCGCAGTACCAGGTGGTGCAACTCGGCGCCGCAGACGACCTCATGGAGGAGTTCTATGCCATCTCGATCGAGCGCCGAATTTCCAACCCCGCGGTGGCGGCCATCACCGATGCCGCGCGTCGTGAGCTGTTTCCGAAACGCTAGCGCGCAGCGTTCAGCGCCGGTAGACCTTGCGCAGCAGCTCGATGAGCGTCTGCAACTCGACAGCCGAGAGACGACCGGCAACTTCCTGTTCCAGCTGGCTGGCGGTGGATTGCGCGTCGCGGTAGAGCCGCTGGCCTGCGGCGGACAGGTGCAGGCCCTGAGCGCGGCGGTCTGTGGGGTGAGGCCTGCGAACGATCAGGCCACGCTTGTGCAGGCTCTTGACCATGCCCACCAGGTTGGGCGGCAGGATGTCGAGCGCGGCGCAGATCTGGCGCGAGGTCACGCCCGGGTTGTGGGCCACGACCGACAGCACCGAGAAATCCACCGGCCGCATGCCGTAGGGCTCCATGCGGCGCAGGAACACGGCGATCACCGCCAGCGCGGTGCGCCGGGCGTTGTAGCCCAGCAGGGACTCGAGGTAGCTGGTGTCGATCTCGTTGGGCTCGGTCGCGCCCACCGTGTCATGGCCCAGCGCGCGTTCGGCCTCGGCGACGGATTTCCTGCGCGGGCCGCGGGGACGGCGCAGGGCATTGGCAATGGAGGTCTCGGGCATGGTTCGAGGATAGCTGGGCGAAATCAGGGAGCGCCCAGCGTGCTTCGCATCAGGCGCAGGCGCAGGTCGAACTCGGGCCAGACGAACCGCCAGAAGGCAGCGGGGGCATCGCCCGCGCCGGGCGTGGCAGCCAGGCGTGCACTGGCCCAGGCCATGAGCACCAGTGCAAATGCGCGCAGGAAATCGTCGGCGAGCCAGTGGGCGCGATCCGCCGGCGCGTCGGCAGCGGTGACCATCGGCAGGACTTGCGAACGAACGAAATCGCTGAACCCCTGCACCGCATCATGTGCAGCCAGGGCCTCTGGCATCGCCGTCAGATCGGCCTGCAGCTCGGCCAGCAGCGTTTGAAGGGCCGCGGCGCCATCGGGCAGGGTCTTGCGGATCAGCAGGTCGATCGCCTGGATCTCGTTGGTGCCCTCGTAGATCATGGCCACGCGCGCGTCCCGCACGTGCTGCTCGATGCCCCATTCGCGCACATAGCCGTGGCCGCCGAACACCTGCAGGCAGGCGCTGGCGCCGATGAAGGCCTGTTCGGTCCAGGCGGACTTGAG
This sequence comes from Hydrogenophaga sp., assembly GCF_051858985.1. Lineage (GTDB taxonomy): Bacteria > Pseudomonadota > Gammaproteobacteria > Burkholderiales > Burkholderiaceae_C > Hydrogenophaga. The sequence goes on along the minus strand of NZ_JBHYGM010000001.1, from coordinate 40,848 downwards.
CACCGGGGTGACCAGGCTGCACCAGCGCGCAGCGGCTTCGCGGCGCGCGGCATCGGGGTGGTGTTTCTGGATGTCGAGTTCGAGGGCCGTGCGGTAGGCCAGCACGCGGCCGGTGTCGATCCAGGCGCGCTGGGTCAGCAGGATGCGTTGCATGGCCGGGTGCAGTGCAATCGCATCGGCTTCACCCGCCCGGCTCGCGCTGCCGGGTGCGCGCATCTGTCGTCGCTCCTGCGCGTAGGCGCTGGCTTTCTGCCACGCGGCATCGAGCAGGCCAATGCCCTGCAGGCCGACCAGCAGCCGCGCCGCGTTCATCATCACGAACATCGCATTCAGGCCCTTGCCGGGCTCACCCACCAGCGAGGCGGTGGCCTCGTCGAAGCGCAGCACGCAGGTGGGGCTGGCGTGGATGCCCATCTTGTCTTCGATGCGCTCGCAATGGACGGCACTGCGATGACCCGATTCGTCGAACTTGGGCACGACGAACAGCGAAAGGCCCCTGGGGCCCGGCGGCGCATCGGGCAGGCGTGCCAGCACCAGGTGCACGATGTTGTCGGACAGGTCGTGCTCACCGCCGGAGATGAAGATCTTGGTGCCGCTGAGTGCGAATCGGCCGTCGGGCAACGGCGTGGCCCGGGTGCGGACCAGGCCGAGGTCACTGCCGGCGTGAGGCTCGGTCAGGCACATGGTGGCCAGCCACTCGCCGGTGGCGAGCTTTTCCAGGTAGCGCGCCTTGATCTCATCGGAGGCGTGGTGCTTGAGGCACTCGTACGCGCCGTGCAGCAGGCCGGGCGCCATGGTCCAGCCGTGGTTGGCCGCGTTCAACATCTCGTGCAGCACCGCTTCCAGCGCGGTGGGCAGGCCCTGGCCACCGTCTTCGGTGGCGCAGGCCAGTGAAGGCCAGCCGGCTCGCCAGAACGCCTGGTAGGCATCACGGAAACCCGGTGGCATGGTGACCGAGCCGGCCTTCCATTGCGCGCCTACTTCGTCGCCCGCGCGGTTCAGGGGCGAGAGCACCTCGCCCACGAATCTGCCGGCTTCCTCGATCACCTGGGTGAGCAGGGCGGGCTCGGCGTGTTCGGCCAGCGCGGGCAGTTCGGCCAGCACCTCGGGCGCGCGCAGCACCTCCATGAGGATGAAGGCGTGGCTCTCGGGCCGAGGCTGGTAGGCGTTCATCAGCGGCAGGTGAAGCTGGCCGCACTCTCCACCGGGCCGGTGCCGTTGTAGTGCGCCACGCTCGGGTAGGCGCAGAGCGGGCGCGTGCGGTTGGGTGCCCAGTCGGCGGGCAGCTCGGCGTTCACGCCACCGGCGTTGCCGGCGCCGCGGGCGCTGGCGGTCACGGCTTGCGGCGCCACACCTTGCTCCACCCATTTCACCAGCGGGCCGAGCAGGTCGAACTGGTCGGTGGCCGGGCCGCCGCTGCAATGGTTCATGCCGGGCACGGGGAAGTAGCGCGCGAAGTCGTTGCCCTTGCCTCCCTGCGAACGGTCGACGCGTTCGACCCATTGCCGCGTGTCTTCTGCCGAGAAGATCGCGTCGCTCACGCCGTGGTAGAGCACCATCTTCGCGCCGCGTGCGCGAAGCGGGAGCAGGTTGTCGGGCTTTTCGTGGCCGGGCGGGCCCATGAGCGAGACGCCGGATTCGCGGTAGGTGTCGGTGGTGGCCGAGATGGCGGGCAGCAGGGCATTGAGATTGGCACTGGCGAAGTTCACCGGCGCGGCGGGCGGCGCGGTGAAGATGGTGCCCACCGACAGCGGATCCAGCGCCACGGCGTTGACGAATTTCCAGGTGGCCCAGTTGCTGCCCGCGATGCCGGGGTCGTAGGGGAAGGCGCTGTAGATCGATTGCCCGCTGTCGACCTTGCCGCCGGCCTGTACTTCGGCCAGTGTGGCTTTCTGCGGTGCGGTCAGGCAGTTGCCGTCGCGCGCACCCACGCAGGTGGGCACATCGCGCAACACATTGAACGCGCTCTGGCAGGCCTGGGTGGCCTGCACCAGGCCGTCCTTCAGGCCGTCCAGTGCGTCGCATCGCTCCAGGATCGCACGCGCCACGGTCTGGCGTTCCGGCGCGGTGAGCGCGCTGCCCAGGTCGGGGATGTTCGCGTTCGGGTTCAACGGGTGCTTCACCGTGGCTCCGGGCGTGGCCTGCGGCAGCCAGCGCTGCGCGCCCCACAGTTGCGCCAGCGCCGCGTTGGGCAGGCGGTAGCCGGGCGCGCCGATGAGGTAACCGTCGTACTGCTCACCCAGCCGCGAAGCCGCCACGATGGCATGGCGCCCGCCGTTGGAGCATCCGCCGATGTAGGAGCGATCCGGGGCCTTGCCGTAGGCGCGGGCGATCAGGGCCTTGGCCATGGGCGTGAGCCTGGCCACAGCCTGGTAACCGTAGTCCAGCCGCGCCTGGGGCTCGAGGCCGAAGACGGTGGTCTGAGCGCCGGTGTGGCCCGCATCCGAACTGATCACGGCAAAACCCTGCGCCAGTGCGCCCGTGATCGGACCGCCACCCAGAGCGCCCTCGGCGGGTCGCACCGCCCCGTCGAGCCCGCCGTTGCCCTGGTAGTAGAAGCGGCCGTTCCAGGCCTGCGGCAGGCGCATCTCGAAACCGATCGCGTAGTCGCGGCCGTCGCTGCCCTTGCGTTGGTGCATCTGGCCTTTGACCAGGCAGTGCGCCGCCACGGGCTGGCCGGCCAGCATGAGGCCGCCGGCGGCCACGTTGACGGCCGAATCGATGACCGTCTGGTCGAACCGGAACTGGCTCAAAAGCGCGTCGCACTGGTTGAGGCTGGCGCCCACCGCCGGCTTGAGCGGAGCGGGCGGTGGCGCCACGGTCGTGGTGCTGCAGGCCACCAGCGCGAGGCCCAATGCAGCAGGCCAGGCCAGGCGGGCGACGGTTGCGGTTTTTCTCATGGTGTGTCTCCTCAGGGGCGTTGCGGAAAATCAGGCACTCTGTCGGGCCGTGCCCAGGTAGGTCTCGATCACGCGCGGGTCGCTGGCGAGTTCACTCGCCGGACCCTGGGCACTCAGTTCGCCCATTTCCAGCACGTAGCCGTGGTCGGCCACCTGCAGCGCAGCGCGGGCGTTCTGCTCCACCAGCACGATCGTCACGCCGGTCTGGCGCAGCCGTTCGATGATGGCAAAGATCTCTTTGACGATCAGCGGTGCGAGACCCAGGCTGGGCTCGTCGAGCATGAGCAGATCGGGGCTGGACATGAGCGCGCGGCCCACAGCCAGCATCTGTCGCTCACCGCCGGACAGCGTGCCGGCCAGCTGGGTGCGGCGTTCCTGCAGGCGCGGGAAGATGGCGTACACATCGTCGAGCTTGCTGCGCCACTTCGCATTGCCCAGGCGCATCTGGCGGAAACCGCCCAGCAGCAGGTTGTCTTCCACCGCCATGGTGCCGAAGAGTTCGCGTTTTTCGGGCACCAGCGCCATGCCGTTCATCACGCGCTCTTCGAGCGTGAGCGTGGTGATGTCCTGGCCGCGGAATTCGATGCTGCCCTGGCCAGGCAGGATGCCCATGAGCGTGTTGAGCATGGTCGACTTGCCGGCGCCATTGGGGCCGATCACGGTGATCACGCCGCCGGGCAGGGCCTCGATGTCGATGCCGTGCAGCACCTCGGCACGACCGTAACCGGCGCGCAGGCCCTTGACTTGGAGAATCGGTGTGGTCATTTCAATGCTCCGTGCCGAGGTAGGCCGCACGCACCTTCGGGTCTTGCTGCACCTGCGCGGGAGGTCCCTGCGTGAGCAGCGTGCCGAACTCCATCACCACCAGGTGGTCGCAGATCTGCATGACCAGGTCCATGTCGTGTTCCACCAGCAGGATGCTCATGCCTTCGCTCTTGAGCTGGCGCAGCACAGCCACCAGAGCCTGCTTCTCCTGGTAGCGCAGGCCGGCGGCAGGTTCATCAAGCAGCAGCAGGGTCGGGTCTGCGCTGAGCGCACGCGCGATCTCCATGAGGCGCTGCGGTCCCATGGCGAGGTTGCCCGCCTGCTCGTGCAGGTACTCGCCCATGCCGATGCGTTCGAGCTGTCGCTGCGCTTCGCGGAACAGCTGTTTCTCTTCCGCGCGGTTGGCACGCACCATGGCCGGCAACACGCCCTTGGAGCCGCGCGTGTGCGCGCCCAGCGCCACGTTCTCCAGCACCGTCATGTCCGGAATCATCTTCACGTGCTGGAAGGTGCGCGCCATGCCCATCTGCGCGATTTCCCTCGAGGGCTTGCCGATCACGTTGCCACCCTGGAACAGCACCTGCCCACTGGTGGCCGGCAGGACGCCGGTGATGAGGTTGAAGGTGGTGGACTTGCCCGCGCCGTTGGGTCCGATCAGGCCGACGATCTGGCCCGAGTGGATCTGGAAGCTGATGTCGTTCACCGCAACCAGCCCGCCGAACTGCATGCGCGCCTTCTGCACGTCCAGCACCAGTTCTCCGGCGGCGGGCCTGACGCGCGCGGGCAGGGCGGCAGCGCCTTGCCAGTCCACCTTGCGCGGCGGCTTGGGCATGTGGCGTCCCACGAGCGACCACAGGCCATCGGGCAGGTACTTGAGCACCACCACCAGCGCGATGCCGAAGACGATCACCTCATAGCTTCCGCTGGTGCCGATCAGCCTGGGGAGCAGCACCTGCAGCTGGTCTTCCAGCACGCGGATGAGGCCCGCGCCCACGATGGCGCCCCAGACGTGGCCCACGCCACCGATCACCGCCATGAACAGGTACTCGATGCCCATCTTCAGACCGAAAGCCGAGGGGTTCACCGTGCGCTGGAAGTGGGCGAGCAACCAGCCTGCGACGGACGCGAACACCGCGGCGAGCACAAAGATCGTGACCTTGTAGCGGAACGTGCTGATGCCCATGGCCTCGGCCATCTGCGAACCGCTCTTGAGCGAGCGGATCGCACGGCCAGCGCGCGAGTCGAGCAGGTGCAGCATCGCGGCCACGAAGGCCAGCAGGATCACCCAGGTGAGCACGAAAAAGGCTCGGCCCTGGCCGATGTCGTATTCGCCGATGGACAGGCTCTTGATGCCCAGCAGGCCGTCGTACTTGCCCAGCGCATCGAGATTGCCCATGAGGTAGTAGAGCGACAGGCCCCAGGCGATGGTGGCCAGCGGCAGGTAGTGGCCCGACATGCGCAGCGTGATCAACCCGACCAGCAGCGCGCTGCCGGCGGTGAGCCCCATGCCGATGAAGAGCGTGAGCCACGGCGACATGCCGAGGTTGAGGGTGAGCCACGCCGTGGCGTAGGCGCCGATGCCGACGAAGGCCGCCTGTCCGAATGAGGTGAGGCCACCCACGCCGGTGAGCAGGATCAGGCCCAGCACGGTCATGCTGTACATGCCGATGTAGTTGAGCTGTGTGATCCAGAAGTCGGGCAGCGGCAGAACGGCGATCAGCGGGATCGCGAAGGCCAGCATCAGCAGGCCGAGGTTTTGCGGTTTCGGCATGTCAGTGGTCCTCGTCGGAATGCTTGCTTCGCAGCGAACGGAAGAGAAGCACGGGGAGGATCAGGGTGAACACGATGACTTCCTTGAAGGCGCTGGCCCAGAAGGACCCAAAGGCTTCGATCACGCCCACGCCCAGTGCGGCGATGAGCGCACCGGGATAGCTGGCCAGGCCAGCGGCCACGGCGGCCACGAAACCCTTGAGGCCGATCAGGAAACCGGAGTCGTAGAACACGGTGGTGGTCGGCCCGATCAGCAGGCCGGAGAGCGCACCGATGAAGGCCGCCATGGTCATGGTGAGCTGGCCCGACGCCTGCGACGAGATGCCCATGAGACGAGCGCCGGTGCGGTTCACCGCGATGGCGCGCAGCGCCTTGCCGCGCAGCGAACGCTCGAAGTACAGCCAGAGCATGACGATGAGCGCCACCGTGGCGGCAAAGGTGATGATGGCCTGGCCCGAGAGCATGACCGGGCCGATGGTGAAGCGTTCACCCCAGAAGGCCGGGTTGCGGAAGCCTTCGGCCCCGAAGAACAGCAGGCCCAGGCCCGTCATGGCGAAGTGCACGCCCACCGAGACGATCAGCAGCACCAGCGGCGTCGCGCTCTCCAGCGACTGGTAGGCCACGCGGTAGACCAGAGGCCCGTAAACCGTGACCACGGCCACGCTGAGTACGGCCTGAACCCACAGCGCGAACTGTTGCGGCGCCGCCCAGATGGCCACGCCCGACACCAGCACCGGCAGCACCAGCGTGCGGCCTGCGGCCTTGAGCGCAGCCAGGGCCGATCGCTGATGGCGCCAGCGCTCGCCCAGCTCCATCAACGCAGCCACGCCGGCCAGCAGCAACAGCAACCACACGGTGCCGGGCACCTTGCCGGTCTGGAAGATGGCCAGGGTCAGCGCGCCGTACGCGACGAACTCGCCCTGGGGAATGAAGATGATCCGGGTGACCGTGAACACCAGGACGATGGCCAGCCCCAGCAGCGCGTACACCGCGCCGTTGGTCAAGCCGTCCAGCAAAAGAATGCTGGCAATGGAGAAATCCATAAAAAGCCCATGAGAAGAGAAAGCGCTCAACAAAGACCAGAACTGCAGGCACGCCACCACCAGAGGCACCGAGGGTCCGGCTCCGCCGGCCCAAGGTGCCGTCCCCCCTCCCAGCGCCGAAGGCGCGCCAGAGAGGGGGGAAGCCGCGTCAGCGGCGCAGGGGGGTGCTCCGACTCACTCCACCTTGAATTTGCCGTCAACCACCTTGAGCATCACACCGGTTTCATTGGTGTAGCCCCAGTGGTCGTCCTTGGTCCAGTTCATCACGCCGTGCGAGAACACGGTGCGACCCATGGTCTCGAAAGCGTCGCGCAGGCCGGCGCGGAACTCGGGCGTGCCGGGCTTGCCGCTCTTGAGGGCGATGGGAACCGCCTTGTTCAGGGCGATGGCGGCGTCGTAGCTGTGGCCAGCGAACTGGTTGCGCGTGCCGGGGCCCATGGCCTTCTCGTAGTTGGTGACGAAATCCACCGCCAGCTTCTTCGACGGATGGGCTTCAGGCAGCTGCTCGGCGATGACGGCCGGGCCGGAGACGACGAAGGAACCCTCCACGTCCTTGCCACCGATGCGCACCAGGTCGGGCGTGGCAGCGGCATGCGTCTGGTAGATCTTGCCCTTGTAGCCGCGCTCCACGATGCCCTTGTGCGGCATCGCGGCGCCAGAACCGGACGCCACCACCAGGATGGCATCGGGGTTGGCCGAGGTCAGCTTGAGAGCCTGCGGCGTGACGCTGGTGTCGGCCCGTGCGAAGCGCTCCACCGCCACCACTTTCATGCCCGCCTTCTCGGCCAGCGGCGTGATCGCCTTGAGCCACAACTCGCCGTATGCGTCGGTGTAGCCAAGGAAGCCAATGGTCTTGATGTTCTGCTTCTTCATGTGCTCGACCATGGCGTGCGCCATCACGTCGTTGCCCTGCGGCAGCCGGAACATCCAGTGGTCTGCGCCGGGCGGCACGCCCACCGGCGATGCGGCCAGTTGCACCGTCTTGGCTTCGGTGGCCACCGGCGTCATGGCAGCGGCCACGGGCGTGAGGCACGAACCGATGATGACGTCGACCTTGTCTTCGGTCACGAAACGGCGGGCATTGGCCGCGCCCTTGCCCGGGTCGCTGGCGTCGTCGAGGATGATCAGGTTGACCTTCTCACCCGCGATGGTCTGGGGGAACAGCTTGAGCTGGTTCTGCATGGGGATGCCCAGGCCCGAACCGGGGCCCGTGAGCGAAAGGCTCACGCCGATGTTGATGTCGGCCAGCGCGGCGGTGGTGGCCAGCGCCGTGACGGCGGCGGCAACGAGGGTCTTGACGATTTTCATGGAAGGTCTCCTTCTGGGTGGTGGTGAGAAACGGAACGGGCAGGGAAAGCGGGAGTCAGGAACACAGGGCCTTGATGTCCTCGGGCACGGGAATGGCCTTGATGCGCTCGGGCGCCTCGGGCGGGTGGATCACGAAGGCGCGCGTCTCCGTGCCTTCGCAGAGCAGGTCGTCGCCGCGCTTGACCAGGTGCCGGTGCATGAATACCTTCTCGCGCCACTCGGTCACGCTGGTGTGGATCTGCAGGCGTTCACCATACGTGGCGGGGCGCATGAACTTGGTGTGGATCTCCAGCAGCGGGGTGCCGACGATGCCTCGCGTCTTCTTCAATTCGCGCCAAGGGGGCACGCCGCACTTCACGAAGAAGTTGAGCGAGGAGGCATCCATCCATTTCGAGAAATTGGGGAAGAAGACGATGCCGGCGGGATCGCAGTCGCCGAACATGACCTCCACCTCGTAGATCACGGACTTGGTCATCGCGGTGCCATCCGCAGTGCGCCGTCCAGGCGGATCACTTCGCCGTTCAGGTGCGTGTTGGTGACGATGTGGGCCGCCAGTTGCGCAAACTCCTCCGGCTTGCCCAACCGCGGCGGAAACGGAATGCTGGCCGCGAGCGATGCCTGCACCGGCTCGGGAAGCTGCTTCATCAGCGGCGTGCTGAACAGGCCCGGCGCGATGGTGCAGACGCGAATGCCGTGCTGGGCAAGATCGCGCGCCATGGGCAGCGTCATGCCCACCAGGCCGCCCTTGGAGGCGCTGTAGGCCTGCTGGCCCACCTGGCCGTCGAACGCTGCCACGCTGGCGGTGAAGATCATCACGCCGCGTTCGCCATCTTCCAGGGGGTCCAGCCTGGCGCAGGCCGCAGCGAACAGGCGGCTGGCGTTGTAGGTGCCGATCAGGTTGATGTGGATGACTTTCGCAAAGTCTTCCAGCGGTGCGGGGCTGCCGTCCTTGGCCACCACGCGCTTCGCGCTGCCGATGCCGGCAATGTTCATCAGGATCCGGGCCGGGCCGTGCGCGGCGGCGGCTCCATCGATGGCGGCCTGCAGGCTTTCGGTGTTCGTGATGTCGCAGGCGAAGGCTGCGCCGCCGATGTCGGCGGCCACGCGCTTCGCGTTCTCGAGGTGGATGTCGAGCACCGCGACCTTCGCGCCCAGGCGGGCGAGTTCGCGCGCGGTGGCTTCGCCGAGGCCGGAGCCGCCGCCGGTGACGAGGGCGGCATGTCCTTGAATGTTCATGTCTGGTTTTCCTTTTTCAGGCTGATGTGTTTTCGATGAGCAGCGCCATGCCCTGGCCTCCGCCCACGCAGGCGCTGGAGATGCCGTAGCGCACCCCGCTGCGCTGCAGTTCGCGCGCCAGCGTGAGCGTGAGGCGCACGCCGGTGGCCGCCAGCGGGTGGCCCAGCGCAATGGCGCCGCCGTTCACGTTGAGGCGGTCCAGGTCCATGCCGAGTTCGCGCGCCACCGCCAGCGTCTGAGCACCTTGTGCCTCGTTCACTTCGAAGCGCCCGATGTCGGCCAGCTTCAGGCCGGCTCGTTCCAGCAGGAGACGGATGGCCGGGGCCGGCCCGATTCCCATGATCTCGGGGGGGACGCCCACGGCGGCTGCAGCCACCACGCGGGCCAGCGGCTTCTTGCTGTGGGCCTTGGCGTACGCGCCGGACGCGACCACGCAGGCCGCTGCAGCGTCCACCAGCGCGGAGCTGTTGCCACCCGTCTGCACGCCGCCGTCGAACACCGCTTTCAGCTTCGCCAGCACCTCCACTGGCGAGATGCGCGGGTGGGTGTCGGTGGCCACTTCCGTGACCTTGCCTTGCAGCTTGATGCCGCGTGCCTTGTACCCGGCGAGTTCGAATTTCTCGGTGACCACCGGCACGATCTCGCCGGCAAGGAAGCCGCTTTCCTGAGCCGCGACCGCCCTCGCGAACGAGCTCGATGCGAAAGCGTCCACCTCTTCACGGGTGATGCCGTACTTGGTGGCCAGGTTCTCGGCGGTCTGGATCATGTTGATGCCGGCTGCGGGATCCTTCAAGGCCTCCCACATGTAGTCCTTGAAGCCCACCGGCGCGCCCAGCCTGAAGCCGGTGCGGTGGTCAAACGCGGCAATCGGGTTGCGCGTCATGTTCTCGGTGCCCACCACCAGCGCGGCATCGCACGCGCCCCCATGGATGTGTTCGCCGGCCTGGCGGAACAGCTCGAAGCCGGTGCCGCAGATGCGCTGCGCCATGATCGCCGGCACTTCCACCGGCACGCCTGCGTACAGGCCGATGTGGCGCGGCAGGAAGAACTGGTCGAAGTCGCCAGGCGCCATGTTGCCGGCGACCACCGAGCCGATGTGCTCGCCCGGCACGCCCGCGCGCGACAGCGCTTCGCGCGCGGCCTTGATGCCCAGGTCGGTGGGTGAGATGTGGCCGAGCGCACCACAGTAGTCCACCATCGGCGTGCGCACGCCGTCGAGCACCCAGACGTCGTCGAATGCGTTGAAGAATCCTCGGGATGCCATGTCGGGTGTCTTATTCAGGTTTCAGGATCGCGTGCAGCGTGTCGTCGTGCAGGCGGGCCACTGTCTCGGCGCGGTGGGTGAGCACGGCGCGCTGGTTGATCGAACCCTTGTCGGTGATCTCGCCGCGGTCGATGGTGGGCGGGTCGGCCAGCAGGCACAGGCGCGCAATGCGGCTGGCGCTGCCGGTGGCGGTTTTCGCCAGGTCATTGACCACGCGCTGGAACTGGGCGAGGACCGGCGCGCTGTTGAGCACGTCATGCAGCGCTGCGTCGGCCGGCATGCCGCTGAGGGCGCGCACCGCGGCGGTGGGAAACACCATGGCGCCCACTTCCTTCATGTTCAGGCCGGTGAGCACCACGTCCTGGATGTAGGGCGCACCCGCTGCAATGATCCTGGCGCGAAGCGGGCCAACGCTCACGAAGGTGCCGGTGGCGAGCTTGAAGTCTTCGGCAATGCGGCCGTCGAACTTCAGCCCCTGGTGGATGTCGGTCTCGTCGATCCACTTCACGGCGTCGCCGGTCTTGAAGAAGCCTTCCTCGTCGAAAGAATCCGCGGTCTCTGCCGGCATGCGCCAGTAGCCGGGCGTGATGTTCGGGCCTTTGTAGCGCACCTCGGTTTTTCCGTCGGTGTCGACCAGCTTGAGCACGAGTCCCGGAGTGGGCAGGCCCAGGTCGCCTGCCTTCACGTTGGGGCTGGTCACGAAGATGCCGAAGGGGCTGGATTCGGTCATGCCCAGGCCCGTGCCCATCACGATGCGCTCGCCCACTTCCTGTTCCTGCACCGAATGCAGCGCGTCCCAGACGGGTTGCGCCAGCGCCGCGCCCGCGTAGAAGAACATCTGCACGCGCGAGAGCAGCTTCTTGCGCAGGGCGTCGTCAGTCTTCATGGCGTTGGCGATGGCTTCGAACCCGGTCGGTACGTTGAAGTACACGGTGGGCGCGATCTCGCGCAGGTTGCGCAAGGTCTCGGCCATGAGCGCGGGTGTGGGCTTTCCATCGTCGATGTAGAGCGTGCCGCCGTGGTAGACCACCATGCCGAAGTTGTGGTTGCCGCCAAACGTGTGGTTCCAGGGCAGCCAGTCCACCAGCACCAGCGGCACCTCGGCCAGCACCGGCATCGACTCGGCCATCTGCTGCTGGTTGGCGCACCACATGCGCTGCGTGTTGATCACCGCCTTCGGCATCTTGGTGGAGCCCGAGGTGAACAGGAACTTGGCGATGGTGTCCGGACCGGTGGCGGCTTGCGCCGCATCGACCGCGGGCGTGGGCTCGGTGGCCAGCAGTTCTGCAAACGACGTGGTGGCGCGACCGGGCACGGTGCCCTCGGTCGTCACGATCTCCACACCTTCGCCCAGCGTGGCCAGCATCGCGCGGCCGTAGCGGTTCGCATCGCTCGCGAACACCAGGCCGGGCGTGAGGGTCTTCACCACGTGGTGCAGCTTGTCGAAATCCTGGCTGATGAGCGAGTAGGGCGGTGAGGTGGGGCAATAGGCGATGCCGGCGTACAGGCAGCCCAGTGCGAGCATCGCGTGCTCGAGGTCGTTCTCGCTCAGGATCAGCACGGGCCTTTCGGCTGAGAGGCCTCGGTCGAGCAGACCCTGGCCGATGCGGCGCGCGGCGTCGAGTGCCTGCGCGAACGTCACATGCCGCCAGTCGCCGGTGCTGCCGTCGGCGGTCTTCACCCGTCGCGCGAACAGCGTCTGGTCAGGTCGCTCTTTCGCCCAGTGCACCAGGCGGTCGGTGATGCGCTCGGGAAATGCGCCCAGCGCCCGGTTGGCGCTGAGGTAGTGCACGCCTTCGGCGCCGTCGCGCAGCACCGCCGTCGTGACGCCGAACTTCAAGGGTCGGTACTTCGCTGCGGTCATGGCGTCAGTCCTTGCTGACCTTGGCCGCGCGGCCTTCCAGGAAATCGCGCACACGGGCTTTCGCCTCGGGCGCGTTCTGCACGATGGCCGCCATCAGGGCCTCGGTGAAGAAGCCCTGGTCGGCCGGTTGCTCCGCGATTCGGGGCAGCGCGTGCATCAGCGCGTAGTTGGTCAGGGGCGCGTTGCCGGCGATGCGGGTGGCCAGCTCCATGGCCTTGTCCAGTGCGGTGCCGGTGGGCACGAGGTACTGCATGATGCCGATGCGTTCGGCGTCTGCGGCCTTGTACACGCGGCCGGTGAACATCATGTCGGCCATGCGCGCAGCGCCGATCAGGCGCGGGATGCGCACCGAACCGCCGCCGCCCACGAAGATGCCGCGCGAGCCTTCGGGCAGTGCAAAGAACGCGGTCTCGTCGGCCACGCGGATGTGGCAGGCGCTGGCCAGTTCCAGGCCGCCGCCCACCACCGCGCCGTGCAATGCAGCCACCACCGGCACCGGCCCGGACTGCACGCAGTCCAGCGCGGCGTGCCACATGCGCGAATGGTGCAAGCCTTCGCCCGCATCTCGCTCACTCAGTTCGGACAGGTCCAGGCCGGCGCAGAAATGGTCGCCAGAGCCGTGGATGACCGCAGCGCGCACGCCGTGCGGCATGCCCTGGAAGATGTCGCGCAATGCGAGGATCAGGCCATCGTTGAGCGCGTTGCGCTTGGCCGGGCGGTTGAGCGTGATGACGGCAATTTCAGACGAAGCGCCTTGCAGGCTCAGCGTGATGTCGTTGGAATGGATGGGCATGGCAAGGGTTGTTGGGCTTGAAGTGGCTTTGCATTATTGTTATAAACAATAACCAAAACAAGCACGCCGGTCTGAAACCACACCCGTGTTTACCCTAGGTCATTGGAGACATGCATGGACCACAAGAAGCTGATCGCGATCGACATCCACACCCATGCCGAAGTGAGTTGCCGCAACCCCTTCGACAGCTACGGCGAAGAGTACGACCGCGCCGCCGACAAGTACTTCGGCAGCAACCGCCGGCCCACCATTGCCGAGACGATCGCCTACTACCGCGAACGCAAGCTCGGCCTGGTGATGTTCACCGTGGACAGCGAGGCCCAGCTGGGCCGGCGACGCATTCCGAACGAAGAGATTGCCCAGGCTGCGCGCGAGAACAGCGACATGATGATTGCCTTCGCCAGCATCGACCCGCACAAGGGAAAGATGGGTGCGCGCGAGGCCGAGCGGCTCATCAAGGAAGAGGGCGTGAAGGGCTTCAAGTTCCACCCCACCGTGCAGGGCTACCACCCGTACGACAAGATGGCCTGGCCCATCTACGAGGTGATCAATGCGCACAAGCTGCCCACCATCTTCCACACCGGCCACAGCGGCATCGGTTCGGGCATGCGGTGCGGCGGTGGCCTGCGGCTGGAGTACAGCAACCCCATGCACCTGGACGACGTGGCGATCGACTTCCCCGACATGCAGATCGTCATGGCCCACCCCAGTTTCCCGTGGCAGGACGAGGCCTTGAGCGTGGCCACGCACAAGCCCAACGTGTGGATCGATCTCTCCGGCTGGAGCCCGAAGTACTTTCCCAAGCAACTGGTCCAGTACGCCAACACCCTGCTCAAGGACCGCATCCTGTTTGGCAGCGACTACCCCCTGATCACACCGGAGCGCTGGATGAAAGACTTCGAGATTGCCGGTTTCAAGCCCGAAGTGATGCCGGGCATCCTCAAGGGCAATGCGGTGCGCCTGCTGGGCCTGGACGTGCAGTGAGCGTGGTGCCATGCAGGCCTTCACTTCGATTGCCGACATCGAACATCTCGAGCGCAACGTGCGCGCCTTGGTCGCGCCCCATCGCAGCCCGTATGCCCTGATTCGCGCTTCGGCGCAGCGCTTTCCCGCGCGTGAGGCGCTGACCTTCCTGCCCGATGCGGGACTGGACACGCCTGCGCGGCGCACCACCTACCGTGCGCTGCTGGCAGGCATCCACCGTGCCGCCAACCTGTTCCGTTCGATGGGCGTGGGGCCCGATGATGCGGTGGCGGTGCTGGCGCCCAACACGCCCGAAGCGCAGGTGGTGCTCTGGGGTGCCCAGCTCGCGGGCCGCGTGTGTCCGATCAACTACCTGCTGCAGCCCGAGCACATTGCATCGCTGCTCAAGGCCGCCAACGCCAGGGTGCTGGTGGCGCTGGGCCCGAACGACGAGCTGGCGGTGTGGCCCGTGGCCGAGCAGGTGGTCCGGCACCATCCGCTGCCACTGGTGCAGATCCGCGTCGGGGCCACGCTCGCGCCGGGCGTACCGGTGCTGCAGGACCAGATGGCCCTGATGGCCGACCAGCTGGCGTTTGACCCCGACCTGCATCCCGACCGCGTGGTGGCGCTGTTCCACACCGGTGGCACCACCGGCGCGCCGAAGCTCGCGCAGCACACGCAGGGCAACGAGGCACATACCGCGTGGTTCGCCCACGCGTTCTACGACATGGACGAACATGCCGTCGAGATCAACGGCTTTCCGCTGTTCCATGTGGCCGGCGCCTTTGTGTACGGCCTGGCGCTGCTGGCCATTGGCGCGCGCCAGGTCCTGCCCACCCTCACCGGCATGCGCAACACGGGTTTCGTGCGCGCCTACTGGAAGTTCTGCGAGCGCGAGCACGTGACGCATCTGGCCTGCGTGCCCACGGTCCTGGCCAGCCTGCTGGGCGTGCCCATCGATGCCCGGTTGAAGAGCGTGCGCGCGGCCTACACGGGCGGCTCGCCGCTGCCCGCCGAACTGGCGCAGCGCTTCGAGCTCGCCACCGGGATCCCGGTGCGCAACATCCTGGGCATGACCGAATGCGCCGGGCTGGTGAGCATCGAACCGTTGCGGGGGCCGCGCACGCCGGGGTCGGCTGGCCTGCGCCTGCCGTACACCGAAGTGCACGCCGTGCCCTGGCGCGATGGCAAAGCCCGCCTGGGCGAGCGTTGCGCAACAGGCCAGACCGGCGTGCTGGTGCTGCGCGGGCCGCACGTGAGCCCGGGTTACACCGACGCTGCACGCAACGCGGGCATGTTCGAAGAGGGCTGGATCGTCTCGGGTGACCTGGGCCATATCGACCAGGCCGGCCGCATCCACATCACGGGGCGCGCCAAGGACGTGATCATCCGCGGCTCGCACAACATCGACCCCGGGTTGGTGGAGGACGCGTTCCTCGCTCATCCGGACGTGGCGATGTGCGCCGTGGTGGCCGAGCCCGACGCCTATGCGGGCGAAGTGCCGGTGGCCTTCGTGAGCCTGAAGCCCGGTTCGAAGCTCACGCCTGAAGACTTGCTGGCCGCTGTGGCGCCCACCGTGTACGAACGCCCCGCCTGCCCACGGCGCGTGGTGCTGCTCGACGCCCTGCCGGTGACGGCCATCGGCAAGGTCTTCAAGCCTGAACTCCGTCTGCGTGCCATCGAAATCAAGCTGCAGGACGCACTGGGCGACTGGGCACCGGGCGTGAACGCCCAGGTGCGCGCGTTCGAGAAAGATGGACGGCAGCGGGCGGTGATCGAACTTCCCGGTCCCCGCGACGGTGCCCTGCACGAACGCCTGTTGCATGGCCTGGCGGCCATGGCCATCGACGTCGAGATTCGTTTCAGTTGAGAAGGCGATCCTGCCTTCTTTTTTTCATCACCTGGAGACACCCATGAACCGATTCAACCGCCGCCGCGCACTTGTGGCATTCAGTGGCCTGGCCGCCGCTACTTTGGCAGGTGGCGCTCTGGCGCAGCAGCCGATCACGCTGCGCCTGCACCAGTTCCTCCCAGGCCAGGCACCCATTCCATCGCGCGCCATCGTGCCGTGGGCCCGCAAGATCGAAACCGATTCCGGCGGGCGCATCAAGGTCCAGATCTTCAACGCCATGCAGCTGGGTGGAACGCCTCCGCAGCTTTTCGACCAGGCGCGCGATGGCGTGGCCGACATCACCTGGACGGTCCTGGGCTACACGCCCGGTCGCTTCAACAAGGCCGAGGTGTTCGAGCTGCCGTTCATGAGCGGTCTGGCCGAGCAGTCCTCGCGTGCGTTCCAGGAGTACGTGGAGAAGTACGCCGCCGACGAGTTCAAGGACGTCAAGCTGCTGGCGGTGCACACGCACGGGCCGGGCCTGTTCCACACCAAGCAGCCGGTGACGGGCCTGGAAAGCCTGCGCGGCATGAAGATCCGCGGCGGCTCGCGCGTGATCAACAACATGCTTGTCAAGCTGGGTGCCACGCCCGTGGGCATGCCCGTGCCAGCGGTGACGGACGCGCTGTCGAAGGGGACCATCGACGGCACGACCATCCCCTGGGAAGTGACGCCTTCATTGAAAGTGACCGAGCTGGTGAAGAACCACACCACCTTCGCAGGCGCCACCGGCCTCTACACCCAGACGTTCGCGTTTTCGATGAACAAGGGTGCCTACGACAAGCTGCCGGCGGACCTGAAGAAAGTGATCGACGACAACTCCGGCATCGAGACGGCGGCGCTGTTCGGCCGGGCGATGGACGAAGGCGACCGGATGGGGCGCGAGATCGCCGAGAAGGCGAAGAACAACATCGTGGCGCTCGACACCGCCGAGACCCAGCGCTGGCGCCGCACCGCCGGTGCGGTCGAGACCGACTGGATCAACGAGATGAAGGGCAAGAACATCGACGGGGCGAAGCTGGTCTCGGAGGCCCGGGCCCTGATCGCCAAGTACGCCAAGTGAGGTGGGGCGCCGTGCGGCGCCCCTTCTTTCAACCCCAGACTTCCTGCGCCGTTTCCACCACCAGTGCCAGCTTGCGGCGCTGGTCTTCCATGGCGATGTTGTTGCCGTGCACGGTGCTGGAGAAGCCGCACTGGGGAGAGAGGCACATCTGGTCGAGCGGTGCGTATTTCGCGGCTTCGTCGATCCGGCGCTTGAGGGCGTCCTTGCTTTCCAGCTCGCCGAACTTGGTGGTCACGAGGCCGAGCACCACGACCTTGTCCTTGGAGAGGTAGCGCAGCGGTCGGAAGTCGCCGCTGCGGTCGTCGTCGTATTCCAGGAAGAAGGCGTCCAGCTTCATTTCCGACAGCAGCGCTTCGGCCACGGGTTCGTAGTTGCCGGCGGCCGCGTGCGTGCTCTTGAAGTTGCCGCGGCACAGGTGCATGGCCAGCGTCATGCCGGCGGGCTTGTGCGCTACCACCTTGTTGATGAAGCCGGCGTAGCGGTGCGGCAATTCATTCGGATCGTCACCGCGCTGGCGAGCCGCTTCGCGCATGCGCTCGTCGCACAGGTAGGCCATATTGGTGTCGTCCATCTGCACGTAGGAGCAGCCCGCGTCGGCCAGGCTCTGCAGTTCCTCGCCATAGGCCTTGGCCACGTCGTCGTAGAACACCGGGTCCAGCTCGGGATAGGCCTCCTTGCTGATGCCCGCGCGTCCGCCGCGAAAGTGCAGCATCGTGGGCGAGGGAATGGTCACCTTGGGCGTGATGGCGGGCAATCCGAGTGCTTCCACCTGCGCCTTCAGGTATTGGAAATCGGCAAGCTGGATGTTTTTCGCGTGGCGAACCTTGTCGATGACACGGATCACCGGCGGCGCCAGCTCTTCGGTGCCATCGGGCTTGCGGATGGTCACAGGAATGTCGGTCTTCACGCCACCGAGCTGTTCCAGGAAATCAATGTGGAAATACGTGCGGCGGAACTCACCGTCGGTGATGGACTGCAGGCCCACGTCGGCCTGGAACTTGACGATCTCCGTGATGGCGCGGTCTTCCACTTCGCGCAGCTGAGCCGCGGTGATCGTGCCCTTGGCCTTTTTCTCACGCGCCTCGAGCAGGTAGGCCGGTCGCAGAAAGCTGCCGACGTGGTCGGCGCGGAAGGGCGGGTGCTGGCGCAAGGTCATGGTGTGGTCCGGTTGAATGTCGTCAAAAGAAGGCAAAAAGAGACTTTGCCAGCCTTTGAAGAATACAGAAACCTATGGAAAACCCCAATAACCGGTAAAAAGCCTTGAAAAATGCGTTGTTCTGTATACATTGCGTATCCCATGAACACGACGCCCTCGCATTTTCCACTCAACGCCTGGTACGCCGCCGCTTACGACGTGGAGGTGGGCCGCAGCCTGCTGGCGCGCACCATCTGCAACCAGAAAATGGTGCTTTACCGGCAGAGCGGGGGCGCAGTGGCAGCGCTGGAAGATGCTTGCTGGCACCGGTTGCTGCCGCTGTCCATGGGCCGCCTGGAGGGGGACGAGGTGGTGTGCGGGTACCACGGGCTGGTCTACAACGCCGAAGGTCGTTGCACCCACATGCCGAGCCAGGAAACGTTGAATCCTTCCGCGTGTGTGCGCGCATTTCCGGTGGTGGAAAAACACCGCTTCATCTGGGTGTGGCCCGGGGATCCGGCGCTGGCCGACCCCGCCCTGGTGCCCGACCTGCACTGGAACCACGACCCGGCATGGGCCGCGGACGGCAAGATGATTCGCGTGAAGTGCGACTACCGCCTGGTCGTGGACAACCTCATGGATCTCACCCACGAGGCCTTCGTGCACGGCAGCAGCATCGGCAACCGCGCCGTGGCCGAGGCGCCCTTCGTGGCCACGCACGGCGAACGCACCGCGGTGGTGACGCGCTGGATGGAGGGCATCGAGGCGCCGCCGTTCTGGGCTGGCCAGATCCAGCAGGCGCGCGGCTACAGCGGCCTGGTGGACCGCTGGCAGATCATCCGCTTCGAAGCGCCCTGCACGGTGGCCATCGACGTCGGCGTGGCGCCTGCCGGCACCGGCGCTCCACAGGGCGATCGCAGCCAGGGGGTCAACGGGTTTGTGCTCAACACGATCACCCCGGAGACCGGCAACACCTGCCTGTACTTCTGGGCCTTTGCGCGCAACTACTGCCTGGACGAGCAACGTCTCACGCACCAGTTGCGCGAAGGCGTGGCCAGCATCTTTCGTGAGGACGAGCTCGTGCTCGAAGCCCAGCAGAAGGCGATCGAGGAACACCCGGACCACAAGTTCTACAACCTCAACATCGATGCGGGCGCGATGTGGGCCCGTCGCCTGATCGACCGACTTGTGGACGCAGAGCGCGGTGGTTCACCGTCCACCGTCATTCCCATTCGCCGGGCGGGATGAGATGGACACCTTGACACCTCCAGCGCCTGCCAGCGAAAGCACGGGCACCGAAAGCGCCCAGGTGCGTGCGCTGCTTCAATTGCGCGAGCTCATCCTCTCGGGTGAGCTGGCGGGCGGCTCGCGCATTGCAGAGCTGGCCATCGTTGAGCGCCTGGGGGTTTCGCGCACGCCGATCCGCGCCGCGCTCATGCGCCTGGAGCAAGAAGGGCTGCTGCAGGCGCTGCCCAATGGCGGCTACGTGGTGCAGACGTTTTCGGAGCGCGACATCGCCGACGCCATCGAGCTGCGAGGCACGCTCGAAGGCCTGCTGGCCAGGCTGGCCGCAGAGCGCGGCGCGCCCGGCGTGGTGCTGGCCGAAGCGCGGCAGTGCCTGGACCGCATCGATGCGGTGCTCGCGGCGCCGTCGCTCGACGACGAAGGTTTCTCGGCCTACGTGGTGCTCAACAGCGAGTTCCACAGCCTCGTCTGGGAGATGGCCGACAGCCCGACCATCGTCCGCCAGCTGGAGAAGGTGCTCAGCCTGCCATTCGCATCGCCCTCGGGCTTCGTGGTGGTGCAGGCGCATTCCAGCCGAGCGCGCGACATGCTGGTGGTGGCTCAGGACCAGCACCGGCAGGTGCTCGATGCCATCGGGCAGCGCGAGGGCGCGCGCGCCGAAGCCATCATGCGCGAGCACTCGCGCCTGGCCCAGCGCAACCTGCAGGACGTCCTCAGCGGTCCGGCCCGGGTGCACGCACCCGGTGCCATGCCCGCGCTCAAACTGATTCGCAGACGATGAAAAGCACACTCACCTGGCACCCGGCCCGCGTGGCCGCAACGCGCGATCTCACACCGCACGTGCGCGAGTTCGTGCTGACGCCCGAGGGCGAACCCGCCGTGCGCTGGACGCCAGGCGCCCACCTGCAGGTGCGCCTCACGGTGGATGCGCGCGAATACACGCGCAACTATTCGCTGGTCGGTGCGCCGGAGGAAGCAGCGGGCTACCGCATCGCCGTGAAGCGGCTCGACGATGGCCTGGGTGGCTCGCGCGCCATGTGGCAACTCGCCGAGGGCGACGGGCTCGAAGTGGGCACGCCTCAGAACCACTTTCCGCTGAGCTTCGCGGCCCCGGCCACCCTGCTGGTGGCTGGCGGCATCGGCATCACCCCCATGGTGTCGATGGCGCAGGCCCTGGTGCGCAGGGGACAGCCGGTGCGGCTGCTCTACGCGGCGCGCAGCGACAGCGAACTGGCCTACGGCGAAACCTTGCGCAAGTTGCTGGGTGAAGGCCTCGTCACCTGTGTGTCGGGACGCGGCCAACGCCTTGACCTGGCCGGCGAGATCGAGGCCTTGCCCATCGGCTCGCAGGCCTACGTGTGCGGTCCCGCGAAGTTGCTGGACGACATGCGCGCGCGCTGGCTCGATGCCGGCCATCCTCTGCCCAGCTTGCGGTTCGAGACCTTCGGCAGCGGAGGCCGGCTGCACAGCGCCGGCTTCCAGGTGGATCTGCCGCGCCACGGCGCCCACATCGACGTGCCGCCCGACCAGCCACTGCTGGACGCGCTGGAAGCCGCCGGCATCGAGGTCATGAGTGACTGCCGGCGCGGCGAGTGCGGCCTGTGTGCCATGGACGTGCTCTCGCTCGAAGGCCAGATCGATCACCGCGACGTTTTCCTCAGCGAGCGTGAGAAGCAGGAGAACACGCGCATCTGCGCCTGCGTCTCGCGGGTGGTGGGCCGGGTCACGCTGGATACCGCCTGGCGCGCCGAGTGCGCCTGATCGTGACGCTGCAACGTGTGGGCATCGCCTTGTTCAATGAACCCGGATCGGAGCGCGCCCACCCGCTCACGAGCCGGACCATCCACCAGAAACTGGAGACAAACATGAGCCTTCTCACACGCCGCACCACGCTGCTGGCCCTGAGCGCGGTCGCCCTGGCAGGGCTGGCCGGGCGTGCCGGTGCACAGCAGGTGGTCACCCTGCGCCTGCACCAGATGCTGCCGCCGCAAGCCACCATCCCCGCACGCGCGCTCGTGCCCTGGGCGCAGAAGGTGGAAGCCGAATCTGGCGGCAGGATCAAGGTGCAGCTTTTCCACGCCATGCAGCTCGGTGGCGCGCCACCGCAGTTGTTCGACCAGGCGCGCGACGGCGTGGTGGACCTGACCTGGACCGTGCTGGGCTACACCCCGGGCCGCTTCAACAAGTCCGAGGTGTTCGAGCTCCCCTTCATGAGTGGATCGGCCGAAGAGTCTTCACGGGCCTTCCAGGAGTACGTGGACAAGTACGCCTCCGACGAATTCAAGGACGTGAAGCTGATTGCCGTGCACACGCACGGGCCCGGCTTGTTCCACACCAAGACGCCCGTGACCGGGCTGGAGAGCCTTCGCGGCATGAAGGTGCGCGGCGGTTCGCGCGTGATCAACAACATGCTCACCAAGCTCGGCGCCACGCCCGTGGGCATGCCCGTGCCCGCAGTGACCGATGCGCTGTCCAAGGGCACGATCGACGGCACGACCATTCCTTGGGAGGTCACGCCCTCCCTCAAGGTGACCGAGCTGGTGAAGAACCACACCACCTTTGCGGGACGCCAAGGCCTGTACACGCAGACCTTTGCGTTCTCCATGAACAAGGCCTCGTACGACAAGCTGCCAGCCGACCTGAAAAAGGTGATCGACGCCAATGCCGGCATCGAGACGGCGGCCATGTTCGGGCGCGCCATGGACGAAGGCGACAAGGCTGGCCGCGCGATCGCCGAGAAGGCGGGCAACAACATCGTCGCTCTCGACACCGCCGAGACCCAGCGGTGGCGCCGCACCGCGGCCACCGTGGAAACGGACTGGATCAATGAAATGAAGGGCAAGAACGTGGACGGTGCGAAGCTGGTCTCTGAAGCCCGGGCGCTCATCGCCAAGTACCAGCGATAATCCCGTACCCCCTGCGGCATCCCGAGCGGTGCCGCGTTCTCTACCGAACGATCCGCTCCGGCCGCTCTCGGCCTGAGCGGATCGCCTGTTTCAAGAAGGTGCCGCGTTGAAACTGCTTTCCTTGTTGGCCAGATCGAGCGCGATCCTGGCGGGTGTCCTGCTGACGGTGATCACCCTGATCACCTGTGTGAGCCTCATCGGACGCAACACCATCGGCACGACGCTGGTGGGCGACTACGAACTGACCGCGTTCACCGCTGGCGCGGCGATCGCGCTGTTCCTGCCCTGGTGCCAGCTCAAGCGCGAGAACATCATCGTGGACTTCTTCACCTCGAAGGCCTCCACCGGCGCCACCGCCTGGATGGACCGCTTTGGCGCGCTGCTGCTGGCGCTGCTCATGCTGCTGCTGACGTGGCGCACCACGGTGGGCGGCATCAGCGCCTACGAGACCCAGACCACTTCGATGATGCTGGGCTTTCCCGAGTGGATCGTGTATTGCTTCATGGTGCCGCCGTTCTTGCTGACGGCATTGATCGCCCTGTACCAGGCCTTTGTGCGTAACTTTCCGGAGCAGGGTGAATGAGTTCTTTGTCTTTGGCGGGGTTGATTTTCGGGATCATGCTGGGCCTGATGGCCATCCGTGTCCCGATTGCGGTGGCCATGTTTGCAGCAGGCACCTTCGGCTACATCTACCAGGTGGGGCTGCCGCCCTTCTTCAACAACCTCAACGGCGCGGCCTTTGCCCGTTTCGCGAGCTACGACCTCTCGGTCATTCCGTTGTTCATCCTGATGGGCAACTTCGCCACCCAGGGCGGCATCTCCAAGGCACTGTTCCAGTTCGCCAGCGTGGTCATGGCCCGCTTCAAGGGGGGTCTGGCCATGGCGGCGGTGCTGGCCAGCGCCGGCTTCGGGGCCATCTGTGGGTCGTCCATCGCCACGGCGGCCACCATCACCTCGGTGGCGCTGCCTGAAATGAAACGCCACGGGTATTCCGGCCGCCTGGCCACGGGCACGCTGGCTGCCGGCGGCACATTGGGCATCCTGATACCCCCTTCGGTGCCGCTGGTGATCTACGCCATCCTGACCGAGCAGAACATCGCCAAGCTGTTCGCGGCCGCGATGGTGCCCGGCATCATCGCCATGCTGGGCTACATGATTGCCATTGCGATCTATGTGCGCCTGGTGCCCGGCCACGCGCCCGAGCACGATGACGATCACCCGCGCCTGACCATGGAGGCGCTCATGGGCGTGGGCCCGATCGCGATCGTGTTCATCATCGTCTTCGGTGGCATCTACGGCGGCCTTTTCACACCCACGGAAGGCGCCGGTGTGGGCGCGGCCAGCACCTTCGTGGCGGCCCTGCTCAAGGGCGAACTGACCCTGGCAAAGATCAAGCAGTGCTTCTACGCCACCGCCGCGGCCAGCGCCATGATCTTCATGATCTTCATCGGGGCGGACATGATGAACTCGGCCCTGGCACTGACCCAGGTCACCACCATGCTGTCCACCGTGATCAACAGCTGGAACGTGGCGCCGCTGATGGTGGTGACCGCCATCCTGCTGTTCTATGTGGTTCTGGGCGCGGTGATGGACGAACTGTCCATGATCCTGTTGACCATCCCGATCTTCTTCCCGGTCGTCATGGGCCTGGACTTCGGCATGCCGCAGGAATCGGTGGCCATCTGGTTCGGCATCATGGTGCTCATGACCGTGGGCTTCGGCCTGCTGGCACCGCCCGTGGGGCTGAACGTGTACGTGGTCAATGGCATGGCCAAGGACGTGCCGATCGGTGAGAGCTACCGCGGCGTGCTGCCTTTCCTGGCGAGCGACGTGGTGCGCACGACCTTGCTGCTGCTGTTCCCCGGGCTTTCGCTCTGGCTGGTGCAGTACGTCGGCTGACACACGGGACCAGTCGATGGGACGTCGCGCATTCCTGGCTGGACTGGTGTCGCTCATGGCCAGTGCCTTCTCGTCCCCGGCGGCTGCGCAAGCGGTCTTCCCCAGCAAGGGCCTGCGCATCGTGGTGCCTTTCGCTGCGGGCGGCGTGGGTGATCTCACGGCGCGCATCGTCGCGGGCCGGCTGGGTGAACGCCTGGGCCAGACGGTGGTGATCGAGAACCGCCCCGGGGCGGGTGGTGTGGTGGCCGCCGAGAGCGTGGCGCGCGCCGAGCCGGACGGCCACAGCCTGTTCCTCATGTCCAACGGCACGGCGGTCACGGCGGGTCTGTTCAAGTCGCTGCCATTCGACACGGTGCGCGACTTCGCCCCTATTTCCACGCTGGGCTACTTCGACATTGCGGTGGTCGCCCATCCCGATGCGCCGTTCAGGAGCTTCGCCGATTTGCTGACCTATGCCCGCGCCAACCCGGGCAAGCTCAACATGGGCAGCATCAACATCGGCAGCACACAGCACCTCGCGGCCGAGCTGTTCAAGAGCAGCGCGGACATCGACGCGCAGATCATTCCGTTCAATGGCACGCCCAATCTCATTGGTGCGTTGCGCGGCCGGCAGGTGGACGTGGGCGTGGAGATCCTGGCGCCGGTGCTCCCGCAGATCCGTGGTGGTGCCCTCAAGGCGCTGGCGGTGGCGGGCGAGCGGCGCTCTGCGGTGCTGCCGGAGGTGCCCACCGCGATGGAGGGAGGCGTTGCCGGGTTCCAGGCGTCCTCATGGAACGCGCTGGCGGCGCCGGCGAAGACGCCGCGTGCCGTCGTTGAACGGCTGCAGCGGGAGATTGCCGCCACGGTGGCCGACGCGGACGTGCAGAAGAAGCTGCGCGAACTCAACATCGACCCGCGTTCGTCCACACCCGAGCAGGCCTCGGCGCTGCTGGTGAGCGACATCCAGCGCTGGAGTCGCGTGATCGAGCGCGCCGGAATTCCCCGGCAGTGAGCGGTGGCTCAGCGTGTTCTGAGCTTTTCCAGCGTCTGTCGAATCAGGTCCAGCGTGTTCTGCTGTGTCAGGGTGGCCGGGCGCTGTGAGCTGATGCCCAGGCAAAGGCGGGTGCGCAGCGGCGGCTCGCTCACCTGCCGCATGCGGTAGGCCGAGGGTCGGATCGAGCTGGCCACCGCGTTGCGCGAGAGCAGCGCGGCACCGGCACCGTCGGCCACCAGGTCCAGGATGGCCGCCACGCCATCGATCTCCAGCGCCACCAGTGGGCGACAGCCAATGTTGGCCATCTCGGCCTCCACATGCATTCGGATCGCGTTCGGCCGGCTGGGAATCACCAGCGGCAGCGCGGCCACTTCGCGCAACGGCACGGGCGGGGGTGGCGGATCTTCGGGCAGGCCGGGCGGCCGCGGCTCCACCAGCATCAGGTCCTCGTCGTGCAGCGGCTGGATCTCGAGTTCGGGCGAGGGCTGGGCGTTGTAGAGCACGGCAATGTCGAGCCGTCCGGTCACCAGCCACTCCTGCATGGTCACCGACAGCCCTTCACTGATCGACAGGCTGGCCTGCGGCAGCTGCTGGCGAAACGCGCGGGTCAGCGGCACCGTGAGGACCCGCGCCAGGCTGGGCGGCAGCCCGATGGCGACGCGGCCGGCCAGGGCGCCGCGCACCCGGCCCAGTTCCTCGCGTGCCCGCTCCACCTGGTGAAGAATGCCGCGCCCATGCGCCAGCAGCAGCTTGCCGGCTTCGGTGGGGACGGCACCACGGCCGTTGCGCACCAGCAGGTTCTGGCGCAATTCCACTTCGAGCAGGCGCACCTGCCGGGACAACGCCGGTTGGGCCACGTGCAGCGCCATGGCCGCGCGGGTGAAGCTGCCCAGCTCGGCGACGCGCACGAAATACTCGAGTTGCTTGAGGTCCATGGCCGAAGAATGAGGGGGGAGCGCCGATCATAGTTATGTTTTTTTGTTCTAGCTGCTAGCCGGTCATGTGGCTTTTCAGGGGTGCAAGGCAGGTCCACAATGGCCGGTCTTCACGCACACCCCTCCCATGACCCCACCCATCCGAGGCATTTCTTCCATGGCCACGCGCCAGGTCCTGGCCGAACTGGTGGCCGCGTACGGCGCGCGCGCCTCCGCTGCGATCGAGATCGAATCGGTCGGCGGTGTGGACGCGGCCAAGCGCGTGCAGGCCGGCGAAACCTTCGATCTGGTGGTGCTGGCGTCGGACGCCATCGACAAGCTCACCGCCGCAGGCCACCTGCGTCCTGGCAGCCGGGTCGACCTGGTGCGCTCGGGCGTGGCGGTGGCCGTGCGCGCGGGAGAGCCGCTGCCCGACCTGTCGTCGGAAGACTCGGTGCGCGCTGCGGTGCTGGCCGCACGCAGCGTGAGCTGCTCCACCGGACCCAGCGGCGTCGCCCTGGGCAAGCTGTTCGAGCGCTGGGGCATCGCCGATCAGATTGCAGGGCGCATGGTGCAGGCGCCCCCCGGCGTGCCCGTGGGCACGCTGGTGGCTCGCGGCGAGGTGGCGCTGGGTTTCCAGCAGCTCAGCGAACTGCTGCACGTCGACGGCATCTCCGTGGCCGGGCCACTGCCACCTGCCATCCAGATCGTCACCACCTTTTCCGCCGGCATCCCCGTGGCCACGTCGCGGACCGATGAAGTCCGCGCCTTGCTCGACTTCATGGTCTCGCCCGCTGCGGACGAAGCCAAACAGCGCCAGGGCATGGAAGCCGCGCGCTGACCCCCAACAACCAGGAGACCCCATGAGTCTGATCATCGATTGCCACGGCCACTACACCACCGCCCCCAAGGCGCTGGAGAACTGGCGCAACCAGCAGATCGCCGGCATCAAGGACCCGGCGGTGATGCCCCAGGTGGCGGACCTGCGCATCAGCGATGACGAGCTGCGCGAGTCCATCGAGACGAACCAGCTCAGGCTGATGAAGGAACGCGGCAGCGACCTCACGCTGTTCTCACCGCGCGCGAGCTTCATGGCGCACCACATCGGCGACTTCAAGGTGTCCAGCACCTGGGCTGCGATCTGCAACGAACTCTGCTACCGCGTCTCCACGCTGTTCCCCGATCACTTCGTGCCCGTGGCCATGCTGCCGCAGTCGCCCGGCGTCGACCCGGCCACCTGCATCCCCGAGCTGGAGAAGTGCGTCAAGGAATACGGTGCGGTGGGCATCAACCTCAACCCCGATCCTTCGGGTGGCCACTGGAACAGCCCGCCATTGACCGACAGGCACTGGTACCCGATCTACGAGAAGATGGTCGAGTACGACCTGCCGGCCATGATCCATGTGAGCACGAGCTGCAATGCCTGCTTTCACACCACCGGCGCGCACTACCTGAATGCCGACACCACCGCGTTCATGCAGTGCATCCAGGGCGACCTGTTCAAGGACTTCCCCACGCTGAAGTTCCTCGTTCCACACGGCGGCGGCGCGGTGCCCTACCACTGGGGCCGCTTCCGGGGCCTTGCGCAAGAGATGAAGAAGCCGCTGCTGGACGACCACGTGATGAACAACATCTTCTTCGACACCTGCGTCTATCACCAGCCCGGCATCGACCTGCTCAACACCGTGATCCCGGTGAAGAACGTGCTGTTTGCCAGCGAGATGATCGGCGCGGTGCGCGGCGTCGACCCGACCACCGGCCATTACTACGACGACACCAAGCGCTACATCGAGGCGTCGAAGATCCTGAGTGCGGAAGACAAGCACCAGATCTACGAAGGCAATGTGCGCCGCGTGTTCCCGCGCCTGGATGCGCGTCTCAAATCAAAGGGCCTCTGACATGTACGAACTTGGCGTTGTCTACCGCAACATCACCCGCGCTGACCGCGCAGCAGCCGACGGCCTGGCCGCACTGGGCTCTGCCACGGTGCATGAAGCCATGGGGCGAGTCGGCCTGCTCAAACCCTATATGCGGCCCATCTTCCCGGGTCAGCAGGTCAGCGGCACGGCAGTGACCGTTTTGCTGCAGCCCGGCGACAACTGGATGATGCATGTGGCTGCCGAGCAGATCCAGCCCGGCGACATCGTGGTGGCCACCGTCACTGCGGAATGCACCGACGGCTTCTTTGGCGACCTGCTGGCCACATCGTTCCAGGCGCGCGGTGCGCGCGCGCTGGTCATCGACGGTGGCGTGCGCGATGTCAAGGAACTCCAGAAGATGAACTTCCCCGTGTGGAGCAAAGCCATCTCGAGCAAGGGCACCATCAAGGCCACGCTGGGTTCGGTGAACATTCCCGTCGTCTGCGCCGGCATGCTGGTGACACCGGGCGACGTGATCGTGGCCGACGACGATGGCGTGGTCTGTGTGCCTGCCGCACGCGCCGCCGCCACGCTGGAAGCGGCCCGGAAGCGCGAGAGTTTCGAAGGCGAGAAACGCGCGAAGCTGGCCAGCGGCGTGCTGGGGCTGGACATGTACAAGATGCGTGAGCCGCTCGCTGCTGCCGGCCTGAAATACATCGATTGAAAGCAGCCATGAGCAAAACCACATCGGGTGATTTCACCAAGACCGCCGGCTGGCTCGACTGGTACGACGGACCCAGCCGGCCCCGCTTCCAGGTGCCTGCCGGCAGCGTGGACGCGCATTGCCACGTGTTCGGCCCCGGTGCCGAATTTCCCTACGCGCCCGAGCGCAAGTACACACCCTGCGACGCCAGCAAGCAGCAACTCTTCGCGCTGCGCGACCACCTGGGCTTTGCCCGCAACGTCGTGGTGCAGGCCACCTGCCACGGCGCTGACAACAGGGCGCTGGTCGATGCGCTGGTGCACTCGGACGGCAAGGCGCGTGGCGTGGCCACGGTCAGGCGTAGCGTGACCGACGAAGAGCTGCAGGCGCTGCACGCCGCCGGCGTGCGCGGCGTGCGGTTCAATTTCGTCAAGCGCCTGGTGGACTTCACGCCCAAGGAAGAGCTGATGGAGATCGCCGGCCGGATCCAGAAGCTGGGCTGGCACGTCGTCATCTACTTCGAGGCGGTGGACCTGCCCGAGCTGTGGGATTTCTTCACCGCACTGCCCACCACCGTGGTGGTGGACCACATGGGAAGGCCGGACGTGAGCAAGCCGGTGGATGGACCCGAGTTCGAGCTGTTCCTGAAGTTCATGCGCCAGCACCCCAATGTGTGGAGCAAGGTGAGCTGCCCGGAACGCCTCTCAGTGACCGGCCCGAGGGCCCTGAATGGCGAGCAGAACGCCTACACCGATGTGGTTCCGTTCGCGCGCAAGGTGGTGGAGGAGTTCCCCGACCGCGTGCTCTGGGGCACTGACTGGCCGCACCCGAACCTGAAAGACCACATGCCCGACGATGGCCTGCTGGTCGATTTCATCCCGCACATCGCCACCACACCCGAGCTGCAGAAAAAGCTTCTGGTGACCAATCCGATGAAACTCTACTGGCCCGAGGAGGTCTAAGAACATGGCACTGGACAAACCCTACATGGACGTGCCCGGCACGACGATCTTCGACGCCGAACAGAGCCGCAAAGGCTACTGGCTCAACCAGTTCTGCATGAGCCTCATGAAAGCCGAGAACCGCGAGAAGTTCAAGGCCGACGAACGCGCCTACCTGGACCAGTGGGCCATGACCGAAGAGCAGAAAGAGGCCGTGCTGGCGCGCGACCTGAACTGGTGCATCCGCCTGGGCGGCAACATCTACTTCCTGGCCAAGATCGGTGCCACCGACGGCAAGAGCTTCCAGCAGATGGCGGGCTCCATGACCGGCATGACCGAAGACGAATACCGCAACATGATGATCGCCGGCGGCCGCTCGGCCGATGGCAACCGCGTGGTGGGGGAGGATGGCGACGCGCAGGCGAACCGCCAGCCGCAAGGCTCCGCCGGCAAGAAAGTGAACTGAACATGGCACGCATCACCGCATCCGTCTACACCTCGCACGTGCCCGCCATCGGCGCCGCACTCGATCTGGGCAAGACCCAGGAACCCTATTGGCAACCCGTCTTTGGTGGCTACGACTTCTCCAAGCAATGGATGAAGCAGAACAAGCCGGACGTGATCTTCCTCGTGTTCAACGACCACGCCACCGCCTTCAGCCTGGACATGATTCCCACCTTTGCCATCGGCGCCGCGGCCGAGTTCCAGCCTGCCGACGAAGGCT
The DNA here is from genome assembly GCF_051858985.1 of Hydrogenophaga sp. Lineage (GTDB taxonomy): Bacteria > Pseudomonadota > Gammaproteobacteria > Burkholderiales > Burkholderiaceae_C > Hydrogenophaga. Next base: position 10,689 of record NZ_JBHYGM010000001.1, on the reverse strand, counting down.
GGGGACCGCGTCCTGTGCCCAAGGTCGTGGGCCACCCGGACCTGGCGTCGCACATTGCGCAGTCCGTCATCCAGCAGGATTTCGACCTCACCATCGTGAACAGGATGGACGTCGACCACGGCCTGACAGTGCCGCTGTCGCTCATGTGCGGCCAGCCAGAGGCCTGGCCGTGCCCGGTCATCCCTTTTGCGGTCAACGTGGTGCAGTACCCCGTGCCCAGCGGCCAGCGTTGCTACAACCTGGGCAAGGCCATCCGCAAGGCCGTGGAGAGCTACGACGAAGACCTCAACGTGCAGATCTGGGGCACCGGCGGCATGAGCCACCAGCTGCAGGGGCCGCGTGCAGGACTCATCAACAAGACCTTCGACAACGCGTTCCTCGACCGGCTGATCGCCGACCCGGACGGCCTGGCGAGAGTCCCGCACATCGACTACGTGCGCGAAGCCGGCAGCGAAGGCATCGAACTGGTGATGTGGCTGATTGCACGCGGTGCCATGGCCGATGTGGCCGGTGGCCAGCCGCCGAAGGTGGCGCACCGCTTCTACCATGTGCCCGCGAGCAACACCGCCGTGGGCCACCTCATTCTGGAGCACGCCTGACATGAACAACAAAACCATCAAAGTCGCCCTCGCCGGCGCGGGCGCCTTTGGCGTCAAGCACCTGGACGGCATCAAGAACATCGACGGCGTCGAGGTGATCTCGCTGATCGGGCGCGAGCTCGACAAGACGCAGGAAGTGGCCACGAAGTACGGCATCGGCCATGTCACGACCAACCTCGCGGAGAGCCTGGCCATCCAGGAACTGGATGCCGTCATCCTCTGCACGCCCACGCAGATGCATGCCGAACAGACCATCGCCTGCCTGAAGGCCGGCAAGCATGTGCAGGTGGAAATTCCGCTGGCCGACAGTCTCAAGGGCGCGCAGGACGTGGTGGCGTTGCAGAAGACCACCGGGCTGATCGCCATGTGCGGCCACACGCGCCGCTTCAATCCCAGCCACCAGTACGTCAACCAGCAGATCAAGGACGGCAAATTCAACATCCAGCAGATGGATGTGCAGACCTATTTCTTCCGCCGGACCAACACCAACGCCCTGGGCCAGGCCCGCAGCTGGACCGACCACCTGCTGTGGCACCACGCGGCCCACACCGTGGATCTGTTCGCCTACCAGTGCGGCAGCCCGATCGTGCAGGCCAATGCTGTGCAGGGCCCGATCCACCCCGTGCTGGGTATCGCGATGGACATGAGCATCCAGCTCAAGGCCGCCAGTGGCGCCATCTGCACGCTCAGCCTGAGCTTCAACAACGACGGACCGCTCGGCACCTTCTTCCGCTACATCGGCGACACCGCGACCTACATTGCGCGCTACGACGACCTGTTCAGCGGCAAGGAGGAGAAGATCGATGTGTCGAAAGTGGCGGTGAGCATGAACGGCATCGAGCTGCAGGACCGCGAGTTCTTCGCGGCCATTCGCGAAGGCCGCGAGCCCAACTCCAGCGTGGCCAAGGTGTTTGCCTGCTACGAAGTGCTGCACCAGCTGGAGCAACAACTCAACGCCAACGGTTGAACGCGATGCAGGAACGACAACTCGGCCCCTTCAAGGTCTCGGCCATCGGCCTGGGCTGCATGAACATCTGCCATGCCTATGGCGCACCCATTCCGCCCGCGGACGCCGAGCGCTTGCTGCTGAACGCGCTGGACCTTGGCGTCACGCACTTCGACACGGCCGCCCTGTACGGCTTCGGTGCCAGCGAAACGGCAGTGGGCAAGGCGCTCTCCCGACACCGCAGCCAGTTCACGCTGGCGAGCAAGTGCGGCATGCAGGGCGTGGACGTGGCGGGCGACGGCAAGCTGGTGCGCGTGATCGACGGCCGGCCCGAGACACTGCGCGCCACCTGCGAAGCGGCACTCAAGCGCCTGAAGACCGATGTGATCGATCTCTACTACCTGCACCGCTGGGACAAGCAGGTGCCGGTGGAGGACAGCGTGGGTGCCCTCAGCGATCTGGTGCGTGCCGGCAAGATCCAGACCATCGGCCTCTCCGAAGTGTCTGCATCCACCCTGCGCAAGGCGCACGCGGTGCACCCGATTGCGGCGGTGCAGACCGAGTATTCGTTGTGGACGCGCAACCCCGAGATCGCGGTGCTGGACGCCTGCCGTGAACTGGGCGTGAGCTTCGTGGCCTTCAGCCCGGTGGCTCGCGGTTTCCTGTGCGGTCCCCTGGACCTTGCTGCGCTGGACGCCAAGGACATCCGCCGCACCATGCCGCGCTTCTCGCCCGAGCACTATGCGGTCAATCTCAAGCTGCTGGCGCCCTACGAGGCCATGGCGCGCGACGTGGGCTGCACGCCCGCGCAGCTGGCCATTGCGTGGCTGCTGCACAAAGGTGAGGACATCCTGCCCATTCCCGGCACGGCCCGGCAAGACCACCTGCGCGACAACATCGATGCGGCGGACGTGAAGCTCGATGCGGCCACCATGTTGAAGCTGGAAGATCTGATCAATCAGCAGTCGGTGAGTGGCAACCGCTACAACGACCAGGCGAATCGCGAGGTCGACACCGAAGCGTACTGAACGTCAGGCGCCGCCGCGAAACAGCGAAAACCCCCAGGCCGTGAACTTGAACGGCAGGTGGTAGTGCTGCACAGGGTCGGCGATGTGGAAGCGGTAAGGCACCACTTCCAGGAACACCGCGCCGGTGGGCACCGTGCCCTGACTCCGGTAGAAGTCGCCCACCGCGAAGCGCACTTCGTAGCCGCCGGCGGTGATGGTGTCGCTCATGAGGGCAGGGTGCTGCAGCAGGCCGTTGCTGCCCACCCGGCCTTCGGCCAGCGGTTCGCCCTGGGGCAAATCGTTGGCGCCCAGGCGCTGCACTTGCACATGCAGGCCCACGGCCAGCCGGCCGCTGGCCACATCCACACAATGGATCGAGATGCCGCCGCTCATGGCGTTCAATTCAACCGCGCGCCGGAGGCCTTGACGGCCGGGGCCCAGTCGGAGACCTGCTCGGTGACGAACTTCGTGAATTCAGCAGGGGTCATGCTGTCGGGCGCCACGCCCAGGTCGGCCAGGCGCCTCGCCACGTCGGGCTGGGCCACCACCTCGCTCACCGCCTTGTTCACCTTGTCCACCACGTCCTTGGGCGTGCCTGCTGGTGCCGAAATGCCGAGGAAGTTGTCGGCCACCAGCTTGGGGTAGCCGGCTTCCACCACGGTGGGCACGTTGGGAGACATGGCAGCGCGGGTGCGCGAGGTCACGGCGATGCCGGTGAGCTTGCCGTCCTTCATGTAGGGCACGTTCTGCGTGAGCGTGTCCACCGCGAACTGCAGCGTGCCGCCGAGCAGGTCGTTGTGCATGGGAGACGAGCCCTTGTAGGGCACGTGTTCCATGTTCAGCTTGTACTGCTGCTTGAACATCTCGCCGACGATGTGGCCGATGGAGCCCACGCCGCCAGAACCGTAGTTCACTGGTTTGGCCTGTGCATTGATCCATTTCACCAGCTCGGGCATGGTCTTGGCCGGAACCGATGGGTGCACGACGAACACATTGGGCACCGAGCCGATGTAGGCCACGTGGCTGAAGCTCTTGACCGGGTCGTAGGGCGACTTGTCCATCATGAAGGGCGAGATGCTGATGGGCGCTGTGTTGGACAGCAGCAAGGTGTAGCCGTCGGGTGCGGCGCGCGCGACTTCGTTGGCACCGATGGTGCTGCCCGCGCCGGGCTTGTTTTCCACGATGACGGTCTGGCCCAGCTTCTCCTGCAGCCCCGGCTGCAGCAGGCGGGCCACGATGTCGGACGAGCCGCCCGGGGCGAAGGTGACCACGATCCGGATCGGCTTCTGGGGCCAGGCTTGCGCGTGGGCCTGCGGCATGGCCAGGCAAAGCAGGGCGGCGAAGGCCAGGAAGTGGCGGCGTGGGTGTTTCATGATGGGCTTTCTGAGAAGGTGGGTACGGACGTGGTGGGCAGGGGGGTGGGGGGCAGCACGGTATTGGCCAGGCGACCGCGCATGACTTCGCAGACTTGCAATAGCGCCTCGCGGCGTTCCGTTGCGTCGTCGTGCCGCAGGCGTTCATCGAAAGCCTTCAGCACCGACGCCAGCGTCTCGTGCAGGCGCAGAGCCACGATGAAGGGAAATCCAAAGCGCTCGCGGTAGCGCTGGTTGAGGGTCTCGATCCGCTGGACTGTGGTGGGATCGAGTGCCATGAGACCGAGTCGGCCCTGTTCGCTCTGGGAGTCCGCCGTCATCGTGCCCGCCCGCGCTTCCTGGCCAGCCAGCTCCGGGTGGCCGCGCAACAGGGCGATTTGCTCGGCAGGGTCGGCGCGCATGACCACGTCGGCCAGGGCGCGAAAGAGGTGATCACGATCGGCGAAAGGCTTCGCCGCCCAGGCCCGCTGCGCCACCCAGGGCGCGTGCTCCACCACCGGTCCCAGCAGCTCGCCAAAGCCGGGTTCGTCCAGGGCCGTCAAGGCGGTCCATGAAAGGGGGAAAGCACCGGGCGTGTTCATGATGGGCGCAGTTTGCGACGCAGCTGCGTTGCTGTCCATCGCATAATTGGGCATGTTCCATTCTGATTTTGAGAACGCATGAGCAACCTGAGCCAGCTGCTCCATCCCAAGGCCCTGCGTTACGTGGCGGCCGTGGCCCAGCTCGGTTCGGTGCAGGCGGCGGCGCGCGACGTGTCGATTTCTGCTTCGGCGATCGACCGCCACATCCTGTTGCTGGAGGAAGACCTGGGCTTGCCCCTGTTCGAACGCCAGCCGCGTGGCATGCGCCTGACGGCTGCCGGTGAACTGCTGCTCGCGCTCTCCCAGCGCTGGAAGGCCGACCTGAACCGCACGCTCTCCGACATCAAGCACCTGCAGGGGGTGAGCCAGGGCCACCTGAGGCTGGCCGCCATGGACAGCCATGTGAACGGCCTGCTGCCCGAGTTCGTGCTGGCGGTGGCCAGGGAACATCCCGGCATCGTGCTGGAGGTGGACATCGTGAGCCCGGATGAAGCCATGCAGCGACTGCGCGCGGGCGAGGTGGACCTGGCGGTGGCGTTCAACCTCAAGGCCGGCCGCGATCTGCACATCGTGGCCACGGCCGACCTGCCGCTGGGCTGCGTGGTGGCGCCGGGTCACGCGCTGGCTTCGCTGGCGCAGGTGACGTTCAAGGATGTTGCCGCCTGGCCACTGGCAGCGCAGAGCAAGGTGCTCGCGATCCGGCGCTACCTGGAGCGGCGGCACAACTGGCTGCTGCAGGAGGCGCGCCCCCCGCTGGTGACGAACTCGCTGCAACTCGTCAAGAGCCTGGTGCGCAGTGGCAGCCACGTGGCACTCACCTCGGAGCTGGATGCGGGGCCGGAGATCCTGGCGGGACAACTGCGCTTCGTGCCCCTCAAGGACAAGAGCGCGCAGCCACAGACGGTGGACGTGGCGGTCAGCGCGGGGCGCGCGCTGCCCCACATCGCCCGCATGGTGGCCGAGCGACTCGGTGTGCATGTGATCGAGTACCTCGACCGCGTGCGTGCAGCCGGTGCCGATACAAACCGAAAAAAACCGAAACCGCGGCGAGACCCCAGGTAGCGACGCGGCCGGCACCATGACGGACATGTTCAACAGCCCTTCGCAAAGGACTTCCATCATGAAACCCTGGATCAAACGCTCTCTCCTGGCCTTCACCGGCATCTCCATCGCACTCGGTGGCCTGGCTGCCTGCGGCACACGCGGCCACCACGAGCGCGGCCCCATGAGCGCCGAGAAGATGGCCGAGGTGCGCGGCAAGGTGATCGAGCGCATCACCAGCAAGCTCGACCTTGACGCCGCACAGCAGCAGAAGCTCAACGTGCTGGCCGACAAGGTGCAGGCGCAGCGCGCCGCCTTCATCGGCCAGAGTGCCGACCCGCGCGCCGAACTGCGTTCACTGGTGGCGGCCGAGAAGTTCGACCGCGCCCGCGCGCTGGGCCTGCTCGACGAAAAGACGCGTGTGCTGCAGGTGAGCAGCCCCGAGGTGATCAACGCCCTGGCCGATTTCTACGACAGCCTCAACCCGACGCAGCAGGCCGAGGTGCGCGATCGCATGGCACACCGCAAGGGCTGGTTCGGTCGCGGTTGAGTGGGCGAGGCAGCGATGTCACCGGCCCTGCAACCCATTGGCCAGCCGCTGCGCGACCACGGTCCTGCGCTGCTGGCCGACGTGGAGGACCCGCACGACGAGTTGCTGACCCTGGTCTGGGGACCGCGATTCGATCGCGAACACGCGCTCGGCCTGTGGGCCCGGCTGTCCCGGCGGCGGCCCGTCGAGGCCGTGCACACGCTGCCTGCGCTCCTGTCGGTCGCCGACCGCTTCGATGGCATGGACACGCGAGCACAGCAGCGCCTTCGCCGGCTCATCCTGCGGCACCGTGCGCTCAGCGATGTGGGTCCGGGCGCGGTGATGTGAGTGAGAATGCCGCATGCACCGTGTCTTGCTGATTGACGACGACGAACAGTTGGGGGCGCCGCTGGCGACCTATTTCCAGCGCTTCGAACTGGCATTGACCCATGCGCTCAAGCCGAGCGAAGGCCTGGCCCGGTTGCGCGCGGGATCGTTCGAAGTCGCCATCCTCGATGTGATGCTGCCCGAGATGGACGGCTTCGAACTCTGCCGCACCATCCGCAAGGAAAGCGACATTCCCATCGTCATGCTCACCGCGCGCGGCGACGTGATGGATCGCGTCGTCGGCCTCGAACTGGGCGCGGACGACTACCTGCCCAAACCCTTCGAGCCCCGCGAACTGGTGGCTCGCATCCAGACCGTGCTGCGTCGACGCCATGGCCAGAACGGCCCGGCGGCCGGTGCGGCATCGCCCGGCGTGCTGTCGTTCGAAGGGTTGAGCATCGATCCCGCGCGGCGCAGCGTGGTGCGCCAGGGCGAAGCGGTGGAACTCACGGGCACCGAGTTCGAATTGCTCCACCTCCTGGCGCGCGAGAGCGGCCGCGTGTTCAGCCGCGACGACATCCTCAACCAGTTGCGCGGACACGATGCCGACCTGTACACGAGGGCGGTGGACATCGTGGTCAGCCGCCTGCGCAGGAAGCTCGAGCCGCTGGATTGCATCAAGACGCTGCGCAACGCTGGGTACTCGCTGGCCTTGCGACGCCTCACGCCGTGAGCGCGTCCCCGCTGCCCTGGTACCGCCGCGCTTTTGTGGCGTTGCGCAGCTCGTTGCGGTTGCGCCTGGTGCTCGTCTTCCTGCTGCTCGCCATGGGCATGGCGTTCACGTTCATCAGCGGTGCGCAAAAGGCGTTTTCAGTGGGTTGGCGCGAGGCCGCGCGGCCGCTGCTCATGGACTATGTCGACCGCCTCGGCGGCGAGGTGGTGGTGGGAGGCACGCCCAGCGTGGAGCGAGCGCAGGCGCTCACGCAGCGCCTGCCGCTGACCATTGCGATCAGCGGCCCGCAGGTGAACTGGCGCTCGCATCCCGATCAGGTCAAGCCGCAGTGGAAACGCGATCGCCCTCGCAGCGCCGATGGCGACGGACCCGGCTGGGGCGACGAGCAGGATTGGGACCGGCTGCTGCTGCGGACCACCGCCGATGGCCACCGGATCGAGTTTGGCCTGAACGATGCGGCGTTCGAGCGCCGGCCGAAGCTGATCGGCTTCACCCTCACGGTGCTGCTGCTGCTCACGCTGCTGGCCTACCTGTACGTTCGCCGCCTGCTTCGTCCGCTGGACGACATCCGGCAGGGTGCGCAGCGCTTTGGCGCCGGCGAGTTCGGACAGCCCATACCCGTGCGCAGGCCGCAGCGCCCCGACGAGCTGGGGCAGCTCGCGACCACCATCAACACCATGGGCCACGACATCCACCAGATGCTCGAAGCCCAGCGCGCGCTGCTCTTGGCCATCAGCCACGAACTGCGCAGCCCGCTGACCCGCGCACGGCTCAACACCGAGCTGCTGCCCGAATCCGAGGACGTTGCCGCCCAGCGCGAGGCGCTGCTCCGCGACCTCGCAGAGATGGCCCGCCTCATCAGCGACCTGCTGGAAAGCGAGCGCCTGGCCGGGCGGCACAAGGCGCTGCACCGCGAACCCACGGACCCGGTCGTGCTGGCCAGAGAAGTGATCGAGGAACTGGCCATCACGCAGCCTGCCGCGCACACGGTCCGCCTGTTCACCGCGCCCGCGCTGCCCACGCTGCCCATGGACCGCGTTCGCGTGCGCCTGCTGCTGCGCAACCTGCTGGACAACGCGCTGCGCCACAACGCCGGCGCCCTGCTGCCGGTGGAACTTCACCTGGAGCGGGTGGATGTCGGCGGCGAGGGCGTGCAGATCCAGGTGCGCGACCATGGCCCCGGCGTGCCCGAAGACCAGTTGCCGCATCTGGCCCAACCCTTCTTTCGGCCCGACACCGCCCGCACGCGCAGCGCAGGCGGGGTGGGTCTGGGCCTTTACCTGTGCCGGCTGGTGGCACAGGCGCACGGCGGTACGTTTTCGGTGCTCAATGCGAAGCCAGGCCTGGCTGTCACGGTGACGTTGCCGCCAGCATGAGGGAGGTCTTGCGCAAGCTGTGGCACTCTGATAGATTCTTGATTCGCAATTCACGAATGAAGAATTTCAATGCAGCTCAAACCGCAGGATTTTCTGGTGGCCCTCAAGCTGGCGGCACTCGCGGGCCGGCGTTGGACCTACGCCAGTCTGGCCGACGAACTAGGCCTGAGCGCTTCTGAGGCGCACGCGTGTGTGAAGCGAGGACTCCAGGCCGAGCTGCTCAAAGGCCCGGCGGGCCGGTCGGCGGCCGTGCCTTCCGCGGGGGTGCTGGATGAGCCCGCTGCCATTTACCGCGTCCGCGGCCGGGCACGCAGACCCGCCCGCGTGGCTGCAGCAAGGGGTCTGGTGAGCGAAGCATCGCCCTCGGGAGACGACAACCCCGCGCGCGTGCACGCCGATCACCTCGTGGAGTTCGCCCTGCATGGCGCGCGCTACGCCTTTCCTGCGCAACGCCTGCCCGTGTCGCCCGGCGTACCCACCGGTCGAAGCTGGCCGGCGGCTGCGCGCTGGCTGCCGCCTGGTGAGGGTGCCTGGGTCTGGCCGCATCCGAACGGAGTGGCCGTGGGCCAGGGCATCGAGCCACTGCATGCCGGCGTGCCCTACGCGGCCGTGCAGGATCCGGCCCTGCACGACATGCTGGCGCTCTTTGACGCCCTGCGCCTGGGCAACGCGCACGAACGCGCCGAGGCATCACAGGGACTGCGACGCCTCATTGAGTCGACGAAGGCGGCATAGGAACCCGGTTCATGTTCGACTGTTTCATCGGCATCGGCTATTCGGGCGCGCAGACGCCACTGACCCGCCTCAAAGGTCTGCAGGTGTATGCCGCCCGGCCCCAGGCTCGAGGGGCGCTGCGCTGGGATTGTTCGCCCGCAGAGGGCGGCGACTTCTCGCCCTCTCAGTGGAACCGGCGTGAAGTGGCTGAGCGGTTGCGGGACGAAGTGCTGCAAGGCACGCGATTCCTGGCCGGCATGGACCACGGTTTCTCCATGCCGGTGTCGCACTTCGGCCACCATCACCTCGACACCTGGCCCGCGTTTCTCAGCCACTTCGTGGCCCACTGGCCCACCCACGAAGATCGCGTGGCCGTCGATGCGGTGAGGCGCCGCCTGCTCAGCCAGCGCAAGAGCGCATGGATCCCGGCGCAGCAGGACACCCACGACGAGGTGCTTCGCCTGACGGAGCGCTGGACCGTGTCAGCCAGGGGCGTCTGTCTGAACAACGCTCAGGGCGTTGCGGCCAAGGCCGCGCACGCCGGCATCCCCTGGCTGAAATGGCTGCGAGACCAGGTCGGCGACCGACTGCATTTCTGGCCCTTTGACGGCTGGCAGGTGCCTGAGGACAAGTCGGTGATCGTCGAGGTTCACCCGTCCCTTTTCCGTCGGCGCTTTCCGCGCGAGCAGCGCGACGTGGACGAGCACGACGCCTATGCCGTCGCGCGCTGGATGGCCGACATGGCCGCGCGCCATGCGCTGGAAGCCTGCTTTCACCCGCCACTCACGCCCATGGAGCGCGACGTGGCCGAACTCGAAGGCTGGATGCTCGGCGTGCGATGAGCCCCGGTCCGTCCCCGGGCACTTCGCTGCGCGGAGAGCCATGAAAAAGGGGAGCACAAGCTCCCCTTTTTTTTTCTGCCAAAAGGCGGCTTGCTTACAGCGTGTCGATGAAGCTGCGCAGCTTGTCCGAGCGGCTCGGGTGCTTGAGTTTTCGCACCGCCTTGCTTTCGATCTGGCGGATGCGTTCGCGCGTCACGTCGAACTGCTTGCCCACTTCTTCCAGCGTGTGGTCGGTCGACATCTCGATGCCGAAGCGCATGCGCAGCACCTTGGCTTCGCGCGGCGTCAGGCTGTCGAGAATCTCCTTGACCACTTCGCGCAGGCCGGCCTGCATGGCGGCCTCGATGGGCGCCGTGTTCGCCTGGTCTTCGATGAAATCGCCGAGGTGAGAATCGTCGTCGTCGCCGATGGGGGTTTCCATCGAGATCGGCTCTTTCGCGATCTTCATGATCTTGCGGATCTTGTCCTCGGGCATCTCCATCTTCTCGGCCAGGATGGACGCATCGGGCTCGAAGCCGAACTCCTGCAGATGCTGGCGGCTGATGCGGTTCATCTTGTTGATGGTTTCGATCATGTGCACCGGGATGCGGATGGTGCGCGCCTGGTCGGCGATCGAGCGGG